>NZ_BSVA01000001.1 GCF_030161875.1 Homoserinibacter gongjuensis
GCCGCGCTCACCTGGTTCGTGCAGATCATGCCGCTGTTCTTCGTGCTGGGCGGCTTCTCGAGCGTCACGCAGTGGAGTCGCCTGCGCACGCGCGGCGTGTCGGCCTCCGACTATCTGGCGTTGCGGATGCGACGGCTGCTGCCGCCCGCGCTCGGTGCGATGGGCGTCACCGCGGTGGTGCTGCTCGTGCTGAGCCTGAGCGGCGTGCCGCCGACATGGTGGCCGTCGCCGGTTTCCGCATGAGCCAGCCACTGTGGTTCCTCGGCGTCTACCTGCTGTGCACGGCGCTCGTGCCGCTCATGACCGCGGCGCACCGTGCCGCCCCGCGCGTCGCGGTGGCCGCCCTCGCCGCGCTCGTCGTCGCGGTCGATGCGACACGCATCACCACCGGCATCGAGGCGCTCGGCTTCGCCAACCTGCTGTTCGTGTGGCTGCTGCTGCAGCAGCTCGGCTTCCACCTCGCCGACGGCCGCGTGTCGACGAACCGCCGCACGCTGCTCGCGGTCGCGGCCGTCGCACTCGGAACACTCGCGGCGCTCTGCGTCAACGGCGTGTACTCCTTCGACCTGTTCGACAACCTCAACCCGCCGACCGCGGCCCTCGTGCTGCTCGGCGTCGCGCAGCTGTGCCTGTTCCAGCTCGCGCGTCCTGCCCTGCGGCGGCTGCACGGCATCCGCGGGGTCGCGACGGCGGTGTCCGCCATCGGCGCCCGCGCCATGACGATCTACTCCTGGCACATGCTCGTGCTCATCGGCCTCGCGGGTGTGCTGCTCGTGACGGTCGGCGACGAACTGCCTGCCCCGCTCACCGAGGCCTGGTGGCTCACGCGGCCGGTGTGGATCGCGAGCGTGCTCGTCGTCGTGGCCCTGCTCGTCGCGGTCGTGGGACGCCGCGAGGCCGCCGCCGACCCCGGGCGCCCCACGACGCCTGCGCACCCCGCCACTGCCGTCACCGCGGTGCTGCTCGCAGCCGTCGGCGTGGTGCTCGTCCTCGTGTTCGGCGCGAGCGCGGCGGCGTGGTTCGCCGGTGCGCTGCTGCTGGTCGGGGCGCTCCGGCTCGCCACCCCTTGACGTCGACGCGGTTGCCGGCGCCCCTAGGGTGAACACGTGACCACCGCGCTCGACCAGCTCGCCGCCACCCGTGACCTGCGCTCCTTCGCCGCCGCCAACGGCTGGCGCTATGACGAGACGGCCGCCCCGCCGGCATCCGTAGGCCTGTGGGAGCAGGTGTCGTCGGGAGTGGGACGCGATCGCGTGACGGGCGAAGGCTGGGAGGCCGGTCGTATCACGGGCGGCAACCGCTCGGCATCGAGGACCGAGCGGCGCGGCGGCTGGACGGTCACCACGACGATGAGCGTGTCGACCCCCGAGCGCAGTCTCGAACTCGGCTACCTCGCGATCACCCTGCCCCGCCGGGTCCCCCACATGGTGCTCGATGCCCGCAGCAACGACCGCGGGCCCTTCTCGAGCCTGCTGCGCCGCCCGGCGGCGAACCAGCATCTCTCGCTCGAGGGCGACTTCGACAGCCGGTTCCGCCTGTACGCGCCCTCCGGCTACGAACGCGACGCGCTCTACGTCTTCACGCCCGACCTGATGGCGCTGCTCATCGACGAGACGGGCGACCTCGACGTCGAGCTGCGCGACGATCGGCTCATCGTCTACAAGCCCGGCGGCTTCGACCTCACCGACCCTGCGGTCTGGCAGCGCTTCGCACACATCCGCGCCACGGTGGGGGCGAAGACCTGGGACCGCACGGATCTCTACGCCGACGAGCGCGCCGCCCCAGACCTGCAGTTCGACGCCGCGGGAACCGTCGCCCCCGACGGAGCCCGTCTGCGTGGGCGGATGCCGCGGATGGTGTGGGGGCTCATCGCGGGCGCTGTCGCCTTCGTCACGATCTTCGTGGGCATCTTCGTGATCGTGATCGTGAACGTCGCGAACGCCTTCTCGAGCTGATCGGGGGCGGGTCGCCCCGCCCCGATCAACTGCCGCGGCTACTGCGGGTCGCCGCCGAGCTGGCCGACCGCGGGAATGGGCCCGCCGTCGTCGGCGCCCGTCTTGCGCACCCGCGCGATGAGGTTGCCGAGGTGGTAGATCACGAGCGCGGCGGCCGTGGCGAGCACGATCGCGCCGAGGGTGAAGTCGCCCCAGCTCATCGAGAAGCCGGCGATCGCCATGACCAGGGCCACGGCGCCGGTGTACTGGTTGACGGGCCGCGAGAAGTCCACGCGGTTGTCGACCCAGATCTTGATGCCGATGATGCCGATGAGCCCGTAGAGGGCCGTGGTCACGCCGCCGAGCACGCCCGCAGGGATCGAGTTGAACAGCGCACCGATCTTGGGCGAGAGGCTCAGCAGGATCGCCGTGGCACCGGCCACCCAGTAGGCGGCCGTCGAGTACACACGGGTGGCCGCCATGACGCCGATGTTCTCGCCGTAGGTGGTGGTACCGGATCCGCCGAAGAAACCGGCGAGCGTCGTGGCGACACCGTCGGCGATGAGCGCCTTGCCCGTGGAGGCGTTGACCGACTTGTCGGTCATGGCCGCGACGGCGCGCACGTGGCCGACGTTCTCGGCGATGAGCACGAGCACGACCGGCAGGAACATCGCGATCGCCGACCAGGTGCCCGCGGATGCGAAGTCGGCCAGGTGGAAGGTCGGCAGCCCGATCCAGTCGGCCTTCTCGACGGCCGAGAGGTCGAGCTCACCCAGCAGCGCCGCCGCGATGTAGCCCACGACGACACCCAGGAAGATCGAGATCCGCCCGAGGAAGCCGCGGAACAGCACGCTGAACAGCACGACCGCGGTGAGGGTGATGGCGGCCACGAGCGGGCCCTGCTCGAAGTTCGACCACGCGACGGGCGCGAGGTTGAACCCGATGAGCGCGACGATCGCCCCGGCCACGACGGGCGGCATGAGCTTGTCGATCCAGCCGGTGCCCGTGACGTTCGCGATGACGCCGACGATCGCCAGCAGGATGCCGACCGCCACGATGCCCGCGAGCGCCGACCCCATGCCCGCGCTCGCCGTCGCGGCCGTGACCGGCGCGATGAAGGCGAACGACGATCCGAGGTAGCTCGGCAGCTTGTTGCGCGTGATGATCAGGAACAGCAGGGTTCCGACGCCCGAGAACAAGAGGGTGGTGGGCACCGGGAAGCCGGTGAGCACCGGCACCAGGAATGTGGCTCCGAACATGGCGACGACGTGCTGCACGCCGATCGCGATCGTCGCCGGCCAGTTCAACCGCTCCGAGGGAGCGACGACCTCACCGGGGGCGACCGACTTGCCGTCGCCGTGGAGGGACCAGATCTTCATAGGATTCTCTCACCGGCCCGCGCGTGTCGGGTACGGGGCCGGATGGTGGTTGAGACGCGTGGCCCGCGTCGGCATGCCGCCGCGCCGTTGCGGTGACATGCCCAGATGCTAGCGGGCGGCGGCGCCCTCGGGGTCGTCCGACTCTCCGGGGCGGCGTCCGCCACCTCGATCGCGTCGGGGCCGTCGGCGTGGGCGAAGGGCGCGTCGCTCCATTCACCCTCGGTCGTGATGCTGAGCTGATCGAGGAAGCGGATGACGATCTCACGCTCCTCGGGAGCGAGGGCCGCCGCGACGCGGAAGCGGCGGGCGTGCTCGCGCCCGACGGTGGCCTCGGCGGCCGCCCGCGTCTCGGGGTCGACCACGACGGCGAGCGCCCGGCGGTCGGTGGGATGCGGCGTGCGCCGGATGTGGCCTCCGGCTTCGAGCCGGTCGAGCAGCTTGGTCGTCGACGCGCTCGAGATGTTCAGGTGACGGGCGATGTCGCGCGCCGTGACGTGCTCGTTCTTGTCGGACATCACGATCGCGAAGCGCAGGGCCTTCATGTCGTTGTCGCCGAGCCGCATGTAGCGGCGCGACGCGGCGCTCACCCGCTGCTCCGCCTCGCGCCACCGGAACATGGCATCCATCACGCGCACGATCTGGCCGAGCTCGTTCTCGTCGATGCCCTGGAGCTGCAGCAGTCGACCCGCACGGTCGATGACGCGGGGATCGTGCAGACGCATCGCGACCTCGGGCGGGGTCTCTTGCGTGCTCATGAACAGTACGCTAGCCTTTCGCGAAGTATTTAGCTACGCTGAATACTTACTTGGCTAGCTAACCTGGGAAAACGCTTGGAGGACGAGATGGACGACGTGGTACTGCTCTCCCCCGAGGGGGCCGAGATCGGCCGGGTGGCCAAAGACGCCGTACACGGCGCCGACACTCCGCTCCACCTCGCGTTCTCCTGCTATCTGCTCGACGGCGCGGGCCGTCTGCTCGTCACGCGCCGCGCGCTTTCGAAGCGCAGCTGGCCGGGGGTCTGGACGAACTCGTTCTGCGGCCACCCGCTGCCCGGCGAACCGGTGGCCGACGCCGTGCGGCGCCACGGCATACGCGAACTGGGGGTGCAACTGACCGAGCTGAGGCTCGAACTGCCCCTGTTCCGCTACCGCGCCACCGACCCCGCCGGCGTCGTCGAGCACGAGGTATGCCCCGTCTACACGGCCCGCATCGCCTCCGAACTGCAGCCGTCCCCCGCGGAGGTCATGGACCACGTGTGGGTGCACCCCGACGAACTCGCCGCGTCGGCCCGCGCCACGCCGTGGGCGTTCAGCCCCTGGATGGTGCTGCAGGTCGAGCTGCTCGAGCTCTTCACGAAGGCGCGCGCCGCGTGACCCCCGAGGAACGCACGGTCGCCGCCCTCGGCGAGGTCGAGGTGCGGCTGCACGATTTCGTGAACCGCGGAGCGGCCCGTGCGACACGACACTCGCCGCACTACGCGGAGCTGTGGCGCACCATGCGCACGGCCGTCTCGGGCGGCAAGCGCGTGCGCCCCCAGCTGCTGCTGTCGAGCTACACGCAGCTCACCAACGCGCACGACGAACCCGCCATCCAGCTCGCCGTCGCGATCGAGCTGCTGCACACGGCTCTGCTCGTGCACGACGACATCATCGACGGCGACGACGAGCGCCGGGGCGCCCCGAACCTCGTCGGCGCCTTCCGCAACGGCGGCCTAGCGGCGGGGCTCGGGCCCGTCGCCGCCGAGCGGTGGGGCGAGACCGCCGGCATCCTCGCGGGCGACCTGCTGCTCATGTCGGCGCTGCGCATGGGCGTGCTCCCCGACCTCGACCGTCGACGCGCCGACCGCATCGCCGAGCTGCTCGACGAGAGCATCTTCCGGGCCGCCGCGGGCGAGCTCGCCGACGTGGCCTACGCGGTCGGACTCACGACCCCGAGTGTGGGCGACATCCGCGACATGATGGCCGACAAGACCGCCCACTACTCGCTCGAGCTGCCGCTGCGCGCGGCGGCGGTGCTCGCGGATGCCGGGGTCGAGATCGAGGAGCGCCTCGGCGCGGTCGGGCGCTCACTCGGCATCCTGTTCCAGATGCAAGACGACCTGCTAGGCGTCTTCGGCGACCCCGAGCGCACCGGCAAGAGCGCGAGCGGTGACCTGCGCGAGGGCAAGCAGACCCTGCTCGTCGCGTTCGCGCGCGACACCGAACCGTGGCGCTCGGCGGCCGCCGGCTTCGGGGATCCGGGGCTCGACGAGCGCGGCGCGGACGCCCTGCGGCACGCGCTCGAGACCTCGGGAGCCCGCGCGAGTTTCGAGGCCGAGATCCGCCGCGAGCGCGACCACGCGGTGCGTCTCATCCACACCGCAGGGCTGCCCGCCCAGCTCGAGCACGCGCTGTGCCGCGCCGCCGATCAGGCGATGGAGCGGCACGCATGAAGCGACGGAGCCCGCTCGAGCTCTACACCGACACGGCACGCCGCGCGGCGGCCCGGTGATCCGCAGCTACTCGACCTCGTTCGGCCTGGCGACCCGCATGTTCCCGGCCCGCTGCCGCACCGACATCGGCACGATCTACGCGCTCGTGCGGGTGGCCGACGAGATCGTGGACGGCACCGCGGGCGAGGCGGGCCTCGACGCGTCCACCCAGCGCCGGGCCCTCGACGAGCTCGAGGCCGAGACCGAGCGCGCGGTCGCGAGCGGCTTCAGCGCCAACCTCGTCGTTCACGCCTTCGCCGAGGTGGCCCGGCGGGCGCGGATCGAGCCCGAGCTCACGCGGGACTTCTTCGCCTCGATGCGGCGCGACCTCGACGAGGTGGCCTTCGACGAGGAGGAGTACCGTCGCTACGTGCACGGATCGGCGGAGGTCGTCGGCCTCATGTGCCTGCGGGTGTTCCTCGCCGGTCGCGCCCCCACCCCGGATGCCGAGGCCGTGCTCGAGGAGGGCGCCGCGCGCCTGGGGGCGGCGTTCCAGAAGGTGAACTTCCTGCGGGACCTCGGTCACGATCGCGCCGAGCTCTCGCGGTCGTACCTGCCCGAGCTGCGCGAGCACGGACTCACCGAGGCGAGCAAGGCGGCCGTCGTGGCCGACATCCGCTCCGACCTCGACGCCGCGCGTGCCGCCGTACGCGTGCTGCCCGGCGACTGCCGGCGCCCGGTGCTGCTCGCCACCGCATTCTTCGCCGAGCTGCTGCGGCGCATCGAACGCACCCCCGCCGAGCAACTCGCCGCGCGGCGCATCTCGGTGCCGAACGCCGTCAAGCTCGCGCTCGCGGCGCGGTGGCGACTGCTGCCGGTGGGCGGACGCCGATGACCGCGCGCGACGCGATCGTGGTGGGCGGCGGCATCTCGGGGCTCGCGAGCGCCGCCCTGCTGGCCGCCGACGGACACCGCGTGACGCTGTTCGAGGCGCGCGACGCGCTCGGCGGTCGTGCCGGGTCGTGGGAGCGCGACGGTTTCCGCTTCGACACCGGGCCCTCATGGTTCCTCATGCCCGAGGTCTTCGAGCACTTCTATCGGCTGCTCGGCACCTCGATGGCCGAGCAGCTCGAGCTGCGCACACTCGACCCCGGCTACCGGGCGTACTTCGAGGGCGACGCCACCCCCTTCGATCTGCCCGCGGGGTCCGTGCCCGCGCGCGCCGCCCTCATGGCGCTCGATCCGGCATCCGAGCGCGACCTCGCGCGGTATCTCGACTCCGCGGGCGCCACCTACGACCTCGCGTTGCGGCGCTTCCTCTACAGCTCCTTCGACTCGATGCGCCCCTTCCTCGCCCGTGAGGTGCTCGGCGGCCTGCCACGGCTGGCACGCATGCTGCTGCGCTCGCTCGACGGTGAGATCCGCGCCCACACGCGGGAGTCCCGCCTCCGCCGGCTGCTCGGCTACCCGGCCGTGTTCCTCGGCGGCCCCTGCGGGTGCCGGGCATGTACCACCTCATGAGCCACCTCGACGTCGACGAGGGCGTGCTGTATCCGATGGGCGGCTTCGCGGCCGTCGTGCAGAGCTTCGTGCGTCTGGCCGAGGCCGCGGGTGCCGAGCTGCACACCGGGGCGCGCGTCGAGAGCATCATGACGGTCGACGGGCGCGCCCGCGGGGTGCGCTATCGGGATGCGGACGGCGCGCTGCGCACCCAGCTCGCCGACCTCGTCGTGACGACGGCCGATCTGCACCACGTCGACACGCAGCTGCTCGACGCACGCCACCGAGAGCGCGACGAGCGCTGGTGGGCGCGGCGGGATCCCGGTCCCGGTGCCGTGCTCGCGATGCTCGGTGTGCGCGGGCGGCTGCCGCAGCTCGCACACCACACGCTGCTGCTCGCCGACGACTGGGAGGAGCGTTCGTCTCGGTGGCCTCGACCGCCACCGGGTTCCCGACGAACCCGTCGCTCTACATCGGCAAGCCGAGCGAGACGGATCCGGATGTCGCTCCGCCCGATCACGAGAACCTGTTCGTGCTCGTGCCGGTCGCCGCCGACACCACGACGGGCCACGGCGGGATCGACGGAGCGGGCGACCCCCGCGTCGAGCGCTTCGTCGACGGCGTCATCGCCCAGATCGCCTCCTGGACGGGAGCGAACGACCTCGCCGACCGCATCGTGGTGCGCCGCACGGTCACACCCGCCGACTTCGCGGGCGAGCTGAGCTCCTGGCGTGGCAGCGCACTGGGACCCGCCCATACTCTGCGGCAGAGCGCGTTCTTCCGCGCCCCCAACGCATCCCGGCGCACCGCAGGTCTGCTGCACGCCGGCGGCAGCACGATCCCCGGCATCGGCGTTCCGATGTGCCTCATCAGCGCCGAGCTCGTGCTCAAGCGCGTGCGCGGTGACCGCAGTGCCTCCCCCGTCGCCGAGCCGGTCGGGGCGCGCGCATGAGCCCGATCTATCTGCTGTGCCTGCTGGCCGCGAGCGCGTGCATGGTGCTCGTGGATCGACGCTGGAGGCTGTTCTTCTGGCGGGACGCGCGCCGTGCGGCGTGGGTGCTCGTGATCGGCGTCGCCCTGCTGCTCGTGGCCGACGTGGTGGGCATCGCGCTCGGGGTGTTCTCGCGCGCGCCGACCTGGGCCATGACGGGCATCTTGCTGGGGCCGGAGCTCCCGCTCGAGGAGCTGTTCCTCGCGTTCCTGACGTACCTCACGATGAACCTCGTGGCGATCTTCGAACGCCTGCCGCGACGGGAGCGCGCGCGATGAGCTACCTGCTGCTCGTGGCCGGGTTGCTCGCGATCGCGATCGTGCTGCGCGTCGCGGGAGCCGCCGCTGCCCGCCGGCGCGGGGAAGGCATCCCAACTCTCCCGACTGTGCTCGCGGGGGTCGTGCTCGTCGCCCTGACCCTCGTGTTCGACAACATCATGATCGCCGCCGGGTTGTTCGCCTACGCAGACGCGCACATCTCCGGGCTGCGCATCGGGCTCGTGCCGATCGAAGACCTCTCCTACCCGCTCGCCCTCGCCATCGCCCTCCCGGGCGTCTGGCAGCTCATCCCCCGCGGGAGGCGCCGTGACGAGGCGTGACCGGATGCTGCCGCGCTTGCTGCTCGCCTCGCGGCCGCTCAGCTGGGTCAACACCGCCTACCCCTTCGGGGCCGCCTACCTGCTGGCGGGCGGCGGTGTCGATGCGCTGTTCGTGGTGGGGGCGATCTTCTTCCTCGTGCCGTACAACCTCGCGATGTACGGCATCAACGACGTGTTCGACTACGCCTCCGACGCCGTCAACCCGCGCAAAGGCGGCAGCGAAGGGCCCTGCTGCCGCCGCGCACGCATCGTCGGGTGCTGCTCGCCGCGATCCTCGGCTGCGTTCCGTTCGTGGTGGCGCTCGTGGTGCTCGGCCCGCCCGCATCGTGGGCCGTGCTCGCCGTGTCGCTCTTCGCCGTCGCCGCCTACTCGATGCCGGGGCTCCGGTTCAAAGAGGTGCCGGTGCTCGACTCGCTCACCTCGAGCACCCACTTCACGAGCCCCGCCGTCTACGGTCTCGTCGCCGCGGACGCGGCGTGGGATGCCCGCACGGTGATCGTGCTCGTGGCGTTCTTCCTGTGGGGCATGGCGAGCCACGCGTTCGGTGCCGTGCAAGACATCGTGCCGGATCGCGCGGGGGGCATCGCCTCGATCGCGACGGTGCTGGGGGCCGCGTCGACCGTGCGCCTCGCGATCGGCCTGTGGACCGCCGCGGGGCTCCTCATGCTGCTCACCCCGTTCCCCGCGACGCTCTCGGCGATCCTCGCCGCCCCGTACATCGCGCTCGCCTGGCCGTTCCGCTCGGTGCCGGATGCCGCATCCGCGTCCGCGAACCGCGGCTGGCGTCGCTTCCTGCTCGTCAACTACCTCGCCGGCTTCGCCGCGACCCTCATCATCATCGCGATCATGCTCGGCGTCCGCTGACCTCGCCCCACCTGAAACGGAGAACCATGTCTCACGCCGCCCCGTCCCGCACTCGACGCACGCTGCGCATCCTCATCCCCGCGCTGCTCGTGCTGGTGTGGCTCACCGTCGCGGCGATCGGCGGACCGTACTTCGGCAAGGTGAGCGAGGTCTCCTCCAACGACCCGACCGCCTACCTGCCGACAACCGCGGAGGCGACCCAGGTGCAGGAGCGCCTGTCGGACTTCCTCGGCACGGATGCGATTCCCGCCGTCGTGCTCGTGCTCGGCAATGGCACGCTCAGCGACGCCCAGCTCCAGGAGCTGGAGGCGTGGCCAGACGAACTCGCCGAGCTCGACGGGGTCGTCGGCGAGGTGAGTCCCGCGATCCCCTCCGAGGATGGCGTGGCCGTGCAGCTCTTCGTACCGATCGACTCGACGGCGAACGTCGGGGAGACGATCGACGGACTGCGCGCCGACCTCGCCGAGCTCGCGCCGGCGGGCACCGAGGTGTATGTGACGGGACCCGCCGGGTTCACGGGCGACCTCGTCTCGGCGTTCGCGGGCATCGACGGGATCCTGCTGCTCGTGGCGCTGCTCGCGGTCTTCGTGATCCTCGTGATCGTCTACCGCTCAC
Organism: Homoserinibacter gongjuensis; assembly: GCF_030161875.1. Lineage (GTDB taxonomy): Bacteria > Actinomycetota > Actinomycetes > Actinomycetales > Microbacteriaceae > Homoserinibacter > Homoserinibacter gongjuensis. Next base: position 10,292 of record NZ_BSVA01000001.1, read on the forward strand.
CCCTGCTCCCCCTCATCGTGCTCTCGACGAGCCTCTTCGCGTTGTGCGCGGCGCTCCTGACGGTGTGGTGGATCGCCAAGGCGGGCGTCTTCCCACTCAGCGGGCAGACGCAGGGCATCCTGTTCATCCTCGTGATCGGCGCGGCGACCGACTACTCGCTGCTCTACATCGCGCGGTATCGAGAAGCGCTGCGCCATCACGAGACGCGGGCGCAGGCGACGCGCGCCGCGGTCCGGGGATCCTCGAGCCGATCCTCGCCTCGGGGGGCACCGTGATCGCGGGCCTGCTCATGCTGCTCCTGAGCGAGCTCGAGTCGAACCGGGCACTCGGTCCGATCGCCTCGATCGGCATCGTGTTCGCCATCCTCGCGGCGCTCACGCTGCTTCCGGCCCTGCTCGCCCTCGTCGGCCGTGTGGCGTTCTGGCCGCTCATGCCGCGCTACGACACCGCCGACGTGAACGCCGACCCCACCCCCACCAGGGGCATCTGGGCGCGGGTGCCGCGCTTCGTCGAGCGCCGCGCGCGCCCCATCTGGATCATCTCGGTGCTCGCCCTGCTGCTCGCGAGCCTCGGCGTGCTGCAGCTCAAGGCCGACGGCGTGCCGCAGAGCGAGCTCGTGCTCGGCGGCTCGGAGGCGCGCACCGGTCAGCAGCTGCTGAGCGAGCACTTCCCGGGCGGCTCGGGCAGCCCCGTGTACGTGATCACCGACGAGAGTCGGCTGCAGGAGGTGGCCGACCTCATCCTCGCCGACTCCCGTATCGAGTCGGTCGCCGTCTCGAGCGAGGACTCCCCCAGCGGCAGCGTGCCGGTGACGGATGACGGGGTGCAGCCGCTCTTCCCGGGTGCCCCGGCATCCGATCCGACGGTGAGCGACGGTGAGGTGCTGTTGCAGGGAACCCTCGCGGTGGCACCCGACTCGGCCGAGGCCGAAGACACGGTGCGGGAGCTGCGCACGGCCGTCGGCGACGAGGCGCTCGTCGGCGGCACGACGGCCACCGCGGTCGACACCGAGGCGGCCTCGATCCGGGATCGCACGCTCATCATCCCGCTCGTGCTGCTCGTGATCCTCGTGATCCTCATGCTGCTGCTGCGGGCGATCGTCGCCCCGCTGCTGCTCGTCGGCACCGTCGTGCTGTCGTTCGCGGCGACGATGGGCGTCGCGGCGCTCGTGTTCAACCACGTGTTCCAGATGCCGGGAGCGGACCCCGCGGTGCCCTCTTCGGATTCGTGTTCCTCGTGGCGCTCGGCATCGACTACAACATCTTCCTCATGACGCGCGTGCGCGAGGAGGCCCTCAAGGTCGGCGCGCGCGCCGGCATGTCGCGCGGTCTCGGCATCACCGGCGGTGTCATCACCTCGGCGGGCGTCGTGCTCGCGACGACCTTCGCGGCGCTCTCGGTGATCCCGATCCTGTTCCTGCTGCAGCTCGCCTTCATCGTGGCGTTCGGGGTGCTGCTCGACACGATCCTCGTGCGTTCGCTGCTCGTGCCGGCGCTCGGCCATGAGCTCGGCCGCGCGATGTGGTGGCCCGCACGCAAGATCCGCTCCTAGGGGGTCGCACATGAGGCTCTGGTCGCTGCACCCGCGGTTCCTCGATCGGCAGGGCCTCACGGCGTGCTGGCGCGAGGCCCTGCTCGCCCAAGCCGTGCTCGCGGGCACGACGCGCGGCTACACGCGGCATCCGCAGCTCGAGCGGTTCCGCGAGCACCCCGATGCGCTCGGGCTGGTGGGTGCGTACCTCTCAGGCGTCGCGGATGAGGCGACCGCGCGCGGCTACCGCTTCGACCGCGACCGCATCCGGATGCCCGCGGATGCTGTGGGGCGCCTCGAGGTGACCGACGGGCAGCTGGCCCTCGAATGGCGCCATCTGCTCGCCAAGCTCGAGATGCGCAGCCCCGGACTCGCGGAACGGGTGCAGCACGCGGAGCCCGCACCGCATCCGCTCTTCCGCGTCGTGCCGGGTCCCGTCGCTGCCTGGGAACGGGCCGGAGACTAGGGCGCCAGGAGGCGGCACAGGGAGTCGACGACCCCCGCCGGAACCGCTCCGTACAGGCGATGGTGCAACTCGACGCCCTCCACATGGGAGAACACGATGCCGGCGAGCTCGTCGACGCTGAGATCGCGGCGCACCATGCCGCGCGCATCGAGCGCGTTCACGAAACTGCGCAGTTCGGCGAGCCACGCGGGGTAGAGCGCGGCGAGTTGCGCGGGGTAGTCCCCTTGCCGTTGAGCGACTGCACGAATTCGACGATGAGCGCGAGCCAGAGCGCGGTGCCCCCGTCGGCGCGCATCGCGAGTACGCGCAGCGCCGCGCCGATGACCTCGGCGAGCGTCACGTGCGCCGGATCCTCGGCGACGGTCCACCAGTCGTCGCGGGCCTCTCGGCGGTGGCGCAGCACGGCGAGGAAGAAGTCCTCCTTGCCGGAGAAATGGAAATAGAACGCGCCGCGCGTCAGCTGTCGCGGACGATGTCTTCGACGGTCGTGGCCGCGTAGCCCTTGATCGGGAAGCGCTCCACCCCGAGCCGCAGCAGCTCCCGACGTGTCGCCTCCCGACGGAGGTCGAACTTGGTGGGAGCGTCACGGCCCCGCGCTGCGGTCATGCCTCCACTGTAGGCGCGAGCCGCGAGCTTTCGACGGACCCGATACTCGGCAGCCGGATGGGCGTGCGCACCTCTTCGGCGGTGATGCCTCGACTCACGAAATGGTGGATCTGAGGGGACTCGAACCCCTGACCCCCTGCATGCCATGCAGGTGCGCTACCAGCTGCGCCACAGACCCGCGCTGACCTCCGTCGCCGGAGACAACTCGACAAGATTACTACACTTCCGACGGCTCCACAGACGGCTGCGCGGGCGTCAGATCGATCGGGATGACCGGCGCGTCCTTCCAGAGTCGCTCGAGCGAGTAGTACTGACGGTCTTCCTGGTGGAAGACGTGCACGACGAGATCGCCGAAGTCGAGCAGCACCCAGCGGCCCTCGCTGCGCCCCTCGCGACGCAGCGGCTTCGCGCCCGCCTCGAGGAGCGCATCCTCGATGCCGCCCGCGATCGCGAGCACGTTGCGCTCGTTGTCGCCCGTCGCGAGCAGGAATGCGTCGGTCAGCGGCAGCGGCCCGGACACGTCGAGCGCGACGAGATCCTCGGCCTTCTTGTCGTCGGCAGCGCGCGCAGCGATGGCGACGAGTTCACGGGCACGGTCGGATGCGGTCACAGGCTCTTCCGGGTCAGGTTCAGGGGGTCGGCGTCTGGGGTGTCACGGTCACGAGTGTCAGTTCAGCACGCCCTGCGTGAGCGCCACCACGAGCAACGTCACGACGACGACAGCCATTCCGGCGGCCGACACGATGAGCACGGTCAGCGCGCGGTTGCTGCGCTTGGGCTTGATGTTGCCGATGATCTCGCGCGAGGAGGTGTGCGTGCTGACGGCGCGCATCGCTCGGACGGGCTGCGAGTCGGTCGACACGACCTGCTGGTCGCCCGGGTCGAGCAGGTTGTCGAGATCCGACTCGTCCAGCTGGGCGGGCAGCGCACCGGTGGATGCGAGGCTCGCGGGCAGCGAGATCGTTCCGGTCACGATGACCTCGCCGTGCTGCGCACGGTGCCCATGATGAGGTCCGAGTTGGGCACCTCGGGCAGCACGAGCGCGTTGGCGGTGGCCGAGCCCACACCCACGTCGCGCGTGAGCGACCCCGTGGGGGCTGCGCCTCGTCGTCGAGCTCCGCCTGCCGCGACCAGTGGTTGCGCGGGCGCTCACCGACGGGGGCTGCGACGTGCTCGCGGCCGCCTCGGGTTGCTGCGGGCGGGCGGCGCCCAGGACGGGTCGGGCGGAAGCGGAACCGAGGCGGGCGCGTCGGTGGCGGTCGGCGGCGCAGCGACGGGCGGAGGGCTCACCGGCTCGGGCGCGATGGGCTCGGGCGCGACGGGCTCGGAGGCGATCGGCTGGGCCGCGATGGGCTCGGCCGCGATCGGCTCAGGCGCGATCGGCTCGGCCGCGATGGGCCACTGCGGTGCCGGAGCATCCTGCGGGGCGTCCACGGGGGCGCCGAGAGCAGCGATGTGAAGTCGGTGGGGGCCGCGGGCTCCGGCGTCGCCACCTCGGGCGCGGGAACGGGTGCGGCCGAGCCGGTCGCCTGTCCGCCGGGGGTCAGGCCGCCCCACGGCGGAAGCACGGGCTCGGACGGCTCGGGCGCCGCCGTGCCCCAGGCGGGCGGCGGGGGCGTCGCGGGAGCGGGAGGCGCGGTATGCGCCGCGTCGTCGGGCGGGGCGGCGGGAGCCGGACGCTCGAACACCGGCGGCTCGGGAGTCGGATCGGAGACGACCGGCACGGCACCGCTCTGCGCACGGAAGAACGCTTCGAGGCTCGCCACGGCATCCGTCTCGGGCGCCTCCGGCTCGACGAGCGGTGGCGGCGTTGCGGGCGTCGCCTGGGCGGCGGGCGGCGCGGATGCGACGGGCGGAGCGGACGCGGCCTGCTGCGGCACGAACGGTGCGAGCCACGAGGGGGCCGCCTCGGGTGCCTGCTCGGCGAGAGGGGGCGCGGCGGCAGGGGGTGCGCCCGTCGGAGGCGCGGCAACTGGAGGTGCGGATGCTTGCGGGGGCACGGGTGTCACGGGAGCCTGCGATGCCTGCTGCTCGCGCTCCTGCTGCTCGCGCAAGGCGCGCAGTTCGCGACGGCTCATCGTGCCCTCGGGGTGCGCCGTCACGGGCGGCGCCGACGCAACGGGCGGCGCCGACGCAACAGGCGGCGCGGACGCAGGGGCCGCGTACGCCGGCGACGCGGAGCCGAGCGGAGGCGAGACCACGGGCGGACGGTACTCGGGAGGCGCCGAGGCAGCGGGCTCGGGGACGGGAGCCGAGGACGGCGTCTGGTCGGGCCTGTTCTGCGTGCGGTAGTCGAGATCGGCCGGCTCTGCGGCGGGGGCCACGGGTGACGCGCGGCGCGCCGACCCTCGGGGCTGAAGTCGCGGTAGCGGAAGCCCGCCTCGGCCTCCTGCGCGGTGGCGGGCGGCGTCGTCGGCTGTGCAACCGGCGTGTCGTAGTGCGGAAGCGGGGCGCGGCCCTGCGTGACGTAGTTCAGCGGCTCGGGGGCGGCATCCGGGGCCACGGGGGCGTTCGAGTCGCCGCTCGCCTGCTGATCGTGCGACGCGGCGGCCTCCGCGGCGCGCGCAGCCTCGGCTTCGCGCTCCCGGATCTCACGCCGGGAAAGCGGCTGATCCTGGTAGGTCGTCATGTCGTAGAACTCCGATAGAGGTGGTGCTTGGAGATGTACTGCACAACACCGTCGGGGACCAAGTACCACACCGGGTAACCCCGGCCGACTCGCTCACGGCATTCCGTGGAGGAGATCGCCAGGGCGGGCACTTCGAGCGAGCTTACGCCAGCCTCCGGCAATCCGCGAACGTCCAGGGCATGTCCTGGGCGAGATACCGCCACAAAATGTGCCAATTCCCAGAGTTCTCCCACGTCCTTCCACTGCACGATCTGCGCCACGGCATCCGCGCCCGTGATGAAGAACAACTCGGCGTCGGGACGTTGAGCCCGCAGGTCGCGCAGCGTGTCGATCGTGTAGGTGGGGCCGTCGCGGTCGATGTCGACCCGGCTGACGGTGAATCGCGGGTTGGATGCGGTGGCCACGACCGTCATCAGGTACCGGTGCTCGGCCTCGGTGACGTCGGCCTTCATCCACGGCTCACCGGTCGGCACGAAGACGACCTCGTCGAGGTCGAAGGTCTGCTGCACCTCGCTCGCGGCCACGAGGTGGCCGTTGTGCACGGGGTCGAAGGTGCCACCCATCACCCCGATACGCGGTCGGCGGGCGGCTCCTTCGCTCACAGGCGTGAGCCTGTGGGCCGCGCCGCTCGGTCCGTGGCTGACGTGGCCGTGGTCGTTCGGGTCCTGGTTGATGGTCTTGTCGCCGTGGCGGTTGGTGACGTCGCGGTAGCTGTAGGTCACGAAGGCGAGCACGAGGAAGATCGCAGCGGCGATCGCGGCGAACACCCACGGCGGCGCGACGAGGGGCGCGAGTTCTTCGTGGGTCTCAGCGAGGAGCGTGCTCAGCATGCCACCGAGTCTAGCCGGATACGGGGCCTCAGCCCTCACCTGGCCCTCGCCGCGCACGATCCATTTGGTGCTCGTGAGCTCGGGCAGTCCCATGGGGCCGCGCGCATGCAGCTTCTGCGTCGAGATGCCCACCTCGGCGCCGAAGCCGAACTCGCCGCCGTCGGTGAATCGGGTCGACGCGTTCACCATCACGACCGCCGAATCCACCTCGGCGAGGAACCGGTTGGCGGTCGCCATGTCGTTCGTGACGATCGACTCGGTGTGGTGCGTCGAGTAGCGGCGAATGTGGTCGAGCGCGTCGTCGAGGTCGTCGACGACCTTGACGTTCAGATCGAGGCTCATGTGCTCGAGCGCCCAGTCCTCGTCGCTCGTCGGCAGCGCCTCGGGGTAGAGCTCGCGCGTGCGCTCGTCGCCGTGGATCGTGACGCCGTTCTCGGTGAGCGCCTTCAGCACGGGCGGCAGCAGCCGCTCGGCGGCATCCGTGTCGACCAGGAGCGTCTCGAGGGCGTTGCACACGCTCGGCCGCTGCACCTTCGAGTTGACGGCGATCTCGGCCGCCATCTCGGCATCCGCGGTCCTGTCGAGGAAGACGTGCACGACGCCCGCGCCCGTCTCGATCACCGGCACCTTCGACTCGCGCACGACCGTGTCGATCAGCTGCGCGGAGCCGCGCGGGATGAGCACGTCGACGAAGCCACGCGCCTGCATGAGCTGCGTCGCACCCTCGCGACCGAACTCGTCGATCGTCTGCACGGCATCCGCGGGCAGCCCCACCGAGGCCAGCGCCTCCTGGATGAGCGCCACGAGCACGCGGTTGGTGTTCTCGGCCGCCGACCCGCCGCGCAGCACGACGGCGTTGCCCGACTTGAGGGCGAGCGCGGCGATGTCGATCGTCACGTTGGGGCGGGCCTCGTAGATGGCGCCGACGACACCGAAGGGCACGCGCACCTGGGTGAGCTGCAGACCGTTCGGCAGTGTCGACCCGCGCAGCACGGTGCCCACGGGGTCGGGGAGCGCGATGACCTCGCGCGTCGCGGCTGCGAGTCCGGCGAGCCGGTCGGGGTCGAGACGCAGGCGGTCCTGCAGACCCTGCGACATGCCGCTCTCGCGTCCGTTCGCGAGGTCGAGCTCGTTCGCGGGGAGGATGCGGTCGGCGGCGGTTCCGACCGCCTGGGCGATGGCTTCGAGTCCGGCGTTCTTCTGCGAGGTGGAGGCCTGCGCGAGCGCGATGGATGCCGTGCGCGCGGCGACGAGTTTGTCGTCGAGGCTGAGCTTCTCCGAGGGAGCGGTCGTGGCGGGCATGCGCCGAGTCTACCGAGGTCCCCGACGGGCGTCCGGGACGAGCCCGCCCTCCTCATCTGGGCCAAACGCTGTAGCGTCTGCCGGGGTGCGTCAGCAATAGCTGTCGCCGGGGGCCAAAGGGTGGCGCTCGACGGAACGGGCGCCGACCGCGGCTGCAGCATCCACATCCACCCGCTGCCGCGCACGGCGCCGCCCTGCCAGGCACACGCGCTACACCTTTTGGTCAGGCGCGACCGTAATCACCGGCGCTCGGGGCCAAGCGCTACAGCGTTTGGCACAGGACGCCGAGGCGAGAGGGCGCGCGGCCGACTGGCGGTCAGACCCGCGGGGTCGGCTCGAACCAGGTGCCTGTCGGCTGGCCCGTGAGAGCCGCCGCCACGTTCGACGTCGAGGCGAGCAGCACGGCGGTTCCGGATGCGGCGGCGAGCTTCGCGGCCGCGATCTTGGTGCCCGCTCCCCCGGTGCCGACGCCCGCCGCACCGATGTCGCCGAGTTCGACGCCCGCGAGGTCGTCATCCGCCGCGACGTAGCCGATGGGCTCGGCGCCGGGCTCCTGCGGCGGCTTGGTGTAGAGGGCATCCACATCCGAGAGCAGCACGAGCAGGTCGGCGCCGATGAGTTCCGACACGAGAGCGGCGAGGCGGTCGTTGTCGCCGAAGCGGATCTCGTGCGTCGCCACGGTGTCGTTCTCGTTGACGATCGGCATGATGCGCAGCTTCAGCAGCCGCTCCATGGCGCGCTGCGCGTTGGAGCGATGCGTGGGGTTCTCGAGGTCACCCGCGGTCAGCAGCACCTGCCCCGCGACGATCGCATATCGGCGCAGCGACTCCTGATAGCGGTAGATGAGGATGTTCTGCCCCACCGCCGCGGCCGCCTGCTGCGTCGCGAGGTCGGTGGGCCGGGCGTCGAGCAGCAGGTACGGGATGCCCGTCGCGATGGCCCCCGACGACACGAGCACGACCTCGGTGCCGCGCTCGTGCGCCGCCGCGAGGGCGTCGACGAGCGGCTCGATCTGCCCGACGTTGGGGCCCGAGATGGAACTCGACCCGACCTTCACGACGACGCGTCGCGCATCCGCCACCGCGGCCCGCAGCGACTCAGGACTCACCGCCCCTCCCCCGGGTTGATCACATCGACGTCGCCGTCCTCCGGCGCGCCCTCTTCCTCACCGTCGGCCCACAGGCCGGCCTCGCGCTCGGCGTCGAGCTCGGCACGCGCTGCCGCCTTGGCATCCATGCGGGCGTGGTACTCCTCGCGGCGCTGGTTGCGGGTGGCGCGACGGTTCTCATCGAGACGCGCATCCGTGCCACGCGGCGAGGTGATGAGCTCGGCGGTCGAGGTGAGCGTGGGCTCCCAGTCGAAGACCATCTCGCCGATCTCGACGGTCGAGCCGGGCACCGCACCCTTCTGGAAGAGCTGCTCCTCCACCCCGAGCTTCGCGAGACGGTCGGCGAGGAAGCCGACGGCCTCGTCGTTGGTGAAGTCGGTCTGCTCGACCCACCGCTCGGGCTTGGCACCGACGACCCGGTAGACCGGCTCCGTTCCGCCGAGCACCTGCACCTCGAAGTCCGCCTCGTCGACGGCGCGCGGACGGATGACGATGCGCGCGGGCGGCGGCGTCTCGGCCTTGGCCTTGCGGTCGGCCTCCACGAGCTCGGCGAGGGCGAACGACAACTGACGCAGCCCCTCGTGGCTCACGGCCGACACCTCGAACACGCGGTACCCGCGCTGCTCGAGCTCGGGTCGCACGAAGTCGGCGAGCTCCTTGCCGTCGGGCACGTCGACCTTGTTGAGCGCCACGAGCTGCGGTCGATCGAGCAGGGGCGTCTGACCCTCCGGAACGGGGTAGGCGGCGAGCTCGGTCAGGATGATGTCGAGGTCGGAGAGCGGATCGCGCCCCGGTTCGAGCGTGGCGCAGTCGAGCACGTGCAGCAGCGCCGAGCACCGCTCGACGTGTCGCAGGAACTCGAGACCGAGACCCTTGCCCTCGCTCGCACCCTCGATGAGGCCGGGAACGTCGGCGATCGTGTAGCGGGTCTCGCCCGCCTCGACGACCCCGAGGTTCGGGTGCAGCGTCGTGAAGGGGTAGTCGGCGATCTTCGGCTTGGCCGCCGAGAGCGCGGCGATGAGGCTCGACTTGCCCGCGCTCGGGTAGCCGACGAGGGCGACATCCGCGACCGTTTTGAGCTCGAGCACGACGTCGCCCTCGAAGCCCTGGGTGCCGAGCAGCGCGAAGCCCGGCGCCTTGCGCTTGGTGGTGGCGAGCGCCGCGTTGCCGAGGCCGCCCTGGCCGCCGCCCGCCGCGACGAACCGCATGCCGGGTTCGACGAGGTCGACGAGCTGCTCGCCGTCGGGCGTCGAGACGACCGTGCCGACGGGTACGGGCAGCACGAGCTCCTCGCCCTGGTAGCCCGAGCGGTGATCGCCCATGCCCGGTCCGCCGTTGCCGCTCGAGCGGTGCGGGGCGCGGTGGTAGTTCAGCAGGGTCGTGACCTGCGGGTCGGCGACGAGCACGATGTCGCCCCCGTGCCCGCCGTTGCCGCCGTCGGGGCCCGCGAGCGGCTTGAACTTCTCGCGCCGCACCGACACGCAGCCGTTGCCGCCGTGGCCCGCGCGCAGGTGCAGCGTCACCTGGTCGACGAAGGACGCCATCCGGTGCTCCTCTCCTGCTCCTGCGGACCGGTATATCCCTGAACAAACAGCGAAGGGCGAGCCTCAGCCCGCCCTTCGCAGATGAAAATCTCTGTCGCGCGGCGCCTACGCCGGGACGACGATGTTGACGACCTTACGGCCGCCCTTGGTGCCGAACTCCACGGCGCCCGCCTCGAGGGCGAACAGCGTGTCGTCGCCACCGCGCCCGACGTTGGCGCCGGGGTGGAAGTGGGTGCCGCGCTGGCGGACGATGATCTCGCCGGCCTTGACGACCTGGCCGCCGAAGCGCTTGACGCCGAGGCGCTGCGCGTTCGAGTCGCGACCGTTACGGGTGGACGATGCGCCCTTCTTGTGTGCCATGTCTTCAGCCCCTGCTTACTTGATGCCGGTGATCTTGACGCGGGTGAGCTCGGAGCGGTGGCCCTGACGCTTCTTGTACCCGGTCTTGTTCTTGAACTTCTGGATGACGATCTTCTTGCCCCGCTCGTGGCCGATGACCTCGGCGGTCACCTTGACCTTGGCCAGCGCCTTCTCGTCGTGCGTGATCGTGTCACCGTCGACGTAGAGAACGGGGTGAGCTCGATCTTGCCGCCCTGCTCGGCCTGGACGCGGTCGAGCACGACGACCGTGCCCACCTCGACCTTCTCCTGCCGACCACCGGCGCGCACAACTGCGTAAACCACGGGATGTCCTTACGTTGGAATGAAGTCTGCCGCTTCATCGGAGCCGCGAAGGCCCGGGAAGCGTGGGGTATCGAATGCGGGCGGGAAACCCACAGACACCAAGGATCAAGAATAGCCGACGCGGAGGCATCCGGCAAACACGGTGAGGGGTGTGCTCACAGGCGCGCGCCGCGGCGGATCACCCACTGCGCGAGCACCACGAGCATCACGAGCGGGGCGAGCATGACCACCGACGACACGATGCCCGCGAAGGGGGTGTACGGAAGCGCGCCAGCATCCGAGAAACGCACTCCGTAGACGACCACGGTGTAGACGAACCCGACGAGGGCGGCCAGCACGCACGCCGCTGCCGCTGCCACGAGGGCCTTCACGAGCACCATGACCACCCGATCCTCCACGCGCGCCGGCCACAGCCAGAGCACGACGAGGATGCCGACCGCCTTGGGCACGATATCCACGAGCAACTGCGGTAGGGCGATCCCGAGCAAGAAGTCGCGGGACCCGGACCCGAACGCGAAGGACTCGAGGAAGCTGACGAGCAGGTCGAGCACGAGAACGGCGGCGACGATGAGGGCGACCAGCAGAGCCGACCGGGCATCGCGGTCGACGCTCGTGCTGTGGGTTACCGGGGCGGTCTCAGTCATGCGGGCTCCTATGATCGCGAGAGCGTCTTCATGCGAGCCTACGCCGGAACGGAGGGAATCTCGATGATCCTCATCGACGAGGCGATCTGGCCGAACCACGGCACGGTGTGGGGGCACCTCGTCTCGGATGTCTCACTCGATGAGCTGCACGCCTTCGCGCGCCGCGCCGGAATGCCGGAGCGCGGCTTCGACCACGACCACTACGACTACCCGCTCGAGCGTCGCGAGCAGCTCATCGCGCTCGGTGCCGAGCCCGTGACCGGGCGCGAGCTGCTGCGGCGGCTACAGGCCTCGGGACTGCGCGTGCGTCAGCGCGACAAGCACTAACGGCAGGTCGAGGTGGCTGAGGAGCGCCCGCGCAGCGGACGCGTCTCGAAGCCGCCGTCGGTGACGCAGGTTTCGAGACGCGTCGCGCCTTCGGCGCGGCGCTCCTCAACCAGCTGAGTCGTCAGGCAGCGGCGGCGCGGCGCTCCTCAACCAGCTGAGCTCCCGCGTCAGCCCGCGTCGGGGGAACCCGCGGCCGAGGAGGCGCGGCGCGAGCGACGGCCGCGGCCCTGACCGGGCTTCTTCGGTTCGGGCAGGGCGTCCAGCACCGAGCCGAGCACCGCATCCGGATCGACCACGGGGCGCGCCTTCTCGACCCGAACGGGCTCGATCGGAATGTCGAGGATCTCCACGGGCGCCGCGGCGACCGCATCCGCGATCTGCTCGGGCGCGGCCTCCGACGGGGCGTCAGACGACACCTCCTGGTGAACCGTCTTCGCCGCGATCTTGGCGAGCGCATTGCGCACGTCGTCGGTGATCTCGTGCGTCGTGGTCTTCGGAGCGGATGCGGCCTGGTTGCCACCGCCGTTGCCGCCACCGCCACCGCCGTTGCCCCCGCGCCCGCGACGTCCGCGCGATGAACTCTGCTGGGGCTCGGCCTGCTGGCCGCGGTGCTTGAACACCGGGTCGTGGTGCACGATGAGCCCGCGGCCCGCGCACACGTCGCACGTCTCGCTGAACGACTCGAGAAGCCCCAAGCCGAGCTTCTTACGCGTCATCTGCACGAGGCCGAGCGAGGTGACCTCGGCCACCTGGTGCTTCGTGCGGTCGCGCGAGAGGCACTCGACGAGGCGGCGCAGCACGAGGTCGCGGTTGGACTCGAGCACCATGTCGATGAAGTCCACGACGATGATGCCGCCGATGTCGCGCAGCCGCAGCTGGCGCACGATCTCTTCGGCCGCCTCGAGGTTGTTCTTGGTGACGGTCTCTTCGAGGTTGCCGCCCGAGCCGACGAACTTGCCGGTGTTGACGTCGACGACCGTCATCGCCTCGGTGCGGTCGATGATGAGCGAGCCGCCCGACGGCAGCCACACCTTGCGGTCGAGAGCCTTCTCGATCTGCTCGGTGATGCGGAACTTGTCGAAGCTGTCGACCTCGTCGGCGTAGATCTCGACGCGGTCGAGCAGGTCGGGCGCGACGGCCGTCAGGTACTTCTCGATCGTGGCGCGCGCGTCGTCGCCGGCGATCACGAGCTTCTGGAAGTCCTCGTTGAACACGTCGCGCACGATCTTGAGCAGCAGATCGGGCTCCGAGTGCAGCAGCGCCGGGGCCTGCTGCGTCTCGACAGCGCGCTCGATCTCGGCCCACTGCGCGGTGAGCCGCTGCACGTCGAGCGTCAACTGCTCCTCGGTGGCGCCCTCGGCGGCGGTGCGCACGATGACGCCCGCGTCATCCGGCAGCACCTCCTTGAGGATCTTCTTGAGGCGCGCGCGCTCGGTGTCGGGGAGCTTGCGGCTGATGCCGTTCATCGAGCCGCCGGGCACGTACACGAGGTAGCGGCCGGGCAGGCTGATCTGGCTCGTCAGGCGGGCACCCTTGTGGCCCACCGGGTCCTTGGTGACCTGCACGAGCACGCGGTCGCCCGGCTTGAGCGCGAGCTCGATCTTGCGAGCCTGATTCTTTTCGCGGCCCGCCTCTTCGGCGGCAGCGGCGGCGGCCTCCCAGTCGACCTCGCCCGAGTAGAGCACCGCGTTGCGGCCGCGACCGATGTCGACGAAGGCCGCCTCCATGCTCGGCAGCACGTTCTGCACGCGCCCCAGGTAGACGTTGCCGATGAGGCTCGCGTCCTGCGCACGCGCGACGTAGTGCTCGACGAGCACGCCGTCTTCGAGAACGCCGATCTGGATGCGGCCGAACTTCGAGCGCACGATCATCTGCCGGTCGACGCTCTCGCGGCGGGCCAGGAACTCGGCCTCGGTGATGACCGGGCGGCGGCGACCGGCGTCCCGCCCGTCGCGGCGGCGCTGCTTCTTGGCCTCGAGGCGCGTGGAGCCCTTGACCTTCTGCGGCTCGGTGATGGGTTCCGGCTGCTTGCGCGGCTGGCGAACCTTGACGGTCGTGCCGGGCGCGTCGTCGCCGTCGCGCGGCGCCTCACCCGAACGGCGGCGGCTGCGGCGACGGGACGAGCCGCTGGACTCGGCCTCGTCGTCGTCGGGAAGCGCCGGCGTGCCCGACCCGGGTGGCGGCGGCGGGGGTGCCTGGAACAGCAGCGAGAAGGGCGAGGCGGGCGCGGATGCGATGCTCGCCTCGGCGGTCTCGCTCGCGGGCGGCTGGCCCGGCTCCGCTGAATCGGCCGCTGTCGCTTCGACCGATGCGGCTTCGTTCGCTGCGGCTTCGTTGGCCGCGGCTCCGTCGGATGACCCCGGTGTCTCGACTGATCCCGACGGAGTGTCGGCCGGATCGCTGGAAAGGTCCTGCTTCTTCTTCACCATCGCTGGTGTGCTCCTTGGCGGGGCGGCCGCGCCGGCCTCCGGGTACTCTCGTGCGATCCCGCGGAGCGGGACGCCAATCCTTCATCTGGGTTCGCGGTCTCACCTCGCTCTGCGGCGGTGATCCGCTCGCGCCCTCTCACGGCGCCCGTGCCCTCTCACGGCACGGAACGGAACTGGCTATCCGTCTGGGTGCGGTCCCGACGCGGCGGGAGCATCCACTGGCCCGGTATGCCCGGTCAAGCTTTTGTCGTATCGCCCATCGGGGGCGACTGCCTCGATTATCGCATGAGATACCGTTTGCGGCATTTCCTCATCCGCGGCGTGGCAAGATCGAGCCCATGACCGAGGTCGCCGACGACACCGCCACCGAGCTCGAACCCGGCGACGAGTTCGACGAAACCGCTGACGCACCGGCACGCACCGCATCCCGCCCGTGGGTCTTCGGCATCTGGCTCATCGTCGCGGGCATCCTCGGTGAGATCGCGGCGTTCGCGCTCACGATGGAGAAGTTCCACGTGCTGCAGAACCCGGATGCCGTGCTCAGTTGCGACTTCAGCGTGTTCGTGCAGTGCGGCAAGAACCTCGACTCGTGGCAGGGAGCCGTGTTCGGCTTCCCGAACCCGATCATCGGCCTCATCGGCTGGATGGCGCCCATCATCGTGGGCGTCTCGGTGCTCGCGGGTGCGCGCTTCCCGCGCTGGTATTGGGCGGTCTTCAACGTCGGCGTCGCCGGTGCCATGGTGTTCGTGCTGTGGCTCGCGAGCCAGTCGATCTTCGACCCCTTCATCCGCACGCTGTGCCCCTACTGCGTGCTGACCTGGGCCGTCACCTACCCCGTCTTCTTCGCCGTCACCTTCCGCAACATGGCCGAAGGCGTCTTCGGGGCGGGGGCGCGCGCCGGCCGCGCACTGCTGCCGTGGGTCGCCCCCATCAGCATCGTGCTGCTGCTCATCGTGTTCGGCATCGCGCAGAGCCAGTTCCCGGTGATCCAGAGCCTGTTCTGAAACCCCTCTAGACTGACTCCGAGCTTTTCAGCATCCTCTTATCCCGACCCGTCAGGATCCACCCGTGACCAATGCGCCCCGGCCCACCAAGAACCAGCGCCGTGAGGAGGCCCGCGAGGCCGCCCGCGTCGCCCGTGAGAAGGCCCTGAAGCGTCAGAAGCTGCTCAAGTGGCTCATCCCGACCATCGCATCCGTCGCGATCCTCGCGATCGTCGGTGGCGTGGTGTGGGCCGTCGTCGCGTTCCAGCCGCCGCCCAAGAAGGAGGCCGGCCCCGCGAACATGATCAGCGACGGCATCGTCTTCGAAGCGGATGGCGACGGCGGCGTGCAGTACGTGCCGACCGCCGCGATCAAGAAGGGCGGCGACCCGGTCCCGACCGAGCAGCGCGAGGGCCTGCTGAACATCGTCACCTACGTCGACTTCTCCTGCCCCGCCTGCAAGCAGTTCGAGGAGGCGTACTCGGCTTCGATCCAGTCGATGGTCGCGCAGGGCGCCGCCACGCTCGAGGTGAAGCCCATCGCGATCCTCGACTACCGCGGGTACACGACCGATTACTCGACGCGCTCCAACAACGTCGGCGCGTGCGTCGCCAACTACGCGCCCGAGAGCTTCCTCGACGTCATGGCGGCCATGTACGCCCAGCAGCCGTCGGAAGGCGGCCCGGGTCTCGGCAACAACGCCCTCGTCGACGTGGTGAAGAGCGCGGGGCTCGACAACGACGATGTGAACGAGTGCATCACGGGCGAGAGCTTCCAGCCCTGGGTGAGCGCGGCCACCGCTCGCTCCTCGCAGGCCGGCGTTCGCAGCACACCGACGATCATCATCAACGGCACCCCGTGGGACCGCAACGCCTTCGGCAACTTCGAGGACTTCGTGAACGCCGAGCTCGCGAAGCTGCCGGTCGGCGACAGCGCGCAGAGCGAGTAGTCGCCCGCGGCTGACGCGGGTTTCGAGACGCGTCGGGCCTCCGGCCCGGCGCTCCTCAACCAGCTGAGTTGGCCGGGCTCAGGTGGCTGAGGAGCGCCGCGCAGCGACGCGTCTCGAAGACTCCTCCGTCGTGGCGGCCGCTACTCGAGGAGCCGCTCGCGGAGGTGATCCTGCTCGGCGTGCGAGATGCCGAGCGCGACCGTGAAGTACTGCTCGATCGTGCCGTACTCGGCGCGCATGGTGGCGAACGAGGTGTCGAGGTAGCTGCGGTCGACGCCGAGCACGGGCACGAGCAGCTCGCGCGGGGCCCCGTGCGCCTCGAAGCGCCGGAAGAGCGGCTCGAGCGCCGGCAGCAGTTGCTCGTTCGTGAGCAGGTACTCGCGGTAGACGTCGTCCTCCGACACCCCGAGCAGCGTCAACAGCGCCGCGGTCGCCCAGCCCGTGCGGTCCTTGCCCGTCGTGCAGTGGTAGAGCACCGGCAGGTCGTCGTCGTGAAGCAGCAGGCGGTAGAAGGTCGCCAGTCCCCGACGCGCGCTCGGCAGCGAGATGAACTCGCGGTAGGCCGCGCGCATCGCGTCGTCGCCACGACCGCTTTCGAGGAAGGCGAGCGCCTTCGCCGGCTCCCGGAAGAACGCCGCCATCTGCGCGGGAACCGCGATCTCGGAGTCGGCGAGCACATCCTCGAGCAGGCGACGCACGCCCTCGAGCACGCGATCGGGCTGGCTCTCGCGTTCGAGCGAGGTGCGGAAGTCGACGACGCTGCGGATGCCGAGCGCGACGACGGCATCCGCATCCGCTTCATCCAGCCGATCGAGCGCCGTCGAGCGGAACAGCACCCCGGTGCGCACGCGGCGCCCGTCGGTGGTCGGCCAGCCGCCCGCGTCGCGCAGGTTCGGCAGGGTCGCGAGAACGATGGCCTCGCCCGGCCCCGACAGCTCGGGCATCAGCCGCGCGGGAACCAGAGGCCGAGCTCGCGAGCCGCCGACTCGGGCGAGTCGGAGCCGTGCACGAGGTTCTGCTGCACCTTGAGACCCCAGTCGCGCCCCAGGTCGCCGCGGATGGTGCCGGGCGCCGCGCTTGTCGGATCGGTCGTGCCGGCGAGGGCGCGGAAGCCCTCGATGACCCGGTTGCCCGCGACGCGCATCGCCACGACGGGCCCCGACTGCATGAACTCGACGAGCGGCTCATAGAACGGCTTGCCCTCGTGCTCCTCGTAGTGCGCGGCGAGCAGCTCGCGGTCGGCCTGCAGCAGGCGGATGTCGACGAGCTGGTAGCCCTTCGCCTCGATGCGGCGCAGGATCTCGCCCGTGAGGCCGCGGGCGACACCATCCGGCTTCACGATCACGAGGGTCTCTTCGATGTCGGTCACGGGGTGTCTCCTTCTGGCGAGGTTGCGGGTGAGGGGGTTCCGGATGCCTGAGCGGCCAGCCAGGCCGCCTTCTGGCGGTCGATCTGGCGGCCGCGCACGAAGCAGTACACCCAGAGGGCGAGGAAGGCGGCGCCGACCAGGAACATCATCGGCTCGAGCAGGCCGGTCGCGATGATCGCGAGCTGCAGCACCGCGCCGAACCAGACGCCCCAGGTGTAGCGCTGGAGGGCCGCCGCGATCACGAGCACGACGATGAACATCGCGCCGTAGACGAGCGCGAGCCAGTCGGGATCGAGGCGGTCAAGGCCGAACACCACGAGCGACGCGAAGAACATCATGGCCGCTTCGAGACCGAGGGTGATCGAGAGGAGCGTCTCGGTGAGACTGCGCTCGCGCCGCACGCGGCCGGGTCGTCGGGCGTCGGTCATGGCTTCCACCCCTCGGCGGCGGCGAGCGTGAGCGCCTCCCCACGAGCGTGATCGAACCCGTCACGACGACCGCGCGGCGCGGCGACTCGGCTGCCCAGGCGCGTGCGGCGTCCATGGCATCCGCGAACTCCTCGTGCACGAGCACGGCGTCGGGCTCGACGTCGTCGCGCACGAGCTCGGCGAGTTCCTCGGCCGGGATCGCGCGCTCCGAGCTCGACCGGGTTACGTCGACACGGGCGGCCACCGAGGCGAGTTCGCGCACGATGCCGTGGGCGTCCTTGTCGGCGAGCACGCCGAGCACGATCACGTACTCGTCGAAGTCGAAGTACTCGCGCAGCGCGGCCGCGAGTGCGGCTGCTCCGTGCGGATTGTGGGCGGCGTCGACGAGCACCGTCGGCTCGATGCCCACGAGCTGCAGGCGACCGGGGGACGTGACCTGCCCGAGTCCCTCGGCCACGACATCCTGATCGAGCGCCACCGTGCCGTCGCCCAGGAACGACTCCACAGCGGCGATCGCGACGGCGGCGTTCTGCGCCTGGTGGTCGCCGTAGAGCGGCAGGAAGACGTCGCGGTAGCGCCCCACCCGCCCGCGGATGTCGACGAGCTGCCCGCCGACGGCGACGGTCGTCGATTCGAGGGCGAAGTCGACGCGCTCGATCGCGAGGCTCGCCTCGTCCATGCGGGCGGCCTCGCGCAGTTCGTCGAGCGCCTCGATCGGCTGGATCGCCGTGACGACCGACGCCGAGGGCTTGATGATGCCGGCCTTGGTGCGCGCGATCTCGGTGATCGTCGACCCGAGTCGTTGCGTGTGATCGAGCGCGATGGGCGTGAACACGGCCACCTGCCCGTCGGCGACGTTCGTGGAATCCCACTCGCCGCCCATGCCCACCTCGAGCACGATGACGTCGACGGGTGCGTCGGCGAAGCACGCGAAGGCGAGCACGGTGAGGGCCTCGAAGAAGGTGAGGGTCTCCTCGCCGTCGGCGGCGAGCTCGGCGTCGACGATGAGCAGGAACGGACGGATGTCGTCCCAGTTGCGCGCGAACGCCTCGTCGCTGATCGGCTCGCCGTCGATCATGATGCGCTCCGTCACGCGCTCGAGGTGCGGGCTCGTGAGCAGTCCCGTGCGCAGCCCGGTGGCACGCAGGAGCGACTCGATCATGCGGCTCGTGGAGGTCTTGCCGTTGGTGCCCGTGATGTGCACGACGGGCGCGGCCCGGTGCACATCGCCCAGCAGCTCGACGGCGCGTCGGGTCGGCTCGAGGCGCGGCTGCGGTGCCGACTCCCCCACGCGCCCGAGCAGCTCCTCGTAGGCGGCATCGGCCGCGCGACGGAACTCCGCCGCCTCGGCCTCCTCGTAGGGGTCCGGCTCGTCGGCACTCATGCGCGCTCCAGCTCGATCGTCACGGTGGAGGCATCGCCGACCGGCGTCGCTCCCCACCAGCCTCACCCGACACCAGGCTGGTGGCAAGCGTCTCGGCCGCGATCAGCTCGCGGTGCGCCTCGATCGCGGCCACGGCATCCGCGTCGCCCGTGAGCGTGAGCCGGATGCGGTCGCTCACCTCGAGCCCGGCGTCCTTGCGGGCCTGCTGCACGGCGCGCACGACGTCGCGCGCGAGCCCCTCGGCGGCGAGCTCCGGCGTGACCACGGTGTCGAGCACGACGTAACCATCGCCACTCAGGAAATGGATCGCGAGGTTCGCATCGCTCGACGTAAGTTCAAGTTCGTATTCACCGGGCTCGAGAGCAAAGCCCGCCACCACGGGACTCCCGTCACCGGTGATTTCCCAGTCCCCCGCCTTCGAAGCTCGGATGACCGTCTGAACGTCCTTCCCGAGTCGCGGCCCCAAGGCACGGGCGTTCACTACCAGGCGCCGAGAGACGATGTTGTCCTGGTCCTCATCCTCGCCGCGCGCGCTGTCATTGAAGATAACTCGCCTGACATTGAGCTCTTCGCAGAGAACATCCGAGAACGGACGAATGTCGGGCCCGTGCACCCCCGTTAGTGTGATCGAGTCAAGTGGCAGACGTACGCGCAAACCATGCGCCTTGCGCAACGCGAGTCCCGCCGAGGCGACCTCGCGCACGCGATCCATCGTGCGCACGAGCTCGGTGTCGATCGGGAACTCGGCGGGGTCGGGCCAGTCGGTCAGGTGCACGCTCCGCCCGCCGGTGAGGCCGCGCCAGATCTCCTCGGTCACGAGCGGCAGCAGGGGCGCCGCGAGCCGCGTGTAGGTCTCGAGCACCGTGAAGAGGGTGTCGAAGGCGTCGCGGTCGTCTCCCACCCAGAACCGGTCGCGGCTGCGCCGCACGTACCAGTTGGTGAGCACCTCGGCGAAGTCGCGCAGCGCCGCGGCGGCGAGCGGTGTGTCGAAGTCGTCGAGGTGCCGCGTGACCTCCTGGATGAGCTCGCGCGTCTTCGCGAGCAGGTAGCGGTCGAGCGGATGCGAGGAGTCGGTGCGGCGGGCGGCCTCGTAGTCGGCGCTGTTGGCGTAGAGCGTGAAGAAGTAGTAGCTCGACCACAGCGGCAGCATGACCTCGCGCACGCCCTGGCGGATGCCCTCCTCCGTCACGATGAGGTTGCCGCCGCGGATCACCGAGCCCGACAGCAGGAACCAGCGCATGGCATCCGCGCCGTCGCGATCGAAGACCTCCGAGACATCCGGGTAATTGCGCAGCGACTTCGACATCTTCTGCCCGTCGGAGCCGAGCACGATGCCGTGGCTCAGCACGTTCTTGTAGGCCGGGCGGTCGAAGAGCGCTGTCGCGAGCACGTGCATCACGTAGAACCAGCCGCGCGTCTGCCCGATGTACTCGACGATGAAGTCGGCCGGGTTGTGCCCCGGTTCTCCGTCGACACCGTCGAACCACTCGCGGTTCTCGAACGGGTAGTGCACCTGCGCGAACGGCATCGACCCCGAGTCGAACCACACGTCGAGCACGTCCTCGATGCGGCGCATCCTCGAGCGGCCGGTCGGGTCGTCGGGGTTGGGGCGCGTCAGCTCGTCGATGTAGGGGCGGTGCAGGTTCGGCTCGCCCTTCTCGTCGCGCGGCAGCATGCCGAAGTCGCGCTCGAGCTCCGCGAGCGAGCCGTACACGTCGATGCGCGGGTAGGCGTCGTCATCCGACTTCCACACCGGGATGGGGCTGCCCCAGTAGCGGTTGCGGCTGATCGACCAGTCGCGCGCGTTCGCCACCCACTTGCCGAACTGGCCGTCCTTGACGTTCTCGGGAACCCAGTTGATCTGCTGGTTGAGCTCGCCCATCCGCTCCTTGATGTCGGGCACGCGCACGAACCAGCTCGAGACCGCCTTGTAGATGAGCGGGTTGCGGCAACGCCAGCAGTGCGGATAGCTGTGCTCGTAGCTCTTGACCTGCAACAGCCGCTTCTCGGCGCGCAGCTTCTGCACGAGCGGCTTGTTCGCCTCGTCCCAGCGCAGTCCGGCGACATCCGGCACCTGCGGCAGGAAGCGTCCGCCGTCGTCGAGGGAGAGCACCACCGGGATGCCGGCGGCGGCACTCGTGACCTGGTCGTCTTCACCGTAGGCGGGCGCCTGGTGCACGATGCCCGTGCCCTCGCCCGTGGCGACGTAGTCGGCCACGAGCAGCTGGAAGGCCTCCGGGCCGTAAGCGTCGAGATAGTAGTCCCAGAGCTGGTCGTAGCGGATGCCGCCGAGCTCGGCCCCGGTGAAGCGGCGCGGCTCGATCGCGGCGAGCGCGGCAGCGGCATCCGGGTAACCGAGGTCCTTGGCGTAGGAGGCGACCGTGTCGGCCGCGAGCAGGAACCGGGCGGAGTCGCCCTCCAGACCGTTCGCGGCGCCGGCCGGGCCCGCGGGAACCACGACGTACTCGATCGCGGGGCCCACGGCGAGCGCGGCGTTCGTCGGCAGGGTCCACGGGGTCGTCGTCCAGGCGAGCGCGTTCACGGCCGTGAGCCCGAGCGCCTCCGCCTTCTCCCCCACGAGCGGGAAGGTAACGGTGACCGACTGGTCCTGTCGCATCCGGTACACGTCGTCGTCCATGCGCAGCTCGTGGTTCGAGAGCGGGGTCTCGTCGTTCCAGCAGTACGGCAGCACCCGGAAGCCCTCGTAGGCGAGGCCCTTCTTGTACAGCTCGGAGAAGGCCCAGATGACCGACTCCATGAAGGTCACATCGAGCGTCTTGTAGTCGTTCTCGAAGTCGACCCAGCGCGCCTGGCGGGTGACGTAGTCCTGCCACTCCTGCGTGTAGTGCAGCACCGACTCGCGCGCCTTCGCGTTGAAGGCGCCGATGCCCATCGCCTCGATCTGGCCCTTGGTCGTGATGCCGAGCTGGCGCATGGCCTCGAGCTCGGCGGGCAGGCCGTGGGTGTCCCAGCCGAAGCGGCGATGCACCTGCTTGCCGCGCATCGTCTGGTAGCGCGGGAAGACGTCCTTGGCGTAGCCGGTGAGCAGGTGGCCGTAGTGCGGCAGGCCGTTGGCGAACGGCGGGCCGTCGTAGAAGACCCACTCGGGCGCTCCTCGCGCGCCTCGACGGACGCCGCGAAGGTGTCGTCGGTCTTCCAGTGCTCGAGGATGCGCTTCTCGATCTCGGGGAAGCGTGGGGATGCGGGCACGCCCTCTCCGGCGTTCTCACCGGGGGCCGCGTTGCGGGGGTAGCTCATCCGATCCGTCCGTGTCGTGCGTGGAAATGTCACACGAGGACGACGGATGCCGCGGTACCACCTCGCTTGCCGCATCCGCTCTCCGAGGAGGCGTGTGCGACCGCTCATTCACGCGGTGACGGGCGCACCCGCTCGGGTCTACTGCCTCGCTCCTGGGTTTCGAGACGGCGCTGCGCGCCTCCTCAACCAGCGGAGAGGGGTTTCTTCCGAGGACTCCCCGGTGATGGCCGGATCGATGTCGGTTCGTCGATTCTAGCGGTGAATCGCGAGCGCTACCCGTTTCCGCGAGCGCTACCGGTCTGCGGGCCGCGCTCGCGGATTTCGGTAGCGCTCGCGGTGTACGCCGCGAGCAGGGCGGCGCCCGTCTCGGCGTCGTCGACGGTGACCACGAAGCGCCGTCCGTCGCGGCGTCGCACCTCGATCGCCTCGCCGCCACGCGTCACCACGCCGAAGCCGTTGCCGGGCGCCCAGCGCCACCCCCAGCCGCCGAAATCGGCGAGCGGCTCGATATGGGCCGTCTGCACGCGGTCGATGTCGGCGGAGCGGATGCGCACCCGCGGCCAGCCGAAGGGAAGGGAGCGTACGAGCAGTCCCGTGGCATCCACGCGCACCCGCCACACGGTGGCGATCGAGGCGAGGGCGAGCAGCAGCAGGGGCGCGATCGCGATGGGCCACAGCGCTCCGTCGCTGATGGCGATCGCGAATACGGCAGCGGCGAGCACGACGCCGAGGCCGCCGAGGATCGCGGCGAGCGCACCGGTGGGCACCCGCGTCGTCGCGATCCAGACGCTGCGCTCGCCGGGCACGAGCGTCAACGGCCGGGCGGGGGTCGCATCCGTTCCCGGGCGCACGGCCTTCGGCAGCACGAACCAGGCGGCCACCCCGACCAGCACGGAGCCGATGAGGGCGAGGCCGAGCCAGCCGTCGATGCCGGGGGCGTCACGGGCGTCGTCGAGTCCGCGCTGTACGGCGACGGATGCGGTGACGGTGCCGCCGACGAAGAGCGCGGTCACGAACGAGAGCACCGCGAGCAGCTTGTGGGTGACGGTCGGAGCCGCGCCGCGTGCCGTCGCCAGGAACGCCGCGAACATCGCCGTGAGACCCCCGGCGAGGCCGGCGGTGAGCGCGAGGGACGACCACGGGGCGCCGAATCCGTCGGGGCCGTCCGGCCCCCAGTGGATGGCGATCGGATCGGGCAGCTGCGGCAGCCAGGCGAGCTGGAGCGCGACGGCGACCGCTCCCGCGATGAGCGGAAGTCCGACGGCCACCACCCAGTACGAGAGGGGCAGGCGGGCGCGAGGCGGGCGGTCGGAGGCGGTCATGCGGGGTACTCCTCGCGGATCAGGGTGAGCAGGGTCTGGGGCGGAACCCCGGTGCGTCGTGCGTCGGCCACGAGGGCGCGCACGGCATCCAGCAGTTCCGAGCCGCGAGCGGCGGCGTCGGTGACGACGGCACCGCGGCCACGGCGCAGGTCGATGAGCCCTTCGTCGCGCAGCTGCTGGTAGGCCCGCAGCACGGTGTGCACGTTGACCTCGAGCGCCTCGGCGAGTTCGCGGGCGGCGGGAAGTCGGTCGCCCGGCCGCAGCGTGCCGCGGCTCGCGTCGGCACGCACGGATGCCGCGATCTGGTCGAAGATCGCCACCCCCGAGCCCGGGTCGATACGGATGAGCACGAGGCGATTCTATAGTTCTAGTTCATCTATAACAAGTCGGCTGCCCCGGGCTACCGTTCTCTCAGTGAATCGGCAGCGACGAGGCGAGGCCGCCGCTCTAGGCTGACCTGCAGAACACCGAGCGGGCGGAGCATCCATGAGCGACGACACCCCCACCCAGCGTTACCCCGACGGCTTCCCGCCGCCCGGGGGTCGGCCTCCGGGCGAGTCGGGTCAGCCGGACGCGGCACCCACCGGGCCGACGCAGCCGCTCGTGCCAGCGGAGTCCGGGCCGGAGTCGCTGCCGCCCGAACCGGCGCCGCCCGCCGCGTCACCCCTCGCCGATGCACCCACCGAGCGCTTCGCCTCGCCGGATGCGTTCGCCGCCGCGTCCGTGCCACCCGCCGTCGTGCCTCCCGCGGGCACGCCGCCGCCCGGCGGACGCACGAGCGACGACGAGCGCCGGAGCCGCGGCCTCATCATCGGGCTCGCGATCGCGGGCGGCGTGCTGCTGCTCGCGCTCATCGCGCTGCTCATCTGGCTCGCGACGTCGCAAGCGCCCACCGCCGAACCGACCGAATCGCCGACGCCCTCCGCGAGCTCCTCCGAGACTCCCACCCCGACCCCGACGCCGACCGAGACAGAGGAGCCACCCCCGCCTCCGCCGCCGGCCGACGCGATCGCGACCTTCACCGCATCCGCCGAGCAGGTCGACTGCACGGCCGCGGGAGGCACCTCCGTGCCGGTCACCTTCAGTTGGGCGGCAACGGGCAACCTTCTGTGGTTCGGCATCGGTACCGACGACGCAAGTGTGAATCCGTACGAGAGTGATCTGCCCCTCAATTACACGATGGACGTCGACTACCAGTGCGGCCAGCCCGGCCAACAGCAGCGCTACACGATCACCGTCGAACGCACCGACGGCACCCACGAGTCGAAGACGCTCATCATCCGCGAGATCTGATCCGCGCCGGTAGGATCACAGGGATTGCCACACTCAGGCACCCCGTGACGCGGTGCCGCATATATCGAACCGGAGTACCGCGATGACCGACGTGTCAGCCATCCCTGAGAAGCCCGCACTCGAAGGGCTCGAAGCGAAGTGGCGGGACGTGTGGGACGCGGAGGGCACCTTCCGATTCGATCGGGATGCCGCGCTCGCCGCCGGCAAGACCGCGGTCTTCAGCGTCGACACCCCGCCGCCCACGGCATCCGGCAGCCTGCACATCGGGCACGTGTTCAGCTACACGCACATGGACCTCATGGCCCGGTTCCAGCGCATGCGCGGCAAGCACCTGTTCTTCCCGATGGGCTGGGACGACAACGGCCTGCCCACCGAGCGCCGCGTGCAGAACTACTACGGCGTGCGCTGCGACCCCTCCCTCCCCTACGTGCACGATTTCGTGCCGCCGCAGGAAGGCGGCGAGGGCAGCTCCGGCAAGGCTGCCGATCAGCTGCCCATCTCGCGCCGCAACTTCGTGGAGCTGTGCGAGCGCCTCACCGCCGAAGACGAGGTGCAGTTCGAGGAGCTCTGGCGCACCCTCGGCCTCTCGGTCGACTGGTCGCTCACCTACCGCACGATCGGCGACGAGGCGCAGCGCGCCGCCCAGCGCGCGTTCCTGCGCAACCTCGCGCGCGGCGAGGCGTACCAGGCGGATGCGCCGACGCTGTGGGATGTGACGTTCCGCACCGCGGTGGCCCAGGCCGAACTCGAAGACAAGGAGCAGCCGGCCGCCTACCACCGGGTGTCGTTCCACAAGGCAGACGGCGGCACGATCGAGATCGAGACGACCCGCCCCGAGCTGCTGCCGGCCTGTGTGGCTCTCGTGGCGCATCCGGACGACGAGCGCTACCAGCCGCTCTTCGGCACGACCGTCACGACCCCCATCTTCGGCGTCGAGGTGCCCGTGGTCGCCCACCACCTCGCCCAGCAGGACAAGGAAGCGGCATCGCCATGATCTGCACCTTCGGCGACGTGACCGACGTCGTGTGGTGGCGCGAACTCGGGCTGCCGAACCGCACCATCCTGGGCTTCGACGGCCGCATCCTGGCCGAGGCGCCCGCCGAGGAGCTGTTCACGGATGCCGGGCGCGCCGCCTACGCGGAGCTCGCGGGCAAGACCGTGTTCAGTGCCAAGGCCCGCATGGTGGAGCTGCTCGCCGAGTCGGGCGACCTCATCGGCGAACCGCGCAAGATCACCCACCCCGTGAAGTTCTTCGAGAAGGGCGACAAGCCGCTCGAGATCGTCTCGACCCGCCAGTGGTACATCACCAACGGCGCGCGCGACGAGAAGCTGCGCGACGAACTGCTCGCGGCCGGGCAGGAGCTGGCGTTCCACCCCGACTTCATGCGGGTGCGCTACGAGAACTGGGTGGGCGGCTTGACCGGCGACTGGCTCATCTCGCGCCAGCGCTTCTTCGGCGTGCCGATCCCCGTGTGGTACCCGCTCGATGCCGACGGCGAGCCGGTTCGCTCGCAGCCGATCGTGCCGTCCGAGGATCAGCTGCCCGTCGACCCCTCGTCGGATGCCGCCCCCGGCTACGACGAGAGCCGGCGCGGCGTGCCCGGCGGCTTCGTGGGCGAGCACGACATCATGGACACCTGGGCCACCTCGAGCCTCACCCCGCAGATCGCGGGCGGCTGGGAGACCGACCCGGAGCTCTTCGACCTCGTGTTCCCCTACGCACTGCGCTCGCAGGGGCAGGACATCATCCGCACCTGGCTCTTCTCGACCGTGCTGCGCGCCCGTCTCGAGCACGGCCAGACCCCGTGGCGGCACGCGGGTATCTCGGGCTTCATCGTCGACCCCGACCGCAAGAAGATGTCGAAGTCGAAGGGCAACGTCGTGACCCCGCAGGGCCTGCTCGACGAGCACGGTTCGGATGCGGTGCGCTACTGGGCGGCGTCGTCGAAGCTCGGAACGGATGCGGCCTTCGATCCGCAGAACCCGAAGCAGATCAAGATCGGCCGCCGCCTCGCCATCAAGGTGCTCAACGCGGCGAAGTTCGTGTACTCGTTCCCCGGTGCGACGCCCGCCCCGGTGGTTGAGGAGCGTCGCGAAGCGACGCGTCTCGAAACCACCGCCATCACGAACCCTCTCGACCTCGACATGCTCGCCGAGCTCGCGCGTGTCGTTACGGAGTCGACGCGCGCCTACGAGGCCTTCGACCACGCTCGCGCGCTCGAAGTGACCGAGCAGTTCTTCTGGACCTTCTGCGACGACTACCTCGAACTCGTCAAGGAGCGCGCCTACACGGGCGAGGGAGCCGCTCAGGCCTCGGCCGTCGCGGCGCTGCGTCTTGCGATCGACGTCATGCTGCGACTGCTTGCGCCCGTGATCCCCTTCGCCACGGAGGAGGTGTGGAGCTGGACGCACGACGGTTCCGTGCACACCGCCGCCTGGCCGACCGTCGAGGAGCTGCCCGCCACCGAGCCCCGCGGCCTGCTCGCGGCCACGAGCGCGGCGCTCATCGGCATCCGCCGCGCCAAGACGGATGCCAAGGCCTCGCAGAAGACGCCCGTCACGTCGGCTGTGCTGGCGGGGCCCGCGATCCTCGCCGAGGCGGCCGACGACCTCCGGGCCGTGGGACGCATCGCGCGCCTGGACCTGACCGAAGCGGACGAGGTCGCGGTGAGCGACGTCGTGCTCGCCGAGCTGCCGGAGGGATGACCATGCCCACGACCGTCCGTCCGCTCGCCGAGGGCGACGCCGCGCGCTGGCGCGAGCTGTTCCACGCCTACGGCGTCTTCTACGAGACCGAGTTCTCGAACGAACTGCTCGAGCGGGTCTGGGCGCTCATGATCGAGCCGGGCTCGGGCATCGACGCGCTCGTGGCCGAGCATGACGGGCAGGTCGTGGGCATCGCGCACTACCGCTCGCATCCCGACACCTTCTCGGGCGGCCGCGACTGGTACCTCGACGACCTCTTCGTCGACCCCGCCGCGCGCGGTGCCGGCGCCGGGCGCGCGCTCATCGAGCACATCGCCGAGCTGTCGGCGGGCACCGGTGGTTCGTTGCGCTGGATCACGGCCGACACCAACGAGACGGCTCAAGCCCTGTACGACAAGGTCGCGACCCGCACGCGCTGGGTCACCTACGAGATGAGGCGCTGATGCAGCTCGGAACCCGCTGGCCGGTGGGAGGCGCGGTGCCGCCCCGCCTGCCCGAGGAGCTCGTGGCCCGCATCCGCGAGGTCGAGGCGCGTCTCGATCCCGCGGATGCTGCCCGCATGCGCTGGACCCTCACCTGGCTCGAGGGCCGCCCCGTCGCCGAGCTCGACGACGGCACGATCCTGCGCGGCTGAGCTCCCGACGGCGGTTTTCGAGACGCCGCTGCGCGGCTCCTCAACCGCCTCGACACCGCACTACCCCCGCGCGAGGATCTCGCCGTGCGGGAACACCATCCAGGCGTTCGGGTCCTCGGCCCAGTGGGCCCAGGCCGTGCTGATGGCCTGCAGGTCGGCACGCGTCGCGAAGCCCTTGCCGATCGCGTCGTCGGCGAAGGCCGAGGCGAGCACGCGGTCGCGCCACATGCCGCCCCACCAGGTGCGCTCGCCGTCGTCGGAGAAGCACCACACGGATGCCGTCGAGGTCACCTCGGTGAACCCCGCCGCGCGCGCCCACTGCTTGAGCCGCCGCCCCGCATCCGGCTCGCCCCCGTTGCTGCGGTGCACGCGCTGATAGAGCCGCTCCCACGACTCGAGGCCGAGGGTGAGCGGATGCAGCACCACGCCCGCGTAGTCGCACTCGCGCACGGCGACGAGCCCGTCGGGGCCCACCACCCGGCGCCACTCGGCGAGCGCCGCGACGGGGCGCGCCACGTGCTGCAGCACCTGATGCGCGTGCACCACGTCGAACTCGCCGTCGGCATACGGGAGCGCATAGGCGTCGGCCACCACGAACTCGACGTTCGTCACCCCGCGCTCGGCGGCGTGGGCGCGCGCCTGCTCCACGACCTCGGGTGAGGCGTCGACCCCCACCACGCGGCCGGGCGCGACGAGCTCGGCGAGGTCGACCGTGATCGTTCCGGGGCCCGCGCCGACGTCGAGGATCGACATGCCGGGTCGCAGCTGCGGCAGCAGGTAGGCGGCGGAGTTGAGTGCGGTGCGCCAGATGTGCGACCGCAGAACGCTCTCGTGGTGCCCGTGCGTGTAGTGCTCCATGGTGCCAATCTAGGCTGGCGAGGTGACCAATCCCTTCCTCGCCGAGAGCACCCTCCCGTTCCAGTTGCCGGATTTCGCCGCCGTGCGCGAGGAGCACTTCCGGGAGGCGTTCGAGCTCGGCATGACCGAGCAACTCGCCGAGGTCGCCGCGATCACCGCGGATGCGGCATCCCCCGACTTCACCAACACGATCGAAGCGCTCGAGCGCTCGGGCCGCGTGCTCGACCGGGTGGCGACCGTGTTCTTCACGCTCGCGTCCTCCGACACGACCGACGGCATCCAGGCACTCGAGGAGGAGCTCGCGCCCCGGCTCGCCGCGCACCACGATGCGATCGTGCTCGACCCCGCGCTCTTCGCACGCGTCGACGCCGTGCACGCCGCTCGCGAGAGCCTCGATGCCGAGCAGCGCTACCTCGTCGAGCGCCGGCACATCGAGATGGTGCTCGCGGGCGCGGCCCTCGACGACGCCGCGAAGGAGCGCCTGCGCGAGCTCAACCAGCAGATCTCGACCCTCATGACGCGCTTCGAGAAGAACCTGCTGAACGACACGAACGAACTCGCGGTGCACGTGACGGATGCGGCCGAACTCGCGGGCCTCGCGCCGTCCGAACTCTCGGCCGCCCTCGAGGCGGCCGCCGCGCGCGGGCTCGAGGGCTGGCTCGTGACCCTCGTGCTGCCGACCGGCCACCCCTGGCTCGCCTCGATCGAGGTGCCCGCGACGCGCGCCCGCATCATGCAGGCGTCGCGCTCTCGCGGTACCCGCGGGGGCGACTTCGACAATCGCGAACTCGTGCTCGAGCTCGTGCGGGCACGGGCCGAGCGGGCCCGGCTGCTGGGCTTCCGCGATCACGCCTCGGCAGTCACCGCGGATGAGACGGCCGGCTCCCCCGCCGCCGTCGCCGAACTGCTCGGTCGCCTGGCGCCCGCCGCCGCCCGCAATGCCACAGCGGAGCGCGAGGAGCTGTCGGCGAGTCTCGGCTCGCCCGTCACCGCATCCGATTGGGCCTTCGCCGCGGATGCCGTGCGCCGTGAGCGCTACGACCTCGACACCGCGGCCCTGCGCGCGTGGTTCGAGGCCGAACGGGTGCTGCACGATGGCGTGTTCTTCGCGGCCGAGCGCCTCTACGGTCTGCGCTTCGTCGAGCGACCCGAGCTGCGCGGGTGGAACGACGAGGTGCGCGTGTTCGAGGTGAGCGACGACGACGGCCCTGTGGGGCTCTACCTGCTCGACCTGTACACGCGCGACTCCAAGCGCGGGGGCGCGTGGATGAACTCGCTCGTGTCGCGCAACGAGCTGCTCGACCAGCCCGCGGTCGTCACCAACAACCTCAACGTGCCGCGTCCCGCCGCGGGCGAGCCGACGCTGCTCACGCTCGACGAGGTCGAGACCTTCTTCCACGAGTTCGGGCACGCGCTGCACGGGCTGTTCGCGCACGCGCGCTATCCGAGCCTGGCCGGCACCAACGTGTTCCGCGATTTCGTCGAGTTCCCGAGCCAGGTGAACGAGATGTGGGCCATGTGGCCCGAGGTGCTCGCGAATTACGCACGGCACCACGAGACCGGCGAGCCGCTGGATCCGGCCATCGCCGAGCGGCTGCGCGAGGCCGAACGGTTCGGCCAGGGCTTCGGCACGAGCGAGTACCTTCAGGCAGCGCTGCTCGATCAGGCGTGGCACACGCTCGACGTCGAGGCGGCGGAGGCCCTGACGGATGCCGCCACCTTCGAGCGGAACGCGCTTGCGGCGGCGGGGCTCGCGGATGACGCCGTGCCGCCGCGCTACGCGACCACGTACTTCGCGCACGTGTTCTCGGGCGGCTACGACGCGGGCTACTACTCCTACATCTGGAGCGAGGTGCTCGACGCCGACACCGTCGAGTGGTTCCGCGAGAACGGCGGTCTCACCCGGGAGAACGGCGAGCGGTTCCGTCGACTGCTGCTGCAGGCCGCGGGCACGCGCGATCCGCTCGAGGCCTTCCGCGACTTCCGCGGGCGCGACGCCGCGCTCGAGCCGCTGCTCGTGCGGCGCGGTCTCGGGTAGCGGTCTCGAATCACCGCCCCACGTTGACAGCGCGGCACCGCACGTGGTTAGGATTGCCTAACCTCACTTCGAGGTCTCCTCCCACTCGAAAGGACCCTCGTTGCGCGCGCTCCGCTGCCTTCCCCTCGTTCTCGCCGCTGCGGTCGCCTTGACGGCATGCGCCGGCCCGACCGCCGACACCGCGGCCGAGGGGCCCCGCGACGACGCGGCGTTTCCGGTGACGATCGAGCACGCCTTCGGCGAGACGACGATCTCGCAGAAGCCCGTGCGGGTCGCGACCGTGTCGTGGTCGAACCAGGAGGTGCCGCTCGCACTCGGAGTCGTGCCTGTCGGCATGGCCGCGGTCAGCTGGGGCGACGACGACGGAGACGGCGTGCTGCCGTGGGTCGAGGACAGGCTCGCCGAGCTCGGCGCCGACACCCCGGTGCTCTTCGACGAGACCGACGGCATCGACTTCGAGGCGGTCAACGACACACGACCGGATGTGATCCTCGCCGGCTACTCCGGTCTCACCCAGGAGGAGTACGACACGCTCTCGAAGATCGCGCCGGTCGTCGCCTATCCCCAGGTCGCCTGGGGCACCTCGCTCGAGGACATGATCCGCATCGACGCGAAGGCGCTCGGGCTGGATGCCGAGGCCGACGCGTTCATCGACGAGCTCCACGGTGAGATCGACGCCGCCCTCGAGGCCAACGCGGTCATCCGTGACAAGAAGATCCTGTTCTCCTTCATCGACCCCTCGGACTTCAGCCAGATCGGCTTCTACACCTCCCTCGACACCCGCCCCGGCTTCCTCGCGGGTCTCGGCCTTCCCGAGCCGAGCATCGTCCAAGAGGAGTCGGCCGGAAGCGACGCCTTCTACACCTCGGTGAGCGCCGAGCAGGCCGAGCGCTTCGCCGACGTCGACATCTTCGTCACCTACGGAGATCCCGACGGCGACCTCGTCGAGCGGATGCAGGCCGACCCGTTGCTCTCGAAGATCCCCGCGATCGCGGCCGGGCACGTCGTGATCCTGCCGGACTCGACCCCGCTCGCCGCCGCCGCGAACCCCTCGCCGCTCTCGATCGGTTACAACATCGGCGACTACCTGGCGCTGTTCGCCGCCCAGGTCGGGTGAGCGTCTTCACCGCGCCCCTCACGCCGCCGGATGTCGCGATCCTGCGGCGCCCGGCGGCGATCCGTGTCACCTGGCTCATCGTCGCGCTCGTCGCGCTGCTCGCCCTCAGCATCGCCTCGCTCGCGATCGGCACCCGCACCGTCTCGGTCGAGGAGGTGCTCGCCGCCCTCACCGGCGACAGCTCGAGCATCGGCGCCGCGGCGGTGACCGCACGCATCCCGCGCACCGTGCTCGCCCTGCTCGTCGGCGCCGCACTCGCGCTCTCGGGAGCGACCCTGCAGGCCGTCACCCGCAATCCGCTCGCCGACCCCGGCATCCTGGGTCTCTCGATGGGCGCCTCGCTCGCGGTCGTGTGCGGCATCGCGTTCTTCGGCATGGCCGACCCGGTGGCGACGCTCGTGGTGGCGATCGTCGGATCGAGCGCCACCGGAGTGCTCGTCTACGCGATCGGCTCGCTCGGCCGCGACGGCGCGACTCCGCTCAAGCTCGCGCTCGCCGGTGCCGCCACCGCGGCAGCGCTCGGCTCGCTCGTGAGCGCCATCATGCTGCCCCGCGCGCAGTCGCTCACGAGCTTCCGGTTCTGGCAGATCGGGGGCGTCGGCGGTGCGGTCTGGGATCGCATCCTGCTCGTGCTGCCCGCGCTCGTGCTCGGCGCCATCCTCGTGCACGTGTGCGCGCGCGGCATGAACTCGCTCGCCCTCGGCGACGACATCGCCGTCGGCCTCGGCGAGAACGTCGCGCGCACCCGCATCGTCTCGGCGGCGGGTGCCCTCATCCTGTGCGGTGCGGCCACCGCGATCGCAGGCCCCATCGGCTTCGTCGGCCTCATCGTGCCGCACCTCTGCCGGCTGCTGGTCGGCACCGACCACCGCTGGCTGCTGCCCGTCACCGCCGTCGTCGGTGCGGGGCTGCTGACCGCAGCGGATGTCGTGGGGCGCGTCATCGCGCGCCCGGACGAGGTCGAGGTGGGGATCGTCACGGCCCTCATCGGCGCACCGGTCTTCATCGCGCTCGTGCGCCGCCGGAAGATGCGTGAGCTGTGAGCACCGCGACCCTGGCTACGGCATCCCTCGCCCCGCACACCCCGGGCGAGCTCGCCGCCGGCCGTCGACGCCGTGCCCGGCGCCGCGCCGTGCGGGTCGCAGCCCTCGCGGTGCTCGTCGCGGCGGCCTTCGCCGTCACGCTCATGATCGGCAAGACCTTCTACGGGCCCGAGGACGTGATCCGGGTGATCCTCGGCCAGCAGGTGCCCGGAGCCTCGTTCACGGTGGGCGAGCTGCGTCTGCCGCGTGCCTCGCTCGGGATCCTCGCCGGCTTCGCCTTCGGGGTCGCGGGGGTGACCTTCCAGACCATGCTGCGCAACCCGCTCGCCTCGCCCGACATCATCGGCATCACCTGGGGCGCGAGCGCCGCGGCCGTCGTCGGCATCGTCGTGCTGTCGCTCGGCGATACGGCCGTTTCGGCCCTCGCCCTCGCGGGCGGGCTCGTCACGGCGCTCGCGATCTATCTGCTCGCGTTCCGCCGTGGCTTCTCGGGTGCCCGACTCATCCTGATCGGCATCGGCGTGGCGGCGATGCTGCAGAGCGTCGTGGCGTGGGTGCTCTCGCGCGCCTCCGACTGGGATGTGCCTGCCGCGATGCAGTGGCTCGCGGGCAGCCTCAACGGGGCGGCGTGGGAGCGGGTGGCCCCGCTCGCGCTCGCGAGCCTCGTGCTGCTGCCCGTCATGTTCGGCCTCTCGCGCGACCTCGGTGTGCTCCGCCTCGGCGACGACGCGGCGGCCGCGCTCGGCGTGCGAGTTCCCCTGGCGCGGCTCGTGCTCATCCTGGGTGCCGTCGCCCTGCTCGCGATGGCCACCGCCGCCACCGGCCCCATCGCCTTCGTGGCCTTCATGGCGGGCCCCATCGCGGGGCGCCTGCTCGGGCCGGGTGCGTCGCTGCTGCTGCCCGCGGGTCTCGTGGGCGCGCTGCTCGTGCTCGTCGCGGATGCCGTGGGCCAGTTCGCCTTCGACACCCGCTTTCCGGTGGGGTCGTCACGGGCGCCCTCGGCGCCCCGTTCCTCATCTCCCTGCTCGCCCGCACCGCCCGCCACGGAGGCACGCTGTGACGCTCGACCACCGCCTCGAGGCACGCGAGGTGACGCTCTCCTACGGCGACCGCACCGTCGTCGAGAACCTCGACCTCGACATCTCGCCCGGCCGCATCACCGCGATCGTCGGGGCCAATGGATGCGGCAAGTCGACGCTGCTGCGCGCACTCGCCCGGCTCATGGCGCCCGCGCAGGGTCGCATCCTGCTCGACGGCGAGCCGATCCGCTCGCGCGCCTCGAAGGAGGTCGCGCGGGTCGTCGGCCTGCTGCCGCAGAGCCCGCTTGCGCCCGACGGCATCACGGTGGCCGACCTCGTGGGCCGCGGGCGGCATCCGCACCAGCGCCTGCTCGCGCGCTGGAACGCCCAGGACTACGAGGCGGTCGCCGACGCACTCACGGCCACCCACGCCACCGACCTGGCCGAGCGCAGCGTCGACGAGCTCTCCGGCGGGCAACGTCAGCGCGTGTGGGTCGCGATGGCGCTCGCGCAGCAGACCGACATCCTGCTGCTCGACGAGCCCACGACCTTCCTCGACGTCGCCCACCAGATCGAGGTGCTCGATCTGCTCGCCGAGCTCGGACGCACGCGCGGCACGACGATCGTCATGGTGCTGCACGACCTCAACCTCGCCGCGCGCTACGCCGACGAGCTCGTCGCCATGTGCGAGGGACGCGTCGTCGCGTGCGGAGCGCCCTCGGAGGTGCTCGACGCCGAGCTCGTGCAGCAGGTGTTCGGCATCCGCAGCCACGTCATCGACGACCCGGTGTCGGGCAGTCCCCTCGTCGTCCCGATCGGAAGGCATCATGTCGCCTGAGTCCCTGACCGCAGCGGTGCTGACCGGCCCCGTGGTGACCCCGCGCCGCCTCGCGAGCGAGCCCTGGGTCTTCGCCCGCGTGGCCGTCGAGCGCATCGTGGATGTCTCCCCCACCTTCCGGCGGTTCGTGTTGCGCCCCGACGAGCCGGGCGTGCTCGCCGACCCGGGCTTCGATCAGCGCATCAAGCTCGTGCCGCCGAGCCCACAGGGCATCGAGCGCATGCCGACGGATCCCGACTGGTATGCCGCGTGGCGCGCGCTCCCGCAGCACGAACGGCCGCCGTTCCGCACCTACACCGTGCGCGGCGTCGACGACGGGGCCCTGCTCGTGGACTTCGCTCTGCACGGCCCGGACGGCCCGGCCGCGCGCTGGGCCACGGACGCGGCCCTCGGTGACGAGCTGCTCGTGCTCGGGCCGCACGCCGCGCACCCGGGTCCGCACGGCGGCGTCGACTTCGTGCCCCCGGCGCGCACGGCTCACCACCTGCTCGCGGGCGACGAGACCGCGGCCCCGGCGATCGCGCGGATCCTCGAGCAGCTGCCGGCGGATGCGCGTGGCACCGCCGTCGTGGAGCTGCCGCGCGCGGGCGACGCCGACTACCTGCCCCGGCATCCGGGCTTCACCGTGCACGCGCTCACCCGCGAGGGAACCGGGCACGGCGAGCTGCTCGTGGAGCACGTCGCGCGCATCGCGACCGAGCTCGTCGAGGCGCATCCGGGGGTCGAGCCCGAGCCGATCGACATCGATCACGAGCTGCTCTGGGAGGTGCCGCGCAGCGCCCGCGGCGGGGCGGCGCTCGCGAGTGCGCCGCTGTATGCGTGGCTCGCGGGTGAGGCGGGGGCGATCACCCGCATCCGCCGTCACCTCGTGAAGGAGCTCGGCGTGGATCGGCGAGCCGTCGCCTTCATGGGCTACTGGCGGCACGGACGCGCCGAGAACTCCTGACGCCGGTTCAGCCGGCGCGCGCCGCGCGGTGGGCGATGATCGTCACCCCGGCGGCGGCGAGCAGGAACATCGCGGCGAGCAGGAACCAGCCGAGGAGCCCGAGGCTGATCGCGGTCCACGTGATGATGAGCGGGCCCACCATCGAGGCCAGCGCGAACGCCATCGAGTACATGCCCTGGTAGGCGCCCGGGCGTCGCGCGTCGGCGAGCTCGTAGCTGAGCCCCCACGCCCCGGCCTGCGAGAGCACCTCGGAGAGCGCGTGCAGCACGGAGGCCGCGATGAGCAGCACCACGGCACCCAGCACCGGGATGCCGGCCGAGGCCCCGTAGAGCACGCAGCCGAGGGCCATGAGCACGCCCGCGACCGCCGTCACGTTGCCCGCGCGCCGCAGGTCGTGGGTGCCCCGCGAGAGCGGCACCTGCAGGGCGATCACGAGCACGGTGTTGACGATGAACATGATCGAGACGAGGTACTCGGGTGCCGTGGTGTCGTGGGCGACCCACAGGGGGATGCCGATGTTGAGCACCACGAACTGGATGGCGAAGACCGCCGCGAAGATCGAGAAGGCCAGGTAGCGCGGGTCGCGCCACGGGCTGCGGCCGACCTCGGGGGCGGCCTCGGCATCCGCGTCGTCCCCGCGCGCCCGGCGGGGTGCGTCGACGCTCGACGGCAGGCGCAGCAGCAGCACCGCGCTGCTCGCGTAGGCGAGGCCACCCACCACGAGGATCACGCGATACGCCTCGGGGTTCCGAGGGCGAGCGCGATCGCTCCCACGCCGGTGCCGACGGAGATGCCGATGTTGGTGACGGTGCGCAGCACCGCGCGATTGGTCACGCGGCTCTCGGGGTCGAAGGCGCGCGCGATGATCGCCGAGCGCACCGAGCCGTTGGTGCCGAGGGCGATGGAGATGAGCGCCTCGGCGACGATCGCCGCCCAGAACTCGGTGACGAAGGCGTAGGAGGCCAGCGCGAGCCCGGCGAGCACGACACCGCCCACGAGCAGCGCACGCGCCGAGATCGTGTCGGCCAGGTGCCCGCCGAAGTACGACGCCGCGACACCGACGCCCGAGCCGACGGCGAACACGAGCGCAACCTGCTCGGCCGGCAGCCGCGCGATGAGCGAGAGGTAGAGCACGACGAGCGTGAGCGCGACCCCGCGGCCGACGGTGCTGATGAGCGTCGCGATCGTGAGCGAGCGCAGCACGGGGTCGGCGAAGGTGCCCCGCAGGCGCGCGCCGACCGGCACGCGCATGCGGGGGCGTCGGTCATCGCTCGTCCTCCCGAGGTCAACGTGCGCCGAACCGGCACCGTCGTCCAGGCTAACCCGCACGTGGGACGCCGATGACCGGTCATCGATCGACACATTGCGGTGTCGCGTCGCGCCGCGACCGCGCATGGCGCTACTCTGACGCGAACGCCCCACCGCATCCCGAACCCGGAGGCCGATCTGTTCTCTCTCACCCGGATGCGGCAGCACGCGGGCGTGTTCGGCTCCCTGCTCGTGGTCGCGGCGATCGTCAGCGGTCTTGCGCTCGGTGTGCTCGCCCTCATCGACCGCGCCGCGGCCGCGGGCGTGCGCGGCGAGCTGGCGACGCACACGGGCGAGGACGCGGCACTGCGCCTGTCGCTGCTGCTCACGACCGAGGAGACGGCCGCGGATGCCGCGGTGCGCGGGCTGCTCGCCGACGCGTTCCAGCGCGACGGCGCGCCGATCCCGGTGAGCGTGCAGCACGAGGTGCGCACGACGCTCGGGGTGCCCGTGGAGCGCCTCGACACGACGGGGCTCGAGGAGAGGATGCGACGGCGAGCATCGTCGCGGCGACCATCCCCGATCTCGCATCCGCGGCGACGCTCGTCGCGGGCGCCTGGGGCGACGGCGCGGACGAGGCCACGCTGCAGGCCGACGCCGCGGCCGCTCTGGGACTCGCGGTCGGCGACCGCCTCGAGCTGGCCGGACGCGAGCTCACGCTCGTGGGCATCTGGCGCGTCACCGACGGCCTCGCGGCGCGCTGGGTCGGCGATGCGCTCACCATCCGCGGCACCGACGACGCACGCCTGCCGTCGTTCGGGCTGCTCATCGTCGACGACGCCGTCTGGCCGAGTCTCGCCGAGGAACGCCGCGACGTCTGGACGATCGTGCCGGGCACCGACCTCGAGGCCGCCGACCTCGCGCCCGTCGTGGTGGCCTGGGAGGGCATCGAGGCCGGCGTCAAGGGGCTCGGAGTCGGTCGGAGCTTCGAGAAGAGCGGCCACTTCGCCCTCACGGCGCGCGAACTCGACCGGAACGTGCGCGCGCTCGACGCGATCGGTCCGGCGTCGCTGCTGCTCGTCGCGATGATCGCACTCGTGACGTTCATCGAGCTCGGCCGCCTGCTCACCGAGGTGCGCACCCGCGAACTCGGTCTGCTGTGGGCCCGGGGGCGACGCCGCGCGAAGTGGCCGTCGCGACTGCCGCCGAGACGGCGTTCACCGCGCTGCTCGGCGTCGGCATCGGGGCCGGCGCCGCGGCGGCCCTGGTGGCTCTCGGCGATCCGAACGGGTTCGCACGGCTGGGTGCGAGTTGGTGGGCGATCCCGGCAGGAGTCGCGGCGGCCGCCGTGCTCGCGGTCGCGGTGCAGTCCTTCCTCGGCACCCGCCGCGCCTCCCGCCCCGACGATCCGGCACGCGCCGGGCGGGGTCAACGGATCGCGGGCGCGGGCGTCGCGGTGCTCGTGGTGCTCGGCGCGGTGCTCGCCACCTGGCAGTTGCGGCTCTACGGCTCTCCCGTCACCCCCGACGCGGCGGGGGCAGCTCAGTCGACGCGATCGCCGTGAGCGCCCCGGCCCTCGTCGTCGTCTCGCTCGTGCTGGGCGCACTGCTGCTGTTCCCGCGCATCGCGTCGCTCGCCGAGCGTGGGGTCGCCCGCCGTCCGCAGACGGGCGTGCTCGCGGCCCGCAGCGTGGCGCGCCGCCTCGCGCTCGCGGCGACCCCCATCGCGCTCGTCGCCCTCGCGGCATCGCAGCTCATCATCGCGGCCGGCTTCGCCGGGTCGTGGAGCGCTCCCAAGCCCAGTCTCATGCGCTCCGCTCGGGAAGCGAGCTGCGCGTGGACGCTGGCCCCTCGGGCTTCAGCGAGAGCCAGCTCACCGCGCTCTCGGGGGTCGTGGGCGTGACGCGGCTCGCCGCGGTGGCCTCCGACACGCTCGACATGGGAGATGCCGACGTGCGCCTCCTCGGGGTATCCGCCGAGGCGGTGGGCGACCTCACGCTGGCCGGAGACGGCACGATCGATCCCGCGGCGCTCGCCGACGGCATCCGCGTCGACCCGCTCGGCGCACTGCTGCCCAGCGGCGGGCACGCCCTCACCCTTCGGCTCGTGCCGGACCAGCCGCTCGTGCTGGACGACGTGGCGGTCTGGGTGCAGACCGACGACGGTGTGCTGCGCCGATCCGCGGCCACGGCCGATGCCGGCGACAGCTACACGGCGCCCCTGCCTGCGGCCCCTCAGGCGCCGCCTGGCGGATCGTCGCCATCGACCTCACCGTGCCGTTCGTGCCCGACAAGGACGACGAGCCCGACGGCATCCAGGTGAGCCTCGCCACGGCAGCGGTCGACGGCACGCCCGTCGAGCTCGTCGGCTGGCGCGGCGTCGAGATCGCCGAGCGCGTGCCGCTCATCGCGGTCGGCACGAGCGGCGCGGTCGTCGACCCCGGCACCTCCGCACGGCTCCTGACGCCGACGGGAGTGGCCGCAGCTCGCGTCGTGGTCTCGCGGGTGCTCGCCGAGACGATGAGCGCCGGGATCGGCTCCGAGCTGAGCCTGCCGCTGCGGAACGTGAACCTGCGCGTGACGATCTCGGCGATCGTCGACGGCATCCCGGGGTCCGACCGCAGCGACGCGGTGCTGATCGATGCCCGCGCTCTCGAACTCGAGCTGTTGCGCAGCGAGGTGCAGCCGGCACCCGCCGAGCTCGCCTGGATCGGGGCGCAGGACCCCGCGGCTGCGGGACGCGCGATCGTCGCGGCCCTCGACGGCTCCGTGCGCGCCGAGGTGGCCTCGCACGATCCGCTGGGCGAGATGCTCGCGACCTCGTCGCTCGTGCTGTGGGTGACGGCGATCGGCTCGGTCGTGCTCGCGCTCGCCGCGCTCGGCGCCGTGGTCGGCGCCCAATTGCGCTCGCGTCGTGACGAGACGGCCGTGCTGCGCGCGCTCGGGTTCTCGGCCCGCCAGCAGGGTGCCCTGCGGCGGCGCGAGCTGCTCGCGGTCGTGGGATTCGGCGCGCTCGCAGGCCTCGTGGCGGGCGCCCTCGTGGTGATCGTCGTGATCGCCGTCTTCGTGCGCGCCGCCGTGCCGGGCTCCTATCTGGGCATCCCCACCGAGGTCGCCCTCGACATCCCGCTGCTCGGGGGCGCCCTCGTCTGCTTCGCGGCCCTCGTGCTCGCCTTCGTCGCCGGCTACGGGGCGCTCGTGACACGGCAGGGCCGCATCGCCCGCGTTCCGGAGGATGCCAGATGAGCGCGCTCTCCACCGCCGGGCTGCTGCGCGCGCACCTCCGTTCCGGACTCGGGGCCGCGGCGCTCACGGCAACGCTCGTCGCCGTCACGGTGTTCGTCGCGGCGGCCGTGCCGAGCGCCCTCGCGGCCCTCACGACGGCGCAGTTGCAGCATGCGGCATCCGAGCTCTCGACGGCGCGCCGTGACCTCACGGCATCGGGGCCCTCGGGCCCCGCTTCGCCGAGCTGGTCACCGCGACCAACACGATCGCCGACATCACCGACCAGGTCGAGATCTTCCCGCGCCAATACGGCGAGCCGCTCGAGAGCGTGCTCGGTGCGGGCGAGTGGGTGGGGGTGACGCGCCTGTTCACCGCGAACCCGGAGGACCCCGCCCCGGGGGCGCCGTCGATCTCGGTGAACCTCGCGATCGACCCTGCGTGGCAGCAGCGCGTGCGCATCGTCGAGGGAAGCGCCCCGGAGGCGTGGAGCGGCACGCTCGGCTCCCGCGACGAACCGCGCCCGCCGGTGCCTGTCGCCGTCTCCGCCGGCTTCGTGAAGAACGCGGGAGTCGCCCTGGGCGACCTGCTCGACTACAACGGCGAACGACTCGAGATCGCGGCGGTCTACGAGCCACTCGACGCCGACGCAGGCTACTGGGCCCACGCTCCGCTGCTGGGCGCGCCCATCGTGACGCCCCCACCGGGCTATTCCGTCACGGCGTCGCTGTATGTCGACCCGGGCACCGTGCAGGGTCTCTCCACATGGTTCAACTCGGCGAGCGTCACTGCCTGGTGGCCATCGCGGGTCGGCACCGTGACGGCCGCCAACGCGAGCGAGATCGTCCGGGCATTCCACGACACCCCGTCCTACGGGCGCGTCGTCATCTCCCAGACCGAGCTCACGCTCACGAGCGATCTGCCGCATGCCCTCGAGGTGGCATCCGCACGGATGCAGTTCGTGCTCGCGCTGCTCGCCCTCGTGGCAGCCGGGCCGCTGGGTGTCGTCTTCGCCGTCGACGCGCAGGCGGCGCAAGCGGTGCTCACCCGGCGACGGCCCGCCCTCGCGCTCGCGTCGGCGCGCGGCGCCTCCGGTCGGCAGCTGCGCACGGCGATGGCGATCGAGGGGCTGCTCATCGGCCTGCCCGCCGCCGGGATCGCCTACCTCGCCACGAGGCTGCTCTTCCCGGGGGACTTCACCGCGGCGGGGCTCGCACTCGCGATCGTGTTCGGGCTCGCTCCCGCCGTGCTGCTCGCCGCTCTCACCCCCACGCGCCTGGGCCGCGGCGAGCGCACGGATGTCTCCCTGCGGTCCCGCAGCGGCGTGCGCTGGGTCGTCGAGGTCGCGGCGGTGGGCCTCGCGGCCCTCGCCGTCTTCCTGCTGTTCCGACGCGGGTTCGCCGAGGCATCCGCCGAGGTGGGCATCGACCCGCTGCTGGCCGCCGTGCCCCTGCTGCTGGCGATCGCCGGATGCGTCATCGCGTTGCGCATCTACCCCGCGCTCCTGCTGCTCGTGCACCGCATCGCGCGCACGACCGCGCACGCCGTTCCCCTGCTCGGGGCCGCGCGCGCGGTGCGCACTCCCGCGCTGGGGTTCGCCACCGGCTTCTCCTCCTCGTGGGGGTGTCGATCTCGGTGTTCTCGACGGGCATCGCCACGACGATCCGTGCGGCGATCGCGCAGGCACTGCTGCTGCCCTCCGCCGACAACGAGACGTTCCTCTCGCTCACCCAGCAGCCCGTCATGACGGGACTCACCGTCATGCTGCTGCTCGCCGCGATCGTCGCCACCCTGCTCGGCGCGCTCGCCGTCGTGCTCGGCTCGATCGCGGCATCCGAACCCCGCAACCGCCTGCTGGGAGTCGCGCGCGTGCTCGGCTTCTCGCCGCGTCAGCTCGGGGCGCTCGTCGGATGGGAGCTCGCCCCTCTCGCGATCGTCGCGATCGCGGTGGGCGCGGTCGTCGGCGCCGCCGAGTTGCAGCTCGTTCTCGGTGCGCTCGACCTGCGGCCGTTCCTCGGCACGACCGATGCCGTCGCCCCCGTTCTCGACCCGCTGTGGGTCGCCGGCGTGATCGCCGTCTTCACCGTCGTCGTGCTCGTGGCGGGTTTCGTCACGGCCGCGATCGCTCGCCGGATGAGCCCCGTGAGCAGCATCAAGATGGGAGCCGAATGACCGCGCAGATCCGATGCGCCGACCTGGTGCGCATCTACACCGCCGTCGGCGTCGAGGTGCAGGCCCTTCAGGGCCTCACGCTCGACGTTGAGAAGGGTGAGCTGACCGCCATCGTCGGGGCCTCCGGCTCCGGCAAGTCGACGCTGCTCGGCATCCTCTCGGGGCTCGACACGCCCACCGCAGGCCGCGCCCAGGTGGCCGACCACGACCTGCTCACCATGACGGGTCGCGAGCGCACGCGCTACCGCCGCGAGACCGTCGGCTTCGTGTTCCAGCAGACGGCCCGCAACCTGCTGCCGTACTACACGGCGGCGCAGAACATCGCCCTCGCGCTCGCGCTCGCCCACCGTCCGCGCCGCGGTCGCGCCGAGCGGGTCGACGAACTGCTCGGGCTGCTCGGCATCGCCGAGGTGCGCGACCGCCGGCCCGCCGAGATGTCGGGGGCCAGCAGCAGCGCGTGGCGATCGCCGTCGCGCTCGCCAACGAGCCCGAGGTGCTGCTGGCCGACGAGCCGACGGGCGAGCTCGACGAGGCCAACTCGGTGCTCGTGCTCGAAACCCTGCGCGACATCAACGAGCGCCTCGGCGTGACAGTGCTGATCGTCACCCACGACGACACCGTGTCGCAGCATGTGCGGCGCACGGTGCAGATCCGCGACGGGCGCACCTCGACCGAGGTGCTGCGCCACACCCGCACCGACGAGAGCGGCACCGAGCACCAGATCGAACGCGAGTACGCCGTGCTCGACCGCGTCGGACGGCTGCAGCTGCCGCACGACTACCTCGAACGGCTCGACATGCGCGACCGCGTGCGGCTCGAGCTCGAACACGACCACGTGCAGGTGCACCCGACGACCGAGGAGGATGCGCGATGACCGACCCGACACAGCCCGCGTTGCGCGCCGAGGGGCTGACGCGCACCTACGGGGCGGGCGAGACGGCCGTGCACGCGCTCGTCGACGCCTCGCTCGAGCTGCACTCCGGTGAACTCGTCGTCGTGCGCGGGGCGTCAGGGTCGGGCAAGACGACCCTGCTCAACCTGCTCGGTGGTCTCGACACCCCCACCGCCGGCCGGGTGCAGCTCGGCGAGATCGACCTGACCACCGCATCCGAGGCGCAGCTCGTCGATGTGCGGCGACGCCGCGTCTCGTACGTCTTCCAGTCGTTCGCCCTGCTGCCTGCCCTCTCCGCCGCCGAGAACGTCGAGCTGCCGCTGCGGCTGCTCGCGACGCCGCCCGAGCAGCGTGACGCGCGCGTGGCGGAGCTGCTCGAGCTCGTCGGCCTCGAGGCCCATGCCAACCAACGCCCGGCGGAGCTCTCCGGCGGGCAGCAACAGCGCGTCGCGCTCGCCCGCGCCCTCGCCAACCGCCCCGATGTGCTCATCGCCGACGAGCCGACCGGTCAGCTCGATTCCCGCACGGCCGACGCCATGATGATGCTCATCGCCGAGCTCGTCCACGATCAGAAGGTCGCCGCGATCATGACGACGCACGATCCGAAGATGGTGGCCGCGGCCGACCGCGTGCTCGAGATGCACGACGGGCGGCTCACCCAGACCCTCGCCCGCGGGCGGCACCGGGCCTGAGCGCTACGGCGTGGCGAGCTCGCGGCGCCGTCGGGGTCGCCAGCCGAGCCAGAGCATCGCGATCCCACCCACGACGAGACCCCAGAACGCCGAGCCGATGCCGGCCACCGACACCTGCGAGGCGACCACGAGGAAGGTCACGACCGCGACGACCC
This sequence comes from Homoserinibacter gongjuensis, assembly GCF_030161875.1. Classification (GTDB taxonomy): domain Bacteria; phylum Actinomycetota; class Actinomycetes; order Actinomycetales; family Microbacteriaceae; genus Homoserinibacter; species Homoserinibacter gongjuensis. Next base: position 54,954 of record NZ_BSVA01000001.1, read on the forward strand.
GTGTCGCCGGCTCCTCGAGTGCGCCCGTGGTGGCCGTCGCCAACGCGCCGAAGAGGGCGAGCCCGGCGACAGCCGTGATGAGCAGCGGCGGGGTGACGGTGACGAGCGCGGTGGCGGCGCCGGATCCGAGACCGAGCACGAGGTAGCAGACACCGCCCGCGACGCTCGCAACCCAGCGGCGATCGCGATCCGGATGCGCATCCGGCCCCGCCATCATCGCCGCCGTGATCGCCGCGAGATTGAGGGTGTAGGCGCCGAGCACCGACCCGACGACGGTCGCGGCACCGGTGCTCGCGAGGACCACGCGCGCGGGCGGATGCGGATAGCCGAAGGTCTTCAGCACCTCGAAGCCCGGCACGTTCTGCCCCGCCATCGTCACGACGTAGAGCGGCAGCCCGAGGCTCACGAGCACGAGCGGGTCGAACACGGGCCAGGTCACGCTGAGCACGGGCGCGAGCGGGGTCGCCGCGAGCTCAGCCCCTCACCGGACGCCAGCACCACGACGACCGTCGCGAGCACGGCGGCGGGCACCGCCCAGCGCGGCGCGATCCGGGCGAACAGCAACCACACGATCACGACCGGCAGCCCGAGCGCGGGCAACTGCACGGCGGCGAGAACGGGCGCGATGCAGATCGGGAACAGGATGCCCGCGAGCATCGCGCTCGCGATGGGCTTCGGGATGCGGGTCACGGCACGCGCGAGCGCGGGCCAGAGGCCGGTCACGAGCAGCAGCACACCGCACAGCACGAACGCGCCGACCGCGGCCCGGAAGTCGCCCGTCGTCGCCTCCGCCGCCACGAGCACCGCGGCACCGGGGGTCGACCAGGCGAAGCTCAGCGGCATCCGGAACCACAGGCCGAGCCCGATCGCGAGCACGCCCTGCAGCACGCACAGCATGAGCAGCCCGGATGCCGTGTCGGCGGGCGAGGCGCCGACGGCCTGCAGACCCGCGACGACGAGCGCGAAGGAGCTCGCGAATCCGGTGACGGCGCCGACGAGGCCGGCACCGATCGGCTGGAGGTCGGATGCGCGCATGGCACCCGAGCCTAGGGCCGGGGAGGTCATGTGACGACGCGACTGGATGTGACGGTCACATTCGCCGCTAGACTCGCCTGGCTCACCGATGAATCGAGGATCCGTCCCGTGTCGTCCCTTGCCCGCTCACGCCGACAACTCGGGGTGCTGACGAGCGTGGCGGTGGTCGTGGGTCTCGTCGCCGGGGGCTGGATGGTCGCCGAGGGAGCGCTCTCGCGTGCGGCCGATCAGGGGGTGCAGCAGGGCATGGCCACCCGCTCGGGAGCCGACCTCGGCCTGCGGGTGACGGCTCCGCTCGGAGCGGACCCCGAGACCCAGGATGCCCAGGTGCGCGCGGCGATCGGGCGAAGCTTCGCGGCGCTCGCGACGCCCCCGAGGTCGTGCGCACCGCGAGCGCGGCCGCGACCGTGCTCGCGCCCGCCCACCCGACCACCTCGCGCGCGGGACTCGTCATGAGCATCGATGGGCTCGCGCAGCGGGCGCAGCTCGTGGCGGGCTCGTGGGCGTCCTCACCCGACGAGGTGACCGTGCAGGCGGATGCCGCCGAGCTGCTCGACGCCACGGTCGGCGATGTGCTGACGCTCGATGGCGCGCCTGCCCGCATCGCGGGGCTGTGGCGCGTGACCGACCCGCTCGCCGCGCGGTGGCTCGGTGATCCGCAGCTGCTCACCGGTCACGACGACGCCGGCCCGAGCTCGATCGGCCCGATCGTCGTCGACGCGAGCCGGTTGACCGCTTTCGAGGAACCTGACGCGCAGTGGACGGTGGTGCCGGATGCGACGCGCATCGCCGCCGCCGACCTCACGACGATCGCCTCCGCCTGGGCGCAGATCCCGTCGGCCTGGCGCGGCGAGGTCGACGGGGCGGGTTCGTTCCACAAGTCCGGCCGCCTGAAGAACACCGTCGCCGACCTCGGCGCGCGCGTCGATGGCCTGCGGGCCATCGAACCTGTCGTGTTGCTGCTGCTCGCCGCCGCCGCGCTCGTCGCGCTGCTGGAACTGGGCCGTCTGCTCGCGAGCAACCGCGCTCGCGAGATCGCCCTGCTGTGGGCCCGCGGGCGCGGTTCGACCGAGACCGGCGCGTGGGCGGGCATCGAGGCGAGCATCGCTGCGGCGCTCGGTGCCGCCGCAGGCCTCGGTGCCGGGGCGCTCGTGCTCGCGCTGCTCGGCGACCGCGTCGCGGTGACTCCCGCGAGCCTCGGCGTCGCGCTCGTCGCGGTTCTCACGGCGGTCGCGGCTTGTGGTGCCGCCGCGGCCCGACAAGCGCGCGAGGGCGTGCGCGCCGAGGCCGCCGAGGGCGCCTGCGCCGCGCCGCCGGGCCCATGGTCACGATCCTCGCGGTGGCCGCCGCGGCCGTCTCGGTGTGGCAGCTGCGCCTTTACGGCAGCCCGGTGACCCCGCTCGCCGACGGACGCTCGGCGGTCGACCCCATCGCGGTCGTGGCACCGGCCCTTACCGTCGTCGCCGGTGCCCTGCTCGCGCTCACCGCGTTTCCGCTGCTCGCCCGTCTCGTCATGCGGGCGACGGCACAAGGTCCGGCACCGCGGATGCTCGCGGCACACGGGGTCGCCCGTCGCCTCCGTCGCGTCACGGCGCCGCTGCTCGTCGTGGCGATCGCCGGATCGAGCGTGCTCGTCGCCGCCGGCTACACCGCGACCTGGTCGCTGGCCTTCGATCGCACGAGTGCCCTGCGCGCCGGGGCGCCGCTCAGCGTGGCGGGCGCGGGCACTCTCGATGAGGCCACGCTCGACGAGCTCGCCTCACTCGACGCGGTGCAGCACCTCGTTCCGATCCGTCGCGACGAGCTCGTGCTGAGCGACGGCACCGGCACGATCGTCTCGGTCTCCCCTGATGCCTTCGCCGCGCTCGCGAGCGACGGGTCGGGCGCGATCGATCCGCGCGCCGTCGCCGAGCAGTTCCGCGCCGAGCTGAACGGCCCCGCCGTTCCGGCGTCCGCGCACGAGCTCGTGCTGACCGCCGAACTGAGCGGGTTCTCGAACGCACCCGCGGTGAGGTTGCGCTACGCCGACGGCTGGGGCCGCGAGCGCGTGCTGCCCACCGAGGCATCGGCATCCGATGGCCGAGTGCGTTTCACCGCCGCCCTCCCCGAAGCGGCGCCGCCCGCCGGCGGACGGCTGCTCGCGATCGACGTCGAGGTGCGCGGGTCGGCGATCGCGACGGCGGACGGTGCCACCTTCGCGCTCGAGTCGCTCGGAACGGATGCCGGCGAGCTTCCCGAGGCGTTCGGGCGCGCGCCGTGGGCCGCCGAGCCGACCGGGCTCACCGCGGCCGTCGGCGCGACCGGCGCTCGCGGCTTCCGCGTCAGCGGCGGCAACACGACGGTGCGCATGACTCCGGATGCCGCGGACGGCATGCCGCCCGTCGTCGTGACGCGCGCGCTCGCCGAGCGATACGGGCTCGCGGTGGGATCGACGTTGAGCGTGCAGACGGCGGGCTCCTACGCGAACACCACGATGCGCATCGCCGCGGTACTCCCCGCCGTGCCGGGTGCCGACGACGCGCTCGCGGCTCTCATCGACCTCGGCGTCGTGCAGACCGCGGCCGCACGGGAGACGCGCGGCTCGGCCCTGCCGAACGCGGCCTGGCTCGACTCCGACGCGCCGCCGGTCGCCGCCGCCGCGGTGCGCGCCGTGCTGCCGCCGGGGGCCCGCATCCTGACCGCCGACGACGAGGCGGGGCGCACCGTGGTCGGATCCGCCGCGATCGCGCTCGTAGGCGTCGCGGCCCTCTGCATCCTGCTGGCACTCATCACACTCGCGGCCGTCGGCCGCGCCGATCACCGGCTGCGGCTCGGCGACCTCGCCGTGCTCCGCGCGCTCGGCTTCCGCGCCGCGCAGCAGTCCGCCGTGCGGCGCGGCGAGTGGTGGATCGTCGCGGCGTCGGGACTGCTCGCGGGTGCGATCATCGGCACGCTCGCGGTGCTCCTCACCATCCCGCAGCTCACGAGCGCGGCGCTGCCCGATCCCATTCCCGGGCTGTCGGCCGCCGTGCGGGTCGATCCCGTGCTCGTCTCCGGTGGCGCGATCGTGCTGCTCGGCGGCATCGCCCTGCTCGGCGAACTCGCGGCCGCGCGGGTGCGCCGCAATGCGCTGCGCGCGCTCGGCGGGGAGGAGACGCGATGACCCGCTCCCGGGTCGGCACCCCCGGTCTGCTGCTGCGTCACACCTCGACGGGAATCACCGGCTCGTTGCTCGTGGCGCTGCTCGTCGCGATCGCCGTCTTCGCCACCACGGTGGCGCCGCGCGCGCTCGTGACGCTCGGCACCGACGAGCTGCAGCACCGGCTCGGCGAGCTCTCCTCCCTGCGCGACATCACCGGGCTCGGGCGCATCGGTCTCGTCGGCGGGCTCGCCGATCCCACCGCCGAGGAGCTGCTCGGCCCGACCGACCACGCCATCCAGCAGTCGGCGTCGCTGCTGCGTCCGCCCCTCGGCGAGCTCGCGGGAACGCCGCGCTGGGTCGCCCGCACGGCGCAACAGGATGCCGTGCTGCCCGAGGGCGCGCCGGCCGCGCGCGTGCGCCTCAAGCTCGCCGTCGACCTCGCGTGGGGCGACGGCATCCGCATCGTCTCCGGCGACGCGCCGAGCGCCTGGGCCGGGTCCGACGACGGCACGGTCGACGCCCCGCTCGACATCGCGATCTCGCAGGCCACGGGCGAGGCGATGGGCGTGACCGAGGGCGCCCTGCTCCGCTACGGGGCGCTGACCCTGCGCGTCGCGGGCGTTTACGCCCCCACCGATCCGCAGGATGCCTACTGGGCGCACGCGCCGGATCTCGCCGAACCCTCGGTGAGCGCCCCCGACGGCGTCGTGCCGACCGTCACGACCTCGGCCTACATCTCCCCCGACTCGGCGCCCGGGCTCCTCAACACCTTCGCGGCGGGCGCGCTCTCGGCCTGGATCCCCATCGACGCGTCGACGATCACCTACGGCGACGCGGCCGAGATCGCCACCCAGACGCGCACCCGCACGGCCACGAACTTCACGCTGCCCGCTGCGGGAGAGCTGCGCTTCTCGAGTCGGTTCGCGGATGCCATCGACCAGACGGCCGCGCGGGTCGTCGCGGCCTCCGCTCTGCTGGCGCTCGCCCTCTCGGGCCTGCTCGGGGTGCTGCTGGCCGTCGTGACCCTCGGCATCGGCGCGATCGTGGAGCGACGCCGCGCCGCGCTCGTGCTCATCGGGGCGCGCGGGGCGAGCGGCCTGCAGCTTCGCGGCGCCATGGCGCTCGAAGGGCTGATCGTGGCGCTCCCTGCCGCGATCCTGGGTGCCGCCGCGGCCGTCGTGCTCGTGCCCGAACCCGTCGACGCGAGCGCGTGGGTGCTGCCCGTGCTCGTCGCCGCCTCGGTGCCCCTCGTCTTCGCCGTGCGTGCCGGCCCCCACGACGTGCGTGCCCGACGCCGCGACCTGCGCTCGCGCGGCGGGCGGGTGCGCGTGATCGCCGAAGCCCTGCTCGTGGGTGCGGCCGCCCTCGCCCTGTTCCTGCTCTCGCGTCGCGGGCTCGCCGCCTCGGCCAGCGCCGTGGGGATCGATCCGCTGCTCGCGCTCACCCCCGTGCTGCTGGCGGCAGCCGTGTGCGCACTCGCGCTGCGGCTCTATCCGCTGCCGCTGCGTCTCGTGCTCGACCGGGTGCGCGGTGGCGACAGCGCGGTCGGGCTGGTCGGAGCGGCGCGTGCCGTGCGCGCCCCCGTGCACGGGCCCACGGCATCCTTCGCCCTCGTGCTCGGGGTGACGGTCGTGGTGTTCTCGTCGGTGCTCGGCACGACGCTGAGCGTCGGCGTGACCCGCGCCGCTACCGCCGAGGCCGGGGCCGACATCAAGGTGCGCGCGGTCGAGATCGCGCCCGACACGCTCGCCACCATCGCCGGGCTGGACGGGGTTCGGGCCGCTGCCGCGCTCACCCGCATCCCGGGCGCGCAACTCGATGACGACGGAGGCACCAGCGGCGTGACGCTCGTGCTCACCGACACGGCGGCGCTGCACGCCATGCATCCCGAACTGCCGCAGCTCGACGCGCGCGACGGCGGGCGCATCCCCGTCGCGGTCTCGGATGACCTGCCGCTCATCGGCGATGACGCCCGGCTCGGCAGCGCCGAGGTGGTCGTCCAGCACCGGCGCGCGCCGCGGAGCCTGCCGGGTGTCACGCGCGACTGGGTGCTCGCCGACAGCCGGTTCGCCTCCGAGCTCGGGCGCGAGGGCATCGTGGCGGACCTGCTGCTGATCGCCGTGGACGACGCGGATGCCGTCGACCGCATCGCGGCGAGCGCCGAGCGCACCGTGATCGACGCGCTCAGCGAGCAGGGCCGCGCGACGGTCACCGTGACGACCGCGCGGGGTGTGCTCGATGACGCGCGCTCCTCCCCTGTCATCGCGGGGATCGAGGGTGCGCTGCCGATCGCCGCCGGCGCCGCTCTGCTGCTGACGCTGCTCGCACTCGCACTCGCGACCCTCGCGGCGGGCGCGGCACGCAGTCACCTCGTGGGCGTGCTGCGCGTCATCGGCGCCGACCGACGGCAGCAGCGCGGCATCCTCGTGTGGGAATCCGCCCCGGTCGTGATCGTCTCGATCCTCGTGGGGGTGGGGCTCGGGCTCGCCTTGCCGTTCGTCGTGACCTCGGCGGTCGATCTGAGCGCCTTCGTGGGAGGCGACGTCGCGCCCTCCCCCGTCATCGACCCGCTGACGGTCGTGCTCGCGGTGTGCGCCGTGCTCGTCACCGCCGTCGTCGCGGGCGCGACCGCCCTCGCACTCGGACGCCGCCTCACCCCCGCGGTCACCCTCAAGATGGGAGAGAGATGAGTCCCCACATCCGCTGCACCGACCTCGTGCGCATCTTCTCGGCCGAAGGGGTCGAGGTGCAGGCCCTGCAGGGGCTCACCCTCGCCATCGAACGCGGCGAGCTCACGGCGATCATCGGCGCATCGGGCTCGGGCAAGTCGACGCTGCTGTCGATCCTCTCGGGCCTCGACGTGCCGACGGCGGGGCGCGCGGAGGTGGCCGGTCACGACCTGCTCGCGATGACCGCACGGGAACGCACCCGCTACCGCCGGCACACGGTCGGCTTCGTCTGGCAGCAGACCTCCCGCAACCTGCTGCCGTATCTCACGGCCGTCGAGAACATCGCCACGGCGCTGTCGGTGTCGCACACCCCGCGCCGCACCCGCCGGTCGCGGGCCACCGAGCTACTCGAGCTCATGGACATCGCGAACCTCGCCGACCGGCGGCCCGCGCAGATGTCGGGCGGTCAGCAGCAACGCGTGGCGATCGCGGTCGCCCTGGCCAACTCGCCCGAGGTGATCTTCGCCGACGAGCCGACCGGCGAACTCGACGAGCACAACTCGCAGCTCGTGTTCGACGCGCTGCGCACCGTCAACGTCGAGCTCGGCACGACGGTGCTCATCGTCACCCACGACCAGGCCGTCTCGGCGCAGGTGCGGCGCACGCTGCAGATCCGCGACGGGCGCATGTCGACCGAGGTGCATCGCAGCACGCGCACCGACGAGCACGGTAACGAGAGCACCCACGCCGAGGAGTACGCCGTGCTCGATCGCGTCGGCCGCTTGCAGCTGCCCGAGGAGTACCTACGGGCGCTGGCACTGCGCGACCTCGTGCGGCTCGAGCTCGAACCCGACCACGTCGAGGTGCACCCGACCGCCCTCCGAAAGGACACGGCATGAGCGAGCAGATCGTGGCGCGCGCCGAGCGACTGCGCCGCAGCTACGGGCACGGCCCCGCCGAGGTGCACGCCCTGCTGGATGTCTCGGTGCAGTTGCGGGCGGGCGAGCTCGTGGTGCTGCGCGGCCCGTCCGGCGCGGGCAAGACGACGCTGCTCAACCTGCTGGGCGGTCTCGACAAGGCGGATGCCGGCGAAGTGTGGGTGGGCGAGCTCGAGTTGGGTGCCGCGAGCGAAGACGAACTCGTCGAGCTGCGTCGCCACGAGCTCGGCTACATCTTCCAGACCTTCGCCCTGCTGCCGGTGCTCTCCGCGAGCGAGAACATCGAGCTGCCGATGCGGCTGCGCGGCGTGCCGATCGCCGAGCGCCGTGAGCGCACGCGTGAGCTGCTCGCGACCGTGGGCCTCGCCGACCACGCCGAGCAGCGTCCCGGCGAGCTCTCCGGCGGCCAGCAGCAGCGCCTCGGCATCGCCCGCTCCCTCGCCAACGAGCCGCGCCTGCTCATCGCCGATGAGCCCACCGGTCAGCTCGACTCCGCGAACGCCGAGGCCATGATGAGCCTCATCGCCTCACTCGTGCACGAGCGCGGTGTCGCCGTGATCGTCTCCACTCACGACCCGCGCATGGCCGAGCACGCCGACCGCATCATCGACCTGCGCGACGGCCAGCTCGTGCCGCCGAAGCCGGGCAGGCACCTCAGCGCGCCACCACGTGCGGACGGATGATGTCGGCCGCCGCCTGAAGATCGAGCTCGCCGCCCGCTACCCCGAGCACGAGATCGAACGCGGTGTCTTCTGGCATGACGACCCTCAGGCCGTTGAGCGACAAGAACGCGAGAGTCATGAACCATGCGAAGCGCTTGTTGCCGTCGAACAGGGCGTGGTTGCTGGCGATGGAGTGCATGAGCGCTGCAGCCTTGAGTTCGATGGTCGCGTAGGCGTCTTGGCCGAAGGCGCTGGCAGCCGGACGAGCGAGCGCCGAGAACAGCAGCCCCTCATCCCGGATGTGCACGCCGAGCCGCTCGGCGGCGGCGAGCGCCTGCTCGGGCTCGAGGTACTGGATCACGCGTCTTCGAGGCGCCGGATGAGCCCCGCGTAGTCGCGGCTCGTCTCGTCGATGCTGGCCAGCACCGCTTCCGTCTTACGTTCCCGCATGAGGTACTCCTCCACCGCCCGCACGACGAGGGCCTGCTTGGAGGCATGCCGCTCCTCAGCAAGTCGATCGAGACGCTTGTCGAGATCGGTGGAGAACCGCACGGTCATGGCCATGTGCAGGATGATACCACTCTGGTATCACTTTGCGGGGGTGGGCGCTGGGGGCTACGCCGACTTCTCGGCGCGACGCGCGGGACGCGGCACGATCGTCGGCGCCGCGTTGTCGATGACCGCCTCGCGCGTGACCACCACGCGCGCGACCTCGTCGCTCGAGGGCACCTCGAACATGATCGGCCCGAGCACCTCTTCGAGGATGGCGCGCAGGCCGCGCGCACCCGTCTGCCGCAGCACCGCGAGATCCGCGATGGCCTCGAGCGCCCCTGGTCGAACTCGAGCTCCACACCGTCGAGCTCGAACATGCGCTGGTACTGCTTGACGAGCGCGTTCTTGGGCTCGGTGAGGATCTGCATGAGCGAGTTCTGGTCGAGCGGCGAGACCGTCGTGACCACGGGCAGACGGCCGATGAACTCGGGGATGAGGCCGAACTTGTGCAGGTCTTCCGGCAGCACCTCGCTGAAGAGCTCCGCGTCGTCGCGCTTGGAGTGCAGCGGGGCGCCGAAGCCGATGCCGCGACGGCCGACGCGCGCCGAGATGATGTCTTCGAGTCCCGCAAAGGCGCCCGCCACGATGAAGAGCACGTTCGTCGTGTCGATCTGGATGAACTCCTGGTGCGGATGCTTGCGCCCGCCCTGCGGCGGCACCGAGGCAACCGTGCCCTCGAGGATCTTGAGCAGCGCCTGCTGCACACCCTCACCCGACACGTCGCGGGTGATCGAGGGGTTCTCGGCCTTGCGGGCGATCTTGTCGACCTCGTCGATGTAGATGATCCCCGTCTCGGCCCGCTTGACGTCGTAGTCGGCGGCCTGGATGAGCTTCAGCAGGATGTTCTCGACGTCTTCACCGACGTATCCCGCCTCGGTGAGCGCCGTGGCATCCGCCACCGCGAACGGCACGTTGAGACGCTTCGCGAGCGTCTGCGCGAGGTAGGTCTTGCCGCATCCGGTGGGCCCGATGAGCAGGATGTTGGACTTCGCGATCTCGACATCGTCGCGCTTGGTGTCGGCCGGCGCGAGAGCCTGCAGCGAGCGGATGCGCTTGTAGTGGTTGTAGACGGCAACCGAGAGCGCGCGCTTGGCGGGCTCCTGCCCGATGACGTACTCCTCCAGGAAGGAGAAGATCTCCTTCGGCTTCGGCAGATCGAACTCGCTCGTGGCCTCCTCGCCGGCCTCGGCGAGACGCTCCTCGATGATCTCGTTGCACAACTCGACGCACTCGTCGCAGATGTAGACACCCGGGCCCGCGATGAGCTGCTGCACCTGCTTCTGGCTCTTACCGCAGAAGGAGCACTTCAGCAGGTCGGCGCTCTCACCGATACGTGCCATTGCCGGTCTCCCTCCGAAGCGGTACCGAGAGCCTAACCCGTCGCGGCGACACAGGTGCGCCTCTCGTGACATCCCGTGTCGCGGCGCGTCGTGCGCCCGGCCTACCCTGGAGACATGACCCCGAGAGCCGCCCGCCTGCTGCGCGGCGCTCTGCTCGGCACCGTCGCGACAATGCTCGCGGCCGTCTCGCATGCCGCGGGCGGCGGCCCCGTACCGGGCGGCCTCGCGCTCGTGCTCGGGTGCGTCTTCGCGACCGCCGTGGGCACGATCGCCCTCGGGCGCGTCGAGGCGGGTCGGCGCGGCTCGCCCGTGCGCACCGCCGTCGCGGTCGGCATCGCCCAGCTCGCCTTCCACCTCGGGTTCTCGCTGCTCGGCACGGGAGGCGCCGTGCGCTCGACCGGCGGGCACCACCACGCGCTGCTGACCGTGGCCGCCGATCCCGCCACCGCCATCGCGCAGGGCGGGGCGGGCATGTGGCTCGCCCACCTCGTCGCCGCCGTCGCGACCGTGCTCTACCTGCGCCACCTCGAAGGCCGCGTGTGGGCTGTGCTCGCGCGGCTCGGCGGGTTCCTGCTGCGCGCCCTCGGCATCCGGATGCCGCAGCGGCACGCGCCCCACCCCCGGCCCGCGGTCTCCCGCACCGTGATCGCGGCATCCGCGTGGCTGCGCGATGCGATCGCCCGGCGCGGCCCGCCCTCCGTGCTCGGCGCCTGACCCGTCCCGGCACGGGTCGATGTGGCGCAGGCACCGCACGCCGGGGTGCACCGGACGCCCGCGTCCGCCCCCATCGACTCGTCTGCACGCGCCTCGCGCGCGCACACGGAACCCACTCAGGAAGAGAACATGAAGAAGTCCACCCGCACCACCGCATCCGTCGTCGCCGCGCTCGGCGCCGGCACGATGCTCGCCCTCGCGCCCGCCCTCGCGGCGAGCGCCCATGTCACGGCGAGCGCGAGCTCGACCGCCGCCGGCTCGTACAGCATCGTCACCTTCAGCGTGCCGCACGGCTGCGACGGCTCTCCGACCACGGCGGTCGAGATCGAGATCCCCGAGACGATCCTCTCGGTCACCCCGACCGTCAACCCCAACTGGACGATCGAGAAGAACCTGGTGCCGCTGGATGAGGCGACCCAGGATGCGCACGGCGACAACGTCACCGAGCGCGTCGGCAGCGTCACTTACACCGCCATCGGCGCAGGCCTGCCCGACGGCTACCGCGACACGATGGCCCTCTCGCTGCAGCTGCCGGATGGCAAGGCGGGTGACGTGGTCGAGTTCCCCGTTCACCAGCTGTGCGCGGAGGGGTCGACCGACTGGGTCGGCGACGAGGTGCCCTCGATCGTGCTGACGGCGGCAGGCGAAGGCGGCAGCGGGCACGGGCACGGCGACGAGGTCGCAGCGGACGACGCGGATGCCTCGGTCGCCTCCGATCCTGACGTGCTCGCCCGCGTGCTCGGCATCGGCGGCCTCGCCGTGGGTGCCGTCGGCGTCGTGCTCGCGATCGTGGCGCGCCGCGACCGGGCGCAGCGGGAGTCCTGATGCGCCGCGTGCTCCGCGCCCTGGCCGTCGGCACCGCCGCGGCGGCGCTCGTGCTGTTCGCCGCCGTGCCGGCGTCGGCACACAGTCAACTCGTGGGGTCGACGCCCGCCGAGGGCGAGACCCTCGCCGAACTGCCGGCGGAGTTCTCCGTCACCATGAACGAGCGCCTGCTCGACGACGCCGGGCTGTCGGCCTTCGCGTTGCGCGTGCGCGACGCCGGGGGTCTCTACTACGGCGACGGATGCCTGCAGGTCGCCGACGACACGATGTCGACCGCCGCGGCCATCGGGCCGGCGGGCGACTACGTGCTCGAGTGGCAGGTGGTGTCGGCGGATGGCCACCCCGTGGGGGCGAGATCCCGTTCAGCTGGACGGGCGCGGCGACGGCCGAAGGCGCCGCTGCCCCGGCGAGCTGCGGGGCCGAGGTGCCGCCGACGGACTCGGGCACCTCATCCGGGCACCACGAGGCGGAGCCGGCTCAGATCCCGCTCGGCGACGTCGTGTGGATCGTGGCCGCGGTGCTCGTGGTCGCGATCGCCGTGACGGTCGCGCTCATCGCGACGCGACGTCGGCGCTGAGCTCACTCGCAGCTCCCGCCACGACCTCGGCGCCCCGGATGTCTCCGGGGCGCCGAGGTCGTGATCGAGGGGGTGAGGGCCTAGGCCGTGGTCAGCGCCGCCTGAAGGTTCTTGCGGCTCGAGAGCACCTGGTCGATGAGGCCGTACTCCAGCGCCTCGTCGGCCGACAGGATGGTGTCACGCTCGATGTCGGCGTTGATCTCCTCCTGCGTCTTGTTCGTGTGACGCGCGAGCGTGTCTTCGAGCCAGGTACGCAACCGCAGGATCTCCTTGGCCTGGATCTCGATATCCGACGCCTGTCCACGCCCCGCCTCGCCGACAGCGGGCTGGTGGATGAGGATGCGGGCGTTCGGCAGCGCGAGACGCTTGCCGGGCGTTCCGGCGGCGGCGATGACCGCGGCTGCCGACGCGGCCTGGCCGAGCACGACCGTCATGACCTGCGGACGGATGTACTGCATCGTGTCGTAGATCGCCGTCATGGCCGTGAAGGATCCGCCGGGCGAGTTGATGTACATCATGATGTCGCGGTCGGGATCCATCGACTCCAGCACGAGCAGCTGCGCCATGATGTCATCCGCCGACGCGTCGTCGACCTGCACGCCGAGGAAGATGATGCGGTCTTCGAAGAGCTTCGCGTAGGGGTCCTGGCGCTTGAAGCCGTAGGCCGTGCGCTCCTCGAAGCTCGGCAGGATGTAGCGAGACTGAGGCATGCGCGAGGCGAGGTCTCCGCCCGCCATGAACGTGGGGGTTTCCATCTGTGTCGTCCTTATCTCTCTCGCGCTTACTTCTTGCCCTGGTCGGTTCCGGCGCCGCCCACGACATCCGCCGCAGACGCCCGGATGTGGTCGACGAAGCCGTACTCGAGGGCCTCCTCGGCCGAGAACCAGCGGTCACGGTCGCCGTCGGCGTTGATCTGCTCGACGCTCTTGCCGGTCTGCGCCGCGGTGATCTCGGCGAGCCGCTTCTTCATGTCGAGGATGAGCGCCGCCTGGGTCTGGATGTCGGAGCTCGTTCCGCCGAAGCCGCCGTGGGGCTGGTGCAGCAGCACGCGCGCGTTGGGGGTGATGTAGCGCTTACCCTTGGTGCCCGCGGTGAGCAGCAGCTGGCCCATCGAGGCGGCCATGCCGATGCCGACCGTGACGACGTCGTTCGGGATGAACTGCATCGTGTCGTAGATCGCCATGCCGGCCGTGATCGAGCCGCCGGGGCTGTTGATGTAGAGGTAGATGTCGCGCTCGGGGTCCTCTGCGGCGAGCAGCAGCAGCTTGGCCGCGATCTCGTTCGCGTTGTCGTCGCGCACCTCGGAGCCGAGCCAGATGATGCGGTCCTTCAGGAGACGGTCGAACACACTCGGCTGGAATGCCGGTTCTGCCATGGGAGGAGCTCCTTGCTTTTCGATGTCGGTGTCGAATCTACCGGCGCGGTTTCGACCGCTCTGCCGTGTTCGCCCTGGGCAGAGTCGCGCGGCGTGCGGACGTGGCCGTTGCGCCTCTGCTGGGCAGAGTTCGTAGGCTCGAACCATGCAGTGGCGAGAGCGGATGGCGGCGGTATGGGCGGATGCCGATCGGTTGGAGGGCGCAGAACTCGTGCGACGCATCGACGCGATCGCGGCGGAGCACCCGGACGACCCGCTCGCACTGTTCGAGCGCGGCGGCGCCCGCGACTCGACGGGCGACGAGGCCGGCGCCGAGGAGTTCTACCGGCGCGCCCTCGCGGCGGGGCTCCCCGATGACGAGCGCGCGCAGTGCGTGATCCAGCTCGCGAGCACCGTGCGCAACCTCGGTCGGCCCGAGGAATCCCTCGAGCTGCTGCGCGCCGAGTTCGAGGGACGCCCCGACTCCCCTACGGGGATGCGGCTGTCGCCTTCGCGGCCCTCGCGCTCGTCGACCTCGAGCGCCCGGTCGAGGCGGTGGCGGCGCTCCTGCACGCGCTCACCCCGCACCTGCCGCGCTACCACCGCTCGGTGCCCGCCTACGCCGACGCGCTGCTCGAGCGCTGAGCCCCGGGCGGCGGGTACCCCACCCCGTCGTCAATGTCGAAAATGCAGGAGAGCCCGGGCGTGTCGCCCATGGGTGCCCCGAATCCGCGCGCAGCCCGTCGCGTGACTCCTGCATTTTCGACATAGCGCGTGTCGAGGGCGCGGTGCCGGGCGCGGTCCCGGACCCGGCGCGCCCGGCGCCGGGTCAGAGCGGCCCGAAGGTCGCGTCGAGGGCCTGCCGCAGGTCGGCGATGAGGTCGGAGGCGTCCTCCAGGCCCACCGAGAACCGCAGGTGCCCGAGCCGACGGAAGGGCTCCGGGTAGGCGGCGACCCGCGCGCCGCTCGTGCCGACGTGCACGATGAGCGACTCGTCGTGCCCGAGCGACACCGCCGAGGTGATGAGCCGCAACGCCGCCACGAAACGGTTCTGCGCATCCGGATCCCCGTCCACCGCGAACGCCATCATGGCGCCGGCGCCGTGGGGCAGCAGGCGGGCCGTGTCGGCATGCTGCGGATGCGAGGCGAGCCCCGGGTAGTACACGTACGCCACGCGCGGGTCGGCGTCGAGGAATCGGGCCACCTCGGCCGCCGTCTCGACGTGCCGGCGGATGCGCAGCGGCAGCGTCACCGATCCGCGCATGATGAGCCAGGCGTTGAAGGGGCTGATGACGCCGCCCACGTCGACCATCGCCTCGGCCTTGATGCGCTGGATCAGCTCGCGCGATCCCGCGACCGAGCCGCCCATGGCATCCCCGTGCCCGTTGATGTACTTGGTGAGGGAGTGCACGACGAGGTCGGCGCCGTCGTCGAGGGGCGCGCGAGCGGAGGCGGCGTAAAGGTCGAGTCGACGCTCAGCAGCGCCCCGGATGCGTGCGCGATCTCGGCGAGCGCCGCGACATCCGCGAGCCGTGTCGTGGGGTTCGCGACGACCTCGGTGTGCACGAGACGGGTCTCGGTCCGGATGGCGGCCCGCACGGCGTCGAGGTCGGAGGTGTCGACGAAGGTGGCCTGGATGTCGTACTTGCGCGGCAGCAGTTCGGCGAAGAGCTTGTGGATCGCCTCGTAGGACTGGTCGGAGACGACCACGTGGTCGCCCGTGCGCAGCAGTGTGAAGAACACCGCGTGCAGGGCCGCGACGCCGCTCGCGAGCACGACCGCATCCTCCGCGTGCTCGAGGGCCGCGAGCTTGCGCTGCAGCCCGAGCTGGTTGAGGCCGCTGTTGCGCGTGTAGAGGGGCGCGTCGGTGCCCGACCAGCTCATGGTCGAGGGGTCGTCGGGCAGGGCGTAGGAGTTCGCCATGACGACGGGGGTGCGGATGGCTCCCCCACCCGCCGCGGACTCGTTGCCGCCGTGCACGGCGAGGCTGTACTCGCCGAGACTCGATTCGTGGTGCTTGTCGGGAGAGCTGGTCACGCTTCCACGGTACGACCGCGGGCGGTGTGTGACGGCGTGCGGCGACGGACGCGACCGCGCGGGCATGCTCGGCTGCCCGGCGGGTCGGCTGCGCGTCTCAGCCCAGCAGCTTCTCGAGCGTGTTGACGTTGCGGCTCGTGAGATGCGGCTTGTACGCGGCCTTGCCGATCGCCTTGCCGAGCTCGGAGTCGAGGGTGTCACCCTTGGGAACGGTCCAGTACACGACGCCCTCGCCGCCGGCGCACCGCTCATGTGCCGGGTCGAGGTCGAGCGCGAGCAACCGGTCCTTCACCTCGGGGTCGAGCACGAACAGCACGTAGTCGTGCCAGCCTTCGCGGCCGCGTTCGAACGGGTAGGCGTCGACGATGCCGCGCAGGGCCTCGGTCGCGAACACCTGCACCCATGCCGGGTAGCCGAACCGTGCACGCAGTGCGGTCTCGACATCCGCTTTCACGGCGTCGGCGGCGGCCTCGCTCGTCACGAGGGCGTTGCCGCTCGCGAGCACGGTGCGCACCTCGCCGTAGCCGAGGCTCTCCAGCAGTTCGCGCAGTTCGGCCATCTTGACGGTCACGCCGCCCACGTTGACGCCGCGCAGCAGAATGACGTATCGCACGCGGTCACCCTACGCGGCCCCGCTGAGAGCACGATCCGCCGCGGTTTCGGCGCTCTGCGCGAGTTTCGCGAGCCGCGGAGCGCCGAAACCGCGGCAGAGCTCGCCGATCGCGCGGGACGCCGAAGGCCCGACCGCGCGGATGCGATCGGGCCTTCGAAGCAGGTCAGTGGTTGTGACCCTCGTGGTCGTCGTGGTCGTGGTCGACGCCCACGAGGTCGGACTCCTCGATGATCTCGGAGTCGTCATCCTCGCCGCCGAGCACCGTGGCGGTGAGGGCCGAGACGTCGACCGCCTTGCCCTTCTCGTCGACGACCTTGGCCTTCGAGAGGGCGACGGCGATGGCCTTCGAGCGGGCCACCTCGCCGACCATGGCCGGGATCTGACCGGAGTTGCCGAGCGCCTGGATGAAGTCGCCGGGCTCCATGCCGTACTGCGCGGATGCCTGCACGAGGTAGGAGGTGAGCTCGTTCTGGCTGACCTTCACGTCCTCGGCCTCGGCGATCGCGTCGAGCAGCAGCTGGCGCTTGAACACCTTCTCGCTCTCCTCGGCGACCTCGGCGCGGTGCACGTCGTCTTCGAGACGGTTCTCGTTCTCGAGGTGGCGGTGCACCTCGTCGTCGATGAGGCCCTGCGGAACCGGGATGTCGGCCTTCTCGACGAGCAGCTCCACGAGCTTGTCGCGCGCGGCTGCCGCCTGACCGAACTCGGCCGAGCGCTCGAGCTGCTCCTTGATGTCCTTGCGCAGCTCGCCGATGGTGTCGAACTGGCTCGCGATCTGGGCGAAGTCGTCGTCGGCCTCGGGAAGCTCGCGCTCCTTGACCGAGATGAGCGTCACCGAGATCTGAGCCTTCTCACCCTGGTGGTCGCCGCCCACGAGCTCCGACTCGAAGGTCGTCGACTCGCCCGCGGTGAGGGTGTCGAGGGCCTCGTCGATGCCCTCGATGAGCTCGCCCGAGCCGATCTCGTAGGAGATGTTGGATGCGGTGTCGATCTCCTCGCCACCGATCGTCGCGACGAGGTCGAGCTGGGCGAAGTCGCCCGTCTTGGCCGGTCGGTCGACGGTCACGAGCGTGCCGAAGCGGCTGCGCAGGTTCTCGAGCTCGGCCTCGACCTCATCCGGTCCGACCTTCGCGGCCTCGACCTCGACCTTGAGGCCGTCGTACTTCGGAACCTCGAACTCGGGGCGCACGTCGACCTCGACCGTGAAGACGAGGTCGCCCGAGAAGTCCTTCTCGCTGGGCCAGGTGGTGACATCCGCCTCGGGGCGACCGAGCGGGCGCAGCTTCTCGGCGTTCGCGGCGTCACGGTAGAGACGCTCGAGCCCCTCCGAGACGGCGTGGTTGAGCACCTCGGCGCGGCCGACGCGCTGGTCGATGATGGGCGGCGGCACCTTGCCCTTACGGAATCCCGGGATCGAGACCTGCTCGGCGATGTGCTTGTAGGCGTGCTCGATCGAGGGCTTCAACTCGTCGGGGGTGACGGTGATCGTGAGCTTGGCGCGCGTGGGCGACAGCTTCTCGACGGTCGTACTGACCATGGGGATGTCTCTCCTGGATTGTTCGCTGATGTTCCGTCGGGGCGACAGGATTTGAACCTGCGACCTCCCGCTCCCAAAGCGGGCACTCTAGCCAAGCTGAGCTACGCCCCGGATGCCGGGTCTTCTGCAGCCTGCTGTCGGGCGGGGTGACGGAGACGTTCCGGCCCGAAATCGGCCTCGCACAGTCTAGCCGCATGCGCCTGTGCCCCCGCTGCCGCATCGAGACGGCACCCACAGCTGGTTGAGGAGCGACGCGCGCAGCGCGGCGCGTCTCGAAACCAGCCACCACACGACACACGACTCCCCCGCACCTGCGTGTCGCCCCCCGATGTCGGAGGCGCGGCGCACCATACCTCTATGGCCAACATCGACATCATCGAGATCCAGGCGTTCGAGCCCCGTTGCCTCGACTGCGGCGAGACGGGCCCGATCGAGTCGAGCGCGTTCTGGGCGATGGCGTGGGAGGAGGCGCACGTGTGCGTCGCCGCGCGCATCGACAGCGAAGAGCGCGAACTCGTCGACGCGGGGCGCCTCAGCGCCTGACCAGAACCACCCCTGCCCTGCGCTAGACTCGCGGGGTTGCCCAGCCGGATTCGGCGGGCTCCGGGGCGGTAGCTCAATGGTAGAGCCTCAGTCTTCCAAACTGATTACGCGGGTTCGATTCCCGTCCGCCCCTCCACTGCCCTGACGGTGACCCGGATCGCCGGCACCGCATTCGTGTGACGCCGCGAATCGAACCTCCGGGCGGGCCCACGCCACCAGAGGCTTAGTCGCCGTCGCCGTCCAAGGCACCGCCGACGTCGCCCGCCTCGGCGGCCGAGGGCCCGACCTCGACGAGGCTGACGGTCGTGTTGGCGAGCGCGTCGCCTGCGCGCAGCTCGGCCGCCTCGAGGGCGCGCTCGATGGCGAGGTCCATCGGGGAGCCAGGCACCACATCCGGGTGCGTCGTCGTGGTGGGTGTCTCCATGCGCCCAGTCTAGGTTTTGTCACGGTCTCGATAGCCTGGCTGGATGAGACGCATCGCCCGCGCCATCGGCACCTGGTTCCGTCGTCCCCGCCACATCGTGTTCACGGCCCTCGCGGTGGTCATCGTCGGCCTGCTCGTGTGGACGAGCACGTCACCGTGGCCGTCGTCGATGGTGATCCGCGCCGTCTTCGAGTCGTCGCGCGACGCGAACATCGCGGAACTCAACCGCCACCTGCCCGACGAGCTGCCGCACGAGACGCTCGACGTGCCCTACGGCGATGAGGGGTCGGACACGACGTTCGACGTGTTCTGGCCCGAGGGGACCGCGGATGCGCTGCCCACGGTGGTCTGGATCCACGGGGGTGCCTGGATCTCCGGCGACAAGGTCGACGTGGCCCCCTACCTGCGCATCCTCGCGGCCGAGGGCTACACGACCATCGGCCTCAACTACACGGTCGCACCGGAGGCCGTGTACCCGACCGCGGTACGGCAGCTCAACGACGCGCTCGAGCATCTCGTCGACAACGCCGACGAGCTGCACATCGACACCGACCGCATCGTGCTCGCCGGCGACTCGGCGGGTGCACAGCTCGCGAGTCAGCTCGCCGCCATGATCACGAACCCCGACTACGCCCACCTCGTGGGCATCGACCCCGCCATCCGCGCCGACCAGCTCGTCGGAGCCGTGCTGAACTGCGGCGTGTACGAACTCGACGGCATGGCGAAGCTCAACGGCATCGTGTCGTGGGGCTTCAAGAGCGCCCTGTGGGCGTACACGGGCACGAAGGACTGGTCGTCGGAGGCGCCCGGCACGCTCATGTCGTCGCTCGAGTTCGCCACCGCAGACTTCCCGCCCACCTGGATCTCGGGCGGCAACGGCGATGGACTCACCTGGCTGCAGTCGGTGCCCATGGCACACCGCCTCGAGGAGCTCGGCGTCGACGTGACGCGCGTGTTCTACGCGGCCGACCACACGCCGGCGCTCGGTCACGAGTACCAGTTCCACCTCGACGGCGAGGCCGCGCAAGACGCGCTCGTGAGCACGATCGCGTTCCTCGATCGGGTGACCGGCTAGCCCCGCGTCAACTCGCCATGTCACCCGAGGACACATAACTTCACGCTCGGAAACACAGCTTCGGCGGGGCCGCGCGCCTCGTTACCGTGGGCGACATCCACCCCGCGATCCGAAGAGGAAACGATGAGCGCCGTCACGCTGGAAGCCCGCACGACCCCCTCGAGCCGCTCGAGCTCGACGCCGAGACGATCGCCTCGTTGCCGTCGAGCAACGTCGACGCGATTCCGGCGCTGCACCCGCAGTGGGCCTCCCTCGACCTGCGCGAGGTGCTCTCGCGCCCAGCCGCCTTCCTCTCGGTGAGCCAGTCGAACTCGCTCTACAAGCCGGGCGGTGTGCAGTACTCCGAGGGCCACGCCTACCGCGGCAGCCTCGAGGCCACGGTGCGCGCCGCGAAGGCCGCGCGGCGAGCCCCGAACTTCGTGTCGTTCAACTGGATCGGCTACACCGTCTTCCGCCAGAACTACCCGCAGACCGTGTTCGACGCCGCCCAGTACGCCCACTGGACCGGCGCGATCGAAGCCACCCCCGAGCAGATCGCCTGGGATGACGCGCTCGTGCCCGAGCTCGCCGAGCTCGTCGAACCGGGCGACAAGCAGTTCAACGAAACGGCCCTGCAGACCGCATTCGTCGGCACCGATCTGCCGGGCACGCTCGCCCGCCGCAAGGTGGAGGTGGTCGTCATCACCGGCATCCACACCGACTGGTGCATCGAGGGCAACGCGCGCGCCGCCCGCGACCACGGCCTGCTGCCGATTGTGATCGGCGACGCGACCGGAACCCACGACCCCGCGGATGAGGCTGCCGCGTTCCGGCGCATCAACACCTTCTTCGCGCCCGTGATCAGCTCCCAGCAGTTCATCGAGCTGGTGGCCCGCTGATGGGCAACGTCGGTCTGCTGCTCGTCGGCGTCGTGCTGTTCGTCAACGGCCTCGCCTCGCTCGGGATCGTCTCCGGCCGCAGCGCCGCACCGCTGAACCTGTTCGTCGGCACCGCACAGGTGGTGCTGCCGACGCTCGTGCTTCTCCAGGCGGAGGGCGACGCCGCGATCATCAACGCGACCTGGCCGAGCTTCCTCTTCGGCTTCACCTACCTGTGGTTCGGGCTCATCAACCTCGCGGGCTTCGAGCCCCAGGGATTCGGATGGTTCAGTCTCTTCGTCGCGGGGATCGCGGCCTATCAGGCGGTCATCTCGGCGCCCGGCGACCCCGTGTTCGCCGTGATCTGGCTCACCTGGGCGATCATGTGGACGCTCTTCTTCGTGCTCCTGGCGCTCGGCGTGCAGCGCGTGGGACGCCTCGACCTCGGTCGCGCGACGGGGTGGTTCCTCGTGCTGCTCGGCGTGCCCACGTGCACGGTGTCGGCGATCTTCCTGCTCAACGGCACCTGGACGACAGCCCCCGAAGCCGGGCTGCTGGCCCTCGCCGGACTCGCCGGCGCGGCCGTGTTGTCGACCCTGCTCGCCCTCCCGCGCGCGGGAACCCGTGGCGAAGCCGGCTCGTCGAACGCGGTGCCTGCCGAGGCGGTGCTCGCGGTCGACTGATGCCGCACGCCGAGACTCACAGCGGTACGGCATATACCGTGACGTACCCTTGATCAAGTCGACTGGCGACCTGCCCTTGGCTTTCATCCCGCCCCACTCGGGCAGCCAAGCGGACGGACACCCCATCTCCATCTCACCCCCGCACCGGGCCGTATTCGTCAGACTCAGCCGCGCGCAGCCGGCTCCGTTGATCCGATCCGCAACTTCACCTCCGTCTCGCAACAGGTGCGCGAGGAGGGGCTGCTGCGTCGCGGCACCTTCTTCTACCTCGCCCTCGGCACCGTGCTCGCGCTCGCGCTCGGGGGTGCCGTCACCGGTTTCGTGCTCTTCGGCGCCAGCTGGTACCAGCTGCTCATCGCGGCCGGGCTGGGGATCGTCTTCACCCAGATCGCCTTCCTCGCCCACGAGGCCTCGCACCGTCAGGTGCTCGCATCCGGCCCGCGAACGACCGCCTCGGTCGGCTGTTGATCGTGCTCGGGGTCGGCATGAGCTACCAGTGGTGGATGACGAAGCACACGCGGCACCACGCGAACCCCAACCGGGTGGGCAAAGACCCCGACATCGAAATCGACACTGTCGCGTTCACCGCCGAGTCGGCGGCGACACAGCGCGGCGTCTTCGCCTGGATCACGCGCCGCCAGGGATGGCTCTTCTACCCGCTCATGCTGCTCGAGGGCCTCAACCTCCACGTGCACTCGGTGCGCTCGCTCGTGCGGCGTGGTCGCGTCGAAGGGCGCTGGTTCGAGCTCGGCATGATCGCGCTGCGCACCGCGGTCTACCTCGGCGTCATCTTCTGGGTGCTCCCGCTCGGCATGGCCTTCGCCTTCCTCGGCGTGCAGCTCGCCGTGTTCGGGCTCTACATGGGCACCTCGTTCGCGGTCAACCACACCGGGATGCCGATCGTGCCCGCGGATGCCAAGCTCGACTTCTTCACGAAGCAGGTGCGCACCTCGCGCAACATCAGCGGTGGTTTCTGGGCATCCACCCTCCTCGGTGGCCTCAACTATCAGGTCGAGCACCACCTCTTTCCGAGCATGGCGCGCCCGCATCTGGCGCGCGCTCGGGAAATCGTGCGCGAATACTGCTACGTTCACGAGATCCCTTACACCGAGATGAGCCTGGCGCGCGCGCAAGCCGCCGTCGTCCGCCACATGCACGAAGTGGGGCGAGCAGCGCTCGACCCCTTCACGTGCCACGTCCTCGCCACGTACCGTCGTGCCTGAGGCCCCACAGATGTTCAACGGCATGATGCCGCTGGATGCGCCCGCCACCTCCTCCGGAGCGTTGCGTCACCACCCGGTGACGTCTCGGCGGGTGAAGTTGAAAACAAGGAGAACACCATGACCACCGGAACCGTGAAGTGGTTCAACGCCGACAAGGGATACGGCTTCATCGCCCCCGACGACGGCAGCGCCGACCTCTTCGCCCACCACTCGGCGATCGCCGGATCCGGATACAAGAGCCTCGACGAGGGCCAGAAGGTGCAGTTCGAAGCTGTGCGCGGCCCGAAGGGCATGCAGGCCGAGAACATCCAGCCTGCCTGAGCTTCACACCACAGACGGCCTCCCGCATCGCGGGGGCCGTCTTGCTGTTACCCCGCGTGAACGCCGCATGACGCGACATGAAATCGACTATTGCACCCCGCATATGGGGGCAGTACCATCACACCAGCCGCACCGCTTTCCCCTGCCAGCGGCGACACCCGATCCCCCAGGAGCACCACATGACTGTCGTGAACCCCACCACGACCGCAGCCCCCGCCGGCTGGTACCGAGACCCGCTCGGTATCCCTCAGCTGCGGTGGTGGAACGGAATCGCCTGGACCAACCACATCCAGGACAACCGCCCCGAAGTCCAGTCGTGGAAGAACGATTTCGGCACGCTGTCGCGCCCCTCGGTGGCCTAGCCTCCGATCGCTGCGGCGTCGCCGACCCCGGGTACACCTGCTATTGCTACCCACAGCCGGCAGTCGGCGCACTCGACGGGTGGGTGCACCGCCTGTCAGTCGGCGCGCGGGCAACGGTCGATGACCGCCCCGCGCGCCGGCACTTAGGCCGGCCGCGCGCTCAGCGCTGCAACCAGGCGACCACCGCGAGCACCCGACGGTGGTCTGAGCCCGAATCTTCGAGGCCGAGCTTGCCGAAGATCGCGGTGACGTTCTTCTCCACGGCGCCGACGCCGATGAAGAGCTGCTGCGCGATAGCCGCGTTGCTGCGCCCCTCGGCCATGAGCTGGAGCACCTCGCGCTCGCGCGGGGTGAGCGAGGCGAGCGGGTCGTGCCGCCGGCCGATGAGTTGCGCCACCACCTCGGGATCGAGCACCGTGCCGCCCGCGGCGATGCGGTCGACCGCATCCGTGAGGTCGTCGAGGGATGCGACGCGATCCTTGAGCAGATACCCCACTCCCCGGAACCCGCACCCAGCAGCTCCTGGGCGTAGGCCACCTCGACGTACTGCGACAGCAGCAGGATGCCGGTGTTCGGCAGCTCCTTGCGCAGCCGGATCGCGGCGCGCACGCCCTCGTCGCGGAACGTCGGCGGCATCCGCACGTCGAGCACGGCGAGCTCCGGTGCGAGGTCGTGCACGGCGGCGAGCAGCTCCTCGGCGTCGCCGAAGGAACCCACCACCTCGTGCCCGGCCTCGCCGAGCACCCGCACGAGTCCCTCCCGAAGCAGAACGGAGTCGTCGGCCACCACCACGCGCACGGTCACGCCCTCCAGGCTAGCGATCGGGCGATGCCGGCGATGGCTCGGCACCGAGCGGAGGCTCGGCGCCGAACGGAGGCTCGACGCTGAACGGCAACTCGGATGTCAGCGGCAGGTGCGAGATCACGTGCGTCGGTCCTCCCACGGGGCTCACGACCTCGACACTGCCGCCGAGGCCGCGCAACCGCTCGGCGATCCCCGAGAGCCCATGGCCGGCGACCGCCGACGCGCCGCCCACCCCGTCGTCGGTGACGACGACGTCGAGCCAGACGGCATCCGTCGGCGGGATGCGGCGCAGCTCGAGGCGCACCCAGGCGTTCTGAGCTCGTGCGTGCTTGGCGACGTTGGTGAGCGCCTCGGCCGCGATGAAGTAGGCGTTGCGCTCGAGTTCGGGCGGGAGCACGAGTTCGGCGGGCAGCAGCGACTCCACGTGAGTCGGCAGCGGCGAGCGCACGGCGAGGGATTCGAGGGCGGCAACGAGACCGCGGTCCATCAGGATCGGCGGCGCGAACCCGCGCGACAGCGCCCGCAGCTCCTCGAGCGCCTCCTTGGATTGCGTGCGGGCCTCGGCGATCAGTTCGCGGGCGGCATCCGGATCCTTCTCGAGCTGACGCTCGGCGGAGGCGAGGTCCATCTGCAGGCGCACGAGCCGCTGCTGCGGGCCGTCGTGGATGTCGCGCTCGAGCCGGCGGAGCGCCGTGCCCTCGGCCGCGACGGCGGCGCTGCGCGAGGCCGAGAGGTCGGCCATCTGCACCTGCAGCTCCTCGGAGCGGAACGCCGCGAGCATGCCACGCGCGATCGCGTGGTGGATCCAGGTGAGCCCGTGCGTGATGAAGGGCAGTGTCAGCAGGAAGAGCGCGCCGATGATGAACACCACGGTGCTGTGGAACGTCTGGCTCGCCACGAAGTCGGGCAGCTCGACGCCGCGCGTCTCAAGCAGATCGAGCAGAATCTCCAGCCCGTCGCTCTCGGGAATCCACACCGCGACGAACGGGTAGGCGACCCCGAGACCGCCACCGCGAGCCACGAGATCGTGATCGACCAGCTGACGATGCCGACGATCGGGTTCACGAGCGAGCCGTGCAGCAGGTAGAGCCAGTAGTGGCCGTCGACGAGCGGGGCGAGCAGCTTGCTGAGGGCGCTGCCCTGGCGCATGGTGCGATCCCAGCGCGGCGGCGTGATCGCGGGGAAGAGCGCCCCGCGCAACCGCGCGAGTTCGAAGATGCCGAACCCGCGCGCCACGAACAGCGCCGCGAGCACGAGGAACACGCCGACGACGATGGGGATCATGCCGACGCCCGTCCAGAACAGCGTCAGGAGCACAGAGAGGCCCACGATGGTGACGGGCAGCAGAGGCAGCAGGAAGCCCAGTTCGGGCAGCAGGCCCAGCCAGTACCGGCCGTAGCCGCGTCGTGTCGTGCTCATGGTGACCAGCATCGCGGATGCCGTGGCCGCCCGGCATCCGGCGAGCGGTCGGATCGGGGGTGGGGTTGGCCCTACCTCCGGCCGAGGTGGCTGAGGAGCGCGCCGCCTCAGGCGGTGCGGGTCGCGAAGCCGCCGTGCGCGGGGTTGCCGATTTCGAGACGCACCGCTGGGCGGCGCTCCTCAACCAGCAGGTTTCCCAGCACCACTACCCGGTCATCGGCCTCCCGGTCGCCCGCCCGGTGCGACACGAGCACGACCATCCGGTCGCGGCTCGCGAGCCGGATGTCGCCCATGAGAGCGCGTGCCGTGGGCTCGTCGAGGTGGGCCGTCGGTTCATCGAGCAGCAGCAGCTCGGCCCGGCTCAGCAGCGCCCGAGCGATGGCGAGACGCTGGCGCTCACCGCCGGAGAACGCCCGGCCGGCGCTCCCGACCCGGGTCGCAAGGCCATCGGGCAGCTCGCGCAGCAGGCCACCGAGCCCCGCACGTTCGAGCACCGCGGCGAGTTCCGCATCCGTGGGTGCATCGTCGCGTCGCCGTCCGATGAGCAGGTTGCCGCGGATGGTGGAGTCGAACACGTGCGCCTCCTGCGGGCACCACGCCACGTGCTGCGACCAGTTGTCACGCTCGAGATCGGCGACCGGGATGCTGTCGGCGCGCACCGCTCCGGCGTCTGCGGCGATCGACCCCATGATGATCGCGAGCAACGTCGACTTGCCCGAGCCCGACGGCCCGTCGATGCGCAGCGTCCGCCCCGTGGTGAGCTCACCGCTCACGCCCGCGAAGAGCGGCGTGCCGCCGGGCAGCACACGGCAGATGCCGTCGAGGTCGATGCGTTCCACGGGCGCGTGCAGGCGGCGCACCCCGTCGATCGTCTCGGCGGTGTCGAGCACGGGGGCGAGCCGGGCGAGCACCGCGTGCAGCACCGGGATGCGGCGGGTGGCCGCGGCCACTCCGTCGACCGCTTCGACGAGGGCGAGCGCGAGCAGGCTCACGACGGCCACGGTCGACACGGGCATGGCCGCGGGGGCGAGCACGGGCGCCGCGACGGCGAGGCCCGCGCAACCCGCGAGCGCGAGCGCCGTGCCGACCCCGGATGCCAGAGCCGTGCGGCGTTCGGCGTGCGCGAGGCGCTCCCCGGCGCGTTCGATGCCGCTGAGCGCTGCCGGGGCGAGCCCGCCACCGCGCAGCTCTGCGGCCGCCTCGCCGAGCGCGCTCATGCGGCGCACCAGTTCCGAGCGTGCCGCGACGCGCGCCCCGCCCGCTCCGCGGGCGGCGAGCAGACCGCCGAGCCCGGCCAACGCCACGGTGACGAACAGGCTGAGCCACACGACGAGCGCGAGCTCGGGCGCCAGGATCGTCGTCACCACGCCGACACCGGTCACCGCGACGACACCCGAGGCGATGGGCGGGATCACGCGAGGCAGCTGCTCCCGCAGTTCTGCCGGCTCGGTCACGAGGATGTCGAGGGTGGCACCCCCGCCGAGGAGCCCGCGCATCGCCGGGCCCTGGGCCGCCAGGCGCCGCCACAGGCGGAGCCGCAGCGCGTCGGTCGCGCGGAACACGGCGTCGTGCGCGAACAGGCGCTCGACGTAGCGCGCCACCGGGCGCCCGAGTCCGAAGAAGCGCACGCCGACGATCGCGACGAGCAGGTACATGATCGCCGGGAGCTCGGAGGCCCGCACGATGAGCCAGCCCGACACGGCCGTGAGCGCGAGGCCCAGACCGATCGCGAGGGCGGCCATGGCGGATGCGCCCACCCAGCGCCACGGGGAGGCGGCGAGCACGGTGCGAAGAGCGCGCCAGACCGCCGGCGCTGCGGCAGCCTCAGCTGGTTGAGGAGCGCCCGCAGGGCGCGTCTCGAAACCAGCGACCGCCGCGGTGCCCTCAGCTGGTTGAGGAGCGCCCGCCGCAGTGCCCTCAGCGGGTTGAGGAGCGCCCGCCGCAGGCGGACGCGTCTCGAAACCACCCGCCCCCACTCCTACGACCTCGTCCGCAAGCGCAAGCGTCTCCGCATCGTGCGACACGAGCACCGTGGCGACCCGGTCGGCGCGCGCTGTGATCGCCGCACGCACGCGCGCAGCCGAGTCGGCGTCGAGATGCGCGGTCGGCTCGTCGAGCACGAGCAGCTCGGCTCCCGCGTCGACACGCGCGAGCGCGCGGGCGACCGCGGCGCGTCGTTGCTCGCCCGGGCTCAGCTCGGCGAGGGGTGCCCGCAGCAGTCCCGCGAGGCCGAGTTCGGCCGCGAGCGCGACCGCCGCATCCGGGTGCGCCCCGGCGAGCGCGAGCTCGTCGTGCAGCGTCTCGGTGGCGAAGTGCGGCGCCTGGGCGGCATACGCGGTGCGCGCGAGGTCGCCCGTCACGACGCCCGTGAGTTCGGCATCCGCGGGGAGGGCCCCCACGAGCGCGGCGAGCGCCGTCGACTTGCCCGCCCCACTCGGCCCGACGAGCGCCGTGATGCGACCCGGCACCGGACGCACGGTGAGCCCCGCGAGCACGACCGCCCGGCCGGGGTAGCGCACGCCGACCTCCGTGAGCGCCGGCGCCCCGGGCATCGGCGCCGCCGCGACGCGTGCATCGGCGAGCAGTTCGCGCACGCGCCGCAGCGCCGCGAGTCCGTCCTGCGAGGAGTGGAAGGCGGTCCCCACATCCCGCAGCGCCGTGAAGCACTCGGGTGCGAGCAACAGCACGAGCACCGCCACCTCGAGGCTGACATCGCCCGAGAGCAGACGGATACCCAAGAACACCGCGACGACGGCCACGGAGATCGTCGCGATGAGTTCGAGAGCCAGCGCCGACAGGAACGCCGTGCGCAGGGTGAGCATGGTGCGGCGGCGGTAGTCCGACTGGATGCGGTCGAGGGCCGCGAGCTGCTCCTCGAGGCGCCCGAGTCCCACGAGCACCGGCAGGCCGCGGGCGAGCTCGACGAGGTGGTCGGCGAGTCGGGTGAGCGCGTCGGTGGCGCGATCGACGCGGTCGCGGGTGTGCATGCCGATCAGCACCATGAAGATCGGCACGAGCGGGATCGTCACCGCGAGCACGACGGCCGAGACGAGGTCGACGCCGAGGGTGCGCGCCCCGGTGGCCATCGGGATCACGACGGCCGAGATGAGCGCCGGCACCGCGACGCCGAAGTAGTCATCCAGCGCGTCGAGGCCCTCGGTCGCGAGCACCGCGGTGCCGCCGCCCGCGGCATCCCCCGCCGCGACGCGCGAGCTCAGCTCGCGACGCAGCTGCGACTTGGCGCGGATGGCGGCCCGCCTGCCCAGCATCGCTTGCGCCCAGGATGCCCCGGCGCGCAGCAGCACCCCGACCGCCCCGAGGGCGAGCCAGGTGCGCGCATCCGCTCCCGCCGCGAGGGCACCGAGCTGGCGGGCGATCGACTCCGCGATGAGCAGGATGCCGACCGCGCCCCCGATGCTCGCCGCCACCACGGGAAGCAGCGCGCGCAGGCCGCCCGGCCCGAGCTCGGGGCCCGGGCGGGCGCCCCGCTCGGCTCCGGAGCGGAAGGACGCGAGGGTGTTCATGTCAGCGGCCGCTGCTCACCGCATCCGGGCGGATCGCCGGAACGACGTCGTGCGGGTCGGGCAGGTGGTGCGGCGCCACCCGCTTGCGGAACACCCAGTAGCTCCACGCCTGGTAGGCGAGGATGAACGGCAGCGAGACGGCGGCGACGACCGTCATGACGCCGAGCGTGTAGCTGCCGCTCGCGGCGTTCCAGATGGTGAGGTCGAAGGCCGGATCGATCGTGGAGGGCAGCACGACGGGGAAGGCGGCAGCGAAGATCGCCGCGGCACCCAGCGCCCCGAACGCCGCGAAGCCGGTGAACGCCCAGCCCTCACGCCGCATCCGTGCGAAGACCCAGCCGACCACGCCCGCCACGACCGCGAGGCCGAGCAGGGTCCAGCTGAGCACGTCGCCGCCGTCGAGCTGCACGAGCACGGCCCAGCCGGCGATCGGCAGCAGCGCGACCGGGGCGAGGCGCGGTACGAGCTTGCCCATCCGCTCGCGCACGGGTCCGTCGGTCTTGAGCGCGAGGAAGGTGGCGCCGTGCACGAGGGAGAAGCCCACGAGTGCCAGGCCGCCGAGCACCGCGATCGGGGTGAGCCACACGAAGGGGCCGCCGACGCGGTCGCCGTTCCCGTCGATCGGCAGGCCGGTCGTGGTGAGGGCGAGGGCGGCGCCGATGCCGAAGGCGGCGACGGTCGAGCCGACGCCGATCGACCAGTCCCAGAACCGCGTCCAGCGGCGGGCGGTGATCTTGCCGCGGTACTCGATCGCGACCGCACGGAAGATCAGACCCAGCAGCACGAGCACGAGCGGCACGTAGAGGGTCGAGAACAGCGACGCGTACCAGAACGGGAACGCCGCGAAGATGCCGGCACCCGCCACGATGAGCCACACCTCGTTGCCGTCCCACACGGGCCCGATCGCGTTGAGCATCACGCGCCGCTGCTTCTCGTCGCGCGCGCTGACGAGCATGTGCATGCCCACGCCCAGGTCGAAGCCCTCGAGCAGGATGTAGCCGGTCCACAGCAGCGCGATCGCGATGAACCAGACGACGGGGAGCGCATCCATTTCCATATCTCCTGTTCCGCTCAGTAGGCGAAGGCGAGCACGTCGTCACGGTTGCCTGCGTCGCCGCCGCCACCGTCGCCATCCGCGTCATCGTGCACGCCGAATCGCTCGGGCATGACGCCCGCCACCCCGGCCCGCACGAAGCGGGCGATGAGGGCGACCTCGACGATCATGAGCACGAGGTAGACGAGACCCAGCGAGACGAGTGAGAACACGATCTCGCGCCCGTCGACGCCCGGCGAGACAGCGGCCGCGGTGAACATGAACACCCCGTCGACGCCGCTCGGGTTCGGGTTCGGCACCACGACGAACGGCTGCCGCCCCATCTCGGTGAAGATCCACCCGGCCGCATTCGCCCCGAACGGCGCCAGGATGCCGAACACCGCGAGCTGCATGAGCGGCTTCGATCGCGGCACTGTTCCCTTGCGGGTGAGCCACAGGGCCACGAGCGCGGCGAACGCCGAGATCGCGCCGAAGCCGATCATGATGCGGAAGCCCCAATAGGTGACCTCGAGGTTCGGCATGTAGTCGACCTGCATGCCCGAGCGCTCGCCGTAGATCGGGTCGTTCGGCAGGTGGGTTCCGTACAACTCCTGGTACCGCGGGATGAGCTCGTTGAGCCCCGGCATGTCGGTCGTGAAGTCGCCCTTCGCCAGGAACGACAGCACGCCCGGGATCTCGATGACGGGCACCACCTCGGAGCAGTCCTGCGAGCCGAGCTTGCCGATCGAGAGCACCGAGAAGCTCGTGCCGGTGTGGCAGGCCGCCTCGGCCGCCGCCATCTTGAGCGGCTGCTGCTCGTACATGAGCTTGCCCTGGATGTCGCCCGTGATCGCCACCGCACCGAACCCGACGATCGCGACGACCGCGCCGATGCGCAGCGAGGTGAGCCAGACCTTGTGGTCGGCCGTGTCGCGACCGGGGATCTCGGGAGCCTCACCCACGATCACGCGGCCCGTCGCATCCACCGTGTCGATGCCGTCCTTGCGGCGCCGCCACAGGTGGTACCACGCGATGCCGAGCAGGAACGCGCCGGCCACCGCGACCGAGCCGGCCAGGGTGTGCGGGAACGCCGCGAGCAGCGTGTTGTTGGTGAGCACCGCCCAGATGTCGGTGAGCACGGGGCGGCCGTCCTGGTAGTCGACGCCCACGGGATGCTGCATCCACGAGTTAGCGGCGAGGATGAAGTAGGCCGAGATCCAGGAGCCGATCACGGCCGCCCAGAGGGTCGCGAGGTGCACGCGCTTGGGCAACCGGCCCCATCCGAAGATCCACAACCCCAGGAACGTCGACTCGACGAAGAAGGCCAGCAGCCCCTCCATAGCGAGCGGGGCGCCGAAGACGTCGCCCACGAAGCGCGAGTACTCGCTCCACGCCATGCCGAACTGGAACTCCTGCACGATGCCGGTGGCGACACCCATGATGAAGTTGACGAGGTAGAGCTTGCCCCAGAACTTCGTCATGCGAAGCCACTGCTCGTTTCCGGTGCGCACCCACATGGAGTGCAGGATCGCCACCACGAGCCCGAGGCCGAGCGTGAGCGGAACCATCATGAAGTGGTAGACGGTGACGATGCCGAACTGCCACCGGGCGATCTCGAGCGGATCCACGGGTGTCCTCCTGCAGGCGGGTCGCACGGGCCGCGACCCTCACCCTCCACCTTCGGATGCCGCGCGGTCGTGGGTCAGGGCCCAAGGTCCCCCGGGGTGCTGGGGGACGGCGGTTTCGAGACGCGTCGCTTCGCGGCGCTCCTCAACCACCTCGACAGTCCTGGAATGCCCAGCGGGTTGAGGAGCCGCCGAAGGCGGCGTCTCGAAACCAGCGCCCCTCAGTCCCCCGTCCGCAGCAACCGGAACTCATGCCGCCGCAGCAGCTTCAGCACCCACCGCGCCGGCACCCCGAACGCCCGCCGTCCGGCCTCTGCCGGGTACGGCTCGACCGCGACCACCGGGTGTGGCTGCCCGCCCACGACGAGCTCGCATCCGCCCGCCGCGACGACGTTGCGGTACCAGTCGACGTTCTCGCCATAGGTGAGCTCGGCGATGAACCCGCCCTCAGCGGGCGCGACGATGATGGGCGTCTCGTAGGTCTTGCCCGACTTGCGCCCGACGTGCCGCACGAGCGAGAACGGCCCTCGCCCGGCCCGGGCCAGCCGTGTCGTCCATCGGTTGAGGGTGTTCCCCAGCACCCTCAGGAACCCGTGTCGCATCACCCGATTCTGCTCCGATGGTCACCGGAGCGACAGGATCGCGTGCGACGCGATGTCCCCCGAGCGGGGGCGTCTTCCCCATAGGCTGGGCAATCGGGGAGGCTCAGTGTCCGCTGGTGAGTTCGAGGTCGCGGGGGTGCTCGATCGGCCACGGCTGTTCGCGGTTCTCGATTCGCCGCGCGTGCGGGTCTGCATCGTCAAGGGCCCGAGTGGCAGCGGCAAGACGACCCTGCTGCGCAGCTGGGCACTGAAACAGCGTGAACGGCTCACCTGGGTGACGCTGGGCGACGGCGGGATCAGCCGCCAGGCGTTCTGGCGGCATGTCGTCGGCAGCGCGCAACGGCACGGAGACCTGTCGACGGATATGGCGGCGCAGGTCTTCGAGCAGCTCGACCGCCGCGCCGACCCGGTGCGCATCGCCGTCGAGCTGTTCCAGGATGCGGGGGCCGTCACCCTCGTCATCGACGCATACGAGCACCTGGGCGATGTGACTCCCGAGATCGACCAGGATCTGGCGCAGCTGCTCACCGCGCTGCCCGGGCTGCGCGTGCTGATCACCACACGCTCGGGCACGGCGCTGGCCGACGCCGATCCCCCGGAGGAACGGCGCAGATCATCACCCTCGACGAGCTGGCCCTGACCCCGGATGAGGTGGGCACCCTCATCGCGCAGCAGATCGGCATCGCCGACGAGCGGCTCGCTCTGTCGGTGATGCACGCGACGCGGGGCTTCGCGTTGACCGTCCGGGCCGTCATGCTCGCGCTCTCCCAGCTCGGGCGGATTCCGCACGCCGACTCCATCGAGTGGAACTCGATGGTCGCAGCCCGCTGGGAATCGCTGCTTCCCGACGACGTCCCGCTGCGCTTCGTCACCGACACCAGCGTGCCGCCCTACGTCGACATCGAGCTGGCGACCAACCTGACGGGACATCCGGATGCCCGAGGACTGCTCGATCTGCTCGAGCGCAACGGGTTCGGGCGATGGATCCCGTACGCCAGGCAGCGTCCCGTGTTCCAGTACGCCGAGATCATCCGCGACACGTTCCGCGCGCGCGCGGCCGCCGACGCCGATCGCTTCTCGGTCGCGTGCGCGAGCACGGCGCGCTGGCTGTTTGACAACGGCGAGGTCGACCGGGCACTGGCCTTCGCCATCGAGGAGGCGACTACGCCCTCGCCGACCGCACCTTCGTGAGCCTCGTCGTCGGCAATCCAGACAGCTATATCACCGACCGCTTCCTGCCTGTGCTGAGGCGGGTGCCCGATGAGATGCTGGCGCGGTATCCAATGCTCGCCTTCGGGCTCGGGCTGGCGCTCGCCGCGAATTCGCTCCTCCGGTTGGACGCGCCAGGCGCGTTCCGGATCGCGATCGAATCGCCCGCACAGCCCGCCTACCTCGAACCGTCGATCGACGCGTTCACCCTCGCCGCGATGCGGGCCGTCGCGCGGCGCACCGCATTCGCCTTCCGGGAGTCGGCGGATGCCGCGCTCACGGTCGTGCGGTCGGTGGACGAGATCCCTGCCGAGCTACGCGCGCGGTTCGGCGAGCACCTCGGCACGATCCTGCGTCAGCTGAGCTACTCCCTGCTGCAAGGCGGCATGATCGACGACGCGATCGCAACGGCGGTGCGCTCGGTGAGCTTGTGCACGACGCAGACCGCGCGCAACTACTCCGTGGTCTACGCGGTCGGTGCCACCGCATTCGCCGGCGATCTCTCGCGATCGCGGACGTTCTCGGCGTCCATCGACGCAGCCGCCTGGCCCGAGAACCTGCATCGCACGTACATGAACGCACTGGGCGTCGTGGCGGAGGGTTACCAGCACCTCGACGCACTCGACTTCGCGGGCGCTGCGGACGCGCTGCGCGGCACCGACGCGTACACCACCACGGGAGAGTTCTGGCCGTTCTTCACCGGCATCTCCGTGGCGGCACGACACGGGCTCGGGCAGGCGCGCGCCGAGGCGGAGCGAGTCACGCGGGAGCTCGCGGCGTCGCGGATGCCGGGCACGGGCGACAACGCGGCAACCGAGCACCTCCATGCGACCCTCGCACGTGCCTGGCTCGCCGGCGGCGACCACCGTGCAGCGGGTCGCCTGCTCGACGCGCAGCCACCCGAGCGTCCCTTCCTCGCGGCCGCACGGGTCGACAGGCTTCTCGCGGAGGAGCGAGCCGGCGACGCGCTCACGCTCGCGGAGGCGTCGCTCGAGCTTCCCACCCACACCCTGCGCACCCGCTCGGATCTGTGGACGAGCGGCGCCGTTGCCGCACTGCGGCATAACCGGCCAGAGCTCGCCTGGTCATGGCTGACGAGCGCGGCACTGTGCTGGGAGAGCTACGGGCCGCGCATGCACGTGGCGCTGCTGCCCGCGCGCGATCGCCGACTGCTCGTCGAACTCGCCGAGCAGCACCACTCGACATCCGTGCTGCGCTACCTCGAGGTGCCAACGGTTGCGGGGCAGGCGAGCCCTCGGCAGTCGTGCACCTGACGCCGCGCGAGAGCGTTGTGCTGCGCGCGCTCGCGGAGCACGGCAGCGTGCGCGAGATCGCCGAGGCTCTCGTGGTGTCCCCGCACACGATCAAGACCCAGCTGCAAGGCCTCTATCGCAAGCTCGGTGTCACCTCGCGGCGCTCGGCCGTCGTGGTCGCCGAGGAGCTGGGGCTGCTCGGCGACCACTCTGCCGGTCACTCGGAGCTCTGACGCCGCCGACGGATGGTGCGGGTCGCCACGAGCAGTCCGCCGCCGAGCAGCAGCACGAGACCGGCCACCAGCGCCGACACGGTGAGTGAGCCCTCGACCCCCGTCGCGGCGAGTCCGGGCCCGTCGGTGTCGGGCGGATCCACCGCCACGGGGCGCACGATGAAGTTCACCCAGGCTGAGCGGTCAGCGGCTGTCGCGAGATCGGCATCCGCGTAGATGCTCGCGATGTTCGGCGCCGAGGTGATCGCTTCCGGCGCGATCGCCGTGTAGGTGATCCGCAGCCCGGAGTTCGGTGCGAAGACCGGGATCGCCGCCTGGATGCCGGTGGCGTCGGAGCTGAGCACGGGGCACGGCGTGTCACCGAGCGGCCCATCCAGCACGCCCATCCCCGCGGTGATCGGCGTGCACACGACGTTCGCGAAGCCGCCGGGGTTGGCGGCAGCGAGGTCGGGATGCAGCGGGTCGCTGAAGGAGGCGGACGTCGCCGCGTCTCCAGCGTTGAGCAGGTCGACGACGAAGCTCACGGTGTCGCCCGGGTTCGGGGCGATCGGGCTGACCGACTTGCGGATCGACAAGATCGCACTCGACGCTGTCGGGGCGATAGCGTCGCTGTCGCTCACGAGCGGGAACGGCGAGCCAGGGGCCGCGTCGAAGGCCGTCGCGACCGCGGTCGCGACCGTCGCCAGCTCCGCGGGGTACTGCGCCTCGATGAGGAAGGTCACCGAGGAGCCGGCCGGCAGGGTCGGCTCACCCGCCTCACCCCAGGTGATGTCGAGCTGCGGATCCCCCGAGGCGATGGCCGCGGTCGACCCGTCGGCCAGGTAACGGGTACCCGCCGCGAAGGTGCCCGTCGGGCACACCGCGCCTCCCGTGGAGAGCGCCGGGTCGCACACGGCGACGGCCTCGACGACGGCCGGGCTGAACGCCTCCGTGAGGCGCGGCAGCGCGAGCGGGCCGGAGACGGCCGGGTTGGTGATCGTCACGGCGTAGCGCACGGTGCGGTCGGCGGGCACTGTCGGCGAGGCGATCGGGTTGCCGGACGCGTCGACGATCGTCTGGGTGATCGCGAGATCCTGCGTACACCGGGTGTAGTTGACCCGGATCTGCACGCCGCGCCAGCGGTCGTCGGCCGCACTCGCGTCACCGGAGAGTTTCGTGGTCTGCTCCGCGAAGCCGATGAAATAGAACGTGAGGTTGGCGCTTGTCGCCGTCGGGGAGCCGTCGATCAGCACGCCCTGAGGCACGCAACCGGCCTGCTGGTACTGCTCGGGCAGCTCGGGGATCTTGAACGCGGCCATCAGCTGCAGGGTCTCCCCGGCGGGCAGCACGGTCTGTTCCTGATCCGACCAGCTGAGGTTGAGCATCAGCGGGTAGGGGTGGTTGCCCGGGTAGAGCGTCCCTCGCCGTGTCGCGACATCGGGGCAGACCACCGGAGCGTCGCTCAGGCAGGTGATGTTCAGCGGGTTGTCGCTGAGGATGTCGTCGAGAGAATCCGGGTCGAGCTGCATGGTCCCGGTATCCGACTGCCAGAACACGTTGCCCGGGTCGGAGAGGTCGAACTGCTGATTGCCGGAGACGAGGTTCGGATTCGCGTTGAAGCCGAGGTTGCCGAGGACGGTGTACCCGTTGAAGTCCACATAGGGGCCGTGCCGGCCTCGCCGAGCCCGCCCTGGTCGGGGTTCGAGGCGTTCAGAGCGGTGATGTCGAAGTAGGCGGTGTCGCCCGGCTCGAAGTCGACCGTGGTCTGCGGCAGCGGCGTGCCGGCCGGGTCGTTGCGATACCACGGCACCGTCAGCCGAAGGTCGTGGCTGATACCGCACGCGATACCGATCTGCTCGCCCGGGGCCAGGTTCATGAAGTTGTTCGTCGCATCCGCGTCGGTGAACGACGGCGCCGCCGTGACGCTGGTGAGCACGGAGCCGGCCGGGTCGCCGCAGATGAGGTCATCCGCGGCGCCGCCCGTGCCCGAATAGGTGATCGTCAAGGTGCCACCGGTCGGCACGACAGCCCCGGAACCCACCGCGGTCACGGCGGACTGCCCGCGGCTGGTGGGGATGCCCGGAGTTCCCGGCGTCACCGTCGGCGTGATCTCCCACGAGGTCGGGCACACCGCACCGCCGGCCGCGACGCACACCGGGTCGGCATCCATCGACGGCCCGCCCTCGCCGGTCGCCCAGCCCAGGGTGAAGCGGATCGTCGAGGGCGCCGCGTCGGGGCCGGTGTTGGAGTAGGCGGCCTCGAAGGCGAACGGCCCGTCGTGCGGGAGCGCGCCGCTCGCCGGAGTCACCTGGGTGAGGGAGTCGGTGCGCACGTCGGACGCCCGACAAGCGGGCGTGAGCACCGAGAAAGTGGCGGAGGCGGTGTTGTCGCCGTTCAACGCGACCGCCTCAGCGACTCCGCCGGATGGTGCGACGGCGCTGGTCAGCGTGAGCGTGCGCGGAGTACCCGCCACGTTGCAGGCCGCCCCCACCGCGATCGTGAACCGCACGACGCTCGTCGTGCCCGCGGGCAGGTTGCCCACGTCGATGCGGCCCGCGGTGTCGGAGGTGAGGGTGGGCGCGGCGGCCGGTCCGCTCAGCAGCACGGCGGAGACCAGCTTGGTACCCGTACCGAGCTCGCCAGCCAGCGAGAGGGTCGAGCGCAGGTTGTTGCGCACCCCGGTGTTGACGATCGATACGTCGGCAGTGATGGTGGCGCCGTCGGCGACACCCGCAGTCGGGTAGCCCGTGATGCTCGTGGCATAGTCGGCGGGCAGCGCCTTGATCACGACACCGGCGGTGGCGGAGTCGGTGGCGACGTGCACATCCGTGTCACCGGCTGCAGGGGTGACCGTGGCGGTCACCGTGAGCGCTCCGGTCACTCCGTTCGCCGGGTTGCCCGGCGCGGTCAGTGCGAACGAGATCCAGCCACCGGCCGGGAGCGCGGGAAGCGTCGCCGTCACGGTGCGGCCATCGGCCGAGCGCACGAAGTTCTGCGGAGCGGCTGCACCGCCGCCGCCGGAGACCGCGGATGCCGAGGTCTCCCAGGCCAGGCCTGAGTTGAGCATGTTCGGCACGTCGAGCGCGACGGTGGCACCCGCCGCCGTCTGCTGGTCGCTGCGGTTGTCGATGCGCACGGTGTAGACGGCGGATTGGTCCACCGCGTAGATGGCGCGATCACTCGATACGTTCACCGCCAGATCGACATCGGCTGCGGTGGCGGCGGGCGCGGCGACCGCGCCGGCGGCCACCATGCTGAGGCTCGCGACCACCACGGCGATCACCCGGATTCGGAACCGCCCCCAGGAGCCGTCACGGGTTCGAGATGCACTGTCCACTCCGCCTTCCAGGCGCACTGCGTCTCGGCGCCCGCACCAGCTTCTCGGGCATCGGGCGTTCGCGGGGGACCAAATTGCCCTCATGCAGGACCAAAAACCGCCCCGCGAGGATGAAGCCCGTGGGGTGCGCTGAGCGCCGACTACGAGCGCCCGAGCACGGATGCCGCCCGGCTCTCTACCAGGAGATGAACCACGCGCAGGCGACGACAGCACCTGAGACGAGCAACGCACCGCCAGCGACGACGGACGGCAGGAACGGGATGCCGGACACCTGGGTGATGGCCTGCACGGCAAGCGTGCTCACGCCGAGCACGACCACATAGGCGCCTACCCCGAGCGAGGTTGCCCAGCCCCTTCGCCGTCGTTCGAGTTTGGGTCGCCTTGCCACCACCCGGCCGCATCGCCGAGCGCCTGCACGCCGATCGCGAGGAACCACGTCGGCACGATGAGCGCGACGGCGGCGGTCGCGTAGACGGCGACGACGAGCGCGATGTCGATCGCATGGGTCGAGGTGCGGGCGAGCTGCTGCTCGGTCATGGGTTCACGCTAGTCCTGGCACCCTGCGCCGACGGCGGCTTCGAGACGCGTCCGCTTCGCGGGCGCTCCTCAGCCACCTCGGCAGTGCTGCACCCCAGCTGGTTGAGGAGCCGCCGACAGCGGCGTCTCGAAACCGGCGCCCCGGGTTGCGCCTAACTGCGCTCGAGCACGGA
This sequence comes from Homoserinibacter gongjuensis, assembly GCF_030161875.1. Classification (GTDB taxonomy): domain Bacteria; phylum Actinomycetota; class Actinomycetes; order Actinomycetales; family Microbacteriaceae; genus Homoserinibacter; species Homoserinibacter gongjuensis. Next base: position 94,144 of record NZ_BSVA01000001.1, read on the forward strand.
TGCCAGGTCTCGCCGCGCGGGCAGGTCGCCGTAGAGGTGCCCATGGCGGGCGCCCTCGCCGAGGCGGGCGTCGACGAACAGCTCCGCGACCGCGGGCGGCGCAGACCGCAGCAGGAGCGAGGCCTCGAGCGCGAGCGCGAGGTCGGCGACGAGGCCGCGGGCCGAGGCGGCGGCGTCTGCAGCGTCCATGCGCGCGACGGCATGGAGACGCTCGCGCGTGGCGGCGAGGTGCGCATCGAACACCGGGTGGGCGCCCGCGGCGAGCGCGAGCTCCGCCTCGAACGCGGCCACGGCATCCGGTTCCCGCCCGAGGGCGCGCAGCACGTCGAGCGCGATGACGTTGCCCGAGCCCTCCCAGATCGCCATGACGGGCTGCTCGCGGTACCGGCGTGCGAGCGGGAAGTTCTCGGCGTAGCCGTTGCCGCCGAGGCACTCGAGAGCCTCGTAGGCGTGGCCGGGTCCGCGCTTGCAGATCCAGTACTTGGCGACGGCGGTCGCGAGCCGGCGGAACGCGATCTCGTGCTCGGAGGCGTCGTCGTCGAAGGCCCGCGCGAGTCTCAGCGCCACCGCGGTCGCCGCCTCCGTCTCGAGGGCGAGATCGGCGAGCACCGCCGTCATCGCAGGCTGCTCCACGAGCGTCGACCCGAACGCCACGCGGTGCCGGGCGTGCCACAGCGCCTCGGCTGTGGCCTGTCGCATGCCGGCGACCGTGCCCAGCACGGTGTCGAAGCGCGTGCGTTGCACCATGTCGATGAGCACCGGCACGCCACGCCCCTCCTCGCCGATCAAGACCGCGCGGGTGCCCTCCAGTTCGAGCTCACCCGAGGCGTTGGCCCGGTTGCCGAGCTTGTCTTTGAGCCGCGCGATGCGGAACGGGTTGCGCGTGCCATCGGGCAACACCCGCGGCACGAGGAAGGTGCTGAGGCCGCGGGGTGCCTGCGCCGTCATGAGGAAGGCATCCGACCCGGGCGCCGAGCAGAACCACTTGTGGCCGTCGAGCACATAGCCGCCGTCGCCCGCCGGGGTCGCCGTCGTGAGGTTCGCCCGCAGGTCCGAGCCGCCCTGCTTCTCGGTCATCGACATGCCGAGGATCGCGCTCGACTTGGCAGACCGCAGCTCGGGGTCGTAGTCGCGGCTCAGCACGCGCGGCATCCACTCTTCGGCCACGGATGCGTTCTTGCGCAGCACGGGAACGGCCGAGTGCGTCATCGACACGGGGCAGCAGTGCCCCGGCTCGACCTGCGCGAAGAGCATGAAGACCGCGGCACGCGCGACGGCCGCGCCGGGCTGGGGCTCGGCGAACGCCGCGGTGTGGCCGCCCTCCGCGATGTGCGCCCGCATGATGCGGTGATACGACTCGTCATACTCGACCTCGTCCACACGCACGCCGTAGCGGTCGTACTGGTGCAGCTGCGGCGTCTGCGTATTGGCGAGCTCGGCATCCCGCTGGAACGCGGCCGTGCCCACGTGGCGGCCGACCCGGTGCAGGTGCTCGCTCGCCCATCCGGCGTCGTAGCGGTCGACGCCCTCGACGAGCGCGGTGTTCGCGGCGAACTCGTCGAGTTCTACCCGCGGCGGAACCTGGTTCACGACATCGTGAGGCATACGCCGACGCTAGCCCGGGAATGGGAAACATGCTCTGATGACGGCTATGAGCCAGATCTCCGAACGGGACACCCAGCACCTCATCGCCTGCATCGACCTGGCAGGCCAGGCCCGCGAGCGCGGAGACGCACCGTTCGGCGCGCGCCTCGTCTCGGCGTCCGACGAGGTGCTGCACGAAGACAGCAACCGCACCATCACCACGCGCGACCCGATGGCGCATCCGGAGTTCACCCTCGCGCGCTGGGCGATCGACGAACTCGATGACGACACGCGCCGCGGGGCGACCCTCTACACGAGCGCCGAGCCGTGTGCGCTGTGCTTCAGCGCCGACTTCTATGCCGGCATCGGCCGGATCGTGTTCGCGGTAGCCGGCGCCCAGCTGCGCCCGCTGCGCGGCGAGGAACGCCCGCGATCGCGATGCCGACGCGCGAGCTCGCGGCCGTCACGATCGGGCGCACGATCACCGTCGACGGGCCCGTTCCCTCGCTGGAGGAGCCCGGCATGGCGGTGCACCGCGGTTATTGGTGAGGTCGCCCGCCGAGGAGGCGAAGGAACGGATCACCCACCGGCGCCGTCGTCGCGCGGCGCGTCGAGCTCGGGCATGTGGATGCGCTGCCCATCCGGCCCGGCGAGGTGCAACAGCTCAGCAGGCCCGTCACCGACCGCGCCGATCCAGTGCGGCGTGCGGGTGTCGAACTCGGCGGCCTCCCCCGCACCGAGCTCGAAGTCGCGCCCGCCCAGCACGAGCCGCAGCCGACCGGAGATCACGTACAGCCACTCGTACCCCCGGTGCGTCTTGAGCTCGACCCGCTCACCCGCCTTCGGGGGCAGGATCTGCTTGACCACCCGGATGCCGCCGGCACCCCGACTGAGCGGCATCAGGACGCCGCCACGATGCGGGATGCGACGGATGTGCACGCGCGGATCCCCGACCTCGGGCGCGCCGACGAGCTCGTCGAGCGGCACGTCGTAGAGCAGAGCCAGCGGCAGCAGCAGCTCGAGCGCGGGTCGCCGCTCCCCCGATTCGAGTCGCGAGAGGGTGCTGACCGAGATGCCCGACTCGCGGGAGACCTCGGCGAGCGTCAGGTCACGGCGCGTGCGCAGGGTGCGCAGCCGCGATCCGACCCCCGCGAGCGTGCGTTCGATGTCGTCGACCATGGCGACAGTTTGCCAGAACAGCAACGACACTTGCGCGGCATGGACTCCGCAGCGCACGATCGCCTCATGCCCCGAAACAGTCACACCCACATCGACGTCGCCATCGTCGGCGGTGGTCCCGCCGGCCTCTCCGCTGCGATCGCGCTCGGGCGCTCGCGCCGCGAGGTACTCGTCATCGACGCGGGCGAACCCCGCAACGCTCCCGCGGCCCACGCCCACAACGTCTTCAGCCGCGACGGCGCCTCCCCCGCCGAACTGCTCGCCGCGTCCCGTGAGCAGGCGCGGGCCTACGGCGTGAGCATCCTCGACGACCGCGCCACCGACGTCGCCCGCGACGGCGACGGCTTCCTCGTCACGACCGCGACCGGCGCCACGGTGACCGCCCGCCGCCTGCTCCTCGCCTCGGGCCTCCGCGACGTGCTGCCCGACATCCCGGGCCTCACCGTGCATTGGGGCGATTCCGTGGTGCACTGCCCCTACTGCCACGGCTGGGAGGTGCGCGACCGCGCGATCGTCGTGATCGGTTCCACGCCGCGCAGCGCGCACCAGGCCCTCATGTTCAGCCGGCTGAGCGACGACGTCACGTTCGTGCGCCACGACACCCCCACCGAGGCGGAGGTGGATGCCGACCTCGCAGCGCTCGGCGTGCGCATCGTCGACGGCCACGTCGCCCGCCTGCTCGATGACGCATCCGGAACCCTCCGCGCCGTCGAACTCGACGACGGCACCGAACTGCCGGCCGGCGCCGTCGCGATCGGCCCGTCGTTCGAAGCGCGCACCGAGCTCTACGGGCAGCTGGGCGGCACCGCCTCGATCGTCGAGGGCATGGGCGTCGTGATCCCCGCGGATGCCGTGGGCCGCACGCCGATCGCCGGCGTCTGGGCGGCGGGCAACGCGAGCGACGCGGGTGCCATGGTCGGCGCATCCGCCGCAGCCGGCACGATGACGGGAGCCGCCCTCAACATGGACCTGCTCACCGAGGACGCCGCCGCGCGCCGCACCGCCGCCCGCTGAGCGGCGCACCGCCGGGCACCCGACGAGTGGCGCACCGCCCCGGGCGCCCGCCAGGTGGCAGCATGAGCCCATGCGCACACCATCGCGTCGCGAACTGGCCCGGGTACGCACACGGGCCGTCGTCGCGATCGTCGCGGGCGTCCTGGTGGCGGCGGCCACCGCCCTCTGCTCGGCATCGTGGGCGGCCTGCTCGCCGGCTGGGCCACGCTCGGCATTGTGAGCGTCGCGTGGGTGCTGCTCGTCATCTGGCGGATGGATGCCACCCAGACGCGCGCCCACGCCACGGCGGAGGATCCGGGGCGTCGACTCGCGCGGCTCGTCGCCATCCTCGGCAGCATCGCGAGCCTCGGCGCGGTCGCGGTCGTCATCATCCAGGCGCGTCACGCGCCGCCCCTGCTCTCGGGGCTGCTCGCGGGGGTCGCGGTGCTGAGCGTCGCCGCATCCTGGGCCCTCATCCAGACCGACTATCTGCTGCGCTACGCCCACCTCTACTACACCGAACCGGTCGGGGGCATCGACTTCAACCAGGACGAGCCGCCGCGCTACACCGACTTCGCCTACGTCTCGGTGGGTCTCGGGATGACCTATCAGGTGGCCGACACCGACGTGCGCGACAACGGCATCCGGCGCATCGTGATCGCCCAGACGCTGCTCGCCTACCTCTTCGGCGCGATCATCCTCGCGACGATCATCAACCTCGTCACGAGCCTGGGCTGACGGAGGCGTCGAGACGCGTCCGCCGGCGGCGGTCGCTCCTCAGCCTCCTGTGCGGCCTCCGGGCCCAATGTCCCACCCGCGGCGACCGTCGCTCGCGTAGCGTTGTGCCCGTGGCGACCCGCATCTATCTGACGAGCGCCGAGGGGCGCACCGGCAAGTCGACCGTGGCAGTGGGGTTGCTCGAAACCCTCACCGCATCCGTGACCCGCGTGGGCGTCTTCCGCCCCATCGTGCGGGCCGACGTCGAGCGCGACTACATCCTCGAGTTGCTCGTGGCGCACGCGAGCGCGGGTCAGAGCTACGAGGACTGCGTGGGCGTCGACTACGACGCGCTGCACGAGGATCCGGATGCGGCGCTCGCCACGATCGTCGATCGTTTCGCGGAGGTGGAGAGGGGCTGCGATGCCGTGCTCATCCTCGGCTCCGACTACACCGACGTGGGCACCCCCACCGAGCTCTCGACGAACGGCCGCATCGCCGCCAACCTCGCCGCCCCCGTCGTGCTCGTCACGGGCGGCCGTCAGGCCGATGGTGAGGGCGCCCGCACACCGCAGCAGTGCGCCGAGCTGGCACGCATCGCGCTCGGCGAGCTGCGCGAGGAGCATGCCGAGACCCTCGCCGTCGTCGTCAACCGCGCCGACCCCGAGCGCGTCGACGACATCGCCGCCCGCGTCGCCGCCGACACCGGCCTGCCCGCGTGGGCGATCGCCGAGGATGCCGAACTCACCGCACCGCTGCTGCGCACGGTGCTCGAGGCGGCCGACGCGCACCTCGTGCGGGGCGATCCGGAGGCACTCGAGCGCCCCGTGATGGGAACGACCATCGCCGCGATGAGCCTGCCCAACATCCTGCCGCGGCTCATCCCCGGCGGCATCGTCATCGTGCCGGGCGACCGTTCCGAGGCGCTCGTCGGAACCATGGCGGCGCAGCTCTCGCACACCTTCCCGGTGCTCACGGGCATCATCCTCAACGGCGGTTTCGAGATCGATCCGGCGATCGAGCGGCTCATCGACGGCCTCGGCGCACCCCTGCCGATCGCGAGCACGCCGCACAGCACCTTCGACACCGCCGTGCGCATCACGCATGCCCGCAGCCGCCTCGCCGCCGACTCGCCCGCCAAGCACGCCCGCGCCCTCGCCCTGTTCGCCGAGCACGTCGACGCCGAGGAGCTCGTGCGCCTGCTGAGCCTGCCAAGCGCCGGCACTGTCATGACGCCCATCCGCTTCGAGCACCTGCTCGTCGAGCGGGCGCGCGCCGCCGACCGGCACATCGTGCTGCCCGAGGGCGACGACGACCGCATCCTCGAGGCTGCCGCGATCGTCGTGAAGCGCCGCATCGCGCGTCTCACGATCCTCGGCGACCCGGATGCGGTGCGCGGTCGCGCCGCCGCTCTCGGTCTCGAGCTCGGCGACACGCAGGTGGTCCCGACGACCGACCCCGAGCTGCACGCCCGCTTCGCCGAGGAGTACGCGCGCCTGCGCGCCCACAAGGGCGTCTCGCCGGAGCTCGCGGCCGACACCGTGACCGACGTCTCGTACTTCGGAACGATGATGGTGCACACAGGCCTCGCCGACGGCATGGTGTCGGGGGCGAGGCACACGACGGCGCACACCATCCGTCCCGCTTTCGAGATCGTGAAGACCGCGCCCGGGGTGTCGGTCGTGTCAAGCGTCTTCCTCATGGCGCTCGAGGACCGCGTGCTCGTCTACGGCGACTGTGCCGTGATCCCCGAGCCGACCGTCGAGCAGCTCGCCGACATCGCCGTGTCGTCGGCCGCGACCGCGCGCCAGTTCGGCATCGACCCGCGCGTCGCGATGCTGTCGTACTCGACCGGCGAATCGGGCTCGGGAGCCGAGGTCGACCGGGTGCGCGCGGCGACCCAGCTCGTGCGCGAGCGCGCGCCGGAGCTGCCCGTCGCGGGCCCCATCCAGTACGACGCGGCCGCCGACCCCACGGTCGGCGCCTCGAAGCTGCCGGGGTCGGATGTCGCCGGCCGCGCGACGGTGTTCGTGTTCCCCGACCTGAACACCGGTAACAACACCTACAAGGCCGTGCAGCGTTCGGCCGGCGCCGTGGCCATCGGGCCCGTGCTGCAGGGGCTCGCGAAGCCCATCAACGACCTCTCGCGCGGCGCGCTCGTGCGCGACATCGTGAACACGATCGCGATCACCGCGATCCAGGCGGGCACAGACGCCATCACCGCGATCCAGGCGGGCACAGACGCCATCACCGCGATCCAGGCAGGCACAGACGCCATCACGGCGATCCAAGCAGGAGGCGAGCAGTGATCCGCAACGTCTTCGTGCTCAACGTGGGCTCGAGCTCGATCAAGTACCGCTTGCTCGATGTCGACGACGGCTCGGTGCACGCGGATGGCATCGTCGAGCGGATCGGGGTGCCCGGCTCGGGCGTGCCGGATCACGCGACGGCGATGGTCACCGTGCTCGCCGAGCTCGAGGGTCACCGGATCGACGCCGTCGGCCACCGCGTCGTGCACGGCGGAACCCGCTTCGTGAGCGCGACCCTCATCGACGACGCCGTCGAACGCGAGATCGAGGCGCTCTCCGACCTCGCACCGCTGCACAACCCGCCGGGTCTCGCCGGCATCCGCGCGGCCCGTGCTGTGCTGCCGGAGCTGCCGCACGTCGCGGTCTTCGACACCGCCTTCCACGCCACGATCAGCCCCGCGGCGCGCGACTACGCGATCGATGCCGAGGTGGCGGCGAAGACCCGCATCCGGCGCTTCGGCTTCCACGGCACCTCGATCGGCTACGTCTCGCGCATCGCCGCCGAGCTGCTCGGGCGCACGGGCGACCCGGAGCTCAAGCTCGTCGTGCTGCACCTCGGCAACGGCGCCTCCGCGGCGGCCGTGCTCGGCGGGCGCTCGCTCGACACCTCGATGGGGCTGACCCCGCTCGAGGGGCTCGTGATGGGCACCCGCTCGGGCGACATCGACCCCGCGATCCCGCTCTACCTCGCGCGCGAGCACGGCTACACGATCGATCAACTCGACGAGCTGCTCAACAAGCGCTCCGGGCTGCTCGGGCTCGCGGGACGCAGCGACATGCGCGAGCTCGTGAACGCCGCCAACGCCGGCGACGAGCGCGCCACCCATGCGCTCGACATCTACGTGCACCGCCTGCGCCGCTACATCGGCGGCTACGCGGCCGAGCTCGGCGGCATCGATGCCGTGGTGTTCACCGCGGGCGTCGGCGAGAACTCGTCGTACGTGCGACGCCGGGCGATCGCGGGCCTCGACTTCCTGGGTCTCTCGGTCGACCCCGAGCTGAACGCCGCGCCGTCGCGCGAGGCGCGGTTCATCTCGCCCGAAGGCTCGCCCGCATCCGTGCTTGTCGTGCCCACGAACGAGGAGCTCGAGATCGCGCGCGAGACGCGCGCGGCGGCACGCCCAGCTGGTTGACGAGCGCCGACTGCACACCCAGCCGGCTGAGGAGCGCCCGACGCAGACCCAGCCCACTGAGGAGCACCCGACGCACACCCAGCTGGTTGAGGAGCGCCCGCAGGGCGCGTCTCGAAACCAGCGTCGTCGATCCTGCGGCGGCGCCGGTTTCGAGACGCGTATCGCTTCGCGATGCGCTCCTCAACCAGCGGAGTGGCGGCGCGATGCGGACCTCACCCAGCGGAGTGAGCGAGCGCACCCGCGGGCCGCACCACGAGCACCGGCGCGTTCGCGTTGAGCAGCACGGCGTGCAGCGTCGTGCCGAGCGGCGAGTGCGTCTCGGCGACCGAGCCCGTCCCCACGACGAGCAGGGCGCTGCCCCGCGACGCGTCCAGCAGAGCGTCGGCCGGCACGCGTGTCGACAGGCGCGACCGGATCTCGAGCATCCCCTCGACCTCGCGTGCGGCCTCGGAAGCGAGCACGAGCGGGCTTTCGACATTGGTGCGCTGCGATTGCAGCACCTCAGGCGGCACCGCGTGCACGAGGGTCACCCGCATCCCCCGGTCCACCGCCTCGAGCGCTGCACGGCGACCGATCGAGGCCGCCGTCTCGGGACGGTCGACGCCGGCCACCACGCCGTCACGGAATCTCGGGTCGCCCTCGGGCACCACCGCGACGGTTCCGGTTGCCGCGAGCGCGAACTGCACGCTGCGCGATCCGAGCACGCGGCCCGACACGTATCCGGTCTTCCCCGTGCCGACGACGAGCGTGTCGTCGCCACGCGCGTGAGCCGCCAGCGTCCAGGTGGGAACCCCGCTCAGCAGCTCGGCCGCCACCTCGAGCTCCGGATGCTGCATCCGGATGCGCTGCGTCGCCTCCGCGAGGATCCGCTCGCCCGCGCGCTCGGCCGCGTCGAGCAGATCGAGGCCCATCATGCCCTGCTCGGGATCGATGACGTGCACGAGTTCGAGAGAGGCGCCGTCGCGGCGTGCATTGCGAACCGCCCAGGCGAGAGCCGCCTCCGAGGGAGCGGAGCCGTCGACGCCGACGACGTAACGCGCTGATGCGTTCATGCTTCGAGGCTCGCACGGTCGGGCGGCGCGGTCTCGGGGCCAAGGTCCTTCGGCTCGGCCAGCGGAGCAAGCGCGCGGCGCGGGTGCGGCCCCTCTGGGAGACTGGATGCATGCCCGCCACCGCCGATGAACCACGTCTGCGTCGTCTCCTCGACGCCGTGCCGCACGTGGTCGGCGAGCTCGAACTCGCGCACGTGCTCGAGCGCATCATCGAGGCGGCCGTCGAGCTCGTCGACGCGCGCTGGGGAGCCCTCGGCGTGATCGCACCCGACGGCACCCTCGAGCAGTTCGTGCACGTCGGCATGGCGCCTCCCGAGGTGCGCGCCGTCGGGCATCTGCCCGAAGGCCACGGCCTGCTCGGCGCCGTGATCGACTCGGGTGAGGCGATCCGGCTCCCGCATCTGCGCGACGACCCCCGCTCAGTCGGCTTCCCCGCCCACCATCCCCACATGGATGCCTTCCTGGGCGTTCCGATTCGCGTGCGCGAGCAGGTGTTCGGCAACCTCTACCTCACGAACCAGGATGGCGGGCCGGAGTTCTCCGCCGACGACCAGCTCCTCGTCGGCTCCCTCGCCGCGATCGCCGCGATCGCCATCGAGAACGCCCGCCTCTTCCAACAGCAGGTGCGTCGCGAGCGCTGGTCGACGGCCCTCGCCGAGGTGACCGCGGCCCTGCTGTCGGAGGACACCGTCGACGTGCTCGCGGTGCTCGCCGAGCGCGTCGCATCGGTCATCGAGAGCGAGCTCGTGTGCGTGATCGTGGCCGACGGCGATGACCATGGGGAGCCCATGCTGCGCGTCGACACCGCCCGCGGTAACGGCGCAGACGAGATCGTCGGCAGGCGCTATCCGGCCGCAGACACCCTCTCGGGACGCGCGATCGCCACGGGCGCCCTCGCCTCCACCTCGCCCGGGGAGCTGCCCGGCGAATCGGTCGTGCGCAGCGGTCAGAGCGCCGCGATGGCGCTGCCCGTGCGGTCCGGCGACCAGGTTCTCGGCGCGCTCTCGGTGTATCGCTCGGTCGAGGCGCCGCTCTTCACGGATGCCGAACGCGCCATGGCCGCCGACTTCGCTCTGCAGGCGGGGGTCGCCATCCAGCTCGCCCGCGGACGGGCCGACCGCGAACGCCTCGCGCTCGTGGACGAGCGCGCCCGCATCGCACGCGATCTGCACGATCATGTGATCCAGCGTCTCTTCGGCACGGGGCTGAGCCTGCAGGCGATCGCCGCCCGCTCGCCCGAGGCGGCCGACGCGATCGGCGCGCAGGTCGATGCCATCGACGCGGCGATCGGCGAGATCCGCACCGCGATCTTCGCGCTCGCGTCGCGGCCGTCGTCGAGCGGCGCGCTGCGGCACCGCGTGCTCGACGTCGCCGCCGACGCCACCCCGGGCTCGCGAACCCGCCGCTCGTCACCTTCGCCGGGCCCGTCGACCTGCTTGTCACGGGCGACCTCGCCGACGACGTGCTCGCCGTCGTGCGGGAGTGCCTCGCGAACGCCACACGCCACGCCGACGCCACGCGTGTCGAGGTGTCGGTCGCCGTGCACGACGAGACCGTGATCGTGACGGTCGACGACGACGGGGTGGGGCTGCCCACCCGGCCGCGGCGCGCATCCGGAACCCGCAACCTCGAGGAACGCGCCACCCGCCGAGGCGGTACCTTCGAGCTGTCGACCCGAGCCGAGGGCGGCACCCGCGCGCGGTGGGCCGCCCCCGTCCCCGCCCCCGAGAGGAGCACTCTGTGACCCGCGTCTTCCTGGTCGACGACCACGAGATCGTGCGGCGTGGCATCGCCGACCTGATCGACGCCGAACGCGACCTCGAGGTCGTGGGCGAATCCGGCCAGGTGCGCGGCACCCTCGCCAAGATCGAGGTGACGAAGCCGGATGTCGTGGTGCTCGACGTGCGCCTGCCCGACGGTGACGGCATCGAGCTGTGCCGTGCCATCCGCTCCGCTCACCCCGAGATGCGGTGCCTCATGCTGACCGCCTACGACGACGACGAGGCGAGTCGCTCGGCGGTGCTCGCCGGCGCGTCGGGGTACGTGCTCAAGGACATCCGGGCACGCGGCCTCGTCGAGGGTGCGGAAGGTCGCCGCGGGAGGCACGCTGCTCTCGGCCCACGTGAGCGAACGCGTCGCCGAGGCCTTCGCGAGCCCGCGCGTCGACGAACCCGCGCTCACCCTGCGCGAGCGCCAGGTGCTCGATCTCATCACCGAGGGACTCACCAACCGCCAGATCGGCGAACGGCTCGGGCTCGCCGAGAAGACCGTCAAGAACTACGTCTCGGGCCTGCTCGCCAAGCTCGGCATGGAGCGCCGCACCCAGGCCGCGGTGTACCGCCTCGAGACGCGCGGCTGAGCCCGCGAACGGCGCTAGCGATTCGGCGGCGCGCGGTCAACCCCGGTCAGGCGAGCCTCAGCTTCGTTGCGGAATGCGTGCAGCGCAGTAGCGTTGAATCAGACGACGGCCGGCACAACCGGCCAGAAGGAGGCAACGCCATGACCACGAAGACCAGCACCGTTCCCACCACGTCGCTCGACCCCGACGTCACCGCGGGGGTCGCCCAGTTCCTGAGCCCCATCGTCGTCAACCTGCAGGCGCTCGCCATCGACGGCAAGCAGGCGCACTGGCACGTGCGCGGCTCCAACTTCATCGGCGTGCACGAGTTCCTCGACGTGCTCGTCGACCACGCCCGCGCGTGGGCCGACCTCGCCGCCGAGCGCATCGTCGCCCTGGGCCTGCCGCTCGACGCCCGGGTGCAGACGATCGCCGAGAAGACCACCACCCCGAAGCTCACCGACGGCTTCCAGCAGTCGGATGCCACGATCGCCGCCGTCATCGCGCAGATCGATGCGACGCTCGAGCTGGTGCGCACGGCGGTCGACGAACTCGACGAGCTCGACCAGCCCTCGCAGGACATCGCGATCGAGATCGCGAACGGGCTCGACAAGGACCGCTGGTTCCTGTTCGCGCACGTCGCGAGCTAGCCGTCGCGACGGCGGTTTCGAGATGCGGCCGCCTCCGGCGGCCGCTCCTCAACCGCCTGAGGGTGCAACGACCCCGCAACCACCGTGCCGTGTACGGGGAGGGTGCGCAGCGCATCCGGGTCCGTCGCGTGCGGGTCGGCGTCGAGGATGGCCAGGTCGCCGGGGCCGCCCACCTCGAGGCCCGCGACTCCGCCCCACGAGGCGGGCAAGGCATCCGCGAGTGAGAGACGCTGCTCCGGGTGCCACGGCTCACGCCCGTCACGCGAGCGCGTGACCGCGGCCGCGATCGTCACCCACGGGTCGAGCGGCGACACCGGTGCGTCGGAGCCGAGCTCGAGCACGGCACCCGCGTCGAGCAGCGAGCGATAGGCGAAGGCCCGCCCGGTGCGCCCCGCCCAGTGGTGATCGGCGACGTCGCGGTCGTCCATGGCGTGCTCCGGCTGCACGCTCGCGTGGATGCCGAGTTGCCCGAAGCGCGGCAGGTCGGCATCGGCCACGAGCTGGGCGTGCTCCATGCGCGGCGGAAGCGGCGCATCCGCCGGGATGTCGAGAGCGGCGAACACGTCGAGCGCCTGCGTCACGGCGCGGTCGCCGATCGCGTGGATCGTCGGAACGAGCCCCGCGGCGAGCGCCTCGCGCGCGGCCTCGAGCAGCTCGCCGTCGGCGTAGCTCGGCAGGCCGTGGTCGTGCGGGGGCTCCGCGTCCGGGTAGGGGTCGGCACACCATGCCGTGCGCGAGTTGAGGGCGCCGTCGGTGAAGAGCTTGAACCAGCCGACCGAGACGAGGCCGTCGGTGCCCGGCACGAGGCCACCCGAGCGCAGGGCGTGCACGCGCGCCGATGCCAGATCCACCGGGTAGAGGCACGCCCGCACACGCCAGGCATGCAGACCTGCACCGATCCGCCGCTGCCAGGCGTCGACGTTGCCGCCCATGTCGAGGTCCACGATGCCGGTGACGCCGCGCGCGGATGCGGTGCGTGCGGCATCCGCGATCCAACGGTCGAGGGTCGCGTCGTCGGTCGCCGAGAGCCGCACCCCGAGATCGAACGCGGGCTGCTCCTTGAGCAGCCAGTCGTGTTCTCCGAGGCCCATGCGCCGCAGCAGGGCACGGTTCGACCACACGGTGTGCACGTCGCCCGAGATGAGCGCGACGGCCACCTCGCCCGCGTCGAGCAGCTCGGGGGTGGGGGCGTCCGGCCAGAGTGCGTCGCGGAAGCCGTAGCCGAGCAGCACCTCGTCGGCGTCCCATCCGGCGTCGAGGCGTGCGCGCACGAGCGCGGCGGCCTCGGCCGCGGAGCGGGCGCTCGACAGGTCCAGCCGGCGCGACACCGCCGCCCACTGGCCCGTGTGCACGTGGCCGTCCCAGAGCCCGGGCATCAGGAACCGGCCATCGAGAGCGACGACCTCGGCATCCGGAGCTTCGATGCGCGGCGCGATCTCGGCGATCCGCCCCCGCGCAACAGCACGTCGACAGGACCCTCCGCCGTGGATTCCGCCCCGACGATGCGCACCGTCCGCAGCAGCACGGGCGTCACGATCCGCCCTCGACGCGACGCATCTCCTCGGCGAGCGACGGCTGAGCGTACGGCCCCTCGCCCGCGAGCGCGTCGATGATGCGCTCGCGCACCTCGGGGGCCTTGTTCTGGCTGAACTTGCTGCGCGCGTCGAAGCGCGTCACGCGGATGCGCAGCCCGATCGTGCCCTTCGCGATGCGCCGCGAGTACTCCTCGTCGCTCGCGAGCGAGCGCGGTTCGGGCATCGGATGCTCGAAGTGGTCGGTGAGGCGCTCGAGCACGCGGTAGTTCTCCTCCTCGCTGAGGATCTCGGGCACCCCGTAGAGGTGGGCGGTCGCGTGGTTCCAGGTCGGGATGATGTCGCCCGGCTCATACCAGTTCGGCGAGATGTAGCCGTGCGGCCCCTGCACGATCACGAGCATCTCGTGCTGCCCCACCTCGTGCGCCACCTCGTCGGGTCGGCCGAAATGGGTGACGATGACGATCGAGTCGTCGTCGGTCTCCTCGAGCAGCGTGGGGTAGTGGGATGCCACGAGCCCCGTCGACGCGGCGGAGACGTAGGTGGTCCACGGGTTGGCGCGGATGAGGCGCTTCACCTCGTCGACGTCGGTCATCAGGTAGCGGGGCGTGTGCCGCATCCGGCTCTCCTCATCGGGCTCGGGTCGGGTCGCGTTGCGGCCGGGGCGGCAGCGCTGCTCGGGTCAGACCTGGTCGGTGGGGCACCAGTAGAGCTTGCGCCCGCCGAGTTCGGTCATCGCGATGTGGGTGCCGCACACGCGGCAGGGCTCGCCCGCGCGGTGATACACCCAGTGCCGATCATCTCGCGACGCGAGCGCTTTGCGGTACGCCTCGGGGTCGAGGTCGTCCATCGTGAGCATCTGGCCCGTCTCGACGCCGATGCGCAGCAGGCGCACCCAGTCGCGCCACAGCTCGCGCACGAGCTCCTCGGGCACCTCCTTGCCGGGCCGGAACGGGTCGAGCCGCGCGCGGAACAGCAGCTCGGCGCGGTACACGTTGCCGATGCCGGAGACCACCGACTGGTCCATGAGCAGCAGGGCGATGGGCGAGCCCTTCGTGCGTACCGTCGCCGTGAAGCGCTCCTCACCCTCCCGGAGATCGTCGACCAGCGGATCGGGACCGAGCTTGGCGATCGTGCGCTCGACCTGCTCGATCGTCTGCACCTCGCACGCGGTCGGACCGCGCAGATCGGCACAGGCCGTCTCGGTGAGCAGCCGCACCCGCACCTGCCCGATGGGCTCCGGCGGCCACGTCTCGAGCTCGGGTTCGAGCTTCTCCGACTCCGCCATCCGCAGCCGGGTGCGCCGGGGCGCGCCGATCGACCACGGCGAGTCCTCGTGGGCGCCGACGACACTGTCGCCGTCGTCCACGACCGTGCCACGCTGGTTGGTCTGCCCCATGCGCCCGTTCGCGGATGCGATGGTCGGGTCGACCGAGATGTCGCCCGCGAAGTCCCACGCTCCGTAGAGCCCGAGGTGCACGCGCAGCCAGAGCTCGTGGTCGAACTCGAGGAAGAGCTGCTTGCCGACGGCCTTGGCCTGCACGATCTGGTGTCCGTCGAGTTCCGCGGCGCCCTGCGCGAAGCGACCCTGCGGCGAGCTCACCGCGACGGGCGCACCCGTGAAGTTCGCCTGGAACTGCCGGGCGATGCGGTGGACGGAGTGACCTTCGGGCATCGGCTACTCGATCGGGTGTCCGACGATGCGGCCGGTCGTCTCGTACTCGGCGAGCTGCGCAATGCGGCGTGCGTGGCGCTCCTCACCCGAGAACGGCGTGGCGATGAAGCGGTCGATGAAGGCGATCGCCTCCTCGACGGTGTGCTGGCGCGCGCCGATCGAGATGACGTTGGCGTCGTTGTGCTCGCGCGCGAGTTCCGCGGTCGAGAGGTTCCAGACAAGCGCGGCACGCACGCCCTCGACCTTGTTGGCGGCGATCTGCTCGCCGTTGCCCGATCCGCCGAACACGACGCCGAGCGCCTCCCGTCCCGAGCGCTGGTCGCGCACGACGGCACGCGCCGCGTCGATGCAGAAGCTGGGGTAGTCGTCCAGCGGGTCGTAGCTCTCGGGCCCGTGGTCGATCACCTCGTGCCCGGCATCGCCGAGATGCTGCTGCAGGGTCTGACTGAACTCGAGTCCGGCGTGGTCGGTCGCGATGTGGATGCGCACCCTCCGAGTCTACGAGGCCCACCCGACACGCGGCCCGCTGTCAACCCCCGCCTCGGCTCGGCCCGACCTCTGGCCTCTGCGGGCGAGGAGGAGCACAATCGGAAGGAAGAGAAGACCGCGAGGTGATCACGATGCGCCAGCGCACCCCCTTCATTCCCGATGTCATGCCCCACCTGTCCGCGGGCAGGCATCGCAATCCGCGCCGCGGCGCATGCTTCATGGAGTTCGCCTCCTACCTGGCCGGGGAACGCTGGAGCGACCATCCCGCGTGCACCGACCGAACCCTTGCGGCCCTCGCGCGCGGCGTCAACGACCTCGTCGCCGACGATCGCCGCGACGAACTGATCGAGCTGATCCCGACCGTCGTGGGGCTGCGCGGCGGCGACGAACTCGGCCTCGTCGTGGCCCTGCGCGCCGCCATCACGGCCCTGCCGGTGGCGAGCATGGAGCGTCAGCGCGTGCTCGCGGCGGGCATCATCTCGATCTGCGCGCTGCTCGAGCAGCGCGGGGTGCCGTCGTACGGCATGCGCGACGAAGCGCACCGCGTGCTGAACGAGGTTCCGGATGCCGCCCGCTGGGCGCGCACGCACGTCACCACCGTCTCGGCTCGCTACCCCCGGCTCGACACCATCAGCTGCGAACTCGTCGTGGCGACCGCGGTCGTGGGGGCGGCCCGCGCGTGCATCTCCGACCCGGATGCCGTGCTCATCCGGATGCTGACGCGCGCGGTCGCCGACGTGGAGCGTCTCGTGCGCCCCGCCGCCCCGGCCGCGACCCGCATCCCGGAGCCCGCGCTCGGCTGACGGCGGCTTAGGCTTGCAGGCGGACACGATCCGCCTGAGCCTGAAGGAGCGCCCGCGTGCCTGGAGAGAACCTCACCCGCATCGAAGCCCAGGAGCGCAAGACGCTCGTCGAGGTCGAGAGCTACGACATCGAACTCGACCTCACCTCGAGTGAGACGACGTTCCGTTCGGTCACGACCGTGCGCTTCACGGCATCCGCGGGCGCGTCGACCTTCATCGACGCGATCACGGCCAAGGTGCACTCCGTCACCCTCAACGGCACCGAGCTCGGGGCCGGCGTCGCCGACGGCGCGCGCATCGCGCTCGAGAACCTCGCGGCCGACAACGAGCTCGTCGTGGTGGCCGACTTCGCCTACACGAACACGGGTGAAGGTCTGCACCGCTTCGTCGACCCGGTCGACGGCGAGGTGTATCTCTACAGCCAGTTCGAGGTGCCCGACAGCCGCCGCGTGTTCGCGGTGTTCGAGCAGCCCGACCTGAAGGCCACCTTCCGCTTCACGATCACGGCCCCTGAGGCCTGGCAGGTCGTGAGCAACTCCCCCACGCCCCAGCCCGAGCCGCTCGGCAACGGCAGCGCCGTGTGGCACTTCGAGCCGACGCCGCGCATCTCGAGCTACATCACCGCGATCGTCGCGGGCCCCTACGAGGTCGTGCGCTCCGAGCTCACGAGCTCGGATGGCCGCACGATCCCGCTCGGCGTCTTCGCCCGCAAGTCGCTGTTCGGCTACCTCGACGCCGACTACATCTTCGACATCACGCGAAAGGGCTTCGCCTACTTCGAGCAGAAGTTCGGCTACCCCTACCCGTTCGCCAAGTACGACCAGCTCTTCGTGCCCGAGTTCAACGCGGGCGCCATGGAGAACGCGGGTGCGGTGACTTTCACCGAGACGTACGTGTTCCGCTCGAAGGTGACGGACGCCATCAAGGAGCGGCGCGTCGTCACGATCCTGCACGAGCTCGCGCACATGTGGTTCGGCGACCTCGTCACGATGAAGTGGTGGAACGACCTGTGGCTGAACGAGTCGTTCGCCGAGTGGGCGTCGACGATCGCCACGGCCGAGGCCACCGAGTGGACGAATGCCTGGACGACCTTCCAGGCCATGGAGAAGAGCTGGGCCTACCGTCAGGACCAGCTGCCGAGCACCCACCCGGTGGTGGCCGACATCCGCGACCTCGACGACGTGCAGGTCAACTTCGACGGCATCACCTACGCCAAGGGCGGTTCGGTGCTCAAGCAGCTCGCCGCGTGGGTGGGCATCGACGCCTTCTTCGCCGGTGTCGGCGCCTACTTCCGCGCGCACGAGTGGGGCAACACCGAGCTCGCCGACCTGCTGCGCGAGCTCGAGAAGACCTCGGGCCGCGACCTGTCGACCTTCTCCTCGCAGTGGCTCGAGACCGCGGGCGTCAACACCCTGAAGCCCGAGATCGAGACGGATGCCGCCGGCACGATCACCGCGTTCCGCATCCGGCAGGCGGCGCACCCCGACCACCCCGTGCTGCGTCAGCACCGCATGGCGATCGGCTTCTACGATTTCGCGTCGGATGCTGCGGATGCGCCGCTCGTGCGGGTGCACCGGCACGAGTTCGACCTGGCAGCGCAGGAGCTCACCGAGATCGCCGAGCTCGTGGGCCTCGCCAAGCCCGCCCTCGTGCTGCTCAACGACGACGACTTCGCCTACGCCAAGATCCGCATGGACGACGACTCCTTCCAGGTGGCCGTCTCGGCGCTCTCCCGCATCGAGGATCCGCTTGCGCGCGCCCTGGTCTGGGGCTCCGCCTGGGACTCGACGCGCGACGGCGAGATCGCCGCGCGTGACTACGTGCAGCTCGTGCTCGGCAACATCGGCCCCGAGACCGAGTCGACCACCATCCGCCTCTCGCTCACCCAGCTCGTGCAGACCGCGCGCCTCTACGTCGACCCGGCCATCCGCGAGGCGACGATCCGCGAGGTCGGCGACCGGCTGTGGCAGCTCGCCCAGGATGCGGCACCGGGGTCGGATGCGCAGTTCCAGTTCGTGAAGTTCTTCGCGAACATCGCCTCGACGACCGAGCACGCCGCCGCCTTGCAGGCGCTGCGCACCGGCGAGACGGCACTCGAGGGCCTCGAGATCGACACCGACCTCGACTGGGAGCTGCTCGAGGGCCTCGTGCTCATCGGCGCCGCCGGCGAGCTCGAGATCGCCGCGGCGCTCGAGAAGGACGACACCGCGAACGGTCAGCAGGCCGCAGCGCGCGCCCGGGCCACGATCCCCACGCTCGAGGCGAAGCAGGCGACGCTCACGGCGGCGCTCACCGACGCATCCATCTCGAACGTCGTGCTGCGTAACATGGCCCTCGGCTACACGCACACCAACGACGCGTCGGTGCTCGCAGAGCTCGTGCCGCTGTACTTCGAGCAGATCCGTCGGGTGTGGGACGAGCGCAGCTTCCAGCTCGCGCAGTACATCGTGCACGGCTTCTACCCGGCGACCCTCACGACGACCGAGCTCGTCGACGCGACACGCGCGTGGCTCGAGGCGAACCCCGAGCCGGCCGCGCTGCGTCGCATGATCGTCGAGGAACTCGCCGGCGTCGAGCGCGCCCTCGCGGCCCAGGAGCGTGATCGCCGGGCATAGTCGGCTCTCTCCACCCGGCGCGCTGCCCCCGCACGGGGGCGCGCCGGGTGATTTCACCTCGGATATCGTGAGCGCTAGCACCCGCAACCACGGAATCCGAAGGATGCCGTGCCCTTTCACCCGAAAAGCGTACGTCCGTGACCGACACCCAGGTCCGGGCAGGTTGGTATCCCGATCCGCTGGGCATGCCCCAGATGCGGTGGTGGGACGGCCGAGCCTGGACGCGCCACATCTCCACCGCCCGCGAAGCGCCGGTGGTGCGACCGAGCGCGCCCGTCGGATTCGCCGAGCCGGATGAGCCTCGTCCGCGCGGACGCCACCGCGCCGACACCGCGGTCGACGGGGTGGCGCCTGTCGGCGGCGCCCAGTTCGCGAACGGTCAGTCGGCTCTGCCTGCGGGCACCGGAACCCTGCCCGAGCTCGGGTGGGCGGGCGCCGCGCTCACGCTGCACTCGGTGCAGTCGACGCGGGTGCCCATGCTCATCGAGCTCGGCGTCGCGAACCATCCCGCCATCCGCATCGACGCGCGCCATCAGGCGTACGACTGGCTCCTCGAACTCGAGCGCTTCCCCGAGACCCCGACGGCGGTCGTGGTGGCCGTCGAACTCGTGGCCGAGAGCACGCCTGCGCCCTTCGAGCTGCCCGGCAAGAGCCTCGACGAACTGCTCTGGAAGGTCGGTCGCGCCGCGTTCCCCGAGCGCCTCGCGCCGTGGCTCGAGGAGGGGCAGGGCTACTGGCTCACCCGCTGGCCCAACTGGACCACGCTGCATCCCGATACCGACCACATCCGCCAGACGGCGATGCTCGCCAACGCGCTGCTCACCATCGAGCAGCTCGCGGCGCTCTCGGG
Source organism: Homoserinibacter gongjuensis (assembly GCF_030161875.1). Lineage (GTDB taxonomy): Bacteria > Actinomycetota > Actinomycetes > Actinomycetales > Microbacteriaceae > Homoserinibacter > Homoserinibacter gongjuensis. The sequence continues at coordinate 114,063 of NZ_BSVA01000001.1, forward strand.
CCGCGGTGTCGAGAGCACCCGCACCCTGATCAATGCGTTGAGCCTCATGGGCGTGCTCGGCGTCGCATCCCCCGACACCCTCGTGCAGCGCGCCGACCCGGCTCCCCTCGGCGAGGGCAGCCTGTTCCAGCGGTTGCGCAGGCGATTCCGGATGACGTGATGGCCGAGTACGTCATCCTCTTCGCGGGGCCCATGGGGGCGGGCAAGACCACGGCCCTCCGCTCGCTGAGTGAGATCGAGGTGGTCTCGACCGAGGCCGTCAACTCCGATCGTTCGCGCAACGACAAGCCCACGACGACCGTGGCACTCGACTACGGCGAGATCGACCTCGACCCCGACAAGGTGCGGCTGTACGGCGTGCCCGGCCAGGAGCGCTTCGACTTCATGTGGGAGATCCTGCGCGACCGTGCGATGGGACTCATCGTGCTCGTCAACGCGGATGCGCCCGAACCCGAGCGGCACGTCTACGAGCACCTCACGGCGTTCGCCGAGCTCGCCAACCGGGGCGGAGTGGTCGTGGGGGTCACGCGGTACGACATCCAACGCACCGACATCGGCGACCGCATCGTCGCGACCGCACGCGCGGTCGTGCCCGACCGCGTGACGCCGGTGTTCGCCGTCGATGCCCGCGACCAGGAGCAGATGCGCACGCTGCTGCTCTCGCTCATCGCCGACATCGAGACCCGGCAGGCCCTCGCGGAGGCGACCGGATGACGACGGCACCCCCGCTGCACCGCGACCCGGCCATCGTCGCCGCCGCCGAGCGGGCCATCGCCGAGCTCGCCGACCGCTGCAGCACCCTCGAGGCCGCGGCCGTGACGAGCGACGACGGATTCCGGGTGGCCGGCATCCACGGCGCCGCGGGCGACGCGAACCGCCTCGCGAGCATGACGAGCACGACGCAGGCGCTCGGCGAGGCGATCATCCGCGAGCTCGATCTCGGGGATGCGAGCCATGTCGCGGTCGCCGGCACCCGTGGCGCGCTGCTCGTGCGTCGCATCGGCAGCCACAAGCTCGTGCTCGTGGCGGTGTTCGCCCCGGCCTCGGTCGACGACGGACGGATCGCCCGCGGCGTCGCGAAGCGCCTCGCACACACCCTCGACGCGGTGCTCGAGCACCGCGACTCCTAGCCGCGCCGCGCCCGCCAAGCGGCGTCTCCCCCGCCCCCGTTCGGGGTGCGCGCGGATGCGGTAGGCTCCGCTACTCTTGCTGCGGTGCGCCGTGCGCGCCGCCGGACGCCGCCCGACGTTCGGAACGAGCGACGAAGAGCTGCGTGATGGACGACCGTCAGACCCCCGCCGGCTGGTACCCCGACCCGCTGGGGCTGCCGCAACTGCGCTGGTGGGACGGCCAGGGCTGGGGCGAGCACACCTCCGAGGCCCGTCGTCCGCTGCTCGGTCAGCAGGCGCGATCCGTCGCCTTCGCCGACCCCGCCGACGAGGAGCCGCTGGCTCCCGAGCCCGTCGAGCCCGAGGCTCCCGTGGCAGAGGCCGCCGACCCGGTCGTGCCGCCGACTCCCGCCCCGACGACCTTCGCATCCGGCCCCGCTGCCCTTCCCGCCGGGCCCGCGGATGCCGTGCAGGGCTGGTCGGGCGCCGCGCTCACGATCCACTCGATGCGCGCCGCCGGTGTTCCCACCGTGCTCGACGTCGAGATCTCGGGGCACCCGAGCATCACGATCGACACCCGGGTGAACGCCTTCTCGTGGCAGCTCGAACTCGATCGCTTCCCCGCCGAGCCGGCAGCGGTCGCCGTCGCCGTGCGCATCGTCGAGAAGGGTGCCCCGGCAGCCTTCGAGCTCCCGGGCTCCTCACTCGACGGCCTGCTCTGGAAGATGGGCTTCGCCGCCTTCCCCGACGAGCTCGCCCCGTGGCTGAACGCGGGCGACGCCTACCGGCTGCGCCGCTGGCCCGACCTCTCGGGATTCGAGCCCGACACCGACCCGCTGCGCCAGGCCGCGATGCTCAGCAACGGCGTCTTCACGCTCGAGCAGCTCGCCGACTTCACGGGCCGCTCCATCGAGCCGACCCGCTCGCTGCTCAACGCCCTCGGCCTCATGGGCGTGCTCGAGGTCGTCGCCCGCTGATCCGCGCCGCCCTGCGAGAGTGCCAAACGCTGTAGCGCTCGTCGGTTCGCGCCGGATGTTTCTGTCGCACGTCGCCAAAACCTGTAGCGCGTAGCATGCCATCGACTGCCACCGCCGCGGGCGATCGAGGTGCTGCCGGCGCGATGGTGTTCGCGAGTGGCACCCAGGTGTGATCGCGCTCGGATGCGGCACCAGCTCCCAGCCCACCGTCGGCGCATGCGCGCCAGTTTTCTGTTCCCTGCGTCAGGGATTGCTGCCGCACCGAGTGCAAAGCTGCAGCGTTTGACACACGGACCGACAGAAGGGGCGGGGGCGCAGCGAGGCGGAGCGGCGGGAGGCGCGAGCGGCGCGCCGCCTCCACCGTGCTCACGGGCACGTCTCGTTAGGCTGGACGCATGGATGGCCTCGTCGCGTGGTGGGAGAGCCTCGGTGCGTGGCAGGTTCCGCTCCGGGTGCTGCTCATCATCGTGGGCGCCATCGTCATCCGGCTCATCCTGCAGTTCGTGATCAACCGCGCCGTGCGCGGAATCGTCACGGGCGTGAAGAAGAAGCAGGGCATCGACGACACCCAGGCGCTCGTCGCGACACCGCTCGCCGCAGTGCGTGTCGTGCAGCGCACCCGCACGCTCGGCGGGGTGCTCTCGGGCGTCGTCACGACCGCCATCGTGATCGTGGCCGTGCTGCTCGTGATCTCGACGACGTTCCCGAACGCCGCCGGTGCCTTCTCGCTCATCACGGCCGCGATCGGCGCCGGCCTCGGCTTCGGCGCCCAGAACATCGTCAAAGACGTGCTCAACGGCCTCTTCATGGTGATCGAGGACCAGCTCGGCGTGGGCGACGTGGTCGATCTCGGGCCGGCGACCGGCGTCGTGGAGTCGGTCGGCATCCGCATCACCGACATCCGCGACGTCAACGGCACCCTCTGGCACGTGCGCAACGGCGAGATCGTGCGCATCGGCAACATCTCGCAGGGCTGGGCGCGCGCGATCATCGACCTCGCGGTGCCGTACGAGTCCGACATCGACGAGGTCGAGGCGCTCATCCTGACGACGGCGCTCGAGCTCGCCGACGAACCCAAGTGGAAGCGGCTCATCCTCGAGAAGCCCGAGGTGTGGGGCATCGAGTCGATCTCCGCGGAGGCGATCGTCATCCGTCTGGTCGTCAAGACCCGCACCTCGGCCAAGGACGATGTGGCGCGCGAACTGCGGGCACGGCTCAAGCGCACCCTCGACACGGCCGGCATCCGGCTACCCGCGCTCAACTCGATCGTGCTCACGGGCTTCGAGGGCGCCGGTTCGATCCGCGGCGCCCGGCCGCCCAAGACCTCGCCGCTGCCTGTCGTGGAACAGCCGCGTCCGGCGCGCGCACCCAAGACCCCCAAGAGCCCGAAGGGCGCATCGTGAACCTGCAGATCCGGATGGGCGAAGGCGGCGACGTCGTCGGCACGAGTTTCTGGGCCGAGGTCGGCGGGCGCGCGACCTTCGAGGGCATCGTGCGCCGTTTCTACGAGGGCGTGCGCACCGACGAGCTGCTGTGGCCCATGTACCCGGAGCACGACCTCGAGGGCGCGATCCAGCGCCTCACGATGTTCCTCGAGCAGTACTGGGGCGGCCCCGGCACCTACAGCGAGCAGCGCGGGCATCCTCGCCTGCGCATCCGTCACCAGCCGTTCCCGGTGACGCCTACCGCGCGCGATGCGTGGCTGCGTCACATGCGCACCGCCGTCGACGAGGCAGATCTCAGCCCCATGCACGAGAGCATGCTGTGGGATTACCTCGATCGTGCGGCACACGCGCTCGTCAACACCGCCGAGTGAGCCGGACTCGATAGTGTTGGACGACTGACCGACTTCACGAGGAACACGGGGAACGGATGCCGGAGCAGGCCGACGCCATCATCATCGGAGCGGGACTCGCGGGGCTCGTCGCCGCCGCCGAACTCGTCGACGCGGGCAAGAAGGTGGTGATCCTCGAACAGGAACCGGAGGCCAGCTTCGGCGGCCAGGCCTGGTGGTCGTTCGGCGGCCTGTTCCTCATCGACTCCCCCGAGCAGCGCCGCATGGGCGTGCGCGACTCGCACGAACTCGCCCGCCAGGACTGGATGGGCAGTGCCGAGTTCGATCGCGCAGAAGACGACTGGGCACGCGAATGGGCGGAGGCCTACCTCGCCTTCGCCGCCGGCGAGAAGCGCGCCTGGTTGCGCGAGAAGGGCGTCTCGTTCTTCCCCGTGGTCGGCTGGGCCGAACGCGGTGGCTACACGGCGACCGGGCACGGCAACTCCGTGCCGCGTTTCCACATCACCTGGGGCACGGGCCCCGGCATCCTCGAGCCCTTCGTGCGGCGGGTGCGCGAGGGCGTCGAACAGGGTCTCGTCGAACTGCGCTTCCGCCACCGTGTCGACCGTCTCGTCACGAAGGGCGCGGCCGTGATCGGTGCCGCCGGCTCGATCCTCGCCCCGGATGCCGCCGAGCGCGGTGAGGCATCCAACCGGGATGTGGTGGGTGACTTCGAGCTGAAGGCGGGCGCCGTCGTCGTGGCGTCCGGCGGCATCGGCGGCAACCACGAACTCGTGCGGGAGAACTGGCCCGAGTGGCTCGGCACCCCGCCCGAGCACATGCTCTCGGGGGTTCCCGCGCACGTCGACGGACGGATGCTCGGCATCGCCGCGAAGGCCAAGGCGCGTCTCGTGAACCAGGACCGCATGTGGCACTACGTCGAGGGCATCGAGAACCACTCCCCGTGTGGCCGCTGCACGGCATCCGCATCCTGCCCGGACCCTCGAGCATGTGGTTCGACGCGACCGGTCAGCGCCTGCCGGTGCCGCTGTTCCCCGGCTTCGACACCCTCGGCACGCTCGAGTACCTGCGCCAGACCGGCTACGACCACTCGTGGTTCGTGCTGGATCAGTCGATCATCGAGAAGGAGTTCGCGCTCTCGGGCAGCGAGCAGAACCCCGACCTCACCGGCAAGAGCGTGCGCGAGCTGCTGCGGCAGCGCCTCGGCAAGGGGGCCACGGATGCCGTGGAGGCGTTCAAGGAGAAGGGCGCCGACTTCGTGATCGCCGACTCGCTCGACGACCTCTTCGCGGGCATGCGTCGCCTCGCGCCCGACGTGGAGCTCGACGTGCAGGCCATCAAGCACGAGCTCGAGGCGCGCGACCGTGAACTCGACAACACCTTCACCAAGGACGCCCAGGTGACCGCCCTGCGCGGTGCCCGCACCTACCGCGGTGACAAGCTCATCCGGGTGGCGAAGCCGCACAAGATCCTCGACGAGAAGCACCGCCCGCTCATCGCGGTGAAGCTGCACGTGCTCACCCGCAAGTCGCTTGGCGGCATCCAGACCGACCTGTCGAGCCGCGTGCTGAACGCCGCCGGCAAGCCGATCGCCGGCCTCTACGCCGTGGGCGAGGCCGCCGGCTTCGGCGGAGGCGGCGTGCACGGCTACCGCTCGCTCGAGGGCACCTTCCTCGGCGGCTGCCTCTTCACGGGCATGCAGGCCGGCCGCGCGATCGCGGGAGCGCTCTAAAGGCTCCCCAGCGGGAGCCCTGTCGAGCGAAGCGGCCCACGCTCGCGGCCACCCGTAGCGAACCACTCAGGTGGCTGAGGAACGACCGCGAAGCGGCCGCGTCTCGAAGCCTCCGTCGCCGGGGGCGGCGGTTTCGAGACGCGCTGCGCTACGCGCGGCGCTCCTCAACCACCTGACATGCGGATCGAGCCGAGCGCCGTGGCAGCGACTCAGCGCGACAGCGTCCAGGCGCGACGCCGCACGAGCACGTGCCCGCGGCGCGTGGTGAGGCGGGTCCAGGGGCCCGTCTCGTAGGCCTTCACCTCGTCGTCGCCGAGGAATCCGAGGCTGACGGCGGCGAAGCCGGCGCCCGCGGGGATGTGCTCGGCGCCGGGGATCTCGCGCCCCCACACCTCGCCCCGCACGCGCCGCACGATCGACTCGCCCACGGCATCCGGAACGATCTCGGCGACCTCGGCGATACCCTCGCGGGCGACCTGGTCGAGCGCGGCGGCATCCGGCCCCTGTACAGCCCGCCATCCGCCGCGCGGTGGCGAGATGGCGGCCCAGGTGGCGGTGTGCACTTCCATGGGCAGCCCCACGGTGGCCGGCTCCTCTCGCCCGTCGGCGATCGCGGTGACGGCGAGCTCCTGCGCGCGTTCGACCCGCAGCAGCAGCGAGCGGATGGGCACGACGACGTCGAAGTCGCCTCGGCTCGTGAGGGCGAGGGTGCGCAGCCCGAGCACGGTGGGGGTTTCGTCGAGCAGCCCGGCCGGGTAGAGCACCGCGGCGTAGACCGCGAGCACGCCGCTGCCGCCGATGAGGCGCACCGAGCCGTCCTCGACGCGCTGAGCACGGGCGAGGAAGGTCTGGAGGTCGTCGAGCGACGCGGGGTCGGCGAGCGTGAAGGAGCGGGCAGTCACAACGCTCCCAGCCTATCCGGATGCCCCGCCCGCGGCTTCTAGACTGAGCGCATGACCGACCCTGGTGCGGCTCCCGACCCGCTCTCCGGCCTGTTGGCGACCCTCGACCTCACCGACACGGGCGCCCGCACCGACGAGGACATCTTCACCGGCCCCAGCCAATGGACCCCCGGGGGCGCGTGTTCGGCGGTCAGGTGTACGCGCAGTCGATCATGGCGGCGATCCGCACGGTCGAGCCGGAGCGCGCGATCCACTCGACTCACGGCTACTTCCTGCGGCCGGGCGATGCCACCCAGCCGATCACGTTCTCGGTCGACCGGATCCACGACGGTCGCTCGTTCTCGACGCGGCGAACCCAGGCCTACCAGAACGGCGTGCCGATCCTCTCGATGATCGCGTCGTTCCAGGATGACGACCCGGGACTGGAGCACCAGGTTCAGGCGCCCGAGGGGGTCACACCGCCCGAGGATCTGCCCTCTGCGGCGGAGGTGCTGGGGCCGATCGATCATCCGGTGGCCCAGTTCTGGGCCACCAGCCGGGCGTTCGACATCCGGCACGTGCAGCAGCCCATCTACCTGCGCGCCGACCCGCATCGCATCCCCCGGCAGGCGCTTTGGATGAAGACGATCGGCCCGATGCCCGACGACGACAACCTGCACCGCGCGGCCCTCGCCTACGCGAGCGACTACTCGATCCTCGAGCCGGTGCTGCGCGGTCACGGCCTGGAGTGGACCCATCGCGGTCTCAAGATGGCCAGCCTCGACCACGCCATGTGGTGGCACCGGCCGATGCGCGTCGACGAGTGGCTGCTCTACGTGCAGGAATCGCCCACGGCATCCGGCGGTCGCGGCCTGTCGACGGGGCAGATCTTCACGCGCGAGGGAGTGCTCGTGGCGAGCATCGCCCAGGAGGGCATGGTGCGCGTGCCGGAGCTGCGGGAGTGACGTCACGGCCTGCGCTCCGCGTCCCCGGATAACGAAGGTGTAACAACTGAGGCCGCCTCCGTGGGTGGTGCGACACGCCGAGATCCCCGAGAACATGGGCGAGACGGTGGCAGGCGGCCCCGTTCGGGCGGCCTGAAGCCCGGCACGCATCGCTGCTACGGTGGCCGAGGCCCGCCCGACGACGCGTCCGACACGACCGGGGGCTGCAAGCCCAGGACCGCGCGCACCGGCTGCTTACCCGCCGGCGCTCGTATGGCAACGCGAAGACCGTGCCGTCACCCGGCGGCACTGCGTCCGAGGGAGCTCCGCTCCGCACGGGACGTCTCGTGGGCCCGGACCGTAACCGGAACCCGACGCTTCGGCGCGGGTCGAGGAGACCGTGACCGAGATCGCACTTCGCGCCGAAGGCCTCTACAAGGTGTTCGGCCGTCAACCCCAGGAGGCCGTGGAGCGGCTGCGCGCCGGAGCGAGCCGCGACGAGGTGCGGCCGGCCACCGCGGCCGTCATCGACGCGAGCTTCGAGGTGCGCAGCGGCGAGATCTTCGTCGTCATGGGGCTCTCCGGCTCGGGCAAGTCCACCCTGATCCGTATGCTCAACGGCCTGCTGGATGCGACAGCGGGCGAGGTCGAGCTCTGCGGCGAGCGGCTCACCGGCGCGAGCGCCGCCCAGGTGCGCGGCCTGCGCCGTCGCCGCGTATCGATGGTGTTCCAGCACTTCGCCCTGCTGCCCCACCGCACCGTGCTCGACAACGTCGCCTACGCGCTCGAGGTGCGCGGCGTGGCGAAGGACGAGCGACTCGAGGCGGCGCGGCGCACCGTCGACCTCGTGGGTCTTTCGGGCTGGGAGGACAAGCTCCCCGGCGAGCTCTCGGGCGGTATGCGCCAACGTGTCGGCCTGGCACGCGCTCTCACCGCCGACACCGACGTGCTGCTCATGGACGAGGCCTTCAGCGCCCTCGACCCCCTCATCCGACGCGAGATGCAGGAGCAGCTCGTGGAGCTGCAGAGCGCGCTCGGCAAGACGATCGTCTTCATCACCCACGACCTCAACGAGGCGATGTTCCTCGGCGACCGGATCGCCGTCATGCGCGACGGTCGCATCGTGCAGATCGGCACCCCGGAAGACATCCTCACCGACCCCGCCAACGACTACGTCGCGCAGTTCGTGCAGGATGTCGACCGCGCGCGGGTGCTCACCGCGTCGTCGGTCATGGAGCCGGCGCGCGCGACCGTCTCGGCGAGCTCCGGACCGCGGGCCGCCCTCAAGGTCATGCGCGATCTGCAGACCTCCGCCGTCTACGTCGTCGGACGCGACCGCGTGCTCACGGGCGTCGTGCGCGACCAGGACGCGATCCGTCTGCTGCGCGCCGGCACGACCGGCCTCGCATCCATCACCCACGACGACTTCGCATCCGTGAGCGTCGACACGCCGCTCTCCGAGCTCTTCGTACCGGCGGTCGAGAGCCCGCTGCCGCTCGCGGTGACCGACGATCGCAACCGCCTGCTCGGCGTCGTGCCGCGCGTGACCCTGCTCGCGGCGCTCGGCAACGTGTCGTCGCACACGGGTGAGCTGCCGACGGTGGAACCGCCGCCCACCGTGCCCATCACCGTCATGAGCGAGGCGCTCGACGCCGCGGATGCCGAAAGCGGTCGCGCGGTGCCGTCCGGCGCGCAGGAAGGAGCGGTCTGATGCTCGAGGGCTTCCGACTTCCGATCGGCGACTGGGTGGAAGGGGTCGTCGACTTCGTCACGACCTACCTCACCGTCGTCTTCGATGTGATCCGCAGCGTCTTCCTGGCGCTCTACGACGCCGTCGACTGGGTGCTCGCCGTGCCACCGTGGTGGGCGATCGTGCTCGTCGTGGTCGCCGTCGCCGTGTATGCGCGGGGCTGGCGGTTCGGTGCAGGCACGCTCGTGGGCCTGCTCGTGATCGTGGCGGTCGACCAGTGGGACAACGCGATGGACACCCTCGCCCTGACCCTCGTGGCCGCCTTCATCGCGGTGCTCATCAGCATTCCGCTCGGCATCTGGGCGGCGCGGTCGTCGACCGTCTCGGCGGTCGTGCGGCCGATCCTGGACTTCCTGCAGACGATGCCGGCGTTCGTGTACCTGATTCCCGCACTCATCCTGTTCCGCGTCGGCGTGGTGCCCGGCATCGTCGCCACCATCGCCTTCGCGCTCGCGCCGGGGGTGCGTCTCACCGAGCTCGGCATCCGCGGTGTCGACGCCGAGGTCGTCGAGGCGGGCCACGCGTTCGGCGCGACCCCGCGCCGCATCCTGCGCCAGATCCAGCTGCCGCTCGCGTTGCCGAGCATCATGGCGGGCGTCAACCAGGTGATCATGCTCGCCCTCTCGATGGTCGTCATCGCGAGCATGGTGGGCGCGCCCGGTCTCGGTCGCGACATCATCCAGTCGCTCAACCGCATCGACGTGGGGCTCGGCTTCGAAGCGGGACTCTCGGTGGTGATCCTCGCGATCCTGCTCGACCGCCTCACCTCCACGCTCGGCTCGGGGCGCCGCGGCTCCTTCGCCCGGCCCCGGCGCGGCAACCCGGCCACCGACCGCCCGGTCGGCGACGACTCGACGGGCGAAACGCCCGCCGACACGGTGTCGGTGACGACCTCGGCCTGACCGAGGCGACGACCGGCACGCACCCACCAATCGCTCCCGCCACAGCACGGGAGCCGAAAGGAAGAACGAATGAACAAGCGACTGCTCGCGAGCCTCGCGATCGGCGCCGTCGCGGCGCTCGGGCTGAGCGCCTGCGCGACGGATGCCGGATCGAACGGCGGCGACGGAGACGGCGCGAACGGCGGCGACAAGACCTCGCTCACGATCGGCGTCTTCAACGGCTGGCCGGAGGGCGAGGCCGCCTCGTACCTGTGGAAGATCATCCTCGAGGACAAGGGCTACGACGTGACGCTCGAGTACGCCGACGCGGGCCCCGTGTTCGCGGGCCTCAGCACGGGCGACTACGATGTGGCGCTCGACGGCTGGCTGCCCCTCACCCACGCCGACTACGTCAAGGAGTACAGCGACGTGGTCGACCTCGGCGCCTGGAACGAAGACGCCGTGCTGACCCTCGCGGTCAACGAGGACGCCCCGATCACCTCGATCGACGAGCTCGCCGCCAACGCCGACGCGTTCGGCAACAAGATCGTCGGCATCGAGCCGGGCGCGGGCCTCACGCAGGCCACGCAGGAGCAGGTCATCCCGACCTACGGGCTCGAGGACATGGAGTTCATCACCTCGTCGACCCCCGCCATGCTCGCCGAGCTGAGCGCCGCGATCGACGCGGGCGAGAACGTCGTCGTGACGCTGTGGCGCCCGCACTGGGCCTACGACGAGTTCCCCATCCGGGATCTGGAAGACCCGGAGGGCACGCTCGGCGCCGAGGAGTCGATCCACACCATGGCGCGCCCCGGTTTCGAGGACGACTACCCGCAGCTCACCGAGTGGCTGAAGGCGTTCACCCTCGACTCGGAGCTGCTCTACTCGCTCGAGAACGTCATGTACAACGTCGACGACGTGCCGCGCGACTTCACCGATGTCGTGACGCAGTGGATGTCGGAGAACCAGGAGTACGTGGACTCGCTCACGAGCTGAGCTGACCACTCGACGGCGACGCCGGCCACCCCGTGGGGTGCCGGCGTCGCTGCGTTGGGGGTCAGCGAGCCGGTGCGATCCGCTGCCCCACGAGCACCGCGGCACCCGCGACCACGGGGTGCATGAGCATGAGGGCGATGACGGCGCCGGGGGTCGCGCCCGGGAGGAACCCGGTCGCCAGCAGCACGGCGTCGGGCACGAACGAGAGCACGAGCAGCACGGGCACGAGCACGCGCAGCAGGCGGGCCGAGCGGCGCACGAGCCGCACCACGAGCGCCCAGCCGCCGATGGCGAGCAGGGTGCCGGCGATCGCGAAGGTGAGGTAGGCCTGCGGCTGCAGGGGCGGGAAGGCATCCCCCGCTCCTGCCGTGCGGGCCACGAGGGCGATGAGGCTCGTCGCGATCGCCACGGCGACGACCGCGGCGAGCACGAGCAGGGCGACGACGGAGGCGCGGGGAGCGCTGCGTTCGATGGTGGCGGTCATGGGGTCTCCTCGGCTGTGGCGAACGGTACGCGCCGACGCTACGGGCGTGGGTGCGGCATCCGGAACCGCCCGGTGGAGTAATCGGGGTGCTCCGGGGGAGTAGTCAGCACCCTCAGCGCGATGGGTGCGAGCGGGTGCTAGCCGCGCTTGGCGAAGACCACCGGCTGCTCGACGTAGGGTGCGAACCGCTCGCGCAGCTCGTCGGAGATGCGCACCGGGCGGCCGGTCGCGGCGTCGACCATGACGAGCGTCGTTGAGGCGATCGTGTAGCGGATGCGCGGCTGCGTGCCGTCGGGCGAGTACACCTCGTAGCAGATCTCGATGCTCGCTCCCCGATCCGCCCGATCCACAGCTCGACCACGATCGGACTGCGCTGGAACGGGATGGGCGCGAGGTACTCGACCTCCTGGCGCGCGATGAGGCTCAGCACCGGGGCGCCGGGCCGGGCGTCGAGCACCGCCGTGGGCCGCGCGTCGACGCCCTCGTCGGGGCGCCAGAACGCCTCCATACGCGCCTCTTCGAGCAGACGCAGCATCTCGGCGTTGTTGACGTGCGCGTACGCGTCGACGTCGCTCCAGCGCAGCCGGATCGGGATGTGGATGCGGGCCATGGATCGCCTCTGGGGAAGGGCGGTCAGTCGCGCGTGAGCTTGCGGTACACCGAGCGGTGCGGCTTCGCCGCCTCCGGGCCGAGGCGCTCGATCTTGTTCTGCTCGTAGGCGTCGAAGTTGCCCTCGAACCAGTACCAGTTCGCCGGGTTCTCCTCGGTGCCCTCGTAGGCCAGGATGTGGGTCGCGATGCGGTCGAGGAACCACCGGTCGTGGGTGATCACGACCGCGCATCCGGGGAACTCCAGCAGCGCGTTCTCGAGCGACTGCAGGGTCTCGACGTCGAGGTCGTTGGTCGGCTCGTCGAGCAGCAGCAGGTTGCCGCCCTCCTTGAGCGTGAGCGCGAGGTTGAGGCGGTTGCGCTCACCACCCGAGAGCACGCCGGCCTTCTTCTGCTGGTCGGGGCCCTTGAAGCCGAACTTCGACACGTAGGCGCGGCTCGGGATCTCGGTCTTGCCCACGACGATGATGTCGAGGCCGTCGGAGACCACCTCCCACAGCGTCTTGTTCGGGTCGATGTTGGCGCGGCTCTGGTCGACGTAGCTGATCTTGACCGTCTCGCCGATCTTGAGCTCGCCGCCGTCGAGCGGCTCGAGGCCCACGATCGTCTTGAAGAGCGTGGTCTTGCCGACACCGTTCGGGCCGATGACGCCCACGATGCCGTTCGGCGGCAGCGTGAAGCTGAGCCCGTCGATGAGCACGCGGTCGCCGAAGCCCTTCTGCAGGTTCTTGGCCTCGATCACGACCGAGCCGAGGCGCGGCCCCGGCGGGATCTGGATCTCCTCGAAGTCGAGCTTGCGCGTGCGCTCCGCCTCGGATGCCATCTCCTCGTAGCGCGCGAGACGCGCCTTGGACTTCGCCTGGCGGCCCTTGGCGTTCGAGCGCACCCAGTCGAGCTCCTCGGCGAGGCGCTTGGCGAGCTTGGCATCCTTCTTACCCTGCACCTCGAGGCGCTGGGCCTTCTTCTCGAGGTAGGTCGAGTAGTTGCCCTCGTAGGGGTAGAGGCGGCCGCGATCGACCTCGGCGATCCACTCGGCGACGTTGTCGAGGAAGTACCGGTCGTGGGTGATCGCGATGACGGCGCCGGGGTACTTCTGCAGGTGCTGCTCGAGCCACTGCACACTCTCGGCGTCGAGGTGGTTGGTGGGCTCGTCGAGCAGCAGCAGGTCGGGCTTCTGCAGCAGCAGCTTCGCGAGCGCGACGCGGCGCTTCTCACCGCCGGACAGCACCGAGATCTCGGCGTCGGCGGGCGGCGTGCGCAACGCATCCATCGCCTGCTCGAGCTGGGAGTCGAGATCCCAGCCGTCGGCGGCGTCGATCTCCTCCTGCAGCACGCCCATCTCGGCCAGCAGCGCATCGAAGTCGGCATCCGGATCGCTCATCGCGGCCGAGATCTCGTTGAAGCGGTCGAGCTTCGCCTTGATGGCGATGCCGTCCTGGATGTTCTCGATGACGGTCTTGGACTCGTCGAGCTCGGGCTCCTGCATGAGGATGCCGACGCTGAAGCCCGGCGTGAGCTTGGCCTCGCCGTTGGAGGGTGTCGAGCCCTGCCATGATCTTCAGGATCGTGGACTTGCCCGCACCGTTGGGGCCGACCATGCCGATCTTGGCTCCCGGCAGGAACGCCATCGTCACGTCGTCGAGGATGAGCTTGTCGCCCACCTTCTTGCGGGCGCGCACCATGGAGTAGATGTATTCGGCCATGCCTACGATCCTAGGCTGGCGCGGCGAGCGGCGTTGCCGGGGTCGGCGCTCAGGCGGGGCGGGCGGTGCCGACGATGCAGCGGCCCGTCGAGAGCACCTCGGTCACAAGGCTCGTGTAGCCGATGTTGCCCCACTGCCCGAGCAGGCAGGTGTCACCGAACCGGATCGAGAACACGACGTTGTCGGCTCCGATGCCGATCGCCGTCTTGTCGGGCGTGACCTCCATGTTCTCGCGCGGGTAGCCGTGCTCGACGAGGTTGTCGATGAACGCTGCGCCGCCGGTGGCCCCGCCTGCGTCGATGAGCTCGCGGTTCAGGTGATCGAAGTAGGACTGGTTGTCGGATGCCGTGCCGTCGAACGCCGGCTCGGGCGTCGGAGTCGGCGTGGGCGTGGGTTCGCTCGTCGTGCTGTGGCTTGATGAGGGCGTGGGCATCGGCTCGGGCGCCGTGCAGCCGGCGAGCACGAACGCACCGGCGACGGCCACGACCGCGCACGCGAGCGCTCGACGCGGTCGGGTCATCGCATCCTCCATGCTCGGCCCGCGCGAGCCGCGCGGCATCGACGAGTCTAGAACGGCGTGGCGAGCGCGGCCTGCGCCTCCTCGGGGAATCCGGCGGCATCCGCCGCGTCCGCCGCAGCATCCGCCCCGGCGTCGACGCCGGACGGCGTGCTCTCGGTGTCGACCGCGATCCGACGCGGCGTGCGCGTGTACTGCGCGCGGCCCCAGGCGAGATCGGGCCCGAGCGCGTCGGCGACGACCTCGACGTCGCGGCCGAGCTGCTCGCCGTTGCGCCACTCGCGCACCCGGAGCCGCCCGGCGACCACCACCCGGTGCCCCTTGTCGAGTGACGCGTGCACGTTGGCGGCGAGGTGCCGGAAGGCGGTGACGGTGAACCAGTTGGTCTCGCCGTCGACCCAGGCCTTGCTCGCGGCGTCGTAGCGGCGGCTCGTGGACGCGAGGCGGAACGAGCTGATCTCGAGCCCCTCGGCGGTGACGGTGTGCTTGATCGGCGTGGCGACGAGCCCCGCGACGGTGATGTTCTCGGACATCGGTGTCTCCCCTGTTCTGCGCGCCCTCTGATGGACGGCGCCCGGGGTCGTGCCGGTGACGTCCGGGCGCCGTCAGGCCAGGATGGCCGGGGCGGCGGGGCGCACAGGGCACCGCGACCGGATCCGGGGATGACCCACATCCGGTGCGGCGGTGCAGGAGAAGAGCTGCTGCGCGGCATGTACTCCCGCATCGCCGTGACACCGGCAACTCGCGGCGCGGGGGCGCATGGCCGACCGGCTCCGACTGGTGCCTGTCTCTGATCGAGCACGAGTGGCCGCCTACAGGCGGATGAGGCTCGCGATCAGTTCAGCCACTCCGGGCGGATGCTGGCCGAATACGGCGGCAAGAACGACAGCCACGGCGACGACGAGAACCTGAAGCGTTCGCCACCTCGCTTTGGTCTGGGCAGTCTTGTGGTCCCACTCGTTCGTCGAGCGGGACTGAGGAGGAGGCTCGGGCTTCTGGCTGAAAATAGGCATGGCGATCCGTTCTGACTGCGCTTGCAGTTCAATCGCCTAGATGCGGCGATTATGGAAGGTTCGCCACGGTGCCCTTTCTGCTCGGCTAGGGCGACACCCGTACTGGATCGCCTGACTGGATTTTACGCCCCGACCGGGGCGCGCCGCAGGAAGTTTGCTCAGGCCGCTTATGCCGCTGACCGAGCACGAGTGACGGCGCTGTGCGATAAGACCTAGGCGTGCAACCTTCGAGCCTGTGGGAACGCCTGAGCCCCGAGCAGCAAGACGACTTCGCGGGTGGGCTGCTCAATCAATACTTCGAGCGACTGGGCACAGTGGCCCAGAACCTAGATACCTGGAGCATCGACCCAACTAGTCAGCTCGCTGAGGACAATGCAGCCTCGGCGCTCTTTCGGCAAATGTCGTTCGAGCTGCACTACCTCGTTACCAACTCGCTCGAACACCTCAGCGTCGTTCAGAGCTTCTGGAACAGGGGCAGCGTCCCTCCGCTTACGCCCTTCACGCTCATCCGCTCGGCAATCGAGTCCAGCGCGTACGGCGTGTGGCTACAGGAGGCAGGAACGCTCAGCGCCCGGCTCATCCGGCTCCTCGAACTGCAATGGGATCAGAGGCTGAAAGTAGACACATACACCAAGGCCGCGGGCACTCACACCAAGGCGCTAACCGATTGGCTTGAGGCGGTTCTGATCGACACCAAGGACCGGCGCCCCAATCTGCGGCAGAGGACTATCAACGGCCTCCCGACGCTGACCGACCTACTCATCAAGACCGACCGGATCGTTACGCCCAATGCCATGATCGGGGGCTCGCTGCGTGGCGCGTGTGCTCGGGAGTCATGCACGGCAATCAGCACTTCTCCGCTGGCCTGTGTCGTCAAACTCCGGTGCTGCTCCCGAACGGAGCCCAGGTGACTCAGCACACCATCTCAATCAGCGGCCTCGCGATGACCTTGGATCCCGCAATCACCTATCTGGAGAAACTGACGGCGTTGATTCTCGCCAACAGCGCCCCCGCAAGGGCAGGCCCCCCGCGGTCTCAATTGCGGGTGGCCCTCCGCCTCCTCGGGTCCCATAGTCGGAAGCCCCCGCCTCGCGAGAGGATCGGGTGCTTTTCCGCATCTCGGACTACGACAGTGGATCCGCGACTGCGTAGAGCTCCGCGTTCTCCGGGCCGGTGCGGACGGTGAGCACTCAGGCCTCAACTGCGGCGCTGAGGAGCTTCGCTGCGGAGTTCTTGGGACACCTCGGATGCCGAGGTCTACTACCTCCGAGGTTGTCAGCTCCCCTCTCCGATGCGCTCCGCTCGAAATCGAGCAGCGCCACCTTCCGCGCCGTGGTGACCGCGAACTCTCCGAGGAAATCGTCTCCGTCAACGAGCGAGCGGAGGAGGTTGTGAACGGTCGTGGACTTGCCCGCCGGGTCTCTGAGCGAAAGGTGATCGGCCTTCGGGTCGTACTCCACGTACGCCGGGTACGTCTGCTTCTTGGAGCGCGACTGAACGGTGAGTGTCGCAACGTAGCCGCGAACCGAGCACGCCACGATCGAGGGGATTCCATGCGCGATGTCGAGCGCGAGTCCTTCAAAGCCCTCTTGAGTCAACGCCATGCTCCAACCGTGCCAGGGGTATCCACACCCTCGCTACCCTTCAGCCATGAGCGAAGGCGCATTCGATGTCGGTGACGATGTGTACGCGGCGGGCTACCGCGGCATTGTGATCGACATTCGGGAGACCTCAGACGGTGGCCGCACGGTCTACGGCGTCGAAGACCTCACCGGGGGCGTCAACTTCTACACCGCCCGGGGCCTGAGGCTCGCTACGGAATAGCACAGTGGACGACTTGCCGGAAAGCCCCAACTGCCCGAGCTGTCTCGTGTCCTTCGAGATCCTCGGCACGGTCGATCGCCCGCAGTGGGAGTGCCCGAGCTGCTGGCTCGTGCGGTTGCCCTAATGAACGCTGCCCGTTTGTTTTTCTGCGCGAAGGGGGTACTCATCGACATCGCCCTTCATCCGAACTGACGCCATGTACCAGGCCTTGACCCCTTTGCGCCCCAACTTTGTCCAATTCACGGTCACAACGGCCCCGTCCGGAAGGTCCCCAATGTACTGATTGCCGGACGGGTAGATGATTCCGCCGTAGGTCTCGATTGCCTGAAACGTCGTCTGCGTTGATCCTGCAACGGGGGCCTGATAGCTGACGTTGAGGCCGGGAAGCGGCTTCTTCGAAAGGTTGACCAACTGCCAATCGGTTACTCCCATACGACGCAGCACCAAGGGGTGCTTGCCGAGAGTGCGCCGCGACTGGGCGCGAGCTACTAGCCACGTGATTGCCAGCGTCACCAAAGTTGTTACTACGCTCGCAACGACAGACGGCAGGACAGAAGCCCACGGGTTCGGGTCGGACATGCGCCGATGCTAGCGGCTCTTGGCATTCGGTGAGTCACGACAGGCACGGGCGACAAATCGGGACGGTTCAGAAGGTTCACCTAGGCCGGAACCATGCGACATTCTGGGACGCCCGTTCACTGGACGGCGTAGACCTCGGGGCACACGTTGACCGCTTCGACGCTGAGGTTGCGATACAAGACGACTGGGAAGCCGGACACCCCCGAGACCCCGACAATTACCGCGACAGGTGGAGGCCTACTCGCACCGGGATGCGCCTTTCTTGCTAGGGCACTAGCTCCACTCAATCGGGTGTGCCTTGCGCCACCTGCGCGCCCTCCAACCGCTCGCATTCTCGCGCCGGCGCAGCTCGCCCTCATACGCGGCTAGGATGAGCCCCGCCCGCCTCGAACGGTTCTCCAGGTGGAAGAGCATTCTGGCCAGAGCCAAGCTCAGCGCGCTCACCACCACCAGCGCAGCAAGCTGAGCCCATGGCCCGAAGCTGAAACTAAGCGGCTCGAGCCCGAGCCAGCTGTACGGCCAATCGCTTATCGTTGCTCTTTGGGCCGGGATTGCCGTAAACACGATCGCTCCGTAGCCCAGAAAAACCGTGTACACGACCGACATCATCGGCGCCATGTGCGCGGATGCACTTCTGGCCACCAACGAGCGCAAGGCTGTCAATGCGATGCGCTGTTCTTCGTTTGGCGCCTCCGCAAAGGCCCTAATGCGCTCAGCGCTTGCGTCTCCGTCGATAAACACGTGGCGGGGGAATTCGGGCTTCGCCATGCCCCAAAACGTAGCGGATAAGCGCGTGTGTGATATTTGACTCTACGGCTCGCCGTCGACCCAGGCCTTGCTCGCGGCGTCGTAGCGGCGGCTCGTGGACGCGAGGCGGAACGAGCTGATCTCGAGCCCCTCGGCGGTGACGGTGTGCTTGATCGGCGTGGCCACGAGCCCCGCCACGGTGAGGTTATCGGTCATCGGTCTCTCCCTGTTCGGCGCGCCCTCAGCTGGACGGCGCCCGGGCAATCGTGCCGGTGACGTCCGGGCGCCGTCAGGCCAGGATGCCCGGCGCGGGGACGCGCGCAGGGTGCCGCGACCGGATCCGGGGATGACCCGCATCCGGTGCGGCGGTGAAGGAGAGGAGACCCCGCGAGTTCAGTGCTCGCGGAAGTCCGGCCACTCCGAACCGGGCTCGAGCGCGGCGTGCAGCGCGCTCTTCGCGACCTCGAGGGTGGGGTAGGTGCCTCGGTAGGTGTCGTCGTCGAGCAGCTTCATCTGGAAGCCCTCGGCGGTGCGGTGGATGGCGCCCACGGCGCCCGCGGGCCCGAAGGCGACCCACCGCTGTTCGACGGTCGTGCTCTCGCTCATGATCTGCTCCTTCGCGTGGCTGTCGACTGCCTCTGAATCGACCGTACCCCGCGGGGGTCGCCCCGTGTCGAGTACCCCTGAGAATCTTCAGCCGAGCTCCGCGAACCCCGCCCAGACCACGTCGAGCAGCCGATCGAAGCTCGCGTCGACATCGTCGGGCAACCCGAACCCGCCGGCCGCCTCGAGCAGCACGAAGCCGTGCACGGCAGCGCGCGCGATGCGCACGGCATCCACCTCGCGCGCCGCCAGCAGCCCCTCGCGGCGCACCACCCCGGCGAGCAGGGCGACGGCCCGCTCCCCCGCCGCGAGCAGCTCCGCCGACGCCTCGCGGCCGGGCGCGGGCTGACTGGCGAGATAGAGCCCCGGATGCGCGCGCGCCTCGGCGCGGATCGCCCGCCCCGCGGCGCGGAACGCGGCACGCCCCGAGGCGCCAGCCACCGCATCCGCCACCGCGTCGGCGAGTCGCGTGACCCCCACGACGGCGACCGCATCCCGCAGCTCGTCGAGCGAGCGCACGTGCTTGTACAGGCTCGGCACCGCGACGCCCGCCCGCGACGCCACGGCCGCGAGCGTGATCGGGGCGTGCGGGTCGGCGTCGAGCAGCTCGACCGTGAGGGCGACGACCGCGTCGCGGCTGAGGCCGGCCCTAGGCACGCGCGGCCACTTGCGCCACGAAGGTGCGGACGGCGGGCAGCACGACATCCGGGCGCTGGCGGTGCGGGTAGTGGGCGGCGTCGTCGACGAGCAGCGTCTGAGCGCCCGGCAGCACCTCGGCGATGTGCGCGAGCTCGGCCGCCGGATCGCGGAAGTCGGGATCGAGTGCGCCGACGATCGCGAGCGCGGGGGCTCGCACCTCGGCGATGCGCGCCGCGACGGGGGCATGGTCGAGCACGGAGGTGAGCCGACGGAACTCGGCGAGCCGACCGGGCCGGCGCAGCCATGCGCCGATCTCGGCGACATGCGCCTCGTGGTCGGCGGGCACGGCGCCCTTGTTGAGGGTGCTGCGGTAGTACCCGAGCCAGGCGGCCACACCCCACGGCCGGGCGAAGAGCGCCCGGAACATGAGGCGCATGGCCCAGGCGGGGCCTGCCCCATTGCGCACGAAGGGCGAGAGCAGCACGAGCCCGCGCACGAGCTCGGGCCGGTCCGCCGCGGCGAGCAGCGCGGAGGACGCACCCATCGAGGTGCCGACGATCACGGCGGGGCCGCCGAGCTGCTCGATGAGGGCGATCAGATCGGATGCCGTGGCCGGGTCGCCGAGTTCGGCGAACCCCGCGTCCGAATCGCCGTGGCCGCGCAGGTCGAGCGTCGCGACCCGGAAGCCGTCGGCCACGAGGGCCTCCGCGAGCGCGGTGTCGGCGGATCGCAGATCGCCCATCCCGGGCGCGGTCACCACGAGCGGGCCGTCGCCGCGCACCTCGTAGGCTACGCGGCCCACGGCATCCGCGGTTGCGGAGAGGGGCGGGTGAGGAAGGAGACGGTGGAGGTCACGTCGTAAAGCTAATGGCATTAGCTTTACGACGCAACCCCGAATCCGCTGGCGCGCTCAGGCCGCCTTGACGTACTGCGCGAAGCCCTTGCGCACCTTGTTGACCTTGGGCAGCGCGACCGCGAGGCAGTAACCCTGACCGGGATTCTTGGCGAAGAAGTCCTGGTGGTACTCCTCCGCGCGGAAGAACTCCCCGAGCTTCGTGACCGACGTCACGACTCCGTCACCCCAGATCTCCCGAGCGCGCTCGAGCGACGCCGTGAACTCGGCCTTCTGCTCCTCGTCGGCATAGAACATCGCCGAGCGATACTGGGTGCCGACGTCGTTGCCCTGGCGGTTCAGCTGACGCGGGTCGTGCAGCGTGAAGAACACGTCGAGGATGACGCTCGCCGGGATCACCGTCTCGTCGAAGGTCACCGCGACGGCCTCGGCGTGGCCCGTGCTGCCCGTGCACACGAGCTCGTAGCTCGGGTTCGGCACCGATCCTCCCGTGTAGCCCGACACGACGTCCGTCACGCCCTCGAGCGTGCGGTACACCGCATCCAGGCACCAGAAACAACCGCCGGCGAGAACGAACGTGCGCATGATGCGACCTGCTTTCGTGTGTTGGGGACACTGGATGCAACGCAGCGGATGTCGCATCCGTTCCCCGGGTGCGTTGGTCGAGGCCGGGTGGGAACGCGCGACACGCGAACGATCCGGTCTCGACCAACGCACCCTAGGGTGAGCACATGCCGTACACCGCTGCCGACGACCGTTACGACCGCCTCGAATACGCCCGCGTGGGCCGCTCGGGCCTCAAGCTGCCGCGTATCTCGTTGGGTCTCTGGAACAACTTCGGCCACGACCGGCCGCTCACGACGCAGCGTTCGATCGTGCTGCGCGCCTTCGATCTCGGCGTCACCCATTTCGATCTCGCGAACAACTACGGCCCGCCTCCCGGGTCGGCCGAGGAGAACTTCGGCCGCATCCTCGCGAGCGATCTGCGCCCGTATCGCGACGAGCTCATCGTCTCGTCGAAGGCCGGCTACGACATGTGGCCGGGGCCGTACGGCGAGTGGGGCTCGCGCAAGTACCTGCTGAGCTCGCTCGACGCCTCGCTCACGCGTCTCGGGCTCGACTACGTCGACATCTTCTACCACCACCGGCCCGACCCCGAGACCCCGATCGAGGAGTCGATGAGGGCGCTCGCGCACGCCGTGCGCAGCGGCAAGGCGCTCTACGCGGGCATCTCGAACTACGGTCCGGACGACACCCGCCGCGCCGCTGCCGCCCTCGCCGCCGAGGGGTGCCGTTGCTGATCCACCAGCCCTCGTATTCGATGTTCAACCGCACGCCCGAGGAAGGGCTGCTGGATGCGATCGGCGAGCTCGGCATCGGGTCCATCGTCTTCTCCCCCTCGCGCAGGGACTGCTGACGAACCGCTACCTCGGCGGCATCCCCGAGGACTCGCGCGCGGCGAAGGGCCGCTGGATGAACGCCGACACCATCAGCGAGACCTACCTCGAGCGGGCACGCGGCCTCAACGCCATCGCCGAGGCGCGCGGGCAGAGCCTCGCGCAGCTCGCGCTGTTGTGGGTGCTGCGGCAGCCGAGCGTCACGAGCGCCCTCATCGGGGCGTCGAGCGTGGCCCAGCTGGAGGACAATCTCGCGGCGCTCGACGGTGCACCGTTGACCGACGAGGAACTCGCGGCGATCGAGCCGTTGGCGGTGCACGGTACCGGCCGGTAGGCGCGACGTCGGTTTCGAAACGCGTCGCGCCTACGACCCGACGCTCCTCGACCAGCTGAGCACGGCGCCGGCAGCGCCGCACAATCTCACGGCGCGCGGGGGAAGACAGCCCGTTCCGTCTGCACCCGACGTAGGGTGCCGCCATGCAGTGGTGGAACGACTTCGTGGACTGGTTCTATTCCGAGGACGGCCAGCGGATCCTGGTGTCCGCCGTCATCCCCTTCCTCGCCATCGTGGTGGCCGGCATCGTGGCGGCCCTCATCGGGCGCGGCGCCACACGTCGGCTCGTCGCCCAGCGCGACCATGAGACGCGCGCGGCCGCCGTGACCGCGCTCATCTCGGCGGGGCAGAACGCGGCGCGCTGGCACAGTCAGTCGCCCGCCGCGCGTGAGCACGCCGAGCACCTGGCCAACGACGCGGATGTCATGGTGCGTCTGCTGCCGATCGCGGGTGCGAACTACGCCGCCGACTGGGCCTCGCACCAGCTCGCCGACATGCGCGTCAACTCGGTGAGCTTCAGCTACCAGGCCGACCAGACGCTCTCCGAGTACCGTGAGCGCCTCGTGCTGTGGCTGCACAAGCCGAACAAGGGCCGCAAGCTCTTCGCCGCCGACCTCGAGCGCTGGCGCTACGAGGAGCAGGGCACCGATCCGGTGATCCTCGAGCAGCAGCAGTGGGCCGAGAACCAGTACACGGCGACGACCGACCAGAAGGTGCCGCACGAGCCGCTCATCGAGCCGGCGGAGTCGACGGCCGTCTCCCCCACGCCTCTGGACACCGACCGTTACGCCTCGCCGCTCGCGGCATCCGCCGACCCCGCCACGGGGCCGGTTGCGGCTGCCGACGAGCCCGAGTCGCGCTGAGCGGCGTCCCCGTCGAGGAAGACGCGGATCACCCGCGCGAGTTCGGCGGGCCGCTCCTCCGGCACGAAATGTGAGGCTCCGGCGAGTGCGTGCACCTCGAGGTGCGCCGCCCATCGGCTCGCGCTCTGCATGCCCATGCGCGCGACGATCGGATCGTCGGCGCCGTACACGACGAGCGTCGGCACCTCGAGTCGGCGGCGGCGGTATCGCCCGGCGAGGATCGCGAGGAAGGTCGGCAGGATGAGTCGTCGGTACAGCGCCGATCCGGCGCGCGCCCGTGCCGGGTCGCGGTAGGGGGCCAGGTAGCCCTCGATCTCGTCGTCGCTACGCTCGCGGGCGCAGTAGTCGACGAGCAGGGTGCGCAGGATGCGCTGGCGACCTCGCCGGAGCGCCGCCGGACCGATGCCCGGGGCGGCGAGCACGAAGTCGAACCACATGCTGGGCATGGCGCGCACGAGCGCGGGTGAGATCCGGATGAAGGGGTGCGGCACGCCGACGATGACGAGCCGTCGCAGCCGCTCGGGGGATGCGAACGCGAGGCCCAGGGCGACGAGCGCCGCCCAGTCATGCGCGACGATGTCGACCCGGTCGAGTTCGAGAGCATCCAGCAACGCGCACAGTTCGGCGATCTGCGATGCGAGCCCGTAGCCGCCACGCGGGACATCGCTCGCGCCCGCACCGCGCAGATCGGGACGGATGCTGCGTCGCATCGGCAGTTCGGCGACGACCGCATCCCACACCGCTCCGGACTGCGGGAACCCGTGCAGCAGGAGCAGCGGGGGCCCTCACCACCGACGGTCACCTGGAGTCGAACCCCACCCAGTAGCACGGATCGGGTCGCGGACGTCGTCGACATGGGGGCACGATACTACAGTTATAGTAGCCTGGCGATACCGTGCCGCGATTACTCTGGGCCCATGGCAGGCACGCGTGAACTCGTCCTGCGCGCCGCCATCCGCATCCTCGGCACCGAGGGGGTGCGCGCCCTCACCCATGCCCGCATCGACACGGTTGCGGGGGTGCCGCTGGGCAGTTGTTCGAACTACTTCCGCACGCGTCGCGCGCTGCTCACGGGAATCGCCGAGCAGATGGCGTCCGACGAGCTCAGCGCGTTCGAGCGCTTCGCCGATGCGCCGTCCAGCCGCGACGAGCTCGTCGACCAATTGACCCGCGTCGTGGAACTGCAGACCGGGCCGGGCCGAATCGCGACCCTCGCGCGCCACCGGCTGTTCCTCGAGGTCGCCGAAGGCGACGCCGCCGACATCTTCGGCGCGGGCCGCGCCCGATTCACGGCCTGGACCGCCCGAGCGCTCGGCGCCCTCGGCACGCACGATGACGACGCCGTGCGCGCCTTCATGGCCGGGCTGGACGGGCTCATCCTGCACCGCCTGACGGTCGACGATTCGGGCGAGGTGAGCAGCATCATCCGCTACCTGCTCGACGGGGTCGCCCCCACGCGCTGACGGCGCCGTCCTCGACCTCAGCCGTCGAGGCGGCCGTCGTGGATGCGCAGCACTCGGTTCGCCCGTTCGGCGAGCGCGGGGTCGTGCGTCGCCACGAGCGCGGCCATGCCGGTGTCGGCGACGAGGCGCGCGATGAGGTCCATGATCGCGGCACCCGTCTCGGAGTCGAGTTGGCCGGTCGGTTCGTCGGCGAGCAGGAGGGCCGGCCGGATGACGATCGCGCGCGCGATGCCGACCCGCTGCTGCTGGCCCCTGAGAGCTCGCCGGGCCGCTGCGCGGCATGGTCGCTCAGGTCGACCGCGGCGAGGGCCTCGGCCACCCGCCGCTCTCGCTCGGCGCGCGGCACCCGCAGGATGCGCAACGGCACCTCGACGTTCTCGGCTGCAGAGAGCACGGGCAGCAGCCCGAAGGTCTGGAACACGGATGCCACGCGCGTCGAGCGCAGCTGACGAAGCTCCTGCTCGTCGAGCGTCTCGAGCGCACGACCGTCGAGCTCGACCCGGCCCGCGGTCGACCGGTCCAGCCCACCGAGCATCGTGAGCAGTGTCGTCTTACCGGCTCCCGACCTTCCCTGCAGCACGACGAGCTCGCCCGCTGCGACCTCGAGCGTCGCGCCGTCCACGGCGCGCACCTCGCCGGCCGGGGTCGCGAACACGCGCGTGAGACCCTCCGCACGCAGCACGGCGGTCATCGCGCCTCCTCCCCTCGTACGGCGCATCCGGGCGCGCGCCATGCGGTTGCCCCGGTCGCACCTCGATCCGATCCGGTTCGAGGCCGAGTCGCACGCGGTCACGCAGCTCGAGCACCGCGATGAACTCGGCGGGCAGCTGCATGCGCCCCGCACGGTCGAGCACCGCGAACTCCTCGGCCACCCGCACTCGCCCGCCTTCGGCATCCGTGTGGGTACGGCGCAGCACCTCGGTCGAGGTGCGCCCGTCGCGGATGCGGATGGTGCGGTCCACGTGTTCGGCGACGGCCGCGTCGTGGGTCACCACGAGCGTCGTGAGGCCCTGCTCGCGGCCGACGGTCTCCATCGCCTCGAGCACCTGGGCGCTCGTGACCTCGTCGAGCTCGCCCGTGGGCTCGTCGGCGAGCAGTACGCGCGGGCCGTTGGCGAGCGCGACCGCGAGCGCGACGCGCTGCTGCTGCCCGCCGGAGAGCTCGGCCGGCCGCCGGTCGGCGAGGTCGCCGATCTCGAGCAGCTCGAGCAGCTCGGCGCCGCGCGCCTCTCGCTCCGCACGCGGAACGACTCCCGCCACGTGCTGCGCGAGCGCGATGTTCTCGGCCGCCGTGAGGTAGCCCACGAGGTTGCGACTCGTCTGCTGCCAGATGAAGCCGACGCTGCCGCGGCGATACGCGATCCGTTCGGCGCGCCGCATCGCGGTCAGGTCGTGACCCGCGACGCGGGCGACCCCGCGGTGGGCGTGTCGAGGCCGGCGAGGATGCCGAGCAGCGTCGACTTGCCCGAGCCGGAGGCGCCCACGAGCGCGACGAGCTCCCCGCGCTCGACCCGCAGATCGAGACCCTGCAGTGCCTGCACCTCCACGCCTTGAGCCGTGAAGATGCGCACGAGACCCTCGCACAGGATGTCGGGTTCGGCGAGCGCGGTCATCTGCTCATCCTTCCTCGTCGATGAAACGGACAGCGCGCGCGGCGCCGGAGCGGCGGGCGAGGGCCGCGGCGAGCAGCACCCCCACGATCACGACGCCGATGAGCGCCCCCACGATGACGGCCGAGAGGTCGAGGCCGAGGGCGAGCGCCGGCGGCGTTCCGCCGCCCGTGAAGACCCGCAGGTCGCCCGCGCCCGCGAGCAGCGGAAGCAGCAGGAGGCCCGCTGCGATTCCGAGGGGAACGGCGACGATGAGCGCGGGCAGCAACTCCCAGAGCACGAGCGGGTACTCGGCGCGCGCGGGGCCCCGAGTGCGCGCAACAGTCCGAAGACGCGAGCGCGGCCCGCCGCGCCGGCCGTGAGGGCGAGCACGGCGGCCAGCACCGTGAGGGCTGCGGCGGCAGCCACGGCGATCGTGGTGCCGGTCACGAGGGCGCTCACGGCGGGCGCGCCGCGCCGCACCGCGAGCACCTCGTCGATCGTGCGCACCGTTCCGGCCGCCGCGAATTTCTCCGCGAGGGCGGTGCGCACCTGCACCCGATCGTCGGGCGCGGCAGCCACGAGGAGTGCGCGCGGTCGCGCCTCGACGCGCAGCTGCTCGGCCGTCGTGGGGCTCACGACGATCCAGGCGGATGCGCGGCCGAAGGGTCCGTCGTCGGGTGCCTCGTCGGTGATCGGCACCTCGTCGCGGCCGATCACGAGCGCGTCGCCGGCGAGTCGCTGCTCGACGGTGTGCGAGACGAGCGCCCCGGCCTCCGGGATCACGAGCGGGCTCGTCGAGGCTGCGGCGAACGCGGCCGGGTCGACCACGTACACGGTGATGCGGCCCTCGCCGTCGGGGAACTCGATCTCGATGTCGGGGTCGGATGCCACGGTCGCCACCGCGCGCACCCCCGCCAGCCCGTCCACCTCGGCGAGCTGCTCCGGGCCGAGGTAGGCGGAATCGAGCCGCACGTCCGCCCCGAGCTGCGAGCGGGCGGCCACGTCGACACCCTGCTGCACGGTCGCGAGCAGGCCCGCGCCGAGCACCGCGCTCGTCACGGCGATCACGAGCGCGAGCACGGGCACGACGCCCGTTGTCGCATCCCGACCGGCACGCGCCGGGCCGAGCAGCGCCACGAGCCCCCGTCCGCGTCGTGCCGCTGCCTCGAAGGCCCGCACGACGAGCGGCGCCAGGCGCAGCGCGATGACGCATCCGGCGGCTGCGACGACAGCGGGCAGCAGCACCGCAAGCGGTGGCGGCGCCGCCCGGGTCTCGGCCGGGGCGAGCACGACGAGGATCGCAGCGGCGAGGGCGAGCAGCACGAGACCGACGTCCACGGCGTTCCGGATGCGCGAGCGGCGGCGCTCGGCGTCGTCGAGGCGCGCACCGGCACGCTCGACGAGCACTCCGTCGAGCGCGGCGGTCGTAGCCGCGAGCAGCACGACGCCACCCACCGCCAGCACGGCGGTGAGCGGGGGCCCACCGAGCCACACCGCCACGATCCCGGCCGCGGGCGCGGCGCCGATCAGGGCGAGCACCCCCGTGCCGAGCGCGAGAGCCCCAGCGCGCGCACGATCGGAAGCCCCGCGCGCGGTGACGAGCCGCAGCAGGGCGCGGCGGCGGGCAACGAGCGCCCGCACCGCGAGCGCGAGCACGGCCGCGCCGGCGAGCGCGGCACCCGCCGCCATCGCCGCATGGAGGGCCGAGATGCCCGCGAGCAAGGGGCGCGTCGAGGTGAGGATCGAGGGCGTCGTGCCGACGAGCGCGATGTCGACGGTCATGCCGCCCCACTCGGTCTCGATCGGCAGCGAATGCGGCGTCGAGGTGAGGCGACGCAGGGCCGTGAGCGTGGCATCGGCCTCGTCGGCCTCGAACGCCCGCGGTATCACCGGGAGCCACACGGCGAGGGTCGATGCGGGCGACAGGGGCTCGAACTGCCCGATCGACGCGGCGTCGACGAAGCCGACGCCCACGAAGGTGGGGGCGAGTTGAAGTTGTCGATGACCTCCGGCGCGAGCGCGGGACCCGCGTGATTCCATTCGTCGGCCGCGCTGTCGCGCGCGATCACGAGCCCGACGAGCTGCAGTTCGCGGTCGCCGACCGAGTAGTGGGCGGAGCGCACCTGGCCCAGCGGCCACCCGAAGGCGTCGGCGATGGCGGGGGTGAGCGCGATCGGGATCGGTTCGCCCTCGACGATCGGGCCGGGAAGCTCGCCGTCGACGAGATCGACGAGACGCTCCAGGATCGGGTCGGCCCGCAACAGGATGCTCGTGTCGGGAGCGGAGACGCCCGACTCGGTCGGCACCGCGGGAGCCTGGTCGAGCTGCAGCGCAGCGTGGGGTTCACCCAGCACGGCGGCCGCGGCGGGCTCGGCCTCGGCGGCGATCGCGTCGAGGGAGTCGAAGGTGACTCCCCAGGCGGCCGCGACCTCGGGCGCCAGGTCGTGATCGAGGTGCCCGAGGCCGGTCGTGGGCACGCCGCGGGCCGTGTCGCCGAGATCGCGCTGCGCGGGAGGGGCATCAGCGATGGCCGAACGCAGCACCTCCGAACGTGCGTGCGACGCCCATCCGGATGCCGCCGTCGCGCCCCCGGCGAGCAACGCGGCGAGCAACACGACCAGCAGCGAGGCGCCCGGTGCCTCGGCGAGGATCGCACGCGCGATGCGCGCGCGGGTGGGGCGGCGGCTCACGACCGCACCCCCGCATCCCGGCTCACGGCGAGCGCCGCGATCACCGCCACGACGAGCACGCCGAGAAGCAGCGCTGCCGTCAGCACGAGGGGCACCACGGATGCCTCGCCTCCGACATCTGCGGCCCCCGTTGCGAGCAGGCTCGCGAGCACGCCCGCGACGGCTCCCGCGACGATGCCGGCCAGCGAGGTGAGCGCGAGTTCGACGAAGCGACCGCGCGCCTGGGAGGCGGCCCCCACCCCGAGCGCGCGCAGCGGCAGTACCTCGCCGCGGCGCAGCCGCCGAAGCGCGGCGGCCGACGCCGCGAGGCCGCCGATCCCCATCAGCACGACAAGACCCGCGGCCACGGCCGTCGCAGTGACGCCCGCCTCGGCGACCGCGAGCGAGTCGGCCCCCGCGGGGGTGAGCATGGTCGCCGGACGGTCGGTGACCGCGCGTGCGAGAGCCGCCGTCGCCTCCGGGGTCGAGGTGCGCACCCACACCTCGTCGACGACGAGGGCCGCTTGCTCGGGCGGGAGTCGGTCGGCAAGCGCGGCCCGGCTCACGAGCATGCCCCCGCCGCCGGTGCCGGGCACGGGAGCGATCTGGGCGATGACGGCCGGCAGCGGGCTGCGCTCGCCGGGAATCGTGAGAGGCACGGCGTCGCCGAGGCCGACCCCGAGGCGCGAGGCGAGCGCGGGCGCGACGCGCACCGGGAGCGGTTCGGCGGCAGTATCGGCGGCGAGCGGCTGCGCTCCCGTGACGGTCGCGAAGCTCGCATCGGCCACGACGAGCTCGAGCGATGCCGAGCCCGACCCGGCCGCCACGAGTGCCACCTCGGTGACCGCCGTCACCCCCTCGAGGCGTGCGTACGGCGCCGCGCTGACCGGGTCGCGATCGGTGCCCGTGAACGCGATGCGCAGCTGGCCGCCGACGGCCGAGGTCACCCCGGCCTCGTGCTCGCGCGCCGCCGTACCGGCCGCCAGCCCCGCCACGACGATCGCCCCCGCCGCGAGCGCCACGACGACGAAGGCGCTTGCGACAGCCCGCGGACGGCGGCCGAGCTGGCGCAGCGGCAGCACGGGCAGCAGGGCGGTGCTGCGAGCGGCGAGACGCTCCGCGAGCCGCATCCCGGGCGCGAGCAGGAGCCGCAGCAGCAGCACGCCCGCGACGAGTGCGAGCGCCGGCGCGATGAAGCGCACAGGGGACGCGGGAACGGTTGCGGCGGTCACGAGCGCGAACGCGGCAAGGCCCACCATGCCGAGCGCCGGCACGATCGAGTCGGTCTCCGCAACGCTACGGCCGCTCTGCTCCGCCTGCGCGGGCCGACCGGCGACCGCCAGCAGCACGACGCCCACGAGACCGGCCGCGACGGCGCCGAGCACGGCATCCGGCTGCAGCTCGGCGGGTGCGGACGCCGCGAAGAGAGCCGCGACACCCACGCCGAGCCCCGTGCCCACGCCGACCACGACCGCCGCCTCGACGAGCGCCATCACGGCCGCGCGCGAACGCGAGAGGCCGCGCGCCGTGAGCAATGCGGCTTCGAGGGCGCGCACCTGCCCGAGCGAGCGCCCCACGAGGGCCAACACGATGCCGGAGGCCGCGAGTGCGAGCACGACGGCCGTTCCGCTGAGCACCCGGGCGGAGGCGACCGCGGCCTCGGCGCGCGCCACGGTGCGCGAGAGCTCGCCTGAGAGCGAGACGGCGTAGCTCGTGCCCGAGGCGAGCCCGCTCGTGGCGGCACGCACGCGCCCTTCGACGGGGGCGAGCTGCCCGAGGGCGTTCGCGTCGGCCTCGCGCGGCACGAGGGTCCACGTCACCCGGGGTCGGGACTCGAGGCCCGCGAGGTCGGACTCCGCGACGATCACCGGCCCGACGGCGTCGCCGAGGCGCCCGGATGCCACGAGGGTCTCCGAGAACCAGGCAGCGTCGCCCGTGTCGAGCGCGCGCCAGATGCCGACGATAGTGCGCGCGCCGTGCGGCAGTTCGAGGGTGTCGCCGACCGTCACCCCGAGGGCGACGGCGGCCGGCTCGGCGAGCGTCACCTCGTCGTCGCCCGCGGGCCAGGCCCCGGCGGTGAGGGTCGCGAGTTCGGCCAGATCCTGTTGGGACCCGAGCACGAGCTGTCGCTCGGCGCCATCGACGCCCACGGCCAGCGGAGCGCTCCGCACGGCGCGAACCACGTCGAGCGGGGCAGCACCGAGCGCGCTCGCGAAGGCCTCGTCGAACTCCGCCTCCTGCGCCGCCGTGTCGTCGGCGAGTGCCGTCTCCACGCGCAGCGCGCCGGCGGTGGGCTCCGCATCCGCGAGCAGCGTCGCGACGCCGCGATCGATCCCGGCGGCCGGCACGACGAGCAGCACGACGAGGGCGGCGCATCCGACGGTCGCGATGGCGAGCGCGGCGGCCAGCTGGCCCGACTGCGCGGCGCTGCGGCGCAGCAGCGCGCGTGCAACCCGCATCCGTCTCCCCTGGCGCGCGCGAACACTCGGGTCGCATCCGCGCGGAATCGTTGACGGCCACTCTACGACCTCGACGGGGCGCCGAGGTGCGCGGCAGGAATCGTGTCGACGGGCCGCCGATCGCGCTGCTCTCGGCTACCCTGAATGCGGTCTCCCCCGTAGCTCAGCGGACAGAGCGAGTGGTTTCTACCCACCAGGCCGGGGGTTCGAATCCCTCCGGGGGACTCTCCGGATCGGAGGCCATGGGCCTCCCGGGATGCATCAGCAAGTTATATAACTCCGGTATATAGTTGCGCGAGTGATGCACACCGACATCCTCGAATCCCTGCTCGTCTCCACCCATCGCCTCACCCGTCTCGCCGCCCAGGCCACGGGGAGCACGACACCGGCGGCCCAGTGGCGCACGCTGTCGATCCTCGCCGCGGAGGGCCCCATGCGGGTCGGCGAGCTCGCGGCCGCCAGTCGCGTCACCCAGCCGGGCATGACGCGTCTGCTCGGCACCATGGTCGAGGAGGAGCTCGTGACGCGGATCGCCGACCGCGACGACTCCCGCGCCTGGCTCATCGTCGTGAGCGAGAAAGGCACGAAGGCTCTCGCCGCCTGGCGCGCGCAGCTCGCCGAGACCCTCGACCCGTGGTTCGGCGAGCTGAGCGACGCCGACTGGGCCACGCTCGAAGCCGCCGCCTCGCTGCTCGAGACGCGACTCGCATCCGACGCCGCCGTGGCCGCCTCGTGACCGCGCACGGTCCCTCCGGTGACGGCGCTAACATCCTGCGCCAACCGCGCGCGGTCTGGGCGGTCGCCTTCGCGTGCGTCATCGCGTTCATGGGCATCGGGCTCGTCGACCCGATCCTGCCCTCGATCGCGGCCGACCTGAACGCGACGCCCACCGAGACCGAGCTGCTGTTCACGAGCTACCTGCTCGTGACGGGCGCCATGATGTTCTTCACCAGCTGGGTCTCCAGCCGCATCGGCGCCCGCTGGACCCTGCTCGTCGGTCTCGCCCTCATCGTCGTGTTCGCGACGCTCGCGGGCTTCAGCGGCAGCGTCGAGGCCATCATCGGATTCCGCGCCGGATGGGGACTCGGCAACGCCCTCTTCATCTCCACCGCGCTCGCCACCATCGTGGGTGCGGCATCGGGCGGCAGCGGTGCGGCGATCATCCTCTACGAGGCGGCTCTCGGTGTGGGCATCGCGATCGGCCCGCTGCTCGGCGGCCTGCTCGGCAACGTGAGCTGGCGCGGTCCGTTCTTCGGCACCGCGGCGCTCATGGCGATCGGCCTCATCGCGATCCTCGTGCTGTTGCCGAAGGACGCGGATGCGGCACACCGCCCGGCGCCCGCCAAGCTGTCGGCGCCGTTCCGGGCCCTCGCCATCCCGGCGCTCGCCGTGCTCGCGGTCGTGGCGCTGCTCTACAACATCGGCTTCTTCGTGCTGCTGGCCTACACGCCCTTCCCCCTCGGCTTCGACGCGATCGGGCTCGGCCTCACCTTCTGCGCGTGGGGCATCTCGCTCGCCGTGACGAGCGTGTGGGTCGCGCCGATCCTCACCGCCCGGATGCGCCGCACGACCGTGCTCGCGACGGTGCTGCCGCTGCTCGCGCTCGACCTCGTGTTCGCCGGGGTGTTCGTGGCCAACCCGGCCGTGCTCGTCGCGTGCGTCATCGTGGGCGGGTTGCTGCTCGGCATCATGAACACCGTCCTCACCGAATCGGTGATGGAGGCGACCGAGCTGCCGCGCAGCGTCGCATCCTCCGCGTATTCCGGCGTGCGCTTCCTCGGGGCGGCCGTCGCCCCGCCGCTCGCGACCCTGCTCGCCGAGGTCGGAAGCGCCGGGCTGCCCTACCTCGTCGGCGCGGTCTCACTCGTGCTCTCGGCACTCGTCGTCGTCGTGTTCCGGACGCGCCTCGGCCGCATCGACGGCGGCGCCCCGCCGGATGTCGTGGAGGCCGAGGCGATCGGCTTGGGCGACGCTGCGTAGGTGCCGATGCCCAGGTGGCTGAGGAGCGAGTCGCCGAAGGCGGCACGCGTCTCGAAGCCTCGATCGCCTCGACGAACTCGAGGTGGCGCTGGTTTCGAGACGCGCCTGCGGCGCTCCTCAACCAGCTGACTGGCGCGTCGGCCTCCCCGGCTAGAGTGAATCCGTGAGTCAGACACCGGATCGCCTCGTATGGATCGACTGCGAGATGACCGGTCTCGATCTCGAAGTCGATGAGCTCGTCGAGGTCGCGGTCGTCATCACCGACTACGCGCTCGTGCCGGTCGACCCCGGATTCAGCATCGTCATCAAGCCCGACGCCTCGGCCTTCGAGAACATGAGCGACTTCGTGCGCGAGATGCACACGACCTCCGGGCTGCTGGAGGAGATCCCGAACGGCGTGGGCCTCGCCGAGGCCGAGTACGAGGTGCTCGAGTACATCCTCAAGTTCGTCCCCGAGGGCGGCACCGCGCCGCTCGCGGGCAACACGATCGGCACCGATCGTGCGTTCCTCGCGAAGTACATGCCGCGCCTCGACGCGCACCTGCACTACCGCAACGTCGACGTGTCGAGCATCAAGGAGCTCTCGCGCCGCTGGTTCCCGCGGGTCTACTACCAGGCGCCGGCCAAGAACGGCGGGCATCGGGCTCTCGCCGACATCCTCGAGTCGATCCGCGAGCTCGACTACTACCGACGCGTCGCGTTCGTCGCCGACCCCGGTCCGACGAGTGACGAGGCTCACGCGGCGGCCGAGGAGGTCGTGGCGAAATGGGCTGCGCGGATACCGTAGAATCGTCCGAGTTGCGTGAGCAGCGTATGGCGGTCGTAGCTCAGTTGGTAGAGCGCTGGCTTGTGGTGCCGGATGTCGCGGGTTCGAGTCCCGTCGATCGCCCCAATTCCCGACACGACCGGCGTCCGCCGTCGTCGGGTTCCCCTTCCCCCGTGCTGGATCAGGAGCTGCGGGCGTCCCTCGATGCGCCCTGGGTGCTCATCGTGTGGAACGACCCGATCAACCTCATGAACTACGTCGCGCACGTGTTCCGCAGCTACTTCGGCTACTCCCGCGAGGAGGCCGAGCGCCTCATGCTGCTCGTGCACCATGAGGGCCACGCCGTCGTCGCATCCGGGCCCCGCGAGGAGATCGAACGCCACGCGCAGGCGATGCACGACTACGGCCTGCAGGCCACGATCGCGAAGGACGCGCCATGAGGATCGACTCATGAGGATCGGCCGCGTCCGCGGCGAGCTGCAGCTCGAGTTCGAGGCGGAGGAGGCGGGCCTCATGACCGTGCTCGCCTCGCAGTTCGCCGATGTCGTCCGCGATCCCGAGCTCGACGACGCGCCGCTGCTGGCCGCCCTCTTCCCCGACGCGTACCGCGACGACGCGGAGGCGGCATCCGAGTTCCACCGCTACACGCGCGACGAGCTCGAGCAGCGCAAGATCGAGGCCGCCGAACAGATCGTCGGCACGGCGCACGAGGGGCTCGTGGTGCTCGGCGCGGAGCAGTGCGAGACGTGGGTGCGCGCCCTCACCGGCATCCGCACGATGGTCGGCATCCGGCTCGGCATCCGGGAGGATGGCGACGAGCCGGCCGAGGACCCCTCGCCGAGATCTACCAGTGGCTCGGAGAGCTGCAGTGGGTGCTCGTCGACGCACTGGAGGGGGCATGAGCCTGAACCTGACGCCCGAGGAGTTCGAGCGGATCGTGATCGACGAGCTCGACGAACTGCCCGACGAGATGGTCGACGGCCTCGAGAACGTCGTATTCGTGTGCGAAGACCGCCCCGAGGACGGCTCGCTCGACCTGCTCGGCATCTACGAGGGCGTCGCGCTCACCGAGCGCGGCCAGTACGGCTTCGGTGAACTGCCCGACCGCATCGTGCTGTTCCGCGAACCGCTGCTCGCCATCTGCGAGACCGAGGACGAGCTGCGCGACGAGATCCACATCACCCTCGTGCACGAGATCGCCCACTTCTACGGGATCGACGATGCGGAGCTGCACCGGCTCGGCTGGGCGTAGTTGTCAACCTTCGGGCCCCTCACATCCGTCGACGAGTGACGGCTGGTCTCGCAGGTGGGATCATGCGTCTACCACCACCGAGGAGACACCATGCACCGCACCGCCTCTTCCTCCCGCTCGTGCTCCTCATCGGCGCGTTCGCGCTCGTCGGGTGCGCCGCGACGGATGCCGACGCCGAACGGCCCGATCCCGCCTCGAGCGACGCGCCGGCGCCCGCCGCCGACGACACCTCTCCCACGGCCTGCGTAACCGGGCAGTGGTCGGCGGACGTCGACGATCTCGCGGACCAGCTCGGCTCGGCTCTCGCCGATACCGGCATGACCGTCATCACCACGCGCGCGGTCGGCATCCAGACGGTGAACTTCGGCGAGGACGGCGATTTCCACTTCGACAACGACCTCGTGGTGGCCGTCGACGTGCAGATCTCCGACGGGCCGACGATGACCGTCGCGCAGAGCCATCGCGGTGCGACCACGGCCTCGTGGGGGTGGGATGCGGCCGCCGACCGGCCGGCCATGCTCTTCGACGACTACGACGACTCCGGCTACACGGTCGAGAACAGCGTCTCGATCGGCGGGGTCTCCTCGACCACCCCCATCGAGATCCCCCGATCGTCGACGCCTCGGGCCGGCTCTTCGTGACGTGCTCGGATGACGAACTCGTGACCGCCTGGGAGGGCGGGCTCTTCATCACGAGCTGGCACCGGGTCTGAGCACCAGCTCGGCGAGTTCGCGGGAGCCTTCGGCGGCGGCGAACGCCTCCTCCTGGGCGGCCCAGCGCTCCCAGTGCGGCGCGTAGGCGTCACCGTCGCGTGCGAGTGCGCGGGCCTTGCGCTCGGCGGCGTCGCGCTCGAGCCACCAGGCGTGATCGGCGAGCGGGCGTGAGGCGCGGGAGATCGCACCGCATCCCTCGACGATGAGCGAGCCGTCACGGTCGACGGATGCCGCCTCCCCGGGCGGTCGGCCGCCCAGTCCCAGCGTCGCCAGCCGCCGTCGCGGATGATGCCGGGCACCGCGGCGGCGCCCGCGGCGAGTCCGTCCCAGCCCGGGTAGACCTCGTCGAGCGAGACGAGGGTGGCGCCGGTGAGCCTCGCGAGGTCCCGGGCGAGCACGGTCTTGCCGGCGCCCGAGCGGCCGTCGATGAGCAGCACCCAGGGGTGAGGACCGGATGCCAACCGCGCCGCGAGCGGGGCGGGATCGTATTCGGGGGTGGGGGCGGCATCCGTGCTCTCTGCCCCGCTCACAGCACCCACCGCCAGCTGCCGAGCAGCACGGCCGTCGTCACGGCCGCGGCCACGACGCCCACCCCGACGAGCATGAAGAGCACGTCCCGCGGTCGCAGCACAGAACGGCGCGCCCAGCTGCGCCGTGTCGCACCGCCGAATCCGCGCGCCTCCATCGCAGTCGCGAGCTTGCCGCCGCGGCGCACCGCGAAGACGAGCAGCGTGCCCGCCTGCACGAGGAAGCGCCGGATGCCGTGCCGGTCGGCCACGCCCCGCGCACGTCGGGCGAGCCCGAGGGCCTCCCAGTCCTCGAGCAGCAGCCCGACGAGCCGCAGCGCCGCCAGGGCGCCGAGCACGAAGCGCGCGGGCAGCTTCGCGAGCTGGGCGAGGGAGTCGGCAAGATCCGTCGGGTCGGTCGTGGCGAACAGCAGCACCGCGGGCACGCCCACCGCGAGCACACGCAGCAGAATCGCGACGGCGAGCCCGAGGGAGCCCTCGGTGATCGTGACGGGCCCGAGGGATGCGAACACCCGGCCCGCGTCGACGCCGTAGAGCGCGGTCGCGATGCCCGCGAGCACGGCCGAGACGAGGATCGGCGAGGTGCGCACGGCGAGCTGACGCGCCGAGAGACCCGCGAAGGGCAGGAGCAGCACGACGACCGCCACGACGATGCCCGCCGAGACGACATCGATCGACAGCACGAGAGTCACCCCGACGCAGAGCGCCACCACGAGCTTCGCGAGCGGATTGACGCGGGCGATCCAACTGCGCCGGATCTCGGGAACGACGAGGCTCATCGCACCACCTCCCGCGCGGCGGCCGGCAGCGCGAACCGCTCGTCGGCGAGCGCGTCGACGAGCGCGAGGTCGTGGGTGACGGTGACGAGCGCCGTGCCCTCGGCCACGAGCTCGTCGAGCAGCCGCACGAGCTCGGCCCAGGTGAGAGCGTCCTGTCCGAAGCTCGGCTCGTCGGCCACGAGCACGCGCGGCGCGGTCGCGAGCGCCGTCGCGACCGAGAGCCGGCGTTTCTCGCCGCCCGAGAGGGTGAAGGGGTTCGCGTCCAGCAGGTGCGCGAGGCGCAGGCGCTCGGCGAGACGGTCGCGCACCGCCGCGACCTCGGCATCCGGCCGTCGCAGCGCACGAGGACCGACCTCGAGCTCGTCGCGCACGGAGCCGCGCAGGAACTGATGCTCGGGGTCTTGGAACACCGTGCCGATGCGCGCGGCGAGGTCGCGGGAACGCCAGCGGATGGGGGCATCGCCGAGCGTGTCGGCGAGCGCCGGGTGGGCCCGCACCCGGCCCGCGACGGGCGCCAGCAGACCGGCGAGCGTCAGGCCGAGCGTCGACTTGCCTGCCCCGTTGGGCCCGAGGATCGCGGTCGTGCGCCCGGCGTGCACCGCGACGTCGATGCCGTCGGCGGCGACGCGCGGCGTTCGCTCCCCGAAGCGGCGACGGCCCACCGCGAGGTCGTCGGCCGCCAGCAGTTCGGTCGTCGCGGCGCGCCGCGGACCGCGCGCGACCTGCGGATGCCGCCCCGGCACCCAGATGCCCGCCGCGGCGAGTTCCGCACCCTGCGCGCCGAGCACGGCATCCGGTGCCCCCTCGGCGCGCACTCCGCCGCCGGGCTCCAGCACGACGACGCGGTCCACGAGGTCGACCCAGGTCTCGACCCGGTGCTCCACGACGACGAGCGTCGTCTCACGTGTCGCGACGAGACGCTCGACCGCCTCACGCACCTCGGCGACGCCCGCCGGATCCAGGTTCGCGGTGGGCTCGTCGAGCAGCAGCAGGCCGGGGCGCATGGCGAGCACGCTCGCGATCGCGAGCCGCTGCTTCTGCCCGCCCGAGAGTTCCGAGGTCGGATGATCCAGGGCACCTCGAGGCCCACCGCGTCGAGCGCCTCCCGCACCCGTCGCCAGATCTCGTCATACGGCAGGCCGAGGTTCTCGCAGCCGAAGGCCACCTCGTCGCCCACCCGGGCGAGCACGGTCTGGCCGTCGGGATCCTGCAGCACAAGACCGACCCGCCCGCGCGCCGCCTCGGGAGGCACGCCGTCGACGAGCAGCTCGCCCGTGCGCTCGCCGTCCTGTTCGTCGCCGAGCACGCCCGCGAGCCCCGCGAGCAGGGTCGACTTGCCGGCGCCCGAGGCCCCGAGCAGCAGCACCCGCTCGCCGGGCTCGAGGTCGAGCTCGAGCCCGGCGACGGCGGGGCGGGGCCGGTCGCCGTGGCGCCAGCCCCACCCGCGTGCGGTGACGCGCGCCGCCGGGCTCATCAGCATCCGTCCGTTCAGACGTCGCTCGTGACGCGCCGGGCGCCCGCCTCGGCCGCGACCGTGCGGCGCCCCGCGGCGAACCGGCTGAGCGCACCGGAGCGCGCGAGCGCCCGCACCGCGAGCCACGAGAGCACACCCACTATCACGCCCGAGACGATCGCCGAGACGGCGTAGACGAGCTTGGCGGTCGGGTCGAACCCGGCGATCGAGGAGAAGTTGACATCGAGGATCGCGACCGCGACGCCCGCGCCGAGACCCGCGAGCGGCGCGACCCAGAACGCCCACACCCGGTAGAGCAGGATCGCGAACACGATCTCGGCGCCGAGGCCCTCGATGGCGCCCCAGATGAGCGTCTCGAAGCCCCACTGGGTGCCGATGAGCGCCGAGACGGTCGCCGCGACGACCTCGGTGAAGACGGCGGCGCCCGGCTTGCGGATCACGAGGCCGCCGAGGATCCCGGCGAACAGCCAGCCGCCGGCGAGCAGGCCGGAGAGGCCGGGCGAGAAGGCGAGCAGGGTGCTGAGCGGGGTCCAGGCGAGGCCCCACGCCCAGAACAGCACGCCGGATGCGACGCCCAGCACGGCCGCCGTGACGATGTCGACGACGCGCCAGCGCCAGATCGAGGCGTGGACGATGGATGAGGTGGTCATGATTCGTGCCTTTCCGCGGCTGTGTCGCCGCCAAAGTGGCACGGGTGGGCGACCGCGGATGCGGTCGGGCCCTGAGATGCCTCCCTGCGCCGGCATGATCCGGATCAGGTTCGACGGTCGAAGCTTCGATCAGCTTCCTCTCAGCCCGGCACACCGGACTCCCGTGTTCGCTCCCAGTGTAGGTGGTTGAGGAGCGCGCTGCCGCAGGCGGCACGCGTCTCGAAACCCCCACTAGGCTCCCGCCATGCCCGATACCACCACCAACCTGCCGCTGCGGCAGCGCCCCATCGACATCTTCTTCGCCGTGATGTTCACGATCTTCATCGTTACCTCGTGCATCGCCGATCTGCTGCCGACCATCGGCATCGACTTCTCCCAGCCGAACGGCACCTTCCTCGTCGACTCGAACTACTGGTACGCCCACGACGCCGACCCGCTGTTCATGCATCCGCCGGTCTGGATGCGCATCGTGACGGGTCTCTCGGCCTTCGTCTACCTGGCCTTCTACCTCGTGCTCGTGCCGGCGCTGCTGCGCGGCTGGAACTGGATCCAGCTGCCCGCCGTCATCTACGCCACCGCGATCAGCGTCATCACGGGCGTCATCGTGTTCGGTGTCGAGTTCTTCGGCGAGCCGGAGTTCCAGACCCAGAACCCCGTGAAGTTCCTCGCCTTCAACCTGCCGTACGTGCTCATCCCGCTGCTGCTGCTGGTGCGGATGCGCAAGCCGCAGCCGTTCACGCGTAGGTTCTGAGCATGCGACGGTGGCAACGGATTCGGGTGTTCGTCTTGCAGGGCGTCAACGCGGTGTTCGGCATCGCCCTCGTGTGGCTGGGGATCTCGTCGGATCTGCTGCCGGTCGTGATCGTGGGCGGGGTGCTCATCGCGGTCGCGGTGGTGCTGCTCGTCGTGACGCTGCGCATGGGGGCCGGCGACCCGAATCAGGGGCCGTTGGACCGTCGTTAGGTGCCGTGTACATCGTGGATCGACCGCCGCGACCGCGCGGAGGCGAGCGGATGCCGTTTCGCCATGTAGATCGGACGCGCGGCAGCGTGCGCCAGGCCTTCTAGACTGACCCCGTGACCGAGGCCCA
Organism: Homoserinibacter gongjuensis; assembly: GCF_030161875.1. GTDB lineage: Bacteria > Actinomycetota > Actinomycetes > Actinomycetales > Microbacteriaceae > Homoserinibacter > Homoserinibacter gongjuensis. The sequence goes on from NZ_BSVA01000001.1 coordinate 154,705, forward strand.
CGCCCAGTTGATGCACGGCATCGCCGTGGTGCTCGGCGTGCTCGGACTTCAGGGCCCCGGCACGATGCTCGCGACGCTCGGAGCTCTCGCACTGGTCGGCGCGCTCGGCGCCGCGATCATCGCGCTCGTGCGGGCGACGCTCGCGGGCTCGCCCCGCCACATGACAGTCGGCCTGCGCGCCCGCCGCCACGCAGTACTGCTCGGGCATCTGCCCGACGCCTCCCATCCGGATGCCCGCGGCCACGTCCGCTCCCGGGCGCCCGGGCGGCCCCTTGCGGCCGCCTGACGCGCAACTCGCGCCCCAGCTCCGACGAGCCGGGCGGCCAGACGATTCCGCCTGTCCGCATCCGTCTGCCGTTTCGGCTGGGAGCACCCATGAACCCCTTCGATTTCCCGCCCATCGCCGCGATCCTCGAGCTCGCGGCATCCGCCCTCGCCGCGCTCGGCGCGGTCGTCACCCCGCCGGCGCGGTCGTGCTCGTCACGCTCGCCGTGCGCGCCGTGCTGATCCCCGTCGGCGTCTCCGTTGCGAAGGCCGCGCAGGGCCGTCGCCGCATCGCCCCGCAACTCGCCGCCCTGCAGAAGCGCTACAAGAAGAACCCCGAGAAGTTGCAGAAAGAGACGATGGCGCTCTACGCGGCCGAGAAGGTCTCGCCGCTCGCGGGCTGCCTGCCGATGCTCGCGCAGGCGCCGGTGATCTCGCTCGTCTACGCGCTGTTCGCCTCCGCGCACATCGCGGGTGAGCCGAACCCGCTGCTCGATGCCTCGCTCTTCGGCGCAGGTCTCGGACGTCACCTGCTCGACCTGGGATCGGGGCTGCAGCCGAGCGATCTCGTTTTCGTCGCTCTGCTGCTCGTGATCGGGCTCGTCGCGTGGCTGAGTCGCCGGATGGCGCTGCGCGACGCTGCGACCGCGCCGACACCGGCTGCGGACGCGCCGGGCGCCGCCCTGCTGAACCCGCGCGGGCCGCTCAGCTGGGCGCCGTTCGTCACCCTCATCGCGGCGGCGTTCGTGCCGCTCGCCGCCACGCTCTACCTCGCGGTGTCGGGCGCGTGGTCGTACGCCGAGCGCCGGATCCTGCGTGCGATCTACACCTAGCTCGCAACTTTCGGGATACGATCCGCATCTTTCGGAAGCGGCGCCGCATCCGCTAAAGTTGCGGCTCACAACAAAGTGCCCACCTCCCCCGTTCCCGACCCAAGGAGACGACGATGGCGTCCGACCAGCTCACGTTCGACAATCCGGTCGAGCGCCACTCCCACATCAAGCCGCACGCGTCGTGGCAGCCCCTGCCGGGGCTCGACGCCGAACTCGACCCGAAGGCCGACCACGGCGAGACGAGCTACCGCGGCACGGGTCGGCTCCCCGGTCGTAAGGCGCTCATCACGGGCGGCGACTCCGGCATCGGCGCGGCCGTCGCGATCGCCTTCGCGCGTGAGGGCGCCGACGTCGCCATCAACTACCTGCCCGAGGAGCAGGTAGATGCCGACGCCATCGCCGAGGTGATCCGCGCGGAAGGCAGGAAGGTCGTGCTGTTGCCCGGCGACATCCGCGACCGCGAGGTCTGCCGCACCCTCGTCGCGGATGCCGTTGCCGGCCTCGGCGGGCTCGACATCCTCGTCAACAACGCGGCGCACCAGGTCTACCACCCGACCTTCGACCAGCTCGACGAGGACGATCTCGACCGCACCATCCAGACCAACCTCTACGCGATGTTCTGGATCACGCGCGACGCACTTCCCCACCTGGGGCCGGGGTCGACGATCATCAACTCCACCTCGGTGCAGGGGTACAACCCCTCGCCGATGATCATCAACTACGCCTCGACGAAGTTCGCCATCATCGGCTTCACGAAGGCCCTCGCGCAGGATCTGGCGCCGCGCGGCATCCGTGTCAACGCCGTCGCACCGGGACCGGTGTGGACGCCGCTGCAGGTCTCCGACGGTCAGCCCGCCGAGAAGCTCAACGGCTTCGGCGAGTCGTCGTGGCTCGGCCGTACGAGCCAGCCCGTCGAGCAGGCACCGGCCTACGTGTTCCTCGCCTCCCCCGAGTCGAGCTTCGTCGTCGGCGAGGTGATCAACGTCAACGGCGGCGCGAACGTGCCCTGATCCGCACCCGACGGACGGGCTGTGGAGAGCGAGCGACGCTCCGGCCGCTCCCCGGCAGGCTGGGCACATGGTGCTGCGTCTCGACCCTGCGATCCCCTTCGTCTGGCGCGATCTGCACACCCTGCAGTTCGGCGTCGACCCGGCGATCACGGTGCTCGAGGGGCTGACGCGCGGCCAGGAACGCCTCGTCGCCGCCCTCACCATGGGCGTCACGTCGTCGGGCTTCCGGATGCTCGCCGCCGAGGGCGGGGTCGCCTCGCGGCAGCGCGATGAGTTGTTGGCACGCCTCACTCCGTGCCTGCTGCCCGACGGGAGGAGCGCCACCCCCGCGCACAGTGTCGTCGTGCTCGGATCGGGCACCCTCGCCTCGGGGCTCGCGCGGCTGCTCCACGAAGCGGGCCTCCTGGCGCACGAGCCACCCGCGCGACCCGAGCTCGTCGTGCTCGTCGCGGATCGCGTGCTGCCCGCCGCCGATCACCGGGCCTGGCTGCGGCGCGACATCCCGCACCTGCCGCTCGTGGTCGGTGACGCCGCCATCACGCTCGGGCCGCTCGTGATGCCCGGGGCCTCGGCGTGCCTGCACTGCGCGTTCCTGCACCGGCGTGACGCGGATGCCGCCTGGCCGGCGATCGCAGCGCAGCTCGCGGCCCTGCCCGCACCGCCACCGCATCCGCTACGTTCCGCATCCGCCGCGGCGCACGCGGCCCGACTCGTGGCCGCGTTCCTCGACGGCCGCGCCGAGCCGGGGCGCGAGTGGCGCATCGAACACGACGGAGAGACGGTCAGCGAGCGGCTCGTGCCCCCGCACCCGGAGTGCCGCTGCGCAGCTCCGCCAGGAAGCGACTGGGCTCCCGCGGACGCGACCGCAGCCCCTCGGCCGACCAGTGCAGCGCGAGCGTCCGCCGCGCGCGCGTGAGGCCCACATAGAGCAACCGTCGTTCCTCGTCGATGGCGTCGAAACCGCGCGCGTGGGAGATCGGCATGAGGCCCTCACTGAGTCCGACGATGTGCACGTGGTCCCACTCGAGGCCCTTCGCGCCGTGCAGGGTCGAGAGCACGACCGACGGCATCGTCGGCTCGTGCTGGGTCGACTGGCGCTCCTGCAGCTCCTCGACGAACTGTGCCAGGGTCGTGCCCTCGGCCGCCTGGTCGGCGAGCTCGACGAGCGCACCGAGAGCCTCCCAGCGCTCACGCACGGCACCCTGGCTCTCGGGCGCGTGGGCCGACCAGCCGCCCGCGAGGGCGACATCCGCGACCGTCTCGTACAGCCCCTTCGGGGATCCGGTGCGCGCAAGGCTCGTGAGCTCGAGCACGGCGCGCTTCACGACCTCGAGGTCGAAGAAGCGGGTGCCTCCCAGCTGACGCGAGCTGATGCCGCGATCGGCGAGCGCCACCTCGAGGGCCGCAGCCTGCGCATTGACGCGGTACAGCACGGCGACGTTCTCGGGGGCGACACCGACCGCGAGCTGGGCCGCGATCGCGTCGGCGACCCCCTGCACCTCGGCAGCATCCGAGTCCCAGCGCGTGACGGTCGGCTCGGGCGATGCCGGGTCGCCCTCGGCAGCCACGAGCTCGAGCGCCCCGGGGCGTCCGCGCATGAGCCGGTTCGCGGCGCCGAGGATCGCCGGCGTCGAGCGGTGGTTGCGCTCCAGCCGCACCTCGACGGCATCCGGGTAGCGCGCCCCGAAGCCCAGCAGGTACTCGCTCGAGGCTCCCGCGAAGGAATAGATGGTCTGGGATGCGTCCCCCACGACACAGAGATCGGTGCGGGGGCCGAGCCACAGTTCGAGCAGCTCCTGCTGCAACGGCGAGACGTCCTGGTACTCGTCGACGACGAAGAAGCGATACTGCTCACGCACCTGGTCGGCGACGCGCTGCTCGGCATCGATCATGCCGGCCGTCACCAGCAGCACGTCTTCGAAGTCGAGGCGGCGCTGCTCGTCTTTGAGGTCTTCGTAGCGCTGGTGCAGCTCGACGACCGCGCTCGCGCCGAGACCGGGAGGCAGGGCGCGCGAGGGCGCCAGCCGGGCATATTCCTCGATGGGGATACGTCGCACCTTGCGCCACTCGATTTCGGCGGCGAGGTCGCGCAGCGCCGCCGTGTCGACCCGCATCCGCAACGACTCGGCCGCCTGGCCGAGCAGGCGCGCCTTGCCCGGCAGGATCTCGGGCAGGCGACCGCCGACGAGCTGCGGCCAGAAGAAGCTCAACTGCGCGAGCGCGGCCGAGTGGAAGGTGCGCGCCGACACCCCGCCCGCACCGAGGGCGCGGAGGCGGCTGCGCAGCTCGCCCGCGGCGCGCGTCGTGAAGGTGAGCGCCATGACGCGCTCGGGCGGGTAGACACCGCTCTGCACCCCGTGGGCGATGCGGTGGGTGAGGGTGCGGGTCTTGCCGGTTCCGGCACCGGCGAGAATGCACACCGGGCCGAGCAGCGTCTCGGCGGCCTGACGCTGCTGGGCGTCGAGCGCGTCGAGCAGGGCCGTCACGATGCCTCGCCGATCGGACCGCCGCACCAGTCCTCGATGATCGCGCGGGCGATCGACGCGGGCCCCGGCAGGATCACGCGGCCGGCCTCGACCTCCGCCCCGAGCTGCTCACGCGTGAACCACCGCAGCTCTCGCAGTTCGGTGCCGTCAGGCCGCGGCTCACTCGACGTGCCGGGGGCGATGTGTGCCTCGAAGCCCAGCATGAGCGACGCCGGGAACGGCCAGGGCTGGCTCCCGCGATACTCCGGGTCGGCCACCACGACGCCGGCCTCCTCGTAGATCTCGCGGATGACCGCCGCCTCGAGCGACTCCCCGGCTCCACGAAACCCGCGAGCAGCGAGAACCGCCCGGTGTCCCACTCGACGTTCGACCCGAGCAGGATGCGGTCGTCGTCGTCCAGCACCGCGACGATCACAGCCGGGTCGGTGCGCGGAAAGTTCTCGCGCCCCGTCGACGGGTCGATCCGCACCCAGCCGGCCTGGGCGATCGTCGTGGGTTCTCCCGTGGCGGGCGAGAACGCCGCGGCACCGTGCCAGTTGGCGAGCGCGAGCGCCTGGGTGAACAATCCCGCGTCCCGCGGCTCAAGCAGCGAGCCCACCCGCCGCAGGTCGAGCCAGGTGCCGTCCGCGCCGAGCGTGCCGGCATCCGCATCCGACACCGTCAGCGCCAGCACGGCCGCGCCCTCGGCGAGACCGTCGGATGCGGTACGCGCCCGCCCGAGGAACACGGCCGTATCGGGGTCGACCGCCACGGTTCCGGGGTCGACGAGTGCGAGAGCGCCGGCCGCCGTGCCGAGGGCGCGGCCCTCGTGCAGCACCACGAGTCGCGTGCGGGGATCCTCCAGCAGCGCGGGAATGCCGCCCACCCGGGAGAGGTAGTCGCGGTCGAGGTCGGAGCGCGACAGTGCGGGTGCGATCGCCGGCCGACGCGGAGCACGCGTGATGCCGTCGTTCGAACCGCTCATCCGCATCCCATCCCTTGCCGTGGAACCGACCGTGAGAACACCGCCGAGGGCGTGGCGTGCCGGGCGGCCGGGGCGGGGCAGACCTACCCTGTCGCCATGGCCAGATCCCACCTCACTCTAGCGGCGCTCGCCACCTCGGCCGTCGCGGAGCTCGACGTCGTGGGCGCGGCGCCGTTCGGCTCCGCCGGACGTGGAGACTTCGACGCCGCCGTCATCACCGGACGCGACGGACGGCACTGGATCGTGCGTGTGCCCCGATCCGAACGCGCCGAGCAGCAGCAGTCGGCCGACCTCGTGGCGCTGCGCGCGCTCAGCCAGGGGTGCGCGCCCGGCTTCCGTTCGACGTCACCGTCTACGCGGGTCAGGCGCCCGTCGACGGCACCCGCGCCGTCGTGTGCGAGTTCGTCGCCGGCTCGCCCGTGACGCTCGCCGGCATCGACCTCGCCCTCGCCGAATCCATCGGACGCGCGATCGCCGCTGTGCACGCCCTCCCGACGAGCCTCGTGACGGATGCGGGACTGCCCGCCCAGTCTGCGGTCGACGCCCACCGGGCGACCCTCGCCCTCGTGGACCGCGCGGCCGCCACCGGCCTCGTGCCCGCCGCGCTGCTCGAGCGCTGGGAGCAGGCGGGACAAGACGGCGGTCTCTGGCAGTACACGCCGACCGTCGTCAACGGCGACCTCGGCGCGTCGTCGTTCCTCGCGAGCTCGGGCGACGTGACCGGCGTGCTCGGCTGGCACGGGCTGCGCATCTCCGACCCGGCCCGCGACCTCAACTGGGTGCTCGGCATCCGCCGCGAGGGCATCGCCGAGGCCGTGTTCGACGCGTACACACGCGTGCGCGGCTCGGTCGACCGCCGACTCCGGCAGCGCGCGACCCTGCACTCCGAACTCGAGGTGGCCCGCTGGCTGCTGCACGGCACCGAGCAGCGCGACACCTCGATCGTCGACGACGCCGTGCGCATGATGTCGCGCCTCGTCGACGAGCGCGTCGGCGACGCCGGCGAGTCGATCTCGCCGCCGACCCTGCCGATCCTGGCGGTCGACGAGGTGGAGGCGCTTCTGGACCGCGCCGAGCGGGTCTCCTAGGCGGGATCGCGGCGCTTCGCGGGCGGGGAATTCGGTTCCACGGCGCATGCCCTCGCGTATCGCCTGACGGCGATGCGCTCCCGCCCGACCCGGTGCCAGCGCCGTGGAACCGAATTCCCCGCCCGCTTCGCTCGACAACCCGCGCCCACCGACGCTCGGCACGCCCCCTTTTCCGTGGGGTTAAGTACGCGCTCGGCACGCCCGCTCTTCGGGTTGAGGGGCGCGCGCTCAGCACGCCCCTCTTCCGCGGGTTGAGTAGCGCGCGCTCAGCACGCCCCCTTTTTCGCGGGTTGAGTAGCCGCGCGCGCTGGGCGCGCGGCGTATCGAAACCCCCGCACGCGACACTGCGAGCGGCCGGGCTCGATGAGTCGCGTCCGCGCCCCGCGTCGCGCGGTGACGTCAACAGGGTTTCGATACGCCCGCGCCTGTCGGCGACGGGCTACTCAACCCGCGGTGAGGGGACCCCGACCCGCCTGCCACGCGGGAGTGTCGAGCGCAGCTGGGGTGCGGATTCGGTTCCCGGACGCTGGCATCGGGCGGCGCGCTGGAGCTAGGAGCGAAGGCCATTTCTGGCCTTCGCCGCGACGCCAGCGCCGACGGCCGTCTCGGCCGTCGGACCGAGCGCATCGCCGCAGGCGATACGCGGGGGCATGCGTCCGGGAACCGAATCCGCGTCCCCGCAAAGCGCCGAGAGCCCCCTACTCCACGAGCGGCGTCCGGCGCACCACGGTGAGGAGCCGTCGCGGCCGACGCAGGTCGACGCGCAAGCGCAGCTCCTGGCGGTGGGCGAGCGAGGCGCCGAGCACGAGTGCGCACAGCAGCGGCACCGCGCCCGCGATGAGGAACGCGAGCTGCCCGCCGAGGTTCTCGGCGATCCAGCCCATGACGACGCCGCCCGCGGCCTGCCCGCCCATGAGCACCATGATGTAGAACGACACCACGCGCCCCCGGATGGCGGGGTTGGTGGAGAGCTGCACGAGTGCCTCGGCGCTCATCGCGAACAGCAGGCGCGTCACGCCGATGCCCACGAGCGCCGAGACGAACACCGGGTACCAGCCGTCCCATCCGGCCAGCATCGTGACCGCGCCGTACAGCACCGTGAAGCCCACGACATCCCAGAGCCGCAGGCTGCGTCGCCGCGACGACAGGATCGCGCCGAGGAACGCGCCGCCGGCGCACAGCGAGTTGTACAGGCCGTACCCCGTCGCGCCGGTGCCGTAGGTCTCATCCGCGGCGGATGCCAGCAGCACAGGCAGGTTCATGCCGAACACGGCCACCGGGATCAGCAGCGCGAGCGTCCAGCGGATGGCTGGCTTGCGCCACGCGTACCGCACCGCCTCGCGGATCTGGCCGCGGGCGGCGGGCTGACGTGGCACCGGCACGAGTTCATGCGTGCGCATGAGCGAGATGGCGAGCACGGCGATCGCGGTCGTCGCGGCATTGACGGCGATCGACCACCCCGATCCGACGGCGGCGATGAGCACACCGCTGATGGCGGGGCCGAGCAGGCCGCCGAGGTGGAAGGTGGTGGCGTTGAGGCTGATGGCGCCGCGCAGGCGGTGCGTGCCGACCATCTCGGACACGAAGGCCGAGCGGCTCGGTCCCTCGATGGCGCCCGCGACGCCGGTGATGCCGGCGATCATGAGCACCTGCCACACGGCGACGTGCCCGGTGAGCACGAGGAGCGCGAGGATGCCGTTCGACACGGTGGCGACGGATTGGGTGACGAGCAGCACGGTGTGACGCGGCACGCGATCTGACAGCACCCCCGCCCAGACGCCGAGCAGCAGTGTCGGCGCGAACTGCAGCGCGACCGCGATGCCGACGAGGGCGACGTCGCCCGTGAGCTCGAGCACGAGCCAGTCGATCGCGACGCGGGCCATCCAGCCGCCTGTGCTGCCGAGGATCAGCGCGCCGAGGTAGAGCCGGTAGTTGAAGACCGCGAGCGCGGCGAAGCTCTGCCGGAAGGTGGGGCGCCGATCGAAGGTCGGGATCGGCTCGGTGATCGCGGGCACTCCGTCCGACGGGAGGTCGGGCGGAGGCGGGGATGACACGATTCAAGGCTAGGTGGGTCATTACATTGGGGCGAGCTATTCTGGCTATAACTCCCATTCGATTCTCGGATGCTATGCATGGAGGGCCGATGTTCGATCCCGTTCTGCTGCGCACCTTCGTGGCCGTCGCCGACACCTCGAGCTTCACGCGTGCCGCGGAACTCCTCGGCATCAGCCAGCCCACGGTCAGCCAGCAGGTGCGCAAGCTCGAGACGGCCGCGGGCAGGGTGCTCGTGTCGCGCGACACGCGCGCCGTGCAGCTCACCGACAACGGCGACGCCATGCTCGGCTTCGCGCGCGCCATTCTCGCCGCGCACGACGAGGCGGCCGCCTACTTCGTCGGCTCCGCCATGCGCGGACGCCTGCGCTTCGGCGCCGCAGACGACCTGGCTCTCACCCACCTGCCGCAGGTGCTGCGCGACTTCCGGCAGCTGTATCCGCAGATCAACCTCGAGCTGACCGTGGGGCAGAGCGGCTACATCGCGCGTCGACTCGCCGCAGGTCAACTGGACCTCGTCTACGTGAAGCAGGATCCCGGCAATACCGAGGGCCGCACGGTGCGACGCGAACGTCTCGTGTGGATCGCCCACCGCTCCCTGCGCCTGGAGCCGGATGCCACGGTGCCGCTCATCGTCTACCAGGCGCCGAGCTACTCGCGCGACGCCGCCATCCGCGCCCTCGAGGAGACGGGACGCACCTGGCGCATCACGTGCAACGTGCGCGAGGTCAACGGGGCCCTGGCGGCCCTGCGGGCCGGCATCGGCATCGCCGTGTTCCCGCGCCTGCTGATCCCCGACGACCTCGTCGAGATCACGGGAACCTTCGAGCTGCCGCGCCTGGGAGAAGTCGACTTCGCGCTGCTCTCCAACCCGCGCTCCTCCCGCGAACCCGTCGACGCCCTCGCGAACGCGATCCATGCGGCCGCCCGCTGAGCACGGGTCCTTGCCGCTGTCGAGCGAAGCGGGGTACTACCCGAACACCGCGCGCCAGCGCTCCAGCAGCTGCTCCTCGGTGTCGACGTGTTCGGGACGGATGACGAGGTCGTCGGCGACGAAGTAGAACGCCGCGTCGATGAGCGCCGGATCGATTCCTCCCACCGCGCATACGCGAGCCGGTAGAGCGCGAGCTGCAGCTGCTTGCGTTCGAGGTCGGCGTCGTCGCGCGGCGCCTTGCCGGTCTTCCAGTCGACGACCTCGTAGCGGTCGCCGTGCTGGTAGACGGCGTCGATCTTGCAGATCACGACGCGGCCGTCGAACGGCAGGTGGATCTCCCGTTCGACCTCCACGGGCTTGAGCTGCGCCCACGGCGAGCGCTCGAAGGTGGCCTGCAGTTCGGCGAGCCGGTCGGCGTCGACGATGTCACCGTCGGAGTCGAGTTCGAAGGGCGCGGCATCGAGCTCGTCGGCGCCGCCGACGCGCCCGTAGCGCTCCTCCACCCAGGAGTGGAACAGGGTGCCGAGCCGCGTCGCCCGGTAGGGGCGCTCGGGCATGGGCCGACGCAGCTCCGCAGCCACGGCATCCGGGTCGCTCACGAAGTCCTTGAAGGCGGATGCGGGGATGCGCACGGGAAGCGGCACGACGCCCTCGCGCGTGAGTCGACGCTCCCGCTCCTCGAGCAGCAGCTGGGCCTCGCGCGCCCACCGCCCGACGAGCGCCGGTGACGCGGCGCGCACGGCATCCGCGGCAGCACGCACGGCGGCGGCCCGGGAGCCGAACGGCTCGTTGGGCCACACCGTCCATTCCGCCTCGGCTCCCTCGGGCGGCTCCGTCGTCGCGGATGCCGCCGGCGGTTCCGCCACGATGCCCACGTCGGCGAGCTCGAGCAGGAAGCCGCTCGGCGTGCGCGGCTTCTTCTGCCCCGCCCAGAACGACCCCGAGAGCAGCAGGTGATCGCGCGCGCGCGTGACCGCGACGTAGGCGAGCCGGCGCTCCTCGGCCCGGTAATGCTCGACGACGTCGCCGCGGAATCGCTTGACCTCGGCGACGTACTCCTTGCGCGTCGTCACCGCATCGAGGTCGAGGCGCGGCAGGTGGTCGCGGTCGCCGCGCTCGGGCCAGGGAAGCGGCCGAAGCCGAGCCAACCGCCGTAGCCCTCGATGGGTGCGGCCGGCAGTTCGTCTTCCACCCAGCGCGGCACGGCCACGATGTCCCACTCGAGCCCCTTGGCGCCGTGGATCGTGAGCACCTGCACCGTGCCGGGTTCGGGATCCTCGGGGCGAGGCGTGAGGTCTTCACGCTGTTCGGCCTCGCGCAGCCAGGCCAGGAACCCGGAGAGCGTGGCTGTCTCCGCGATCGCTAGGTACCCCGAGAGCGCGTCGAGCAGCGCGTCGAGGTTCGCCTCCCCGCGGTGCGGGTCTCGTTGGCGGCGATCTCGATGTCGAGCCGCAGTTCGCGCGCGACGAGCACGAGCAGTTCGGGAAGTTCGAGACCCGTGCGCGACCGCAACCGGTCGAAGGTCGTCGCGGCGGCACGCAGCCGGGCGAGTCCCTCCGCGCTGAAGCCCTCGAGCGCGCGGTGACCCTCCGCGGCGCGCCCCACGAACTCGAGCGCGTCGACGATCGAGCCGCCTTCGTCGCCCGCGACCGACTCGCGGATGCGCTGCTGCAGTTCGTCGGAGAGGATGCCGCTCTCGGCACTGTCGTGGCGGCCGAGCCAGCCCGCCACCTCGCGCAGCTGGTCGAGGTCGGCGACACCGATACGCCACCGCGCCCCCGCGAGCAGCCGCAGCAGCTCGAGCCCCGCATCCGGGTCGTCGAGCACCCGCAGGGCACTCACCAGGTCGGCGATCTCGGGCTCGGCGAGCAGGCCGCCGACGCCGAGCACGTGGTACGGCACCCCGGCCTCACGCATCGCGTCGAGGAAGTACGGTTGCGTCTTGCGCGCGCGCAGCAGAAGTGCCGCGGATGCCGGGCGCCCGGTGCGCACACGCGACTCGTCGAGCCGCTGGCGCAGCCACCGTGCGACGGCAGCGGCCTCCTCGGTGACCGTCTCGGGGTAGATGCTGTCGACGCCGAACTCGCTGGCACCCGGCCGGGCTTCGAGGGTCGGCACCTCGGCGCCCTCACCCGTGCTCGCGCCCACGAGGGTGTTGGCGGCGTCGAGGATGCGGGTGCCGTTGCGCCAGCTCGTCGAGAGCGTGAAGCGCGTGGCCGGGTGGCCATCCCGGCGGCGGAACCGTGGGCGGAACTCACGCAGATTCGACGCGCTCGCACCCCGCCATCCGTAGATCGACTGGTTGGGGTCGCCGACGGCCGTCACGGGGGTTCCGGCGAAGAGCTCGGCGAGCAGGTCGGTCTGCACGACGGAGGTGTCTTGATACTCGTCGAGCAGCACGACCCGGAACCGGGCGCGCAGCTCCTCGACCGCGGCCGGGCGGGCGCGCACCGCGTGCAGGGCGAGCACGACCTGATCGGCGAAGTCGACCGCTCCGCGCAGGCGCTTGGCCTCGTCGTACTCACGGGCGAGGTCGACGAGCAGCTCGAGCTGCGCGATCTCGCGCATCCGCTCGACGTCGGAGGCATACTCCGCCGTGCCGCCGAGCGGCAGTTCGGGCAGGCCGGCGAAGCGGCGGCCGATCGCGCGGATGCGCTCGGGGTCGGCGTCGTTGTCGGCGATGCCCCGCGCGATCTGCAGGGTCGCCTCGACCACCGACTCGAGGCGCTTGTCGAGCTGCTCGAGCCGCGGGTCGGTGCTGCGCACCACGACGTTCCGGGCGAGCTGCCAGGCCGCCGCCTCGCCCAACACCACGCCATCGCCGTCGCGGCCGAGCACGAGCGCGTTGTCGCGGAAGACCGTGCTCGCGAAGGAGTTGTAGGTGGAGATCTCGGGGGCGTCGAAGAGGTCGTGGTCGTCGGGGGCGAGGCCGGCGGTGTGCAACTCGGCGAGACGGGTGCGGATGCGTTCGGCGAGTTCACCGGCCGCCTTGCGCGTGAAGGTGAGGCCCAGCACCTCGGCGGGCTTGAGGTGGCGGTTCGCGACGAGCCACAGCACGCGATTGGCCATCGTCTCGGTCTTGCCCGAGCCCGCGCCCGCCACGACGAGGGCGGGCTCGGCTGGATCCGCCTCGATCACGGCCTGCTGCTCGAGCGTCGGATAGCGCACCGACTCGCCCCGCACCTCGGCGAGCGCCTCGGCGATGCGGCGCGCGGTGACCTCAGTCATGGGTCACCTCCGGCACGCGCGGCAGCAGCGACTCGGGCACGGGCTTGCCGCGGAACTCGCGCGCCTCGCGCGGGCCCTCGAAGCTCGCGGCCGCCATGACCTTCGCCGCCTCGAGGATGCGCTCCCGGAAGCTCGCGAGCGACTCCTCGTCGAGCACGAGCTGCACACCCTCGCGGTAGAGCTTGCCGCGCACGCCCGACTTCACGAATACGAGCTTGGCTCCCCCGGCGCGGTGCTCACCGTGGGGCGCGAGGAACTCGTCGAGCACGCCCTCGCGATAGGCGAGCTGATAGGTCGCGAGCTGCGGATGCGCGTCGATGACCGGCTGCGAGGTCTCGGGGGTGCCGGTCTTGAGATCGACGATGACGACCTCGCCGCCCGGCGCGAGCTCCACGCGGTCGATGCTGCCCGACACGATCACGTCGTCGGCAACGGGGAAGCGGAACCGACCCTCGGCCGCCACGAGCGTCTTGTCGTGGGCGGCGAAGTCGCGCAGGTACTCGGCGAGCGCTCGGATGAGGCCGAGCGTCGCGCGACGCTGGAACTCGGCGATCCACGGCGCGTCGAAGGGCAGCTCGGGCCAGCGCCGCTCGACCTGCGCCCACAGGGCCTCCACCTCGGGCGACTCGGCGGTCTCCATCGCCCAGTGCACGATCGTTCCGACGCTCATGGCGATCGAGGAGCTGCCGCCCGCCAGGCGCGACACGGCCCAATCGAGGGGCGACTCCTCGACGTTCGCGAGCTGCGAGGGCGACACCCGCACGGGCTCGTCGGAGAAGAGGGGCGCATCCGTGGACGGCTCGCGCAGCCCCAGCCACTCATCCGGATCGGCCCCGGTGACCTGCCGCTCGGCGAGCAGGGCGAGCAGGGATGCGGCGTCGGCCGCGGCACCCGCCCCCGCGGCGGAGGCGCGTGCGAGGTCGCGACGCAGCAACCCCGTGAGACCGCGCAGCGTGAGGGGCGTCGCGCTCAGCCGCGGAGGTCGCCCGTCGTGCGGGCGCAACAGCTCGACCGCATCCGGCGCGAGCGAGAAGAGCACGCTCGAGGTCTCATCGTCGTTGTCGACGGCCGCGAGCACGACACGCTCCGACGCGCGCGAGACCGCGAGCGCGAACATCCGCAGCTCGTCGTCGAGGACGAGCTTGCGCTCGTCGATGGATGCCGCGTCGCGGCCCTCGAGCGCGCGCACGAGGCGCTGCGGTGCGAGCAGCGACCCGCGCGGTCGCAGATTGGGCCACGCACCATCCTGCAGCGAGGCGACCACGACCGTTCGGAACTCGAGCCCCACCACGGCCGATGGCGTGGCCACGAGCACGGCGTCGTCGACGCGCGCGGGCGCGAGCAGGTCGTCGGCGATGTCGGAGTCGAGCACGTGCTCGAGGAAGGTGTCGGGCTTGTCGACGGGACGTTGCTCCACGTAGCGCTTCGCCGCGGCGAAGAGCGCGACGACCCCGTCGAGATCGCGATTGGCCTCTGCCGCCTCGATGCCGCTGCCGAGCGCCGCCCGCCGCCAGCGCTCGGCGACACGACTGCGTTCCCACGCCGTCCAGAGCAGCTCCTCGATCGTGGCGTCGTCGGCCATGCCGCGCAGCACCTCGAGGGTCTCAGCGAGCCGCGCGGCGCGTGTGGCGGCCCGGCCCTCGATGGTCGCGAGCCGCCCCGGCGCCGCCAGCGCCTCGGCCACGAGCTCGGCGCCGGGGCGCGTGCCGCCGCCCGCGAGCTCCTCGTGGCGCAGCGCGAGCCGCAGGCGCCGGAGGCCGAGCGGGTCGAGCCCGCCGAAGGGGCCGGTGAGCAGCTCCGCCGCCGTCTCGGCGTCGAGTGGGCGCCTGCCGATGCCGACCTCGATGAGCGCCAGCAGCGCCCGCGGCGCGGGGTCGTCGCGCAGGGGCGTGCCGCGCCCCGTCGTGCGGGTCGGCACCTCGGCTCGCGAGAGCGCCCGCGCGAGCTCGGGAATCTGCGCGCCCGAACGCACGACCACCGCGAGCCGCGACCACGGAACGTCGTGCAGCAGATGCTCCTCGCGCAGCACGCGCGCGATCGCGGCGGCGTGCCGGGCAGGCGTCGTGGCGCGCAGCGTCGCGACAGCGGGGCGTTCCGGATGCGGCTCCACGCGTGCGGGAGACGCCGCCACCGCCGCGCGCCGCTGCGGCCCGGCGGCCGCCGTGCCGATGCGCTCGACGGTGCGCGCGACGAGGGCGCGCAACTCGGGCCCTCCGCGGTGCACGGTCTCGAGCACGAGCCGGTCGCCGTCTGCGATGCCGAGCGAGGCGGCGAAGCGCCCCGCGACATCCGCCTCTCCCCGCGGAAGGCGTTGGCCGCGACATCCGGGTCGCCGAAGGCGATCACCGCGACACCCCGGTCGAGCAGCGCCCGCAACACCGCCATCGTCGACTCGGTGGCCTCTTGCAGGTCGTCGACGAGCACGAGCCGGAGGCGGGAGATGCGGTCGTCGTCGCCGCCCTCGCGGATCGCGCGCACGGCGAAGCTCACGATCTCGGCGGCGTCGAACTGCTCGGGGCGGTTCTGCGCCTGAGTGGCGGCGTATTCGCGCATGAACGCGGCGGCGGCGGCCCAATCGGCGCGCCCCGCCTCGCGGGCGAGCTCGGCGACGCGGTCGGCGTCGGCGCCGTACTCGGTGGCGCGCGCCATGAACTCCCGCAACTCGCTGCGGAATCCGCGCAGCTCCCGCACCTCGGGGGTGAGGGGCTCGGGCCAATCGGGGCCGGTGCCGTCGGCGATGTGGCCCGCGAGGTAGGCGGCGATATCGGCATCCTGTTCGGTGCCGGTGAGCAGCCGGGGCGCCGGATGCCCCGCCACCCGCGCCGCCGCGCCGACCACCTCGTAGGCGAGCGAGGCGACGGTGCGCGCGAGCGGTCCGTCGGTCGGAACCCCGATCCGCCGAGCGAGCCGGTCGCGCAACCGCGCCGCAGAGGCGCGCGAGGGAGCGAGCACGAGCAGCTGCTCGGGCGCCCAACCGCGCGCCACCCGGTCGGCGACGAGCTCGACGAGGGTCGTGGTCTTGCCGGTTCCCGGCGCTCCGAGCACGGCAGCGGATGCGTCGTCGGGCAGCGCGAGCACGGCGGCCTGCGAGGCGTCGAGCTCGAGGGCGCGCACCTCCTCGGGCGCGTCGACGGCGAACCGGGTGTCGGGCATGCGGCTACCGTATCGGGCGGCGGCGACACCGCATCCGCCCCCGCGAGCACGGCATCCGCGCCCGGGTTCCGCCCAGGGAGAACGCCCCGGATGCCGCGCGTCGGCATCATCTACGCTCAACACGTGGACATTCGCATCGGTATCGCCAACACCGCCCGCGAGCTCTCCTTCGAGAGCGCGCAGACCCCCGCCGAGGTCGAGAAGATCGTCGCGGACGCCCTCTCCTCCGACGCCAAGTTCCTGAGCCTCACCGACGACAAGGGCAAGGTGTACGTCGTTCCGATCGCCGCGCTGGCCTACGTCGAGATCGGCGAGGGTGAGACCCGTCGGGTCGGCTTCGTCGCCTGACGCCCGCATCGCCTAGGATCGCGGCGTGGAGATCGTCTTCGTCACCGTCATCGGCGCCGGCCTCGGCGGACTGATCCGCTACCTCGTGCCGGGTCGCCGCACCTACGGCCTCGCGCTGCTTCCCGCCGTCGGCGCGGCAGCCACCTCCGGGGTGTGGGCGCTCCTGGTCTGGCTCGGCTGGCCGTTCGACGGCGGCTGGATCTGGACCGTCTCCATCCTCGCCGGCATCGCGGCCGACCTCGCCGTCGCGCTCCTCCTGCCGCGAACCCGCGACGCCGCCGACGCGCGCGCCCTGCACGAGCTGACCGGCGGCCGGCTCTCGCGCTAGGCGATCCCCGGCAGCGCCGTCAGGCCGGCAGCGCCCCTAGGCCGTCAGCCCCAGTTTGTCCATGCGGCGGGTGTGGGCCGCGATGAGTTCGGTGAACACGGGGTCCACGCGCTCCTCCGAGGCGTCCGGATGCTGCGCGATCGCGAGCCGCGCCACGAGCATCGTGTCGCCCACGAGCCGCCGCCCCCACATCGCCAGCCGCGACGCGAGCCGCGGGTTGTCTTCGATCGCGAGCCGCAGCTCCTCCACGAGCACCGCCTCGCCTTCGCGGCGTTGCAGCAGCGTGGCAGCGCGGTCGTCGAGCTCGTCGGGCAGCCCGGATGCGAGTCCCGCGAAGAAGTCGAGCAGGAAACCGTTGGTGAGGTAGCAGGTCACGAGGATCTCGTACCAGTCGGCGCCCTTCGTGCGGCGCTGGTAGTCGTCGAGCGGCACGCGGAACGGCTCCATCTCGGCCGCGGGATCCGCGCCCATGCGCTCGAGCTCGGCCGAGAGACCCTCGTGCATCGCGAGCATCTCGGATGCCGCGCGCGCCAGCCGCGACTTGGCATCCGTGGTGGGGGCGGTCGTCACCGCGCGGCCCAGATTCTCGAACAGCACGATCGTCAGATAGGCCGTCTGACCGAGGAATCGCGCGGGCGACGGGGCCAGGTCGCGCAGCTCGACCCGGGCGACGGCGACGGCCTCGGAGCGGGGGCAACCTGAAGCGTCCCCGGGCGCGGACGCGAGCGACGACGGAACCAGGCCACCGAGCCAGTGTAGAGGTCTCATCCCGCCGCCTCGGGAACGCGCCCGGTAGACTGGGCCCCCTCACACCCACAGACAGGTATTCCTTGACTTTCAGCGATCTAGGCATCGACCAGGACATGGTCGACGCGCTGGCGGCGAAGGGCATCATCGAGCCCTTCCCCATCCAGACCCAGACCATCCCCCTCGGCCTCGCCAAGCAAGACATCATCGGCCAGGCGAAGACGGGCACCGGCAAGACCTTCGGCTTCGGCCTCCCCGTGATCCAGGCCCTCGGCGAGAACCCCGGCCCCGGCGTCAAGGCGCTCATCGTCGTGCCGACGCGCGAACTGTGCGTGCAGGTGGCCGAAGACCTCGAACTCGCGGCCTCCAACCGCCCCACCCAGATCGTCGCCATCTACGGCGGCAAGGCCTACGAGGGCCAGGTGGAGCAGCTCAAGGCGGGCGCCCAGATCGTCGTCGGCACCCCCGGCCGCCTGCTCGACCTCGCCGGTCAGCGCCTGCTCTCCCTCAAGGACGTGCAGGTCATGGTGCTCGACGAGGCCGACAAGATGCTCGACCTCGGCTTCCTGCCGGATGTCGAGAAGCTCTTCGCGCAGACGAGCCCCACCCGTCACACCATGCTGTTCTCGGCCACGATGCCGGGCCCCGTCGTCGCCCTCGCGCGCCGCTTCATGACGCGGCCCATCCACATCCGCGCCACCGACCCCGACGAGGGCCTCACGCAGGCCAACATCAAGCACGTCGTCTACCGCGCGCACTCGCTCGACAAGGACGAGGTCATCTCGCGCATCCTCCAGGCGGAGGGTCGCGGCAAGACGGTCATCTTCACGCGCACGAAGCGCGCCGCCGCGAAGCTCGTCGAGGAGCTGAACGACCGCGGCTTCAACGCGGGCGCCGTGCACGGCGACATGAGCCAGGACGCACGCGAGCGTTCCATGGCGGCGTTCAAGGCCGGCAAGAAGGACATCCTGATCGCGACGGATGTGGCGGCGCGCGGCATCGACGTCAACGACGTCACCCACGTGATCAACCACACCGTGCCCGACGACGCCGACACCTACCTGCATCGCGCGGGCCGCACGGGGCGCGCGGGCAAGACGGGCATCGCCGTGACGTTCGTCGACTGGGACGACATGCACAAGTGGCGCCTCATCGACCGCGGACTCGATATGGGCATCCCCGAGCCGGTGGAGACCTACTCCTCGTCGCCGCACCTCTACGCCGAACTCGACATCCCCGAGGGCACGAAGGGTCGCCTGAAGCCTGCGGCGCCTGCCTCCGAGCGTGCGCCGCGACAGAGCAGCTCGCGCGGCGCCGGTGCGGAGAGGTCCGACTCCGGTGACCGCACGCGATCGCGTCGTCGCACGCGCGGCGGGTCGGGGGCAGCGGATCGGGTGGCGCGCAGGCAGCAGCCTCGCGTCCCGAGGGCGCAGGCACCCACGACGGCAAGGGCACCGAGCACCACGACGGCAACGCCGCACCGGCCAAGCGTCGCCGGCGGCGCCGGCGCAGCGGGGGCGCGACGGGCGCGCCGACCCCGCCGCCCGCGGGCTGATCGCTTTGCGCGGCGGCGCGCACTCGCGATACTGAGTACGCATCAGCGCGAGGAGGTCGAGTCATGCGAGCTCCTCGCGCGCTGGGCGCGGCGCTCCTCGTCGCCGTCGCGCTCACCGGGTGCTCGGGCACCCCGCGGCCGAGCCGCGCGCGACGCCGACGCACTCGCGCGAGGTCGCCTCCACCTACCGCTGCCTCGCCGACCACTCCCCTGGACCCTCGACCTCGACGCGATCTACCGGGAGTGGTACGACGCTGCGGCGGCGGAGCACGCGCTCGACGGCGGAAGCGTCACGGGAACCGCCGAGCTGAGCTTCACACGCGGCCCGCACCCGAGCTGGACCTTCCGGGCCAGCGGGGTGAGCTACGAGCTGTTCTTCGCGGGGGCGTGCGCGAGACGACGAGCTCGTCGCAAGAGCTGCGGGGTAGCTACACGCTGCCCGAGCCCGGCGGCATCCTCACCCTGACGAGCGTGCGCACGGTCGGGGGCACCACGGATGCCGCATCCCTCGCCGAGGATGGCACGCGCACCGCGGGCACGAGCGTGGCGGCCCCGCGCTTCCCCTGGGACGCCGATGCCGGCACCGCACTCGCCATCACCTGCACCGAGCACCTGCTCGTCGTGAGCGCGCCCGGAGAGACGCCCGACACGTGGGATCTCGCGCCCGGGTGAGGTCAGCCGGTGCGGAACGGGCGTGATCCGGTGGCACGCGCGACGATCGCGTCGTACACCTCGGGCGAGGTCGTGTTCTCGCCGAGCCGGTTGGGCTTGCCTGCGCCGTGGTAATCGCTCGAGCCCGTCGTGACCAGGCTGAAGCGCTCGGCCAGGTCGATCCAGTGCGGGCGTCCGGCGGGCGGGTTGTCGCGGTGGTCGAGTTCGAGGCCGAACAGCCCCGCGTCGACGAGCGCCCGCATCCGCTTGTCGGAGAGCACGCGTTGCGGACCGCGCGCCCCCGGATGCGCGATCACGGCGACCCCGCCGGCCTCCGTGATGAGCCGCACGCCTTCGACCGGCAGCGGGGCCTCGTGCGGGCGGTAGTAGCCGCCCTGCCAGTGCAGGATCGTCTGGAACGCCGCCGAGCGGTCGCTCACGTGGCCGCGAGCGACGAGCGCGTCGGCGATGTGCGGGCGGCCGATCGTGGCGCCCGGCGTCGCCTGGGCGAGCACGTCGTCCCAGTCGAGCGCGTAGTCGCGGCCGATCCGCTCGACCATCGACTCCGCGCGATGCAACCGCTCGGAGCGGATGGCGGCCGTCGCCTCCACGAGGGCGGGATCGGTGGGGTCGACGAGGTAGCCGAGGATGTGCACGCTCGCGTAGTCGAGCTGCGTCGAGAGCTCGATGCCGGGCACGAGCTCGAGCCCCGTGCCGTCGGCCGCGTCGGTCGCCTGGTCCCAGCCGGCGGTCGAGTCGTGGTCGGTGATCGCGAGCACTCCGAGGCCCGCTGCGACGCCAGCCGCGACGAGCTCGGCGGGCGATTCCGTGCCGTCGGACACGCTCGAGTGGGCGTGCAGATCGATCGGTCCCGGCATCCCCTCATGCTAGGGCGGCGCGCGGCGACGTCGCAGACACAGGCCGAACCGCACGTTCTGCGCTCCGTCCGCGGCGGCACACGCGACTCAGCCTGTATCTGCGACGCGTCGGCCCTCACCCGGCGACGTCGCCTAGGCTCGACGCGATGATCGGACGCCTGCTCACCGCCGCGGTCACCCTTCTCCTCGCCGCCCTGCTGCTCGTGGCCTGCTGGCCCCAGCTGTTCGGGCTGCAGCAGACGATGGGGGTGGCCCAATTGGTGTCGCTGCGCGGCATCGCCGCACTCGTCGCGGTGCTGCTCGCGGTGCTGCTGACCCTCGTGGCGCTGCTCACCGCGCAGACGCGGCGTTTCTTCGCGGGCCTCGCGGTGCTGCTGCTGGCCTTCGCCGTCGTCTCGACGGGCGTGCTCGCGGTGCGCGGCTTCGGCGGCGGCGCTTTCCAGACCACCGCGGAGGGCGACCTCGTGGTGCTCTCCTGGAACACCCTCGGCGATGCCCCGGGCGCCGAGACGATCGCCGAACTCGCGCTCGAGGTCGATGCGGATGTCGTGGCGCTGCCCGAGACGAGCCACGAGGCGGGCGAGCAGGTGCGCGCGCTGCTGGCCGCATCCGGGCACGAGATGCAGCTCATCGACCTGCAGGCCGACCAGATCTCGAAGGCGCGCTCGACGGTGCTGCTCATCAGCACCGCGCTCGGAGAGTACGTGCGTGACGACACGGTCGGCACGACCCCCACACTGCCGAGCGTGGTCGCGGTGCCCGCCGACGGCACCGGACCCACCATCGTCGCCGCGCATCCGGTGGCCCCCGTGCCGGGCGAGATGCAGAACTGGCGTGACGGGCTGGGCTGGCTCGCCGACCACTGCGCGGACGCCGACGCGAACCTCATCGTGGCCGGCGACCTCAACTCGACGCTCGACCACTGGGCAGGGCTCGGATCGGATGTCGGTCTCGCCGCCTGCGACGACGCGGCGCGAGCCGTGGGCACGGCGGCCGTCGGCACCTGGCCGACCCTGCTGCCCCCGCTGCTGGGGGCCCCCATCGACCACGTGCTCGCGACGCCCGCGTGGCAGCCGATCGGCTTCCGCGTGATCGAGTCGGCCGACGGCGCCGGCTCCGACCACCGCCCGGTCGTCGCCCAGCTGCGCCCTGCAGACGGTTCCTAGCGCCGAGTGGGAGGATGGAGGGTATGGCAGACACGACCCCCGTCGACACGACGGAGCGCTCCTCGGCCGCCACCACCTCGGCGACCGCGAACCGCTCCACGACCCCCACCTCCGACGCCTTCCGCGAGTTCATCTCGAGTGGGTGGGCCGAGCGAGCGGATGCGGCACCGTCGCCGCGTGAGCAGGCCGCGTTCGCCGCCGCCCGCCGCATGCGCCTCGCCGCGAAGTTTCCGGGGGCGACCCTCGTGATCCCGGCAGGCCCCGCGAAGGTGCGCTCGAACGACACCGACTACCCCTACCGCGCCCACTCCGCGTTCTCGCACCTCACGGGCTGGGCGAGCGACACCGTGCCCGGCGCCGTGCTCGTGATCGGCCCGGGTGACGACGCCCCGGCCACGCTCTACTTCACCCCCACCGCGGGCCGCGACACCGAGGAGTTCTACGCGAACGCGGCGATCGGCGAGTTCTGGACGGGCCCGCGCCCCTCTCTCGCCCACGTCGCCGCCGATCTCGCCCTGGAGACGCGAGCCCTCAGCGAGCTCGCGGCGCCTGGCGACGAGGTGCTCGTGCTGCGCGGTGTCGACCCGGCCGCCGACGACCTCGCCGAGGCCACCGCGAGCGAGGCCGAGCTGCTGCGCACCGTGAGCGAGCTGCGTCTCGTCAAGGACGAGTACGAGGTCGCCGAGCTACGCGCCGCGATCGCGGCGACCAAGGCGGGTTTCGACGACGTCATCGCCGACTTCCCGCAGATCGTCGCCCACCCGCGCGGGGAGCGGCTCGTCGAGGGCACCTTCAACCGTCGGGCCCGGGCCGAGGGCAACGCCGTCGGCTACGACACGATCGCGGCCTCGGGGCCGCACGCCTGCATCCTGCACTGGACCCGCAACGACGGCCCGGTCGCCCCCGGCGACCTGCTGCTGCTCGACGCGGGCGTCGAGCTCGACTCGCTCTACACGGCCGACATCACCCGCACCCTGCCCGTCTCCGGCACCTTCACCGAGGTGCAGCGCCGGGTGTACGAGGCGGTGCGGGAGGCGGCGGATGCGGCGTTCCAGATCGTGCGCCCCGGCATCCGGTTCCGCGAGATCCACGCCGAGGCGATGAAGGTGATCGCCGCCAAGACGGCCGAGTGGGGCTTCCTGCCGGTGAGCGCCGAGGAGTCGCTCGAGCCCTCGCTGCAGTACCACCGCCGCTACATGGTGCACGGCACGAGCCACCACCTGGGCATCGACGTGCACGACTGCGCGCAGGCGCGTCGCGAGCTCTACCTCGACGGGGTGCTCGAGCCGGGCATGGTGTTCACGATCGAGCCGGGGCTGTACTTCCAGCCCGACGACCTGACCGTGCCCGCGGAGTATCGCGGTATCGGCGTGCGCATCGAGGACGACATCCTCGTGACGGCCGACGGTGCCGAGAACCTCTCGGCCGACATCCCGCGCACGGCCGACGAGGTCGAGGCCTGGCTCGCGGGCTGAGCTGCGCTGTGTGCCGCTCTGCTGATCGAGTACCACGCACAGCGCGGCGTTATCGATCTTGACTTAGTCCACTGGACTTAGTCACACTGGTCGCATGACGACCGTCAACGTGCATGAGGCCAAGACCCACCTCTCGCAACTGCTCGCCCGTGTGGCAGAGGGTGAAACCGTCATCATCGCGAAGGCGGGGCGGCCCGTCGCGCGCTTGAGCCCGATCGAGCGCGATGACCAGCGCGCGTCGCGCCTCGGGTTCATGGCCGGGCAGGTCACCGTGCCGGATGACTTCGATCGCATGTACGAAGACGAGATCGCCGACCTGTTCGAAGGCTCGCAGGAGGGCGGCCGGTGATCCTCGTCGATACTCATCTGTTGATCTGGGCGGCAATCGGAAGCCCGCGTCTCAGCGAGGCAGCTCGGGCGGCGATCGAGTTCCCGGCTCCCCTCCGTTCTTCAGCGCCGTGAGCATCTGGGAGGTGGCGGTGAAGAGCGCACTGGATCGACCGGATTTCCGCATCGATGCTCGGCGCCTGCGCCATGAGTTGCTGGCATCGGACTACCGCGAACTCGACGTGACGAGCGCGCACGGCATCGAGGCGGCATCGCTCCCCCGCCACCACCGCGACCCATTCGACCGGATGCTGGTGGGTCAAGCCGCGTCGGAGGGGTTGACGCTCCTCACGAGCGACCGTCGGCTCGCAGCGTACGGCTCCGTCGTGCAGCTGGTTTAACCGCTGGTCGAGTAGCCCGCGCGGCGGCCCCGGTATCGATCCGACGCACCGTTGTGCCACATGATCAACGGCTATGGCGCAGGCGCTCGCGCGCGTCACGCAGGCGCTCGCGCTCGCGCTTGCGGGCTTCGCGCAGGGCCTTCTCGGCCTCGCGGCGCGCCTTGACCGCCTCCTTGACCTTCGGGTCGCGCGCCGCCTGATCCTCGAGCGGATCGGGCGGAGACGCGGGTGCGTCGGGAGCGCCGGGCAGCGTCTCGAGGTAGCGCTCGATGCCGTCGAGCACCCGCTCGAGCCCGAACGCGAAGGGGCTCTCGGGGCTCGGACCGAAGACGCCGGCCTCGAGCGCCCGATGCACCTCGGGGAACTGCTCGGGTGTGATCAGGGCCGCGATGACGTCCGAGGCGCGGCGTTCGAGCTCGGCCGGGTCGACCGCTGCGGCCTCTGCGGCCGCGAAGTAGCCGCGTTCGACGAGGCCCTGCCACCGCACCTGCGCCAGGACGGCAAGTGCGATCCCGAGCTTCGCCTCGTAGCCTGCGGGCACCTCGCCGAGCACCGCGAGCGCCGCGTCGAGCCACGCGAGGTTGTTGGGGGTCTGCGGCGTTCCGTCGATCGCCACGTCGAGCAGCCACGGATGCTCGCGGTAGGTCTCCAGGGTCGCGCGCGCCCACTCGTGCAGGCCGGTGCGCCAGCCCTCCGCCTCCAGCACCGACTCCGGCGGCACGCCGACGCCCGTCTCCTGCATGAGCACGAGCAGGTCGTCTTTCGAGGTGACGTAACGGTAGAGCGACATCGGCGTGTAGCCGAGCGCGCTCGCGACGCTCGCCATCGATACGGCCGCGAGGCCGCCGGCATCCGCGATCTCGATCGCCGCGTCGACGATGCGCTCGATCGACATCTCGCGCTTGGGCCCGCGCTGCGGGTTGGCGGCAACACCCCACGCGAGCGCGACCGCGCGCGGCAGCTCGGGTTCGGCGGGGATATCGGTCATCGGTGCCTCATCGTATCCGGATCGGAATGCCGCTTGACATGAGCGGTGCGAACTGTGTATCTCTTAAACAGTCACGCATATGTCGTAAACAGTTTACGGCATCCACTCATCATCGGAAGGATACGCGATGGACGCCATCACCGTCCGCGGCATCCGCAAGAGCTTCGGCGACAATGCGGTGCTGCGCAGCATCGACCTCGCCGTGCCCGCGGGCGCCGTCTTCGCCTTGCTGGGCCCCAACGGGGCAGGCAAGACCACCCTCATCAACATCCTCAGCACCCTCGTCGCCCCCGACGCGGGCACGGCCCACGTCGCCGGCCACGACGTCGTGCGCGAACCCGAACGGGTCAAGCGCAGCATCAGTCTCACCGGGCAGTCGGCCGCGGTCGACGAAGTGCTCACGGGCGCCGAGAACCTGCGGATGATGGGCAAGCTCTCGGGCCTCGACCGCCGCTCGGCGCGTCGTCGGGCCGAGGAACTGCTCGAGCGCTTCGGGCTCCAGGATGCGGCCCGCAAGCGCGTCGGCACCTACTCGGGCGGTATGCGGCGGCGACTCGACCTCGCCATCAGCCTCATCCTGACCCCGCCCGTCGTGTTCCTCGACGAACCCACGACAGGACTCGACACCCGCAGCAGGCAGGCCCTGTGGGACGAGATCCGCGGCCTCACCGCGAACGGCACCACGGTGCTGCTCACGACGCAGTACCTCGAGGAGGCCGACCAGCTCGCCGACCGGATCGCCGTCATCGAGCACGGCACCGTCGTGGCCGAAGGCACCCCCGACGAGCTCAAGGCGCGCGTCGGCGGCGGCGAGATGCTCACCGTGAGCGACGACGCGGGCACCGTGCTCGCCGAGCTGCCCACCGACGGCACCCTCGCCGGCCTGCGCCGAGCGCTCGATGGGCTGGCAGGCGATGGGCTGGCAGAGACGGATGCCGCATCCGTCGCCCTGCGCTCCCCCAGCCTCGACGACGTGTTCCTCGCCGTCACGGGCGCCCCTGCCAACGCCGCACCCGCGGCATCCGACCGCGAGCCCGCGCTCGCCAGCCCGAAGGGATGACCCCGATGACCACTCTCACCGCACCCACCGCGACTGCCGGATTCGCGTCCGGCGGCCTCGTGCCTCCCCGCGCCGCCTGGCGGTCTTCATGACCTTCGTCGGCCGCAGCGTGCTGCACACCCTGCGCACGCCCGATGCGCTCGTGATGGCGATCGCGCTGCCGACGATGCTCATGCTGCTGTTCACGCAGGTGTTCGGCGGCGCCATCGACCCCACGGGCGGCTACGTCGACTACGTCGTGCCCGGCATCATCCTGCTGTGTGCGGGGTTCGGTGCCGCCTCGACCGCGGTCGACGTCGCGAACGACATGAAGGCCGGCGTCATCGAGCGCTTCCGCACGATGCCGTTTCGCGCCGAGACCGTCATCGCGGGCCACGTCGTCGCGAGCCTCGTGCGCAACCTCGTGGCCACCGGCATCGTGATCGGCGTCGCCGTGCTCGTCGGCTTCCGCCCGAACGGCTCGCCGCTCGAGTGGGTGGGCATGTTCGCGCTCATCGCCGGCTACATCCTCGCGATCACCTACCTGTTCGCGGCGATCGGACTCGCGGCGTCGAACCCCGAGGCGGCGAACGGCTACGGCTTCTTCCTCATGTTCCTGCCCTACCTCTCGAGCGCCTTCGTGCCGGTCGAGACGATGCCGGAGTGGCTGCGGCCGCTCGCCGAGCACCAGCCGCTCACCCCGATCATCGAGACGATCCGCGGACTGCTCCTCGGCACCGAGATCGGGCAGAGCGGATGGTGGGCGCTCGGCTGGTGCGCGCTCATCCTCGGCGTCGCCGTCGTGCTGACCCGCGTGCTCTTCCGCGCGAAGGCGGGGCGCCGCTGAGGGCGTCGGTTTCGAGACGCGGCTTTGCCGCTCCTCAACCCGCTCGACAGCCGAGGTGGTTGAGGAGCGTCCGCAGGACGCGTCTCGAAACCGCTGACCGCTACGGGTGCCGCGCGAGCGCGTCCTGGGCGCGGGCGAGTTGCCCGGGCTCGAGCACGATCTGGTAGTTCGCCGCGATCACCTGCGAGATCGATTCGAAGTCGCGGCTGCGGCGGCTCACGGCGTAGCCGATGAGCTGCAGGAAGAGCCCGAGGGCCGCACCGATGAAGACCGCCGCCGCGAACAGCTGCCAGGTGAAGGTCGGCGAGATGAGGCTCAGCAGCAGCCCCATGAAGATGCCGAACCAGGCGCCCGAGAGCATGCCCGAGAGGGCGGCCCGGTTCCAGGAGCGCTTGCGGGTGACGATCTCGACGCTCGTGAGACCGTTGCCGACGATCGCGAGCTTGGCCACAGGAAGTCCGCCTTCGCCAGGCGATCGACCACCTTCTGGGCCTCGGGGTACGAATCGTAGGTGCCGAGCACGTCGCCCTGCGGAACCGTCAGGGGAACGCCGCGGCGCACGAAGGGTGAAGGGCTGGTCACCCCGCCATTCTCGCATCCGGCGGGTAGGGTTTGAGCGTGAGCGCCACGAGAGTCTTCGTCGCCCGCTTGGCGGGGTGCTCCGTCTTCGACCCCAACGGCGACCGGGTCGGCCGGGTGCGCGACGTGCTCGTCGTCTACCGCCCCAAGAGTTCACCGCGCGTCGTCGGGCTCATCGTCGAGATCCCCGGGCGTCGTCGGGTGTTCGTCTCCATCGGCCGCGTGACGAGCATCGGCGCCGGGCAGATCATCACGACGGGACTCATCAACCTGCGCCGCTTCGAGCAGCGCGGCGGCGAGGTGCGCGTGATCGCCGAGCTGCTCGGCCGCCAGGTCACCCTGCGCGACGGATCCGGCGAGGCCACGATCGAAGACGTCGCGATCGAGGAGGCCGGCCCCGGCGAGTGGGTCGTCGGCGAGCTCTTCCTGCGTCGCCCCCGCACGAGCGCCGCTCCGTTCGGCAAGGGGTCGACCGTGCTCGCGGGATGGGACAAGGTGCGCGAGAAGACCGCACCTGGTGAGGCCCAGTCCGCCGAGCAGCTCATCGCGACCTACGCCGACCTGCTGCCCGCCGACCTCGCATCCACGCTGCTCGATCTGCCGGAGGAACGCCGCATCGAGGTCGCCGAGGAGCTCTCGGATGACCGCCTCGCCGACGCACTCGAGGAGATGCCCGAGACCGACCAGATCGACATCCTCGCCCAGCTCGGCGACGAGCGCGCGGCCGACGTGCTCGACCAGATGGAGCCGGATGACGCAGCCGACCTGATCGCGCAGCTCCCGGAGGAGCGCGGTGAGGCGCTGCTCGGCCTCATGCAGCCCGAAGAGGCCGAGGACGTGCGCTTCCTGCTGAGCTACGCCCCCGAGACCGCGGGTGGCCTCATGACGACCGAGCCGATCATCGTCTCGGCCGATGCGACGGTGGCCGAGGGTCTCGCCCTCATCCGTCGCCACGAGCTCGCGCCGGCCCTCGGAGCCGCGGTGTGCGTGACCCTGCCGCCCTACGAGCCGCCGACCGGCCGCTTCCTCGGCTTCGTGCACTTCCAGCGCATGCTGCGCTACCCGCCGCACGAGCGGCTCGGCACGCTCATCGATGCGACCCTCGAGCCCGTCGCCGCCGACACGAGCGCGGCCGAGGTGGCGCGCATCCTCGCGTCGTACAACCTCGTCTCGCTGCCTGTCGTCGACGAGAAGCACCGGCTGCTCGGGGTGGTGACCATCGACGACGTCCTCGACTACCTCCTGCCGGATGACTGGCGAAGTACCACGGAAGAGCTCCCCGAACCCGTGAGCACCGACACCGCAGCCATCCCGACCCGTACGAGTGGAAGGAGGACGACGCATGGCACGCCGTAACGAGCCCCGCCTGGATGCGCCCAAGGGCATCCGCACGACCTTCGGCTTCCGCTCGTCGGGCCGCGACCGCTTCGGACGGTTCACCGAGGCGATCGCCCGCGGCATGGGCACCCCGTGGTTCCTGCTCGGGCTGAGCGCCTTCGTGCTCGCGTGGATGACGTGGAACACCTTCGCGCCCGACGGCCTGCAATTCGACCGCGCCGACTACGGGTTCATCGCCCTCACGCTCGTGCTCTCGTTGCAGGCCTCGTACGCCGCACCCTCATCCTGCTCGCCCAGAACCGGCAGGATGACCGCGACCGGGTGCAGATCGAGCAGGATCGTCAGCGCGCCGAGCGCAACCTCGCCGACACCGAGTACCTCGCGCGCGAGGTCGTGGCGCTGCGGCTCGCGGTGAAGGAGATGGCGACGCGCGACTTCATCCGCGCCGAACTGCGCGGCCTGCTCGAGGAACTGGATCGGGAGAAGGAGCCCGACGAGGTCGGCAAGTGACCGCACCTGCCGCGGGCGCACCCGACGCGGCCGCGGTGCGGAGTGCTCTGGCGCGTGTGCTCGACCCCGAGATCCGGCGCCCGATCACCGAACTCGACATGATCCGCGCGGTCGACGTCGAGGGCGCGACGGCACAGGTCGACCTGCGGCTGACGATCGTCGGCTGCCCGGCCGCCGACCGCATCGAGCGTGACGTGCGTGCCGCGGTGCTCGGGGTGCCCGGCATCCGCGAGATCGAACTGTCGGTGGGGGTGATGACACCCGCCGAGCGCGAGACGCTCGTGCGGCGACTGCGCGGCACCAAGCGGATGCCGTTCGGCCCCGGCACGCTCACCCGCGTGATCGCGGTGACCTCCGGCAAGGGCGGGGTGGGCAAGTCGACGGTGACGGCCGAGCTCGCGACGGCGCTCGCGGCCCGCGGACTCGCGGTGGGCCTCGTCGACGCCGACGTGTTCGGGTTCTCGATTCCCGGCATCCTGGGCATCCCGGATGCCAAGCCCACTCAGGTGGGCGACATGATCCTGCCGCCCATCGCGAACGAGGTGAAGGTCATCTCGATCGGCATGTTCGTGGATGACCGCACACCGGTGTCGTGGCGCGGCCCGCTGCTGCACCGCACGATGCAGCAGTTCCTCACGGATGTGCACTTCGGCGATCTCGACGTGCTGCTGCTGGATCTGCCGCCCGGCACCGGGGATGTCGCGATCACCCTCGGGCAGTTGCTGCCGAACGCCGAAGTGATCGTCGTGACGACGCCGCAGGCGGCGGCCGCGGATGTGGCCGAGCGGTCGGGCCTGCTCGCCCGGCAGACCGGTCAGACGGTGATCGGCGTGGTCGAGAACATGTCCGGCGGCGTCTTCGGCACCGGCGGCGGCGACGAGGTGGCGCGGCGCCTGGAGGTGCCGCTTCTGGCGCGGGTGCCGCTCACCGGGGCGGTGCCCACCGCGGGCGACGTGGGCTCTCCCGTCGTGCTGGGCGATCCCGCAGAGCCGGCGGCAGCCGCGCTGCTGGGGCTCGCGGATGCGGTGGTCGCCCGCGGCCGCGGCCTCGCGGGGCGCTCGCTGCTGTAGCGGCGCCTGCGGCGGCGGTTTCGAGACGCGTCGCGCTGCGCGCGGCGCTCCTCAACCACCTCGGCAGGGCACTTCTCAGGTGGTTGAGGAGCGTCGCGGAGCGACGCGTCTCGAAACCGCCGCCCCCTATGGCTCGACGAGCCGCCCCAGCAGCTCCACGAGCAACCGCTCGGCGATCGGCGCGGGCAGTGTCTCGATGAGCGCGATGAGCGGCGCCTGCGCGTCGGGCAGCTCCGCTCCCCGCCGATCCCGATGCCCTGCAGCAGCGCCCATGCGGTCTCCGAGTCGAGCGCCGACGGGTCAAGCGGTGGCAGCCCCGCGAGCAGCGCGGCACCGTCGACGTGCGGGGTGCCGCGCACGGCATCCGCACCCGCGACGAGCGCCGCCGTGAGCCCCTCGAGCACCGATTCGGTGACCGGCGTGATGGTGAGGTGCGTCGTCGCAGGCAGCGCGGCGTCGCCTTCCTGCCGCAGCGCCGGCTGCAGCTGCAGCACGAACCCGTGGCCGCGCACGACGTCGGCCCAGTGGTGCGGGTCGACGCGCCGGTCGGCGGGCACGCTCTCGTCGGCGGCGACCGCGAAGAGCGGTCCGACGGGGTCGCCGACGACCCGCAGCCCCTCGATGCCCGCGACGGCGGCGCGGAGAGCCGCCGTGCTGCGCGCGCACGACGCCGCGAGTTCCGCGAACCCATCCGCGCCGAGCCACTGGCTGATCGCCCACGCCGCGGCGAGCGGCGCGGCCGATTTGGAACCCAGCAGCGTCGGGTTGACGACGGGATAGCCGGGCCAGCGCGTCGTGGCGAAGAACTGGTGCCGCTGTCGGTCGCGTCCGCGCTGCAGCACGACCGAGGCGCCTTTGGGGGCGTAGCCGTACTTGTGCAGGTCGGCGCTCATGCTCGTCACGCCGGGCACGCGGAAGTCCCACGCGGGCAGCGGGGCGCCCGCGGCATCCGTCCAGAACGGCAGCACGAGACCCCCGATGCACGCGTCGACGTGCAGCGCGATGCCCGCGGCATCGGTCGCGGCGGCCACCTCGACGACGGGGTCGAGCGTGGCGAAGGGGTAGTTGGGGGCCGAGAGCACGACGAGCGCGACGTCGTCGTCGAGGCGGGCCACGACATCCGCTGCCGCGACGGTGCCATCGGATGCGACGGGCACGAGATCGAGCGCGAGGTCGAAGTACGCGGCCGCCTTCTGGAACGCCGCGTGCACGGTGCTCGGGGCCACGAGCCGGGGGCGCCCCTCGGAATGCGTCTGCCGCCATACGTCACGCGCCGTCTTGACTGCGAGCAGGCAGCTCTCGGTGCCTCCGCTCGTGGCCGAACCGACGACATCCGCATCACCGTGCAGCAGCTCGCGCACGAAACCGACGAGCTCCGATTCGAGCACGCCGACCGAGCCGAAGGTCGTCGGGTCGAGCCCGTTGACGGGAAGCACCTGCGCGATGGCGGCCCGGGCGACCTCGTCGAGTTCGGCGAGCCCGGAGTCGTACACGTAGCTCAGCACACGTCCGCCGTGGGTGGGCGGGTCGTCGGCACGCAGGTCGGCGAGTCGGGCGATGATGGCGTCGGCGTCGATGGCCGGATTCACAGAGGCTCCTCGCTGTCGGTACGGGTGGCCGACGCGGTTTCGGTGCGGATCGCGGATGCGGCGGTCGCCGCGTCGATGTCGCTGCGGCGCAGCGGGTAGCGGCCCAGCGTCCACAGGCTCAGGCCGATCATGATGGCGGGCACGATGCTGAAGCTCAGCACGATGCCGGTGATGGCGTTCGCACTCTGCTCGACGGCGACGTCGGCGACCGACTCCTGGTAGCCGGTGAGCGCGAGGATGAGCGTGAGCACGACGGCGCCGAGCGCCATGCCGGTGGTCTCGCCGGCGGTCCAGACGCCGCCGAAGATGCCGGCCCGGCCCGGACCGTTGGTCTTCGCGTCGTGGCTGATGACGTCGGGCAGCATCGCCATGGGCAGCGTCTGCATGCCCGCGTACGCGGCGCCTGCGAGGGCGACCGGTGCGTACAGCCACGGCCCCGGCATCCACACCAGCATGACGAGCGAGAGGGCGGCGAGGCCGAACAGCACGGATGCGGCGCCGAACGCGAGCTCCTTGCCGGTGCGTCGCGAGATGAGCGACCAGACCGGGGCGCAGACGAGCGCAGGCGCGATGAGTGCGATGAAGAGGAAGGTCGTGCCGCTCGTGCCGGCCTGCAGCACCCACTTGGAGATGTAGGCCGCGCCCGCGAGCATCATGCCGGTCGCGAGGGCCTGCAGCAGGAAGGTGGCCAGAAGCATCCGGAAGGCGCGACTGCCGCGCAGAGCCGCGAGGCCGTCGCGGTAGTGGCTCGCGATGGAGGTGCGCGGCGGGCTGGTGATCGCTTCGCGCGGCGCGGAGGTGGCGGCGATGAGCATGCCGATGCCGAGCAGCACCCCCGCGACGATCGCCATCCACAGGTAGCCGCCGCCCGGCATCCCCGCGAACGCGCTGACCAGCTCGGGGCCGCCCGCACCGAACAGCAGGATCGCGAAGGTGAGCACGACGACGCGCGCCGACAGCAGTCGGGTGCGGGCGTCGTAGTCGGTGACGAGCTCTGCCGGCAGGGCGATGTAGGGCACCTGGAAGAGGCTGAACCCGGTGGCCGCGAGCATGAACGCGACGAGCACCCAGATGCTGTTGGCGAGCGGCCCGGCATCCGGGTTGGCGGCGAAGGTGAGCACGAAGAACACCGGCAGCAGCAGGCCGCCGAGAACCATGAAGCGTCGGCGCGATCCGGTGAGTGCCAGGCTGCGGTCGCTGCGGCCGCCGATGACGGGGTCGATGACGACGTCCCACAGTTTCGCGACGCCGATGATGATGGATGCGCCGAGCGCGGCGATCCCGAGCGTGTCGGTGAGGTAGATCGCGAGCACGAGGCCCGGCAGCGTGGCGAATCCGCCCGTGCCGATCGAGCCGGCCGCGTAGCGGGCGATGACCGAGGCGCGCAGCGCCGGCGACGTCGTCGTCATGCGCGCCAGACTATCGGGCGCCGAGGGGTGGCGGATGTGCACGCCGGTCGCGCGCTTCGACGCCGGATACGTCACTCGGCGCGCTCCCGGCGGTGAACCCGTATTCTTCACCTGCTGACACGACCCGACCAGGAGCACCCGACCCCGATGACCGAGCCGCGCCCCACCTCCACCGACCCCGCCCACGCATCCGCCGCAGCATCCGCCCCGTACGAACCTGGCCGCTACAAGCCGCAGGCCCCCTGGGTGAGCACCGTCGGCTACTTCATCTTCTTCAGCCGCTGGCTGCAGGCCCCGCTCTATCTCGGGCTCATCGTGGCCCAGCTCATCTACGTCGTGGTGTTCATGACCGAGCTGTGGCACCTGGGCGAGCAGGTGATCGGCTCGTTCCTCTACCCCGAGAACTCGCATTACGAGTTCACCGAGGCGACCGTCATGCTCGCCGTGCTCGGACTCATCGACGTCGTCATGATCGCGAACCTGCTCATCATGGTGATCATCGGCGGCTACGAGACGTTCGTGTCGCGCATCAAGGTCGACGGGCATCCCGACCAGCCCGAATGGCTCAGCCACGTCAACGCCAACGTGCTCAAGGTGAAGCTCGCGATGGCCATCATCGGCATCTCGTCGATCCACCTGCTGAAGACGTTCATCGAGGTCGGCGACCTCGGCTCCGGCGACGCCCCCGACATCGAGGGCAGCGACGACTACACCTGGGACGGCGTCTTCTGGCAGGTGATGATCCACATCACCTTCATCCTCTCCGCGGTCGCCCTGGCGTGGATCGATCGGATGTCGCTGACGCACGCGGGCCATGCGAAGAACGCCGAGGTGCCGCTCGAGCCGCAGCTCGCCGCGCACTGAAAGATGCGGGCGCTGGGCGCGCGAACTCAGCCGGCGAGCGGTTCGATGAGCCCGGGATCGGCCGGGTCGATCGTGCGCGAGTTGTTCACCCGGCGGTCGACCTCGTAGCCGGTGAGCGAGGCGGCGACCTCGCTCGACACCGACTCGAGCAGGTGCAGCATCCGCTCCTTGTCGGCGTCGGATGCGAGCTTCGCGGGCGACAACCACTCGTCGTACGTTTCGCGGGTGAGAAAGGCCGGCATCCGCGGATGCACCTCACCGGATGCGTCGCGTGCCTCCCGCGTGACGATGACCGTCGACACGACCCACTCGTCGTCGACCTTGCGGGCCGTCGCCAGGCCCGCCGCGGCCAGGATGGGTCGCTCACCGTGCAAGAAGTGCGGCTGCTTGTCGCCCGCCTCGCCCGTCCACTCGTAGTAACCGCGCATCGGCACGATGCAGCGGTTGCCCGCGAAGGCCGACTTCCACAGGCCGTTCGTGGCGATCGTCTCGATGCGGGCGTTGAACTGCGGACGGGTCTTGGCCGTCAGGAACGGCGGGTGGAAGTCCCACTCGGCGGGCTCGATGGTGCGCACGAGTTCCCCGGATGCCGCGGCCCGCTCGCGCACGATCGGCACGACCTCGGTGGGTGCGATCGAGAACTGGGGGCGCCAGTCACGGTAGTCGTTGCCTGCCGCGACGAACTCCTCGATCAGCTCGTTGGTCTCGGCGTCGTTCGCGAATCGTCCGCACATGCACACATCATGGCGCGAGCGTCGGACATGCGGGCAGCTCGTTCCGCTCCCTCTCAAGGACCGGCGCGCCCAAATCAAGGAACGGATCCGGCTCGGATGCCTCAGGCGCCCCTCCAGACGACACGAGCCCCACCGGGTCCTTGATTCGGGCGCCCCGGTCCTTGATTCGGGCGCCCCGGTCCTTGATTTGGGAGACGCTCACCGCCGACTCAGTGCGCTGCGTCGAACGCCTCCACGATCTCGGCCTTGATGCGACCCCGGTCGCCGACCGCGTAGCCGTTGCCCTGCGCCCAGGACCGGATCGCGGCGAGACGTTCGGCATCCGCGCTCTTGGCACGAGCCCGCGGACGCCCGGTCGACGCGCCACGCGCGCTGCCGACCCGCCGACCGGCGGCGATGTAGGGGGCGAGCGCATCAGCCAGCGCCCGCGCGTTGGTCGCGGAGAGGTCGATCTCGTACTCCGCCCCGTCGAGCGCGAAGCGCGTGCTGCGCGAACCGGCGGGCAGTTCCTCGCCGTCGAGGTCGTCGGTGAGAATCGTGATCGTCTTCTTCGCCATGCCGTGAGTGTATTCGTCGGCGGCGATCGGCCCTAGCCTTCGGCGAGCACGGCCTCCATCTGGCCCATCGATCCGACGAGCCCCTCCTCCATGCCCATGTCGAGGGTCTTCTGCAGATCCTCGAGCGAGTCGTAGCTCGAGACGCACACCATGCGGGTGCCGTCGGGCGTGGACTCGAAGCGGTAGTCCATGTGCACGGTCGGCATCCCCTCTGCGGGTGCGCCCTCGGCATCGGCGAAGAAGTCGTCGACGGTGAAGCCCGTGGGCTCATCGACCGTCTTCACGTGCCAGACGCCGTGGAACTGCTCCCCCTCGGGGCTCGTCATGTAGTAGTGCACGACCCCGCCCGGTGTGAGCTCGTGACGCACGACCGTCGCGGGGTAGGTGGGTGGCCCCCACCAGCGCTCGAGCTTGCGCGGGTCGGCGTAGAGCGCCCACACCTTCTCGATCGGATACGCGAAGGTCGCCGTCACGGTGAGGGTCGCGTTCTCGAGATCCTTGTCGACTGCCAGTTCCATCTGCGTCTCCTTGTTCGTGTGTCACTCGTCGAGCAGCGCGGCCATGCGCTCCACGCGACCCCGCCAGGCTTCTTCCAACTGGTCGAGGGCTTCGCGGGCGCGGCGCAGGGCTTCAGGTTCCGACCGCACGAGCAGCTCCTCCCCCGGCGCACCTTGCTGACCAGTCCCACCTGCTCGAGCACTGCGACGTGCTTCTGCACGGCCGCGAAGCTCATGGGGTACTCCTCGGCGAGTCGGCTCACCGACAACTCGCCGTCGATGCTGCGCCGCAGGATGTCGCGGCGCGTGGCGTCGGCGAGCGCGTGGAAGAGCCGATCCACCTCGGCGTCGCTGAGCGGCGTTGATACAACCATTTGGTTGTAGGTTAGGCGGATGCCGCGGTCACGTCAAGGGCGCGTGCAGGCAGGTGACTACTTCAGAATGCAGAGCAGCAGCTTGGCCGCCGCATCCGCCGCGACCGAGTGCGGAACCCCCGCGTCGAGGTGCAGCATCCCGCCGGGCCGCAGCACCACCTCGCGGCCCTCGGCCGCAACCCGCAACTCGCCCTCGAGCGCCTGCAGCAGGATCGGCGCCGGCGCCCGATGCTCGGCCAGCTCCTGGCCCGCCGAGAACGCGAACACGACCGCGCGCACGCCCGCGGCCGCGAACGCGACCTGCGATGCTCGGCGCTCGGGATCGTAGGCGACCACCGCGGACAGGTTCTCGATCTGAATCATGCTCCCAGTATCCGCTCGGGTCGATTCCGGCGGCTCGATGCTCCTCGCCCGGCGCTCACGACTCGGGAACGTCGACCTCGAGGTCCACCCGATCGCCGATCGCGCGGGGCACGGCGGGGAAGATCCAGCCGTCCACGGTCGGCACGAACCAGCCCGCCCGCACCGCCGGATCCTCGGCCGCGAACGCGCGCGCCTCATCCGGAGACACGGTGTAGAGACTCATGCCGCGGAACATCGAATCGTCGAGCTGCTCGATCGGGCCGTTCACGAGGATCACGCCGCGCGCGTGCAGACCCTGCAGGTAGGCGACGTGCGCCGCCTGGATCGCATCACTTCCGGCATCCCAGGGCGGACGCTCGGGATGCTGCATGAGACGCACGATGGTGAGGCGCTGGAACGGACGACGCGGCATGGGAGGGAGTATGCGAGCACGCGGGCGCTGAGGCAAGGGTCGATGCGACCCGGCGCGATGCAACCGGGGGCCGCACGTGCCGGCCTCGCGTCGCGCGAGCGAACGCAAGAAGCCCGGTCCGTAGACCGGGCTTCTGCCTTGGTGACCCCAGCGGGATTCGAACCCGCGTTACCGCCGTGAGAGGGCGGCGTACTAGGCCGCTATACGATGGGGCCGTTTCGCCATCGCGAAGCGCGACAACTTGACGATTATGCCATAGGTCGAGGGGTCGGCCAAAACGGCCGGGGCGGCTCAGGCGAGCACCCGCAGGGCGCCGGGCTCGACCTCGAGTTCCACCGGAAGGGGCCCGATCCGCTCCCCGTCGGCGTAGGCGACGAGCGGTGCGTCGACCTCGATCCGGATGCGTTTCGCCCGCCGCATCACGACCCGTGGGTCGCTCGTGTGCTCGCCCCGGAACACGCGCGGGAAGATGCGCAGGAACGCGATGCGCGACAGGGGCTTCACGAGCATCACGTCGAGCAGGCCGTCGTCGAGCAGGGCCTCCGGGGTGATCTTCATGCCCCCGCCGAGTGACACGTTGTTGCCCACCGACACGAGCAGCGCGTCGAGCTCCAGCTGATCGTCGTCGAGCGTCACGCGGTAGCGCAGTGGCCTCAGCCCGGCGAGCTCCGCGAGCAGCGCGAGGATGTAGCGGCTCGGCCCCTTCGGGCGCCGCATGAGGTTCGCCCGCTCGTTGACGATCGCGTCGAAACCCGCCGAGAGCGCGCACGCGAAACGCCGCTCACCGGGCGTGCCGTCGTCATCCGTCCAGCGGATGCGCACCGCGTCGATCACGCGCGGCGGTGCCTGCAGACGCTCGCCCAGCATCCGGATCGCCGCCTCGGTGTCGTCGTGCGGGATGCCGAGGCCGCGGGCCATGTCGTTGCCGGTTCCCGAGGGCACGATGCCGAGGGGCACGCGGGTGCCGGCGAGCAGGTTGACGCCGAGGTTGACCATGCCGTCGCCGCCCACGACGACGAGCGCGTCGGGTCGTGAACGCAGCGCCGTGTGCGCCACCTCGAGCAGCGACTCGAAGTCGGGCTCGGTGAGCGAGGTCACCTCGTGCCCCATGGCGCGCAGCGTCTGCACGACGGCCGGGCCGACGTCGCGACTCGCGCCGAACGACGCCGTCGGGTTGATGGCGACGACCACCCGCTTCGGCTTCGTCGTCATGCGCCCATCATGGCATCCGCGGCATGCCCGCGAGCGCTACCCGAATCCGCGAGCGCTACCCGTAGACCGGTAGCGCTCGCCGGTTTCGGTAGCGCTCGCGGGAGGGGGCGGGGGTCAGCGGCGGAAGCGGAGGCGACGCAGCAGTTGCGCGTTGAGGGCCACGATGACCGTCGACACGCTCATGAGCACCGCGGCCAGCCACGGCGGCATGAGGAACCCGACTCCCGCGAGCACCCCCGCGGCGAGCGGGATGCCCAGGGCGTTGTAGCCCGCCGCCCACCACAGGTTCTGCAGCATCTTGCGGTAGCTCGCGCGACTCAGCGTGATGGTGTCGACCACCCCGCGCGGGTCGGACGAGGCCAGTA
Organism: Homoserinibacter gongjuensis; assembly: GCF_030161875.1. Taxonomy (GTDB): domain Bacteria; phylum Actinomycetota; class Actinomycetes; order Actinomycetales; family Microbacteriaceae; genus Homoserinibacter; species Homoserinibacter gongjuensis. Next base: position 193,340 of record NZ_BSVA01000001.1, read on the forward strand.
CGACGCCCGCCGACTCGATCGCGACATCCGTTCCCGCCCCGATCGCGATGCCGAGATCGGCCTTCGCGAGCGCGGGCGCGTCGTTGATGCCGTCACCGACCATCGCGACGCGCGCGGCCCCGCCGTCCTGCAGGGCGGCGACCTCGGCCGACTTCTGCTCGGGCAGCACCTCGGCGCGCACCTCGTCGATTCCGAGATCGGATGCGACGTGCGCCGCGACCGCGTGTGCGTCGCCCGTGAGCATCGCCACCCGGATGCCGCGCTCACGCAGCTCGGCGACCGCCTCGCGGGACTCGGCGCGCACCCGGTCGGCGATGCCGAAGGCCGCGAGCACGCGGGCGTCCGCGTCGTCACCGTCGACCAGCAGCACGACGGACGACCCGTCGGAGTGCGCCGCCCGGGTGGCGTGCACGAGCTCCGGTTCGAGCTGGATGCCGCGCTCGGTCACGTAGCGCGAGCTCGCGACGGCGAGCTGCCGCCCGTCGACCGTCGCGACAGCCCCACGTCCGGCGAGCGCACGGAACCCCGTCGCCTTCGGCACGCTGAGCCCTCGCTCACGCGCCGCCTCGACGATCGCGCGCCCGATCGGGTGCTCGCTGTGCCCCTCGACGGCCGCGGCGAGCGCGAGCGCCTCGGCCTCGTCGGCTCCAGATGCGGGGGTCACCGCGGCGAGCGACTGGCGCCCCTCGGTGAGCGTGCCGGTCTTGTCGAACAGCACGACATCCACGTCCTTGGCGTCTTCGAGCGCCGCGCGGCTGCGGATCAGGATGCCGCGCTTGGCGGCGAGCGCCGTCGAGATCTGGGCGACGAGCGGGATCGCGAGGCCGAGCGCGTGCGGGCACGCGATCACGAGCACCGCGACGACGCGTTCGAGCACGAACGAAGGGTCGTCGGGCTGCAGCAGCCACCACACGGCGAGGGTGATGACGGCCGCCCCGACCGCGACGTAGAACAGCAGCGCCGCCGCGCGATCGGCGAGCAACTGCGCGGGAGACCGACTCGCCTGCGCATCCGCGACGAGCTTCATGATGCCCGCGAGGGCGGTGTCTCCCCCGGTGCGCGTCACCTCGATCGTGAGGGAACCGGATGCGATGGAGCCCGCGACGACCTCGGCACCGGCCGCCTTGTCGACGGGTGTCGACTCTCCCGTGAGCAGCGACTCGTCGACCTCCGCCGTGCCCTCGACGACGCGACCGTCGGCGGGGATCGCGGCACCCGGGCGCACGAGCACGTGGTCGCCGACTGCCAGTTCGGAGCGGGCCACGGTCACCGGCTCGCCCTCGCGCAGCACCTCGGCCTCATCCGGCAGCAGCTTCGCGAGTTCCCCGAGCGCGTTCTGGGCGCCGTGCACCGCCGACATCTCGATCCAGTGGCCGAGCAGCATGATCGTGATGAGGGTCGAGAGCTCCCACCAGAAGTCCATGCCGGGCAGCCCGAACATCACCGCGGCCGAGTAGCCGAACGACACGACGATCGCGAGCGAGATGAGCGTCATCATGCCCGGGCTCTTGCCGCGCAGCTCGTGCCAGGCGCCGGTCAGGAAGATGCGGCCGCCGATGACGGTGATCGCGGCACCGAACACCGCCGGGATCCACTCGCTGCCCGGGAAGCGCGGGCCGCCGAGACCCAGGATGTCTTGCAGGCCGGTCGAGAACACGAGCGTCGGCACCGTGAGCAGGAGGCTGATCCAGAACAGCTTGCGGAACTGTGCGGGGTCGTGTCCGGCATGCCCGCTGTGGTCGTGCGCGGCGTGGTCGTGCGCGGCGTGGTCGTGGCCGGCGTGGTCGTCGTGCGCCACCCCCGGTTGAGTAGCCCGCGCAGCGGGCGTCTCGAGACCGGCTCCGTGCCCGTGGTGCTCGTGCTCGTCGTGGTGCTGGTGCTCGCTCATCACGCCCCCGGTTCTGCTGCAGCTCGAACAGGGCCAGCAGTTCGTCAACGGCCTTCTCGCGCTCGTCGCCGCCCTCGTCGAACATGTGCGACACGTGCGTGCGCAGGTGGTTCTCGACGAGCAGCTTGTTGAGGCTGCGCAGCGACTTCTGGATCGCGAGGGTCTGCGTGATGATGTCGACGCAGTACGCCTCGTCTTCGATCATCTTCTCGACCCCGCGCAGTTGCCCTTGAAGGATGCGCGAGCGGTGCAGGGCGCGCTTCTTGATATCGGCGATCATGCCGGTAGTGTATACCCCCTGGGGTATCTGCGCAGCCCTCGTCCTACGCGCCAGGCGCGTGCAGCTCGCGCTCGATCGCGGTCGTCGTGCGCAGCAGGGCGGGCAGGTACACCTCACGCAAATGCTCGAGGCTCGTGCGCGCCGCGCTCGTCGATACGTTGACCGCCGCGACGACCTCCCCGAGCGATCCCGTACGGGGGCCGCGATCGCCCGCAGCCCCGGCTCGAGTTCCTGGTCCACGAGCGCCCAGCCCGCACCCGGCACCTCGGGCGCGTGACCCGGGTCGGATGCCGCGAGCAGCACCCTGCCCATCGACGTCTGCGCGGCGGGGAAGCGCGTTCCGATCGTGATGCCGACCGACATGATGCGCCGAGTGGCGACCCGCGCCACGTAGACGATCTCAGATCCATCGAGCACCGCCGCCGACACGCTCTCGTCGAGCTCGTGCGACAGGCGTTCGAGGTGCGGCTGGGCGATCTCGGGCAGCGTCAGCGCCGAGAGGTAGGCGAACCCCAGCTCGAGCACGCGCGGGGTGAGCCGGAACGTCTTGCCGTCGCTGTGCACGTAGCCGAGCACCTCGAGGGTGCGCAGGAAGCGGCGCGCCGCCGCGCGCGGCACCTCGGCCCGTCGAGCCACCTCGGCGAGGCTCAGCTCGGGATGCACGGCGTCGAACGCCCGGATCACCGCGAGGCCCCGGGCGAACGACTGCACGAAGTCGTCGCTCATCGCTCCAGCACGATCGCGAGTCCCTGGCCCACCCCGATGCAGATCGCCGCGACCGCGACGCCGCCGCCCTGCCGCACGAGTTCGTGCGCCGCGTGGGCGATGATCCGCCCGCCGGAGGCCCCCAGCGGATGCCCGATCGCGATCGCCCCGCCGTGGATGTTGACCCGCTCGGGGTCGAGTTCGGGCCACAGCTGCAGGCACGCGAGGCTCTGTGACGCGAAGGCCTCGTTGAGCTCGAGCACGTCGACGTCGTCGAAGGTGCGCCCGGCGCGCGCGAGAGCACGCCGCACGGCCTCCACGGGCGCGATGCCGAAGAGGTCGGGGTCGTTGCCGTACGCGCCTCGGCCCGTGATGCGCGCCATCGGCTCGGCATCCAGCGCCCCCTCGGCCCCCAGCAGCACGGCGGACGCCCCGTCGTTGATCGAGGAGGAGTTGCCGGCCGTGACGGTGCCGTCGGCGGCGAACAGCGCCCGCAGGCCCCGAGCTTCTCGAGCGAGGTGTCGGCACGGATGCCTTCGTCGCAGGCGAGTTCGGCCCCCGGCACCTGCACGATCTCGGGCGCGTAGATGCCGGCCTCCCACGCCTCCGCGGCGAGCCGGTGACTGCGCAGGGCGAAAGCATCCTGCGCCTCGCGACTGATGTCGTAGATGCGTGCGAGCTTCTCGGCGGCCTGCCCGTTCGAGATGGTCCACTCCACGGGCAGCGCGGGGTTCACCATGCGCCAGCCGATCGAGGTGTTCCACATCGTGGGGTTGCCGGATGCCGGCCACGGCTTGGGCGACTTCTCCACGACGAAGGGGGCACGGCTCATCGACTCGACCCCGCCTGCGAGCACGAGGCTCGCATCCCCCGTCTCGATCGCGCGCGAGCCCTGGATGACGGCCTCGACCGCCGAGCCGCACAGCCGGTTGACGGTGACGCCCGGCACGCTCGTCGGGAAGCCGGCCAGCAGCGCGCCGAAGCGCGCGACGTCGCGGTTGTCTTCACCCGCCTGGTTGGCATCGCCGAAGACGATGTCGTCGATGCGCGCGGGATCGAGGCCGGTGCGTTCGACGCTCGCCCGCATGACGACGGCCGCGAGGTCGTCGGGCCGCACCCCGGCGAGCGCGCCTCCCGCGCGCCCGAAGGGCGTGCGCACGGCGTCGTAGATGTAGCTCGCGGTCATTCCGCCTCCTCCAGCTCGAGTCCGGTCAGCTCACGCAGTTCGGCGAGCGTCGTGTCTCCGAACAGCTCGGTCACGACGAAGCCGCGCGCGGTCACGTCGAACACCGCGTGGTCCGTGTAGACGCGCGTGACGCATCCCACGCCCGTGAGCGGATAGCTGCACTCGGTCACGAGCTTCGCGGTGCCGTCGCGGGTCAGCAGGTCGGTCATGACGTAGACCGCTTTCGCGCCGATCGCGAGATCCATGGCTCCGCCGACGGCGGGGATCGCATCCGGCGCGCCCGTCGACCAGTTCGCGAGATCCCCGCTCTGCGACACCTGGAAGGCGCCGAGCACACACACGTCGAGGTGGCCGCCGCGCATCATCGCGAACGAGTCGGCGTGGTGGAAGTAGGCGGCGCCCGGCAGCTCGGTGACGGGCTGCTTGCCCGCGTTGATGAGGTCGGGGTCGACGCGGTCGGGAGCCGGCTTCGGCCCCATCGCGAGCATGCCGTTCTCGGTGTGCAGGATGATCTCGCGATCCTCGGGCAGGTAGTCGGCCACGAGGGTCGGCGCGCCGATGCCGAGGTTCACGACGGCACCGTCGGGGATGTCGGCAGCGATGCGTCGGGCGAGCTCCTCGCGGCTGATGCGGGTCGCCATGTCAGTCGCCTCCTGGCCGGGCATCGTGGTGGTCGCGGGCTCGAGGTGCGCCCTCGACGGTCACGCCGCCGATGAACTCGCCGTCGCGAAGCCACGCTCGCTCGCCCAACGCGACCACGCGGTCGACGTAGATGCCGGGGGTCACGACGGCCTCGGGGTCGATGCTGCCGAGCGGCACGATGTGGTCGACCTGCACGATCGTGGTCGTCGCTGCGGCCGCCATGAGCGGACCGAAGTTGCGGGCCGTCTTGCGATAGACGAGGTTGCCCCAGCGGTCGGCCGTGAGGGCGCTCACGAGGGCGTAGTCGGCACGGATGGGGTACTCCAGCACGTAGTCGCGTCCGTCGATGCGCCGCGTCTCGCGCGCCTCGGCGAGCTGGGTGCCGTATCCGGTGGGCGTGTAGAACGCCCCGATGCCGGCCCCGGCGGCGCGGATGCGTTCGGCCAGGTTGCCCTGCGGCACGAGCTCGAGCTCGATCTCGCCCGCCCGATACAGACGATCGAACACCCAGGAGTCGCTCTGCCGCGGGAAGGAGCAGATGATCTTGCGCACCGCCCCCGTCTCCAGCAGTGCCGCGAGCCCCGTGTCGCCGTTCCCCGCGTTGTTGTTGACCACCGTCAGACCCTGCAGCCGGCGGGCGATGAGCGCGTCGATGAGTTCGCGAGGCTGCCCGGCGCGCCCGAAGCCGCCGATCATCACGACGGCACCGTCGGGGATGTCGGCGACCGCGCTCTCGATGTCGGCGACGGTCTTATCGATCACGGGCGCCGCCCTTCTGTTCGCTGTGCGAACGTTCGTTCGTCTAGCAACTACTCTAGCGAGCCGCGGGATGCACGTCGAGGCCCGGGCGCAGCCTGTGCCACGCTGGGGCGCATGGCCAACTCCTCGTCGGGGGAATCGGTGCTCGAGCGCACCGTGCGCATCCTCGACACGTTCACGACGGAGCGCACGGTGCAGACGGTCGCCCAGATCGCGCGCCGCGCCGAGCTGGCCTCCTCCACGGCGCACCGTCTCGTCGACTCGCTCGTCGAGACCGGCCTGCTCGAGCGTGACGACGACCGCCGCGTGCGCCTCGGCCTGCGCCTGTGGGAGCTCGCCCTGCGCGGCTCCGAGGCCCTGCGCCTGCGGCAGGCCGCGCTCCCCGCGATGGAGCGGGTGCAGGCGCGCGTGCGCCAGCACACCCAGCTCGCCGTCTACGAGCAGGGCGAGGCGCTCTTCCTCGAGCGGCTCTCCTCGCCGCACGCGGGTGCCAACATCGCGCGCATCGCCGAACGGCTGCCCCTGCACGCCTCCTCGGCGGGCATCGTGCTGCTCGCGCACCGCCCGGCAGAGCAGCAGGAGCAGCTCATCGCAGGCCCGCTCGCCGCTCTCACGCCCGAGACCATCACGCAGCCCGAGGCCCTGCGCCGCAAGCTCGCCGAGGTGCGGCGCCTCGGTCATGCCGTCATGCCCGGCACGGTCGAGGCGGTCTCGACCGGTGTCGCGGTGCCGGTTCGGGATGCCACGGGCACCGTGATCGCGGCGCTCTCGGTCGTGCTCCCCGGGAGCAGGCGCCCGCCACGGCGATCGCGGCCCTGCGCGAGGCGGCCGAGGAGGTGCGCGCGACGCTCGCGTCCGGCGCGCGCTGACCTGCGCATCCGCTTGTTTCCCGTTCAACGGGAAGCAGCGCACACACCGCGGTGCCCGACGGCACACTGGCACCGAGCCCTGCCGTCGTCGAAGGAGACCACACCCATGACCGAAACCGTGCGCACGCGCGTCGCGATCGTCGGAGCCGGCCCGGCCGGGCTCATGCTCGCGCACCTGCTCGCCTCCGACGGCATCGAGTCGGTCGTGATCGACCGCCGCAGCCGCTCCGAGATCGAGCGCACGATCCGGGCCGGCATCCTCGAGCAGGCCACCGTCGAGCTGCTCGAGACGACCGGCGCCTCCTCGCGCGTGCGCACGGTCGGCACCCGTCACGACGGCATCGAGCTGCGCTTCGCCGGCGAGGGCCACCGCATCGACTTCGCGGGCCTCACCGGGCGCGGTGTCTGGCTCTACCCGCAGCACGAGGTGCTGAAAGACCTGCTCGAGGTGCGGCTCGCCGCGGGTCAGGAGATCCGCTTCGGCATGACGGCGCTGCGCGTCGAGGATCCGGACTCCGCGCAACCGCGCGTCATCGCGAGCGACCCCGAGGGCCGGCCGGTGACGATCGAGGCCGACTTCGTGGTCGGAGCGGACGGATCGCACAGCGTCGTGCGCCAGTCGGTGAGCGGCTCGCACGCGGGCTATTTCCGCGAGTACCCCTTCGCGTGGTTCGGCATCCTGTGCGAGGCGCCCCCGAGCTCCGACGAGCTCATCTACAGCAACTCCCCGCACGGCTTCGCCCTCGTGAGCCAGCGCAGCGCGAGCGTGCAGCGCATGTACCTGCAGTGCGATCCCGAGCTCGACCCCGAGTCGATGAGCGAGCGCGAGATCTGGGATCAGCTGCAGTTGCGCGTCGACGGCCACACCCTCGCCGAGGGCCCGATCTTCCAGCGCGACGTGCTGCGCTTCCGCAGCTTCGTGGCGCACGAGCTCGTGACGGGCCGCACCGCCCTCATTGGCGACGCCGCGCACACCGTGCCGCCCACGGGTGCGAAGGGCATGAACCTCGCGATCGCTGATGTCGTGCTGCTGCACCGCGCGCTGGCCGCGTTGCTGCGCGCGAACGACGCGCGCCCGCTCGAGTCGTTCACCACGGTGGCCCTGGAGCGCATCTGGAAGGCCCAGCACTTCTCGTGGTGGATGACGAGCATGCTGCACACCGCGCCCGACGCGAGCGACTTCGATCGCCGACGTCAGGAGGGCGAGTTGCGTGCCGTCGTCGGCTCGGAGTCGGCCCGCCGCTTCCTCGCCGAGTGCTACACGGGCTGGCCCTTCACGACCGAGCTGTGACTCAGGGCTCGGCGGCGCCGTCGGCCGCCGCGTCGTCGGCGAGCGCCTCCTGAGCGATGCGGAACGCGGCGTTCGCCGCCGGCACGCCCGAGTAGATCGCGCTCTGCAGGATCACCTCGCGGATCTCGTCGACCGTCAGCCCGTTGCGCCGCGCCGCGCGCACGTGCATCGCGAGCTCCTCGTGGTGCCCGTGCGCGATGAGCGAGCTGAGCACCGCGATCGAGCGCGAGCGGCGGTCCAGTCCCGGTCGCGACCAGACCTCCCCCACGCGACGCGCGTGATGAAGTCCTGCCAGGGCGCGGTGAACTCGGTCGCGGATGCTGCCGCAACATCCACGTGGGCATCCGACAGCACCGCGCGGCGCACCTCCATGCCCTGCGCGAGACGTTCGCGATCGGTGAGCCCTGCATCCTCGGTGGTCATCGTGCCTCCTCGACGTACTCCAGCAGCGCGGCCGCGGTGGCCTCCGGCTGTTCGGCGGGCGGAAGATGCCCGGCGTCGGCGATGCGCAGCGTGCGGCCGTGCTGCACCCGTTCGGCGATCTCGGCGGCGAGCGGCTCGGGCGACACGGTGTCGTACTCGCCCCAGACGGCGAGCGTGGGCACCGCGATCTCGGCGAGCCGCGCACGCACGTCGTGCTGCGCGAGCGCCTCGCAGCAGCGGGCGTAGCTCTCGTCGTCGGCGTCTTGCAGCGCGTGCAGCAGCCGGCCCGAGAGCTCGGGACGGCGCTCGATCGACCCCGGTGCGAACCAGCGCGATGCGGATGCCGTGATGAGGCTCGAGGTGGACTGCGCCCGCACCTGCGCGGCGCGTTCATTCCACGCCGCGGGCTCACCCAGCCGCGCCCCGGAGGCGATGATCACGGCGCAGGAGAGACGGGCGGGGTGACGCAACGCGAGCTCGAGCCCGACGGCGCCGCCGAGCGAGACGCCCGCGTAGGCGAACGCCGGCTCGTCGACTGCGGCGGCCACGGCATCCGCGAGGTCGGCGACGGTGAACGGCGCGGTCGCGACCGGCGAGGCGCCGTGCCCCGGCAGGTCCCAGCTGAGCACGCGGTAGCGTGCGGCGAGCACCGGCACGACGTCTTCCCAGAGGATGCTCGAGGTTCCGAGCGAGGCACCGAGCACGACGAGCGGCGCGCCCGCGGGGCCGAGCGGGGCGCTCAGGGTGATCGCGGGCACACTCACCGCTGCCCCCGTCCCGCGCCTCGCGCACGATCTCGTCGGTCACGCGTCCGGCCACGCCGAGGTAGCCGCTCGGGTCGAAGAGCGCGTCGAGATCGAGTTCGGCTGCCTCGGGCAGCGCGGCGACGCGGGCGCGCAACGCGCCCCCGCGGCATCCGCCACCAGGGCGTCGAAACGCTCCCGCCCGATGAGCGGGGTGAGGTGGATGGCGAGCCGCTCGCTGAGGATCGCCCCGGCCGTCGCGTCGAGGTTGGCGCGCGCCCGCTCGGGGTGGAGCACGAGGCCCTCGGCGAGCGCCGCGGTGCGCTCCGCCGTGCCGAGCGTGAGGCGCAACAGCTCCTGCAGCGTGGGCCACTCCGCGTGCCAGGCGCCGTCGGGACGCTCGTCGACCGCGAGCCCCGCCGCGAGCTGCAGCGTCGCCAGGAGGGAGGGCGCGCGCAGCGCCGCGGAGCGCACGAGCACGGCATCGACCGGGTTGGCCTTCTGGGGCATCGTGCTCGAGCCGCCCCCGCTCGCGGGAGATGCCTCGCCGACCTCGGTGCGCGCCAGCTGCGCGACGTCGCTCGCGAGCACCCCCGCCGTCGAGACGACCCCGGCGAGGGCGGCGCCGATCGCCGTGACGGGGGCGCGGTCGGTGTGCCACACGGATGCCGGGGCCGCGAGCCCGAGCTCGCGTGCGTAGGCGCGCGGCAGCTCGAGCGCCGCGTCGACCCCGATCCGCTCGGCGATCGCGGCGAGCGTGCCGCCCGCGCCGCCGAGCTGCGCCGGAAGCGTCGCCGCGACGCGCGCGAGTTCCGCGCGGGCGCGCACGAGCCCTCGCGTCCAGAGCGCGGCCTTGAGTCCGAGGGTGGTCGGCACGGCGTGCTGGGTGAGGGTGCGTGCCGCGGCGGGGTCGTCGCGGTGCCGTTCGGCGAGCGCGGCCGTCGCGGCGATCGCGCGCGCGAGCTGCTGCTCGATCGCGGCCGCGACATCCCGGCAGAGCAGCATGAGCGCGGTGTCGAGGATGTCCTGGCTGGTCGCGCCGCGGTGCACCCATCCGGCGGCATCGTCATCGACCGCAGCGACCTGCCGACGCAACAGGGCCACGAGCGGGATCACCGGGTTGCCCCCGGGCACCGCGTCGCGGGCGAGCGCGGAGAGCTCGATCGCGACGGACACGGCCTCCGCGGCGGCCCCAACCGACGCGGGCGCGTGCCCCTCGGCGACGTAGGCGCGCAGCAGCGCCAGCTCGGCCGCGACCATCCGCTCGACGACGGCGGCATCCGACACGGCATCCGCGACGAGAATCGACACCGGCGAGAGCAGTCCCACGTCGTGGGGCTCTGCGGCCTCGGGCCTGTCGTCAGAACTCAAGGAACACGGTCTCCTTCTCGCCCTGCAGCCGCAGGTCGTGCTGCAGGTGACCCTCGGGCGTGCGCGTCGCGATGAGCGTAGCGCGCTCCTCGGCCTCGAGCGCCGCGAGCAGCGGGTCCGCCTGCTGCAGCTGCTCGTAGCCGGGCACGTAGATGCGGGTGTGCAGCTTGTCGGGCAGTCCGCGCGCGAACACGACGACCGCGAAGAAGGGCGCGCGACCCTCGTGACTGCCGGGTTCCCGGGTCCAGAACTCGTAGTGCCCCTCGTCGCTCGTGAAGGCGCGTCCGAAGCCCGTGAAGGTGTGGCCATCGCGACGGAACGCGCCGCGGGCGCGCGGGATCGATCCGTCGCCGTCTGCTCCGAAGATCTCGATCACGGCGTCGGGGATCGGCTCGCCCGCCCCGTCGAGCACCCGTCCGCCGAGCAGGATCGCGCCTGGGCTGTGCGGGAACGCCACCTCGTGCTGGTGGGGATACTCGAGGCCGAAGGCGTAGAACGGCCCGACCGTCTGCCCGGGCGTCGGCTCGAGCCTCTCGCGTGCGGTCTCGTTCATCAGTGCTCCTCGGTCTCGAACCAGGTGGCGTCGGGTCCGTCGACGACGATGTCCCACTCGTAGCCCATCGAGATCTCGGGAACCGAGAGGTCGTGGGCGTAGGCGCCGATGAGACGCTCGCGGTCCTTCTGGCGCGGGATGGTGTTGATGATCGGGTCGAGCGGCAGCAGCGGGTCGCTCGGGAAGTACATCTGGGTCACGAGGCGCTGCGTGAAGCCGTTGCCGAACACCGAGAAGTGGATGTGGGCGGGGCGCCAGGCGTTGACGTGGTTGCGCCAGGGGTAGGGGCCCGGCTTGATGGTCGTGAACAGGTAGCGACCGGCCTCGTCGGTGATCACCCGGCCCGCGCCCGTGAAGTGCGGGTCAAGGGGCGCCGGATGCTGGTCGCGCTGGTGGATGTAGCGCCCGGCCGAGTTGGCCTGCCACACCTCGATGAGCTGGTTGGCGATGGGCTTGCCCCACGAATCGAGCAGGCGTCCACGCACCGTGATGCGCTCGCCGAGGGGCTCGCCGGCGTGCTGGATGGTGAGGTCGGATTCGATCGCGGCCACGTCGCGCTGGCCGAAGGCGGGCGAGTACAGCTCGATCGTCTCGGGGTCGACGAGCCGCGGGTTCTTGGTCGGATGCCGCAGCACGCTCGAGCGGTAGGGCGCGAAGTCGTGCAGCGTGCGGGCCGCATCCGCCGGTGTCCTCGCGTGGATCGCGGCGATCTCGTCGGAGATCTGCCGCTGGCTGGCCTGATCGGGCGCCGCGAGCAGGCTCTCGGGTGCCGCAGCGGGGGTGGATGTGCTCATGTGTCTCCCTTGACGGATGCCTCACGGTGGCACGAGGCACGCGGCGACCGAAGAACCCGATCCCACTGAGTGGGATCCGGGCGTCTCACGGGCGCTCGAGTTCTCGCGCGATGGCGCGTGCCGCGGCGACCACGAGCTGGGCGAGTCGTCGCTCATCGGCGCGCGCGAGATGCGTCACCACGCCGACGGCCGCGGGCGGGAGCCCCGCGCTCGGCGGGATGGGCGCGGCGACCGAGACGTTGCCGAGCGTCATCTCCTGGCGTGTCGTGGCGTAGCCGCGCTCGCGAGCGGTGACGAGCTCTGCCCGCAGCTGCCGCGCATCCGTCACCGAGTACACGGTCTCGCGTTCGAGGGTGCGCTCGAAGAACTCGTCGAGCCAGGCGTCGTCGCGCGTCGCGAGCAGGGCCTTGCCCACGCCCGTCGTGTGCAGCGGATGCCGCCCGCCCATGCGGCTGAGCGTCGGGATCGAGTGCGGCCCGGTCACGCGCCCCACGAAGAGCGCCTCCGCGAGCGCGGGGTCGGTCGTGCTGAGCACCGCGAGGTGCACGTTCTCGCCGCTGACCTCGTACAGGTGGGCGAGGTGCGGGAGCGCGCGCTCCCGCAGCCGCAGCGAGACGGGGGCGAGCTCGCCGAGCTCCCAGAGCCCCGTGCCGATCGTGTAGCCGCCATCGGGGTGCCGCTCGAGCAGGCCGAGGCTCGCGAGTTCGACCGCGAGCCGGTGCGCGGTCGACCGCGCGAGGCCCGTGCGTGCCGCGAGGCTCGTGGCGGTGTGCTGCTCCTCGCCCTCGTCGAAGGCGCGCAGGATGCGCAGCGCGCGTGTGAGAACTCCGTCGCCGCCCCCGCGCCCTCCGCTCATCGTCAGCTCGGGAAGGCGAGGCGCTGCAGGAGTTCCGAGAGCCGCGCGTGGTCGTCGTCGGAGAGCTCGGCGTGCAGCTCGCGCTCGGCGGCGCGCACGGCGAGGCGGGCTTCGGCGAAGCAGGCCTCGCCCTCGGTCGTCGCGACCACGACGTTGGCGCGCCGATCGGCGGGATCCGCCTCGCGCCGCACGAGGCCCCGGCGCTGCAACTCGTCGACGAGCGCCACGACCTGGCTCGGATCCAAGCGCAGGAACTCGGCGAGCTCGCGCTGCGAGGGGCGGGCATCCCCCACCGCGAGCGCGAGCACCGAGTAGGAGCGCACCCGCAGACCGTAGTCGGCGAGGGCGGCGTTGCCCGCCGCGAGCGAGAGCGCGTTGGCGCGCGCGAGCAGGAAGCTCACGTCGTCATCGAGCGGCGAGCCGCCCCGCCGCTGTGCCACGGAGACGCCGCCGCGCGCGCCACCCGCGGGAGAAGCCATGCGGTGATGGTAGCAAACAGTTCAATTCCACATAATTGACATTCTCAATGGAATCGGGCTGTAATAGCTTCACACGACAAGGGAGTAACGCATGTCACTCGAGGGCAAGGTCGCCATCGTCACCGGGTCCGGTCGCGGACTCGGGCTCGCCTACGCGCAGGAGCTCGCCCGCCAGGGCGCCGCGGTCGTCGTGAACGACGTCGATGCGCAGGCCGCCGCCGACGCTGTCGCCTCGATCGAGGCCGCAGGCGGCCGTGCCGCCGCCGTCGTCGCCCCCGTCGGGCCGACCGAGACGGCCACCCAGCTCGTCGAGACCGCCGTGGCGACCTTCGGCCGCCTCGACATCCTCGTCACCAACGCCGGCGTGCTGCGCGACACCGTGCTGTGGAAGATGAGCGACGACGACTTCGACACCGTCATCAACGTGCACCTGCGTGGCACCTTCACGTGCGTGCGCGCCGCCGCGACCCACATGCGTGAGGCCGGCGAGGGCGGGCGGATCATCTGCATCGGCTCCCCCACCGGACAGCGCGGCAACTTCGGCCAGACCAACTACGCGGCCGCCAAGGCCGGCATCGTCGGCATGGTGCGCACCTGGGCCATGGAGCTCGCGCGTGCGAACATCACCGCGAACGCCGTCATCCCCGTCGCCGCGACCGCCATGACCGCGACCGTTCCCTACTTCGCCGCCGCCGTCGAGGCAGACGCCAAGGGCGAGCCCATGCCCGCCTTCTTCCGTCACGACCTCGGCTTCGGCACGGCCGACGACGTCTCGGGCGTCATCGCGTTCCTCGCCTCGGACGCCGCGGCCGGGGTCACCGGCCAGGCCATCGGCGTCGGGGGCGACCGCGTGCAGCTGTGGTCGCATCCGCAGCCCACGGTGACCGCCTACCACGACGGCGGCTGGTCGGCCTCGGATGTGGCGGATGCCTGGGACGCGCAGTTCGCCGGTCACCTCGAGACGGTCGGCGAGAAGTTCCCGCCGCTGCCCGCCGAGCTCCAGGCCCCCGCACCCGACGCGTGATGGCATGACCCGCTACGAACCGGCGATCGATGTCGACGCGCTCACCGCGATCGACCTGCACGTGCACGTCGAGGTCGACGCGCACGGGCACTCCTCGCTGCCGCCCGAGCTCGCCGAGGCGGCGTCCCGGTACTTCAGCACCGACGGGCCGCGCCCCGACCTCGACTCGATCGCCGACTACTACCGCGACCGCCGGATGGCCGCGGTCGTCTTCACCGTCGACGCCCAGACCAACCTCGGCCAGGCACCGCTCTCGAGCGCCGAGATCGCCGAGGGTGCGGCGCGCCACAACGATGTGCTGATCCCCTTCGGCTCGGTCGACCCGCTGCAGGGCGCCGCCGCCGTGGATGCCGCCGCCCACCTCATCGAGGAGCACGGGGTGCGCGGTTTCAAGTTCCACCCCACCGTGCAGGGCTTCGACCCGAGCGATCCGGTGTACGCGCCGCTCTACGCGCTGCTGCAGGATGCCGGGGTCGTCGCCCTCTTCCACACCGGCCAGACGGGCATCGGCGCCGGGCTGCCGGGTGGTCGCGGCCTCAAGCTCGCGCTCTCGAACCCCATGCTGCTCGACACGGTCGCGGCCGAGTTCCCCGAGCTTCAGATCGTGATGGCGCACCCCTCGGTGCCGTGGCAGGACGAGGCCCTCTCGGTCGCCACCCACAAGCACAACACCTGGATCGACCTCTCCGGCTGGAGCCCCAAGTACTTCCCCGCCGAGCTCGTGCGCTACGCGAACTCGCTGCTGAAGTCGCGCGTGCTGTTCGGCTCCGACTTCCCGATGCTCACCCCCGACCGCTGGCTGCGCGATGTGGAGCAGACAGCCCTCAAACCGGAGGTCATGCCGGGCATCCTGAAAGACAACGCCGTGCGTCTGCTGGGGCTCGGCGGGTCATGACCAGCCTCACGTCTCCCCTGGGCATCGACCCCTATGGCTTCGCGTCGACGCACCTGAGCGAGGCCGCTCGCGGCGTGCTCGGCACGCTGGCCGCGACCCTGGAGAGCGACGTCCGCCCGCTCATGGCCGAGGCCTGGGAGACGGCCACGATGCCCGCCGAGGTGCGCGCGACGCTCGCCGCGCTGCGCCTCATGGACCCGGCCGAGCTGAGCGAGGCCGAGGCGGCGTCGAGCATCTACGCGGGGTTCCGCAACTTCGTGCTGGCGCGTGCGGATGTCTCGGTCGCCACCGCCTACAACGCCCAGTCCGGCCTCTTCCGCACCGCCGTGACCCTCGGCGGCTCCCCGAGCAGGCCCGCGAGCTCGATCCGCGGGTGCGTTCCTTCGATCTCGTGGGCGCCTTCGCCCTCACCGAGCCCGAGCACGGCTCCGACATCGCCCAGGGCCTCGCCACGACGGCCCGCCGCGACGGCGAGGGCTGGGTGCTCGACGGCGCCAAGCGCTGGATCGGCGGGGCCGACACGGCCGACTTGATCGCCGTGTTCGCGCGCGACACCGCGACCGACCTCATCCGCGCCTTCCTCGTGGAGCGCACCGCGCCGGGACTGCGCCTCGAGACGATGCGCGGCAAGGTGTCGCTGCGCCCCATGCAGAACATGCAGGTCACGCTCGAGAACGTGCGCGTGCCCGACGACGCACGTCTCGGCCGGGTGAACGGCTGGGCGGATGTCGCACGGCTGCTGCGGGCCATGCGCTCCGACGTCGCGTGGATCGCGACGGGCCTGCAGGCCGGCGCCCTCGAGGCCGCCATCGCCTATGTGCAGCATCGCGAGCAGTTCGGGCGCCCGCTGGCATCCTTCGCCCTCGTGCAGGAGAAGCTCGCGCGCATGCTCGGCAATCTCACCGCCTCGCTCGGCCTCGTCGTGCAGCTCTCGATCCGCCAGGACGCGGGCGACTACCGCGACGAGAACTCGGCGCTGGCCAAGATGTGGACGGCCCTGCACGCCCGCGAGACCGCCGCCCTCGGGCGCGAGCTGCTCGGCGGAAACGGCCTGCTGCTCGAGCACGACGCCGCGCGCTTCTTCGCGGATGCCGAGGCCGTGTACTCGTACGAGGGCACCCACGAGATCACCTCGCTCATCGTCGGCCGAGCCCTCACCGGGCACTCCGCCTTCCTCTGACCCCTTCGAAAGGACACCACCATGACCACGATCGTCGACTACGCAGACGCCGCCGGCCTCGTCGGAACCGACCTCGGCACCTCCGACTGGCACGTCGTCACCCAGGAGCAGGTGAACCTGTTCGCCGACGCCACCGACGACCACCAGTGGATCCACGTCGACCCGGAGCGGGCCAAGGACGGACCCTTCGGCGCCCCCATCGCGCACGGCTTCCTCTCGCTCTCGCTCACCGTCAAATTCTGGTCGGAGCTGTTCGACCTGACGGGCGTGAGCACCCGCGTGAACTACGGGCTCGACAAGGTGCGCTTCGTCTCGCCCGTGAAGGTCGGCTCGCGCGTGCGGATGAGCGCCGTCATCGCCGAGGTGACCGAGGTCGCCGGCGGCTACCAGTTCACGGTCGATCAGACGATCGAGATCGACGGCGCCCCGAAGCCGGCCGTCGTCGCGCGCGGCCTGTACCGCTTCTACGCCTGAGCGACCCCGCATCACGCGGAAACCACCCCGAAACCTCGACGGAGAGGATGCGCATGTACGATCAGGGCCTCGCTTCCTGGATGGACAAGCGTCGGCAGAAGTCGCCCGACAAGATCGCCCTCATCTACGGCGAGGGCGACACCGTCAGCTACCGGCAGCTCGCCGACGGCGCCGACCGGGTCTCGGCGCTGCTGCAGGAGCGCGGAGTGGGCCGCGGCGACCGCGTCGCGCTCATGAGCGAGAACAGCCCCGAGTTCCTGCAGGTGCTCTTCGGCACGGTGCAACTGGGCGCCGTCTTCGTGCCCGTCAACACGCGCCTCGTGGGTCCCGAGATCGCCCACGTGCTACGGGACTCGGGAGCCCGCGTCGTGATCCACGAACCCGACTTCGCCGACAAGGTCGAGGCGGCGCGGCGCGAGAGCGACATCGAGCACGTGATCCTCACGGGTGAGGGCGATGCCGACCGTCCCGGGCTCTCGGCGCTCATCCGCACTGCGACGCCCGGTCATGCGGTGCCCGAGCTGAGCCTGGATGCGCCCGCCGCGATCCTCTACACCTCCGGCACGACGGGGCGCGCGAAGGGTGCGGTGCTGAGCCACCGCAACCTCACCTGGGTCGCCCTCAACACGCTCGTGGACTACGACATCGTGTCCACCGACGTCGCGCTCATGATCTCGCCGCTGTTCCACGCCGCCTCGCTCGGCATGGGCGCGCTCCCCGTCGTGCTCAAGGGCGCCACGATCGTGCTCGAGCGCGGCTTCGAGCCGGGCAGGGCGCTGCGCCTCATCCAGCAGCACGGCGTGACGATGCTGAGCGGCGTGCCGACCACCTATCAGCTGCTCGCCGATCACCCCGACTGGGCGAGCACGGATCTCTCGAGCCTGCGCAAGCTCACCTGCGGGGGCTCCGCGGTGCCGACCCGCATCCTCAACGCCTACGAGGAGCGCGGCCTGTCGTTCTCGCAGGGCTACGGCATGACCGAGACCTCGCCGGGCGCGACCTCGCTCTCGCCGGAGATGACGCGCAGCAAGCAGGGCAGCGTCGGGCTCGCGCACTTCTTCTGCGAGGTGCGCATCGCGGATGAGAACGGTGCGCTCCTGCCGGCAGGCGAGATCGGCGAGATCCAGGTGCACGGCCCCAACGTGTTCCCCGGATATCACGAGCTGCCGGATGCGACCCGGGCCGCGTTCGCCGACGACGGCTGGCTGCGCACGGGCGACCTGGGCTACCTCGACGACGACGGCTACCTGTTCGTCTCGGACCGCGCGAAGGACATGATCATCTCGGGCGGCGAGAACATCTACCCCGCCGAGGTGGAGAACCTCATCAACGACCTCGAGGGCGTCGCGAGTGTCGCCGTCATCGGCGTGCCCGACGAGCGTTGGGGCGAGGTGCCGTGGGCGATCATCGTGGCGCACGGGGATGCGCCGATCACGACCGAGACGGTGCGCGCGCACCTCGAGGGGCGGCTCGCGCGGTTCAAGCATCCGAAGAACGTCGTGCTGGTCGACGAGCTGCCGCGCACGGCGTCCGGCAAGGTCAAGAAGGCCGAGCTGCGGGCGCGCTTCGCGAGCGAGGTCGAGGAGGCTGAAAGAGGCGGCGCGCGCTCAGCGCGCGCCGACCGCGACCGGGCGGGCGACGTCCGCCCCCACGAGCCGCGCGAACGCCTCGGCCGCACTCACATCGAGCTCGCCGTGCCGCGCTCGATGCACCGCGAAGGAGCGATCGGCGGGCCAGTCCTCGTCCATGAACTCGCGCGGCAGCCGCGGGTCGGTGCGCAGCAGCGCCAGCCAGTCGGCCACGAGCATCGTGCGCGCCGAGATCGGATTCTCGCTGCCGTCCGTCTCGCCCGTGCGGCCCCAGGTCTCGATGAAGGCGAGATGGGCCGCGCGGATCGCCTCGATGTCCCACGCGGAGCGCACCGATTGCGCCATCGAGAAGCCGTCGAGCTCACTCGCGCGGAAGGCCGTGATCGACCCGGGCGGCAGATCGTCGCGCAGGGGATCGAGCCGCGTCGCCAGATCGACCTCCCCGGCGCGAGCCAGAGGCCGTCACGCAGCGGGGCGAAGCCGGCCCAGGTGAGCGCCGCCCGCAGGCGATGACGCAGGGTGCGCTGGCCCTCCGAGAGGGTGAAGGTCACGAGGGTCCACCCCTCCCCCGACGGTGCGAAGGGGTTGGCGCCGTGCACGCGTTGACCGCCCTCGCGGAGCACCGCCTCGGCCTCGCGGGTGAGCTCGAACTCGATCTCGCGACCCCGCCGGCGACGCTGCAGCAGGCCGCGCGACGTCATCCGGTCCAGGGTGGCACGCGTCGCGGGCGCGGCGACACCGGCGCCCTCCATGACCTCGAGGATCACGCTCGCGCGCAGCGGATCGGCGTGACGGTCGAGCACGAACTCGCCGAGGAACGCGAGCAGCAGCTGCTTGGGCGCGCGGTTCTGCATCACTCCATCCTTCCCGGACTCCTCGGCCCGCTCGCGCGATCAGGCCGTCGGGCGAACGGCTTCGCCGCGCTTGGCGCGCTGGATCTGCTCGTAGACGTGGGTGCGCAGCTCGGTGAACCGCGGAAGTGCTCGGGTGGTGATCTGGTCGCGCTCCGGGGCGAGGTCGATCGGCAGGTCCTCCTGCACCCAGGTCGGCGACTTCGAGAGCACGATGACACGCTCCCCCAGGTACACCGACTCGTCGATATCGTGCGTCACGAACAGCAGCGACATACCCCGGTCGCGGTGCAACTGCCGCACGAGGTCCTCGAGGTCGGCGCGGGTCTGGGCGTCGACGGCGGCGAAGGGCTCGTCCATGATGAGCACCTCGGGCTGGTAGGCCACGGCGCGCGCGATCGCGACGCGCTGCTGCATGCCGCCCGAGAGCTGCCACGGATAGCTGTTGCCCGCGTGATCGAGACCGACCGCGAGCAGCGCGTCGTCGACGAGCTGGGCACGCTCCTGCTTGGAGAGCTTCTTGTGCTTGAGCGGCAGCTCGACGTTGCCGCGCACCGTGAGCCACGGGTAGAGGCTGCGGCCGTACTCCTGGAAGACGAGCGCCATATTGGGCGGCGGGCTCGTCACCGGCTGACCGTCGAGTTCGATGACGCCAGAGGTCGGCGCGAGCAGGCCCGCGATGCACTTGAGCAGCGTCGTCTTGCCGCACCCCGACGGCCCCACGATGCAGACGAGCTCACCGCGGCGCATCTCGAAGCTGATGTCGCCGATCGCCTCGACCGACCCCGTCGAGGACTCGTAGACCTTCTTCAGCTTCTCGACCTTGAGCAGCGTTTCAGGCACGCTCGACCTCCTTGATTCCGTGGTACCAGCGCAACACGCGCCGCTCGACGAAGCCGAAGATGGCCGCGAGCAGGATCCCCATGAGTCCGAGCAGCAGGATGCCGCTCCACATCTCGGCGATGAGGTAGTTCGTCTGGAAGTAGGTGATGCGGTAGCCGAGGCCCGAGGAGTTGTTGAACATCTCGGAGATGACCATGAGGATGAGCGCGACCGAGAGCGACTGCCGCACGCCCGCCATGATCCGCGGGCTCGCCGAGGGCAGCACGAGGTAGCGCAGGCGCTCGACCCGGGTGAGCGCGTAGGAACGCGCCGTCTCGGTCATCACGGAATCGGTCGAGCGCACGCCCTCGATCGTGTTGAGCAGCACGGGCCAGACGGCTCCCGCGACGATCACGATGACCCGGGTGGCATCCCCCGGCCCGAAGACGAGCATGAGGATCGGAACGAGCACGGGCGGCGGCACGGCGCGGAAGAACTCGAGAGTCGGCTCGAGCAGCTCGCGCAGCCAGCGCACGAGGCCGATGACCGTGCCCGCGACGATTCCGACGAGGATCGACACCACGATGCCGACGACGAGCCGCACGACGCTCGGAACGACATCGGCCGTGAAGGCCGGGCCGATCCAGGTCTCGATGAAGGCCTGGATGATGGCGATCGGACCCGGGAAGAACTTCTGCGGGGAGATCGTGCCCCAGATGCCCCAGATCACGAGCAGGATGAGGGGAAGCCGATCGCGAACCAGATGCTCGACAGCACCGAGCGCGAGCGGCCCGGCGGGCGACGGAGCACGCTGATCGAGCGCGTCATCATGCTGCTGCTCATGCCACATCCTCCCCGCGCACGGACTGGTGCCACGACAGCACGCGGCGCTCGATCAGGCGGAAGATGAGGTTCACGATGAGCCCGAGCAGCCCCGCCACGACGACGTACACGTAGACCGTCGGCACGTCTCCCGCGCCGCGCGCGAACACGATCACGCGCCCGATGCCGGGCACCGCGATGAGCAGCTCGGCCGTCACGGTGAGGATGAGGGCGACGGCGGCGCCGAGGCGCACGCCCGTCATGATGTAGGGCAGCGCAGTCGGCAGCACGAGGTTGCGGAACCGGGAGGCCCGGGTGAGGCCGAAGCTCTTGGCCGTGTCGCGGGCGACCGTGTCGACATCCGCGACGCCGTAGAGCACCTGCACGAACACCTGCCAGAAGCTCGCGTAGACCACGATGAGCAGTGCCGCCGGCATCTGGAAGCCGAACATCAGGATCGCGAGCGGGATGAGCGCGACCGAGGGGATGGGGCGCAGGAACTCGACGGTCGTGTGCGTGAGCCGTCGCAGATACGGCACGAGGCCGATGACGGTGCCGATCGCGACGGCACCGAGGGTGGCGATGAGCAGCCCGAGGAACCAGGTGGTCATCGTGCGCCCGACGTTGCGCCAGAACTCGAGGTCCTGGAACTCGGTGGCGAGCTGGGCGAGCACGGTCGTGGCCGGGGGCAGGAACCGCGCGTCGACGATGCCGAGTGCGGGCAGGAGCTCCCAGGTGAGCAGGAACCCGAGAAGTCCCGCGACGCCCAGCACGAACTTGCGGAGTCCGCGCGCCGGCCGGCGGGAGCGGATCCGCGGCTGGGCGACGGGGGCGGAGGTCATGTGAATCTCTCGATCGGGACGGAACGTGGGCACGACGGGGTGCGGGATACCTCAGCGTGAGGCACCCCGCACCCGTTCGTCTACTGCAGCTTCAGCAGCTTGCCGAAGTCGGGCTTCTGGTCGAGCACGCCGAACTCGACTGCGAGGTCGGCGAGGTCTTCGAGTCCGGCCTCGTCGATCGTCGAGGTGAAGACCGGGAGGGTGATGCCGGCGGCCGCAGCCTCCGGGATGCCCATGTTCTTCACGATCGCCGCGCGCACCGCGTCAGGGTTCTCCTGCGCCCAGTCGAGTGCCTCGGTCATCGCGTCGGAGTAGTCCTTGACGAGCTCCGGGTCTTCGTCGATGAGCTTCTGCGTCGTGATGTTGGTGAGCAGCGAGAGGCCCGGGATGGTCGCCTGGTACGGGTGCACCACGATGAGGCCGTCACCGCCCGCCACCATCGACATGAACGGGTCGGGAACCCAGGCCGCGTCGATGTTGCCGGCCTCGAGCTGTGCCTGGGCGTCGGGGAACGCGACCTCGACGAATTCGATCGTCGTGGGGTCGCCACCGGCGTCCTTGACGGCCTTCATGATCGTGACATCCCCCGCGGCTCCCAGCGAGTTGACCGACACGCGCTTGCCCGCGAGGTCGGCCGGGCCCGTGATGCCCGAGGACTTCAGCGCCACGACGGCGTTGACATCCTTCTCGGCGTCGGCACCGAGCGAGCTCGCGTAGTTGCTGATGATGGGCGCGCCGAGGTCGGCGAGCGCCGCGCGGAACGGACCGAACGGCTGGCCGATCGCGAACTCGATGTCGCCGTTGAGCAGACCCGGGATGGCCTGGGCGCCGCCCTGGGCCGGAACGACCTCGACCTCGATGCCGTGGTCGGCGAAGATCCCCTCGTCCATGGCGGCCCACAGGGCGCCGGTCTCGGCGATCGGGAGCGCCGCGACGCGAACGGTGCGCAGCTCGCCGGAATCGTTGTCGACGGGTGCGCTCGAGGGTGGTGCGGCGGAATCGGTGCACGCGCTCAACGCCAGAACGGCGGCGGCGCCGATGGCGATTGCGCTCAGGGCTTTCTTCATTGAACAGGCCTCTCAATATGTGGGGTGGCTCAGCACATCACTGTGCCGACAGTGTCATGGTCTGGTACCCCTCGCCGATTGTCAAGACTTTCGTGACGAGCGTCACAAAACTCTTGAATAACGACAGACTCGCGCTGGTGCCTATCGACATTACCTATCGACATAGGTATGGTTCGGGTCAGCGCACGTCGTCGTGCGTCTCGACGTCGAGAGGAAGCCCCGCGTGGATGCCGCCGGATCGCCCGCGAAGGATGCCAGCCGTGCCCTGCTGGCCGGTTTCTCGCTCGAGATGACGGGCAAGGACATCCCGGGCCTCGACGACGCCGCCGCCCTGCTGCCGCCCGGAACGCGCGTGAATGTGACCTTCCTCGGCAACGAGGACCTCGAGATGCGCCTCGCCGCCGCGCGCGCGGTGCAGGCGCACGGCCTCGTGCCGGTGCCCCACATCTCGGCGCGCCGGCTCGCCTCGCACGATGCGCTCGAGGAGTTCCTCGCGCGGCTGCAGGAGGCCGGCCTCAGCGAGCACGTGTTCGTGGTCGGCGGCGACCCCGCGACCCCGGAAGGTCCCTACGCCTCCTCGCTCGACGTCATCCGCACCGGCATCCTCGGCGACTACGGCGTGCGCGAGGTGAACATCGCGGGCTACCCCGAGGGCCACCCCGACATCCCCGAGGCCGAGCTCTGGGCGGCGCTCGAGCACAAGACCGCCGCGCTCGCCGAGCAGGGGCTCGCGAGCGTCATCATCACCCAGTTCGCCTTCGACCTGGATGCCGTCCTCGCCTGGATCGCCCAGGTGCGGCAGCGAGGCATCCGCTCGCTCATCCGCGTCGGCACCCCAGGACCCGCGGGCATCAAGCGGCTGCTCGCCTTCGCCTCCCGGTTCGGCATCGGGGCGAACGCCATGATCGTGCGCAAGTACGGCTTCTCGCTCACCAACCTGATGGGAACGGCGGGGCCGGAGAAGTTCGTGGCCGAGCTCGGCCGGCGCCTCGCGACCGACCCGGCGGCCGGCGAGGTGGCGCTGCACTTCTACACCTTCGGCGGCCTCCCCGCGACGGCGGAATGGGTGCGCAGCCACGGGGGCGAGGGGTCGTGACGCTCGCCGCATCCGTGCTCGACACCGGCTGCCTCATCGTGCACGGGCCCGACCGGCCCGGCATCGTCGCGGCCGTGACGGCGCTCATCGCCCGACACGAGGGCAACATCGTCAGTCTCGACCAATACTCCGACGACGCCGACGGGGGCGCGTTCTTCCAGCGAGTGGTGTTCCACCGCCCCGACTTCGCGGCCGCGATCCCCGAGCTCGAGGCCGACCTCGACGCGACCCTCGGCGCGTTCGGCCTCGAGTGGCGCCTCACCGACCAGTCGACGCCGAAGCGGATGGCGGTGCTCGCCTCCCGCTCCGATCACTGCCTGCTCGAACTGCTGTGGCGGCACCGTCGCGGTGAGCTCCCGGTGGCGATCCCGATGGTCATCTCGAACCATTCGACGACCGCCGAGAGCGTGCGCTCGTTCGGCATCCCGTTCTTCCACGTGCCCTCGCACGGACCCGACAAGACCGAGGCCGAGACGGCGTTGCTGCGCCTGCTCGTGGGCAACGTCGACTTCGTCGTGCTCGCGCGCTACATGCAGATCCTGAGCGACGACTTCCTCGAGCGGCTCGGGGTGCCGATCATCAACATCCACCACAGCTTCCTGCCCGCCTTCATCGGGGCGGCGCCCTACCGCAAGGCGAAGGAGCGCGGGGTCAAGCTCATCGGCGCGACCTCGCACTACGTGACCCCCGAGCTCGACGAGGGACCCATCATCGAGCAGGACGTCGCGCGCGTGACCCACGCGATGACCGCCGCCGACCTGCAGGCGCGCGGAGCGTACGTCGAACGCGAGGTGCTCTCCCGTGCCGTGCAGTGGCACGCCGAAGACCGCGTCATCCGACACGGCAACCACACGATCGTCTTCTGACGCGGAAAGAGAGGAACACCATGGCAGCCGCCACCCTGCAGCAGGTACTCGACGCATCCGGCAACCCCGTCGAGCTGCTGCGCAATTCGCAGATCGGGTCGTACATCTACCCGGTCGTGCCCGCCGACTTCCAGAACTGGATCAAGGAGCAGCGCGCCTGGCGCGAGACCTCGGTGCTGTACGACCAGTCGCACCACATGGACAACCTGTTCCTGCGCGGCTCCGACGCCATCCGGCTCATCTCCGACACGGCCATCAACTCGACCGCGGTCTTCCCGGTCGACAAGGCGAAGCAGTACGTGCCGACCACCGCATCCGGTCACGTCATCGGCGACGGCATCCTGTTCCACGAGGCCGAGGACGAGTACGTCTACGTCGGCCGCTCCCCCGCGGCCAACTGGCTGCTCTTCCACGGCGAGACGGGCGGCTATGCGAACCTCGACATCGAGGTCGACCGTCGTTCGCCCTCGCGTCCCTACGGTCACGCGGTGTCGCGCCGGTACTACCGCTTCCAGATCCAGGGCCCGACGGCTTGGCAGGTCATCGAGAAGCTCAACGGGGGCCGCTCGAGCAGCTCAAGTTCTTCAACATGAGCACCATGACGATCGACGGCACCACGGTGCGCACCCTGCGCCACGGCATGGCCGGTGCCCCGGGGCTCGAGATCTGGGGCCCGTACGAGCACCACGACCGCATCCGCGACGCGATCGTGGAAGCCGGGGCCGAGTTCGGCCTCGTGCCGGTCGGATCGCGCGCGTACCCCTCGAACACGCTCGAGTCGGGATGGATCCCCTCGCCGCTGCCCGCGATCTACACCGGCGAGGCCGAGCGCGCCTACCGCGAGTGGCTGCCCGCCGACGGCTACGAGGCCACCGGCACGCTCGCCGGCTCGTTCGTGTCGGACGACATCGAGGACTACTACCTCACCCCGTGGGAGCTCGGCTACGGCTCGTTCATCAAGTTCGACCACGACTTCATCGGGCGTGACGCGCTCGAGAAGGTCGACCCCGCCACCCAGCGACGCAAGGTGACGCTTGCCTGGAATGGCGAGGACCTCACCCGCATCTTCGGCTCGCTGTTCACACCCGACGGACCGCACTACAAGTTCTTCGACCTGCCGCTGGCGAACTACGGCTCGGCGAACTACGACTCGGTCGTCGACGCCGACGGCACCGTCGTGGGCTTCTCGATGTTCACGGGCTACAGCTCGAACGAGCGCAGCGGGCTCTCGCTCGCGACGATCGACGCAGACGTGCCCGAGGGAACCGAGCTGCGGGTGGTGTGGGGCGAACCGAACGGCGGCAGCCGCAAGGCCGCGGTGGAACCGCACGAGCAGACCGAGGTGCGCGTCGTCGTGAGCCCCGTGCCGTACTCGGCGGTCGCACGCGTCGAATATCACGGCGGATGGCGCACCGGCTATCGCGCCTGAGAGCGGATGCGGGGCGCCCCTGACGCGCGGGCGCCCCGCATCGCGCCGTTAGCCTGGAGCCGAGAGGGAAGGGGCCCATGAGTCTGCGGTACGCGCTGCTGGCGATCCTCCGGGTCGGACCGCTCTCGGGGTACGACCTCGCCAAGCAGTTCGCGCAGTCGGTGGGCCACGTGTGGCACGCGCCCGACTCCCAGATCTATCCCGAGTTGCGCAAGATGGAGGCCGAGGGCCTCGTCGAGGGCGAGCAGCAGGCGCGCGGCGAGCGCGGCCACCGTCGGCTCTACCACGTGACCCCTGCCGGCGATGCCGCCTTCACCGACTGGATGGCGGCACCGCTCGACTATCAGCGGGTGCGCGATCCCGCCCACCTGCGCGCCGCCTACCTCGAGGCGACGACACCGGATGCCGCCCGCGCGTTCCTGCGGGCACACCGCGCGCAGTGGCAGTCCGAGCTCGAGCAGTGGGAGGGCGAGCTCGTGCGGATCGACACCGTCACCAACCCGATGCTCGCCCGCCGCATCGCCGTGACCGCCGAGCAGGACCGCGAGCGCACGATCGCCTACAAGCGCTTCACCTACGAGGGGCTCGTGGCGCGCGCCCGCATCGAGATCGAGTGGGCCGAGCGCGGCCTCGCCCTCGTCGACCGGCTGAGCGATGATCCGGATGCCGGCCCGGCCGGCGGCAGGTGACTCACTCGTACGACGGGATGCGCCCGATACGGATCGGGTTGCCGAACGGATCGCGGATGCCGAAGTCGCGCCCGTAGCCCTGATCGGTGGGCTCCTGGGTGATGTCGACCCCCGCAGCCTTGAGCCGCTCGAACTCGCCGTCGACGTCATCCGAGAGGAAGGCGAGCCAGCCGCCGCCCGCCCCCTTGCTCACGAGCTCGCGCACCTGCTCCTCGGTGGCGGGGTCGTGCGCGGGCACCCCGGACGCTCGAGCAGGATGTCGTGCTTCTCGCCCGGCACGCGCACCGTGAGCCAGCGCATCGGGCCGAACTGCACGTCGGCGCTCACCTCGAGCCCGAGCAGCCCCACGTAGAACTCGAGCGCCTCGTCTTGATCGAGCACGAAGATCGACGACAGGTTGTTGGATGTCAGCATGGTTCCTCCGGTTCGGGATCGTGTTGCTTCACGCTACGAGTCGGGGCCCCGCGGCGCTTCTCCGAAAGTGCTGGGTCTGCCCCAGCGCATGATGAAGGAGCCCGAGTTCGGTTCGATCGCTCCGTCGGCCGCGGCGCGATACCGGCTCGGCGAGCTCCCGACGACCTCGGTGAAGGTGCGTCCGAAGGTGCCGACGCTCGTGAACCCCACGGCGAAGCAGATCTCCACGATCGGCGCGTCCGTGGTGCGCAGCAGGAACATCGCGCGCTCGACGCGCCGCCGCTGCAGGTAGCGGTGCGGCGTCTCGCCGAACACCCGGCGGAACTCGCGGATGAAGTGCGCTTTCGACATGAACGCCACGGCTGCCACGGACGCGACGTCCAGCGGCTCGGCGTAGTGCCTGTCCATCGTGTCGCGGGCGCGCAGCAGCCGGCGGTTCACCTGCTCCGCGTCGCGCGACACTAGTTGCCGAACACCTCGTGCAGGATCCGCACGTTCTCGCCGTCGGTCTGCGCCGCGCCGCCCTCGTGGCCGTTGAAGGGGAACACTTCGATCTGCTTGGGCCCCGCGTAGGCGTTGTAGGCGCCGAAGACGGTCGAGGCCTTGCAGGTCTCGTCCATGAGCGCGACGGTGAACCAGGCGGGTGCGGTCGCGCGGCGCGCGAAGTTCACGCCGTCGAAGTAGGCGAGAGTCTCGAGCACGTGCGCGACCTTGGTGCGGTGCTGGGCCAGGTAGCGCACGACCTCGTGGTACGGGTCCTTGTCATGGATCGTGAGGGCGCGCGGGAAGTCGCACAGGAACGGCACCTGCGGTAGCACGGCACGAAGTCCTCGACGAGGCCCGCGACGGCGAGCGAGATGCCGCCGCCCTGGCTGCCGCCCAGCACGGCGATGCGCTCGGCGTCGACGAACTCGAGGGTGCGCACCGCGTCGATCGCGCGAACGGCATCCGTGAACAGCCTCCGGTAGTAGTAGCTGTCTCGGGAATCGATGCCGCGCGTCATGACACCCGGAATCTGGGGGCCCGTCTCGCCGGAGTCGGCGGTGTCGCCGATCGACCACCCCGAGCCCTGACCGCGGGTGTCGACGAGCAGGTGCGCGAAGCCCGCCGAGGCGTAGAGCAGGTTCTCGGTGGGCCGGCCGCGCCCTCCGCCGTAGCCCTGGTACTGCACGACCGTCGGAAGCGGCCCCGCAGCGCCCCGCGGCATCCGCAACCAGGCGCGGATGGGCTGCCCGCCGAATCCCGGGAAGGTCACGTCGAACACGTCGAGCGTGCGCAGCCCCACCTCGACCGCGTCGAGTCGGGCGCCCGCCGGGGCCGCCGCGCGGCTGGAGGCGAGGGTCGCGTTCCAGAACGAATCGAAGTCGGCGGGGTCGACCTGCGCGCTGCGGTAGGCGCGCAAATCGGCTTCGGGGAGATCGACGAACATGGCATCCCTTCACTACGGTCCGCCCTCACCCTAGAGGCATAGAGTCGGCTGCATGAACGTGACGAAGTACGAGCACTCCTGCATGGTCGTGAGCAAGGGCAACGCCCGACTCGTGATCGACCCCGGCATGTTTCTGGCCACCCTGCCCGACGCCGCGGGGGTGGTCGCGATCGTGATCACGCACGAGCACGCCGATCACTTCTCCGTCGACCGCGTGAGCGAGCTGCTCGAGGCGAATCCCGATGCCCGCGTCTTCGGGCCGCAGGGGTCGCGGATGCCGCTGCGGCATCCGGCATCGAGGTCGAGGTCGTGCACGCGGGCGACACCGTCGAGGTGGAGCCGTTCTCCCTGCGCTTCTTCGGCGAGACGCACAACGTGATCCACTCCTCGATCCCCGTGATCGACAACGTGGGCGTGCTCGTCGACGACGAGTTCTTCTACGGCGGCGACTCCTACACCGAACCCGGCGTCGAGGTCGAGCTCATGGCGGCCCCGGTCGGGGCGCCGTGGCTCAAGATCGGCGAGGCGATGGACTACGTGCTCGCGGTGAAGCCGCGGCGGGCCTTCCCGGTGCACGACATGACCCTTTCGGTGGCAGGCAAGAAGATGCAGGCCGACCGGCTCGCGTGGGCGACGGAACAGGGCGGTGGGGAGTTCCACGTACTCGAGCCGGGCGAGTCGATCGACCTGTGAACGAGCCCGAGGAGGTCACCCCGAGCGAGCTCGCTGCGCTGATGGAGTCGGGCGAGCCGCTGCAGCTCGTGGATGTGCGGGAGACCTGGGAGGTCGAGCTCGCGGCGATCCCCGGCGCCATGGTGCTACCGCTCGGGCGCTTGCCCGAGCTCGTCGACGCGCTCGATCCCGAGGTGCCGATCGTGGCGTACTGCCACCACGGCATCCGTTCTGCGCAAGCCGCGAGCTACCTGATGGCCCGGGGCTTCGACGAGGTGCGCCACCTCGCGGGCGGGATCGACGCGTGGGCCGAGGAGATCGATCCGCAGTTGCGACGCTACTGAGTCGCCTCGCGGTTCGCCTCAGAGCAACCATCCGGGCAGCGCGGGGCATGCAGCCCCGCGGTGAAACCCACGATGACGACGGCGAGTCCTGTGGCGTAGCCGATGAGATAGGCGAACGCGGATGCCTGACCACGCGGTGCGAGCAGCAGCACGACCATCGCTATGATCGGCACGCTCGAGAGGGCGACGGCGATCGAGATCGGCAGCAGTACGCCGAGCACGTCCATCCGAGCGCTCCTTCCCCGGATGGGGTCACCCTACTCGCGGAACGCCGAAGGCCCCCACCCCCGGACAGGGTGAGGGCCCAGCGGCGCGAAGCTCAGCCGATCGCGACGAAGATGTCGTTTCCGAAGATCGAGTTGAGTTTGAGCTGCGACCCGGCGACCGCGCTCGTGGGCACCTCGAAGACGAGGTTCACCTCGGCGGTGTCACCGGTGCCGAGCTCCGCCGCGTCGTAGATCGAGTTCGGGTACTCGGCGTAGCTCGTGTCGTAGAGCTCGGCGTCACTCCCGACGATCTGGGTGAAGATCAGGAACGGCGAGCCGCTGTCGGATCCCACGTAGGTGTAGGTAACCGGCACGACGAGGTACTGGTTGCCGGCCGCCGGCTCCGCGTTGTACTCGTCGGCGGCGAGCACGTCGGCCGTCGCGTCGAGCACCGGGGCGCCGACCACGACCTGCCACTCGTCGGTGCCCTCGAAGTCGGTGAAGGTGATCGTGTCGCCGGGCGACGCGGGGTTGTTGGCCGAACCGAGGGCGTTCGGGTCGCCGTCGTTCTGCGTCTGACCGCCGTCGGGGTCGGTGATCACCGGGTCGTCGGGACCGAAGTCCTCGATGCTCTGCTGGATGCTGGTGAACACCACGAGCATGAAGATGCTGATGATCGCGGTGAGCAGCAGGGCGATGCCCGACACGATCGTGCCGGCGATCGCGAGACCCTTGCCCTTGTTCTTGGCGAGCAGCCCCACGATTCCCAACACGAGGCCGACGAGGGCGATGAAGACGAACGCGAAGCCGACGAACGGGATCCATCCCGCGGTCACGCCCAAGAGGAACGCGAGCCCACCCGCGATGAGCGAGATGAGCCCCATCACGTTGAGACGCGAGGGCGCGGCCGGAGCCCCGGTGTAGACGGGGGCCGCGGGAGCGGCACCGTACGGGTTCGGCTGCTGCTGCGGGGCCGCGTACGGATTCTGTTGCGCCTGCGGCTGGCCGGCCTGCGCGGCGTAGGGGTTCTGAGCGGGCTGCGCGTAGGGGTTCGCCGGGGCCGCGGGAGCGGCATCGGTCACGGGCGGGGCCGGAGGCACCGGGGGCGCGGGCGGTGCCGGGGGCGCGGGCGGTGCCGAGGGTGCCGGCGGCACCGGCGGAACGGGCGGCACCTCGGTGCCGGAAGCGGGCGGGATCGGGGGATCTGGTCGCCGGTGGCGCCAGGCTGCTGCGGATCGGACATGAGCACGAGTCTGCCGTGTCGAGGGCGCCGCGACCAATCGAAGTGCCGGGGAGGGCTCCCCATGTGCCGATCGGCGTCACAACCCGCCCCGCCGCACTGTCTTCATCGGTATGAAGTTCGTCCTCACCCGCTTCAGCGAAGGGATCCACGATGTCACGTGACGGTTTCGAGTACCCCGATGCGGCCGGCTATCCCGACGGCATGGGCTTTCTCGATGAGGGAACGGCAGAGGAGCTCGCCGAGGGTGCCGGCTCCGCCGAGTACGTGACCCCGAGCGCCGACGCGGCCGACGATCTGCGCATCGTCGACGACGCCGCTGTGGGCCGGTATCGAGCGCTCATCGGCGACCGCGAGGTGGGTGTCATCCGCTACTCGCAATCGGGCACGCACACCGTGCTGCACTCCACCTACGTCGACCCCGAGCTGCGTGGCTTCGGCATCGCCACCGCGTTCATCGTGCACGTGCTCGACGAACGCCGCGACCGTGGCGAGGCGCTTGTCGTGGAGTGCCCCGTCATCCGCCGCTTCCTCACGAGCCACAGCGACTACGCCGACATCGTCGTGCGTTGACGCGGCGCCTCGCGGGTCAACTCACCGCGAGACGCCGCGCTCCCTCGATCTCGGCGAGCCGCGCCACCTCGAGCACGGCCTGCGCGAAGGCGAACGGCGCCTCCTGTGGCAGGTTGTGCCCGGCGTGCGGAATCTGGTGATGCACCCGCGGCCCCGCGAAGCGCGAGGCGGATGCCGAGCCGTCGCCGGCCGGGAAGTTGCCGTCCGCCATGCCGTCGAGCGTCACGGCGGGCACGCGGATCGGCGGCAGGGCCGCGAGCGCCGACTGCTCGGCCACGTACTCGTCGGCCCCGGGCGCGTAGCCGAGACGATGCCGGTAGGAGTGGATGACCACGTCGACGTAGTCGGGATTGCGGAAGGCCTCGGCCGCCCGATCGAGCATCGCCTCGTCGAAACGCCAATCGGGCGAGTTGCGCCGCCAGATGACCTCGGCGATCTCGCGGCGGTGGCGGTCGAGACCCGCGAAGCCGCGATCGGTGAGGAAGTAGAAGAAGTACCAGAAGCCGGCCTCGAGCTCGGCGTCCAGCGGCATCATCGCGGAGGCCAGATCCTGGATGAGGTAGCCGTTCACCGAGACGAGACCCTCGACCCGTTGCGGCCACAGGGCCGCGGCGACGCACGCGGCACGCCCGCCCCAGTCGTAGCCGGCGAGGATCGCGCGCGGCACGTCGAGCGCGTCGAGCAGCTCGACCACGTCGCGTCCGAGGGCGGCCTGCTCGCCCGAGCGCGGCGTCGTGCGCGAGAGGAAGCGGGTCGGCCCGTGCCCGCGCAGGTACGGCACGAGCACGCGGTAGCCGCGCCCGGCGAGGATCGGCGCCACGTCGATGTAGCTGTGGATGTCGTAGGGGTAGCCGTGCAAGAGCACCACGGCGGGGCCGTCGGCTGGTCCGAGTTCGGCGTAGGCGATCTCGAGCACGGGCGTCGTGACCGTGTGCAGCGGTTCGAACCGCGTCTGCGCGTCTTTCATGGGCGGGTCCCGTCGAACGGGTGGCGCCGCGCGCGACGCCACCCGGATCGGATCAGGCGACGGCGGCGCCGCGGTCGGCCGCACGCACGGTCGCGACGGCCTCGAGGATGACCTCGGCGACCTCGACCGGCTGCGAGACGCTGATGGCGTGCGACGCACCCGGCAGCTCGCGCACCACGCGGGCGCCGGCGCGCGCGGTCTGGAAGCGCTGCAGCTCGGCGGGGATGTTGAGATCTTCATCCCCGTAGACGAACCACGTCGGCCGCGCACGCCAGGCGGGCGTCTCGGTGGGCAGCGGCTCGGTGAGCGCCGCCTCGGTGACGGGGCGCTGGGTCGCGCCCATGAGGCCCGCGACCTGCACAGGGACGTCCGCCGCGAACTGGTGGTGGAACGCGTCGCGACGGATCACGAACTCGTTGCCCCCGTCGACACGGGGTGCGCGTCGAGCGCCTCACCGAGGCTGCTGCCGGGGAACTTCGTCGAGAGCTCGAAGGCGTTCTCGCCGTGATCGGGCGCGAACGCGCCCACGTAGACGAGCGCCTCCACCGACGGGTGCGATCCCGCCTCGGTGATGACGAAGCCGCCGTAGGAGTGCCCCACGAGCACGATGGGCCCGGGGATGCTGTCGAGCACGTCGCGCAGGTAGGCCGCGTCGATCGTCACGCTGCGCAGCGGGTTGGCGACGGCGACCGAGGTCACCTCGTTCTGATAGAGGTGCCGGATGACGTCGTTCCAGCTCGCGGACTCGGCGAAGGCGCCGTGCACGAGCACGACCGTGGGTGTAGCCATGGTTCTCTTCTTTCTGTTGGGGTGGATGGATGGACGATCAGTCGGTGCCGAGAGCGTGGCGCAGCACGGTGACGGCCTGCGCGATCGCGGCCGAGGTCGCGGCTGTCGCGCGCAAGGGGTTCAGCATCATGAAGTCGTGAACCGTGCCGTTGTAGCGCACGCTCACGGTGCGCACGCCCGCCTCGGTGAGCTTGCGCGCGTACGCCTCGCCCTCGTCGCGCAGCACGTCGTTCTCATCGACGATGAGGAACGCCGGCGGGAGTCCCGCGAGCTCCTCGAGGCTCGCGCGCAGCGGTGACGCGGTGATCTCGGAACGCTTCTCGGCATCCGGCAGGTAGGCGTCCCAGAACCAGGCCATGCCCGCGGCGGCGAGGTACCAGCCCTCGGCGTACTCGCGATAGCTCGCGGTGTCCTGGGCGGCATCCGTGACCGGGTAGTACATCGACTGGTGCACGAAGCGCACCGTGCCGCGCTGCTTGGCCATGAGGGTGACGGCAGCCGTCATGTTGCCGCCGACCGAGTCACCGGCCACGGCGAGACGGCTCGCGTCGAGCCCGTGCTCGGCACCGGATGCCGTGATCCACTCCGCGACGGCGTACGCCTGCTCGATCGCCACGGGGTAGCGCGCCTCGGGTGAGCGGTCGTATTCGACGAACACGAGGGCGGCACGCGCCCCGACGGCGAGCTCGCGCACGAGGCGATCGTGGGTGCCGGCGTTGCCGAGCACCCACCCGCCGCCGTGGATGTAGAGCACCGCGGGCAGCGGCCCCTCGGCACCCTTCGGCGTGACGATGCGCACCCGCACCTCGCCGACCGACGCGGGCACGGTGACCCAGCGCTCGTCGACCTCGGCCAGCTCGGTGGGGGCGGCCTGCAGCTCGTCGAGCACCTTGCGGGCAGCCGCCGGGTCGAGCTGGTAGATGAAGGGGGACGCGAGGTCGCGTCGACGAGCTCCGCCGCGGCGGGTTCGAGAGCGTGCGCGCTCATGGCTGGTGCCTTTCGTTCGAGAGAAGATCCCTCGGACGAGGGGCCTCACGAGGAAAGACAAGACCCCGCCTGCGGCTGTGACGCGCTGATCAGGCGAAGTGGATGCGCCCCAGCTTCTCGGGGTTGAGCAGCCAGAACAGCCGCGCGATCCCGTCGCCGGACGGGCACAGCGAGAGCACGGTGACCGCCTCGCCGTCGGCGACGATCGCGATGGCGGGCTCGCCGTTGATCTCGACCTCGCGCACCTCGATGCCGTCCCAGAACCAGCGCGAGAAGGCGGCGACGAACTTCACGACGCGTTCCGTGCCGACGATCGGGATGCGAGCCGCATGCACGGCGTCGCCGCCGTCGGAGTAGCTGATGACGTCGGCCGCGAGCAGGCTCTCCAGCTGCTGCACGTCGCCCGAGCGCGCGGCGGCGACGAAAGCGCGCAGCAGGCGCCGGTGCTGGGTGGTCGAGACGGTTCGGCGCCGCCCCGAGGCGATGTGCTCGCGTGCGCGGCTCACGAGCTTGCGCACGGCCATCTCGCTCATCTCGAGGATCTCCGAGACGGTCGCGTACTCGTATCCGAACGCCTCGCGCAGCACGAAGGCGGCTCGCTCGGTGGGCGAGAGCGCTTCCAGGAGCACGAGCAGCGCGAAGGAGAGCGACTCATTGAACTCGGCCTCGACCTCGGGGTTGGCCTCGGTGTCGATCGGCTCGGGCAGCCACGGGCCCGTGTAGGTCTCGCGCCGCACACGCGCCGAGTGCAGCACGTTGATGGCCACCCGGGTGGTGGTCGTCACGAGGAACGCCTCGGGGTGCTCGACCTGCGAGCGGTCGTAGGCGTGCCACTTGAGCCAGACGTCCTGCACGACGTCTTCGGCATCCGCGACCGTGCCGATCACGCGGTAGGCGATGCCGAACAGTCGCGGCCGGAGCGCGTGGAACTCGCGGGCCGCGGTGTCGAGGTCGGCGTGGGATTCGGGGGTGGGCGGCGCGGGTGCTGTCTCAGCCTGGTGCTCGCGCCGGATTGCGAGGTTCTCGGTATGTGAGCGCATGGGGGAGTCTCCTCGTCGTTTGGGCGAAACAGTACTCTCCTTCGAACGCGTGTCAATAGCTTTCTTTTATTTAGAGTGCTAGGTTTTTACGCATGGACGAACCCGACGGCGCGATCCCCCTCAGCGAGATGGTGTGCTGGAACCTGTATCAGGCATCCCGCGCGGTCATCGCCGAGTACCGGCGGCTGCTCGAGCCGATCGGGTTGTCGTACCCGCAGTACATCGCCCTCGCGTGCCTCTGGGAGTACGGCGACCACACGGTCGGCGGTCTCGCTGACCGGCTCCAGCTCGAGTACGGCACGGTCACTCCCCTGCTCAAGCGCCTCGAGCAGCGTGGCCTCGTGACCCGCACGCGCAGCGCGCACGACGAACGCACCGTCATCATCTCGCTCACCCCCGAGGGCGCGGCGCTCAGCCGCCACGTGCCCGAGATCTACGGCGAGATCCGCTCGATCTTCGGCTTCACCCCCGACCACTCGGCCGTGGCGCTCGAGGTGCTGCGCGGGATCGCGGCGAGGGCCACCCCGACCCGGAGGAATGAGGCCACCGGACTTTTTTCGTCAGATCGGTCACAACCACGCGCGTCGTCCTGTCTCTCTACTGGGACCGGTGTGCCCCGAGCACCGGCGAAGGGGATGTCGTGACCGACGCCGAGTTGGCCGATGCACTGGCCGTCTACCAGTCGGCGCGTCCGCGACTGTTCGGCGTGGCCTACCGGATGCTCGGCAGCGTCGCCGAGGCGGAGGACGTGCTGCAGGAGGTCTGGATGCGGTGGCAGCGCATCGATCGCGCACCCGTCGTCGACCCTCTCGCCTTCCTCGTCGCGATGACGACCCGGCTCGCGATCAACGAGCTGCAGTCGGCGCGCGTGCGGCGCGAATCGTATGTAGGACCGTGGCTGCCCGAACCCGTCGACACGAGCGCCGACCCGACCCTGGGGGCCGAGCGCGCCGAGGCGCTGAGCTTCGCCGTGCTGCTCATGCTCGAGCGCCTGACCCCCACCGAACGCGCCGCCTATGTGCTGCGCGAGGCGTTCGGCTACGACTACGCCGAGATCTCCTCCGTCGTGCAGGTGTCGGAGGTGGCCGCACGGCAGCTCGTGAGCCGCGCCCGCAAGCACCTCGCCGAGGAGCGTCACCGCGAGGTGAGCACGGGCGAGCAGCGGCGCCTGCTCGACGCCTTCGTGACCGCCGCGTCGACGGGCGACCTGCGCCAGCTCGAGCAGCTGCTGACCGAGGACGTCGTGTCGTACTCCGACGGCGGCGGGGTGGTGCGCGCCTCGCGCATCCCGGTTGTGGGCCGCGAGACGGTCGCCAAGTTCGTACGCGCGTTCCAACCGCGGTTCTGGGAGGGCGTCGAGGTGACGGTCGCCGAGGTCAACGGCCGTCCCGCGGCGGTGCTGCGCCGCGACGGCGAGGTCGTCGCGGTGCTCGCCCTCGTGACCTCGCAGGCCGGCATCCGGAACCTGCTGTGGATGATGAATCCGCACAAGCTCGGGGCCGTGGCGTCCCGTGTCGCGTGAGCTCGAGATCGCTCGAGCGCTCGCCGCCCTCGAACGATCGGATGTGAGGGGCGTCGCCGCGGCGCTCAGCGCCCGGGCGCACCTCGTGCACGACGCCGGCGACACGACGGGAGGCGAGACGCACGGGCGGGCAGCTGTCGCGCGCGCGCTCGTCGGCATCCGGATGCGGTTCCCGGGGGCCCAGGTGCGGCCCGCGCGGGTGAACGGCGCGCCCGGCGGCATCATCAGCTCGGCCGGCGGACAGGTGGTCGCGGTGCTCGCGCTCGACGGTCGCCACCGCATACGCGAGGTGTGGCTGACGACCGCGGAGTCGAAGCTCGCGCGCTGGCAACCGCGGCCGCCCCAGCTGTGACGCGCGCCCGTGATCCGTCACATCCGTGGGCGCCGCGCTGTCCTCTCTGTAGCGGTCGCATCCGACCGCCCACGAAAGGGGAGATCATGAAAATCGTCGTCATCGGCGGAACCGGCCTCATCGGGTCGAACCTCGTCAGGCAGCTCACCGAGGCCGGCCACGACGCCGTCGCCGCGGCACCCAGCACGGGGGTGAACACGCTCACGGGCGAAGGCGTCGCCGATGCCCTCACCGGTGCGCAGGTCGTGGTCGACGTGTCGAACTCTCCTCGTTCGAGGAGAAGGCCGTGCTCGAGTTCTTCACGACCTCGACGCGAACGCTGCTCGATGTGGCGCGCACGGCGGGAGTCGGCCACTACGTGGCGCTCTCGATCGTCGGCACCGACCGGCTGCCCGACAGCGCCTACCTGCGCGCCAAGGTCGCGCAGGAGGAGCTCATCCGCGCGGGCGGGGTGCCCTACTCGATCGTGCACGCCACCCAGTTCTTCGAGTTCGTGCGCGGCATCGCCGACTCCTCGACGGTCGACGGCGTCGTGCGGCTGCCGCACGCCGGCATCCAGCCGATGGCGAGCAACGATGTCGTGGCAGCCGTGAAGCGGGTGGCGCTCGGCGCACCGACGAACGGGATCGTCGAGATCGGCGGCCCCGACCACTGGTACCTCGACGACCTCGTGCGTACGGGCCTCGCCTTCATGGGCGATGATCGCACCGTCGTCACGGATGACGAGGCCACCTACTTCGGAACGCAGCTGCACGGCGACGAGCTGGTTCCCGGCCCCGATGCGCAGCTCTCGACGCTCGGCTACGAGCAGTGGCTGCCGGACAACCCGCCGCCCGCGCGCTGAGGCGCCGCGCTACGCCGCATCCGGCTCGTCCGGCGTCAGTTCGAGGGAGCTGACGCCGGGCATCGAGAAGCGGATGCGCGCCCCCGGTCCGGGGCCCAGCACCAGCAGTGCGCGGTCGCAGGTCGGGCAGCGCGCCACCGAGCCCATTGCCGTGACGTAGACCATCGCGCGCGCGATGACCGCGCTCTCGTGGCATCCGGAACACGTCATGACCGCGAGCGTGACGTCACGGCCGAACACCTCGGCGAGCGGACCCGCGATCGCATTCCCGTCCAGTTTCACGCTCAGCCTCCTCCGAAGCGCTCGGTGCGGATCGCCCGCGGCTCGTGTCCGAGCTCGGTCAACCAGTCGGCGACCGTCTCGACGAACGGCGTGGGACCGCACACGTAGATGCGCGGGCGTCGATCGACCGGCCAGGTGGCCGCGGCGAGCGCGTCACGGGTGACCCGGCCAGGCGCGCTGTGCCAGCCCGCGGGCACGGCGCGCGTGTAGACGTAGCTCGCCTCGAGCCGCCCGCGCGCGGCGATCTGCTCGAGCTCGGATGCGAAGAAGCGGTCGTCGGGCGTGCGCACCGAGTACAGCAGCCGGAACGGGGTGGAGTCCTGTTCCCGGTCGTGCAGCTCCGCCATCGCGTAGAGCGGCACGACACCCGACCCGCCGGCGATGAGCTGCACCGGGCGCTCGTCGCCAGGCGTCCACACGAAGTAGGCACCGAGCGGACCGTGGATCTCGACCTGGTCGCCGGGTTGCAGCTCGTGCACGAGGAACGGCGACACCTCGCCGCCCGGCACCTCGTCGACCGCGAGCACGACGCGCCTCGAGTCGCCCGACGAGGCGATCGAGTAGGAACGGCTGGCCTGATAGCCGTCGGGTGCGGTGAGGCGAACGTCGAGGTGGGCGCCCGCGTCGTTGCCGGGCCAGGTGGGCACCTCGAACTCGATCCTGCGCGCCGACGCCGTCTCGCGCGAGACGGAGCGCACCGTCGCTGCATGCCACGCCGCCGGTCGGTGGGTCACCAGTAGCGCTCTTCCGCCCATGGGTCGCCGTGCAGGTTGTAGCCGTTCTGCTCCCAGAACCCGGGGTCGTCGCTCGGCATCATGACGAGCCCGCGCACCCACTTGGCGCTCTTCCAGAAGTACAGGTGCGGCACGAGCAGCCGGGCCGGTCCGCCGTGCTCGGGAGTCAACGGCTCGCCATCGGCCTCGAAGGCGATCCAGGCCTGGCCGTCGAGCAGCTCGTCGAGCGGCACATTGGTCGTGTAGCCGCCGTAGCTGTGCGCCATGACGTAGTCGTACGAGGTCTCGACGTTCTCGAAGATCTTGTCGAGCGGCACCCCGCGCCACGCCATCTCGAGCTTCGACCAGTGGGTGACGCAGTGGATGTCCACGGTGATGTCTTCCACGCCGAGGGCGTGCATCTCATCCCAGTTCCAGGTGTGGCGGCCGTTCTCGGTCGCCACCACGAACTCCCAGTCGGCCGGGTCGATGTCGGGGGTCGGACCCGCCGAGAGCACCGGCCAGTCCTCGACGAGGGTTTGGCCGGGAGGCAGCCGGGGGTCTCGATCGCGCCCGCGTCCGGAGAACCCGCGTGTGATGAACGACATGGGCTACCGCCTTTCGTTGGGGATCACGATAGACCCGTGACGGGCGTCGCGCCTTGGGCGAGTTTCCATCTCGTCCAGAGGTTCATGTTGATGACCACCGCCGCGATCTCGGCGATGCCCCGCTCGTCGAACAGCTCGGTCATGCGCTCGTGGGCTGCGGCGACACCCTGCTGGTCGAAGACGGTCAGCGCCTCGGTGTAGGCGAGAGCCGCCTGCTCCTGCTCGCTGAACATCGTGCTCTCGCGCCAGCTGGGGAGGTGGGCGATCTCGGCGGCGCTGACCCCGACATCCGCGGTGGCCCGGGTGTGCAGGATGAGGCAGTACGAGCAGGGGTTGAGCTGCGCCACCCGCAGGCGAAGCAGTTGTGCGAGGCGTCGGTCGATCGACAGCGTCGCGGTGTAGCCGACGGCGGCAGCCAACTGCGCGAAGATGTCACTCACACCGGCCAGCTCGGGGTCGAAACGGGTGGTGAGGTAGTGCACGTCGTCCATGGCTCGTCCTCGTTCCTCGAAGACATGTCTACCGTTAATAGGACGGGATCGTCCAGTTGCCTTCGGCAACACGAACGCGGATGTGACCTCCGGCCTAGCCTCCGCGGCCGCCTGAGCGGAGGATGGGCGCGTGACCACGGATGACACGACGATCGATCAGCTCGACGCCTGGTGGCGGGCGGCCAACTACCTGAGCATCGGGCAGATCTACCTGCTCGACAATCCGCTACTCCGCGAGCCGCTCGCGCCCGAGCACGTCAAGCCGCGTCTGCTCGGGCACTGGGGCACGACGCCGGGACTCAACTTCCTCTACGCCCACCTCAACCGCGGCATCCGGGAACGCGACCTCGACACGCTCTTCATCACCGGACCCGGTCACGGCGGGCCGGGCATGGTGGCGAACGCCTGGCTCGACGGCACCTACAGCGAGGTCTACTCCCGGATCGGACGAGACGCCGACGGCATCCGCGATCTGTTCCGGCAGTTCTCCTTTCCCGGCGGCATCCCGAGTCACGCCTCCCCCGACACCCCGGGGTCGATCCACGAGGGCGGTGAGCTCGGCTACTCGCTCAGCCACGCCTACGGCGCCGCGTTCGACAACCCCGAGCTGCTCGTCGCCTGCGTGATCGGCGACGGGGAGGCCGAGACCGGGCCGCTCGCGACCGCATGGCACGGCAACAAGTTCGCCAACCCCGCGCAGGACGGCGTGGTGCTGCCGATCCTGCACCTCAACGGCTACAAGATCGCCAACCCGACGGTGCTCGCCCGCATCCCCGACGAGGAGCTGCTGGAGCTCATGCGCGGCTATGGGCACGAGCCGTTCCTCGTCTCGGGCGGCTTCGACGGCGAGGACCCGCGGCTCGTGCATGCCCGGTTCGCCGACACGCTCGACGTCGTGCTCGACCGGATCGCCGCGATCAAGGAAGCCGCCCGGAACGGCACCCTGACCGAGCGTCCGCGCTGGCCGATGATCATCCTGCGCACCCCGAAGGGCTGGACCTGCCCCGAGGTCATCGACGGGCACCAGGTGGAGGGCAGCTGGCGCTCGCACCAGGTGCCGCTCGCGAACGCCCGCGACACCGCGGAGCACCTGCGCATCCTCGAGGACTGGATGCGCTCCTACCGCCCGGAGGAGCTGTTCGACGCCGAAGGGCGGCCCTTGCCGACGACCGTGGCCCTCGCCCCCGAGGGAGAGCGACGGATGAGCGCGAACCCCGTCGCGAACGGCGGGCTGCTGCGCACCGAGCTCGAGCTGCCCGACTTCCGCGACTACGCCGTGCCGGTCACCGAGCCGGGCGCGACCGCACTCGAGTCGACGGCCGTGCTCGGCCGGTGGCTCGCCGACGTGATCCGCGAGAACCCCGAGACGTTCCGCATCTTCGGGCCGGACGAGACCGCATCCAACCGGCTCGCGCCCGCCATGTACGAGGCCACCGACAAGCAGTGGAACGCCGAGCTGCGCCCGGGCGACGAGCACCTCGCCCGCGCGGGCCGCGTGATGGAAGTGCTCAGCGAACACCAGTGTCAGGGGTGGCTCGAGGGCTATCTGCTCACCGGGCGGCACGGCCTCTTCAACACCTACGAGGCGTTCGTGCACATCGTCGACTCGATGTTCAACCAGCACGCCAAATGGCTCGAGGCATCCCGGCACATCCCCTGGCGACGCCCGATCTCGAGTCTCAACTACCTGCTCTCGAGCCACGTCTGGCGGCAGGACCACAACGGCTTCAGCCACCAGGACCCCGGCTTCCTCGACGTCGTGGCCAACAAGAGCGCCGAAGTGGTGCGCGTCTACCTGCCGTTCGACGCGAACACGCTGCTCTCGACCTACGACCACTGCCTGCGCTCCGTCGACTACGTGAACGTCGTCGTCGCGGGCAAACAGCCGGCCCCGCAGTGGCTCGCCATGCCCGAGGCCGTCGAGCACTGCACGCGCGGGCTCGGCATCCTGCCCTGGGCGGGCACCGAGGTCGACGGACGGGAACCGGATGTCGTACTCGCGGCGGCCGGAGACGTCCCGACGCTCGAGGTGCTCGCGGCAGCCTCGATCCTGCGCGAGCGCATCCCCGAGCTCGCCGTGCGGGTCGTCAACGTCGTCGACCTCATGCGCCTGCAGACCGCGGGCGAGCATCCGCACGGCATGCCCGACGCGGACTTCGACGCGATCTTCACCACCGATCGGCCGATCATCTTCGCCTTCCACGGCTACCCGTGGCTCATCCATCGGCTCAGCTATCGGCGGCACGGTCACGACGGCCTGCACGTACGGGGCTTTGTCGAGCGGGGCACCACCACGACCCCGTTCGACATGGTCATGCTGAACGACCTCGATCGCTTCCACCTCGTGATGGACGTCATCGACCGGGTGCCGGGCCTCGCGGCAACCCATGGCGCCCTGCGCCAGGAACTCGCCGACGCCCGCACCCGCGCCCGCGCCGCCACCCGCGAGTCCGGCCAGGACGCCGAGTGGGT
Organism: Homoserinibacter gongjuensis; assembly: GCF_030161875.1. Taxonomy (GTDB): domain Bacteria; phylum Actinomycetota; class Actinomycetes; order Actinomycetales; family Microbacteriaceae; genus Homoserinibacter; species Homoserinibacter gongjuensis. The sequence continues at coordinate 235,770 of NZ_BSVA01000001.1, forward strand.
GCGGGAGTGGCAGTGGCCCGAGTCGGCCCTGCCGATGAAGCCCTGACATCGCTGCGCGCGGTGCGAGCCGTGGAGGGGATCGCCCAGAACTCGGCTAGTGGGTGGGAGTGCGGATCAGGGCCTCGATCGGCATGAGGGCCGAGCCCAAGGCGACGGTGTCACCGCCGAAGCTCGCGACCGCCAGCTCGAACTGCGTCGCGGCGCGGTGCAGGCTGTTGCGGTCGATTGCGTCGCGGATCCGGTCGGCGTAGCGCTCCATGAGCCGCAGCCCGACCCAGCCGCCCACCACCACACGCTCCGGGTTGGTCAGGTTGACCATGCTGCCGAGCGCAGCGCCGAGCGCCTCGAGCGCCTCCGCGAGCACGCCCGACGCCGAGGGATCCCCCTCGTCCGCGGCGTCCAGCAGCGCACCGAGCGCCTGCCAACCGCTGCCCGCGAAGACGCCGCCTGCTCGTCGCCAGGCGCCCAGCATCGCGTCGGCCCCGAGATACGCCTCGACGCATCCGCGATCGCCGCACCGACACCGCTCGCCGCCGAAGCGGATCTTGGTATGACCCCACTCGGTGGCGCTCGAGTGCGCGCCCCGGTAGAGCTCCCCCTCGGCCACGATGCCGAGGCCCACGCCGCGCCCGAGGAGCGCGACGAGGGCGTGACCGACACCGCTCGCGGCGCCGAACCACAGCTCGGCGCGCGCCTGCGTCTTCGCGCCGTTCTCGGCGAAAACTGCCAGCTCGGGGTCGAGGTCGCTCGGAATCGGAAGCGCCGGCCACCCGAGGCTCTGTGCATAGAGCGTCTGCTCCCCCGCAGCACCGGTCTCAACGACCCCGGGCAGGCCGAGGCCGATGCCGAGAACTCGCGGCCAGCGCTCGGGATTGCGCGTACGCAACGCGGTGATCGCCTCGCGTAGATCCGCGACGATGCCCGACGGCGTCTCCTGCTCCCGGCCGCCGCGGAACTCGCGATCCACCATGGAAAGGCTCAGGTTGAAGAGCTCGACGGCCACGCCGCGCTCGCCCACGTCGGCGCCGATCGCGTAAGCGCCGTCGGCGTGCGGGGCGATGAGCGAGATGGGCCGGCCACCGCGCGAGCTCACGGTTCCGGTCTCCACCACGAGACCGTCGGCGATGAGCTCGGCCACGAGGTTCGCCGCAGATGCCGCCGACAGTCCGCAACGTCGGGCGACCTCGGCGCGCGTCGTCTCGCGCTCGCGCAGGATGACCTGCAGGGCGGCGGCACGATTGCGCTGGCGCAGTGACGTGACGGTCGATGCCTCGGGAAGAGGCGCTCCCGGCACGGTGTCGCGCAGCGTCATGCTGAGACCGTAGCGGGTCATGGCATCACGTCGACACCGCGGACGCGAGCCGCAGCGCGTGCCTCGAGCACAAGCGCCGCGCCCTCCCAGCGCGCTTCCAGGGCGCCAGGATCGTCCGCGTCGACGGTCCAACTGCCGGGGGCCTGCGCAAGCGGGAACACGAGTCGCGAACCTGCTTCCATCCGGACGGCCACCGCGACCTCCTCCTCCGAGTACGGTGCGCCGCCCGTGTGGTGCCAGAGGCCCTCCGGCAGTGGTCGATCGGCGAGCGCCGCGATCGGCGTCTCCACGCCGTCGCGCACGCCCGCCCACGCGGGGATGCGGAAGCTCGGTCGCGCGAAGACCGCGTCGAGCACAGGCTGCCGCCGCTCACAGCGCTGCAACTCGACCGCGTCGAGGAACGCGTCGAGCACGCCCTGCGCCTCCGCCGCGCCGAGCATGGCCGAGGGATCCGCGATGAGCTGCCAGCCCTCAGGCACGACCGCCGAGTACGGCGAGGTGCGCGTGCCGAGCTTCTTCCACGGCCAGAGGTTCCAGCCGATGCCGTGGCGTTCGTACAACTGCGTCGCCGCGTAGAGCCAGCCCGGGGTGTTCTCACCGCCCTCGCCCATGTAGATCGGCGTCTCGAGGGAATCCCGCACCTCGAGATATTCGGCGATGCTCGTCGTGTCCGGCGGACACCAATAACGGTGGAACTGCAGCAGCTGGTTGTCATCGAAACGCTCGCGCAGCACCGACCAGTTGGTGGCCCAGTGACTGCCCTCGTAGACGATGAGGTGCCGGTCGTCGATCGCGCGGATGGCGTCAGTGAGATCGCGGTACAGCTGAACGAGCTCCGCGGGGTAGCGGTGCTGCCAGTCGTTCGGCAGCGGTTCGTTGAGCAGGTCGTAGCCGATCACGCTGTCGCGGTCGCGATAGCGACGCGCGAGTTCCTCCCAGAGGGCGATCGTCTGGGCGCGATAGGTCTCGTTCTCGAAGAGCTCGGGCCGCCCGTTCGGTGAGTCGTCGATGTTGGTGCCGGTCTGACCGCCCGGGGCGCCATGCACGTCGAGCAGGACGCGCAGTCCGTGCGCCTCACCCCACCCCACTGCGCGCTCGATGAGGGCGAAGCCGTCCTCCCGCCACGAGCCGTCGTCGGCGAGCACGCCCCGCGCGTTGATCGGCAGCCGCACGTGGTCGAAGCCGGCCTCGGCGATCGCTCGGATGTCGGCCTCGGTGATGAAGACGTCGCGGAACCGGCGCCAGAACACCGCTGCCGCATCCGCCCCCACGAGGCTCTCGATGCGGGCCTCGATCTGCCGCGGCGAGGATTGCTCGTCGCCGAATCGCCACATGTACCCCTCGGCGAGCAGCCAGTTGCCGAGGCCCACGCCGCGCAGCAGCAGCGGCCCCTGATCGTCGACGAGTTGGGCCCCCTCGGCTCGGACGAGGCCGGTGCGAACGGTGGGCGCGGTGCCGGTTCGGGACATGCGGGCGGGCTCCTCTTACTTGAGTCCGGACAGGGCGAAGCCCTGCACGACGTAACGCTGGAAGACGATGAAGACGATGAGGATGGGCACGACCATGAGGGTCGAGGCGGCCATCTGCAGGGACGGGTTGGTGGCGAGCTGCTGGTTGAGCAGCGCCACTCCGACCGAGAGCGTGTAGAGCTTCTGGTCGTTCGCGATGATGAGCGGCCAGAGGAAGCTGTTCCAGCCCGCGATGAACGTCAGCACGACCTGCACGGCGAGGATCGGCCGTGACATCGGCAGGATGATGCGGAAGAAGATGCGCCACTCCCCGCCCCGTCGATGCGCGCCGCCTCGATCACCTCGGTGGGGATCGTCGACATGAACTGCCGGAACAGGAAGATGCTGAAACCCGACACGAGGGTCGGCAGCGCGATGCCCAGCAGCGTGTTGGTGAGCTTCACCCCGTTGAGGATCAGGTAGGTCGGGATCATCGTGACCTGCACCGGGATCATCATCGTGACGAGCACGAGGAAGAACAGCGCGTCGCGTCCCGGGAAGACGAACTTCGCGAACCCGTAGCCGCACGCCGCCATCAGCACGAGCCCCACCATGCTGATGAGCACGATGGCGAGCGTGTTGACGAGGTACCGCCCGAAGTCGAGCTCCACGAAGAGCTGCTGGAAGAACTCGAAAGTCGGGTCCTGCGGAAGCAGCTGTGGCGGGTAGGCGACCGATTCGCTGCGGGGCTTGACGGATGCGAACACCATCCAGATGAAGGGGAACGCGGTCGCGAACGCGCCCACGGCGAGCAGGGCCCCGACGACGACGGTGACGACACGGCCCTCGCGGCGGCCGCGGGAGCGAGTCGGGCGTGCGACGGTCGCGGCTCCCCGCATGCGGATCTCAGTACTCGACATCGGCCCTCCTCGCGCGGATCTGGATGAGCGTCACGATCGCGATGATCGCGAACAGCACGACCGACCCCGCGCTCGCGTAGCCGAACTGGCTCGAGCTGAAGCCCTTCTGATACAGGAAGAGCGCGATCGAGGTGGAGGCGCCGAGCGGGCCGCCCTTGGTGAGCACGAACGGCTCGTCGAAGAACTGCAGCCACGCGATGACGGTCGTGATGGTGACGAAGAAGATCGCGAAGCGCAGCAGCGGGATGACGATCGACCAGGTACGGCGCAGCGACCCGGCCCCGTCGATCGAGGCCGCCTCGAGGTACTCCTTCGGCACCCCCTGCAGCGCCGCGAGGAAGATGATGACGTTGAGGCCGAGCCCGCGCCAGATGGCGACCGCGGCCACCGAGAACTTCACGACGACGGGGTCGGAGAGCCACGGCACGGGCGGCAGCCCCACGAGCGAGAGCAGGTGGTTGAAGAGGCCGAACTGGGTGTTGTAGAGGTAGCCCCAGACGAGGGAGACGGCGACGATGGCCGTGATCGCCGGCACGAAGTAGAACGAGCGCAGCGCCCGGAAGAAGCGGCTCTGCGAGCGGTTCAGGGCCAGCGCGATCACGAGCGACACGATGATGACGCTCGGAACGCCGACCAGGGCGAACAGGGCGGTGTTGCCGAGCGCCTGCCAGAAGGCGGGGTCGCGCAGCAGCTCGACGTAGTTCTCGAATCCGATGAACCGGATGCGCGACCAGTTGCCGAGGCCCGCGAGGTTCATATCGGTGAAGCTCACCAGCAGGGCGACCCCGATGGGGAGCACGCCGAAGGCGATGAGCAGGATCATCGCGGGCGTGATGAAGCCGTACGGCGCGAGACGAGTTCTCATGGGTCCACCGTGGTGGGGCGAACCGGCGAGATGCCGGCCCGCCCCACCGTGTCGGGTCAGTTGACGGAGGTCCCGCTCGTCGCGCTCACGAGCGCGTCGATGGTCTGGTCACGGTCGGCGCCGGTCAGCACGATCGCGTTGAGGGCGTCGAGCAGAGCCTTGCCGGTCTCGCCGTCCCAGTTCGGCACGAGAGGCAGGATCGCGGCGTTCGCGAGTTGCTCCGAGTACACGGCGACGAGCGGGTTGGCGGTCAGCGTCGCGTCGGCGAGGGCCGCCTTGGCTGTGGGCAGCTGACCGTCGATGCCGAACCAGGCGACCTGCGTCTCGGGCTTCGAGAGGAAATCGAGCAACTGCAGCGCGCCGTCCTGGTTCTTTGTCGCGCCCCACACGCCGAGGTTCGAGCCGGCGAGCAGCGAGGTGTTGTCGGCTGCGCCGGGCAGCACCGAGACGGCCCACTTGCCGTCGAGCTCGGGAGCGGCATCCGCGATCGCCGCCGCGAGGTACGGACCGCTCACGAGCATCGGCGCGATGCCCGAGACGAAGCCCTGCGTCTGGTCGAAGTCGCTGTTGGTCGGAACGCTGCCGTCGGCGTAGAGGCCCGTGTAGAGGTCGACCGCCTGGGCGAACTCCGGGGTGTCGAAGTCGATCATGCCGTCGCCGTTCACGATCTCGCCACCCTGGTCCCACGTCATGACGACCGGGAGCGCGCTGTCCCACTGGGGGATGTAGTAGCCGTACTGGCCGGCGCCGCGGGCCGCGAGCGTCTTCGCGTCGGAGCGCAGCTGGTCCCAGGTGGCGGGCGGGGCGTCGATGCCGTTCTCGGCGAGGATGTCGGTGCGGGTGAACAGCACGCGCGTGTCCGACACCCACGGGATCGAGACGACCTCGCCGCCGATGGCCGTGGCATCCCCCGCGACACCGTCGATGAAGTTCGAGGAGGCGAGGTTGGGGTAGTCGGCGAGGACGCCGTCGTCGAGGGTCAGCAGCGCGCCGCTGTCGGCGAAGGTGCGCAGCTTCGAGATGCCGATCTGCAGGATGTCGGGACCGTTGCCGGAGGCCACCGCAGTCGTGAACTTCTGGTCGATCGAGTCCCACGGGACGGCGACGGTCTCGACGTCGATGCCCGTCTCGTCCTCGAAGGGCGCGACGAGTTCGTCGAAGTGCGCGGAGCTGTCGCCCATGATCCACACGGTGAGCGACGTCGCGGCGGCGCCGTCGCCGCCGTCGCTTGTGGTGCAGCCCGCGAGGGCGAGGCTGGCGATGGCAACCGTGCTGACGGCGACCAGGCTCTTTCTCTTCATTGAGGTTCCTTTCGGATGTGATGCAGGGTTGTCCGTCTAGCCGCGCACGGCGTCGACGGTGGCGGATGCCGTGGAGGCGGAGGTCGTGCGGAAGCGTGCGAGCAGCTCGCGGTACCAGTGGGCGCTCGCCTTAGGCAGACGCTCCTGGGTGCGGTAGTCGATGTAGACGAGGCCGAAGCGCTTGCTGTAGCCCTCGCCCCACTCGAAGTTATCGAGCAGCGACCACACGAAGTAGCCGCGGAGGTCGACGCCGTCGCTGATCGCGCGACCGGCCGCCTCAAAGTAGCCGGCGAGGTAGGAGATGCGCTCGACGTCGTCGATGCCACCCTCGGGGTCGACGTAGTCGTCGAAGCTCGCGCCGGATTCGGTGATGTAGAGCGGCAGCGAGGTGTAGTCCCGGGCCACGCGCAGCAGCACGGCGTGCAACGAGTCGGGGATGACCGACCAGCCGAACGAGGTCGCCGCCGGTTCGGCAGGCGTCTCGGAGAAGCCGAACGGATGTGCGGCGTCGGTGGGCACCGCGCTCACGATGACACGCTGGTAGTGATTGACGCCCGCGAAGTCGACGGGCTGCGAGATCGTCTCGAGGTCGCCGCCGCGGATGACGTCGGCGAGCCCGTGTGGATCGAGTCGGGCGTGCACGCCGTCGCCATACGCCCCCAGATACACCGGGTCGAGGAAGGCACGGTTGCTCACGGCATCGAGTCGGTCCGCCGCGTCATGATCGGCGGGAGAATCGGTGGCCGCCACCACTTCGGTGACGATGTTCGTGATGCCGACACGGGCGGTCGGGGCGACCTCCCGGATGGCGCCAACCGCCAGCCCGTGCGCGAGGTTCAGGTGGTGGGATGCGGCGACGGCGGCCCGGATGTCGGTGCGTCCCGGCGCGTGCGGCCCGTAGCCGTAGCCGAGGAACGCCGAACACCACGGCTCGTTGAGGGTGATCCAGTCGTCCGCGAGGTCGCCGAGCGCCGCCACGGTGCGGCGGGCGTAGTCGGCGAAGCGCACGGCGGTGTCGCGCACCGGCCAGCCTCCGGCATCCTCGAGCGGCTGCGGGAGGTCCCAGTGGTAGAGCGTGACGAAGGGCCGGATGCCGCGCGAGCGCAGCCCTGCGAGCACCTCGCGATAGAACGCGACCCCGTCGGGGTTGAGCTCGCCCGTGCCGCCCGGCTGCAGCCGCGCCCACGACACCGAGAGCCGGTAGGAGTCGACCCCGAGCTCGACGAGCAGATCCAGGTCGTGCTGCCACCGGTGGTAGTGGTCGCACGCGATGTCCCCCGTGTCGCCGCGGTGAACGCGCCCGGGCGTGTGCGCGAAGGTGTCCCAGATACTCGGCCCGCGCCCGCCCTCGTCGACCGCGCCCTCGATCTGGTAGGCGGCCGTCGCAACCCCCACGCAAACCCGGCGGGGAATGCGTCGAGTTCGACCGACGGCGACCCCGCCGGATGCGCGGGGGTTCGGAAGAAGTAGGTCATCAGGGCACCTTCGCTCTTTGTCTACGGCTTAGAGTAAGTCGTAGACAAGTGAAACGCAAGTGGTGCCGCGCGGCATCGCGCAAGCCCACCCCGTCCAACGAGAAAACCCCCGCCGAAGCGAGGGTTTCGAAGCTGGGGTACCTGGACTCGAACCAAGAACAACTGAACCAGAATCAGCCGTGTTGCCAATTACACCATACCCCAACGGCTCCGACCGGAGTCGGTCCGCGAGGCCCGGCGAAGCCGGACCGAGTAGCCACTTTACCCTACGGAGGGAGGGGCGCCGAACCGGCAGTGGGGGTCTCGATACGCCGCTCCGCGGCTACTCGACCAGCGGGCAGGTTAGCGACTCATCCGCCACGGGATTGCCGGGTGGCGGCTAATCGCCGAGCGCGAGGCGCAGCCGCTCCATGCGCGCGAGCGTCGAGGCCTTGCCCAGGATCTCCATCGACTCGAAGAGCGGCGGGCTCACCCGGCGCCCCGAGATGGCGGTGCGCAGCGGTCCGAACGCCGTGCGCGGCTTGAGGCCGGGGCCGCCCTCCTCGACGGGCGTCAGCAGCGCCGCGCGCAACGCCTCCTCGATCTCGACGCGGCCGAACTCGCTCAGCGGCTCGAGCGCGGCCTCGGCGGCATCGAGCACGAGGCGCGCCTCGTCGACGTTCTTGGGCATCGCATCCGGCTCGAAGGCGAGCTGGTCGTCGGCGGTGAAGAGGAACCCGAGCATGTCGCGCGCCTCCCCCAGCACCGTCACGCGCTCCTGGATGAGCGGGGCGGCCTCGCGCAGGATCGCCCACTCGGCCTCGGTGGGCGGGTCGGCGACGAAGCCCTCGAGATACGGCACGATGCGCTCGGTGAAGTCGGCGACGTCGAGCATGCGGATGTGGTCGCCGTTGATCGCGTCGGCCTTCTTCTGGTCGAATCGGGCCGGGTTCGGGTTGACGTCGCGGATGTCGAAGGCCGCCACGAACTCCGCCTGCGTGAACACGTCGCGGTCGGGCGCGATCGACCACCCGAGCAGCGCGAGGTAGTTGAGCAACCCCTCGGGCACGAAGCCGCGATCGCGGTGGTGGAAGAGGCTCGACTCGGGGTCGCGCTTGCTGAGCTTCTTCGAGCCCTCGCCGTAGACGAGCGGCATGTGCGCGTACTGCGGGATGAAGTCGGTCACACCGATCTCGATGAGCGCGAGGTACAGGGCGATCTGGCGCGGGGTGGAGGAGAGGATGTCTTCACCGCGGAACACGTGCGTGATCCCCATGAGCGCGTCGTCGACCGGGTTCACGAAGGTGTACAGCGGCGCGCCGTTCGGCCGCACCACGACGAAGTCGCTGAAGCTGCCGGCGGGGAAGGTGATCTCACCGCGGATGAGGTCGTGGATCGTGATGTCGCCGTCCGGCACGCGCAGCCGCAGGCTCGGCTGCCGCCCCTCCGCGCGGAACCCCGCACGCTGCTCCGCGGTGAGCTCGCGCTCGAAGTTGTCGTAGCCCTGGCGCGGATCACGGCCGGCCGCACGGTTGCGCGCCTCCATCTCCTCCGGGGTCACGAAGCTCTCGTAGAGGTGGCCGGCATCCTTCAGGCGCTCGATCATCGCCCGGTAGATGTCGGAGCGCTGCGACTGCCGGTAGGGCGCGTCGGGGCCGCCCTTCTCGACGCCCTCGTCCCAGTCGATGCCGAGCCACTCGAGCGCGTCGACGAGCTGCAGGTAGCTCTCCTCGGAATCGCGGGCGGCATCCGTGTCCTCCACCCGGAACACGAGCTTGCCGCCCGTGTGTCGGGCGTAGGCCCAGTTGAAGAGTGCGGTGCGCACCATGCCGACGTGCGGGGTGCCGGTGGGAGACGGGCAGAACCGGACGCGCACATCGGCGCCGGTCGCCTCGGAGAAGGGGAGCGACATCCCTCCGATCCTACCGGCGGGCCGGCGGCGTCGGCTCAGCCGAAGGCGAGTGCCGCGGATGCCGCGAGCGCGAGCACGACGCCGACCACCTGCACGCGGGTGAGTCGTTCACGCAGCACGGTGAGCGCGAGCAGCACGGTGCCGAGCGGGTAGAGCGAGCCGAGTACGCCCATGATCGCCAGCTCACCCTGATGCAGGCCCCACACGAGCAGCGCGTTCGCGACCGCCACGAGCAGCCCCGCGCTCACCGCGAACCGGAGCCCGGGCGTGCGGTCCGAGACGGCGGGCGCGGCGGGTCCGCCCCACCACGAGTCGCCACGGACGACGCGCAGCACCGCGAGCACCACGGCGAAGAGCGCGGCGCCCACCACGAGGTCGACGAGCAGCGGGGCGAACTGCGACTCGGGCGGCGTCGCCTCCATCACGACGTTGTAGCCTCCGAACCCGACTCCGGATGCCGCGGCCAGCACGACCGCGCGCACGCCGACCCGGCCCCCTGCTGCTCGCGGGTGATGCCGAGCAGCACCGCCGCGACCACGAGCCCGCCGAGGGCGAGGTAGCCGAGCGGGCTGAAGCGCTCACCACTCGCGACGCCGAACACGGCCGGGATGAGCGCCGCGACGGCGGCCGTGGTCGGGGAGATCACGCTCATCGGCCCGATCGCGAGCGCCACGTAGAAGGCCCAGATGGCGCCCGCGCCCGCGATCCCCGCGACGGCGCCCAGCCAGACCGCCTCGGTCGACCACACCGATCCCACGAGCGGGGTGAGTACGGCGATGGGCGCGATCGCGACCAGAAAGCTCACGAGGCTCACCAGCAGCGGCGAGATGCGGCGCGAGCCGAGGCCGCCGAGGAAGTCCGAGACGCCGTAGACGATCGCGCTCGTGAGCCCCAGCAGTACGATCACCCCGTCATTCAACAGGATGCACCCGACGCGGGCCGAAGGACCCTAGCGCCCGCCCTCCCCGCTCGGCACCCTGGAGCCATCCTGCGGAGGAGGTCACCATGATCGGCAACCGGGACGCCGTCGAGTCGCTCGACGAGCGCGAGTGCTGGGAGCTGCTCGAACTCGCGCCGATGGGGCGCATCGCGCTCGCCGCCGCCGGCGAGATCGACATCTTCCCCCTCAACTTCGCAGTGCATGCCGGCTGCCTGTGGTTCCGCACGGCCCCCGGCACCAAGCTCGTCGAGCTGACGGTGAACCCCGAGGTCGCTCTCGAGATCGACGGGTGGGACGAGGGCGAGGCCTACAGCGTCGTCGTGAAGGGCATCGCCGAGCGCCTCGAGCATGGAGCAGAGATCGCCGAGGCGGAGCAACTCGGCCTGCGGCCCTGGATTCCGACGCCGAAGACGCGGTGGGTGCGGGTGCGCCCGCGCGTCATCACCGGGCGGCGGTTCCGCCGCGCGGCGAACGACGTCGACGACTGACGCTCGCTTCGTCGCCCGGGCTCAGACGAGGTCGTCGGGGGCGATCCAGCGGATGCCGCCGTCGTGCACGAGCAGCGGGCCGCGCAGCCGGATCCCGGCGTGCGCGCACGCATCGCGCACGAGCTGGAGCCAGGCCCGATCGACACTCGAGAGCGCCTCGGTGCCGCGCCGCTCGTAGGCGACGACCATACTGTCGGCCTCGGCATCCTCGAACAGCACGCCGAGCACCCGCGCGTAGTTCTCCTGGTGCCCCGGGCCGGGGCGGCGGGGCACGTAGGTGGGCATGAGCAGCGGCAGCTGCCGGTCGTACTCGTCGAGGAACATCAGCCACAGCTGGCGGCGGATGGCGTGGCCGAGCAGCAGCTCCGCACGCTGGAGCACCTCCTCGTCGGTGGCGAGCGGCGCGTCTCGCACGTCGTCGAATCGTGGGATCGTCATGCCGCCATCGTGCGGTGAGGCGACGGTGCCACGAGCTCCGCTGTCGCGATTCGTGGATAGATCGGTCAGCTCGGAGCTGTGGAGGACAGGTCAGTCGTTCGCGAACGCGGGCGGGTACACGGCGATGCGCGGTGCCGGGCGCCCGGCGGTGTCGAACAGCGCGCGCACCTCGTCGCGCACCCGATCGTTGGCCACGGTCACGACTGCCACCGCATCCAGCGACACCGGGCCCGCCGCGAGCAGCTCGGCATCGCGGAAATCGGGGTCGACCGCGTGGAGCCGCCGCAGTGCCTGCGTTCCGGCCTCGACGCCGGCAGCGAACCGCGCCGCGACCCCGCCCGCGTCGCTGTCGACGAACACCACGTCGCCGCCGAGCGCGTCGACCGGCACCGAGATGATCACGAAATCCGTCGGACGGGCGGCACGCGCCGCATGCGACCAGTGGGTTCCGAGCGCGCCGTGGCGCAGCTCCTCCCACCGCGTCGAGTCCTGGGCGAGGTGGAACGCGACGAAGGATGCCACGCTGCGTCCATCGGGAACCGTCGCCGAGGCGCGCAGCTCGCGCGTCGTCGCCGAACTCACGTCGACATCCGGAACCGCGTCGGCGCGCAGCTCGCCATCGAGGGCGATCGACTCGAGCGTGCGCAGGTGCGTCACGTGGTGCACGCGGCGGCCCGCGAGGCGAAGCGTCGCCGGGGCTGACGGGGTGCCCGCCGCACGGGTCGTGGTGCCGGCGCGTGGCCCGCGCGTCGTGGTCGAGCGCGCCGCCCGCACCCGTGCGACCGGGGCAGGCGCGGGGGCCGGAGTGCGCGGGTAGCACACATCGCAGAGACCCTCATCGAAACCGTGGATGCATTCCGCCACGCCACCACGCTACGTCACGCGTGACGGCGCGGCGAACCGCCGGCCGAGCGACCGGGGGTGGTGGCTCGGCCGGCGGGGTCTCGATACGCCGCTACGCGCGGTGCCTCACCCGCGACCGTGACGGTCACCGTGAGAGCCGTGGAAGCCCCATCCGTCCCAGCCGTTGTGCTGGTGCCACTTGCCCCACGAGCCCCACTTGCCGTGGTGGTGACCCCATCCGGCGGTCTTCACGGCGCCGAAGGTGTAGACGGCGTGTGCGACGCCGTCCGCCATCTCGTCGAGCACGGTCGCGTCGATGTTGTCGGTCGTGTCGCACGCCTGGTGGTAGCACGGGTCGTAGGGCTCACCGGCGGTGCCGCCGAAGATCGCGGCCTCCTCGTCGGTCTTGATGCCCTCGGCTCCCGTGAACAGGCCACCGGCCGGGATGCCGGCGTCGATGAACGCGAAGTAGTCGCTGCGTCCGTCGAAGGCGGTCGGCGCGGTCTCGAGCCCCTGCGAGGCGAAGTAGTCCACGAAGGTCTTCTCGATCTCGGCCGAGCCCTCCGGCCCCGCCTCACCGAACGCGTCGCCGTCACCGTCGTAGACGAAACGCACGGGGTTCGGCGAACCCACCATGTCGAAGTTGAGGTTGAGCGCCGTGTTCGCGGCCCCCTCCTCGCTCAACTGCGAGACGTAGTAGTTCGACCCCTGCAGGCCGTCCTCCTCGCCCGACCACCATGCGAACACGAGCTGATTCGCGGGCTTCGACTTCGTGACCGCGAGCTTGAGGGCCACGTCGAGGATCGTCGCCGAGCCCGAGCCGTTGTCGTTGATGCCGGGCCCCGCGGGCACCGAGTCGAGGTGCGCACCGACGACGACCTGCTTCGTCGGGTCACCCTTGCGGCTCTTCGCGATCAGGTTGAAGGTGTCGACCGTCACCTGGCTCGTCTCGAGCACGAGGCGCGCCGTCGGGTCGGCCGCGAGCGCGAACGACTCCCCGAGCTCGAAGCTCGTGCCGACCACGGGGAGGCCGACACCGAGCTCGCCGAGCGTGCCGAAGAGCACACCGAATCGGTCATCTCCCGGAACGTCGTTGCCCTGGTTGAACACGATGACCGCGGATGCGCCCGCGGCTTCGGCGTTCGTCGCCTTGACCGCGAAGTCGCAGCTGCCACGCTGGATGAGGGCGATGTCGCCTGCCGGGAAGTCGGCAAAGTCCTCCGCCTCGCAACCCGAGGTGGAGGCACGATCGCCGTCGAGGTTGATGTCGACCGGCGTCACCGCGGCGCTCTCGACGGCACCCTCGCCCGAGTAGTCCATCGGATAGAAGTCGTCTTCGAGCACGTAGTCGGCCGGGGTCGGGGTGAGTTGCGAGAACTCGGCGCGGTCGATGTTGACCTTCTCGTAGCTGAACGGCTGCCGCTCGGTCTGATAGCCGGCGAGCTTCATGAGCTTCTCGATGTAGGCGGCCGACTTCTCATGTCCGGGCGTTCCCGCGGCGCGCGTGCCGCCATTGGCATCCGCGATCCGCTGGAGCGCGTTCAGATGGAACTGGATCGATTTCGCGTTGACGGCCTTGCGCAGCGTGGCCGAGCTGTTGCGATCGCCTCCGTTGTGCCCGCCACCGTGGCCGGGCCATCCGCCCGCGGTGGCTGGCGCTGCGAACCCGACGGTGAGGATCGCCCCCGTCAGGATTCCCGTGGCCGCCAGGATGCGGCCCTTCCGTGTTCTCACGTGTTCCCCTTTCCACGTCGCCGCCCGCGGTTCGGACGGCACGGTCTAGGGAAACGTACCCCCATCCGGGGGTAGACAGATGAGAAAGTCCTCACGTGAGCGGATGCGGGGGCTCCGCAGGTCAGGCGCCGGTCGCCTTCCGGGCGCGAGCGCGCTCGGCGTGCAGCCACTCGGGCGGGTTCGCGATGAGGGCCTGGATCTCGGCGGTCGTCATGGCATCCGACACACCCGCCCGCGCGAACGCCGAGTTGGTGACGCCGAGCCGGTGGGCGACCTCCGAGCGCGGATGCGGCCCCTCGGTGCGCAGGGTGCGCAGCCACTCCGGCGGGTCGGCCTGCAGCGCTGCGAGTTCATCGCGGGAATGCTGCGCCTGCTGGAACTCGGCGGGAGCCGCCGGCAGGTAGATGCCGAGTTTCTTGGCGGCGTTCTGCGCCGAGAGGTACTGGGGCTTCGGAGGCTTGGGCTGCTGGCGGCGATCCTCGCGCGGCGCGTCGGTCATGCTCCGAGGGTAGCCTCGTGCAGGTGACCGCCCCCTTCGTCGTCGCCTTCGTGCCCGGCGTCACCCCCGGCAAGTGGGAGCGCATCTGGCGCGAGCGGATGCCGCGGTCGCCCCTTGAGCTGCGCGCACTGCCCCCGGATGGCGCCCTCGCATCCGTGCACGCGAGCGAGGCGCACATGGCGTTCGTGCGCGACGTGACGGCCGACGACGCGCTGCACGTCATTCCCCTCTACCGCGAGCGCGCGGTGGTCGTCGCCCCGAAGGACCACCCGGTGGCCGCGTTCGACGAGCTCACCCTCGCCGACCTCGCCAGCGAGACGCTGCTCCCGGGTCAGGGCACCGGCACCGTCGAGCTCGTCGCCGCGGGCGTCGGGCTCGCGCTCATGCCGATGTCGGTCGCGCGCGCCCATTCCCGACGGGATGTCGTCGCCCGCCCGGTGAGCGACGCCCCCGACACGGGCATCGGGCTGGCCTGGCTGCGCACGGCCGACGACCCCCGCGTCGACACCTTCATCGGCATCGTGCGCGGCCGCACCCCCAACTCGAGCCGCTGACCCTGCTGTTCCTCTGTTCTGCCAAACGCTGTAGCGGTTGACCAGGCGCGCCAGTAGTTGCTGCAGCGCGACGTCAAGAGGTGTAGCGCGGAGAGGCGGGTGCCCCCGCGACGAACCGGCTGCTCGCCCCGCGAAGAGCCGCATCGGTCGGTCGCGAAGCACCGCCGGATCGCCCCGCGAGCCGCTCACGACCCCGGGCCGCGCTTCGCGTGCGGATGCCGCATCCGCCGACGCGGGTCCGCATCCGTCTCGCGCGCCACCGTTCGGCATCGCGCGCCACCGTTCGGCATCGCGCGCCAGCAACTCCTGGCGCCCGGCGCCGACCGCTACAGCGTTTGGAATCGGGAACGAGAGCCGAAGAGGGTCAGAGCCCCTGCGCGAGGCGGAAGTAGGCGGCGTTCGCGCGCACCTGGTCCTCGAAGGAGCGCACGGTCGTCGCCTCGTCGATCACGAGCAGCTCGACGCCCGCGATGCGTGCGAAGTCCTCCCACGCCTCGATGCCCACCTGAGTGGTCATCACGGTGTGGTGCGCGGCGCCCGCGATGAGCCACGAGGTCGCGCTCGTGCGGAAGTCGGGCGCCGGCTTCCAGACGGCGCGCCCGACCGGCAGCTTCGGCAGCGCAGCAGGCGGCTCGACGTTCGTCACGGCGTTCGCCACGAGGCGGAACCGCTCGCGCTGGTCGCTCAGCGCGACCACGACGGCCGGCCCGGCATCCGCCGTGAACACCAGACGCACCGGGTCGTCCTTGCCGCCGATGCCGAGCGGGTGGATCTCGAGGCTCGCCTTCTTCGACGACAGCGACGGCGCCACCTCGAGCATGTGCGCGCCGAGGATCAGCTCCGCGCCCGGCGTCATGTCGTAGGTGTAGTCCTCCATGAGGCTCGCGCCGCCCGGCAGCCCCGCCCCCATGACGGCGGCGATGCGCACGAGCACGGCGGTCTTCCAGTCGCCCTCCGCGCCGAAGCCGTAGCCGTCGGCCATCAGGCGCTGCACGGCGAGGCCCGGCAGCTGCTTCAGGCCCCCGAGGTCCTCGAACGAGTCGGTGAAGGCGCTCGCCCCCAGCTCCTCGAGGATCGAGCGCAGCCCCAGCTCGGTCGCGGCCCCGTAGCGCAGCGACTCATGGCGCGCGCCGTCCGGCCGCAGCTCCGGCACGACGTCGTACTCGGCGAGGTACACCTCGACGAGCGCGTCGATGTCGGCATCCGTCTGCGCATCGACGCGCGCGACGAGCTCGTTGATGCCCCAGGTATTGACGCTCACGCCCAGGCGGATCTCGGCCTCGGTCTTGTCGCCCTCGGTCACCGCGACGTTACGCATGTTGTCGCCGAAACGCGCGACCCGCATCCCCTGCGACGCCTTCCAGCCGGATGCCGCGCGCGTCCAGGTGCCGATCTCGGCGGTGACCGCGGCGTCGGAGGCGTGCCCCACGACGGTCTTCCGCGGCACCGACATGCGGCTCAGGATGTAGCCGTGCTCGCGGTCGCCGTGCGCGGCCTGGTTGAGGTTCATGAAGTCGAAGTCGATCTCGCTCCACGGGAGCGCGACGTTCGCCTGCGTGTGGAAGTGCAGCAGCGGCTTCTGCAACGCGTCGAATCCGTGGATCCACATCTTCGACGGGCTGAAGGTGTGCATCCAGGTGATCACGCCGACCACGTCGTCATCCGAGTTCGCGTCGATCATGGCGCGGCGGATGGCATCCGAGCTCTTCAGCACGGGCTTCCACTCGATCGTGACGGGGATGTCGGATGCGGCCTGCAACTGCTCCACGACGCCGCGCGACTGCTCGGCCACCTGGCGCAGCGTCTCCTCCCCGTAGAGGTCCTGGCTGCCGGTGAGGAACCAGACGACGTTCTTCGTGAGGTCGGGGATGATGCTGCGGCTCACTGGAGTTCTCCCTGGGGCTTCTGGCCATAGACGTTCTGATAGCGGTCGAAGAGGGCGTCGATCTTGTCCTGCGGGATGGGGATGAGTTCCCCGCCCTGCCGTGCGATATGGATCGTGCGGGCCACGTCCTCGCACATCACCGCCGCCTTCACGGCGTCTTTCGCATCCCGGCCGATCGTGAACACGCCGTGGTTCTGCATGAGCACGGCGCGGGAGCGGTGCCCGTCGAGGGTCGCGACGATGCCGCGGCCGATCGAGTCGTCGCCGATGATCGCGAACGGGCCCACCGGGATCTCCCCGCCGAACTCGTCGGCCATGCCCGTGATGACGCACGGGATCGCCTCGCCGCGCGCCGCCCAGGCGGTCGCGTAGGTGGAGTGGGTGTGCACGACGCCGCCGATGTGGGGCATATTCCGGTAGACGTATGCGTGGGCCGCGGTGTCGCTCGAGGGGCTGCGCTCCGAGCCCGGGCTTCCGGGCACGACGTTGCCGTCGAGGTCGCACAGGATCATGTTGTCGGGCGCGAGCTCGTCGTAGGAGACGCCGCTCGGCTTGATCACGAACAGTTCGGCGCCGGGCACGCGACCCGAGATGTTGCCGCCGGTCCAGATCACGAGCCCGTAGCGGGTGAGCTCGGCATGCAGCCGGGCCACCTCCTCGCGCGTGCGCTGGATCGCCGTGTTCACCTCGGCGCCCTGCTCAGTGCTCATGAGCCGGCCTCCTCGGTGCCAGCAGTGTCGGTGCCCGCGATGTCGGTGAGCGCCGCGATGGCCGCCCGCTCCACCGCGAGGCCCGCCTCCCAGCGCTCGAGGTAGCCCGCGTAGCCGGCGATGTCGGATGCCGTCGGCGCGATGGTCGTGACCGGTGCGGCCGCGAACACCGTGGCATCCAGCCAGTCGGGAAGCGCGCGCGTCTCGCCCTCGGCGACCGCACGACGGTAGGAGGCGAGCAGCGCGATGCCCCACGCTCCGCCCTCGCTCGCGCTCTCCCCGACCGCGACCGGGGTCGCCAGGGCGGCCGCGAGGGCGCGCTGGGCGACACCGCCGGTGCGGAAGAGTCCGCCGTGGGCGACCACGGCATCCACAGCCACCTGCTGCGCGGCGAGTTCCCGCATGCCGATCGCGAGCGCCGCGAACACCGAGAACAGCTGGGCGCGCGCGAAGCCGGCGAGGCTGAGCCGCGAGCCGGGCGTGCGCACGATGAGCGGCCGGCCCTCGTCGGTGCCGACGATCGGCTCGCCCGAGAGCAGGTTGTACGCGAGCAGGCCGTTCTCGACCGCGTCGGGTTCGAGCGCGCCGCCGAGCACGGCCGCGAACACCTCGTCGGAGCTCGGTCTCGCGCCGATCGCCGCGGCGAACTCGGCGAAGACGCCGACCCAGGCACCGAGTTCGCTCGAGCCGTTGTTGCAGTGCACCATCGCGACGGGACTGCCGTCGGGCGTGGTGACGACGTCGATGTCGGGGCTCGGGGTCGGGAGCGCGCCCTCGAGCACGACCATCGCGAAGATGCTCGTGCCCGCCGACACGTTGGCGGTGCGCGCGCGCACGGCGTTCGTCGCGACCATGCCGGTGCCGGCGTCACCCTCGGGCGGCGCGAACGGGATGCCCGGCTGCAGCGTGCCGCTGGGGTCGAGCAGTGCGGCGCCCGCCGCCGTGAGCGTTCCGGCATCCGCGCCCGCGGTGAGCACAGGAGGCAGCAACTCGAGCAGGTCGTATTCGGCCCCCGCCGCGGCCAGTCGCTCCTGCGCGAGGTCGATCAGGCGGGTGTCGTAGTCGCCCGTCGCGGGGTCGATCGGGAACATCCCGGATGCGTCGCCCACGCCCAGACAGTCGCGCCCGGTGAGCAGACGGTGCACGTAGCCGGCGAGTGTCGTGATGCGTGCGATGAGCGGCACGTGCGGCTCGTCGTCGAGTACGGCCTGGTGCAGGTGGGCGATCGACCAGCGCAGCGGGATGTTGACTCCGAGCGCGTCGGAGAGCTCGGTCGCGGCGGCCGCGGTGCTCGTGTTGCGCCAGGTGCGGAAGGGAACGAGCAGCTCGTCGTCGGCGTCGAAGGCGAGATAGCCGTGCATCATCGCCGAGACGCCGATCGCCCCGAAGCTGCTCGGGGGCGCGCCGAGCTCGGCGACGAGGTTCGCGTAGGCGGCGCGCAGGCCCGCGTGAACTGCCTCGAGCGAGTAGGTCCAGCGGCCGTCTTCGAGCTGGTTCTCCCAGCTGTGCGAGCCGGTGGCGAGCGTGCGGCCGTCGGCGTCGATGAGGCACGCCTTGATGCGGGTCGATCCGAGTTCGATGCCGAGAGACGTCGTCTCACTCATGCGTCGCGGCCTCCTCGCCGGTCGGGGCTGTGCTCGATGTTCACGTTAACGAACGACCCCGGTGGCGTCAACTCCGCGCCGGCGGGGCGCCGCCGGAGCGCCGCCGGGGCTGTCGCTCTCGCGCCCCGTTTGTGTCGAAAATGCAGGAGTCGTCAGGCACGACGCCCCCGCATCCGGGCGCCGCCGGGAGGACACGCCCGAGATCTCCTGCATTTTCGACAATGGGGAGTCGAGCAGGAGTCGGCGCATCCGCGGCATCACGCACGCCGCGCAGGCGCCGTCGAGGCGCGCACGATGAGGCGCGGAGGGATGACGTCGGCAGTCGCCCCCGGCTCCCCCGCACCCTCCGCCTCGTCATCCCGGAGCCGCGCGAGCAGCACCTCGACGGCGCGGCGGCCGACGAGCTCGAAGTCCTGGTGCACCGTCGTGAGCGCCGGGCGAACGTAGGCGGCCTCCGGCACGTCGTCGAAGCCGACCACCGCGACCTCGCCGGGCACCGCGCGCCCGGCATCCGCGAGCGCCGCCATCAGCCCGATCGCCATCTGGTCGTTGGCGGCGACGACCGCGGTGGTCTGCGGCTCGAGACGCGCCGCCGCCGCGAAGCCGGATGCCGCACTCCAGTCGCCCGAGAGCGTCGCGCCCGCTGTCAGTCCGGCGCGCGCCATGGCATCCGCGAACCCCGTGCGCCGGGCTGTCGCCTCGAGATAGCGCTCGGGCCCCGCGAGATGCTGGATGCGCGTGTGCCCGAGTTCGAGCAGATGCTCCGTCGCGAGCCGGGCCCCCGCCGCCTGGTCAACGCCGATCCCGCCGGGGCGGTCGGGCGCCTGCAGCGTCACGAGCGGCACCCGGATGTCGAGGTCGCGGATCGCGCCGAAGACCGTCTCGTGCGGCGCGATCACGACGAGCGCCTCGACGGCCTGGTCGAGCAGGAACTCGAGGGCCGCGACGGTGGCGTCATGCTCCACCGCCGCGGCGGTCACGAGCGGGTGGTAGCCGTGCGCGCGGGCGGCCGATTCGACCGCGAGCACGCTCGAGGCCGGACCGTGCTGGGCCACCGCGGGCGAGAGCACGCCGATCGCGCGGGTGCGGCTGGTGACGAGAGCGCGCGCGGCGGGGTTGCGACGGTAGCCGAGCTGGGCGATCGCGGCGAGCACCCGATCACGCGTCTCGGGGCGGATCGAGGGGTAGTCGTTCAGCACGCGCGACACGGTGATGTGGCTCACCCCGGCGAGCGCGGCGACGTCGTGCATGCTCGGGTTCCGTCTCGCCTGCGCCACGGCGTCAGGGTAGCGCGGCGCACGGGGCCGCCATGCGGATTCCGGATGTGAAGGCTCACGGGAACGCTCACACCGAGCGGGGCGCGCATCCCCGCTTTCCTCAGCGAATTCGCCGACGTTACCGAAACGTTACGCCCGAATGCTTGCGCTGATGAGAATTGTGAAGGCTAACATTTGGCCGACGGCTCGCCTCAGCGCGAGCGTCGCGCCAAGAGGCACCACCACCCGGGCACCCGGCACAGCTGCCGGCCCCCAGAACGAGGAGGTTCTGTACATGAAGAAGATCCTGGCGAGCGTGGCCCTCGTGGGAGCCGTGGCTCTCGCGATGACCGGCTGCGCGACCGATGGCGGATCCGGCGGAGGCGGCGGAGGCGGTGGCGACGAGCTCATCACCGTCGGCTTCGCCCAGACCGGCTCCGAGTCGGGCTGGCGCTCGGCCAACACCGAGTCGCTCAAGACCGCGCTCTCGGAGGAGAACGGCTTCAAGCTCGTCTTCAACGCCGCCGACAACAAGCAGGAGGCCCAGATCGCGGCCGTCCGCAGCTTCATCAACCAGGGCGTCGACGCCATCGTCATCGCGCCCATCACGGTCGACGGCTGGGACGACGTGCTCAAGGAGGCCAAGGACGCCGGCATCCCCGTCATCCTCGAGGACCGCACGGTCTCGGCGAGTGACGACCTCTACGCCAGCTGGGTCGGCCTCGACTTCGAGAAGGAGGGCGAGCTCGCCGGTCAGTGGGCGGTCGAGAACGCCGACGGCTCCAACCTCGTCGTGCTCGAGGGCACGACGGGTTCCTCGGCCGCGCTCGATCGCGCGACCGGCTGGAGCAAGGCGCTCGAAGGCTCCACCATCAAGACCCTCGACTCGCAGACGGGTGACTTCACCCGCGACGGCGGCAAGAAGGTCATGGAGGGCTTCCTGCAGAAGTACGGAAGCGACATCAACCTGCTGTTCGCTCACAACGACGACATGGGGCTCGGCGCGCTCGACGCGATCGAGGCCGCCGGTCTCGTTCCCGGTCAGGACATCAAGATCGTCACGATCGACGCTGTCCACGACGGCATGCAGGCACTCGCCGACGGCAAGTTCAGCTTCATCGTCGAGTGCAACCCGCTGCTCGGCGAGAAGGTCGCCGACCTCGTGAAGAAGGTGCTCGCCGGCGAGTCCGTCGACAAGCGCACCATCGTCGAGGACCAGACCTTCACGCAGGACCAGGCGAAGGAAGCCCTGCCGACGCGTCCGTACTGATCGGTCACGTCACGCAGTAATCCATCCCTCCGCCGGGGACCGGGGCGCACCGGTCCCCGGCGGAACCACCACTCACGCAAGGAAGCCATGTCAACGGCCAAGGAAGCCCGTGCGATCGTCGAGATGCGCGGCATCACGATCGAGTTCCCGGGCGTGAAGGCGCTCGACGGCGTCGATCTCACGCTGCGCGGCGGCGAAGTGCACACCCTGATGGGCGAGAACGGCGCCGGCAAGTCCACCCTCATCAAGGCGTTGACCGGCGTCTACGCGATCGACGGCGGCTCGATCATCGTCGAGGGCACCCCGCGTGAGTTCCGCGGAACCGCGGATGCCCAACTCGCCGGCATCTCGACCGTGTATCAAGAGGTCAACCTCTGCACCAACCTCTCGGTCGGCGAGAACGTCATGCTCGGCCACGAGGTGCGCGGCCCGCTCGGCATCAACTGGGCCGCCACCCATCGCGAGGCGGCGCGCCACCTCGAGAACCTCGGCGTGCGACTCGACACGCGCTCGATGCTGAGCGCCCACTCGATCGCCGTGCAGCAGCTTGTGGCGATCAGCCGCGCGATGGTCACCGACTCGCGCGTACTCGTGCTCGACGAGCCCACCTCCAGCCTCGACCGCGGCGAGGTCGACCAGCTCTTCGGCGTCATCCGGGGACTTCGCGACCGCGGCGTCGCGATCCTGTTCGTGACGCACTTCCTCGACCAGGTCTACGAGATCTCCGACCGCCTCACCGTGCTGCGCAACGGCACGCTCGTCGGCGAGTACCCCGTCGAGGACCTCCCCCGCGGCCAGCTCATCTCGAAGATGATCGGCCGCGAGCTCGACGAACTCGACGCGATCTCGCAGAGCGCCGCGCGTGCGATCGACCGCACGAGCGATCCCGTCATCCGGGCAACCGGTGTGGGTCGCCGGGGCGTGCTCCATCCGGCAGATGTCGAGGTGTACGACGGCGAGGTCGTCGGCCTCGCCGGCCTCTTGGGCTCCGGTCGCACCGAGCTCGTGCGGCTGCTCTACGGCGCAGATCGCGCGGATGCCGGACGCGTCGAGGTGCGCGGTCGCACGGCTCGCATCACGAACCCCCGCCACGCGATCGACCGCCGCATCGCCTTCTCCTCCGAGGACCGCCGCGCCGAGGGACTCGTGGGCGACCTCACCGTGGCCGAGAACATCGTGCTCGGCATCCAGGCCAAGCGCGGCGCGCTGCGCAAGGTGCGCAAGTCCGAGCAGGACACCATCGTCGAGGAGTACATCCAGGCTCTCGGCGTGCGGCCCGCGAACCCGAACGCGCTCGTGCGCAACCTCTCCGGCGGCAACCAGCAGAAGGTGCTTCTCGCCCGCTGGCTCGCCACGGCGCCGCAGCTCATCATCCTCGACGAGCCGACGCGCGGCATCGACGTCGGCGCCAAGGCCGACATCCAGCGCAAGGTCGCCGAGCTCTCCGAGCAGGGTCTCGCGGTCGTCTTCATCTCTTCGGAGCTCGAAGAGGTCATCCGCATCGCCCAACGCATCGTCGTGATGCGCGATCGTCGTAAGATCGGCGAACTGACCTCGCACGACATCGGCGTCGACGACCTGGTCGCCTTCATCGCCGATGAGCAGCCCCAGCCCGACAGCCCGGAGAGTGCGGCATGAAGAAGATCCTCACCCACCGCCTCATGCTGCCGATCGCGGCGCTCGTGGCGCTCATCGTCATCAACACGATCGCCCGCCCGAGCTTCGTGAGCGTGACGGTCAAGGGCGACCAGCTCTACGGCCCGCTGATCGACATCCTGCGCAACAGCGCCCCTCTCATGCTCGTCTCGCTCGGCATGATGATCGTGATCTCGACGCGCGGCATCGACCTCTCCGTCGGCGCCATCATGGCCGTCTCGGGCGCCGTTGCGCTCACCATCATCGACGGCTCGCCGACTCCCAACGACCTGGGCACGGTGCTCGGTGCGATCGGCATCGCGGTGCTGATCGGCATGCTGCTCGGCGCCTGGAACGGATTCCTGGTCGCGGTGGTCGGGGTGCAACCGATCATCGCGACGCTCGTGCTCATGCTCGCCGGGCGCGGCGTCGCGCTGCTGATCACGGGCGGCTTCATCACGACGATCAACTCGGCGCCCTACAAGTTCATGGCGCAGGGCTACGTCATCGGCCTGCCGTTCGCGTTCTTCGTCTCAGTGGCCGCGGTCGCGCTTGTCGCCCTCATCGAACGTCGCACCGCACTCGGGGTGCTCACCGAGGCTGTCGGCATCAACCCCGAGGCGAGTCGCCTGGCGGGCGTGCGCTCGCGCGGCATCATCTGGGGCGCGTATGCGGCCAGCGGCGTGCTGGCGGGCTTCGCCGGCATCCTCTACAGCTCCAACACGATGGCCGCGGACTCCAACGCGGCCGGCCTCTACATCGAGCTGTACGCGATCCTCGCGGTCGTGCTCGGCGGCACCTCGCTCATGGGCGGCAAGTTCACGGTCGCCGGCACCGTCATCGGCGTCTTCACGATCGAGACGCTGCGCTCCACGATCCTCTTCCTGGGTGTGCCCTCGGCCGTCGCCCCGCTGTTCCTCGCGGTCGCCGTGGTGATCGTGGTGCTCATCCAATCGCCTCGACTGCGCTCCCTCGTCACCCGCACCGCGCAGGGCGCGCGGCCCAACACCTCGGAGGTCGCCCGATGACCAGCGTTCAGGCACCGCTCGAGAAGGCGGATGCGTTCGGCCCCCTCAAGCGGTTCGTCAGTCGCCGCGCCTCGTGGATCCCGGTGTTCGCGGCTCTCGCCCTGCTCATCCTCATCTTCATCGCGGGGCAGGCCTACTTCGGCAACTTCCTCACGCCGCGCGTCATCTCGGCGCTGCTGCTCGACAACGCCTACCTCTTCATCCTCGCGGTCGGCATGACCTTCGTGATCCTCACGGGCGGCATCGACCTCTCGGTCGGCGCGGTCATGGCCTTCACCGGCATGTTCGGGGCGAGCCTCCTGCGCGACGGGGTGCCATCCGGCATCGTCGTGCCGGTCATGCTGCTGCTCGGCGCGGCGTTCGGGCTGGCGATCGGCGTGCTCGTGCAGTACTTCGACGTGCAGCCCTTCATCGCCTCGCTCGCCGCGATGTTCGCGGCCCGCGGGCTCGCCTTCATGGTGAGCCTCGACTCGATCAAGGTCGAGACGCCCGAGATCCTCTGGCTGCAGTCCACCCGCATCCAGGGCGCGCCCGGCAGCTTCTACATCACCCCGACCGGCATCATCGCCCTGCTCGTGGTGCTGGTCGCGGCGCTCGTGCTGGCCTACACGCGCTTCGGTCGCACGATCTACGCGATCGGCGGCAACGAGCAGTCGGCCCGTCTCATGGGTCTGCCCGTCGTGCGCAGCAAGCTGCTCGCCTACGTCGTGAGCGGCGTGTGCGCGGGACTCGCCGGGGTCGTGTTCACCGCCTACACGGGCGCCTCGTATCCGCTCAACGGCATGGGCACCGAGCTCGACACGATCGCGGCCGTCGTCATCGGTGGCACACTGCTGCTCGGCGGCTCGGGATTCGTGGTCGGATCGATGATCGGCGTGTTCGTCTACGGCACGATCAAGACGGCGATCTCGTTCATGGGTGCCGACCAGTCGTGGACGCGCATCTCCGTCGGACTGCTGCTTCTGCTGTTCGTCGTGGTGCAGCGCATCATCGTGGCGCGATCCGATCGGCGCTGACACACTCACCCGGATGCGCGAGCAGGCGCCGTCGCCGGGCATGATGATGCCTATGGTCGATGAGACCCACCCCGTCGTCGAGGTCGTGGGAGCAACGGTGCGCTTCCCCGCGGAGCTCGCGCTCGACCGCGTCGACTTCCGGATGTTCCCGGGCGAGGTGCACTCGCTCATGGGCGAGAACGGCGCGGGCAAGTCGACCCTCATCAAGGCGCTCACCGGTGCATTGCCGCTGGATGCGGGCGTCATCCGGTTGAACGGCGAGCGGATGCGGTTCGGCACCCCGCACGACGCGCTCGCCGCCGGCATCAGCACGGTGTACCAGGAGATCGACCTGCTGCCGAACCTCACCGTGGCGGAGAACATCTGGCTCGGGCGCGAACCGCGGCGACTCGGGGTGATCGACTGGCGGCGGATGCGCGCGGAGGCCCGCGAGGTGCTCGCGAGCCTCGGACTCGAGATCGATCCGGCATCGCTGCTCGGCAGCCACTCGCTCGCCGTGCAGCAGCTCGTGGCGATCGCGCGCGCCATCCGCTCGGAGGTGAAGGTGCTCGTGCTCGACGAGCCCACCTCGAGCCTCGACCTCGACGAGGTCGGCGAGCTGTTCCGCGTGATCCGCGAGCTCAAGCAGCGGGGGTGGCGATCCTGTTCGTCTCGCACTTCCTCGACCAGGTCTACGAGATCTGCGACCGTGTCACGGTGCTGCGCGGCGGTCGGCTCGTGGGCGAGTACCTCACGCGCGAACTGCTGCGCATCGACCTCGTGCAGAAGATGCTCGGCCGCAGCACGAGCGAGCTCATCACGCGGCAGCGCAGCGATCCTCCGACGGGCGAGGTGACGACACCGTACCTGAGCGCGCGCGGGCTCGAGGCGCACGGACTCGATGCCGCGGATGTCGACCTCGTCGAGGGCGAGGTGCTCGGCGTCGCGGGGCTGCTCGGCTCGGGGCGCACCGAGCTCGCGCGCGCGATCACGGGCGTCGACCGGATCAGCGCAGGTCTCATCCGGATCGCGGGCACCGCCGCGCACCCGCGCCAGCCGCGGCAGGCGATCGCGCTCGGCGTCGTCTACTCCTCCGAGAACCGCCGCACCGACGGCATCATCAGCGAGCTGTCGGTGCGCGAGAACATCACGCTCGCCCTGCAGGCGCAGCGTGGGGTGCTGCACCGCATCCCGGCCGCGCGCGAGCGCGAGCTCGCCGCAAGCTGGATCGACGCCCTCGACATCCGCCCGGCCGACCCGGAGCGGCCCGCCGGAACCCTCTCGGGCGGCAACCAGCAGAAGGTGCTGCTCGCGCGCCTGCTCGCCCTCGCCCCGCGCGTGCTCGTGCTCGACGAGCCGACCCGCGGCATCGACGTGGGCGCCAAGGTCGAGATCCAGAACCTCGTGACCGAGCTCGCCGACAACGGCCTCTCGGTGATGTTCATCTCCGCCGAGCTGGAGGAGGTGCTGCGGGTCTCGAGTCGCGTGCTCGTGATGCGCGGCGGCGAGCTCGTCGCGAGCCACGCCGCCGACTCGCTCACCGTCGACTCGCTGCTCGCGATGGTCGCCCGCCCCGACGACGAGGTGAGGGGGCTGTGAGCCAAGACGACAAGGGGGCGCGGGCCGCCAACATCTTCGATGTCGCGCGCCTTGCGGGAGTATCGCATCAGACGGTGTCGCGCGTGCTCAACGATCTGCCGAACGTGCGGCCGGCCACGCGTGCCCGCGTCGAGCAGGCGATCGCGCAGCTGCGCTACAGCCCCTCCCCGCGGCTCGCGCGCTCGTCACGCGGCGCACGCGAACGATCGGACTCGTCTCGCCCGGCGTCTCCGACTACGGCCCGAGCTCGATCGCGATGCACTTCAACTTCGCCGCCCGGGCCGCCCGCTACAACGTCGAGACCGTGAGCTCGCTCGATGACGACCCCACCGCGATCAAGCTCGTCGTCGAGTCGCTGTTGCGGCAACGCGTGGATGCCATCGTGCTCATCGTGGTGGATGTCGCGGTGCTCGAGGTGGTGCGCGGTCTCGATCTGGCGATCCCCGTGGTCGCGGTGGCGGCATCCCCGCGCCCGAGCCCGCTCATCGTCTCGATCGACCAGTACCGGGGGCGCGCGCCGCCGTGCGGCACCTCGCGGAACTCGGGCACACCCGCATCCTGCACCTGGGCGGCCCCCGCACAATCCCGACACCCTCGAGCGCGAGCGCGGCTGGCGCGACGAGCTCATCGCCCACCACCTCGACATCGTCGAGCCGCCGCACGGCGACTGGTCGGCCGAGAGCGGCTACCGGCTCGGCCCCGAACTGGGTGTGGAACCGGGCGACGCCGTGTTCGTGGCGAACGACCACATGGCGATCGGCCTTTTCTCCTCGCTGCGCGAGCGCGGGCTGCAGGTGCCCACGGATGTCAGCGTTGTCGGCTTCGACGACGTGCCGGAGGCCGGCTACCTCTATCCCCCGCTCACGACGGTGCGACAGGATTTCGCCGCGCTCGGCGGCCTCATCATGCAGAAGGTGCTGCTGGCCGTGGAGGATCCCGAGACGGTCACCGAAGACACGCCGCTGCCCACGAAGCTCATCGTGCGCAAGTCCACGCGCGAGGCCTGAGCCGGCGCTCGGTTCAGACGAGCGTCGCCCGCTCGGCGACCAGCAGCACCGCGAGCAGCGACACGAAGGCGATCGCGAGCATGTCGACCGCGAGCAGGGCGAGGCGCAGGCGGCTGGGAGGGGTCGCGAAGCGCACGATGATCATGCACAGGTAGAGGATGCCGACGACGACCGCCGCCGTCCCCGCAACGCCCAGGGGCGGCATCCGGAGCACGGCCATCGGCACGAGCACGCCGAGTGAGATGAGCGTCAGTAGCCCCCGAGGATGAGCCAGGAGAGGCCGCGCGAGGTCGTCAGCGCCGGCTGATCACGCACGCGCGTGGGATCGACCGGGGTTCCGCCATGCCTCCAGGGTGCCCTGTGCGCCTGGATGGATGCCGGAAACGTCTAGAGCGTCACGACGGCCGCGACCGCCAGGCCGAGCACGAGGATCACGAGCCACGCGAGCGCACCCGCCGCGATCGCCCGCCCGCCCGAGCGCACGAGCTTCTCGAGGCGCAACCCGGCCCCGATGCCGACGAGCGCGGCGGCGAGCAGCGCGTTCCGCACGATGTCGACGGCGTCGACGACCGCATCCGGAACCGGAACCAGCGAGCGCACGAGCACGAGCACCACGAACCCGACGATGAACAGCGGCACGACGGGTGGCAGCTTGCCCGCCGCCACCCCGGCTGCCCGCGCGGCCCGGCGGCTGTGCAGTGACGCGATCGCCACCATCGGCGCGAGGGCGAGCACGCGCGTGAGCTTCACGACGACCGCCGCACCGAGCGCCGTCGCCCCGGCCGTCTGCGCCGTCGCCACGACCTGGCCGACGTCGTGCACGCTCGCGCCGGCCCACGCACCGAAGAACGCAGGGCTCATGGGCAGCCCCACCGCATCCGCCACTGTCGAAAATGCAGGAAGAACGACGATGGCGAGCGTGCCGAACAGCGTCACGAGCGCGGTCGGGGTCGCCGACTCCTGCATTTTCGACAGAGAAGCGGATGCCGGGGTCGCGCCGTCGACGCCGGGTGCCGTGAGCCGCGGGCGCGCCGCCGCCATCGCGCCGATGGCGGAGACACCGCAGATCGAGAAGCCCGCCGCGAGCAGCACCGGCTCATCGCCAGGCAGGCGCAGCATCCGGGCGATGCCGTACGTCGAGACGAACGCGACGCCCACGAGCGCCGCGATCGCAAGCACGCCCCACCAGCCGAGCGCCGCGATGTCGGCAAGGGCGAGGTCGAGCCCGAGCAGTACGATGCCGACCCGCAGCAGGGTGCGCGCCGAGAAGCCGAGGCCCGGTCGCAGCGCGCCGTCGAGGGCGGGGCGCACGGGCGGCAAGCAGGCGACGACGATCCCGACGGCGAACGCCGCGGTCAGCCAGGGCACCGCGGGCACTGCGAGCTGCACGAGCCACGCGAGCGCAGCACCGACCGCGGCGACGATCAGGCCCGGAGCGATCCCGCGGATGCGCGCGTTCACGCCACCGCTCGCCGCCGCAGCCCACGCCAGGCGAGGGTGGCGAGCACGATCGCGCTGAGACCCGTCGCCGACAGCGCGAGCCCGCCGTAGCCCAGCGCGGCGAGCACGAGCCCCGCGAAGCCGCCGCCGAGCGCGCCCGCCGACGACATGAGCAGGTCGGCGCGACCCTGGATGCGCGCGCGGTCGATCACGTCGACCGACTCGCTGATGAGCGTGGCACCGGCGACGCTCGCGGCACTCCAGCCGAGGCCGATCATGACGAGGCCGACGGTCACCCACAGCTCCGACTCCGCGCCGACCGCGAGCAGCAACAGCGCCGCGAGCAGCAGCACCTGACCCAGAGCGATCGTCACCTCGCGCCCGACGCGGTCGGCGAGGGTGCCCCACACGGGCGACAGCGCGTACATGCCGAGCACGTGCAGGCTGATGGTGAGGCCGACCAGCTCGAGCGACGCGCCGTGACTCACCAGATGCACGGGCGTCATCGCCATGACCGACACCATCGTCGCGTGGCTGAGCGACGTCGCGACCATGCCCGTCGCGATGCCGCCGACGTCGGCGGTGCGCGGGGCGGCCTCCGGGGATGCCGGACGCTCGAGCCCGATGCGGGTCGCCAGACGCAGCGGATCCGGTCGCAGACCCACGACGTAGACGACGGCCGCAAGCAGCTGCGCCCCGATCGTGAAGAGGTACGGTCCCGCGAGCGGCGGCAGGCCGAGCGCCGCGCCGAGATCGGCACCCGGGCCGATGAGGTTGGGGCCGAGCACGGCGCCGACGGTCGTGGCCCATACGACGACCGAGAGATCGCGCCCCCTGCGGTTCGGCTCGGAGAGGTCGGTCGCCGCGAAGCGCGCCTGCAGATTGACGGCCGTGCCGACGCCGAGCAGCACGATCCCCGCCAGCAGTAGCAGCGTCCAGCCGAGGATCGCGGCCACGAGGCCGACGCAGGCGCCGACCGCAGCGATCACCGCCCCGGTCGCGAGCGCCGGCGCGCGCCCGCGCGTGGTGGCGAGCGCCGCGAGCGGCACCGCGGCGATCGCCGCGCCGATCGTGGCCATCGTGGCCGCCATCCCCGAGAGGGTCTCCGAGCCCGAGACCTCGGTGATGAGCAGCGCGCCCGCCGAGAGCGTGGAGCCCATGCCGATTCCGGCGAGCACCTGCCCGGCGATGATCGCGGCGCGGCTGCGGCGACGAACGCGCGCGACCTCCGACTCCGTGAGTCCCGTCGGTGCGGATGCCGTGGCTGGGCTCACGCGGTGGACTCGTCGCGGTTGAGCGCGGGGTTGCTGAGCGTGCCGATGCCGCTGATCTCGATGTCGACCGACTGGCCGTGCAGGAAACCGCCGAGGCCCGACGGGGTGCCGGTCATGATGATGTCGCCCGGCAGCAGCGTCCAGACGTCGGAGATGTAGGCGATGAGCTCGGGCACCTTGTGGATCATGTCGTGCGTGTTGCCGTGCCGCCGCGGCTCGCCGTCGACCCACGTGCGGATCTCGAGCCCGTCGGGGTCGAGCTCCGTCTCGATCCACGGACCGATCGGGGCGAAGGTGTCGTAGCCCTTCGCGCGCGCCCACTGGCCGTCGGCGAACATCTGGTCGCGCGCCGAGACGTCGTTGCCGATCGTGTAGCCGAACACGTAATCGGCCCAGTCCTCGGCCTTGACCTGCTTGGCGATGCGCCCGATCACCACCACGAGCTCGCCCTCGTGCGTGATGCGGCCCTCCACCGGCGGGATGCGGATGGGGTCGCCGGGCCCGACGACGGCGGTGTTGGGCTTGAGGAAGATCAGGGGTTCTCGGGGGCGTCGATGTTGCCGAGATCCTTGCGATGCTCGGCGTAGTTGAGCCCGACGCAGACGACCTTGGAGCGCGGGATGACCGGTGCGAGCAACCGCGCATCCGCGAGCGGCACCCGCTCACCGGTCGGGGTGAAACCGGCGAACATCGGATCGCCGTCGAGCACGACCAGGTCGTCATCGTCGACGATGCCGAACCGTGGGTCGCCTCCGGTGCTGAAACGTGCGACTCTCACGCTGAGAGCCTAGCCCCGCCCGCCGCTCGGTCCTGTCGCCGTGCGACGGGATACTGGATGCCGTGAACCAGTTGCTCTGGACAGGCCCGGCCGACAGCGACCGCGTTCTCGTGCTCGCCCACGGCGCCGGCGCGCCCATGGACTCGCCGTGGATGGACGACATGGCCGCGCTGCTCGGCGACCGGGGCATCCGGGTCGCCCGCTTCGAGTTCGCGTACATGGCGGCGCGGCGTGAGGGCACCCGGCGCCCGAACCCGCGTGCCGAGGCGGTGCTCGACGAGTACCGCGCGATCGTCGACCAGCTGCGCGCGCGCACGGATGCGACCCCCGCAATCGGCGGCAAGTCGTTCGGCGGCCGCGTCGCCTCCATGATCGCCGACGAGCTGTACGCGGCGGGCGGCATCCGCGGGCTGGTGTGCCTCGGCTACCCCTTCCACCCGATGGGCAAGCCGCAGCAGTTGCGCACGGCGCACCTCGCCGAGCTCGCGACGCCGACGCTCGTGTGCCAGGGCGAGCGCGACATCATGGGCACGCGCGAGGAGGTCGCGGGCTACGCGCTCTCCCCGTCGATCGACATCTTCTGGGCGCCCGACGGCGACCACGATCTCAAACCGCGCAAGGCATCCGGCCACAGCTTCGCCGACAACCTCGCGGCAGCAGCGGATGCGGTGGCGAGGTGGTGGCCTCTGTGAGTCTCAGCCGTCGAGGCGGCGCAGCCAGCCGTGGCGGTCGTCGATGCGGCCGTACTGGATGCCGGTGAGCTCATCGCGCAGCGAGAGCGAGACGCGGTCGTCGACCTCGGGCATCCGGATGCCGAACGAGGTCGACCTGATCTCCGAGATGGGCGTGATGACCGCCGCCGTGCCGCACGCGAAGGCCTCGACGATCTCGCCCGATTCGGCGCCCTCGCGCCACTCGGTGATCGAGACGGGACGCTGCTCGACGGCGTACCCGCGGTCGCGCCCCAGCTGCAGGATCGAGTCGAGCGTGATCCCCTCGAGGATCGAGTCCGAGTCGGGCGTGATGAGGCGCTTGTCGCGGGTGACGAGCACGACGTTCATGCCGCCGAGCTCCTCGAGGTACTCGCCCTGCTGCGCGTCGAGGAACAGCACCTGCTGGCAGCCGTTGTCGTAGGCCTCCTGCTGGGCGACGAGCGATGCCGCGTAGTTTCCGCCGGTCTTCGCCTGCCCCATGCCGCCGTGCCCCGCGCGCGTGTAGTTCGTCGAGAGCCAGATCGCGAGCGGCGTGATGCCGCCCGTGAAGTACGCGCCCGCGGGTGAGGCGATCAGGTAGAAGTTGACCTTCTTGGCCGGGCGCACCCCGAGGAACGCCTCCTTGGCGAACATGAACGGGCGAAGGTAGAGGCTCTCCTCCTGCTGGGAGGGCACCCAGTCGCCGTCCACCGCGATGAGCTGTTCCAGGGCGTCGAGGAAGTACTCCGTGGGCAGCTCGGGCATCGCGAGGCGCTTCGCCGAGCGCTGCATGCGCGCGGCGTTCTGCTCGGGCCGGAAGGTCCAGATCGAGCCGTCCGCGTGGCGGTAGGCCTTGAGCCCCTCGAACACCTCCTGCGCATAGTGCAGCACGGCGGCGGCGGGGTCGAGCTGGATGGGGCCGTACGGCTGCACGCGCGGGCGGTGCCACCCGCCGCGCTCCGACCAGCAGATGTCGACCATGTGGTCGGTGAAGTGCTGCCCGAACCCGGGGTTCTCGAGGATGGCGGCGCGCTCCTCGGGCGTCTTCGCGTTCTCATTGCGGGTCACCTGGAACTGCAGGTCCTGGGTGGCCATGGGGAGGAGGTTCATGGTCATGACTGGCTCGTCTTCCGCTGGGTGTGGATCTATTGTGCCCCGGAAGCGCCTCAGCCGAGTCGGGCGGCGATGGCGCTGCCGATCTCGGCGGTGGTGCGCGGGGTGCTTCCTCGTTCGGCCAGATCGGCGGCGACCGCGGCCTCGACGCGACGGGCGGCATCCGGAAGCCCGAGATGGTCGAGCAGCAGGGCGGTCGAGCCGATGGCGGCCGTGGGATCGGCCTTCTGCTGGCCCGCGATATCGGGCGCGGATCCGTGAACCGGCTCGAACATGCTGGGGAACGTGCCGTCCGGGTTGATGTTGCCCGAGGCCGCCAGCCCGATGCCGCCGCTGATGGCGCCGGCCAGGTCGGTGAGGATGTCGCCGAAGAGATTGTCGGTGACGATGACGTCGAATCTAGCAGGGTCGGTCACGAAGAAGATCGTCGCGGCGTCGACGTGGAGGTAATCCCACGCCACGTCCGGATGATTGGCCGCCTCGGCCTCCACGAGCCGCGCCCACAGCCTGCCCGCGTTGGTGAGCACGTTCGTCTTGTGCACGAGGGTGAGCTTCTTGCGGCGCTTCTCGGCGAGGTCGAAGGCGTACCGCACGACGCGTTCCACGCCGTACGCGGTGTTGACGCTCACCTCGTTGGCGATCTCGTGGGGGTGCCGGTGCGGATGCTGCCGCCGTTGCCGACGTACGGCCCCTCGGTACCCTCCCGCACCACGACGAAGTCGACGTCGCCCGGATGCGCGAGCGGACTCTGCACGGTGGGATGCAGCACCGTGGGGCGCAGGTTGACGTAGTGGTCGAATGCGAAGCGCAGCTTGAGCAGCAGCCCGCGCTCGATGATGCCGCCCGCGAGCCGCGGATCGCGGGGGTCGCCGCCGACCGCACCGAGCAGAATCGCGTCGTGGCGGGCGAGAGCCGCGAGGTCGTCGGCCTCCAGGATGCGTCCCGTCTCGAGGTAGTGCGCCGCACTGAACGGGTACGCGGTCGTGGTGAGCTGCGTCTCTTCCGCGAGCGCGGCATCCAGCACCTTCACCGCCTCGGCTGTGACTTCCGGTCCGATGCCGTCTCCGGCGATCACGGCGAGGTCGATGGTGCGCGTCATGCCCCCAGATTATCGGCCGCCTCATGCCCGCCCGAGCCTCTGCGCGCCGCCTGCGCGCGCGGTATAGCGCGTGGCATCGCCCACGTCAACGGGCTGCCCGGATTCGCACTCGCTCCCTATGTTCGAATCGGCCCCGTCGAGGGGCCTCGAACCAAGGAGGCCAACATGAGCATCGGGCTCGGCATCTTCCTCTTCGTCGTCGGCGCGATTCTGACGTTCGCGCTGAACGTGCAGACCGACTGGATCGACCTGGATCTCGTCGGCTACCTGCTGATGGGCGCCGGGATCGTCGTCACCATCATCGGCATCGCACTCCTCGTGCGTCGCCGTCAGTCGATCACGACGGTGCGATCCGACGTCGACCCCGCCACCGGTACGCGCGTGGACCAGCGCGCCACGGAGACCGACCCGCTGCCCTGAGGGCAGCCCGGGTCTCGGGCGGCACGTGTCTTTCGGGTGGACACGTGCCGCCTTTTTCGTGCCCGCTCGCCTGAGGGACGAGACGGTGCGGCCTAGGACAGGCTCAGGATGGCCGAGACGGCGAATCCCACGATGATCGAGATCGAGACGGCCGCACCGATGCCGATGCCGATGCCCGCTCGCAGCCGACCCGTGGAACGACGGCTCGCGACGAGGCCGAGGATGAGCGCGGCCAGCGCGAGAAGCAGCACGAGCACCGACACGCCGCCGTTCACGAGGCCGTAGAGATCGAAGTTCGCCGCTCTCAGTAGTGCGATCGCCGCCAGCTGGTTCACGACACCGACGACCACTGCGACGGCTCCGCAGATCAGGGCGGCGAGCGCGAGCGGGTTGCCCGCGCCACGATCCGGCGCCGGCGTCGGGTACGGGCTCGGGTTCGGGTTCGGCGCGACGTGGATCGCCGCGGGCGGGGGACGGCGGAGGGGATTCGCTCATGCGGTCAGCCTATTGACCCCCACCGGACCGCGGCTCACACCGCGACGATGTCGATCTCGCGCACCTCGTCGGCCTCGATCGCCACGCGCACCCGCTCGAGCACCTCATCCGGCACCGGCGAGTCCACCGTGATGATCGACAGCGCCTGTCCGCCGGCGCTGCGGCGTGCGATCTGCATGCCCGCGATGTTGATACCGGCCTCACCGAACTCACGCCCGTAGATCGCCACGATCCCGGGGCGGTCGGCGTAGAACATCACGACGTGGTGGTCGGCGATCGGCACCTCGATGTCGTAGCCGTTGAGACCGATGATCTTCTCGGTCATCTTCGTGCCCGCGAGAGTGCCCGACACCTCGACCGCGGTGCCGTCGGACAGCACACCCCGGAGCGTCGTGGTGTTGCGGTAGTCCTTGCTCTCCTCCGAGACGTTGAGGCTCGAGGCGATGCCGCGCTGCTCCGCGAGCAGCGGGGCGTTGACGTAGGAGACCGCCTCGGTGACGAGGTTGGTGAAGTAGCCCTTGAGCGCCGCGAGCCGGTACACGCTCACGTCGTAGGCGGCGAGCTCACCACGCACGTCGATCTCCAGATCGGTGAGGGCCCCGTGGCCCGCGACCCCCGCGAGCACCTGGCCGAGCTTCTCGACGAGCGCGATGCCGGGACGCACGAACGGGTCGATGATGCCGCCCGCGACGTTCACGGCATCCGGAACCAGCTCGCCTTCGAGGGCGAGCCGCACCGACTTGGCGACCGAGACACCCGCCTTCTCCTGGGCTTCGTTGGTGGATGCGCCGAGGTGCGGCGTGACAACGACATTCGGCAGGCCGAGCAGCGCCGAGTCCGTCGGCGGCTCCGAGCTGAAGACGTCGAGCCCCGCGCCGGCGATCGTG
The DNA here is from genome assembly GCF_030161875.1 of Homoserinibacter gongjuensis. GTDB lineage: Bacteria > Actinomycetota > Actinomycetes > Actinomycetales > Microbacteriaceae > Homoserinibacter > Homoserinibacter gongjuensis. The sequence continues at coordinate 271,665 of NZ_BSVA01000001.1, forward strand.
CCGGCCTCCAGCGCCTCGGCCAGCGCCGCTTCGTCGATGAGGCCGCCGCGCGCGACGTTCACGATGTAGGCGGTCTTCTTCATGCGTGCCAGCTGCGGCCCCGCGATCATGCCGGTTGTCTCGGGGGTCTTCGGCATGTGGATCGTGATGAAGTCCGACTCCTCGAGCAGTTCGTCGAGGCTCACGAGACGCACGCCGAGCTGCTGCGCGCGGGCCGGGCTCACGTAGGGGTCGTAGGCGACGACCTCAACCCCGAACGCCTGCAGTCGCGCGGTGATCAGCGCGCCGATGCGGCCGAGGCCGACGATGCCGACGGTCTTCTCGTAGAGCTCGGTGCCGGTGTACTTCGAGCGCTTCCATTCCCCGGCGGCGAGGCTCGCGTGGGCGGCCGGGATATGACGGGCGAGGCTCAGGATGTGGCCGATGGTCAGCTCGGCGGCGCTGATGATGTTCGAGGTGGGCGCGTTGACGACCATGACGCCCGCCTCCGTGGCGGCCTTGATGTCGACGTTGTCGAGGCCGACGCCGGCGCGCGCCACGACCTTGAGTGCCGGGGCCGCCGCGAGCGCCTCCGCATCGATCTGGGTCGCGGAGCGGATCAGCACCGCGCTCGCGTCGGCGAGCGCCGCGAGCAGGGCTGCGCGATCGGTGCCGTCGACGGCGCGGATGTCGAAGTCGGGACCGAGGGCCTCGACCGTGGCGGGAGAGAGTTGTTCGGCGATCAGGACGACCGGCTTTGCCACAGATGTTCCTTCGTGCGGAGGGGCAGCGGCGAACACGCCGCGAGGATGACGCCACGGCTCGCGCGGGCGCGGCACAGGCAGCCTATCGGACGTCACATGCCCGTTTCGGCGCATGACAGGGCGGTGAGGGTCAGCATGTGTCGCCGAGAGCGACACGCGCGCGCCCCTCGCGACGCCTCAGCCGAACACGTAGAGCGCGAGCGAGGTGGCGGCCGTCGCGGCCAGACCCGCGGCGAACACGAGCACGCGCGTCGAGAGGATGCGGCGACCACCCAGCACGAGTGCCGCCGCATAGAGCAGCGGCGGCGCGACGACGCCCAACACGAGCGGCACCCACGGGGTGAACTCGGCATACCCCTGCGCCGCGTAGAGCGCAGGAAGCGCGATGAGATTGCTCGACGCCGTGAACAGGAACCAGCCGTACAGCAGGGCGAACACGGCGGCCACGGCGACGCGCCAGCCGAGGAGGCTGCTCGTCGGCCTGCTGCTCGAGCGCGCTCATTGCATGCTCCCGATCCAGAAGAGGAGCGCCGGCCACGGCAGCAGCACGAGTGCACCGGCCAGCAGGCCCAGCATCCGCTTGGTGCCCCGACGTGACGCGCCCTCGGGGGTGAGGGTCAGGGCCGCGGCGAACCACAGGGCGGGCCCGACCATCGCGAGGAACTCGCCGAACTGCCACATGATCTCGCCCAGCAGGTCGAGGCTCGGGTACACCAGCAGCTGCGCGGACGAGATCCAGCCGATCGAAAGCGCGAGGTACAGGAGGCCGAAAGCAACCGTGCCGGCGAGCAGAGCGCGCTCGGCGGGGCTGCGTGCCACATCCGCTTCGGGCAACTCCTCCGGTGCGGCGAGGGCGGATTCGGATGCGGCACCCGCGTCACGCAGCCGGGGTGCGGCCTGGCCGCGCGCGTCGTCGCCCGCCCAGTGCAGGGCCTCGTCGTCGGAATCGTCGACGTACGCACCACCAGGGGGATCGACGTCGCGGGGGCTCACCCCTCCATCCTCACATTTCTTGGGGGGCGGCGGTTTCGAGACGCGGCTCCGCCGCTCCTCAACCACCTCATGCCCGCACCGCAGCTGGTTGAGGAGCGACGCGCAGCGGCGCGTCTCGAAACCGGCGTGCCCGCTACGACCCCAGCCGCAGGCGGAACACCTCGGCCAGGTCGTCGTGCAGCGGGTGGCCCTTCTCGATGCCGCAGATGCTGCTCGCGAGCTCGCCCGGGTCGGCGCCCGACGCGAGCTCGGCCTGCAGCTCGACCGCCTCGGGGTCGTCGTCGGGGTCGAAGCGCAGAGCGGCGCCGACCGCGGTCAGCAGGTTCCAGCAGGGCTCGCCGAGCTCCGCGAGCTGCGCCGCGGGGTCGATGAAGCGCTCGTGCCGCCCGAGCTTGCGCAGGGGCGCGCGGCCCACGCGCACGCACGTGTCGGGCAGCTCGGGGTTCGTGATGCGGGTGAGCGTCGTCTCGACGTACCCGCTCTGCTCCTCGGGCGTGAAGCCGTGCTTGGCCACGAGCAGCGCGCTGGTCTCGGCGAGCACGGCGCGCACCTCGGCCGCGATCTCGGGCACCTCGAGTGCCTCGGCGATCGTCTCGATGCCGCGCGCGTATCCGAGATAGGCGGTCGCCGCATGGCTCGTGTTGACGGTGAAGAGCTTGCGCTCGATGTAGGGCTCCAGGTCATCGACCCAATGCACCCCCGCAAGCTCGGGCGTGGCCCCGCCGAATGGGGTGGCATCCACCGCCCACTCCCAGAACGCCTCGAGCGTCACGTCGAGTCCGCCGTGCTGTTCGGGCACGATGCGATCGATCGCGCAGTTCGCCCAGATCGCGCGATCCATGGCGCCGCCGAGCTCACGAACGGATGCGGCGAGCAGGTCGGTGCCGCCGATCGCGTTCTCGCACGCGATCACCACGAGCGGAGCGGCATCCGCGGCACGCTTCGCGAGCCCCGCGACGATGAGCGGCGCCACGAACTGCAGGATGCGGGCGCCCACGGCCGTCGTCACGATGTCGGCCTTCGCGATCTCCTCCGCGACGAGCTCCGGATGCTCGCGCGAGTCGATCGCCCGATACCCGTCGACGACCAGGTCGCGGCCGCCCTCGCCGACCTCGTGCACGCGGTAGGACGGCTGGGTCTGCAGCGCACCGATCAGCTCGTCGCTCACATCCGCGAATACGACCTCGTAGCCGCTCTGCCTGAGGAAGGGCGCCACGAACCCGCGCCCGATGTTGCCCGCCCCGAAATGCACCGCCGTCGCCATGAGCCCCATTCAACCCCGGCCCTTCCCGCATGGCCAGCGCTCCGCCTTCCGCAGCCCCGGAAATGGCGCAGCTGTCGGCCCCGCCCGCTACGACGCCGCGTCGGGCACGACGTCGAGGATCGCCGCGAGCTCGGCGCGGGAGCGGATGCCGAGCTTGCGGTAGATGTTGCCGAGGTGGAACTCGACGGTCTTGATGGTCACGAACTGGGCGCGCGCGATCTCGCGATTGCGCTCGCCGCGCGCCGCCGCCTCCGCGATGCGGTGCTCGCTGGGGCTCAGCAACCCGACCCGCTCATCGGGCGGCAGGATCTCGCCCGGTGCCGTCACGCGTGTCGCGATGGAGCGGGCCTGCAGCGCCAAGGGGCGAGCCCCTCGCGTACCGCGTAGTGGAACGCCTCGCGCGCGTGCCGTCGCGCCTGCTCCAGCTGACCCTTCTCGAGGCTCACCTCGGCGAGGCCGAGCTGGGCCTCCGCCCACTCATGAAAACGGGAGTCGACCAGTTCGAGCGCACGCCGGTAGAGCTGCTCGGCCGACTCGGGCTGCTCGTCGAGGCGCGCGGATGCGATGAGCAGCCGCGCCCGCCCGTGGCGGTAAAGCGAGGGCGGGGCCACCGCAACGGCCTCGCGCAACAGATCACGGGCGCGTTCGAGATCACCGCGCGCCGCGTGGGCCTCGGCCAGCGGCAGGCGCCAGTCCTCGCCGAGCATCGGCAGCGCGCTCGGCTCGGACACGACCTGGCTCTCCGCGAAGGCGATCGCCTCATCCGCGGCGCCGGCGGCCACGAGGTGCAGCAGACGCGCGCCCCGCGCGACGCCGACGAACAGCGGCGGTTGCGGACCGCCGTCGAGCGCGGCGACCTCGCCCGCGGCCTCCACCTCGCCGGCGCGCAGGTAGCCCTTCACGAGGAAGTACTGCATGGCCGGGAAATAGGTGCGCCAACCGAGTTCGGACGCCCCCGCGCGGCCTCGAGGTCGGCGAGCCCCGAGCGCAGGCGTCCATAGGGGATGCGGAGGGCGCCGCGCGCGTAGCTCGCGGTGCCGTAGCCCTGCACGCTGCCCGAGTCGCGAGCGTCGGCGATCGCGGCAGACAGCCACTGCTCCGCGTCGTCGAACATCCCGTGGATGTTGAGGGCGCCCGAGAGCACATAGCTGATCGGGTCGTCGGAGCCGCCCTCGGGGAAGACGCCTCGCGCACGGTGGGCGTGCACCTCGCCGCCGGGAAGCCCGGCGAGTCCCAGCGCGAGCGCGACCACCGCGAAGATCGCCCGATCGGCATCGGTGTCGAACTCGGGCGGCTGCGCCTCGAGCTGCGCGATCTCGGCCATGAGCGCGCCCATCGGCTCGCTCGAGAAGGCGAGCTCGTTCGTCGCGATCTTGGCGAGCACGAGCCGTCGCTCCGCATCCGACACGTCGGCCGCGGAGGCGATCGCCGCGCGCGCGGCCGCATACCCCTCGCCCGCAGCCCCGAAATCGCTTGTCATGTAGGCCGCGTCACCGAGCTCGAGGAACCGTTCGGCGCGCAGGCGCGGGTCGTGCACCTCGCGGGCTGCGGCGCGGATGAGGGCGAGGCCGGCTTCCGACTCCCCCGCCATGACGCGCGCGCGGCCCTCGTCGAAGGCCCACTGCGACGCCGCGGTCGAGGTGAGCGCGCCCTCGGCACGTGCCCGTTCGAAGAGCCGTGCCGCGATCGCGGGCGTGCCCGCATCGAGCGCGAGGCGCGCGGCCTCGGCGAGGGACGCGGCGCGGCGCGCGTCGCAGCTCGGGGTCGTCGCCGCTTCGTGAGCGGCGATCGCGGGCAGGGGCGCACCGGCGGTGCGCAAGGCATCCGCGACGCGCGCGTGCAGGTGCGCGAGCCGATCCGCCGAGAGGCTCGCGAGCGCACCCTCCACCACGATGGGATGCGTGGGCACGACGCGATCCCCGCGTCGCTCCACGAGGCCGGCCGCGTCGAGCTGCGGAAGCAGGTCGAGCAGGCGGGCGAGGCTGACGCCTGCGGCATCCGCGATGACCCCTGGTGCGATGCCCTCTGCCACCACGACGGCCGTCTCGACGACTGACCGGGCATCGGGCGACAGCGCCGCGAGCCGTTCGCGCAGCCCCTCGCGCACGCGCGCCGGTGAGGCTTCGAGGCCGTGATCGATGAGCTCGCGCACGTAGAAGGGCACCCCACCGCTGACCTCGAGCACGCGCACCGCGTCGACCCCGCGCTCGGCGCTCAGCTCACCGATCGCGGCGAGCGTGAGCGGACGCGGTTCGAGCAGCGACGTCCGCGCGCCCGCGAGCATCGCGGCGAAGGCGGGGTCGGCATCCAGCTCGGGGTCGGGGCGGGTGGCCATGAGCAGCAGGATGCGGTCGGTCTGCAGGCGCGCGGCCAGCGTCGTGAGCAGTCGGCGGCTGGCGACATCGGCCCACTGCAGGTCGTCGACGACGAGCAGCGCCGGGCCGTCCTCGTCGAGGTCGCTCACGGCCCACTGCGCGGCATAGGCGAGAGCCACCGGCTCGGCGGTGCGCTCGCCGCGCAACACACCGCGCACGAGCTCGGCCGGCCCGTCGAAGATCGGGGCCCGCTCGTCGGAGTGCGCCTCCTCGCCGAACCACTCCCAGAGCAGGCCGTTCGCGGTGCGCTTGCTCACCACCGTGAACGTGGCACGCCGGGCACCGAAACCCAGCGCGGCAGCGCGCGCGGCGGCCGCCGCGAGCAGCGACGACTTGCCGATGCCCGGTTCTCCCCGCACGACGACCGTTCGCGTGATGCCGGAGGCGGCGTCGTGCAGGGCCGCATCGAGGAGCGCAAGCTCGTCGGCGCGCTCCAGAAGCGGGTGATCGGGCACTGTCGTCTCGTGGGCTCGACGGAGCCGGACGGATGACCGGCGGCACCATTGCACCGCGCGGCGCGCACCCGCCGCAAGCCCCGCATCCGGGGTCGCCCCGAACGCCCGCGACGGGAGAAACGACACGGGGGCGGGACTCGTTCTCCCGCCCCCGTGTCAGGGCTCCAGCTGCGCCAGGATCAGCGGCGGGCCGCTAGCGCGCAGCGCTGCCCTCCGTGTAGCCCTCGTCCTGCTGCTTCCAGGCGAAGAGGGCGCGCAGCTCCTTGCCCGTCTTCTCGATCGGGTGGCCGGCCTCCTTCTCGCGCAGCTCGAGGAACTCCTTCGCGCCGTTGTCCTGGTCGGCGATGAAGCGCTTCGCGAACGCACCCGACTGGATGTCGGCGAGCACGGCCTGCATGTTCTCCTTCACGTGCGGGTCGATGACGCGCGGGCCCGAGACGTAGTCGCCGTACTCGGCTGTGTCGGAGATCGACCAGCGCTGCTTGGCGATCCCGCCCTCCCACATGAGGTCGACGATGAGCTTGAGCTCGTGCAGCACCTCGAAGTAGGCGATCTCGGGCTGGTAGCCCGCCTCGGTCAGGGTCTCGAAGCCGTACTGCACGAGGTGGCTCATGCCACCGCAGAGCACGGCCTGCTCGCCGAACAGGTCGGTCTCGGTCTCTTCCGTGAAGGTCGTCTTGATGACACCCGCGCGGGTGCCGCCGATGGCCTTCGCGTACGACTTGGCGGTCTCCCACGCGCTGCCCGAGGCATCCACCTCGACCGCGATGATGTCGGGGATGCCGCGGCCCGCGACGTACTCGCGGCGCACGGTGTGGCCCGGGGCCTTCGGGGCGACGAGGATCACGTCGACACCCTCGGGTGCCTCGATGTAGCCGAAGCGGATGTTGAAGCCGTGCGCGAAGGCGAGCGTCTTGCCCTCGGTGAGACGGTCCTTGATCGAGTCGGCGTAGATGCCGCGCTGGTGCTGGTCGGGCGCGAGGATCATGATCAGGTCGGCCCACTCGGTCGCGTCGGCGACCGACTTGACCTCGAAGCCGTCCTCCTGGGCCTTCGGCGCCGACTTCGAGCCGTCCTTGAGGGCGATGACGACCTCGACACCCGAGTCGCGCAGGTTCTGGGCGTGGGCGTGACCCTGCGAGCCGTAGCCCACGATCGCCACCTTCTTGCCCTGGATGATCGACAGGTCGGCGTCCTTGTCGTAGAAGATCTCAGCCATTTCGTTCCTTCGTTCTATTGGGGTTTCGATACGCCGCTTCGCGGCTACTCAACCAGCGGTGGGTTGCGCTCCGCGGCACGACGGAGCGGGGTGTTCGGTCAGCTCTTGTGGACTCGTTCGGTGATGCTCTTGCCGCCGCGGCCGATCGCAAGCAGGCCCGACTGGGCGATCTCGCGGATGCCGTAGGGCTCGAGCACGCGCAGCAGCGCCTGCACCTTGCCCGAGTCGCCCGTGACCTCGATCACGAGCGCATCCGGAGACACGTCGACGACGCGCGCCCGGAACAGGTTGACCGCCTCGAGGATCTGGCTGCGGGTCGTGTTGTCGACGCGCACCTTGATGAGCAGATGCTCGCGGTACACGGATGCGTCGGGGTCGAGCTCGACGATCTTGATGACGTTGACGAGCTTGTTGAGCTGCTTGGTCACCTGCTCGAGCGGCAGCTGGTCGACTTCGGCGACGACCGTGATGCGGCTGAGGCCGGGCACCTCGGTCGGGCCCACCGCGAGCGAGTTGATGTTGAAGCCGCGGCGAGCGAAGAGCCCCGCCACCCGCGTGAGCAGACCGGGCTTGTCCTCGACGAGGAGGAGAGCACGTGGTGCGACATGTCCGTTTACTCCTCTTCCCAGGCGGGCGCGTGATCGCGCGCGTACTGAACCTGCGAGTTGCCGACCCCTGCGGCACCATGGGCCACACCATCGCATCCCGGCTCACGACGAAGTCGATCACGACGGGACGATCGTTCGTCTCGATCGCGAGCTTGATGGCGTCGTCGATCTCGTCCTTCTTCGTGACGCGGATGCCGAGGGCGCCGTACGCCTCGGCGAGCTTCACGAAGTCGGGAACCATCCGCGTGGTGTTCTCGCCGTCGAGCGCGCCCGTGTCGAGATCGGTGAAGGAGTGCCGACCGTCGTAGAACAGGGTCTGCCACTGGCGCACCATGCCGAGCGAGGAGTTGTTGATGATCGCGACCTTGATCGGGATGTCGTTGATCGTGCAGGTGGCGAGCTCCTGGTTGGTCATCTGGAAGCAGCCGTCACCGTCGATCGCCCACACGAGCCGGTCGGGCTGGGCAACCTTGGCTCCCATGGCGGCGGGCACCGCGTATCCCATGGTGCCGGCGCCGCCCGAGTTGAGCCACGCGTGCGGCCGCTCGTAGCCGATGAACTGTGCAGCCCACATCTGGTGCTGCCCGACGCCGGCGGCGTAGACCGCTTCGGGACCGGAGAGCTCGCCGATGCGCTGGATGACGTACTGCGGCGAGAGCAGTCCGTCCTCGGGCTCGGTGTACCCCAGCGGGTAGTTGATGCGCAGCTGCTCGAGTCGCGCCCACCATTCGGCGACGTCGGGAGTGGCGTCCAGTTGGCGGAACGCGTCGATGAGGTCGACGATCACCTCGCGGGCATCGCCCACGATCGGCACGTCGGCGTGGCGGATCTTGCCGATCTCGGCCGGGTCGACATCCACGTGCACGACCTTCGCGTGCGGCGCGAAGTCGGCGACCTTGCCCGTGACGCGGTCGTCGAAGCGTGCGCCGAGCGACACGATGAGGTCGGACTCCTGCAGGGCGAGCACCGCGGGCACCGCGCCGTGCATGCCCGGCATGCCGAGGTGCTGGCGGTGCGAGTCGGGGAACGCGCCGCGTGCCATGAGCGTCGTGACGACCGGCGCGCCCGTGAGCTCGGCGAGCTCGAGCAGTTCGGCCGAGGCACCCGAGCGCACCACGCCGCCGCCGACGTAGAGCACGGGTTGCTTGGCGTTCGCGATGAGCTCGGCGGCCGAGAGGATCTGCTTGCCGTGTGCCTTGGTGACCGGCCGGTAGCCGGGCAGGTCGAGCTTCGGCGGCCAGACGAAGGGCGCCGAGTTCTGCTGCGCATCCTTCGTGATGTCGACGAGCACGGGGCCGGGACGCCCGGTCGTGGCGATGTGCACGGCGGCCGCGATCGTGGCCGGCACCTGGGACGGGTCGGTCACGAGGAAGGAGTGCTTGGTGATGGGCATCGTGATGCCCGTGATGTCGACCTCCTGGAACGCGTCGGTTCCCATCGAGGTGGAGAACACCTGACCGGTGATCGCGAGCAGCGGCACCGAGTCCATGTATGCATCCGCGATCGCCGTGACGAGGTTGGTGGCCCCGGGGCCCGAGGTGGCGATGCAGACGCCGAGGCGCCCGGATGAGGCGGCGTACCCCTCGGCCGCGTGGCCGGCGCCCTGCTCGTGTCGCACGAGGATGTGGCGGATGGCGGTGGAGGCCATGAGCTCGTCGTAGAAGGGCATGATGGCCCCGCCCGGCAGGCCGAAGACGTCGGTGATGCCGAGCTTCTCGAGGCTCGCGAGAACCTGTGCAGAGCCGTTCAGGATGGGGGCGCGTCGCGTTTCCCGGGAGCGGGAGCGGGCGACGCGCCGTCGGGCGCCGGAGAGGCCGGCGCAGGAATTGCAGGCGCAGTCATGAAACGTTCCTCAATGGTGGGAGTCAGTGGGAATCAGGGGGATGCGCGCGAATGACGTCGTCGCCCTGATCAGAATGCCGCCGTCCGCTCGTAGTGCGGTCGACGCCCACGCCAGGACTGGTTGTGCCACCCGGGTGTCTATCGTCACGCAACTCTAGCCGATGTCGGATGCCACTTCCGTTCGCGGCCCGGATGCGCACGGCGGCGGGACTCAGACGCGCGTGATCATCGCCTTGGTGTCGAGGCCCGGCTGGATCGACGGGAGTCCCATCTGCATCGCGGCCTCGATCATCCGCTCGTCATAGCTGATGAGCGTGTCCGCCTCGACGCGGATCGCGGCCGCCACGTGGAGCGCGTCGAGGAGCGCAGCGCGCGGCCGGGAATGAGGCCTGCGGCACGCCACTCCCAGTCGGGGACCTCGTAGAGCTCGAAGTGGCCGAGAACCGCGGTCGCGCGATCCTGGGCCAGTTCTTGCTGCCACGCGACACGACGCAGTTCTGTTTCGAGCAGCAACGACGAGACGGGTTCGATGGCGGCATCGTCAACCCAGCGACGCACATCCTCGCTTTCCCGCTCCTCGATCAGGAGCTTTGCGACCGCGGAGGTGTCGAAGTAACAGCGGTTCATCCGTCACACCCGATCCGCTCGCAACGCGTCGAGGATCTCCTGCACGCTCTGCGTGCCCCGGTGCAACGGCGGCCACACCGCGTCAGCGCTGCGCGGACGGTACGGTCGTGGCTTCGGTCGCGCCGCGTTCCGCGGAATGAGCTCGGCGACCTCGACCCCGTCGTTCGTGATGATGAACGACTCACCCGCCGCGACGGCGCGCAGCACCTCACCACTGCGGTTGCGCATCTCCCGCTGGCTGATCACCCGCGTCATGCGGCGAGCGTAGCACGCGTAGCACGCTGCGGTCGGCGGATCGCGTGGCCCGGCTCAGCCGGTGACGGCGCCCTCTGCGGCCGAGCGCACGAGCTTCGAGTACTTCGCGAGCACGCCGCGCGTGTAGCGCGGAGGCAGCGGCTCCCAGCCCACACGGCGGGCTGCGAGCTCGGTCTCGTCCACGAGCAGCTCGATCGATCGGGCGGCGATGTCGACCCGGATGCGGTCGCCGTCGCGCACGAACGCGATCGGTCCGGCATCCACCGCCTCCGGCGCGATGTGGCCGATGCACAGCCCCGTCGTACCACCCGAGAAGCGGCCGTCGGTGAGCAGCAGCACGTCCTTGCCGAGCCCGGCACCCTTGATGGCGGCCGTGATGGCGAGCATCTCCCGCATGCCGGGGCCGCCCTTCGGGCCCTCGTAGCGGATGACCACGACCTCGCCGTGCTGGATGGTGCCCTCGGTGAGCGCGTCGAGCGCCTCGCGCTCGCGCTCGAACACTCGCGCCGGGCCCTCGAAGGTCGCGGCGTCGAAGCCCGCGGTCTTCACGACGGCACCCTCGGGCGCCATCGAACCCTTGAGGATCGTGAGCCCGCCGGTCGCGTGGATGGGGTTGTCGAGCGGGCGCAGCACATCGCCGTCGAGCGGCGGGATCGGCCCGATGTCGGCGAGGTTCTCGGCGAGGGTCTTGCCGGTGACGGTGAGCGCGTCGCCGTGCATGAGGCCCGCCTCGAGCAGCGCCTTCATGAGCACCGGCAGTCCGCCGCGACGGTCGACGTCGTTCATGACGTAGCGGCCGAAAGGCTTGAGGTCGCCGATGTGCGGCACCTTCGAGCCGATGCGGTTGAAGTCGTCGAGGGTCAGCTCGACCTCGGCCTCATGCGCGATCGCGAGCAGGTGCAGCACGATGTTGGTCGAACCGCCGAGCGCCATGCCGACCGCGATGGCGTTCTCGAACGCCTTCTTGGTGAGGATCTGGCGCGCCGTGATGCCCTTCTCCAGCAGCTTCACGACGGCCTCACCCGAGCGGTGGGCGTAGTAGTCGCGGCGGCGGTCGTAGCTGGGCGGGCTCGCCGATCCGGGGATCGACAGGCCGAGCGCCTCGGCCACCGAGGCCATCGTGTTCGCCGTGTACATGCCGCCACAGGCACCCTCGCCGGGCGCGAAGGCGCACTCGATCGCGTGGGCATCCGCTTCCGACATGATCCCGGCCTTGACGCCGCCGACCGCTTCGAAGGAGTCGATGATCGTGATGTCCTTCTCGGTTCCGTCCGACAGGCGCACCCACCCGGGAGCGATCGAGCCGGCGTAGAGGAACACGGATGCCAGGTCGAGCCTCGCAGCCGCCATGAGCATGCCGGGGATCGACTTGTCGCATCCCGCCAGCAGCACGGAACCGTCGAGGCGCTCGGCCTGCATGACGGTCTCGACGCTGTCGGCGATGACCTCACGGCTCACGAGCGAGAAGTGCATGCCCTCATGGCCCATCGAGATGCCGTCGGAGACCGAAACGGTGCCGAACTGCAGCGGGTAGCCGCCACCCGCGTGCACGCCCTCCTTGGCCGCCTGCGCGAGCCGCGCGAGCGAGAGGTTGCAGGGCGTGATCTCGTTCCACGAGCTCGCGATGCCGATCTGCGACTTGTTCCAGTCGGCATCTCCCATGCCGACCGCGCGGAGCATGCCGCGGGAGGTCGTCGCCTCGATGCCGTCGGTGACGGTGCGCGAGCGGGGCTTGTGGTCGATGGCGGGCGCAGAAGTACCCGAGGAAGTGCTGTCCGGCATGCGATCGAGGTTACTCCCGGGCGCATGCCCCCGCCGACGCACCCGCTCAGGAGGCGGGCCGCTCGCGGAAGTCTGCGAGCGCCGCGAGCGCCTGGGCGACCTCGGGCGGCCCCGGCACGCGGAACGCGGCGAGCGTCTCTCCTGGGCCCGACTTCAGTCCGAGGTCGCCGGGTTGCAGCGCCGCGAAGGCGTCTTCGTCGGTGACGTCGTCGCCCGCGAAGAGCACGGCATCCGCCGCGGTGTACCGCCGCAGGTGCTCGACCGCCTCGCCCTTCGTTGTCGAGCGCACGGCGAACTCGAGCACGTTCTTGCCCTCGCGGATGGTGAGGTCGTCGAGCTCGGCGGTCGCCTCGCGCAGCGCCACGAGGTGGGCCAGGCGCGAGTTCTCTTCGGTGGCGAGACGCGTGTGCAGGGCGAAGCCGGCGGGCTTCGTCTCGAGCCACACGTCGTCGATCGTGTCGGCGACCTGGCTGAGCACCTCCTGCAGCACGTCGACACGCTCGAGCTCGGCGGTGTCGAGGGCGATCCGGGCCGCGGGATCGTCGAGGCGCAACTCGATGCCGTGCGAGCCCACGAGCAGCACGTCGTCGGGCACCTGCGCCACGTGGATGAGCGAGCGCAGCGCGCGCCCGCTCACGAGGGCGACGCGGGTGCCGGCCGTCGCACGCAACCGCAGCACGGCATCCCGTGCCGCCGGCAGCGCCCGCGCGTTCTCGGGCGAGTCGACCTCGGGTGCGAGGGTGCCGTCGAAGTCGAGCGCGACCAGCAGGCGGCGCACACGGGAGAGCTCGTCGAGCGCGGCGACGAGCGGCTCGGGCAGCGAGGTGGTCACCGCGACGGCGGCCTCTCGACGGTCCACTCGACATCTCCCGGGAGCCCCGAGCCGCCCCACGCGGCGCGCGAGCGGCGCGCCTGGCGCAGCGTGGTGAGGAAGGAGTCCGACCACTTGGCGACGTCGTTCTCGGCCACCCGCTTGCGCAACGACCGCATCCGCTTACGCCGCTCGTGCCGCGGCATGTCGATGGCACGCAGGATGGCATCCTTCACGCCGTCGATGTCGTGCGGGTTCACGAGCAGCGCGGCTCGCAGCTCGTCGGAGGCGCCCGTGAACTCGGAGAGGATGAGCACCCCTCCTCGTCGGCGCGTGCGGCGACGTACTCCTTGGCGACGAGGTTCATGCCGTCGCGCAGGGCCGTGACGAGCATGACGTCCGCCGCGAGGTAGAGGGCGGCCATCTCTTCGCGCGGGAAGCCGTGGTGCAGGTAGGCGACGGCCTGGTGACTGATCGTGCCGTAGTCGCCATTGATGCGCCCGACGGCGAGCTCGATCTCGTCGCGGAGCTGGCGGTAGCTCTCGACGCGTTCGCGCGACGGGGTGGCGACCTGCACGAGCATGACGTCCTCGACCGAGAGGCGCTTCTCGGCGAGCAGCTCGCCGAAGGCCTTCAGCCGGTGGGTGATGCCCTTCGTGTAGTCGAGCCGGTCGACGCCCAGCATGAGGGTCTTCGGGTTGCCGAGATCGGCGCGGATCTGGCGCGCCCGCTCCTGCACGTCGGGGCGGGCGGCGAGCTCCTGGAAGCCGGCGACATCGATCGAGATCGGGAACGCCTTCGCGATCACGCGCCGCGCCTCGTTCTCCTCGGTGGGCGGAACCTCGATGTAGGGCGCCTTCGTCGTGTACCCGCGCAACCGCCGCACGGCACGCGAGAAGTTGCCGGCATCCGCGACCCGCTGGAAGCCCACGACGTCGGCGCCGAGCAGCCCGTCGATGATCTGCCGACGCCAGGGCAGTTGCGAGAAGAGTCCGTAGGCGGGGAACGGGATGTGGTTGAAGAAGCCGATCAGCAGGTCGGGGCGCTGCTCCTCAGCATCTGCGGCACGAGCTGCAGCTGGTAGTCCTGCACCCACACCGTCGCGCCCGGTGCGCTCACGCGGCTCACGGCCTCGGCGAAGCGGCGGTTGACCTGGCGGTAGCGGTCCCACCAGACGCGGTGGTAGCTCGGCTGCGCGATGACGTCGTGGTAGAGCGGCCACAGGGTGTCGTTGCTGAAGCCCTCGTAGTAGAGCTGCAGATCCGACTCCGACAGCGGAACGGGCACGATCTGGATGCCCTCGTTGTCGAACGGCTCGAGTTCGAGATCGGGCAGGCCCGCCCAGCCCACCCACGCGCCGTCGGCAGAGCGCATGACGGGTTCGAGCGCCGTGACGAGCCCCCGGGCGACTGGTTCCAGCTCGCGTTTCCTTCCGCGTCGACGACGCGGTCGACCGGGAGACGGTTGGACACGACGACGAAGCTGTAGCTCTCGTCGGGCATGCCTCAACGGTACACGTCGGGCCACCTCCCCGGTTTGGGGGTTGCTGGGAGGTCGCGCACGACCGGGGCTCGGCGACTAGCGTGGAGAGCATGATCTCCGTCGGCATGAGCACGACGTGCGTCTATCCCTTCGCGGTCGAGCACGCCTTCCGGATCGCGCGAATGGCCGGATTCGACTCCATGGAGATCATGGTCACCAATGATCCGGTGACCCAGGATGCCGCCAAGCTCCGCGAGATCAGCGAACGGTACTCGATGCCGATCTCGACGATTCACGCCCCCGTACTGTTGCTGACGACGTTCGTGTGGGGGCGCGACCCGCAGGTCAAGCTCGAGAAGTCGGGTGAGCTCGCCGCCGAACTCGGAGCCGACACCGTGGTCGTGCATCCGCCGTTCCGCTGGCAGTCGGGCTATGCGCAGAACTTCGAGCGCATCGTGCGCGAGACATCCGCGAAGACGGGCGTCGACATCGCGGTCGAGAACATGTTCCCGTGGACGGTGCGCGGCCGCGCCATGAAGGCCTACGCCCCCTCCCCCGATCCGCTCGACCTCGACGTCGACTGGATGACCCTCGACTTCTCGCACGCCTCGCTCTCGGGCCGCGACAGCCTGCAGATGGCGATGGAGATGGGGCCGAAGCTCAAGCACATCCATCTGTGCGATGGGCGCACCTCGGCTGCCGACGGGGCGATCCTCGACGAGCACCTGCTCCCGGGCGAGGGCACCCAGCCGGTCGCCGAGACGCTGCAGTACCTCGCGCAGAGCGGATGGGATGGCAACGTCGTCGCCGAGGTGAACGTACGCCAGGAGAAGGACGAGCAGTACCGGCTCGACAAGCTCGTGCAGACGGTCGCCTTCGCGCGCGAGCACCTCTCGCAGGAGCACGCGACGCGCGAGCCGCTGGGGCTCGGGCGGGCCGAGCTGCCGCTCAAGATCCGCCAGCACCGGCGCGCCGTGAAGAAGGCCGCGAAGGGTTAGGGCGGTCGCCCTCTCCCCACCGGCCTCCCGCTAGGTGTACTTCCCCGTGACGTTGTGAACGCGTTCTGAGGGGTCTTGCCGCCGATGCCGGTGTGGGGTCTGTGGTGATTGTAGTGATACAGCCAGGTGTCGTATGCGGCGGCTCGCTCGGCTTCGCTGGCGTATGGCTTCGCGTAGGCCCATTCGGCGGCGAGGGTCCTGTTGAACCGTTCGACTTTCCCGTTGGTCTGCGGGCGATGCGGCTTGGTCCATTTGTGCTTGACGTTCTCGCCGAGCGCGGCGGCGAAGGCGTGCGACCGATAGCAGGCGCCGTTGTCTGTCATCACCGCGGTCACCGTGATCCCGAGGCCGGCGAAGAACGCATTCGCTCGTTCCCAGAACGCGGCGGCGGTCTCCTTGCGTTCGTCGTCGAGGATCTCGGAGTACGCGACCCGCGAGTTGTCGTCGACGGCGTGGTGCAGGCGCCTACCTCACCCGTTCACAACCTGCCGGGGAAGTACAGCTAGCCTCCTCGCCAGCCAGTCGCAGCCACCCCGCGCCACCGCCGCCCACCCCGCCCTGTCGAAAATGCAGGAGTCTTCAGAGGCGATGCCCGGATTCTCGGGCGCGGGTCGGCCCACGTCGGCGGGTTCTCCTGCATTTTCGACACAGGAGGGGTGGCGGTCGGGGAGCGCGGCGGGTGGAGGCCCCGCCGAGCGGCGAGAAGCTGCTGATCGAGGCGAAGGGTCCTGTCAGTGGGTGGCTCGACGCCGTCACCGAGACGTTGCAACCCAGCAAGGCTCGTACCCCGAATGAACCTCCTGGTCCCCCGAATCGCCGACTATCACGTTCCGGGGCACGCATGGTTTTATGTGACATCCACGAAGTTCGAGAGAAGCTCGCGAGGCAAGTGATCGATCAAGAATCAGAGCCCGGGAGACCTCGACCGCGAGGTCGGGCCACACAAGGGAGCGAGTCGGTCGCCTTGACCTGGGCTCGAGTCGCAGTATTTGCAGGCGTTGCGCTGGCTGTGCTGGCCGCGGTAATCGTGCTTCCGGCTGCCTACGCCAATCGAAACCCGGACTACTCCTGCAGCGTCGACGTGCTGGCGAACGCGAATGTCGATGCCCTGGGTGTCGATCCCGACTCACTTTACGTCCGGGGAACTTGGAGTTGGTGGCCAGTTGGCCTTACCTGCGAACTCCGCGGACTTGACGGCGATCTCATAGTCATCGGCCCCGACCCGGACTACTCCGCACTGCTGATTGTGGGCATGCTCGGTGCCGCTGGCGCCACATCAGGCGCACTCGTCGGTCGTCGGCTCGCGAGCCGCATAGAGGGAAATCGTCCGCCGGCTGGCGACGCAGAAATGGGGGAGACGTGAATCGGACAAGAAGCAAGGTGACTCGGATCGTCGGGTCAGTGGTCGTAACATTCCTTGCCGTCACGCTGGGAACTTCCCCTCCTGGGCCGACGACGAACAACCTCTATCCCAGGCGCCGGGGCCGGGCGACACAACCACCTCCACTATCCCCTTCAGCGTCCCAGTCAGCTTCAGCGCGGCCGTCGCGGAGGCGGCAACGTACCCAGACGCGGTGGTGGCGATTCGTTACGACAATCCGGAAATGACGGGTGAGTACTCGTTCGGGTCCGGAGTCACACCTGCCGCCTTCGAGGCGGATTTTCTTGCGCAGTACGGAACCACTCCGGCTGCCACAGCACTGATCGTGGAGACGATCCTGCCTGAGCCCGAAGACAGCCAAGCGCTGGCCGCTCGAGGCAACATCACTCACCGTGAAATCACGGTTGACGCTCCGGCCTTTGTGCCGCCGCCGGCGGTCTTCGATGAAACAGTGGAGGCGCTCTTCTCGCCTCAGACCAGCACAATTCCAACCTCAAGGGTGCAGACGTCGTTGCCTGGGCCGCCGACTGATTGGCGCGTCTCGCAAGCGCAATACGAGATCACCGACTACACGAGCAACCGCGTCTCGTTCGTTAGCAGTTTCTGGTGGCTGGGGCCGAACGCGCCCAATAAGGTCCCGGCCGGATTCGGGGTGGAGTTCGAGGTCAACATGTACGGCAGCTATAACGTCGGTTCTCGCCCGAACTGTCGGCAGGTCGCAATTCCCGGCACGATGGACCCCGAATACAAGAAGCGACAGGCTGCCGTGAACGAGAACTGGAATTGGCGCGTCATCCGCCCCGACGGGCTCACCGCCCCGAGTTCGCTCGGTGCATACGCCGACTACAATGACCTATCGGATGACTGTCGGCGATCCTCTTTTGCGATTGGCTTGCGCTATCCCCAGAACATCCAGTACGTGAATGGCGCATATGGCGTGCTCATCGTCATCGATGCGCCAAAGGGGTACTCCGCGATGAGCGAAGTAGGCGCCGTCAATCAAGTAGTTAGTGACAGTTTTTGTGCCACAACTCTCGGATATCTCATGTCGCTGACGGACTGCATGGGTGTGTCGGCTGGTGTATGGCTGTCAATATATGGCCCGAAGGCGCAAACGACGCTGAATATCGCGAACCACGAATTCCTCGCGCCTAGAAAGTGCTGGCTAACGGACTTCACGCAGCACATCGACGGTGACGTGTACGACAACACGGCATGGGCGTGCCCGTAACGCCGCTGAAATGGACAGCACCAGCCCGATTGAGCGGCAGTCGCTCGGTGAATCGCCCTGGGTTTGGTTCCGCTTCTTGTTGGAGGATGGATCGTGCCCCGTCAGTACCCGCCGGAGTTTCGGCAGCGCGCGTTGCGGCTGCTCGAGGAGGCTCTGCCCGATTATGAGTCCGAGTTCGAAGCGATCCGTCAGGTCGCGACCAAGCTCGGTGTCAGCACTGAGGCGTTGCGGAAGTGGCGTCGAGCGTCCGAGATCGACTCTGGTGCGCGCCCGGGGATGACCTCGGTGGAGCATGCCGAGTTGAAGCGGTTGAAGAAGGAGAATGCCGAGTTGCGGCGGGCGAACGAGATTCTGAAGGCTGCGTCGGCGTTTTTCGCTGCGGAACTCGACCGCCCCACGACGAGATGATCGCTTTCATCGACACGATGAAGCATCGTTTCGGGGTCGAGGCCATCTGCCGCGTGTTGGGCGCGACGGAAAGTGGGTTCATCACCGCCCGCGGCTATCGCGCCGCGAAGTCCCGCCCGCCCTCGGCGCGACGGCTCTCGGACGAGCTGCTCGGCGCCGAGACCGCCCGATTGCACGAGGCGAACTACGGCGTCTACGGAGTCCGCAAGATGCACCACGTCATTCTCCGGCAGGGGTGGGCGCTCGGGCGGGATCAGACCGGACGGATCATGCGTGGTCTCGGTCTTGCTGGGGTGCGCCAGTCGAAGAAGGTGTTCACCACCCGCCCCGCTCCCGCCGGCTCACGGCCGACCGATCTCGTCGAGCGGCGGTTCCTCGCCGATGCACCCAGACGGCTCTGGGTCGCGGACATCACCTATGTCCGCACCTGGTCCGGGTTCGCCTACGTCGCGTTCGTGACCGACGTGTTCTCCCGCCGCATCGTCGGGTTCAACGTCGCGTCCACCCTGAAGGCCGACATCCTGCCGCTTCAGGCGCTTGACATGGCGGCGTTCGCCGCCGGCGGCGATCTGACCGGGCTGACGCATCACTCGGATCACGGGTCGAACTACATGGCGATGGTCTACACCGACCGGATTCTCGAACTCGGCGCCAAACCCTCGACCGGCAGCGTCGGCGACTCCTACGACAACGCTCTCGCAGAGGCCATCAACGGTCGCTACAAGGCCGAGCTCATCCGGCGCCGGGGACCCTGGCGCACGGTCGAGCAGGTCGAGCTCGCGACCCTCGAGTGGGTCTGGTGGTGGAACAACGAGCGCCTCCACGGCGAGCTCGACTACCGCACTCCCGCAGAGGTCGAGGCCGCCCACTACGCTGACCTCGAATCACCCCGCCTGGCAACCGCCAGCCACGGAAAACCCTAGGAACGAAACCCAGGGCGCTTCACCAGCATGCCCGCTTACACAAAAGACTTGACAGGCTCAATCAGCCCGCCGAGCAGCACTCCCGGCTGGCTGCACTTCTACAATCACCAAAGGCCCCACACCGCCATCGGCAAGGCCACCCCGATCACGAGAATCCCAAGCAACCTGCCTGGGCACTATATCTAGGCAGTCGCGGGCAGCAGCATCCGCAGCACCGAGGCGCGACGGGCGCGGCGGATGACGAGGCGGCTTGCGAGCAGGCTCACGGCTCCGAAGGCAGCGAGCGCGAACGCGCTGCCGACGCCCACACCAACCGAGCCACCTGCCACGATCTGCTGCAGGCCTGTCGAGGCCCAGCCGAGCGGTGAGACGCTGCTGATCCACGCGAAGGGTCCCGCGAGCGCCTGACTCGGTACGATACCGCCGACCGCGGCGACCTGCACGCCGAGCAGCAGCAGCGAGATCACGAGCCCCGCGCGTCCGAGTCCGACGGTGAGCAGCTGGTGGAACGCGGTGAACGCGAGCGCCGCCACGAGCGAGAGCCCGAGCGTGGCCGGCAGCAGCGCCCACGAGACACCCGCCACGAGGTGCAGCAGCAGCACGAGCAGCAGCGCCTGGAGAGCGGCGACACCGCCCGCCCGCACTGCCTCCGAGCCGAGCACACGGCCCGAGCCCGCGGTCGAGGCGAGCACGCGGCGACTCAGTCGGGGCAGCACGAGGAAGATCGCGAGCGCGCCCACCCAGAGGCCGAGCGGCACGAAGTAGGTGCCGATCACCTGGCCGAGCTGGCCGACGGCGTTCTCGGTCGAGACCTCGAGCCCCACCGGTTCGGCAGCGACGGATGCGGCATCCGCGCCCGGGGTCTCGGTGCCGCTCAGCCGGTCGGCACCCTGCTGCAGCCCGGATGCCAGCTCCGAGGCGCCGGAGGCGAGCTGCGCGTTGCCGTCGGCAAGAGCCTGGGCGCCGGATGCGATCGTCGAGCCGTTCGCGGCGAGGCGTGCGGCACCGGAGGCGCTCTGCGAGATGCCCGACTGGATCCCGTCGACGGCGCCTGTGACTCCCGTCACGAGCGGCGCTCCCCGGCTGCCGCCTTCGAGAGATTCGTGGAGTATGCCTGCAGGGTCGCGAGCGCCGTCGCCTGAGCGATCGGGTCGGCGCCCGGGTCGGCGAGGATCGCCGTCTGCTCGGCGATGCCCGCGGCGAGCTGGGAGACGCCGCCGGTGTAGGCCGAGACGTTGGTCGAGAGGGCGTCGAGACCGGCGGCACCCGAGTTCAGCTGTGCCAGCCCCGATGCGAGCGACGAGACGCCGCCCGTGTACTGTCCCACGCCATCCGCGTACTGCTGCGCGCCGGATGCCGCCTGCGCGGCGCCGTCGGCGAGCTGCGTGGCGCCGTCGGCGGCTTGCGTGAAGGCCTCACCGACCGAACCGAACTGGGTGTAGATGCCGGCGATGTACTGCTTCGTGAGCTCCGATCCGAAGGCACGCACCATGCCGTCCCCGAGCGACTGGGCGACGGCGCCCGCGAGGTAGGAGTGGGCGTCGTCGGTCTCGAGCTTCAGCTGCGCCTGCACGGGGTCGGTGCTCGAGAGCGACACCACCGAGCTGGAGAAGTCGGACGGGATGGTCAGCACCGCATAGACCTCACCCGCGGCGAGCTTGTCGGCGGCCTCCTCGGCGTTCGAGAGCTGCCAGTTCATGCCGGGCGAGTCCTTGCCGGTGAGCTCGGTCACGAGCAGGCGCCCGGCGAGCACCGGGGTCTCGGTGCCGTCGTCAGCCGTCTGGGTGACCATCTCGTCGTGGTTGACGATGGCGGCCGGGATGCGGTCGAGACCGTTCTCGGTGTCGCTGAGCGCCGCCATCGTGAGCCCGGCGAAGGCGAGCGGCACGACGGCCGCGGCGACGATCGCGAGCACGCGCACCCAGCGGCGACGCCCGAGGGGACGGGCGGCGGAGGCGAGATCGTGGGGGATCATCGGGAGACTCCTTCGGAGAGGACGGCGGGCCGATAGTGCTCGACCGGCCGCGAGAGGACGGGCGGGATGACGCGGTCGGCGTCTGCCGCGCCGATCACGAGGGTCGTGCCGGCGGGCACGATGCGGTCGACCGCGGTCAGGAACGCGGCGCCCCCGTCGCCACCGGGCAGTGGGTCGACCGAATCGAGCACGACGACGGGCGTGCGCTCGCTGAGCGCGATACCGAGCGTCGCGATCGCGCGTTCCACGGGAGGCAGGCCGGCGAGGCTCGTGTTCCAGCCGACGGGTGTGGCCGAGCCGGATGCGGCGAGCACGTCGTGGACACGCGCGACCCAGACGCGTGCCCGACGGCGCGCGGTGAACGTGCGGTACCAGCGACCGGTGAGCCGCAGCCGCTCCTCGAGCAGTTCACCGAGCGGCAGCTCGGCCTCACGTGCGGCACCGCCGAACTCGGCGAACGACACGCGACGCGCAACGGCGGAGGTCTCGGTCGGCAGCGGTCGGCCCGCGAGCTGGGCGCGCCCCTCGATGGCCGGGAGGCGTCCCGCGACGGTCGCGGCGAGCATCCGGCGCCGGGCGGCATCGCCGCCCACGAGCGCGATCGAGCCCGCCTGCACGTGGCCGTCGTAGGGGCCGATGCGCAGCTCGCCCACGCCGCCGACGAGACCGTCGAGCGTGATGGCATCGCCGTCGGCGACGCGCGAGCTCGCCCAGGCCAGGTCGTCGAGGTGAGCGCGCAGCCCCTCGCCCTCGACATCCACGTTGGGCAGGATGCGGTCGAGCCACTTCGGCAGATACCAGGCGTGGCGACCGAACAGCGCCATGACGGCCGGCCCGAGCGTCATGCGCACGAGGAAGGCATCGAACGCGACACCGACCGCGAGCCCGAGCGCGATGACCTTGATCATCGACATGCCCTCGGGCACGAAGGCCGCGAAGACGAAGAACATGATGAGGGCGGCCGCCGTCACCACGCGTGCCGCACCCGCGAAGCCGCGCGAGATCGCCTGCCGCGGTGACGCGCCGTGCACGTGCGCCTCGCGCATGCCCGACACGAGGAACACCTCGTAGTCCATCGCGAGTCCGAACAGGATCGCCATGAGCAGGATCGGCATGAAGCTGAGGATGGGGCCAGGCACGGCCCCGAGCGCGTCGGCGCCCCAGCCCCACTGGAACACGGCCACGACGACGCCGAAGGAGGCGAGCACGCTCAGCAGGTAGCCGAGCGCCGCCTTGATCGGCACGACGATCGAGCGGAACACCATCATGAGCAGCACGATCGACAGGCCCACCACGACGAGACCGAAGGGCAGCAGGGCCGCATCGAGCTGGGCCGAGACGTCGATGGCCACCGCGGTGGCCCCGGTGACCGCGATCGGGGTGCCGTACTCGCGCTCGATCGTCGGGCCGAGCTCGCGGATGTGCTGCACGAGCGCCGTCGTCTCGGGGTCGGAGGGCCCCGTGGTCGGCACCACCTGGATGATGGCCGTGTCGACCGTCGGGTTCGGGATGGGGGTGCCCACGGATGCGACACCCGGCACGTCGGCGAGCTCGCCCGCGATCGCATCGAGGTCGTCGAGCACGTCGGTGGTCTGCGTGATGTCGACCGTCACCACGAGCGGACCGTTGCGCCCGGGCCCGAAGGCCTCGTCGACGAGGTCGTAGGCGCGGCGAGCCGTCTCCTCGGTGGGCAGCGAACCGCCGTCGGGCAGCGCGAGCGCGAGCTGTGCGGCGGGCACGGCGGCGACGCCGAGCAGCGCCACAACGGCGAGGATGAACACGACGGGCGCCTTGAGCACGATGCCCACCCAGCGCTCGCCGAGCGTCTTGCGGCGGCGAGGAGCGGGCACGGTGGCGTGCGCGTCGCCCTCGGGGGTGGCGACCGGCGCCTCGGCCTCGTCGTCGTGCGCGTGCGCGCGCAGCGCCGCGCGCGAGCCGGGCTTGGGCGCGAGCCGACCCTTCAGCAGCCCGAGGATCGCCGGCAGCAGGGTGATCGCCGCGAGCATCGCGAGCAGCACCGCGAAGGCCGCCGTGACACCCATCAGCCCCAAGAACGGGATGCCGACGATGAGCAGGCCGGCGAGGGCGATCATGACCGTCACGCCCGCGAACACCACCGAGCCGCCCGCGGTGGCGACGGCGGTGGCGGCCGACTCTTCGGCATCCATCCCCTGAGCGAGCTGCGTGCGGTGCCGCGACAGGATGAACAACGCGTAGTCGATGCCGACCGCGAGGCCGATCATGAGGGCGAGCATGGGTGTGGTCGTCGACAGCGTCGTGAAGGCCGCGAGCCCCAGGATGCCGCCCATCGAGACGCCGAGTGCGAGCAGCGCCGAGAGCAGCGGCAGCCCGGCCGCGAGCAGCGATCCGAAGGTCACCACGAGCACGAGCGCCGCGAAGACGACACCGAGCACCTCGACGACCGAGAGACCGAAGTGGAAGCCCTGGAACACCTGGCCGCCGTACTCGATCTGCACGGTATCCGACGCGAGCTGGTCGCCCACGCGCTGCACCTCGGCGAGGGTGGCGTCGCTGACCTCCTCGCTCGACCCTCGAACTGCACCTGCACGACCGCCGTCATGCCGTCGTCGCTGATGGCATCGGTGGCGTACTCGTTGAAGGGCGAAATGGCGTTGTCGACGCCGTCGACATCGCCGAGACGAGTCGCGAGATCGTCGAGCTCGGACTCGAGGTCGGCGATCGAGGCGTCGGTGGAGTGCACGACGAGCTGGCCGCTCGCGCCCGCGGTCTGCGGGAACACGGCCGCGAGGCGGTCGATCGCCTGCTGCGACTCGGTGCCGGGGATCTTGAAGGAGTCCTGCATGGTGCCGCCGAGGGCGATGCCGCCGATGACGGTGCCTGCGGCGATGAGCAGCCAGGCGATGAGCACCGGAACGGCCCGGCGGTAGGCGAAGCGGCCCAGCTGGGCGAGAAGGATGGCCATGGTGTTCCTTAGGAGGCGGTCACGGGAGCGAGCAGCTCGTCGAGGATGCGGATGAGCGAGTCGCGCAGCTGCACATCGTCGGGCGCCGCTTCGACGCCGTATGCGCCCGCCTGCGCGAGCAGGTAGGCGGCACCGCCGAGGGCCACGGCGAAGCGCACCTGATCGTCGACGGTCTGCTGCGGCCGGGCGGCCGCGATCTGCTGGATGATCTGCTGGGCGCGTGCCACCACCGGCACGTCGACGAGGGCACCCGACTGGGTGATGAAGATCTGGGCGGCGAGCCGGTGCTGCATCAACAGATCGACGAACCCGACGAGGAAGTCGTGGCGGTCGGCGTCGGTGCCCGAGAGCTGCACGGTCCGCGGCAGCAGTGCGGCGATCGCGTCGATCGCGGGGCTCAACGCCGCATCCAGCAGCGTCTCCTTCGAGGAGTAGTGGTAGAGCACGCTCGCTTTGGAGACGCTGGCACGCGCGGCGATCGCCTGAATGGAGGTGCCGAGGTAGCCGGCCGAGGCGAATTCCTCGAGCGCGGCATCACGGAGTTCGGATGCAGTCGTCACCTTTCGACGGTAACTGACCGATCGGTCAAGTTCTGACCGATCGGTCAAACTGGCAGCGGATGCTCAGCCACTACCGACCTGACGCACCGAACGCAACCCCCGGCATCCGCTGGACATGCCGCGCGCCGCCCGGGGTAGCGTTGACGGAGGCCGAAGGAGGGTCCCGTGCGCAAGTTCATCTTCAACACGAGCGTTCTCAGCTCTCTCTTCGGAGCCGTGGGCGTGATCCAGGCGAGCAGGAAGGGCCCGCGCGACTGGCGCCTCATCCTCATGTGGGTGGGCTGGGCGTGCTCGGTCGCGATCGCCGTCGGCACCGTCGTGGATGAGTCGAAGAAGAAGGAACTGGAGTGGTGATGTTCGGATTCGGACCGGGTTTCGGAGGGTTCTTCGGAGTATTGGGCAGGCTCGCCGAGGTGCTCGGCACCGTCGTGATCGCCGCGGTCGTGGTGGGCGTGACGGTACTGCTCGTGCGCTTCCTGCTCGTGGCCACGCGCGCCGCCCAGCTCTACGTCGACCGGCACGAGCTGCCGAAGCCCGCAACGGAGCGACGCTCGTATGCGCCGGAGCCGCCCGCGCCTACCGCGCCCGCCGCGCCTGCGGGGGCTCCGGGGCTCCCGCCGCGTCATCGACCAAGGACTCCCCGACCCCGGAGCCGGCGAACCCCGAGGCCCCGAGCATGAAGTCCGCCGACGCCACCGTCGACGAGACTCCCGCACCCAAGCCGGCGAGCTCTCACGCGTCGACGGCGGCCACGACGGTCGTGCCCGAGGCGAAGCCCGCGGGACGCGCGGCCCCGAAGGCGGCGGCCCCCAAGGCGGCCGCACCCAAGGCAGCGGCAACGGGGGCAACCGAGCCGAAGCCGGCCGCGAAGCCCGCACCCAAGCCGCGCACGCCGAAGACGCCACCCGCGAGCTGACGCAGGCGGCGCCCGGCCCCGCTCAGACGATGTTGTGGTTGTGCGCGAGCACGTTGTCGGGGTCGTAGGCGCGCTTGACGGCACGCAGTCGCTCGAGCGTCTTCGGCGGGTAGATGAGCGGCAACTGCGACGGGTCAGCCGACTCGATGAAGTTGCCGTAGGTGCTCGTGATGTGCGCGTGCATCGGCTGCCACGGAGCGGCGGCGGCCTCGACGAGCTCGGGGGCCGCATCCGCCGGCAGCATCACGACGCGGAACAACATGACCTCGCGGTCGCGGATGGCGAACGCCGTCGCATCCGGATCGACACGCGAGAACGCCCCGCCCAGGTAGCGCACGGATGCCACCGTCGGCCCGGCGAAACCCGTGACGGCCGCGGCGTAGTCGGCGATCACCTCGTCGTCGAAGTCGGCGAAACCGTGGCCGCCGACCATGCGCACGGGCGGCGGGGCCATGGCCTCCTGCACGAGGTCGAGGTACGGGCGGCGCGAGATGTCGGAGCCCGTCACCCCGGGAAGCCCGAGCAGCGGCGCGATCGCCGCGCGCCCGGCCTGCTCGTCGTCGCCGGCGTAGCAGACCAGCAGCTGGGCACTGGGTGCGGCGCCTGGCCCCATCGCGGGCAGCGCGAGGAAGGTCGTCGAGAGCTCGTCGGGCGCCGCGCGCATGACATCCCGCCACGCGCTGAGAATGCCCGGGAGGTCGTCGAGCGAAAGCTGAATGGTGCCGCCGACGACGGCCTCGAGCGCGGCCGGACGGAAGACGAAGTGCGTCGCGACCCCGAAGTTGCCGCCGCCGCCGCGGAGCGCCCAGAACAGTTCCGACTCCGACTCGGCGGAGGCGGTGAGCACCCGCCCATCGACCGTCACGAGCTCGACGGCCTCGAGGATGTCGATCGTGAGACCCACCGCCCGGATGAGCCAGCCCATGCCGCCGCCGAGCGTGAGCCCGCCGACGCCCACATCGCGCGTATCGCCCGAAGTGATCACGAGGCCGTGCGGCTCGAGGGCCTGCGCGACCTTGCCCCAGGTGGCGCCGGTGCCGACGCGCACGGTGCCGTCGCTGCGCACCTCGATCGCGTCGAAGGCGGCCATGTCGATCACGAGCCCGTCGGGGTTCGGGAACACCTTGGCGGCGTGTCCGCCCGAACGCACGGAGACACCGAGGCGCTGTTCACGCGCGAGCCGGAGCGCGTCGGCGACCTGCTCTGTGGTCGTGGGGCGGATGATGGCGGCGGGGTCGCCCGCGCCGTAGTACACCGGACGCACCGCCTCGTAGGCGGCATCTCCCGGGAACAGCAGTTCGGCATCCGTGGTGCTGCGAAGGGTCGTCAGATCGGTCATATGGTGGTCTCCCGTCAATCGCGGCCACGTTACGCCCGGGCACCGACATCCGTCACGCTCGAGTTCCGACAGCGATCAGAAGACGGTGGCGACGAAGCCCACCACCCTCGGCTCGCGGTCGCGCGCGCGCTCGACCTCCGGGAGGAGGCGCCAGCGGTCGAAGGCCGTGCAGGGATGCGAGATGCCCAGCAGCACGACCTCACCCACCGCGAGCTCGAGCTCGGGCGGCAGCTCGAGGCGCGCGTGCTGGTCGTTGAGGGCGACCACGCGGGCGCCCGGCAGCGCGCGGCCCTCGGAGGTCTGCAGCACGAGCGGCAGGTCGAGATCGCTCGGCACGTCGCGCTTGCCGGCGTCGAGCAGGGCGAGCCCTCTTCGGGACGCGACACGACGCGACTGAACACCGTGAGCGCGGGGCGCAGTTCGAGGGTGCGTTGCCCGCATAGAACACGTCGTCGTGCGCCTGGAACGCTCCCGCCCGCAGCACGATGCGCGCGCGGTCGACGAGCGGAGCGAGCTCCTCGGCGACGAGGTCGAACCACGTCGACCCGCCCGCCGACACGATCGGATCCTCCACGACGTGCGCCTCGAGCACGCGCGACGCCACCTCGGCGAGCCCCGCGAGGTAGCGCCGCACGGCCGCCACCGTGTCGGGCCGACGATCCGCGCCGTAGCTGCCCTCGTATCCGCTCACGCCGCGCAACCGCAGTCGTGGCTCACGTGCGACGCGATCGGCGAGGGCCAGGGCGTCCTCGGTGCTGCGCACACCCGTGCGACCGCCCGTGCCGCCGACCTCCACGAGCACGTCGATGGGCCGCCGGCCCGCCGTGGCCGCGAGCGTCTCGACTGCGGCGACCGAGTCGACCCAGCATGCGAGCTCGACCTGCGGATGCGCGTCGACCTCGCGCGCCATCCACGCCGCGCCGACCGGATCGACGACCTCGTTCGCGAGCAGGATGCGCGTGACCCCGGCGGCCCGCGCCACCTGTGCCTGCCAGGTCGTCGCGACGGTGATGCCCCAGCATCCCGCGTCGAGCAGCCGCCGCCAGAGCTCGGGCGCCATGGTCGTCTTGCCGTGCGGCGCGAGGTCGAGGCCGCGCTCGCGCGCCCAGCCCACGAGCTGCGCCACGTTGGCATCGGATGCCACCCGGTCGAGCACGAGCAGCGGCGTCGCGAAGGCGCTCACCGGCGGGCGCTCGGCGGCCACCTCCGAGGCGCGGCGCCCCCACAGCGCGGGAGGCACCGACTTGTGGGCCACGCCGAGCACCGGGTCGAGGTCGAGACCGCTTTCCGTCATGCGCCCCATCGTCGCAGGCTGCGCGAGCGCCCGGTCAGACCCCGAGGTAGCGGTCGGGGCGGTGGTTGAGCACGAGGCTGCCGTTGAGGATCACGACACCGAGCGCCGACACGAGCACGAGCAGCGGGTCGACCGCGAGCACCGAGGCCACCACCACGAGCCCGTCGAGGATCATCAGGGTGTATCCGGCCCGGAACCCGGTGCGCTCCTGCAGCACGAGAGCGGCGATGTTGAACCCGCCGAGGCTCGAGCGGTGCCGGAAGATGATGACGACACCGACCCCGATGAGCAGGTTGCCGACGACGGAGGCGAAGACGGGCTCGACCGTGAGCGTCCCGAGCACGCCGGGCAACGCGTACACGACGCTCGCGATCGCGACGAACACGACCGAGCTCGCCGTGCGCAGCGTGAAGTCCCAGCCCTTGCGCCGGATCGCGAGCACGAAGAACGGCACGTTGGCCAGCACGAACAGCAGCGGGTAGGGCAGACCGGTGAGGTACCCGACGAGCAGGGCGAGCCCCGCGGTGCCGCCCGTGACCACGCCGGCGGCGTGCAGCAGGTAGAGCCCGAACGACACGAGCACGCCGCCCGTCACGAGACCGACGACGTCTTCGAGCCAGGTGTGGCGCTGCGCGCCGGGCGCCGACGGGCCGCTCGCCGCACCGGCGGCGGGGGCGAAGCGGGTGCGGCGGTCATGTCACGATGGTTGCCCGGGATGCCGTTTCGCGCAAGAGAGGCGGCGTTCGTTACGCGTGATGCTCAATGGTTGCTGCCGAATCAAGCAGAATGAGCAACATGACGCCTCTCGACGCGACCGACGCCCGCATCCTCTCCGCGCTCGACGATGACCCGGCAGCGACCGCGCTCGCCCTCTCGCGCACGCTCGGCCTCGCGCGCAACACCGTGCACGCACGCCTGCGCCGCCTCGAGAGCGGCGGCGCCCTCGGGCCGGTGAGCCGTCGCATCCGCCCGTCGGCGCTCGGCTACCCGCTCGTGGCGTTCATCGAGATCGCCATCAGCCAGGGCACCCTGCGCGAGGCCTACGGCGCGCTGGGCGACATCCCCGAGATCGTCGAGATGCACGCCACCACGGGCGCCGCCGACCTACTGGCCAAGGTCGTCGCTCGCGACACGGCCGACCTGCACCGCATCACGACGCTGCTGCTCGAGATCGAGGGCGTGCAGCGCACGAGCACCGCGGTGTCGCTCGACGAGGTGGTGCCCCCGCGGATGGCGCCGCTGCTGGCGCGGCGCGCCGAGGAGGCCGGCTGAGCCGCTCGCTTGTCACGTGTTGTCGCCTCGCCCGCGCTGAGGCGACAACACGCGACAAGTGAGGCCGCCTATCGTGGCAGGGTGACCGCTGCCGCACGCTCCTTGCGCCGGCGACGCCGCGCGCGCATCCGCACCGGAGTCACCATCGCGGCGATCGTGGTGGCGAGCCTCACCGCGGGGGTGCTCGCGTGGGCAGCGAGCCCCCTGATGGCCGAGCAGGGCGCGCTCGCGGAGGCCGGCACGAGGGTGACCATCACCGAGCACGCCGACGGGGTCGTGCTCACTCCCCGCGCCCGAGCGACCAGGGCCTCGTCTTCTTCGCGGGCGCCCGTGTCGACCCTGCCGCGTACGCCGACAAGCTCAGCGGGGTCGCGGCATCCGGGGTCACCGTCGTGATCGCACGCCCCACGCTGAACTTCGCGATCGCGGAGACGCGGCCGCTCGCCACCTGGCAGGGCCTCGCGCCCGGCGTCGAGCGCTGGGCCGTCGGCGGCCACTCGCTCGGCGGGGTGCGCGCGTGCATGTACGCGGCAGACCCCGCGAACCAGGTGACGGCGCTCGTGCTGCTCGGCTCGTACTGCTCGGTCGACCTGTCGGGGGCGGGACTCCCCGTGCTCTCGCTCGCAGGCGAGAACGACCGCCTCTCGACGCCCGCCGAGATCGCGGATGCGGCCCACCTGTTGCCGGCTGACGCCGTGTTCGAGACGATCCCGGATGCGAGCCACGCCCAGTTCGGCGACTACGGCACCCAGCCCGGCGACGGCCCGCAGGACGCCGACGACGCCGTCGTGCGCGACGCGATCACGGATGCGGTGCGCGCGCTGCTCGGGCAATAAGAAACCCCGCGATCTGGCGAGAGATCACGGGGCATCCGTACACCCCCGGGACTTGAACCCGGAACCCACTGATTAAGAGTCAGTTGCTCTGCCAATTGAGCTAGAGGTGCATGGCCCGAAAGACCGGGCCGAGGAACAAAGATAGCATGACCACAGCATGACTTCATCCGCCTCATCCGCCGCCCCGGTTCGCCTCGACGAGGGGCAGCTCGCCCCCGACTTCACCCTCGTCGATCAGCACGGCGAGCCCTTCACGCTCTCGCAGTTGCGCGGGCACAAGGTGATCCTCTACTTCTACGGCGAGGCCGGAACTCCCGCCTGCACGAGCCAGGCGTGCGACTTCCGCGACCGGCTCGACGCCTTCACGGATGAGGGGTACCAGGTGGTGGGCGTCTCGCGTGACGAGGTGCCCAAGATCGCGAAGATGACGAGCGAGGAGCACCTGACCTTCCCGCTGCTGTCGGATCCGGATCGCCACGTGCACGAGCTGTACGGCACCTTCGGCGAGAAGCAGCTGTACGGCCGCACGGTGCAGGGCGTGATCCGGGCGACGTTCGTGCTCGACGAGCAGGGCGTGATCGAGCGCGCGTTCTACAACATCAAGGCCACCGGCCATGTGGCGATGCTGCGCAAGCGGCTCGGGCTGGCGGTCTGA
This sequence comes from Homoserinibacter gongjuensis, assembly GCF_030161875.1. Taxonomy (GTDB): domain Bacteria; phylum Actinomycetota; class Actinomycetes; order Actinomycetales; family Microbacteriaceae; genus Homoserinibacter; species Homoserinibacter gongjuensis. The sequence continues at coordinate 302,853 of NZ_BSVA01000001.1, forward strand.
GGGAGCGGGGTTTCGAGACGCGCCGCTCCGCGGCGCTCCTCAACCAGCTGAGTTGCGCAGGCTAGGCGACGCTCCTCAAGCACCTGAGCCGTCCAGCGCGCGCAGCATCCGCTCGAGGATCTCGCGCAGCTCCGAGCGCTGCGGCTCGGCGAGGTCGGTCGTGTAGTCGACGCCGGTAGGGATCCACGACAGGCCGTACATCGTCTCGCGCACCTCGCGCCCGCCGACCGGCCAACGCGTGCGAGCGGCATCCACCGCCTCCGCGCCCTGCGCCCACTGCCCCATCGCATTCTGGAACGCGGCAAGCGGCAGCTCGACCACGGCGTTCGCCTCGACCGCCGTGCGCACCCACGACGTCGCCACCCAGATGAACTCCTCGATCTGCTCGGGCGTGAGCGGCTTCGGTTCGAACAGCACGCGCGTGTGCTCCACGCCGCTCAGCCGGTCGACCCGGAAGGTGCGCCAGTCGTTCTTCTCAAGGTCCCGGCACAGCAGATACCAGTGCCGATCCGCAGGGGCGAGGGCGTAGGGCTCCACCCGTCGCGTCGTCTCCTCCCCCGCCGCCGAGGTGTAGCGGAAGCGCACACGCTCGTGGTCGCGGCAGGCGAGCGCGAGCTCGGCGAGCACCTCGGTGGGCACCGAGGAACCGGATGCGATGCCGGTCGCCTGCACGGCATCCGCGATCGCCTCGACCCGCCGCCGCAACACGGCCGGGAGCACCTGCTGCAGCTTGGCGAGCGCGGTGAGCGTCGTGTCGGGACCACCGACGAGGCGCTGGGTCGCGGCGACGCGCAGCCCGACGGCGATCGCCACGGCCTCCTCGTCGCTCAGCAGCAGGGGCGGCAGCGCGCTGCCGGCCTCGAGCCGGTAGCCCCCTGCAGCACCAGGCATCGACTCGATGCGGTAGCCGAGGTCGCGCAGGCGTTCGACGTCGCGTCGCACCGTGCGCTCGGTCACGCCGAGGCGGGTCGCGAGCTCGGGGCCCGGCCAGTGGCGATGAGTCTGCAGCAGGTCGAGCAGCGCGAGAGCACGACCGGTCGTATCGGACATGCGACCATCTTGCCGAAGAATGAGGACGCAATGCGTCCGCATTGCTTCGTAGCCTTCCTGCATGACCACCTCACCGATCATCGAGGCCGCGGGCCTCACCAAACGGTTCACCGTCAAGAAGAACACCGTCGAGGCCGTCACCGACCTGAACTTCCAGGTGGCGCCGGGAGAGCTCGTCGCATTCCTCGGGCCGAACGGCGCCGGCAAGTCGACGAGCCTGCGCATGCTCACCACGCTCATCCCGCCGAGTGCGGGAATGGCGCGCGTCGTCGGCCACGACATCCTGCGTGACCCCTCCGGCGTGCGCGCCCGCATCGGCTACGTGGGCCAGCTCACGAGCGGCAGCTTCTCGCAGCGGGTGCGCGACGAGCTGCTCGCGCAGGGTGCTTTCTACGGGCTCCCGCGCAGCGAGGCGGTGCGGCGGGCCGACGAGCTCATCGACTCCTCGACCTCGCGAGCTTCGCGAGCCGCACCGTGCAGCAACTCTCGGGTGGCCAGAAGCGCCGCCTCGATGTCGCGCTCGGGCTCATGCACGCCCCGCCGCTGCTGTTCCTCGACGAGCCGTCCACGGGCCTCGACCCGCAGAGTCGCGCGAACCTCTGGCAGCACATCCTGCAGCTGCGCGAGCAGCACGGCACGACCGTGTTCCTCACCACCCACTACCTCGAGGAGGCCGACCGCTTCGCCGAACGCGTCATGGTGATGGATCGCGGCCGCGTCATCGCCGACGACACCGCGCCGCACCTCAAGGCGACCCTCGCGGGCGACGTGCTCACGCTCGGTTTCGCGGATGCGGCGGACGCCGAGCGGGCGCTCCCAATCGTGCAGGCCCTCACCGATCGCGAGGTGCGCCGCGAAGACGCCACCACGATCGGCACGACCGTACCCGAGGGCGAGGCCCTGCTGCCGACCGCCATCCGGCGCCTGGACGCCGCGGGCATCGCCGTGCGCACGGCGACGGGCGTGCCTCCCACCCTCGACGACGTCTTCCTCGCGCTCACCGGCCGCACCCTGCGGGAGGCGGGCGAGACGGCGGATGCGACACCGGCATCCGAGCACGACGCGAGCGTGCAGACCAGCGAACCCACCACCGAGACGGCAGGAGCCCAGCGATGACCACCCAGACCCCCGCACCCGCGACCGCACGCACCGCCGTGCGCCCGAACCTCGTACGCGACAGTCGCAACGTGCTCGTGCGCGAGCTGCGCCCCGTGCTGCGTGACCCGTTCACGCTCATCTTCAGCCTCGTGCAACCACTCGTGTTCCTCGGCCTGTTCGCGCCACTGCTCATCGGCCAGTCGGGTCAGCCGGCGGGCGAGACCCTGCAGTGGTTCGTTCCCGGTGTGCTCGTGATGATCGTGCTGTTCGGCACCGGTGCCACCGGATCCAACCTGCAGTACGAGATGATGACCGGCTCGCACGAACGCACCCTCGTGGCGCCCCTCTCGCGCTCGGCGTTGCTCGTCGGCCGCGCCCTCAAGGAGGTCGCACCGATCGTCGTGCAGGCCATCATCATCGTGTTGATCGCGTGGCCCTTCGGCTTCGCGATCAACGTGCCGGGGCTCGTCGCCGGCCTCGTGATGCTCGCGGTCTTCGGCGTCGGCCTGGGCTCGCTCAGCTACGCCCTCGCGCTGAAGACGAAAGACCGCGAGTGGCTGTTCTGGGGCGTGCAGCAGACGCTCATCTTCCCGCTGCTGATCCTCTCGGGGATGCTGCTTCCGCTCTCGGAAGGGCCGGACTGGATGCGGGCGGTCGCCACCGTGAACCCGGTGAACTGGGTCGTGCAGGCCGAGCGCGCGCTGCTCGCCGGGCAGTTCGCAGGGCCCGAGGTGCTGTGGGGCGCCGTCGCCGCGGTCGCCGTGGCCGCGGTCGGGCTCACCGTCGGGATCCGCGGGATGCGGCGCAGCAGCTGAGGCGCGGGGCGGCAGCCCCCACCTCAGCCGAGCGGCAGCGCTTCGACCAGCGCGCTTGGCGTGCCGAAGCGGTGGGCCGTGATCGAGACCGCCTGCTCACGCAAGAACAGCAGCAGCTCGACGCGGCCCGCCTCGGTGACCTCCCCGTCGTAGACCGCGATGTCGGGGCGACCGCCGAGGGCCGACAGCAGGTGCTCCGCGCGTCCGCCGAGCAGCCGGATGCGGGCGTCGCGGAGGCCGGCGGCCGCTGCGTGCCAGGTGTCGGAGTCGTCGATACGGAGCTCGACGCCGGCGGCGCGGAGGGCATCCTCCTCGTGGGGCGAGAAGGATGCGGCCGAGGAGATCGTGATCGGTGCCCCGCTCACGAGCCCCGCGAGCACGACGCGCGCGAGCTCGACGGGGTCCGCCTCCGCCTCCGCGCGCACCACCACCGGCACGTTCCGATACCGGAAGGCGTTGCGCTCGGCGGCGAGCCCCGTCACATCGCGAACGATGCCGAACTCGTCGGCCAATGCCCGCGCGTCGCTCGCAGCAGCGCGCAGCAGGAACGCGCGGTCGTCGGCACCGCGAGCGCCGAACGCGTCGACGATCCCCGCGAGCCGCGGCGCGGGCGCGACCCCGCATCCGCCGCCCGGGCCACGGCCCGTCGCACGGTGCCGAGGCCGAGCAGGTAGTTCGGTCCGCCGGCCTTGGCGCCGGCACCCACGACCGAGCGCTTCCAGCCGCCGAACGGCTGACGCTGCACGATCGCGCCCGTCGTGCCGCGGTTGACGTAGAGGTTGCCCGCCTCGACACGGTCGATCCAGCGCGCGACCTCCGCGGCATCGAGCGAGTGGATGCCGGCGGTGAGCCCGTAGTCCACGGCGTTCTGCCGCTCGATCGCCTCGTCGAGCGTGCGCGCGCTCATGATGCCGAGCACCGGCCCGAAGTACTCGACGCGGTGGAACGCGGAGCCGGGAGCGACGCCCGTCTTGATCCCGGGCGTCCACAACCGCCCGTCGTCGTCGAGCCGCCGCGGTTCGAGCAGCCAGCTCTCGCCCGGCTGCAGCCGCGTGAGAGCGTCGAGCAGCTTGCCCTCCGCGGGCGCGATGAGCGGACCCATGCGACTCGCCGGGTCGGCCGCCTCCCCCACCGGCATCGACCGCACGGCATCCAGCAGTTGCTCCCGGAAGCGCCGCGACCTGGCCACCGAGCCCACGAGGATCACGAGCGACGCCGCGGAGCACTTCTGCCCCGCATGCCCGAACGCAGAGTACGCGACGTCGCGCACGGCGAGGTCGAGATCCGCCGACGGCGTCACGATGATCGCGTTCTTGCCGCTCGTCTCGGCGAGCAGTTTCAGGCCCGGCCGGAACGAGCGGAAGAGTTCGGCGGTCTCATACCCGCCCGTCAGGATCACCTGGTCGACGCGCTCGTCGGCGATGAGCACCTGGCCGAGAGACGCGTCGCCGAGCACCACGAACTGCAGCACCTCGCGCGGCACGCCGGCCTCCCAGAGGGCCTCGGCGAGCACGGCGGCCGTGCGCGCAGTACGTCGAGCGGGCTTGAACACCACGGCCGAGCCGGATGCCAGCGCCGCGAGCGTGGACCCCGCCGGGATCGCGAGCGGGAAGTTCCACGGCGGCACGACGAGCGTCACCTGCGCGGGAACGAACTCGGCCCCGTCGAGGTGCTCGAGCTCGCGACCGCGCTCGGCGTAGTAGTGGGCGAAGTCGATCGCCTCCGACACCTCCGGGTCGGACTGATCGACGGTCTTGCCGCCCTCGGCCGCCATGATCTCGATGAGCTCGCCGCGACGGGCGTCGAGCAGCTCCCCAGCGCGATGGAGCACCTCCGCGCGACCCACCGCCCCGAGGCCGGCCCACGAGGCGGATGCGGCACGCGCGGTGGCGAGCACGCGGCCGACTCCGGCGGCATCCGGTACCCGTGAGGCCTCGACCGTCGCCGAACCGAGCCGGGTCGTGCGGCTGCGCTCGAGCGCGGCCCGCGCCCAGGCGCGATTGACCGCGACGGCCGGGTCGGTGTCAGGCGCGTTGCGGAAACCGGGCTCCACCGGCGCGGGCGTCCGGGTGCGGTCCTGCACGCGGTGCGGCGTCGGAACCGCGTCGTCGACATCCGCGAGCGACGCGAGGAACCGGTCGCGTTCGCGCGCGAACAGCTGCTCCGAGTCGGCGAGCTCGAACACCGCCGACATGAAGTTCTCGCTCGCCGCGCCCTCCTCGAGGCGCCGCACGAGGTAGGCGATCGCCGAGTCGAAGTCGGATGCCGCCACCACCGGCGTGTAGAGCAGCAGCCCGCCGACATCGCGTCGCACGGCCTCCGCCTGCGCCGGCGCCATGCCGAGCAGCATCTCGAACTCGACGCCGTGCTCGACTCCGCGCGTGGTTGCGAGGTGACGCGCGTAGGCGAGGTCGAAGAGGTTGTGGCCCGCGACCCCGATGCGCACCGCGGCGATGCTGTCGGGGCGCAGGGCCGCATCCAGCACCCGCTTGTAGTTGGTGTCGGTGGCCTGCTTGCTGTGCCAGGTGGCGAGCGGCCAGTCGTGCAGCGAGGCGTCGACGCGCTCCATGGGCAGGTTCGCGCCCTTCACGATGCGCACCTTGATGCCGGCGCCGCCCGCCGCGATGCGCTCGCGCGCCCACTCACGCAGACGCAGGTAGGCCCCGAGCGCATCCGGCAGATACGCCTGCAGCACGATGCCGGCCTCGAGCCCGCGCAGGCTCGGCTGGTCGAGGATCCGCTGGAACACGGCGATCGTGAGGTCGAGGTCCTTGTACTCCTCCATGTCGAGGTTGACGAACTTGGCGGGCGTCGCGGCGGCGGCCTCGGCGAAGAGCGGGGTGAGTGCCTCGACGATGTCGTCGACGGCCTCGTCGAATGCCCACGGCGAGTGCGGGGCGACGGTCGCCGACACCTTGATCGAGACGTAGTCGACGTCGTCGCGCGCGAGCAGGCGGCGTGTGCCCGCGAGCCGGCGGGCGGCCTCGCGGGCGCCGAGCACGGCCTCGCCGAGCAGGTTGACGTTCGGACGCGCCCCCGTTCGCGGATGCGGGCGAGCGCCCGGCCGAGCCCCGGGTCGTCGGCGTCGATCACGAGGTGCGCGACCATGCTGCGCAGCACGGCACGCGCGATCGGCACGACGATGCCGGGCACGATCGGGGCGGCGAGTCCGCCGAGGCGGAGGGCCGCACGCAGCGGCCAGGCGAGAAAGCGCGGCGGGCGTCGCGCGAGGCGGGCGAGGGTGCGGGCCGCGACCCGGGCATCCTCGGGGCGGATGACGCCGTCGACGAATCCGACCGCGAAGTCGAGTCCCGCCGGATCCCGCAGCAGCTCGGCCAGACGCTTCGCCGAACGGTCGACGGGCAGCGTCTCGGCGGTCTCGAGCCAGCGTCGCACCTGCGCGACGACGGCGTCGGCGACCTCCCGATGCGAGGCAGCGGATGCGGGTGCAGCGGTCTTCGGTGACGTCACGCCAGCAGTATGCGGCCGTACATCACGTAAGGTATAGCAACGAATTCTTGGGGATATCCATCACCTGTACTTAAGGATCGCGATGCTCGACGTGCGCCGCCTCACCCTGCTGCGCGAGCTCGCTCTGCGCGGCACGATCGCCGCCGTCGCGACGGCACTGCATCAGACGCCCTCCGCCGTGTCGCAGCAGCTCACCCAGCTCGAACGCGAGGCCCGGGTGCCGCTGCTGCGCAAGGCGGGCCGGCGCCTGCAGCTCACCCCGCAGGCCGAGATCCTCGTGCGCCGCACCGAGGAGGTGCTCACGACGCTCGAGGCGGCCGAGACCGAGCTCGCGGCGTCGCTCACCCAGGCGACGGGCGTCATCCGCGTCGCGATCTTCCAATCCGTCGCGCTCGCCCTGCTGCCCGCCGTGCTCGACGTGCTCGAGCGCGAGCACCCTCGCTCACCGTCGTCGTCACGCAGCGCGAGCCCGAGACCGCCCTGCACGAGACCTTCGCGCGGGACTTCGACCTCGTCATCGCCGAGGAGTACCCGGATCACGCGGCGCCGCAGCTCACCGGCCTCGACCGCATGCCGCTCACGACCGACGCCATCCGGCTCGCCGTGCCGCCCGCGGGTGCGGCACGGTTCGCGGTGCACGACATCCGGGATGCGCGCGACGCCCCGTGGGTGATGGAACCCTACGGCGCCGCCTCGCGCCACTGGGCAGAGCAAGCCTGCCGTCGGGCCGGCTTCGAGCCGCAAGTGCGCTTCGAGACGGCCGACCTGCAGGCGCACGTGCGGCTCATCCAGACCGGGCACGCGGTGGCGCTGCTGCCCGACCTCATCTGGCAGGGCGCCCGGCCGAGCGTCGACCTCGTGCCGCTCGACGGCGAACCGCGGCGCACGGTGTTCACCTCGACGCGGCTCGCGTCTGCGGCGCATCCTCGGTTGTCGCGTTCCGCGATGCGCTTGCTCGGGCGGCGGGGGCGGTGGCACCGGGGGACGGCGGTTTCGAGACGCCGCTTCGCGGCTCCTCAACCGCCTGAGCCGGCGCGACCCTGGGTCGCCTTCACGACCGAGGGCACGAAGAGCAGGCCGAAGGTGATCACCGAGACGGCGATGATCGGCCATCCCCAGGCGGGCTGGGCGAAGCTGCCCTCGAGAGCACCGAGCCCGATGGCGAACTGGAGCACCTGCCAGACGATCGCCGACGCCCGCACCCATGCCTGGCCGCGCAGCAATCCGACGAGCGTCGCGGCCATCCAACCGGCCGCGATCACCACGAGAACGGTGAGCGCGAGAGCCGTCGCGATCGAGGTCGGTTCGAGGGCCACGAGGTCGATCAGCAGCACGATCGCGAGGGTCGCGGCTGCCGCTAACTCGATGCCGAGCATCACCACAAGGCCCCAGAAAAAGGGCGGTCGGGCGCGGTCTTTCACAGCCAGATCCCATCCCGAAACTATTGATTCACCGTAACAAGTATGAAACAGTGTTGACGGTTGATGTGACGCTCACAGCGCGGTGAGTGCGTTCGAATCGACACAATCCCCCAGCACATTCGAACCCTCTTCAGCCCTGCGCGGAATCTCTCACCCGAGTCCGCAAAGCGTCAACAGCAACACGAATGGAGCACCTCAAGATGGACTGGCGCGACAAGGCCGCCTGCCTCACCGTCGACCCGGAGCTGTTCTTCCCGGTCGGGAACACGGGCCCCGCCGTCGACCAGATCGAGAAGGCCAAGACGGTCTGCGGTCGCTGCACGGTTTCGGAGCAGTGCCTCCAGTACGCCCTTGAGACCAACCAGGACTCGGGCGTGTGGGGCGGCCTCAGCGAAGACGAGCGTCGTGCGCTGAAGCGCCGCGCCGCGCGCGCGCCGCGCCAGCTAGGGCGCAGGGTTTCGAGACGCCGCCTGCAGCGGCTCCTCAACCGCCTGGGTAGTCGGCCATCCGACGGGTGAACTCGTCGACGTCGTGCTCGCTCAGCACCTCGGGCACCAGGAACGAGATCCGCAGACCCTCGAGGGGCTCGTCGGTTCCCGCCACCTGGCCCTCGCGCGCGGTGCGGAAGCCTCCGTCGTCGTCATGGGTCAGATCCGTCACGTTCGCGTAGAACCGCATCGGCCCCGGCCAATCGTCGCTGTACCACTCCCACTCCACCTGGGTGCGCGGATCGGTGCTGCCGTAGAAGCGCTCGAGGTAGGCGGGGTCGAACCCCGTCGAGGGATCGTTGAGCGGCACGAGCGCATAGAAGCCGTAGTCGGCGAGCACCTCGTCGATCACGCGCATCGCCTCGAGCTTGAGCTGGTGGTCGGTCACCGGCTCCGTGGTCGACCAGCGCTCGGAGGTGTACTGCACGAGCATCGACTCGCCCCCGTAGCCGTTGCGTTCCGCGCGGATGTCGCTGCCGCGACCCTCGACCCATTCGAAACCGAACTGCGCGGTGAGGCGCTGCCGGATCTCGGCCATGACATCGGCCGCGGTCTCCTGGGTGCTCTCGAGCGAGGTGCGCGCGAGGATCTCGTCGGCCGTCTGACCCTTGATGCCGGGGTAGGCGGCCCAGTAATCGTCGGTCGGATCGGTGGTCCCGGTGCCGGGATGAGAGACCAGCGCGCTCGCGGCGCCGATCGTGCCGATGTTGACGAGCAGCACGATCGTGACGGCGATGGCACCGAAACGTCGATTGCGTGCACTCACCAGCGCCGCGACGACCGTCACCACCACTGCGAGCTGCAGGGTCAGCGTGACGAGCCCGTAGATCGCCTGCGTCGCACCGGCGGTCCACATGATCAGCAGTACCAGTCCGAACGCCGAGGCCGCGACGAGCGCACTCCAGCCGAGCGCACCCGTACGCTGCCGCGGCTCAGCCGGCTCGGTGGGCGGCACGACGGTCTGCACCCGCTGGGCCGCGCGGTAGCCGCCCGGCGGCGGAAGCGGCGGGGCTCCGTCGGCGCCGCCGAGATAGGGGTGCGGTCCCGCTGCGGGCTCACCACGGCCGATCCGTTCCCGCGCCGCCGCCCTGGTCACCGTCGTCACGGTCGTCGCGGTCCTGCGCGCCCTGCTCGAGCTGATCCTGGATGTCGTCGAGGTCGGAGGCGTCCGGGGTCTCGGGGGCGTCGGGCTGCTCCTGCTGGCCGCTGCCGTCTTCGAGCTTCTCGCGCAGTCGCTGCTCCTGCTCGTCCATCGTCTCGCCGAGGTCGCGGTCGGGATCCGAGGTGGTGCTGTTTGCCTCCGGCGAGCCGCAGTCCTCGGGTGCGTCCTCCGAGACGACGAGCGCCTGCTGCCAGGCCTCCGCCGCGGCCGCCGGATCGCCGGCGCGCAGGGCGGCGTCACCCGTGCGCTCGAGCACGATCGCGAGGTTCACCCGCACGACGCACTGCTCGAGGCCCTGGGCGAGGGCGAGGACTCCTCGAACGCGGCGCGCGCACCCACCAGCTCTCCGGCATCCGCGAGCCCCACCCCCACGTTGAACGGTGCCTTGTAGGGCTCGAACCAGTTGAGCACCTGCTGCCCGCGCGCCGCCTGGGTGGTGCCCGCGAAGTCCTCGGCCGCGTAGGCGGCGGCCGACTGGTGCGCGAAGGCGTACATGCTCAGCAGCTTGCCGCACAGCGCGAGCGCGGCGATCGCGAGGGGCGTCGCGGCGATGAGGATGATGCGGCGCACGCGGCGACGTCGCCGGTTGACGCGCAGCAGGGTCGTCGGATCGGTCACGAGCCCTCCCCCGTCGGCCGCGCGGCACCCGCGCGGTGCCCATGAGCAGGGCGCTCGCGAACACCAGCTCGATCGCCAGCAGCGCCGCGATGACGAGCGCCACGATCCAGCTGAGCTCCCGGATCGACTCGGCCGAGCCGTCCGCGCTCGTCACGGTGGTCGGTGCGGGCGGCAGCTCGATCGGGACGTCCGCCGAACGGTGCTGGTACTCCACGCCGAGTTGCTGCGCGATCTGCTCGAGGTTCTGCGGATCGATCCGCGAGAGCGCGCGCTCCCCTGGTAGGTGATGTAGTCGCCGGGACCGTCGGTGCCGGCCGAGGTCTGCCGCATCGGCCCCCGGCGTCGGTGCCGTAGCCGAACACCGCACCGCTCGCGACCTCCCGCGCGCTGGCCGCGAACGACTCCGGCTCGGTCGACGCCGTCTGCTCGCCGTCACCGAAGTAGAAGACCATACGAGCCCGATCGGGCGACGCGGATGCTGCGGCCTCGAGGGTCGTCTCGAGCTGCTCGGCGGCGATGCCGACCGAGCTCCCGCGCGAGTTCGCGGTGGGCTCGGGGCGCAGCACCGCGAGCGAGGTGGCGAGAGCTGTGGTGTCGGTCGTGAGCGGAACGCGCAGCGAGGCCTCGGCATCGAAGGTGATGAGCGCGAAGCGTGCGCCGGGGTAGCTCGCGACGATGCGTTCGACATCCGCGCGCACGCCGTCGAGGCGAGGCGCGTCGCCATCCCAGTCCTCGGCGACGATGCTCGCGGTGGTGTCGACGAGCAGCACGACGTCGACATCCGTCGCGAGCGTCTCGACCGTGCCGCCCGGCACGCCGGGGCGCAGCAGCAGCGCACCGCACGCGAGCACGAGCACCACGCGAGCCGCCCACCGCATCCGTGAACCCGCACCCCGCGCGCGCACGAGCCGCCACACGGCGAGCGCGGCGAACGGCAGCACGATCACGACGACGAGCAGCACGGGGAGCACCGGGTGGAAGGTCATGCGCGCACCCTCCAGGCCACGAGCGCGAAGGCGAGCGCGAGCACGACGAGCACCACCACCCACGGGCCGGGGTCGTCGACGCGCACGATGCGCGGCTCGCCCTTCAGGATCGTGGCGTCCTCCGCCTTGACCTCGGCCACGATCCCCTCGACGGTCGTGGCGTCGCGCAAGCCGAAGTAGCCGCCGCCGGTGGTGACCGCCGCGGCACGCAAGGCGGCCCCGGTCTCGGACTCGGCATCCGTGGGATCGATCGCGAACACCCGCACGCCGAGCGAGGCCGCGTAGGCGGCCGCCTGGTCGATCGGCACCGTCTCGGTGCCGTTCACCTCGTTGTCGGTGGCCAGGATGATCGAGCGCGCGCGCTCCTGATCGGGGTGATCGAAGCCCAGCGCGCACGCCGCGAGGCCGTCGCCCACAAGCGAGGCACCCGGAGCGTTGAGGGTGCCCACCCAGAACTCGGGGATCGCCTCGTGATAGTCGAAGCTCTGCCGCACCCGGTCGAGGTTCTCGCGCACGAAGGCGTAGTCGTCGGTGAGCGGGAAGATCTGCACGGGTGAGCTGTTGAAGATCGTGAGCCCGACGCGCTCGCCCGCGAAATCCTCGGCGAGTCTGCTGAAGACCTGCAGCACCTCGGCATCGACATCCGTCATCGACCCCGACACATCGAGGCACAGCATGATGTCGCGGCTGTGGCTCTCGGGCTGCACGATCGTCTCCTGCATGGGCCGCGCGCCGACGATCGCGGCCGTCGCCACCCCGCCGAGGGCGAGCGCCACAACACCCGCGAGCCCGAGGATGCGCAGGCCGACGGCGCGGCGCACGCTCGGAAGCGCACGCACCCGCTCGGCGCGCGCGATGGGCGCACCCCAGCTCGCGCCTCCGCGTCGGCGCCAGCCGAGCAGCACGCCCGCCACGACGGCGAGCACCGCGACGGCCGCCACGACACCCAGCGCGACCGGTTGCTCTAGTGCCATGTCTGCACCACCTGTCGCGCCGCCTGTGCGCCGAGCACCGGATCGATCGGCGCGCCCCGCCCGAACAGGCTCGGGTAGGAGTAGCGGCCGAGCGCGTCGATGAGCGAGGGTGCACACCCTGCGCCACCAGATCCTGCAGCGTCAGCACGGGGGCCTCGAGGCCGCTGTACTCGTTGACGTAGGCGCGCATGAGCCGACTGAGGGCGGCGTGCGCCTGCCTGGCGCCCAGCCGTCCGTCGCGGGCCTGCTGTTCGATCCGGTCGATCTCGCCGAGGTACTCGGTGCGCAGCTGCCCCAGCACGAGCTGCGGGTCGGCGCTCGGATGCGACACGAGCCGCCGCGGGCGCGTCAGCACCACGACGAGCCAGCCGGCGAGTGCGAGGCCGGCGAGGATCGCCAGCACGAGCAGCAGCCAGACCGCCGAGTACTGCAACGGCGGGTACAGCACGTCATCGCCGGGCATGAGCCCTCCCGTGCAGCATCGCGAGCAGGTCGGCGATCGCGGTGCGCTCGCCCTCGAGCGCCGTGTGGCTCACCGCGAGACGTTCGAGCACCGCGATGCGGCGCGCGTCGGCGGCCGCGCGCTCGGCCTCGAGCTCGGCCACGATCGCGGCGTCTCCGTGCAGGAACTCGGGCACCGCCCACTGGCTCGCCACATCGCGCCGGGGAGCAGCGGATGGGGTGGCGAGCACCGGATCCGCGTCACGCAGCGTCACCCACAGCACGTCGTGCTGGGCGCGCAGCCGCTTCAGCTCGCGTTCCGTGCTCGCCCCGAGCGGTTCCTCATCCGTGACGACCACCACGATCATGCGTCGCGCGACCGTCTGTGCGACGTGATGCAGCAGCAGGTCGCGGGCGCTCACGAGGTGCGCTCGCTCGATCGCGTCGTCCATCGTGCGCAGCAGCTGTTCGATGCCGCCCTCGGAGCTGCGCGGGGCGAGCCGCGTCGGGCGGTCGCCGTCGGCGTACATGAGCTGCACGTCGTCGCCGTGCCGCACGGCGAGCGTCGCGAGGGCGCCCACGGTGAGGATCGCGAGCTGCTTCTTGGTGCCCTCGTCGCGGGCCAGCGCGCGCATGGCGGCGCTCGTGTCGACCACGAAGAGGATCGTGTGCCGGCGTTCGGCGTAGGAGCGCTTGACCATCGGCTCGCCCGCCCGCGCGGTCGCCCGCCAGTCGATGTCGCGCACCTCGTCGCCGTGCTCGTAGGGGCGCAGGTCCTCGAAGTCGAAACTGCGCCCACGCACGAGCGAGGCGTAACCGCCGTCGAGCGGGTGCACCGACTTGAGAGTCGAGGCGATGAAGAGCTTGCTCTTCACCGGCGCGAGATGACCGACCACGAAGCGCCGCCGATCAGGGGTGGGAACCACGCCGAACACCGCGTCGATGATGTCCTCGCTGCGCACACCCTCCGCCTCGGCCTCGTAGCTCAGCAGCACGCGGTGTCGCAGCACGACGTGGCGCAGACTCGACACGTCATCCGGCACCACGTGATCACGCCCGTTGAGCAGGGCGAACGCACGCGAGGCACGCAGGAAGGCGATCGACGCACGCGGGCTCGCGCCGTACTTGATGAAGCGCGCCTTGTCGTCGCCGATGTACTGCGCGGGGTTCCTCGTCACGTAGGCGAGGCCCACGATGTAGTTGCGCACCTCCTGCGACACATGGATGCCGGCCGCCACATCCTGCAGCAGCGACACATCCGCGATCGTCGCGACCTTCGACGCGTGCTGGCCCGGCGCGAGCACCCCGGAGTCCAGGCGTTCGAGCACCTCGAGCTCCTCCTGCGGGCTCGGGTACTGCACGATCTCCTTGAGCAGGAAGCGGTCCATCTGCGCCTCGGGGAGCTCGTAGGTGCCCTCCTGCTCGATCGGGTTCTGGGTGGCGATCACCATGAACGGGTCGGGCAGCTCGTGCAGCTCGCCGCCGATCGTGGTCTGGCGCTCCTGCATGGCCTCGAGCATCGCCGACTGGGCCTTCGCGCTCGACCGGTTGATCTCGTCCAGCAGCACGACGTTGGCGTGCACGGGGCCCAGCACCGTGCGGAAGGTGCCGGTCTGGGCGTCGTAGATCTGGGTGCCGGTGATGTCGCTCGGCAGCAGGTCGGGGGTGCACTGGATGCGTTTGAAGGTGCCGTCGATCGTGTCGGCCAGGGTGGATGCGGCGGTCGTCTTGGCGAGCCCCGGAACGCTCTCGAGCAGCACGTGGCCGCCCGCGATGAGGGCGATCAGGAGGCTCGTGCGGAGACGATCCTGGCCCACGATGCGCGCCGAGTAGGCCTCCGTGATCCGTGCGATCACCTCGTGGGCCTGCTGCAGCTGGTCGGGCGTCGGCTCAGTGGGCGCTGGGTTCATGTATGACCTCCATCGGGGACGAGGAACGCCCGGCCCTCAACCCTAACCGCAGTGCCCGACGTGGCCGGTGGGCAGAGCTCCCCGTGCCGCGCCCCGTCGATCTTCGCGCCGCATCCCTCGCCCCCCAGTGTCGAAAATGCAGGAGTCGTCGACCCCGAACCGCCGCGCTCCGGCCCTCCCGCCTCCGACACGCCCGGGTTCTCCTGCATTTTCGACACAGCCTCCGGGTGCGGCCGGGTGCGGCCCGGGCGCGAGAGGGCGGCGGATGCGGCGCGGCGTCAGGCTCGTGGCGTCAGGCGGGGTGCGTCAGGCTCGTGGCGTCGGCGGGGTGCGTCACGCGGGGTGCGTCAGGTAGAGCAGCGGCACCTCGATGGTGACCTCGGTGCCCTCGCCCTCGAGGGTGTGCCAGTCGATCGTGCCGCCGAGCTCGCCCTGGATGAGGGTGCGCACGATCTGCGTGCCGAGGCCGGCTCCGACCTTGCCCTCGGGCAGCCCCGTGCCGTTGTCGCGCACGCGCACCGAGAGCAGGTCGTGCTTGCGCTTGGCCGAGATCACCACCTCGCCGTCGCGATCGGCGAGCCCGTGCTCGACGGCGTTCGTGACGAGCTCGGTGAGCGCGAGTGCGAGCGGGGTCGCGTACTCCGACGGCAGGGTGCCGAAGGATCCGGACTTGCGCGGCATGACCGTCGTGTTGTGGCTCGAGGCGACCTCCGCCACGAGCAGCAGCACGCGGTCGAACACCGTGTCGAAGTCGACGTTCTGGTTGAGCCCCTCCGAGAGGGTGTCGTGAACGACGGCGATCGCGGCCACCCGGCGCATCGCCTGGGTGAGGGCGTCGCGCGCCACGTCGTTGTGCGTGCGACGGCTCTGGATGCGCAGCAGCGAGGCGACGGTCTGCAGGTTGTTCTTCACCCGGTGGTGGATCTCGCGGATCGTCGCATCCTTGGTGATCAGCTCCTGCTCCTGGTGGCGCGACTCGGTGACATCCCGGATGAGTACGATCGCCCCCACGCGCTCCCCGCGGTGACGCAGCGGGATGGCGCGCAGCGTCACGGTGACCCCGCGCGCCTCGATGTCGGTGCGCCAGGGGCGCGGCCGGTGACGACGAGCGGCAACGACTCGTCGACCGTGAGCTTGCCCGAGAGCAGGTTCGTGGCGACCTCGGCGAGCGACTCCCCTCGAGTTCGCTGCCGAAGCCCATGCGGTTGAACGCCGAGAGCGCATTGGGGCTAGCGAAGGTGACGATGCCGTCGACGTCGAGCCGGATGAGTCCGTCCGAGGCGCGCGGCGCCCCGCGACGCGGCAGCGTCGGTGCCCCGAGATCGGGGAAGTCGCCGTGCGCGATCATGCCGAAGAGGTCGTCGGCGCACTGGTTGAAGGTCAGTTCCTGGCGCCCGGGGGTGCGCGCCTCGGAGAGGTTCGAGTGGCGGGTGAGCACCGCGATGGGGGTCGTCGTCGTCTCGCTGCCGCTCGGGCTGAGGCGCCGCAGCACGGGCACCGCACGCACCCGGGTGGGGGTCTCCTCGTACCAGTCGGGGGCCGAGGTGTCGACGATGCGCACCTCGTCGAAGGCCTGCTGCACCTGGTCGCGCCACTCGGGCTTGATCTCCTGGCCGACGAAGTCGCGGTAGAAGAGGGTGGCGGCCGACGACGGCCGCGAGTGCGCGACCGCCACGAAGGTGCCCGCAGGGGTGGGCACCCACAGCACGATGTCGGCGAAGGCGAGATCGGCGATCAGCTGGCCGTCGGCCACGAGCAGGTGCAACCACTCGACATCGGCCTCGTTCGAGAGACCGTGCGCGAGCATCAGCTCGGAGAGCGTGGACATTCCCTTAGGCTAGCCGCCGCTCGTCGGCTCCCTCGCCCGGCGGCGGCGCGCGCCCGCATCCGCACCCGTCGGCACGAGCATCGCCGCCAGCTCGCGCACCGCCGTGCGGGCGGGCGAACGCGGGGCGGCATCCGCGAGCGGGCGCGCGCCGAGCAGCGCCGCATCAAACGCGGCGGCATCCCATGGCACGAAAGCCGGACGATCGATGCCACCGAAGCGGGCGAGCGTCTGGCGCACCTGTCCCGCCGGGTTGAGCCCGATCGCGCCCTGCCGCAGCTTGTTGACGACGACCGTGACGCCTTCGGGATCGGGCTGCACGAGGTCGAGCAACTCGGCGTGGTCGCGCAGGAAACGCGGGATGCCGACGGGATCGGCCGAGGCGACCGCGACGATACGGTCGGCGGTGCGCAGCGCCTCGACGCCCGCGGCATTCCGCCGCGGTGCCGCCAGGTCGCTCGCGAGTTCGTCGTCTTGCTCGAGGCTCGCCGCGACATCGACCACGAGCACCTCGCACCACTGTCGAATGGCCGAGATCGCGCCCGCCACCCGCTCGGGGCCGAGCTCGGGCCAGCGCGCCGGCCGGCCGATGCCCGTGAGCACTCGGAACGGATGCCGCAGCCCGCGCGGCGTGACCGCGAGCCGTTCGAGCTGGGCGTCGTCGAGCCCGCCGATACCGGCCAGCCGGCACGCCGCCGCGAAGCCGGGCGCCTCGTCCAGCAGGCCGAGGGCGGGGGCGACGGATGCCGCGTGGGTGTCGGCGTCGGCCAGTACGGTGCGCAGACCTGCTGCGGCGAACTCGGCGGCGAGCGCGATCGCGAGGCTCGTGCGCCCCGGCGCGCCGTGCGGGCCCCACACCGCGACCACGGTGGCGGCGCGACGGGGCTGCGCGAGCGCGAGAGCGGGTGCGGCCTGCTCGTGCTCTGCAGGCGGCGCGGGCGGCGCGGCCTCCCCTCGAGCAGCCCCCAGCCGGCCGGACCCCCGACGGCATCCACGATGCCCGCGCGCGCGGCGTGGCGGTGCTGCTCCTCGTCGTCGGCGACCACGAGCATCCGGATGCCGAGCGCATCAGCCGTCTCGACGAGGCGCGAGGTGAGGTGCTCGGGGGTGGCCTGCACGACCACGAGCTCGACCGCGAGCTGCGGGAGCCGCACCGCGAGCTCGTCGCCCCCGAGCAGCGGATGAGCACCTCGTGACCGTGATAGCCGGCAGTATCGGCGAGGTGCTGCTCGGCGTCGAGAGGCAGGGCGAGGGCTACCCGCATCTCAGCCGCCCAGCGCGAGGCCTGCGGGCACCACGGCGAGCGCGTCTCCCGCGGCCTGGGCCTGCAGCACGCGGGCCACCCGGCTGCGCGGCACGAGCACCTCGATCGCGCTGCCACCGGACGACACGAGACCGTCGTCCTCCACGACGCGCACGACCACCGCATCCGGAACGAGCACGACGGGGGCGCCGAAGCCGCGACCCTCGGCATCCGCGGGAGAGGCCCAGACATCGACCACCGCGCCCGCACGCACGGCCGAGCTCGGCGGGGCGGTGAGCTCGAGCACGAGCGCCGTCGAGCGGATGCCCGACGCATCCCCCACGGCGGTGCGCGGCAGCAGCTCACCGTCATGCACGGGATGCACGACGATGAGGCCGTCGGCGGGAAGCTCGTCGACGCCGAGGTAGAGACCGTCGGCGCCGTCGAGCGAGACCTCGCGCTCCACGAGGTCGTCGCGGTCGATGCGATCGCCGGGGCTGAGCGCCGAGGCCGCCGCGTAGACCGTCGTGCGGGCGTCGACCGCGCCGACGAGCGCGACCACGCCGACCACCGATGCGGCCACGAGTGCGAGTCCGATGAGCAGGCGCACGTCGATCGTGCGGCGTCGTCGCCCGGATGTCGTGAGGGATGCCACGTGCCCCTCCCCTTCCGCCGCGCCTCGCGGCCCGCCCATCGTGCACCGAGGCGCCCCCGGCGCGGGAGAGTTATCCACAGGGCCCCCGAAACGGGGCCATGGCGCGCGCCCACGACGCATAATCGGGGCATGACAGCGGATGCCACCTCGGGCCTCGGTCGCTTTCTGACCATCGCCGACACCGCCGAGATCCTCAACATCTCGGCCGGTCAGGCGTACGCCCTCGTGCGCAGCGGTGAGCTGCCCGCCATCAAGCTCGGCGAGCACGGCCAGTGGCGCATCGAACGCCACGTCCTCGAGGCCTACATCGCCGCCCGCTACGAGGAGGCCCGACGGAAGGGCCTCTGGAACCAGGCCGAGTTCACCGATCTGCCCGAGCTGTTCGTCTGATTCTCTTGGCGCGGCGATAATCCGCCGCGCTCGGCCGATCGGCCGGCCGTGCGCGAACGCCCGGCCGATCGAGTGCCGACACCCTCAACCCCCACACGATCCGCCGCGCTCGGCCGATCGGGTGCCGACACCCTCATCCCCACACGATCCGCCGCGCTCGGCCGATCGGCCGACGTGCGCGAACGCCGGCTACGCGCGCACGCGCACGATCGCGTCGAAGGGCACGAGGCGGATCCGACGCACGACGCGATCGCGGCGCGGCTCGCCGGGCTCGTGCTCGGCGAGATCCAGGTGGTCGCGGGCGACGCGGTCGATGGTGCCCGTGACGGTGCCGGTGCGGGTGCGCAGCTCGATGCCGGCCCGGCGACGGCAGAGATCGCGCAGCACGAAGGCGAGCCCCAACCTGCTCGACAGGTCGGGCAGGGCCTCGCTCGGCGGCGGGCGCAGCCCGAGCTCGAGCTGATCGCGTTCCGGCGTCACCCCCACGATCGCGGCGACGGGCACGACCACGGCGTGCCGAGCGGCGCCCACGGTCACCTCGCCCGCGATCCAGTCCCGGCCCGACGACTCCACCCGCAGTGCGAGCGTCTCGCCGTCGGCGAGGATGAGGCCGACCGCTGCTCCGGCGCGTGCCATCGCCATGATCCGATCGCGCAGGCCGATACGCCCGAGCCGCAGCCGCTCCTCTTCGGCGGCGAGCTCCTGACGCTCGACGTCGAGCTCATGCTCGAGTCGTCCCTCGAGGTCGGCGAACAGCTCATCCCAGCGCACGAGGCGACCGTAACCGGCGTGCGTCATCCGCCGTCATAGTTCTCCACAGGCTGCTCCGACATCTCGACACGAAAAGTATTCATATGCCAAGGTGATCGGCGTCCCCCGTTACGGGGGCAGACGGGGCGGCCGGATGCGCGGCGGCGGAAGGGATGGCGATGCGCGCCAGTGAGACGGCGAGAATCGACGGCACAGTTCGAGCACTCCCCATATCTGCCGAGCGACGACCTCTTCGGTCGTCAGCCGGCCTCGGCGGGCGAGTTACCCGATCCCCGGCCGCTGCTCGAGAATCTCACGCGCTGCGTCATCGAGATCATCGCGGGCGCCCGCGATCTCGAGCAGATCGCCCGCTGGGTCGACGACAGCGTCTACACGAAGCTGCTCAAGCGCGTCGTGGTGTCGGCGCAGGCGCGTCAGGCCGCGCGGCGCCCCGCGACGCGACCCGTCATCACGCTCGGCAATGTGACGGTGTGCGAACCGCGCGACGGCGTCGTCGAGGCGGTCATCATCGTGCACAGCCGGATGCGCACGCGCGCCGTCGCGATCCGGCTCGAGGACTCGACCGACGGTGGCGCGCCACCTCGATCCACGTGCTGTAGCGCCGGCCCGCCGGACCCCCACCAGTGGCCTCAGCGGCCGCGACGCTCCTGCGCTCGCCGCTGGGCACGGTTGAGGAGCCTGCTGGCCGGCTCCGTCGCCGTCGACGCGCTGCCCGAAGGCACCGCGCTCGCCGCCGCCCTGCTGGGCCTGGCCCTGCGCCTGGCGTGCCGCCGCCTGCTGCGCGCGCGCCGTGGCGGCGCGCTCGACCTGGCCGCGCTGGTTGCGCACCTCGACCCCGCCTGAGACGTCGTCGCTCGGCGCCGAGTAGCTGAGCCCCTGCTGCGGAGCCGTCGAGGCACCGAGCCCCTTGGCCGCCACACGGGCCTGACCGTCGCCGCTCGTCACCTCGACCTCGAGGTTGTAGAGGAAGCCGACCGTCTCTTCGCGGATCGCCTCCATCATCGACTGGTAGAGCGAGAAGCCCTCACGCTGGTACTCGACGAGCGGGTCGCGCTGCGCCATCGCGCGCAGACCGATGCCGTCCTTGAGGTAGTCCATCTCGTACAGGTGGTCGCGCCAGCGGCGGTCGATCACCGAGAGCACGACGCGGCGCTCGAGCTCGCGCATGGCGGGGAACCCAGCTCGTCCTCGCGGCGCTGGTAGGCGATGCGCGCATCCGACAGCACCTCCTCCTTGAGCGCTTTCACCCGCAGGCTGCCCTTCGAGCCGGCCTCCGAGAGCACCTCGTCGATCGTGATCGACACGGGGTAGAGGGTCTTGAGCTCGGCCCACAGGGCGTCGAGGTCCCACTCGTCGCTCGTCGACGACGCGGTGTGCTCGTCGACGACCTCGCTCACCACATCCGTGAGGAACTTCTGCACGCGATCGTGCAGGTCGTCGCCCTCGAGGATGTGACGGCGGTCGGAGTAGATCGCCTCGCGCTGGCGGTTGAGCACGTCGTCGTACTTGAGCACGTTCTTGCGGATCTCGGCGTTGCGCGCCTCGACCTGCGACTGGGCGGAGCGGATGGCACGCGAGACGGCCTTCGACTCGATCGGCAGATCGTCGGGCGCCCCCGCATGAGCATCTCGGCGGCGCCCGTGTTGAACAGGCGCATGAGGTCGTCCTGCAGCGAGAGGTAGAAGCGGCTCTCGCCCGGGTCGCCCTGACGTCCCGAGCGCCCGCGCAGCTGGTTGTCGATGCGGCGGGACTCGTGACGCTCGGTGCCGAGCACGTAGAGCCCGCCCGCGTCGCGCACCTTCGCGGCCTCGACCTCGACGCGCTCCTTGACGGCCGCGAAGACCGCGTCCCACTCCTTCTCGTACTCGTCGGGAGTGTCGACGGGGCTCAGTCCGCGGTTGTTCATCTCGGCGACCGCGAGGAACTCCGCGTTGCCGCCGAGCATGACGTCGGTTCCACGTCCGGCCATGTTGGTGGCGACGGTGACGGCACCGAGGCGCCCGGCCTGAGCCACGATGGATGCCTCGCGCGCGTGGTTCTTCGCGTTCAGCACCTCGTGCTTCACGCCGCGCTTCGCCAGCATCCGCGACAGGTACTCGCTCTTCTCGACGCTCGTCGTGCCGACGAGCACGGGCTGGCCGGTGCGGTGGCGCTCGACGATGTCCTCGACGACCTGCTCGAACTTGACCTGCTCGTTCTTGTAGATGAGGTCGGCCTGGTCCTTGCGGATCATGGGCTTGTTGGTCGGGATGGGCACGACGCCGAGCTTGTAGGTCGACATGAACTCGGCCGCCTCGGTCTCGGCGGTACCGGTCATGCCCGAGAGCTTCTGGTACAGGCGGAAGTAGTTCTGCAGCGTGACGGTCGCGAGGGTCTGGTTCTCCGCCTTGATCTGCACCCTCCTTCGCCTCGATGGCCTGGTGGATGCCCTCGTTGTAGCGGCGACCCTGCAGGATGCGGCCCGTGTGCTCGTCGACGATGAGCACCTCGCCGTTCATCACGACGTAGTCCTTGTCGCGCTTGAAGAGCGCGCGCGCCTTGATGGAGTTGTTGAGGAAGGAGATCAGCGGCGTGTTCGCCGACTCGTAGAGGTTCTCGATGCCGAGGTAGTCCTCGACCTTCTCGATGCCGGGCTCGAGCACACCGACCGTGCGCTTCTTCTCGTCGACCTCGTAGTCGGTGCCCTCCTGAAGGCGCTTGGCGATGTTGGCGAACTCGCTGAACCAGCGGTTGGCCTCGCCCGACGACGGGCCCGAGATGATGAGCGGCGTACGGGCCTCGTCGATGAGGATCGAGTCGACCTCGTCGACGATCGCGAAGAAGTGGCCGCGCTGCACCATGTCGGATGCCTGCCACGCCATGTTGTCGCGCAGGTAGTCGAAGCCGAACTCGTTGTTGGTGCCGTAGGTGATGTCGGCGCCGTACTGCTCGCGACGCTCGGCGGGGCTCTGCCCGGAGAGGATGCAGCCCGTGGTCATCCCGAGGGCGCGGAACACGCGACCCATGAGCTCGGACTGGTAGCTCGCGAGGTAGTCGTTCACCGTGACGACGTGCACGCCGCGGGCCGGGATGGCGTTCAGGTAGGCGGCCGTGGTGGCCACGAGCGTCTTACCTTCACCGGTCTTCATCTCGGCGATGTTGCCGAGATGCAGCGCCGCACCACCCATGAGCTGCACGTCGAAGTGCCGCAGGCCGAGCGTGCGCTTGGCCGCCTCGCGCACCGCGGCGAACGCCTCCGGCAGCAGGTCGTCGAGCGTCTCGCCGTTCGCGTACCGCTCGCGGAACTCCACGGTCTCGTGGCGCAGCTCCTCGTCGCTCAGCTCCGAGAAGGCGTCTTCCAACTCGTTGATCGCAGATGCGTACGACGCCAGTCGGCGCAGGGTGCGCCCCTCGCCGAAGCGCAGAGCCTTCTCGAGAACGTTCGCCACGAATGGCCTCCTGTCCGGGTTCCGGGCACGCGGGAGCGCCCTTGACCTGGACAGCCTAGTCGTCTCGGGCCTGGGAAGGCGGTGAGCCGTGGGGGTTTCGAGACGCCCGCTGCGCGGGCTCCTCAACCAGCGCGGGGTGCCGCTGATTGAGGAGCGGCGCAGCCGCGTCTCGAAATCAGCCCGCTGTGGCGTGCGCGAGCGCCGCCACCTCCGTGTCGAGCTTGATGACGCCGTAGTCCCAGCCCTTGCGGCGATACACGACGCTGGGCTTGTCGGTACGGGCGTCGATGAAGAGGAAGAAGTCGTGCCCGACGAGCTCCATGCGGTCGACGGCCTCCTCGGCCGTCATGAGCTCGGCGGGGAACTCCTTCTCACGGATGACGACGGGGCTCCAGTCGTCGCTCGCCTCCTCCTCCACCACCGGAACGGAGCCCGTGGCGACCTTCTCGATCACCTCGGCCGTCGCGGGCACGACGTCGACGACGCTGAAGCCGTCGGCGGCGGCCTCACGCAACGAGGTGGGACGACGCTGACCGCGGTGCACCTTCTTGCGGTCCTTCGCCTGGCGGATGCGCTCGACGAGCTTGTCGTAGGCGAGGTCGAAGGCGGCGTACTTGTCGGCGGCGCCGGCCTCGGCGCGCACGATCGGTCCGGGGCCGATGAGCGTCAATTCGATGCGATCGCCGTCGGCAGCACCGCGGCTCTCGTGATGACGCACGAGCTTGATCTCGAGGGCGAGTGCGCGCGGTGCGAGGTGCTCGACCTTCTCGGCCTTCTCGCTGACGTAATCCTCGAAACGATCCGGGATCCCAACGTTGCGTCCGGTGATGGTGACATCCATGGCGGCCTCCTGATCCGGCCCGAAGTGCCGCCTATGGATCAGGCGGTCGTCTCCTTCGCGCCTTTAGGGCCACCGTAGCCCGGGCCCCGCACTTTGTCACTGGGCGGTCGCTGAGGCTTCCGTGCGCGGACGCCCGGAGCGTCCGCGCAGCGGCGTGGCGGCGATCACGACGGCCCCGAGCACCTCGCCACCCGCATCCCGAAGGGCTCGCGCCGCCTCGCCGATCGTGGCTCCCGTGGTGACGACATCGTCGACGAGCAGGAAGGTGCGGCCATCGAGCCGCCCTCGCGCGCGATGCACCCCGCGCAGGTTGGCACGGCGTGCCTCGCGGCCGAGACCCTTCTGCACGTCGTGCGGGCGCGCGGCCCGCAGCACGCGCGCGTCACGGTATCCGGTACGTGCGAGCACGAGGCGCACCGGATCGAAGCCGCGCCGGCGGTAGGCGGCGCGCGTCGAGGGCACGGCGCACAGCTCCACGACGGGCGACGCGGAGGCGGTGTCGGCGAGGGCGTCCGCGAGCGCCTCGGCGAGCAGCGCGGCCAGCGCGCTCGCAAGCCCCGTGCGCCCCTGCTTGCAGGCGAGCACGACGCGCCGCACCAGGCCGTCGTAGACCGCCCCGGCGTACACCGGGATGCCGCCCGGCGCGGTCGTACGGACCGGCGTGGGGGCGAGACGCATCCGGCACACGGCGCACAGCTCGCGCCCCTCGGTCTCGCACCCGGCGCATCGGGTGGGCAGCACGAGCGCGAGGGCGTCGAGCAGGGCGTCGAGAAGGGCGTCGCGGATGCCGTGTCGCATGCCGCGATCCTGGCGCGACGCGCGATGCGGGCGCGGCCCCACCCCCGCATCCGGGGATAACTCCTACTGCTGGGTGGCGAGGAAGGAGGCGAGGATGCCCGTCTCCTGCCAGCCGCCGCTCGAGTTGCGGCGCCACACCGCGCCGTCGGCGTCGCGCACACGCATGCCGTCGACGAAGTTGCCGCCCACGAGCTGCACGCCGCCCGTGAGGCGGCCCGCGGGCTCGCGGCGCCCCCGATGTGGTAGAGGTCGACCCGTGCCTCGTCGCCGTCGTGCGACAGGGCCGCGACGGTCGAGGAGTCCACCCAGCTCGCGTCGATGAGCGAGGTCGACGCGACCGAGAGGCTCAGGGGGTCGCCGAAGCCCGTCGGCACACCGTCGCCGTCGCGCACGATGCCGGCGATCGTGAGGGCCGGCCCGCCCACGCCCTGCGTCGCGATCAGCAGACGGGCACCATCGCGCGAGACCTTCGCGGCGAGGATCGCGCCGTCGAGGTTCGGCGCGGGCATCTCATGCACGCCCCCGCCGGGTCGATCGCGCGGATGCTGTCGGCATGGTCGCCGACGGCGGTCCAGACGAACCCGCGCGCGTCGATGCTCGGGTCGATGAGCCCGGCACGACCGTCGACGAGCACGGGGGCCTCGTCGACCGCCACGCGCCACACCCCTGCGCGTTGCGCACCGCTGCGACCTCGGCATCTCGCCCGAGCGTCGCCCCGAGCGGCCCGAGCTGCTGCACCGACTCGCTGATGCCCGGCACCGGATCGGTCGTCGAGGCCGTCAGATACCCGAAGCCGCCCTCGGCGAGCCCCAGCGGGTCGGACTTGGCCAGGAACGACGACTCGGCGGTCTTGCCGCTCGATACCTCGATCGGGAACCCGCCCGCCGTCATCTGCACGGCCTTCACCTCGCCGAGCGCCAGCAGACTCACCCGCAACTGCTGCTGCATGCGCCACCGGGTGTCGGCATCCTGGCCACCCGCCTCCGCCGACAGCGCCACGGTCGCCGTGCCGCTCTCGACCGTCACCCCGTCGGTCTCGAGCTTGGAGCCCGTCGGGAACGAGGTGATGAGCACCCCGTTCTGATACCACGGGGCCGGCCCGGCGAGCAGTTGACGCACGATGCGCTCGGCGCGGGTCGCCGTGTCGGGGAACCAGCGCACGTCCGGCACGAGCGCGGTTCCGCTGGGGTCGAAGAAGTACAGCGGATACGCCACGAAGCTGCGCTCGAAGCCGCGGTTGGAGAGCACCGTGCCCTTGGGCGCCGCCGAGATGCGCCACTCCCCGTCGTCGTTGAGCGCGAACTCGTAGTCGAGCGCCTGCGGTTCCGCGGGTCGCAGCTCCTTGTAGACGCCCGTCTCATCGACGGTCGCCTGCACGGTCGCGGCGATGCGCAAACGGTCGTCGCCCCCGTTCGGCTCGGGCGACATCGGGGAGTCGGTCACGCGCACGAGGAAGTCGGCAACCACTCCGCACGGAACTCGTCGCTGAGGAAGAGCCGCGCGATGCTGTAGTTGTTCTGCGGCGCGCGCTGCGCCGCGAGGAAGCCGGCGAGCACCTCCGCGGGCGTCTGGCCGTCCTGCGGCCCGTCGGGGAGGGTCAGCAGCCGGTCGTCGGAGGTGTCGTCGCCGATCGTGAAGGTGCCGACCGGGCCGCTGGTCGGGATGCCGGCGCACCCGGTCAGGGCGAGCGCTGCGGCGAGCACACCACCCGCGAGCGTGAGCATCCGGCGCCTCATCATGCCGCCACCTCCGTGTCGGGCGGCAGCGGGAGCGGCGAGAGGCCGCCGAGCTCGTCGCCGCTGTGTCGCGGCAGCGTCAGGCGGAAGCAGCTGCCCTCGCCGAGCTCCGACCACACCGCGAGCTCACCGCCGTGCAGAGCGGCATCCTCGAGCGAGATCGCGAGCCCGAGCCCCGTGCCGCCCGTCGTGCGCTGGCGGGACGGATCGGCACGCCAGAAGCGGTCGAAGACACGATCCACATCGGCAGGCGACATGCCGACGCCGTAGTCGCGCACGGCGATCGCGACGGCGCGCTCGTCGGAGTCGACATAGACCACGATGGGCTTCGCCTCGCCGTGATCGATCGCGTTGCCGAGCAGGTTCTGCATGATGCGCCGCACCCGGCGGGCGTCGATGTCGGCCTCGAAGTAGCCGCCGGGGGCGACGAGCCGGATCTCGCTGCCCTTGCCGTGGGCGAGCGGCTCGACGGCCGCGATCGACTCCTCGACGAGCCGCACGACGTTGGTCGGGTCGGTCTCGAGGTCGACGGCGCCCGCGTCGTAGCGGCTCATCTCGAGCAGGTCGGCGAGCATGAGCTCGAAGCGCCCGATCTGGGTGTGCAGCAGCTCGGCGGTCCGCGCGGTCGGGGGCGGGAAGTCCTCGCGCTGGTCGTAGAGCACGTCGCCCGCGAGACGGATCGTGGTGAGCGGTGTGCGCAACTCGTGCGACACATCCGAGACGAAGCGCTGCTGCACACGCGAGAGGTCGGCCAGCTGCCGGATCTGACGCTGCAGGCTGTCGGCCATGCGGTTGAACGAGCGCGCGAGGGTCGCGAGCTCGTCCTGACCCTTCACCGGCAGCCGCTCTTCGAGCTGCCCCGCCGCGAGCTTCTCGGACGCGTTGGCCGCGACCCGCACCGGGCCGACCACGAGTCGCACGACGAGGTACGCGACACCGCCGAACAGCAGCACGAGCGCCATCCCGGCCGCGATGAGGATGCCCTGCACGAAGTCGAGAGTCTGCTGCACGTCGGCGAGGTCGTAGACGAGGTAGAGCTCGAAGACTCCCCGGCGACGGTGTCGATGTGCGCACCCGTCGTGATGCCCGGATCGGTGCCCGCCTCGGTCGGGATCGCGACAGGCTGCCAGGCGATCTCGCTGCCGTCGCCCTCCGCGACCGTCTCGGCGAGGCGTTGCGAGACGAAGGTCCTCTCGAAGTCGGCGGTGCTCACACGCGGGTCGATGACGTTCGGCACCTGACTCTGCCCGGGCGTGCGCAGGAAGCCGAGGTAGCTCGCGGTCGTGGAGCGCTGCACCGAGTCGAGAGCGGAGTCGGCCGTGGCCTGCACGTCGCCCGCATCCCCCAGCTCGGAGGCGTTCGTGAAGGTGCGCTGCGCCTGCTCGGCCGCGCGTGCCGCCTCCGCGAGCACCTGATCACGGCGGGAGTCGAAGAGATTGGTGCGCACCGAGGTCGAGATGACGACGCCGACGACCGTGACGGCGATCGCCGACAGCAGCACCGTGATGACGATCGTGCGAGCGCGCAGCGACCCGCGCCAGAGATGAACGAGACGATCCCGCCAGGCGCGCCAGTCCCATCTCACGGTCGCACCCTATGTGACGGCTCCTGCGCGGTACCCGACCCCGCGCACGGTGGTGACGATGCGCGGGTTGTCGGGGTCGTGCTCGACCTTCGCCCGCAGGCGCTGCACGTGCACGTTCACGAGCCGCGTGTCGGCCTTGTAGTGGTAGCCCCACACCTGCTCGAGCAGCATCTCGCGCGTGAACACCTGCTGGGGCTTGGCGGCGAGCGCGAGCAGCAGCTGGAACTCGAGAGGGTGAGGTTGATGCGCTCGTCGCCGCGGCGCACCTCGTGGCCGGCGACGTCGATCACGAGGTCGCCCACCTGGATGCGCTCGGTCGTGTCGGGCAGCGCGGGTCGCAGGCGGGCCCGGATGCGCGCCACGAGCTCCTTGGGGTTGAACGGCTTCACGACGTAGTCGTCGGCACCCGACTCGAGTCCCTGCACGACGTCCGTCGGCTCGCCCTTGGCCGTCAGCATGATGATGGGGACGCCGCTCTCGCCGCGCACCGTGCGGCACACCTCGAGGCCGCTCATCCCGGGAAGCATGAGGTCGAGCAGCACGAGGTCGGGGCGCTCGCCGCGGAAGGAGTCGATGGCCGCCTTGCCGTCCGCCGCGAACAGCGGGTCGTATCCCTCACCACGAAGGATGATGCCGATCATCTCGGCGATCGCCGGGTCGTCGTCGACCACGAGAATGCGCGCGTTCATGGACCTCGTTCGTTCCGTGTGCCCCGGGGCGGGGTGGTTCGCTTGACCCCAGGGTAGTGGCGGGCCCGAGACTCGTCACACCTCGCCGTGATCAGCCCTCCAGGAAGGCGTCCGCGCCTCCGTTCTCGAGGCGCACGACCGCGTCGAGGTAGGCCGCACGGAACCCCGCGGAGTCCGCGAGCCCTGCGAGAGTCGGCAGCGCGAGGAACTCGAGCGGTGCGCCCGCTGCCGCCTGCATGAGCTGATCGGCCGACTCGTCGTCGAGGCTGAACTCCCCCGCGGCCGCACGGCGCGTGAAGGCACGCCAGCTCGCGATGAGCTCGGCGCCCGTCTCGGCGGCCGCCCCGGAGGCGATGCGGTCGCGCAGCGTCGGCACGACGAACTTCGGGATGCGGTTGGAGGCATCCGTTCCGAGGCGCGCGAGGGTGTCGGCGACGTTCGCATTGCCGAAGCGCGCGAACAGCTCGTCGATGTAGCCGGGGAGGTCGAAGCCCTCGGGCGGCGTGAGGGTGGGAACGCCTTCGCGCTCCATGTAACGGCGCACCCAGGCCGCGATGCGTGGATCGGTGATGGCCTCGTCGACGAGCTCGTAGCCCGCGAGCCGGCCGATGTAGGCGACGGCCTGATGGCCCGCGTTCAAGAGCCGCAGCTTGATCGCCTCGTAGGCGTGCACGTCGGTCACGAGCGTCGCGCCGACCTGCTCATAGGGCGGGCGCCCGGTCGGGAAGCGATCCTCGATCACCCACTGCGTGAACGGCTCGCTCGCGACCGGCCACGCGTCGTGCACGCCGAGCCGCTCGTGGATGCGTTCGACATCCGCGGGGGTCGTGACGGGCGTGATGCGGTCGACCATGGTCGAGGGGAAGGCGACCTCGGCGGCGATCCAGTCGGCGAGCTCCTCGTCGACCAGGCGGGCCACCGCCTCGACACTGCGCCGGGCCACCTCGCCGTTGCCCTGGATGTTGTCGCAACACAGCACGGTGAACGCCGGCACGCCGCGGCGGCGGCGTTCGCGCAGCCCCGCGACGATCCATCCGAATGCGGTGCGCGGCGCGGTGAGGCCCTCGGCCGTCTCGGCGCGCACGAGCGGCTCGTCGACGGCGCGGCGCCCGTTGGCGGCGTCTTCGACGTAGCCGCCCTCGGTGATCGTGAGCGACACGATGCGCACGCCCGGGTCGGCGAGCTGCTCGAGCACGGCATCCGGGTCGTCGGGCGCGTGCAGGAAGCGGCGGATGGAGCCGATCACCTCGATCTCGTCACGGCCGTCGGGGTGCCGCAGCGTGAGCGTGTAGAGGCCGTCCTGCTCGGTGAGGGCGTCGCGCATGCGGGCGTCCCGCTCGAGCAGGCCCACGCCGCAGATCGCCCAGTCGTGCGCGAGCCCGGCGTGCATGAGCCGGTCGAGGTACATGGCTTGGTGGGCGCGGTGGAAGTTGCCGACCCCGAAGTGCACGATGCCGACGCGTGGCTCGTCGTCGAGGTAGTCGGGCGCGGAGGTGCCCTCAGGGAGCGTCGCGAGCACGTCGCGGGTGAGTCGGCGCATCGTCAGCCCTTGAGGTTGAGGTGGATGAGGATGCGGGCTCCCGCCTCCGGGCTCGCGCCCGACACGACGACACGCAGCCAGTTGCCGAACGTCGTCACCGGCAGTTCCGCGATGGCGGCCGACGCCGCGAGCACGACCGGGGTGCCCCGGCGGATCCAGGTGATGCCGTCGGGCGACACCTCGGCGGCGAGCTCGAGGTCGGGGTGCTCGCCCTCGGCCTGGATGAAGAACACCGCCTCGCTCGCCCAGCCGGCCTCGTAGGGCAGGGTCGCGAACTCCCCGTCGATGCGCACCCGACGGGCGAGCACGGAGGTATAGGTCGTCTGCATGGTGATGCTCCTGATCAGGTGGTGATGGTCGCTGGGACGGGGGCGTCATCGTCGATGTCGACGATCGCGCCCTGGGCGATGAGGGTCGAGCGCAGCGCCGCGTTGTCGAGCTCGTCGATCGTCCAGCCGTGGCGCGCACACAGCGCCGCGGCCGTGCCCGCGCCCTGTCCCATCGCCATGCAGGTCGCCATGACGCGCGCCGAGCCGAAGCCCGGCCCATCGGCGCTGAGGGTGCGCCCTGCGGTCAGCAGGTTGACGCTGCCGAGCGGGATGAGGCTGCGCAGCGGGATGTTGTAGGCCCGCTTCGGGTACACGAACTCGGTCTGGTCGATGCTGTCGGGCTCGTGGATGTCGATGACGTGGGCGCCCTTGGCCACGGTGTCCGGGAACGCCTTGGGAGCGACGACGTCGTCCTTGACGAGGTGGTACGCGCCGACGATGTGATAGGTCTCGCGCACCCCCGTCTGGATGCCGGACTTCGCGAGCCAGCACGCGCGGAACTCGGGGAACTCGCGTCGCAGCACCTCGATGAACGCGTGCAGGCTCTCGCGCAGCGCCACCTCCGTTCGGCTGAACCGCTCGGGGTCGCTCGCGTCGGTCGCCTCGCGCAGCAGGTTGATGCTGACCATGCCGTCGTGGAAGAAGGAGTTGATCCACGGGCCCCCGAACACCGGTAGCTCGCCCGCGGCGTGCAGTTCCGCGAGCCGCCCGCGGATGCGGTCCGAGACGGGCAGCACCCCGTCGACGGCGTCGTCGAACAGCCCCTGCCCGCCGAGCGCATCCGTGTCCACTCCCCCGAGCTGGAACCACAGGGTCGCCGGCTGCAGCACCTCGCCCTTCACGACCGGCAGACCGGCCGCCCGCACGACGTCGGCATCGCCGCTGCAATCGACCACGACATCCGCACGGTACGCGACCCGGCCCGCCTTGTTCTGCACGATGACATGCGTGAGCCGGCCGTCCTCGACGATGCAGTCGGAGAACCAGGAGTGGTACAGCAGGGTGACGCCCGCCTCGACGAGCAGCCGCTGGGCGGCGAGCTTCATGATCTCGTCGTTGACCGGGTAGTTGCCGCTGTCGCGCGTGACGTCGGCCCCGCCGAGCTCGGCTGCCAGCCGGAGCAGCTCGAGCGGGATGCCGCCCACGTGGTACTCCCCACCCAGGCGGAACTCGCTGATGGGCGTGACGAGCGCGCTCGTCGACATGCCGCCCACGAAGCCGTAGCGCTCGATGAGCAGCGTGCGGGCGCCGTTCCGCGCGGCGGCGATCGCGGCGATGAGCCCGGACGGACCACCCCGCACACGATGACGTCGTAGGAGCCCGCCACCGGTGTCTCGCGCGGCGCTTCCGAGACGAACATGCTGTGCTCCCGCTGCCCTGCTGGGGTCATTCGGTGGAATAGACGACGGAGTCGAGGAACAGGTGCACCGAGCGATCGGTGTCGGTCTCGACGAAGAACACCGGGTTGATGAGGTCCTTGATGGACTTGTATCCCGGGGTGAGCGTGGGTGAGATGCCGCGCAGATCGAACACCTGGTCCATCGACTGAAGCTCGATGTACTCGCGCTTCTTGATGTCGACCGTGAGGCGCAGGTAGATCCAGTTGAGCTTGTCGGGGCTCTCGTTGTAGAGCAGATCCTGCTCGCCGCCCGGCACCCATTGGAAGCCGTCGGCCGAGCCGTCTTCGTAGCGCCGTCCGTACCATTGGGCGTCGACGCCCGGAACGCACCAGCCGTCCTTGACGCCGAAGTTCCAGTCCTCGGGGGTGACGCCCTCGGCCACCTGGTAGTACTGCCAGCGCTTGACGGGTTCGCCGCCCAGGGCGTTCACGTAGCGCACCCCGGGCATATAGCGGTATTCGCTGTCCTGCACGTCGAAGAAGAACCCGAAGGCGCGGATGTCCTCCTCGCCGAGGCCGAACCGGTCCTGTTCCGGGGTGTAGGCGTACCAGGTCTCGATCTGGATCTTGCTGGGGTCGCCGAAACGCGACAGCCGCTTGATGGCGTGGCCCATGCTGCCGGGCCGCGGGGGCTCGGTGTGCGGGCCGCCCGTGGGCGCCGTCGTGAGCTTGAGCGAGTAGGTGCCCTCCATCGACCCGTGCGAGGAGGCGAAGCGCATCGCCGCCGAGCTCAGCATGGTCGGCGCCCAGCTCTCGAGGTCGACGTTCGACTCGAACGACTCGAAGTTGTCGTAGACGAAGTTGGGCGTGAGGTCGAGCCAGCCGTTGAAGCCGGTGTCGAAGTCGTCGTAGGTGATGACGCGCGCGAGCGGGTTGAATCGCTCGAGGCCGCGGTCGTAGCTCAGAACCTTGTCCATGTCGTGCCTTTCGTGGCCGCAGCTGCGGGCCCGGTGCCGGAGGAGTCGGGATGAGCGTGCGGGGGCGGCATCACACCGCCCCCGCACCCTCATGTCGGTCTCAGTCGGTCAGGTAGACCGTGCTGAAGTTGATGAACTCGTTCGGCGGGATCACGATGCCCTTCACGTTCGAGGCCGCCGCGACGTTCACGTTGATCTCGAGGAGCGGGATCGCGGGGGTGTCCGCGCGCATGATGTCCACGGCCTGCTGGTAGAGCTCGAGGCGCTCGTCCGGGTCAGCGATCTGCTGGGCCTTGGTCGTCAGGGCGTCGAACTCCTCGTTGCAGTACCCGAGGCGAGCTGCCGCACAGTTGTAGAGGCGGTAGATCGTGTAGTCCGCGTCTCCGGTGATCGTCTGGTTGGGCTGAACGTCCATGTCCCAACCGTGGGTGCCGTCGTCGTTCACCGTGCCGAACTCCTTGAGCCAGCTCGCGGGGTCCAGCGCACGGGGCTCGACGGTGACGCCGATCTCCTGCCACGCCGAGATGAAGGCCTGCATCATGTTCGCGAAGCCCGCGCCGTTCGCGGTGCTGTAGATCGCATCCACAGTGAAACCGTCGGGGTAGCCCGCGTCCGCGAGCAGTTCCTTGGCGTGCTCCGGGTCGTACTCGACCATGCCGTCAGTCGGCTCGAGGCAGCCGAAGGCCGAGACCGGGCAGAACGACTTCATGGTGGCTGCGGTGTCGCCGAACAGCGACTCCTGGATCGTCTTCAGATCGAGGGCGGCCCACATGGCCTCGCGGACCCGCTGGTCCTTGAGGAACTCGTTCTTGTTGTCGAACCACAGGAAGTAGTAGCTGAGGCTCGACTGCTGCGTGAAGGTGACGTTGTCCATCGCCTTCACCTGCTCGACCTGGTCGTAGGGCACGTCGCCCACCACCTGTGCCTCGCCGTTGGACAGGGCCGTGATCTTGCCGTTGACGTCGGTGACCTGCTTCATGGTCAGCGTCTTGAGCTTGGCCTTCTCGCCCCAGTAGTTCTCGTTGCGCTCGAACACGAAGCGGTCGTTCGCCACGTACTCCGTGATCACGAAGGGGCCGGTGCCGATCGGCTTCGCCCAGTAGTCGTTGTCGGCCTGGATGGTGACATCCGAGTGCGAGAACTCGCCCTTGCCGATGTAGACGAGCGAGAGCACGCCGACGAGCGTTCCGGTCGGCTTCGAGGTGCGGATCGTCAGGGTGTGGTCATCGGTGGCTTCGATCTCCTGGATCGGTGCGAGCACCGTCTTGAGAGCCGCCTCCCACCCGATGTACCGCTCGATCGACCCCTTGGCGTCGGCTGCGGTCAGCGGCGTGCCGTCGCTGAACTCGACACCCTCGCGGAGCTTGAAGACGAGGGTGGTCTCGTCGACCCACTCCCACGACTCGGCGAGCTTCGGCTGCGGCTTGCTGTTCTCATCCAGCACGACGAGCGCCTCGAGGGTCTGGGAGATCGCCATGTTGATGCCGATCTCGAGCGGAGCCGCCGAGATGTCGGATCCCGCCCAGCCGTAGGCCGGGATGAAGGTCAGGTTCTGCTGCTCGTCGGGGAGCGGCTCGCCGCCGCCGGCAGTCTCGCCGGCGGGGGAACAGCCCGAGAGCACGAGGGCCGCGATTGCCGCCGCAGCGGCCACCGAGCCCAACTTCGCACGAAGCGATGTCATTGCTATCTCCTTTGATTGGTGGAACTTTGGTGCGGTTCGTCTGCCGACTACGTCGTGGGCAGCGCGAACGTCGAGGCGACCGGGTAGTGATCGCTCGGCGCGATCCCCCGATCGAAGAACTCCACGACCTCGGCGCTACGGGCGCGCGCGGGGCCGCGGAAGAAGATGTAGTCGATCGTCTTGTGCGGGCTCGCGATCGGCGACTTGGGAGTGCCGACCGTCTCGCGGAACACGTTCGGCACGACCGGATGCGTGGGCGGGGCCTGGCGGTTGAGCGCCGAGAACGAGTCGAGGTATCCGGCGTTGCCGATCACCCAGATCGCAGTCGCGATCGCGTTCGTGTCGCTCGCGAAGAACACCGGCTCGTCTGGCTGGCCGAGCCGTTCGAGCTCGTCGACGACACGCCGCGCCTGCGGCGTGCGCTGGTTGACGCCCGTCTCGACCTCGACGGCGTTCCCCGAATACGAGAGGTGCGCCGTGGTCCACAGGATCGTGCGCGGGCCGCCCGCGACGCGCAGGCGCACCCAGAACAGGCGCGCGTGGGCGTCGTGGATGCCGACGTCCTCCGCACCGTGCTCGACCTCGCTGAACAGCTCGGTGTTCCACCAGAGGTTGCTCTGCGACTCCCAGCCCGGGAAGTCGTCGTGCACGCGCGCGTGACCGGGCATGGCGGCGTCGAGCAGATCGCGCGACCAGGTGCGGGTCTCCTGTGTCGCGAGGAGGTCGGGCGCGCGGCGCTTGTACATGGCCCGCATCGCGTTGACGCGCTCGGCCGCGTGGTGGTCGCCCCACAGGTTATGGGTCTGGGCGATGACGTTGAGGCTCATCAGGAGATCTCCCGCTGGTCGGCCGGCCGCGCCGGCGTGATGTCATGGTTGAAGCGCAGGACTTCACGGCGCGCCCCGCGCACCCGGAATGTCGTGAGCGAGCAGTTGTCGGGCGAGCCGAGGGGCATGTGCCCGGGGCTCGGGAGGCCCAGCATGTGGGCCGCGGCGAGACGGATCGGGTTGCCGCTCGTGAAGATCACCGCGACCTGGTCTCCGTCGCGTTCGGCGAGCTCGGCGACGACGCGTTCGATGGCCGCGGCGACCCGCTCCCGGGTCTCGGCGAAGGTCTCGCCGCCCACGCCGCGCGCGATGTCCTCGCCCGCGGCGACCGCCGCGACGATCTCGGGGTGCTCGGCCTCGATCTCCTCGAAGGTGCGACCGGCCCAGTCGCCCACGCTCATCTCGCGGAGAGCCGGGTCGATCCGTACCTCGGCGCCGGTGCGAGCGGCGTACTCGGCGGCGGTGTCGCGCACGCGCGGCAGGTCGCTCGAGGCGACGAGGTCCGGGGCGGGCACTTCGGCCACGAAGCCCGCCGCGAACAGCTGCGCCTGGCGCCGGCCCGTCTCGGTGAGCCCGGAGTCACTCTGCCCCTGGTAGCGGCCCTCGAGGTTCCAGACCGACTCTCCGTGTCGCACGAGGTGCACGGTGATCGTGGCGCTCACGGCGTCTGCTCCAACCAGGGACGCACGACCGGCACGGCCGCGAGCAGCGCACGCGTGTACGGGTCCTGCGGGTTCTCGAACAGCTCCCGCGCCGTGCCCTCCTCGACGACCACCCCGCGATCGAGCACGAGCACCCGATCGCAGATGTGCTCGATGACCGAGAGGTCGTGTGAGATGAAGAGGTAGGAGAGGCCGAGGTCGGCCTGCAGGTCTTCGAGCAGGTTGAGCACCTGCGCCTGCACCGACACGTCGAGCGCGCTCACCGCCTCGTCGCAGATGATGAGCTTCGGCCGCAGCGCGAGCGCCCGGGCGATGCCGATGCGCTGCCGCTGCCCGCCCGAGAACTGGTGCGGATAGCGGTCCGAGTAGTCGGGGTTGAGGCCGACGCGCTCCATGAGATCCTTCGCTTCGGCCGTCCAGCGGTCGCGCGGCACGATCCCGGTGTGCACCCGCCACGCCTCGGCGATGAGGTCGCGCACGGTGAGACGCGGGTTGAGCGAGGCGTACGGGTCCTGGAAGACCATCTGCATGTCGCGGCGCACCTCCTTCAACTCGCGCGGGGTGAGCTTCGTGATGTCCCGGCCCTCGAAGCGGATCACGCCGCCCGCGCTCGGGACGAGGCCGATGACGGTGCGCGCGATCGTCGACTTGCCCGAGCCGGACTCGCCGACGAGCCCCACGGTCTCGCCGGGACGGATCTCGAAGTTGACGTCCGAGACGGCGAGCTTCTCGCCGATCTTGCGCAGCAGGATCGACGAGCGGATCGGATACGAGACCTTGAGATGCTCGACGGTCAGCAGCGGAGTGGCCTCAGCCATGGCTCAGCACCTCCTCCGTGCGGTGGCACGCTGCGGCGTGCCCGGGCGGCCAGCCGACCGGTTCGCGGAGCGGCGGAACCGTCGTGCGGCACACCTCGGTCGCGAACGGGCAGCGGGGATGGAAGGAGCAACCGGTCGGCAGCGCCAGCAGGTTGGGCGGCGACCCCACGATCGGGGTCAGTCGCTTGCCGCTCGAGACGTTGCTCGGGATCGAGTTGAGCAGGCCCTGGGTATAGGGGTGCGCCGGGTAGTCGTAGACGTCGCGGATCTGGCCCGTCTCGACGATGCGCCCGGCGTACATGATCGCCGCGCGGTCGGCCACGTCGGCCACCACACCCAGGTCGTGGGTGATGAGCACCATCCCCATGCCCGTCTCGGCCTGCAGGTCGGCGAGCAGGTTCATGACCTGCTTCTGCACGGTCACGTCGAGAGCCGTCGTCGGCTCGTCGCCGATGAGCAGCTTCGGCTCGAGGGCGATCGCCATCGCGATCATGATGCGCTGGCGCTGACCCCGGAGAACTGGTGCGGGTAGTCGCGGATGCGGGTCTCGGCATCCGGG
The DNA here is from genome assembly GCF_030161875.1 of Homoserinibacter gongjuensis. Lineage (GTDB taxonomy): Bacteria > Actinomycetota > Actinomycetes > Actinomycetales > Microbacteriaceae > Homoserinibacter > Homoserinibacter gongjuensis. The sequence continues at coordinate 339,980 of NZ_BSVA01000001.1, forward strand.
ATCCCCACGCGCTTGAGCAGTTCCAGCGACTTCGCCCACGCCTGCTGCTTGGGTACACCGCGACGGCGACGGAAGACCTCGGCGAGCTGCCAGCCGACGCGGAACACCGGATTGAGCGAGCTCAGCGGGTCCTGGAAGATCATGGCGATCTCGGTCGCGCACAGTTCGCGCACCTTGCTCGTGGGCTGCGCGGCGAGATCGAGCCCGCGGTAGCGGATCTCGCCTCCGACGATCGATCCGGCTGGCTTCGGCAGCAGGGCCATGATCGCCTGCGCGGTCACCGACTTGCCCGAACCGGACTCGCCGAGGATCGCCACGGTCTCGCCCGCCCGCACGTCGAAGCTCACGCCGTCGAGGGCGCGCACGACGCCCGCCGAGGTGGAGAACTCGACCTTGAGGCCGTCGACGCTGAGCAGGAGCTCGTCGGGTCGGGCCACGGGGTGCAGGGTCTTCGTCATCAGGCGCTCCGGAGCTTCGGGTCGAATCGATCGCGCAGCGCGTCGCCGAGGATTCCCGTGGAGAGCACGAGGGTCGCGAGCGCGATACCGGGAAGGGTCGAGATCCACCACGCGGTACCGAGGTAGGCGGTGCCGTTGTGGATCGTGGCGCCGAGGCTCGGCGTGCCGAGCGGCACCCCGACTCCGAGGAAGGAGAGCGCAGCCTCGAGCAGCACGACGTGACCGAACTGCACAGTCGCCACGACGAGGATCGGCGCGATGCAGCCCGGCAGCAGCGTGCGGAAGATGATGTGGGCGTGGCTCGCACCGAGCGTGCGGGCCGCCTCCACGTACTCCCGGCTGCGCAAGGTCAGCACCTGACTGCGCGTCACGCGGGCGAACACCACCCAGTTGGTGATCGAGATCACGACGATCACGTTCCAGAGGCTCGGACCGAGCACGGATGCCAGCAGGATCGCCAGCAGGATCGCGGGGAACGCGAGCTGCACGTCGGCCACGCGCATGAGCACGTTGTCGACCCAGCCTCCGAAGTGACCGGCGAGCAGGCCGAGGAGAACCCCGAACACGCCCGCGAACAGCAGCGTCGAGACGCCGACCGTGAGCGAGACGCGCGCGCCCATCATCATCTGAGCGAAGAGGTCCTGGCCGACCTGGTCGGTGCCGAACACGGCGAACGAGCCGTCGGGCAGCGTCGTCCCGGGGGCTTCAGCCGCAGGATGACGTCGGTGCGCAGCGGGTCGTAGCCGTAGAGGATCGGCACGATCACCGCGCCGACGATGAACAGCGCGATGACGATGAGCGGCACGACGATGCGCGCGGTCACCGCGCGGCGTGCCCGCTGGGCGCGCTGCATGGTCTGCATCGCGATGGTGGGAGGGGCGGCGGTCATTTCGCGAGCCTCACTCTCGGGTCGAGGTAGCCGTACACGAGGTCGACCACCAGGTTCACGACGACGAACGCGGCGGCGATGAGCATGACGCAGGCCTGCACGAGCGCGTAGTCGCGGGTCAGGATCGAGCCGACGAGCAGCTTGCCGATGCCCGGGAAGCTGAAGACCGTCTCGGTGATGACCGCGCCGCCGAGCAGCGTGCCGAACTCGAGGCCGACGACAGTGATGACCGGGATGAGCGCGTTGCGCGTGGCGTGGATGAAGATCACGATGCGCTCGGAGAGACCCTTCGCGCGGGCGGTCGTGATGTACCCCTCTCCGACGACCTCGAGCAGTCCGCTGCGCGTCATACGGGTGAGGATCGCGATGAACGGAAGAGCGACCGTGACCACCGGCAGCACGAGGGCGGCGGGGCTGCTGAAGCCCGTGCTGGGCAGCAGCTTGAGCATCTGCGAGAACACCAGCATGAGCACGACACCGACCCAGAAGCCGGGGAGCGACTGCGTGAGCAGACTCGCCGTCGTGACGATGCGGTCGGTCGGGCGGTTCACGCGCAGCGCGGCGAGCAGCCCGAGCGGGAAGCTCACGACGACGGCGAGCATGCACGCGAGCACCGCGAGCAACGCCGTGTTCGGGAGCGCCTGCCCGACGAGCGTCATGACCGGAACGCCCTGCGTGTAGGAGTTCCCGAAGTCACCGGTCACGGCGCCTGCCAGATAGGCGAAGTACTGGACGATGAGCGGTTGGTCCAACCCCATCCGCTTGCGCAACTCGGCGAGCTGCTCCGGCGTCGCGTCCATCCCGGCGATGAGCAGCGCCGGGTCGGCCGGCACGAGTCGCACGATGATGAAGACGACCGTCACTACGCCCCAGAGCACGAAGACGGCGAGCAGCACCCGCCGGATCGTGTATCCGAGCATCTCTACCTCCATGGGATCAGCTTCGATCCCTGGTTCGGGTTTCGGGTTCGTCGATGAGACCCGCAACGTTATCGCTAATGAACCTTCCCTATCGTCGCCCGAATGTCAACCCAGGGAAGTTCCCTCGATTTGACCGGGGTTTTTGATCCCGACTCCTACCGATTGCTCTCGCAACTTTCGCCTTTGACACCCGGTAGAGATAACGCTAACGTTGCGCTCACCTACGCCCGCCACTGATCGGCGGGCCTCAACGACGGCTAAGGAGTCATAGGTGACGAGCCCCGATGTCGCGAGTACCGCAGCAGGTCTGCGCGACGCGATCCGCAGCAGCGATCTGCGCCTGTCGAAGTTCAATCCGCTCGCGCGGATCCTGACCTTCGACGATTTCAACCACGGAGCCCATGGCTGGGTCGAGCTGGGCGGCAACTACAACGGCCGCGGCGATCTCGACTCGATGGACGAGCACTTCCGCGACTTCCGCCCGCCGCAGCTCTCGAACCAGAACTTCTTCGACGTGGGCACCCACGGCGGCATGACCGGTACCTACTCGCTCAAGCTCGCGACGCGGAAGGCGGCCGGACACACCGCCACCGCCATCCGCCGGCTCACCATGAGCGGTCGCGGGCTCCTGCAGATCGAGGCCTATCTCGCCTGGAAGGTCGAGGCCAACCTCACCGGCGGCGACGAGGTCAACAGCTACGGCGACATCAGTTGGGATGCGAACTCGCACCCCACCGAAGCGCAGTTCGGCGCGTTCACGGTCGCGACCGACCTCGACCACGACGGCATCCGGTACCACAACGTCATGCGGTTCCAGAACGCCGACGAGGACGGCAAGATCATCCAGAAGTGGATGTACCCCACCGTGGCCGAACCGACCCCGCACGAGCGCTTCGAAGGAAAGCACGACTACGGTCGCTACACCGACTTCACAGCTCCCAACCCCGACGACTGGCGCTACCTCAACGACGAGCGTCAGGAGGCCTGCTACAACGAGGTGCCGACCAAGGTCAACTGGCACTACCTGCGGTTCCTGATCGACACCACGACACGCTCGAACGTCGAGTTGCAGTTCAACAACGACGTGTACGACCTGCGCGATGTGCCGGTGCCGCCGTATGCCGAGAAGTACGAGTCGCTCGAGAGCCTGCTCAACTTCTACTTCTCGGTGCGCACTCTCGGTCCGTACCGCAACTTCCTCTTCCTCGACTCCGTCGTCATCTCGGCAGATTGGTGAACTAAGAACATGCGTCAGTCGCAGAGCGCCGTGCTGGAGCGCGGCGTCGACCTCGAGAAGGTCCATGAGACCGAACCGTTCGAGACCGCGTGGGCGGGTGAGGCCCGGTGGTACGTGCAGTTCCTGCGTCCCGCCCCGGGCAGCCAGGTCGAGTTCCGCGTGCAGATCTCGCCCGACGGACTCAACTGGATCGACCACGAGAGCATTGCTCCGCTAGCATCCGAGGCGGTCGGGCTGTTGTCGATCCCCGTCGTCAACTTCGGCCACTGGCTCCGTCTCCGGAGCGAGCAGAAGTCAGGCGACGAGGCCCCGATGCTGCGCATCTACCTCGAGCTCAAGGAGTAGACGGAGCCTCTCATGGTGCGCAAGACGGATGGCCCGCGGCGTCGAACGCTGCAGGACGTGGCCGATGCTCTCGGCCTCACGGCCAATACCGTCTCGCGCGCCCTCAACGACAAGCCCGGCGTGAGCGCCGCGACGCGCGCGCTCATCAAGGCCGAAGCCGAGCGGATCGGGTATGTGCCGAACGTGCATGCCCGATCCCTCGTGCTCGGCTCCCGCAAGACCATCGGCGTGATCCTGACCGACCTCGCGAACCCGTTCTTCAACGACCTCGTGAGCGAGGTCGAGGAGCTCGCGATCAACTCCGGCTACACCCTGCTGTTGCTGTTGTCGGATGAGGATCCGGAACGCGAGCAGGTGGCCGTCGAGACGGCCCTGCGCTCGGGTGTCGACGGCATCCTCGGCGTTCCCGTGCAGGGCAGATCGAACCCGTGGGAGGCCGTCACCCGCGCCGGAGTGCCGCTCGTGCTCATGGCGCGCGAGCTGCCCGAGCTCGGCGTCGACCTCTACTCCAACGACAACGAGGCCGGTCGCCGACTGACCGTCGAGGCGGTCATCGACCGCGGCGCACGCGACATCGTGCTCGTCGAGGAGGACCTGCGCATCTCGACGGTGACGCATCGTGTCGACAGTTTCCACCGCGCGCTCGAGGCGCACGGCATCCCCTTCGACTCGAGCCGGATGGCGCTCGTGCCGTCACGACGCACCGCCCGCGGCGCGTCGCTGTGGCGCGGTGAAGACGCCTACCGCGTGATCAGCGACCTGCTGGACACGGGACGCGTTCCCGACGCGTTCCTCGTCGGGAACGACTACTTCGCGCTCGGACTGTACGCGGCGCTGCGGGAACGCGGACTGCGCGTGCCCGACGACGTGCTCGTGATCGGCTGGGGCGACTACCCCTTCTCACGCTTCCTCGACCCGCCCCTCTCGACCCTGCGGCTGCCCGCGCTCGATGTCGCCCGCCGTGCCACGAGCCGCCTGCTCGCTCTCATCGACGGCACCGCCGAACCCGGACCGGTGACCGAGTACTTCGCGCCGGAGCTCGTGCTCCGCGCATCCACCCATCGCTGAAAGGCACCTGATCATGTCCAACCACGCCGCCGTGATGCCGGAGCTCGGCCGCATCGAGATCCAGAGCGTCGACGAGCCCACCCCGGTCCGCGCGAGGCCGTCGTGCAGATCGAGGCGGTGGGGGTGTGCGGTTCTGACACCGCCTACTTCACCGTCGGGCGCATCGGCGACTGGATCGTCGACGGCCCGATCATCCTCGGGCACGAGTGCGCAGGTAAGGTCATCGCGGTCGGATCCGACGTGACCCAGGTGGCGGTCGGCGACCGTGTCGCGATCGAGCCCGGAACGCCGTGCCGCGACTGTCGCGACTGCATGGCGGGCCGCTACCACCTCTGCCCCGACCTGGTGTTCTTCGCGACGCCGCCCTACGACGGCTCCCTCGTGCAGCGCATGGCGATCGATGAGCGCCAGCTGTTCCGGATGCCCGACTCGATGTCGTACGAGGAGGGCGCGCTGTGCGAGCCGCTCTCGGTCGGCATCTGGGCGTGCCGGCGAGCGGGCTTGGAGCCCGGCGACCGCGTGCTCGTCACGGGCGCCGGCCCGGTGGGTCTGCTCGCGGCGCAAGCGGCGCGCGCCTTCGGAGCCAACTCGGTGACGGTCACCGACATCGCCGACTTCCGCCTCGACATGGCGCGTGAGCTCGGCTTCGACGTGGAGCGCGTCGGCGAGGGCACGAGCCGCGACTTCGACGTGCTGCTCGAGTGCTCGGGCGCCCCGACCGCCCTCGCCGACGGATTGTGGCGGCTGCGCACCAACGGGCGCGCCGCGATGGTGGGCATGCCCAAGCAGGATGTGGCCCTCGCCCTGTCGCGCCTCAACGTCAATGAGCTCACGATCGGCCTCGTCAACCGCTACGCGCACACCTGGCCGATCGCGATCGAGCTCATCTCGAGCGGCCGCGTCGACGTGTCCTCGCTCGTGACGCACCGTTTCCCGCTCGATGAGACGGCGGATGCGATCATGCTCGCGCGCAACGTGCCCGACTCGGTCAAGGCGATCATCGCTCCCCAGCAGCGCTCCGCCTGACACCTGCGCGGTCAGGCGGACGCGTCGGCGAGGATCTCGTCGGCGACCGCCGTGCTCGTGACGATGCTCGTGATGAGCTTCCCCGCTGCGAGCGCCCGGATGACCGGGGCCCGATTGCCCGTGTAGACCACCGCGACCACCTCCGGCACGCGGCGCAGCTCGTCATACGAGATGCCGAGCACCCGCTCCGTCGCCGGCGTCGTGACCGGGGCGCCGTCACCGTCCACGACGATGCCGCAGACCTCGCCGATCGCGCCCGCGTGTGCGAGTTGCTCGCACTCGCGCGCCGTGAGCGAGTCGTAGAGCCCGGATGCGCCCGCACTCCAGCGGCCCACCGTCACGACCGCGACGTCGAGCCGCGGGTACGCCGACATCGCCCACCTGATGGTCGGGTCCTGCCGCAGATCGCGCGCCGACGCCGCGGTCGGCGTCACGAACGGCGCGTAGAAGACGCGCGAACGACCCGAGCTCTTCGCCGCGACATCCCGCACGAGCTCCACGGGTCCGATTCCGGTGACCTCGGAGGACAGCACACCGGTGAGCTGCACCACCGTGCAGTCGCCGAGCGACTCTAGCTCCTCCCCCATCGCGATGAGGGCGAGGCTCGACGAGATGCCGACCACCGAGGCGCGTCCGGCGAGCTCGGTGACCACTCGCGCGCTCAAGCGCCCCACGGCGCGGCGCACGGCATCCGGTTCGCGGCCCACGGCATCCGCCACCACGACCGCGCGTCGCAGGCCGAGCGCTCGCCGGAGTCGCTCCGATCGCTCGGGGTCGGCGGCGCTCGGCGCGATCTCGATGTGCACGAGACCGCGGCGCTTGGCCTCCTCGAGCAGTCGCGCGACCTTGAAGCGCGAGATGCCGAACTCGCGCGCGATGTCGAGCTTCGTGACGTCGTCGAGGTAGTAGCGGCGCAGGATCGCCTCGATCATCGCGTCGGTGTCGGATGCGATCGTCACCGTTGCCTCCTTGCGCATGCGCTCAGATGAGCGTTCGAACCGTGTCCTCAGCCTTGAGGCTAGTAGCTAGCGAAGGGTTGGATGGAAACCGCCACTCCCGTTTCCGCTCATCTGAGCTTCCTGCCCCGAGGAACCACCCCATGCACGAACAGCGGACCCCGACCAGCTACTCCGAACCCGCGCGCGAGGTGCCCGTCGTCGCCGACGTCGACGTGCTCGTGGTGGGCGGTGGACCCGCCGGCGTCGGAGCCGCGATCGGGGCCGCGCGCACCGGCGCATCCGTCTTCCTCGTGGAGGAGATGGGCGCGCTGGGCGGCATGTGGACGCAGGGGCTCGTGATCACCCTCGCGGGATACAACTCCTGGCTGCAGCCCGACCGCGTGCGGGTCGTCGACGGCGTGGGCGGCGAGTGGTTGCGCCGCGCGGCCGCGATGGGCGGTGCCGTCGACCACGACGGCTGGGTGCTCTCGACCGACCCCGAGAAGATGAAGCTCGTGGCCGACGAGCTGCTGGAGGAGGCCGGTGTCGACTTCCTGCTGCACGTGCTCGCCACCTACCCGATCGTCGAGGACGGCGCCGTCACCGGCTGCCTCATCGAGACCCGCGAGGGCCGCCAGGCGATCCGGGCCAAGGTCACGGTCGACGCGACCGGCAACGGCGACGTCATCGCGCGCTCGGGGGACGACTGGCTCAAGGGCGACACCCTGCAGCCGATGACCCTGCCCATGTACCTCTCGAATGTGCGCACCCTGCCGGGCGTCGATGCGGGCGAGCCCGCCCGCATCCGCTCCGGACCCGAGCCGGGTGACCTCGACCAGTACGGCATGGACGACGCGGAGGCGGCGCGCCAGGACGTCGTGATCGACCGTCAGTCGATGCGGGATGCCAAGGAGCGCGGCGAGCTCCCCGTCTTCGGCGGCCCCTGGTTCGGCGGACTCGAGAAGGACGTCGTGTGGGTCAACTCGGTGCGCGTGATCGGCGACGCCACCGACAACCGGGATCTCACGCGCGCCGAGGTGCAGGGGCGGCGGGACGCCTTCGCGATCCACGCCTACCTGCGCGACAACGTCGCGGGCTTCGAGGAATCGCGGCTGCAGCAGACGGCCCCGACCATCGGCATCCGCGAGACCCGCCGCCTCGTGGGCGTCACGACCCTCACGGGCGACGAGGTGCGCGCCGCCGCGCAGCCCGCGGACTCGATCGCCCTCGGCGCCTGGCCCATCGACGTGCACCCCGTCGACGGCCACGCCGGCTCGCACGTCATGTACGTTCCCGAGCCGTTCGGCATCCCGTATCGCGCCCTCGTGCCGGCCACGACCGACGGCCTGCTCGCCGCGGGGCGCTGCATCTCGGTGGATCGCGAGGCGCTCGGCAGCGCGCGCGTCGGCGCGACCTGTACCGCGACGGGACACGCCGCGGGCGTCGCGGCCGCCTTGAGCGCGCGCACCGGCGTGCAGCCACGTGCCGTCGACGTCGCCGAACTGCAGGCACGGTTGCGCGAGCAGGGCGCGCTGCTGACGGCCGACGAGGTGCGGCCCCGCGACGCGCGATGACGGCTCGGCGGTTCATCGCGCACCGCGGCGTGCACCTGGGCTTCACGATCGCGGGTGAGAACTCGCTCGAGGCGGTCGCCCTCGCACGGCGGGCCGGTTTCGCGTGCATCGAGACGGATGTGCGCCTCAGCTCCGACGGCGAGCTGGTCGTCATGCACGACGAGACCCTCAACCGCACCGCTGCGCTCGCCGACGGCACCCGCTCCCGGCCACGGTGCGGGTCGACGAGGTGCCCCTCGGTCGGCTGCGCAGCGAGTACCGGCTGAAGGCGCGTGACCCGGAGGCGCGCACCGGCATCCCGACGCTCGAGGAGTACCTGCGAGCCTGCGTCGAGGCGCACCTGCTGCCCTTCATCGAGCTCAAGCTCGACGGGCCCACCGAGCTCGTGCAGCGCGTGCTCGAGCTGGCCGACGACATCGTCGGGCGCGGCGGCTACGTCATGACCTCGAACGGCCGGGTCAACCGCACGATCCGCCGACTCGGCATCCACGACGTGCCGCTCATGGACATCCTGTACCAGGCACCGTCGTTCGCGGATGTCGCGGCGCTCGGCGAGGTCACGGTCGCCATCAGCGCCACCCGCTACGCCCGCGCCGAGCACCTCGGCTTCGTCGACCGGGCCCGCGGAGCCGGGCTCGCGACCGAGCTGCACGCCGACGACGTCGAGAGCTTCACGATCGCCGAGGACCATGGCGTCGACCTCATCTCGACCGATGTGCTCGCGCCCGACCTCGCGCCCGGAGCGCCCGTGCTGCTGTCGGTCGACGCGGGTGACGACGCCATCGTTCGCTCCCCGACGGCGCGCGGCTCGCGCTGCGCACTCCCCGCGGCTCGCCTTCGGCGGCATGTTCCTCGAGATCGAGCTCGAGGGCGGATGCGAGGTGCGGCTCGGGCCGCAGCGGTTCCGGCTCGCGAGTGCCGAGCCGCGGCGGTTCCGGCACCAGGTTCTCGTGTTCGACGCGACGGCGGAGGCGACCGTGACGACCGAGCCCGGCAGCCGCATCCGCTCGCTGCGCCTCACGGTCGCCGAGTACTGAGCGGCCGCGTCGTCGGCGTCACTCGGTCGTCGGAAGCGTGATGGGGCGCGTCGCGTCGAGCGAGAGCCGGAAGCGACGTTCGGCCCGGCGGTGCACGCGCCCCGTCGAGAGGTACCAGGCGATGCCGACGAGAGCCATGACGAACGCCATGGCCGCGACGAGGAAGACCGCGCCGCGCGCGCCCCAGGCGTTGGCCGCGAGGCCGATGAGCGGGGCGCCCACCGGTGCGCCGCCGGTGAAGGCGGCCATGTACATCACGAGCACACGTCCGCGCACCATCGGGTCGGTGTGCGCCTGCATGTAGGCGTTCGCGGTGCCCATGAGGGTGACGATCGTGAAGCCGCACGCCGCACCCGTGACCGCGTACGACCAGAAGTCGGGCATCGAGGCCGACAGCGCCGTCGCGAGCGCGACCAGCAGCGCGAACAGCACGATGCGTCGCATGCGCACCACCCGCATCCGGGCGAGGAAGAGCGCCCCGGTGAGCGAACCGACGGCGTAACAGGAGGTGACGAGGCCGAACGCCCACGCCGGTTGCCCGAAGCTCACCGCCATCGCCGCGGCGTAGATGGCGAACTGGGTGACGAACGCGCTCGAGATGAGCACCATGCCGAGCAACAGGAGGATGTCGGAGCGATGCCGAACGTAGCGCACCGCGGCCCGCATGCTCGCGCTCGAGGCATCGCGCAGCCGCGGCGAGAACTCGGCCCGGCGCATGGCGACGAGCGAGACGACGAGCGCGAGATAGGTGACGGTGTTGAGGATGAAGATCCAGCCCGAGCCGATCACGCCGATGAGCACGCCCGCGAGAGCCGGTCCGGTCAGGCGCGCCACGTTGAACTGCACCGAGGAGAGGCTGATCGCGTTGACGATCTTGTCGGGGCGCACGATGTCACCGATGAACGACTGCCGCAGCGGTTGATCGAAGGCCATGATGATGCCCCAGATCGCGGTGAAGACGAACATGTGCGGCAGCAGGAGCACGTCGAGCACGAGCAGAGTGCCGAGTGCGAGGGCGAGCACGCTGAACAGGCTGCTCGTGATGACGAGCATCGTGCGCCGCTCGAAACGGTCGACGACTCTGCCGACCACCGGGATGAGCACCACCCCCGGAAGGGCCTGGAACATGATCGCGACGCCCATCGCCGCGGCATCCCCGTCGGTGAGCTCGGTGAGCACGACCCAACCCATGGCGGTGGCCTGCATCCAGGCGCCCATGCTCGAGGCGAGGGCGCCGAAGAACCAGATGCGGAAGTTGCGCACCCGCAAGGAGCGGAACATGCCACCGCCCCCGATGTCGATGAGGCCCGTATCGGTGGGCTCGGTCGCGCTCATCCGCGGAGCATCTCGGCCATGAGCTCCGAGACCCGCACGAAGGCGGCCCGGTCCTCGGGCGAGAGGAGCGCGAACTCGGCGCGCATGCGGGCGTTGCGTCGATTGCGCGTCTCGTCGATGAGGGCGTGGCCCTCGTCGGTGACCTCGACGATGATGCGGCGCCCGTCGTCGGGGTCGCCCACCCGCCGCACGAGGCCGGCAGCCTCGAGGGCGTTGACCGTGCGGTTGATCGCGGGCGGCGTGACGCTCTCCATGCGGGCGAGATCGCTCGGCGTCGCCGAGCCGCCGTCATGGAGGTGGGTCAAGACGTCGAACTGCGTCTCGCTCACGACCTCGGTGATGCGCACCTCGCCGATCCGGCGCGCGAGGCGCAGCACCTCCATGCGGAACCGCTTGGCGTCTTCCTCGATCGACACGGCCCTCACGCTAGTTCATTAACCTTGTTAATGAAAATCACCGCAGGGTCTCACGGTCTCCCCGAGCGTGCCGACATGTGGAAACATGGGCCCAGGCCACGCCCGCACCGGGGGAAGGGGAACGCGTGACGGAGTTCACCGGCGCATTCCCGGCGCCCACCTGGACGCCGCCCGCCCGGGAGCCGTTCGTGCCGCTCCGCCCGCTCACCCTGGGGCAGATCCTCGCCGGCGCCTTCCGAGCGCTGCGCCACAACCCGGCCGTCACGCTCGTGCCCGCGATCGTGCTCTCGCTCGTGGCGACCGCGCTCGCCACCGTCTTCGGGCTGTTCGTGATCGACCCGCTCCTGGTGGAGAGCGGATCGGGGCTCGGCGTGGAGCTGTACGGCTGGGTCAGCGGGTTCGCACTCGGGGCGATCGGTTGGGTCGTCGCCCGCGCCCTCGTGTTCGGGGCCGGCACCCTGCAGCAGGGCGTCTCGAGCGTCGATGTCGCCCACGCGGTGGTCGGCCGCCGCCTCACACCGGGGGACTCCGCCGTCGCACCCGCGGGATCCGAGCCCCGCTCGTGGCGTGGACGGCGATCGTCGTGATCGCGGTGATCGTGGGCGGCCTGCTCGGGATCGCGTTGTACGGCCTGATGGGCCTGTCGAACCCGCTGCTGGGCGTGCTCGCGACCTTCCTCATCTACCCCGCCTTCGCGATGCTGCTGATCTGGCTCGGCACCAAGCTCGCGTTCGTGCCCTCGGTGCTCGTCGTCGAACGACTGCGGCTCGGCGCGGGTGTGCGACGCGCGTGGCGCCTCACGCGCGGGCAGTTCTGGCGCACCTTCGGCATCCGGATCCTGTGCTGGGGGATGATCTGGATCGCCACGATGCTCGTGGCGGTGCCCGTGCAACTGCTCGTCAGCTGGCTCGCGAGCATCGTGGCGGGCAACGGCGACATGGGCGACTACCTCGCGGTGACGCGCGCGGGCGACGCCGTGGCCTCGCTCATCGCCTCGGTCATCGGGGCGATCGGGCTCGTCGTGACCACCTCGACCGACGCCCTGCTCTACCTCGACGTGCGGATGCGTCGCGAGGGTCTCGACCTGACGCTCGCGCGATTCATGGAGCAGCGTCGCCCCACCACGCGCTTCGACCCGGCCGAACCCGACCCGTATCACCCGCCCGCCGAGATCCCTGCGTCGCAGCTGCGCGCGATGCCGATCGACGACACGCGGGGGTCGGGATGGGGATGACCTGGGCGACGGCCCGTGGCCCGCTCGCGGTGCCGTTCGACACGCCCCTCGACCCCGACCGCGAGGAGGCGCGACGCCTGCTGCAGGAGGAGCTCGCGAAGGCGCGCTACCAGGAGCGCGAGGCCGCCGAGACGCCGCAGTGGCTCAAGGACTTCTACGAGTGGCTGCAGGACCTCCTCAACTCGCTCGGCGGTGAGGGCACCGTGCCCGGCTGGATCGTGCTGCTCGTGATCGTCGCACTCGCGGTCGTCGTCGTCGCCTTCCTGGTGTTCGGGGTGCCGCGCCTGCGGGCGCGCAGTCGCGTGGGCGCCACGGGCGATGAGCTCTTCGAGGCCGACGACCACCGGGATGCCGCAGCGATGCGCCGGGATGCGGATGCCGCAGCCCGCGCCGGGCGCTGGGATGAGGCGATCGCGGAGCGGTTCCGCGCCATCGCCCGATCGCTGCACGAGCGCACGCTCGTCTCGACCGTGCCGGGCAGCACCGCGCACGACGTGGCTCGGCGGGCCGCGGCACCGCTGCCCGAGCACGCCGTGGCACTCGAGGTGGCGGCGCACGACTTCGACGCGGTGCGCTACCTGGGCGACCCGGGCGACCGCGCGCGCTACGAGACGCTCGCGGCCCTCGACACAGCCGTGCAGCGCACCCGTCCCGTGCTCGAACCGGTGGCGACCGCGGCCGGGGACGAGCCCTTCGCGAGGGTCGAGCCGTGACCGCGACCGCGACGAGCAGCGAGGCGAGCCCGACGACGGGCGGCGGGGCCGCCTCCGGGAACCCGCCGCGCCCACGACATCGGGTGGGCATCGTGCTGCTCTGGCTCGCGATCGTGCTCGTCGTCGTGATCGGCGGGCTCGCGGTGTGGGCCGCCGGACAGACCTCACGGTCAGGGCAGCACGATCGCTCCCCCGTCGACCCGAGCGAGACGGGCGCGATGGCCCTCGCGCAGGTGCTCGGACAGCAGGGCGTCGACGTGACCATCACGCACTCCTTCTGGGAGACCGAGGTCGCGGTGGGTGACGGGCGCGATGTGACGCTGCTCGTCGACGACGACTGGTGGGTGCTGACCGAGGAGGCCTACGCGAGCGTGCTGAACCTCTCGCAGCACCTGATCGTCGTGCAGCCCACGGATGTGGGCCTCGAGCAGCTCACCCCCGGCGTCGAGTACGCGGGCTTCGGGGGCGGCGAGCTGCCGGCCGATTGCGACCTGCCCGCCGTGCAGCGCGCCGAGTCGGTGAACGCGGGCGGCGACGCCTACACCGCGCCCGCGAGCGCCGAGCGCTGTTTCGCATCCGGCGACGACGGATACGGTCTCGTGCGCATCGAACGCGGCTCGCGGATCGTGACCCTGCTCGGCCTCGGCGAGGTGCTCGAGAACCAGTACGTGACCGACTCGGGCAACGCCGCCCTCGCGCTCGGTCTGCTCGGCGAGCAGCCGAAGCTCGTGTGGTACCAGCCCGACATGGACGATCTCGCGTTCGACGATGCCAACAGCCTCGCCTCACTGCAGGGCGCCTGGTTCGCTCCGCTCGTCGTGCTGCTGCTGCTCGTGGGCGTCGCGGCCGCCGTCTGGCGGGGGCGGCGGATGGGCGCCGTCGTCGTCGAGCAGCTGCCGGTTGAGGTGCGCTCGAGCGAGACGATGGAGGGCCGTGCGCGGCTGTACGCCCGCAGCGGGGCGCGCGACCACGCCCTCGCGATGCTGCGGAGTGCGACCCTGGCACGGCTCGCGCGCACCCTGGGCCTCGGCCGCTCGGCGACCCCCGAGGAGATCATCGGCGCGACCGCCGCGCTCACCGGGCGCGATCCGGCGGCGCTCACCGCCCTGCTGCGTTCCGAGCCCGCCTTCGACGACCGGGGATTCGTGCGGATCTCCGACGAACTGCTGCGACTCGAGCGCGAGCTCGGTCGCGCGGTGCGGCCGAGCTGACCGCCGCCGAGACCCCGCCACCCGAGACCCCGCATCAGAAGAGAATGGACGCCATGACCACCACATCCGAACTGCGCGATGCTCTCTCGCGCGTGCGCCTCGAGGTCGGAAAGGCGGTGGTGGGCCAAGACGGTGCCGTCACCGGCCTGCTCATCGCCCTGCTCGCCAACGGCCACGTGCTGCTGGAGGGCGTGCCCGGCGTCGCCAAGACGCTGCTCGTACGCACGCTCTCGCGCTCGCTGTCGCTCGAGACCCGGCGCGTGCAGTTCACCCCCGACCTCATGCCCGGCGACATCACCGGCTCGGTCGTGTACGACCCGAAGACCGGCGAGTTCGAGTTCCGTGAGGGTCCGGTGTTCACCAACATCCTGCTCGCGGACGAGATCAACCGCACGCCTCCCAAGACCCAGTCGGCGCTGCTCGAGGCGATGGAGGAGCGGCAGGTGTCGGCCGACGGCGTGACACGCGCGCTGCCCGTGCCGTTCCTCGTGGCGGCGACGCAGAACCCGATCGAGTACGAGGGCACCTACACCCTCCCCGAGGCGCAGCTCGACCGGTTCCTGTTGAAGCTCGTGCTGGACCTGCCGGCGCGGGATGCCGAGGTCGAGGTGCTCGTGCGGCACGCGTCGGGCTTCAACCCGCGCGATCTCGAGGCCGCCGGCGTCACGCCGGTGCTGGACGCGGCCACGCTGCAGGCGGCGCAGGCCGACGTGGCGCGCATGCCGGTGAGCGCGGACGTGCTCGGCTACGCGGTCGACCTCGCGCGGGGCACGCGGCAGAGCCCCTCGGTGCGCCTCGGCGTGAGCCCGCGTGGCACCACCGCCCTGCTCGCGGCGTCGCGGGCCTGGGCGTGGCTCTCGGGCGCGGCCGGGGTGACCCCGACCACATCCAGGCGATGGCGCTTCCCGTGTTGCGGCACCGTATCCAGCTGCGGCCCGAGGCGGAGCTCGAGGGCGTCGGCGCGGATGCGGTGCTGCGCGCCGTGATCCAGCAGGTTCGCGTTCCGATCTGAGCACGTGATGGCGATCTCGGGGTGGTTCGTGGCGGTGCTCGCGCTGGGCGCCGTCCCCGTCGTGCTGCTCGGCGGCTGGCCCGGGTTCTGGGTGTGGCTGGGTCTCCTGGCCGCCGGGGGCGCGCTCGACGCCCTGCTGGCCGGGTCGCCCGCGGGCTTGCGCGTGGAGCGCACGGTTCCCGCTCGGGCGCGGCTGGGCGAGCCCGTCGAGACGACGCTCACGATTCTGAACACCGGGCGGCGCACCGTGCGGGCAGTGGTGCGGGATGCCTGGCAGCCCTCGGCCGGTGCGCGACCGACGCGAGTGGCGGTTGCCGTGCCGTCGGGCGAGCGGCGGGCCGTGCGCACGATGCTCACGCCCACCCGGCGCGGCGAGCTGCGAGCGGCGGGGGTCACGGTGCGCTCGGGCGGGCCGCTCCATCTCGTCTCCCGCCAGCGCACGCTGCGGGCCCCTGCCGCGTTGCGCGTGCTGCCGCCGTTCACCTCGCGGCGCCACCTGCCCTCGCGCATCGCCCGGCTGCGCGAGCTCGACGGGCGCACGTCGCTGCTCATCCGCGGCCAGGGCACCGAGTTCGACAGCCTGCGCGAGTACGTGCGCGGCGACGACGTGCGCTCGATCGACTGGCGCGCGACGGCGAGGCGCCGGGATCCCGCGGGCGGCGGCGCGAAGCTCGTGGTGCGCACCTGGCGGCCGGAACGCGATCGGCGCATCGTGCTCGTGATCGACTCCGGGCGCACGGCCGCGGCACGCATCGCCGACGAGGTGCGCCTCGACACGGCGTTCGAGGCGAGTCTGCTGCTCGCGGCGCTCGCCACCCGCGCCGGCGACCGGGTGGACCTCGCGGTGTACGACCGCCGCGTGCGCGGGCGCGTGCAAGGCGCGACGGGTGCCCAGCTGCTGGCCCGCATGGTCGATGTGCTCGCCCCGATCGAGCCCGAGCTCATCGAACCCGATTGGCGCGCCGTGCCCGGACTCGTGCGCTCCATCACGCCGCACCGCGCGCTCGTGGTGCTGCTCACGACGATCGACGCGCCGGGCGCTGCGAAACCACTGCTCGCGATGCTGCCCGAGCTCACGCGGCGCCACACCGTGGTCGTGGCCTCGGTGACCGACCCGGATGTGCTGGCCGCGACCGCGGTGCGGGGCGCGAGCGACGAGGTGTATCGGGCAGCGGCCGCCGAGCGGGCGCTGCTGGATGCGACGCGCGTCGCTGCGGCGATCCGTCGCCTCGGCGGGGATGTGGTGACCGGTGCGCCGCAGGAGCTGCCGCCGGCGCTCGCCGACCACTACCTGGCTCTCAAGGCGGCCGGCAAGCTGTAGGCGTTCGCCTCGCACGGGCCCTCACTAGGCTGACCGCATGCCCGTCGCCGCCGAGCTCGACGCCGCCCCGCGCGAGCGCCGCATCCGACTGATCCGTGACGGGATCGGATCCGGTGCCGCCGCGCACGAGCACCGCCTGCTTCGCGCCGCACGGCCGGCGCTGCCGCTGCTCAACTGGGTCGGACAGTTCGCGCGCCCGATCATGAAGGTGCCGCGGCTCGGGTGGATCACCTCCGACCCGGTCGTCGCGCGCACCTTGCTCAACGATCCCGCTCATCTGACACTGCTCTCGGAGGGCGGCGTGGGACACCTGTGGGCGCAGATCCTGGGCGACTGGGTCTACGAGCTCTTCGACGGGCCGGGCCACCACGAGCTGCGCACCCGCAGCAAGGAGCTCTTCACCGAGCGCAGTTCCGCCGCCTTCGTCGAGCACGCATGGGGGCGCGACTGGCCGAGGCGCGCGCGGCGTTCGAGGCGGGCGAGCCGCTCGACCTCGCCGAACTGTCGCGCATCCTGGTCGGGCGGATGGTGACCCAGCTGCTCGGTCTTCCGGTCGACGCGAGCCGCGGCGACGCCGCCGACCTCGAGATCTTCGCGACGGGCGAACGGCTCGCCTCGATCGCGCTCGGCACGACCGCCGACACCGAACTGCCTCCGCACAAGATCGCGCTCGCACGCGACATCGTCGAGCAGCTCACGGCCCACATCGATGCCGTGTTCCCGGACGCGCATCCCGACACCGTCATCGGACGCTGCCGCGAGCTCGGGCTCAGCCTGCGCGAGACGAAGGGTCTCTCGACGCTGCTCATGGTGGCCGGCACCGAGACGGCCGCATCGGCCATGGCGCGCATGGCGGCGGTGCTGTACGACTCGGGCGAAGTCGACCGGCTGCTCGCGCATCCGGAACACCGCGAGGATGCCGTGCGCGAGGCCCTGCGCGTGACGAGCCCCGCACCGCTCATCGGGCGCTCGGTGCTCGCGGATGTCGAGGTCGCGGGTCGCACACTGCGTGCGGGCGAGCGCGTGATGGTGCTCACGTGGACGGCCAACAACGTCGCGGGGGCGTTCCGTATCGACCGGCCCTACCTGCCGCACAACCGTCAGCTGTGGTTCGGTGCCGGGCGGCACCTGTGCCTGGGCGGGCCGCTCGCGCGCGCGGAGCTCGCCGCGATGCTGGAGATGCTCCTCGGCGACGGGCGGGGGTTCCGCGTGGTGTCACGGCGGTATGGGCGACGGGTGCTCATCCCGGCATACGCCTCGCTCGTGGTGCAGAAGGTCTGATCCGTCCCTCCCCAGGGAGCGCGGACTGACGCGTTCCACCACTTTGCCGTCGTCGATGGCATCGGGTCCGCGATCGGGCGAGAATCGATGACATTCGGCATCCGGCGGAGTCAGAATGGCGGTGTGTACGTGTCGGTCGAGACCCTCACCACGATCATCGGGATCGTGGGCGTGCTGGCGAGCTTCGCCTCGGCGTTCGCGTGGCTCATCCGACGCATGGACGCGCGATTCGACAGCTTCGACGCGAAGTTCGGGGCCCGCATCGACGGAGTCGAGACCAAGCTCGGGGCCCGCATCGACGGAGTCGAGACCAAGCTCGAGGCCCGCATCGACGCGGTCGAGGCCCGACTCACCGAGCGGATCGACGGAATCGAGACCCGACTCACCGAGCGGATCGACGGAGTCGAGACCCGACTCACCGAGCGGATCGACGGAGTCGAGACCCAGCTGACGGCGCGCATGACCGCAGTCGAACGCGAACTCGTCGAGGTGAAGATCGCGATCGCCCGACTCGAAGGCCCGCCCCCGCGCCTCGTGCCCGTTCGCTGACGGTGCTCACCAGTGCTCGGCGCCCTCGAGGTCGGTCGAGCCGGGTTCGAAGCCGAGCCGCTCACGGGCCGCCGTGACATCGAGCGTGCGCTCGAGCCCGAGCTGACTCACCGCGTAGCGCGTCACCCGCGGGCGTCGGCGCCGGACGTGCGCCGCGGCCTCCGCGACGGCGGCGGCGCGAAGGGCGGCGGCGTAGGGCATCCGCACCAGACGCGCACGCACCTTACGCCGTGCGAGGAACTCCTCGATGACCTCGGCGAGCACGACCGGCTCGGCGTCGGCGATGTTGTAGACGCCCTGGGGCCCGGTGAGGCCGAGCCGCACGGCGTCGACGAGGTGGTCGATGTGGGTGAGCGAGTGCGGCACCCGCGCACCCTCGGGCAGCACGAGGCGGCCGTGCCGCACAGCGGCGAGCACGCGCGGCAAGAGCGTCGTGTCGCCGGGGCCGTAGACGGCGTGCGGACGCAGGATGACGGCATCCGACCCCATCACCTCGAGCTCGGCGAAGGTCTTCGACTCGGCGTAGCTCGAGAGGAACCGCGTCGCGGGCGCCGCACCCTCGGTGGCCTGCACGGTCGGGATGAAGGCGTCGTACACCGACGACGTCGACAGGTGCACGATGCGGGCGCCGCGGAAGCTCGCCACGACGTTGCGTGTGCCGGTGCGGTTGGCGCGCATCGCCTCGGGCAGTGGGGCCCAATCGTCGGCGAGGGCCGCGCAGTGCACGACGGCGTCGAAGTCGCGGTCGCCGAGCAGCGGGCCCGAGGTGATGTCCCACACCCGATAGCGGGCCAGCGGATGCGACCAGCCGCGCCGCCGCCGGCCGAATCCCGTCACGTCGTGGTTGGCATCGGCGAGCGCGGTGGCGACGGCACCGCCGATGAAGCCCGACGCACCCGTGACGGCGATCCTCACGGCGTCGCCTCCCCGGACGAGGTCGCGTCGGCGAAGCGCGCGAGCGACGCGGCGAGCGCGGCGCGGTCGAGCTTGCGTCCGCGCCCGGCGCGCGGCAGCTCGGGCACCACGACGACCGCGCCGGGCAGCACACCGGCATCCACCAGGCCCGGCAGACGCCGGGCGACCTCGGCTGCGAGCGCGTGCTGGATGGTCGGCGCCTCAGGCACCGCGTCGGCCGGCACCACCGCGACGACGATGCGATCGTCGCCGATCGCATCCGGAATCCCCGCCATCGCGGCATCGGCCACGCCCGGCAGCCCCGCGATGAGCGGCTCGTAGAGCCCCGGGTAGACGTTCTGGGTGCCGCGGATGAACATGTCCTTGGCGCGTCCGCGCAGCACGAGCGCGTCGCCCTCGATCACGGCGAGGTCGCCCGTGCGCAGTTCGGAGAGCGGATGCGCGGGCAGCTCGGCGAGGTACCCGCGTGCGAGTCCGGGGCCTGCGAGCACGAGTTCGCCCTCGTCGATGCGGGCGTTGACGCTCGGCACGAGCCGGCCCACGGGGTCGCCGTCGACGCCCGACTCCGCGAGGCGGAGCTTCTCGGCCCCGTCGGCGATCGCCACCGGCAGGATCTCGGTCATGCCGTACACCGTACGGATGCGCACCTCGGGCAGGCGGGCGAACACGCGTCGCAGCAGCGGCGGCAGCACGGGGGCGCCGCCCAGCACGATCGTCTCGAGACGCCGGGCGAGCCGGGCGGTGAGCTCGGGGCGCGAATCCAGCACACGCAGGATCGCGTCGAGCGTCGCGGGGCTCGCGAACAGCAGCTCGGCCTCGCCGAGGTGCCCGAGGTACGCCCCGGGTCGGGCACCGGGGTCGAGGCCCGGTGCGGGCATCGTCCAGTGGGCGCCGCCGATGAGGGCGGGCACTCCCACCATGAGCTGATCCGTGAGCACCCGCAGCCCCGCCCGGATGCCGACGCCGTCGGCGAAATCGGTGAGCCCCGCGCCGAGCGAACCGCGCGTGTGCACGACGGCCTTCGGCGCATCGGTCGTGCCCGAGGTGAACACCACGAGTGCGGCATCGTCGGCATGGCCCGTCACGATGCCGTCGGCGTCTCCCGCGGCCAGGCGCGCGAGCGCGAGGGCACGGGCCGGCACGCCGGGAAGCCACCCGCCCGCGCGGATGTGCCGCGCATCCGGAACCAGACGGGCGTACGGCGCGAGCTCGAGCCCCCGCCGTCGGGCGAGGCCGCGCAGCGGCCCGCTCGAGGCGAGGTAGAGCAGCGACTCGGCCGCCACCCACCGCGGGGCGGCGAGCTGGGCGCGGGCGCGGAAGAGCGCCTCACCGGCACCCGGGTCGGCGAACACCACCGTGCCGCCTGCCCCGACGATGCCGAGCGCGAGCGCCACGGCATCCGGTCCCGGGCGCACCGAGAACAGCACCCGGTCACCGGGCGCGAGCCCCTCGGCGCGCAGGCCCGCGGCGATCGCCCGGATGCGGCGGGCCAGCTCGCGGTAGCTCCAGGTGCGCCCGCGCGCCGTGAGCGCCGCAGCATCGGGCGTGCGGTCGGCCGCGGCGAGCACGGCGTGCACGAGGTCGCTCATGCGGCGCGCCCCTCCGCGCTTCCCACATCAAGGAACCGAGCGGCCCGAATCAAGGAACCTCTGTGACGGGAGTCGACTGATGGGGCGGGTGAGGCATCCGGAAGCGTCGAGTTCCTTGATGTGGGATGCTGCGTTCCTTGATTCGGGATGAGAGCAGCAGCAGCAGTCGCGGCGAGCACGACGGCGTGCACGAGGTCGCTCATGCGGCCACCTCGAGCTCGGCGTAGGAGGGGATGAGCACCCCGCGCGCGGCTCGGCGGCGGGTGATCGAAAGCCCCGGATGCACGAGCAGCGCGTCGAGCGCCAGCCGGATCTGCGCCATCGCGAGCGGGGCACCGAGGCAGTAGTGCGCGCCCGCGCCGAACCACAGCTGCTTGAGGGATGCCGCCGGGTTCGCGTCCGGATCGAAGACGCCGAGCGCCGTGTCGGCCCAGTAGGTGCCGAGGATGATGCGGTCGCCCGGGCGCACCGCGACCGGCCCGATGCGGGTCGGCGCTGTCACCGCACGCAGCATGACGGGCGACGGCGTCGTGACCCGGAGCGCCTCCGCGATCGCCGCATCCGTACCCGACGGGTCGGCAGCCAGGCGCGCGTGCCAACCCGAGTCGACGAGCAGTGCGACGAGCCGCGGCAGGTACGACACGATCGTCTCGGTGCCTGTGAGCACGAACGCGCCGACCGCGCCGAGTGCCTCGGGCTCGGACAGGCCGAGGGCGCGCATGCGTCCGGGCACGGTCGAGTCGTCGCCCGCGTACGCGCGCGATGCGTGCGCGCCCAGTTCGCCGAGGATGCCCCGCGCGGCCACGAGCTGACGCGGGCCGAGCCGCGGGCGGGCGAGCGTGACGTAGCCGGTGACGCTCGAGACCCGTGCGAACATCCGATCGTCGAAGGCGCTCTCGTCGAGGCCGACCAGCCGCGAGATCACCCGGCCAGCCCCGCGCCGCGCGTGGGTGACGAGGTCGACCCGGTCTCCGGATGCGAGGGCCGCCGCGAGCGCGTCGGTCGCCGCCCCGAGGCTCTCGGCCACGAACCCGTCGACGAACGCGGGCGAGAACAGCGGTGCGAGCTGGCGACGCAGCGCGTGGTGCTCGACACCCTCCATGTTGAGCAGCACGCGCGGGCCGAGCACGGGCGTCCAGAGGTCGCTCGGGGCACCGGGGCCGTTCTTCGTGAAGTGCTCGGAATCCATGAGCACGGCGCGCAGCAAGCCGGCGTCTTTCACCACGACGCCGAGGCCGGGCACCCGCCGCACAGCGCCGGGGATCGCCGAGACGAGCGGGAACGCAACGGGATGCGCCGCCCGCACGACGGCGCGGTCGGCTCGCGTTGCGCGCTCGGCGGTCATCGGATATCGACCACGTCGGGCTTGTACGCGTGGTCCTTGTACCAGAGCAGGGTGCGGCGCAGCCCCCACGCGCGCACGCGCCGGCTCGACCCGTAGACCACGACATCCGATCGTCGTGCGTAGTCGCGTGTGATGCGGCGCACGGCGTTCACGAGCGCGCGGTCTTCGTGCAGCTCTTCGATCGCGGTGCGCGGGAAGCCGCCGGCGGCGAGGTAGAGCTCGGCCGTGATGCCGACGTTGCACCCAGCTGCCATCAGGTACGGGCCGAGGTACCCCTCGCCGCGGTTACCGGGACGGATGCGCCCGAACGCCGAGGCTACGTGCACGGCACCACGCAGGGTCGCCCGAGTCGCCCAGCCGACGCCCTCGTCGCGCCGTGCCATGAGCTCTCCGCCGACGAGGCGCAGTCCCAGGCCGCCCTCATCGCGCGGGGTGAGGGCGCGGCGCACGGACGCGGTCCAGTCCTCGCGCGGCAGGCAGTCGGCGTCGGTGCGGGCGAGCAGCGTCGCGCCGGCGGCGATCGCCGCGCGCATGCCGGTGTCGGCGGCAGCGCCCGTGCCCTTCTGCGGCTCGTCGACGATGTGCCAGTCGGTCAGCCCGCGCTCCTGCGCGAACCCGCGGATGGTGTCGGCCGAGCCGTCGGTCGAGCCGTTGTCGACGAACCACACCGCGAAGTCGGCGTCGCGTTGGGCGGCAAGCGCGCGCAGGGTCGGTGTGATGCCCGCCGCTTCCTGGTAGACGGGCACGACGACGGCGAGGCGCGTCACCAGACCACCTCGACGAGTCCGAGCGAGATGCCGCCGGCCAGACCGATGAGCAGCGCACGCGAGCCCGCGTGCAGCATCCCGCGCTCACGAGCGAGCTTCAGCTGCAGGGGCAAGGTGACCGAGGCGAGGTTGCCGTGCTCGGCCACCGTGATGACCGTGCGGTCGTCGGGCACCCCGAGCCGCTCGAAGATCGGCGGCAGGTAGGGCAGCGCCACCTGGTGGATGGCGACGAGGTCGAAGTCGCTCCAGCTGAGCCCGCGATCATGCAGCAGCCCGAGCACCGGCTCGGGACCGAGCTCCAGGAACGCCTGCTGCAGGCCGTGACCGTCCATGTCGAAGTACTCCGCGTCGAGGTCGCGGGTGCGCATCGTGCCGCCGCCGGGCAGGGTGCCGACGCCCCAGTGGCGCGAGACCGCGAGGAACCGCGTCGACCGGATGCCGACATCCGCGTCGTCGGACGCCTCCAGCACGAGGGCCGCGCCGCCGTCGCTCATCGTGTACCCGGGGAAGCTGCGCAGGAACTGCGCGTGCGAGTCCACGTCCCAGCGCACGGCGGCGGTCGGCGCCTCGCCACTCGCGATGAGCACGCGCCGGTACTGCCCGGTGCGGATGAAGACGTCGGCGACCTGCATCGCGTTGACGACCGAGTTGCAGGCGTTCTTGATGTCCATGACCGGCGCGTCGACGCCGAGCTTGGCCGCAACGATGTGGCTCGTGGCCGGCTCGATGAGGTCTTGGCTTGCCGAGGCGAAGAGCACGAGCTCGACGTCGCCCGGCGACTCGGCGAGCGCCTCGCGAGCCGCGGCCACGGCGAGGTCGGAGGCGTCCCATCCCTCGGGGCGCACGTGCACCGTCTCGACGCCTGTCATGCGCCGGATGAGCCCCGTCGGCAGCCGCACGTCGCGGTTGCGACGTCGCAGGTCCGCCTCGGTCTCAGCGGTCGTGCGCACCCGATCCGGTAGGTGGATGCCGAGCCCCGCGACACGGGCGGAGGCGGGTGAGGGCACGGATGCGAGCCTACCGAGCGCGCATGCCGCACCCGCACACTCAGCCCCGCCAGGGCACCTCGAGGTCGAGCACCCAGGTGACGCCGAAGCGGTCCTTCAGCATCCCGTAGAGCGGCGACCAGCCGGCCGGAGCGAGCGGCACGACGACCGCGGCCCCCTCGGCGAGCTTCTCCCAGTAGCCGGCGAGTTCGTCGGGGTCGGTGCCGCGCACCGACACGAAGAGCGGGATGACGCCGGGCTCCCACGCGGTGTGGCCGGGAACGTCGTAGGCCATGACGCGGAAGCCGGCCTCGGAGGCCACCTGCCCCCACATGATCTGCTCGGCCTCCGCCGGGTCGGTGACGGCTCCCGCGTCGACGTAGCGCACGAGCGCCAGTTGCCCGCCGAAGACGGACTGGTAGAACTCGAGACCGGCGCGCGCGTCTCCGCGGAAGTTGAGGTGGGGCGTGGTGGCGATGGTCATCGCGATCTCCTTCTGGTGTGATGCCGATCTGGCATGCCCCACTCTTCGCGCAATACAGGTCAGTTCCCGGCCTCTTCTCGACGTACCCTCGGAACATGGCCGACACGACCTCGCGCATGCTGCGCCTGCTCTCGCTGCTGCAGGCGCGTCGCGACTGGCCGGGCGAGCTGCTCGCCGAGCGGCTCGAGGTGAGCGTGCGCACGGTGCGTCGCGATGTCGACCGCTTGCGCGAACTCGGCTACCGCGTGCAGGCCATGAAGGGACCGGATGGCGGCTACCGCTTGGATGCGGGAGCGGAGCTGCCGCCCTTGCTGTTCGACGACGAGCAGGCCGTCGCCGTCGCGATCGCCCTGCAGACGGCCGCCGCATCCGGTGCCGACATCGGCGAGGCGGCCGAGCGCGCCCTCGCGACGGTGCGGCAGGTCATGCCGTCGCCCGTGCGCCATCGGGTGGACGGTGTGGTCGCCAGCTCACCCGCGGCGGTCGCGCCCGTGGATCCCGCGCGGCTGCTGGCCGTGAGCGGGGCCATCCGGGCGCGCGAGGTACTCCGCTTCGACTACGGCGAGACTGCCGACACGGCTCCGCGTCGCACGGAGGCACACCACCTCGTCGCGCGCAGCGGGCGCTGGTACCTCATCGGCTGGGACCTCGACCGCGACGACTGGCGCGTCTACCGCGTCGACCGGATGCTGCCCCGCTCGGCGCGCGGAGCTCGCTTCACGCCGCGCGAGCTGCCCGGCCACGATCCCCATACCTTCCTGACGGCACGCTTCCGCGGTGCGGTCGCGGGTGACGCGTGGCCGTGTCGGGGTTCGGTCGTGCTCGCCCTGCCGATCGAGGCCGTGTTGCCGTTCGCGGCGGACGCCGTCGTCGAAGCGGTGGATGCGCAACGCACCCGCGTCAGCGCCGGGTCGTGGTCGTGGACCGCGCTCGCGGCGTCGTTCCTGCGCTTCGACGCCGAGGTCACCGGTGCCGAACCGCCCGCCCTCGCGGCTGCCTTCACGACGCTCGCCGAGCGCGCAGGCCGCATCCGCGTCGGGCAGACTGACACGAGCGACCGAAGGAGGAGCCCGTGACCATCGCCCACGACGCCGTACCGTTTACGCTGAGCCCGACCCGTGAGCTCGAGTGGATCAGCGGCCCCACGTCGCTCGCGGCCACGGCACCCGCGCGCACCGACATCTTCATCGACCCGGCCGCACGCCACGAGGGCGAGGGTGTCGTGCTCAACGCGCCTGCCCTGCTCGGCACGCCGCCCGAGGGCGACTACCAGCTCGCGGCGCACGTGACGGTCGACTTCGCCGCAACCGCCGATGCGGGCGTGCTGCTGCTGTGGGCCGACGACACCAACTGGGCGAAGCTGTGCTTCGAGTACTCCCCGATGGCCGCCCGATGCTCGTGACGGTCGTCTGCCGCGGCGTCGCTGACGATGCCAACTCGTTCACCATCGAAGGCGACCGGGCATGGATGCGGGTGTCGCGCGTCGGACAGGCCTACGCGTTCCACGGCTCGACCGACGGGTCGCACTGGGAGCTGCTGCGCGTGTTCCGGCTCGATGTGCCGCTGGCGGATGTGCGCGTGGGCTTCGAGGTGCAGTCTCCGCACGGTGACGGATGCGCGGTGCGCTTCGACGACATCCGCTTCGCCTCGACGACCCTCGCCGAACTGCGCGACGGCTCCTGATCAGGCGGTCGTGCCGAACACGTGGGGGCCGCGGAGGGCGACGTCCGCACCGCCGTCGACGTAGACCGTCTGGCCGGCCATGTGGGTGTTCTCCTCGCTCGCGAGCCACGCGAGCGCCCGGGCGATCACGATCGGCTCCGCGGGCCCGCCGAGCGGCATCGGCACCACGTGAGCCATCTGGTCGCGAGACTCGGCGGTCTGCATGAGCGGCGCCGTCATGGGCGTCAGGATGATGCCGGGGCCAACGGCGTTGAGCGGGATCCCGGCGCCCGCCCACTGCTCGGCGATCGACTGGGTGCGCACCCATTCGGAGAGCGCCCGCTTGGTCGACGCGTAGATGAGACCGCCGGACTCCCCGCCGGCGAGCACGTCGGCGCGCGCGACGGCGGCATCCTCGTTCCCGGACGCGAGCAGCGCGACGAGTTCGTCGTCGACGGGCATGAACGACGCCATCGACGAGACCACGACCGCGCGCGGCGCCTCCGACCCGGCCAGCAGCGGGCGCAGGTTCTCGAGTGTCGCGAGAGTACCGAAGTAGTTGACCCGAACCGTGAGCGAGGTCGGCAGGGCGACGCCAGCCACCGCCACGATCGCGTCGAGGCCGTCCGGGGCTTTCGCACGCACGGCATCCGCGAGCCCGGCACGGCCCTCGGCGGTGGCGAGGTCGGCGTCGATGTCGGTGCCGTGCAGGTCGAGCCCGATGACGCGGTGGCCGCGCTCCTCGAGCAGCTCCTGGGTGGCCTTGCCGATTCCGGATGCCGCTCCGGTGACGAGGTACGTGCGCATGGTCCCGATCCCTTCCGGCGACGTGTGCTCGTCGCTTGGCCTCAGGCTAGGGCCGCACGAGCGCGGCGCGCGAGGGACTTCGGTCCCGTGTCCCTCTGCCGCGGTTTCGGCGCTCTGCCGTTGGCGCGGTGAGCGCGGAGCGCCGAAACCGCCGCGGGACTCAGCCCTCGAGGGCCTCGCCGAGCGCGAGCCAGCGGTTCTCGAGCGCGGCCGACTCGGCCTCGAGCTCGGCCAGCTCGGCCTGCAGGCGCTGCAGCAGCGCGTAGTCGCTCTGGTCGGCGGATGCGAACGCGTCATGCTGCGCCGTGATCGCGTCGGCGAGCTTCGCCATGCGCCGTTCCACGGATGCGAGCTCCTTCTCGGCGGTGCGGCGCTCGGCTCCCGTGAGGGCGGCGTCGACCACCGGCGCGGGCTGAGGCGTCGAATGGGGTCGCGCCGTGGGCTCGCCCCCGACACGACGTGACGCCGCAACCTCAGGTACTCGTCGACCCCGCCCGGGAGGTGCCGCATGCCGCCGCCCATCACGGCGTACTGCTGGTCGGTGACGCGCTCGATGAGGTAGCGATCGTGCGACACGACGAGCAGGGTGCCGGGCCAGGAGTCGAGCAGGTCCTCCATGGCGGCGAGCATGTCGGTGTCGAGGTCGTTGGTGGGCTCGTCGAGGATCAGCACGTTGGGCTCGTCGAGCAGGATGAGCAGCAGCTGCAGGCGCCGCTTCTGCCCGCCCGAGAGGTCGCGCACGGGCGTGGAGAGCTGTGCATTCGAGAAGCCGAGCCGCTCGAGCAGCTGGCCGGGCGTCAGTTCGGCACCGCTGCCCACGCGGTAGCTCGCGCGCTGGCGCCCCACGACATCCGCGACCCGGTCGTCGGCGATCTCGTCGAGTTCGGAGAGGCGCTGATCGAGCACGGCGATGCGCACCGTCTTGCCCGTCTTGACGCGCCCCGCCGTCGGCGCGACGGTTCCTGCCACGAGTCCCAGCAGCGTCGACTTGCCTGCGCCGTTGACGCCCAGGATGCCGGTGCGCTCGCCCGGGGCGATGCGCCACGTGATGTCGCGCAGCACCTCGCGCTCGCCGCCCGCACCATCCGGGAACGTGACCGCGACATCCAGCAGGTCCACGACATCCTTGCCGAGGCGTGAGGTCGCGAGCTGCTCGAGCGCGACGCGGTCACGCACGGGCGGCACATCGGAGATGAGCGCGTTGGCGGCGTCGATGCGGAACTTCGGTTTCGAGGTGCGCGCAGGTGCCCCGCGGCGCAGCCAGGCGAGTTCCTTGCGCATGAGGTTCTGGCGCTTCGCCTCGGATGCCGCCGCCATCCGGTCGCGCTCGACGCGTTGCAGCACATACGCCGCGTAGCCGCCCTCGAACGGCTCCACGATGCCGTCATGCACCTCCCAGGTGTCGGTCGAAACCTCGTCGAGGAACCAGCGGTCGTGGGTGACGACCACGAGTCCGCCCTGGTTCTTCGACCAGCGCGTCTTCAGGTGCTCGGCGAGCCACGCCACGCCCTCGACATCCAAGTGGTTGGTGGGCTCGTCGAGGAACACGACATCCCATTCGCGGCTGAGCAGCGCCGCGAGCGCCACGCGGCGCCGCTGACCGCCCGAGAGCTCGCCGATCCGCGCCTCGAACGGCAGGTCGCCGAGCAGCCCGTGCACGACATCCCGCACCTTCGCGTCACCCGCCCACTCGTGCTCGGCGCGGTCGCCGACCACGGCATGGTGGATGGTCTCATCTTCGGGCAGCCGGTCGGCCTGGTCGAGCATGCCGATGCGGGTGCCGCCGCGCACCGTGACGCGCCCCGAGTCGGGCTGCTGCCGGCCTGCGAGGATACGCAGCAGCGTCGACTTGCCGTCGCCGTTGCGTCCGACCACGCCGATGCGATCGCCCTCGTCGAGCCCGACCGTGAGGCGCACGAAGACGTCTTTCGTGGGGAAGGAGAGCGAGATGCCTTCGGCGCCGAGCAGGTGTGCCATCGCTTCGAGCCTAGGCGCGGGTGCTTCGTCGTGCGGCCTCCACGAGCCGGGTCGCCGCGGCCCTCGCACTCTCGATCCGCGACGCAGAGACGCCGGCACCGCCGTACGGCCACTCGGTCTTCCTGCTCAGCAGGCGTTGGAGCGACGCGACCAGCGCCGGGTCCGCGCGCTTCATTACTGCGAGCGCGTCGGCATGATTCTCGCCCTGGGCGTACTCCCCGAGCCGCGCGCCGCAGATCGCATCCGACGCCGCGACGCCCGCGAGCACGTAAAGCGAGACGATGCTGTTCCCGTCCCCATCGAGATCGCGCAAGTCCTCGGCGGATTGCCAGAACTCGATGGCGCGTGTGCGGCGTTCACGTGTGATCTCAGCCGTTGCGCGGAGCACGCGGCCCGGTCGGGGGCTCATGTGTGTTGGCCCGCCACCGCGCGGGAGATCACAGCCGGGTCACCGAAGAAGGTGAGTCCCTCACGCGCGACGGACTCGAGCAGCGGACGATGCGCGGTGGAACGCAGATCCTCCTCATCCAGATCTACGATCCGCGCGTCGTTGCCCGTCCAGAGACTGGCTCGCGTGGTGAGTTCAGCTGCGGCGGACTCCCATTCATCGTCGCCCGTTCCCGTGCGTCGAACGAGCAGTAGATCGAGGTCGCTGTCCAGGCGCATGTCGCCGCGCGCCGCCGAGCCGAACAACACGCCCAGTAGCGGCGGCTCGGTCCACGCCTCGACAGCGGAACCGAGTCGGACGAGGAGGAGCCGGCGCGCGTCGGCGATCTCGCGAAGCGCGTCCGCGAGCAGATGTTCGTCGTTGAGCGCGTAGCTGCGCGTGCGTCCGATCTCGCGCGTCACCACGATGCCCTGCTCGGCGAGCCGCTCGACGACCTTCCGGATACCGTTGTGCGACCGGCTCGGGATGAGCGCGTTCAACTGGCCGACGGTGTACTCGGAACGACTCGCCGCGAGCACGGCGAGCACATCGCCGTCGGTCGTGGGCGTGACCACCCCAAAGGGGAACTGAAATCGCACGACACTATTGTGCCTCAAATTGAACAATAGTGCTATCAATATCACTATTGTGCAGTTCCGCGACTCGCGTCAGCCGGCCGCCCGCTCACGCGCCACGTGGCTGCGCGCGTGCTCGATCGCATCCGGCAACTCGGCGAAGAGATGCTTGTGGTGCCGCAGCGCCCTCAGCACCCCCACGGTGCGGAACAGCTCGACGTGCCCCTCGCGCACGCCCTTGATGAGCACCGTGATGCCGCGCGACTCGAGGCGCTGCACGATCTCGGAGAGCACATGGGCCCCGGTGGCGTCGACGAGCTCGAGCTGCGACATGCGCAGGATCACGACCGAGACGCCGTCCAGCGCGTTCACCGTGTCGGCCACCCGGTCGGCGGCCGCGAAGAACAACGGCCCGTCGAGGCGCACGATCGCGATGCGCTCGTCGCCCGCGACCGGCTCGCCCTGCACGGCCTCGCGCGTCACACCCGTCGCGCGCGACAGGCTGCGGATCGCGAAGATGCCCGCCACCACGATGCCGATCACGACCGCGACGATGAGGTCGACGGAGATCGTCACGACGGCCGTCACGACGAAGGCGATCGCATCGGCGCGCGTGGAACGCAGGATGCTGCGCACGGTCGTGAGGTGCACCATCCGCACCGCGGTGACCATGAGCACACCCGAGAGGGCGGCCAGCGGGATGAGACCCACCGGCTGCGCCGCGACCAGCACGACGAGCAGCAGCACGAGCGCGTGCGCCACGGCTGCGACGCGGGTGCGGGCACCGGCACGCACGCTGACGGCCGTGCGCGCGATGGCACCCGTGGCCGGCATGCCGCCGAAGAGGCCGGCGGCGACCGAGGCGAGGCCCTGGCCGACGAGCTCGCGATCGGGGTCGTAGGGGCCGGTGTCGGCGAGCGACGCGGCCACCCGCGCCGCGAGCAGCGACTCGATGGCGGCCAGCGCCGCGACCGTGAGGGCCGGCAGCGCGAGTTCACCGAGCAGCGCCGCATTCATCGGCGGCAGCATCGGCGGCGGCAGCGAGCTCGGCAGCTCGCCGATGTCGGCGAGCGGCGTCGGCACCCAGAGCGCCGCGAGCGTCACGAGCGCGATGCCGACGAGCGAGGCCGGGATCGCACGGTGCCAGAGCGGCAGCAGCAGCATGCAGGCGGCCACCACGGCGACGGCCGCGAGTGCCCACAGCAGGTAGCCGCCGTCGGCGTTCGCGAGCGCCTCGACCGCGGTCACGACGACGTTCGTGTGGGAGGCACCCGCGACCTCCGCACGCGTGAGAGCGGGAACCTGCTGCAGGAAGATGATGACGGCGATGCCGAAGGTGAAGCCCTCGATCACCGGCCACGGGATGAACGACACCGCGCGCCCCAGTCGCAACGCCCCCGCGATGAGCACGATGACACCCGCCATGAGGCTCACGAGCGCGACGGCCCCGATGCCGTGGCTGGCCACGATCGGCGCGAGCACGACGACCATCGCGCCGGTCGGCCCCGACACCTGAACGTTCGAGCCGCCGAACACCGCGGCGACGATTCCCGCCACGATCGCCGTGATGATGCCCGCCTCGGCACCCGCGCCCGACGAGATGCCGAAGCCGAGCGCGAGCGGCAACGCGACGATGCCGACCGTGATGCCGGCGAGCAGGTCGCCGCGCCACGTACGCCGCAGCGGGGCGTAGTCGGATGCCGCGGGCAGCAGCGCGCGTATCCGCTTCCCGGCGGCGGTCATCGTGGCAGCTCCGGCAACGAGGCGATGTCAGCCGCCCGCGCGAGATCGCCCGCGACGATCGAGCCGAGCAGGCCGCGCGCGACGGCCAGCAGTTCGGCGACCTCCGGGAAGGCGAGCCGGTAATAGACGTTGCTCGCGCGCCGCTCCGAGACCACGAGACGCTGACGGCGCAGCACGGCGAGGTGCTGCGAGAGGTGCGAGGCCTCGAGGCCGGTCGCCTCCTGAAGCTCGCCCACCCCGTGCTCCGCACCGTCGGCGAGCAGTTCGAGCAGGCGGATGCGCAGCGGATGCGAGAGCCCTTGAACAGGCCCGCCTTCACCTCGTAGAGCGGGCGATCGAACTGGCTTTGCGACATGATAAATTCATCATATCGTCAACACCTGAGTACACGGTGACCGCGCGGGACTCAGTCCCCGACGATGCGCGCCCCGTGCACGGGACCCGTGGCCCGCACGACGTTGAGCCGCGACGCCGAGAGGGCGACCTGCAGTTCAAGGGCCGAGTCGACATCCGCCGCGAGGAACGCGACGGTCGGCCCCGAGCCCGACACGACCCCCGCCAGAGCGCCGTTCTGCTCGCCGAGCTCGAGCACGTCGGCGAGCGAGGGCTCGAGGTGCAGGGCCGGCGCCTG
The DNA here is from genome assembly GCF_030161875.1 of Homoserinibacter gongjuensis. Lineage (GTDB taxonomy): Bacteria > Actinomycetota > Actinomycetes > Actinomycetales > Microbacteriaceae > Homoserinibacter > Homoserinibacter gongjuensis. The sequence continues at coordinate 372,452 of NZ_BSVA01000001.1, forward strand.
CAGGTCGTTGTGCAGGGCCTCGGCGAGCATGTGGGCGTCGCCCGCGCGCAGCGCGTGCAGCACGCCCGCGTCGACGCTGGGACGCAGGTCGGCCGGGAAGATGTCCTGTGCGTGGCGCGCGCGGTGCGCGTCGAGCTCCGCGTAGACCGCGGGAGTCGAGAGGCCGAAATCGGCGAGGGCGAGCACCCAGTGGAAGGTGCCCTGCGCGAGCGCCGGTGAGAGCTCGTCGCCACGGCCCGTTCCGATCGCGGTGCCGCCGGTGAGCGCGAACGGCACGTCGGCGCCCAGCTGACGGGCGAGGTCGAGCAACTCCTCGCGCGGCAATTCGGTGCCCCACAGCGCGTCGCACGCGACCAGGGTGGCCGCGGCATCCGCCGAACCGCCGCCCATGCCGCCCGTGACCGGAACGTGCTTCTCGATGCGGATGCGGGCGCCGCCCGGGTAGCCGGTGCGCGCCGCGAGCAGTCGCGCGGCCTTGATGGCGATGTTGCCGCCGTCGAGCGGAACCCGCGAGAGCTCGACGGAACCGGCGACCTCGACGGAGAAGTCGGATGCGTCGCTCACCCGCACGTCTTCGCACAGCGAGACGGCCTGATAGGCGATCGCGACGTCGTGATACCCGTCGTCGTCGAGTGCCCCCACCTTGAGGAAGACGTTGATCTTCCCCGGCGCCTTGACGTGCACCGAAGCGCGCCCGGAGGTGGTCATTGCTCCACCCTAAGGGAGGTGGAACGGTTGGTCTGACGCCACGGTCACGGCCGCTTGCGCGCGGTGATCTCTACTGCGCGCGCACGACCGCCAGGAAGTCGCCGACCGTGAGCTGCTCGCCGCGCATGGTCGGATCCACCCCGGCCGCCTCGAGAACCGCGGATGCCGCCGCCGAGCCGCCCATGGCATCCGCGAGCGCCTGCCGCAGCATCTTGCGCCGCTGGCCGAACGCGGCGTCGACGAGGGCGAAGGTGGCACGTCGTTCGGCATCCGTTCCGGGCAGCTCGCCGCGGCGGAAGCCGACGAGCACCGAGTCGACGTTCGGTACCGGCCAGAACACCTGCCGGCTGATGGTGCCGGCGATCGACCAGTCGCCGTACCAGGCGGCTTTGACGCTCGGTGAGCCGTAGACCCGCGAACCGGGAGCCGCCGCGAGGCGGTGCCCGACCTCGGCCTGCACCATGACGAGTGCGCTCGTGAGGCTCGGCACGACGTGCAGCAGGTGCAGCAGCACGGGCACCGAGACGTTGTAGGGCAGGTTGGCGACCAGGGCGGTCGGCTCCCCCGCGACGCCGTCGATACGCAGCGCATCCGCCGCGATCACCTCGAGCGGCGCCCCCGGCTGCATCGTGTCGACCGTGCGCGGCAACTGCTCCGCGAGCCGCCTGTCGATCTCGATCGCCGTGACGCGCGCGCCCGCCTCGAGCAGGCCGAGGGTGAGCGAGCCGAGCCCCGGGCCCACCTCGACGACGTGCTCGCCCTGCGCGATGCCCGAGGCACGCACGATCTTGCGCACCGTGTTGCCGTCGACCACGAAGTTCTGCCCGAGCTTCTTGGTGGGCTGCAGGTCGAGTGCGTCGGCGAGGTCGCGGATCTCGGCGGGCCCGAGCAGCGCGCTGGCGCTAGGAACGGAGGTCATTTCCGGCCTCCGCCGCGACGCCAGCGCCGCCGGCCGTCTCGGCCGGCGGTCACTGTCGTGCCTCGAAGGTTCCGGGCGGGTCGAACGGCCCGGGAGGCGCGTCGACGGGCTCGTCGTCCCAGTGCCCGTACACCGCTTCGGTGTTCGACGTGATGAGCGCGGCGAGCATCGACGCATCCGTTCCGAGGTGCGCGGCCATCGCCCGCAGCGTGTGCGGGATGAGGTAGGGCGCGTTCGCACGCCCGCGGAAGGGCACGGGCGTCAGATACGGCGCATCCGTCTCGATCAGGATGCGTGAACGCGGGATCACCTCGAGCGCCTCGCGCAGGGCGGGTGCGTTCTTGAAGGTGACGGTGCCGGCGAAGGAGAGGTACCAGCCGCGGTCGGCGACGAGCTCGGCGAAGTCGGCATCGCCCGAGAAGCAGTGGAACACGACGCGCTCGGGCGCCCCGACCCGGTCGAGCGTCTCGACGACCTCGCGGTGTGCATCGCGATCGTGGATCTGCAGCGCCAGATCATGCTGCTTCGCGAGCTCGATGTGCGCCTCGAAGGAGCGGTACTGGGCGTCGCGACCCGACTCGTCGGTGCGGAAGAAGTCGAGCCCCGTCTCGCCGATCGCCCGCACGCGGGGGCGCGCGGCGAGCTCGTCGATTCCCGCGAGGTGCTCGTCGAGCAGCCCCTTCTCGAGCAGTTCGGGCACGTCGTTCGGATGCAACGCCACCGCCGCGAGCACGCGCGGCTCGAGCGCGGCGATCTCGGCGCTCCAGCGCGAGGTGGCGAGGTCGGTGCCGACCTGCACGACGCCCTTCACGCCGACGCTCGACGCCCGGTCGAGGTGCTCCCGGTAGTCGAGCGGCTCGCCCCCACCAGCCACGCGCCCTGAGCCTGTCGAAGGGTCGAGGTGCGTGTGATTGTCGTACACCGGCACGACGAGCGCCTCCGGAAGGGGCGGGTAGTCCCGGGGCGGCCCCTCCGGAGCCTCCCTCGCGCGCAGGAACGGATCCGTCACGCCGCTCCGGTGGCCGACGCGTCGGCCTCGTCGATACGGGGGAAGAGCGCCTCGAGCGGGCGGATCGCGGTGCCCGGCGTGAGCGCACCCCAGGCTCCGGCTTCGCGGATACGCTGCGCCTCGAGCGCCCCCAGCAATTCGTCGACGCCGAGTGCGTGCCACAGCTTCGCCGTCGCCTTCGGCATGACGGGCGCGAGCAGCACCGCGAGCGCACGCAGCCCCTCGGATGCGGTGTACAGCACGGTGCCGAGGCGCGCGCGGTTCGCGTCGTCCTTGGCGAGCGCCCACGGCTCCTGCGCGGTGATGTAGCCGTTCAGCTCATCGACGATCGTCCAGATGTCCGCGATCGCCTCGTGGATCGCGAACCGCTCGATGGCGGCGTCGGCGGCGGATGCGGCATCCGCGACCGTGCGCTGGATCTGCAGGTCGGCATCCGTGTACTCCGCGGGCGCCGGCACGACCCCTCGTAGTACTTGCCGACCATGGCCAGCACGCGCGAGGCGAGGTTTCCGAAACCGTTGGCGAGCTCGGACTGGTAGCGGGCCGAGAGGTCCTCCCAGCTGAACGAGCCGTCCTGGCCGAAGGTGATCGCCCGCAGGAAGTAGTAGCGGAACGCGTCGGAGCCGAAGGTGTCGGTGATCTGCCGCGGGGCGATGCCCGTGAGCTTCGACTTCGACATCTTCTCGCCGCCCACGAGCAGCCAGCCGTGTCCGAACACCTTGTGCGGCACCGGCAGGCCCGCGGCCATGAGCATGGCCGGCCAGATCACGGCGTGGAAGCGCGCGATGTCTTTGCCGACGAGGTGGTAGGCGGGCCACCGCCGAGCGAACTGCTCGTCGTCGGTGCCGTAGCCGACGGCCGTCACGTAGTTCAGCAGGGCGTCGAACCACACGTATACGACGTGCGACGGATCCCATGGCACCTTGATGCCCCAGTCGAAGCTCGAGCGCGAGATCGAGAGGTCCGAGAGGCCCTGCCGCACGAACTGCACGATCTCGTTGCGCACGCTCTCGGGCTGCACGAAGTCGGGGCGCGTCTCGTAGAGGTCGAGCAGCGCGTCTTGGAACTGGCTCATCGAGAAGAAGTAGTTCTTCTCGCGCAGCACCTCGACGGGACGGGAGTGGATGCGGCACACGAGCTGGCCGGCGTAATCGCCCACCTCGGTGAGCTCCAGGTCGTCGAGCTGCTTGTACTCCTCGCAGCCCACGCAGTAGTAGCCCTCGTACTCGCCCGAGTAGATGAACCCGTCGTCGTAGAGCTTCTGCAGGAAGAGGGCGACCGCGTCCTCGTGGCGCGCCTCGGTGGTGCGGATGAAGTCGTCGTTGGCGATGTCGATCGTCTCGAGCAGCGGCAGCCAGGCGGATTCGACGAGACGGTCGGCCCACTGCTTCGGCTCGACCCCGTTCGCGACCGCGGTGCGCAGGATCTTCTGGCCGTGCTCATCCGTTCCGGTGAGCAGCCAGGTGTCGTCGCCCGCCTGACGGTGCCAGCGCGCGAGCACGTCGGCGGCCACCTCGGTGTAGGCGTGCCCGATGTGCGGCACGTCATTCACGTAGAAGATGGGCGTCGTGATGAAGAAGCTCTCGCCGGATGGCATGGCCTCGAGTCTAGTTGGGAGCGCCGTCGTGTGACCGGGGAGCGGGAACCGCCTCCGCCGCTCGCATTCTGCCGCGGTTTCGGTGCTCCGCCGACGTTTCGCGCGCGGCGGTGCGCCGAAAACGCAGCGGAACGGCCCCACCGCCTACTTCGCGATGCCGGTAGCCTGCCCCGATGGAGCGCTGGCAGACCCTCGACGAGATCATCGCGGCACGCACCGGCATCATCGCCTCGCTGAGCGGATGGCAGCATCCGGCCGCGAACGGCATCGGTTTCGTGCCGCTCGGCGAGGAGCCGCGGGCCGAGCACTTCCCGATCGTCAACACCGACGAACACCTGCTGCCGGGCGCGATCGCCTCGGCGGTGCTCGGCTACCGGCGCGGCACATGCGTGCTCGAGGTGTCGCGTGCGGCGCTCGACCTCATGATCCAACGACTCGAGCCGGCCGAGGCCTGCACTGAAGTGCAGCATCCGAACCTGTGGATGTGGCGCGACACCTTCCGCTCCCTGCTCGACGCGGGGGTGGCGGGGCGGGTCGTCGCGGTGTTCGTGGCGTCGCTCGATGACCCGGTGGCGGGGCCCGAGGATGCCGCACTCCGCGCGGCGGTGGGGCGCGTCAGCTCTTGAGCGCCGCCTCGTAGAGTTCGCGGCGCGAGAGACCGGTCGCCTCGGCGACCTCGGCGGTCGCCTCCTTGAGTCGAACCCCGGATGCCGTGAGGGCGCGCACCTGCGCGAGCGCGTCGTCGAAGGAGACGGTGGCGGGCCCGGCGCCGGCCACCACGATCACGATCTCCCCGCGGGTGCCGTCGGCGAAGCGCTCCGCGAGCTCGGCGAGGGTTCCGCGGGCGACCTCCTCGTGCAGTTTGGTGAGCTCGCGGCACACCGCGGCGCGGCGCTCGGCGCCGAACGCCGTCGCGAGATCCGCGAGCGCATCCGCGATGCGGTGCGGCGACTCGAAGAAGACGATCGTGCGGGTCTCGGCGGCGAGCGGGCGGAGGGCGGCGAGGCGGCCCTTGCGCGGCAGGAAGCCCTCGAAGCAGAAGCGGTCGGTCGGCAGGCCCGACACCGCGAGCGCCGTGAGCACGGCGCTGGGGCCGGGGATCGCGGTCACGGTGACCGCCGCATCCGCTGCCGCCGCGACGAGCGGGAAGCCGGGGTCGGACACCGTCGGCATGCCGGCGTCGGAGAGCACAAGAAGATCACGGTCGCGGGCCAGTTCGACGAGTTCGGCGGCCTTCGCGGCCTCGTTGTGCTCGTGCAGCGCGATGAGGCGCGGTCGGTTCTCGATGCCGAGCGCGCGCAGCAGCTGCACGGTCGTGCGGGTGTCCTCCGCGGCGATCACCTCGGCGTTCTCGAGCGCCTCCACGAGCCGGCGCGAGGCGTCGCCGAGATTGCCGATGGGCGTCGCCACGAGGATGATCACCCGCCCATCCTCCCCGCTCCCGCTCCCTGCTATGTCGAAAATGCAGGAGTTCCCGGGCGTGTCGAGCCGCGCGGGCCCGAGAACTCAGGCATTGGCATCGGCGACTCCTGCATTTTCGACAAAGGGGCGGGCGGATGGCGGGGATGCCTGCGGCACCCAGGAGCGGATGCGGCGCCCCGGCTACGATTCGGGCATGAGTGAGCGCGCGGCGGAGTTCGAGCGCGCGCTGCACGGCACCGGCCCGCAGCCGCCCGAGCGCACCGGCTCGCGACTCGACGACGCGTGGCAGCGCTGGATGGCCGACCCGCGCCTGCGCCGCCTGTGGGATTGGGGCGGACCTGCCGCGGTGCTCGTGATCGCGGCGGCGACGCGTCTCATCGGCCTCGAGCATCCGCAGCAGATCGTCTTCGACGAGACGTACTACGTGAAAGACGCCTACGCGCTCGCCCATCTCGGCTACGAGGCCCGCTGGCCCGACGACGCGAATGCCGCATTCGCCGCGGGCGCCCCCGACACCTATTACACGACGGGCTCGTTCATCGCCCATCCCCCGCTCGGCAAGTGGATCATCGCGGCCGGCATGGCCGCGTTCGGCACCGACAGCGCGTTCGGCTGGCGCGTCGGCGTCGCCGTGGTCGGCATCCTGCTCGTTGGGCTCACCATGCTCGTGGCGCGCCACCTGTTCACCTCGACGACGATGGTCGTCGTGGCGGGCGCCCTGCTCGCGATCGACGGCAACGCGATCGTCATGAGCCGGGTGTCGCTGCTCGACACCCCGGTCGCCTTCTTCGCCCTGCTCGGCGCGTACTTCGCACTCCTCGACCGCGCCTGGGCGAGCCGCCGCCTCGACGCGTGGCTCGGGCATCGCGCGGGCCAGGGCCGGCCGACCCACTGGGGGCCCGTGCTGTGGTGGCGCCCCTGGCTGCTCGCGGCATCCCTCGCCTTCGGGAGCGCTGCGAGCGTCAAGTGGAACGGCTTCTTCTTCCTCGCCGTGTTCGGCATCTACACGGTGGTGTCGGATGCCTTCCTGCGTCGCCGCGCGGGCATCGAGCTGTGGGGCACCGGCACCGTGTTGCGCCAGGGCCCGGTGAGCTTCGTGCTGCTCGTGCCGCTCGCCCTCGTCGTCTACGTCGCGAGCTGGTGGGGCTGGTTCGCGAGCGACGGCGGCTACTACCGCCACTGGATCGAGCAGCAGGGCGGTGAAGCCTGGACGGGCGCCCTCGCCTGGGTACCGCACGCGTTGCAGAACTGGTGGCACTACCAGGTGTCGATCTACAACTTCAACGCGGGCCTGCAGGCCCACCACGACTACATGTCGAACCCGCTCACCTGGCTCTTCCTCGTGCGCCCCACGAGCATGCACTACGAGAACCTCGGCGACGGGGTGGCCGAGGCGATCCTCGAGATCGCCAACCCGCTCATCTGGTGGGGCGCCACCGCGGCGCTCGGCTATCTGTGCGTGCGCATCGTGCTGCGGCTGCGCGCAGGGCGACCGGTGTGGCCCGAGGCCTTCATCCTCACGGGTGTCGCGGCGGGTTACCTGCCGTGGCTCGCCTACCTGAGCCGCACGGTCTTCCAGTTCTACACGATCGCCTTCGAGCCCTACCTCGTGCTGGGGCTCACGATGGCCCTCGCCGCCGTGGCGGGTCCCCGCACGGATGTCGAACGCCGCCGCCTCGCGGGCCTCACGACGGTCGGGGTCTACCTCGCGCTCGTGGCGCTGCTCTCGCTGTTCTTCCTTCCGCTGTGGACGGGCATGCCGATGCCCGTTTGGTTCCTGCAGCTGCACTACTGGTTCCGCAGCTGGATCTGAGGATCATCCCCTGAGCAGCGCCGCTCATCCTCCCGGCTGACGCCCGGCTCGACCCCCTGCCTAGCGTGAAGCGTGGAGGTCTTCCGACATGCAACCCCACGCCACCCTGCGCATCCACGGCGACGCGATCGCCGAGAACACGCGCCGACTCGCCGCCGCGACCGATGCGACGCTCATGGCGGTCGTCAAGGCCGACGGGTTCGGGCACGGGCACGCCGCGCTGCGGGCTCTCGACGCGGGCGCCACACGCCTCGGCGTCGCCGGCATCGAGGAGGCGCTGCCACTGCGCTGGACGGGGGTGTCGGCGCCGATCCTCAGCTGGCTCAACCCCGTCGACGCCGACGCCGCGTCGGCGATCCGCAACGACATCGAGCTCGCCGTGCCGAGCATCGCGCACCTCGGCGCCTTCGCGACCGCCGCCGCCCGGGTCGGTCGTCGGGCGCTCGTGCACCTGCACGTCGACACCGGGATGGCGCGCGACGGTGCCGAGGCAGCGGAGTGGCGACCGCTCTGCGAACTCGCGCGGGCCTACGAGCTGCGGGGACTCATCCGCGTCGTCGGCATCATGAGCCACCTCGCGCGCGCCGACGAGCCCGGCGACCCGCTCACCGTGCGTCAGCGTCTCGTGTTCGACGCGGCCGTGCGCACCGCACGCCGCCGCGGGCTCGCGCCGCGATTCAGCCACCTCGCGGCGACCGCGGCGACCCTCACCGACCCCTCCACGCATTTCGATCTCGTGCGCGTCGGCGCGGGGCTCTACGGCATCGACCCCTCGCACACGACCGAGCTGCGGCCGGCGATGACCCTCACCGCGCGCGTCACCAAGGTGCGGGATGTTCCCGCCGCGACCGCGGTCGGCTACGGATCGCGCTACATCACCGATCGCGCCACGCGCCTCGCCCTGCTGCCGCTCGGCTACGCCGACGGCATCCCGCGCAGCCTCTCTCCGGATGCGAGCGCGTTCGTGCGCGGTCGTCGCGTGCCGCTCGCGGGCACCGTGTCGATGGACCAGCTCGTGATCGACGTGGGTGACGCCGGGGTGGAACCCGGCGAGCGGGTCGTGCTGTTCGGACAGGGCGACGCGGGCGAGCCGACGATCCACGACTGGGCGCGCTGGGCCGGGACGATCGAGCACGACATCGTGACGCGCATCGGTCCCCGCGTGCACGTCGAGGACGCGGCGTGAACGCGCGCGTGCGCGTGGTCGTGGTGGGCGGCGGCACTTCGAGCGAGCACGAGGTCTCGCTCGCCTCCGCGGGCGCGATCGCCGCCGCGCTCGATAGCGATCGGTTCGAGGTGGTGCCGCTCATTATCCGCCGTGACGGCGTCTGGGCGGGTCCAGGAGGTCGTCTCGCGGGCGACCTCGCCGAGGCGGTCGAGATCCTCGAGCGCGCCGACGTCGCGATCCCCGCCCTGCACGGCGTGCGCGGGGAGGACGGCACGCTCGCCGCGCTGCTCGACCTGGTCGGCATCCCCTACGTCGGCTCGGGGCTCGCGGCAGGGGCCGCCGCGATGAGCAAGCATGCGACCAAGCTGCTCGCCGCGAGCGCGGGCATCGCCACGGCGCCGGGTGTTCTCGTGCGGCATCCGGATGACCCGCGCCTCGCCGACCTCGGCCTGCCGCTTGTGGTCAAGCCCGATCGCGGCGGCTCGAGCCATGGTGTGCACGTCGTGCGCACCGCGCACGAGCTCGCGCCCGCAGTCACCGCGGCGCTCGCCTTCGACGGGGAGGCGATGGTCGAGGCGTTCGTCGTGGGGCGCGAGATCGACGTCGCGGTGATCGAGCATCCCGATGGGCGCCTCGAGTGCCTGCCGGCGCTCGAGATCGGGGTGCCGGCGGGCGAGGTGTTCGACACCGATGCGAAGTACGCACGCGAGCCCGACTTCCGCGTGCCCGCCCCGCTCGACGCCCGAGCCCGCGACGCGCTCGAGCACGCCGCGCTCGCGAGCTTCCGCGCCCTCGGTGCTCGCGGGCTCGCACGGGTCGACTTCTTCCTGACCGACGACGGACCGGTGCTCAACGAGCTCAACACCTTCCCCGGCTTCACGGCGCGCTCGCAAGTGCCGCGGATGGCCGCGGCGGTGGGCATCGACTATCCCGAGCTCGTCGAGCTGCTCGTGCGCACCGCCCTCGCACGCAGCGACGCCCACCGGGTGCGGCGGCGCGTCGTCGCCCGGTGAAACACACCGCAACACTCGCGCGAGCGCCGATAGCCTGAACGGATGCCAGACAGTGACGCCGCGACCCCCGGGTCCGCCCCCGCGCCGAACCCTGCCCACGGCTCCGACCACGCCTGGGGCTTCCGCACCCGCGCGATCCACGCGGGCAACATCCCCGACGCCGTGCACGGCGCCCGTGCCCTGCCGATCTACCTCACGAGCGCCTTCGTCTTCGACGACACCGCGGATGCCGCGGCCCGTTTCGCGCTGCAGAAGTACGGCAACATCTACTCCCGCCTGGCGAACCCGACCGTGGCGAGCTTCGAGGAGCGCATCGCCTCGCTCGAGGGCGGCCTCGGCGCCGTCGCCACCGCGTCCGGACTCTCGGCCGAGTTCGTGACCTTCGCCTCGCTCGCGGGCGCGGGCGACCACATCGTCGCCGGCTCGAGCCTCTACGGCGGCTCGGTCACCCAGCTCGACGTGACGTTGCGTCGCTTCGGCGTCGAGACGAGCTTCGTGGTCGGCACCGACCCCGCCGACTATGCGGCGGCGATCACCGAGAAGACCAAGCTCATCTTCGTCGAGTCGATCACGAATCCCTCCGGTGAGATCGCCGACCTCGAGGGCCTCGCCGATGTGGCGCACGCGCACAACCTGCCGCTCATCGTCGACTCGACGGTCGCGACGCCGTACCTCAACCGCCCGATCGAGTGGGGGCGGATGTCGTGATCCACTCCGCCACGAAGTTCCTCGGCGGACACGGAACCACCTTGGGCGGTGTCGTAGTCGAGTCGGGCCGGTTCGACTGGGCGAACGAGCGCTTCCCGCACTTTGACGAGCCGGTGCCGAGCTACGGCGGGCTCAACTGGCACGGCAACTTCGGCGAGTACGCCTTCCTCACCCGCCTGCGCGCCGAGCAGCTGCGCGACATCGGGCCGACCCTGTCGCCGCACTCGGCGTTCCTGCTCGCGCAGGGCGTCGAGACGCTGCCGTTCCGCATGAAGGCGCACGTCGAGAACGCCCGCGCCGTCGCCGAGTTCCTCGAGGCCGACCCGCGCATCGAGTTCGTGAACTGGGCGGGGCTCGCCTCGCATCCGCACCACGAGCGCGCGCAGCACTACTTCCCCGCCGGCCCCGGTTCGGTCTTCAGCTTCGGCGTGAAGGCGGGCGCCACGCACGACTCGCGCGCCATCGGCCAGACGTTCATCGAGTCGGTCGACCTGGCCAGCCACCTCGCCAACATCGGCGACACGAAGACGCTCGTGATCCATCCGGCATCCACAACCCACGCGCAGCTCAGCGAACAGCAGCTGCACGACGCGGGCGTGCTGCCGGGACTCGTGCGCATCTCGGTGGGCATCGAAGACGTCGACGACATCCTCTACGACCTCGACCGAGCGCTCTCGATCGCTGTGAGAGGAGAATGACCGCATGAGCGCCACCTCGACCCCGACCTCGAGACCGTCACCCTGCAGAACGGTCTGTCGTGCTCGATTCCCGCGAGCTCGCCGCTCGCGAAGCTGCTGCGCTCGCAGCGCACCTGGATCGGCCCGAGTGCGAAGGAGCGGCTCGGCATCCTGCGACGCGCGAAGTCGGTCGCGATCGTCGGCGCCTCGCCGAACCCCGCGCGCTCCTCGTACTTCGTGGCGACCTACCTGTCGCAGTCCAGCGACTATGACCTCTACTTCGTGAACCCCAACGCGACGGAGATCCTCGGGCGGCCGGTCTACAAGTCGCTCGCCGACCTGCCGGTGGTGCCCGACATCGTCGACGTGTTCCGTCGTGCCTCCGACATCCCCCAGGTGATGGATGAGGCGCTCGCGATCGGCGCGAAGACCGTCTGGGTGCAGCTCGGCATCTGGAACGAGGAGGCCGCCTACTACGGCGAGTCGAAGGGGCTCACGGTCGTCATGGACCGCTGCATCAAGGTCGAGCACGCGCGCTTCAACGGCGGGCTGTACCTGCTCGGTTTCGACACCGGCCAGATCTCGGCGCGCAAGACCATCCGCTAGCTCGGGGAGCAGGCGGTTGAGGAGCGACCGCGCAGCGGGCGCGTCTCGAAGCCGGCATCCGCGTCAGCGGGTGCCGCCGCCCGGCAGTTCGCGCGCCATCCAGGTCTCGGGCTGTTCGGGCTCGGTGAAACCGAACCGCTCGTAGAGGCCGTGCGCGTCGCCCGTGCGCAGCACCCAGCGCCGCAGGTCGAGCGCCTCGAGCTCGCGCACGACGAACTCCATGAGCGCCGTGCCGACGCCCGCGCCCCGATGCTCCCGGTCGACGTAGACGTCGCACAGCCAGGCGAAGGTCGCGCCGTCGGTGACCACGCGCGCGAACGCGACCTGCTCACCGGTCTCCGCCTCGAGTGCGACGAAGCAGCGCGATCCGTCGATCGCCGCGTCCTGGCGTTCGCGCGAGCGCCCGGTGGCCCAGTAGCTGTCGTCGCTGAGCCAGCGATGCACCCGCGCACGGTCGATGTCGGCGGGGTCGGACGAGAGCCGATAGCGGGCATCCATCGCCCCAGCCTACGAAAGCGCGGCGTGCGCGGCGTTCAGTCCGCAGGGTACGCGAAGACCTCGTCGAGGCGGGTGCCGAGCGCGCGTGCGATGAGGAAGGCCATCTCGAGCGAGGGCGAGTACCGGCCCTGCTCGATCGCGATGATGGTCTGACGCGTGACGCCCACCGCGGAGGCGAGCTCGGCCTGCGTGATGCCGCGCGCGGCACGCAGTTCGCGGATGTCGTTGGTGACGCGCGTGGCCTTAACCACGGAAGACCCCGCGGTAGGCGCGCAGCTGCGCGATGGCGCCCGCGGTCGCGCCGATGGCTCCGATGAGGAACGCGACGCTGCCGATCCAGAAGGGATCGAGCTCGAGCATGGCGAGCACGAGGGCCGCGAGCAGGCCGCCCGCCGCGATCGTCAGGGCGACCCGGGAGCCGTAGCGGTCGATGTCGCGATCGCGCACGTCGCTGCTCGTGTCGAGATGCTCCCGGCGGAGGCCGGCGCCGATGCCCGCGACGATGGTCACGAGGATCGTCACGACGATCGTGCCCACGAAGTTGAGGCCCATCGACCACAGCATGGGCGCCTGCCACGCGAGGTCGGCCACGCGGGTATCGGCGAGCTGCGGCAGCACGACCGCGAAGTACCCGGCGGTCGCGAGCGGGGTGAGTACGGCAGCGACCCAGGCGGTGCGTTCGCTTGTCGTGGTGGGGATGCGCTGGTCGTCGTCCATGCCTCGACGGTAGGAGGGTTCACTCTGAATGTCAAGAATGTTTGACATTGCATCCGTCCCGACGCTAGCGTCCAGTGTCAAGAAAGTTTGACACATCCGATGGGAGACCACCAATGACCCACCTCGTGACGATCGCGCGATGCACCGGCGCCGCCTACCTTGGCCTCGCCGCCGCAGGCATGGTCGGACACCTCGTGCTCACCACGCAGCTCACCGCCCCCGGCGATCCCGCGGAGACACTCACCCGATTGCACGAGTCGCCCGCGCTCGCGCACTTGATGATCGTGATGGAACTGCTCGTCGTGCTCACCCAGGCGCTCGCAGCGTGGGGGTTCTTCGCCCTGTTCCGGCGGGACCACCTCGTCGCCGCGTTCGGCGTGGCGGCGTTCGGCATGGCCAACGCGCTCGCGATCCTGGTGAGCGCGGTGTTCCTCGCCACGGCCGTCGCCGTCTCGGCGGATGCCTCCTCGCCCCCGGCGCGGATGCCGCGGCCACCGTCGGCCTGCTCGCCGCGCTCAGCGCAGCCGCATGGCAGGCCGGAGCCCTCTTCTTCGGGCTCTGGCTCATCCCGATGGGTCTCTTCGCGGTGAGCACGGCACGCATGCCCCGCGTGCTCGGCTGGGCGCTCATCGTGGGCGGGGTCGGGTACGTGCTGAGCGCGCTGCTCGCCGCTGTGCCGATGCTCGCGCCGCTCGGCGAGGCGCTCGCCTACCTCGCATCCGTCGGCGAGCTCTGGATCATCGGCTACCTGCTGAGCATCGGCATCCGCCCCGCTCGTGGCGCCCTGACGAGCTGATTCACCCGGTGCCGCGCATCGTTACGACGTGTTGCGCACACCCCGGCCCGCGGCCGACGCGCCGACTACCGTGCTGGCATGACCGCCGAACCACCCGCCCTGCCGAGCCCCTCGTGTCGACGCAATGGCTCGCCGATCACCTCGGCGCCGACGGCCTGATCGCCGTCGACGCGAGCGTCGCGAGCTACCTGCGCCCCGACGGTCGTGTCGGATACCTGAGCGGCCACGAGCAGTATCTGCTCGAGGGGCACGTGCCCGGCGCGGTGTTCGCCGACCTCGTGGAGGAGTTCTCGGACCCCGATGGCGCGTACCCGTTCACGCGCCCCGGTACCGAGCGATTCAGCGCCGCCGCGGGTGCGCTCGGCGTGGGCCCCGACACGACCGTGGTGATCTACGACACGGCGGTGGGTCAGTGGGCATCACGCCTGTGGTGGCTGTTCCGCGCGTTCGGGTTCGACCGGGTCGCCCTGCTCGACGGAGGACTCACCAAGTGGCGCGCCGAGCAGCGCGAACTCGTGCTCGGCCACGTCGAGCCGACCCCGGCCGCATTCGCCGCCGCACCGCGGCCCGAGCTCTGGGTCGACAAGGCGGATGTCGAGGCCGTCGTGCGCGGAGAGCGCGACGCCGCGCTCATCTGCTCGACGCCCCCAAGGAGTTCACGGGAGAGTTCGCGCCGCGCGCCCGAGCGGGGCACATCCCCGGCTCGTCATCGGTGCCCGCCGCGTTCCTCGTCGACCGGGAGCACAACACCGTGCTCGACCCCGAGGGCCTGCGCGCCCGCTTCGAGCCGGCCCTCGGGGCGCCGCGCATCATCACCTACTGCGCGGGCGGCATCGCGGCAGCCGCGAGCGCCTTCGCGCTCACCCTCCTCGGCGAGCGCTCGGTGGCCATCTACGACGGCTCGCTCAACGAGTGGGCGGCCGACCCCGAGGCGCCGCTCGTCACAGCCTGAGCGCGTTCGTGGGGAGCCGCTCTGGCCGACTCGCAGAGCACCCTCCCGCGGCGAGGGGCCGCATCCGCCGCCCTGCTCCGTGCCATCTCCATGGCGGATTGGCGGTTGCGTGCGCTCAGTCGCGCTCCCGAGTCGGTTGAGCATGCAGGTGGGACGCGTTCGACGCCGGCCGCACGACCCCACGGCCGCACGGCCGCGTCAACCGGCCAGCTGCGCGGCTAGCGTCGCCGCATCGCCTGTCGGCAGACGGCAGGTGAAGCCCTCGCACAGGTAGGCGGCAGCGCCTCCTCGCGCGACACGATCGGCGAAGAGCTCGAAACCCGCGGCGGCGAGCGCGGCGGCCTGCGCCTCGGTGACGATCGCGAGCGTGCGGGTGGGACGCGCCCAGGCACGCGCCTCCGCGAGGAGCTCCTCGGCGGCGGCATCGTCATCCGTGTGCACCACGACGAGCTCGGCGGCGGGCGCCGCGAGGCGCGCGGCAACCGCGAGCGTGGCGCCGTAGGCGATGGGCCGCTCGAGCGCGGGGGCGAGGCTCGGCGCCAGCGCGCGCTCCGCGACCGCACGGTAGTCGCGCGCGGCCGTGAGCGCGGCGAGGCGTGCGGCGGCGTCCGCGAGCAGGGCGGCACCGGATGGCGTGGCACCCTCGGTGCGATCGGCGTCGACCGCGATCCCCCGGGCGGCGAGCACCGGATCTCCGCCTCCCGGAGCGAGCACGGCGTCACCCTCGACGCACGCGTCGACGAGTTCGCGCGCGAGTGAGGCCGGTTCCGCATCTCCGGTCGCGAGCGCGAGACGCACGAGCCCAGCCGCGAGGCCGCCATAGTCCTCGAGAGACGCTGCAGCGTCTGACACGCGACCCTCCAGGCTCGCGCGCCGCAATCGCACCCCGCGGGAGCCGCGCTCGACGTGCAGGGCCACGACGGCATCCGCCGCCTGTTCCGCGACCTCGACCCATTCCGGACGCGCGAACCGCACTCCGGCATCCGCGAGTGCACCGATCGCGAGCCCGTTGAGACCCGCGAGCACCTTCGCATCGAGAGCGGGCGGCGGATGCTGCGCGCGGCGCTCGGCATCGAGCGCGTAGTAGCCGCCCTCGTTGCGCACGCCGTCGATGAGGCTCTCGGAGTCCTGCGCCGAGGCGAAGGCACCGCTCGGCAGACGCAGCACCTCGAGCAGGAAGCCGGCGACGGCCGCCGCGCCGACCTCGTCGGCGCGAGCGGTGGCGAGGTCGAGCAGCTGCGCGTTGTCGGAGAGCATCCGCTCGTAGTGGGGCTCTGTCCAATCGCGGCGCACGGCGTAGCGGAAATAGCCGCCCTCGACGCTGTCGCGGAGCGCGGTCGTCGCCCGGTAGAGGCGCGTGCCGAGAGCCTCCGCGGCCTCGTCGCCGTGCAGCGCGCGCTCGGCGAGGAAGCTCAGCACGGGCGCGTTGGGGAACTTCGCGTCGACGCCGAACCCGCCGAACTGCGGGTCCTCGAAGCCCGCGAGCTCGGCGACCGCGGCGGCGAGCTGCTCACCCGACGGCAGCGCCGCATCCGCGACCTCGGGCCGCGCGGCGAGCGCCTCGAGCACGGCGGCACCCGTCGCCTCCACCTCGGCGCGACGTTCCGTCCACGCCTCGACGATGGCTTCGAGCACCTGCCGGAACGCCGGCACCCCCTGCACGGCACGCGGCGGGAAGTAGGTGCCCGCATAGAAGGCACGGCCCGCCGGCGTCACGAAGACGGTGAGCGGCCAGCCGAGGTGCGGCGTGAACGCGGATGCGGCGGCGAGGTAGGCGGCGTCGACATCCGGATGCTCCTCCCGGTCGACCTTGATCGCCACGAGATGCTCGTTGAGATATGCCGCGAGCTCGGGGTCGGAGAACGATTCGCGCGCCATGACGTGGCACCAGTGGCACGTGGCGTAGCCGATCGAGACGAGTACGGGTACGTCGCGCCGCTCGGCCTCGGCGAAGGCCTCGTCGCCCCACGGCCACCAGTCGACGGGGTTGTCGGCGTGGCTGCGCAGGTACGGGCTGATCGCGGACGCGAGGCGTTCCCCCATCTGCTCACCCTACGCCCGAGCAACTTTCGTCCTCCCCAGGTGCCCGCCGTATGACTTCTCCACAGATTTGAGGATTCGCTCGCATCCCGCTCCGCCCGCTGGTAGACAGTGCGGTGCACGCCTGATGTATCAGGCATCCGTGCCGACCGAAAGGAGCCCTATGTCCATCCTCACCGCCACCCCCGTGCTCGCCACGGGGGTGCGCGCCGACGGCCTGCTGCGGGGAGCAGCGGAGCAGTTCGCCGGTGCGCTCACCACCCGCGCCAATCGCATCGCGCAGCTGCGAGAACGGCACACCGTGACGAACGAGATCGCGCCGCTCATCCTCATCGCCGTGATCGCCGTCGCGGCCGCCCTCGCGCTCACCGTGATCATCGGCGCGGCGGCCGCCTGGGTGTACTACTGCCAGTCGTACTTCGGCCCGCGTTACTGGCCGGCGGTGCATTGGCCGAGCCAGAACGGCGGACTGTTCTACCTCGCCTGCCAGCGGGTCTGACCCGATGACCGTGCTGCTCGAGGCCGAGGGGATCACGCTCACGCGCGGTTCCCGCACGGTGCTGCAGCCGGTCGACCTGCGGGTCCGGGCAGGGCGCCCCCACGCCCTGCTCGGACCCAACGGGGCCGGCAAGACCACGACCCTCAACATCCTCGTCGGACTGCTCACCCCGAGCGCCGGCCGCGTGAGCGTCGACGGGATCGATGTGCGCGAACCCGCGGGGCGGGCCCTCATCGGCTATGCCCCCGACGACCTGCCGCTGCCGGGCGCGCTCACCGGCCGCGAGTACCTGCGGCTGCACGATCACCTGCGTCGCCGCGACGACCGCGAACGCGCCGACGCGCTGTGCGCCCTGCTCGGCATCCGCGACAGTCTCGAGCGCCAGATCGTGGAGTACTCGCACGGGATGCGGCGCAAGCTGCAGTTCATCGCGGCGGTGATGCACGACCCGCTCGTGCTCGTGCTCGACGAGCCGTACCGCGGGCTCGACCCGCGGGCCGCCGCCTTCGTGCGGCGCTACCTCGAGGGCTTCGTCGCAGCCGGGCGCGGGTTGCTCGTCGCCACCCACGACCTCGCGCGGGCCGAACGCGACAGCGGGTGGGTATGGCTCATCGACGACGGCAGCGTGGTCGCCGAGGGCACCCCGGCTCACGTTCGCGCGCTGGGCTGTGCGCACGACCTCGAGGGGCGTTCGCCAGCCTCACCCACGGCGAGTTCGACCCGCAGACCGAGGCGCTGCTGCTCGCGGCGGCATTGCCCGACGGCGCGGATGCGGCCCCCTCATCCCACCTCTCGACCCCGGAAAAGGAGCTTCCATGATCCGCAGCATCATCGGTGCCATGCTCGCCGGCCTCGCCCTCGGCGTGTTCGGCCTCATCATCGCGTGCGTCGCGTGCCTCGCGATCGCCTTCGCCACCCACGCCGAGGCGACCCTGCCGGGCATCTTCCACGCCGAGTTCGCCACGATCGACGGCATGCCCCAGCTCGGGTTCCGCCCCGACGTCGTGGGCATGGCGGCCACGCTCGGCGTGTGGACGCTGCTGGCCGGCGGATTCGGCGCTCTGCTCGCCGGACGCACCCGCGCGAGGAGCGCTCGTGCCACGAACTGAACCACTCGCCGGTGCGGGGGCGATCGCCCGCGCCTCATGGCTCGTCTGGCGCCGCCACACCGCCACCACGCTCGGCACCACGACCCGGGTCGTGGGCGCCGGGCTGGCCGTGGCGCTCCTGCTGTGCCTGGGGCTGGCTGCGCTCGTCTCGACGTTCATCCTGACCACGATCGGCGCCGCGGGAACGTTGCCGCCGGATGCCGACCTCACGGTCTTCACGCGGCTCACGGCCGCGGGCGCCCTCATCGGCGGCGTGCTGCCGCAGCTGCTGCTGGCCGCGACGCGCCCGCGCTCGAGCGCGCTCGACGATCTCGTGGCCGTGCTGCCCGTGTCCGCCGCCGCGCGCACCCTCGGGGAACGCCTGCCGACCGTGGCTCTCGGCGCCGCGTTCGCCGCGGTGCTGAGTGCGCCGCTCGGGAGCTTCCTCGTGCTCCTCCTGCGCGATGAGCCGCTGCGGGCGGCGGGCGCCCTGGCGGCGCACCTGGTGCTCATCGCCGTGGTGGCGATCGCGACCCCGGCGGCGTTCGAGCTGCTCTACGCGCTTGCCTGTCGCATCCGGCTGCCGCACGCCTACGCGGCCGGCGCGACCACCGTGGCGCTCATCACCGGGCTCGTGGCGAGCGCCGCCCCTTTCTCGCCCCCGGCCCGTTCACGGGGGCCGCCGTCGCCGCCCTCTCGCCCGTGGAAGCCACGGCGCAGCTCGCGGCGGCACGCACCGTGGAGGCCGCCATCGTGCCCGCGGGCGTGCTGCTCGGATGGGCGGCGATCGCTGTGGCACTCGCGGTGGTCGTGGCACGCCACCTGCCGCGGATCACGACCGCGGAGTTCACGCGGTTCCTCGTGGGGGCACCGTCTGCACGACTCGGCGCCGGTCTCGCGGTGCACGCGATTCAGCTGGTGCGGCTGCCGCAGTTTCTGCTGCTCGGGATCGGGCCCGTGCTGCTCGCGGCGGTGCTCGCCACACCGCTCGCCCGCGGATTTCCGGAGGTCGCCGACCCGCTCGCGGGCGTGCCGCTCGTCGCGCCCTTCTCGCTGGCGATGTTCACGTTCGGTCTCACGCACGGCACCTCCTGGTGGGTGCGCAGCACGGCGCGCAGTCACCGGCGCATCGCCCTCGACCGCCTGCTCGCGAGTGCGCTCGTGGCCTCCCCGTGCGCGATCCTCGCCGGGGCGATCCTGGTCGTGACGGGCACGACGCCGGCAGACGCCGCGGCCCTGCGGCTGGCGCTCGGCCTCGTGCTGTGCCTCGCGGCCTCGCTCGGCGGCATCCTCGCGCCGTGGTCGCACCTGAGCGCGCTCGCGACGACGATCACGAGCGCCGTGTCGTTCCTGGTGTTCGCTCTCGCCGTCATGCCCCTGCAATACGCAGCCGAGACCTGGATGCCGCCCGCCGCGCCCGCCGTCGTGGCGGTCTCGGGTGTGCTGCTGCTCGGGGTCTGGGCGCTCCTGATCCGCCGACGCCGCGACGACGACCTCGCCATCGCATGAGAGCCGTGCAGCTCGACCTTCCCCCGGTCTCGGGCCTGGCCTGCGGTGCGCGCTGGCGCTGTTCGCGCGCACCCACGGTCTCGTGATCGGTGCGCTCCTGCTGCTCACCGGGGCCGCCGCGCTGCTCGGCTTCGTGGTCGCGGCACACGGCGTCGCGCTGCTCGCCCTCGGCCTGTTCGCGACGGTCGTGCACGAGCTCGGCCACATCACGGCCTATCGGCTGGCGACCTCGAGCGGCGAGGCGATCGTGGAGTGCGACGGACTGCGGGCCGCCCTGCACCGGATGCCGCTCACCCGGCGCGCCGACCGTGCGGTCACGGCGGCGGGGCCCCTCGCGCCGCTGCTTCTCGCCGCGGCGTTCGCGCCGCTCGCGGCCGTGCTGCCCGCGGAGGCCGTCGCGGCGGTGCTCGTCGCGATCGCCCATGCGGCGAGTCTCGGGCTTCCATCCGCCGACCGTCGCGCCTGGCGACAGGCGGTGCAGTTCCCCGTCGCGAGGGGCGGCAACTCTCCTACACTCCTGGGATGACCACCACACACGTCACCTACATCGGTGGGCCGACGGCGCTCATCGAGTATGGAGAGCTGCGGATCCTGCTCGATCCGACGTTCGACGACCCGCGGGGGTACGCCAACAACCTGCGCAAGACGGCGGCACCCGGCCTGCCGACATCCGCGGTCGAACCCATCGATCTCGTGCTGCTCTCGCACCACGCCCACGCCGACAACCTCGACCACGCGGGCCGTGAGTTCACCCTGCGGGCGCCGCTCGTGCTGTCCGGGCCGGATGCCGCCGCCGCGCTGGGCGGACCGGTCACCGGGCTCGCCCCTGGCAGTCTCACCAGCTCGGCGACGTCACGATCACGGCGCTGCCCGGCCGGCACGGGCCCCGGCTGCTCCGGCCGCTCGTGGGGCCGGTCACCTCGTTCCTCGTCACCTCGCCGGCAGAGCCCTCGCTCTACGTCTCGGGCGACAACTCCTCGCTCGCGCGCGTGCGCGAACACGCCACCCGCATCGGGCCGGTCGACATCGCGTTCCTCTTCGCGGGAGCCGCGCGCGTCGCGCCTCTGCCCGTGCCGCTGACCCTCACTTCCGCCAAGGCCGCGGAAGCCGCGCACCTGCTCGGCGCCCGGGCTGTCGTCGGCGTGCACGTCGAAGACTGGGCCCACTTCTCCGAGAGTCGCGCCGACCTCGAGAAGGCGTTCACCGATGCCGGCCTGCACGAGCTGCTCGTCGACACCCCTCGCGGGGAACGCGTCGCGATCGAGCTCTAGCCTCTCCGCGAAAGTACGCACTTCGGGGCTGTTGGGCCTCGCAACGAGCCGAAAGTACGTACTCTCGCGGACTAGAAGGTCGCCGTGTCGGGGTCGGAGCCGACCCGCAGCCCACGATCGAGGGCGTCGATCGCCGCGAGTTCGGCATCCGAGAGCTCGAAGCCGAAGACGGCGAAGTTCGTGGCCATCCGGTCGCGCGAGGTGGTCTTCGGGAACACGATGATGCCGCGCTGCAGGTGCCAGCGGATCACGACCTGCGCGGGCGTCACGCCGTGCGCATCCGCCGCATCCTGCACCGCCTGCTCGCTGAAGAGGTCGTACTTGCCCTGGCCGAGCGGCCCCCAAGCCTCGGTACGGATGCCCAGCGGCTCGGCGAAGGCACGCAGCTCGCGCTGCTGGAAAGCGGGGTGCAGCTCCACCTGGTCGACGGCCGGCACCGTGCCCGACTCGGCGATGATGCGCTCGAGGTGGGGGCGGTGGAAGTTCGAGACGCCGATCGAGCGGCTCTTGCCGTCGTCGCGGATCTGCTCCATCGCGAGCCAGGTCTCGACGTAGCGGTCGAGGTCGGGGCGGGGCCAGTGGATGAGGTAGAGGTCCACGTAGTCCAGGCCCAGCTTCTCGAGGCTCAGGTCGATCGCGTCGAAGGCCGACTGGGTGCCCTGGTCGGAGTTCCACAGCTTCGTGGTGATGAAGAGCTCCTCGCGCGGGATGCCCGACTTCTCGATCGCCCGACCGACCCC
Organism: Homoserinibacter gongjuensis; assembly: GCF_030161875.1. GTDB lineage: Bacteria > Actinomycetota > Actinomycetes > Actinomycetales > Microbacteriaceae > Homoserinibacter > Homoserinibacter gongjuensis. The sequence continues at coordinate 394,202 of NZ_BSVA01000001.1, forward strand.
GACCTCGTTGCCGTACACGGCGGCGGTGTCGATGTGGCGGTAGCCGACCTCGAGGGCGTCGGAGACGACGCGCTCGGCCTCGTCGGGGTCGACCTTGAACACCCCGAACCCGAGCTGGGGGATGGTGCGGCCGTCGTTGAGTTCGATGAGGGGAACCGTCATGCGTTCCATCCTGTCACCGGCGCGCACCCCGCACCGGCACGGCCGCGGCCGCCCGGCGCTCTAGAGTCGGATCAACCCGTCATCGCGCGATCGCACTCGACCGCATCCGACCAGGAGACCGCCATGACCCAGCTCGGCATCGTCGCCGAACCGCCCGCAGAGAACCGGGTGTCGCTCTCGCCGCCGACCGCGGCGCGCGTCGCCGCCCTCGGCTACACCGTCGTCGTGGAGCGCGGGGCGGGCGCGGCATCCGCGTTCCCCGACACGGCCTACGAAGCCGCGGGGGTCACCGTCGTCGACGGCGATACGGCCTGGGCCTCGGATGTCGTGCTCGCGATCACCCCGCCGTCGCCCGCCGATATCGCGCGGTTGCGGCCCGGCGCGACCTTCGTCGGCCTGCTGAGCCCCGCCCTGCGCCCGGAGCTGCTCGAGCAGCTCGCGGCACGCGGCGTGACGGCGCTCGCCCTCGACGCCGTGCCGCGCATCTCGCGCGCCCAGTCGATGGACGTGCTCAGCTCGATGGCCAACATCGCCGGCTATCGCGCGGTGGTCGAGGCCGCGCACGAGTTCGGCCGCTTCTTCACGGGCCAGGTCACGGCGGCCGGCAAGGTGCCGCCCGCTACGGTGCTCGTGGCGGGCGCGGGCGTCGCGGGCCTCGCCGCGATCGGGGCGGCATCGAGCCTCGGCGCGATCGTGCGGGCCACCGACCCGCGGCCCGAGGTGGCCGACCAGGTGCGCTCGATCGGCGGCGAGTATCTCGAGGTCGTGGTGCCCGAGGAGCAGAAGGAGGTCTCCTCCGACGGCTACGCGAAGGCCACGAGCGAGGCCTACGACCGCCGCGCGCGCGAGCTCTATTCCGAGCAGGCCGCCGAGGTCGACATCATCATCACGACGGCGCTCATCCCGGGCCGCCCCGCGCCGCGCCTCATCACGGCCGCCGATGTCGCTCTCATGAAGCCAGGCAGCGTCATCGTCGACATGGCTGCGGCACAGGGCGGCAACGTCGAGGGTTCGGTCGCTGGCGAGCGCGTCGTCACCGACAACGGGGTCGTGATCCTGGGCTACACCGACCTCGCGGGGCGGCTGCCGCAGCAGGCGTCGCAGCTCTACGGCACCAACCTGCTGAACCTGCTCGCCCTCGTGACGCCCGAGAACGACGGCGTGCTCACCCTCGATTTCGAGGATGTCGTGCAGCGCGCCGTCACGGTCGTGCGGTCGGGCGAGATCACCTGGCCGCCCCCGCCCGTGCAGGTCTCGGCAGCCCCGGTCGCCATGCCCGCGCCCGCGGAAGCCGGAGCACCCGCGGCCCCGGCCCGCCGCATCCTGAGCACAGGCGCGAAGACGGGTCTCTCGATCGCGGGCATCGCCGTGCTCTTCCTGGTGTGCGCGTTCGCTCCCCCACCGCTTCCGCAGCACTTCCTCGTGCTGACCCTCGCCGTGGTCGTGGGCTTCTACGTGATCGGCAAGGTCGCCCACGCCCTGCACACGCCGCTCATGAGCGTCACCAACGCGATCAGCGGCATCATCGTGGTCGGCGCCATGGTGCAGCTCACCTCCGACGCCGTTCTCGTGCAGGTGCTCGCCGCGCTCGCCGTGCTGGTTGCGAGTATCAACATCTTCGGCGGGTTCGCCGTCACGAGACGGATGCTCGCGATGTTCCGCAAGGAGACGCCCGGTGAGCGCACTCCTCGCCGGTGCCGCGTTCACCGGTGCCGCCATCACGGCGGCCACCACGGATGCCGCACTTGCCACTTCGGTCGCCGACGCCGCGTACGTGGTCGCAGCTCTCCTGTTCATCCTCAGCCTCGCGGGCCTGAGCAAGCACGACAGCTCACGCCGCGGCGTCGCCTTCGGCATCGCCGGCATGACGATCGCGCTCGCGGCCACCGTGTGGCTCGTGGCCGCGACCGGCTCGTTGCTGGCCCACGGCGGCCTCGGGCTCATGCTGCTCATCGGGGCCGTGCTCATCGGCGGCGCGATCGGGCTGTGGCGTGCGCGTGTCGTGCAGATGACGGGCATGCCCGAGCTCATCGCGCTCCTGCACTCCTTCGTGGGCGTCGCGGCGGTGCTCGTCGGCTGGAACGGGCACCTCGACGAGCCGGGGCTGAGCGGCGCGCTGCGCGACATCCACCATGCCGAGGTGTTCATCGGCGTGTTCATCGGCGGCGTCACCTTCACGGGCTCGATCGTGGCGTTCCTCAAGCTCTCGGCGCGCATCAACTCGCGACCGCTCATGCTGCCCGGCAAGAACGCGCTCAACCTGGGCGCGCTCGTCGTGTTCGTCGGCCTCACCGTCTGGTACGTGCTGACGCCGAGCCTGTGGCTGCTCGTGGCGGTGACCGTGCTCGCGCTCGCGCTCGGCTGGCATCTCGTCGCGTCGATCGGCGGCGGCGACATGCCGGTGGTCGTGTCGATGCTCAACAGCTACTCGGGGTGGGCGGCTGCTGCGGCGGGCTTCCTGCTGAACAACGACCTGCTGATCGTCACGGGCGCGCTCGTGGGCTCCTCGGGTGCCTACCTCTCCTACATCATGTGCAAGGCCATGAACCGTTCTTTCCTCTCGGTGATCGCGGGCGGCTTCGGCATCGAGGCGCCGCGTGCGGGCGACGAGCAGCAGGGCGAGCACCACGAGACCGACGCGGCATCTGTGGCGCAACTGCTCACGGCATCCCGATCGGTCATCATCACGCCGGGCTACGGCATGGCCGTGGCTCAGGCGCAGCACCCGGTGGCCGAGCTCACCGAGCGGTTGCGGGCACGCGGCATCACGGTGCGGTTCGGCGTGCACCCCGTGGCGGGGCGGCTGCCCGGGCACATGAACGTGCTGCTGGCCGAGGCGAAGGTGCCCTACGACATCGTGCTCGAGCTCGACGAGATCAATGACGACTTCGCGTCGACGGATGTGGTGCTCGTGATCGGGGCGAATGACACGGTGAACCCCGCCGCCGCGGAGGACCCCGGCTCGCCGATCGCGGGCATGCCCGTGCTGCGGGTGTGGGAGGCCGCGAACGTCGTCGTGTTCAAGCGCTCGATGGCGTCGGGGTACGCGGGCGTACAGAACCCGCTGTTCTTCCGCGACAACACCCGGATGCTGTTCGGCGACGCGAAGGAACGCGTGGAGGACATCCTGCGGGCGCTGTGACGCGCCCCGCGGCGCCCCTCGGGCGAGTTCCGCCGCGGTTTCGGTGCTCCGCGCGGCTCGAAACCGCGGCGGAGCGCCGAAACCGCCGCGGGACTCAGCGGTAGCGGCGCCCCTCGTCCCGGCGGTACAGCACGAGCGTCAGCACGAGCAGCGCGAGAGTCCAGGCGGCCAGTCCGCCCCACGCCCACCACGGCACCTCGCCGCCCTGCACCGCCTGGATCGCGGCCTCGCGCGCCTGCCGCGAGGGCAGGAACCGGGATGCGGCATCCAGCCAGTCGGGGAAGAGCGCCGGCGGCAGGAACAGCCCGCCGGCGAACGCGAGACCGAACATCACGATCTGCACGACCGCGATCGCGACCTTCATGGGCATGGCGTAGCCGATGGCGAAACCCGCGAACAGGAACGGCAGCGCGGAGGCCGCGAGCGCGAGCAGTCCGAGAAGCAGGCCCCCGGCATCCGTGTGCGCCTCGGTGAGCGTGGCACCGAGCACGACGACCGGCACGAGCGCGACGAGCCCGATCGTGCCCGTCGAGAGCACCTGCGACAGCACGCGCGCCGCCGCGGGTGCGGGCAGCGTGCGCAGGTAGGGCTCCCACGGGGTCTCGCGCGCTTGCGAGATGGAGATGCCGAAGCCGAACAGGGCGTTGGCCATGAGCGCGAACACCATCATCTGCACGACGGCCTGCGTCGCCAGCACGGGGTCGCCCGCGACCATGCGCTGCGGCACCACGAAGAACAGGAAGGCGAGAGCCGGGAAGGCGATCGCGCCGATCACCGCGATCGGCACCCGCATCGTCTCGAGCAGGGTGTACCGGGCGTGCAGGCCCGTGAGGCGCAGGGTCGAGATCATGCCGCGCTCCTTTCGGTGAGGGCGAGGAAGGCCTCCTCGAGGGTCGCGCCGCGCACCTGCAGCTGCGAGAAGGGCAGACCGGATGCCACGAGCGCACGCACGAACGCATCCGAATCGTGCACCGAGAAGGCGACTCCGTCACCGTCGGGCACCGAGGCGGCGACGCCGGGTAGCGTCGCGATCCGGTCGGGGTCGGGGGTGGAGAGTCGCACCCACCGCGAGCCGACCCGCGCGAGCACCGCGGCGAGGGTGTCGTCGGCGACCACGCGACCCTCCGAGATCACCACGACGCGCTTCGCGAGCGCCTCGATCTCCTCGAGGTAGTGACTCGTCACGACGATCGTGGCTCCGGCATCGTGCTGGCGGCGGATCGCCTCCCAGAGCGCACGGCGGCCGTCGACGTCGAGTCCCGTGGTGGGCTCGTCGAGCAGCACGAGCTGCGGGCGGCCGACGAAGGCGAGGGCGACGCTCAGGCGGCGACGCTGTCCGCCCGACAGGGCACCCGTCTGGCGGCGCAGCAGCTCGGTCAACCCGAACTCCTCCGCGAGCTCGGCCGTCGGCACGCGGCCCGCGGGAGCGTCGACGAAGTGCCCGCCGACGAAGTCGATGACCTCCCCCACCCGCAGGGTGGGCGGCAGCGCGGTCTCCTGCGGGGTGCTGCCGAGGCGCAGGCGGGATGCGGCATCCCGCGGATCTCCGCCGAACAGTCGGACAGTCCCTGCCGTCGGGTGCCGCAGCCCCTGCAGCAGTGCGAGCAGCGTCGACTTGCCTGCCCCGTTCGGGCCGAGCATGCCGACGAGCTCGGCCTCGCCGATCTCGAGGTCGACGTCGTGCAGGGCGACGACGTCGCCGTAGCGGTGGGTGACGCCGGTGGCGGTGGCGAGTGAAGTCATGGTTCTCCTCCCAGCAGCGAGCGCAGCTGTGCGGTGTAGTCCTCGAACGCGCGGCGCCCCGCGGCGCTGAGGCTCAGGTAGGTGGCGGGCGAGCGGCCCTGGAACGTCTTGTCGACCTCGACATAGCCCGCGTCTTCGAGTTTGCGCAGGTGGGTGGACAGGTTGCCAGCCGTCATGCCGAGCAGTTCCTGCAAGCGGGGAAACGACATCCGGTCGCCCGCCGTGAGGGCGGCGAGCACCGCGGTGATGCGCAGTCGGGCCGAGGCGTGGATGACGGGGTCGAGTTCGTCCATCACATCCTCCGCAGCCGCACCAGGGCGATGACACCGCCGATGAGCAGTGCCGGGCCGGCGATAAGCGCCATCGCGAGCATGTTGGCCGGCGCGCCGAAGAAGCCGGTGACCGCGGCCGCGACCGCCATCACGAGGGCGATCACCAGCTGATCGGCCGAGTGCCAGACGAGCGTGCCCGCGAGGTACATCGCGGCGACGAGCAGCGCGTAGGCCGAGGTGTAGTAGATCGCGGCGGCGTCGTCGGAGATGCCGGCGCGGACGAGCGCGTAGCCGATCGCCGCCACCGTGCCGCCGAGGATCGGCCACGACAGCCCGTAGACGGTGCCCACGAAGTCGCTGACACCCTTGATGCCGCGATTGCTGCGGATGCCGACCGCCGCCGAGGTGATCGCGGCCCCGAGCATGAGCACCGCGAAGGCCGGGATCGCGAGCCAGCCGGGAACCGCCACGGGCGAGGTGCTGCCGGGCCAGGCCGACCACAGCAGCAGGTAGCCGAGGAGCCAGGCCCCACCCCACACGAAGTAGTAGACGGGCACCTGCACCGCGAGGGCCCGCTTCATGCCGCGGGTCTCGTCGTCGATGAGGGCGAGCAGCCGCTCGGGCTGCAGGTCGTCGCCGTCGGCGCTCGGTTCGCCCTCGGGCGCGGGATTCTCGAACATGCCTACTTTGTATCGCAAACCTCTCTGCGTCGCAACCGAGTTTGTCGCCAAACGCTACAGCGTTGGGCGACGGGCGCCCGTGATGTCTGGCGCGCACGGGGCAACCCTGCAGCGCTTGCGCCCACCCGCGGGGCGCACGGGCGGTAGCCTGGAGGGCTCATGTCTGAGGCCGCCACCCCCGCCTACCGCATCGTCTACCCGCCCGAGCTGCCGGTCAGCCAGGCGCACGACGAGCTCGCGCGCGCCATCAGCGAGCACCAGGTGATCGTGGTCGCGGGAGCCACGGGCTCGGGCAAGACCACCCAGCTGCCCAAGATCTGCCTCGAGCTCGGGCGCGAGCGCATCGGCCACACCCAGCCCCGCCGGATCGCGGCCCGCTCGATCGCCGAGCGCATCGCATCCGAACTCGACGTCGACCTCGGCACCCTCGTCGGCTACCAGGTGCGGTTCGACGACCGCACGCGCACCGACACCGCGATCAAGCTCATGACCGACGGCGTGCTGCTCGCCGAGCTCTCGCGCGACCGCGACCTCAGGGCCTACGACACGATCATCATCGACGAGGCGCACGAGCGCAGCCTCACGATCGACTTCCTGCTCGGCTACCTCACGCGCCTGCTGCCGCGCCGTCCCGACCTCAAGGTGATCGTCACCTCCGCGACGATCGATCCCGAGAGCTTCGCCCGCCACTTCGCCGCCGCCATCGGCGCGGAGGTGCCCGTGATCGAGGTGTCGGGGCGCACCTACCCCGTCGACATCCGCTACCGCCCGCTCGTGGCCGACGCGGGCGGCGACGACGCCGACGGCGACTCCGACAACGAGGGCGCTGCGGCATCCGATCGCGACGTGGCCCAGGGCATCGTCGACGCGCTCGCCGAACTCGAGCGCGAGGAACCGGGCGACGTGCTCGTGTTCCTCTCGGGCGAATCGGAGATCCGCGACGCCGCCGACGTCGTGCGGGGCCGGTTCCCCGCGGATGAGGTGGTGCCGTTGTACGGCCGGCTCTCCTCCGCCGAGCAGCACCGGGTGTTCGACACGCGACGTGCGCCCGGCATCCGGCGCCGCATCGTGATCGCGACGAACGTGGCCGAGACGAGCATCACGGTGCCCGGCATCCGCTATGTCGTCGACGCCGGCACCGCCCGCATCAGTCGCTATTCGCCGCGCGCCAAGGTGCAGCGGCTGCCGATCGAGGCGATCAGTCAGGCCTCCGCGAACCAGCGCTCGGGCAGGGCCGGCCGCACGAGCCCGGGCATCGCCATCCGGCTGTACTCCGAAGACGACTTCGACCGCCGCCCCGCGTTCACCGACCCCGAGATCCTGCGCACCGGCCTCGCGGCCGTGATCCTGCAGATGCTCGAGCTGCGCCTCGGCGACATCCGCGAGTTCCCGTTCCTCACCCCACCCGACTCGCGCGGCATCGCCGACGGCCTCGAGCTGCTGCGCGAGCTCGGCGCGATCGACGCCGAGCAGCGCATCACGCGCGTCGGTCGCGATCTCGCGCGGCTGCCCGTGGACCCCCGCTTCGGCCGGATGCTGATCGAGGCCGGCCGCGAAGGCGTCGTGCGCGAGGTGGCGGCGATCGTCGCCGGCCTCTCCATCCAGGACCCGCGCGAGCGTCCGCTCGAGAAGCGCCCCCAAGCGGATGCCGCCCACGCGCGGTTCCGCGACCCGGGCTCCGATTTCGTATCGCTGCTGAACCTCTGGAACTACCTCGAAGATCAGCAGAAGGAACGCTCCGGTAACGCGTTCCGACGCATGTGCAAGGCGGAATATCTCAACTACCTGCGGGTGCGCGAGTGGCAGGACCTGTACCGGCAGCTCGTACGCGCCGCGAAGTCGGTGAAGCTGCAGGTGGGCGAGCGCTCGACCGACGCCGACGCCACCCACCGCTCCGTGCTCGCGGGCCTGCTCTCGCGCCTCGGTCTGCGCGACCCCGACAAGAAGGACTACCTGGGCTCGCGCGGGCAGCGCTTCGTGATCTTCCCGGGCTCGGGGCTCGCCAAGAAGCAGCCGAACGCCGTCATGGCCGCCGAGCTCGTCGAGACCTCCCGGCTGTTCGCGCGCACGGTCGCCGCGATCGACCCGGCCTGGGCGGAGGCTCTCGCCGGCGACCTTGCCAAGCGCTCCTACTCCGAGCCGCACTGGTCGAGCAAGCAGGGCGCGGCGCTCGTGTGGGAGAAGGTGACGCTCTACGGCGTGCCGATCGTGCCGCGTCGTCGGGCGCAGCTCGCCCGCATCGACGCGTCGCTCGCGCGCGAGCTGTTCATCCGTCACGCGCTCGTCGAAGGCGACTGGCCGCATGAGCTGCAGCGCTCGGCGCTGCTCGGCTTCGACCGTGACAACGAGGCCCTGCGCCGCGAACTGGCCGAGGTCGAGGAACGCACCCGGCGTCGCGACATCCTCACCGGCGATGAGGCCGTGTTCGAGTTCTACGAGGCGCGGATTCCGACCGACGTCACCGACTCGCGACGCTTCGCGAGCTGGTGGAAGAAGACCCGGGCCGAGCAGCCCGAGCTGCTGACGATGCGCTGCGAGCACCTGCTCGAAGACGAGGCGGGGGATGCATCCGGGTTCCCGGATGAGTGGGTGCAGGGCGACGCGACCTTCCGTCTGCGCTACCGCTTCGAGCCGGGTGCCGACGACGACGGGGTGACCGTGGTGATCCCGGTGGCGGTGCTGCCGCGCGTCGAGAACCGCGGCTTCGACTGGCTCGTGCCGGGCCTGCGCGACGAGCTGCTCACGGCGCTCATCAAGGCACTCCCGAAGGCGATCCGCAAGAACGTCGTACCGGCCGCCGACTGGGCCCGGCGCCTCGGCTCGCAGCTGCCCGTGTATGCGGATGCGCCCATCGGCGAGGCACTCGCCGACGCGATCCGCTCGGCGACGCACACGCCCGTGACCGCATCCGACATCGAGTGGGAGCGTGTGCCCGATCACCTGAAGATGCGCTTCGCCGTGGTCGACCAGCGCGGCCGCACGCTCGCCGCCGGCCGCGACCTCGCGGCGCTGCAGCAGCGGCTCGCCGAGCGCGCCCGCACCGACGTCGCCGTCGCGACCGCCGCGGCGACACCCGGCCGTGACCTCGAGCGCACGGGCATCACCGAGTGGGACCTCGGCACGCTGCCCGAGCAGGTGAGCGCGAAGCAGGGCGGGTCGACCGTCGTCGGCTATCCCGCACTCGTCGACACGGGCGCCGGGGTCGACCTCAAGGTCTTCGCGAGCCGCGCCCAGGCGGATGCGTCACACCGGCGCGGCGTGCACCGTCTCGTCGCGCTGACCCTTCCGAGTCCGCTCGGCTACGTGCAGCAGCAGCTCACCGGCGCGGAGAAACTCCTGCTCGCGACGGCGCCCTACGCCTCGACGAAGGCGCTGCTCGACGACATCTGCATCGCGGTCGTCGAGGAGCTCGCGGGGATGCGGCGCCGCGTACATCTGCCGACTTCCAGGCACTTCGGGAGCGCGTCAATGCGGGGCTCCTGGATGCGTTGTTCGGTGCCGCTGGGCTCGTCGCGCGCATCCTCGGGGCGGCGAAGGAGGCCGACAAGGCCATCTCCGCCGCGTCGAGTCTCGCCTTCATGGCACCGCTCGGCGACGCGCGAGCGCAGCTCAGCGCGCTCGTGCACCCGGGCTTCGTGCGGCGCGCCGGGCTCGCCCAGCTGGGTCGCTACCCGACGTATCTCGCGGGTATCACCTTCCGGGTGCAGAAGCTCGCCGAAAACCCCGGACGCGACCGTGCCTGGCAGACGCAGGTGGAGGAGGCGACGGCCCTCTACACGAAGGCCGGCGGCGCGCTGCCGCACACCGGCACCACCCCGCCGCAGCTCGTGGCGGTGCGCTGGATGCTCGAGGAGTTGCGCCTGTCGCTCTTCGCCCAGCACCTGGGCGCCGCGGGCCCCGTGTCGGTGCAGCGCATCCGCAAGGCGCTGGCTGCCGCCGCCCCCACCGCTGGTTGAGTAGCCCGTCGCCGCCAGGCGCGGGCGTATCGAAACCCTGTTGACGCCACCGCGCGACGCGGGCGCAGGGGTGACTCACCGACCCCGGCCGCACGCAGTATCGCGTGCCGGGGTCTCGATACGCCGCGCGCCCAGCGCGCGCGGCTACTCGACCAGCGGGAAGGGTGCGGCGCGCCCAGCGCGCGGCCACGGGGGCGGCACCCCCTACGGCCACAGCCGCTCGCGCACCCACCCCGCGCCGTCGGCGCGGTAGCGCAGCCGCACGTGCGCGCGGTCGTGGGCCGCCTGCCAGAACTCGACGGTGCCCGGCACGATGCTCCACAGCGCCCAACTCTCGGGCACGGTCCCCTCAGTCTCACTCACACGGGCGAGCGCCTCGGCACGGGCGGCGGCATACTCGGCGTCGCCCTCGAGCACGGGCCGCGGCCGCCCCACGAGCGCCGTCGCGCGCGCCTCGGCGGGCCGGGCCAGGAAGTCCGCCGCCGCCTCGGCATCCGACGCCCGTCGCACCTCACCCTCGACCCGCACCTGCCGTGCGAGCGCCGGCCAGAAGAACGTCAGTGCGGCCCGCCCGGATGCCGCCATCGCGTGACCTGGGCGGCTGTCGGCGGGCGTGGCGATCTGCCATCCGCTCTCCCCCACGTCTTTCAGGATGAGCACCCGTGCACTCGGTCCGGATGCGTCGGAGGTCGCGAGCGTGGCGGCATGCGGTGCGAGCACGCCCGCGCGCACGGCCTCGTCGAGCCACTCCAGGAAGAGCGTCTGCGGCTCGCCCGGCACGGCATCCGGGTCGAAGCGCGGTAGCTCGGCTGGGAAGGAGAGCAGCGCCCGGAGTCGTGCCCGCAGCTCGTCGCTCATGCCTCCCAGTCTGCCCCGCTCAGGCGCGACGCCGACGCGAGGCCCGAGCCGCCCCCAAGGCGACGAGGCCGAGCAGCATCAGCAGGGTGCCGAGCGCCGCCGGCATCCCCGGGTCGGCTCCCGTCGAGGCGAGCCCCGGAACCCGGGTGAGGAGCGACGCGCTGTCTTCGTCCGATTCCACGACCGTCGTGCCGTCGGGCAGGGTGCCGAGAGCGGATGCCGTGTTCACGATCGGATCGCCCGTCACCTCGGCCGCGCGCACCGTGTACGACGACGCGATCATCTCGGCGGTGACACCCGGCGGCAGCAGGTCGAGCGGTGCGGGCACGAGGGTGCCGAGCCGGTCGTCGTCGATCGTGACGTCGAACAGGGTCACGTTGCCGGTGTTGGTGACGAAGAAGGAGTACACGATCTGCTCCCCCGCGTCGGCGTAGCCGTTGCCGTTCGTGTCGACGAGCGACGCGCGCTTGTCGAGCTCGATGCCGGCGGCGGGCGGCGGGCCGTCGATGAAGTGGTCGTCAGGCGGCGAGAACACCTCGGGTCCGCCGGGCACGTTGCCCCGCGCGACCGCGACGTTCGCCACGCCACCCTCGTCGACATCCGCCTGGGTCACCGTGTAGACATCCGCCGTCAGGTTCACGACGTCGCCCGGAAGCAGGGGACCCGCCGGAGTGGTGATGCCGGTGAGACGTGGGTCGATCACGACGACGTTGGTGAGCGTCGTGTTGCCGGTGTTCTCCACGCGGAAGCCGTACTGCACGGTCTCACCCACATCGGCGAAACCGTCGCCATCGACGTCGTCGAGCACCCCGGTCTTGTCGATCACGAGCGCCGGGTCGCGGGGCTCTGTGGGCAGCTCGACCGTGTCGGGGCCCGTCGTGACGGGCGTGCCGAGGAACGTGCCCTGCGCCGTCGCGGTGTTGCGCAGTACTCCCGCGTCGATGTCGCCCTGCACGACGAGGTAGTCGGCCGTGAAGATCGCGGAGGAGTTCGCCCCGATGTCGGCACTCGCGGGCGTTGTCGGGCCGGTCAACCGCGGATCCGAGATCACAACGTCATCCACATCGACGGTTCCCGTGTTGGACACCTCGAAGGTGTATCGCACCGTGTCACCGACGCTGATCTGACCATCGCTGTCGGCATCCGCGATCAGCACACCCGACTTGTCGAGTTCGAGGAAGGGATCCGGCGGCAGCGTCGGCACCCGGGTGTCGTCGGGTGGCGAGGTCACATCCCCCGTCGGGCTCGTGCCCTCGGCGTAGGCGATGTTCGCCACGACGCCACTGTTCATGTCGGCTTGCACGACGTCGTACGGATCGGCGGTGAACACCTGCTCCTCGCCGGGCGCGAGCGTCACGGATGCGGGGGTGATGCCCGACACGTGCGGGTCGATCACGGTCACATCGGTGAGCGTCGTGTTGCCCGTGTTACGCACGACGAAGCGATAGTCGATCGTCTCGCCGAGCTGCGCCAGGTCGTCGTCTGCCACCTCGTCGTTGAGTGTCGCCTGCTTGTCGATGGTGAGTCGCGGGTCGCGTTCGGGCGTCGGTACGAACTCGCTGTCGGGCGCCGACTCCACGGGGTCGCCTGCCGGATCGAGACCCCGTGCGATCGCCGTGTTGGGGATGCCACCGGCGTCCACGTCGCCCTGCGTGACGGGGTACGACGCCGCGGTGAAGAGCTGCTCGCCGCCCACGGGCAGGTCGACGCTCGCGGGCGAGACGCCGCTGACCCGTGGGTCGTCGACGGTCACGTCGGTCAGGGGCGCGTTCCCCGTGTTACGCACGAGGAAGGAGTAGGTGATCGTCTCGCCGACGCTCGCCCGCCCGTCGGAATCGGTGTCGACGAGCTCGGCCCGCTTGTCGATCGAGAGACTCGGGTTGCACGGAGGCTCGATCGCGACCTGGCTGCCCGCGTTGGCCTGGTAGTACGTCCAGTTCTCGATGCTGCGCCGATCGCCCCAGTCGAAACGCCAGCCGTGTGCACCGTTGCCCGGTGTGGCGAGGCTGTCGACTCCCGCTCGTCCGTCGCGCGACGGCCACGGCTCCGGCGGCGTCAGGGTGCTTTCGGGGAAGACCGTGTCATCCCAGTAGAGCAGCGGCGGCGGCGCGGCGATGCCCGCCGTCGCACCGGTGAGACGGATGCCGCCCGCGGTCTGTGCGCCGTTCCCCAGTTGCTCGACGTCTTCGAGCACGAAGTGCATCTCGCCGGCGCGATCGACGACGACCCGCGCGTTAAACGCCTGACAGACACCGATCGGATTGCCCAGACCGTCGAGCCCGTCGAAGGGCACCGTGACGGCTCCCGGAGGACTCCCCCACGGGATCGTGCGGTCGACCGGGTCGGTGTAGTCGCCATCCGCATTCGCATCGATCTGGATGCTGTAGCCGCCGTTGACTCCCGCCAGGTCGAAGGTGATCTCTCCGGCCCGGGTGAGGGGGTTCGCGGGCGTGAAGCTGAGGTCGGTCGCGGCGGGAAGCACGAGTGCGGGCTTCACCCACATGGTTCCGGATGCCGACGGGGCGCTGACGGGGAGGGACGCATCCGGCTCCTCGAAGAAGAGCCAGAAGTCGTCGCCGCAGGATTCACTGAACTCGACGCCCGCCTCAAGCGGCACGCCGTTGGCCGCGATCGACGTGCCGGTCGCCGACCGGTACAGCGGAGTACACGTGCCCTCCTCGACGAGCCCGAACCCGTTGGCGCGGAACGCGGAGCCGACGCCGTTGAGGTTGATGAACTCCATTCCGTAGACGTAGCCCTCACGGCTGACGACCCACAGCGACTGCGTGGAGGCGCTCGACTGATACTGGTTGAAGAGGTCGGTCCAGATACGGCCGGGGATGGGCGTCGAGCCCGCATCGCGCACCTCGATGTCGTAGAGGTAGCGCTGGTTGTCGCTCGTGGTGTCGAGCTGGATCGTCCACACTCCCGCGGTCGCGGAGGTGAGGCCGGCGGCTGAGCACTTGACGCCGTTGGGCGCCGCTGCCGGAACCACACAGGGGATGCCGGGGCCGGTCGGGTCGGAGATCGTGATCGTCACCGGGGCGCTGCCCGCTGTGGTCTGAGTGAAGGCCACATCGAGCGATTCACCCGCGCCGACGTACGCATAGAAGGTCTGATCGATGTAAAGCCTGCTGCCCGAATAGGTCGAGACAGCGGATGCGGATGACGCACCCACGATCGCGAAACCGCATGCGACGAGCGTGGTCGCGAGCACGCTCGCGAGCAGCCTGATGAGTCCTGGTCGTGTGCTGATGCGCATGACAGCGGTGTCCCCTCGTGCCCTCGACGCACCAGTTGCGCGCCCCCCGGGCGCTTTCGACACTATCGAGCGAGCCTCGGATGGACAAACCGAGGCGTGCGAGGCGCGGGCGTGCCGCGGGTCTCGATACGCCGCGCGCCCAGCGGGCGCGGCTACTCCACCAGCGGTGAGTGGCGCTCAGTCGCCGTCGGCTGCGCGCTCGAGTGCGGCGATGTCGATCTTCACCTGCGTGAGCATCTCGGCGACGGCTCGACCGCGACGCCCTGGGTCGGGGTCGGCCTGCAGCTCGAGCAGACGCTTGGGGTCACCTGCCAGCAGACGCCGAAGCGGTCGCTGAGCCAGCCGCACTGCGAGGGGCGTCCCCCGCCCGCGAGCAGCGCATCCCAGTAGCGGTCGACCTCCGCCTGGTCGTCGCACAGCACGACGAACGAGACGGCTTCCGAGAACGGCGGGCCGCCCTCGGCGTTCATCGCGGCGAACTCGATGCCGCCCGCGCGGAAGGTGGCGATGTAGAGCTCGCCGTCTTGCACGGTGCGCTCGATCACCTCACCGTCGGGGAAGACGGAGGTGTAGAACTCGACGGCCTCGGCGAGCCGGCCCGGTAGCCAGAGAAACGGGGTGACCTTCTGCGGCATGACGGCCTCCTGAACATGTGAACAGTGTCAACATTGTCAGGGTGGGGGTGCAGCGTCAAGCCGCTCTTCCGCCGTCGGCAGTCGCGCCGTAGGGTGCGGATATGCAGAGCAATGCCGAGGTCCTGGACGAGAACACCTGTTGGGACCTGCTCGCGGAGGCCCCGATCGGGCGCGTGGTGTTCGCCGAGGGCGACGACATCGAAGTGTTCCCGGTGAACTTCTCGCTCGGCGGCCGCAGCGTGCTGTTCCGCAGCGCGCCCGGCTCGAAGCTCGAGCTCGTCGCGGAGCGCCCGCGGGTGGCCTTCGAGGTCGACTCCTACACCGACGACGTGGCCTGGAGCGTGATCCTGTGGGGCACGGCCGAACGGCTCGCGTTCGATGACGAGATCGAGCACTCCGGCATCCTGGGGCTCGTGTCGTGGAACCCCGACGAGAAGTTCAACTACGTGCGCATCACGCCCGATCGCGTGAGCGGGCGCCGCTTCCGCCGCGCCGACGTGTAGGCGCGGCGGAAGCGGGTTTCGATACGCCGCTTCGCGGCTACTCAACCAGCGGGGTGCGCCGCTTCGCGGCTACTCAACCCGCGGGGTGCGCTCAGCCGGCGGCCGGGCGCTCGGCCGTGGTCGCCTTCGCGTTCGACTCGTACGAGGTGTTGGTGGCCTCGAAGAAGTTGACGAGCTCGAGCGTGTCGTTCGCGGTCGCCATCCACTTGGCCGGGTTCACCACGTTGTAGTGCGTACCGAAGCCGAGCTCCTCGAGGCGACGATCGGCGAGGTATTTCACGTACTGGTTGATGTAGGAGGCGTTGAGCCCGAGGATGCCGTTCGGCAGGAGGTCGTTGTTGTACTCCTCCTCCATCTCCACGGCGTCGAGGATCATCTGCTTGATCTCGGCGGCGAACTCCGGCGTCTGCAGGTCGGGGTTCTCCTCCAGCACGGTGAGGATCAGGTTGATGCCGAACTTGAGGTGCAGCGACTCGTCGCGCACGATCCAGTCCATGAGCGAGCCGAAGTTCCGCAGCAGGTTCCGCTGGCGGAACGAGAGCGCCACCATGAACCCCGAGTAGAACCAGATGCCCTCGAGGATGATGTTGTAGGCGACGAGGTTGCGAACGAAGTCCTGCTTGCCCTCGGTGGTCTTGATGTCGAGGGTCTCCTCCGTCATGCGGCGGATGTACTCGACCTGGAACTCCTCCTTGCGCGCCATCGACGGGATGTCGACGTGCGAGTTGTAGGCCTCGTTGCGGTCGATCGGGAACGTCTCGAGCACGTACTCGAACGACATGCAGTGGTTGGCCTCCTCCCACATCTGCTTCGCGAGGTAGAGGTGCGCCTCGGGTGCGTTGACGTAGGGGTAGACGCCGAAGGCGAGGGCCTTGTTGACGAGCAGCTCGTTGGGGTTGAAGTACGACACGAGGAAGGTCACCGCGTGACGTTCCTCATCCGTCATCCGCTTGAAGTCGGACAGGTCTTCTCCGAGCTGGATCTCGTTGGGGAACCACGTGTTGGCGACGGCCTGATCGTAGAGTTCCATCGCCCACGGGTAGGTGACGGGCTTGAGCAGGAGGCCCTCCTGCACGCCGGTTCCGAGGATGGCCATGTGTATCAGTCCTTCTTCATTGCTATTGGCAGCTCTCGCACTGCAGTTCATCCATAGGGTCGACGGGCACGTAGTACTCGTCGGTGGTGGCTCCGTTCACGAGGTGAGCCCTCCGAATCCACGACGGGGCGCCGCGCTGGGCGCGGTGGCGGGAGCTTCGGCGGCGGGGGTCGCCGGGGTGGCGGGGGCTCCGAACCCTCGGCGCGCGCCCTGCGTGATCTCCTCGGCCTTGTTGACCTTGACGGTCGACTGCTCGGCCTGGTGACGCGGCTTGACGTGCAGGTAGTAGGTCGTCTTGACGCCCTTCTCCCACGCCTTGTAGTAGATGTCCATCATCTCGCCGACGTCGCGCGTCTCGAGGTACATGTTGCGGCTGATGGCCTGGTCGATCCACTTCTGGGCGCGGGCAGCCACCTCGATGAAGGCGTAGGCCGAGAGCTGGAAGCTCGTCTTGTAGACCTTCTTGATCTCGTCGGGGATCTCGGCGATCACCTGGATGTCGCCCTGGCTGCGCAGCACCTGCTCGCGCACCTGCTCCCAGAGGCCGAGCTTCTGCAGGTCGGTCACGAGGTTGCGGTTCACCTCGAGGAACTTGCCGTTGCTCGTGGAGCGGCTGAAGATCTGGGCGAACTGCGGGTCGAGGCCGGGCGTGGTGCCGGCGACGAGGCCGATGGACGCGGTGGGCGCGATCGCCATGAGGGTCGCGTTGCGCATGCCGCCCTTGACCTTCTCACGCAGGCGGTCCCAGTCGAGGCGCATGGTGCGGTCGACGGGGATCGGCACGCCGCGGTCCTTCTCGGTCAGCTCGAGCGAGTCGAACGGCACGAGGCCCTGCGACCAGCGGCTTCCCACGAAGTTGTCGTAGGAGCCGCGCTCGCGGGCGAGGTCGGCCGACTCGTCGATGGCCGCGTAGGAGACGTGCTCCATGATCTCGTCCATGAGGGCGTACGCCTCTTCGGACTCGTACGAGTAGCCGAGCTTCTCCACGACATCCGTGAAGCCCATGACCCCGAGGCCGATGGCCCGGTTGGTCTTGTTGGCGTGGTCTGCTTCGGCCACCGACGACTCGGTGATGTCGATGAGGTTGTCGAGCTGACGCACGGCGCTGCGGGCGGAGTCTTCGACAAGGTCCCAGTCGAATCCGAGGCCGCCGTTGGCGTCGACCTTGAGGTGGGTCGAGAGGTTGATCGACGCCAGGTTGCAGACGGCGATGTTCTCAAGGTCTTGCGGGAGGCAGATCTCGGTGCAGAGGTTGGAGAGGTGGATGGTGCCCGTGTTGTTGTTGAGGGCGCGGTTGTTGATGGTGTCTTTCCAGGTGAGCCACGGGTGGGCCGTGGTCTGGAGTGACATCAGGATGTCTTTGAACTGCGAGCGTGCCGAGATCTTCTTGAACATGCGCAGGCGGCCGGCGTCGGCCTCCGCCGCGTAGTGCGCGAAGCGCTCGGAGAACTCCTGGCCGTAGAGCTCGTTGAGGTCGGCGACCTCGAGCGGGTCGAAGAGGTACCAGTCGTCGTCGTTCTGCACGCGCTTCATGAACTCGTCGGAGATCCAGACGGCCGTGTTGGCGGTGCGGGTGCGGCGGTACGGGTCGCCGGAGTTCTGACGCAGGTCGAGGAACTCGGGGAAGTCGAGGTGCCAGTTCTCCATGTAGAAGGCCAGCGCCCCGAACTTCTTGCCGCCGCGGCTGACCGCGCGCAGCACCGAGTCGATCGTGTGCATGAACGGGATGGGGCCCGTCGACGTGGTGTTGTTGGAGCGGATGGGCGAGCCCTGGGCGCGCAGCTTCGTGACCGACAGGCCGATGCCGCCGGTGCCCTTGGTGAGCCACATGACGTCGCGTACCGACTTCGCGATGTGCTCGATGTCGTCGTGCATCTCCATGACGAAGCAGTTGGAGAGCTGCGGGTAGGCGGTGCCGGCGTTCACGAGAGTCGAGCCGGCGGCCAGGTATTCGAGCTTCGACATCTTGTTGTAGAACTCGATGGCGTGTGTGGTGGGGTCGGCCTCGTTGAGCGAGAGGCCCATGGCGATGCGCATCCAGAAGTACTGCGGCACCTCGAGCGGCTCGTGGTTGCGGGCCTTGATGCTGTAGCGGTTGTTGAGGGTGACGACGCCGATGTACTTGAGCAGGCCGTCGCGGCTGGGCTCGAGGGCGGCCGCGAGGCGCTCGAGGTCGAACAGCGCCGGGAAGCGCGAGTCGAGCAGCAGCTCGTCGACGCCGCGCTGGATGGTGGCGGGGAAGTGCTCGCGGTGCAACTCCTTGAGCTGCTCCTCGCTCGTGTAGTCGCCGAGCACGCGCTTGTAGATGGTCTTGAGCAGCAGACGCGCGGCGACGGTGTCGAACTGCGGGTCGTCCTTGACGTTCTGCAGCGCCACCTGGATGACGGCCTCGTCGAGCTGCTGGGTGGTGATGCCGTCGAAGAGCGTGAGTTCGAGCTCGGAGGCGATCTGCGTGACCCAGGTGATGTTTTCGTCGAGCCCGCGGCTCGCATCCTCGATCGCCAGGTTGATCTTGTTGGCGTCGTACGGCTCGCGCTCTCCGTTGCGCTTCACGACGGTGATTGCCACGTGATCCCTTTCCTCCCCGCGCGTGTTCGCGCGCCCCGCTTGCGATGAAAATCCCTGATGGGAACGACCTCGACTCAGCCGAGACCGAGCCCCTTTGCTCTCCCCCGGCCGGGAGGTGTGACCACTATATATCGGGCCCCTGACAGGGAGCCAACCCTAGATGTTGTGGGCGTGTCATCCACAGATGTGCATAACTTCGCCCCGGTTATGCACACTTTCCACAGCGTAGGCGGGGCGTCTGACGCTATGCGGAGCAGGCGTCTGCCCCTGCGACCTGCCCCGGCTGACGCGACCTACTAACTTGTGCGCGCTCGGATGACGTCGTTGAGCGTGCTCGCTTGTTTCGACGCCGCGCCCGGGGCGGTGACGCTTGCCCGGATGGGAAGTTGACTGCCATCGGTGAGGGTGATCTGAATCATCGAGAGCAAGCGCGTATCGATCCCCTTGCTCAGCACCCCCGAGTATGGGACCGCGTCGCTTCTTCGGATCTCCGACCATGCCAACTCGCGAGTCCGCAACCAGGACACCACGCGGACTCCTGTCACTGTCGAGTACACCCCGACCACCAACGAACGCAAGAGCGCGAGAAGTCCGAGCGTTTGGAAGCCAACGGCGATGAGAGTCACCACGAGTGAGTCCCCGAACGAGCCAGCGACGACGAAGCTAACGAAGGAGAAGGTCACGATCACGAAACAGAGGATCGCGAGGCCGCGCGCCCACCGGCCAACCTGAGGAAGCCGCGTGCTCAACTAATACATCCCACGATTGATGTGCCGTTTCGGAAGGGGCTTGGGCTCTAGGTTCACGTAGATGGTGAGTCCGAGGGAATACATGAACTCGGCCGAAGCCCCGAGGGCATTGATCCCCTTCGTCCTGGATTTTATTGCAGCCCGAGTCAATCCGTTCCCAGCGGTCGCGACGACAGGTCGGGCGATCTTGGCGACGGTTTTTGTCAGTACGCCGACTGCCCCAGCTCCGACCATGCTAAGTGCCGAAACAGCAGCCTCCGCATAGCGTCCTTGAAGCGCGTGCGCCGCCGTGGATACCGCTCCACAGGCCATACCGACAGCCCCGGGAATAAGGCCGCAAACGGTAAGTATGCCGCTGGCGATGGGGTTGTCCGTAAGGAACTTGGCTGCAGTCTGCACTCCTGACCATGCCGTCTCTACGCCAGACCAGATGTCGCTCCACACGTCGGTGCCAGCGAAGTCGAACCTATTCACCGGATCGCTCGGGTAGTCATATGCGTTGGTGACGCCGCCTTCGACGGGGTCGATGGACATGAATCGGCCGAGTGCTGCGACGAAGACGCGGGCGCCCATCTCGATCGAGGCGATCGAGCCTTGGTGTTCGTAGAGGTTGCGTGCTCCGCCGACCCAGGCGTAGTCGGCATCCGAGTCCGTGATCGTGTCGGGCACGGCGTCGTCGGCGGTGGTGGTGCCGATCTGGCCGGTGATGGGGTCTATAGGCTGCCCGAACGGATCATAGGTCGCCCGGGTGCCGATGCGGGTGCCGGTGGCATCGGTTTGGATGATGACGTCGCCGTGCAGGTTCGGGTAGGCCCAGTCCTGCGCAGCCCCGGCGACGTTGATGCGCACGGTCGCACCGCCGGGCAGGCCGATGGTCGCCTCCACCAGGGCGCCCGTGACGTTGAGGATGCCGAAGGCACCATCCCCGGCCCCGGCGTAGCTGTAGCGGGTGACCTGGTCGGGGTCGCCGGGCTTGGTGACCTTGCGTTCCACGATCCGGTTCGTCGCATCCCGCAGATAGGTGACCACCGTGCCATCGGAGAGGGTGGCCGAGATGTGCCGGTTGGTGATGTCGTAGCCGAGCTGCTGATCCGCCAGCACCGTCGTGTTGCCGCGGGTGTCGTAGGCCAGCGTCGCGCCCGGGCCGGTCGTGGTGAGGTTGCCGCCCGCCACCGGGGACGCGCCGGCCGGGGCCGCCGTGACCGTGGTGCCGGTGAGCCGGTCGGCGGCGTCGTAGCAGTACGCGACCGTGGTCGGGGTGCCGCCGTCGAAGGTGTCCGAGAAGGTGGTGCGGTTGCCGTTGGCACCTGCGGCCATCACACCGCAGCTGGCGGCGCCGAACCCGTACTCCAGCACATGACGCGGGATCTCCGCCCGCACCAGACGGCCCGCCGCATCGAACCGGTACGTCGAGGTTTCCTGGCCTGCCGAGGCCGTGTCGGTGAGGGTGTTCTGGATGATGCGACCCGACTGCGACCGCACCACCGCATCCCACACCGACGACGCATCCGCGAACGCCCACTGCATCCCGATGGTGGCGCCCGTGTACGGGTCGCGGGTGATCGAGGCAAGGCTCGTGCCGTTCGCATACGCCACCGACTGCAGCAGCTGATCGGACGCATACGCCGGGTCGGCGAACAGCGTGCCGTTCACCTTGACCGAAAGTCCTACTCGGTGGCGGGGGCACCTGGGTCCAGCACCCATCCGGGTCGGCCGCTGCTCAGGCTACGCGCTTGGTCGGCGTTGAGCGCCGTGCTCGCTTCGAGTGTGACCATCGGCACCTGAAGTCGCTCCAGGTCGCGCCAGTCCGGCATCTCACGAACGCGGCTCAGGTCGAGCCGGGCGAGCGCGGGAATCGCATTTAGGTGGTCGATGCCGAGCACCGTGTCGACACGTGACAGATCGAGCCATTCGAGGTTGACCGCGCCGTCGAGAGTCGAAGCATCGAAGACTTTCTGACCACGAACTTTGAGCGTGCGGAGGCGATCCGCGCGCTCAAGACGCGGTGCTCCTGTGAGGCCACGCGCACGGTGGATGACGAGGTCGCTGACCTGCGGCCCCACGACGAGGTCGCTCGGCCAGGGGTGCGCTCGAGATCGAGGTGAGCGCTCAACAGGTGCGGCCCCGCGGCTCCGTGCGCGCCCTTGCTGCCTCTCGCGATGAGCCGCTCGATGCGCTGCATCGCGACCAGTGGCTCACCAGGAACATCGATGATCAGCGTGCGAGGGGCTCCGTGGGCGAGGCTCGCCCAGCCGTTGACGTGTGCGGAGTTCGGGATGGTCACCGTCGCCGCGTGCGCCAACTGGCCGGCGATCCGCGCGAGGTCGAACCCCGGCTGCAACTCAAGTCGCAAGTTGAGCCCTTTGGCGACCGCAGCGCTCAGCTCATCGGCCGTTCGAGGCGGGGCATCGCCGCCGATGCGGAAGGTGACGCGGGCACTTGATGCCGGTGTCAACATCGATCGCGCACCCACCCAGTCGCGCGTCCAGTCCTCGATCTCGCAGAACGGAATCCATTCATCGGGAACTCCGAACTTCGCCAACCACACCTGTTCGTTCGGCGGGCGGCCCCACGACACGTTTGGCACCGGAGCATCCGCGCGGGCAGCGCCGACTTCAGAGTTCCTCATCGAAGACCGCGTGCCTTTCGTGTACCAGTGATCATTGCGAGAGTAGGGTTCAGCGAACGCCACAATCGATTCAGCATCGCCTTTTCACCGCGCTTGAAAGGCGAAAAGTCTTTCTTGATCGCCAGCTCACCGGCTGCCCACTCAGGCGTCAATGTTGTACCCAACTTTGCTACACGCGAGTTCGAGTTCATGCGATTGTAATTCTTGACATGGGCCTGCTCGAAGAAATTGATCACGGCCTGCTCGACTTCAGTGCGCTGCGTGAATGTGCTCCCGGGCATGCTTCGGTAGGTGATCGCTGTCGGGGTCAGACCGCCAAGATACGGACCGGCAGAGTGCTGGCTCAGGCGGCGCGCAATATCGGTGCTCTCGCCGACATAGTAGGCACCGTTACTAAACTCGATGATGTATACGCCCGAAGTGGCAGGCGGCACCCACCATCCGTCCGGCCAATATTCTCCAGTCAGGTCATACCCGTTGATGGGGTCGCTGGGGTAGTCGTAGGCGTTGGTGACGCCGCCTTCGACGGGGTCGATGGACATGAATCGGCCGAGTGCTGCGACGAAGACGCGGGCGCCCATCTCGATGGAGGCGATGGAGCCTTGGTGTTCGTAGAGTTTGCGGGCCCCGCCCACCCAGGCGTAATCGGCATCCGAGTCGGTGACCGTGTCCGGCACGGCGTCGTCGGCGGTGGTGGTGCCGATCTGCCCGGTGGCCAGATCGATGGGCTGCCCGAACGGGTCATAGGCGGCCCGGGTGCCGGTGCGGGTGCCGGCGGCATCGGCCTGGACGATGATGTCGCCGTGCAGGTTCGGGTAGGCCCAGCCCTGCGCGACACCGGCCGCGTCGATGCGCACGGTCGCACCGCCGGGCAGGCCGATGGTCGCCTCCACCAGGGCGCCCGCGGCGGTCAGGATGCCGAAGGCACCGTCTCCGCCTCCGGCGTAGGTGTACCGGGTGACCTGGTCGGGGTCGCCGGGTTTTGGTGACCTTTCGTCATGCGATACGCGATCGGGCCACAGCCGGCTGCTTACGCCGTGTTCGCGCCCCAGACCACAATCGCGAGCTCCCACCGCTGGCTATGCGATCCCGATTGCTCGGCCGCTGCGGCACGCTCTCAACCATCCGCCCACTCAGTGAGGTCTACTCGCGTGAACCAGTTCGTTGCTACCGAAACGACACCGTCGTGTCGACGATACCGCCCACTACAAAGCGCGCCGACGAGGCCAGCCACACGTCTTGCTGATCTAGTAAATAGTTCTGCCGACGCTTCATACGAGACACCTAGGAACGCCGAAAGAAATACCTCCGCGCCACGCCACCACACTCTTACGGCTGTATTGGAGTTCTCGCTTCGGAGCTCGACGAACCACATGAATGGATTTCCATATCCAGATTCTTGGCCGACCGACAACTGCCAGTCCGCTCCCAACCGCTCCTTCACCGCTCCCAGTTCCTCTCGAGAGCCTGACCAAAGTCGTTGTCGGTGGTCATCGATACATCCCAATATTGATGTGCGTTGTGCGCGCTGGACCAACGCCGATGCGGAATACGTTAGTCCCGGTTGCTTGCTTTCCCATCCACCCCCACCCGATGCGAAGGGGCCCCCTATTCAGCAATCCGGATCCTTTCGCGAACAGCAGGGAGCTTCTGGATGTGAGGCTCGTGCGGGCAAGCAAAGTCCCCACTGTGGTGACGGCTGGCCTTGAGATCCCTTTTATTACGACCTGCTCGGCGGCATGCGTAGCAGCGTATCTTGCGGCACTCCGGATAGCTCCGCCGACTACAACTCCGCCTGCACTTGCGCCAGGAATGAGACCGGTCGCTCCGCCTAGCGCAGCGTTAGCAGCAAGACCGGACCACGAGAATTCATCCGTGCCGGCCGTCTCTGCGGCGTACCCTGCCGCGCCGGCGGCGACACCGATGCCGACACCGATCGCCACCAAGGCTGCAGCACCGCAAACCACCGATGCAATGCAGGCGGCAGTGGCCGCCACTGCGCCCACTGTCGCGACGACCCCGACAGCGATTGAAAGCGCCGTGCGCCACCATTCGTCAGCCATCCCGGTGAGATCCATCTTGTTGATGGGGTCGCTGGGGTAGTCGTAGGCGTTGGTGACCCCACCTTCGACGGGGTCGATGGACATGAATCGGCCGAGTGCTGCGACGAAGACGCGGGCGCCCATCTCGATGGATGCGATGGAGCCGTGGTGTTCGTAGAGTTTGCGTGCTCCGCCGACCCAGGCGTAGTCGGCATCCGAGTCCGTGACCGTGTCGGGCACGGCGTCGTCGGCAGTGGTGGTGCCGATCTGCCCGGTGGCCGGGTCGATCGGCTGCCCGAACGGGTCATACGACGCTCGCGTGCCGATGCGGGTGCCGGTGGCATCAGTTTGGACGATGACGTCGCCGTGCACGGTCGGGTAGGCCCAGTCCCGCGCGACCCGGGCCGCGTTGATGCGCACGGTCGCACCGCCGGGCAGTCCGATGGTCGCCTCCACGAGAGCACCGGTGGCGTTGAGGATGCCGAAGGCACCATCCCCACCGCCGACATAGCAGCCTCGATTCTGCGCAACTAGGCGCTTCCGTGACCCACAGCCTTCTGAATCACATGCCGGATCTCGGAATATGCTTGCTGGTAAGCAATCTCGACAGAAGGAAGACGAATCGCGTACGGACCTTCGTCATTGCGAAGTTCCACTTGCACACGTGGCGATCCATCATCCGACAGGAATTGCCGCGTACGGACGCTGATCGGAAGTCGTCGATAGGCCCTCGGCCCCACCAGGCCCCATGTTCGAAAACGTGCGCGAGATCCAATCGCGTACACCGCCCAGTCCCCCTCGGCTTGCTGTGGGCGTGCGCGAGCCTCGTGCACGAGGCAGCTAGCCAACCTCTCGGCAATCTGCTCCGTGGTGCCGGACGTTTCCATCGTCCATTCACACGCTATTTCAGGTAGCAAAGCTCCTCCTCAGAACATGTACCGAGCTATCGTCCATACGTCTGCCGTGGTTGATGCCACGCCGACGAGATCCATCGCTCGACCGAGCGTAGGCATCCGGAGTTCGTCCATGAGTACCGCGCCGCCGCCCAAGAAACACCCAACAACGAAGCCGATTCCCGCCCCAGGCGCCGCTCCGACGCCCGCGGCTAGCGCTCCCGCACCAGCACCGGTCGCCGCGCCGAGTCCCCCTCCAACCAAACAACCTCCGCCCACTTTGGCCCAGCTCACTTCGGCCAGTCGGTCCCCGAGGATATCCCAGCCGCTCGCGGGGCTCGGGGACCCGGCAGGGGCTCCGAGGGTTGCGGGCACCGGTGACGGACCCGGCGACGGTGACGGTACACCGGACGGCGCGCGCTGTGAAGCTGGCCTTGAGTTGCCGGGCTGTTGGGGAGGAACAGTCCCGTGCCCTAGCACTCCATCGCACGTCTTGTCGTACGCGGCGCGAGTCGGCGTACACAGTTTCTGCCCGCTGAGGTCGAACTTATTGATGGGGTCACTCGGATAGTCGTACGCGTTGGTGACGCCGCCTTCGACGGGGTCGATGGACATGAACCGGCCGAGGGCGGCGACGAAGACGCGGGCGCCCATCTCGATCGAGGCGATCGACCCGTGGTGTTCGTAGAGTTTGCGTGCTCCGCCGACCCAGGCGTAGTCGGCATCCGAATCCGTGACCGTGTCGGGGACGGCATCATCCGCGCTGGTGGTGCCGATCTGCCCGGTGGCCGGGTCGACGGGCTGCCCGAACGGGTCATAGACGGCCCGGGTGCCGATGCGGATGCCGGTGGCATCGGCTTGGATGATGACGTCGCCGTGCAGGTTCGGGTAGGCCCAGTCCTGCGCAGCCCCGGCCGCGTTGACACGCACGGTCGCACCACCGGGCAGTCCGATCGTCGCCTCCACCAGCGCGCCCGTGGCGTTCAGGATGCCGAAGGCACCATCCCCACCACCCGCATAGGTGAACCGGGTCACCCGGTCCGGGTCGCCGGGTTTGGTGACCTTGCGCTCCACGATCCGGTTCGTCGCATCCCGCAGATAGGTGATCACGGTGCCGTCGGAGAGCGTGGTCGACACGTGCCGGTTGGTGACGTCATAGCCGAGCTGCTGATCCGCCAGCACGGTCGTGTTGCCACGGGTGTCGTAGGCGAGGGTCGCGCCCGGGCCGGTGGTGGTGAGATTGCCGGCCGTCACCGGGGACGCGTCGACCGGTGCACCCGTGACCGTGGTCCCGGTGAGACGATCTGCGTCGCCATAGCAGTACGCGACCGTGGTCGGGGTGCCGCCGTCGAAGGTGTCAGAGAAGGTGGTGCGGTTGCCGTTGGCACCCGCGGCCGACCCGATCATTCCGCACACGCCCGCACCGAATCCGTACTCGAGCACATGCCGGGGGATCTCCGCCCGCACCAGACGCCCCGCCGCATCGAAGCGGTAGGTGGAGGTGTCCGGGCCTGCCGAGGCGGTGTCGGTGAGGGTGTTCTGGATGATGCGGCCCGACTGCGACCGCACCACCGCATCCGACACCGTCGACGCATCCGCGAACGCCCACTGCATCCCGATGGTGGCGCCCGTGTACGGGTCGCGGGTGATCGAGGCAAGGCTGGTGCCGTTGGAGTAGGCCACCGACTGCAGCAGCTGGTCGGACGCATACACCGGGTCGGCGAATAGCGTGCCGTTCACCTTCACCGACAGCACCTTCCCGTCGGCGTCGTAGGTGTACGCCTGCACGATCGCCGCACCACCGGGCGGTGTAGTGCTCGTGGAGAGCACGCGCCCCGTCTTCGCCTCGTAGCTGGGAGTGGTGACGGTGCCCCAGACATCCTCGTACGCGACGACACGACCCAGCAGATCGACCGTGGTCGTGATGGTGCCAGCCGGGTCGGTGACCGAGGTGACCAGCGGGTTACCGCCGACCATGTAGTCCGGGGTCACGATGCGCTCATCGGCGGATCCCTTCGCGATGGCCGTCTCGGCCACCCGACCGCGGATGTCATAGGTGACGCAAGACCACGCGGGATCCCCCGTGGTCTTCGTGCCGATCGTGCGGCCGAGGATGTCGTACGCGTACTGCGTAGACACCGCCGACCCACTCGCCGGCGTCGGGCCCGTGATGCTCTTCAGCCATCCGTACTGGGGCGTGGTCGCAGGCAGATCGCAAATCAAGGCACCACCATCGGTCCCGAGTTGTTCGGTGTCGGCGTAGTAGTCGGAGGTGGTGACCGCGCCGCCGCTCGACGGCATGGTACGCGTCAGGCGCCGCAGCCAATTGTTCGCCGCGGTCGAGGGTGCCTCGTACCCGATGGTGGTGGTCAGACCCAACCCGCCGGGGTCGACGGTGGCGGTGGTGACCATGCCCAGCCACGGGTTGGCGCCGTACCCGGTGGAGGTCGACAGCGGTGTGACGAGGTTCGATGCCAGCCCCGACACGGCTGGCACAGAGTCGTCGACGGTGGCGGAAGTGGCGAGGTTGTAACCCGGGGTGAGCGCAGTGTCGGGGATGTTGGTGAAGGTGCCGCCGTTGATGGCCCATTGCAGGGTGAGGGATGCGGTGCCGGTGAGCGAGAAGAACTCTGCCCGGATGCTGCGGCGCTCACCCGCTTCGATGCCGGTGATGATCGAGCTGTTCAAGGTGGAGGTGGTGGTGTTGGCGACCATGTCTGACACCAGCAGCTCGTCGTTCAGGTAGAGGCGCCCGCCGTCGTCGAAGATCGTGCGGAACTGGTAGTCGCCGGCGGTCGGGAAGGTGAGCACCCCCGACATCCGCAGCGAGAAGTTCTCTGCCGGGATGCCGGTGTACGGGGCGGCGGTGCCCCAGTTGCGGGAGGCGAGGGTGCCGGTGCCGCCGGTGAGGCCGAGGCTGAAGTCCTTCGGTACCCCGGAGAGGTTGTTCGTGGCGTAGTAGGCCACATCCAACCCTTGGAGACCCTCGTCGTATCGGGTCTGGGTGTGGCCGACCTCGATCGGGCACGAGCTCGCCGGGGTGCGGTCCGTATCGAAGCAGGATGCCGGTGCAGGCCCGTAGTTGTCGGTCGGTAGGTCGGTGAAGGAGTCGTAGATCGTGGTCGACATCCGCCCCCATGCGTCCGTGGAGGACAACAGCAGGTCGTCATCCGACCACACCTGCTGCGAGGTCAACCCCAGCGGCGAAGTGGTCGAGGTGGCCCGCCAGGCTGTGTCGTAGGTGACGGTGGAGGCGTGCGCCCCCGCCGGCGCGTCGGTCAGGTCGAGGCCGTCGATGTCGACCGTGGTGGTGCCGGCCCCGTACGTGTAGGTCTTCTTCGGCCGCAGCGACTCGCTCGTGCCGTCGGGGGCGGGCGCGGTGACCGAGGTGACCTTCCCGTCGGTGTACCCGATGACGGTCGCGTCGGTGTCGGTGTGGCTTCGGTTGTCGGTGTCGGCTTTGATCCAGTCGTTGACCAGCGGGTCCCAGACACGATCGAGGATCCCGTCGGTGTAGTGGAACACCACCTGCTCGCCGCCGGGATCGATGATCGATACGAGCTGCCCGTTCTCGTCGTAGAACAGGCGGGTGGTGTCGTCCTCGGTGGTGTGGCCGGGGTAGATGATTTGGCACAGGAACCCGGTCGGTGCCGCCGTGTACTCGGATGCGGTGGGGCAGCCGGCGGTGTCGCCGCCATAGACGAACTGCACCACCCGAGAGGTCGTGTCCCCGGCGACGGGGTCGGAGATCCGATCCGGCGCCCCATTGACCCGGTAGGTGATCACCGGGGTGGCGGGTTTCTTCGCATCCTGCGGCGACGTCACAGAGGTGACCTTGCCTGAGGTGTCGAAGACGTAGATCGTGCCGCCGTCGTTGAGGGTGACCTGCCCGGCGCCGTCCAGGGCGAGCACACCGTATTCGCCGGTCGGGGCGGTGTAACCGCCGTCGGACTTCTTCGTGTAGGTGTGCACCGACCCGGTGACATCCGTCAACGCCACCGTCGTGCTCGTCTTCTTCGCCAGAGTGTAGAACCCACCAGCCCCGTTGATCGGACCCGAAGTTGACCAGCCACCTGGCAGGTACTGCACCTTCTTCGTCAGCCACGACGCCGGAACCGGGATGCCGTCCGGGTCGGTGATGCCGGGGCCTTTAACCCGCAGCTCGAGGCGCGCATCCCCGGTGGTGTCGAAATACGAGACGGTGATCGGCTTCGCATCCGTGCCGAAGGTCACCGCGCTACCCCAGTCGGTTGTAGTGATGGAACCGGTCGTGGCGCTCCACTTGTTCAGCACCGTGGTGCCGTCTATCTCGACCTTCGCCCCGTCATTGCGCACCACCCCGAAGGTGTATGCGCCGGCTGTGGGGACGGTGACGAACCCGTCCCACTTCGCCAGCCAGTAATCCGCTGGCACCGCATCGAACACCTTCTCGGGCACGTTCAACGACACCACGGGGTCGGTGCGCACCAGCACCGGCTCCCGCCCCGTGAAGCTGAAGCTCGTGGTGGATGTCTGCCCCTGATCCAGCGCGTTGAAATACGACCCGACCAGGCCATTGTTCGCGGTCGGGTCGGCCTGGGAG
Organism: Homoserinibacter gongjuensis; assembly: GCF_030161875.1. GTDB lineage: Bacteria > Actinomycetota > Actinomycetes > Actinomycetales > Microbacteriaceae > Homoserinibacter > Homoserinibacter gongjuensis. Next base: position 423,974 of record NZ_BSVA01000001.1, read on the forward strand.
TTGTAGGAGAACGACATGCCCATCGGGCCGCCGAGGGTCTGCACGGTCGGGGAGGCGAAGTTCAGCGCCAGGTTCCCATTCGCAAGATTGACGCTCGCGGCGCCTGCGGAGTCGAATGGCGACGGGCCGGAACTGCCCAGCCTGAGGTTCACGGTGAAGTGCCCGGTCCAGGCCTGTTCGGCCTCGTCGGTGCCGTCGTCGGCCCACACCCGCCAGGTGTAGTTCACGCCGTCCTGCAACAGGGCCGGATCCGGGGTCCACTCCACCGGCGCCCCCGGTGTCGTGTCCGTCGGCGTCAACCAGCCAGACGTCGCCACCGTGCCGTCCCGCCCGTCCTTACCGGTGGCGACCACGAACTTGTATCGCACCGGATCCGCGTCATCCGGATCCGCCGCATACCCCACCGAGAACGTCGGCGTGACCGTGGTCACGACCTCCTCATCCGACGGCGAAGCCGTGCCCTGATCCACCACCGGGGTGCTGTTCGTCGTGAAATACCAGGCCGCGTTCGTCGCGGACCGCTGGGTGTTGTTGCCGAGGTGCCCGTCGCGGTTGTCTTTGACCCACACCCGGTACCGGTAGGCGGTGTTCGGTTCGAGCATGTTCGAGGGCACCTGGAACTCGCCCGCGTTCACCCATTCGGTCGTCTCGTAGGCGATGTTGGTGAACGGGCCGGACCCGTTGGTGCTCGTGTCGCCGGGCAGCCCGATCTTCTCGAACTGGTACCGGTACGTCAGCGTGGTGCCGGAGTCGCCGGTGCCGGTGGCCTGCACCTTCACCGCGCGCGGGGCCGTCTGCCCGTTCGTCGGCGACGCGCCCGTCACTCCCGTCACCGACGGGTAGGACGCATAGACGACCACGAGGTAGTTCGTCATGCCCTTGTAGCTGTAGCCGGTGTTGGCTTCGTGGGCGCTACGGAACCCGAGCCAATTGTTGTACTGCCCCGCCCGCACCCACGCTGCGATCGTGGAATCCAGACTGTCGTAGGTGCTGCTCGACGCCGACGCACCCCCGTTGCACATCGTGAACGGTGAACGATCCGACCCGTACGAGCCGACCCCGGTCGGGTTACTCGACCCCGAGCCGACATACCCGAGCAGACACGTCGCGGTGCCGGTCGTGTAGCTCATCCCGATCGCCGTGTCATACACGTACTTGCCGGCGACGCTGCTCAGCGGGTACCGGGCGAACCCGCGCCAGTAGATCGCATGGTTAGCCTGCCACGGGTTGCCGAACCAGATCAGGTTGTTCTGCACCACCCCGTCCGACTTGAATGACTTCATCGCGTTCGGACCCAGATTGGTGTTCGGGTCGATCGTCACCGGATACACCCGACCCGCATCCGTCAGCCACGCAAAGTCCGGCCGCAACGTCAGCAGCCAATCCTCGCCGCGGCGCGTGACGCTCGACGCGACCGAGGTGAACTCGGGCTCCCGCACCCTCGACTCCGGCGGCGTCCCACATCACCGGCGGTGAGATCGTGAACCGCACCGACCCCTCCGCGTCCAGCACCAGGTATCCGCCGGCCTCGTCTGACTCGACCGTCAATCCCGGCGCCGACAGCAGCCACCGGTACTCCGGTGCGGTCTCCGGCGGCGCGGCCAGCACCATCGACTCCTTCACACCCGACCGCTCGACCGCATAGTTGAGATCCACACCGGGCAGCACGTTCCGGAACCACAGCGGATGCTGCGTGCCATCCCGATACGTCGCCACCGACCCGCGCACATCCGCCGCACCCAGCAGACGCCAACTCAGCGACACCTCCCCATCGGTCACCGTCGCCAACTCGCCACCCGAACGCTGCGCGAACTCCGGCGACAGCGGATGATCCACCGCCTCCCAGCCGCCAACTTTCCGTTCCAGCTTCGTGTCAACCGGAACCCACTCGCCCCCGAGCGCACATTCGCCGGGGCGTCCGAAATCACCGCCACCTTCAGCCCGTCATCGAGCTGGTAGCTCGTGGAGAACTCATCCCGCCCCACCACCGGCAGTGCATCGAAATCCAGCGATGCCAGATCCAATGGCCGATCCACCCGCGCCGACGCCCCCACCGGACTCGCCACATTCCGCGAAGCCTCGACCGCGAAGTCGCCTTCGGGCAACTGCGGCTTCAGAGCCTTCGCGGGGGTCGAGGTCGGCGCCCCCAGCACCACGCTCAGATCCGGATCCGCCTGCACCACCACCGGCTGGGCGGCCGATGGCGTCACCATCGTTACCACCAGCACGGACGAAGCAAGAGCAGCAACAGACGACCGCACAGCGGTGGTGACGAGAGACATGTGGTGGTGATCCCATCGACAAAGGGAATGCCGCAGCATCGCGACACCGCGAACGTAGAACCCGGTAGACCGCCCTGTCTAGAGGTTTCGTCACCCAAAGACCGAGTGGAATACCCCCAGTGCGAGGGGCATGTGCGGTGGCGGCGGTTTCGAGACGCGTCGCGCTTCGCGCGGCGCTCCTCAACCACCTGGGGGCGGCGCGCCTCCTCAGTGTCGCCCCGAGCAACTAGGCTCGGAAGGCTGTGAACGCGTATCTCGACCTGCTGCGAACCCGGGGGTGGCCCGGATCATCGCCGCGCAGTTGGTGGCGCGATTCCCAGGCGGCATGATCTCGCTCGGGTTCCTCATCCACATCGAGAAGATCTTCGACTCCTACGGCGCCGCGGGCCTCGTGCTCGCCGCCACCTCGGTCGGCCAGGCGATCTCGGGACCCGTCACGAGCCGCTGGATGGGGCGCTGGGGCATGCGGCCGGTGCTCGTCCTCACCACGGTGGTGTGCGCCGCCGCGCTCTCGGTGATCGCGCTCGCGCAGCTCGAGCTGTGGGCGTTCATGCTCGTCGGCCTCATCGCGGGCCTCAGCTACCCGCCCGTGCAGCCCGCGGTGCGCACCATCTACCCCAAGATGGTGAACTCGCGTCAGCTCACTCCGCTGTTCTCGCTCGACGCCTCGGCGCAGGAGATCATCTGGATCGCCGGGCCCGTCGCCGTGACCTTCGTCGCCACGCAGGTCTCCTCGGTCATCGGCATCTTCATGTCGGTGCTGTTCCTCGTGGTCGGCGGCGCGTGGTTCATCTCCTCCCCGAGCTCGGCCGGGTGCGCATCCCGCGCAGCAAGCGCCGCCTCGGCGTCGTGCTCGCCCGCCCGCCCGTACTGCTCGCGACCGTCGTGGGCTTCCTGCTCGTCGGCGCGTGCGCCGCGATCGAGGCATCCGTCGTCGCGACGTTCGGCGAAGAGGGGGCCGAGTCGGGCATCGTCCTCGCGATCTGGGCAGTCGCCTCGCTTGCCGGCGGTCTCGGCTTCGGCAACATCCCCATCGGCCCCTGGGCGCTCGCCCGGCGCATGACGTTCGTCTTCGTCGGCGCCGCCCTCGCGATGTTCGCCTTCGACTTCTGGACGATCTCGGGCGCGCTCGTGATCTCAGGCCTCGGCATCGCGCCCGCCCTCGCCGTGATGTTCTCGATCGTGTCGGCGAGCGTCAAGTTCTCCGACACCGCCGAGGCCTACGGATGGGTCGGCACCGGTCAGCTCGTGGGCGCGGCGCTCGGATCTGCCGCGGCGGGCTTCCTCATCGACGGCTACGGATCGGTCGGCGGTTTCATCGCCGCCGCCGGGATCGCGCTGCTCGGGGTGCTCGTGCCCGTCGTCTTCCGCAGGGCGCACCCCGACCTGCGGGGGCGCGACGCGAGCCCGCTCGCCGACACGGAGCCGGTGGCTCTACCCCCGAGTTGAGCCCGCGCCCAGAACGTGGCGCAGCGGGAGAAACGACCGCGTGGCGGGAGGCGTTTCCCCCGCCGCTGGGTCACGGCTCCAGCTGCGCCAGGTCACCAGCGGGAGTGGATCGCCGCGCGGAAGCGGCGGTCGTAGAGCTCGCGCACGGATGCGGTGAACGGCTCGCCGAGGTCGGGCACCGAACCCGCGGCCGCGTTCGACTCGGCTTGCGCGACGTTGCGCGCACCCGGGATCACGGTCGACACGCCGGGCAGCTGCGCGACCCAGGCGAGCGCCGCGACGGCGGGAGTGAGCCCGGCATCCGCGGCGAGCGCGGAGAACTCCCGCGCGGCCTCGACGCCCTCGTCGTAGTCGACGCCCGAGAACGTCTCGCCCTGATCGAACGCCTCGCCGTGCCGGTTGAAGCTGCGGTGGTCGTCGGATGCGAAGGCCGTGTCGTGCGTGTAGCGCCCTGAGAGCAGACCGCTCGCGAGCGGCACCCGCGCGATGATGCCGACCCCGGCTTCCTGAGCCGCGGGAAGCACGGCGTCGAGAGGCTTCAGCCGGAAGGCGTTGAGGATGATCTGCACCGTCGCGACGTTCGGGCGCGCGATCGCGGTGAGGGCCTGGTCGACGGTCTCGACGCTCACGCCGTAGTTGGCGATGGCGCCGTCGGCCACGAGGGCGTCGAGCGCATCGAACGTTTCGTCGCTCGCGTACACGGTGGTCGGCGGGCAGTGCAGCTGCACGAGGTCGAGCGTGTCGACCCCGAGATTGCGACGGCTGCGGTCGGTCCACGCCCGGAAGTTGGACATGACGTAGTTCTCGGGCAGCTGGTCCATGCGCCGGCCCATCTTGGTGGCCACGGTGACGCCGGCATCCGGGTTGTCGCGCAGCCAGCCGCCGATGAGACTCTCGCTGCGCCCGTCGCCGTACACGTCGGCGGTGTCGAAGAAGGTGACCCCCGCATCCCGGCTGGCATCCAGCACGGCCCGCGCGTCGGCTTCGCTCACCTGGCCCCAGTCGGCGCCGAGCTGCCAGGTTCCGAGTCCGATCACTGAGACGTCGCGGCCGGTGCGGCCCAGGGTGCGATGCTGCATGAGTCGAGCCTAGAAGACTTGAGGCGGTTGAGGAGCGCCGCAGGCGCGTCTCGAAACCGACGTCACCGCGGTGCTGGTTTCGAGACGCCGCTGCGCGGCTCCTCAACCAGCGGTGGGGCCGCTGCGCGGCTCCTCAACCAGCGGTGGGGGTCGCTGCGCGGCTCCTCAACCAGCGGTGGGGGTCGCTGCGCGGCTCCTCAACCAGCGACATTGTCAGCTGGTTGAGGAGCGCCGCAGGCGCGTCTCGAAACCAGCGTCACGACTCCACGTCGTCGACGGCGCGGGCGACGGCGCGCGCGAGCCGCTTGCCGATCAGGTGCGTGGCGCCGCGCACCCGCGTGACGGTCACCCCGCGCAGTCGCGACGCGATCCGCATGCCTCCGGGCGAGCTGAACTCGTCGAGGTCGCCGTAGACGATCTCCACCGGAACCCGCACGGCAGCCAGGTCGCTGATCGTGGTCTGCGACTCGATCGTGTGCTCGAGCGACTTCACGAACGGCTCCCAGGTGCGCTCGTTGATGTCCATCGCACGCGGGATCGCGAGCATGTCGCCGATGATGCCGCCGTTTCGGATGGTGAACTCGCGGTTCTCGCGCAGCCATCGATACGCGCGCAGGTAGAACTGCTGCACCACGCGATCCCGCTCCTCCGACAGCGCGCTCGGGGCGGTGTAGATCGGGGGCTCACGAGCACGAGCCCCCGCACCCGCCGGGGTGCCGTGCCGCGTAGCGGGGCGCGATGAGCCCGCCCATCGAGTGCCCCACGAGCACGAACGGCTCCCGCAATCGGAGTGAGCGGATGGTGCGGGCGAGAGCCGCGACGTGCTCCGGCAGCGTGTACTGCGCATCGAGGGGCGCGGGCGAGCCGCCGAACCCGAGCAGGTCGATCGTGATGCAGCGGTGGCCGGGAGCCAGCAGCGGGATCACGTTCGTCCAGGTGATCGAACTCGACGCGATCCCGTGGATGAACACCACGACGGGGCCCGACCCGACGTCGTTCGCGACGTGCAGCAGAGGCGCGCGTCGGAACGGATTCCACCCCATGCCCCGAGGCTAGCGGGCATGGGGTGGCCAGCGGCGCGGGTTCAGTCCTCGCGCAGCTTCTCCTTGTAGTCGTTCTTGGCGTGCACGCGGTCGCGGTCAGCTTCCGCCTTCTTGACCTCGGCGTCGGCCTGCACCTCGTCGACCTTGTCGCTCACGCGCTCCTTCGTGTCGTCCGCCCACTCGCCGACCTTCTTGCCGGTGGCTTCGGCGGCGTCCTTCGCGTCATCCAGGAATCCCATGTCGTCCTCCTTCAGGCCGTTGCGTTCATCCCACCCCGGATGCGGGTCGCGCGACACGGGGTTGACATGCGTCGAGGCGCGCCATAGTGCGCACGCCGTGACGGAATCGTGACCGCGGGACGATCGAATCGTGATGAAAGTTGGGTGGTGCTCGCGTCAGCCCGCCCCTAGCGTGACGAGCATGAGGCACATCTCCCGAACCACAGCAGCCCTCGCCGCGGTGCTCGCGGCGGGGATCGTCCTCAGCGGATGCTCGGCGGGGGCCGACTACAGCGGTGCGTCCGACGGCGGGTCGACCGCCGAGCGGGCTCCGCTCGCGGTCGACGCCGCCGACACCGCGAGCGACGGCGAGCAGAACGCGGCCGCCGCCGACCAGGCGCTCGTCATCACCGGCACCGTCACGATCACCGCCGACGACCCGATCGCGGCGTCCGAGAAGGCCACCGCGATCGCCCGTGCGGCCGGTGGGCGCGTCGACGCGCGCACCGAGTACGCACCGCGCGACGGCGACGCAGGCAGCGCGACCCTCACCCTCCGCGTGCCGGCAGACGCCGTCGAAGACGTGCGCGACCAGCTCAAGGAGCTCGGCACCGTCGAAGAGACCGACTTCTCCTCGGTCGACGTCGGCACCCAGCAGCGTGACCTCGACACCCGCATCACGACCCTGCGCGCGTCGATCGCGCGCTACACCTCGTGGCTCGCGGATGCCGACACCACGGCGGATCTGATCCAGCTCGAGCAGGCGATCGCCGAGCGGCAGAACGAGCTCGAGTCGCTCGAGGCGCAGCAGCGCGCCCTCGACGACAAGGTGGCGATGTCGACCATCACCCTCCAGCTGCGCTCGGTCGCCCTCGCCCCGCCGCCGGATGGCCCCGACAACTTCTGGGAGGGGCTCGTCGTGGGCTGGAACGGCTTCGTCGCCTTCTGGGGCGGTGTCGCGGTCGCCCTCGGGGTGGGCCTGCCGTGGCTCGTGGTGCTGGGGGCGGTGCTCACCGTGGTCGTGCTGCTGGTGCGCCGGGCCGGACGGTCGTCCGTGACGCCGCTCACCGCATCCGCGCCTGCCGCCGCGACCGCGCCCGCCGCACCGAGCGGTTCGGAGTGACGGATTCCGCATCGGCTCTGGCAGATGTGGACACTGTTCACATATCCTGAGCCGATGCGGACCTTCACCCAGGTGCTCGTCAACACCGGCGTCGCCAACGTCACCACGAGCTACCTCTGGTTCGCCCTGACCTTCTGGGTCTACCTCGAGACCCGCTCGGTGCTCGCGACCGGCGTCATCGGCGGCGCCTACATGCTGCTCGTCGCGCTCTTCTCGATGACCTTCGGCACAATCGTCGACCGGCACCGCAAGCAGCGTGTGATGGTGTTCGCGGGCGTCGTGACCCTCGTGGCCTTCGGCATCGCGGGCGGGCTCTACCTGCTCTACCCGGAGCGCCAGCTCGTCGACATCCGGGGGCCCGCGTTCTGGTTCTTCACGGCGATCATCCTCATCGGCGCCGTGGTCGAGAACATGCGCAACATCGCACTCTCGACGACCGTCACTCTGCTCGTGCCCGAGGAGCGTCACGCCAACGCGAACGGGCTCGTCGGCACCGTGCAGGGCTTGGCCTTCACGGTCACGAGCGTCTTCAGCGGCCTCTCGGTGGGGCTGCTCGGCATGGGCTGGACACTCGCGATCTCGCTCGTGCTCACCGCGGGCGCGCTCGTGCACCTGCTGTTCCTGCGCATCCCCGAGAACGAGCCCGCGCGCGACCCGAACCGCACCGGCCTGCTCGACCTGCGCGGCAGCATCGCGGCCGTGCGCGCCGCGACCGGTCTCTTCGCCCTCATCATCTTCTCGACGTTCAACAACCTCGTCGGCGGTCTCTACATGGCTCTCATGGACCCCTACGGTCTCGAGCTGTTCGCGGTCGAGTGGTGGGGGTCGTGCTCGGCGTGACCTCGACCGGCTTCATCATCGGCGGTATGGTCGTGGCCCGCTTCGGGCTCGGTCGCAACCCGATCCGCACGATGCTGCTGCTCGTCATGATCATGGGGCTCATCGGCGCGTTCTTCACGATCCGCGAGTGGTGGTGGCTCTACGCGGGCGGGATCTGGCTGTACATGGCCCTCGTTCCCGCGATCGAGGCGTCCGAGCAGACGGTCGTGCAGAAGGTCGTACCGTTCGAGACCCAGGGGCGCGTGTTCGGGTTCGCGGCGGCTTTCGAGTCGGCGGCGGCCCCCGTGACGGCGTTCCTCATCGCCCCCATCGCGGAGTTCGTGATCATCCCCTACATGGACTCGGCCGCGGGGCGCGGCGACTTCGGATGGCTACTCGGCGAGGGTGAAGCGCGCGGGATCGCGCTCGTCTTCCTGGTGGGCGGGCTCGTCATGGTGCTCGCAGCGGCGGGCGCATTCCTCACCCGCTCGTACCGCAGGATCTCGGCGCTCTACCTCACCCAGCGCGAAACCGTCGAAGCGGATGCGGTGGAGCTTCCGGCGAACAGCCGCGCCGCGGTCGCGGGCGAGGCGACCGTCGACTAGGCGGCCCTATCAGGCCGCCGAACGGATGAGCGCGAGCAACGCCTCGCCGTAGGCCTCGGTGGGGTCGTCGGCCTCGAACACGTACACGACCCCGGCCCGCTCGGTCGTGACGCGATAGCTGGCGCCGGCTCCCTGCGGCACGCGCTCGAGGCTGCGGAAGGTGCCGTGCAGCAACTCCCGAAGCTGCTCCTCGCGCGGCATCCAGAGCGCGTCGTCGAGAGCGACCGAGTCGAGCGCCCACTCGGTCGTGCCGTTGAAGCCCAGCACCGATCCGGTCGGGTAGTGATGGGCCTCGATCGTCATGTCGCTCACCGTGAAGACGTCACCCTCGAACTCGCCACCCACGAGCTGGAAGGCGTCGCCCGACACCGGTGTCCAGACGAGGCCGGCCTCGCGCAGGGCACGGGCGAGGCGGGTCGAGATCATGACTCCAGTCTGCACCGGACGACGTGTCTGCGCGGGCCGCGCAGCATCCGGCGTTCCTCGGCCCCCTGACCTCGCCTCGCGACTAGCCTGGAGGGGTCTGACCGCCACCGAAAGGAATGGACGCATGGCCGACACCGAAACCGCCGTCCCCGCCTCACTCACCCGCCGCCTCATCGCTGAGGCGTTCGGCACCTATCTGCTCGTCTTCGGCGTGATCGGCGCCGCGCTGTTCTTCTCCACCCCTGACAACGGCGGGGCGCTCCCCGTCGCCCTCGCCGTCGGCCTCGCGGTGCTCACGGGCGCCTACGCGGTCGGCTCGATCTCGGGCGGCCACTTCAACCCGGCCGTCACGATCGGTGCCGCTGCCGCGGGCCGCTCGCGCTGGGCCGACCTGCTGCCGTACTGGATCGCGCAGATCGTGGGCGGCGTGCTCGCCACCCTGACCTTCGGGCTGGTCGGCGTCATGAGCGGCAAGGACCTCGACTTCGGTGCCGTGTCGAACGGATTCGGCGAGCACTCGCCGCTCGGCTTCGGCATGGGCTCGGTCATCGTGGCCGAGATCGTCGCCACGATGCTGTTCGTGCTCATCATCCTCGCCGTGACCGCGGCGGGCTCGACGACGGCGGGCTTCGCGCCGCTCGCGATCGGCCTCGCACTCACACTCGTGCACCTCGTGATGATCCCGATCAGCAACTCCTCCGTGAACCCGGCGCGTTCGATCGCGACCGCCGTGCTCGGCGGTCCCGACGCCCTCGCTCAGCTGTGGGTGTTCCTCGTGGCACCGCTCGTGGGCGGCCTCATCGCGGGCGTCATCTACCGCCCGCTGTTCGGCGGCCCGAAGGGCTGACCTCCCGGCATTCCCACGGGATGCTCAGGGTCTGTCGAGACGCCACCCCCGATAATCGTGGGGTGGCGTCTCGGTGGAGGAAGCCCTGCGCTCTGCGCGGGTGCGCATCCTCGCGTCGATGCTGCTGGTGGCCGCGATCGGCATGACGGCGGCAGGAGTCAGCGCCTACCTCATCCAGCGCGAGCGCGTGCTGGCCCAGATCGACGACCGCCTCGCGTCGACCGTCGAGGGGCTGCAGTGCATCGCCGACGGCTGCGACGGCAACGACCAGCCGGTCTCGGTGCTCGACTTCCTCGGCCAGGCGATGACGCGGGTGCTGCCGGATCATAACGAGTCGACTCTCGGGATCATCGACCGGAGTCCGCGGCTCCGCCCCTCGAGCGGCATCAGCTTCCGCCTCGACGACGATCCGGCCTTCATCGCCCGAGTGCTCGACGAAGCCGATCCGGATCACGTCATCCGGGGCACCGCGGCCACCGACTTCGGGGCGCTGCGGTACGCCATCATCCCGGTGCAGATCCCGGGCGACCCGGCCGCGGGCCTCTACGTTTCGGCCTACGATCTCGACGCCGCCCTCGCCGAGATCACCGAGGCGTTCCGCACGTACTGGCTCGTCGCCGCGGGCGCCCTCGTGATCGTCGGGCTCGTGGGCTGGTTCGTCTCGGGCCGCATCCTGCGCCCCTCCGGTCGCTGCGCCGCACCGCCGCGGGCATCGGCGAAGACGATCTGACCACGCGGATCGATGCCCGCGGCAGCGACGAGGTGTCGGATCTCTCGCACGCCTTCAACGGCATGCTCGATCGCCTGCAGCGCTCCTTCGACACCCAGCGCCGCCTGCTCGACGACGTGAGCCACGAGCTGCGCACGCCCATCACGATCGTGCGCGGCCACCTGGAGCTGCTCGACGCCGACGATCCGAGCGACGTCGCGAACACACGCGAGCTCGCGATCGACGAGCTCGACCGCATGAACGTACTCGTCGACGACATCGCCCTGCTCGTCAAGACGAGCCGCCCCGACTTCCTGCAGCTAGCCCCCGTCGACGTCGCGGAGTTCACCGAGCAGGTGTTCGCCAAGGCGCGCGCCCTGAGCGCCGAGCACGAGTGGCGGATGGAGTCCGCCCCGCGGGTCGTCGCGCCGCTCGATGCGACGCGCATCACGCAGGCCTGGCTGCAACTCGCCGAGAACGCGGTGAAGTACGCCCCGACCGGCACGCCGATCGAGCTCGGCAGTGGGCTCGCCGACTCGGCGCACGGCGAGGTGCTGGAACTGTGGGTGCGCGATCACGGCCCCGGCATCCCGCCCGAGAAGCTCGACTGGATCTTCGGCAGGTTCTCGCGCGCCGAGGTGGGGCGGGGCGTCGCGGGGTCGGGTCTCGGTCTGTCGATCGTGGCCGCGATCGCCGCAGGGCACGGGGGCCGGGCGTATGCACACAATACGGAGGAGGCGGGAGCGCGCGTCGTGATCGCGCTGCCGTTCGACGGGGAGGGGAAGCGGATGCCACGCATTCTGGTAGCTGAGGACGAGACGCGGATCGCGTCGTTCGTCGAGAAGGGCCTCAAGGCGGCGGGATACGAAGTCGCGACCGCGACCGACGGGGTCGTGGCGCTCGAGCTCGCCCGCGCCGGTGCCTTCGATCTGCTGCTGCTCGACCTCGGCCTTCCGGGGCTCGACGGTCTCGAGGTGTTGCGGCGGCTGCGCGAACGGGCCAACCCGATCCCGGTGATCATCCTCACGGCGCACGATTCGGCATCCGACACGGTCGCGGGCTTCGAGGGCGGTGCCAACGACTACGTCTCCAAGCCCTTCCGTTTCGACGAGTTGCTGGCGCGGGTGCGCGTGCGGCTCGACGATGCTCGAGCGCTCAGCACGCCGAGCGCGTCGCTGGATTGCGGCCGCGTGCGCCTCGACCTGCGCACGCGCCGCATCGCCTCGGATGCCGGCATCTTCGACCTGTCGGCGCGCGAATACGCCCTCGCCGAGGAGTTCATGCGCAACGCGGAGCAGGTGCTGAGCCGCGAGCAGTTGCTGAGCCGGGTGTGGGGGCTCGACTTCGACCCGGGTTCGAACGTGGTGGACGTGTACGTGCGCTATCTGCGCCGCAAGATCGGTGCCGCGCACCTGGAGACGGTGCGCGGCATGGGCTACCGGTTCATCGGCGACCCCGACTGATCGGCGTCAGTGGTGGCCGCCGTGGCCGCCTCCGCCGCCGTGGTGTCCGCCGCCCTGGCGAGCTCCGCCGTCGTGGTGACCACCGCCACCGCCGCGTCGAGGCTCCTCGGCACCGCCACCGCCACCTCCGCCGCGACCGGGGTCGGGGCTCCATCCGCCCTGGTCACCGCGCGGGTCGTGGTGCCGGGCGTCGTCGTGCCCGCGGTCGCCGCGCGGATCGCCGCGCCACGGATGCTCGGGGTGGTCGCCCTTCTTGCCCGGGTCGATCGCGACCGGCGGTGCGGGAGCCACCGGAGCCGCGCCTCCCGCGGCCGGGGAACCGGCATCCGTTCCGGTGCCGTCGCCCGCCGTGCCGTCGGTGGCTGTGTCGTCTGGGGCGGCATCGGGGGTTGTATCGGTGGTCGTGCCGCTCCCCATCGACGTCGACAAGTGCTGCTGGCCCGGCTCGACGGTCGCCACGGGGCCGAGGTCGAGGGGCGCGCCGTTCTGTTCGGCGACCTCCTGCGCGAGGGTGTACCCCACGCCTCCGACGAGTGCGGTCGCGCCGACGGCGCCCGCGACTGCCGCTGCGAAGATTCCTGTGCGCTTCATGCGAAGCCTCCTCTCGTCTTCGCCATCCAGCCTCACCCGCCAGCATGAGAGCGGGCGGTGTGCATCATGAGAGCTCTGTCATGTGCGACCGCACGTGCGGCGTGCCGGTGCTAGACGGAGACGATGCGACGTGCGCCGCTCTCGAACTCCTCGAGATCGCCCGTCTCGCCCGCCCGCACCGCACGTCGGCCGACCACCCACTGGTACACCACGAAGGCTGCGAGCGCGATCGTGCCGATGCCGATCTTGAGGGGCCACGGCCAGTCCTGCCGGGTGACGAATCCCTCGATGATGCCCGACACCAGCAGGGCCACGACCATGCCGATCACGATCGTGAAGAACGCGCGCCCGTCCTGTGCGAGCGCCTGCGCGCGGGTGCGGGCGCCCGGCGCGATCCACGACCAGAAGATCATGAGGCCCGCGGCCGCCGCGAGGAAGATCGCGTACAGCTCGAGCTGACCGTGTGGAGCGATGTAGAGGAAGAACTGGTCGAGTCGGTCGAAGTGGTTCATGACCGCCGCCGAGATGCCGAGCCCCTGGGCGTTCTGGAACACGACATACGGCACCCAGAGCCCCAGGATGCCGAACATCACGCACTGCGCCGCGATCCACGCGTTGTTGGTCCACACCTGCGCGGCGAATCCCGCCTCCGAGTACTCCGAGTAATAGCCCACGAAGTCCTCCTTCGCGTACTGCTCCAGGTCCGACGGCACCCCGAGCGCGGCGAAGGCCCGCGCATCCGTCGACAGCCACACGAAGTAGGCGGCCGCGATCGCGACCGTCACGAGCGCCACGGCCAGGGTCACCCAGCGGATGCGGTAGAGCGCGGCCGGCAGCTGCACCGCGGCGAACATCGTGAGCGCCTGCAGCGGGTTGCGACGAACACCCGTGAACAGCAGACGTGCCCGCCACAGTCCGAGCGAGAGGTGCTCGCCCTGCGCAGAGCCGCCGACGGTCGTGCGGATGGTGGCGAGCTGCGATGCGCCGGTCTGGTAGCGCTCGATGAGCTCGTCCGCCTCGGCCCCCGTCGGGCGGCGGTTGCGCGCCAACTGGGCGAGCCGATCCCACTCCGCACCGTGGGCGGCGGCGTAGGCGTCGAGGTCCATCTGCTTGAATGATACGCATGGCGGCGGATCCCGACGCAGACTGGGTCGACACCCTCGCCGACGACGATGCGCTGCTGACCGGCGAGGCCGTCGCCCTCGACCTGCGGCCCGCGAGTTTCGCCTTGCGCGCGGGGGCGCGGTCATCGACGTCGCGATCTCGGTTCTCGCGTTCGTCGTGCTCATCATGGCGTTCTTCGTCCCCGCCGGGCAGCTGCAGCTCGAGGCGGCCTGGGGCACCGTCTTTCTGATCTCGAGCCTCGTGCTCGCCTTCGTCGTGGTGCCCTGCACGGTCGAGACGCTCACGCGCGGCAAGTCGCTCGGCCGCCTCGCGGTGGGCGCGCGCATCGTGCGCGACGACGGGGGCGCGGCGGGCTTCCGCCACGCCGCCATCCGCGCGCTCGTGGGCGTGCTCGAGTTCCTGCTGACGTTCGGGGCCTCGCGGCGCTCGTCGGCATCCTCTCACCCCGCTCGAAGCGCCTCGGCGACCACCTCGCCGGCACCTACGCGCAGTACGAGCGGGCTCCCCGGGTGGCGACGCCCATCTTCGGCATGCCGCTCGAGCTCATGGGCTGGGCACAGGTCGCCGACGTCGCGCGGATGCCGGACCCGCTCGCGCGGCGCATCGCGTCGTTCCTCGCCTCGGCGCGCGACTTCGACCCGCTGCGGCGCGGCTACCTCGCCCAGCAGCTCGCGCACGAGGCGTCGCGCTACGTGTCGCCGCTGCCCGCCGTGGAACCGGAGCTGTTCCTCGCGGGCGTCACGGTGGCCCGCCGCGACCGCGAGGCGCGGGCGCTGCAGCTCGAGGCGGAGCGCCTCGGCCGCCTCGCGCCCGTGCTGCGCGGCTGATCGGGCCCCGCCGAATGGGAGCGACGGTTTCGAGACGCGAATCGCTGCGCGATGCGCTCCTCAACCAGCTCGACAGTCGAGGTGGTTGAGGAGCGTCGCTCCGCAGGAGCGCCGCGTCTCGAAACCGCCGCCGCTTGCCTTACACCGCGGGAACCCCGGCGAGGGATGCCGCGAGCGCGTCCTCCGAGAGCGCGTCGTCGGTGAGGTGGCCCGCGAGGTAGGACTCGTACGCGCCGAGTTCGAGCAGGCCGTGGCCGGAGAGTCCCACGACGATCACCCGCTCGTCACCGGCCTCCTTCGCCTCCAGCGCCTCGCGCCGCGCCTGGGCGAGCGCGTGGGCCGACTCGGGTGCCGGCACGATGCCCTGCGTGCGGGCGAATTCGACGCCGACCTCGAAGCACTCGAGCTGCTCGAGCGCGACGGCGTCGATGAGCCCCTCGTGCACGGCGTGCGAGACGAGCGGCGCCATGCCGTGGTAGCGCAGGCCGCCCGCGTGGATGGGGCTCGGAACGAAGTCATGGCCGAGCGTGTACATCTTCATGAGCGGGGTCATGCCGGCGGTGTCGCCGAAGTCGTAGCGGTACTCGCCCCGCGTGATCGTGGGACAGGAGGCCGGCTCCACGGCGACGATGCGCGTCCCGGCACCGTTGACCAGGTTCTCTCGCAGGAAGGGAAAGCTCAGCCCCGCGAAGTTCGAGCCTCCGCCCGCGCAACCGATCACCACATCCGGAGCGCCTTCGCCCGCCTTCGCGAGCTGCAACAGGGCCTCCTCGCCGATCACCGTCTGGTGCAGCAGCACGTGGTTGAGCACCGAGCCCAGCGCGTACTTGGTGTCGTCGGCCTGGGCCGCGACCTCGACGGCCTCCGAGATCGCGATGCCGAGCGAACCCGGGTGATCTGCCGGGAACGCCTTACCCGACTCCGTGAGTTGCGACGGTGAGCGGTGCACCGTGCCGCCGAACACCTCGATAAGGGTGCGGCGCTGCGGCTTGGTGTCGAACGAGGCACCCACCTGCCACACCTCGCACTCGACACCGAACAGCGCGCTCGCATAGGCGAGAGCGGTTCCCCACTGCCCCGCCCCCGTCTCGGTGGTGAGGCGCCGGATGCCGTGCAGCGAGTTGTAGTACACCTGCGGCACCGCGGTGTTCACCTTGTGCGAGCCGGCCGGCGAGACGCCCTCGTACTTCACATAGATGTGCGCGGGGGTGCCGAGCTTCTTCTCCCACGCGCGGGCGCGGATGAGCGGCGAGGAGCGGTACTGCCGGTACACCTCGAGCACGGGCTCGGGGATGTCGACGTAGCGCTCGGTGGTGACCTCCTGCATGATCAGCTCGATCGGGAACAGCGGCGCCAGATCCTCGGGCCCCACCGGCTCGTGCGTCGCCGGGTGCAGGGGCGGCGGAGGGGCGTCGGCAGGTCGGCGACGATGTTGTACCAGCGCGTCACCTGCTCGTCGGGATCGAGGGTATAGGTCACCTGTTCGTCGGCCACTGCGGCTCCTTCGTCGTCGGGCTGTCCCGCCGAGCGTAGAGGGCGCGCCGGGCCGCGAGCAAAACGGGGTTCAGTAGCGGTAGTGGTCGACCTTGTACGGCCCCTCGACCGGCACGCCGATGTAGGCGGCCTGCTCGGGCGTCAACTCGGTGAGCTCCACGCCGAGGGCGGCGAGGTGCAGCCGGGCGACCTTCTCGTCGAGCACCTTCGGCAGCACGTACACGCGGGTCTCGTACGCGTCGCGGTTCACCCACAGCTCGAGCTGGGCGAGCACCTGGTTGCTGAACGAGTTGCTCATGACGAAGCTCGGGTGCCCGGTGGCATTGCCGAGATTCATGAGGCGCCCCTCGGAGAGCACGAGCACGCTGCGCCCGTTGGGCAGCCGCCACTCGTGCACCTGCGGCTTGATCTCGACGCGCTCGGCACCGGGCAGCGACTCGAGGCCGGCCATGTCGATCTCGTTGTCGAAGTGACCCACGTTCGCGACCACCGCGAGGTGCTTCATGTTCAGGATGTGGTCGAGCGTCACGACGTCCTTGTTGCCGGTCGTGGTGATCACGAAGTCGACCTCGCCGATGACGCTGTCGAGCTTGGCCACCTGGAAGCCGTCCATCGCGGCCTGCAGCGCGTTGATCGGGTCGACCTCCGACACGATCACGCGCGCCCCTGCCCGCGCAGGGCTTCCGCCGAGCCCTTCCCGACATCCCCGTAGCCGCATACGAAGGCGACCTTGCCGCCCATGAGCATGTCGGTGGCGCGGTTGAGGCCGTCAGGCAGCGAGTGCCGGATGCCGTACTTGTTGTCGAACTTCGACTTCGTGACCGAGTCGTTGACGTTGATGGCCGGGAAGAGCAGCTTGCCGTCACGGTGCAGCTCGTAGAGCCGGTGCACGCCGGTCGTGGTCTCCTCGGTCACACCCTGGATGTCGGCGGCGATCCGCGTCCAGCGCTGCGGATCCTGTGCGAGCGAGGCGCGCAGGGTCTCCAGCACGACGCTCCATTCGTGGCTCGCATCCGCGGGCGTCTCGGGCACCGCACCCGCGAGCTCGTATTCGCGGCCGGTGTGCACGAGAAGCGTCGCGTCACCGCCGTCGTCGAGGATGAGGTTCGGGCCGGTCCAGTCGGCGCCCGCGGCTGCGGCCTCGGCAGACCAGTCGAAGATGCGCGAGGTCGCCCACCAGTACTCTTCGAGCGTCTCGCCCTTCCAGGCGAACACCGGCACGCCCGCGGGGCTCTCGACGCTGCCTGCGGCACCCACGACGACGGCGGCAGCCGCCTCATCCTGGGTGGAGAAGATGTTGCAGCTGGCCCAGCGCACCTGGGCGCCCAGCGCAACGAGGGTCTCGATGAGCACCGCGGTCTGCACCGTCATGTGCAGGGAGCCGGCGATGCGGGCCCCCGCGAGCGGCTGCGTCGGACCGTACTCCTCACGGAGTGCCATGAGGCCCGGCATCTCGTTCTCGGCGAGGCGGATCTGGTGACGCCCCGCTTCGGCGAGCGCGAGGTCGGCGACCTTGAACGGAAGGGTGGTCGCGGGGCTGGAGATGCTCATCCCCCATTGTCGCAGGGTCGTGACCGTTGAGCTGGTTGAGGAGCGACCGCGCAGCGGACGCGTCTCGAAACCAGCGACCCCGCGCGTGCCGACGGCGGTTTCGAGACGCCGCTGCGCGGCTCCTCAACCACCTGAGTGCGCCCTAGCGCCGGATGAGGGCCAGCACCTCGTCGCGGATCGCCGCCATCTGGGGCTCGGTGGCAGCCTCCACGTTGAGCCGCAGCAGGGGCTCGGTGTTGGAGGGGCGCACGTTGAACCACCAGAAGCCCTCGTCGGGCGCGCCGACCACGGTGAGTCCATCGAGTTCGTCGAACTCGCCGCGCGCCGTGAACGCGTCGACGATGCGCGTGTAGGCGGCGGGCACATCCGCGACGGTCGAGTTGATCTCGCCCGAGAGTGCGTACGGGTCGTACGAGGCCGCGAACTCCGAGAGCGGTGCATCCTGCGACCCGAACTCGGCGAGCAGATGCATGGCGGCCAGCATGCCGTTGTCGGCGCCCCAGAAGTCGCGGAAGTAGTAGTGAGCCGAGTGCTCTCCGCCGAACACGGCGCCGGTCTCGCGCATACGGTCCTTGATGAGCGAGTGGCCCACCTGGGTACGCACCGGAATCGCGCCGGATGCCTCGATCGCCTCGGCGACGTAGCGGGAGGTGATGAGGTTGTGGATCACGTACACCTCGCCCGTCTCCCCCGAGGCACGCACGCGCGCCACCTCGCGCTGCGCGACGATCGCGGCGACGGCGCTCGGGCTGACGGGCGCCCCGGTCTCATCGACGACGAAGCAGCGGTCCGCGTCGCCGTCGAAGGCGAGGCCGAGGTCGGCACCGTTCTCCACGACCGCCGCCTGCAGATCGCGCAGGTTCTCGGGCTCGAGGGGTTGGCCTCGTGGTTGGGGAACGTGCCGTCGAGCTCGAAGTAGAGCGGCACGATCTCGAGCGGCAGCGCGGGGAGCGCGGCGGCCGTGCCGAGCACGGCCGGCACCGTGAGCCCGCCCATGCCGTTGCCGGCATCCACGACGACCTTGAGCGGGCGCACCCCCGACAGGTCGACGAGCGAACGCAGGTGCGCGGCGTAGTCCGCCAGCACGTCGCGCCGCGTGACAGTGCCGGGGGTCTCGACGGCGTGCACTCCGCCTGCCGCGAGGTACGCCTGCGCACGATCGCGGATCGCCGCAAGCCCCGTCGCGAGCGAGATGCCCTGCGCGCCCGCGCGGCTGAACTTGATGCCGTTGTAGCGGGCCGGGTTGTGACTTGCCGTGAACATCGCGGCGGGGGCGTCGAGCCATCCGGATGCGAAGTAGGTCTCGTCGGTCGAGCACAGTCCGATGTTCACGACATCGGCACCTCGCGCCGAGGCGCCGCGCTCGAACGCGGCCGCGAACTCGGGGCTCGAGTCGCGCATGTCGTGGCCGACGACCACCGTCTGGCCCGCCGCGCCGAGTTCGTCGACGAAGCCCGCCGCGAGCGCCTCGACGGCCTCGACGGTGAGCTCGGTGCCGACGAGTCCACGCACGTCGTAGGTCTTGACGAAGGCGGAGAGATCAGCAGCGGTCACGGTCTACGACTGTAGTTCACCCGTCGTCGCGCTGTACTCATCCGCCTGGTCTGCGCCCCCGGGCATGACGTGCCGCACGATCTGCCACCCCTGCGGCGCCGAGAGCCGCTCGGCGTGCCGCTCGCACAGGTCGTAGCTGTGCGGTTCGCGGCGGATCGCGAGCGGACCGAGCACAGCCATGGCATCCGCGTAGTCGTACGTGAGGGTGGCCACGGCGTCTCTGCCGCAGGCCACTTTGCTGCACGGTCGCGCGCTCATCGCCCCGAGCCTACGCCGAGCTGCGCGCCTAGACTGGCGACATGCCCCGATCTGCGCCCCGCGCATCCACGCGACTGGGGTACCGCGATCGCCACGGCCGCGGCATCCGGTCGGCCGTGACGGGCCCCCACCTGCCCATGCTGCGCACCCGCATCGACTTCTTCGACGCGTGCGTGGCATCCGCCGTGGAGTATCTGCGCGCGCTCTGGCCCGAGGAGCTCACGGGGGTGCGCATCGACGTGGCGTCGTTCCCGCCGGGCGAGCAGGGCCCGGATGGTGTCGACCGCTGGCGCACGGATGCGCGCACCCGGCGCGTGGTGCTGTACCGCGTACCCATCCAGCGTCTCGCGATCCTGCACCGCGACGACGACTGGCACCGCCGCTCCTACATCGAGAGCTGCGTGTTCCGTGCCGTCGCCGAGCTGCTCGGCAAGGACCCGTGGGACATCGCGCCCGAGCGCTACCGGCACTTCTGAGGCGGTGCCTCAGCCCGACGTCGGCGCGTTGAGTTCGGCCGCCCAGTCGCGGATCGCCTGCCGCTCCGTTGCGTCGCACACGTAGCCGTACCCGAGCGTGACATTGCCCTGCCTGAGCGACCACTCGTCGAGCACCGTCAGCGAATAGCAGTCGGCCATCTTCTCGTTGCTGCCCTGGAACAGGCCGCTCGCGAGCAGCCGGTCTGCCGCGCTGCTCCCGTCGTCGAACCGCGCGGCGTCGGCGGCCTGGTAGACGTGCGCGAGCTCGTGCGTGA
Organism: Homoserinibacter gongjuensis; assembly: GCF_030161875.1. GTDB lineage: Bacteria > Actinomycetota > Actinomycetes > Actinomycetales > Microbacteriaceae > Homoserinibacter > Homoserinibacter gongjuensis. The sequence continues at coordinate 444,188 of NZ_BSVA01000001.1, forward strand.
CGACCATCCGCTTCTGCCAGTCGCCCGGCAGCTCGAGCTCCGACGCGAGATGGATCGTGAGCGGATCCGACCTCATGGTGCACCCGATCGATCCGTCCCCCGCCCGCAGGCCTCGGCCGCGTCCCAGCGCACGTCGATGAAACCGTCGCCCGCCTCATCGACGAGCTGCTCGGTGAGGGTCCCGGATGCGTTCACGCGGCGGTCCCGCGCCGTCGCCACCGCGACCTCCAGCTCGTCGCGGAACTCCCGCATCCGCTCCGCGATCGAGCGCGCGTGGGCCTCCGACATCGGCCTCTCGGCGGCCTCCCGCTCGAGCCCGCGCACGAATCCCTCGTTCAGCACGAGCGGCGCCACGGGGTTGCCGATGAGCTCCACGGCCAGCTCGTCGTAGGCGGCGCGATCGGCGTGGTAGCTCGCCAGATGCTCCTGCGCCCTCCCGTCGTCGCCGGCCTGCGGCACCGCCGGGCGATCGTCGCGCGACGAGGGCGAGGGCTCGCCGAGCCCTGCGAGCACCGAGGCGATCACGACGAGCACCACGATCCCGACGACGAGGAGGCACCCGCATCCGCCGAGCCACCATCCGATGGCGGTGCGGCGGGCGGGCGGCACGGGCGCGGATGCTGCACCGGGTGGGGCGTACGGCGCCGTCCCCGGGTGCGGGGCCGGGGCCGTCGGTGTGGGCTGCGGGGCGGGCGGGGGCTGCGGGGCCGGCGGCGGTGCCGCCTGCGGTACGCCGCCGGGATTCACCGTCGCGATCCACTGCCGCAGTTCCGGGTACGCCTGCGGGTTCACCCAGATCGTCGGATGCAGATCCCAGCGCCGCGCGGCGACCTCCGCGAGCACGCGAGGCGGCACCCGGGGTCGGCTGCGGCACGCGCTTCCGAGTCGGCGGACCCATCCGTCATCGTCGCTTCGGCATCCGCGGTGTCGAGCCCGCCCTCACGGTCGGATCACGAGGGGACTGTCGGCGGCGCGCGGCGACACGATCGGGTAACCGGCCAGCTCTCCGCGTGCGGCGAACGTCAACGCGGCGGCCACGCCCTTCGCCCCGCTCAGCAGATAGCCCGTGTCGGCGTCGAGACCGACGGCGGCGGAACCCGCGGCCGGCACCTCGAGCGTGATCGCGGCACCCCCGTCGAGCGGCGTGAGCGTGAGGGTGTGCGCCACGCCGTCGGTTGCGGCGGCTACCAGCACGGGGGTGCCGGCGTCGGCGACGGCGATCGCGACGTCTCCCGTGAGGCCGGATGCCGACGCGAACCAGGCGAGGTCCGCGTCACCGGGCTGGATGTCGCCGTCTGCATCCGTGGTGGGCGCCGAGCTGGTCGACGCCCGCACCGCGGCGACGACCGGCGCGTCGCCGCGCACCGTGACGGTGTAGCTGCCATCCGCGAAGGGTGTGGCACCGAGTTCGAACGCCGTCGAGAGCGCCGTGTCGACCACCTGCCCGGCGGGCACCTGCAGGGGGAACGACGTCGCGGGTCCGTCTCCGGCGGTCGGTGTGACGCTCACCTCGATGAACGCAGTCTCGTCGCCGGGATTGCCGACCCGCACGATCGTCTCGAGATCCTCGTAGCCCTCGAGGCCGAGCGAGCTCGCGACGCCCTCGGCATCCGCGATCCGCACCGCCGGGATCACGAGGTCGCGCGACGGCGCGGCGCCCGCCGAGACGAGATCGACGCCGCCCGGGTCGAGCACGCGCGTCACCGAGGTCTGCAGGGCGGCGACCACCTGGCCGCCGCGCGCCTCCACGTGCACCATGGGCGAGGTCAGATCGGGGGCGAACCCCGAGAGCGCGAGCACGCGCTGGCCGTTGGCTGGCACCGCGATGCCCTTCATGCCGGGCGCCGAGATGGCACCCGATTCACCCCACATCGTCACCTCGACCTCGGCCTCGACGGCCGTGGGGTTGGCGAGCAGCAACAGCGTGGTGCGACCGACGGTGGTGGCTCCGCCCACGAGCCAGGCGGAGCTCGTGGGCTCGCTGCATCCGGCGATCGCGAGGCCGCGCAGGCCGCCCTGGCCGTCGAGCTCCTGCGACTGGGCGGCCGCGAGCACGGCGTCATCGGATGGCGCCACGCGCAGCAGGGTCGGCGCGCTTGTGCTTCCGCCGCTGTCGGCATCGCTCGTCGCAAGCGGCGTGCGGCTGGGGCTGCCCGTGGCGGCCACCGTGAGCTCGGGGCGACCGACGGCGAAGGGCTGGCCCGCGTTGGCTCCCGTCTCATCTCCCAGGCGGAGCGTCGCACCCGGGCAGAGCGCCAGCAGGTCGGCGGGCTCGGGCTCGACGGTCGTGGCCAGCGGCGTGATCCCGAGCGTGGGAAGCGGAACCAGACCGACCGCGGCGATGACCGCGGCGGCGGCCGCCATCCCCGCGAGACCACGGACGACGCGCAGCGAGATGACCGTGACCGTGCGGCCCATGCCCGGCGCGCTGCCCGCCTCGGGGGCGGCGTCCGCGGCAGCGGGCTCGGGCTCGCCGAGCTCGGGCTCGGCGGCGGTCTCGGCATCCGACGTCGAGTGGGCCGAGTCGGTCGAGTCGGTCTCCACGTTCGCGTCCTCGGTCGCCACGTTGCCGTCGTCGGTCTCGCCCGCCGGGGGCGCGACCGACTCGGAGCTCGTCGGCGTCGCATCCGCGTCGGGCGTGAGGTCGGGGCGCTCGTCGTCAGCCATCGGTGTCCTCGTCGAAGGTCGTGGCCGCCGGCTCGTCGAGCGACGACTGCGTCTGCACCACCCGGCGGCGGCGGCGGGTCGGGATCGCGAGCAGCAGCGCGATGAGCACGACGACGGCCTGCGCCGCGAGCACGCCGTAACCGTAGGCCCCGCGCGACGGCGGTTCGGTGTCGTCGCGCTCGAGGTCGTCGAACACCCACAGCGAGCCGTAGCCGCTCTCGCTCGCGGCCGCGAACTGGGGTGCCGCGTCGAGCGAGGCGACCGCGCGCTCCCGCACCGCCACGGCATCCGGCTGCTGCGGGTCGGCCGCCGTCACGAGCACGAAACCGATCTGGAAGTGCTGCAGATCCGCGACGGGGTCGAACCCGCCGCGCGAGGCGAGGTTGCCGGCGAGTTCGGCGAGCGCGCGATCCTCGTCACCGACCTCGGTGCGACCGGCGTGCAGGGCCGACTGGTCGTCGAGGGTCGTTCCCTCGCCGCGCTGCAGCTCCGCGGCGAGTGAGCCGTCGGCCTCGGGGGTGAGCACGAGCGTGCCGAGGCCCGGATCGCGGATGCCCGCGACGTCGGCGAGCGCGGGAAGCACCCGGCCGTCACCCGGATGCACGGGAACCGTTCCGAGCACGAGGGCGCCGAGCAGCGGCGTCACCGCCAGGATCGCCGCCACCACGGCGGCCGAGCCGACGCCCACGGCCGCCCGGCGGATCGCCTCGAGCCCCACGATGGCGGCCCCCACGAGTCCCAGCCAGTAGAGGCTGAGCGGCGCACCGGGCCACGGGCCGGTCGCCGTCGCTCCGATGGTGGTCACCTGCACCTGCGCCGCGAGCCACGCTGTCGCGAGACCGCCCGCGGCCACCGCGAGCGCGGGGATCGAGCGCCGGGCACCGGGAAAGAACAGCGCCAGCAGGGCGAGGGCCGCCACGGGGGCCAGCAGCACCGCCGTGAGCAGTGCACCCCAGCCGGTCGGCAGGCCGAACGCGGTGAGGATGCCGTCCCAATCGGCGAGGTCGGCATCCGGGTGCCCCACGAGCAGGCCCCAGCCGGAGGTCGGGGTGTACGGCTGCACGAGGCCGGGGTCGGCGAGCACGGCGAGCGGCGTGCCGCGGTTGAGGGCGCTGAGCACGAGGGGCGCGAAGAAGACGATCGCGGGGATCGGTACGCCGATGATGCGGGCGAAGCCGCGCGGTCGGGCGAGCGCCCACACGATCACCGCGAGCAGCAGCACCGGTGCGAGCACGGGCGAGGCCGCGGTGATCGCCAGGAAGAGCAGCGACGCGGCCGCCGAGGCGCTCCACGAGCGTGAGCCTTCGATGAGGGCGAGAGCGAACCACGGCAGCAGCACGTGCACGAGCACGGCGCCGATCCGGCCCTCGCCGAGCGCCGCCAGGAAGGCCGGCGCGGCGATCCACAGGATGGCGGCGGCCACGGGGGCCACGCGCGCTCGCTCAGGCGGGTCGCCGCCCACCACGCCCCGAGCGCCGCGAACGGCATCGCGGTGATCCACAGCAGCACGATCGCGTACGAGGGATTCCACCAGGTGCTCGAGCCGAGCACGGCCCACAACGCGGTCGCGGGGTCGGCGGCTCCCGAGAAGCCCACGCCGATCTCGCGCCATCCCCAGCCGAGGCGCGACCAGAGCTCGGATGCCGTGGTGGCGAGCGGAGCGAGCCCTCCGCCTTCGAGCGTGGTCGCGCCGAGCAACCGCCACGACACGATGAGCCCCGCGAGGATCGCCGCCGCGACCACCCAGATGCCGCCGCCGAGGAAGGAGGCACGCACGAGGTCCGGTTCGCGCCCCGCACGGTCGTCGGCCTGGTCGCGCTCATGTGCCCGATGCTCACGCAGCTCGGCGCCGCGCATGCGCAGCGGGTCGACCGCGCGCCATCCCGCGGAACGCGCGCGCCTCAGCCGCGAGCGCGCCCCGGCACGCTGCCGTCGAAGGCCGCGCGGAACGCGGCCGAGATCTCGCCCGGAACCGCGCCCGGGCGCTTGGCCAGCAACTGCACGATCGAGCGCAGGAGGGCGAGCGGCAGCAGGCTCAGCCAGTGCAGCGGCACCGCGAGCGCGGGCGCGTACACGAAGCGACGGTGCAGTTGCGCCGTGCGGGCGATGCGGCGACGCACGCGCGCGGATGCCGGCCGCTTGCGGGCGACGTCCTCCGGCCGGCGGGCGCGCTCGACGCGGGCCGCGGGCACGCGCACCACACGATGACCCGCGAGCCGCACCCGCACGCCCAGGTCGAGCCCGGCATCCGCCGACGGCAGCCCGGAATCGAGGCCGTCGACGGTCTGCCACACGCCGCGGCGCACGATCGCGCCGTCGACGGCGACGGCGAGCACATCGGTGACGGAGTCGTACTGGGCCTGATCGAGCTCGTCATCGACGAGGGCGACGGTTGCGCCGAGGCCCGACATCGTGACGCCGAAGGAGCGCAGTCGTGCGTGGTCGTCGGGGTCGACGAGTTTGGGGCCGGCGACGGCGACGGACGGCGCCACCTCGACGGCGGCGAGCAGCGCCTCGAGCGCATCGGGTGCCGGCGCGGAGTCGGCACGCAGCAACCAGAGCCACTCCTGGGCGCCTTCGGCGGGGGCGCGGCCCGCAACGCCCGGGCGATGCCGACGCCGAAGGTGCCTCCCGTGGCGGTGACCACCTGCGTCACCCCGGCACGTTCGAGGTCCTCGGGCGTGAAGTTCGTGGTGGGCTCGGCGACGACGACGAGCGCGTCGGGACGGCGCGTCTGGCTGGCGAGGGCGGCGAGGGTTCGGTCCAGCCACCGGTCGCCGTCGTGGACGACGAGGATCGCAGTGACTCTGGGCATCGCTCCCACGCTAGGCGGGGGTCACCGGATCGGCCGCATCGCCACGCCCGTTCGGAGCCAGCTGCCTCCGATCGTGTCACGCCGGTTGAGGAGCGACCGCGCAGCGGCCGCGTCTCGAAACCGGCGTCGCGGGTGCCTCTACGCCGTGCGACCGCGGCGCAGCTTGCGGCGCTCGCGCTCGCTCAAGCCGCCCCAGATGCCGAAGCGCTCATCGTTCTCGAGTGCGTACTCGAGGCACTGAGCGCGCACCGCGCATCCCGTGCAGATGCGCTTCGCGTCGCGCGTCGAGCCGCCCTTCTCGGGAAAGAAGGCCTCGGGATCGGTCTGCGCGCAGAGCGCGTCACTCTGCCACGCGAGCGGGTTGTCGTCCTCGTCGACGGCGGCCGTGGCGGGGCGCAGCCCCGGCATGCCGAGCCGAACGGGGTCGACGAACCAGTCCTCGGGGACCGAGGGACGATAGTCGTTCCCCATGTTTCCGCCCTCCCCTCGCGACACCGGCCGTCACGTTCCTGCTAATTACACTCGTGTCATTCATCCGCGTCAAGTCGCGGAATGGTACTCGTGCCGCATCCGGGCGTGTCGCGACGCGCCGTGGAGTCCGGGTCTCAATTGGAACTCGAAGGTTCCCCGCCCCGCCCTGAGGCCTCGCTGCCCTCAGGTCTCGAGGCTCGCGGTACGAGCGGCCCACGCGCTCGCGACCATCTCGTCGAGCGTGTGCCGCATCCGCCAATCCAGGTCGCGCGCCGCCAGCTCACCGGATGCGACGATGCGTGCCGGGTCGCCGGGGCGCCGCGCACCGATCTCGGGGGTGAACGCGATGCCCGTGACGCGCGCCATGGCATCCATGATCTGCTTCACGGATGCGCCGTCGCCGCTGCCGAGGTTGTAGGCGGCCTCGAGGGGCGCCCCGCGAGCAGTGCCTGAGCAGCCGCGACGTGCGCGAGCGCGAGATCCGCGACGTGCAGGTAGTCGCGCACGTTGGTGCCATCGGGTGTCGGGTAGTCGTCGCCGTTGATGCGGGGCGTACGGCCCTCGACGAGCGCGTCGAAGACGAGGGGGAAGAGGTTGTGCGGGCTCGTGTCGTAGACGTCGGGGTAGCCCGAGCCGACGACGTTGAAGTAGCGCAGCGAGGTATGCGCGAGCCCCGTCGCGACACCCTGGTCGCGCAGCAGCCACTCGCCGATGAGCTTGGACTCCCCGTAGGGCGAGGTGGGGCTCTTCGGGGTGTCCTCGGTCACGAGGTCTTGATCGGTGTTGCCGTAGACCGCCGCCGACGACGAGAAGACGATGCGGCCGACGCCCGCCTCATGCATGGCCGCGAGCAGCACGCGGGTGCCCTCGACGTTCTGCTGGTAGGTGTGCAGCGGCTTCTCGACCGAGACGCCCGCGTACTTGAATCCGGCCACGTGGATGACGCCATCCGCCCGGTGGTACCGCAGGGTGTCGAGCACAAGGCCGCCGTCGAGGATGCTGCCGTGCACGAACGGCACGTCGGGTGCCACGAAGCGTCGGTGGCCGCTCGAGAGGTCGTCGATCACGACGGCCGCGAGGCCCGCCTCCTGCAGGGCACGAACCACGTGCGCACCGATGTAGCCGGCACCACCGGTCACGAGCCAGGTCATGCTTTCAGGCTAGCGGGCGGCGCCGGTGCCGTCCGCCCCTCCGTCCGTGCGCCCACCCCTCCCCCTTTGTGTCGAAAATGCAGGAGAACCCGGGCGTGTCGCGCCGGCGATGCTCGCATCCACACGGATGAGCTCTCGGCACTCCTGCATTTTCGACAAACAGGCGGGTGCGCCGCAGTTCCTGCAGGTGGCATGATGTTGAGTGCCGTCAAAAAACAGCCAAGGAGTCGGGATGCTCAAGAAGGTCGTCTGCCTCGCCCTGCCGGGTACCGCGCCGTTCGAGTTCGGCGTCGTGTGCGAGGTGTTCGGGATCGACCGCAGCGAGATGGGCGGCCCGAGCTTCGACTTCGCGATCGCCACCGCCGACCCCGGGCCCGTCGTCACGAGCCTCGGCTACTCGATGAACATCGAGAACGACCTCTCAATCGCCGCGGATGCCGACCTGATCGCCGTGCCTGCCCACCAGATCGGCGTCGTCGACGAGCGCTACCTCGACGTCGTGCGCGCCGCCGAGGCGCGGGGGCCTGGGTGCTGAGCGTGTGCTCGGGCGCCTTCGTGCTCGCGCAGGCGGGGTGCTCGAGGGGCGGCGCGCGACCACCCACTGGATGCACACCGAGCGCCTCGCCCGCGAGTTCCCCGGCACCGTGGTCGACCCGGATGTGCTGTTCGTGCAAGACGGCAAGGTCGTGACCGGCGCCGGTACGGCGGCCGGCATCGACGCCGCCCTGCACATCGTGCGCGAGGAGTACGGCGCGACCGCCACCAATGTGATCGCCCGCCGCATGGTCGTGCCGCCGCAGCGCGACGGCGGCCAGTCCCAGTACATCCCGACGCCCGTGCCCGAGTGCCGCAGCGACTCGTTCGCGCTCGTCACCGAATGGATGCTCGAGAACCTCGACCAGGACCTCACGGTCGACCAGCTCGCCCGTCGCGCGCTCATGTCGAGCCGCACCTTCGCGCGCCGCTTCCGTTCCGAGACGGGCACGACACCCGCCGCCTGGCTGAACCGTCAGCGCATCCTGCGAGCCCAGCAGGAGCTGGAGCAGACGGATGACGGTCTCGAGCAGATCGCCCAGCGCTCCGGCTTCGGCACCGCGGCCGTCATGCGCCACCACTTCCTGAAGGTGCTGCAGACGACGCCGACCGCGTACCGGCGCACCTTCGGGGCGCGCGCCGCGAGCTGAGGGGCTCGCGACGGTCGGGCGACCTACTCCCCGTCGACGCGACGAACACGGTGCCGGCACCGCGGATCCCGAGCCACTGCTCGTCGGCCACGAACACCGCCTGGCCGCGACCGACCGCGGGCCCGCCCTCGAGCGAGACCTCACCATCCGTGCACAGCACGATGGCGGGGCCACCGAGGCGCACCTCGACCCCGCGCTCCGCGGCGGCGCGCGAGACGACCGTCATCTCGAAGTCGGGCACGGGCGGGCGGAACGCGAGCACCCCTCCTCGAGCTCCTGCGGTGCGAGGTATGGCGCGGGCGCCGGCCGGAAGTCGAGCACCTTGAGCAGCTCGGGCACATCCACGTGCTTGGGTGTCAGCCCGCCGCGCAGCACGTTGTCGCTCGAGGCCATGAGCTCGATGCCGAGCCCCTCGAGGTAGGCGTGGATGTTGCCCGCGGGCAGGTAGAGCACCTCCCCCGGGTGCAGTTCCACCGTGTGCAGCAGCAGCGAGAGGGCGATGCCGGGGTCGCCCGGGTAGTGCTCGGCGAGCGTGCGCACGGTCTGCCAGCTCGGCCCGTCGACCGTGGCGGAGGCCTCGACGACCGCATCCACGACATCCGCGACGCCCTCGCCCCGGCCGATGAGCCAGGCGAACACCGCCTCGATCGAGGTGTCATCGACGAGGCGATCGACGAGGGGGCGGATGCGCGGGTCGTCGGCAACCGGCGCGAGCACCGCACGCGTCTCGGCGACCGGCCGGAACCCGGAGAGCGCCCGGAACGGCTCCGACAGGGCGTAGATGAGCTCGGGCTTGTGAAAGGCGTCCTTATAGTTGCGCGTGGGGGCATCGAGCGAAACCCCGGCGGCGTTCTCGCGCGCGAAGCCCTCCTCGGCCTGCTCAGGGGTCGGATGAGCCTGCAGCGACAGCGGTGTGGCCGCGGCGAGCACCTTCAAGAGAAACGGCAGGCGCCCCTCGACGAGGTCGAGCAGGGTGCGCTCCTCCCCCGGCGCTCCCACGACGCGGGCGGGTGAACCCGGGTGTGCGCCGAGCCACAGCTCCGCCTGCGGCCCGCCGGTGGGCGCCGTACCGAGCAGCTCCGCGATCGCGGTGGTCGAGCCCCACGCGTAGTCGCGAGGCTCGTTGGTGATCTCGACGAACATGCGGGCTCCTGTCACTCGGCGGATTGGACCAAACTACCAATCGGCTTGGGTTGCCGGCCCAGCCCCCGTAGGCTCCGGATGCCCGCATCCGCCCGCTGCGCGCGGTCGCGGACGCCCTCATCCGGAACAAGGGAGTCACCCGCATGTCCTTCACGCCGCTCGCCAGCGACTTCTACGGCTTCGAGGCGAAGCTCACAGAGACCGAGCGCGAGGCGCTCGCCGGCATTCGCTCCTGGCTCGAGACCGACGTCAAGCCTCTCGTGAACGACCACTGGGATCGCGCCGAGTTCCCGCACGAGATCCTGCCCGCCTTCCACCGCCAGCCCGCGTTCGGGATGCAGTGGGACGAGACGAAGTCGTTCGAGAACTCCGCGGTCTACCGCGGCTGGGTCGCGCTCGAGCTCGCGCGCGTGGACGCCTCGATCGCCACCTATGTCGGGGTGCAGAACGGGCTCGCGCTCGGCGCCGTCGCCGTATGCGGATCGGCGGAGCAGCGCGCCGAGTGGCTGCCGAAGCTCACCGACGGCTCGGTGATCGGCGCGTTCGGGCTCACCGAGCCGCTGTCGGGCTCCGACTCCGCCCAGGGCCTGCGCACGACTGCCACGCGCGAGGGCGACGAGTGGGTGCTCAACGGGTCCAAGCGCTGGATCGGCAACGCGACCTTCAGCGACATCACGGTGATCTGGGCGAAGGACACCGCCGACGGCCAGGTGAAGGGCTTCATCGTGCCGACCTCGACGCCGGGCTACACGGCCACCAAGATCGAGCGCAAGCAGGCGCTGCGCATCGTGCAGAACGCCGACATCACGCTCGAGAACGTGCGGGTTCCCGAGAGCCTGCGCCTGCAGAACGCGAACTCCTTCCGCGACACCGCCGCCGTGCTGCGGCTGACCCGCGCCGAGGTCGCCTGGGCGGCCGTCGGCGTCGCGGTCGGGGCGTACGAGGCGGCGCTCGCCTACACGCAGGAGCGCATCCAGTTCGGCGCGCCCATCGCATCCCACCAGCTCGTGCAGCAGCACCTCGCCGAGATGATGGGCAACATCACGGCATCCGTCGCGTTGTGCACGCGTGTCTCGGAGATGCTCGACGAGGGCACGCAGAAGGACGAGCACGCGGCCCTCGCCAAGGCCTTCGCCACGACGCGGATGCGCGAGACCGTCGCGCGGGCACGCGAGGTGATGGGCGGCAACGGCATCGTGCTCGACTACGACGTGACGCGGTTCTTCAACGACGCCGAGGCGCTGTACTCCTACGAGGGAACCCGCGAGATGAACACGCTCATCGTCGGGCGGGCGCTCACCGGCAAGGCTGCCTTCGTGTGAGGCCCAGCTGATCCAGGACCCCGCAGCGCTCAGCCGCGCGCGATGATCTCGCCGTGCGGCAGGATCATCCAGCCGTCGGGGTCGTCACGCCAGGCGAGCCACCCCTCACGGATGGCGGCAAGGGTCGCGGTGTCGCCGAGGCCGCGCTGCACGACGCCCGTGGCGAACTCCGACTCGACGGTGCGGTCGGCCCAGAGCCCACCCCACCAGTGGCGATCCGTGTCGTCCTCGAAGCACCACACGGATGCGCCGGCATCCACCGTCGCGAAACCCGCCTGGCGCGCCCACGCCTTGAGGTGACGGCCGGCATCCGGAGTTCCGTGGTTTTCTCGCGCGAGCTGCTGGTAGGTGATGCTCCAGAGTTCGAGCCCCGGGCGCGTCGGTGCGACGATCGCGCCCGCATAGTCGCAGTCACGGGAGGCCACCAGACCGTCAGGCGAGACGAGGCCGCGCCAGGCGGCGAGTGCCTCGATGGGCCGCCCCAGGTGCTGCAGCACCTGGTGGGCATGCACGACGTCGAAGGACCCGTCGGCGAAACCGGGCTCATAGGCGTCGGCCACCCGGAACTCGACATTGTCGACACCCTGCGCGTTCGCGAGGCGCGTGCCCTCGGCCACCACGTCCTCCGACGCGTCGATGCCGATCACCTTGCCCGGGTACACGAGCCGGGCGATGTCGACGGTGATCGTGCCAGGGCCTGAACCGACATCCAGCACCGACATGCCCGGACGAAGATGCGGGATGAGATAGGCCGCCGAATTCGCGGCGGTGCGCCACCGATGCGAGCGCAGCACGCTCTCGTGGTGGCCAAGTGTGTAACGCTCGGGCATGTCGAAAGCCTAAGCCGCCTGTCCGAGTGTTACCGCCCCGCTAGCCTGAACGCATGACTGCCGCGACGAGCTATCAGCGCGCCCTCGCGGTGCTCTGCTTTGCCGTGCTCGCAGCGGGGGACTTCTGGCGCTACCTGCTGAGCTGGTGGGGCTGGGGGCGCTCGCCGTGCTCATCGTGACCCTCTCGATCGTGGAGCTGGTGCGCCGCCGGGTCGACCCGCGCCGCCTGCCGTTCTGGCTGCTGCTCTTCCTCGCCTTCGCTAGCCTCTCGATCGCATGGTCGGCCTATCCCGGTGCCTCCGCACTCGGCGTGGTGCTGACCCTCGCCACCACCTCCGTGGCCGCCTTCCTCGCGACGTGTCTCACGTGGGAGGAGGTGCTCGAGACCTTCAGCGACACCATGCGCTGGGTGCTCGGGCTCTCGCTGCTGTTCGAGTTCATCGTCGCGGCGTTCGTGCGCCAGCCCGTGATGCCGCCCTGGGTCGACTACAGCGACCTGGAGAAGATCCCGAAGGCGTTCTACTGGTCGCGCAATCTGCTCTTCGAGGGCGGACGCATCCAGGGCATCGTGGGCAACGCGAACATCCTGGGCATGCTTGCGCTGCTCGCCCTCATCGTGTTCGTGTTGCGGCTCGCGGCGCGCAAGGGGTCACCGGTGTGGGGCTGGGCGTGGATCGTGGTGGCGGTGGTGACGCTCGCGCTCACGCGATCGTCGACCGTCATCGTGGCCGCCGCAGCCGTCGTGCTCGTCGCGGCCTTCCTGGCGATCGTGCGCAGCACCTCGGGCCGCGCCCGCCTCGCGGTGTTCGTGGGTGGCATCGCCCTCGCGATCGGGATGGGCGTCGTCGCCTTCATCGCGCGTGGCCCGCTGCTCGGCCTGCTCGGCAAGTCGAGCGACCTCACCAACCGCCTCGACATCTGGCAGACCGTGGGCGATCTCGCTCTGCAGCGCCCTGTGGCGGGCTGGGGCTGGGTGAGTTACTGGGTGCCGTGGGTGGAGCCCTTCGACGACCTCGTCGTGATCAAGGGCGTCACCTACCTGCAAGCGCACAACGCGTGGCTGGATGTCTTCCTCCAGTTGGGTGCGATCGGCGTGCTGCTGTTCGGGCTGCTGGTGCTCGGTGCCCTCGTGCGCAGCTGGGGCATGGCGGCCGAGCTCACCCGCATCCGCTACGCACACGCCGAACTGCGGCGGCCCGAGAACGCCGCCCCCTGCTGTTGCTCGTCGCTCTGCTCGTGCAGAGCCTCGCCGAGAGCCGGCTCATCATCGAGATCGGCTTCGCTCTGCTCGTCATCATCGCCGTGAAGAGCGGATGGCGTGACCCGGAACGCGCGGAGGCGGTCGAGACATGAGCACGCGCCCCGAACCGCACGAGGTGGCGGCGGCCTTCGCGGGCCTGCTGCGGAGCCCGCGGTTCTCGGCGGTGCTCGCGACGACGGGCGTCGGGATCGCGGCGCTCAGCTACCCGCTCATCCGGCTGACCGGCTGGGCGGGGTACCTGTCAGCGCTCGGCGGTCTCGTGGCGCTCATGGTCGTCGTGCTCATGGCCCGGCGCGCCGAGCTCGATCGCGAACTCCCGCCGCTCTCGCTGCTCGTGTTCCTCGGGTGGGCGGCGATCTCGGTGCTCTGGAGCGAGTACCAGTGGGTCACCCTGGGCGGTGTGGCCTATCTCGTCAGCTACGCCTTCGTCGGCGTCTTCATCGCCTACACGCGCGACACCATCCAGATCGTGCGCAGCTGGGGCGATGTGCTGAGGGTCGTGCTCGGTGCGTCGCTCGCGATCGAGATCTTCTCCGGCATCCTCATCGACGCCCCGATTCCGTTCCTCTCGGTGCAGGGCAACATCGCTGCGCTGGGGCCGATCTCGGGCGTGCTGCAGACCCGCAATCAACTCGGGCTGCTGGCTTTGGTCGGCGCGGTGAGCTTCGCGACCGAGCTGCGCACCCGATCCGTGCGGCCGCTCGTGGGGGTGCTCTCGCTCATCGGAGCCGCCGCGTGCATCGGGTTGACCCGCTCGGCGATCGTCATCGGCACCGCGGGCGTCGTGCTCGTCGCCGCCGCCGTGCTCTATGGCATCCGGCGCGTGCGGCCCGACCGTCGCCAGACCTGGCAGTTCGTGATCCTCGGGGTGGCGGTGGCGGTCATCATCGTGGGCTGGATCTTCCGCAGCCCCATCGTGAAGGCGTTCAACGCCGAGGGCGCGCTCGACTACCGCCTGCACCTCTGGCAGAAGATCGTGGCGCTGCTGCCGGGCAACACGATCGAGGGTTGGGGCTGGACCGGTCGCTGGCATCCGGATGTCGCCCCCTACCTCGCCTTGACGGTGGACGGCAATCGCCCGGCCTCGTCGGCGCTCAACGCCTTTCTCGACGTGTGGTTCCAGCTGGGCATCATCGGGCTCGTGATCTTCGTGGGGATGCTCGGGCTCGCCTTCACGCGTTCCTGGCTGCTGGCGGGGCGTCGCCGCAGCGTGATCTACGCCTGGCCGGCGCTCGTGCTCATCGCCCTGCTGCTCGTGTCGCTCGCCGAGAGCTCGATCCTGGTCGAGTTCGGATGGCTCACCTTCGTGGTGTGCTGCGTGACGGCGTCGCGGGAGCTCAGTTGGCGGTCGGCGCTGCGTACGCCGCCGGCGCCGGAGCCCCTGGAGTCGGAGCAGACGAGCTGACCCGCTGAAAGGGCTCAATGCAGAGCCGCTAGCATGGGAGATGGCCGCTCGGCCCCGTACCCGCACACCCTGGAGACCATGTGACCGCGTCCGCCTTCGTCCATGAGACCGCGGATGTCTCGTCGGATGCGTCGATCGGCGCAGGCTCGAAGATCTGGCATTACGCGCAGGTGCGGGAGGGCGCTCAGCTCGGCGAGAACGTCATCGTCGGGCGCGGCGCCTACGTGGGAACCGGCGTGGAGCTGGGCGACAACTGCAAGGTTCAGAATTACGCCCTCGTCTACGAGCCGGCCAAGCTCGCCAACGGTGTCTTCATCGGCCCGGCTGTCGTGCTGACCAACGACCATTTCCCGCGGGCCATCAACGCCGACGGGTCGCTCAAGTCGGCCCATGACTGGGAGCCGGTCGGCGTGACCATCGGCGAGGGAGCGTCGATCGGAGCGAGCGCTACCTGCGTCGCGCCGGTGACGATCGGCCGTTGGGCGCTCGTCGGATCCGGTGCGGTGGTCGTGAAGGACGTGCCCGACTTCGCACTCGTTGTCGGCAGCCCCGCCCGTCGTGTCGGGTGGGTGGGCAAGGCGGGTGTTCCGCTTGAGGTCGGCCCTGACGGCGAATGGACCTGCCCACAGACCGGTGAACGTTACGTCGAGACTGACGGCGCATTGAAAGAAGTGAATGCATGAACGACTTCATCCCTCCCGCCAAGCCGATCATCGGCGATGACGAGCGCGCGGCGGTCGACCGCGTTCTCCGCAGCGGAATGGTTGCACAAGGCCCCGAAGTCGCGGCCTTCGAGGCCGAGTTCGCCGCCCACTTCGTCGAAGGGCGGCCCACGGTCGCCGTGAACTCCGGCACCTCCGGGCTGCACCTCGGCCTGCTCGCCGTCGGGGTCGGAGCCGGCGACGAGGTCATCGTGCCGTCGTTCACGTTCGCGGCAACGGGCAACTCGGTCGCCCTGACCGGCGGCACGCCTGTGTTCGCCGACATCGAGCCGGAGACCTTCACGCTCGACCCGGCATCCGTCGAGGCGGCCATCACGCCGAAGACCAAGGGCATCATGCCCGTGCACCTCTACGGGCACCCGGCGCGGATGCGCGAGCTCGCCGCGATCGCGGAGAAGCACGGCGTGGCGCTCTATGAAGACGCCGCCCAGGCGCATGGCGCCTCGCTCGACAGTCGGCCCGTGGGCACCTTCGGTGAGTTCACCATGTTCAGCCTCTACCCGACGAAGAACATGACAAGCGGCGAGGGCGGCATGGTGACGTGCGCCGACGACGCGATCGCGCGCAACGTGCGCCTGCTGCGCAACCAGGGCATGGAGAAGCAGTACGAGAACGAGGTCGTGGGCTTCAACGCGCGTATGACCGACATCCACGCCGCGATCGGCCGCGTGCAGCTCACCAAGGTCGACGCCTGGACGGCGACCCGCCAGCGCAATGCCGCGTACCTCGACGCCCACCTTGCCGACGTGGTCGTGCCGCCGGTCGCCGAGGGCGCCGTGCACGTCTACCACCAGTACACGATCCGCGTCACCGAGGATCGGGACGGATTCGTGAAGGCGCTGCGCGAGGAGCACCAGGTGGGCAGCGGGGTCTACTACCCGATCCCCAACCACCGTCTCCTCGCTCGCGCCGTATGCGCCGGGCCTGGACCTTCCCGAGACCGAGCGCGCCGCCCGCGAGGTCGTGTCGCTGCCCGTGCATCCCTCGCTCTCGGATGCCGACCTCGAGCGGATCGTGACGGCCGTGAACACCGTGGCGAAGGCGGGAGCCTGATGACGCTGCGGGCGGGGCTCGTCGGCCTCGGGGTGATGGGCCGCAATCACGCGCGAGTGCTCGGCGGACTCGACGGGGTCGACTTCGTCGGCATCTTCGATCCGGCGCCGAACGTACCCGACACGGTCGAGGGCCATCCGGTCGTGCACGAGCTCGACGAGCTCATCGCACTCGGCATCGACTACGCCATCGTCGCAGCTCCTACGGTGTTCCACCTCGAGATCGGCACGCGCCTGGCCGAAGCGGGCATCCATGCCCTCATCGAGAAGCCTGTTGCTTCCACCGCCGAGGATTCGCGCGCGCTACGCGACCTCTTCGCGGCAAAGGGTCTCGTCGGTGGTGTCGGCCACATCGAGCGCTACAACCCGGCTCTGCAGGCCGCGCGCCAGCGCATCGCCGATGGGATGCTGGGCGAGATCTACCAGATCGCCACCCGCCGCCAGGGGCCCTTCCCGGGCCGCATCGCAGACGTCGGAGTCATCAAGGATCTCGCCTCGCACGACATCGACCTGACCGCATGGGTCGCCCAGCAGGAGTTCGTCTCGGTCAACGCGCGCACGACGCACCGCAGCGGGCGCCCGCACGAGGACATGGTGGTCGCCGTGGGCACGCTGAGCGGAGGCACGATCACCTCTCACACCGTCAACTGGCTGACGCCCTTCAAGGAGCGCGTCACGGTGATCACCGGCGAGAAGGGCGTGCTGGTCGCCGACACCCTGGCCGCAGACCTCACGTACTTCGAGAACGGCCGCATCCAGGTCTCCTGGGACCCGGGCGAGTTCCGTGGTGTCGCAGAGGGCGACTCGACCCGCTACGCACTCGACCGGAAGGAGCCTCTGCGTGCCGAGCACGAGGCCTTCCGCGACTCCGTACTCGCCGGTGAGGCGCGTGACATCGTCACCTTCGAGGAGGGGACGCGGGTCGTCGAGATCGCGGAGCGGATGGTGGCCGACGGTCTCGTGCGTCGAGTCGGGCTCGATTCCGTCTGAGCGTACCTACGCTTCCAGTTCGCCGAGTACCTTGCGCAGTTCAGCGCCAGTGACACTCGCGGCTGCATGCGTTCGCACCCACTCGACGCCAGCGCGCGCCTGCTGCTCCCATCCCGACGGTGTGTCGAGCAGAGCGCGGAGGTTCTTCGTCACCTGATGGTGGCGTGTGACCACCCAAGAGGAGTTCGATCCCGGCGGAATGCTCGGTTCCTCGTGCTCATCGGCGCGCATCATCACGACACAACCGGCGGCTAGAGCCTCCACCCCAAACACCCCCGGTACCTCAGAGTAGAACTGGTTGAGCACGATGTGGGCGCGCCGGAGACTCGCCATGACTTCAGCGTGCGATTGGCGAACCAACTCGATGTACTCGAACTCATACCCTTCCTCGCGCAACTCAGAGATCGCCGCCCTCACGAGCGGCGTGCCCTTGACGATGGGCGCCGAAGGCGCATGCACGATGACGGGCGTGCGAACATCTCGGAATTTAGAGAAGTCGCTGACGATCTCGTCGTCAGGGTGAAAATAGCGGAACGGACGGCTCGGACGCGTCAGGTACCCCACCTGCCCGACATCGGCGTTGAAGATCGCCGAGGCGAACTGCTCGGCGCTCTCCGCCAGTGCACGCTTCTCCGTCTCGTAGGCGTCGGTCGCATAGCCCGTGCCCGTCTCTGCGAGGTAGGTAGCGAGGTTCGGCTCGCCCGTGCGCTCCTCACGCTCCTTCGAAAGCCGAGGAGAACGGATGTCGTTGCCGGTGAAGTAGCACACGACCTTCCGACCATGGCGGCGGAGATATGAGAACTCAAAACTTCTCGCATCATTGACGCGATCAAGGAAGCCGACGCCACCGACATATACGAAGCCGTCGGCACGGCTCACCAGCTCCCCAAGCTTCCATGGCCCGTTGACGATCCGCCCAACGTGGGTACGAGCACTGGGAGCAACCCAGTCGTATTCGAAGGTGTAGAAGGGGTGCGAGAACAAGAGCGCCGACTCGGCGGACGGAAGCACCGTCGAGATCGCCCGCACCAGACCCGCCACTTCGACAGGGCCGACGACCCACTCCACACGACGCGAATGCCGACGCCGATGCCACCAGGTGCTGGCGCGAAGGACCATCTTCTGCAGCGCTGGATCGATCCGAGCGAAGATAGACATCGACTCAAACCAACCGGTTCCGGAGTGAACTGAGGATCACGCGCTTTGAGTCCGGCGCATCACATTCCAGGATCTCAACCATGCCCTCCCCGGCAGCGATAACAGGGTGCCCATCGATCGCGAAGCAGACCTGCCCGGGGACCGCGAGATAGTCATGATCCGGACGGTGAACGCGCGCACGAAGAATCCTATGCTCGCGACCGTCTTCGCCGGTCGTGATCGCTCCGCCGAAGGGCGGAGCCGATGCTCGCACTAAGCGCACGATCGCCTCGGCCGGGCTGCGCCAGTCGATGCGAGAGTCCTCAGGCTTCCGCGGGTAGGCCCTGAGTGGCCGGATGGACGGATCTTGTTCGCGGAAGACAAGAGTGCCGTCGGCGATGCCGTCGACGGCATCGACGAGGGCTGTAGGCAACACTTCGTCCAGCCAGCGCGAGAGCACCGTCATGTCGTCGTCCGGCCCGATCGGTCGCCTCCGTTGCAGGGCGATCGGTCCTGCGTCCAGCTCCTCAACCATCCGGTGGACGGTAAGGCAGGCTTCGGTCTCTCCGTTGAGGATCGCCCAATTGAGGGTCGCATTCCCGCGGTACCGCGGCAAGTCACCGGCGTGGGCGTTGAGTACGCCATAAGGGAAGCGCGTCAGAAGCGGCGTTCTCAGCACCGTGGTCCAGTTCACGGAAATACAGATGTCCGCGTCGAGGTCCAACTCGGAGATCCGCAACGTGTTGTGGAAGGGGATGCCGTGTTCGTGAGCAAACACCTCGAGGTCTTGGCTGCCAGCCTGAGAGGCATTCGCCGAAGGCGCGGTGACGAGAAAGACCAAATCATGGCCACGCTGGCGCGCGATCACACCGGCATCGCGGAGCCAGTGCGTCCTCCCGATCAGGCCTACACGCATAGCAGCTCCTCGAATGAGATCGCGCGGCCGGGCGATCCGAGAACCGCGTTCAGGTAGTCCGCGGTGCCGCATCCTGAACCACGCAGCGCCCGTGCTTCGTTGCGCCCGAGTTCGGTCAACGGCCGGGGGCCCAACACCTGCTTTGCGCGCTCATAGTTTCGTTCGTCGGCCGAGTTGAGCGAGACATGGATGGGGTGGAAGTCCAGGATATCTACTTCGCTGCTCGGCGCGTGGAGGCCCCAGTTCTGCTCATCGTCGTAGAAGGCCACATCGTCCTCCCACGTGTAATTGATGCGCTGCATCTGCGAATCTCGCAGCTTCCAACCGAACCAGGCAGTGTGCGGAAAACGATATGTGAGGATGCTCATGTCGTAGGTGATCTGGGGAAACGCCTCCAGCACGTCACGAAGGAGCAACGACCCCTGAATCAAACCGTGCGTGCGCATTACTCGCGCGTCGGGGACAATCTCTAGGAGCCGCCCGACGACCCCGATCGGATCAGCCCCCTGCGTCGAGCCGTCTTGAAAATTGGGATGGATTCCCACCTCGTGGCCAGCCGCCGCCACTTCTGCCACGGTGGGGCTCGCATGCGTCACAAAGAATGTGGCGCGCACGTCCGCGGTAGAGAGAACGTCGAGCGTCTCGCGGACGCTCCAATCCGGAGCCCAGTCGACGTCGAAGGTGAGGTGGTAGTCGCCGCTCATTCCGCTCCGCGAGTTACGAACGTTGCGCGCGGATCGCCTGCTCCAGCGCCCCTATTACACGATCGAGTTCAGCGCTGGTCAGGCCTAGATACAGGGGCAGCGTGAGCGCGCTGAAATGGGCGCGAGTCGCGTTCGGCAACGCTTCGTCCGCGATCCCGAAACGCTCACGGAAATAGGGCTGCAGGTGCATCCCGTACGTTCCAAGCGTGGTCTCAATGCCGCTCGCCCGCATCGAATCAATGACGGCGTCTCGATCTATGTTGTCGTCAAGGAGCACGACATAGGACTGATACGTGTGCGTACGCCCTTCAGGAGTGGCGGGCGGCCGCACCCTTCGATGTGAGCGAGGCGTTCCGCATACTCATCCGCGAGCGCCCGTCGACCGCTGAGGATCGCATCCAGCTTTCGCATCTGCACAACGCCGATGGCCGCGTGGATGTCCGATAGCCGGTAGTTGAAACCGGCATCTACGAACGACATGTAGTGTTCACCGCGCACCGCACCATGCGAGCGCAGGATCCGGAGCCGCTCGGCGAGCTGGTCACTGGACGTCGTCACCATGCCGCCCTCGGCCGTCGTGATGACTTTTCGAGGATGGAATGAGAAGACTCCCGCATCTCCGAGAGATCCGGCCTGCCGACCGTGGTAGATCGCCCCGAGCGCGCACGCCGCATCTTCGACCACGGGCACCCCGCGGCGGCGCGCGATCTCCATGATCGGACCCATATCGGCGACGAGGCCAAATGCATGCACGGGCATGATCGCCTTCGTACGGGGGCCGATGGCGGCGTCGAGAGCGGCGGCGTCGAGACCGAAGTCGTCGAGGCGGATGTCGCAGAACACCGGCGTGGCGCCCTGCTGCACGATGACGTTCGCCGTGGCGGGGAAGCTAAAGTCGGGGATCACAACCTCATCGCCCGGCCCCACGCCAAGCGCGACGAGCGCGAGGTGGAGCCCTGTAGTCGCGGAACTGGTGGCGAATCCATGCGGCACCCCGACCAACTCGCTCACGAGCCGCTCGAACTCGGCTGCCTTCGCGCCCTGCGTGAGGTACCCCGTCGCGAGGACATCTGCGACAGCTTCCGCCTCCTCGCTCCCCAGAAGCGGAACGTTGAGCCGCATCAACTCAGAATCGCCCGATACCATTCGACGGTCTCTCGCAGCGATTCATCGCTGAGGACGGCCGGCTGACGTCCGACAAAAGACACGAGTCGGCTCGCGTCCGCCTCGTGACGGCGAACGTCGCCGGGCCGCTCGGCCGTGTGTACCACCGGATGGTCAGGCGCCCCCATGATCTCGAGGAGGCGGCGCACGAGCGTGTTGATGCTGGTGCCGACACCGGTCGCGACATTAATCTCCATACCGCGCGCCTCGGGAGAGCCGTAGATGGCGACCGTCAGGTCAGCGGTGTCCCGCACGAAAGTGAAATCGCGGGTCTGCTCACCGTCGCCGTGAATCTCGATCGGCTGTCCGCGGAGCACGCGTTGCACGACGATCGGAATGATGCCGGCGTAGGAGCCGGGGTTTTGACGGGGACCGTAGTTGTTGAAGGGGCGCACCACGGTGGCGTCGATGCCGAAAGTTCGAACGTAGGAGCGAATGATGTGGTCCTCCGCCGCCTTGGCGGCGGCGTAGGGCGTAATGGCGTCGTCGGGATGCCGTTCGTCCATGGGAACGTAGTGACCGGAGCCGTATGCCTCCGAACTCGACATGTGAACCAGCCGCTCGATAAGTCCGCGCCGCGCAATCTCACAGAATGCAGCGGTCACTCCGATGTTCGTCAACATCGTCCAGTGCGGATAAGTCAACGACGTGGGAAGCGGGACAACGGCGAGGTCGAACACAGTGTCGATGGCGTGCATCTGAACGACATCCTGCATGGCGGCCAGGTTCGAGGCATCGAGGCGAAGCACCTCAACATCAGGGCGCGCGACGCGAGCCTCCGCCAGGTTCGCCTCGCTACCCAAGAAGAAGTTGTCGACGACAACAAGACGGGCCGGATCCTCCCGGATGATCCGATCTACGAGGTGACTTCCGATGAACCCCGCCCCTCCGGTGACGAGCACGGCTCGGTCTCGCAATACCACTTACTCTGATCTTCTCCTCAGTCGGAGGGCCCAGACCGGGCCCGCCCCCAGACTACATGGACGGCCTCTGCCCAGGTCGCGGCGCCGCTTATAGTCGCAGAATGGACAACCCTAAGGTCGACCCGAATGCCTTCGACGAGCGGCATGGTCTTCCCACTAACCCTTACAACCCGCACGCATGGATCGTCGGAGAACCCACCATCGGTGACGATGTGTGGATCGGAGCTTTCTGTGTCGTCGACGGAAGCGGTGGCCTCGACATCGGTCGAGGATGCGACATCTCTTCCGGCGTGCAGATCTACACGCACTCGACCGTCGAACGATGCCTCAGCGAGCGGAGCCGGCCGCTCGCGCGCGCCGAGACGCGAATCGGCGAGTTCGTACACGTCGGGGCAAACGCGGTCATCCTCATGGGAGCCGACATCGGTCACCACAGCGTCGTCGGGGCGGGAGCGGTCGTCAAGGAGAACACCACGGCGCCTCCCTACAGCCTCATCGTCGGCGTGCCCGCCCGCGTCATCGAAAACGGAGCTCGTCGGCTCACGGATTGAAGCTTTCAGTGATGTCAGCCGATGAACTGCATACTGTCCCAGCCGGAACCCACCTGACGCCAGTTCTTCCAGCCGCCCTTGCCATCGCTCGTGTACAACCAGAGGTCACCGTTGGTTTTCCGCGCGAGCAGATCTGGCTTCCCGTCACCGTCGAAATCGCCCGGCGCCCACAGGCTTTCGTAAATTTGCCAGCCGACGCCCGCGGTCGTCGTTCCCTTCCAGCCACCGTTTCCGTTTCCGCGATATAGCAGCAGGGAGCCCGCGGTCGTGCGACCGAGCACATCAGCGTGGCCGTCTCCGTCGAAGTCGCCGGGACCGACAATGTCTAGCAGGGAGTCCCAACCGGTTCCGGCCTGTTTCCGCCGCAGGTCCGGCCCCGGGTAGAACCACAGCACCCCGTCCAGGTCCACGGCGAAGAGATCCTCGATGCCGTCCTCGTCCATGTCCCCTGGAGCGAACACATGGCTCATGACGTTCCATCCGCTGTTATACGAGACGGGATCGGTGAACCCCTTTTCGTACGAGCGCTTGTGGAGCCACATTGTTCCCCCGTCGTCGACGCTGACAACGTCGGGAGATCCGTCACCGTTGTAGTCGCCGACTGCCGCGATGAAGCGGGTTCGCGACCAGTCCCGGGCTAACACGAACGGGCTGCCAATCGACCCGGTGCCGTTGCCGCGGTACGCGTAGAGCGTTCCGGAGGAAGAGAGAGCCGCGATGTCTCTGACACGGTCGCCGTTGAGGTCGCCGAATCCCACCTGCTTTGGGGTTCTCGGCGCGACGTAGTTGCCAGCGCTACCTGCAGCCGCGACTGCCGTCATACCTTCCCAGCCGCTACCCGCCTTTCGTGAGGCCTTCCACCCACCTGAGCCATTCCCGCTGTACGACCAGAGGCCGCCGTCGGCGTGGATGCCCAGCACGTCTACGCGACCGTCACCGTCGAAGTCGCGGATGCCGAGCACTGAAGTCATGCCTTCCCAGCCCGTGCCGATGGTCTCGCCTGATCCGAAGCCCCCAGCCCCGTCGCCCGCGTGCAAGCGCAGGGTGCCAGTCGAGTCGACACTCATCACATCAGCCCGGCCGTCGCCGTTGAAGTCGCCGGGTGCCACGAGCGTCGTTGTCGATTCCCAACCTGAGCCGACTGTGCGCGGTTCGCCAAACCCGCCCGCGCCATCCCCGGGATGGATTCGCATCACGCCTGAGGTGTCGATTGTGACGAGGTCCTGGCGCCCGTCGCCGTTGACGTCGCCTGGCGCGGCGAGCAACTTCTTGTCCCCCAGTGGCCGCCGACGAGCTTCGATCCGGTGATCGCTAAATATCCGTCAGTGCGATAGAGGTAGAGATCGCCCGCGTCGGACACGGCGACGATATCGCGCAAGCGATCGCCGGTGAAGTCTCCCCCGACTGCCAGCAGTCGCATCGTCCCCCAGCCCGACCCGATAACTGTCGGTAGCACCCAGCCACCCTTGCCCGTGGCCGGGTAGATCATCAGATCTCCGGCCGCCGTCCGTGCGATCACGTACGGTGTCTCGTTCGTGTAGCTTCTCAACGGTCCAGTTGGCGAGCCGAACCAGTCGTTGTAGAAGCGCCAGAAATTGCGATTCCCGTAGCTGGAGCAGCCGTCGCCCGTGCCGCCGAGGTTCGCGAGCGCTGCGGCATTGGGCTGGTACGGCGTGTAGTTGTAGAGCGCGGCAGTCGCGTAGTTGCGCACGTTCACGGTCGTGCCGCCGCAACCCGCGTTGGGGTGGTACTGCACGTACTGCGCTCCCGGCTGGCGCCCGAAGCCACCCACCTTGTATACGCGGAGCTGGCGAGCCCCGGACATGATCTGCGTGGCCAGGCCGGCGAACGCGTCGTCACAGGGGGCGGTGTCTGGACACCCCATACCCATCGCCGCTCGGAGCGCCCAGTCACTCGGTGCTCGGCTGGTCACAAGCCCCTGTTCCTTCTGCAGCGTGACGAGGATCACCTTCGCCGAGATGTTGCAAGCAACCTGGGTCCGGTAGATCAATTCGGAAACGCGGAGATTACCGCCCGCAATTGCCGAGCAGACGAGCCCTCCAGTGTCGATCGAGTACGAGGCTGGCCGCGATGTGACGGGAAGAACGGCAACGTTGAGGCACCTGTCGGTGAGGCACGAGCCGATCTTGCCGTCAAGGAACGTCTGGATCTGAGCGGCGGTCATAGCGGAGTTGTCGTAAAACAGAGAGTCCGAGATGATCATCCCCGGATCGAAGTCCGAACCGGAGACGGCCGCAGCGCGCTGAGGTGAAACGACGTCGTTCGCGACGGCGAGTGGAGTCAGCAACGCCAGTGCTGATACCAGGACGAGCAATCCCCTCAGATGGGATCGGCGAGCCCCCGCGGCCGTCGATTCATGTTACGCATGGTACCTCGGCGCGCCTGATGTACCCGCATTTCTACTGACGTCGGCCAGCCGCGCGAGCACTACGCCAATCCAGCGAGCTCCGCCTGGCGCGCGAAGTCAGGGAACCGGGCGACAAGCTCGGCGAATGAGCCGCTACCCTCGACCCGTCCACTGCTCATGAAGAAGATGCGGTCGGCGTTCTGAATCGTCGCCAAGCGGTGGGCGACGATCACCTTCGTGACGTTGCCGCCGATGGAACCGATCGCCTCTGTCACGAGCGCCTCTGTTTGCGTGTCGAGCGCGCTCGTCGCCTCGTCCATGACAAGAACGAGGGGTTCGGCGTATAGGGCGCGTGCGATGCCGAGGCGCTGCCGCTGACCGCCCGAGAGTGCCATTCCGCGTTCTCCCACCCTGGCGTTGATGCCCCCGGTCGCGCAGAGACGAGGTCCCACATCTGGGCACGCTCGAGGGCACGCTGCACGCCAGCCGCGTCGAAGTCGTCGCCCCACGTCAGCGCTACGTTCTGTGCGATCGTGGCGTCGAAAAGTGCCACCTCCTGCGGCACATAGCCCATGCGTGATCGCCATGCCGTGCGCATCTCACTCACAGGGGTGTCATCGACCAGAACGCGTCCCGTGGTCGGTTCGAGAAGGCTGAGCAGAATGTCGATCGCGGTCGACTTCCCCGAGCCGGACGCACCCACGAAGGCGACGGTAGAGCCGAATTCGATCTCGAGGGAGACACCGCGCACGGCAGGCGTTGCCCCCTCCGTGTACTCGAAGGAGACGTCGTCGAAGCGGATTCGCTTGGGCGCCTCCGGCATCGGCGCGGACACGGCGGTGCTCTCCACAATGCCCTGCTCGGCCTCCGCGAGTTCGTGCAGCAGCTGGCGCGGAAACTCTGATGCCGCGATCATCTGCGAGAGCACCGTCTGGAACCTCACGACCGACGGAGCAACCCGGAAGCCGACGACGGCGAAGAGACCGACGGCAGTGATCGCGGCCTCGACGCCACCGGTCCAGAAGCCGACCGCACCGACGACGACGAAGCCCCCGACTACACCCGCTTCGAGGGCGTAACGCGGGAGTTGACCGAGGAAGTTGATGTTGGCGCGAGCGCGCGCGCTCGAAGTGCGTGACTCTCTCACAACATCGGCGACTTCGCTCTCCTTGTTGCGCAGGGTCACCTCCTTCATCGAACTAATGATCTCGAGCACGAGCCGCACACTGCGCAGCGAGTAGTTGACGTTGACCTCTCCCGCCTTACGTGCGTGCCGGGCAATCCAGAAAAAAGGACCGCGCCGAGCCCCGAGAGATAGACGAGGGCCGTCAGGGCGAGGACGGGCTGAACAAGTGCGAGCGTGGCCAGCACCGCGACGAGGCTCGCAATCTCGCCGAGCAGCGTCGCCCCCGGCTGGAGGAATGAGTTGACAGCTGCATCGACGCCGCTGTCCGAGTAGCGCATGATGTCGACGGAATTCTTGCGGAGCCGGTCACGCCACGGCGCCGCGAGGTATGCGCGGAGCACCCGGTCCCCCATCGCGACCTCGTAGGCCGGAAAGCGCCGCCGAGCCCACCACATGACGAGCACCGCAAAGAAGCCCTTGGCGATGAGCAGCATGCAGACCACGAGGATCGCCCAGACGACGCCGACCGTGTCGAGCTCCCCGATGATCGGCACGGTCACGGTCGAGCCGGTGGCGACGGGACCGATGATGAGCGCGAGAAGAGATAGCGCCGCGGCGTCGAAAATAGCGAGGAACGCCAACAGCCACGAGTACGTCCACAGGAACCTCCTACCGCCTGCGGGCAGCGCGGCGACAAGGTCTCTGTAGAGAGAAAGGACCTGCTTCATGTGACTCCAGACCTTCGATGCTCTCAGCGGGCCCCGGCGACCATATCGGCGACCAGGCGACCCCAGATCTTGCCCTGCTCTTCCCCCGAGAGCTCATGCACATGCCGGTTCGAGGCATGCTTCCACTCGCTGACCCGTTCCGGCGTCAGGGCCTCTAGAGCCGCGGCGAGCGAAGCCGGTTCGAAGTCGGGGAGAACGAGGCCCACCTCGTAGTCATCCACGAAGCGCTTCATCTCCGGTGACGGCCCGACGATCACGCCCAAGCGGGCCTGGATGAAGTCGAAGAACTTGTTCGGCAGGCACCACGCCAGATTGAAGGTCGTCGGCGGGAAGATGCTGAGCCCCACGTCATACCCATTGAGTGTCTCCACCAGATCCCCGTACGGCACTGGCTCGCAGAACCGGATGCGGGGGTCGCCGTCGGCCAGCGCCCGAAGCTCTGCCATGAGCGGCGTCTCCCCGCCTACCAGGAAGAGGTCGAGCGTCACATCCGCCCGTGACTCGCGCACCCCGGATCATGATGTCCAGCCGCCGCTGAACCGCCACGCCGCCGCTGTGCACGAGACGGATGGGCGCCCCGACCGGGTTGATCGGAAGCTCCTGGTACGGGGTGGCGTTGACGACGAGAGTCGCCTCGATGCCGAACTGACGTCGATACTCGTCGACGATCCCCGAGCTGACGGTCGTGACCGCCTCCGCTCGAGCGGCGAAAGTGCGGCAGATCCAGTTGTAGTAGGGCTGGGCGAGCAGGTTCCACTTGAGAGACGACGGGCTCTGCTTCGGCGCATACTCGTGCATGTCGGCGAGCACACCGAAGCGAGGGGAGAGCCTGGACGCCAGGTAGAGCGTCTGTGCATCGTGGGCGACCACGACATCCCATCGGCCGTTCCTCAGCCGCTCGAATGCCGAACGATCACGCGGCTCCAGGCGGGCGTAGCCGCGATGCAGGCGCAGGAGCAGCAGCAAGGAGAAGATGCCCGGGATGCGGCCGACGCCCGACGCACGGGCGCCCTCGTCGAGCTCGATGTGATCGTCGACCCCTGCCGGCGCCGGACCATAGCCGGCGGTCGTCACGTGGTAGTCCTTCCGGAACTCAGCGATCTGCTTGATGATGCGGGGTTCCTGCTCGGTGCGCGTGTAGGACACGATCAGCACGCGAGGACGCGTATCGCTCATCGCTGACCGCCCAGTGACGCCTCCGCGAGCCCGCGAACCTGTGCAGGCGTCGGGTACGAGATGAGCACCGCCCGATGCTTGCCATTCATGACGAACATCGTTCCCGCTGCCACCGCGGAGGCGCCCGCCGCGAGCGCCGGCGCGAAGTCATCGAAGCTGCCGGCGCCGCCCAGCGCGATGATCGGCACGGTCACCGCCGACGAGACTGCCTCGATGAGCTTGAGGTCGTACCCGGACCGTGTGCTCTCACGGTCGATCGACGACACCAGGATCTCCCCCGCGCCGAGGCGCTGGGCCTCCGCAGCCGCCTCCGCCGGACTCATGCGGGTCTTCGTGCGGCCCCGACGGATATAGCTGTCCCACCCTCCGGTGAGCTTCTTCTTGGCGTCGACGCTCACGACCGTGCTCGAAGCGCCGAGCGCATCCGACACCTCGGTGACGACGTCGGGATGCTCAACCGCCGCCGTATTCATGACCACCTTCTCGATGCCGATGCCGGTGATCCGCCGAGCTTCTGCCGCCGACGCGACTCCGCCGCCGTATCCGACGGGCATGAAGGCCTCGCTGGCGATCTCCTCGATCAGGTTGTAGTTGACCCCGGTGCCCTTGACCGAGGCATCGATGTCGCAGATGACGAGCTCGTCGACCTGCTTCTCGTTGAAGATGCGCACCGCGTTGATCGGATCGCCGACATATTGATCGCCCGTGAAGCGCACCGGCTTCACGAGGTACCCGTCGCTCACGAGCAGAACGGGGATGACACGGGGGAAGACACTCATAGCTCTGCGAAGTTCCTCAGAATGCGCTTGCCGAAATCGTGACTCTTCTCGGGGTGGAACTGAGCGCCCATGACGTTGCCTGAGCGGATCATCGAGGCGAACGGCACGCCATAGTCGGTCACGCCCAGCACGTGGGCGTCGTCGTCGGGGACCACGCGGTAGCTGTGCACGAAGTAGAACCGGCTCTCGTCCGGCAAGTCTGCGACGAGAGGATCCTGCCGTGTCGGCCGCACGAGGTTCCAGCCCATGTGCGGCACCCGAACGCCTGTGTCCTCCGAGAATCGCAGGGAGCGACCGGAGATGAGCCCGAGGCCTCGGGCGCCGCCCTCCTCTGAGGAGTCGAGCAGGAACTGCATGCCCAGGCAGATCCCGAGCAGGGGCCTTCCGGATTCAGCGAACTCCTTGAGGGCGGGGGTGAGCTCCTGCTCGTCCAGCATGCGCATGCCCGTGTCGAACGCGCCGATGCCGGGCAGCAGGACGCGCTCGCTCTCGCGTACTTCATCTGGGCTGCTGACGATCCGCACCTCTGCGCCGACGCGCTTGAGCATGTTCGCGACGGAGCCCAGATTTCCCAGGCCGTAGGAGAGCAGCGAGACCGTCATCGCAAGATCCGCAGCTTCCGCAACAGCCCACCGAGCTTCGCCGTGAAAGCGAACAGCCGATCTGTCGATGCCTTGCTGTTCGGGTACTCGGAGTAGTGCACGGGTGGCCGGGAGAAGATCTCCTCGAGCTCGTCGACCGACACGCCCAGCTTCTTCGCGATGAAGGCGTGGTCCTGAGCCCGCAACTCCTCCGGGTAGTTCGTGGTCTGCATGAGTTCGAGAGCTTCGTCTCTCGTCATCTGGCCCGAGAGGATGAGCGAGGAGTAGTGGGCCAGGCGCTTGTCGAACCCGAATTTCGTGGGCAGATAGTAGCCCTGGAAGTAGCGGGTGAAGACGGACTCGTAGTGCTTGCCGCCGTAGTCGCGCCAGCCGAGCTCTTCGGCGATCTCACGCTTCGCGTCCGCGTAGATGTAGGGCACGTAGTTCAGCAAGGGGATGGTGCGGATGCGCTTCACCTCGGGATACCAGAGGTTGCGCTTGACGAGCCCCATCAGTGGATAGGTCTTGAGGCGGACCGAACCGAAGCGCTTCTGGATCGCCTTGACGTGCCGAGCATCCCCGGCGTCGTAGCCCCACGCCGCAGGCAGGACGGACTCGCTCGCGTAGTTGGCACCCGAGAGGATGTACTTGATTCCATACTTCTCCGCCTGGGTGTAGGCCACCCAGCCGAAGGCGTGGTCGGTCGGGGTGTCGGCGTTCGCGACCGACGCCTTGAAGAAGGACAGCTGCAGATCCTTCATCTCACGCCAGTCGACGACGTGCGTGTAGAGGTCGAGTCCCAAGCGGGTGACGAGGTTGTGGATGTTGTCGACCGCGAGCTCCGAGTTCCAGCCACTGTCGAAGTGCACGGCGAGAGGCCGCAGACCCAGCCGCACGGCCTGCAACGCGACATAGGAGCTGTCGACGCCTCCGGATATGCCGATCACGCAATCGTAGGGCTTGCCCTCGCCGGCCTTCTTGATCTCGGCGACGAGCGCGTCGAGCTCCTCGCGACGCTCTCCCGACTGGGCGCGCGCCAGTTCGTGCGCAAAGGTCCGGTCGAAGGTGATCGCGTGCGATGAGACACCCTGCTCGTCGAACCAGATGTCCGGATCCGTGGTGTCCATGATCGTGCGCACACAGCGCTGGTAGGCGCGAGAGGTGGAGGTCTCGTCCGTTCGCATGTCCGTCATCCCATCACGTCCGAGGTCATTCAGCTCGACCGCCGGGGGCCACGCGCGCCACGAGGTCATCCCAGATCGCAGCCTGCGACTCACTCGACAGCGCCTCGGCGTGCGCGTTCGAGGCCGCCTTCCACTCCGAGACCCGCTCTGTTGTGAGCGACTCCAGCGCTGCCGCCAACGAGTCCGGCTCGAAATCGGGCAGCACCATGCCGATACCGTACTCGTCCACGAAACGTGCCATCTCCGGCGACGGGCCGACGATCTCTCCGAGGCGGGCCTGGATGAAGTCGAAGAACTTGTTCGGCAGGCACCACGCCAGGTTGAAAGTCGTCGGTGGGAAGATGCTCAGGCCCACGTCGTAGCTGTTGAGCGTGCGCACGAGCTCGTCGTAGGGCACCGGCTCGCGGAACCGGATGCGCGAGTCGTCTCCCGCCAGCGCCCGCAGCTCCGCCATCAACGGCGTCTCACCGCCCACCAGGAAGAGGTCGAGCGTCACGTCGGCGCTCGATCGCCGCACGCCCTCGATCATGATGTCGAGCCGCCGCTGCACCGCGACGCCGCCGCTGTGCACGAGTCGGATCGGGCGGGCAACGGACACCGGCGCGAGCTCGGCGTACGGGGTCGCGTTCACCACAAGGGTCGAGTCGAAGCCGAAGACGCGCTTGTACTCGTCGGCGATTCCCTGACTTACCGTCACCACGGCCGAGGCCTGAGGTACCTTCGTGCGGCACATCCAACGGTGGTACGGAGCGATGAGCCAGCGCCACAGCAGCGAGTGCTCCTCCTGCCGCGGCGCGTACTCGTGCAGGTCCAGGATCACTCCGCCGCGCGGCTTGAGAGCGAGGGATGCTTCGAGCACCTTGAGATCGTGGGCGATGACGATGTCCCAGTCGCTGTCCCCCACCAGCCGCGCCGTCGCACGATCGAGGGCGCTCATCCAGGCGAAGAGCCGATACGCATGCAGCACGAGGAACCCCGCCGCGAGCAGTCGGCCGAAGATGCCCCAGCGTTGAGGCGCGATCTCCGGAATCTCGACGTGGCGCACATCAGTGAAAGGCGCGGGACCGAATCCCGCGGTCACCACCTCGTGCTGATCCTTCAAGAAACGCACCTGCTTGAGGGCGCGCGGCTCCTTGGCGAAGGGAGTGTACGAGAGGATCAGGATTCGGCTCATGCGGGAGACCTGAAGGGCCGAGCCACCCGGCTCACGAATCGCCAGAAACCTTCGACGTTCGGATACGCCGTGTACGGCACAGGCGGGAGCGCGCAGATCTGCTCGAACTCCTGCACACTCACGCCGAGCTTCTTGGCGATGAACTCGTGGTCCTGCTTCCGCAGTTCCTCGGGGTAGTTCGTCGACTCCATGAGAGCGAGCGCTTCGTCACGCGTGATCTGCCCGGACAGGATGAGCGAGGAGTAGTGAGCGAGCCGCTTGTCGAATCCGAACTTGTTCGGCAGGTAGTAGCCCTGGAAGTACCGGGTGAAGACGGACTCATAGTGCTTGCCGCCATAGTCGCGCCAGCCGACGTTCTCAGCGATGTCCTTCTTCGCGTCGGCATAGAAGTACGGCATGTAATTGAGCGGTCGCACCGTCTTGATACTCCGCACCCGCGGGTACCACACGTAGCGCTTGAACATGCCCATGACGGGGTACGTCTTCAGCTTCACGGTTCCGAAACGCCTGTGGATCGCCTTGAGATGGCGCGCATCTGAGGCGTTGTATCCCCACGCCTCCGGCAGGATCGACTCGGTCGCCGCGTTCCCTCCGGACAGAATGTACGTGATGCCGTATTTCTTGGCCTGCTGGTAAGCGACGTAGCCGAAAGCGTGATCGGTGGGCACGTCGGCGTTGGCAACCGAGGCCTTGAAGTAAGCC
Organism: Homoserinibacter gongjuensis; assembly: GCF_030161875.1. Taxonomy (GTDB): domain Bacteria; phylum Actinomycetota; class Actinomycetes; order Actinomycetales; family Microbacteriaceae; genus Homoserinibacter; species Homoserinibacter gongjuensis. The sequence continues at coordinate 476,414 of NZ_BSVA01000001.1, forward strand.
AGCTGCAGGTCCTTCATCTCTCGCCAATCCACGACCTGTGTGTAGAGGTCGACCCCGAGCGTCGTGACCAGGTTGTGGATGTTTCCGGCAGCGAGCTCAGAGTTCCACCCGCTGTCGAAGTGGACAGCCAAAGGGCGCAACCCCAGGCGCACCGCCTGCAGCATGAGATAGGTGCTGTCTACGCCCCCGAGACGCCGATCACGCAGTCGTACGGCTTCCCCTGGCCCGACTTCTTGATGCGGGCGACGAGCTCATCGAGCTCGGCAAGTCGATCGCCCCTCTGGGCAGCGCCCAGGTCGCGCGCGTACACCTCATCGAATGTCAGAGCGTGCGAAGAGACGCCGTGCTCGTCGAACCAGATGTCGGGATCCGTCGTGTCCATGATGGTGCGGGTGCACCGCTGATACGGTCGACCTTCTCCCGACATGTCCGCCCTGCCTCCATGGGTTCTCGCGCGCACGGCCTCAGTGAGCGAGCCGCATGGGGTGCGACCGCGGCGGCACAGAGCGCCCGGCCAGGCACCGTCCAAGTATATCGGATCGCCGCAATCTAGACTGGAGACCATGTGTCGTGTGCTCCCGGGAGGATCGTGAGAATCCCCTCGGTGAAACCTCGGATCCTGTGCGTCTCCTTCTCGCCGATCTCGGCCGACGCTCGCGTGCTACGTCAAATCGAGGTGCTCAGCGAGCACGGCGAGGTGACCACCGTCGGCTACGGGGAGGCTCCCGCGTCAGCAACCCGTCACATCCGCGTCCCCGATGCCGCGGCATCATTGCCGCAGACCCTTTCCGGAGTGGCTCGACTCGCCTTCCATCGCCACGATGCCGTCGAGTTGGCCGCGCCCGGCGAGCGCGCGGTGCGCCACGAAGTCATCGCTGCAGGTCCGTACGATCTCGTGGTGGCGAACGATGCACGTGCCCTGCCTTTGGCATTCGCCGCCGCCGACGATGCGCCCGTTTGGGCCGACATGCACGAATGGGCACCGCAGGAGCGCGCAGCCAACGTCGTGTGGCGCGTGCTCGTGGGGCCGTACATGCAGCACCTGTGCGAGAAGTATCTGCCCCGTGCGGCGGCCGTCACCACCGTGAGCTCCGGGCTCGCCGACCTCTACAACGAGCATTTCGGTGTGCGCACCGAACTCGTGCGCAACGCGACCGAACTGCGCGACCTGAAACCCTCGCCGGTCGCCGCCGACCGCATTCGCCTCGTGCACAGCGGAACTGCGGACCCTCAGCGCAACATCGTCGAGCTGATCGAGGCGGTCGGAAGATTGGACGGCCGCTACTCGCTCGATCTTTACCTCATTGAAGTCCCGGGGGCCACCTCAAGACGATCCGCCGACTGGCCGAGGCGACGAACCATGTCACGGTGCACGATCCGGTTGCGCCCGAGACCCTCCCGAGTGTGCTCAACCAATACGACCTCGGAGTGTTCCTCTTCCCCTTGCGCACGCTGAGCAAGCTGCACCACCTCCCGAACAAGTTCTTCGACTTCGTGCAGGCGCGACTCGGCCTGGTGTTCTCTCCCGCCCCCGAGATCGAGGCGTACTTCACGACGTACGGGGTGGGGGTGCTCACCCCGGGCACGACCGCCGACGATCTCGTCGAGACGCTTCGTCACCTGACCTCGGATGATGTGGCCGCGCTCAAGGACGCCTCCGCCGCCTCGGCGGCCGCGCTCTCGAGCGACGCGGACCGCGCGACACAGAGCGCCATCATCAACAGACTGGTCGGCATCGGATGAGGGTCGTCATCGCCACACGGATCTTCGGTCCGGAGGTGTCCGCTGCGTCCGCGATCCTGCGCACCTGGGCCGAGGAGTTCCGGGATCGCGGATGCGAGGTGACGGTGGTCACCGCGCGACCCCCTCGGGGTGCCGTCATCGACGATCCGAGAGGCATCGAGATCCGGCGAGCGCGGGTCAAGCGCGACAAGCAGCAGTACGTGCGCGGCTATCTGAGCTACATGAGCTTTGACATCCCGCTGGCCTTCCGCCTCCTGTTCTCCCGCAAGGCCGACCTCTACGTCGTCGAGCCGCCGCCGACGACCGTTGCGGTCGTGCGGGTGATCGCCGCACTGCGCCGCACCCCGTACGTGGTGCGCGCGGCCGACTACTGGACCGAGGCGGCGGAACTGGTAACCGACAACAGGTTCATCATCGGCACCCTCAAGCGCCTCGAAGCCTGGGGACTTCGAGGTGCCAGGATGCTCTTCGCCGCCCACGAACCGCTCATGCAGCGTTTCCGAGAGGTGGGGATTGACACCCCTGCCGTGCCGATCGGCTTCGGTGCCGACACCAAGGACTTCCGCTACGACGAGCAGCCCCCGGCCGAGCCGCCTGTATTCGTGTACGCGGGAACCCACTCGGAGTGGCACGGCGCCGGCATCTTCGTCGAGGCGATGCCCGTCGTGCTCGAACGGCACCCCGACGCGCGGCTGGAGTTCTACGGCAATGGGGAGGAGCGCGGGGCGATGCTCACTCGTGCACGCGAGCTGGGTGTTGAGACAGCTGTCGAATTCCATGGGCCGATCCCTCCCGTTGCGCTCTCGCCGATCCTCGCAGGGGCTACGGCATCCGTCGCAAGCCTCGCGCCGGTCGCCCCGAACGAATACGCCCTGGCGACCAAGGTGTACTCCTCTCTCGCCGCCGGGTGCCCCGTGATCTTCACCGGTGTCGGGCCCACGATCGCGTTCCTCGACGACGCCGGGCACCCGCGCGCGGGCGTCGCCGTGCCGTACGACGTCGACGCGACGGCGGCCGCGATGATCGCAGCCGCCGACGCACCCGTACAGCCGCCGGAGCGCGCGGCGCTTGCCCGCTGGTCCGCTGACGAGTTCTCGCTCGCGGCGATCGCACAGCGCGTCGTCGACGAGAGCCTCGCCATCGCCGACGCGTAGAATCGACCCGTTCCCCTCACCTTGGAGAGACTCCTTGAAGATCGCTGTCATCGCCCTCGGCAAGATCGGGCTTCCGCTCGCCGTTCAGTTCGCCAGTAAGGGTCATGAGGTGGTCGGCGTCGACGTCTCGCAGCAGACCGTCGACCTCATCAACGCGGGAGTCGAGCCCTTCCCCGGCGAAGCGCACCTGCAGGAGATGCTCTCGGAGCTCGTGCCCGCAGGCAAGCTGCGTGCCACGACGGACTATGCGGACGCCGTGCCTGGGGCCGACGCCGTGGTGCTTGTCGTGCCACTGTTCGTGAACGAGGAGACGGCCGAGCCCGACTTCGCGTGGATGGACGGTGCGACCCGCTCGCTCGGCGCGGTGCTCACCCCGGGCGCTCTCGTCTCCTACGAGACCACCCTCCCGGTCGGGACGACCCGCACGCGCTGGAAGCCGATGCTCGAGGAGACCTCCGGCCTCACAGAGGGCGTCGACTTCGACCTCGTCTTCTCGCCCGAGCGCGTGCTGACGGGCCGCGTGTTCGCCGATCTCCGCAAGTACCCCAAGCTCGTCGGTGGGCTCTCGGAGCGGGGAGCCGCCAAGGCGGTCGACTTCTACCGCGCGGTACTCGACTTCGATGAGCGCCCTGAACTCGAGCGCGCCAACGGCGTGTGGGACCTCGGCAGCGCCGAGGCCGCGGAGCTCGCGAAGCTCGCGGAGACCACCTACCGTGATGTCAACATCGGCCTGGCGAACCAGTTCGCGCGCTATGCCGCCGAAGCTGGTATCGACGTGTACCAGGTGATCGAGGCATCCAACTCGCAGCCGTACTCGCACATCCATCAGCCCGGCATCGCCGTCGGCGGCCACTGCATCCCGGTCTACCCGCGCCTCTACCTCTGGACCGATCCGGCAGCCACGGTCGTGTCGGCAGCCCGCGCCGCCAACGCAGGCATGCCCGACTACACGATCGGGCTACTCGAGGGCGCCTATGGTGACCTCACCGACGCGAGGGTCGTCGTGCTCGGTGCCGCGTATCGCGGCGGTGTCAAGGAGACCGCGTTCTCGGGCGTCTTCGGGGCCGTCGAGGCGTTGCGGCGGCGCGGCGCGATGCCGCTCGTGCACGACCCGCTCTACACAGACGAGGAACTCGTCAATCTCGGGTTCACTCCGTACCACCTGGGCGAGCCGATCGACGCGGCCGTCGTGCAGGCCGACCACACCGACTATCGCAGCTTGACGGTGGACGCACTCCCGGGCATCAAGGCCTTCATCGACGGACGCCGTGTTTCTTCAGCGGCGCAGTGGCCGGGTGTCGCCTATCGCGTGATCGGTCGCGCCGAGGCCTAGGCCTCCTGCCGGACCGCAGCGAGGAAGCGCTTGCCCTCGCTCTCGGCGGAGAGTTCCTCTGCTGCGCGTGCGCTCGCCCGCTTCATCGCGGTGATCTGCTCCACGGTAAGAGAGTTGATAGTGGCCGCCAGGTCGGCCGCGGTCCAGCCTTCCACCACGACTCCCAGCCCGTACTCGCGCACGAAGGGGACGATCTCGGGGCTCTCCCCGACGACGATGCCGAGCCGCCCTTGAATCGCTTCGAAGAACTTGTTGGGCAAGGCGTGCGCGTTGTTCGGAAAGCGCGGTGGGAAGAAGATCATCTCGAGATCGAACTCGTTGAGCGTGCGCGCGACATCGAGCACTCCCACAGGTTCGCGGAAGGTCACTCGCCCCGAGGTGATCGCCGGATGCGCCCGCAGCGACGACAAGCTGCTGGTGCTGAGCACCATCAGCGTCACCTCGAATCGAGGCTCAAGCAGGAGGGCGGCATCGAGCATGATATCGATCCCGCGTTCGACGGCCGCGTATCCGTGATGCACCAAGACGATGCGGTCGGGATCGACACTCGACGGCTCGAGTGGCTCGTAGGACGCCACGTTGCGGATGACGGTGGGGCGCGGGAGACCGTAGTCGTCGTGGTAGATGTCGGCGATTCCGTCGGCGACGGTCATGTGATGCGTGAACACGGGCGAGGAGATGAAGGTGAGGAGCCAGCTGTCCCAGCGCCCGTAGACGAACCGATGCACCAGCCCGACGCCGTTGTCGGCGTAGAGCTCGTGAAGGTCCAGAACCACGGGGCCACGCGCGAATCGCGGAGCCGCCTTGACGACCCATGGGAGCAGATGGTGATCGTTGACGACGACGAGGTCGTATTCCTCGCTCGCGAGCTCATCCGTGGGAATGTAGCGCTCGATGGTCCCTCGGAAGCGCGCCGGCAGAGGCAAGAGGGCGAGCGTCCGTAGATGAAGGCGGCTGGTGGGCTCGCTGATCCGAAGAGCTCGACCGGTGGCGTCCGGATGCTCAGGGCCGCGACTCAGAACGTCGACGACGTATCCCGCCGCCTCGAGCCAGCGGATCTGTTTGGAGACACGCGCGTCGTCGCGTACTGGCGAGTAGCACATCACGAGCGCTCGCCGGCCGCTTGCGCGGCGCTCAGTATCCGTCGTCTGGGGCACACCGCATCATATGCGGAGGCTCAGCGCACCCCGAAATGGGGAGGACCGACGGCCTCACAGCGGGGTCCGCCTGGGTATTCTGGTCACGGACGAATCCTCGGCAAAGACGTAGGTGCTGCGTCCGCGCCTCAGTTCAGCATCCAGGTGCAACTGGCGGACTCGGCGACCACCACTCCACCACGACGGGTTCACGCCATGACCACCACCGCCCGCCCGCCCAGGCGACCCCGGATTCTCTGCATCTCCTTCTCACCGATCCGCGCTGACGCTCGCGTGCTCCGCCAACTCGAAGTCCTTCGAGCGCACGGCGAGGTGACGACCGTCGGCTACGGAGACATCCCACCCGGCGTCACCCATCACATCCGGGTTCCGGACACTGCAGCATCCCTGCCGCAGACGCCCCTCGGCGTTCTCAAACTCGCCCTGCGGCTGCACGAGTCCGTCGAGCTCGAGGCCCCAGCCGAGCGAGCAGTGCACGATGAGACGCTCAAGTCAGGGCCCTACGATCTCGTCGTCGCGAACGACGCGCGTGCGCTTCCTCGCATTCGACGCCGCCGGATCGGCACCGGTCCTTGCCGACATGCATGAATGGGCACCCGAGGAGCGCTCCAGCGTCTTCGTGTGGCGCGTACTCGTCGCGCCCTACATGGACCACCTCTGCACGAAGTACCTACCGCGCACCGCCGCCGTGAGCAGCGTGAGCGCCGGCCTGGCCGGCCTCTACGCCGACCGATACGGCGTGACGACGGCAGTCGTTCGCAACGCGGCCGACTTGCGTCACCTGACTGCGTCCGGGGTGAACCCTGAACGCATCCGCCTCGTGCACAGCGGAACCGCAGATCCCGAGCGCAACATCCTGGAGCTCATCGAGGCAACGGAGCAGCTGAGCGATCGCTTCTCGCTCGACCTCTACCTCGTCGAAGTACCTGGGGGACATCTCGACGCCATCCGCAAGCGGGCCGCCTCGGTGCCGTGGGTCACGGTGCACGACCCCGTGCCACCCGAGACTCTGCCCGACGTGCTCAACCAGTACGACGTGGGGGTATTCCTCTACCCTTTGAAGACCCTGAGCCATCTTTACCACCTGCCGAACAAGTTCTTTGATTTCGTGCAAGCGCGGCTTGGTCTCGTGTTCTCTCCCGCTCCGGAGATCGATGAGCACATCGGTCGCTATGGAATCGGAAAGATCACCAGTGGCACGAGCGCCGCTGCACTCGTGGAGGCCCTGCGCGACATCGGCGCCGATGACGTTGAGGGCTTCAAGGCCGCAGCCGACCGCTCAGCACGGGAGTTGTCCAGTGAACCGGACCGCGCTATTCAGCATGCCCTCGTCGCGCGTCTTCTCGGGAAGACGGAATGAGGAGCTCGGACCCAGCGCAGCGACCTCGAACGCGAACGACACAGCTTCAGGCGCATCCGCACCGTGGCATGATTAACTCCCTGCGGGCGCGCCATAGTCCGGCTTCTTCAGCGCCCCTATGACATCCCGAAATCGGAGAACCAATACGTGTGCGGAATCTTTGGGTACATCGGCCCGGATGACCTCGACTCCGCGTCTGCGAAAGCGCTGGTGAAGCACGCGCAGCAACGTGGCCGCGACTCGAGCGGCATGGTGATCCACCGCGACGGTGCTTATCGGGCGTACCGCGCCGACTATCCGATCGGCTGGCTGCTGAAGCGCATCCCCGCACTCGGCAACCTCTTCTTCGGCCACAGCCGGCTGGTCACCAACGGCACGAGCGACAACCAGCCCGTCTCGCGCGAGCAGGTGATCGTGCTGCACAACGGCATCATCGTCAATCACGAGAAGATCTGGGCGACGCTCGGCAAGGCGCCGGAGCTGCAGATCGACACCGAGGTCATCCCGGCGATCATCGCCTCGCACCTCGCCGACGGCGGCACGATCGAGACCGCGGCGGCGCGCGTGCTCGAACTCACCGAGGGGGTCGTGGCCTGCGCCGCACTCGTACCCGGCCTCGGCAAGCTGCTGCTGTTCTCCAACAACGGCAGCCTCTACGTGGCCGACAAGTCGGGCGGGCTCGTGTTCTCCTCCGAGCGCTACCCGCTCGAGCAGATCGGCGCCGACAACATCCGCCAGGTCAAGGGCGACGAGGCCGTCGTGGTCGACGTTCCGACGCACGAGCAGTCCATCGACGTGCGCGAGTGGGCGAACCGCTCCGTCGACCTTGTGCCGGGCCTCGGCTTCTCGGCACAGGAGGAGGCGCTCCTCCAGTACCCGAAGCCCGACTTCCGACGCTGCACGAAGTGCATCCTTCCCGAGACCATGCCCTTCATCTCGTTCGACGAGAACGGCGTCTGCAACTACTGCCTCCACTACAAGTCCCGCAATCAGCCGCGCCCGAAGGAAGAGCTGTTCGAGCTCGTCGAGCCCTACCGCCGCGCGCACGGCGACGAGGTGCTCGTGCCGTTCTCGGGCGGACGCGACAGCTCCTACGGACTGCACCTCATCATCCACGAGCTGGGTCTGCGACCCGTCACCTACACCTACGACTGGGGCATGGTCACCGACCTTGGGCGGCGCAACGTCAGCCGGATGTCGGCGAAGCTCGGTGTCGAGAACATCATCGTCGCGGCCGACATCACCACGAAGCGCGACTACATCCGCCGCAACCTCAACGCCTGGATCAAGCGACCTCACCTCGGCATGCTGAGCGTGCTCACCGCGGGCGACAAGCACTTCTTCCGCCACATCGAGACGCTCAAGCGGCAGACGGGCGTGAGCCTCAACCTGTGGGGCATCAACCCGCTCGAGGTCACCCACTTCAAGGCCGGATTCCTCGGAGTGCCGCCGGACTTCGCCGAGGAGCGGGTCTACAGCCACGGCGCTATGAAGCAGCTGCGCTACCAGTCGCTGCGGTTCCGCGCGATGCTGCAGAGCCCCGGCTACTTCAACCGCTCGATCCCCGACACCCTCGCGGGCGAGTACTACCGCAGCTTCACCACGAAGTCGGACTACTTCCACATCTTCGACTACTGGCGCTGGGACGAGAAGCAGATCGAAGACACGCTCGACGCCGAATACGACTGGGAGCGCGCACCCGACACGCAGACCACCTGGCGCATCGGCGACGGCACGGCGGCGTTCTACAACTACGCGTATTACACGATCGCGGGCTTCACCGAGCACGACACCTTCCGCAGCAACCAGATCCGGGAGGGCGAGCTCACCCGCGACGAGGCACTGCGCCTCGTCGAGGAGGAGAACACCCCGCGTTACCCGAACCTCAAGTGGTACCTGGATGTCGTGGGCGTCGATTTCACCCAGGCGATCGAGGCGATCAACCGCACCCCACGTCTCTACGAGGGGTCGAATGTCACGAGCTTCGCCCCGGCTCCCGCACGAGGCTGATCACACGCGAAGCGCGGGCGCCGTCTCGCGGCGCAGCTGCGGCCAGAGCACGACGAGCAGAAGGGCGAAAGCCAACGCGCCGACCGCCCACACCGTTGTCGGGCCGAACGGGAGTCCCGTCCACCACCACTCTGCACCGGAGTCGAGGTTGGGGCCCTGCTGCTCCGTGCCGGTGACGTATCGCCGGATGTTCACCTGAAGGGCGACCAGGTGCGCCGCAGCGAGCGCACCGACGATCACGAGGGTTTGCGCGCGCCCGAAGCGCATGGTGTCGATGCCGCGCCCCTCCGAAACGAGCACGAGGGCGAACAGCACGATGAGCGGGAGGAGGTAGCGCGGCTGAAGGCTGTCACCGATCCGGTCGCCCCCGCAGTGAGCACATAGACCGGAAGCGCGACGAGCACGAGCAGCACGCCGCCGACGGCGAAGGTCTTCCGAGCGGTCAGCCGACCGAGCCCGGCGAACGCCACCACGACGAAAGCAGCGGTGGCAGCCCAGGGCACGACGGCCGGTAGGCCGGTATCCAGCCACCCCAACCCCCACGAGCCCCACACGCCCGTCCATAGGAAGGGCAGCATGAGCAGGTTGTACGCCGCGAGCCCGACACCGTTCAGGGGCGTCTCGACTCCGGGGATGACGGGAGCCATCGGGTTGCCGCCGTTCGTGAAGCCACTCGCACCGGTGCCCGCCTGGCCCGCGGTCGAGAACAGCACCACCGCGATGACGAATCCGACGGCGGGAAGGACCGCCCGAAGCATCCACTCCCTCGTGCGCTCCCAGGACAGCAGGCTTGCGACCACGCTCGCGCCGGCAACGTACACGGCAGCGTCACCTCGTGCGCCCGCAGCCATCAGCAGACCGACGAGGTAGAGGGCGCCGAGCACCCACCGACGAGCGCCGCGAGCGTCGAACCAACCCAACAGGGCCAGGAAGGCCGTGCCGACGCCGGTGATCGCCCATCCGCTGGGGTTGTTCGAAGGGATGAGGAACATGCCCAGCGGAACGAGCACAACGAGCCAACCCCACAACAGGGTGCGTCGTCGTGTCGGGGCGAGCAGCACACCGAGCGCCGTCGCGAGCCCGACGAAGATGGTGGCATTCACCAGCCGCATGACGAGGGCGCTCGTCTGCAGATCCTCGCCGGCGAACAGGTGCATGGTGGCGTAATACAGCGGCGGGTACTCCCCGCGAAGTTGCCACGCGCTGTCTCGTAGCGCTCGTCATCCCATGCGGGCGAAAGCACCTCCTGGCATGCCGCGCTCTGCTCCCCCACCTGGGCATAGCAGACCGCTTCGTCGAAGCCGATCGCCACCATCCGGGTGTTCGGCTGAGAGCCGGGCGCGCACTGCTCGCTTCCTCCACTCGCACACCAGATACTCACCAGGTGGTAGTCGTCATCGGGGCCGGCCCCGATGGGGGACGCGAACGCCCATGCGAAGAGCGCGATCAGGGCGAGCACCGGTGCGAAGTGGATCGCGCGGATCCTCTTCACCCAGGTGCTCGGCCTCCGTTCGGGTGCGGAGACCTCAGTCATCGTCGACGTGCCTCTTTTCGAGTTCGAGGGCCAGACGCTGCACGGTCTTGCGCAGCTCGTCTCGGGTGCGGGCCAGCTCGAGCGTCACCTGCATGAGCAGCAGGAAGACCACGAAGAAGGCGCCGACAAAGAGCAGATTGATGGGCTGGGCGATGCCGAAGAAGTTGCTGACGTTGTCGAGCAGATCCGGCCACGCCGAAAGAACGATCGCCACCACCGACGCGACGAGCCACAGCACCGCGTACTTCTCGGGCAGCACGTAGGAACGCAGCAGCAGGATCACCGCGATCAGCAGCACGACGGCCATCGCGATCGCGAGCAGTTGCGGGGTCATGCGCGAGCCTCCTTCCGCGTGTTGCGCAGGTGCCGCAACTGAGGGGGCACGGTACGGATGGCGGCGAGAACCAGGATGAAGATGATGCGGCCCGTGTAGAGAGTCGCGCGCAGTACCGATTGCGAGGGCGTGCCGCCGGCGCGTTCGTTCATGCCGACTGGGATCTCGGACACCGTCAGCCCCTGCCGCGTAGCGAGCACGATCGACTCGACCGTGTCACCGAGCCACTCCACCGGATAGTGCACCGAGAACACCGCGAGCGCACGCGGGCCCGCGATCCGGAACCCGCTCGTGGCATCCGTGAGCTTGGTGCGCGCGTACAGCGAGACGACCCAGGCGATGCAGCGCTGCACCCCACGGCGGGCAGCCGAGGACGGGAAGGTGCCGCCCTCGGCGAAGCGGCTCCCGATCACGATGTCGGCGTGTGCAGACGCCGCGACGAGTTCGGCGATGTGCTCGGGGCGATGCTGACCGTCGCCGTCGAACTGCACGACCGCCTCGTAACCGTGAGCTGCCGCGTACTTGAAGGCGGTTCCCATGGCGGCACCGACACCGATGTTGAACGCGTGCGTGAGCACGTGGGCACCCGCCTCACGCGCGATACGACCCGTGTCATCATGCGAGCCGTCGTCGATGACGACGACATCACGCAGCGGATGCACTTCAGCGAGCGACGCGAGCACCGAAGCGATGACAGCGCCTTCGTTGAGCGCTGGGATCGCGACGAGGAACCTCACGACCACTCAGCCTAGATGAGTCTCCGCACTCGCCGTGCCCCCGCATCCAGGGGATCGACGGGGATCCGAGCCGCGAGCACGAACAAGAGGGCCGTGTATGCAAGTGAGCCGACGATCCAGACGATCATGGGCGAGAACGGCACGTTCCACCACCACTCGGTGCCGGTGTTCAGGTTGACGCTCCCCGCGTCGATGCCGGTCAGGTAGCGGCGCATGTTGGTGTGAAGGGCCACGCCATTCGCGATGGAGAGCATGGCCGCCACGAGAAGCAGCTGCCCGCGCTTCCATTGCACCCGTGGCGCGCCCAGCGCAAGCACGCCACCGAACAGCACGATGAGCGGCAGCAGGTAGCGAGGCTGCACCTGCTGCCCGACGATGTGGCCCGCTTGCTGCAGCACATACACCGGCAGCACCCACAGCACGACGGCGGCGGCCGCCACGACCACCGCCTTGCGCCACTCCAGCGCACGAACGCCGAGGAAGCCCGCCACCACGAACGCCCCCACGGCACCGAAGGTCACGGCCGCGGGCATGGTGGTATCGAGCCAGCCGAGCCCCCACTCGCCGAGGTTCCCCAGCCAGAGGAACGGAACGTTCATGACGTTATAGGCGAGCAGCCCGATCCCCGAAGGCGTAACGGTACCGTCGCCGCCGACGCCGGAATCTTCGACACCGACATCCGAGAATCCGCCAAGCCCCGAACCGATCTGCCCAGCACGGAGCAGGAACGCCAGCGCGACCAACCCCATGATGACCGGCAGGATGGCGCTCAACCAGTAGCGCCGATGCGGGCGGAAGGCATAGAACAGCACGAGCGCCGTGGCGAAGCCGGCGTACACCGCCGCGTCACCCCGGCTTCCCGCGGCCATGAGCATGGCGATCGCATAGATCGCCCCGAGGGCGATGCGCCGCCGGCCCGTGGACTCGAAATACCCGAGCAGCGCGATCCAGCTGGTGCCCACCCCGATCGTCGCCCACGCACTCGGGTTGTTCGAGGCGAGCAGGAAGATCCCGAGCGGGATGGTGGTCACGACCCACCCGATCAGCAGTGTCGGTCGACGCTCGACGGGCAGCAGCAGGTAGAGCGCCGTCAGCAGCGCGACGAACAACACGATCGTGAAGACCCGCATGACGAGCGCCGACGCCTGCACATCATCGCTCGTGAACACGCCCATCACGGCGTAGTAGAGCGGCGGATACTCACCGTAGAAGTTGCCTCGATCGGTGTCGACCGTCTGATCCATGAGCGCGCCCGTGAACAGTTCGTCTTGGCAGGCGGCACTCACCTCGGGCTGGCGCTCGAAACACGAGATCTCGGCGAGGGCGCGCGGGATGCGGTGGTCGGCGCGCTCGGCACCTTCCACGGGCGCGCAGGTCTCGGCGGCCGTCGGCCCTGCACACCACGAGCTCACGAGGTGGTAGTCGTCGTCGGGTCCTGCGCCGATGGGGGAGGCGAAGGCCCAGGCGAGGAGCGCGACGAGCGCGAGCACGGGGGCGAGCGCCAGGAGCGGCACCCGCCGGAGGCGATTCACGACGCTCTCACCGCGCCGACGGGCTCATCCACCGGAGCCTCGACGGCATCCGCGACAGCCAACGGACGAGCCAGCAGCAGCACCAGAAGTGCCGCGTAGGCCAGCGAGCCGAGTACCCACACCGTCATCGGCGACGGCGCCGCCGGCCACCACCACTCGACAGCTCCGTCGAGCCACGGCGTCAGGTCGTCGAACCCCGCCACATAGCGCGCGAGCTGCAGGAACAGCGCGACAGCCTGTGCCACCGAGAGGGCGGCGATCACGAGCCCGCGCTGCACGCGCCCGAAGCGGATGACCCGACCCGGGGGCTGCCAGAACAACACGCCGGCGAAGAGCACCACGAGCGGCAGCAGGTAGCGCGGCTGCAGGTTGTCGCCCACATCCTGACCCGCCGCCACGAGCACCAAAGCCGGGAAGACGAGCAGCACGAGGAAGCCGCCGCCGAGCACGAGACCCTTGCGCAGATCGGAGCGGAACCCGGCGACGACTCCCGCCCCCAGGAAGCACGACAGGGTCGCGAGCCAGACGATGCTCGGCATCGAGGTGTCGAGCCAGCCGAGCCCCCACCCCTTGCCGAAGATGCCCATCCAGAGCCGGGGCACGTCGAGCATCGTCGGAAGGATGCGGCCGAAGGCGAAGCCCGAGTCGTCGACCCCCTGGGTGATCGCCTCGGTCGGACGCGAGACGCGGAACATCAGGAGGCACAGGATGATGCCCGCCGCCGGCAGGATCGCATCGAGCGCGAACCGGCGACTCCGGTGCGCCTGCAGCATGAGGGTCGCCACGATCGCGAGCACCATGTACATGCTCGCGTCGCCGCGCGAGCCGGATGCCATCACGACCGAGAGCGCGAAGATCACGCCGAGACCGATCTTGCGCGCACCGCGGGTTTCGAGGAAGCCGGCCAGCGCGAGCCAGCCGAAGCCCACGCCCGCGACAGCCCATGAGCTGGGGTTGATCGACGCGATCACGAAGAGGCCGAGCGGCACCGACGTGAGCGCCCAGCTCCAGACGAGCGTGGGCCGCCGCGGAGGTGGCAGCAGCAGGAAGAGGGCGGTGGCGATGCTCACGAGCACGAACGAGATGAACACGCGCATGAGCAGCACCGAGAGCTGGATGTCTGGGCCGACGAAGACGCTCAACACGCCGTAGAACACCGGAGGGTAGGCACCGTAGAAGTTGCCGCGATCGGTGGCCGTGTCGGGCGAGCCGGTGAAGTCGAGCTCGTGCTGGCACGCAGCGCTGCGCTCCGAATGGAATGCGTAGCACGCGGAATCGACGAGCGCGCCCGGAACCGTCGCCTCCGCATCGCCCGCCTCGTGCACACACGCGGCATCGTCACCCGTGGCGCACCAGATGCTGGCCAGGTGGTAGTCCTCGTCGGGCGACGACCCCACCGGTGAGGCGAATGCCCACGCAACGAGCGTCACGAGCAGCAGGAGCGGCGCGAGGATGAGGATGCGCCCGGACACGACAAAGACCCGCAAGCGCTCCCACACCCGTGCGACGATACCGAGCGCTTCCCGGGAAAAGCCTTACAACCCTCGTTCCCGGGACGCCCGGGCGCGCCAGACCGCGAGCAGCACGAGCGTCTGGCCGATGCCGGAGGCGAGTTCGGCGACGCCGAGCCCCCAGGCGGCGCCCGGTGCGCCCCACACCGCCGCACCGATCAGCAGTCCCACGACGCCGAGGGCCGAGGCCACGAGCACGCACGTCATGAATGCGTGCCGCGCGCCGAGCGTGATCAGCCCGATGCGTCCGGATGCCGTGCCGAGCGAGATGCCGATCGTCGCGACCCCGAATCCGAGCGCGGTGATTTCGTCGATGGCCACCGCCTGCCCGAAGAGCGCGGCGGTCAGCCACGGGCCGAGCAGCGCGAAGGCGAGCAGCCCCGCCGCGCCGAGCGCGAGATGCAGGAGGATGGCGACGCGCAGCCGCCGTCCCAACGCCGCGCGGTCGGGTATCGCCTCGGCCACCCACCCCTGCAGCGCATTGCCGAGCGCCGACACCGAGTACTGACCGATCCGATAGACCTTGTCACCCGAGACATACCGCGCGGCCTCCGCCACCGGGGCCGCCGCCGTGACGAGCGCGATGGCGAGCGCGTTGTAGGCACCCGCCGCCGTCTCGGCGACGACAGCGGGGGATGGGTGCGCAGCACCGCCGCGACCTCGTGCCCCACGACCCGCCCGAGTTCGCGCCCCGCGACGTGCAGATAGATGACGGCGGGCCCCGCGAACATGGCGACGGCCAGCAGCACGGGATACCAGATCGCTCCCCCACCGGCGAGCAGGATGCCGGTGGCCGCGAGGGTCGCGACCATGCGCGGCAGTACCTCGCTCCACAGGATGGGCAGGGCACGTCCGACGCCGATCCAGTACCAGGTGGGGGCGAGCGCCGCGAGGCTCATGGCCCCGGCCATCGCCCCGGCCTCGACGCGAGCGCTCTCGGGTGCGAGCAGCACCGACACCACCACGCCGACCGCGCCGGCGACCACCCAGGCGGGCAGGCGCGCGTGCACGCTCGTGGCCAGGATCCGACGCCGTTCGTCGGCGAGCGCGACGGCGACGAGCGGCGGGGCGAGCGTGGCATAGCCGAGACCCGCGACGAGCGCCGCGAAACCGCCCACCGACTGGCCGACGGCGATCGCCACCCAGGCATCCGCCCCGGCCAGCCGCGCGAGCACCGGCAGGAAGAGGAAGGGCGCCAGCAGCGACAGGAACGGCACACCCGCGAACGCGATCACCCGTCGCGCGAGCGCGCGGCGACCACCCAGCGCGGGCGGCACGCCCACCGGCTCGGTCACCGACGCCCCAGTCGGGAGCGCACTCGGCGCGCCACCTCGCCGAGACCGCCGTGCCGCAGGTGGTGCCACGCCATCCGCATGTCGCGCGCGAGACCGGGCCGGCCATCCGGTCGGGCGAGCACCGCGGATGCCGCGGCGAGCGCCTCTCGACCTCCGGCAGCCTCGACATCGGCGGCGCGACGCGGCGCCGCAGCGATCGCGAGCAGGGGCTCGAGCGCGCGCTCCCACACGAAGCGCTCCCGCACCTCGGCGATACGGGCGCGCGCGGCATCCGCGAACTCACGGTCGTAGAGCACCCGCTCGAGGCCCGCCGCGAGCGCGTCCGGGTCTTCGGCCGGCACGACGACGCCGAGACCCTCGGTCTCCACGAGGTCGGCGAACGCGTCGCCCTCGGTGACGACCATCGGCAGGCCTGCCCAGAGATAGTCGAGGATGCGGGTGCGGAACGAGAACTCCGTCTCGATGTGCACGTGGTGGGTGGAGACGCCCGCATCGGCCTCGGTGAGGTGGTTCTGGCGCTCCTCGTACGGGATCCAGCCCTCGTTGAACACGACCTCCCGACCCAGCACGCCGAGCTGCTCGGCAAGCGCGATGGATTCCTTCACGATGCCCATCGGCTCGACGCCGGGATGCTTGGTGCCGAGGAACACGAGCCGCGTCTCGGGGCGGCGCTCGGCGAGCAGGGCGAGGGCGCGGATGAGGCTGAGCGGATCGAACCAGCTGTACAGACCTCCGCCCCAGACGACGATGCGATCCTCAGCCGCGAGGCCGGGCACGACCCCGCGCAGCACATCCCGTTCGTGGCGCGGAGGGGTGCTCTCCAGGCCGAATGGCGCGAGCGCGATCAGTCGCTCGAGCTCGGGATCGTTCGCGTACGTGGTCGGCGTGATGCGACCGAGGGCGGCGAGCTGGCCGAGATAGAACATGCGCTGCCGCGGAGACGCGCACAGCATGAGGTCGGCCCGCGACAGCTGCTGGTTCAGCAGCGCGGTGCGCGAGCGCACGAGCATCTCCCAGGTGGCGTGCGGCTGTTCGCGCCCCTGCTCGAGCATCTCGAGGTGCATCGGGTCGTAGACGTCGGCCACCACGACCCGGTCGGTCACCGCGAGCGCGGGGAACTGCTCCATCGCATGCCCCTGGAACACGATGAGTTCGGCGTCCTGCTCCAGCGCCGCGAACGCCGAGTCGTCGCCGGGGCGCAGCGCCGTCATCCGATACGGGCCGGCAGGCGCCTCCGCAGAGAGAGTGGATGTGGTGGCGAGCACGACCTCGTGCCCCGCCTCTCCGAGCACCCTCGCCATCGCGCGTGCGCGAATCGCCGGCCCCGCCATCCGGGTGCCCAGCTCGCCCCCGTGATGACGAGGACGCGCGTCATGACACGAGCCCCAGCAGGTAGCTGCCGTAACCCGACTTCACGAGCGGCTCGGCGAGTCGGCGCAACTGCGCGTCGTCGATCCAGCCGTTGCGCCAGGCGATCTCCTCGATGCAGCCGATCTTCACACCCTGCCGATCCTCGACGACGCGCACGAACTCGGTCGCCTGCACCATCGACTCGATCGTGCCGGTGTCGAGCCACGCCGTGCCGCGGTCGAGCACGACCACCTGGAGCCGCCCGTCACGCAGGTAGTGCTCGTTGATCGAACTGATCTCGAGCTCCCCGCGGGCGCTGGGCTGGATCGACTGCGCGATGCGCACCACGTCGTTGTCGTAGAAGTACAGGCCCGGCACGGCGAAGCGGCTCTTCGGAACCGCGGGCTTCTCCTCGATCGAGATCGCGCGCCCGTGCTCGTCGAACTCGACCACGCCATAGGCGCTGGGATCCCGCACCTGGTAGGCGAAGACGAGCCCGCCCTCCATGTCGGCGTGCCCGACGAGGCGGCTCGAGAGCGTGTCGCCGTGGAAGATGTTGTCGCCGAGCACGAGGGCGACCTTCTCGTCGCCGATGAAATCCGCCCCGATGATGAACGCCTGGGCGAGACCCTCGGGTCGCGGCTGGGCGGCGTACTCGAGTCGGATGCCGAGCTCGCTTCCGTCGCCGAGGAGCCGGCGGAAGGCGTCCTGGTCTTCGGGTGTCGTGATCACGAGGATCTCGCGGATGCCCGCGCTCATGAGCGTCGACAGCGGGTAGTAGACCATCGGCTTGTCGTAGATGGGCATGAGCTGCTTCGAGATGCCCTTGGTGATGGGCCAGAGTCGGGTGCCGCTGCCGCCCGCGAGGATGATGCCGCGCATGTTCAGTCCCTCCATGCCTTGCCCGCGTAGCCGCGAGTCGCATCCCATGTGGGTAGCGCCCCGGCGGAAGCCGCTGCGGCGAGGCTCGGCGCGTCGACGTCCTTCTGCGAGACGAGCAGCTCGTTCGCGGCGATCGGCAACTCGAGCCCGAGCGCCGGGTCGAGAGGCGAGATGCCGTGTTCGCGCGCCGGGTCGAAGGTGCTCGAGACGAGGTAGCTGACCGTCGTGTCGTCCTCGAGGGCGAGGAAGGCGTGGCCGAGGCCCTCGGCGAGGTAGACCGCACGCCGGTCGACCGTGTCGAGCAGCACCGCATCCCACCGCCCGAAGGTCGGGGAGCCGACGCGGATGTCGACGATGATGTCGAGCGCAGCCCCGCGCGTGGCGGTCACGTGCTTCGCCTGACCGGGAGGCACATCCGCGTAGTGCACGCCGCGCAGCACGCCGCGGCGCGACACCGAGGTGTTCGCCTGGCGCAGCCCGATGCCCACACCGAACTGCTCATCGAGCAGATCGCCGCGGTACCACTCGAGGAAGACGCCTCGATCGTCACCCCACTGTTTCGGGGTCAGTTCGTACGCGCCCGCGATGTCGAGAGGCCGGATCTGCACCCGGCCAAGCATACCGGCCGTGTTCCGGCCGACCCCGAGTCAGACGGGCTGAACGACGTCGCGCAGCACGTCTTGAGCGCCGAGGCCGTAGCGGCGATAGCGCCCGCTGCGCCACTCGCGCGCCACGGGAACGACACGGCGCAGGTGCGACGCGGGCAGGGCGGCACGCACCTCCTCGTGCGCGAGCTTCTCGCGGGCGGCCCGCAGGTGCCCCGCGTCGAGCTGTTCGCCCAGCGCGTCGAGCCGGTCCACGAGCGAGCGAGCCCGCCGCAGCAGTCGCTCGTTGCGTGCGGTGCGCGGCTCCCGCAACCGAGCCCATCGGGTGCTCCAGTCGAGCTTGCGCGCGCCGATCTGGTTGGCGCCGTGCTGGCGGTAGTCGATGAGCGCTTCGCGCAGCACGACGGTACGGCCGACGGCTCCGGCGACCACCGCGAGCCATTCGTCATGAATCCACCCGTCGGGCACCGGGAGCGCGCGTGCGATGAGCTCACGTCGCACGGCGGCGGTCGCCCCCGTCACCAGATTCCTACGCAACATCGCCTCGAAGCCGCGCCCCGCGTCGATGTCATCGAGCTCCGCCGGCGCCACGCCCAGTGCCTCGAAGAGCGTCACCCCCAGGGACGCACCCTCGGCGTCGACCAGGCGAGCGTCGCCGTGCACGAGCCCCGCATCCGGATGCTGGTCGAACGCCGCGATGCTGCGGGCGACCCGATCGGATGCCCAGCGGTCGTCCTGGTCGGAGAGCAGCACGACATCGCCGGACGCCGCCTCGAGCGAGCGCGCGAAGTTACCGGCGACGCCGTAGGGCTGCGGATGCTGCTGCGGGTCCCGGGTCAGCACCACCAGGTCGATCGCCGCGCCGCCGCGAGCCCGGTACCCCTCGATGACCTGCCGCACGATCGCCAGGGTCTCGTCTCGGGATGCGTCGTCACCGACGACGAGTTCCTGCACGGGGTGCGTCTGCGCCAGGATCGATTCGACCTGCTCGGCCACGAACTCGGCGCCGTTGTAGGTGCACATCACCACCGAGATCCGAATCGATTCGCCACCAGCCACGAAGCGGATGCTACCTGTCGTCGCCCGGCGGCGGCTCGGCTGACGCTCGGCACGCCCGACTACGATGGGCGGGTCATGAGCACAGCAACCCCCACGAGGCACCCCGTGTCGGGATCGTGACGGTCAGCTACGCCTCCGACGATGTGCTGCCCGGATTCTTCGACACGATCCCGGGCGCGATCGACGAGCCCGTCGCGACGGTCGTCGTCGACAACCTGCCCGGTTCCGGGGACTCCGCCGGGATCGCGCACGCGCACGGAGCGGCGTACCTGGCCCTGCCCGAGAATCCGGGATACGGCGGGGGATGAACGCCGGCGTGCGCCTGCTGCCCGACAGCGTCGAGTGGCTGCTTCTGGTGAACCCCGACATCGAGCTGGGCGCGGGATCGCTCACCACCCTGGTGGCTCGCGGGCGCGCCGAACCGGATGCGGGAGCCGTCGGACCCCTCATCCTGAATCCCGACGGCACCGTCTACCCGTCGGCTCGTGCCATCCCGTCGCTGCGCACCGGTGTCGGCCACGCGATGCTCGGCCCCGTCTGGCCCGGCAACCCGTGGACGCGCGCCTACCGCAAGGAGACGCAGGTCACGCCCGTCGTCCGCGACGCGGGCTGGCTCTCCGGGTCGTGCGTGCTCGTGCGACGCAGCGCCTACGAGGCCATCAGCGGATTCGACGAGGGCTACTTCATGTACTTCGAAGACGTCGACCTCG
Organism: Homoserinibacter gongjuensis; assembly: GCF_030161875.1. Taxonomy (GTDB): domain Bacteria; phylum Actinomycetota; class Actinomycetes; order Actinomycetales; family Microbacteriaceae; genus Homoserinibacter; species Homoserinibacter gongjuensis. The sequence continues at coordinate 496,720 of NZ_BSVA01000001.1, forward strand.
GCATGCGCATCGGACAAGCCGGGTTCCGGAACGTGTACGAGCCCGCCGCCTCGGTGGTGCACGCGGGTGGGCACTCCACGCAGGGCGCCTCCGAGCTGATGATCCGCGCGCACCACGACAGCGCGAGCCGCTTCCTCGCCCGCAAGTACCCGGGTCCGCTCCTCTGGCCCGTGCGGGTCGCGCTCTCGCTCGGGTTGCGGCTGCGCAGCGCGTGGATCCTCCGACGCACCCGGAGATCCTCAGGCGGGAAACCCTAGACTCACCGATCATGCGCATCCTCGTCACCGGTGGAGCCGGCTTCATCGGCTCGAACTTCGTGCATCACCTCATCGACCACACCGACCACACGGTCACGGTGCTCGACAAGCTCAGCTACGCCGGCAACCTCGCCTCGCTCGAGGGGCTGCCCGAGGACCGCTTCACCTTCGTGAAGGGCGACATCCTGGATGCCGCACTCGTCGACGAGTTGTTCGCGCGTCACGATGCGGTCGTGCACTACGCGGCCGAGAGCCACAACGACAACTCGCTGAACGACCCGCGGCCCTTCCTCGAGACCAACATCGTGGGCACCTACACGCTTCTCGAGGCGGCGCGGAAGCACGACATCCGCTTCCACCACATCTCGACCGACGAGGTGTACGGCGACCTCGAGCTCGACGACCCGCAGCGCTTCACCGACACGACGCCCTACAACCCCTCGAGCCCCTACTCCTCGACGAAGGCGGGCAGCGACCTGCTCGTGCGCGCCTGGGTGCGCTCGTTCGGCGTGCAGGCCACGATCTCGAACTGCTCGAACAACTACGGCCCCTACCAGCACGTCGAGAAGTTCATCCCCCGCCAGATCACCAACGTGCTGCGCGGCGAGCGCCCCAAGCTCTACGGTACGGGCGAGAACGTGCGCGACTGGATCCACGCCGACGACCACTCCTCGGCGGTGCTGACGATCCTCGAGAAGGGTCGGATCGGCGAGACCTACCTGATCGGTGCCGACGGCGAGAAGAACAACAAGCAGGTGGTCGAGCTCATCCTCCGCGAACTCGGGCAGCCGGCCGACGCCTACGACCTCGTGACCGACCGGCCCGGCCACGACCTCCGCTACGCGATCGACTCCTCGAAGCTGCGCACCGAGCTCGGCTGGACGCCGAGCTTCGCCGACTTCGAGGCCGGGCTCGCGGCCACGATCGCGTGGTATCGCGACAACGAGGCCTGGTGGGCACCGCAGAAGGAGGCCACCGAGGCGAAGTACCGGGCGTCCGGCCAGGCATGACCCGCTACCTCATCGCCGGCGCCGGCGGGATGCTCGGGCACGATCTGCAGCTCGTGCTCGCGGGCCGCGAGGTGCGGGCGCTGGGTCGCGGCGAGCTCGACATCACCGACCGTGACTCGGTGGCCGGCGCCGTGCACGACGTCGACGTCGTGATCAACGCCGCCGCCCACACCGCCGTCGACGACGCCGAGAGCCACGAAGACGAGGCGTACGCCATCAACGCCACGGGGGCGGGCCTGCTCGCCGCGGCGGCAGCGGATGCCGGTGCGCGGTTCGTGCAGGTCTCCACCGACTACGTCTTCCGCGGCGACGCGAACTCGCCCTACCCGGAGGACGCCCCCTCGACCCGCTCGGCGCCTACGGACGCACCAAGGCGGCGGGCGAGCGCCTCGTGCGGGAGGCGCATCCGGGTGCCCACATCGTGCGCACCGCGTGGCTCTACGGCGAGCACGGCGCGAGCTTCCCGCGCACGATGCTGCGGCTCGCCTCCGAGCGCGAGACGGTGTCGGTCGTGACCGACCAGCTCGGGCAGCCCACCTGGACGCGCGATCTGGCATCCGCGATCCTCGCGCTGCTCGACGCCGATGCGCCCGCGGGCACCTACCACGGCACGAACTCGGGCCAGGCCAGCTGGTTCGAGCTGGCGCGAGCGACCTTCGAGCTCGCGGGGCTCGACCCCGAGCGGGTGCTGCCCACCGACAGCTCCGCGTTCGTGCGGCCCGCACCGCGCCCCGCCTACTCGGTGCTCGGGCACGACGCCTGGGCGCGGGTGGGCCTCGCGGAGCCGCGCGACTGGCGCGAGGCGCTCGCCGAGGCCTTCGCCGCCGGAGCGCTCTCGCCATCCTGAGAACCCGCTGTGCTACGCACTGCTACACGCGGCTACAATCGGCGACATGGCTCTCGTTCCCGCACGTGAACTGCGCAACAACACCGCGGCGGTGATCGAGCGCGCGCGCCGCGGCGAAGACGTCACCATCACGGTGAACGGGGTCGCCGCCGTACGGCTGGTGCCCGTCTCGCCGAATACGCGCAGTTTCCTGACCACAAGCGAGCTGCTCGCGTTGCGCCCCGCGCGTGCCGTGAGCGAGCCGCACCCCCACGACCTCTGGAACGACACCACCGACGACCTGGGCGCTATCGAATGAGCGGCTCGCTCCCGCACCGTCGCGGACTGCTCGACACGAGCGTGTTCGTCGCGATCGAGCAGGATCGGCCACTGGATCTCGGCGCGCTACCGCTGGAACAGTACGTGAGTGCCATCACCCGTGGCGAACTGCTGGCCGGTGTGCACGCGGCAGCGTCGGCCGAGGTACGTGCTGTCCGTCTCGCCACCGTCGAAGAGATCGCCGGGATCGCCACGCTTCCTGCCGACTCCCGTGCCGCCGCGCAGTGGGCAACCCTGCGTCACTCGCTGGCGGCCGCCGGTCGTCGCGTGAACGTGAACGACCTCTGGATCGCCGCGATCGCGCTCGCGCACGGCCTCCCCGTCGTGACGCAGGACGGCGATTTCGCCGTGATCTCCGAACACTCGAGCCTGGAGGTGATCACGGTATGACCACCCTGCACGTCACACTCGACGAACTCGCGGCGACACCGTACGGCGGGCTGTCGCGTTACGCCGGTGAGCTGACGCGCGCCCTGCTCGCGACGGCGCCCGAGGGTGCCGAGGTCGTCGGCATGGTTCCGGCCTCGCCCGAGCCCGACTACGAACGCATCGGCGCCCTGTTGCCCGGCCTCGCGCGGCTCGAGAAGAGCGTGCTCGCCCACCGAGAGCTCTCCGCCGCGTGGCGCCGCGGGCTCGGGCGCCCGTCGCGCACGGGGATGCTGCACGCCACCTCGCTGCTCGCCCCGCTCGGCGCCCACGACCGCGTGCACCAGCCGGGTGACCAGGTGGCCGTCACCATCCACGACGCCATCGCCTGGACCGCCCCCGAGCTGCTGCCGTCGCGCACCGTCTCCTGGCAGCACGCGATGGCCGCGCGCGCCGAGCGCTTCGCCGACGCCGTCGTGGTGCCGAGCCACGCGGTCGCCGCCGAACTGGCCGAGCATCTCGACCTCGGCGACCGCATCCGGGTCATCCCTGGCGCCCCCTCGAGCGGCCTCATCCCACCGCGCGGCGCCGGCAGGCGCGCGGCCGAGCTCGGGCTGCCCGAGCAGTACCTGCTGACCGTCGCCGGCACCGAGCCCAAGAAGAACCTCGCGGCGCTGCTCGACGCGCTCCCCTCACGCGGGAGCAGCTGCCGCTCGTGGTCGTCGCCGACGATGCGGATGCCGTCACCGAGCTGGCAGCGCAGGCGGGGGTGGCCGAGGGGCGCGTGGTGGCGCTCGGCGCACTCGCCGACGAGGACCTCGGGGTCGTCTACCTGCGCGCCCACGCCTACCTGCAGCCGAGCGCGGCCGAAGGCTTCGGGCTCGCGGTGATGGAGGCGCTCGGCTTCGGGCTGCCGATCATCCACACTGACGTGCCGGCCCTCGACGAGCTCACGGCGGGGGCGGCGATCTCGGTGCCGCGCGAGCCCGAGGGTCTGCCCGGCCGGCTCGCCGAGGCGATCGACGCGGTCGACGGCGCCCTCGCCGAGCGACTCGGCACGGCGGCGGGAGACCGGGCGCGCGCCTTCAGCTGGCGCGACTCCGCCGAGAAGGTCTGGCAGCTGCACGCCGACCTCTGAGTTACTTTGGCGCCGCGGTAATCCGCGGCGCTGCGCCGGTTTCGGGCACGAGCGCGGTCGCGCCCGAAACCGAGTGCGCACACCGTGGGGCCCCGACGAGGTCCGCGGCGCTGCGCCGGTTTCGGGCACGAGCGTGGTCGCGCTCTCAGGTGGTTGAGGAGCGCACCGCCGCAGGCGGTACGCGTCTCGAAACCGCCGCCACCGCAGCCGGCCCCGCGCGCCCCCGCAGCTACCCGGCGGGCGCCTCCGTCGCATCCGGCGGCCACAGCAGCTCGTGCACCTTCGCACGGATCTCGTCGAAGTTCGGGGAGGCCGGATCCACTTCGGGCGGCGTCAGGTCGTACGACACCACGGGCTGGCTCTTCGACTTGCCCGCCAACTGCACGAAGTACGACAGCATCTGCTTCGGGATGTCGGTGCGCACGACCTCCTTGCCCGCCGCCGCGATGTCGACGAAATGGGTGAGCACCGTGCCGGGGGTGAACTGCTGCAGAATCGCCTCCTGCACCTGACGCTGCCGCTGCATCCGCTCGTAGTCGCTTGTGGCGTAGCGGGTGCGGGTGTAGGTGAGGGCGGTCGGGCCATCCATGTGGTGCTCGCCCACCTCGAACCAGCCGTCGGGCTCGGTGCGGGGGCTGCCGTCGGGGTTCTCGTTGGCGCCGAAGGGCACGCGCGCGTCGACGGTGATGTCGATGCCGCCCATGGCGTCGATCAGGTCGGAGAAGCCCTGCATGTCGATGAGCACGTAGTAGGGGATCGTGATGCCGAGCACCCCCTGCACGGCATCGCGCATCGCCTCGATGCCCGGGCTCGAGTTGTGCTCGGCGGCGTCGGGATACAGGTAGGCCCAGTCGAGCTCGCCGTAGGTGTAGAGGTAGTCGATGATGCACTTGCTGCCGCACGTGTAGCCGTCGGGCAGCACCTCGTACATGGGCGAACCCTCCACGAACGGCACCTGCTCGAGGTTGCGCGGGATGCCGATGAGCGTCACCTGGCCGGTCTCGGCATCGACGCTCGCGACCGAGATGCTGTCGGGGCGCATGCCCTGACGGTCGGGTCCGGCGTCGCCGCCGAGCAGCAGGATGTTGTAGCGGCCGTCGATGGGAGGTTGCGAGGGTCCCTGCGCGAACACGGTGTCGAGCAGGTCGATGCCCGCACCCGCGGAGACCGCGCCGTACGCGGCCGTGCCCGAGACCGCCGCGAGCGCCACGACCGACAGCCCTGCGACGAAGGCCCGCGCCGCCGGCGCGACCCGTACGAGCCGCACGAGCCGGAGGGTGTCGAGGGTGAGCACGATCCAGAGCACGGCGTAGAAGAGCAGCAGCACGACCGCGCCGCCCAGCACCCAGGTGTTGGTGGCGATGTCGAGCAGCAGGCCGCGCGCGAACACCGACAGCGCGATGCCGACCACCACGAGCACCCAGAGCACGAGCGTCGAACCGAGGCCGAACCGCCCGAGCCGGCGGTTGCCGGCGAGAACCTGGGCCGCACCCGGCACGAGCAGGTTGAGCCCCACGAGCCACCATGCCCGTTGGGTCATGAAGGCCGTGTTGGTGCGATCCGGGTCGCGCAGCACGCTCGTCATGCTCAGAGCGTCGCGTGCAGCGCCGCGTTCTTCTCCGCCACGAGAGCCTCGAGGCTCGCCGCGTAGTCCGCGAGGCGGGCGGTCAGGTCGGGGTCGCCGGATGCCAGAATGCGCGCCGCGAGCAGGCCCGCGTTGCGCGCGCCCCCGATCGACACGGTCGCGACCGGGATCCCGGCCGGCATCTGCACGATCGAGAGCAGGGAGTCGAGCCCGTCGAGCTTCGCGAGCGGCACCGGAACGCCGATCACCGGCAGTGTCGTCACGGATGCGAGCATGCCCGGCAGGTGCGCTGCTCCCCGGCGCCCGCGATGATGACGCGCAGCCCGCGCCCGGCCGCCTCGGAGCCGTAGCTCAGCATCTTGCGCGGCGTGCGGTGCGCCGACACGACCTCGACCTCGTGCGGGATGCCGAACTCCGTGAGCGCGGACGCGGCATCCTGCATCACCGTCCAGTCCGAGTCGGAGCCCATGACGACGCCGACCACCGGGGTTCCCGCTACCTGTGGCACCCGGCCATGCTACGGCTCAGCCCTGGAAGAACGCCGCTGCGGCACGCGCTCGCGCGACCACGTCGTCGAGTTCGTCGCCCGTCGCCGTCACATGGCCCACCTTGCGGCCGGGGCGGGACTCCTTGCCGTAGGAGTGCAGCTTCACCTCGGGGCGGTCGGCCATGGCGCGTGCGTAACGGTCGGGCATCCACTCCCCCGACGGCCCGCCGAGGATGTTGACCATCACCGAGACGGACGCCAGAGGCGACGGGTCGCCGAGCGGCAGGTCGAGCACCGCGCGCAGGTGCTGCTCGAACTGGCTCGTGACGGCCCCGTCGATCGTCCAGTGGCCGGTGTTGTGCGGGCGCATCGCGAGCTCGTTCACGAGGAGGCGACCCTCGTCGGTTTCGAACAGCTCGACGGCGAGCACACCCGTCACGTCGAGCTCGGTCGCGATGCGCTCCGCGAGCGCCCGCGCCTCATCCGCCAGCACGCCCGCGTGCGGCGCCGGCGCGAACACCTCGGCGCACACCCCGTCACGCTGCACCGTCTCGACGAGCGGCCACGCAGCGAGCTGGCCGGAGGGCCGTCGCGCCACCAGTTGCGCCAACTCGCGACGGAACGGCACGTACTGCTCCACGAGCAGCCCCGCCTCCCCCGCCGACATGAACCAGTCGTCGGCATCGGATGCCGCGCGCACCACCCGCACGCCCTTGCCGTCGTACCCGCCACGCGGTGTCTTCACGACCGCCACGCCGCCGTGATCGGCCAGGAACGCCCCCAGCTCGCCGGCATCCGTCACCCGCGCCCAGTCGGGAACGGGCGCGCCGATCGCCGACAGCCGCTCGCGCATGACGGTCTTGTCTTGCGCGACCGCGAGCGCGTGCGGCCCTGGGCGCACCGCCACGCCGGATGCGACGAGCGCCTCGAGAACGGGCTGCGGCACGTGCTCGTGATCGAAGGTGATGACGTCGACCTCGGCCGCGAACTTCAGCACCGTCGCCTCGTCGCGGTAGTCGCCCACCGCGGTCGCCGCGAGAGATGCCGAACTGCCCTCGACCTCGGCGAGCACGCGCAGTTCGAGACCGAGCGCGACCGCCGGGGGATCATCATCCGGGCCAGTTGCCCACCGCCGATGACGCCGACTCTCACAGATGCCCCTTCAGCTTCGCGTCGAATGAGGCGGTTAGACTGCCGCCTCTACGACCCTACGGCCCATCACGGGGAAGGCACGACGCGTGCGCAAGCTCATCGCCCAGTTCGCGCGATTCGGTGTCGTCGGGCTCGTGGGGCTCGTGATCGACTTCGGCGTCTTCAACCTGCTGCGCGTCACCGTCTTCGCCCCCGAGAACCTGCACGAGGGCCCTGTGCTCGCCAAGGTCATCTCGACCGGCCTCGCGATTCTCGCGAACTGGATCGGCAACCGCTTCTGGACGTTCCGCGAGCACCGCGGCCGCCAGCTCTGGCGCGAGTTCGCCGAGTTCCTCGTCGTGAGCCTGGGCGGCATGTCGATCGGTCTGCTGTGCCTGTGGGTGTCGCACTACCTGCTGGGGTTCACGAGCATCCTCGCCGACAACATCTCCGGCAACGTGATCGGGCTCGCGCTCGGCACCGCGTTCCGCTTCACCTTCTACAAGCTCTGGGTGTTCGCCCCGCACCGCACCGACTCCGCTCCCGCGGTGTTCCCGGATGCGGCGGGCCCGGACGTCGAGAGCTCGGATGCGAGCGCCCGGGATGCGGAAGCCGCGCGCGAAGACCCGCACGAGGCCCCGGAGCCGCAGGTCAGCGGTATCCGAATGCCGTCGTCTCGTCCGGCGGCCGCGACTGCTCCTGCTGACGCCGGCTAGCGATCGGGTTGAGCGACAGCTCCATGAGGTCGTGCAGTGTCGCCTGCACGAGAGCAGCACCGGGCACGTCACGCAGCACGACCGGGCGCTCGAGCCCGGTGTTGATGAGCACGTCGCCCGAGCCGAACATGCCCTGCAATCCCGCGGTGCGCACGGTCACGTCGTACCCGCGGCTGTGCAGCAGCTCCTGCCGCGTGCGCACGAACACGCCGCTGCGCAGCACGATCCGCCGCGTCGTGATCGTGTAGTTGCGTCCGAGCCACGCGATAAGCGGCACGAGGAACAACAGCACGGCGATGAGCACCGCCGCGGCGAGCACCAGCCAATTGAGCCACGCCTCGCCGAAGGTGCCCCCGAAATAGCCGAGTGCCGCCGCATCCGCGACGAGCACGATGCACGGCCAGAACAGCACCCGACCGTGCGAACGCAGGCGCGCCACCACCACCTCCGGTTGCACCGCGTGGGCGGCACCGGGGGCGCCGGACGGCGTCGCCTGTGTCATGCTCCAGTTCTAGCGGACGTGCGTCACGTCTCCGGCCGCGACAGACCGGGCGAGCCCGTCCCGGTCGGCCACCACGAGCCGCCCGTCGGCGTCGAGGTCGATCGCCGTGGCGTCGAGCCGCTCGCCGCCCGGCAGCTCGATGTGCACGGTGCGCGCGAGCGTCAGGCACCCCGCGCGCGCCTCCGCCCGGATGCCGGACGCCTCCGCATCCGCGCCCGCCGCGAAGAAGCGCACCAGCCGCTCCCGCAGCCCCTCGAGGTAGGCCGCGAGCACGGCATCCTCGACGGCGTCGTCGACGGCCACGCCCTCGACCGCGAGCGAGGTCGCCGTCGGCACCGGCAACTCCTCGGCGGTCATCCGGGTGTTGAACCCCGACCCGATGATCACCCCCGTGCCGCCCGGCAGCAGTTCGGCCAGGATGCCGCAGATCTTGCGTCCGTCGACGAGCACGTCATTGGGCCACTTGAACCCGACCGTGCGCCCCGGCAGAACGGTGCGCATGGCCGCCGACATCGCGATGCCGGCGATCACGGGCAGCCAGCCCAGCCGCTCCGGCCCGGGCACTGTTCCGTCGGGAAGCCGGGGCGCAGCAGCACGGATGCCGCCACAGCCGCGCCGGGCGGAGCGGTCCAGGCGCGCCCCAGCCGGCCGCGACCCGCGCTCTGGTAGCGGGTGAGCATGACGGTCAGATCGCCCATGCCCTCCCGGTCGGCGCGCGCCGAGAGCTCCGTGTTGGTCGAGCTCGACGATGCCACCTCGAAGAGGGCACCGGCGATGCGACGACTGCGTTCGAAGCCCATGAGCGGAAGCCTAAACGGCACATGCCTCCGAGGCCATGAGCCGCCACGCCGATGCGCACGGGCGCGGGAACTTAGGATTGCCCCATGGCGTCCGTGCGAACGCCCCGGCCCGGGCGCGTGCTCGTCGTGACCCCCACCTACGACGAGGTCGAGAATCTCGCGGCGACCGTCGCCGCCCTGCGCGCCTCCGGCGCGGAGTGCGACATCCTCGTGGTCGACGACGCGAGCCCCGACGGAACGGGCGAGCTCGCCGACCGGCTCGCGGCATCCGATCCCGGCCTGCACGTGCTGCACCGCGCGACGAAGGACGGCCTCGGGCGCGCGTACCTCGCCGGATTCGACTGGGCGCGCGCGCGCGGCTACGACGTGATCGTCGAGTTCGACGCCGACGGCTCGCACCCCGCGAGCGCGCTGCCCGCCATGCTCCGGGCTCTCGAGGCGGATGCGGCGACCGGTCTCGTGATCGGCTCGCGCTGGGTGCCGGGCGGCGCCCTCGTCGACTGGCCCGCCTACCGCCGGCGGCTCAGCAAGTCCGCCAACGCCTACGCGCGCATCGCACTGCGGCTGCCCGTGCGGGATGTCACGGCCGGCTACCGCGCCTACCGCGCCGAGGTGCTCGAGCAGGTGGCGCACCAGGTCGTGGACTCGCGCGGCTACTGCTTCCAGATCGACCTCACGATCCGCACCCACGACGCCGGCTGGCGCATCCGCGAGGTGCCGATCACCTTCACGGAACGGCGGGCCGGCGCCTCGAAGATGAGCGGCGGGGTTGTCGTCGAGGCGATGTGGCGCGTCACGGTGTGGGCGATCGCGCGGCTCGTGCGACGCACCCGGCCCCGCGTGCTCCCCAAGCATCCGCCCCGGGTTTTGTCGGATCGCACAACCCCGAGCCGTATGAGGGTGACGGATAGGCTGAACGCCGTGACCGACGAGACCGCAGCCCGAGACCTCACGACCGCCGGCAAGCTCGCCGACCTGAAGGTGCGCTACCACGAGGCCGTGACGGCGAGCGGCGAAGCCGCGATCGCCAAGCAGCACGCCAAGGGCAAGAAGACCGCCCGCGAGCGCATCGAGCAGCTGCTCGACCAGGGCTCCTTCGTCGAGCTCGACGAGTTCGTGCGGCACCGCACCCACGCCTTCGGCATGGAGTCGAAGCGCCCCTACGGCGACGCCGTGGTCACCGGCACGGGCACCATCCACGGCCGCCAGGTCGCCGTCTACGCGCAGGACTTCACGATCTTCGGCGGCTCGCTCGGCGAGGTCGCGGGCGAGAAGATCATCAAGGTCATGGAGCTCGCGCTCAAGACCGGGGTGCCCATCATCGGCATGCTCGACTCGGGCGGCGCGCGCATCCAGGAGGGCGTGGTCGCCCTGGGCAAGTACGGCGAGATCTTCCGCCTCAACACCGCGAGTTCGGGCGTCATCCCGCAGATCTCAATCATCCTCGGCCCGGCAGCCGGTGGCGCCGTCTACGGTCCCGCGCTCACCGACTTCGTGATCATGGTCGACAAGACCAGCCAGATGTTCGTGACGGGCCCGGATGTCATCCGCACCGTCACGGGCGAGGACGTCGGCATGGAGGAGCTCGGCGGCGCCCTCACGCACAGCTCTCGCACGGGCGTCTCGCACTACCTCGCCTCCGACGAGGACGACGCGCTCGACTACGCGCGCACCCTCGTGAGCTTCCTGCCCGACAACAACCAGGCCGAGCTGCCGGTGTACGAGTCCGAGACCGAGCTCGAGGTCAACGACTCCGACCGTCGGCTCAACACGATCATCCCCGACTCGCCGAACCAGCCCTACGACGTGCTCGAGGTGATCGAGCGCATCGTCGACGGGGGCGACTTCCTCGAGGTGCAGGCGCTCTTCGCGCCCAACATCGTGATCGGCTTCGCCCGCATCGAGGGACGCTCGGTCGGTATCATCGCCAACCAGCCGAACGCGATGGCGGGCACGCTCAACATCGACGCGGGCGAGAAGGCCGCCCGGTTCGTGCGCTTCTGCGACGCCTTCTCGATCCCGATCATCACGATCGTCGACGTGCCGGGCTACCTGCCCGGCACCGACCAGGAGTGGACGGGCGTCATCCGCCGCGGCGCGAAACTGCTCTACGCCTACGCCGAGGCCACGGTGCCGCTCGTGACCGTGATCACCCGCAAGGCCTACGGCGGGGCCTACATCGTGATGGGCTCGAAGCAGCTCGGCGCCGACCTCAACTACGCCTGGCCCACCGCCGAGATCGCGGTGATGGGCGGCCAGGGCGCGGTCAACATCCTGTACCGCAACGAGCTCAAGGAGGCCGAAGCCGCCGGGCGCGACATCGCCGAGGTGCGCACGCAGCTCGCGAACGAGTACACCTACAACGTCGCCTCCCCGTTCCTCGCGGCCGAGCGCGGCGAGCTCGACGGCATCATCGAACCGGCGGCCACGCGGCTCGTGATCATCAAGGCGCTGCGGGCGCTGCGCACCAAGCGGGCGGCGCTGCCGGCGAAGAAGCACGGGAACATCCCGCTGTGAACGAGGCATCGGAGGGGAACGCGATCCGGGTCGTCGGAGGGAACCCGACCCCGGAGGAGCTCGCGGCGGCCACGGCCGTGCTGCGCGCGGCGCTCGACGAGCTCGCCGGCATGCAGCGCCGCGCGCAACGCGCTCCGACCACGTGGGAGCGTGAGCGCCGAGGACTTCGCCAGCCTCTCGAGCGCGGCGCCTGGAACCGCTGGGCACGGTGATGCAGGCCGTTCGGCTGCGCATTCGGTAGCGGGAAGAGAAATTGACGGAAGATTCCGTCTCCCCCGGCGGGTTGTACCCCGGATTTCGTCTGCCGCGACGAAAAGCTCGGGCGCGTCACCCGAAAATGTACCCCGAAAGTCCCCCGAAATGACGACTTACGCGGGCGTAACTCTCCCCCATACTTGAGTACTAGCAGGTGTATCTCATCGAGTTACACAGCATCACCGGTCGTCTAGGGTAAGCAGACCGATGATGTGGGGGCGAGTCAGGGCGATATTCGGGTTGTCGCCCTGACTCGAATCTTGCGAGGGGTCGGACGCTCTGTCCGGCCCCTCGTTCCACGTCCGCTCCCGGTTTGAGGAGCCGCCGCAGGCGCCCCAGCTGGTTGAGGAGCCGCCGCAGGCGCCCCCAGCTGGTGAGGAGCCGCCGCAGGCGGCGTCTCGAAACCAGCCCCCTACGACGACGCCGACGCCCTCGGGATCTCGAGCCACAACTCGACCTCGTCATCCGGCTCACCGCCGAGCAGCGTCACCTCTTCGTCGTCGACCGTACGGAGCCCGACCACAGTCACCGCGACCTCCGAGCCCTCCGGCACGGTGCGGGCGATCACCCGGTCGGCGGTCGTGTCACGCAGCGCGAGCGCGAGGCGACCGAGCACGCGGTCGAGCTCGGCGTCGGAGAGGTCGTCGATGCCGCCCTCGTCGAGCAGCGTCACGATCGTTCCGCGGCGACGCGCGAGCATGACCTGCTCGCGCACGCCGTCGTTGAGCAGCTTGCGCCCGCGGATCTCGTCGCGGATGGCGGCCTCCATGTGCAGACACTCCGCACGTTGCGCGTCGGTCAGCTCGCCGTTCGAGGACCTGATGGTGCGCAGCATCGGCAACGCCATGACGCTCGTCTGCCCGAGGCGGAACTGCCGCTCGTTGAGGTGCGCCTCCTGCGCCGCCTGCCACTCGGTGGCTTCGCGCTCGGCGTGGGCGAACCGCTCGGAGTCGCGCGCGGCCTTGGCGAGGGTGTTCGTGATGATGTGCGCGACCCCGACCCACGAGGCCGACCCGATCACCCCGATCGTGCCGAGCGCGCCCGGCCCCGACCAGAACAGCGTCTGCACGACGAGGAAGATGATGCCCGCCCACGCGAAGCCGGGCCTCAGCCGCGTGGCGGTGATCGTCATGAGCGTGCCGATCGCGGCGACGTACCAGGTGGCGTAGCCGTTGCCCCCGGCCGCATCGGATCGAGCACGACCGTGATGAGCGGCGGCAGGGCGATCGCGACACCGAGCGCGAACGCGGCGAGCCACACCGGCATCCGGGTCTCGCGGGTGGGCCACAGCACGGCAGCCGTGACGATCGCGTAGAGCAGCATCCCGGCGATGACGGCGCCCGTCTCACTCGCGTAGGGGAAGGTGAGCGAGTAGGCCGCGAGCACCAGGTGATAGCCGGAGAACACCCCCGCGAGGGCGATGATGAGGGCCCGGGGCACGCCGATCGTCACGACGTCACCTCCGTGGCGGTCGGCCCCTTCGATACCTTCGGGGCGGGCCAGTGCAACGCCACCACGGTGCCCTCGCCGAGCGCCGTGTCGATGACGGCGGCGCCGCCGACGCTCGCCACCCGCTCGAGGATCGACACCCGCACGCCGAGCCGCTCGGTCGGCACCGCATCCGGGTCGAAGCCGCAGCCATCGTCGCCGACCTCGACGACGATATCGTCGCCGCCGCCGCGCACGACCGCCCAGCGGCGCGCGGGCCCGGCGTGCTGCAGGCTGTTCACCATCGCCTGCACGGCGGCCGAGTAGACGGCCTCGCCCACGGCCACCGGGATGCGGCCCGGACGTACGCCATCGGAATCGACGGTGATCGGCTCGGAGAGGGCGGCAGCGGCATCCGCGATGCGGTTCGCGAGCGCCGCCACCGAGACCTCCGCGTCGCTTTGCGGCGCCTCGGAGAGCGCATCGCGCAGGTGCCCTATGGCGTTGCCCGCCATGAGGGCCGCGAGCTCCTTCGCCTCCGCCGTCTCGGCGCGGGCAGCCGAGAGCAGCGTCGTCAGCACACTGTCGTGCACGATCGCGTCGACCTGCACGCGCTCGGCCTCGGTGGCGTGCTGCCGCACGGCGTGCCCGTAGCGCTGGAGGGCCGTCGCCTGCGCGCGGTCGACGGAGGAGGCGGCGTTCCGCAGGATCGCCGTGATGATCGTGATCGCCCCACCGAGGATGATCGCGTACACCGAGTCGAGCACCGTCTGGGTGATGGTCACCTCGCCGCCGGGCGGCGTGATGCGGATGATGCCGTAGATCACCGGCGCGAGCACGACGTAGGCGGTCGCGAGGCGGATGCCGAGGCCCACTGTCGCCATCGCCGTCGCGATCGTGAGGGTGTAGTAGAGCCAGTAGCTCGAGCTGGGCGCCTGAGCGGGGTCGATCACCGCGAACGGCCAGCTGATCAGCGCGATGAGGTAGACGACCGCGAAGGTCACGTGCCCGATCCGCAGCCCCCGATCGATGACCGACACGACGACCGTCAGAGCGAGACTGGCCACGAGCGCGCCGACCATGGTCACCGACCAGGCCGGGCGCATGTTGGGCAGCTGCTCGATCATCGCCGGCACCGACTGCAGCATGAACGCCACGCCGAATCCGGCCGCCGTGCGCGCGATGGCGGTGGTGACGCGCACGAGACTCAGCGGGTTGCGAACGGGCCTCCCGCGCGGCACCGACGCGAGCAGGTTGCGGGCGACGTCAGCCATCGCTGTCGGGGTCGAGCCCCGGCAGGATTCCGTCTTCGACGGCGCGGCGCAGCAGGTCGACCTTGGTCGGCGCGGGCCTGCCCACCTCGACGTACTTGGCGCGGATGCGATCGAGGTACTCACGGGCCGTCGAATAGCCGATGCCGAGCTGCTCGGCCGCGAGCTTGAGGGGCAGCCCGGATGCGTACAGGTGCAGGATCTCGCGCTCGCGCCGGCCGAGCTCGGCCTTGGCGAAGTCCCGGTCGGCGTCGATCGCGGTGGCCCACTCGAGGTTGTTGAGCACCTCGCCGCGTGCCACGGTCGCCGCTGCGGTCACGACGGTGCGCATCGAGGCGGACTTCGGGATGACGCCCGCGGCTCCGGCGGCGAGCGCCTCGCGCACGAGGTCGACCCGGTCGGCGATCGAGTGCACGAGCACCGGAGCGCCGATGGCCTGCACGCTCTTGACGTTCTGGGTCACGCTCGATCCGTCGCCGAGCGACAGGTCGAGCACCACGACATCCACCTCGCGCCCCGCGAGCCCCTCGATGAGGTCGGCGACGTTGGGAGCGGCGAGCATGAAGTCGTGCCCGGCCTCCACGAAGGCGGCCTTGAGGCCCACCCGCACCGACTCGTGGTCGTCGACGACCGCGATTCGCGCGGGGCGCACCTGCGCCTCCGTCTCCGGACGATCGATCACCGTGCTCATGCCCACTCCCGCCAGGGTCCGCCGTCGCTCATGCTACTGCTGTCGACCGTGCGGCGTCACGCGCGCACGAACGAACCCACGGCCTCGACGTGGTGGGTGCTGGGGAAGAGGTCGAAGGCGCGCAGGCCGGTCAGGTGGTAGCCGAGCTCGGCGAGCACCCCCGCATCGCGCGCGAACGCCACCGGATCGCACGCCACGTACACGAGCTGGGCGGGTCGCGCCGCCGCGAGGGTCTCGAGCACGGCTCGCCCCGCCCCCGAGCGCGGCGGGTCGAGCACGACGGTCGCGCCCCACAGCCGGGCCCGTTCCGCCGCGGACGCGTCGGCGAGCGTGCGCACCCAGCGCTCGACACGCGCCGTGACGGCCTTCGCGCCGAGCCAGTCGGCGAGGTTCTCGGCGGCGTGCTCGGTGGCGCGCTCGTCGGATTCCACCGTGGTGATGCGGGTGCTCGGGCCGAAGCGGTCGCCGACTGCCGCCGCGAGCAGCCCGACGCCGCCGTAGAGGTCGAGGTTGGCCGCGCGCGGATCGAAGAGCGACTCGTCGATCGCCTCCTGCACCGCGCGCGTGAGCGTGCGCGGTGCCGCGGCGTGCACCTGCCAGAAACCCGAGTCGTCGAGCCGGAACTCGCGCTCCCCCACCTGCTCGCGGATGACGCTCGGCGCCTGCTTTCCGAGGATGAGCCGGGCGCCGCCGATGCTCGGCGCGAGCGCGACGACGTCCCCGCCCGCGTGCTCCGGCATCCGCTGCCCGATCGGGGCGACCTCGCCGAGCTCCGCCGTGGCGAGCGGCAGCGATGCGACCCGGATCACTCGGTGCGAACGCGCGGAGAACGGCCCGACCGTGCCATCGTCGGCCACGTGCAGGCGTTCGCGGGTGCGCCATCCGCCGCCGTCCGCCGGCCCCTCGACCTGCTCGACCTCCACCTCGCGCTCGATGCGGGCCATCCGCTGCAGGGCGTCGCTCAGCACGTGCGCCTTGAGCGCACGCTGGTGAGCGGGCTCGATGTGGCCGAAGTCGGCACCACCCGGGCGGATGGCGGGGTCGCGCGACACGTCGGCCTCCGCCCACAGGTGCGGACGACGGTGCGGGCTGGGGTCGAGCACCTCCACCGTGTCGGCCCACCAGAAACGGTTCTTGCGGTCGTCGAGGATGCGCGCACGCACGCGCTCGCCGGGGATCGCGTCGGCGACGAAGACCACCCGACCGTCGAGCCGGGCGACGCCGTAGCCGCCGTGCGCGATGTTGGTAGCCTCGACCTCGACCTCGCGGCCCTGCATGTCACCCATTCGTCCGAGCATAGGCGCGGATGCTGCGCCCACGACCGGAAGGAAGCCAGCGGATGTCCGTCGTGCGGCTGTACCTCGCATCCACCTCTCCCGCACGCCTGGCGACCCTGCGCGCCGTGGGCATCGAGCCCGTAGCCGTGCCGTCGCACGTCGACGAGGACGCGGTGGCCGCCGCCGCAGGGCCGCAGCATCCGGACGCCTACGTCACGCTGCTCGCGCGAGCGAAAGCGGAGGCGGTGGCCGAGCGGCTGGTCGACCAGGGCGGGCTCGACGGGCTCGTGCTCGGCGGCGACTCGGCCTTCGTGCTGGGCGACACCATCTACGGCAAGCCGCACATGCCCGAGACGGCCCGCGAGCGCTGGCACGCCCAGCGCGGTCGCACGGGCGTGCTGCACTCGGGGCACTGGCTCATCGACGCGCGCGGCGGCCTGCTCGGGCGCGCGGTGGGCGGCGCGACCTCGGCGAGCGTGCGATTCGCATCCGACATCACCGACGCCGAGATCGACGCCTACATCGCCACGGGCGAGCCGCTCGAGGTGGCCGGGGCGTTCACGATCGACGCGAAGGGGGCGGGCTTCATCGAGAGCATCGAGGGCGATCCGCATACCGTGGTCGGGCTCAGCGTGCCGTACCTGCGCACCCTCGTGCGCGAACTCGGCGTCGAGTGGCCGACCCTCTGGAATCGCTAGGCCGTTGTAGCAGCACTGCAAGCCGCGGGCACGCGTTTGTGCATGCACGACAACGGCGCGGGTCGTCGCCGGCTCTAGGCTGGGGTCACTATGCCTCGCATCTCGAAGGTCCTGATTGCCAATCGGGGTGAGATCGCGGTACGCGTGATCCGCGCCGCCCGCGACGCCGGCATCGCATCCGTCGCCGTCTACGCCGACCAGGACCGCGGTGCGCGGCACGTGGTGCTCGCCGACGAGGCCTACGCCCTCGACGGCACGACCAGCGCCACCACCTACCTCGTCATCGACAAGCTGCTCTCGATCGCCCGCCGCTCGGGCGCCGACGCCGTGCACCCCGGCTACGGCTTCCTCGCCGAGAACGCCGACTTCGCGCGCGCCGTGATCGACGCCGGCCTCATCTGGATCGGCCCGTCACCGGATGCCATCGAGCGCCTCGGCGACAAGGTCTCCGCCCGCCACGTGGCCGAGAAGGTCGGCGCGCCGCTCGCCCCCGGCACCCTCAACCCGGTCTCGGGAGCGGATGAGGTGCTCGCCTTCGTCGACGAGCACGGTCTGCCTGTCGCCATCAAGGCGGCGTTCGGCGGCGGCGGCCGCGGCCTCAAGGTGGCCCGCACGCGCGAGGAGATCCCCGAGCTCTTCGACTCGGCCACGCGCGAGGCGGTCGCGGCGTTCGGCCGCGGCGAGTGCTTCGTCGAGAAGTACCTCGACAAGCCGCGCCACGTCGAGACGCAGTGCCTCGCGGATGCCGAGGGCAACGTCGTCGTCGTCTCGACGCGCGACTGCTCCCTGCAGCGTCGCCACCAGAAGCTCGTCGAGGAGGCGCCCGCGCCGTTCCTCACCGACGCGCAGCGCGAGCTGCTCTACAGCTCCTCGAAGGCGATCCTGCGCGAGGTCGGCTATGTCGGCGCGGGCACCTGCGAGTTCCTCATCGGCCTCGACGGCACGGTCTCGTTCCTCGAGGTCAACACCCGCCTCCAGGTCGAGCACCCGGTCTCCGAGGAGGTCACCGGCATCGACCTCGTGCGTGAGCAGTTCCGCATCGCGGAGGGCGGCATCCTCGACTACCCCGATCCCGAGACGCACGGTCACGCCTTCGAGTTCCGCATCAACGGAGAAGACCCGGGCCGCAACTTCCTGCCGACGCCCGGCCCCATCCAGGCGATCCGCTACCCCGGCGGCCCCGGCGTGCGCATCGACTCGGGCGTCACGACGGGCGACGAGATCTCGGGCGCGTTCGACTCCCTGCTCGCGAAGCTCATCGTGACCGGGTCGACGCGCGAGGACGCGCTCGAGCGCGCCCGTCGCGCCCTCGACGAGTTCGAGGTCGCCGGGCTGCCGACCGTCATCCCGTTCCACCGCGCGGTCGTGCGGGATGCCGCCTTCACCGGCGACGGCGGCTTCGGCGTGTACACGCGCTGGATCGAGACCGAGTTCTCGGCCGAGCTCGAGCCGTGGGGCGGTGTGCTCGCGGATGCGACGCCCGCCGAGAAGCGCCACTCGGTCGTCGTCGAGGTGGAGGGCAAGCGCGTCGCCGTGTCGCTGCCGAGCACGCTGCTGCCCTCGGCCACCGTGTCGGCTCCGCCGCCCCCGCGTCGCCGGGTCGGCTCGCAGGCCGTCGTCGGCGCCACCGGGAACGCCGTCAAGGCGCCCATGCAGGCGACGGTCGTGAAGGTGGCCGTCGCCGAGGGCGACAAGGTCGTCAAGGGCGACCTCGTCGTGGTGCTCGAGGCCATGAAGATGGAGCAGCCGCTCATCGCCCACAAGGACGGCACGATCGGTTCGCTCAACGCGGTCGTCGGCGCGACGGTCTCCTCGGGCCACCTGCTCCTCAGCATCGCCGACTGACGGCTCCGCCCCGCCGTCCGCCCTCCCCATTTCCGCGAGCGCTACCCGTTTCCGCGAGCGCTCCCGGTCTACGGGTAGCGCTCGCGGATTTCGGTAGCGCTCGCGGTCTGCGGATGCCACGGTCGGTCCGCGGATGCCACGGTCGGCCGGTGGATGCCGCGGTCGCGGTCAGCGGATGCCGTGCTCGCGCAGCAGGCGGCCCAGGCGCGCGGGCGACGCCGCGGTGGCGGCATCCCACCGGGCGATCGATCGCACCCCGGCTGCCGGCGCAGACGCTGCTCGCGCCACTTCTCGTCGAGCAGCACCTGCTCGAGCGTGCGGCCATTGCGGTACCGCTCGTCGAGGTACTTCACCTTGCCGTCGAACTCACCGATCACGCCGAAACGCGGCCACCAGAAGTCGACATCCATGCGCCCGTCACGGTCCGAGAACTCGTGCTGCAGCTCGGGAGCCGGCAGCCCGGCCTCCGCGATCGAGACGCGACTGAGCGACTCGACGGGCGAGCCGCTGCGCGCGTCGGCGAACGCCACCACCTCGCGAGCGCGTCGCACGCCGCGGTGGCCCGGTTCGGGCAGTTCCGCAACCAGGTCATCGTGCCGCGTTCCCCGGGCGAGTGCCGCATCCGCCACCATGACCCCCTCGGCGAATCGGCTCGTGCGGGCGACATCGATGACCGTTCGCGCGAGCGTCGTGGCCTCGAGCCCGTCGAGCACGACGGTCTCCGGCGGGATGTCGAGGCAGTGCCGCACCAGTCTGTCGTCGGAGCGTCCGCCGTTGGTGCGCCACGCGATAACGTGCACGTCCTCGGGAGGGTCGCCCAGCAGCGGCAGGTTCCACGCGATCGCGGCCGTGCGATGCGAGAGCACGAGTCGCCGCTCCCGCATGAGCGTCACGGCCCGCGCCAAGGTGATGTGGCGCTCACGGGGCGATTGAGCATTCCAGTCGGCGGCGGTGACGTAGACGCCGCGCACGAGGCGTATCAGCTCCCCCGCTGAGCGAGCACGCCGAGACGGTCGGCGTCACCATCCGGAGCCGCCCGCGCGAGCAGGAACCTGTCACGCCACGAGGCGGTGATGACGATGTCGTCCATGCCGTCACCCTGTCGCACCTCGCCTCGCCGCCGCAGAAGCTCTCCACAGGCGCGAGCGCTACCCGTTTCCGCGAGCGCTACCCGTCTACCGGTAGCGCTCGCGGTTTTGGGTAGCGCTCGCGGGGTTCGAGGCGGAGGCGGGAGCGCGGCAGCGGCGGCGGCTCAGTCGACGATGTGCATCGCGCGGGCCGCATCCGTCACGGCACCCGAGAGCGAGGGGTAGACGGAGAAGGCGCGGGCCAGCTGGTCGACGGTCAGGCGGTGCTCCACCGCGAGCGCGATCGGCAGGATGAGGTCGGATGCCTTGGGCGCCACGACGACGCCGCCGATCACCGTGCCGGAGCCGGTGCGGGCGAACAGCTTCACGAAGCCGTCCTTGATGCCCTCCATCTTGGCGCGCGGGTTCGAGGCGAGCGGCAGCTTGTAGATCTCGCCCTGCGCGAGCCCCTCCTCGATCTGCTTCTGGTTCCAGCCCACGGTCGCGACCTCGGGATGCGTGAAGATGTTCGAGGTCACATTGCGCGGCTCGGCGGGCGTCACCGCATCCCCCATGGCGTGGAACACCGCGGTGCGTCCCTGCGAGGACGCGACGGATGCGAGCGGCACGAAGTCGCTGCAGTCACCCACCCCGTAGACCATCGGCATCGAGGTGCGGGCCACCCGGTTCACGCGGATGTGGCCCGACTCGGTGAGCTGCACCCCCGCCTCCTCGAGCCCGATGCCCGAGGTGTTGGGCACCGAGCCGAGCGCGAGCAGGCAGTGCGAGCCCTCGACCGTGCGTCCGTCGGTGAGGGTCACGAGCACCCCGTCGCCCGCGCGTTCCACGGATGCCATGCGCGACTTCGAGAGCACCTTCATCCCCCGCGCACGAAGACGTTCTCGATCACGCGGGCGGCATCCGCATCCTCGCCCGGCAGCACCTGCTCGCGGCTGGAGACGAGGGTGACCTGCGCGCCGAGCGCGCGGTAGGCGGAGGCGAACTCCGCGCCCGTCACACCCGAGCCCACGACGATGAGGTGCTCGGGTACCTCGTCGAGCGAGTAGAGCTGAGTCCAGGTGAGGATGCGCTTGCCGTCCGGCTTGGCCGACGAGAGGATGCGGGGGCGCGCCCCGACCGCGACCACGAGTGTGTCGGCGGTGACCTCGTCGAAGTCGACCCGCTTCTTGCCCTTGCCGGTCGACATGATGAGCCGGTTGGGCCCGTCGAGGCGGCCGTCACCCGCGACGATCCGCACGCCGGCGCGCGTGAGCTGCGACTTGAGGTCTTCGGACTGCTGACGTGCCAGCAGCATGAGCCGCTGGTTGACGGCGGCGAGATTGACGGTCACCTCGGGGCGCACGGCACGTCCGTTCTCGCCGCGCGTGAAGAACTGCACGCCGAGATCGGCGGCCTGGCCGACATCCGTGGCCGCGCCCGCGGTGGCGATGAGCGACTTCGAGGGGACGACATCCGTGAGCACCGCCGAACCGCCGACACCTGCGCGCTCGACGAGCGTCACCTCCGCCCCGAGCTGCGCCCCCGTGAGAGCCGCCTCGTAGCCACCAGGTCCCCCTCCGAGGACGGCGATGCGCTGGGTTCGCTCGAACTCGTAGGGCATGCCTCCATTGTCGCGCATCCGCGAGGGGATGCCGCCGGGGCCCGTTCCCGGGGCTCGCCGAATACAGTGAGAGGATGCACACCCAGCATCCCCTCGACGGCGAGGACGTGGATCCGTTCGCCGTCGCACGCATCGCAGCAGAGCAGCTCGCGGAAGCCACCGGCGTCGAGAAGCACGACATCGCACTGACCCTCGGCTCCGGCTGGGCGAAGGCTGCCGATCTGCTCGGCGAGACCGTCGCCACCGTGCCCGCCACCGAGATCTACGGGTTCAGCGCCCCCGCGCTCACGGGTCACGTCGGCACGCTGCGCAGCATCCTGTTGCCGAACGGCAAACGCGCCCTCGTGATCGGCGCGCGCACCCACTTCTACGAGGGTCACGGCGTGCGCCGCGTCGTGCACTCGGTGCGCACCGCGGCGGCTGCGGGCGCCACGACGATGATCCTGACCAACGGCGCAGGCGGCATCAAGGAGCACTGGACGCCCGGCACCCCGGTGCTCATCAGCGACCACATCAACCTCACGGCGGCGTCTCCGCTCGAGGGTGCGACTTTCATCGACCTGACCGATCTCTACTCGCGGCGGCTGCGTGAGGTGGCGCGCAGCATCCAGCCCGAACTCGACGAGGGCGTCTACGTGCAGTTCCGCGGCCCGCACTACGAGACGCCGGCCGAAGTGCAGATGGCGAAGACGATCGGCGGCCACATCGTGGGCATGTCGACCGCGCTCGAGGCGATCGCAGCGCGCCAGGCGGGCATGGAGATCCTCGGTTTCTCGCTCATCACGAACCTCGCCGCGGGCATCTCGCCCGAGCCCCTCAGCCACACCGAGGTGCTGCAGGCGGGCAAGGACGCCGAGCCGGTGATCTCCGAGCTGCTCGCACGCGTCGTGGCGGCGATCTGATGGAGGCGGTGGAGGCCCTCGCAGCGGCCCGCGCCTGGGCCGCCCAGGATCCCGACGAGGTCACGCGCGCCCAGCTCGAAGCGCTCATCGCGCGTGCCGACGCGGGCGACCCGGATGCGCACGCCGAGCTGGCATCCCGGTTCGCCGGGCGGCTGACGTTCGGCACGGCGGGGCTGCGCGGGGAGCTCGGAGCGGGTCCCCTGCGCATGAACCGCGTGCTCGTCTCGCAGGCCGCCGCGGGGCTCGCGCGGTTCCTGCTGGCGCGGGAGACGCATCCGTCCGTCGTCATCGGCTACGACGGCCGGCACAACTCCGAGGTGTTCGCGCGCGACACGGCCGAGCTCATGGCGGGCGCCGGAGTGCGCGCCGTGCTGCTGCCGCGGCTGCTGCCGACCCCCGTGCTCGCGTTCGCCGTGCGCCACCTCGAGGCGAGCGCGGGCGTGATGGTCACGGCCTCGCACAACCCCGCGGCCGACAACGGCTACAAGGTTTACCTCGGCGGGCTCGACCACGGCTCGCAGATCGTGCCGCCCGCGGATGCCGAAATCCAGGCCGCGATCGTCGACGTCGCCCGCGGCTCGATCACCGAGCTGCCCCGCTCGAGCACCTACGAGATCGCGCCGGAGGAGGTGGTCGACGAGTACGTGCGCCGTACCGCGGCCCTCGCCGCCGAGCCGCAGCCGCTGCGCGTCGTCTACACGGCGATGCACGGTGTCGGGTGGGAGACCGCTCGGCGCGTGTTCGAGGCCGCGGGGTTCCCGGATGTCGTGTCGGTCGCCGCGCAGCAGGATCCCGACCCCGCGTTCCCCACCGTCGACTTCCCGAACCCCGAGGAGCCGGGCGCGATGGACCTCGCGTTCGCGACGGCGGCCCAGCACGGCGCGGACCTCGTGATCGCGAACGACCCGGATGCCGACCGCGTCGCCGTCGGCGTGCCGGACGGCCACGGAGGGTGGCACCGGCTCTCGGGTAACGAGGTCGGATGGCTGCTCGGCTGGCGCGCGGCGCGGCAGGCCGTCGAGCGCGGCCTCGACCGGGGATCCCTCGCCTGCTCGCTCGTGAGCTCCCCGCTCTCGGTGTCGTCGCGCGCACGGAGGGCCTCGACTTCGTCGAGACGCTCACCGGGTTCAAGTGGATCTCGCGCGCAGGCGACCTCATCTACGGCTACGAGGAGGCCCTCGGCTACCTCGTCGACCCCGACAAGATCCGCGACAAGGACGGCATCTCGGCCGCCGTCGCGGTGCTCGCGCTCTTCTCCGACCTGAAGGCGTCGGGGCGCAGCTTCCCCGAGCACCGCGCGGAGTTCGCCGAGCGCTACGGGGCGTTCGCATCCGGGCAGATCTCGGTGCGGGTCGCCGACCTGGCACGGATCCCCGAGCTCATGGCGCGCCTACGGCAGGATCCGCCGCGCGGGATCGGCGGCATCCGCGTGGAGCAGATCGACGACTTCGCCGACGGCTTCGGCCCCTTCCCGCCGAGCGACATCCTGCGCTTCCACCTCGCGGGCGGCTCGCGCGTGATCGTGCGCCCGTCGGGCACCGAGCCGAAGCTCAAGTGCTACCTCGACACCCGCAGTGACGAGGGCGCGGCCGCCGAACGACAGGCGACAGCGGATGCCGCACTCGCGGCCCTCGACGCCGGGATGCGCGAGCTGCTCGGCTGAGCCTGCTCTCCCTCGCCGTTTCCGCGTATCTTCTCGCAACTCAGGAGATGTCGGCGTGCGCGGCTCGCCGTCGCGCCCCCGTCAAGATTCTCCTGGATGGCGGAACGTGCGCGGGTTCGCAACTCAGGAGCCTCCCCACGTGCGGCCACGCTGCACCCGCATCCGTCGAGAATCTCCTGAGTTGCGAAGGCGCGCGGAGACTGACGAAGGTGGATCCCGGGCCTCAGCCGAGCGCGACCTCGAGCTTGCGCTGCAGTTCGGCGGTGTCGAAGTAGTTCTCCACCACGATGACGTCGGCGAAGGTCTGCCCGATCGCGTCGACGAACTCGGGGCCGGTGAGGATCACCTGCGCGTCGTCGAGCTCCGACTCGAGCATCGACGCGTCGATCGCCACGACGCGCGCGTCGACGCCGAGGCGCTGCAGCACGCGTTCCGCGTTCACCTTGAGGATGCCGCTCGTGCCGATGCCGGCACCGCACAGGGTGAGGATCTTCACGCGCCCACCCCGAGGATGCCGCGCACCTCGTCGGCGGTCGCGGCGTCGGCCAGCGATGCCACCGCATCCGAGTCATTGAAGATGTTGGCGATCTCGGCCACGAGCTGCAGGTGGCGCGCGCTCGAGGCCCCCGCGAGGGCGAGCACGACGCGCACCGGGTCGTTGTAGGGATGCCCGAACGGCACCGGGTCGGCGAGCGTCACGATCGCGAGGCCGTCGCGGTGCACCGCGGGGCCCGGGCGCGCGTGCGCGAGGGCCAGGCCGGGCGCGACCACGACGTAGGGTCCGTGCTCCTCGATCATGCGCACCATGTCGACGGCGTAGCCGGCATCCGTCGCACCACTCGCGGCGAGGGCTCGACCGGAGATCTCGACGGCGTCCCGCCAATCGCGCGCGCGGGCGCGCAGCACGACGGCGTCATCGGGAAGCGCGGGGAGGGCGGTGTGGTCCATCAGACGTCGCCGAACCCGTCTTCGATGAGCTCGACGAGCTCGGCGCGCTCCTCGAGCGGCAGGAAGGCCGCCTCGGCCGCGTTGAGCTGGAAGGTCAGCAGGTCGTCGAGCCCGTAGCCGAAGGCGTCGGAGAGCAGCGAGAGCTCACGCGTGAGAGTCGTGGCGCTCATGAGGCGGTTGTCGGTGTTGACGGTCACGCGGAAGCCGAGCTGGTACAGGAGGTCGAAGGGATGCGCGGTGAGGTCGTCACCCCACGCCGCGATCGCGCCGGTCTGCAGGTTCGAGCTCGGGCTCGTCTCGAGCGGGATCCCACGGTCTTTGACCCACTGGGCGAGCCGGCCGAGGCTCACGTAGCTTGCCTCGTCGTCTTGGGATTCGATCGTGATGTCTTCGGCGATGCGCACGCCGTGGCCGAGACGCAGGGCGTGGCCGTCGACGAGCGCGCCGCGAATGGACTCGAGCCCGTCGGCCTCGCCGGCGTGCACGGTCGCCGGGAAGCACTCGCGGGCGAGCAGGTCGAAGGCGTCCGCGAAGCGGCTCGGAGGAAGCCCGCCTCGGGGCCGGCGATGTCGAACCCGACGGCGCCGTTGTCACGATGCCGCAGTGCGAGCTCGGCGATCT
The DNA here is from genome assembly GCF_030161875.1 of Homoserinibacter gongjuensis. Taxonomy (GTDB): domain Bacteria; phylum Actinomycetota; class Actinomycetes; order Actinomycetales; family Microbacteriaceae; genus Homoserinibacter; species Homoserinibacter gongjuensis. The sequence continues at coordinate 522,681 of NZ_BSVA01000001.1, forward strand.
CGAGACCGCGGTCGGTGTGCCGCATCGCGCTCACGAGCTGTCCGACACGGATGCCGTGGCCGGCCTCCGCGGCGAGCTCCATGCCCTGCGTCAGCCCCTCCTGCACCGCCTCGACCGCCTCGTCGAGGCTGAGCCCGCGGCTCAGGTGCTGTTCGGGCGCCCAGCGCACCTCACCCCACACGACACCGTCCTCGGCGAGGTCCTCCACGAACTCGCGGGCGACCCGCGTGAGGCCCTCCCGGGTCTGCATGACGGCGGTCGTCACATCGAAGGTCTTGAGGTACTCGACGAGCGAGCCGGAGTCGGACTTCTCGGCGAACCACGCGGCAAGGGCGTCGGCATCCGTCGCGGGCAGTTCGAGGCCGAGAGGCTCGGCGAGTTCGATGATCGTGCGCGGCCGCAGACCTCCGTCGAGGTGGTCATGCAGCGAGACCTTGGGAAGCACCCGCAGGTCGACGCCGTCGACGATGTGGTGGTCTGCGGGGGCTGCGTCGCTCATGCCTCCAGAGTAGTCGGCGGGCCCTGTACGAAACCGAGTCGAAGCTGAAGATGGGGCGTCACGTCGCGTCGTTGGACCGCCCCGCGAGCGACACGAACCGACGCCTCATCTTGCCTAGGCTGGCACCATGACCCGCCGCATCATCCTCGACTGCGATCCCGGCCATGATGATGCGATCGCCATGCTGTTGGCACACGGCAACCCGGATGTCGAACTCGCTGCCGTCACCACGGTCGCCGGCAACGCGGGCATCGAGGCGGTCACGCGCAACGCGCTCGCCGTGGCACGCATCGCCGGCATCACGGGGGTGCCGTTCGCGGCGGGCGCGGGCCGACCGCTCGTGCGCAGTGTCGAGTACGCGCCCGACATCCACGGCGATTCAGGACTCGACGGCCCGGTACTGCCCGAGCCGACGTTCGACGTCGACCCGCGCGGCGCGGTGCAGCTCATCATCGACACCGTGATGGCATCCGAGCCGGGCGAGATCACGCTCGTGCCCACGGGGGCGCTCACCAACATCGCGCTCGCGGCGCGCATCGAGCCGCGCATCGTGCCGCGCGTGCGCGAGGTCGTGCTCATGGGCGGCGGCGTGCACGTGGGCAACTGGAACGCGACGAGCGAGTTCAACATCGTGATCGATCCGGAGGCGGCGCACATCGTGTTCAACGAGTCGTGGCCGCTCACCATGGTCGGGCTCGACGTGACGCATCAGGCGCTCGCGACCGCCGAGGTACGCGAGCGGATCGCAGCGGTCGGCACGCGACCCGCGGTGTTCGTGGGCGAACTGCTCGACTTCTTCGGGGCGACCTACCTCGCCTCGCAGGGCTTCGCATCCCCGCCGGTTCACGACCCGGTGGCGGTCGCCTACGTGATCGACCCCTCGGTGCTCGAGGTCGTGAAGGCGCCGCTGGATGTCGAGCTCGCGGGCACGCTCACGCTCGGCATGACGGTGGCCGACCTGCGCCGCCCCGCTCCCCGGACTGCACGACCCAGGTGTCGCTGCGCCTCGACGAGCGTCGCTTCTGGGATCTCGTGGTCGACGCGCTCGCATCGCTCGGCGACCCCGAGGTCTGAGGCGTCGCTCCCAACTCAAGGACCGTCTCACCCAACTCAAGGACCGTCTCACCCAACTCAAGGACTCCCCGCTCGAAGTCCCCAACTCCTGCCTCAGGAGGCGACTCCAGCACCACCGAGTCCTTGATTTGGGCGAGACAATCCTTGATTCGGGAGCGATGGTCCTTGAGATGGGACGGTCGCGTCGCCTCAGGCGATGCGGGTACGGATGAGCGGGCGCTCCGGCAGCTCGGTGCCGGCGGGGGCGATCGAGTAGGCGCCCTCGAGCGACTCGAGCGCCCGATCGAAGCGCGCCGGGTCGTCGGCGTGCAGCGTGAAGAGCGGCTCGCCCGCGCGTACCGCGTCGCCCGGCTTCTTGTGCAGGTCGATGCCCGCCGCGTGCACCACGGGGTCCTCCTTGCGGGCGCGTCCGGCACCGAGGCGCCAGGCGGCCACGCCGAAGGCGAGCGCCTCCTGGGTGGCGAGCACGCCATCCGTCTCGGCGAGCACCGGATGCGACTCCCGCGGCTGAGGCAGCGCGGCATCCGGATCGCCGCCCTGGGCTTCGATCATGGCTCGCCAGCTGTCCATGGCGCGTCCATCGGCGAGGGCCGCCTCGACGTCGGCATCCGGCTGACCTGCGAGGTCGAGCATCTCGCGCGCAAGCGCGACCGTCAGCTCGACGACATCCGCGGGACCGCCGCCGGCGAGCACCTCGACCGACTCGCGCACCTCGTTGGCGTTGCCGATCGTGAGGCCCAGCGGCACGTTCATGTCGGTGAGCAGCGCACGCGTGGCGACGCCCGAGTCGTTGCCGAGCCGCACCATGGTCTCGGCCAGCTCGCGCGCGCGATCGTAGTCCTTCATGAAGGCGCCCGAGCCGAACTTCACGTCGAGCACGAGGGAGGCGGTGCCCTCGGCGATCTTCTTCGACATGATCGACGACGCGATGAGCGGGATCGCCTCGACGGTGCCCGTGATGTCGCGCAGGGCGTAGAGCTTGCCGTCGGCCGGGGCGAGGTCGGCGCCCGCGGCGCACACCACGGCGCCCACCGAGCCGAGCTGGGCGAGGAACTCCTCGTTGCTGAGGCGCGCACGCCATCCCGGAATCGACTCGAGCTTGTCGAGCGTGCCGCCCGTGTGCCCGAGTCCGCGGCCGGAGAGCTGCGGAACGGCCACCCCGAACGAGGCGACGAGCGGCGCGAGCGGGAGGGTGATCTTGTCGCCCACTCCCCGGTCGAGTGCTTGTCGGTCGTGGTCTTGCCGAGACCCGAGAAGTCGAGGCGCTCGCCGCTCGCGACCATCGCGGCCGTGAGTTCGCGGATCTCGTCGGGCGTCATGCCGTTCAGGAACACCGCCATCGCGAAGGCCGCCATCTGCTCGTCGGCGACGTAGCCGCGCGTGTAGGCGTCGACCAGCCAGCGGATCTCGTCGGCCGTGAGCTCGCCGCGGTCGCGCTTGCGGTGGATGAGGTCGACGGTGTCGAAGGGTTCGATGGCCATGATTGTCCTTTCGGGGGACGGCGGTTTCGAGACGCGGCTCCGCCGCTCCTCAACCACCTGTATTGACGCGGTTTCGAGACGGCGCTGCGCGCCTCCTCACCCACCTGCGGAGTACGCCTCCAGGGTGCGTGGGCCGAAGGCATCCGGGATCACCTCGTCGATCGTGCGGATGCCCGACACGGTCTCGAGCAGCATCCCCTCGGCCGAGTGCTCGAACAGCAGCTGGCGGCAGCGGCCGCACGGCATGAGGGTCTGCCCGTGGCCGTCGACGCACGTGAAGGCCACGAGCTTGCCGCCGCCCGTCATGTGCAGTGTCGACACGAGCGCGCACTCGGCGCACAGCGTGAGCCCGTAGGAGGCGTTCTCGACGTTGCAGCCCCAGATGATGCGGCCGTCGTCGACCAGCGCCGCGGCTCCGACCGGGAACTTCGAGTACGGCACGTAGGCATGCGGGATCGCCGCATTCGCCGCATCCCGCAACGCCTGCCAGGTCTCTGCGCTGACCTCGTTCATGACTTGATGTACGGCTTACCGTCGGCGGCCGGCGCCCGCGAGACGCCCACGAGGCCCGCGACCGCGAAGATCGTGACCACGTACGGCAGCATGAGCATGAAGTCGGATGGCACGGGCGAGCCGATGATGCCCAGCACGCTCTGCAAGTTGGTCGCGAAGCCAAACAGCAGGCCCGCGAGCGTCGCCCGGATCGGATCCCAGCGTCCGAAGATCACCGCGGCGAGTGCGATGAAGCCCGCACCGTTGGTCATGTCCTTGCCGAACTGGCCCACCACATCCAGCGTGTAGTACGCGCCGCCGACGCCGACGATGGCACCCGCGAGCGACACGTTCCAGAAGCGGGTCGAGGTCACGCTGATGCCGACCGTGTCGGCCGCCTGGGGGTGCTCACCGACCGCACGTGCCCGCAGGCCCCACCGGGTCTTGAAGAGCGCGAACCAGACGAGGAACACCGCGATGTACATGAGGTAGACGATGATCGTCTGCCGGAACAGCACGGGGCCCAGGATCGGGATGTCCGAGAGCAGCGGAATCGGCAGCACGTCGAACTTGACCGGGTTGTTGAGCGTCGCCGCGTCGGGAACGAGCACCTTCGAGTAGAAGAAGCTCGTGAGCCCGAGCACCAGCACGTTGAGCACGACACCGACGATCACCTGGTCGACGAGGTACTTGATCGAGAACGCCGCGAGCACGAACGACACGAGCACGGCGCCGACCATCGCAGCGACGAGGCCGAGCAGAGGTTGACGCGTGATCGACCCGACCAGCGCCGCCGAGAACGCGCCGAAGAGCAGCTGACCCTCGATGGCGATGTTCACGACACCGCTGCGCTCCGAGATGACGCCTCCGAGCGCGCCGAAGATGAGCGGCACGCTGAGGGCCAGAGAGCCGACGAGCAGCCCCGGGACGGGAATGGTCTTGTCGGCGGCGACCCAGGTGAGGAACGCGAAGAGGAACAGCACCGTGAACACGATCGCGAGCCACAGCGGCGACCGCGCGCGACGCGAGGCGACGAAGAACGCCGAGAGGCCGGTGAGCCCCACGAGGAGCAGCGCCGCCACGATCACGGCCGACTGGGTGGGCACCGCGACCGGTGCCAGCTGGATCGCCTCGCGCTCGGTGGAGAGCTCGAAGAGCGTGTCGCCGGTCGCAGGGAAGACGAACGCGAACAGCACGCCGACGAGCGCGAAGATGCCGTACGCGATCGGGGCCTTCCAGCTGCGGACGACGGCCGTCTCGTGGACGATCGGTGCCGCGGGGGTCGTGGTGGTCACTTGGTCACCGCCTTCGGGGCGCGGATGCGGACGGGTTCCGGGGCGCCGGCGGGCGCGGGCAGCCGGAAGATCGACCGCACGAGCGGAGGCGCCGCGATGAGCAGCACGATGACCGACTGCACGACGAGCACGATGTCGATGGGGATGCCCTCGCCGACCTGCATCGAGTAGCCGCCCGACTTGAGAGCGCCGAACAGGAGTCCCGCGAGGAACACGCCCCACGGCCGGGACCGGCCGAGCAGGGCGACGGTGATGGCGTCGAATCCGATGCCGGCGTCGACGCCCGCCGAGAAGCCCGTGGTCGTCGTGCCGAGCACCTGCGAGGCGCCGGCGAGACCGAGCAGTCCGCCCGAGAACAGCATCGCGACGACGTAGACGTTCTTGACGCTGATGCCCGCGGTGCGCGCCGCGTTGGGGTTCTCACCCACCGCGCGGAAGCGGAAGCCCAGGCTCGAGCGGTTGAGCAGATACCAGACCCAGACAGTCGCGAGGATCGCGAAGATGAATCCGAGGTGCACGCGGAACGCGCCGACGCCGATGAGGTCGGTCAGCGAGGGGTAGATGGCGCTCGGCAGGGCCGGTGGTGATTTCGGAGTGTTGGAGTCGGGTGCCTGGAGCCCCCGGCGTCTTGAGCAGGAAGGAGATGAGGTACAGCGCAACGTAGTTGAGCATGATCGTGACGATCACCTCGTGCGCGCCGGTGCGAGCCTTCAGCACGCCCGCGATGCCCGCCCAGAGCGCACCGCCGACGATCGCGGCGACGGTCGCCAACAGGATGTGCACGGGTGCGGGCAACTCGAACGACCAACTGACCCATCCGGCGCAGGCTGCGGCGATGAGGATCTGGCCGCGACCACCGATGTTGAACATGCCGACGCGGAAGGTGAGCGCGACACCGAGGCCGGCCGCGATGAGCGGGGTCGCGAAAGTGAGCGTGTCGGACAGCGGCTTGATCGCGCGCAGGAAGTCGCCACGCTTCGGGTTGAAGATGGCGCCCTCGAAGAGCGCCGTGTAGCCGCCGAGCACCGCGTTCCAGATGGCGGCGAAGGTGTCACCGGGTCGCGCGAAGAAGTAGCCCGAGGCCTTCTGCACCGTCGGATCGGTCACGGCGATCAGCACGGCCCCCACGAGAAGGGCGATGACGATCGCGAGCACCGAGATGAGCCAGCCGGCGCTGAAGATCTCGCGCAGCACGCGGTTGGCGGCGGGCTGCGGGCTGTCGTCGCGCTGGGCCGCGGGAACCTGCTCGGGCTCGACGGGTTCGGGCACCTGACCGTGCGGCGGAATCTGCTGGTCGTCGCTCATGCGGCGGCTCCTGTCGTCTCGCCGGCCATCATGAGGCCGAGCACTTCGCGGGGCGTGTCGCCGGGCACGATGCCGACGATGCCGCCGCGATACATGACGGCGATCCGGTCGGCGAGCGCGGTGACCTCGTCGAGCTCGGTCGACACGACGATCACCGGGATGCCGGAGTCGCGCGCCTCGACCACGCGCGTGTGCACGAACTCGATGGATCCGACGTCGAGGCCGCGGGTGGGCTGCGACGCGACGAACAGTCGCAGGTCGCGGCTCAACTCGCGCGCGAGCACGACCTTCTGCTGGTTGCCACCGGAGAGCCGGCCTGCGGGGGTCGAGATGCCCTGCGCACGGATGTCGAACTCTTCGAGCTTCGCCTCGGCGAACTCCTCGAGCGTCTTGAGCTGGAGGGCGCCGGCTTTCACGAAAGGTTCACCCGTCGAGCGGTCGAGCATGAGGTTCTCGGCGATCGTGAACTCGGCGACGAGCCCGTCCTCGGTGCGGTCCTCGGGCACGAAGCCCACGCCCGCGTCGAGTACGCGACGCACACTGCGCCCGACCAGCTCGACGCCGTCGAGCGTGATCGAGCCCGAGACGCGCGGCTGGAGACCGAGGATCGCTTCCGTGAGCTCCGTCTGTCCGTTCCCCTGCACGCCCGCGATCGCGAGGATCTCGCCCGCGCGCACGGTGAACGAGACGTCCTTCACGACGTACTGGTCGAGCGCATCGATCACCGAGAGGTCGGTGACGACGAATGCATCGGCACCGGGATTGGCCGGCGCCTTGTCGACGGTCAGGTCGACCGCGCGGCCCACCATCATGGAGGCCAGCTCGGCGTTGCTCGCGGAAGGCGATGCCTCGCCGACGACCTTGCCGAGCCGGATCACCGTGATGCGGTCGGCCACCTCGCGCACCTCGCGCAGCTTGTGGGTGATGAAGACGATCGAAGTGCCGGATTCCTTGAGTTGGCGCATGATCGCCATGAGCTCGTCGGTCTCCTGCGGGGTGAGCACGGCGGTCGGCTCGTCGAACACCAGCACGCGCGCGTCGCGCGAGAGCGCCTTGATGATCTCCACGCGCTGCTGCACTCCGACAGGCAGATCCTCGACGACCGCATCCGGGTCGATGTCGAACCCGAACCGGTCGGAGATCTCACGCACCTTGGCGCGAGCGGCCGCGATGTCGAGGACACCGATGGCGTTGGTCTCCTCGTGCCCGAGCATGACGTTCTCGGCGACGGTGAAGACGGGGACGAGCATGAAGTGCTGATGGACCATGCCGATGCCGGCGCGCATCGCGTCGCCCGGGCCGGAGAAATGCTGAACCTCGTCGTCCAGCAGGATCTCGCCCTCCTCGGCACGGTACAGGCCGTATAGCACGTTCATGAGCGTGGACTTGCCTGCGCCGTTCTCGCCGAGCAGACAGTGGATCTCCCCGGGTTCGACGACGAGATCGATGTGGTCGTTCGCGACCAGGGCACCGAACCGCTTGGTGATGCCACGGAGTTCGAGCTTCATTGTCTCAATCTACGTATTCAGCTCCTCGATACGGGATGGGGAGACCGGCTAGGCCGGCCTCCCCATCCCGTGATGCGAGAAGGCCCTTACTTCGGGGTCGCCTCGGACACGACCTTGATGTCGCCGGCGATGATCTTCGCCTTCAGGTCATCGAGCGTCGCGGCCAGGTCCGCGGGGACCTTGGACTCCCAGTCGTGGAACGGTGCGATTCCCACACCGCCGTTCTCGAGGGTGCCCACGTAGGGCGAGTTGTCGAAGGTGCCCTCGGACGCGGCCTTGACCGTGTCACGCACGCCCGCGTCGACGCCCTTCATGACGGAGGTCAGGAGCAGGTCCGCGACATTCGGGTCGGTGTTGTAGACGTCGGCGTCCACACCGATGAGGGCGATGTCGCCACCCTTCTCACGGATCGCCTCTGCCGCGCTCTGGTAGATCGGGCCACCGACCGGCAGGAGCACGTCAGCACCCTGGTCGAGCAGGTTCTGCGCCGCGGTCTTGGCCTCGACACCGGCAGCGAAACCGCCCGTGAAGGAGCCGTTCTGCGAGGCCTTGTCCCAGCCGATCGCCTTCACGGAGGCGCCGTTCTGCTCGTTGTAGTACGCGACACCGTCGACAAAGCCGTCCATGAAGATGGTCACCGGCGGGATCGGGATGCCACCGAAGGTGCCGACGACGCCGGTCTTCGAGGTGGCCGCCGCCGCGTAGCCGGCGAGGAACGCGGCCTCAGCCGTGTTGAAGAGGATCGGCTTGGCGTTGTCGTAGTCGGGCTGACCGTCCGAGTTGCCGTCGAGCGCGTCGTCGACCGTCGCGAACTCCACGTCGGGGTTCGCCTTGGCGGCCAGCAGCGTCGCGGCCGAGAGCTTGAAGCCGACGGTCACGATGATGTTGCAGCCCTCGTCGAGCAGACGGTCGATGTTGGGCTCGTAGTCGTCCTCGCTGGCCGACTCGACGTGCTTCTCCTCGACGCCAGCCGCCTGGAGACCCTCGAGGCTGAGCTGGTTGAACGACTTGTCGTCGAAACCACCGTCGTCCGACACCGCGCAGGCGAGGAAGTCGGATGCGCCGGGCTCGTCTGACGGGTTGGCCTCGGGTGCAGCGGCGCAGCCGGTGAGCACCAGGGCGCCAGCGCCCAGGATGGCAAGTCCGGACAGGCCGGCCTTGCGGGTCGTGATTGTCACTGTGTCCTCCAAGAAGTCGCCGGGCAGGATGCCGGCGGATTGCGATCCACGTTACCTTCTGTGACGCACGCCGAGACATGAGCAACGGCGCTCGCAACAGAACAGTTACACACCCGCGGAGCTTCGGAAACGTCTAGGAAATGTTTGTGCTCAGATGAGCACGAGGCGTGCGCGCGAACGCGGCTCGGAGCGCAGATGCGCGTTCCTCACCCCCTACAGCACGTCGTCGCGGCCCGAGAGCTTGAGGGCGTCGACCACCGTCTTGACCCGCTGCGCGTTCGCCGTCGTCGTCACGAGCAAGGCATCCGGGGTGTCGACCACGACGATGTCGTGCACACCGATGAGCGACACGAGGCGGCCGGACTGCGCCACGACGATGCCGCTCGAGGCATCGGCGAGCACGCGCGCGTTCTCGCCCAGGATGGAGAGGTCGCTCGGCCGTCCGCCCGACTTGAGCTTGGCGACGGATGCGAAGTCGCCCACGTCGTCCCAGTCGAATCGCCCGGGGATCACCGCAAGGCGCCCTCGGCGGCCGCGGGCTCGGCCACGGCGTAGTCGATCGCGATGCGGCGCAGCGCGGGCCACAGCCGATCGACGGCGGGCCCGCGGGTGGCCGGGTCGTCCCATGCGGCGGCGAGCTCCTCGAGCTGGGCGCGCAACTGCGCATCGAAGGCGCCGATCTGCTCGAGCAGGAGGTCGGCACGCACGATGAACATGCCGGCGTTCCAGAGGTGCTTGCCGTCGGCGAGGTAGCGCGCTGCCGTGTCGGCATCCGGCTTCTCGACGAAGCTGCTGACGAGCAACGCATCGGGCGCACCCTCGATGGATGCGGCATCCGCGCATTCGATGTAGCCGAAGCCGATCGCCGGTTCGGTGGGCTGGATGCCGATCGTCGCGATGTAGCCCGCGTCGGCCGCGGCGACGGCCTGCTCGACCGCGGCACGGAAGGTGGCCTCGTCGCCGATCACGTGATCGGCCGCGAACGAACCGATGATGACATCCGGCTCGCGACGCAGGAGGATCGCAGCGGCGAGGCCGATCGCAACGGTGGAATCCCGCGGCGCCGCCTCGAGCACGATGTTGCGGTCGGCGAGTTCGGGGATCTGCGCCTCGACGGCCGCCCGATGGGCGCGCCCGGTCACGACCATCACGCGGTCGGGACCCGCGAGGGGTGCGAGTCGCTCCCACGTTCCGCGCAGCAGGGTGCGCCCCGACCCGGTGAGGTCGTGCAGGAACTTGGGCGCATCGGCGCGCGAGAGCGGCCACAGCCGTGACCCGACTCCACCGGCGGGGATGACGCCGTAGAAGCGCTCGAGGGATGTCGACATGCGTCAACCATAGAGAGGACGCGCCCCTGAAATATCTCGATATCAAGACAAGTTAGGTGACCCTCAACTGCGTGCGCCAAGGCGCGGGCATAGACTGGAGGCCGTTCCGACGACGAGCGACTCGCGAGGGAGAAAGTGCCGTGACGAGCCAGGCCGCACCACCTGAGAGCCCCGCGGCACCCATTCCCGAACCGAAGCGGCGAAAGCTTCCGGCGGGCACGCTCTACCGCGGTCGCGAGGGCATGTGGTCGTGGGTGCTGCATCGCATCACCGGAACCGCCATCTTCTTCTTCCTGCTCGTGCACATCCTCGACACCGCGCTCATCCGCATCAGCCCCGAGGCGTACGACGCAGTCATCGGCACCTACAAGACGCCGATCATGGGCCTCGGCGAGGTCGCCCTGGTCGCCGCGGTCGGCCTGCACGCGCTCAACGGCCTGCGCATCATCTTCATCGACCTGTTCTCGTGGGGTCCGCGCGCGCAGAAGGCCATGTTCTGGATCGTCGTGGTGCTGTGGATCCTGCTGCTCGTGGGCTTCGTCCCCCGGCACCTGATGGTCGTCTTCGGAGGTCACTAGTGAGCACCCAGAACATCGCGGCGCCCCGGAGCCCGTACCTCAGCCACCGCAAGCGCAACCGCTTCAACATCGAGAAGTGGGGCTGGATCTACATGCGGGTGTCGGGCTTCCTGCTCGTGTTCCTCATCTTCGGGCACCTCTTCTACAACCTGATCTTCCCGGGCAAGGTGTCGATCCTCGACTGGGCCTTCGTGGCGGGCAAGTTCTCCGATCCGCTCTGGATGTGGTGGGACGGCGCCATGCTCTGGCTCGCCCTCATCCATGGCGCCAACGGCATGCGCACCCTCGTCAACGACTATGCGCACGGCCGCTTCCGCAGCGTGCTGCTGTGGGCGCTCGGCATCACGACGGTCGTGCTGCTCGTGCTGGGCACGCTCGTGCTGACGACCTTCGACCCCTGCCTCGGCCCGACCGACAACGCCGAGCTGATCGCGATCTGCGCGGCCCAGTAGCCGCGCGGCCAGTAGTGAGAGAGAACGTGAGCGAGTACCTGGAGTTCGAAGACGGCGACGTCATCGACGGCGTGCACTACCACCGGCACGACGTCGTCATCGTGGGCGCGGGAGGTGCCGGGATGCGCGCCGCGATCGAGGCGGCGCCGCGCGCCAACACCGCGGTCATCACGAAGCTCTACCCGACGCGCTCCCACACGGGCGCGGCGCAGGGCGGCATGGCCGCCGCGCTCGCGAACGTCGAGGAGGACAGCTGGGAGTGGCACACCTTCGACACCGTCAAGGGCGGCGACTACCTCGTCGACCAGGACGCGGCCGAAATCCTCGCCAAGGAGGCGATCGACGCGGTCCTCGACCTCGAGAACATGGGCCTGCCCTTCAACCGCACTCCCGAGGGCCGCATCGACCAGCGCCGGTTCGGCGGTCACACGCGCGACCACGGCAAGGCGCCGGTCCGTCGCGCCTGCTACGCGGCCGACCGCACCGGCCACATGATCCTTCAGACGCTGTTCCAGAACTGCGTCAAGCTCGGCGTGAACTTCTTCAACGAGTTCTACGCGCTCGACCTCGTGATGACCGAGGTGGACGGGGTGGAGCAGCCCTCCGGCGTCGTCGCCTACGAGCTGGCGACCGGCCAGCTGCACGTCTTCCAGGGCAAGTCGATCGTGTTCGCCACGGGTGGCTTCGGCAAGATCTACAAGACCACCTCGAACGCCCACACCCTCACGGGTGACGGCGTCGGCATCATCTGGCGCAAGGGCCTGCCGCTCGAGGACATGGAGTTCTTCCAGTTCCACCCGACCGGGCTCGCCGGCCTCGGCATCCTGCTCACCGAGGGCGCGCGCGGTGAGGGCGCGATCCTGCGCAACGCCAACGGCGAGCGCTTCATGGAGCGCTACGCCCCCACGATCAAAGACCTGGCACCGCGCGACATCGTCTCGCGCTGCATGGTGCAGGAGGTCGCGGAGGGTCGCGGCGCCGGCCCTCACAAGGACTATGTGCTGCTCGACTGCACCCACCTCGGGGCCGAGGTGCTCGAGACCAAGCTCCCCGACATCACCGAGTTCGCCCGCACCTACCTGGGCGTCGACCCGGTCGTCGAGCCCGTGCCCGTGATGCCGACCGCCCACTACGCGATGGGCGGCATCCCCACCAACGTCAAGGCCGAGGTGCTGCGCGACAACGACACGATCGTTCCCGGCCTCTACGCCGCCGGCGAGTGCGCGTGCGTGTCGGTCCACGGCTCGAACCGCCTCGGCACCAACTCGCTGCTCGACATCAACGTGTTCGGCAAGCGCGCCGGGAACAACGCGGTCGACTACGCCGAGACCGCGGAGTTCCGCCCGATTCCCGCGGATGCCGCCGCCGGCGTGCGAGAGCTGGTCGACGGTCTGCGCAACTCGTCCGGCACGGAACGCATCGGCGCCCTGCGCAAGCAGCTGCAGGACGAGATGGACCGCAACGCGCAGGTGTTCCGCACCGACGAGTCGCTCGAGAAGGTCACCCAGACCATCCACGAGCTGCGCGAGCGCTACAAGAACGTGGCGATCCACGACAAGGGTCAGCGGTTCAACACCGACCTGCTCGAGGCGATCGAGCTCGGATTCCTGCTCGATCTGGCCGAGGTCGTGGTCTACTCGGCCCGCAACCGCAAGGAGAGCCGCGGCGGCCACATGCGCGACGACTACCCCAAGCGCGACGACGAGACCTACCTCAAGCACACCATGGCGTATCTCACGGGCGACCCGCATTCCGCGGACGCCGCGGATCACATCACGCTCGGCTGGAAACCGGTCGTGATCACCAACTACCAACCGATGGAGAGGAAGTACTGATGGCCGGCGCTGCCACCCTCGAGGCCGTGGACAACGCAGGCGCGCCCGAGGCGCCCATCCAGGCTTTCACCGTGACCCTCAACATCCGCCGTTTCGACCCGGAGAAGGACGCCGAGCCGTACTGGCAGGACTTCGACGTGGAGCTGTACGCGACCGATCGCGTGCTCGACGCGCTGCACAAGATCAAGTGGGAGCAGGACGGCTCGCTCACCTTCCGCCGCTCGTGCGCCCACGGCATCTGCGGATCGGATGCCATGCGCATCAACGGCCGCAACCGCCTCGCCTGCAAGACGCTCATCAAGGACCTCGACATCTCGAAGCCCATCTACGTCGAGGCGATCAAGGGCCTGCCCCTCGAGAAGGACCTCATCGTCGACATGGAGCCGTTCTTCGCCTCCTACCGCGAGATCCAGCCGTTCCTCATCGCCGATTCCAAGCCCAAGGACGGCAAGGAGCGCATCCAGTCGGTCGCCCAGCGTGCGCGCTTCGACGACACGACCAAGTGCATCCTGTGCGCCGCGTGCACCTCGAGCTGCCCGGTGTTCTGGACCGACGGTCAGTACTTCGGGCCGGCCGCGATCGTCAACGCGCACCGCTTCATCTTCGACTCGCGCGACGAGGCCGCGAGCGTGCGCCTCGACATCCTCAACGACAAGGAGGGCGTGTGGCGCTGCCGCACGACCTTCAACTGCACCGAGGCGTGCCCGCGCGGCATCGAGGTGACGAAGGCGATCGCCGAGGTGAAGGCGGCCGTGCTGCGCGGCAAGCCCGACATCCCGAAGCAGTAGCGCCGACCCCTCTTCCGCCGCCGGTTCTGCCCGTGGCTTCGGCTGTTGTGCAGGAGCCACGAGTCTGTTGTGCAGGAGTAGCCGCGGACTCCCCGGATTTCCAGCCCCTGCCCGCACGGCCTGCCTGGAGTCTCCTGCACAACAGCAGAACTCCTGCACAACAGCATCTAGCGTGGAGGGATGGGCGAGCCGACGACCGCGGATGCGAAGCAGCCGCCTGCGGATGCGAAGCAGCCGCCTGCGGATGCGAAGCAGCCGCCCGCGCTCATCGCGTGGGTGCAGCGCGTGGTCGCGTGGGTCATGCAGCTCAAGCCCGTACGGGTGTTCCTCGACTACGGATCGCATCGCGGGCCGCTGCTCGCCTCGGGACTGTCGAGTCAGGCGATCTTCGCGGTGTTCGCCGCGATCTGGGTGTCGTTCTCGGTGTTCGGGATCGTGCTCTCGGGCAACGCGCAGCTGCAGGAGAGCCTCCTCGCCCTGATCGGGAACGCGGTGCCGGGGCTCATCGACCGCGGCGACGGCGGGGCCATCGACCCCGACGACCTCGTCAACACGACGGTGCTCACCTGGACGGGTGCCATCGCGCTCGGCGGCCTCTTCATCACCGCTCTCGGTTGGCTGGCATCCGCTCGCGACGCGGTGCGGCTGCTCGGCGACCTTCCGGCGCCCACCACCAACTTCCTGCTGCTCAAGCTCAAGGATCTCGGCCTCGCGATCGGGTTCGGCATCCTGCTGCTCATCTCGGCGGCGCTCTCGGTGCTCTCCTCGCAGGCGCTCGACGGCGTGCTCGAGCTGCTCGGCATCCGCGAATCCGATGCGACCTCGCTCGTGGGTCGTGGGGTGTCGATCCTGCTCATGTTCATCATCGACACCCTGGTGCTCGCCGCGTTCTATCGCGTGCTGGCGGGCGTGCACATCCCGCTGCGCTATCTCGCGCAGGGCGCCCTGCTCGGAGCCTTCGCGCTCGGCGTGCTCAAGGTGCTCGGCACCGCGCTGCTCGGGGGCGCCACGCGCAACCCGTTGCTCGCCGGGTTCGCGGTGATCATCGGTCTGCTCATCTGGTTCACGCTCGTGTGCCAGGTGATCCTCATCGCGGCCTGCTGGGTCTTCGTGTCGATGAAGGATGCCGGGGTGCCGCTCGACCCGCGGGTGGCGGCCCAGCGGCGCGCGGAGGAGGAGGCGGAGCGCGAGCGCCTCAAGGATGAGTTGCGCGCGGAGCTCGCGCGGGAGAAGAAGCCGGGCTTCTGGGCTCGGCTGTTCGGCCGAGGCGCCGGCCGGACATGAGGGTCGGGGGCGCTGGCTAGAGTTGAAGGCGTGTCCCGCCCGCTTCGCATCGCCTCCGTCAACGTCAACGGCGTTCGCGCCGCCTTCCGCAAGGGGATGGGCGAGTGGCTCGCCCCGCGAGGCGTCGACATCCTGGCGCTGCAGGAGGTGCGCGCCGACACCGACGACCTGACCGCCCTGCTCGGCGAGGAGTGGGACGTGCTGCACGACCCCGCCACGGCGAAGGGGCGCGCGGGCGTCGCGCTCGCGAGCCGCCGCAAGGCCGACATCCACCGGGTGACGCTGGGCCCCGACGACTTCGACTCCGCGGGCCGCTGGCTCGAGGCGGACTACGACGTCGACGGCACGATCGTCACGGTCGTGTCGACGTACGTGAATTCAGGCGAGGCCGACACCCCCAAGCAGGTCGAGAAGTACAAGTTCCTGGACGCCATGGCCGAGCGCCTGCCGAAGCTCGCCGAGCACAACCCGCTCTCCTCATCGTGGGCGACCTCAACGTCGGCCACCGCACCCTCGACATCAAGAACTGGAAGGGCAACGTGAAGCGCGCCGGCTTCCTGCCCGAGGAGCGCGCCTACTTCGACCGGTTCGTCGGAGCCGAGGGCGAAGAGGGCTACAACGCGGGTGCCGGCTTCGGTTGGGTGGATGTCGGCCGCCGCTGGGCGGGCGAGGTGCCCGGTCCGTACACGTGGTGGTCGCAGCGCGGCAAGGCCTTCGACACCGACACGGGCTGGCGCATCGATTACCACCTCGCGACGGCGACGCTGGCAGAGAAGGTCACCTCGTATGCCGTGGATCGTGCCGACGCCTACGACAAGCGATGGTCCGACCACGCTCCCGTCGTCGTCGATTATCAGCTCTGACCCAAGGACCTCAGCCACATGACCAAGCCCCGCCTGTTCTCGGGCATGCAACCCTCCGCCGACTCCCTGCACGCAGGCAACTACATCGGCGCGCTCCTGCAGTGGAAGCACCTGCAGCAGAACTACGACGCCGTCTTCTGCGTCGTCGACCTGCACGCCATCACGGTTCCGCAAGACCCGGCGACGCTGCGCGAGAAGACCCGCCGCACCGCCGCACAGTACATCGCGGCCGGCATCGACCCATCCGCGTCGACCCTCTACGTGCAGTCGCACGTGCCGGCACATGCCGAGCTCGCCTGGGTGCTCAACACGATCACGGGCATGGGCGAGGCCAGCCGCATGACCCAGTTCAAAGACAAGACGGCCAAGCAGGGCGCCGAGTCGGCATCGGTCGGCCTCTTCACCTACCCGATCCTGCAGGCCGCCGACATCCTGCTCTACGACGCCGAGATCGTGCCCGTCGGGGAGGATCAGCGCCAGCACGTCGAGCTCACCCGCGACCTCGCCCAGCGCTTCAACTCCCGCTTCGGCGAGACGTTCGTGGTGCCGGAGGTATCGGTGCTCAAGGAAACGGCGAAGATCTACGACCTGCAGAACCCGGACTCGAAGATGTCGAAGTCGGGGAGACCGAGAACGGCATCCTGTGGCTGCTGGATGAGCCGAGCCGGCTCGTGAAGAAGATCAAATCTGCCGTCACCGACAACGACGGCTCGGTGCACTTCGACCGCGAGGCGAAGCCCGGGGTGTCGAACCTGCTCACCATGCTCTCGGTGCTGGGAGACACCTCGATCGAGACCCTCGAGCACGAGTTCGCAGGCCGCGGCTACGGCGATCTGAAGAGCGCGGTGGCGGATGCGGTGGTCGCCGAGTTCGGCCCGGTGCGCGAGCGCGCGCTCGAGCTGCTCGCCGACCCGGCCGAGCTCGACCGCCTGCTCGCCGTGAACGCCGATCGGGCGAACGAGCTCGCCGAGGCCACGCTCGCGCGCGCCTACGACCACGTCGGTTTCCTGCCCCGACGCGGCTGAGGCGGCGGCGATGGATCCGGTCGTGCTGCGCACCGAGCGGCTCGTGCTGTCGGTGCCCACCGAGGCCGACGTCGACACCATCACCGAGCTCTGCCAAGACCAGGCGATGGTCGAGATGCTCGCCGCCGTGCCCTGGCCGTACACGCGCGCGGATGCGGAGTTCTTCGTGAACGACGTCGTGGCTCCGGGCTGGGCGCGCGACAGCGAATACGTCTGGGGCATCCGCGAGACGGCCGACGGCCCGCACCTCGGTTCGATCGGCTGGCATCCGGCGCGCCGTGAGATCGGCTATTGGATGGGGGCACCCCATCGCGGCCGCGGCTACATGAGCGAGGCCGCCCGCGAGGTGTGCCGGTGGGTCTTCGCCGAACTCGGTGTGGAGCGGATCGGATGGGAGGCCTACGTCGGCAACGTCGCGTCCGCGCGCGTCGCCCGCGCGCTCGGGTTCCGCTTCGACGGGGTGCGTGAATCGGCCGTCTGCGCCCGCGACGGCGTGCGGCCCGCCGCCTGGCACGCGTATCTGCTGGCGGGCGACGACGGCGCGCCCCGGCCGGGGTGGCCGCTGTGAGCGGGCGCGACATCCGGGCGGTGCTGTTCGATCTCGACGACACGCTGTTCGCCCACCGGGAGTCGGTGGAGGCAGGCATCCACGCGCACCGCGCGGCGCTCGGCGGCGCCTTCGCGACGGTGGAACCGGCATCCGAGTTCGCCCGCTGGAACGCTCTGGAGGAGGAGCACTACCACCGCTACCTGGCGGGCGAGGTCGACTACCTCGAGCAGCGCCGCGCTCGGGCGCGGGCCTTCGTGGCCCCGTACGGCATCGAGCTCGACGACGAGGCGGCGCTGCGCTGGTTCGCCGACTACACCGAGCACTACCGCACGAGTTGGACCCTGCACGCCGATGTGCACGCGTGTCTCGCGGCGCTCGCCCCGCGGGCGCTCGGCATCATCACCAACGGCGACCTCGCCTTCCAAACCGCCAAGATCGTCGGAACCGGGCTGGATGCGCTCATCCCGCTCGGCAACCTCATCGCGAGCGGTGAGGTGGGGGTGGCGAAGCCGGATGCACGCATCTTCCAACTCGCGGCTCGCCACTTCGGTGTCGAGCCGTCGCAGGCTTGCTACGTCGGCGACCGCCTGCACACGGATGCGATCGGCGCCGCCCGCGCCGGCCTGCTCGGCGTGTGGATCGATCGCCCAGGACTCGCCACCGACGAGCAGCGTGCCGAGGCCGCCCGCGAGGGGTGGCCGTGATCCGCGGTCTCGCCGAGTTGCCCGCGCTGCTGCGCTGAGGCCCCAGTCGGCGTCGCCCGGGAGGCGGCCGCCGTGACCTCGAACGGCCGATCCGTTCCTCCACAGCTCGCCCGCACACGGGTTCTCCCGAGATTCACGGGGGCATCTGGCGGGTCGTCGCGGCCGATTGTTAGCGTCGCTGCATCGCATCCACCGACCCGAGAGGCCCCCGATGACCGCAGCCGCCGCGCCCGTCTCCCCCATGGACCCTCGCCTCGCGCTGCTCGTCGCCGCCCACGACCAGACTCACCACGACCTCGCGAGCCTCGCCGACGAGGTGCACAAGAACCACGACGAACTGAGCAACCGCATCGGCCTCCTCGACACGAAGACGGAGTTCGTCGGTGCGCGGATCACCGCCGAAGTCGGACTCATCAACCGCAAGCTCGACGACATCGAGCGAAACGGTGCCCTGGTTAAGGACCACGTGATGCTGATGACGGGCAAGTTCGGTGAGCTCGACAAGAAGGTCACGCTGCTCGACGAGCGGGTCACCGCCCGGCTCGACGGGATCGACACCCGGCTCGACGGGATGGACACCCGCTTCGACGGGATCGATCAACGACTCGACGGCATCGACACCCGACTCGACGGGATCGACACCCGACTCGACGCGATGGACACCCGCTTCGACGGGATCGATGTCCGACTCGACGGGATCGACACCCGACTCGACGGCATCGACACGCAGCTCGGCACGATCGTGGGCCTGCTGACGACCGAGCCCCGGGAATAGTCACCGCCGACATGCGTTGTAGACTCCGAAACACGTAGCACGTGCTCCGGGGGCGGTGAAAATCCGCACCGGCGGTGATAGTCCGCGAACCCCGTCTCTCACGAGGCGGGGCCGATCCGGTGGAATTCCGGTACCGACGGTGAAAGTCCGGATGGAAGGAAGCACGCGTCGGCGGAGCCATTGTCAGCATCCGTCGGCGGCGCCGATTCTCGTCGCGCATCCCCGGAGCCCCACCGGAGAGGATGCGGATGACCCAGCAGGTCTTCTACGACGCCCCCATGCGTCGCGCCCTCGAGCTCTCCGAGCGCGGGCAGGTCACCGGCGGGAATCCCCAGGTGGGCTGCGTGCTGCTCGACGACACCGGGCGCATCGTCGCCGAGGGCTGGCATCGCGGCGCCGGAACTCCGCACGCCGAGGTCGACGCGCTCTCGCATCTCACCGACGCGCGTGGCCTTACCGCCGTCGTCACCCTCGAGCCCTGCAACCACACCGGCCGCACCGGGCCCTGCAGCGAAGCCCTCATCGCCGCGGGCATCACGCGTGTGGTCTACGCGGTGAGTGATCCCGGCCGCGAGTCGGCCGGCGGCGCCGAGCGGCTGCGCGCCGCGGGCGTCGAGGTGATCCCCGGCGTGTTGGCCACCGACGTCGAGCAGCTGCTGCACATCTGGCTCACCGCGGTCGCCCGGCGTCGGCCGTGGGTGACCGTGAAGTGGGCCTCAACGCTCGACGGACGCGCCGCAGCATCCGACGGCACGAGCCAGTGGATCACCGGTACCGCCGCGCGCCAGCGCGTGCACGAGCAGCGCGCCGCATCCGACGCCATCCTCGTCGGCACCGGAACCGTCTACGCCGACGACCCCCAGCTCACCGTGCGCGGGGATGCCGGCGAGCTTCTCCGGCACCAGCACCAGCCCGTGCCGGTGGTCGTGGGCGAACGTCCCCTTCCCGCGGATGCGGCGCTGCGCCGCCATCCGGCCGGCGTCATCGAGACCGGCACGCGCGACCTCGGCCGCGTGCTCGCCGACCTCGATGCACGCGGCATCCGACGCGTTTACGTGGAGGGCGGGCCGACGCTCGCCTCGGCGGTCGTCGCCGCGGGGCTCGCCGACGAGTACGCCATCTACCTCGCGCCGGCCCTGCTGGGCGGCGAGAAGCTCGCGATCGGCGATCTCGGCATCCGCACCATCGCCGACGCGCGGCGCCTGCACATCGTGAGCGTCGAGCAGCTCGGCGAGGACCTGCTCGTGATCGCACGCCCCACCCGTACACCCGAGAACCGAGGAGTCTGACCATGTTCACCGGCATCATCGAGGAACGAGGCACCGTGCTCGCCTGGGAGCGCACGGGCGATGCCGCGCGACTCACCGTGCGCGCGCCGCTCGCCGTGTCGGATGCGTCGCACGGCGATTCGATCGCGGTGTCGGGCGTCTGCCTCACCGTCGTCGATCAGGGCGCTGACTGGTTCACGGCCGACGTCATGGGCGTCTCGATCGACGTGACGACGATCGGCGACCGCCGCCCCGGCGATCGCGTCAACATCGAGCGGGCCGCCGCGGTCGGCGACCGCCTCGGCGGCCATATCGTGCAGGGCCACGTCGACGGCACGGCGACCGTGCTCTCGACCGAGGACGGATCGGCGTGGCGCGTCGTGCGCTTCTCGCTGCCGGCCGAGCTCGCACCGCTCGTGACCCGCAAGGGCTCGGTCGCGATCGACGGCACCTCGCTCACCGTGAGCGCCGTGGCCGAGGCGAGCGAGCCCGAGCAGTGGTTCGAGGTCTCGCTCATCCCCGAGACGCTCGAGGCCACGACCCTGGGCGCACTCACCTCGGGCGACCGCGTGAACCTCGAGACCGACATCCTGGCGCGGCACGTGGAACGGATGCTGGCCTTCGGTGAGGGGTCGCAAGGTGTCCCCGACACGCCGACGTCACCGCAATTTGCGACCCCTCACGAGACAGGAGCACGGTCATGAGTTTGAGCGACATCCCCACAGCCCTTCAGGCGCTGCGCGAGGGGCGCCCCGTGATCGTGGCCGACGACGAGGGCCGCGAGAACGAGGGCGACGTGGTGCTCGCCGCCGAGACCGCGAGCCAGGAGTGGATCGCCTGGGCCGTCAAGCACTCCTCCGGCTTCATCTGCGCCCCGATGACGAACGAGATCGCCGACCGGCTCGCGCTGCCCCCCATGGTCGCGCACAACGAAGACCCCCGCGGCACGGCGTACACGGTCTCCGTCGACGCGGCGAACCGGCTCTCGACGGGCATTTCGGCATCCGATCGTGCGCACACCCTGCGGGTGCTCGCCGACCCGAGCTCGACGCCCGAGAGCCTGCACCGCCCGGGCCACGTGCTGCCGCTGCGCGCCGTGGACGGCGGCGTTCGCGAGCGCGACGGACACACCGAGGCATCCGTCGACCTGCTCAAGCTCGCGGGCCTCACCCCCGTCGCGGCGATCGTCGAGATCGTCGACGAGGACGGCGAGATGATGCGGCTGCCGAACCTGATCCGGCTCGGCGAGCGGGAGAACGTGCCCGTCATCACGATCGAGGCGCTCATCCGCTTCATGGAGGAGCGTCGCTGCGAGCGCGATCCGAAGGCGGAGGTCACGGTGCCCGAATGGCAGCGCGTGAGCTTCGAGGTGGAGACCACCGTGCCGACGGGTCACGGCAGCTTCCGGGTGCGCGCCTACCGCGACCGCTCGACGGGCGCCGATCATGTCGCGTGGATCTCGGGCGAGCCTCGCGACGGCGCTCTCGTGCGTGTGCACTCGGAGTGCCTGACGGGTGAGGCGTTCGGCTCGCTCAAGTGCGAGTGCGGACCGCAACTGCAGTCCGCGCTCGACACGATCCAGGCCGAGGGCGGCGTGGTCATCTACCTGCGCGGCCAGGAAGGGCGTGGCATCGGCCTCATCAACAAGCTGCGTGCCTACCGCCTGCAGGAGGACGGCTTCGACACGCTCGACGCCAACCTCGCGCTCGGCCTGCCCGCCGACGCTCGCGACTACGGGGCCGCTGTCGGGATCCTCAAGGACCTCGGCATCCGCCGCGTGCGCCTGCTGAGCAACAACCCCGAGAAGGCCCGGCAGTTGGCCGAGCGCGGCGTCGAGGTCGAGGAGCTCGTGCCGCTCGTGGTCGGGGTGGGCGAGTTCAACGAGGGCTACCTCGACGCGAAGCGCGACCGGATGGGTCACGCGCTTCCCAGCCACCAGGCGCTCGTCGAGCGCCTCAGCACGATCACCCCAGGAGGAACCGCATGAGCGGCGAAGGTCGCCCCACCCAGCTCGACACCGACGGCACGGGACTGCGTATCGCGGTCGTCGCCGGCACCTGGCATGACCGCATCACCGAGGGCCTGCTGACAGGCGCCCTGCGCACGCTTGCCGCATCCGGCGCCGAGGTCGAGGTGTTCCGGGTGCCCGGCAGCTTCGAGCTGCCGGTGATCGCGAAGGCCGCGCTCGAGGCGGGAGCGGATGGCGTGGTCGCGCTCGGCGTGATCATCCGGGGCGGCACGCCGCACTTCGAGTTCGTCTCGAACGCGGCGACCGACGGGCTCACGCGCGTCGCGCTCGACACCGGCAAGCCCGTCGGCTTCGGGGTGCTGACCCTCGACGACGAGCAGCAGGGCATCGACCGTGCCGGCTTCCCGGGGTCGAAGGAAGACAAGGGCCAGGAGGCAGCGGAGGCCGTGCTCGCCACGGCGCGCGTGCTGCGGCGGGTGCGCGGCACCTCGTCCTGACGCGCGGAACGGGCGGCGGTCAGTCGTCGTCGTCGCTGTCGATGCGTGATGCCGAACGCACCCCGCGCAGCGCCGCGAGCGACGACAGCAGCTGATCCAGCTTGCTCGAGCTCGTGCTTCCGGGCGACCGGATCTGCAGCATGCCCTCGTCGGAATCGGTCGAGCGGGTGATGCGGGTGACCGCGTAGCCGTACTCGGCCACGACCTCGAGCACGGCCGTCAGCACCGCCTTGCTGTAGCGGTACCGCACCTCGACGCTCGGCTCCGAGACGACCGAGCGGCGGATGCGCTGGTTCAGCATGGTGAGCAGGGTGACGGATGCGAGATGCAGCACCGTGCCCGCGACCGCGAGCAACGGCATCCCGGCACCGCACGCCATGCCGATCGCGGCGGTCATCCACACCGAGGCGGCCGTCGTGAGGCCGTTGACGGCGTCGTTCTTGACGAAGATGACGCCCGCGCCGAGGAAGCCGATCCCCGAGACGATCTGCGCGGCGATGCGGGAGGGGTCGAGGGTGACATCCGGGCCGAGGATCGCCTGGAACCCGTACGCCGAGACGAGGGTGAACATGGCCGAGCCGAGGCCGACGAGGGTGTGGGTGCGCAGCCCCGCGCTCTTCAACCGACGCGAGCGTTCGACGCCGATCGCGACCGAGAGCACGAAGGCGAGGGCCAGGAGCAGCAGCTCGGTGAGCCAGGATTCGGGCAACAAGACGATGTCGATCATCGGGATACGGCGGCCTCCTTCTGCGCGCCGCACTCGTGTCGACGCGGCGGGTCGACGCCCGGACGCGACGCGCTGGTCGCGGCGGCGCGAACGCTCTGGCTGAGGATACTCCGCCCCTGACGCACGGTCGGATCGCCCGGCACCGGGAATCGCCCTCGGGTCGGCTCAGTGCGGGCGGATGGTGTCGACGGCCGCGAGCTTGCCGCGGATGAACGCGTTGGCGTGCGCGCCGAGGTCGTCGTTGTCGGTCCACAGGTTGCGCCAGATGCCGAGCATGCGACTGAGATCGGGCGCGACCACAACCGAGGAGAACGACTCGAAGGTGATCGGGCCCTGGTAGTCGAGCCGCGCGAGGGCGCGGAAGAAGGTGTCGAAGTCGACCGATCCCGTGCCGAGGTAGCCGCGGTGGCTCTCGCCGATGTGCACGTAGTGCAGGGCGTCGGCCGCGTCGAGCACCGGGGCGAACATGTCCGACTCCTCGATGTTCATGTGGTACGTGTCGAGGTGCACTCCGAGGTTGGGCCGGTCGATCTCGGCGAGGTACGCGAGCGCCTGCCGCGAGGTGTTGAGCACATTCGTCTCGTACCGGTTGACGACCTCGACCGCGACCCGCACGCCCCGCTCGGCAGCGTGGTCGGCCACACGGGCGATGACCCGCTGGCTGTTGGCGATGCCCTGCGGCGTGGCCGGCTCCAGGTACTTCTTCATGGCGCTGTAGATCACGCCGCAGAAGTAGGTGCCGCCGAGATCGGCGAGCACGTCGACGGCCCGCAGCAGCAGCGCCTCCCCCGCCGCGACGACCGATGCGTCCTCGCTCGAGATGTCCGTCGCCTCGGAGAGCCCGAGAGAGGCGCTCACCTGGAGCCCGTGCTCGTCGAGGGCGGATCGGGCGGCCGCCACGTCGAAGCTGAACGGGTCCATGAGCGGGTACTCGATGAGGTCGAACCCGGCCTGCTTGGTCTTCTCCGCGGCGAGGCGGATGCCGGGCGCGTCGAAGACGCCCGTCCAGACGAGTCCATGGCATCCGATGGTCATGAGGGGTGTTCCTTTCGCCGACGCAATTGGCACGTTGCAAGCCGTGTTTCCCGAGGCTAGGCGCGCGCGTTGTAACGTGTCAAGTCGGTTCAGTAGCCTGAGCGTGACGGAGCCGCCGAGGAGCAGGAGCACGGATGCCGGCAAGCGTGAAGGACGTCGCGGCGCTCGCGAAGGTCTCCTCGTCGACGGTGTCGAACTTCCTCAACCACCCGCACCTGCTCGGCGAGGCGACGAGAGAGCGGGTGCGCGCGGCGATCGTCGAACTCGGCTTCGTGCCCAACGAGTCGGCCCGCCAGCTGCGGGCGGGCACCGGCAAGCTCCTCGCCGTGAGCCTCATCGACGCCTGGCAGCCCTACTTCGCCGAGCTCTCCCGCGGCGTCGAGGACGTCATCCGCGACAGCCCCTGGTCGCTCATGTTCAGCAACAGCAACCGCGACGAGCAGCAGGAGCGCGACAACCTCGACATGTTCGAGGCCCACCGCGTGCAGGGCATCGTCATCTACCCCCAGGGCGACGTGACGACCCGGCTCGAGCGCCTGGCCGACCGCGGGGTGAAGTCGGTGGTGGTCGGGCCTTCGCTCCGCTCGCCGCGTTTCGCCTCGGTTCCCTTCGACGACCGCGGCGGGGGCGCCTCGCCGGGTCCCACCTCATCGCGACGGGACGTCGACGCATCGCCTTCCTCGGCAACCCCGACCAGATCGCGCAATCTCGGGATCGCCTGGACGGCGTGCACGACGCGGTGGCCGCCTCCGGCGAGCGCGTCTCGGTCGTCACCGTGCCGGTGCCCGAACTGAGCGGCGAAGCGGGCCTGCAGGCGGCCGAGAGCATCTTGGCCCTCCCCGAGCAGAGCGCCCCGACGCCGTCTTCGCGGCCAACGACGTCGTGGCAGTCGGTGCGCTCACCTGCTTCCTGCGGCACGGTATCGACGTGCCCGGTGAGATCGCGATCGTCGGGTTCGACGACATCGCCCTCGCGCACCAGGCCGTCGTCCCGCTCACCACCATCCGTCAGCCCGGGTACGAGATCGGGCGCGCGGCGGCCGGCCTCCTGCTCGAGCAGCTCGAGCATCCGACGGCGCCGCCGCCGCAGCTGACACCGTTCGGCGCGGAGCTCGTCGTGCGTCAGTCGACGCCGACGCTCGCGTAGGAGGCGCCGACCCGAAGGCGGCGAGGGCAGACGGATCGGTCCACCCGTGCCAGGCTTTCCTCATGAGCAGCGCACCGGCCACCGCATCCGCTCCCGCCAACCCCGCTCGCGCGTGGTGGTGGCGAGCCTCATCGGCACCACGATCGAGTTCTACGACTTCTACGTCTACGCGACGGCCGCGGTGCTCGTGTTCCCGCACCTGTTCTTCCCGACGGGCGACGAGACGACGGCCCTGCTGTCGTCGTTCGCGGTGTTCGGCGCCGCGATGGTGGCGCGCCCGCTCGGCGCCGTGTTCTTCGGACACCTCGGTGACAAGCGCGGCCGCAAGGTGACGCTCGTCGGCGCCCTGCTCACGATGGGCATCGCGACGTTCCTCATCGGGCTGCTGCCCACCTACACGGTCGCCGGATGGATCGCCCCGCTGCTGCTCGTGGTGCTGCGGCTCGCGCAGGGCTTCGCGCTCGGCGGCGAGTGGTCGGGAGCGGCGCTCGTCGCGACCGAGAACGCGCCGGAGGGCAAACGCGCCTGGTACGGCACGTTCCCCCAGCTCGGGGCGCCGATCGGGTTCATCATCGCCAACGGCCTCTTCCTCGTGATCGCGGCCGTGCTGCCCTCGGCCGACCCCTCGCTGCCGTCGCAGGAGTTCCTCGACTGGGGGTGGCGCATCCCGTTCCTGTTCTCGGCGGTCATGGTCGCGGTCGGCCTGTGGGTACGGCTGCGACTCGTCGAGTCGGCGACCTTCTCGAAGGCCGCGTCGGCTGGGCGGCTCGCGAAGGTGCCGCTCGCGGAGGCGTTCCGCACCCACTGGCGCGAGCTCATCCTCGGCACCTTCTACATGCTCGCGACCTACGTTCTCTTCTACCTCATGACGACGTTCTCGCTCGGCTTCGGCCGGGCGCCGACGGACGCCCGGGTGCCCGGCCTCGGCTACGACTACACGACGTTCGTACTGCTCATGATCCTCGGCGTCGTGTTCTTCGGGATCTTCACGCTGGTCTCGGGCCCGCTCGCCGACCGCTTCGGGCGCCGCGCGACGCTCATCGTCGTGACGATCGCGATCATCGCGTTCGGCCTGATCTGGGTGCCGCTGCTGTCGCTCGGCATGGTGGGCGTCGTGCTGTGGCTCGTGCTCGGCTTCACGCTCATGGGCTTCACCTTCGGACCGATGGGTGCGCTGCTCCCCGAGCTGTTCCCCACCGCCCTGCGTTACACCGGCTCGGGCGTCTCGTACAACGTGTCGTCGATCCTCGGCGCCGCGGTCGCCCCTTTCATCGCCGTGTGGCTGTGGGGCGTGGGCGAGGGCAGCCCGTTCTGGGTCGGCGTCTACCTCTCGGTGATGTCGGTGCTCACCCTCATCGCCCTGCTGATCGGACGCGAGACGCGCGACATCTCGTTGGATGACGTGGATGCGGAGATCCCCGAGGCGCTCCCGTAGCGTCGTCGTCGCGCCGCGTCGCGTGCTCAGTCGAGGAAGAGCGCCCGCAGCCGCCGCGTCGTGAAGTACAGACCGATCGCGATCATGACGAGGTAGTACAGCACGTGCACGAGCGCATCCGGACCGACGACGCCCGTCGTGAGCCCCCGGATGAGCTCGACCCCGTGCCACAGCGGCAGGGCCATGACGAGCCACTGCAGGGGCTCGGGGTAGACCGAGATGGGGAAGAACGTGGCCGAGAACATGAACATCGGCATGAGCACGAACATGATCCATTCCATCTGCTGGAAGGTCGTGAAGTAGCTCGTCACCCCCATGCCGATCGAGGCGAACCCGAATGCCACGAGCATCACGGCGGGGACGGCGAGCACCGCCCACCACGAGAGGTTGAGGCCCATGAGCTGCATCACGAACTGGAACCCGACGCCGTAGATCGCCCCGCGGAACAGGGCCAGCAGGATCTCGCCGAGGGCGACGTCCAGGGGCCCCAGGCTCGTGGCGAGCATGCCCTCGTAGATCTTCGCGAAGTTCATCTTGAAGAACACGTTCCAGGTGGAGTCGTAGATGGCCCCGTTCATGGCCGACACCGCGAGCAGCGCGGGCGCGATGTAGGCGGCGTACGGGATCTCGCGACCCGACGCATCCGCGACCGTGCCGATGTAGGCGCCGAGGCCGACGCCGAGCGACAGCAGGTAGAAGATCGGCTCGATGAACCCGGATGCCACCACGACCCAGTTGCTCGAGCGCGTCGCCTGCAGCCCGCGGCCGACCACGGCGCGGGCGTTCCCCGCATACAGGGCCCGCACGCCGCCCCGGCGCAGGGTGCGCTCCTCGGTGACGGCGCTCATGCGTCGAGCCGCTTCCGGGTGACACGCACGGTGAGGCGCCAACCGCCGATGGCGAGGGCGAGCAGGAACACGAGGTGCACGGCGATCATCCAGACCGGACGCTCGGCCGCGTAGGAGGTGACCCGACCGAGTTCGGCGCCGTGCCAGAGGGGCGAGATCCAGCCGATGGGCCGCAGGAAGACCGGCAGCTGTTCGAGCGGGAACAGCGTGCCGCTGAAGAGGGTGAGAGGCAGCACGAGTACCCGCTGCACGACGGCGAACTGGCCGCGGTCCTCGCGCTGGGCGGCGGCGTAGGCGAACAGCGGCGCCCCGAAGGCGATGCCGGTGAGCGTCGCGATCGGCACGGTCAGCAGTCCCGTGGCGAGCGGCACGGCACCGAAGGCGGCCATCACGAGGAAGTACACGAGGGTGGTGGCGAAGATGCGCACCGCGACGAAGATGATGACGCCGTCGACCACCTGCCTCGCCGAGATGGGGGCCGCGTGCATCCCCACGTAGATGGGGTTCCACTTGAAGCCCTGCATCACGGGGTAGGTGAACTCGTCGGAGGCGATCGTGACCGCGGCGGTCGCGATGAGGGCCGGCGCGATGAAGACGAGGTAGCTCACGCCGTCGACGCCGCCGGGTCCGGCGTTGGCGTTCACGAGCACCCCGAGCCCGACGCCGAAGGCGAACAGATACATGACGGGTGTGCCGATCGCCGAGGCGACGTTCACTCCCAGATAGCGCCGCCACACCCGCACGTGGTGCTCGGCACTGTAGAGCGCGCCGAACCGGCGGGCGCGCACGCCGGCGGCGCGCGCCTCGGCGGCGAAGTCCGTCGTGGCGCGGGTCTGGCTCATGCGATCACCGCGCTCATTCGATGAGGCTCCGCCCGGTGAGCCGCAGGAAGACGTCTTCGAGGCTCGAGCGCCGCACCAGACTCGTGAGGGGCTGCAGCCCCCGCGCCACGACCTCGGCGAGCGCGGCCTCGCCGTCGTCGGCGTAGACGAGCACGCGGTCGGGGAGCACCTCGAGACGGTCGCCGAGCCCGGCCAGCGCAGCGGCCGCATCCGCGTTGCGATCCGAGCCGAAACGCACCTCGAGCACCTCACGCGTCGAGTAGCTGCGGATGAGGGACGCCGGGCTGCCCTCGGCCATGATCCGCCCATGGTCGACCACGACGAGGCGGTCGCACAGCTGTTCGGCCTCGTCCATGTAGTGCGTCGTGAGCAGCAGCGTCGTGCCCTGCTCCTTGAGGCGGAACAGCCGGTCCCACAGGATGTGGCGCGCCTGCGGGTCGAGGCCCGTCGTCGGCTCGTCGAGCAGCAGGATGCGGGGGTCGTTGATGAGGGCGCGCGCGATGGTCAAGCGGCGCTTCATGCCACCCGAGAGCTCGTCGACCTTGGCGCCGGCCCGGTCGGCGAGCTGGGCGAACTGCAGCAGCTCGTCGGCGCGCTCGGCCACGAGCCGGCGGGGCAGGCCGAAGTAGCGGCCGTAGGTGAGCAGGTTCTCGCGCACCCGCAGCTCGTTGTCGAGGTTGTCCTGCTGGGGCACGACGCCGAGCCGCGAGCGGATCTCGGGGCCGTAGTCGTCGGGGTCGAGACCGAGTACCGTGAGCGACCCGCTCGTGCGCGTCGAGACGGCGCCCACCATCCGCATCGTCGTCGACTTGCCGGCGCCGTTCGGGCCGAGCAGCCCGAACGACTCCCCCGGTGCGACCTCGAACGAGATGCCGTCGACGGCGGCGAAGTCTCCGTAGCGCTTGACGAGCTCGGATGCGGCGATGACGGTCACGAGATCCGAGCCTAAGCCGAGCCAACGACGCTCCGCGCCAGGATCGCTCTAGGCTCGAGGCGAGATGAGCAGATCAGACGACGACGACCGCCGTTTTCCGCGCGGAGTGTATGACACGGGCACCGAACCCGACCCGCGATTCACGCTCGCGAACGAGCGCACCTTCCTCGCCTGGATCCGCACCTCCCTGGCACTCATCGCCGGCGGTGTCGCCCTCGAGGCCTTCGACCTGCCGATCTCGCCCGTGCTGAACCTGGCATCCGCGGTGATCCTGATCACCCTGGGAACCCTCACGCCCGTCTACGCCTGGTTCGGCTGGGCCCGTATCGAGCGCGCCATGCGCGCCTCCCGGCCGCTGCCGTCACCGCGACTCGCCGGGCCGCTCGGGGTGGGCGTCGGTCTCGTCGGCCTGTTGCTGATCATCGGCATCTTCGTGCCATGAGCGCCCTCGAGCGGCCGTTCGATCCGGGGCTGCAGCCCGAGCGCACGGCCCTCGCGTGGCAGCGGACGGGGCTCTCGATCGCACTCGCGCTGCTGGTCGGCGCGCGCCTCGTGGCGCATCTCGGTGCGGCATGGGCACCGGCCCTCGCCGCCGCGGGCATCATCGTCATCACGGTGCTGCTCACGATCGGCCATCGGCGCTACGCCCGCGTGCACCGCGCGCTCACAGCCGAGCCGCCGCAGAAGCTCCCCGGCGCGGCCGCGCTGCTCAGCTGGGTGATCGCCACAACCGCGCTCGGATGCCTCGGGGCGATCGCGATCGGGATCTACATCGTCACGAGGTGACCGCGACGGTGCGGAACCCCGCGTTCGACATCGACGAGTCGGGGGTGTTGGAGGAACGCGCGGACGTGCGATAGCGGTTGCAGTACGAGTCGTGACACAGGAACGACCCGCCGCGCAAGAGCCGCACGGTGCCCGAGTCGGGACCCTGGGGAGCCTCGCGCGGCGACCGCGCGTAGTAGTCGGCGGCGAACCAGTCCTGGCACCACTCCCAGACGTTGCCGACCGTCTGCCAGAGTCCGTAGTCGTTCGGCGCGAAGCTGCGCACGGGAGCCGTCGTGAGCCAGCCGTCGGCGAGGGTGTTCGAGCTGGGGAACACGCCCTGCCAGATGTTGCAGCGCCACGTGCCGTCGGTATCCGGGGCCTCGTCGCCCCACGGATAGCTGGCACCGTCGAGGCCACCCCGGGCGGCGTACTCCCACTCGGCCTCGGTGGGCAGACGACGTCCGGCCCACGCGCAGTAGGCCTGGGCGTCGTTCCAGGTCACATGGACGACGGGATGGTCGGCGACCCCCTCGAGCGTCGACCCGGCGCCCCCGGGGTGCCGCCAATCGGCACCGCGCACGCCGAGCCACCAGGGCGTCTGGGGCGGCTGGCCGAGAACGTCGTCGTCAGGCGCCGTGCGCGCCAGGTGGAACACCGCGGAGTAGCCGAACTCCTCGGCCTCGGTGCGATAGCCGGTGTCGTCGACGAAACGCGCGAACTGCTCGTTGGTGACACTCGTGGCGTCGATCTCGAAGGCGTCGAGGTACACCTCGTGGACGGGCGTCTCACCGTCGCCGGGATTGCCGACGCCACGCGCGTCGCCCATCCGGAAACTCCCTGCCGGGATCGTGACGGTCTCGATCGTGTGTCGTGCGGATGCGACCACCGCTCAGCCTGCCGCCGCGGGTTCCGGCGTCGACTCCTCGGCCTGCACCGGCGGTTCGGTCGCTGCAGGCGCGAAGGCGCCGCGACCGGGCGCACAACAGGATCCGTTCATGTTCTCGTCCATCGCTCCTCCTCCTCCATCATGCCGTGCCGACGAGATGGGCGCCGTGCGTCAACCTGAGTTGACGACCCGCCATCCGTCAACTACGGTTGACACCATGGACGTCGGCCAGCTGCACACCCTCGCGGGGGACGCCGGATCGCAGGATCCGCTCGTCGCCCTCCGTGCGGTCGCGCAGATGCGCCGCGAGCTGGACCGTCACGAGGCCACCGCGGTGCGGCGCGCCCGAAACGCGAACGCATCCTGGCAACTCATCGCGCTCTGCCTGGGCGTCAGCAAGCAGGCGGTTCACAAGAAGTACGGGCGCGCGTGACGCGCCCCATCCCCCGAGGTACGCATCCACATGACCAGCACCGACGCCCCTGCGCGCCGCAATCCCCTCCGCCGCACGCCCGACACCGGGCCACGCGCCTCGTTCCGTGAGCTGCTGCCCTACCTCGGCGAGCACAAGGGCCTGCTCGGCATCGCCATCGCGCTCAGCATCGTCGCCGCGGCGCTGTCGCTCGCACAGCCCGCGCTCGTGAGCGAGGTGATCTCGGTCGTGCAGGCCGGCGGCGCCGTCGGGGCGCTCGCCTGGGTGCTCGTCGCCCTCGTGATCGGCAACGGCGTCGTGGGCGCCGTGCAGCACTACCTGCTGCAGCGCGCCGGCACGAGCGTCGTCTACTCCTCGCGCCGCGCGCTCGTGGAACGGATGCTGCGGCTGCCGATCAGCGAGTTCGACACGCGCCGCTCCGGTGACCTCGTGTCGCGGGTGGGCAGCGATACGACGCTGCTCTACGCGGTGCTCACCCAGGGCTCGTCGACGCGCTCGGCGGGGCCGTGGTCTTCGTCGGCGCGATCATCGGCATGGCGATCATCGACCCCGTGCTGCTGGGTGCCACCGTGCTCGTGATCGCCCTCGCGATCGCCGTGGTCGGCGGCCTCTCCGGGCGCATCCGGCGGGCGAGCCGCGAGCAGCAGGAGAAGGTCGGCGACGTCGCGGCGGGTGTGCAGCGTGCGATCTCGGCCATCCGCACCGTGCGCGCCGCGAACGCGACCGAGCGCGAGACGGCCGCCATCGAACACGCCACGCGGGAGGCGTGGGGCGCGGGCATCCGGGTCGCGAAGGTCTCGGCGCTCGTCGTGCCGGTCGCCTCGATCGCGATGAACGTGTCGTTCCTGGTCGTGCTCGGGCTCGGTGGCTACCGCGTCGCCTCGGGGGCGATCACGATCGCGAGCCTCGTGGCATTCATCCTGTTCCTCTTCCTCATGATCATGCCGCTCGGTCAGGCATTCGGCGCGGTCACCTCGGTGAGTCAGGCGCTCGGCGCGCTCGGGCGCATCCAGGAGATCATGCGCATCCCGTCGGAACACGAGGGTGATGCCGCCCTCGAGCCGGCGCCCGACCTCGCCACGGATGACGCCATCCGATTCGACGACGTGCGGTTCCGCTACCCTGAGCAGGCGCACGCGACGGAGGGCGAGAAGGTCATCGCCTCGGAGCTCGGCGAGGATGCGCTCGAGCCGGCCGATCGCGAAGTACTGCACGGCGTGTCGTTCGCGGTGCCGCGCGGCTCGCGCGTCGCACTCGTCGGGCCGTCGGGGGCGGGCAAGTCGACGATCCTCGCGCTCATCGAGCGCTTCTACGACCCGAGCGCCGGGGTCGTGCGCGTGAACGGCGTGGACGTGCGCGCCCTGCCGCGCGAGGAGCTGCGCGCCCGCATCGGCTACGTCGAGCAGGACGCACCGGTGCTGGCTGGCAGCATCCGCGACAACCTCACGCTCGGCACGCCCGAGGCGACCGACGCGCAGTGCATCGAGGTGCTGCGCGCCGTGAACCTCGGCGAGGTGCTCGACCGCGACCCGGCAGGACTGGATGCCGCGGTCGGCGAGGAGGGCGTCATGCTCTCGGGAGGTGAGCGGCAGCGGCTCGCGATCGCGCGGGCGCTGCTCGCGGCTCCTCCCATCCTGCTGCTCGACGAGGCGACGGCGTCGCTCGACGGGGTCAACGAACAGCTGCTGCGCGAGGCGATCGACGCGGTCGCCGAGGATCGAACCCTGCTCGTGATCGCGCACCGGCTCTCGACGGTGGTCGACTCCGACCTCATCGTCGTGCTCGACCACGGCCGCGTGGTCGGCACGGGCACGCACTCCGAGCTCGTCGCCTCGACCCCCTCTACCGCGACCTCGCCAAGCACCAGCTCCTCGTCTGACCTGGCGCGGCCACGAAGGTCAGAGCGTGGCGGTGGGTCGGGCTGTGGCGGTCAGCTCATCGGGGTGAGGGTGTACTTCGTGTCGAGGTACTCGTGGATGCCCTCGAGCCCGCCCTCGCGGCCGAGGCCCGACTGCTTGACACCGCCGAACGGGGCCGCCGCGTTCGACACGACGCCCACGTTGAGCCCCATCATCCCCGTCTCGAGCTGGTCGATCATGCGCTGACCGCGCGCGAGATCCTTCGTGAACACGTACGACACGAGGCCGTACTCGGTGTCGTTCGCGCGGCGCACCGCATCCGCCTCGTCGGTGAACGTCGAGATCGCCAGCACCGGCCCGAAGATCTCCTCGCGCAGGATGTCGGATGCCGCGGTCACCCCCGACACGACGGTCGGCTGGTAGAAGGTGCCCGGCCCGTCGACCTTCGACCCGCCCGTCGTCACCGTCGCGCCCTTCGCCACGGCATCCGCGACGAGCTCCGACGCCTTCGCGACGGCCTTGTCGTCGATGAGCGGGCCGATCGCCACGCCCTCCTCGGTGCCCCGCCCGACCTTCATCGCCGCGACGCGCTCGGTGACCCGGCGCGTGAACTCCTCGGCCACATCCGCATGCACGAGGAAGCGGTTGGCCGCCGTGCACGCCTCGCCGATGTTGCGGAACTTGGCGAGCATCGCCGCGTCGACCGCCGCATCGAGGTCGGCATCCTCGAACACGATGAAGGGTGCGTTGCCGCCGAGCTCCATCGAGGTGCGCAGCACGCCCTGCGCGGCCTGCTCGAGCAGCGCGCGCCCGACGGGCGTCGACCCCGTGAACGAGAGCTTGCGCAGGCGCGGGTCGCGGATGATGGGCTCCGACACCGCGTTCGACGTCGAGGTCGTGAAGACGTTGACGACGCCGGCCGGCACGCCGACCTCCTCGAGCAGCTTCACGAAGTACAGGGTGGTGAGCGGGGTGAGGGTCGCCGGCTTGATGACGACCGTGCAGCCGGCCGCGAGCGCCGGCGCGATCTTGCGGGTCGCCATCGCGAGCGGGAAGTTCCAGGGCGTGATGAAGAAGCACGGGCCCACCGGCCGCTGTGTCACGATCATGCGGCCGGTGCCCTCGGGGTTCGGCCCGTAGCGCCCCATGATGCGCGGCGCCTCCTCGGCGAACCAGCGCAGGAACTCGCCGCCGTAGGTCACCTCGCCCTTCGCCTCGGCGAGCGGCTTGCCCATCTCGAGCGTCATGAGCAGGGCGAACTCGTCGGCACGCTCGCGCAGCAGCTCCCAGGCCGAGCGCAGCAGCTCGCCGCGCGCGCGGGCGGGCGTCGCGGCCCACTCCGCGGCGGCCGCGACCGCGGCATCCAACGCCCGGATGCCGTCCTCCGGCGACGCGTCGGCGATCGTCGCGATCGTGTCGCCCGTCGCGGGATCGGTCACGTCGATCGTGCGCCCGGCGCTGCCGTCGACCCACTGCCCGCCGATGTACAGCTGCGTCGGCACCTTCGCCAGCAGCTCCTTCTCCGAGATCATGCACACATCCTCTCGCGAACGACCCCGCAAGTTCTCGCCATGAGGGGTCGCAAAGTGTCGAAATCGAGCCCGTTGGGCGACACTTTGCGACCCCTCACGCGACGAAACGCGACGAGGCCGCGCATGCCGTCAGCGGGAGGGGCGCACGGCGGCACCGGCGGAGGCGAGGTCGACGAGGGCCTGCGCGCCCGTCACGGGGTCGACCGCCGCCACGAGATCCTCGAGCACCGTGACCCGGCGGCCCGCCGCGAGTGCGTCGAGAGCGGATGCGCGCACGCAGTAGTCGGTGGCGATGCCCACGACATCGACGTCGGTGACACCCAGCCGGTCGAGCTCCGCGGGGAACGAGGCGCCGTCCTCGGTGGTGCCCTCGAAGATCGAGTACGCGGGCACGCCCTGCCCCTTCTTCACATGCACGTCGACGAGCGAGGCATCGAGCGCCGGATGGTACTCGGCGCCCGGTGTGCCGCCCACGCAATGCGGGGGCCACGTCGTGACGAAATCGGGCTCGGCATCCGTGGCGAAGTGCCCGCCGTTGTCGTCGTCTCCGTGGTGCCAGTCGCGCGAGGCGAACACCACCTCGTAGCGATCCGGATGCGCGCGCAGGTAGTCGGTGATGGCTTCCGCCGCCGCCGCACCGCCGTCGACCCCGAGTGCACCGCCCTCGGTGAAGTCGTTCTGCACATCGATCACGAGCAGCGCGCGTGCCATGGTGACCTCCCGGTCAGTTGTTGGAGAGGTTGTCTCCGCAGGTGAACACCGCGGTGGTGAGGGTGTCGAGCGCCGCTCGCGCGTCGCTGCCGATCCCCTCCCCGATCGCGTAGAAGGTGAAAGCGAGAGGCGTGCCGTCGGCCGAGTTGAGGTAGCCCGAGAGCGTGTAGGCGGTGTCGATCCACCCGGTCTTCGCCCACACCTGGCCGCGGGCGACGGCGTTGTCGCCGCTGAACCGGCTCGCGAGGGTGCCGCTCTGTCCCGCGACGGGCAGGCCGTCGCGCACGACGTCGAGACCAGCAGCACCGTCGCGCACCTTGCGCATGAACTCGGTCATCGTCGACGCGGGAACCGCGTTGAGATCCGACAGCCCCGAGCCGTCGCGGATGGTGAGGCCGGTGGCGGGCACGTCGAACTGAACGAGCGCAGACGGAATCGCCTGCTGCAGCGACGCGGCCGATCCGTCCATGCCCGACTGCTTCGAGACGATGCGCGCGAGCATCTCGGCGAGGGTGTTGTCGCTCACCAGCAGCATCTGCTTGATCAGCACGCGCAGCGGCTGCGAGGTCACCTCGGCGAGCGTCGTGGAGCCGACGGCGTTGCCGATCGTGGTGTCGACCTCGGGGTCGACGACGTCGCCGGTGGGATCGGCCGCCTTGAGCGCGGCCACGAAGGCGGCCCCGGCACGGGCGATCGGGTCGGTCGAGCGCGGGCTCGTCGACGCGCGCGGGTCGGCCCGGTCGCCGTCGACCTGCAGCGCGGTCACCTCGGAGTGATACCCGGTGGTCTGCTCGGAGCGCTTCCAGCTGCTGTCCCACTTGTCGGCCGCGCTCCAGTAGCTCGCGTCGAGCACGACGTGCGTGATCGGCGTGCCGGGATAGCGCTGGGCGTACTGCGAGACGGCGTTCTCGGCGAGCGTCTGCAGCTTGGGCGCCCCGGGTAGAAGCTCTCCTGCCCCGCGGGCAGCGCCGACAGCGTCGCGTCGCCGCGGCCGACGAGCACGATCGTGCCGGGGCTCGACCCCTCGTAGACGCTCGTCGTGATCTGGAAATCCGGCCCGAGGCGCGCGATCGCGGCAGCCGCGGTGAACACCTTGAGCACGGATGCCGTGCGGGCCGGCGTGGAACCGCTGCGGTCGAAGAGCACATCTCCGGTGTCTGCTCGCACGACATATCCCTCGAGCGACATGAGTCGACCATCGGATGCCGGGCCCGCGACCGAGCAGGTGCGCAGGCGGTTGGCCGTGACGGGCTGGTCGGACACCGGGCGCGGAGGCTTCTCGGTCTCCGTGGGGCTGGTGACGGGCGCCGCGTCGGAGCGCGACGCCCACGCGACGCCCGCGAAGATCGAGCCGGTGCCCAGCAGCACGAACACGAGAGCTCCGGCCGAGACGATCCATGCGACGGGGTGCTTGCGCAGCAGCGCGGCGATGCCGCCCGCCTTCGGGGCGGGCGCACCGACGGGTGCGTCAGCGCTCGCATCGGCAGGAGAGTCGGCGGGCACGTCGACCGGCGCACCCGCGGGCACATCCGCAGGCGCCCCGCCCGGGGTCGCGGACGCCGCCTTCGCCGCTTCGCGGGCGGCACGGCGCGACATCGGTTGCTCGTCGGTCACCGCATCATGATAGCCAGCGTGCGCCCGAGTGCCCGGCTCCCCGACCGTTCATTCACCCGGGTAGCGCAGGCCGATCTGCCGCCGGATCTCGTCGAGGGTGCCCATGATCGCCACGCTCTGCTCGGGCGGCAGCACTTCCCCCGCCACGGTGCCCGCCGCCACGAGACGCTCGAGCTCGAATGCCTGGAACTGCATCCCTCGACCCGGTACCTCCTGCTCGAACCGCTCGATGACCGCATCCGAGGGGTCGATGAGCGAGAACGAGGTGGGGGTGTACCAGACGGGGTCGATCTGGATGCGGGCCTCGGTGCCGATGATGGCGGCCGTCGAGGGGCCGCGGGCGTCGAGCTGGGTGTGCAGCACCGCCTGCTCACCGCCGGGGTAGCCGAAGATGATCGCGGTCTGCCGGTCGACGCCGGTCGCGGTGGGCGAGGAGATCGCGTGCACGCTCGACGGAGCGCCGAACACATCCCATGCGAACGACACGGGGTAGATGCCGAGATCGAGCAGGGCCCCGCCGCCGAGCGCCGGATTCTGCAGGCGATGCTCGGGATTCACGGGCAGCTTCTGGTCGTGGTCGGCGAGCACTGCGCGCACCTCGCCGAGCGCACCGGAGGCGAGCAGCTCACGAACGCGCACCATGTGCGGCAGCCACCGGGTCCACATCGCCTCCAGCACCACGAGACCCTTCGCCGCCGCGAGGTCGACGACCGCGCGCGCCTCGGCGGCGTTGAGCGTGAACGGCTTCTCGACGAGCACATGCTTGCCGTGCTCGAGCGCGAGCCGCGCGCCCTCGGCGTGGAAGGGGTGCGGCGTCGAGACGTAGATCACATCGACCTCGGGGTCGGCCGCGAGCGCCTCATAACTGCCGTGGGCGCGCGGGATGCCGAACGCGGTCGCGAAGGCATCCGCGCTCTGCTGCGTGCGTGAGCCGACGGCCGTCACCGCCCGGTCGGTGAGGTTCAGGTCGGAGGTGAAGAGGCGGGCGATGCCCCCGGTGCCCAGGATGCCCCAGCGCAGTCGATCGGTCATGCCTTCAGCGTAGAGGCGCGACGCGGTCGCCTGACACCCGAAGGTCTCAGCAGCCACCCCAGCGCGCGGCCGCGCGCGTGAAGCCGTAGCCGTCGGCCGGAAGGCCGCCGTGCACCATCGCGAAGCAGATCACCACGCCGCCCGTCGAGCCCGCGTAGCTCGGGCGGTACAGCGACTTCTGGTGCGAGGCCGAGTTCCACCACTTCTGCGCGACGGTGGCCCCCGTGTTGCCGGAGCCGCCCGCGAGGTTGCCGTCGCATCCGACAGCGGGTGCACCGTCCGAGCGCGGGGTGCCGCTGTGGCCCCATGCGCTGTTGACGTCGGGGCTCGGGTCTTCCGCGATCCAGAACAGACGCTGCTCCATGCACGGGTCGTAGCGGAAGTTCGACATCGGCACCGGGTCGAGGCAGTTGGCGACCCGGATCGCGTTGTAGGTCGCCGCGAACGACTGCAGATCCGACGTGGTCGTTCCGCCGACGCCCCCGCGGAGGTGATGCCGGGCGCACCGCCGACCGATCCGCCGACGTTGCCCGGGCAGGCCTGGCCCGCTGCCTGGCGCGCTGCGACGCGCGCCGCGGTTCCGCCCCGCTTCGCCGCCGGCGTCTGCGGGATCACGATCGGCTTCGGCACCGGCTTCTGCGCGATGTGCTCCGAGTCGACCTTCAGGTTGCGGGTCTTCTCGGCCGCCGGGGCCATCGTCGGCGTCTCAGGCGCGAGCGTCACCGCGGCGAGAGCGGATGCCGTGTCGCCGATCCGCCCGGTCGTCGCGAGCGGCGAGGTGGCCGCCACCGGCAGCACATCGCCCTCGTCCGCGAAGGCGGAGGTACCGGATGCCGGTCCTCCGCCGCCGACGAACGGCAAGCCGAGAGCGAGCACGGCACCGAGTGCCGCCCCCACGAGAATCGTGCGCTTGACCACTCTTGAACCCCCAGTTCAAGAAGATTCCGTCTCCCCCCACAGGAGCCGGGTAGCGCTTCCCCCACAGGCTGCGCTACGCGTGTCAGGTTACGCCCGGCATTCCCGGCTGCCCAACCCCCTTCGGGGATGCCCTTCGCGGGGTCAGGCGAGCCCCGAGACGCCCTGACCGAGCAGGATCGCGCCGAACACGAGCAGCAGAATCGCCATGAGCACGGCGTTGTTGCGCTCGAGCCAGCCGCGGATGGCGGTGAGAACGGGCGCGGCGCGTTCCCGCATCACGGCCACAGTGACGAGCGGCGCCGCCACCCCGAGCACGGCGATCACCGTGTAGACGAGCGCCACCGCGAGGGCCGGCCCCGGCTCCGGGATGAGGCCGCCGATCACGAGGCCGGTCGCCGCACCCATGGCAAGCTCCTTGGGGTTCGCGATCGACAGCACGACGGCGAACCAGAAGGCGCGACCGGCCGAGATCCCCTCGAGGGATGTCATCCACCGCGGCGAGGTCGTCGTCGCGGAGCGGCGCACGAGCTTGCGCACGCCGACGATCGCGAGCACGAGACCGACCACGAGCTGCAGGATCGCCTCGAGCAGGGGCGGCATCCCGAGCAGCACGATCGCCTCGGCGAACAGCGTGAACACGGCGACCACGAGCACCACGCCGAGCACCCGCCCGGCGAGCAGCGCCGTGCCCCGTCGACCCGCATCCGCACCCAGCAGCACGACGATGATCGCGATGATCGGGGCGGGGCTGAGCGCGACCACGACCGCGAGCGGAAGCACCTGCCCGATCGCGTCCAGCATGACGCGATCCTAGGGGGCGAGCGGGAAAGAGGGGATGGAGCCGCCTGTGGGAATCGAACCCACGACCTTCTCATTACGAGTGAGACGCTCTGCCGACTGAGCTAAGGCGGCGCGCGCTGCATACAGCGGCACAGCGTTCGAGCATAGCCGAAGTTGACCGGCCGCCCGTACGCAGCTGCTGCTCAGCGGCGGATGCGACGGGTCAGCACACCGGGTCGGATGCCGGAACCCGCCCGTCGACGAGGAACGCGTCCACGACATCCGTCACGCACGTGCTCTCGCCGTAGGCCGTGTGTCCCTCGCCGCGATGCGTGACGAGGTGGCCGTTCTCGAGCTGCCCGGCGAGCGCCTTCGCCCAGACGTAGGGGGTCGCCGGGTCGTTCGTCGTGCCCACCACGAGGATGTCGGGCGACCCCGGCGCCGTGATGGGCGCCCGCTCGATGCTCGAGAGGAACGGCCACTGCGGGCAGAGTGTGCCGCCGTACGCCATCCAGGGACCGAACACGGGCGCCTCCTGCGCAAGCTGTGCCGCCTCGGTGCGCATCGTCGCCACGTCGCCGTCGCTCGGGTAGTCGAGGCAGTTGATGGCGAGGAAGGCCTCGCTGCCGTTCGAGCTGTAGCTGCCGTCGGCGTTGCGGTCGTTGTAGACGTCGGCGAGGAAGAACGCCGTGTCGGTCTTCCCTGCGCGCACCTCGGTGAAGAGGTCGTCGAGGTAGCTCCAGTTGCTCTCGTTGTAGAGCGGCAGGATGATCGCGCTGAACATCGTCGCCGCGCCGAGCAGGCGTCCGTCCTTGCCGGGCAGCGGATGCGCGTCGAGGTCACGCAGGAGCTGCGCGATGCGCGTGCGCGCGGCATCCGCACCACCCGTGAACGGGCAGTCGTCACGCGTGATGCAGTCGTCGAGATAGGAGGTGAGGGCGCTCTCGAAGCCGCGCGCCTGGGTGAGCGTCACGTCGAACTCGGTGGCCGCGGGGTCGATCGCGCCGTCGAGCACGAGACGTCCGGCCTTCTCGGGGAAGAGCTCGGCGTAGCGCGCGCCGAGGTAGGTGCCGTACGAATAGCCGAGGTAGCTGAGCGTCGTATCGCCGAGCGCGGCCCGCAACAGGTCGAGATCCCGCGCCGCGCTCACGGTGTCGATGTGACCGAGGAGCGGTCCGGTGTGTTCGAGGCAGCCCTGCCCGAAGTCGGCGTTCACCTGTTGCCGCGCGGTGATCCAGGCATCCGATCCGTACTCCCCGGAACGATGCCGTAGAGGTAGTCGTCGAGCTCGGCGTCGTCGTCGGTGCACGCGACCGGCGTCGAGGAGCCGACGCCGCGCGGGTCGAAGCCCACGACGTCGAACTCGCGCTGCAGCTTCTCGCTCGTGGCGAAGTCGATCGAGTCGCGGATGAAGTCGACCCCCGAGCCGCCCGGGCCGCCGGGGTTCACGAGCAGCGAGCCACGAGCGGTGCCACTCGTCGCGGGCTGGCGGATGAGCGCCAGCTCGATCGTGTCGCCGCTGGGGTCCGCCCAGTCCAGCGGCGCCGTGGCCGTCGTGCACTGCATGCCGTCGCCGCATCCCGTCCAGTGCAGCACCTGGTGGTAGAAGGGGGCGAGTTCCGCGGGCACGTCTTCCGCGGTCGGCGTCGAGGTGGTCGGCGGGCGCGGCGGCAGGAACCACGAGACGCAGCCCGCGAGCATGCTCGCTGCGGCGGCGAGGGCGAGGGCGACGAGCAGCGTCCGGGCGGTGCGCCCGGCGGTTCGAGGCCTCACCGGGTGCCCGCCGGGGCGCGGCGGATCGCGCGCACGAGCATCGCCTCGAGCGCGAGTGCAGGG
This sequence comes from Homoserinibacter gongjuensis, assembly GCF_030161875.1. Lineage (GTDB taxonomy): Bacteria > Actinomycetota > Actinomycetes > Actinomycetales > Microbacteriaceae > Homoserinibacter > Homoserinibacter gongjuensis. The sequence continues at coordinate 564,765 of NZ_BSVA01000001.1, forward strand.
GCCACGTTGCCCTCGATGCGGATGCGGGCCTCACTGATCGCGTCGAGCGTGGCGAGCGTCTGGGCGGGCGTGGATGCGGCGGCCGCCTGGCTCAGTTCGGCGTAGATCGCGAGGTTGACGGGCTCGAGCTCGACCCCGAGCTGCAGCAGCAGGATGTCGCGGTACAGCGAGAGCAGGTCGACGAGGATGCGGTCGATGCCGTCGCGCAGGCTGCGCGTCGCGCGGCGCTTCTGGTCTTCTTCGAGCGCCTTGAGCTGGGCGCGGAGCGCGGGAGGCACGGTGCCACCCGGGTCGACGCCGAGCGAGCGCAGCGCCTGCTCGCGCTCCTCGGCGTCACGGGTCTCGGTGATGGCCTTGGCATCCTGACCAGCGATCTCCAGGAACTCCGCGGCCGCGAGCACCGCCCCCGACACGCTGCGGATGCCGAGCGCGAGCTCCATGGTGCGGCGGCGGCGCGTGCGCGCGTGCTCGTCGGTGGCGAGCCGGTGCGCCATGCCGATGTGGGCTTGCGCCTCGCGCGCCGCGCGTTGCGCCTCGGGCAGGCTGATGCCGTCGCGGCGCGAGATCAGCTCGGCGACGTCGTCGACGCTCGGCACCCGCAGGCGCACCGTGCGTACACGCGAACGGATCGTCGGCAGCAGGTCGGCCTCGCTCGGCGCGCACAGGATCCAGATGGTGCGCTCCGGCGGCTCCTCAAGCGCCTTGAGCAGCACGTTCGACGTGCGCTCCGTCATGCGGTCGGCATCCTCGATGACCATGACGCGATAGCGACCCACGGCGGGCGAGAACTGGCTCGACGTGACGAGCTGGCGCACGTCGTCGATCTTGATGATGACCGCCTCGGTGCTGAGGACGGCGAGGTCGGGGTGCGTGCGGGCGGCCACCTGGGCGGCGGTGTGCTCGAGATCGCCCGGCACCTCCGCGCGTGCGAGCAGCTCGGTTGCGAAGGCGTAGGCGAGGGTGGAACGGCCCGACCCGGGTGGCCCCGTGATGAGCCAGGAGTGGGCGAGCCCGTCGCCTGCGGCCGCCGCGCGCACGGTGGCGATCGCCTCCGCCTGCCCGGTCAGCTCGTCCCAGATGCTGCTCACGATGGAAGGCTACGCGAGCAGGTCCGACACGCGTGCCCGGATGCGCTCGGCGAGCGTCTCGACGGGCTCGGTCGCATCCAGCACGAGGAAGCGGCCCTGCTCAGCGGCCGCGAGGGCGAGGTAGGCCTCGCGCACGCGGTGGTGGAACTCGGCCGCCTCCGCCTCGAGGCGGTCGTACCGGGTGCGGGCGTCGTCGAGACGCGCGCGCCCGGTCTCGATGTCGAGATCGAGCAGGATCGTGAGGTCGGGCAGCAGGTGCTCGGTGGCCCACAGCGACACGTCTCGCACCTCGGCGGGCTCGAGCACGCGTCCGGCGCCCTGGTAGGCGACGGACGAGTCGAGATAGCGATCCTGGATGACGATGTCGCCACGTTCGAGCGCGGGCCGCACCACGGTCGCCACGTTGTGCGCGCGGTCGGCCGCATAGATCAGGGCCTCCGCGCGGGGCGCGATGTAGCCGCGCCGATGCAGGATGATCTCGCGCAGTTCGAGCCCCAGCTCGGTGCCGCCCGGCTCACGTGCATGCACGACGGTGCGACCCTGCTGGGAGAGCCACTCGGTCAGCAGCGCCGACTGGGTCGACTTGCCCGATCCATCGCCGCCCTCGAAGGTGAGGAAGAGGCCGGATGCGGTGCCCGGCACCTCAGGCCTTCTTCTTCGCCGCGGGGCGCTTGGCGGGCGCGCGCTTGGCCTTCAGCTTGGCGGGTCCCTTGGCGCGCTTGTCGGCCAGCAGTTGAACGGCACGGTCGAAGTCGACGCCCTCGACGGTCTCGCCGCGCGGGATGGTGGCGTTCGTCTCGCCATCGGTCACGTATGGGCCGAACCGCCCGTCGCGGATGCGGATCGGCTTGCCGCTCGTGGGGTCGGCGTCGAACTCCTTGAGGGCGCTCGAGGCGCGACGGGCGCCGTACTTCGGTTGCGCGAAGATCTCGAGAGCCGCGGGCAGCTCGATCGTGAAGATCTGGTCTTCGCTCTCGAGCGAGCGCGAGTCGGTGCCCTTCTTCAGGTACGGGCCGTAGCGACCGTTCTGGGCGGTGATCGGTTCACCCGACTCCGGGTCCTCCCCCACGGTGCGGGGCAGGTCGAGCAGCTGGAGCGCCGTCGCGAGGTCGACCGTGGCCGGCTCCATGCTCTTGAAGAGGGATGCCGTGCGGGGCTTCGGGGCCGCGGCCTTCTTCGCGGCCTTCTTCTTGGGCTTCTCCTCGACGACCTCGCCGGTCGCGGCATCCGCGACGATCTCGGTGTCGGGCTCCGGCTCGAGCTCGGTGACGTACGGGCCGTATCGCCCGTCCTTCACGACGATCGTCTTGCCGTTCGCGGGGTTCTCGCCGAGCACGCGGTCGGTCACGATGGGCGCGTCGATGAGCTCGCGGGCCTTCTCGGCGGTCAGCTCGTCGGGGGCGAGGTCTTCGGGCACGTTGACGCGACGCGGCGTCTCGCTGCCGTCCTCCACCTCGAGGTAGGGGCCGTACTTGCCGACGCGCAGGGTGATGCCGTCGTCGATGCGGATGGAGTTGACGGCGCGCGCGTCGATGTCGCCGAGGTTGTCGACGATCTCGCGGAGCCCGGGGTGATCTCCTCCGCCGAAGTAGAACTGACCGAGCCAGTCGACGCGGTCGGCCTCGCCGCCGGCGATCTTGTCGAGGTCGTCTTCCATCTCGGCGGTGAAGTCGTACTCCACGAGCTCCGAGAAGTGGTCTTCGAGCAGGCGCACGACGCTGAACGCGATCCAGTTCGGCACGAGCGCTTGCCCGCGCGGGGTCACGTAGCCGCGGTCGATGATGGTCGAGATGATCGAGGCGTAGGTCGAGGGTCGCCCGATACCGAGCTCCTCGAGCGCCTTGACGAGGCTGGCCTCGGTGTAGCGCGGCGGCGGCGTGGTGTCGTGGCCCTTGGCCTCGAGTTCGGCGAGCGTGAGCGCCTGCCCTTCCTCGAGCGGCGGCAGCTTGGCGCTCGCTTCGTCGGCACTCGCGTTGCGCGCCTCGTCGCGGCCCTCCTCGTAGGCGGCCTGGTAGCCGCGGAAGGTGATGACCGTTCCGGATGCGGTGAACTCGGCGTGCGCGCCCTCGCCTCCGTCGGCCGCGATCGTGACGGTCGCGGTCGACCCCTTGGCGTCGGCCATCTGGGAGGCGACGGTGCGCTTCCAGATGAGGTCGTAGAGCTTGAACTCATCGCCGCGCAGCTGCGAGCTGAGCTCGGCCGGGGTGCGGAAGCTGTCGCCCGAGGGGCGGATGGCTTCGTGGGCCTCCTGCGCGTTCTTGGACTTGGACGCGTACACGCGGGGCTTCTCGGGAATCGAGTCGGCGCCGTAGAGCGTGACCGCCTGGCGCCGCGCCGCCTCGATCGCCTGCTGAGAGAGCGTCGTCGAGTCGGTGCGCATATAGGTGATGTAGCCGTTCTCGTAGAGCGACTGCGCGAGGCTCATCGTGGTGCGCGCCGAGAAGCGCAGCTTGCGCGAGGCCTCCTGCTGCAGCGTCGAGGTCGTGAACGGAGCGGCGGGGCGACGCGAGTAGGGCTTCGTCTCGAGCTTGGATACCTGGAAGCTGGCGCTCGGCGCGCGCAGTGCGTCGACGAGGGTGTCGGCCGCGCGTTCGTCGAGGGCGATCACGTCGGTCTTGAGTGCACCGTGGTCGTCGAAGTCGCCACCCTGAGCGACGCGGCGACCCTCGAGGCGCGCGAGCTTCGCGGTGAAGCTGGAATCGGCATCCGCGGGGGTGAGCTCGGCGACGAGATCCCAGTAGTTGGCGGATGTGAAGGCGAGTCGCTCGCGCTCCCGGTCGACGACGAGGCGGGTGGCGGCCGACTGCACGCGGCCGGCGGAGAGACCCGGTCCGATCTTGCGCCACAGCACGGGCGAGATCTCGAAGCCGTAGAGCCGGTCGAGGATGCGGCGGGTCTCCTGCGCGTCGACGAGCGCGGTGTCGATCTCGCGGGTGTTCTGTTCGGCGCGCTGGATCGCATCCTTGGTGATCTCGTGGAACACCATGCGCTTGACGGGCACCTTGGGCTTGAGCACCTCGAGCAGGTGCCACGCGATGGCCTCCCCTCGCGGTCTTCATCCGTTGCGAGGTAGAGCTCGTCGGCATCCTTGAGCGCGCGCTTGAGCTCGGCGACCGTCTTCTTCTTGCTGTCGGAGACCACGTAGTAGGGCTCGAAGCCGTTCTCGACGTCGACCGAGAACTTGCCGAGGCTGCCCTTCTTGAGCTCGGGCGGCAGGTTCTTGGTGTCGATGAGGTCGCGGATGTGGCCGACGGAAGCCTGCACCTCGTAGCCGTCGCCGAGGTATTGCGCGATCGTGCGCGCCTTCGCCGGCGACTCGACGATCACGAGCTTCTTCGTAGGCACGGGGCCTCCTCTTCTATCCGGAGCACACCATACACACAGAGTCCTGGCAGGACCTCGCATGGTTCCAGGTCTTTGGTCCCGGATGTGAGCTTCGCGTCACGGCGCCGGCCCGGCCCGCGATTCCACCGCGATCGGCAGGCCGAACCACGTCGCGGCGATCGTCACGCGGGCCTCCGCTCCCTCGAATTCGCAATCGGCGAGGGCCACCAGATGGGCTGCGGCCACCTCCGCCGCGAGCGCGCAGGGATCGCCCGGAACCACGCCGAGCAGCGTGTCGGCCGCCGCGAGCGCCGAGGCGTCGGCCGCCGCGACGACGCGCTGCGCGCGGCGAGCGCCGACGCGAGGCCGAGGGCGGCGAGGGCGCACACGAGGGTCATCGCCACGATCGCAAGCGCCAGCACCCCGCCGGCCCCTGTCTCGTCACGGATGCGGTCTCGCGCTGTCGCTCTCATCGTCCGCCGTCCAGCGCGCAGCTCTCGGCCGCGAGGCGCAGTCCCGCGACGGCGGCCGGGCCGCGAGCCGGCACCGTCAGGCGGGCGCACACGAGCTCGCCCGAGCTCCAGTCGGCCAGCACACTGCCGGGAGCGGCCCGGGAGACGCGGCCCTGCACCGCGCTCGTGCTCTCGCCTCTGCCAAGACCTCGCGCCGCATCCGCCGCGGCATCCTGCAGGCGCAGCTGCTGCGACCCGACGCCGACGGCACCGACGCAGAGCGCGAGCACGAGGGCGACGGCGGGCAGGGCCACCGCGAACTCGGCTGCGACGCTGCCGTCGTCGTCAGCCGGCGAACGCGAGCGCATTGCGCACGAGGTCGGTGAGGATCTGCTGCACCTCGGCGGAGCGCATGATCACGACGAGCAGGCCGGCGAAGCCGACCGCGGCCATGATGGTGATGGCGTACTCGGCGGTGGCGGCGCCGTCGTCGTGTGCGGCGCGTGCGGTGAGTCGGCGGAGGATGCGGGTTCTCATGGGGGCTCCTGTTCCCTCGTCGGCACGACGCATCCATGCTCGCGTTCCATGCGGTCGTGCGGTGAGCGGATGCGGCGATCCGTGGATAGTTCGTCACACCCCCGGCTGTGAAGAGTGCGTCGGGCCCGACGCGGCCGTCAGAACGCGGTGAGGGCGTCGCGCAGGATGCCGATCATGAGGGGCACGACGCCCAGCAACACGAAGCCCGGCAGGAAGCACACCGCGAGCGGTGCGAGCAACCGGGTGCTGAGCAGAGCGGCGCGCCTGAGCGCCTCGGTCACCGCGATCCGTCGAGTCCGCGCCGCCTCCGCCCGCAGGAGCGCGACGACGGGCACACCCGCCCGCACGGCGAACTCGAGCGTCGCACGCGCCGGTTCCGGGTGCACCGTGATGCCGCACCGACCCGCGGCATCGGAGACTCGCGCGAGTGCGGCATCCGGAGGCGCCCCGCCTGACATCGCGAGGGCGAGCAGCTCGTGGCCCGCGCCTGCGAGGGGATCCGCGACGCGCGCCGCCGCGACCAGGCGATGGTTCCAGCGCATGCCGAGTGTGAGCGCGAGAACCCCGAGCACTCCGGCCACGGCACCCGGCACGGTGCCGAAGATGACGCCGAGCGGGTCGGCGCCGATCAGCAGCGCCATGCCGATGCCTGCCGCGGGCAGTAGTGCGACGACGCGCGCCGTCGACACCGGGCCGGTGAGAGCGAGCTCGATCTGGCGATCGGCGTCGGCGAGCGCGCGAATCGCATCGGCCGCGCGCTCGAGCGTGGTCGCGAGCGGAGCGCCCGACTCCGTCGCGATGGCCCAGCAGGCCGCGAGGTAGCGCCAGCCTCGATCTGCAGCGGTGTCGCTGCTCGATGCAGCGCACAGCGCCTCGGGCACCTCGAGCGGGCTGGCGCACCGTGCGGCCTCGGCGAGCGGCTCGCTCGTCTCAGCGAGCGCACGGATCGCCGCGTGCGGATCCAGGCCCGCGCCCAGCAGGATCGCGAGCCGGTGCACGATGTCGGCCGTCTCGTCGAGCGCTGCCGCCGGATCGGGCTCTCGGCTCCGTGACAGCAGGCGGCCCACGGTTCGCACCACCCGGCTCGGTCGCCGGATGTCAACCTCGGAGGGCCCGGCATCCGTCATGAGAGTGACCCGATGAAGAGAAGAGGTACCCGATGAGAGCGATTGCCGCCGTGGCAGGCCTCGGACTCGTGCTCGGCCTCACCGCGTGCACCGCAGGGCCGCCCGGCGCGGGCGGCCCGCCCGACGCGAGCCGGCAGGCGGAGCCGACTCCTCATCCGCTGCTCGCTCTGGACTGCGACGAACTCGTCGACGCCGACGTGTTCCGCGCGGGATTCGGAGAGCCGCTCGGCGTGCGCGCGCCCTACGTGGAGGGGTACGGCGGCATGGGCAACGTCGCCACTGCGGCCCTCGCACTCGCCGGGGCGACGCGGTGCGCGTGGGGGGACGACGAGAGATACCTCGAGGTCGATGTGCTCCCCGCGGCGGAGACCGAATGGGAGCGGCTCGAGGCCGAGCTGCAGATGTTCCAACCGCAAGAGGGGGCGCACGGCGAGGCCGCCTGGTTCAGCTGCCGTCCGGGAGAACGCCCGGGGTGCCGGGCCGATGTGCTCGCAGGCCGCAACTGGGTCGCCGTCAACGCCTTCGGACTGGTCGATGTCGCCGCCCTCGACGCCGTGCTCGCTCCGCTTGTCGCGCGCGTCGCTGCCGCCGAGGTGGCGAATCCGGACTGGCCGGCACCGGCGTCGGTCCCCGTCGACTGTGCCGCGCTGCTGCCCCGCGAGGCCGTGCATTCGTCGATCGGCGATGACGTCGAGCCGTGGACGGACCGTGGGCCCGTGCTGTCGCAGACCCTCCGTCAGGCTGCGCTCGACCGGGCCGGCGCGGTGCACTGCGCCTGGCGGAACGGCTTCGGCTCTGCGACCGCGCGCACCGTCGATCTCGTCGTGCTGCCCGGCGGCGACCTCGTCTGGGACGCGCACTTCGCCGCACCCGTGCCCGAATGGGTCGAGCGCGAGAGCTTCGACGAGCTCGGCGATGCCGGATTCTCCGCCGTGCACACCTCGACGTTCACGGGCGCGATCGACGGCGTCGTCTCCACGCTTTCTCCGGGCGGAGCCTGGGTCGACGTATGGGCGAACGACGAGGCGCGTGACGACGACCTCGACATCGCGGTGTCGCTCGCGGGAACCGCCCTGCAGACGCTCGGCCCCTGACGTCACGTCGCCTCCGCGACCAGTCGGCCGCGCCGCGTGAGGGCCAATCGTCCCGCTTCGGCGAGCCTGCGCACGCCCTCGGCGTCTCGCTCGAGGTGCAGCACGGCGTCGATCGCACTCACCACTTGCCGGGCGAGCGCCTCGGGCGACCACCCGGCAAGCGCGCCGAGCGCCTCGAGCCGCGCGGGCACATCCCCGAGCGAGTTGGCGTGCACGGTGCCGGCTCCTCCGTCGTGGCCCGTGTTGAGCGCGATGAGCAGCTCCCGCAGCTCGGCGCCACGGCACTCGCCCACCACGAGCCGGTCGGGTCGCATCCGCAGCGCCTCGCGCACGAGGCGGTCGAGCCCGATCGCCCCGGCTCCCTCGAGGTTCGGCTGCCGCGCCTCGAGCCGGACCAGGTGCGGATGCGCGACGCGCAGTTCCGCCACGTCCTCGACGATGACGATGCGCTCGGTGGCCGGTGCACTCGAGAGCATCGCGCCGAGCAGCGTGGTCTTGCCCGATCCGGCAGCGCCCGTCACGAGCACGTTCGCGCGGCGCGCCACAAGCTCGTCGACGAGCGATCGCGGCACGCGCGCACAGAGCCCTGCGGACTCGAGGGCGGTGAGATCGAGGCTTCCCACCCGCGGAAGGCGGATCGACAGCACCGCGGCGTCCGGTGACACCGGCGGGAGCACGCCGTGCACGCGGATGCCGTCGCCCAGTCGCACGTCGACCGCCGGCGTCGCCTCGTCGAGGTGGCGGCCACCCGCCGCGACCATCCGGATGGCCAGTTCGCGCGCCTCACCCGGCGGTATGCGCAGGCCGGGCTCCACGCGGGCGCCGTCGCCCCGATCCGTCCACACCGAGCCGTCGGGGTTGAGAAAGACGTCGGTGATCTCGGCGTCGGCCACGAGGGCGGCGAGCGGCCCGAAGACGCTGCGGTCCGGCAGCCGTCGGGCACCGTTCCGCTCCGAAGTCATGCGTCGAGCCTGCCGCCCTCCGGCTGCCGTCCGCCCCGCCACCCCCGCATCCGTGCACAACCGGATGGAGCCGCCCCTGGGAAGGAGAGAGGACGCGGCCCGCGCGAAGCCGCACACGGCGCCAACGCGCCGCGGATTACCGCGGCGCCAGACAAACGCAGGCGGCGCACCCGCGCTGCGGATTATCGCAGCGCGAATAAGACGGAGGGGCGGCGCCCAGTTGGGGGAATTGGGCGCCGCCACGGCAGTGCCGCGATTGGGGGAATCGGTGGGGCACTGCGAAATCCGAGAGGTTACGCTCGGTGCCCCAGAGTCTACTGCACGGCGCGCCGCATGCAACGGAAGATTTTCCCCTGCTACGCACGGCGTCATCCATCCGTTCATCCGCCCGTACGCCACCGCTGGCCGACGCGTGCGGTCACGCCCCGGAACACGACCGATGAGTGCGGCTAGGATCGGAGCGTTCACCGGAGAATTCCGCGCGACTCCAGGCACGGTCGCGATTCGACACAAGGATGAAGATGTCCCAGAACTCGATCGACAGCCTGCTCACCGAGACCCGCCGCTTCGCGCCGGATCCCGGCTTCGCCGACGCCCGTGTGGCCGGCCCCGAGCTCTACGAACGTGCCGCGGCCGACCGGCTCGGCTACTGGGCCGAGCGTGCCCGCGAGCTGCATTGGCATAAGCCGTTCGAGACCGTGCTCGACTGGTCGGAGCCGCCGTTCGCGAAGTGGTTCGCCGACGGGCAGCTCAACGTCGCCTACAACTGCCTCGACCGGCACGTGCTCGCCGGCAACGGTGACCGTGTCGCCATCCACTGGGAGGGCGAGCCTGGCGATTCCCGCAGCATCACCTATGCCGAGCTCACCGCCGACGTCAAGCGCGCCGCCAACGCGTTCGCCGCGCTCGGCGTCGGCGAGGGCGACCGGGTGGCCATCTACATGCCGGTGATCCCGGAGGCCGTGGTCGCGATGCTCGCGGTGGCTCGGCTGGGGGCCATCCATTCTGTGGTGTTCGGCGGCTTCAGCGCCGATTCGCTGCGCGCGCGCATCGAAGACGCCGAGGCGAAGCTCGTGGTGACCGCCGACGGGGGTTACCGCAAGGGCAAGGTGTTCCCCCTCAAGGCGACCGTCGACACGGCGCTCGAGGGCGAGACGAGCGTCGAGCACGTCGTCGTGGTCAAGCGCGGCGGCAACGAGGTCGCCTGGACGGCGGGCCGCGACCTCTGGTGGGACGAGGCCATGGCCGACGCCGACCTCGACCACGAGGCGAAGGGCTTCGACGCCGAGAACCCGCTGTTCATCCTCTACACCTCGGGTACCACGGGAAAGCCGAAGGGCATCCTGCACACGAGCGGCGGCTACCTCACCCAGTGCGCGGCGACGCACCACGACGTCTTCGACCTGCATCCGGAGTCCGATGTCTTCTGGTGCACGGCGGACATCGGATGGGTCACGGGGCACAGCTACGTCGTCTACGGTCCGCTCGCCAACGGTGCCACCCAGCTCATGTACGAGGGCACGCCCGACACGCCGCACCCCGGCCGCTGGTGGGAGCTCATCGAGAAGTACAAGGTGACGATCCTCTACACGGCGCCCACCGCCATCCGTTCGTTCATGAAGCTCGGACGGCAGATCCCGCAGAAGTTCGACCTGTCGAGCCTGCGGCTGCTGGGCTCGGTCGGCGAGCCGATCAACCCCGAGGCGTGGGTCTGGTACCGCGACGTCATCGGCGGCGGCGACACACCGGTCGTCGACACGTGGTGGCAGACCGAGACGGGCGCGATCATGGTGTCGGCCCTGCCCGGCGTCACGACGCTCAAGCCGGGAAGCGCGCAGGTGCCGGTCCCGGGCGTGAAGATCGACATCCTGCTCGACGACGGCACGCGCGTCGACCCGCCCAACGGCGGCCTGCTCACGGTGCGCGAGCCGTGGCCGTCGATGCTGCGCGGGGTGTGGGGAGACCCGGAGCGCTTCGTCGAGACCTATTGGGAGAAGTTCCGTGACCACGGCTGGCGCTATTTCGCCGGCGACGGCGCGCACGTCGACGAAGACGGCGACATCTGGCTGCTCGGCCGCATCGACGACGTCATGAACGTGTCGGGCCACCGCTTGTCGACGACCGAGATCGAGTCGGCACTCGTGGGCAACCCGATGGTGGCGGAGGCCGCCGTCGTGGGCGCCTCGGATGACACCACGGGTCAGGCGGTCGTGGCGTTCGTGATCATCAAGGAGTCGCACCGCGCCGCGCACGACGACGAGGAGTTCGTGCAGCTGCTGCGCGCGCACGTGGCGCAGGCGATCGGCGCGATCGCGCGGCCGCGTGACATCTACCTCGTCACCGAACTGCCGAAGACGCGCTCGGGCAAGATCATGCGGCGTCTGCTGCGGGATGTCGCGGAGGGTCGCGCGATCGGCGACACGACGACACTCGCCGACACCTCGGTCATGCAGATCATCAGCGACAAGCTGCGCGCGGGAGCCCCCGCCGAGGACTGAGACCCTCCCCGCACCACCTGTCGAGTCCGCCCCCGCCTTCGCACGAGCGAAGCGGGTGGGCGGATTCGGGTGCGAGACGCTGGCATCGGGACTGGCGGGAGCGCATCGCCGAAGGCGATACGCGGGGGCATGCGGCTCGCACCCGAATCCGCCCAGCCGCGAAGCGGCCCGAGACTCAGGCGAACTCGAGCACGAGCTCCACTTCGACCGGCGAGTTCAGCGGCAGCACCGCGACGCCGACGGCGGAGCGTGCGTGCTTGCCGGCGTCGCCGAAAACCTCGCCCAGCAGCTCCGATGCGCCGTTGATCACGCCCGACTGGCCGGTGAACTCGGGATCGGATGCCACGAAGCCGAGCACCTTGACCACGCGCGTCACGCGGTCGAGCGAGCCGATGACGCTGTCGGCGGCGGCGAGGGCGTTGAGCGCGCAGATCCGCGCGTACTCCTTCGCCTCATCGGCGCCGACCTCCGCGCCGACCTTGCCGACGGCCGGCAGAACGCCGCCCGTCATGGGCAGCTGACCCGAGGTGAAGACGAGGTTTCCCGAGATGAGCGCAGGTACATAGGCGGCCACCGGGGGCACCACGGGCGGCAGCGCGAGTCCGAGTTCGGCGAGGCGGTCGTTGACGGTCATGCGTTGTCTCCTTCGGCGGGGCGCTTGAGGTAGGCCACGAGTCCCCCTTCGGGGCCGGTCACGATCTGCACCAGTTCCCAGCCCTGGGAGCCCCAGTTGTTCAGGATCGCGGTGGTGTTGTGGATGAGGAGCGGAGTAGTGAGATATTCCCAGGTCGGCACTTTTCGGGCTTCCGTTCAGCTATCGGGGAGCAGTCTTCCCGTACCCTGACCCTATGCCCGCTCAAGGAACCTCGGCTAGAAGTCTGCTCGGCGCAGGCGCCGGACTCATCGGCTTCAGCGCCATCGCCGGCCTCCTGGTGACCGTCATGGTGGCTCCCGCGATCGCCGTCACCGGCATGACGGCCAACAACTCCATCGGCGTCTTCCAGGAACTTCCGGACTTCATCGAGATCTCTGCGCAGCACCAGCGCAACACCTTCGTCGCCTACGCACCCGACGGCACCGAGGTGACGATCGCCAACTACTACGACCAGAACCGCGAGGAGGTCTCGCTCGACGCGATCGACGACGACCTCAAATGGGCCGCGATCGACGGTGAGGACCGCCGCTTCGAGGAGCACGGCGGCGTGGATGTGCCCTCGCTGATCCGCGCGGCACTCGGCCAGGCGACCGGCTCGAGCTCCTCGGGTGCGTCCACCCTCACGATGCAGCTCGTGCGCAACATCCTCGTGCTGAAGGCGGTCAACAACACCGAACTCAGCGAAGACGAGTACAAGGCGGCGATCGAGGCCGCGACCTACCCCGACCTGAACCGCAAGCTCAAGGAGATGAAGCTCGCGATCAGCCTCGAGAAGCGCTACACGAAGGACCAGATCCTCGAGGCGTACCTCAACATCGTGCTGATGGGCCAGACCACCTACGGCGTCGAGGCGGGCGCACAGCGTTACTTCGGCACCACGGCAGCGGATGTCACCCCCGCGCAGGCCGCGAGCCTCATCGCGATCGTGCAGAACCCGAGCAAGAACGGCCTGTACACCGCCGACAACTTCGAGGCCAACAAGAAGCGCCGCGACGTGATCCTGGGGTGGATGCACACCCAGGGGCACCTCGACAAGGCCGCCTACGAGGAGGCGCTCGCAACCCCGATCGACGAGACCACCGTGAGCCAGAACGCGCCGCGCAGCGGATGCGCGTCGGCCCCGGTCGAGTACCGCTTCCCCTGCGACTACGCCCTCAAGTCGATTCTCAACGGCGAGGTCGACTCCCTCGGCGCGACGAAGGAGCAGCAGCTCCAGCGCTGGCGCCAGGGCGGCCTCAAGGTCGTGCTCACGATCAACCCGTCGCTGCAGAGCTACGCGACGGGAGTCGTGAGCGAGATCGCGCCCGCCAACGAGACGCGTATGCAACTCGGCTCGGCGGTCTCGAGTGTCGAGGTCGGCACCGGCCGGATCCTCATCATGGCGCAGAACAAGACCTTCGACGACACCGGCGCAGGTGATCCGCTCACCACCACCGCCGTCAACTTCAACGGCGACATCCGGCACGGTGGATCCAAGGGCTTCCAGCCCGGATCGACCTACAAGCCGTACGTGCTGATCGCGTTCTTGACGGCCGGGCATGGACTGAACGAGACCTTCAACGCGAGCATCCGCTCGACGCCCATGGCGAAGTTCCAGGACAGCTGCAACGGTCCCTACGGCGGCCCCGACTACACCTACCGCAACGACTCTGGTGAGAGCGGCCTCTACAACGCCGTGCGTGGTACGGCGTACTCGGTGAACTCTGTGTTCGTGCAGATGGCCACCGAAGTCGATCTGTGTGACATCACCAAGCTAGCCACCTCGATCGGAGTGCACCGGGCGGATGGAGAGGCAGACGGTTCCGATCTGCTCTCGGGCCCGCCCGCGTGTGTGCTCGGCGGGTGTGACAACAACATCGCCCCTCTCACCCAGGCAAACGCCTATGCGGCCATCGCCAACCAGGGCACCTACTGCAAGCCCATCATCATCGACAAGTTCATTGCGGATGACGGCAGCGAGATCCCGGGTCAAGATGCGCAGTGCAGCCCCTCGCTCGTGACACCTTCCGTCGCCAACACCGCCGCGTACGCGATGGAGGCCGTCGTGAACGGTGGCACCGCGAGCCGGTCGAACCCGCGCGACGGCACCCCTACCTCGGCAAGACCGGTACCACGAACGACGCGATCCACACCTGGATGGTCGGCTCGTCGACCCGAGTCTCGACAGCGGTCTGGGCCGGGAACATCGACGGCAAGCAGAGCATGCGCAAGATTCGCGTCAACGGCAACTTCGGTGGCGACCTGCGTCACATCATCTTCAGGCCGATCGCCCAGGCAATCGACGGGCAGTACCCCGGCGGCGCGTTCCCGGGTCCCGACCCGGCGCTCATGAAGGGCGTGCAGGTGTTCGTGCCCGACGGTCTCATCGGCACGACACCGGAGGTCGCCAAGGCGGCCATCGAGCAGGCGCAGCTCTCCTACGAGGACGGCGGCCAGATGGATTCCGACCTTCCCGTCGGCACCGTCGTCGCGACCGACCCGGCAGGCGGCTCGCAGGTGTCGAAGGGCAGCATCGTGCGCGTCTACACGAGCAACGGGCAGGCCACCGCCGTGCCGGATGTCGTGGGGCCGAACCAGAACTTCAACGACGCGAAGAACCAGCTGCAGTCGGCCGGCTTCACCAACGTCACGCAGACGTGTGAGGAGTTCGACCCGACGCCACCGGTGAACCACTCCCCGGCACGCTCAACAACGTCGTCGCACAGAACCCCGCCGCGGGTTCCGTCGTCAACAAGAACAACCAGGTGACGTTGACCGTACGGAAGAACAGCTGCCCGTGACGAACGCGGGACGCGCGGTCGCCGGCGCGCTGGGCGTGACGGCGGCCGCGGGCCTCGCCACGCTCGCGTGGGGCGTGGTCGTGGAGCGCAACCGCTTCACGGTGCGCCACGAGACCCTTGCGGTGCTCGAACCGGATGCGCGGCCCATCACGATCCTGCACCTCAGCGACATGCATATGGCGCCGTGGCAGCGGATGAAGCAGGACTTCATCCGCTCGCTCGCGGTCTACGAACCCGACCTGGTGATCGACACCGGCGACAACCTGGGTCACATGGACGGCCTCGAGGGCGTGCGCCGCGCGCTCGAGCCGTTCGCCGGCGCGGCGGGCGTGTTCGCGCACGGATCGAACGACCACTTCGGCCCGATGTTCAAGAACCCCTTCGGCTACTTCCTGAAGTCGTCGGGGCGCGTCGCCAAGCGGGAGGCGGATCTCGACACGGCCGCCCTCAACAGCTTCCTCCACGACGAGCTGGGCTGGCTCGACCTCAACAACCGCGTGCACGCGGTCGAGATCAAGGGCACCCGCATCGAGTTCATGGGCACGCGCGACGCGCACCGCGGCTGGGATCGCCTCGGCGAGCTGCCGGGCGCTGTCGAGGAGATGCGCGAGAACGTCGAGTGGTCGAGCGATGAGCCGCGCCAGGTGCTCACGATCGGCGTCACCCACGCCCCCTACCGTCGCGTGCTCGACGCTTTCGTGAGCCAGGGGCCGACCTCATCTTCGCCGGCCACACCCACGGCGGCCAGGTCCGCATCCCCGGTCGCCCCGCCCTCGTGGCGAACTGCGACATCCCGCACGCGCAGGCGCAGGGTCTGTCGGTGTGGCGGGCGGGCGCCCGCAGCGCCTTCCTCGAGGTGTCGGCGGGTCTCGGCACGTCGATCTACGCGCCGGTGCGCTTCGCGTGCCCGCCGGAGGCGATCGTCATGACCCTCACACCGGTGCCACTCTCGGCTGGCTGAAGAACTGCTCGGCACATGAGAAAGGGCCGCCCGAAGGCGGCCCTTTCTCATTGGTCGGGGTAACAGGATTTGAACCTGCGGCCTCGTCGTCCCGAACGACGCGCGCTACCAAGCTGCGCCATACCCCGGTGCTGCCAACGGCAACCTGTCAAGGATACCCGATCCTGACAGCGCCCGATCACGTGAAGTCGGCGTCCGGCTCGTCGCCGTAGCTGAACTCCAACTTGGGGCGCCATCCGCGGTTCAGCACGCCGCCCGATTCCTCGAGATAGCACGCGCCGCACAGCGACTCGTAGGTCACCTCGGTTCCGTCGATCGCCACCTGATCGCCGTCGAACACGAAGCGGTCACCGATGCGACGGCCGTTGAACACCGCCTTGCGCCCGCAGCGGCAGATCGTCTTGAGCTCTTCGAGCGAGTGCGCGATCTCGAGCAGGCGCCGGCTTCCGGGGAACGCGACCGTCTGGAAGTCGGTGCGGATGCCGTAGGCGAGCACGGGGATGTCCTGCTGGATCGCGATGCGCAGCAGATCGTCGACCTGCTGCTCGGACAGGAACTGCGCCTCGTCGAGCAGGAGGCAACTGATGTCGCGGCCCCGCTCCTGCACGGCGCGTGCGCGTTCCGCGAGGAAGCGGTCGAGCAGATCCTCCGCGGGCGCGATCGTGAAGTCGACCTGCCGCACCACGCCGAGCCGCGAGACGATCGCGTTGTCGCCCTTCGAGTCGATCGCGGGCTTGGCGAGCAGCACCTCGTGCCCGCGTTCTTCGTAGTTGTAGGCCGCCTGCAGAAGCGCCGTGCTCTTGCCGGAGTTCATCGCTCCGTAGCGGAAGTACAGCTTCGCCACTACTCGAGGTATCCGTCCTCCGCCGCCCGGCGGATCAGTTCTGCCTTCTTGCCCGCCGGCCGCCCCACCTTCGCGTACTTCTCCCGAACCCGACGCAGGTAGGTCTTGGCCGTCTCGTATTGCACGTTCATGCGCTCGGCGACGGCGCTCGTGCTGTAGCCGGAGACGTACAGCTTGAACGCCTCCTCCTCGCCCGGGCTGAGCTTGGGTTTGAGGTGCTGCAGTGGAGCAGCGGATGCGGCGACGCGCGGGGTTCCGGCCTCGTCGCCCGCCTCGATGCCCATGACGCGCCGAGCGGCCGCCATCACGGCCGTCATCGACAGTGACTTGGACAGGAAGTCACTCGCCCCCGCCGCGAGCGCGCGCTCGCGCGCCTCGCGTGTATCGAGGCTCGAGAGCACGATGACTTTGGCGCCGGCCGCACGGCAGGTGCGCACGCGCGCCTCGATCGAGATCGCCTCCTTCAACTGGAAGTCGATGAAGACCAGGTCGGTGGGAAAGGCCGGGCTCTGCACGAGCTGCAGCCAGTTGGCGGCGCCGAGCACGACGTCGAAGTCGGGCGCATTGCGCTCGATCCAGGTGGTGAGGGTGTCGAGCAGCACCTCGTGGTCGTCGAGAATGGCCAGCCGCACGACCGCACCCCCGGTATCACCGCGCACCGGTGCCACGCTGAGGGTCGGGTTCATGACGTCGAGCCTACCGCCGAGAGCGCTCTCCGAACGCGGGAGGAGGTGCTGAATCCTGCACGTGTTGCCGTCAGAAAAGGGTCGGCTGCAGCGCCGCCGCCGCGGCCGGGCTGAGCTCGGCGGCGAGCGCACCGCTCCCCGCGCCGACGGGCGTGGCCGCGCTCCCATGGAACCGGTCGCCGGGTCGACATTCGGGCGTTCCAGACCGTAGCGGCGAAGCAGCGGTCGGATGCGGGCGGCGAGTTGTCGACGGTACTCCTTGGGGGCGTACGCCCCCGCCCCGTAGAGGGCCCGATACCGCGGAACGAGCTCCGGATGCTCGCGCGCGAGCCAGGCCGCGAACCACTCCTTCGCCCCCGGCCGGAGGTGCAGGGCGCTGTAAGCGACCCCGGTGGCCCCCGCATCCGCGATGCTCGCGAGCGCGCGCTCGAGGTGCTCACGCGAGTCGGTGAGGAAGGGCAGCACGGGCATGAGGAACACCGAGCACGGCAGCCCCGCCTCGCGCACGGCACGCACGGTCGCAAGGCGCGCTGCCGTGCTCGGCGCACCCGGTTCGATCGAGTGCTGCAGCTCGTCGTCGAAGACCGCGATCGACATGGCCGTCTCGACCGGCACCCGCTCGGCCGCGGCCTGCAGCAGGGGGATGTCACGGCGTAGCAGCGTGCCCTTGGTCAGGATGCTGAACGGCGTCTCGGATGCGGCGAGCGCGGCGATGATGCCCGGCATGAGCCGGTAGCGCCCCTCCGCGCGCTGATACGGGTCGGTGTTGGTACCGAGCGCAACGTTCGGGCGCTCCCAGCTCGGCCGCGCGAGCTCGCGCTCGAGCACCTCGACGAGGTTGACCTTGACGATGATCTGGGTGTCGAAGTCGCGCCCGGCGTCGAGATCGAGGTAGGTGTGGGTATTGCGGGCGAAGCAGTTGTGACTGATGACGCCGTTGGCGATGAAATCGCCCGTTCCGGTCGCGATGTCGATGAGGTCGAGGTCCGCTCCGAGATCCACGATGCTCACGACGGTGAGATCGCTCGAGGTCTTCACGGATTTTCCATCCATATTCAGCTTGCGCGTGATCGCCGGCTGAACGACGCCGTTCAGGTATCTCCGGCGATAATCCGGTCCTCGCGAGACGGGAATGGCTCCTCGCCCCATCCCGAACCCCATCAGTCGGTTGTTGCCGGTGAGATACGGGCGTTGGTCAGGCCGCGCCGCCGGTTCCACGTACTTCCACCCGCGCTCCGTCAGGAATCGATGATCTCCGCTCGCGGTGAGCACCGTCCCGTCGGCAAGCTCGATCCGGAAGGCGCGCTTCCGCGTGGCCCATTTCGCCTCGACCGTCGTACGCACGTATCGGCGATACCGTCCGCGAGACTCCGTTCCGTAGATCTCGTCCCCCACCTGCACGTCGCTGAGCAGCTTCTCGCATCCATCCGCCATCAAGATCATGGTGTCGGGCGCCAGGCAGAAGACACACTGGTGGCTGCAGCCGCGGTAGGGGTTGATCGTCCAGCCGAACGGGAGCGACTTCGCGGCGCCGGGCACGTGGTTGAGCGCCGACTTGGCGAGCACCTCGTGGAAGGTCAGCCCGGCGAACTCGGGCGTCTGAACCGAGCGCACCAGGTTGTTGAGACGCGCGAGGCCGGGCAGCGCGTCCTCTGCCTCGACCCCCAGTTCCTGCCCGCTCCACCGCATCCAGGTATTCGAACATGCGTTCGATTCTCTGTCAAGCGGGTTCGACGAGCGAGCCCTCACCGGGCACCGCGAGGTGTCGCTCGACCCACGTTCCGTCTCTCGCGCGCTCGCGGAACCGGCGGAACACGAACGGCAGACCACGCGCGGATGCCATGTCGACACGGTCGGCCGCCTGCAGATGCACGTGGGGTTCCGTGGAGTTGCCCGAGTTGCCGCACTCCGCGACGGGTGCCCCGGCCTCCACGCGGTCTCCGGGCTGCACGCGGATGCTGCCCCGACGCAGATGCACGAGCGCGACGCACCTGCCATCGGGCCGGCCGATGATGAGGTGATTCCCCGCGATAGCGACGACCCCCGCCCGCACGCGCGCCGCCTGGCCCAGCGCATACGGCAGCAGCGTGAACGGCGAGCGACGCGCCTCGTGATCGGGCTCGCCGTCATGCACCACGAGCACCTCCCCCGCGATGGGCGCGAGCAGCATCCGTCCGAATCCGACGAAGCGCTCGGGCGGCTCCGAGGCGACGAGCGCTCGCAGCGACGGCGCGGCCGAGCGGCCGCGATCGTCGACTCCGACGAGATCGATGGCGTAGCGGGTGCCGAAGAGCTCCGTGCCGTGGCTCGGCACTCGACGCGCCGGGCTGTTCTGCACGAGCCACCGCCCGGGGCCCGGCAGCTCCACCACGATCGCGTCCACCTCTCGATGCTGGCTCATGCCGCGACCAACGAGAGCTCGGGCCCCTCCCAGCGGCGGCGCAGCCAGCGGTCGTGGCTCGCCACGACGACCGCCCCCGGGTACGCGCCGAGCGCCTCCTCGAGCTCGGTCGCGAGTGACAGCGAGAGGTGGTTCGTGGGCTCGTCGAGCAGGAACACGTGCGGTGGCCGCGCCACGATGAGCGCGAGCGCCGTGCGCCGCTGCTGCCCGATCGAGAGGCGGCCCACCGGGCGATCGAGGTCGCGCTCCGCGAGCAGGCCCAGGCCCGCGAGGGGCAGCTCGGCCGCGCGTCGTTCGCCGAGAGCCCGATCATAGAGCTCACGCGGGGTGCACGACGGGTCGCTCCACCGCACGTCCTGCTCGAGCGCCGCGATCCGCAGGCCCTTTCTGCGATGCACCCGTCCGGCATCGGGAGCGATGCGCCCGGCGAGCACGCCGAGCAACGTCGACTTGCCCGCACCGTTCGGTCCCGTCACCAGCAGCCGCGCATCCGGAGCCAGTTCGAGGCCATCGAGCGCAAGGCGCCCCTCGACCCGCGCGTCCTCGAGCGTCACGAGCGGCTCGTCGCCGTCGAGCACATGCGAGCCGGCCGGAATTCCGACGAAGCTCAGCGAGGGCGGCGGCTCGCCGACGCGCGAGTCGCGCAGTTCGTCGAGACGCACGGAGGCGTTCCGGATGCGACGCGCCACCTGACGCTCGCGGCCCTGGCCCTTGAGATACCACCCGAACTTCTCGTTGTCGGGTCGGGAACGGGTCAGCCGCATCGAGCTCGCGGTCGTGGTCACGACAACCTCGAGCCGAGCCTCCTCGTCCCGCTCCTCCGCGAACCGCGCCTCCCAGCGCGCCCGCTCGGCCTCCTTCGCCGCGAGGTAGTCGCTGTAGCCACCGCCGTAGCGTGTGACGCCCTCGGATGCCGCGGGGTCGATGTCGACGAGCCCGGTCGCCACCTCGTCGAGGAACGCGCGGTCGTGGCTCGCGAACAGCACGGGCCCGCCCCACTGGCGGAGGCGGGTCGCGAGGAACGCGACGGCCGCGTCATCGAGATGGTTGGTCGGCTCGTCGAGCAGCAGGGCATCGGGTCGCGCGAGCAGCAGCGCCGCGAGTGCGACGCGACTGCGCTGACCACCCGAGACCTCGGCGACCGGGCGATCGAGGCTCAGGTGACCGACGCCGAGGCCGTCGAGCACCTCGTCGCGACGCGCATCGAGGGTCCACAGCTCGGCCGCCTCGGCCCGCGCGAGCAGTGTCGCGTACCGATCGGCAGCATCCGGGTCCTCGCCCGCGAGCGCCTCCCCCGCCGCCTCGAGCTCGCGTTCGAGGCGCCGCAGTTCGCCCAGCTCGTTCTCGATGATCGCGGCGAGCGGCGCATCCGGGTCGGCGCGCACCTCCTGGCGCAGCAGCGAGGTGGCCTCGGGGCGCTCGACGCGTCCGGCATCCGGTTCGAGCTCGCCGGCGAGGATGCCGAGCAGGGTCGACTTGCCTGCGCCGTTCTCACCGAGGAGGCCGATGCGGTGGCCTGGGCCGATGCTCAGCGAGAGGTCGGCGAACACGCGGCGGTCGCCGAAGGAGATGCCGATGGCGTCGGCACGCAGCATGGAGGAAGGGGTATAGGGGTATCGCAAGGTGGGTGATCCGATCCGCTCGACCCTCGGATGCGAGGGGAGACGAGCCCCGCCGGGCGTCGGCCACGGGCGCGGGGATGGTCGGAGTCACAACTTCACGAGAGACGAACCTAGGCGGCTCGGCGCGATGTGTCAAACGCTGCAGCGCCTCACGGGAAGCGCCAAGGATGCCTGCCGCGTCGCGTGAAGCGCTACAGCGTTTGGCCCGACGACAGCGTCAGACCGCGAGGCCCAGCGTCTTCGCGGTGTCCTTCAGCTCCTTGGTGGCGACCTTCGGCTTCTCGGAGAGGGTCGTCCCGTAGGAGGGGATCATGCGCTTCAGCTGCGGCTCCCACGCCGACAGCTGCTGCGGGAAGCATGTCGCGAGCACGTCGAGCATGATCGGCACGGCCGTCGAGGCGCCCGGGGATGCCCCGAGCAGACCCGCGATCGTGCCATCGCCCCCGCGACCACCTCGGTGCCGAACTGGATCACGGCCTTGCCATCCGCGCCGCGCTTCATGATCTGCACGCGCTGGCCCGCGGTGATCCGGTGCCAGTCGTGCAGCTTCGCGTTCGGCGCGAACTGCTGCAGCACGGCGTGCTGCTTCCTGCGGGATGCGAGCACCTCGGTCACGAGGTACCAGACGAGGTCGAGGTTCTTGAGGCCTGCGCCGATCATGGTGCCGAGGTTGTGCCAGCGGATCGAGGCGAACAGGTCGAACCACGACCCGGTCTTGAGGAACTTGGGGTGAAGCCCGCGTAGGGCCCGAACAGCAGGCTCGCCTGACCGTCGACGACGCGCGTGTCGAGGTGCGGCACCGACATGGGCGGCGCACCCACCGAGGCCTTGCCGTACACCTTGCCGTGGTGTTGCGCGACGAGCTCGGGGTTGTCGGTGCGCAGGAACTGACCGCTGATGGGGAACCCGCCGTAGCCACGGATCTCACGGATGCCCGACTTCTGCAGCAGGTGCAGCGCCGCCCCGCCGGCTCCGACGAACACGAAGCGCGCCGTGAGCTCGAACGGGGTGTTGCCCACCACGTGACGTCCGCTGATCCGCCAGGTGCCATCCTTCAGGCGCTTGAGTCCCGTGACGCGACGCTCCACGAGCACCTTCGCGCCGTGCTCCACGAGGCCGTCGATGAGGTTGCGGGTGAGCGATCCGAAGTCGACATCCGATCCGCCCACGATGCGCGTGGCCGCGATCGGCTGGCTCTTCTTACGGCCCGGCAGCAGCAGCGGTGCCCACTCGCGGATGACGCGCGGGTCTTCCGTGTACTCCAGCCCCGGGAAGAGCGGGTGGCCTGTGAGCGCCTCGTAGCGGCGGCGCAGGTAGCCCACGTTGTTCTCGCCCCACACGAAGCTCAGGTGCGGCACGGGGTTGATGAACTTCGCAGGTTCGGGCAGCAGCCCCTCCGACACGAGGTACGACCAGTACTGCCGCGACACCTGGAACTGCTCGTTGACCTGCACGGCCTTCGAGATGTCGATCTGCCCGTTCTTCTCGGGCGTGTAGTTCAGCTCGCACAGGGCGGAGTGGCCGGTGCCCGCGTTGTTCCACGGGTTCGAGCTCTCCTGTGCGACATCGGGCAGGGCTTCCAGGAGGGTGATCGACCAGCTCGGCTCGAGCTGTTGCAGCAGCGAACCGAGGGTGGCGCTCATCACTCCGCCGCCGATGAGGACGACGTCGACGGGTTCAGACACGCCCTCCATCTTATGTCGGGCGCTGCGAGCCGCTTGGGACCGAGGTCCTAGAGAAGCTGCGCGACCCCGCCCACGATGAGCCCGATGCCCGCGGCGGCGAGGCCGACGGTCAGCGAGCCGGCGCCCACCCACAGCAGCACGAACGCCCGGCCTGGGCGCTCCGGATCCCGCCCGAGCACCGAGAGGAAGAACCCGGCAGGCATGAGCAGCGCCGCCACCGGGATGCCGAAGCGGCCCACGAGGTCGAGGGCGAGCGGCAGGGTGACGGTGTCGAGCAGCGGGATGACGGCGACGCTCAGCACGAGCAGCACCGCGGCGTGAGCGTGGCCGGCGCGGAAGAAGTTCTTCTGCAGGGTGTTGGCGGGAAAGGCGCCCCGCGCCACCCGCGTGAGGAACCAGCCCCCGGTCTCCACCGTGATGAGGCTCAGCAGCAGGGCTCCCAGCAGGATCGTGGTCCATGGTTGGATTGTCATGGTATCCAATATTAGATACTGTCGCTATCTAATGCAAGGGGTTGCCCGATGCTGATGTCCGAGCTGTCCGCGCGCACGGGCGCCCCCGTGCCGACGATCAAGTTCTACCTGCGCGAGGGGCTCCTGCATCCGGGGGTCGCCCTCTCGCAGACCCGCTCGGACTACGACGCGAGCCATGTGCGACGCATCGGCGTCATCCGTGCCCTCACCGAGACGGTCGGCCTGAGCGTGCAGCAGGCGCGCGGCGTACTCGCCGTGATCGACGACCCCGGGCCCTCGCTCTACGACGCCTTCGGCGCCGCGCTCGCGCAGCTGCCGCCCACGGTTCCGGAAGCCGAGGATTATCCGCGAGCCCGTGCCGTCATCGAGCGGCTCGGCTGGGCCTACGAGCCCCGCCACGTCGCGGTGCGCCAACTCGAGCAGGCGCTCGCCGCTGTCGAGGCGATGGGCATCCCCCTCGATGACGAGCGACTCGCCGCCTACGCGCCCCCGTGCGCGCGATCGCCGAGTACGACATCGCGCACGTGCCACAGGACCCGGACGCCGCGATCGAATACGCCGTGCTCGGTACCGCCGGGCACGAACCCGTGCTCGCGGCACTCCGACGCCTGGCGCACCAGGACCTCGCGCGCGGGCGCGCACGCGCGCGCTGAACGGCTCCTCGACCGGCGGATGTGCGGCGGCGCGGACGGAGCCGGCCGACCAGGCTCAGGCCAAGGCGGCGGTGAGCTTCGCGGCGGCGAGCTCGGCGAGCTGCACCGCGTTGAGCGCCGCACCCTTGCGCAGGTTGTCGTTCGAGATGAACAGGGCGATGCCCTTGCCGTCGGGCACCGACTGGTCCTGGCGGATGCGGCCCACGAAGCTGGGATCCTGTCCCGCCGCCTCGAGAGGGTTCGGGATGTCGGCGAGCTGCACCCCGGGAGCCTCGGCGAGCAACTCGCGCGCCCGCTCGGCGGTGATGCCGTTCGCGAAGGTCGCGTTGATCGAGAGCGAGTGGCCGGTGAACACCGGGACGCGCACGCACGTGCCCGAGACCAGCAGGCCCGGCAGCTCGAGGATCTTGCGCGACTCGTTGCGCAGCTTCTTCTCCTCGTCGGTCTCGTCGAGGCCGTCGTCGACGATCGAGCCCGCGACGGGCACGACGTTGAAGGCGATGTTGCGGGGGAACTTCGCGGGTGCGGGCAGCTCGACCGCGCCTCCGTCGGTCACGAGACCCATCGCATCCTGGGCCACCGCGGCCTCCGCCTGCGCGAGCAGCTCCTCGCCGCCGGCGAGGCCGCGCCCGACACCGCCTGGTAGGTCGACACCACGAGTCGTTCGAGGCCGGCCTCGGCATCGAGCACCTTGAGCACCGGCATGGCGGCCATCGTGGTGCAGTTGGGGTTCGCGACGATGCCCTTCTTGGCCTCGTCCATGGCGTGCGGGTTGACCTCGGAGACCACGAGCGGCACCTCCGGGTCCATCCGCCAGGCGCTCGAGTTGTCGATCACGAGCACGCCCGCGGCCGCGAAGCGCGGGGCCTGCACCTTCGACATCGTGGCGCCCGCCGAGAAGATGGCGACGTCGAGCCCGGTGGGGTCGGCCGTGGCGGCATCCTCGACGACGATGTCCTCGCCACGGAACGGCAGCGTCGTGCCGGCGCTGCGCTCGGATGCGAAGAAGCGGATGTCGGAGATCGGGAAGTCGCGCTCCACGAGGAGGCGACGCACGACAGCGCCGACCTGACCGGTGGCGCCGACGACGCCGAGACGAATGCCCTGGTTGCTCACCTGGCCCATGGTACCGGGGAGCGGATGTGGTTACCGGCCCGCGGGCGGTCACCGACCGCGGGAGCGGCGGGAGGACCGGGGAGCCGGCCCGCCCGCCGCAGGAAGTCACCCCTTGCTGACGCCGAACTCGCGGAAGTCGGCTGCCGCGATCATCGTGCGCACGCCTGCGGCGCCGGTCGAGGTACAGCCGGCGTCGGTCACGCCCACGCGCACCTGATCCCAGGACGTGGTGCGCTGCGCCGTCGCGGTGATCGAGCATCCGACGACGCGGAGCGTCACGTGGTACCAGGCGTTCAGTTGCACGCCCCCGGCACCACGTCGTCGGCGAGCGGTGTCCAGCTGCCGTCCGCCTTGCCGAGCGAGAGCCGGCTCGTCGATCCGTCGACGCCCGCGAAGTAGCCCGTGTAGGCGTCGGGGCCGACACCCGGCGAGCTCGTGCGCGCGAGCACCCCCGCGTTGCCGCTCGGGGCTGTGAGGCTCGTGAGCTTCACGTCGCTCGAGACCGTGTAGGCGTCACCCGAGGAGGAGAGAGCAGCTTGGGCCCGTCGGTGCCGCCCGCCGACTGGCGCTCGATGCCGCCCGTGGTCGACCAGGTGCCGCCGTAGGCCGCCCAGCCGGTGCTGGCACCCGATGCCCAGGCGTCGCTGTAGGCGGCCGCGGTGGAACTGCCCGCCGCGGTCACCTGCACGTTGCGGAACGACGCCGAGGTGAGGTGGGTGCGCAGACCCGCCTGACCGGAGGCGAGGCATCCGCTGTCGGTTGCGGTCGCGGTGGTCGTCGCCGTGCCCGCGTCGGTCTTCAGGATCGCGGTGATGGTGCAGCCGACGATCGACGCCTTCAGGTGGTACCAGGTGCCGGTCGTCACGCCCCCGAGACGGTCTGTAGCGCGAGCGAGGCCCAGTTGTTGTTCTGGCGCCCGATGAAGAGCGTGCCGTTCGTCTCGACGCCGACGTAGTAGCCGGCGTGGCTGTCGGCGCCCACCGCGGGTGCCCGCGTGCGCAGCAGCACGCCGGCCTGGCCCGTCGTGTCGAGCCGGAGGTCGGTGTCGATCGTCACGTCGGTCCAGCCGGTCGAGCCGACGAGCGACTTCGGCCCGGCGGTGGCGCCGCTCTGCGAGTAGACGCCTCCGCTCACCGCCCAGCTGCCGCCGTAGGTCGACCAGCCCATGTCGTTGCCGGAGTCGAAGGGCGCGTAGAGCGGCAGGGTGCCGATCGGGCCGATGCCGAAGCGCACGTCGCAGCGCGTGTTGGAGCCGGAGACGAAGCGCGGCGTGACCATCATGATCGCCGAGCCGGATGCCGTGGGCACGATGCTCGGGCTGTAATTGGCGCAGTGCTTGCCGGGGCCGTTGTTGTAGTCGCCGGTCGGGTCGATCGTGAGCGGCGCCGAGACGGCCTCCCACGCTCCGACGCCGAGGTTGGTGTTGACGAACACCACGCGACCCGTCTCGGGACGCACGACCGTCGTGGGCCCGTCCGAGCCGGTGACGACCCGCTGCCCCGACATCACGAGGGTGCCGTTCGGGCCGCCGCCCGGCATCCAGGCGAGGGCGGGGGTGTGCAGCAGCTGCCTGCCGTCCGCCGTCTGCACGAGGGTGCCGAGGTCGGTCGGCAGGCCCCACGAGGCGCCGTCCGGCGAGATCTTGAGGTACACCCGGCAGGTCTGGTCGGCGTTTCCGACCGAGTCGCGGCACAGCTCGTAGCCGAGCGCGTAGCTGCCGTTGGGCAGCTTGCGCACGATCGGCATGCCGGGGCGCGAGCTGCTGTCGCCGATGGCCACGACATCCACGGGGCTGCCCCAGGTGGCGCCGCCGTCGGAGGAGGTCACCATCACGAGCTTCTGGCTGTAGCCGGATGCGCGTAGCCGCTCGTCGGAGAAGTGGCAGGCGAGCTTGCCGTCGGCGTTGACGGTGATCTCCGGCTCCCAGAGGCCCGTGGACACGGTGTTCGGCGTGCCGGACTTGGTGACGCAGTTGCCGCGCTGGCTCCAGGTGGCGCCGTAGTCGGTGCTGATGAAGGTCTGCACCTCCTGGTAACCCCAGTTGGCGTTGTCCCAAGCGTTGCCGGCGGCGATGATCGTGCCCGCGGCGAGGCCGCCGGTGGCCTGCGGCAACTCGTACATCGAACCGAAGTAGATGCCCCAGCCCGGCGTCGGCGAGTAGAGCGTGCTGAGCACCGACCAGGTGCGTCCGCTGTCAGTGCTGCGCTTGATCACCGAGTGGGTGCGCACGCCCGTGTCGTTGATGCTGTACATCACGAGCAGATCGCCGCGGTGGGCGGGGTCGGCACTCGAGGCGAGACGGATGATGCGCGGGTAGTCGTTGTTCTCGACACCGGACGACGACGTCGGCGCCGCGACGACCGATCCGGGCGAGGCGGATGCGGCGGTCGGCGCGGCGAGGGTCGCGACGACCGTGAACGCCGCCGCAAGGGCGGCGATGCCGCGGAGTGGACGTCGCCGCCCCGCTGCTGACTTCTTCATGACTTGCGCTCCTTTTCTCATCGTCGAGACGGGCGATCGCCGTCTCGCGTCAGGGGTGCACGGTGTCGTTCGGGTCGACGTGCAGCTCGTGCACGTACAGCTCGGCGTCGACGGCTCGGATGCCGACGCGGCCGATCAGGTGGGGCAGGGTGTCGTCGTGGTCGATTGCGGGTGCGCCGTCGACCTCCACCGCGAGACGCGAGCCGGCCGCGCGCACCACGAGCCGGTGTCGGCCTCCCGGGTCGAGCGGCGCCGTGAGCGGATGCTCGGCGAGCACCCGCTCGTCGTAGCCGTGCCGGGCGAGTACGACGCGCTCGGCGTGCAGCTGCACCGAGTAGCCGAGCAGGAAGTGGATTCCGAGGCGCGTGTCGTCGCCCTCGCCACCCTCCGAGAGCTCGCTCGCCCGCAGCAGCAGGTCGCCGTGGCCGCCGGGTCGCGCCTCGACCGAGAGCTCGGCCGTGACCACGAGGTCGCCGAAGGAGCCCGCATCGACGGTGCGCTTCTCGAAACCGGATGCCGTGAGCGGCCCGAGCTGCAGCGCGCCGCCCCGGGCGGCGGCATCCGTCACGGTCACGAGCGTCAGCACGGGGTGACCCGCGCGCGCCTCGACGGTCAGGGTTCGCACGGCATCCGCTCCCCGCTCGCCGCGGTCGCCACCGGGAGGGCCAGGCGCACGACGCGGCCCGCCTCGGGCACGCGCACCGCGCGGGGTTCTGCGCCGTCGAGACCCAGCACGAGCTCGTCACCCGTCGTGAAGACACCGGTGAGGTGCACGACGGGCTCGAGGTCGCGCTGCAGGTGCAGGCGGTAGTCGAGGCGCGCCCCGGGTGCGAGAGCGACCGAGCGGTAGACGGCATCCGGCGTCTCGCGTACGAGTTCGGCGGCGCCGGGCGAGAGCGTCGCCCAGAAGCGGCCCGGAACCGGCACGACCGCTTCCCGGTCGGCATCCGCTTCCGTCGCGGCTGTCGCCGCGCAGTGCCCTATATTTACGTCGCCGAGCACCCGGATGCGGAACCCACCGGACGCATCGAGGGGCACCGCGAACTGGTCCCGTCCGTCGAGGGCGAGCCTCAGCTCGGCATCTACCACGACGACGCGCCAGCAGTGCAGTGCCTCGTGCGCGAACGTCGCGGGCAGGGCCGCACGGGCGAGCTCTGCCCAACACGAGGAGGCGATGACGGCCCCCGTCGCGCGATCCACCCGCACCGCGAGCGGCTCTCCCCGGCGGGCTCGAGCGCGATGCCGTAGCCGTCGGCGCCCGCCTCGGGCGTGAGGTTGAGCTCGGCCGTCACGAGCGCTCCGAAGACGGGCGACAACTGCCCCGTCCACACGGCATCCGGTGCCGGGGGGACCGGAGCGGAGGTCGACGGCCCGAGCACCTGGATCGTGCGGTCGTTCGCCACCTGGCGGTCGATGTCGAGGTCGCGCGAGGCATCGGCATTGAAGTTGTGGAAGACGATGTAGTTCGACACGAGGTCGGGGCCACACACGCTGCTCGAGTGGCCGAGCCCCGTCGTCGGGCCCTCCGTGCTCACCAGCACCGGGTTGAGCGGATCGCTGCGCCAGCCCCGCAGCGGATCGTCGCTGAAGGCCGCGTCGATGCGGTAGCCGCGGCTCAGGTAGTGGTTGCCGGTGAGCGTCATGACGTAGCCGTCGCCGCGGCGGGTCACGAAGGGACCCTCGGTCCAGCCGTTCATGTGCACGCCTGTCAGCACGGGCTCGCCGAACTCCGTGGGCGAAGCCATCTCGCAGCCCCAGATCCCCTCGTCACCGGCCCAGTAGAAGTACCAGCGGCCGTCGTCGTCGATGAGCACGTTGCCGTCGATCGCGTGCCCCACGTTGCCGGTGACCGCATGGAAGGGGCCGGTCGGCGCATCCGCGCGGAGCACGTAGTGGCCGTGGCCCGAGGGCGAGGTGTACATGAAGAACGCACCGTCGGCGTAGACGACCTCCGGGGCGAAGGGCACGAGGCCGGGAAACGCGTCGGGGGCGATCGTGGGCCCCTCCAGCGTCCACGACACGAGGTCGTCCGAGCTCCAGCACCGCACATCCGGGTTCGTCCCGTACAGGTAGTAACGCCCGTCATGCCGCAGCACGAAGGGGTCGGCGAAGTCGCCGTCGCGGGCGATGGGGTTGCGATAGAGCGGCACGGTCATCCCTTGATCCCGCTGAAGGCGAAGGAGTCGACGAAGTAGCGCTGCATGAGGGTGAACAGCAGGATCACCGGCAGCACGGCGATCACCGACGCCGTCATGATCATCGGGTAGTCCGTCTGGTCCTTGTAGTACGAGCTCATCGAGGCGATCACGAGCTGCACGGTGGAGTTCTCGGGCGAGTTGGTGAAGATGAGCGGCCCGATGTAGTCGTTCCAGGTGGCCATGAAGACGATGATCACGTTGGCCGCGATCGCCGGCTTGCACAGCGGAAGGAAGATGCTCCAGTAGATGCGCAGGTAGCCGGCGCCGTCGAGCTTGGCCGCCTCGAGCAGCTCGGAGGCGAGCCCGAGCATGTACTGGCGCAGGAAGAAGATCATCGTGACGTTGCCGAGCAGCCCCGGCACGATGAGCGGAAGCAGGGTGTCGATCCAGCCCAGCTGCACGAACACGAGGAACTGCGGGATGATCAGCACGACCATCGGGATCATGATCGTCGCGAGCAGGGCGACGAAGATCCTGTCCTTGTGCGGGAAGTCGAGCTTCGCGAAGGCGAACGCAGCCATCGTCGACGAGAAGGTGCCCACCGTCACGACGAGCACCGTCACGATGACGCTGTTGAGCAGTCCGACGGCGAGCGGGGCGACATCCCAGACCTCGAGATAGTTGGCCCAGTCGATCGGGTCGGGGATCCACTCGGGCGGGAAGGTGAAGACGAGCCGCGACTCCTTGAGCGAGGTCGTCACCATCCAGAGGAACGGCAGCACCATCGTGAGCGCACCGAGCAGCATGAGCGAGAACGCGATGACGGTTCCCGTGCGCCGCGCCGCGACATTGGTTCTGGTCATGGTCGTCACTCCCCCTCGTAGACCCAGCGCCGCGAGAGACGGAACTGCAGCAAGGTGAGCGCAAGCACGACGAGCGCGAAGAAGAAGGCGGCAGCCGAGGCGAGGCCCAGCTCACCGGAACCGAAGGCCTTCTGCCAGACGTAGTAGGTGATCGTCGCCGCGCTGTACTCGCGCCCCCGTCGGAGGTGAACAGCTGCACCTCGACGAAGGTCTGCAGCGAGCCGATCATGCCGACGACCGTGAGGAAGAAGATGCTCGGCGTGAGCAGCGGCAGGGTGATCTGGAAGAACATCCGCACAGGGGATGCCCCGTCGAGGCGGGCCGCCTCGTAGTAGACGTCGGGGATGTTCTTGAGCGCCGCGAGCATGTAGATCGAGGTGATGCCGATCATCTTCCAGATGATCATGATCACGATCGTGGGCTTGATCCATGCGGGGTCGCCCAGCCAGTCGGGCCCCTGGATGCCGACGGCACCGAGCGCCTGGTTCACGAGCCCGTACTGGTAGTTGAAGATCCACTTCCACAGCACGACGAGCGCTACGACAGACGACACATAGGGCAGTAGGAAGAGCACGCGGAAGAGCGTGCTGCCGGGGGTGCGGCGGTGACTGCCGAGCGCGAAGAGGATCCCGAAGAGCAGGTAGAAGGGGATTGGGATGAGCATGTAGAGCGTGTTGCCCGCCGCGATCCAGAAGTACTTGTCGGTGAGGAACTCGACGAAGTTGTCGAGCCCGACGAAGTCGCGGGTGTCGCGGATGGAGTTCCAGTCGGTGAACCCCGCGTACACGGCGATCCCGACCGGGATGAGTGAGAACAGGATCACCTGGAGGGTGATCGGGGTGACGAATGCGAGACCCCAGATCCGCTCGCGGCGGTTGAAGCGCCGCGTCGGTCGGGCGGTGGTCGTGGGCATCAGGGGCAACCTCCTGCAGGGGCGGGGTGCGCGACCTCTCGGCCGCCCACCCCGCCGGGTTCGGCGAGCCTACTTCTTCTGCTCGGCGATGCCCTTGTCGAGCAGGTCCTGCATCTCGCCCTGCACGGATGCCGCGTAGTCCGCCGCGGACTGCTCACCCGACTGCACGCTCGCGAGGTTCGAGTTGAAGAGCGTGAACCAGTCGCTGTTGAAGGTGTAGGTCTGCGTGGCACGCCGACCGTAGTCCTCGAGGATGCGGATGAACTCGGCCTTGTTGGCCGGCGGCTTGTCGGTCGTGAGCCACTCGTCCTTCGCCATGTCGATGAGGTTCGGGATCGCCTGCCCCTTCTCGATGTTGGTGCGCTGGGCGTCCTCGTTGAATGCGAGGAAGGCGGCGAGGTTGGACGCGGCCTCCTGATGCTTGCTGCCGTTCGCGACCGCGAAGCCGATGCCCCCGTACCAGATGGCCTCTTCGCCCGTCTTCGGGCTCACCGGCCAGGGCATGATGTCCCAGGTGAACTTCGCGTCGTTCCACAGGCTGCCCTGCGCCCAGGTGCCGACGCCCGTCATCGCGAGCTTGCCGCTCACGAAGCGGTCGTAGTCGCCCTGCGAGCTGAGCTCCTCGGGGCTCGGCGCGACACCCTCGACGAGGTTGAGGTCGGCGGTCCACTGGAGCGCCTCGGTGAACGCGGGATCGGTGACGGTCACCTCGGTGTGGTCGGCGTTGAGCCAATCGGCGCCGTTCGACCAGACCGCCGCCTCGAGCGAGTAGGGGCCCGAGCCGTAGACCTTGTCGGCACCCTCGCCGCTCGTGAGCTTCTTCGCGGCGGCGACGTACTCATCCCAGGTCCACGGCGCATCCGCTGTGGGAGCCGTGATGCCGGCCGCGTCGAACATGTCCTTGTTGTAGGCGAGGCCGAAGGCGCTGATGTCCTTGGGCAGGCCGTACACCGCTCCTCGCCCGGCGTCGTGCCGTCGTAGCGGTACATGTCGATCGCTTTCGCCCAGACGTTGTCGGCGTCGAACAGCTCGTTGTCGTCGACGAACGCGCTCAGGTCGGCGATGACCCCGGCATCCGCGAAGGGCATGACCTTCTCGGGCTGGAGGTAGAAGACATCCGGTGTCTTCTTGCTCGCGATCATCGTCTGGAGCTTGGTGGCGAAGTCGGCCGCCGGCACGGTGACGTAGTCGACCGTGACGTCGGGGTAGGCGTCCTCGTACTGGTCGATCATCGTCTTGAAGGTGGCGATCTCCTCGTCAGAGCCCCACCCCATGAAGGTGATGGTCTGCTTGCCGGAGTCGGCCGGTGCGCTCGTGCAGCCGCTCATGACGAGCGCGGCGGATGCGGCGATGGCGACTGCGGCAGCAATGCTGCGTTTGGTCATCTCTGTCTCCTCTGTGGCGGGCATCCCGGCTGTCGCTTCGGTGCGGAGCGAGCCGGTCGTCGTCGACCGGACGGGGGTGCTCGGTTGCGGTGGACGCTAATCTATAGCGCTGTAAATGTCAACGGAAATCCCCCGGCGCGTCGCGGACCCTAGGATGTGCGCATGGCGTCGGGGAGCAGATCGGCCGGGCGCGTCCGCCTCAAGGACGTGGCCGACCGCGCGGGCGTGTCGATGAAGACCGTCTCGAACGTCGTGCACGACTACGAGTTCGTCTCGCCGCAGATGCGCGAGCGCGTACAGGCCGCGATCGACGAGCTCGGCTACCGCCCGAACCTCACCGCCCGCCGCCTCGCTACCGGCAAGACGAGCATGATCGCGCTCGCCCTTCCCGTGGTCGACCAGCCCTACTACGCCGAGATCGCGCGCTACATCGGCGAGGAGGCCGAGCGGCGCGGCTACCGGATCATCGTCGAACAGACCCTCAACGGCGTCGAGGCGGAGCGCGCCGTCATCCGCGACCGCGAGGAGGGCCTCGTCGACGGCGTGATCTTCCATCCCGTGCGGATCGGAACGCTCGAGATCGCCCGCCTTCGGCCCGGAACGCCCATCGTGCTGCTCGGCGAGTCCGCACGCCCGCTGACCACCGACCACGTCATGATCGACAACACGCAGGCCGCCCGCGACGGGGTGGAGCTGCTGCTCGCCGAGAACCGGTCCCGGATCGCCTTCCTCGCGGATGTACGGGGCGACATCACGGAGTCGACCCACTTGCGTCTGCTCGGTTACCAGGAGGCGCTGCTGACGGCCGGCATCCAGCCCGATCCCGAGCTCGTGCTGCGCAGCGACGGGTTCACGATCGAGGACGGCGTGGCAGCGATCGCCGCCGCGATCGAGCGCGGGATCCACTTCGACGCCGTGCTCTCTCGTGACGACACCTTCGCGATGGCTGCACTGCGTGCCCTGCAGGCGGCCGGCCGCTCGGTGCCGGATGAGGTCTCGGTGCTCGGCTGGGACGACACGGTGCTCGCGCACTCCAGCACGCCGGCGCTCTCCGCGATCTCACCCGACAAGTTCGCGATCGCCACGACGGCGCTCGACCTGCTCGAGGATCGCATGAAGGGCTACGAGGGTACCGGGCGCCACCGGATCGCGCCGTACACGATCATCGAGCGCGGCACCACGGCGGCTTTACAGCGCTAAAGAATGCCCTATGCTTCCGGGCATGACGGAAGCCACGCCGATCCCGAGCATCCACGACGGTCACCACCCGCGCCCCCAGCTCGTGCGCTCGCGCTGGGCCGAGCTCTCGGGCCCCTGGCGGTTCGCCTTCGACGACGCCGACGAGGGGCTGGCGCGTGGCTGGCAGCACGACCCGGAGGCGATCACCGGCACGATCACGGTGCCGTTCCCGCCCGAGTCGGAGGCCTCCGGGGTGCACGACCCCGGCTACCACCGTGTGCTCTGGTACCGCCGCACCGTGACCGCCGACGAGATCGCGGCATCCGGCCACGCCGCCGGACGCCGGCTCGTGCTGCACTTCGGCGCCGTCGACTACCGCGCCGACGTGTGGGTCGACGGATCGCACCTCGCCCGCCACGAGGGCGGCCACACGCCGTTCTCGGTCGAGCTGCCCGGCGACGGCCCCTTCGAGCTCGTGGTGCGCGCCGAAGACGACCCGCACGACCTCGCCCAGCCGCGCGGCAAGCAGGACTGGGAGCTCGAGCCGCACGTCATCTGGTACGCCCGCACGAGCGGTATCTGGCAGCCGGTCTGGCTGGAGTCCGTGCCGCGGCAGCGCATCGAACGCCTCTCCTGGCGGCCGAGCGTCGCGGATGCCGAGGTCGCCGTCGGCATCGAGCTCGCAGCTCCGCCCGCGCCGGGCACGCGGGCGCGCATCCGGCTCTCCCTCCAGGGCGAGCTGCTCGCCGAGCACACCGCCCTGCTCACCCGCGCCGACGGGGTGGTGCGGGTCGCCGTCGACGCGCTACGCAACGGCCAGGCGCAGGACGACTACCTGTGGTCGCCCGAGCGGCCGACCCTCGTCGACGCGGAGGTCGAGCTGACGGCCCCCGGGCACGACCCGGACCGGGTGGCCTCGTACCTCGGCTTCCGCGAGGTCGGGGAGGCGGGCGGCCGGTTCCTGCTGAACGGGCACCCCTACGAGGTGCGCGGGGTGCTCTCGCAGGGCTACTGGCCCGCGTCCCACCTCGCGGCGCCGGATGCCGAGGCGCTGCGCGCCGAGGTCGAGCTCATCAAGGAGCTCGGCTTCACAACCGTGCGCGTGCATCAGAAGGTCGAGGATCCGCGCTTCCTGTCCTGGGCGGATCGCCTGGGGCTGCTCGTCTGGGAGGAGATGCCGAGCGCCTACGAGTTCACCGAGACATCCGTCGACCGTCTCACGCGCGAGTGGATGGAGGTCGTGCGACGCGACGCCTCGCATCCCTGCATCGTCGCCTGGGTGCCGCTCAACGAGAGCTGGGGCGTGCAGCACATCGCCGCGGACGCGCGGCAGCGCGAGCTCACGCGCACCCTCTATCACCTCACGAAGAGCCTCGATCCCACACGACTCGTGATCTCCAACGACGGCTGGGAGCACACCCGCTCCGACCTGTTCACGGTGCACGACTACGAGAACGACCCCGCGCGCCTGCTCGCCTCCTAC
This sequence comes from Homoserinibacter gongjuensis, assembly GCF_030161875.1. Taxonomy (GTDB): domain Bacteria; phylum Actinomycetota; class Actinomycetes; order Actinomycetales; family Microbacteriaceae; genus Homoserinibacter; species Homoserinibacter gongjuensis. The sequence goes on from NZ_BSVA01000001.1 coordinate 600,165, forward strand.
GCGACGGAGGAGGACGCCCGGCGCACCCTGGAGGGCATCGCGCCCAACGGCCGCCGGATGCTCGTGGGCACGCCGGAGGAGACCCGGGAGACAGCCGCTCGGGCGGTGATTCTGAGCGAGTTCGGCGGTGTGAGCGTGCTACAGCAGGAGCCCGGATCGTGGGGCTACCGGGTGGTGTCGTCGAACGAGGAGCTGGAGCGGCACCTGACCGCCCTGTTCGCGGCGGTGCAGCGGAGCGAGGTCCTCGCCGGGTGGTGCTACACCCAGCTCACCGACACCCTGCAGGAGAGCAACGGCCTCACCGACGCACAGCGCGTGCCGAAGGTGCCGGCGGAGCGCATCCGGGCGATCGTGCGCGGCCTCTCCGGGCCGCGATCCGACGAGCCGGAGGGCAGCGGCCCCGCCGGATGATCGGGTAGGTCGATGACACCTTCGCCCGCTACTCTGACCTGAACACACCCGAAGGAGTGACACGTGGGCTTCATCCAGGCATTCACCGGCGCGCTGGGCGGAACGTTCGCCGAACAGTGGATCGACTTCTACACCGTCCCGAACGTGCAGCCCACGGCTGCACTGTTCCCGGTCGTGAAGAAAGAGACCGACGCGGGCCGCGGATCCAACACCAAGGGATCCGACAACATCATCACCAACGGCTCGAAGATCGTCGTGCCCGAGGGCTACGGCCTCATCACTCTGCAAGACGGCGAGATCACCGGATTCGTCGCCGAGCCCGGTGGCTACATCTGGCAGTCGGATGACGTGAACAGCCAGTCGTTCCTCGCCGGGAACGGCTTCCTCAGCCCCGTCATCAAGCAGAGCTGGGAGCGTTTCAAGCGTGGCGGCATCCCCGGCTCCCAGCAGCTGGCGCTGTACGTGAGCCTCAAGGAGCTGCCCAACAACCGCTTCGGCACCCAGAGCGAGATCTACTGGGATGACGCGTGGCTCGGCACCCAGGTCGGCGCGCTCACCCGCGGGTCGTACACCCTGCGCATCGTCGACCCGATCCTGTTCGTGAAGAACTTCGTTCCGGCCACCTACCTCACCGGCGGCCAGGTCTTCGACTTCACCGACCTCAACAACGACGCCTCGACGCAGCTGTTCAACGAGGTGGTGTCGGCCCTGTCGCCGGCGTTCTCGAAGTACACCAACGATCCCGCAAAGGGTCGCATCACCCAGATCCAGTCCGACTCGCTCGGCTTCGCCAAGAGCCTCGCGGCCGCCGTCGAAGAGGGCTACGACTGGAAGGCGAATCGCGGTCTCGAGATCGTGTCGACCGCGATCATCTCGATCGAGTACGACGCCGACACGACCGAGCTGCTCTCGAAGGTCAAGCGCGCCGATGCGCTCTCCGGTTCGCGCGGCAACTCGAACCTGCAGGCCTCGGTCGCGCAGGGCATCGAGTCGGCCGGCTCGTCGGAAGGCGGCGGCGGCAACCTGCTGGGCGTCGGCATGGCGGCCGGATCGCTCGGCGGCCTGGCAGGGCTGCAGCAGCCCGTCACCCCGGCACCGGCGGCGCCGTCGGCGGCGGCTGCGGCAGATGACCCGATGGCCAAGCTGACGCAGGCCAAGCAGATGCTCGATGCGGGGCTCATCACGCAGGAGGACTACGACGCCGTCAAGGCGAAGGTGCTCGGCGCGTAACGCAGCCCGCAAGCGATGACCGACCCGAACAGTCCCCAGCAGCCGCTCCCGCCCGCGGTTCCGCCGGTTCCTCCGGCGGGGCCCGCGGCGGGGTCGGCCGCGGCGCCGCCTCCCGCGGCACCGCCACCCGCACCTCCCGCGGCACCGGCGCCTGAAGCGTCGCCGCCCGAGACCTCGCTGCCCGAGGCGCTTCAGCGTGAGCCCGCACCGATCGACACGACCAACGCGAAGGGCGACGGCCTCACCAAGTGCCCCCGCTGCGGCTCCGCCGAGATCGGGCCCGTGCCCGGCACCGACAACCTGCGTTGCGCCTTCTGCCGCTTCGAGTGGACGGCGGCGAGCTTCATGGCGAGCGTCGGATTCGACTCCCCATCGAGCAGCTGCAGGGCACGGTGCTCACCACGGGCGTGAGCGACATCGACGAGCAGGCATCCCACATCGTCACGATCAAGTGCCAGGGCTGCGGCGCCGAGGTCGTCATCAACACCGAGAGCCAGCTGCAGGCGCGCTGCCACTGGTGCCGGCAGACGCTGTCACAGCAGACGCAGATCCCGAACGGGGCGGTTCCGGATGCGGTGCTGCCGTTCCACCTGACGCATGCGCAGGCGGTCGAGCAGGTGCGCAAGTTCGCGAACAAGCGCCGCCTGTTCGCGCTCAAGAAGTTCAAGCAGGAGTTCACGCCCGAGAACGTCGTGGGCGTCTACATGCCCTACCTGCTCGTCGACGGCAACGCCCACGCCGACATCGCCGGTTTCGGTGAGATCAAGACGCGGCAGTACCAGCGCGGGTCCGATAACAACAAGACCACCTACTACGACGCCGACGTCTACCAGGTCACGCGCAGCTTCGATTTCACGGTCGACGACCTCACGATCGAATCGTCGTCGGCCCGCGCGAACCAGAACACGAAGCAGAACACGAACAACGTGATCAACACGATCCTGCCGTTCGACACCAAGAATGCCGTCAGGTACGACGCCAACTACATGGGCGACTTCACCTCCGAGAGGCGCGACCTGAACGTCGAGGAGGTCATGCCGGTGGCACACAGCCAGATGCTCAGCATCGCGCGCCAGAAGGCGACCGATTCGACCCGCTACGACCGCGGCCTCCGGTGGGAGAGCGAAGCACTCGAGCTCAAGGGCACCCGCTGGGTCGCGGTGCTGCTGCCGGTGTGGCTCTACTCGTACTACGAGAAGAAGTCCGACGGCAGCGCCTTCCTCCACTACATCGCGGTCAACGGGCGCACGGGCGAGACGATGGGCAGCATCCCGGTGAGCGTGCCCAAGCTGCTGCTCGTGGCGCTCACCATCGGCACGGTGCTCGAAGGCATCGCCATCGCGATCGTGGCGAACTTCTAGGAGGCCCGGATGCTCGAACTCACCACGCTCATCGTCGCCGCATCCGACAGCGACTGGCCCGGCTGGCTGCTCGCCGCAGGCCCCGTCGGAGCCGCCTCGTTCTACTGGGCCGTCTGGATGGCGTATCGCAACACGAACAAGAGCCACTCCTACGAGCGCGAGACCGAAGTCGTCGTCAGCAACATGACCGGCGGCGACGTCAAGGTCGGCGAGAACAACGGCACCCGCAACCGCTGGATCCAGGGGCGCAACGACGACAAGCCGCGTCAGCGGCTGTGATTCTAGGCGCCGCGATAATCCGCGGCGCTGCGCCGATTCCGGGCACGAGCGCGGTCGCGCCCGGAATCGAGTGCGCACACGGCCGAGCTGCAGCTCCGGTGCTTGAGGAACGCCGCGCCGCAGGCGTGACACATCTTGAAACCGCCGTCACTACCTTCCGGTTCCGGCGTAGACCACAGCTTCCGCGTCGCCGTCGAGACCGAAGGCCGTGTGCACGACGCGCATCGCGTCGGCGAGGGTGTCGGCTCGCGTGACGACCGAGATGCGGATCTCGGAGGTGGAGATCATCTCGATGTTGATGCCCGCATCCGACAGCGCGCGGAACAGCTGCGCCGAGACGCCCGAGCTCGTGCGCATTCCCGCCCCGACCACGGCGAGCTTGCCGATCTGGTCGTCGTACTGCAGCGCCGCGAATCCCGCCTCGGCCTGACCGGCACGCAGCACGGTGAGCACCTTCTCCCCTCGGCCTTCGGCAGGGTGAACGAGATGTCGGTGACGCCGGTGGATGCGGCCGAGACGTTCTGCACGATCATGTCGATGTTGGCGCCGGTCTTGGCGACGACCGAGAAGATCTCGGCGGCCTTTCCGGGCACATCCGGCACACCCACGACGGTGATCTTCGCCTCGCTGAGGTCGCCGGCGACACCCGTGATGATGGGCTCTTCCACGGAATCTCCTCCACCTGGTTCACGACCCAGGTGCCTTCGTTGTTGTTGAACGATGAGCGCACGTGCAGCGTCACCCCGTGGCGACGCGCGTACTCCACGGCGCGGATGTACAGCACCTTCGCTCCGGCCGCGGCGAGTTCGAGCATCTCCTCGCTCGTCACCCGGCTGAGCTTGTGCGCCTTCGGCACGACGCGCGGATCGGCGGTGAAGACGCCGTCGACATCGGTGTAGATCTCGCAGACCTCGGCTCCGAGAGCAGCCGCGAGCGCGACGGCGGTGGTGTCGGAGCCGCCGCGGCCGAGGGTGGTGATGTCGCGGCTGTCACGATTGAAGCCCTGGAAGCCGGCCACGATCGCGATCGCGCCCTCGTCGAGCGCCTCGCGCACCCGACCGGGGGTGACATCCACGATGCGTGCGGCGCCGTGGCGCGCATCCGTGATCATGCCCGCCTGGCTGCCGGTGTACGAGCGCGCTTCGAACCCCATATCGCGGATGGCCATCGCGAGCAGGGCCATCGAGATGCGCTCGCCGGTGGTGAGCAGCATGTCCATCTCGCGGGGGTCGGGAATGGGCGACACCTGGTGGGCGAGGTCGATGAGCTCGTCGGTCGTGTCGCCCATGGCGGAGACGGCGACGACGACCTCGTTGCCCGCCTTGCGGGTCTCGACGATCCGCTTGGCGACCCGCTTGATGCTCTCGGCGTCAGCGACGCTCGAGCCGCCGAACTTCTGCACGATCAGGGACACGGAAGGGCACTCCAGAGGGGAAGAGGACTCCGTCATCCTACCGAGGGGCGTATGCCCCTCTGTTCCGTCGCCGTGCTACGCCGGCGCAGGTGTCGAGCGACCGTGCTCCGCGCGGCGGAAGAACACGAACGCCGCAACCGTGAAGGAGTTGACGAGCACAGCGATGATGTTCCAGAGCACGACCGAGGTCGAGCCGATCAGAGCCCCATAGACCACCCAGAGCACCTGGAAGCTGCCGGTGATGGCCGCCATCCGCGGGTTCATGCCCCGGCTGGATCGGCGGCGCACCATCGTGATGAGGTCGGGGAGAGCGGCGAACGTCGTGCCCTCGCCCGCAATCAGCCCGATGATGATCGTGAAGTCCATGGGACCTCCTCGAGGTGTCTCGGTACTGCTATTCGACCACCCGACGGCCCTCGAATGCGCGTCCGAGTGTGACCTCGTCGGCGTACTCGAGATCGCCCCCGACGGGGAGCCCGGATGCCAGACGCGTCACCCGCAACCCGGGCTGCACGAGCAGGCGGGTGAGATAGGTCGCGGTGGCCTCACCCTCGAGGTTGGGGTCGGTCGCGATGATGACCTCGGTGACGTCGGTCGACGCGAGTCGCTTGAGCAGTTGCGGGATGCGCAGGTCGTCGGGGCCGATCCCGTCGATCGGGCTGATGGCGCCGCCGAGCACGTGATAGAGCCCGCGGAACTCCCGCGTGCGCTCGATCGCCACGACATCCTTCGCCTCTTCGACGACGCAGATGACGGCGCCGTTGCGGCGCGGGTCGCGGCAGATCCCGCAGGTGTCCTGTTCGGAGACGTTGCCGCACACCTGGCAGAAGCGAACCTTCTCACGCACCACCGTGAGGATCTCGGCGAGCCGGGTGGTGTCGAAGCTCTCGGTCTGGAGGATGTGGAAGGCGATGCGCTGCGCCGACTTCGGACCGATGCCGGGGAGCTTGCCGAGCTCGTCGATGAGGTCCTGGACGATTCCCTCGTACACGCGTTACGCCCCGCCGTCGGGCTCGGCGGTCGCTGCGGCCGGAGTCGCCGCGGGGGCGGGCTCGGGCTCCTCCACGAGACGCACCGGGCGATCGCTCGGGTTCAGCTGCACCTCTTCGATGAAGCTCGCCTTGAGCACCTCCCGCACGACCGCCTCGCCGTAGCGACCGGGACGGTTCGGGTTCGAGGGCGGGCGCGCACCCTGTGGCGCCCGCGTGGACGCTGAGGCCTTCGGTCGGGCGGGGGCACCGCTCGGCGCGTCGTCGGCCTCGACGGGAGCCGCAGGCTCGGGCTCCTCGTCGGGCGGCGGCGCGTCGTCATCGTTCGGCGGCGGGGCGTCGTCATCGGATGCGGGCGCGCCGTTGGGTATCGCGGTGACGTTCCAGCCGGTGGCCGCGGACGCGGGCGTGGGGGCCGTCGCGGGGGCCGGCGTGGATGCGGATGCCGATGCCGATGCGGGTGCTTGGGCCGAGGCTCCGGATGCGGCTCCTTCGACGCGCGCGATGAACTTGACCCGCACCCCCAGCACCTGGAGGATCGCCTGCCGGAGGTGCTCGCTGACGCTCTCGCCCGCGCCCTGCGCCTGACGGAAGCTCTGCACGTCGTTATCGCTCGGGAAACTCAGCGTGAGCACCTCGCTCGCACTGTCGTAGGCACGCGGGGTGGAGGTGTAGACGACCATCCACGAGCCGCGCTTGATGCCCTGCACGACATCGAGGATCTCGGGCCACGCGTCGCGCAACTGCTGCAGGGTGACGGCGGTCGGCGTCGCCGGTGCCGCCGGGGTCTTCGCGGCGGGGGTCTTCGCGGCGGGGGCGGCGGCGGGCTCGGCGGGGGGCGGCTCGGCGGCGGTTTCGAGACGCGCCGCCCCGTCGGGTCGGCGCTCCTCAACCACCTGAGCAGCGGCAGCGGGGGCGGGGCGCTCGGAAGCGGGCGCGGGGCGCTCGACAGCGGGGGTGGGGCGCTGCGCGGCGGGGCGCTCAGCGACCGGGGCCGGGCCCTCGACCGCGGGAGCCGCATCCGCTCCCTCGATGCCGATGCGCCGCTCGAGGCGCTCGACTCGCGCGAGGGTGCCGCGCGCGGAGTCGTCGGCCGCGGGCACGAGCAGCCGTGCAGCCATGAGCTCGAGATGCAGGCGGGGCGAGGTGGCGCCCGTCATCTCGGTGAGCGATGAGTTCACGACGTCGGCGGCGCGCGACAGCTCGACCGTGCCGTATGCGGCGGCCTGGTGCTGCATCCGCTCGATCTCGTCGGCCGGCACACCGCGCAGCACGGCACCTGCCTCGTCGCGGGTGGCCGCGACGACGATGAGGTCGCGCAGGCGCTCGAGCAGGTCGTCGACGAAGCGGCGCGGGTCCTGCCCGGTCTGGATGACGCGGTCGACGCCCGCGAACACGCCTTGCGCATCGCGCGCCGCGAGCGCGTCGACGATCTCGTCGAGCAGGGCACCGTGGGTGTAGCCGAGCAGCGCGACGGCGCGCTCGTAGCGCACCGTGGCATCCTCGGAGCCGGCGATGAGCTGATCGAGCAGCGACAGGGTGTCGCGCACGGACCCGCCGCCGGCGCGCACGACGAGCGGCAGCACGCCGCCCTCGACCTCGATACCCTCCTCGCCGCACAGGTGCTGCACGTAGTCGAGCATCTGGGCGGGGGCACGAGCCGGAACGGGTAGTGGTGGGTGCGCGAGCGGATCGTGCCGATGACCTTCTCGGGCTCGGTCGTCGCGAAGATGAACTTGACGTGCTCGGGCGGCTCCTCGACGAGCTTGAGCAGCGCGTTGAAGCCCTGCGGCGTCACCATGTGCGCCTCGTCGAGGATGAAGATCTTGTAGCGGTCGCGCGCCGGCGCGAAGGCCGCCCGGTCGCGCAGGTCGCGGGCGTCGTCGACGCCGTTGTGGCTCGCGGCGTCGATCTCGATGACGTCGAGCGACCCACCGCCGTCGCGCGCCAGCTCGCGGCAGCTCGCGCACTCGCCGCACGGGGTGTCGGTGGGCCCCTGAGCGCAGTTGAGGCAGCGCGCCAGGATGCGCGCGCTCGTCGTCTTGCCGCACCCGCGCGGACCCGAGAAGAGGTATGCGTGACCGACGCGGTCGGTGCGGAGCGCGGTGCGGAGCGGATCGGTCACCTGAGCCTGACCGATCAGTTCGGTGAACGTCTCGGGTCGGTAGCGACGATAGAGGGCGGTGACCACGGGTCCAGAGTAGTCGGCGGCGCCGACCTCGGCCCGGCCGACGTCCTAGAGCAGCGCGGTGCGGCAGACCCATCCGTCTGGCATCCGTCCGGATGCCAGGAACGTCGCGAGTTCGGCCTGCTCCTCGGGATCGAGTGCGGGCTGAGCGCGCGGGTAGATCACGGGCTCCTCCTTCGCGTTGTGGCTCTCGAGCAGACCGAGCAGTTCGAGGCAGTCGCCTCTCAGCTGCTGCGGCTCGCCGTCGGCGAGGCGCGCCTCGAGCTCGTCCATCGCGCGCCAGATCGCGCCGTGCTCGCGCAGCATCACTTGGATCGGGATGCCGAGGCCACCGGATGCCAGGGTCGGGAAGACGAACTCCTCCTCGAGGTAGATGTGGCGTCGCAATGCGGCCATGGCATCCAGGAGCGGCGTCGCGTCGGCACCCTCTCCGTTGTGCAGGTTCGCGAGGTAGCGCTCGATGCCGCCGTCGATGTCGTGGTGTTCGCGCGTGAGCAGGGCGGCGAGGTCGAAGGCCTCCCCCGCCGCGGCATCCGTGTCACTCATCGCGGATCACTCGTCCAGTGCGGCCGAGACGGTGACCTCGGCACCCGCGAACAGGCGCGAGATGGGGCAGAGGGCGGCGGCCTCGTCGACCGCGGTCGCGAAGCCTGCGGCATCCATGCCCGGAACCCGCGCATGCACGTCGAGGTGCGACCCGGTGATCGTGGGCAGCCCCCACGTCGGCGAGCGTCACGGTCGCCACGATGCGCAGCTCGTCCGGTGTGACGCCGTGCTCACCGAGCCGCAGTGCCAGCGCCATCGAGAAGCACGAGGAATGGGCGGCCGCCGCGAGCTCCTCGGGGCTCGTCTTGCCGTCGGGGCGCACGGTGCGCGAGCCCCGCGTGACGCCGAAGCCGTCGAGTGCCGTGCTGCTGGATGCTCCGAGCACACCGGACCCTGCCGTGAGGGATCCGCTCCAGGTGGTCTGTACGCTGCGTTCTGCAATGCTCATGTTCCTCAACGTAGACCCGGCGCTCGGCGCGCCACCGGGCCTTTAGTACCAGCTAGACTCATGGTCGGCTCCCCGCGTGGCGCCATCCAGGCCAACTCCCCCAGGGCGGAAACGCAGCAAGGGTAACCGGGCTCTGGCGGGTGCGCGGGGGTCCTCAGGAGGATTCGCCTAGTGGCCTATGGCGCACGCTTGGAAAGCGTGTTGGGTGAAAGCCCTCGGGGGTTCGAATCCCCCATCCTCCGCTCATGTGTGAAGCGGGCCGCCCGAAGGGTGGCCCGCTTCACACATGTCCGGGCGCGGTGGAGTCGAACCCTTGGGTGGGCGCGCGCCGCCGGAGGCTCCGCGCGCGGCACAGCCGCGGGTGCAGAGGCGGTGGGACGAATCCCGTCCTCGTCCCATCTCCATGCTCAACTGCGCGTGCGGCTCCGATCTCAGCAGCGCCGAGCCGATCGGCCATGTAGACGGCGCGCAGGCACCGCTTTCACAAGTGCCGAGACGGCCTCCCGCACGTCGTCCGAATGCCAGAAGACGTCTTCGGCGATGACGCGGAACGTCACGAGACCCTGTTTTGCTGCCGCCAGGTCGCGGCGCCGGTCATTGCGCTGAGCCTCCCAGCTCGCGTGATGTGCCTCGCTGTCGCATTCGATGATGAGCCATCCGTCGACGAGGAAGTCGACCCGCCCGACCCCGGGGATGGTCACCTGACACTCGACGGAGCAGCCGATGGCGCGGAGGATGAAGCGCAACAGCGACTCCGCCCCGGACTCGGCGCGTGCATCGAGCAGCCGACGCAACCTCGGAAGCGACGGGGAAGCGCCGTGAAAAGCTCGTCCAGATCATCGGGGTGCAATAAGCCGAGGTGCAGCGCCGAGTCGAGCGTGGCGATGGCCGCGCGAGGGTTCTGGCCCATCACGGCGTCGTAGAGCGCGTCGATCGGTTCGACGGCGAGCGCATCGGGGTGCGGGGTGCGCAATAGCACACGGCGATGGATGCGGTGGGGCCTGCCGAGCGGCGGAATCCGCGAGCTGGAGCGCACCACGTGCACCTCGAGTCGATCCGTCGCCAGCACGAACACACCGCGGCGCGCGAGCTCGGATGTGCCGGTCAGTCGACCGAGAAGGCGGCCCGCGTCGACAACATCCGCATGCGTTCCTGCCGGCGTGTAGGCGCCCGCACGGAGCCGAAGCAGCCGCCCGGACTGTACCGCGGCCCGGATGCGGCGCTTGGTCCAGCCGCGAGCGAGCAGCTCCCTCGTGCGGGTGAGGGATGGCGGCTCTTGCATGCCACCAGGCTCCAGAAGCGGAGCGAGCCGCGCTCGCGGGATGGCCTGTTCAGTGGAGAATCTGCGAGCGGGCCACGTGTGGACGACAGGTCGGCGAGCCGTTGCTCGGGATGCGGGTGCGGCCGTTCGCGTGCCACCTACATGCTCAATCGCCCATTCGGCCCTGTTTCCGGGCGCGCCGTGCGAGTCCGCCATGTAGACGGGACGCAACGCCGCCGCGACGGCTGTCGCGAACCCACCTACGCCGGGCAACGCTTGAGCAGCCTCTCCAGCGGTGACATGTCCCATCTACATGGGGAACCGGCACGCCGAGCCGCCGTGGCCGATCCAGTGGCAGTCGGTCATGGAGGAGGGACGCCGCGCGCCCCGCAACCGCTCAGTACCCCGAGGTGGCCCGCACCCGCTCCAGCAGCACCGGCCCCGTGCGGTCGAAGACCCGGCCGCCCAGCGCGACACCCGCCACCGCGACGCCGACGCCGATCAGCAGCCCGACCACGAGCGCGAGCCACGACCACACGGCCGCGCCCGTCACGACGGCGGCGATCGCGAGCGCGAGCGCGGGCGCCGTCAGCACGCCGGCCATCAGGGTGAAACCCATGAGCGCGAGCCCGACCCAGAAGCTCTGTCCCGGCACCCGCTTGAACACGTTGTCGCCCGACGCCGGCACCGGGATCACGAGGTACGCCGAGCTGAGCGCGCAGATGCCGAGCCCCGCGAGCAGCGCGCCGAGTCCGCATCCGAGCACGGCGGGCAGCAGCAGCCACTGGCCTGACAGCCCGACCGTCACGACCGTCACGACCACCACGAGCGGTGCCCCCGCCGTGAGGGCACCGAGCAGCCGCCCGGCGCGATCGTCGCGCCCGCGGATGCCGGTGGCCAGCAGCGTCGAGAACGCCGAGCCGTCATACGACACGTCGGCGTACGGCACGAGTCCGAGCAGCAACGCGGGCAGCACGACCACGAAGGCGAAGATCGGCGTCTGCACCTGCCAGCCGAGCGCGAAGGCGAGCAGCACAGGCAGCACGGCGACGATCACGAGGTTGCGCAGGTAGCGCGGGTCGCCGAGCCAGTAGCTGAGCGAGCGCGCCCAGCCGGCCCCCGTCGGCCCGGTCGGCGCGAGGCCGATCCAGCCGAGCCTGCCGGATCTTCCGCTCACGGCCCGGCGCTTCGGTGACACGGATGCCGCCACCACGTTGCGCCGCCACAGCAGCCACAGCGCCGCGAGGGTGGCCACCGCGATCCCGAGCTTCACGAGCCCGACCCACAGTTCCCCGTCGGCGAGGTCGCCCGGAACCGCCCAGACGGCGCCGACGGGCGTCCACGACAGCCCCGCGATGAGCGCGCCCACGCGATCGGTGTCGAGCCCGCCGCGGTCGCCGAGCACGCTCAGCAGCCCCGTCACGATGGGGCCGGCGAGCACGAGCACCCCGAAGCCGAGGAGGCCGAGCACATTACCGAGTCGTCCGCGGCCCCGCGACGAGAACGACGCGACGGTGCGTGATGCGACGACGCACGTCAGCACGCCGATCGGCAGGCACACGACGCTCGCGAGCAGCGCGACGGGCCAGCTGCCCGAGGCGACGAGCCCGACGAAAGCACCGAGCGTCGTGACGATGCCCGGGATGCCGCACACGCCGACGAGGGTCAGCGCGAGCATCACCTGGCGCGTGCTGAGCGGGAACGGCGCGAGCTGCTCGGCCTCGATGGTCGTGTCGACGCCTCCCGCGAGCAGGGGGCGATGCTCCAGCCGACCACGAGAAGGGCGCCCCCGAGCGTCACGACGCTGTGGGTGGCATCCACCCCCGAGACCCCGATCAGGAACAGCGCAGCGACCACCACGAAGAGCCCGCTGAGCGCCCCGATGATACCGAACACGAACCCCACGAGCTGCCACGGGCTGCGCGTGAGCATGTTCGCGAGCAGGCGGTACCGCAGCCTCAGGACTGTCGCAACCACGCGGGCCCCTCCGCGTGCGTGCGCCCGCCGACGAGTTCGAGGAACCGCTCCTGCAGGCTGGAACCGGCCCGCACCTCCGCGACGGGTCCGGCGACGAGCACCCGCCCGTTGGACACGATCGCGACGTGGTCGCACATGCGCTGCACGAGATCCATCGAGTGGCTCGAGACGATCACGGTGCCGCCGCTCGCCGTGTAGGAACGCAGCACGTCTTCGATGTTCGCGGCCGAGACCGGGTCGACCGACTCGAACGGCTCGTCGAGCACGAGCAGGCGGGGTGCGTGCACGAGCGCGCACGCGAGGGCGACCTTCTTGGTCATGCCGGCGGAGTAGTCGGCGACGGCGACGCCGGCGGCCTCGCGCAGGTCCATGAGGTCGATGAGGTCGGCGGTGCGCGCCACGATCTCGTCCCGCGGCAGTGAGAAGAGGCGCCCCGTGTAGGCGATGAGCTGCTCGCCGGTGAGCCGGTCGAACAGCCGCACCCCGTCGGCGAGATTGCCGATCATGCGCTTCGCGGCCGTCGGGTCGCTCCACACGTCGACGCCGTGCACGGATGCCGTTCCCGCATCCGGGCGCAGCAGTCCCGTCGCCATGGAGAGCGTGGTGGTCTTGCCCGCGCCGTTCGGTCCGACGAGCCCGTAGAAGGAGCCGGTGGGTACTGCCAGATCGATGCCGTCGACTGCCAGTTTCGCGCCGAAGCGTTTGACGAGCCCCCTCAACGCGAGTGCGGGCGCGGCGTCCGGTGCGCGGTGTGGCATGCGGTAACGCTAGAGCATGCGAGCTCTCGATCCGGTCACACCGCGTGCCCTAGGGTGATGCCGTGACGGCCGTGGATGGGGCACAGCGGATGCGGGTGCACGTGCGCCCGAAACGTTCGCTGCTCGGTGAGGCCTTCGCCGCGATCCTGCTGGGCACGACCCCCATCTTCGCGGTCGTGTACTGGTTCACCTCGACGCACGGTGGCATGGAGCTGGCGATCATCGTGCACGCGGTGGTGATCGCGATCGGCCTGCTGCTCGTGTGGCGGCAGCTGCGCGTGTTCTGTGCGGTCACCGACGACGAGCTCGTCGGCAACGGCATCTTCACGCCGCTCGTGCGGGTCAAGCTCGCGTCGATCCGACGCGTGCAACTCGTGCCCACCTACCTCGGTGCCGCCCCCGAGCCCGTGCTGCAACTGCTCGTGACGGGCGATGAGGGCCGTCGGCTGTTCCGGATGCGCGGGAACTTCTGGCGGGCATCCGATCTGCGCGAGCTCGCCGCCGCCCTGCCGGTGCCCGCGGAGGAGACGCGCGAGGTCATCACGATGAGCGAGTTCTTTGTGGGCTACCCGGGTTCTGCCTACTGGTTCGAGAACCGACGCCCGCTGCAGGTGGCGATCGCCACCGTGCTGCTGCTCGTAGCGCTCGCCGCCGCGGTCTGGATCATGAACCTGCTCGGGCTGCCGATCCGCTTCCTCTGAGCCCGAGCGGGGCGGCCCCGCTACGGGCGCGGCGGGATCCAGCGACCCAGCAGCGGGCCCTTCGGGCTCGACGAGGGCAGATCGACGAAGCCGACCGCGGCGTAGAAGGCGCGCGCGGGGGTGTTCGCCGGGTCCATCGAGAGGTGCACTCCCGGCACGCCCGCTTGGGCGAGCGTGGGGATGAGCATGTTCTCGATGAGGGCCCGCCCGTACCCACGACCCTGCGCGGACGGGAGCAGGTCGATGTGCAGGTGCGCGGGGTACTCGTCCACCTCGGGCACGATCAACACCTCGGGGTCGTAACCGCGCTGCACGAGCGACTCCTCGTCGGAGTAGGGTTCCTCGGGCGTCGGGTAGCGTTCGGCGAACCAGGGCGTCCACTTCTCGCGCCACCACTGCACGAACCGCCGGGTGCGCGGCACCGCCACGAGATAGCCGACCGGGCCGTCGCCCTCGTCGACCACCCACGCCCACTCGGGTGATGCCGTCACATACGGTTCGAGGAACAGGTCGGGCAGCAGGTCGTCGGTGGACCAGCGGCCCGTCGCATCCCCTCCGGCAGCGCCCGTGAGCACGCAGATCTCGCGCAGGCGCGCCAGATCCTCGTTGCGGTACGGACGGATGCCGGCGTCGCCACGTCCGCTCATCGCACCTCTCCCGCGGTGCGCTCCTCGAGCCCCCACGCCTGCCCGTATCCGCCCTCGGCCTCAGGGCGCGCCATGAGCTCGAGGAACGGCGCGGCCTCGAACGCCTCGGGCCCGAGCACCCCGGTGCCCGACCACACGCCCGTCGAGAGCAGCTCGAGCGCGATCACCGGGTTGAGGGCCGTCTGCCAGACGACGCACTGGCTCTCGTACTCGGCCATCGTCCACTCGTTGTCGCTCACGTGGTAGAGGTACACCTCGCGTGGGGCGCCGTCGACGCCCGTGCCGGTGACCCACACGCCCGCGCAGGTCTTGCCCGTCATCCGCGGTCCGATCGTGGCCGGGTCGGGCAGCGCCGCCGCGACCACGTCGCGCGGCGCGACCTCGACGGGCCCGTTCGCGCTGCGCACCCGGATCGGCGTCGTCTTGTCGAGTCCGAGCAGGTTGAGGGTCTTCAGCACGCCGATGAACTCGTCGCCGAGCCCGTACTTGAAGGTCACCCGCTTCGCGTCGAGGAAGCGCGGCATGAGCAGCACCTCCTCGTGCTCGACGTTGACGCACTCGACCGGCCCGATGCCCTCCGGGAAGTGGAACACCTCGGGCTCCGAGAACGGCTCGGTCGTGTACCACCCGCGGTCCTTCTCCCACACGACCGGCGGGTTGAGGCACTCCTCGATCGTGGTCCAGATCGAGAAGGAGGGCGCGAAGATCTCGTTGCCCGCCTCGTCGCGCACGACCAGATTGGCGCCGTCGCGCACGCCCAACTCGTCGATCTCGCGGAAGAGCTCGTCGGAGGCGTAGCGGGCGAAGACATCCGAGAGCCCCGGCTCGACGCCCATGCCCACGAGCGCGAGACGGCCCGCGCGCTCCCAGTCGGGCGCCGTCGCGAACTGATCATCGCCGAGCTTGACCCCCGGCTCCGCGTACGGGCGCTCGGGATGCGGCTCCGAGAGGCTCATGGCCATGTCGAGATAGTCGGCGCCCGCCGCGAGCGCGCCCGCGAAGATCGTGGGCACGAACTTCGGCTCCACGGCGTTCATCACGTGGGTCGCGCCGTGTTCGCGGGCCACCGCGGCGACGCTGTCCGGGTCGGATGCGTCGATCCTTGCGGCGACGAAGCGCTCGCCCTGCGGCCCGTGCTTCGCCTCGATCCAGCTCAGCGTGCGCTCGGCGCGGGTGAGGTCGTAGTCGCTCACGACCATGGTCTCGAAGAAGTCGCGACGAGCGGCGATCTTGGCGATGGCATCACCGACACCGCCCGCCCCCACGAGGAGGATTCTCATGGCAACGAGGCTAGTGGCCACGCGCACGGCCGGGAGCCAGGCGCGGCCCAGCTTGCGGCTAGCACGGGGCCGGGCCACGGTCAACCACCTCTGCCGACGGCCGCCGTCGAGGCATCCTGACTCTCGACGGGAGGTGGCGCATGGCCGACGCCGGGTGGGCGCTCATCGTGCACGGTGGTGCGCGCGAGATCCCCGATACCGACCGCGACGACTTCCGACACGGCTGTGCCGCGGCGGCGGCGCGGGGGCGAGCCGTGCTCGAGGCGGGTGGTTCCGCTGTCGACGCCGCGATCGCCGCCGTTCGCGCGCTCGAGGACGACCCCACCTTCAACGCCGGCATCGGCGCGGCCGAACGCGCGGATGGCCGCGTGCAGCGCGACGCCGCCGTCATGGACGGCTCGACCCTCGACGTGGGTGCCGCGGCGGCCGTCGAGGGGTTCCCCATCCGATCGAACTCGCCGCCTCGCTGCTGCGCGAGGAGGAGGTGCTCCTCGTCGGCCCGGGCGCGGAACACGTCGCGGCCCGCCGCGGCCTCACCGCGCCCGCCGCCTCGCACGGTGGCCGAGAGAAAGCCCCGGCACTCGACACCGTCGGATGCGTCGCGCGCGACAGCGAGGGGCACCTCGCTGCCGCCGTCTCCACGGGTGGCATCGCGGGCGCCCGCGTCGGCCGTGTCGGCGACAGTCCGCTGCCCGGCGGCGGCTTCTTCGCCGACGACGAGGTCGGTGCCGTGGTGCTGAGCGGAGCCGGTGAGCAGATCGCGCGCGTCGCGCTCGCCGCGTGGGTCGAGCACAGGATGCGGGCGGGCCTCAACCCGGCCGCCGCCACGGCATCCGCGCTGGAACGACTCGACCGGGTGGGGGCCAAGCGGGCCTCATCGCCCTCGACCGCACGGGGCGCCCCGGTTGGGCTTACAGCAGCCCCGACTTCGCTATCGCGTATGTCTCGAGCACGCACGACGTGCACGCCTTCACCCGACCGCCCACCCCCGACATCGACGCCCTGGAGGAGCGAGCATGACCTTGACCCACGAGCCGCCGACCCGTCTCGGGATCGCAGTGCGCGGCCCCCTCAGCGCGGCCCTGCTGCCGCTGTTCGGCGGTGAGGCCTCCGTGGAACTCGACGAGCTCGCGGGACTCGCGGAGACCGTCGCGTCCTGCGACGACGCGATCTTCGACGACGACCTGCAGCTCTCGCTGTTCCTGCTCTACGCGATCTGCTACGGCTCGCTCGACCAGCTCGGCGCCCAGTGGGAGTGGCATCCGGCGGTCATCGGCGCGCGCACGACGCTCGAGCGCGCCTTCGAAGCCGCGCTCCGGACGCGCGTCGAGAGCCCCGCCGCGCCCGAACCGCACCGGGAGGCCGTGGCGGCGACGCTCTTCGAACTGACCGCCCCCACCCCCGGTCCGAGCCTCTCGCGTTACGTCGCGCGCACCGCCGACCGCGCGCAGGTGCTCGAACTGCTCATGCAGCGCAGCATCTACACCCTGCGCGAGGCCGACGCGCATTCGTGGACCATCCCGCGTCTCACCGGACGCGCGAAGGCCGCGCTCATGGAGATCCAGTCCGACGAGTACGGCGGCGGCAGCTTCACCCGCATGCACCAGGAGCTCTACGCGCGGGCCATGCGGGGCGCCGGACTCGATGACCGCTACGGCGCGTATGTCGACGAGGTTCCGGCGATCACTCTCGCCTCGTTCAATCTCATGACGATGTTCGGCATGAACCGTCGCCTGCGCGGCGCCTCGGTGGGGCATCTCGCGGCGTTCGAGATGACGTCGTCGATCCCGTGCCGCTTCGTCGCCGAGGGCATCAGGCGCGTCGGGTTCGGCGATGACGTCGCCGACTACTACGACGAGCACGTGGAGGCCGATGCCGTGCACGAGCAGATCGCGGGTCGCGACCTTGCCGGCTCGCTCGCCGAAGACGAGCCCGAGCTGCTGCCCGACATCCTGTTCGGAGCCGCCGCGTGCCTCACGGTCGACGGCTGGGCGAGCGACCACATCCTGCACAGCTGGGAGGCGGGTCGCTCGTCGCTGCGCCCCGCTGAGACGACCCGATGAGCGCCGAGCGCCCCGTGCAGATCACCCCATGCCCGAACGGGCCGCTGCTCGTGCGGGGAGACGTGGAGCTCGTCGACGGCGACGGCGAGGTCATCCCGCACACCCGTCGCACCGTGGCGCTGTGCCGCTGCGGCGTCTCGCTCATCAAGCCCTACTGCGATGGCAGCCACAAGATGGTCGGCTTTCGCACCGAGGAGGCAAGCGGATGAGGCGCCCACCGTTGCGCGATCAGGTCGCCGTGATCACCGGCGCGTCGAGCGGCATCGGGCGCGAGTGCGCGCTCATGCTGGCCGACGCGGGAGCGCGGGTGGTGCTGCTCGCGCGCGAGGAGCTGGCGCTCGCGACCGTCGCCGATGAGATCACCGAGCGCGGCGGCACGGCCCGCCACATCGTGTGCGACGTCACGGATGCCGCCCAGCTCGAGGCGGCGGCCGCCCGCACCGAGGAGTGGTTCGGCGGCATCGACACCTGGGTGAACAACGCCGGGGTGCTGCTCTACGGCGAGTTCTGGAACACGCCGCCTGACGAGTTCCAGCGCGTCATGGAGGTCAACTACCTCGGGCAGGTGCACGGCGCGCTCGCCGCGCTGCCCGCACTGGAGCGCAGCGGCGGAACCCTCGTGGCCATCGCATCCGCGGAATCCTTCCTCACCCTGCCCATGCACAGCGCCTATGCGGCGTCGAAGGCCGCGGTCTCGGCCGCCATGGACGGACTCCGCCGCGACCTCATCGCCCACCGGATCCCGGTGAATGTCACGACGGTGTTCCCCGCGGTCATCGACACGCCCATCTACCGCACGGCGCGCAACCACATGGACGTGGAGCCCTCCGCACCGCCGCCGTACTACGACCCCGTCGTCGTGGCGCGGTGCGTGCTGTTCGCCGCGACCCACCGCGTGCGCAACCTCTACGCGGGCGGTGCATCGCGCGGCATGTCGGTGCTGCAGGCGCTCGCGCCCGCCGCGGCCGACCGCCTCTTCGGACGCGTCGGCATGCCGATGCTCCGCACCGAGCAGCCGGAGACCGACCCCGCGGGCAACCTCGAGGTGGCGCACGACCTCGCCAGGTCGCGCGGCGGCGGGCTGCCGCGCGCGGGGCGACGAGTGAGCAGCTACACCTGGCTCGCCACGCACCGACCCGCACGATGGGGGCTCACCGCTGCCGCCCTGCTCGGCGCAGGGATGCTGCTCGGGCGACGCCGCTCGCGCTGAGGTGAGTGGCCGTCGCCCGGCGGCGTGACTCAGCGGAACCCTTCGGCCTGCGTTCCCTCTGCGGCCACCCGCACCCCGAAGTGGTAGGCGAGCTTGCCGCCCAGGTACCCGGAGAATCCCAGCACGAGCACGCCCACGAGGCTCACGACGAAGCCGAGCACGTTCTCCTCGTCTGCGCCCGCCACGAGCCGCACGACGAGGCTGATCACGAAGAGAGCGACGACCGTGAGATTGAGCAGCATGTGGGTGGTGGCCGTGCGGCGTGCCGGCGTGCCGTTCTCGAGCTGCGAGTAGTCGAGCAACCCGAGGATCGCCGCGAGCACAGCGCCGATCAGTCCGATGACGATGAGCACGGTAGCCCCCACCGCGAAGGGCTCGGGGTCGTCGACCACGAAGGCCACGATGTCGAAGACGAGGCTCGAGATCCAGGCTCCGATCGGGATCGTCACCATGATCGGGTGGAACGGGTGTCCGTAGGGTCCCGCGATGGGCGAGCGCGGTCGCTTCGAACGCGCGTGCGCGTCGGCCGCCGCGGCGGCCGTGTGGGGGCGTGGGATGACACGATCGGACCTCCTCCGTCTGCCGCGCCCGCCGGTTCTGCTGGCGCGGATGGGTCCAAGCTAGAAAGAGCGTCTTCCGGCGATCAGGGCCTTGACATCGAGCGACTAAGCTCGGCGGAGCCGTGTCGACGTCGACCGTCACCCGAGGGGGCGAGCCCGACAGCGCGTCGCGCGGACCCGACTTCCTCGAGCGAACGGAGCACCATGCGCAAGCGCGGCCTCATCACCCTCGGCGTCATCGTGGGCGTGCTCGCCCTCATCGTCGGCGGACTCTACTGGGCGGGCCGCTCGCTCTTCTACGAGCCGACCGCCCGCGGGGTCGACTCGGTGATCGGCGAACTGGGCGGCACCCGCGTGCTCGGCGTGTTCGCGCACCCCGACGACGAGCAGACCGTCAACGGGCTGTTCTGGCGCGCGAAGGATCGCGACGGCGCCTACACCGCCATGATCACCGCGACGCGCGGCGAGGCCGGCGAGCAGTCGCCCACGGTGGGCCGACAGGAGGACCTCGGCGACATCCGCAAGGCCGAGGCGCTCAAGAACAGCTTCAACCTCGGGGTCGACCGCCATGTCGTGTGGGACTACCCGGACGGCGGGGTGCCGCAGGCGGATGCGGACGAGATCGTCGAGCGCATCGTCGCGGAGCTGAAGCTGGTCAGGCCGGATGTGGTGGTCGCCTTCTGGCCGGAGTCGGGTGCGACCGGGCACAAGGACCACATGAAGATGGGTGAGCTCACCGAGCGGGCGATCGCCGAGCTCGCGGATGGCGAGGGCACGTACACGGGACCCGCCTACATCGTCTACACGATCAGCCCCTCGAAGGCGCTCGAGGCCTTCGGCGGCGAGGTCGGCGCCTTCGTCGTTGAGAACCAGCCCGACCCCGAGTACGCGATGTCGGCCGAGGTGGGCAAGAAGCACGAGGGCTGGACCATCCACGCCTCGCAGGCGAACTACATGCAGGAGTCCTACATCCTGCCCAACTGGCTCACCTACCTGCTCTGGGACGAGGAGTTCTACCACGTGCGCGATCTGCGGAGCGATCCGCTGCCGTAGTTCGCCTCAGCGCGGGGGCAGCGGCTCGAGGCGCAGCTTCGGCAGCAGCAGGCACCACACGAGCAGGGCCACACCCGCGCCGAGCAGGGCGCCGCCGAGGGTGTCGGTGAGCCAGTGCGCACCGAGGTAGGTCCGGCTGAACGCCATCGCGACGAGGTACAGCATCCCGAGCACCCACACCCACGCACGTCGCAGCAGCAGGCCGAGGCTCACCGCGATGACCGCGGCGTTCGTCGCGTGGCCCGACGGGAACGATCCGTTCTCGAGCGGCACGAGGATCTCTTCGGGGCGAGCTCGCCCGAAGAGCGCCTTGAGCAGCTGGCACACCACGGCGGCGAGCGCCGAGGCGAGCACGAAGGCGAGGGCCGACCAGGGGCGACGCGCGAGCACGAACGCGATCGCCACGCCGATGGGCACCACGAGGATGGCGAACCAGCCGCCGCCGAGAAAGTCGAAGACCAGACTCACCGACTCGCCCACGGGACCGCGCCACTCGAGCACCTCGGTCATCCACTCCTCGTCGAGCCCGACCGTGTCACGCAGCGCGACGAGCAGCCCGAGGCCGACCGCGAGCACGAGCGCCACGACACCCGCATAGACGATCGGTCGTCGCGAGGGAGCGTCCATCGCCCCACGTTATACCGGCGTCTCACGCCTCCAGGGGCGGCACCGTGGCGGGGCGCACGATCGTCCACAGCACCGCGATGGCGATCACGATGGCGACGACCATCACGCCCGCCATCGGGATGGCGTTCGTGATCGTGAACAGCCCCACGATGGGCGAGACGATGCCGGCGACACCGAAGTTGGCGGCCCCCAGCACCGACGCCGCGGTGCCCGCCTCGTGCCCGTGCCGCACGAGAGCAAGCGCCGAGATCGCGGGGAAGTTGAACCCGCACGCCGCGATGAAGAACCACAACGGGATCGCGATGCCCAGGAACCCGGCACCGGATGCGTCGAGCACGATGATCGCGACGGCCGCCACGAGCTGCACGATCGTGGCGCCCGCGATGATCCACTGCGGTCCGATGCGCTTCTGCATGCGGCTCGAGCTCTGCACGCCCACGATCACGCCGACGGAGTTGATGCCGAACAGGATGCC
Organism: Homoserinibacter gongjuensis; assembly: GCF_030161875.1. GTDB lineage: Bacteria > Actinomycetota > Actinomycetes > Actinomycetales > Microbacteriaceae > Homoserinibacter > Homoserinibacter gongjuensis. The sequence goes on from NZ_BSVA01000001.1 coordinate 621,643, forward strand.
GTACTCCTGCGCCGAGAGCGTGTACACATCCTGGAACAGGAACGAGGAGCTCGAGAGGTAGGCGAACAGCGCCGAGAAGTTGGCACCCGCGATGATCACGGCGCCGACGTAGATGCGATCGCGGAACAGTGCGCCGTAGCGCTGTCGCACGGTCGAGTGACCGCGCGCGTGGCGAGCGGATGCCGGCAACGTCTCGCGCAGGAACAGCGCGTTGGCGACGAGCACGAGGAAGCCGAACGCGGCGAGGAACACGAACAGGCCGCGCCAGTCCACCACGAGCAGCAGTTGGGAGCCGAGCACGGGCGCGATCACGGGCGCGAGCCCGGAGACCAGCGCGAGGCGGCTGAGCATCTTCACGAGCGGGTAGCCGCCGAACAGGTCGCGCACGGTCGCCATCGCGACCACGCCGCCCGCGGCGGCCCCCACCCCTGCAGCACGCGCGCGACGCTCAGCCAGAACAGGTCGGGGGCGAGTGCCGCGCCGAGGCACGCGAGGATGTGCACCCCGGTCGCCAGCAGCAGCGGTCGCCGTCGCCCGACCTGGTCGGAGAGCGGCCCGACGAACAACTGACCGAGCGCGAAACCCACCATGGTGGCCGTGAGGGTGAGCTGCACGAGCGCGGTGCGCGCGTCCAGCTCACGCTCGAGGATCGGCAGGGCCGGCAGATAGAGGTCGATCGTGAACGGCCCGAGGGCCGTGAGCGCGCCGAGCACGAGGATGTAGGTGAGCCGCTCGGGGCGCGAGAGCGCGTCGCCGGGGTGCACGGCGGCCGTCATGGAGACCTCGGTGGGAGTCGGGTGGAGAAAGAGAAAAGAGCGGCGACGCCGCTCTGCTCTCGAAGTCTATGACGTTTCACCCATGGTCCGTCACGCCGGCGAGGCGCGCAGAACCTCGGCAAGCGGTTCGCGGATGACGCAGTTGGAGAAGGCGAAGGCGTCGGCAAGCGCCTCGGCGTCGTCCGAGGTCAGTCCACGGAACGCGTTCGCGTAATCGTCGACCATCGCCTCGGCCAACATGACGTGACGGATGTGGCCGGCGATCCAGCGGTCGGCGCCCCACGGATAGGGCGCGAAGTCCGGGAACTCCTCGCGGAACAACCGCTCGAACGGAGCGATCAACTCGCGTATCCCGACATCCGTGGATCCCCATGAGTCCACGCCCAAGCGCTTCTTCTTCTCCACCACGGGTGCGATCAGCCGCACATACGCGGAATCCGGCGCCGCGCTCAGGATGCCCTGCAGGCCGATGTCCTTGTAGGTCCAGAGCGCCCAGCTCGCGTCGTGCCTCGCGAAGATCTCCAGCTGGTCGGCGAGCAGCCGCCGACGCTGTTCGTCGCGCTCCGGATCACCCGTGTAGACCGGCCCGAACTCACCGACCCAGATCGGCGTGCCCGTCTCACGCATGTACCGCGTGCGCTCGAGGAAGGTCTCCTCGACTCGATCCCTGTTGACGTACTGTCCCCGGCTGACGCCAGGGTACGGGCCGCCGTCGACGAACCCCGGCAGCGCGTAATCGTGGGCGGTGTACACGGTGTTGGGCAAGGGATCGCCGAGCTGGTCGAACTGCGTGGAGTAGCGGTTCCCGTCGAGGAACAGGATGTGATCGGGGTCGACCGCGCGAATCGCCCGCTCAAGCCGCCGGTAGAACGGGCCGAGGGTCTCGCCGTGCGCATCGGCCGGTTCGTTCACGGGGTTGTATCCGGCCACCCAGGGGTTGCCGCGATAGCGGTCGGCGAGCGCCTCCCAGAGGTTGACCACGCGATCCTGGAAATGCCGGTGCGTCCAGAACGATGCCCACTGCGTGGGGTTGTCACTGTGCCAGTGCTGGTTCTGGCTGCCCGGAAGCGCGTGCAGGTCGAGGATCGTGTAGATCCTGTGACGCGCGCAGATCTCGATGACGCGGTCGAGCAACCGGAAACCGTCCTCCGTGAGCACCATCGGAGCGTCGTCGTCTTCGAAGTGTCGGTAGTTGAGCGGGATCCGCAGTGAGTTGAGGCCGAGACCTGCGAGGAAGGCGGCGTCCTCGTCGGCGAAGAACACATCGAGAAAGCGCGCGAAGAAGCGTTCATACCCGTCCTCGCCGAGAACGCGGTGCAGCGCGCGGCGCATCTGCGCCTCGGTGCCGGCGTGGCCCGTGATGAAGTTCTCCATGTTCATCCAGCCGCCGAGGCCGAAACCGCGGAGGATGAGAGGTCCACGATCGTCGACGATCCGCGTTCCCGAGACCCGGAGCACGCCGTGTCCGGTGCTCATCGCAGGGTCACGGCGGTCCAGGAGACCGGGGGCAGGATGACGCGCAACTCGCCGTCGGCGAGGCGCGCGGTCTCATTGGGCCGAAGTCGCACCCGGTCCGGGGCCGAGAGCGTGTTCGCGGCGTGGATGTCGTCGTCATAGAGGCTCTCGGCGCTGACGAGACTCACCTGCCCGAGGAGTGCAGCATCGACGATGAACTCCGCGGACTCGTCGAGGCTTCGGTTCACGACGAACACCGCGGTCTCGCCCGACTCGGCATCATGCGTGGCGACGGCGTCGACGAGGCTTGCGGTGCCGTGCTGCTCGGTCTCGTAGCTCGGGCAGTCGAGCTTCAGCTCCAGGGCGACCCCGCGCGCGAGCTTCGAGGTGACCGCGAACGGGAAGTACGTGGTCTGCTTCCACGCCGGGCCACCGGGCTCGGTCATGATCGGTGCGATCACGTTGACCAGCTGTGCCAAGCTCGCCGCGGTCACCCGATCGGCATGCCGGATGAGCGAGATGAGCAGATTGCCGAAGACGACCGCGTCGACGACGGAGTACACGTCCTCCAGCAACCGGGGGCCACCGGCCACTCCTGGGGGTCGGTGATGCGGTCGACCTCGGCATAGCGCGAGTGGTACCAGACGTTCCACTCGTCGAAGGAGATGTTGATCGTCTTGTCGCTCCCGCGCATCCCCTTCACATGATCGGCGGTCGCCACGACCGAATCGATGAAGTTGTCCATGTTGACGGCCGAGGCCAGGAAGCTGCCGTAGTCGCCGCCGATGGGCTCGTAGTAGGCGTGGCAGGAGATGAAGTCGACCTCGTCGTAGGTCTCCTCGAGCACGACGCGCTCCCAGGTGCCGAACAGCGGCATCTGGGCGCTCGAGCTGCCGCACACCACGAGCTCGAGATCCGGGTCGACCTGCCGCAGTGCCCGCGCCGTCTTCATCGCGAGCCTGCCGTACGCACGAGGGGTGTCGTGGCCGAGTTGCCACGGGCCGTCCATCTCATTGCCGAGGCACCACATCCGGATGTCGTAGGGCTCGGTGGCGCCGTTCGCGATCCGCTGCTGCGACAGGGTGGTACCTCCGCGCACGTTCGCGTACTCGAGAACGTCGAGCGCCTCCTGCACCCCCGCGTGCCGAGATTGACCGCGTACATCAACTCCGCGTCGACCTTGGCGATCCAGCGAGCGAACTCGTCGAGGCCGATCTCGTTCGTCTCGAGCGAGTGCCAGGCGAGATCGAGGCGCCGCGGACGCTCCTCGCGCGGGCCAACCCCGTCCTCCCAGCGGTAGCCGGAGACGAAGTTGCCACCCGGGTATCGCACCGTCGATACACCGAGCCCCTGACGAGGTCGATGACATCCTGACGGAACCCGTCGGCATCTGCGCGCGGGTGGCCCGGCTCGTAGATACCGTCGTAGACGCATCGACCGAGGTGCTCGACGAAGGAGCCGAACAGGCGACGGTTGATGGGGCCCACGACGAAGTGGGGGTCGATGGTGAGATGTGCGGTGATCACGAATTCCTCGGTGGCTGGGTGACGGCGGGCGCGGGTGGCTACTTGAGACTGCCGATGGCGAGACCCCTTGCCAATACCGCTGGAGGGTCAGGAAGGCGATGATGAGCGGGATCACCGACACGAGCGAGCCGAGGATGATGATGCTCCACAAGCTCTGTCCGCCCGCCGCGCCGTAGGTCGAGGCGGTGGACTGCCACAGGCCGATACCGACCGTAACGGGGAACAGCTGGTTGTTCGACAACATGACCAGCGGCAGGAAGTAGTTGTTCCAGGAGGCGACCACTGACAGCAGCAGCACCGTCACGATCGCGGGACGCAATAGCGGCAGTGCCACACGGAAGAACGACCGGAACTCCCCCGCGCCATCGACACGGGCGGCGTCCAGCAACTCGTCGGGAACCGCATCGCGCGCATAGACGTGCATGAGATACACCCCGAACGGGTTGAGCAGGGTCGGGAAGATCACCGACCAGATCGTGTTGGTCCAGCCCACCTGCGCGAACAGCATGAACGTCGGGATGACGAGTGCGGTGGTCGGCACCATGACGGCGCCGAGAAGGATGGCGAACGACAGGCGTCGCCCCGCGAAGCGGTACTTCGCGAACCCATAACCGGCGAGGACCGCCAGGACCGTCGCCCCGACTCCCCGGCGATCGCGTACAGCGCGGAATTGCCGAGCCAGCGCGCATAGATGCCGCCGCTGTAGGTGAACAGGTCGCTCAGATTCGAGAGGTAGTTGATGTCGCTCGCGAACCACAAGGCGCTGCCGCCGCCGAACAGCCCTGCGGCGCTCTTGGAGCTGTTGACGATGAGCCACCAGAACGGAACCAGGAAGTAGACCATGAGCAGCCCGAGCACGATGTTCAGGGGCAGACGCCCCGCCGCCCGCGGCGCGGCTGCCGGGGAAGGGATGTGGTGCTCATGAGAGGAAGCTCCTCGCTTGCGCGTCGCGAACAGGAAGATGTAGACGCACACGAACACCACCGCGCCGAGGGCGAATGAGATCGCCGAGCCGTAGTTGTAGTTGGCGAGCGAGAACGCCTGCTGGTAGGCGTACATGTTCGGGGTGAAGTCGTCGGGGATCGCGCCCGCGGCGAGCTGCTGCAGGATCTTCGGCTCGTTGAAGAACTGCAGGGTGCCGATGAGCGCGAACACGAGGATCAGCAGGAGCGCGGGCGCCACGAGCGGGATCTTGATCCTCAACACGATCTGCCACTGCGAAGCCCCGTCGATGCGCGCCGCCTCGTACAGGGTGGGGTCGATGCCTTGGAGGGCCGCGAAGAGGATGATCATGTAGTAGCCGGCCCACTGCCAGGTCACCACGTTGAGCAATCCGTAGAAGATGAGGCTCGAGCTGAGGAAGTTCGGCGCCGACGCGCCGAAGAGCCCGAAGATGTCGCCCAAGGGCCCGAAGTTCTTGCTGTAGAGGAAGCCCCACATGAGGGCTCCGATCACCGTCGGGATCGCGTAGGGCATGAAGATCATGAGGCGCGAGAAACGCGCGAACCGCGTGAGGACGATATCGAGGATGAGCGCGATCGCGAGGAGATCGCCATCTGCAGCGGGATCAGCACGAGCGAGAACGAGAGCACGAACCCGACACCGCTCAGGAACGACGGGTCACTGAACGCCTTGAGGTAGTTGCCGAACAGCACGAACCTGGTGCCGCCGATCAACGACTTCTGGAAGAGGCTGAGGTAGAAGGCGTAGCCGATCGGAAGCACGAGGAGTGCGAGGAAGATGAGGCCGAACGGGCCGACGAAGAGCCAGCCGGTCAGGTTGTGGCGTCGCGTCGTGGACCTGCGATGCTTCGTCGCGACGACCCTGTCGCTGGGGACGGTCATGAATGTCTCCGGATGTGAGGAACGGATGAGCGGGGCCGGCCCGCGCTGCGGCGAACCGGCCCCGGGATCAGGTCACTTGACAGTGAAGCCCTGCTCCTTGGCGTACGCCACGACATCGGCCTGCAGAGCATCCGCCGCCGCGGAGCCTGTCGTCGACCCCTCGTTGATGGCAGCGATCTGCTTCGTCAGCGCCGAATAGTAGTACTGCCCGAGCGGCGTATAGGTCATGCCCGTGTAGGCGTCTGCCGCGGGGACGTACACCTCCTTGTTGGCCTGCTGACCGCTGAAGAACGGCACCTCGTAGTTCTGGAACTCGTCGGACTTCAGCACCGTGAGGTTGAGCGGGAAGATGACCTGGTTCTTCCACCCTGCGTCGAGGGACGCCGGGTCGGCGTAGACGCCGAACGCGACCTTCGCCGCGAGCTTCGCGTCCTTGGCCTGCTTGGTCACCGAGAACGCCGAGCCGCCCCAGTTGATTGCGATGGGGTTGCCGGTGTCCCACTGCGGCATTGGAGCCGTCGCCCAGACAGCGGCGTCGGCGCCCTCGCCCACCCCGGCGCCCTGCAGATAGCCAGGTGCCCACGCGGCCGAGAGGTACGTCGCGTAGTCGCCGTTGATCACACCGGCGATGTACTCCGGCGTGAACTGGTCCTCGGTGCCGACCAGCCCCTTCTCGACCAGGCCGCTCCAGTAGTCGAGCACTCCCTTGATCTCATCGCTGTCGAGGTCGATCCCGATCTCGCCCTCGTTGGCCGGGTCGTACTCGAACGGCTGCGCACCGCTCTGGTACATGAGCGCCGTGACGTAGGCCGGCTGGTTGGCCGCGAAGCTCGCGAAGTACGGTCCGCCGGCATCCTTCACCTTCTGCGCCGCGGCTTCGAACTCATCCCAGGTGGTGGGAGGGGTGATGCCGTAGGTGTCGAAGACATCCGTGCGGTAGATCATGCCCATCGGACCGCCGTCGACCGGTGCGCCGTACACACCGTCGCCGACCGAGACGTCCTTCCAGGCTCCCGCGCTGAAGTTGTCCTTCACATCCTGATAGCCGAGGTCGGACAGATCGACCAACGCATCCTGCGCTTGGAAGGTCGGGATGCGGTCGGCTTCGAGCATGACGACGTCGGGGGCGCCGCTTCCCGCGGAGACGGCGGTCTGGAACTTGTCGTACTCGTCGCCGCCGGCGCCCGCGTTCGTCCAGCAGACCTGCACGTCGTCGTGCGCCTTGTTGAAGTTGTCGACGACCTCTTCCATGTTGGGGTACCACGCCCACATCGTCACGACGGGCGCGTCGGTGTTCACGAGCTTGTTCGTGCACGTCGCGTTGCTGTTGTCGCCGCCTCCGCCACCGGTTCCGCCATCGGAACAGGCGACGAGAGCACCCGCGACCACGAGGGTCACGGCGGCGGCGATTGACTTCTTGGTGTTCATCAATCGATTCCTTTCGGGGGCATTCCTGTCGGTGCAAATGTCGCGCCCCGGCACGTGCTCGATGCCACAAGGGTTTCAGGCATCGTCGCCAGGGAGTTTCTAACGTTGTACTTCCAACGTTGTAGGAAGACTATTGCTAACGTCCTTCCTGATGTCAAGGAGATTCTGGCGAGCCGCGCCAACCTCGACAGCAACGAGAAGAACAGAAGGGAGCGCCGATGGGCTCGACGCTCCATGACGTCGCCCGGATCGCAGGTGTGTCGATCAAGACCGTCTCGAACGTGGTCAACAACTACCCCCATGTGCGGCCGAGCACCCGCGAGAAGGTGCTGTCGGCCATCGAGGAGCTCGACTACCGGCCGAACCTCTCGGCGCGCGGTCTGCGCTCCGGACGGACCGGGGTGATCGGGCTCGCCATCCCCGAACTCCGCCAGAACTACTTCGCCGAGCTGGCCGACTCCATCATCCGTGCCGCGGACGCCCACGGGGTGGGCGTCGTCATCGACCAGACGAGCGCAACCAGGGAGGGCGAGCTCGCGGTGCTCTCAGGTGAACGGCTACGCCTCACCGACGGAGTGCTCTTCAGCCCGGAACGACTCGGCCAGGACGACGTCAACCTGCTGAACGTCGGCTTCCCCCTCGTGTTGCTCGGCGAACGGATCTTCGGCGGCCCGACGGATCACGTAACCATGCGGAACGTCGAATCCGCGCGGGCCGCGACCGAGCACCTGATCGGCATCGGCCGCCGCCGCATCGCCGTCATCGGCGCCCACCCCGTCAACCAGGACGACATCCGTTCGGCGAACCTTCGCGTGCGGGGCTACCGCGAGGCACTCGACGCCGCGGGGCTGCCCTACGACACGACGCTCGTGCGCACGGCCGCCCCGTGGCACCGCGAGAACGGAGCAGTCGCCATGCGACGCCTGCTCGAGGACGGGGTCGACTTCGACGCGCTGTTCACCCTCAACGACACGCTCGGTTTGGGAGCCCTCCGTGCGCTCGGCGAAGCCGGCGTGCGGGTGCCCGATGATGTGGCCGTCATCGGCTTCGACAACATCGATGAGTCACGCTTCTCGGTGCCGTCGATGTCGAGCGTGGATCCGGGCCGGGACGAGATCGCGCGGGTCGCGGTCGACACCCTGCTCTCCCGCATCCACGAGAAGGGCGAACCGGCTCCTCCCCGGCAGATCCTGGCCGACTACCGCATCGTCGGCAGGGAGTCGACTGGCTTCTCCGAGCCGATCGAGGCCGAGCCCCCGAGACCGAGCCCGCCTTGGCGGAATCCGCTCGCGGTTGAGCGAGTCACCCGCGGACCGGGAGCACGCCGAGCCGCGCCCCGCAACCGCGCGAGCGCACGCCGCGCCGACGCACTTCGGTCGGCGCATGTGACAACATTGGCGGATGGTCGACATAAGCGGGGCTGACGCCCAGCGGCACATCAACGCCCTCGGCTCCTCGGTCGCGAGCGACCTGTTCCAGATCCTGCGCGACGGCCGACCACGTACCCGCAGTGAGCTCTCCGCCATCACCGGCCTCGCCCGCTCGACCGTCGCCCTGCGCATCGACGCCCTCATGAAGCTGGGCCTCGTCGACTCCGTCGGCGACGCCGTGTCGACCGGCGGTCGCCCCTCCTCGCAGTTCGCCATCGCCACGAGCGGCCGCGTCGTGCTCGGCGTCGACGTCGGCGCCACCCACGTGCGCATCGCCGTCAGCGACCTCGCCGGCGGCGTGCTCGCCCAAGACGTCGAACGGATGAATGTGTCCGAAGGCCCCGAGAAGGTGCTCACCTGGGTGATCTCCGCGGCCGAACGCCTGCTCGCCTCCGTCGATCGCGCATCCGCCGACCTGCTCGCCATCGGCATCGGGCTACCGGGCCCCGTCGAGCACTCCACTGGACGCCCCATCAACCCGCCCATCATGCCCGGCTGGGATCGCTTCGACGTGCCCGACTACCTCGCGTCGAGCTTCGACGCGCCCGTGCTCGTCGACAACGACGTCAACATCATGGCCCTCGGCGAGCGCGAGCACGCCTGGCCGCACGTCGACCATCTCATCTTCGTGAAGGTCGCCACGGGCATCGGCTCCGGCGTCATCTCGAGCGGCCTCCTGCAGCGCGGAGCCCAGGGCACCGCGGGCGACATCGGCCACGTCTACGTCGCACGCGGTGCCGACGTGCCCTGCGCATGCGGCAACCGCGGCTGCCTCGAAGCTCTCGCATCCGGGCCCGCACTCGCGCGCGCCCTCGCCGCCACCGGGCTCACCGCATCCTCGAGCCAAGACGTCGTCGAGTTCGTCAAGCGCGGCAACATCGACGCCATCCAGGCCGTGCGCCAGGCCGGCCGCGACATCGGCGAGGTGCTCACCACCTGCGTGAGCCTCATCAACCCCTCCGCCATCGTGCTGGGCGGCGCCCTGGCCCAGGCGGGCGAGCATCTCATCGCGGGCGTGCGCGAAGTCGTCTACACCCGCTCGATGCCGCTCGCCACCGAGCACCTGCAGATCACCCAGTCGAAGCTCGGACCGGATGCGGGAGTGCTCGGCGCGAGCATGCTCGCCATCCACCATGCGCTGGCCCCCGAGTCGATCGAGGCCATGGTCGCCTCGAACGGCTCGCGGTAGCCACGCGAGGGGCGCCGAGCCCGCAAGCCCGACGCCCCTCGACCTGAGCTGTCAGTCGCCCGAGGAGAACGCGGCGTCGAACGCCGCATCCGGCGCGTCGAACGCGAGCCGACGCACGAACTCGAGCGCCTCCGGGGCACCCACCAGGCGGTCCATCCCGGCGTCCTCCCACTCCACCGAGATGGGGCCCTCGTAGCCGATCTGGTTCAGCATCCGGAAGGCGTCCTCCCAGGGCACGTCGCCGTGGCCCGTCGAGATGAAGTCCCAGCCGCGGCGGCCGTCCGCCCACGCGAGGTGCGAACCGAGACGCCCATTGCGCCCGTTGTTCATGCGCTTGCGGGTGTCCTTGCAGTCCACGTGATAGATCCGGTCGCGGAAGTCCCACAGGAACCCGACCGGGTCGAGGTCCTGCCACACCATGTGCGAGGGGTCCCAGTTGAGCCCGAAGGCCTCCCGGTGCCCGATCGCCTCGAGGGTGCGCACGGTCGTCCAGTAGTCGTAGGCGATCTCGGAGGGGTGCACCTCGTGTGCGAAGCGCACGCCCACCTCGTCATAGACATCCAGGATCGGGTTCCACCTGTCCGCGAAGTCCTGGTAGCCCGCGTCGATCGCCTCCTGCGAGACGGGCGGGAACATCGCCACGTACTTCCAGATCGACGACCCCGTGAACCCGATCACGGTGTCGACGCCGAGCGCCCGGGCCAGGCGCGCCGTGTTCTTCATCTCCTCGGCGGCGCGCTGCCGCACGCCCTCCGGTTCGCCGTCTCCCCAGACCCGCGCCGACACGATGTCGCGGTGGCGCTGATCGATCGGGTCGTCGCACACCGCCTGACCCTTGAGGTGGTTCGAGATGGCCCACACCTTCAGGCCATAGCGCTCGAGCAGCTCGAGCTTGCCCTCGACGTAGCCGGGCTCGTCCCATCGCCACGGGTCGAGATGGTCGCCCCAGCAGGCGAGCTCGAGACCGTCGTAGCCCCACCCGGATGCGAGGCGCGCCACCTCCTCGAGCGGCAGGTCGGCCCACTGGCCGGTGAAGAGCGTGATCGGACGAGACATGGTGTCCTCCTCGATGGATCTGTCGGTTGTCAGACGGTAGTCCAGACGCTCTGCGCGGCGGCGCTGCGCTCGACGGCGTCGAGCACACGCTGCACGTGCAGTCCGTCGGCGAACGACGGCGTGGGCTGGTGCCCCTCGGCGATCGCGGTGACGAAGTCGACCACCTGGTGCGAGAAGCCGTGCTCGTAACCGAGCATGTGGCCTGCGGGCCACCAGGCGGAGACGTACGGATGCGAGGGCTCGGTCACGAGGATCCGCGTGAAGCCCTGGCGGTCATCCGGCGCGGTGCGGTCGTAGAACTCGAGGGTGTTGAGGTCTTCCAGATCGAAGGCGATCGCCCCCTCGGTGCCCGACACCTCGACCCGCAGCGCGTTCTTGCGGCCGGTGGCGAACCGGGTCGCCTCGAAGCTGCCGAGCACACCCGAATCGAAGCGGCCCGTGAACATCGCGACGTCGTCGACGGTGACCTCGCCGGTGCCCGAGCCGGCGGCTCCCCGAGGCTCGCGACCTCACCGGGTGAGGTGTCGGCGGGCAGCGGGCGCTCCTTCACGATCGTCTCGAGCGTGCCCGAGACCGATTCGAGCCGCTGACCGGTGATGAACTGCGCGAGGTCGATGGCGTGCGCTCCGATGTCGCCGAGGGCGCCCGAGCCCGCGAGCTCCTTGCGCAGGCGCCAGGCGAGCGGAACCTGCGGGTCGACGAGCCAATCCTGGCGGTAGCTCGCCCGCACCTGGGTGACCCGACCGATGCGGCCCTCCGCCACGAGCTGACGGGCGAAGGTGGTCGCCGGCACCCGGCGGTAGGTGAAGCCGACCATCGCGAAGACGCCGCGTTCCGCGGCACGCGCCGCGGCATCCGCCATCGCCTCCGCCTCCGCGACCGTGTTGGCGAGCGGCTTCTCGCAGAGCACGTGCTTGCCCGCCTCGAGCGCCGCGATGGCGATCTCGGCGTGCGAGCTGCCCGGGGTGACGATGTCGACCAGATCGATGTCGTCGCGCTCGAGCGTCGAGCGCCAGTCGGTGGCGCTCTCCTCCCAGCCCCACTTGGCGGCGGCGGCTGCCACGGCATCCGCGTTCCGCCCTACGACGAGCGCCATCTGCGGATCGGCGGGCAGGTCGAAGAAGCGGGGCGCCACGCGCCACCCCTGTGAATGGGCGGCACCCATGAACCCGTAGCCGATCATGGCCACGCGCATCGACGGCATAAGTCTCTCCTGTCGGAACGTGTGTGGAAGGCGAGCCGGGCGCCCGCGCGAACGCGGACGCCCGGCGGGTGCGTCAGGACGTGAACGCCGTCGGCAGGTACTGGTCGACGTTGTCCTTCGTGACGACCGGTGCGTAGAGCACGATCCGGTTCGGCACGTCGACCTCGACGAGGTCGCCGAGCGCCTTGTTCTGCACGAGCAGACGGGCCAGGCGGATGCCGTCGGCAGCCTGCGTCGACGGGTAGATGATCGTCGCCTTGAGCACGCCGTCGTCGGCCTTGATGGCCTCCATGGCGTTCTTCGAGCCGGCGCCGCCGACCATCACCATCTCGCTGCGTCCCGCGGCGTCGAGGGCCGCGAGCACGCCGACACCCTGGTCGTCGTCGTGGTTCCACAGCGCGTCGATCTTGGGCGCGGCGGCGAGCAGCTGGGATGCTGCCGCCTCCCCGCCTGCCACCGTGAAGTCGGCCGCCACACGGTTGTTCACCTCGAGCCCGCAGTCCTCGAGCGCGTCGGCGAAGCCGCGCGACCGGTCCTGCGTGAGCGGCAGCGAGTCGATGCCGGCGATCTCGGCGACGACCGCGTCGGTGCCGCCGAACTCCTCGCAGATGTAGGTGCCGGCCGAGACGCCCATGCCGTAGTTGTCACCGAGCACGGTGACGCGCGCGGCGAACGGGCTCGAGAACTCGCGGTCGACGTTGACGACCGGGATGCCGGCCTCCATCGCCTTGATCGCGGCGCCGGTGAGGGCCGCCCCGTCGGTCGGCAGCAGCACGATCGCGTCGACCTTGTCGTTGATGAAGGTCTCGATCTGACTGATCTGCAGGTTGGCGTCGTTGGTGCCCTCGGCGACCTTCAGTTCGATGTCGTCGTACTTGGCGGCCTCGGCGAGCGCGGCCGAGTTGATCGCGCCGAGCCATCCGTGGTCGGCCGCGGGGCCCGAGAAGCCGATGACGACCTTGTCGCCGCTGGCCTCGTTGTCGGTGTTGTTGGTGGGCTGGCTCGACGTGCCTGTGTCGCCCGCGGTGCAGCCGGTGATGAGTCCGGTGACCGCGAGGGCGGCGCCTGCCGCGATGACGACGTGCCGCCTCGTGCGGGATGCGCGCATAGGTTCCTCCATAGCTCGGTGAGTGCTGTGTGCCACGGAGACCTGCGCCGCGCGACGCGGAGCTGGATGGGTGTCCCCGTTGACGTGGGTCACGCTAGCAGAAACGTCGCGAAGGGTCCTAACTTTTTCTGTCGCTCGACATAAGCCCCAATGCTATGGTGCATCCCATGGTCAAAGGCGATTCTTCGACGTCATTACTGTCGATGCGCGGGATCACCAAGTCCTTCGCGGGCGTTCACGCCCTCAAGGGCGTCGATCTCGAGGTGCACGCGGGCGAGGTGCACTGCGTGCTCGGGCAGAACGGTGCCGGCAAGTCGACGCTCATCAAGATCCTCTCGGGCGCCTATCAGCCCGACGACGGCGAGCTCGTGTGGCAGGGCGAGACGGTGACGATTCCCGGCCCCGTCGCCGCCCTCGACATGGGCATCGCCACGATGTACCAGGAGCTCGACGTCGTCGACGGCCTCAGCATCGCCGAGAACATCTTCCTCGGCCACGAACTCTCCACCGCCGGGGTGTTGCATCGCGGCGTCGCCGCCAAGCGCACCCGCGAGTTGCTCACGCGTCTCGGTCACGGCGATCTCAACCCGCACACCGAGGTCGAGTCGCTCTCGGCCGCCGGCAAGCAGATCGTGAGCATGGCGCGCGCGCTCTCGCGCGACGCGAAGCTCATCATCATGGACGAGCCGAGCGCCGTGCTCGACTCCGAAGAGGTCAAGAACCTGTTCCGCGTCGTCGAGGAGCTCACCGCCCAGGGCATCGCGATCATCTACATCTCGCATCGCCTGGAAGAGATCCGCCAGATCGGCGACCGCATCACCGTCATCAAAGACGGAGCGAGCATGGCATCCGGCCTTCAGGTGGCCGACACCCCCACGACGAAGCTCATCACCCTCATGACCGGGCGCGAGATCGAGAACGTCTTTCCGCCGCGTCGGCCGGTGGCGCCGGATGCCGCGGTCGCGCTCGAGGTCGAGGGCCTGACCCTGCGCGGTGTGTTCGCCGACATCGACTTCACGGTGCGTTCCGGCGAGGTCGTCGGACTCGCGGGCCTCGTGGGCTCCGGGCGATCGGAGATCGTCGAGACCGTCTACGGCGCACGCAAGGCGACGAGCGGAACGGTCACCGTGCGGGGTGCCCAGCTGCGCCGCGGATCGGTGCGCCACGCCGTCGCGGCGGGCGTCGGCCTCTCGCCCGAAGAGCGCAAGAGCCAGGGGCTGCTTCTCGACGAGCCCGTCTTCAAGAACGTCACCCTCGCGAGCTTCGCCCGCTTCGCGAAGGCCTCCATGCTCGACGAGCGCCGCGAGCGTGCGGTCGCACGCGAGCAGATCGACGCCCTCGAGCTGCGGCCCGCCGACCCCGATCGCGAGACCCGCACCCTGTCCGGAGGCAACCAGCAGAAGATCCTGCTGGCGCGCTGGCTCGTCGAGGGCAGCAGGGTGCTGCTGCTGGACGAACCGACCCGGGGTGTCGACGTCGGCGCCCGCAGCGAGATCTACAACCTCATCCGACAGCTCGCCGATGCGGGCACGGCGATCGTGGTCGTCTCGAGCGAGATCGAAGAGGTGCTCGGGCTGTCCGACCGCGTTCTCGTGATCGCCGAGGGCCAGCTGTTGACCACCGTCGACGCCGACCAGATCGACGAGCACGGCGTGCTCGACCTCGTCATGAAAGGAACCGCCGCGTGAGCGTCACGACCACGACCCCCGAGTCCCCCGCGCCCGGCGAGCACCGCCCGAGCGCCATCCGCCGCGCCCTCAGCGGGTCGGCGGGTCGCAACCTCGGGCTCGTCATCGCCCTCATCCTCATCGTGCTGGTCGGGTGGATCACCGCCCAGGAGCGCTTCATAAGTCTCGACAACTTCGAGACGATCGTGCGCTACGGCTCGATCCTCGGCGTCGTCGCGATCGGCACGACCTTCGTCATCACCGCGGGCGGCATCGACCTCTCGGTCGGTTCGGTCATGGGGCTCGCGAGTGTCGTCGCATCGCTCTCCTGGGTGCAGAACGCCGCGAGCCAGTCGACGTGGCTGCTCATGGTCGTGGTCGCCATCGGGGTCGGCGGCCTCGCGGGGCTCGTCAACGGTCTCGTGATCGCCTACGGGAAGGTGGTGCCGTTCATCGCGACGCTCGCGATGCTCGTGGCCGCCCGCGGGCTCGCCGAGATCTTCGCGAACAAGCAGACCCAGGTGGTGAACGTCACCGGATTCCTAAGCTTCTTCCGCGGCGACCTGCTCGGCATCTCGCTGCTGATCTGGATCTTCGTGCTCGCCGCGGTGGTGGGCTGGTTCCTGCTGGCGCGCACCACCTACGGCCGCCGCACGATCGCCATCGGAGGCAACTTCGAAGCGGCACGCCTCGCCGGCCTGAACGTCAAGCGCCACACGGTGTCGCTCTACGTGCTGGGGGCATCGCGGCCGGTATCGCGGGCGTCATGATCCTCGCGCGCACGACGGCCGGTTCCTCGACGCACGGAACGCTCTACGAACTGGATGCGATCGCCGCGGTGGTCGTGGGCGGCACCCTGCTGATCGGTGGACGCGGCACGATCGTCGGCACCGTGCTCGGCGTGCTCATCTTCTCGACGCTCACCAACGTCTTCACCCAGAACAACCTCAACATCTCGGTGCAGTCGGTGATCAAGGGCGCCATCATCGTGATCGCGGTGCTGCTGCAGCAGCGCTTCGCCTCGCGCTCCAGTTCGGGTTGACGGTGGCGCTCGGCCGTGGGCTCAGCGCCAGCTGAGCCAGGCGGCCGGGTTGTCGACGAGGACCGCGTTCAGCGCGTCGGCGCCGATGCGCTCGGCCATGCGGGGAACGAATCGCTCACCCAGATAGGCGAGCCCGGGGATGCCCCCGTAGGCCGCGTAGCGACTGGCGCGCGCGACATCCGCGCCCAGCAGGATCCGATCGCCCCTGCCCGCGGCGACGACCGCGGCGCAGCTGTCGATGAGGGCGCTGTCGGGCCAGTCCTTGAAGCGGCCAGCACCGTCGTAGCCGAGGTAGGCGCCACGCTCGGCGATCGCGGCATGCAGGCCGGGGTCGGGGGTTCGATCGGCATGGGCGATCGCGACGCGCTGCGCGGCCACGCCCTCGGCGTCGAGCAGATCGAGCACCTCGTCGACGGCCGAGCAGCGCTCGGTGTGCACCATGACGGGTGCCCCCGTCGCCCGGTGCGCTTCGGCGACGGCCTCGAGGGTCGTGCGTTCGGCGGGAGTGATGCGCCAATAATCGATGCCGGCCTTGAGCACCCCGGCGCGCACCGGCGCGCCATCCGGTCCGATGGCGCGGGGGCCGTCGACATCACGATCGTCGGCGGGCATCCCCTCGCGCAGCTCGCGCGTGAAGCGCTCGGCCCACACCGAGGCAGTCCTCCAACACGTGCGGTTGGTCACGGTAGTGATCGTCGCGGTGGCGCCCAGCCGTGGCGACGACCGTGAGGCGAGCGGCGCGGCTCAGCCGCGCGAGCGCATCCGGTCGCCGACCGAGTCCGTGCGGGGTCGCATCCACGACCGCGGCGAAGCCCGACGCGCGCAAGCTGCGCGCCTCCTCGGTCGACGCGGTCTCATCCACGAGCTCATCGCCCGGCAGCAGGGGGCTCACCTGGAAGAAGTGCTCGTGGTAGTTCGTCGCACCGAGGGCGTCGACGGCGAGATCGCCCCCGACGGTTCGGACGAACCCGCCCGTCACCGAACCTCGCCCGCCCGTACCGCGAGACGCTCGAAGAGCTCAGGGGTGAGTTCGATGTCGAAGACCTGCGCGACGACCTGCCCCCATCCGTGCAGGAAGTACACCCAGCCGTCCTCGACGATGAGCTCGCGAGCCTCCTGCTGCGCCCGCGCCTGGTGGAGGAACTCGAGCGTGCCGCGGTAGTTGAACTCCCATACGGCGGCCTTCCGCGGAAAGGCGACATCGTCGCTCAGCGGCGAGCCGGGGCGGTCCTTGCCCATGCCGGTGGCGTTCGCCACGAGCACACCCTCGCCGCCCGCCTCCACCAGCCGGTCGGCCGAGCCCGCGAGGTCGTCGCCATCGAGCAGCTCGTAACGGAACAGGCCGCGGTCGAGGCCGCCGCGTTCGTGCACCTCGCGCAGGTGGTCGAGACTCGCCTGCCGCCGGGCGGCGACCGTCACGAAGGCCGGGCGGTCGGCACGGTGCGCGAGATACCACGAGAGCGCGGTGCCGGAGCCGCCGGCGCCGAGGCAGACGACTCCGGCCTGCGTGCGGGCGAAGTAGTCGTCGGGCAGGAACGACTCGAGGGCAGCCCCGACCGTGATCGGGTCCTTGGCTGCGCCGTGGATGCTGCCGTCCCGCTTGTACACCGAGGAGATCTCGCCGCACGCCTCGGCGAACTCGTCGACGCTCGCGAACAGGTCGCGCGCCGCCTCGAAGACCCGCACCTTATGGGTCGTCACGAGCGCTCCGGCCTGGCCGGGGTCGTCGCGGATCTCCTCCACGACCTCGCGGTAGCGCTCGTCGGGGGCACCGAGGGCGACGTCGAAGCCCTTCAGCTCACGGCTGTCGAGTCCGAGCTCGTCGGCCCAGGCCGGGAACACCCGGTTGATCGAGGAGTTCGCGGTGTCGACGCCGACGAATCCCATGCGTCCGCGCGTCACGCCCCGGCCTCCTTCCGCGCCTGCTCGAGCGCCTCGGTGAACTGCTGCGCGCGGCGCCGCGTCGACGAGAAGTCCTCCGCGGCCAGATCGGCTGACGACACGAGCTCCCCGCCGACCCCCACGGCGATCGCGCCGGCCGCGAGCCACTCGGCCACGTTTCCAGCGCTCACACCCCCGGTGGGCATGAGCGGCACGTCGGGGAACGGGCCGCGAAGGGCACGCAGATAGGACGGGCCGCCGAGACTCGCCGGGAACACCTTGACGACATCCATGCCCGCCCCGCGCACCGCCATCACCTCCGACGGGGTGAGGGCCCCGGCCATCGTCGTGAGGCCCGTGGCCCGCATCGCCGCACCGAGGTCGGGAGCGAAACCGGGCGACACCAGGAACACCGCGCCCGCATCCGCGGCCCGCTGCACGTCATCCGGAGTGGTCAGGGTGCCCGCGCCCAACAGGATGTCGCTGCCGAAGTCACGTGCGAGGTCGGCGATGAGCGTCGCGGCGTCGGGCACCGTGAAGGTCACCTCGATGCCGCGTACCCCTCCCGCGATGACCGCATCGATGGCGCGACGTGCGAGAGCGGCGGACGGCGCGCGGACCACGGCGATCACGCCGGTCTCACGCACCACGGTCAGGTCGTGTGCGTTCATGATTCCTTACTTCAAGCGGTGACGAGGTGCACGGGTTCGCGCCCGGCGACGACGTCGAGCACGGCGTCGACGCTCAACCGGGTCATCATGTCGATGGCCTGCACGGTCTGGGCGCCGAGGTGCGGGGTGAATGTGGTGAGCTCGCGGAGATCGTCGGCGAGCAGCGGGCTCTCACCGCCCGCGGACTCGGTGGACAGGGTGTCTGCCGCGTAGGCGGCAAGACGTCCGGCGCGCAGCGCGTCGGCGACGGCGACCTCGTCCACGAGGTCGGCGCGTGCGGTGTTCACGAGCACGAGCCCCTCGACTCGCGCGAGCCAGTGCGCATCGATGAGGGTCTCGCCGCCGGGCGAGTGCAGCGAGACCACGTCGAGACCCGCGAGCTCGGCGAGCGAGTCCACACGCGTGACGTCCTCCACGACGCCGGGCGGAAGCCACGGGTCGAAGACGTGCACGCTCGCCCCGAGGGCCCGCACGCGGCGTGCGAACCCGCGGCCGATGCGACCGTATCCGATCACGCCGACCCGCCTGCCGTCGATGCCCATGCCGCGGATCGCCGACCAGTCACCACGGCGAAGCGCGGCGTCGCCGCGGGCGATCCGGCGCAGCCCGAGCAGCGCGAGCGTGAGGGCGAGTTCCGCCACCGACTCGGAGTTCGCGGCGGGGGTGTTCGCGACCAGGATGCCCCGACGCGTGGCTGCCGCGAGGTCGACGGCATCCACCCCGACGCCGTAGCGGGCGACGATCCGCAGCCGGGGGCGAGACCGAGGTGATCGTCCGTGACCGGGCCGGTTCCCGCGATCCAGGCGTCGACCTGCGGAAGCACCTCCGCGAGCTCGTCGAGGGAGTGGGAGGGCGGCGCGGTGATGACCTCCAGACCCGCCTCGGCCAAGCGCGCGCGACCGTCGTGGCCACCGGACGAGAATGAGCGGCTCGTCACGAGCACCGCACCACTCATCGGGTGCCTCCGTACCAGGGCTCGAGAGATGCATAGGCCTGCTCGAACCGCTCGGCCGCGACACGATAGGCCGCAGTGCGGCCCGCATCGGGCACGAACTCGGCCTCGACGACCGAGAGCGAGCGAGCCGCATCCACGCTCGGCACGCTGCCCAGTCCGACCGCGCCGAGCACGGCGGCACCCAGGCTGTTGGCCTCGTCGACGATGCTGCGCCGGCGCACCGGCAGCCCCCACACGTCCGCGAGCACCTGCAGCCAGACATCCGACTTGGCACCCCCGCCGACGGCGTCGACCGAGTCGATGCGGGCGCCCGAGGAGCGGAAGGCGTCGATGCAGATGCCGAGGTTGAACGCCACGCCTTCCAACACGGCACGCGTCAGGTGCTGCCGACCGTGCGAGCGGGCGAGGCCGACGAACGAGGCGCGAACGCTCGGATTCCATCGCGGCGAACGCTCCCCCAGCAGGTGCGGCAGGAAGAAGAGCCCCTCCCCGAGGCGTCGACCGTCTCGGCCTCTGCCACGAGCCGTGCGAAGCGCTCGCTTCCCGCACCCGGTTCCAGCACGTCGGCAAGCCAGTCGAGGGCGCCCGCCCCGGTCTGCATCGTCGCGGTCGGGACGAACCGGCCCGGTACGACGTGGTTGAAGGTCATGGTGCGTCGCCGGGGGTCCAGCAGCGGCGCATCCGAGGCGAGCGAGACCCACGAGCTCGTGCCCAGGCACACGTAGGCGCCGTCCTCGGGGGCGACGATGCCGGTGCCGAGTGCGGCCATCGGTCCGTCGCCGCCTCCCACGACGACGGCGATCCCGGCGCGCAGCCCCAGCTCGGATGCGGCATCCGGCAGCAGCGGTCCCAGCACCTCGGTCGAGGGCAGGATCTCGGGCATGAGCTCACGCGCGACACCGGCCGCGTCGAGCAGCGGTGCCGACCAGTCGGCCGACTGCTGATCGTAGGCATTCGCTCCGGATGCGTCAGAGGCGTCCGTCGCGAGGCGTCCGGTGAGGCGACGGTTCACGTAGTCCTTGGCGAAGGCCAGGTGGCGCACCCGATGCCAGACGTCGGGCTCGTTCTCGCGCACCCACATCACCTTGGGCAGGGTGTAGGTGGCGTTCAGCGGATGCCCCGTGATCCGGTAACCCTCCTCGGCACCGACGGTCTCGACGAGTTGCGCCGTCTGCTGCGAGCTCCGCGTGTCAGCCCAGATGATCGCGGGCCGGACGGGCTCATAGTCGGCGTCGAGGAAGATGCCGCCCATCATGTGCCCCGATACCGAGACCGCCTCGACCGCGGAGCCCGCGACCTCTGCCGACGCGAGCAGTTCGCGCGTTGCGGCGACGACCGCGGTCCACCAATCGGCGGGATCCTGCTCGACCACGCCCGCCGCGCCGTAGTGCGTCGAGTAGCTCACGGTCGTCGCCGCGACGAGCACGCCCTCCACGGTGTGCAACGAGGCCTTGTTCCCGGTGGTTCCGAGGTCGTGCGCGATGATCATGGCGCTACTTGATGCTGCGCAGACGCGAGCGGTCGATCGTGAGCGCCACGGCCGCGACGATCACGGCACCGTAGAACACCTGCTCCCATGCCGGGTCGACGCCGACGGCCGAGAGACCCACGCGCAACACCACGATGATGAGCGCGCCGACCAGCGTCTTCATGGCGCCGCCGACACCACCCGTGATCGCCGTGCCGCCGATCACGACCGCCGCGATCGCGGGCAGCTGCATGCTGTCGGCGAGCGACGGCCCACCCGAGCGCTGCAGAGCAACGAGCATGACTGCTGCGAGACCCGAGAACAGACCCGAGAGGGTGAAGGCGAGGATGCGCAGGCGCACGGTCGAGATGCCCGACATGAGCACCGCCGGCTCGGCCAGGCCGAGCGCGTGCAGAGCACGTCCGCGCCGCAGCGTGCCCATGAGCACCGCGATGACCACCGCGATGACGATCGCGAGCAGACCGCTCGCCGGCAGCTGCGCGATCCGGAGGTCGGCGAGCCACCCGACGACGTCATAGCCCTCGCTGAGGCGAATCGTCGAGGCGCCCGAGATCCACAGGCCGATGCCGGAGTACAAGCCGAGCGCGCCGAGGGTCACGATGAACGACGGCACCTGGGCCTTGGCCACCACGAATCCGTTGACGAACCCGATGAGCGAGGTCACCAGGAGCGCGAGCACGATGCCCCCGGGGCCCATGTCGGGGATCCAGAGCGCCAGCAGCACGGTGCCGAAGGAGGCGACCGCCGCGAAGGCGAGGTCGATGCCGCCGGTCAGGATCACGAACATCTGCCCGAGCGCCAGCAACAGCAGCGGGGCGACGCTCTCGAGCAGCCCACGCATGCTGTAGAGGCTCAGGAAGTTGGGCTGCTTGATCGTGATCACCAGCACGAGGGCGATGAGCACCACGAGCGGGATGAGCGGCGTCAGCCGGTCGCGCCAGCTCCGCCCCGTCGCGGGGACGATGGCGCGGAGTGCCGCGGTGCTGGGATCGGCTGCGGCTTCATCGGTACGACGGTTCATCAGCGTCACACCATCCTCTCGACGAGATCCACGGGCTTGGGCTTGGATCCGGCGGGCGCGTCGAATCGGCGCTCGATCCGGCCGTCGCGCATCACGAGGATCGTGTGACTCAGGGCGATCGTCTCCTCCAGCGAGTCGGCGAGCAGCACCACCGCCATGCCCTTCGCGCACTGCTCGCGCACGAAGATGTAGACGTCCTCCTTGGCGCCGACATCGAGTCCGCGCGTGGGGTGGTCGAGGATGAGCACCTCGAGCTCGGGCGAGTTGAGCCACTTCGCCAGTACGACCTTCTGCTGGTTGCCGCCGCTCAGGTTGCCCACGTTGGTGCGCTCGTCGGGTGTGCGGATGCGCAGGCGCTTGATCCAGGCGCCCGCGATCTCGAGCGCCTTCTTCGGGTTGCGGAACGGCCCCCAGGCGGCGGTCTGCGGCGCCACCAGGAAGATGTTCTCGGCCACGCTCAGGCCGTCGGCGATGCCCTCGATGCGGCGCTCGGCCGGGATGTACCCGAAGCCGGAGGAGACCGCGTCGACCGGGGAGGCGAACTTGACCGGCTTGCCGTCGACGACGATCGAGCCCGAGGTGCTCGGCTCGGCGCCGAACAGCACGCGGCTGAGCTCTTCGCGTCCGGAGCCGATGACGCCCGCGATGCCGACGACCTCGCCCGCACGCACGTCGAAGCTCACGTCCTCGAACTGGCCCGCGCGTGTCAGGTTCTTCACCTGCAGCTTGACCGGAGCCTCGTCGACGGGAAGCTGTTCGTCCTCGTGGTAGAACTGCGCGGAGCTCTCGCGTCCGACCATGAGGCGGTGCAGCAGATCGATGTCGGCGGATGCGGCATCCGTCTCGCCCACCGAGCGGCCGTCCTTGAGCACGTAGACGCGATCCGAGACGCGCAGCACCTCTTCGAGTCGGTGCGAGACGAAGATCACGGATGCGATCTGCCGCAGCCGGTCGATCTGGGCGAAGAGTGTCTCGAGCTCGGCGCCCTCGAGCACACTCGTGGGCTCGTCGAGGATGATGACGGGCTCGACCTGCGCGCCCTCCTCGACATACATCGCCTTGGCGAGCTCGACGAGCTGGCGTTCGGCGAAGCTGAGCTTTTCGACGATCGTGGTGGGGCTGATGGCCGAGGCGATCTTGTCGAGCTGGCGCTGCGCGACGGCGTTGAGCTTGGGCCAGTTGTAGAAGCCGAAGCGCACCGCGTCGCCCTCGGCGCCGAGCAGGATGTTCTCGGCTACGCTCACGCTCGTGACGAGCGACTGCTCCTGGTGCACCATGCCGATGCCGGCGCGGGCGGCGTCGCTGGAGTTGCGGAAGGTCACGGGCTCGCCGTTGCGGAGCACGACGCCCGCGTCGGGCTGGTAGATGCCCGTGAGCACCTTGAGCAGCGTGGACTTGCCGGCGCCGTTCTCTCCGATGAGGCCGACCACCTCGTGGGGGCGCACCTCGAAGCTCACCCCGTCGAGGGCGACGACGCCGCGGAAACGCTTCGTGAGGTCCTTGACCTCGAGCACTGCGGTCACTTGATGATCCTCACTCTCGTGCGCAGACGCCATCCGGTGGCGACCACGGCCGCGATGATCACGAGGCCCTGCACGGCGACCTGGGCGTACGGGTTGACGCCGATCAGGATGAGGCCGTTGGCCAGGACGACGATGATGAGCACGCCGACGAAACTGCGCAGCACCCCGCCGCGTCCACCGGTGAGCAGAGTGCCGCCGAGCACGACGGCGGTGATGGCGGTGAACATGGTGCCGGAGCCAATCGTGGGCATCCCGACGCCCAGCTGCGACCCGAGCAGCACACCCGCGATGCCCGAGGCGGTGCCGCCGAGCACGAAGGCACCGATCTTGTAGCGGCCGACGCGCACGCCGGAGAGACGGGCGACCGCCTCGTCGCCGCCGATGACGTAGCCGTAGCGGCCGAGCCGCGTGAAGCGCTGCACGAACCAGCCGATCACCAGTACGAGCACCGCGATGAGGAAGATGTTCGCGATGCCGAGGGTGCTGCCCTGGCCGAGCATCCGCATTCCGGAGTCGAGCACACGCGGCGAGCGTCCCGCGAAGAGCACGGTCGCGATGCCGATGCCCACCGCACCCAGCCCGAGCGTCGCCATGAACGACGGGATGCCGAGCTTCACGTTGGCGAGGCCGTTCGCGAGGCCGAACACCGAGCCGGCGAGCACGGCCAGCAGCGCGCCGAACAGGCCGAGGGCGAGGTCGTTGCGATCGTTGGCGACGGTGAGCGCGAACACGAGCGACGATGTCGCGACCACGCCCTCGATGGAGAGATCGATACCGCCGAGGAGGATGACGAAGGTCAACCCCGTCGCGATCACGAGCGGCACGGCCGCCTGCGACAGCAGGATGCCGATGTTGCCCGGGCTCACGAAGACCGGGTTCGCCACGGCGAAGACGACGATCAGCACGATGAGGGCGACGAGCGGCCCTGCGTCGGCGATCAAGCGGCGGACACGCGGCGAGAGCCTCCGCTCGTCCACAGTGGGCGGGTGCGTCATGTTCTTCCTCGAAGTCATCGGACAGGGGCGGGAGCGTCGGGACGGTGGTCACCGTCCCGACGCTCCCTGGCTCATCCAGCCTGGGTCAGGAGATGGGTCCCTGCGAACGCAGGAACGGGTTCTCCAGGTCGGACTTGAGCGCGTCCAGCAGCGGAGCCTTCGTGAAGTCGCCGACGTTGTCGAGCGTCACCACGATCTGCTTTCCGTAGAAGGCGCGCTGCTCGTGTGAGAGCTCCGACACCTTGATCTTGCCCGTCGCCGCCTGGTAGGCGAGCGAGAGGCCCGCGCCGCCCTGCCACCACGGATCGGTGGAGACCGTCGCGATGTAGCCGGTCTCATCCGAGTTCTGGATGTTCTCGAGCGCCTCGGGAACCGCGTCGAAGCCGACGATCGGGATGGTGCCGGCGAGCCCGGCGGCCGTGAGGGCCTCGAATGCCCCGAGCGCCATGTTGTCGTTGGCGGCCCAGATGCCGTCGACCTGGCCCTGGTACTGGCTCAGCAGCGTCTGGGTGACCGAGAACGCCTCGGCCCGGTCCCAGTTGGCGGTCTGGTCGGCGAGGAGCTTGATGCCCGGGTTCGCCTCGAGCGCCTTCTGCAGGCCGGCGAAGCGCTGCTTCGCGGGGACGTTGTCGAGGATGCCCTGCAGCGCGATGATGTTGCCGGAGCCGCCCATCGCGTCGAAGAGGGCCTGCGACACCTCTTCACCGCTGGTCTCGCCGTTGAACGAGATGTGCGCGACCCAGTTGTCGCTCACATCCCACGGCCACAGGTCGTCGGGCTTGTTCCACTGCGTGACGACGTAGCCGCCCGCCTCGGTGACGGCCTTGACGATGGCTTCCGTGGTCGAGGAGTCGTTGGGGTCGACGTTCAGGGCGAACACCTTGCCCTCCGCGCCGAGCGCGCGGATCTTCGACAGCTGCGTCTGCGAGTCGCCCTCGTCGACGATCGTGACGACCTCGACGTCGGCCCAGTCGCCGAACAGGGCACCGCCGTCGGCCCAGTTAGCGTGGTACGGGTTGGACATGCTGCGGATGGACTGCACGGCGGTGACGTCGTCCGACGTGCCCCCGGTCGATCCGCTGTCGTCCGAGGCGGACGAGCAACCGATCAGCGCAGCGGCCAGGGTCAGTGCGATACCCCCGGCGACGATGCCACGCCTGCGGAAAATGTGATTCATCGAAGGAATCTCCTTTTTCACCTCTTTGTGGGAACGACTCGACGATGATCGAGCCGATTTCGTAGTCATACTACGCGGTCCGGCCGCCCAGTCAACTCGAACTGTGCTCAGAGCCGTCAATATCCCCCATTTTGGTAGTAGTGCTACGCATATACTCGTTTTGACGTCCCTCTTCCGGGACGAGCGCAAAGGAGCAGAGAACGTGTCCGAAACTTCCCAGAATGCACAGCGCTGGCGCGCCAAGGTGACGCGGTCAGGTGTCGTCGAGATCCTCGAGGAAGCGGCAGCCGAGCTCGGCGCCACCGAGGCGCGCGTGTCGATGCGGATCGCCGGCGTCTGCGGCTCGGATACGCACGCGTACCACGGCCGCCACCCCCAGATGTCGATCCCGTACTACCCGGGCCACGAAGTCGTGGGAGTCGTCGAGGAGCTCGGCGCCGAGGTGACCGGGCTCGCGGTGGGCACCCGCGTCACCCCCGAGCCGACGCTGCCCTGCGGCACCTGCAAGGTATGTCGCGCCGGTCACGAGAACGTGTGCGAGAACCTGCAGTTCTTCGGATGCGGATACCGCGAGGGCGGTATGGCCGAGAACTTCACCATCCCGGCCGACCGACTCCGCCTCGTGCCCGACGACCTCAGCGACGACCAGGCGATCCTCATCGAGCCGCTCGCGACCCCGGTGCACGCCGCCCGCCTCGCGGGAGATCTCACCGGCAAAGTCGTGCTCATCCACGGCTGCGGCACGATCGGCCTGCTCATGCTCGCCGCCGCGCGCGCCGCCGGCGCCGGCCGCATCGTCATGAGCGACCTGCTCCCCGCCAAGCGCGAGGTCGCGACGCGCCTCGGCGCCGACGCGACGATCGACGCCGCCTCGGCGACCTTCGTCGACGACGCCATCGCGGCCCTCGGCGAGACCGCCGACGTCGTCTTCGACTGCGTCTCGATCCAGAGCACGGTCTCGGCCTCCACCGCGATCGTGTCGAAGGCCGGCACCGTCGTGATCGTGGGCGTCCCGGCGCGGCCCGTCGAGATCGATCTGCCGACCGTGCAGGATCGCCAGATCACGGTGCAGGGGGCGGCCACCTACGTGCGCGAGGACTACGAAACGGCGATCGAGATCATCCGTTCGGGTGCCGTCGACCCCTCGGTCATGCTCTCGAGCCGCTTCCCGTACACCCGCACCCAGGAAGCCTTCGACCTCGCGGCCACCGGGGCGGAGATCAAGGTCGTCGTCACGGCCTGACACCCCACGTCGGCGAACGGGCCGCGCACCACTGCGGTGCGCGGCCCGTTCCGTCATCCGGACGGATGCAGCTCAGTCCTTCATGCCGCCTTCACGGAACTCGCGCAGGCCTTCCTTCATGGCACGGAACTCCTCGGCGTGCTCGCCACCACGGCGCACCGCGACGGCGGCGGCGAGCGCGTCGATCACGGCGAGCCCCGCGATGCGGCTCGCGGACGGCGTGTAGCGATCGGTGTTCTCGAAGGTGCGCACGACGATCGGCACATCGACGTGCTGAAGCAGCTCGGACTCGTCGTATCCCGTGATCGCGACGACCGGCAGTCCGCGTTCGTGGGCGAGTTCGGCGAGCTGCACGACCTCGCGCGTGCGACCGGTGTTCGAGATCGCGACCACGACCGCACCCGGCGGCAGGGTCGCCACGGTCATGTACGCCTGGTGCGGATCCGTGGGCGCCGACAGCGGTCGGCCGAACACGGCGACCTTCTGGGCGGCGTCGAACGCGATGACGTTGGATGCGCCGAAGCCCAGGAAGACTATCGACGGCGCCTGCTCGAACAGGTCGACCGCGCGCTCGAGGGCGGACACCTCGAGGAGCCGCGCGCGCGGTCGAGACTCGTGATGGTGTGGTCGAAGACCTTGCGCGAGATATCCGCGACGGTGTCGTCATCGTCGATCGCCGAGAAGGTCACCGGCATACCGAGCGCGAGGGACTTCGCGAGGGCGATCTTGAACGCCTGATAGCCGTCGCACCCCATCGAGAGCGCGAAGCGCATGACCGTCGGCTCGCTCACGTTCGCGACGTCGGCCGCTCGCGCCATCGTGTACTCGGTGAACGCGGCCGGGTCGGCGAGGATCGCCTCGGCGACCTTGCGCTCGGACTTGCTCAGCGCGTCGACGTGAAGCGAGATGCGGTCGAGTATCGACTGGTGGTCGGCATCATCGATTCCCAACGGTTCCCCTTCGTGGATGCTGTCGAGGGGCGTGTGTCCGGCCATGACGGAAGTCCAGCAGCTTGGCGCCCCTGTGCCAAGTCCCCGGGTGCGGACTCAGCGTGTCGCACGCCCGGATTCGTAACCTCGGTGCCCCGGATTGGGAATCGCCTCCCAGCCGCCGTCACCGTCGTCGACCACGAGTTCGCGCATCCCTCCGGCACGCGCGATGATCTCGTAGTCCTGGCCTGCATCTGTGTTGTAGCAGAAGATCGTGACGAAGGCTTCATTTCCCACGTTGACGCTCCGATGCACCCAGCCACCGGGAACGTGCGCAGCGCGGCCGGGCGTGAGCTCGATCGCCTCAGTGCGCCCGTCGAGCGAGTCCATGAGCATGACGCCGCGCCCGCTGATGCAGTAGTACAGCTCAGCGCGATCGGACCGGGCGTGGAGGTGGCCACGAGTGAGGGCGAACTCCGCGCCGACGCGGCCCGGTTCGAGTCGGCTCGTGCCGATCGTGAGGCCGCCCGGCCCCTCGCCGTAGTCGTGCGATTGCACGGAGTAGACCTCGGCGTCGGCCCCGAGCCGTGCGACCTCCGCTGCATACGACTCGGCGTCGGAGTAGACGCCCTCGAGCCGCTTGAGTTGCACGCGGTACGTGGAGGACCTTCCCTCCATCGCCCCGTCGACGGCGATGTCGAGAAGGGCGGGGTCGGGCACAGTGGCCGCTCCATTCTGTTCGATCATGTAGCTATACTACCGAATCAGGGACTCACGACGCCTCCGGTGGGCGTATATGACCGAAAATCCGTAGTCCTACTACTGAGACCGGGGCGCGCCGCGCCCCGCAACCCCCAATGGAGGGAAGAAGCGATGAAGGCCGTCGTATTCCGCGAGGGCGCCCGTTGGGCTGTCGAAGACGTTCCGAAGCCGGTGCCTGCCGAGGGCGAGGTGCTGCTCGAGGTCATCCGCACCGGCGTGTGCGGCACCGACGAGCATCTGCTCCACGGAGGCTTCATCGCGAAGCTCCCCCTCATCCCCGGCCATGAGATCCTCGGTCGCGTGGTCGAGCACGGCCCCGGCGTCACCTCGCCGGCCGTCGGCACGGTCGTCGTGGTCGACAACACGATCCACTGCGGCCACTGCGACCCCTGCCTCACCGGACGCGCGCTGTTCTGCGAGAACTTCGTCTCGCTCGGCTGCAACGCGCCCGGCGGCTTCGCGGAGTACGTCGCCGTCCAGGCGGCCAAGACCTTCGACACCGACGGGATGGACCTGACCACCGCCGGGCTCGCCGAGCCCACGGCGTGCGCCGTGCACGGGGCCGACATGCTCGCCCTGCGGCCCGGCTCCGACGTGCTCGTCTTCGGCGCGGGCCCGACCGGCCTCATCCTCGCGCAGTTGTTGCGCGCCTCCGGGGCCTCACGCGTCGTCGTGGCGGCACCCACCGCGAGCAAGCTCGAGCTCGCGCGCGAACTCGGCATCGACGAGACCGTGCAGCTCGACCGCAACGACCCGGATGCGGCGGAAGACACCCTGCGGGCTCTCGCTCCGAAGGGGTTCGACGCGGTCGTGGAGGCGACCGGCTCGACCGCCGTGTTCGAACTCGCCGTGCGCCTCACCGCGACCGGAGGCACGGTGCTCGTCTACGGCCTGGCCGGCGAAGACGCCACCGCGAAGGTGTTCCCCTACGAGATCTTCGCGCGCGAGCTCACCATCAAGGGCTCCTACGCGCAGGCGTTCACGATGAAGCGCGCCGTCGACATCCTGAAGTCGGGCGCGATCCGCACGGAGGGTATCGTGACCGAGGTCGTCGGTTTCGAGGACTTCGAGCGCGGACTCGCCAATCTGCATGACTCCAGCCAGATCAAGACCGTCTTCGAACCCCAGAAATGAGCACCGACATGACCACGCCTGTTCAGCCCCTCGTCATCGACCACATCGGATTCCTCGTCGAGAACCTCGAAGAGGCGATCGAGCGCTGGTCGGTCGCGACGGGCTACACCTTCAGCCCCATCGCCCGCTACCGCACCCAGAGCTGGGTCGACGACAGCAACCCCGAGCCGCACTGGCACGACGCGCGCATCTCCTTCTCCAAGGAGGGCTCGCCCGCCATCGAGCTCATGGAGTTCCACGGTGAGGGCACGCACTCTGCACGGGAGGGCGAAGGCTTCCACCACATCGCGTTCATGAACGTGACCGACATCCAGGAGCGGAAGCAGCAGATGGCGCAGCTGGGGTTCTCCAACAACGGTCAGGCGATCGACGAGAATGGCAATGTCATCCTCTGGTTCACCGAGAAGAAGGACCTCAACAATGTGCGCCTCGAGTACGTCAGCGCCGATCCGCAGCCGATCGTGGCGGACAACGGCGACGCCCTCGCTCCCGACGCCGCCGGCAAGCCCGACCTCTGGGCTCCTCGGTAGGCCGTGATGGGCGCTGCCGCGCTCGTCGTGGGCGAGACCCTGATCGACGTCGTCCACGCCGAGGGTGACCAGCCGACCGAGAAGGTCGGCGGGAGCGCCACCAACACCGCCGTGGCCCTGCGCCGTCTCGGCCGCGATGTGCTCATGGCGACATCGTTCGGCCGAGACGAGCGGGGGCCGCGATCGCCGAGTTCCTGGAAGCCGAACGCATCCCGCTGGCCGTGGATCCCTATGTGATCCCGCACACCTCGACCGCGACCGCGACGATCGGCGCCGACGGGGCCGCGAGCTACACCTTCGACCTCGACTGGCGGCTCGGCGAACTGCTGCCGGCCGAACGCCCCGAGCTCGTGCACGTGGCCTCGCTCGGCGCGGTCGTGCCGCCGGGGAGCGCGGCGGTGCTCGCCATGGTGCGCGACCTCGCGGCGAGCACGACCGTGAGCTACGACCTGAACCTGCGGCCCGCCATGGTGGACTACCAGAGCGACCTCGCGGGCACGATCGGTCGGCTCGTCGACATCGCCCACATCGTCAAGGCGAGCGACGAGGACCTCGCGATGCTCTTCCCGCACCTGAGCTGGGACGACGCCGCCCGCGAACTGCTCGCGCGCGGTCCCGCCCTCGTCGTGATCACCTTGGGCGACAAGGGCTGCGCCTGGGTGGATGCCGACGGCACGGTCTCGGTGCCCGCTCACCCCACGACGGTCGTCGACACCATCGGCGCCGGCGACACCTTCGGTGCGGCACTGCTGGACGGGCTGTGGCGCCACCAGCTGCTGGATCGGGCGCGCGCCGGTCGCCTCGAGATCGACGACGCGACACGGGTAGAGATCCTCACGCGGGCGGCACGCGCGGCCGCCATCTGCGTCGCGCGACGCGGAGCGAACCCGCCCACGCTCGCCGAGCTCGACGGCTGAGGCGGGCATCCGCCGTTCGCCGCCCCGGCCTGGCCTATCCGGGCCGGCCTAGGGGATGCGCCGCGTCGCGATGAGCTCCCGCAGCCAGAGCGCCGAGTCCTTGAGGATGCGCTCCTGCGTGTCGTAGTCGACCCGCACGATGCCGAAGCGCTTGGAGTAGCCGTAGCCCCACTCGAAGTTGTCGAGCAGCGACCACACCTGGTAGCCGCGCAGGTCCACCCCCTGCGCCATCGCCCGGTGCGCCGCCCCGAAGTGACGCCGCAGGTAGTCCACGCGTTCGACGTCGTGCACGCGCGGACCCGCCTCCGTCTGGGTCACCCGGTCGGGGAACGCCGCGCCGTTCTCGGTGATCATGAGCGGCTGCTCGGGGAACTGCGCCTTCAGCGAGAGCAGCAGCTCCTCGAGCCCGTCGGGCACGATGTTCCAGCCCATGTCGGTGAAGGGGCCGGCCTGCGGCAGGAACTCGACGTTCCGCGAGCCCGGCCAGGGCGAGCCACCCATGTCCTTGTGGCCGTCGTTGTTGGTGCGCGGGCTGACGCCATCCCACATCCGCACCGTCACCGTGGAGTAGTAGTTGACGCCGAGCACCTCGAGCGGCTGGTTGATCTGCGCAAGGTCGCCGTCGCGCACGAAGCCCCAGTCGGTGACCTCGCGCGTGTCGTCGAGCAGATCGGCGGGGTACTCGCCCAGCAGGATCGGATGCGTGAACGCCCGGTTGGCGAGGCCGTCGACGCGGCGGATCGCCTCGGGCGACGTGTCGTCGCTGCCCCGGATGACGTGGAAGTTGAGCGTGACTGAGAGGTCGGGGTCGTTGGTCGCCGCGCGACGCACCTCTTGCACCGCGAGGCCGTGGGCGAGGTTCAGGTGGTGCACGGCAGCGAGCGCCGCTGCACCGTCCGTGCGCCCCGGCGCATGCGCTCCCGAACCGTAGCCGAGGTAGGCCGAGCACCACGGCTCGTTGAGCGTCGTCCAGGTCGCGACGCGGTCGCCGAGCGCCTCGGCGGTGCGGGCCGCATACTCGGCGAAGCGATACGCGGTGTCACGCGCGGGCCACCCGCCCGCATCCTCGAGAGCCTGCGGCAGATCCCAGTGGTACAGCGTCGCGATGGGACGGATGCCGCGCTGCAGCAGGCCGTCGACGAGCCGCGAGTAGAACGCGATCCCCGCCGGGTTCACCGCGCCCGCACCGGTGGCCTGGATGCGCGGCCAGGCGATCGAGAAGCGGTACGACTGCAGCCCGAGTTCCGCCATCAGGTCGAGGTCCGACTCCCAACGGTGGTAGTGGTCGTCGGCCACGTCGCCCGTGTCGCCGTTCCACACCTTGCCGGGTGTGTGGCTGAAGGTGTCCCAGATCGATGGGCCGCGCCCGTCTTCCCGGGCCGCACCTTCGATCTGGTACGAGGCGGTGGCGGAGCCGATGAGGAAGTCGGGCGCGAACTCGAGTCCGCGGTCAGAGGAATCCGGGGGTGCGGGGGCATTGCTCCATTCTGCCCCGGTCGTGGGTTTCGATACGTCGCTTCGCGGTTACTCGACCATCGAGGGCGTCGAGCCGAACGACGCCGGGTCGCGCAGGATCTGCGAGAACGCGAGCTCGGCCGCGCCGATGAGCAGGCGATCGCGGCGCAGGGCCGCGGCGCGGATGCGGGTGCCCTCCCAGGCGACGGGCAGCGTGCGTGCCGCGACGGCGGCCTCGAGTGCGGGCGCGTCCCACGCGAGGAGGGTGCCGAGGAAGCCGCCGAGCACGACGAGTTCGGGGCCGATCACGTTGATCGCGTTGCCGAGCGCGCCGCCGAGCACGATCTGCTGGCGCGCGAGCTCGGCGTGCAGCTTCGGGTCGTCGGAGGCGAGCACCGCCGCCTCGAACTCGGGCTCATCGGAGGTGCGGCGACCGAGGATCTCGAGCAGCCGCGAGCGACTCACCTCCTCCTCAAGCGTGCCGCCCACCGTGGCGCGGTGGGCCGGATCGTCGAGTCGCGGCCGGTTGTGCCCGAACTCCCCGCGTAGCCGAACGCGCCGCGATACGGCTGGCCGTTGACGATGACGCCGCCACCGATTCCGCTCGCACCGCCGTTGAGGTACACGAGCTGGTCGACCCCGCGCCCCACCCCGAACAGACGCTCCGCGAGCGCACCCAGGGTCGCGTCGTTGTCGGCGACGGTCGGCAGGCCGACCACCGACTCCACGAGGCGCGCGAACGAGCTCTCACGCCATCCGAGATGCGGAGCCCAACGCACCACACCGTCGCTCGCCCGCACGAGTCCCGGCACGGCGAGGCCGACCGCGACGAGCCGACGATCCTGAGCGGGCCCGGACCGCAGCTCGTCGACGACCTCGCCGACGACCGCGGCGGCCTCCTCGGGGCTGGGGATGTGGTCGAGCTCGTGGCGGATGCGGTGCTCCACGCGCGCGCCGAGGCCCACGAGAGCCACGGTCACGGCGTCGATCTCGGGGTTGACGGCGATGATCGCGGGGCGCGGATCGGGCACGACGCGTCGCGAGGGACGGCCCACCCGATTGGTCGCCCCGGGGTCGGCCTCCTGCACGAGACCGAGCTCGACGAGCTCGGCGACGAGCGCCCCGATCGTCGATCGGTTGAGGCCGGTGAGCGCGGTCAGATCGGCGCGCGAGGGCGTGCCGCCCCGGTGCACGAGCTCGAGCACCGTCGAAAGGTTTCGACGGCGAACCGAGTCGACGGTGTCTCCGAGGGCTGCCACGTCGCACACAATAGCGGCTGCCGAAGCGTCGCCCGGCCCGACACCGCGGGGGCTGTGGCCCCTGGATGGGGGCGCAACCGTTATTTTGTTGTTATTGACCCCAATTGCGGCATCTGCGTATGATCGCGGCATCCCAACCACTTTCGACGTAGTTGTCGAAACTTTCGAGAGGTGTTCGAAGATGAACAGAGCCCGGATTATCCGGGTCGGAGCGATCGCCGCGGCATCCGCTCTGACCATCGGCGGTCTCACCGCCTGCAGCGCCGGCGGCGGAGGCAACGACGACGGCACCGTCACCATCACCTGGTGGCACAACGCGACGACCGACCCGCAGCAGGGCATGTGGGAAGACGTCGCTGCGGAGTTCGAGAAGGACCACCCCGGCGTCAAGGTCGAGGTCACCGGCTACCAGAACGAGGACCTGCAGCGCACGCTCATCCCGAACGCGCTCCAGTCCGGCGACGCGCCCGACATCTTCATGGTGTGGCCCGGCGGCGAGGTTCGCTCGCAGGCCGACGCCGGCTACCTCATGGACCTCACCGACGTGATGTCCGACACCATCTCCGAGTACGGCGGAACCGTGAAGCCGTGGCAGGTCGACGGCAAGCAGTACGCCATCCCCTACACCTTCGGCATCGAGGGCTTCTGGTACAACAAGGACCTCTTCAAGGCCGCCGGCATCGACGAGCTGCCCGAGACCCTGCCCGAGCTCGAGGACGCCAACAAGAAGCTCCGCGCGGCCGGCACCACGCCGATCGCGGTCGGCGCCGGCGACCTGTGGCCGGCCGGCCACTGGTGGTACCAGTTCGCGCTCGCCGCGTGCTCGACGGACACCCTGCAGAAGGCCATCCCGGCGCTCGACTTCAGCGACCCCTGCTGGGTCGAGGCGGGCGAGCTGCTGCAGGACTTCGTGGCGACCAACCCGTTCCAGGACGGCTTCCTCGCGACCTCCGGCCAGCAGGGCGCTGACAGCTCCGCGGGTCTCGTCGCGAACGGCAACGCCGCGATGGAGCTCATGGGCGCATGGAACGCCGGTCAGATCGGCTCGCTGACGCCGGATGCCACCGTGCCCGAGTGGCTCGGCTGGTTCCCGATGGTGTCGGTGCCCGGCACCGCGGGTGACCCGACCATCACCATGGGTGGTGGCGACGGCTTCGGCATCTCGAAGGACGCCCCGAAGGAGGCCGTCGAGCTGCTGAAGTACATCGCGAGCGAGGACGTGCAGAAGCGCTTCGCCGAGACCGGCGCCGGCATCCCGGCTCACCCGGGTGCCATCGACTCGCTGACCGACCCCAGCCTCAAGTCGATCGCCGAGGGTCTCGCCGGATCGTCGTACGTTCAGCTCTGGCTCGACAGCGACCTCGGCCCGTCGTTCGGCAACCCGCTCAACCAGGCCATCGTGAACCTCATGGCGGGCTCCGGCACGCCCGAGGATGTCGTGAAGGCGCTGGAGGACACGGCCGCCGCGCTGTAGCGCGGCCCGTCCGGACGTACACCCGTACAGATAGACAACATGACCAGCATCACTCAGGCAGGGCCCGCGGTCTCCGCGGGCCCTGCCGCCCCACCCACCCGTCCGCGCGCGCGCGGCGCGACGGCCGCAAGTGGCTCGAGATCGCCCTCTTCGCCGGCCCCGCGCTCATCGTCTTCGTCGGCTTCGTGATCCTCCCGGTCGTGCTCGCCGCCGTCTACAGCTTCTTCAACTGGAACGGCCTCGGCCCGCTCGAGCGGTTCATCGGCTTCGACAACTACGCGCGCGCACTCACCGACCCGCTGTTCCTCAAGTCGATCGGCAACAACTTCACGATCGTCGGGCTCTCCCTGCTCATCCAGGGGCCGCTCGCGATCATCGTCGCGCTCCTGCTGAACCGCCGGATGCGCGGCCGCACGATCATCCGCGCCGCCATCTTCGTTCCCTACGTGCTGGCGGAGGTCATCGCCGGTCTCTCGTGGAAGCTCCTGCTCTCGCCGCGCGGTGGCGTGAACGCGTTCCTCGAGTCCATCGGCCTCGGCGACCTCGCCCAGCCGTGGCTCGCCCAGCCCGACACCGCCCTCTGGGTGATGTTCGGCATCCTGACCTGGAAGTATCTGGGCTTCGCCATCCTGCTCATGCTCGCGGGACTCCAGGGCGTGCCCGAGGAGCTCTCGGAGGCTGCGGCCATCGACGGCGCCAGCTGGTGGAAGATCCAGTGGCACATCACGATCCCGCTGCTCGGCCCCACGATCCGCATCTGGGCGTTCCTCTCGATCATCGGATCGATCCAGCTGTTCGACATGGTCTGGGTCACCACCAAGGGCGGTCCCGTCGGGGCCACCAGCACGATGGCGACCTACATGATCCAGTACGGCCAGGGGAACCCCGGCTACGGCAGCGCCGTCGCCGTGATCCTGTTCCTGATCTCGCTCGTGATCGCCGTGCTCTACCAGCGCCATGCCATGCGTCGTGACCTCGGAACGTCCGACGCGCGAGGAGATGACTGACATGACGACCGCATCCGTCCCCGCAGCTCAGGCGGGCACGCATTTCAACTGGCGCCAGCCGGTCATCTACGTGGTGGCCCTCACCGCGATCCTCATCTCGATCATCCCGGTGCTCTATATCTGGATCTCCGGCTTCCGTACGAGCGCCGACCTCAACGCCTCCCCCGGCGGGTGGCCGAACCCGTGGTTCCTCGGCAACTACGCGAACGTGCTCTCGAGCCCGAGGTTCTGGGGCTCGGTGTTCTCGTCGTCGCTCGTGGCCGTCGGAACGACGGCGGGCGTGGTCGTGCTCGGCCTGTGCGCGGCGTACGTGATCGCGCGCTACAAGTTCCGCGGGCGCCAGTGGCTCTACACCTTCTTCTCGGCGGGCCTCATGTTCCCGCTCACGGTGGCGGCCCTGCCGCTCAGCATCCTGCTGCGCGACATCGGTCTGCACGGCACGTTCCTCGGCCTGATCATCCCGCAGGTGGCGTTCGCGCTGCCGGTGACGATCATCATCCTCGTGCCGTTCCTGCGGGCGATCCCCCTCGAGATCGAGGAGGCCGCGTCCATCGACGGCGCGAGCCGCATCGGGTTCTTCTGGCGCATCGTGCTGCCGCTCTCGCTGCCCGGCCTCATCACGGTCGGCGTGCTCGCGTTCCTCGGAAGCTGGAACGGCTACCTGCTGCCGCTACTCGTGATGGCTGCCGGCGGCATGCCGCAGGAACTCTGGACCCTGCCGCTCGGCGTGCAGCAGTTCTCCACGCAGTACTCGCAAGACACCGGAGCCGTGCTCGCGTACACCTCGCTCTCGATGGTGCCCGCGCTCGTGTTCTTCCTCGCCGCAGAGCGCCGCATCGTCGGCGGTCTGACCGGCGCCGTGAAGGGATAGGAATGTCGATCGACGTCGGTGTCGTGCCGGTCTGGCGCGACACCTCGCAGACCACCGATGCCCGGGTCGAGGCGCTCATCGCCTCGATGACCCTGGAGGAGAAGCTCGCCCAGCTCTACGGGATCTGGGTGGGCGCCTCCTCCGACGGCGGCGAGGTGGCCCCCACCAGAACGACATGATCGACGACGTCGACATCGACGAACTGCTCCCGACCGGCATCGGCCAGCTCACCCGCCCCTTCGGAACGGCGCCCGTCGATCCTGCCCTGGGTGCGCTCTCGCTGCAGCGCACCCAAGAACGGATCGCGGCATCCAACCGTTTCGGCATCCCGGCGATCGCGCACGAGGAGTGTCTCGCCGGGTTCGCCACGTGGGGGCCACCGCCTACCCCGTGCCGCTGTCGTGGGGCGCGAGCTTCGACCCCGACCTCGTGCGCCAGATGGCGTCGCGGATCGGCAGCGACATGCGCTCGGTGGGCGTGCACCAGGGCCTCGCTCCTGTGCTCGACGTGGTGCGCGACGCCCGTTGGGGCCGCGTCGAGGAGACGATCGGCGAAGACCCGTACCTCGTCGGCACGATCGCGACAGCGTACGTGCAGGGGCTCGAGCGCGCGGGAGTCATCGCGACCCTCAAGCACTTCGTGGGCTACTCGGCCTCCAAGGCCGGTCGCAACCTCGCGCCCGTCTCGGTCGGCCCCCGGGAGCTCGCGGATGTGCTGCTTCCGCCGTTCGAGATGGCCATCCGCGAGAGCGGTGTGCGTTCGGTCATGAACGCCTACACCGACATCGACGGGGTTCCCACCGCCGCCGACCGCAGCATCCTGACCGAACTGCTCCGCGAGCGCTGGGGCTTCGCCGGCACGGTCGTGGCGGACTACTACGCGGTCGGCTTCCTCGCGCTCCTGCACGGCGTCGTGCCCGAGGGCGACTGGGGTGCCGCGGCGACCGCGGCCCTCACCGCCGGCATCGACGTCGAACTGCCGACGGTGCGCGGCTACGGCGCCCCCTGGCCGAGGAGGTACGTTCGGGCCGACTCGACGAGTCGGTCATCGACACCTCGCTGCGCCGCGTACTCGCCCAGAAGATCGAACTCGGGCTGCTGGATGAGCACTGGTCGCCCGTGCCGGCAGCGCTCGCCGGAGCGGATGACGTGGCCGACACCGACGCTCTGCGCGGCACCGTCGACCTCGACGGCGACGAGAACCGCGCCCTCGCCGCGCGTCTCGCCGAGCGGGCCATCGTGCTGCTCAAGAACGACGGCGTGCTTCCGCTCACCTCGCCGCGCCGGATCGCCGTGGTCGGGCCGACCGCCGACGACCCCTACGCGGTGCTCGGCTGCTACTCCTTCCCTGCCCACGTGGGGGTGCAGCATCCCGAGACCCCGATCGGCATCGGGCTGCCAACGCTGCTCGAGTCGCTGCGGGCCGAGTTCCCGGGCAGCGACCTCGTCTATGTGCGGGGCACGAGCGTCGACGGCGGCGAGACCGCCGAGATCGAGGCGGCCGCCGCCGCAGCCCGCGACGCGGATGTCGTGATCGTGGCTCTCGGTGATCGCGCGGGCCTCTTCGGGCGCGGCACGAGCGGCGAGGGCTGCGACGTCGAGTCGCTCGAACTGCCCGGCGCCCAGCAGCAGCTGCTCGACGCCGTGGTCGCCGCGGGCACCCCGACCGTCGTGACGCTGCTGGCCGGTCGCCCCTACGCCCTGGGCGATGCGCCCGAGAGCGCGAATGCGATCATCGAGGCGTTCTTCCTCGGCGAGGAGGGCACGCGCGCCATCGTGGGCGCCCTGAGCGGCCGCGTCAACCCGGGCGGTCGCCTGCCGGTGAGCGTGCCCGCCACGCCGGGCGCCCAGCCATCGAGCTACCTTGCGGCCCCTCTCGCGCGCAAGAGCGGCGTGTCGAACATCGACCCGACGCCGGCGTACTGGTTCGGGCACGGCCTCTCGTACTCGAGCTTCAGCTGGGGCGACCTCGGCGTCTCGGGCAAGCTCTTCTCGCAGACCGTCGACGTGCGTCTCACCGTGACCAACACGAGCGAGCGCGACGGATCGGATGTCGTGCAGCTGTACCTGCACGATCCCGTCGCGAGCGTGGTGCGTCCCGTGCAGCGGCTCATCTCCTACGCCCGCGTCGACCTCGCCGCGGGGGCCTCGGCCACCGTGACCTTCCGGGTTCCGGCCGAGCTGGCTTCCTTCACCGGTCGCGACGGCCGCCGCATCGTGGAGCCGGGCACGCTCGTGCTCGGCGTCGCGCGCTCGGCCGGCGAGATCCTGTTCGCACACACCGTCGAGTTGACGGGCGAGACGCGCGTGGTGGACCACACGCGCCCTCTCCACGCCGACGTCTCGGTCGAGGAGCATTAGGTGGTTGAGGAGCCCGCACAGCGGGCGTCTCGAAACCACCCCCACCCCACCCCCGCACACCGGGTCGGCGAGCGCGTCCTCCGCCTCGCCGACCCGTCGGGGGCCCCACTCGCCCGCCGGGACGTCGAGGTCGCCCAGACGCGCCATGCCTTCGCCTTCGGGTCGACGGGCTTCGAGCTGATCCCACACGCCAACGGAGAGCGGGGTGCCACGGGCGCGTTCAGCACGGCGCTCGCGGATGACTGGCTCGGCGTCTTCGACACCGCCACACTGCCCTTCTACCGAGGCGACTTCGAGCCGCAGCGCGGCGTGACGCAGACCGAGCGCATCCGCACCGCCGCGCGCTGGTTCACCCAGCGCGGGGTGCGTCTCAAGGGCCACCCCTCGTCTGGCACACGGTCAAGGCGGCGTGGATGGACGAGTTGCCGCTCGACGACGCCTGGCAGGTGGTGCTCGATCGCATCCGGCGTGAGGTGTCGGACTTCCGGGGACTCATCGATGCCTGGGACGTCGTGAACGAGGCCGTCATCATGCCGGTCTTCGAGAACGAGCCCGACGGTGTGCCCAACGTGGTGTCGCGGATCGCACGCGCGAAGGGGCGTATCCCCCTCATCCGCGAGGCGTTCGAGGCGGCCCGCGAGACCGACCCCGGCGCGACGCTGCTCATCAACGACTTCGACCTGTCGAGCGCCTATGAGTGCCTCATCGAGGGCCTGCTCGAGAACGGCGTGCGCATCGACGCGATCGGCCTGCAGACCCACATGCACCAGGGCTACTGGGGCGAGGAGGCCATGCTCGCCATGGTCGACCGCTTCGCGCGCTACGGGTTGCCGCTGCACCTCACCGAGAACACCCTCGTGTCGGGCGAGCTCATGCCGGCGCGCATCGTCGACCTCAATGACTACCAGCCCGCCTCCTGGCCCTCGACCGCCGAAGGCGAGGCCCGTCAGGCCGACGAGATCGTGCGGCACTACCGCTCGCTCGTGGAGCACCCCGCGGTGCAGTCGATCACCTACTGGGGCATCACGGATGCCGGCGCATGGCTCGGCGCCCCCGCCGGACTGCTGCGCGTCGACGGCTCGCACAAGCCCGCCTATGACGCGCTGCGCGACCTCGTGCGCGGCGAGTGGTGGCTGCCGCCCACCCGAACCCGCACGGACGACAACGGCGTCGTTCGTGTGTCGGGCTTCCTCGGCGACTACCGCGTGACTGCGGGAGCCGCGAGGGCGGCCTTCGCGATCGAGTCGGCGGGAACGGATGCGACGGTCGCCCCGCTGACGCTCGCCTGACCCGGCGGGCTCCGCCTCAGGCGGCGTGCGGTGCCGTGCTCTCGCGCACCACGAGATTGGTGGCGAGGTCCATGCGCGGCACCGACTCGAGGGGGCCTCGCCCATGCGGATGACGAGACGCGTCGCCTCCTCCGCCATGCGTCGCAGAGGCTGCCGCACCGTGGTGAGCCGCGGGCTCACCCACTTGGCGAGCGGGATGTCGTCGTAGCCGACGAGCGAGAGGTCGTCCGGAACGCGCAGGCCCAGTTCGCGCACCGCCTCGAGCACCCCGAGGGCCTGCAGGTCGGAGCCGGCGAAGATCGCGGTCGGTGCGTCGGGGCCGGTGAGCAGAGCGCGTCCGTGCTCGTAGCCACCCGAGGTGTGGAAGTCGCCGAACCGCACCCAATCGGGGTCGATCGCGAGGCCGGCCGAGTTCATCGCCGAGCGGTAGCCGTCGATGCGGGCGTGCGAGCACATCATGTCGTCGGGGCCGGTGATCGCGGCGATGCGGGTGTGCCCGAGCTCGATGAGGTGCCGGGTGGCCATGAGCCCGCCCGACCAGTTCGCCGAGCCGACCGAGGGCACCT
This sequence comes from Homoserinibacter gongjuensis, assembly GCF_030161875.1. GTDB lineage: Bacteria > Actinomycetota > Actinomycetes > Actinomycetales > Microbacteriaceae > Homoserinibacter > Homoserinibacter gongjuensis. The sequence goes on from NZ_BSVA01000001.1 coordinate 662,876, forward strand.
CGGGCGAGGGGTCGCCCGCGGGATCGATGATGACGAAGGGGATGGCGCGCGCCCGCAGCGCCTCGCGGTACTCCGCGGGCAGGTCGGAGAACACCAGCACGACGCCCGCCGGGCGACGGCGCAGCACTCCTCGACCCAGTCGTTGCCGGGCGCGTGCCTGCTGCCGCTCTCGGTGAGCACGACGCTCAGGCCGTGCGCGCTCGCGACGTCCTCCACCCCGCGGATGATCTCCATCGACCACGCCGCCTCGAGCTCGTGGAAGACGAGCTCGATGAGGCCGGTGCTCGAGAGGTTCGACTTGCGCCGCAGGTAGCCGTGCTCGGCGAGCAGCGCCTCCACGCGTCCACGGGTCGCGGCAGACACATCCGGGCGCCCGTTGAGCACCTTCGAGATGGTCGAGAGCGAGACCCCTGCCTCGTCGGCGACTTGGGCGAGCGTCACCCGGCGAGGTGCAGCGGTGCGGGCCATCGGCGTCCTTTCGACCGGTTCAGTCTAGGCCGACTTTTTCGAAGATTTCGCGAAACTGTCGGGGTGACATCCGTCGTTCTGATGGTATATGTTTGCTCTCACAACATTTACTCGACGAGGAGCACCGCGATGACCGCGCCCACCCCTACCCGCGAAGACAAGTTCAGCTTCGGCCTCTGGACCATCGGCTACAACGGCACCGACCCGTTCGGCGGCCCCACGCGCAACCCGCTCGACGTCGTGCACGCCGTCGAGAAGCTCGCCGAGCTGGGCGCCTACGGCCTCACCTTCCACGACGACGACCTGTTCGCGTTCGGATCCACGGATGCCGAACGCCAGAAGCAGATCGACCGCCTGAAGGGCGCGCTCGAGGCGACCGGGCTCATCATCCCCATGGCCACTACCAACCTGTTCTCGGCCCCCGTCTTCAAGGACGGCGGCGTCACCTCGAACGACCGGGCCGTGCGTCGTTACGCGCTGCGCAAGGTCATCCGCCAGCTCGACCTCGCCGCCGAGCTCGGCGCGAAGACGCTCGTGTTCTGGGGCGGCCGCGAGGGCGCCGAGTACGACTCGGCCAAGGACATCCGTGCCGCGCTCGCCCGCTACAAGGAGGCCATGGACCTGCTCGGCCAGTACGCGCTCGACCAGGGCTACGACATCCGCTTCGCGATCGAGCCCAAGCCCAACGAGCCCCGCGGCGACATCCTGCTGCCGACGGTCGGCCACGCGCTCGCCTTCATCAACGAGCTCGAGCACCCCGAGCTCGTGGGCCTCAACCCCGAGGTCGGCCACGAGCAGATGGCGGGCCTCAACTTCGCGGCCGGCATCGCGCAGGCGCTGTGGCACGGCAAGCTCTTCCACATCGACCTCAACGGCCAGCGCGGCATCAAGTACGACCAGGACCTCGTGTTCGGTCACGGCGACCTGCACAACGCCTTCGCCCTCGTCGACCTGCTCGAGAACGGCGGCGTCAACGGCGGACCGGCCTACGAGGGCCCCCGCCACTTCGACTACAAGCCGAGCCGCACCGAAGACGAGACGGGTGTGTGGGAGTCGGCCGCCGCCAACATGCGCACCTACCTGCTGCTCAAGGAGCGCGCCGCGGCCTTCCGCGCCGACCCCGAGGTGCAGGAGGCCCTCGAGGCCGCCAAGGTGGGCGAGCTCGGTCAGCCGACGCTCAACAGCGGCGAGACCGTCGCCGACCTCGTCGCCGACCGCTCGGCGTGGGAGGACTTCGACCCGAGCGCCTACCTCGGCGGCAAGGGCTTCGGCTTCGTGCGCCTGCAGCAGCTCGCGACCGAGCACCTGCTCGGCGCCCGCTGACATACTCCTCTGAGGGGTCGCAGAGTGTCGCCAACACGGCGTGTTGAGCGCAGTCTGCGACCCCTCACCGCACACCTGGAAGGGGCATAGCCGATGACGTTGGTCGCAGGAGTCGACTCGTCGACCCAGAGCTGCAAGGTCGTCGTGCGGGATGCCGACACGGGCGCCGTGGTGCGCACCGGTCGCGCCGCGCACCCGGATGGCACCGAGGTCGCCCCCGCCGCCTGGTGGGACGCCCTGCGCGCCGCGATCGCGGATGCCGGCGGCCTCGACGACGTCGCCGCGATCTCGGTGGGCGGCCAGCAGCACGGCATGGTCGTGCTGGATGCCGATGGCCGCGTCATCCGCGACGCCCTGCTGTGGAACGACACCCGTTCGGCGCAGGCCGCCCGCGATCTCATCGCCGAGTTCGGCGCCGACGCGCTCGCCCGCCGCACGGGCAGCGTGCCGGTTGCGAGCTTCACCGCCACCAAGTTGCGCTGGCTGCGGGATGCCGAGCCCGAGAACGCCGCCCGGGTCGCGGCGGTCGCCCTCCCCACGACTGGCTGAGCTGGCGCCTGCGCGGTTTCGGGCCCGCCGACGAGAGCCCCCTCGGCCCCGTGCTCGAGGAGCTCGCGACCGACCGCTCCGACGCATCCGGAACGAGCTACTGGAACCCCGCGACGGGCGACTACGACCGCGAACTGCTCACGGCATCCCTCGGCCACGACGCCGTGCTGCCGCGCCTCGTGGCGCCGGGCGCGTCGATGGGCACCACGGTCGCCCAGCCCGACGTGCCGGCTGGCATCGTCGTCGGCCCCGGTGCGGGCGACAACGCGGCCGCGGCGCTCGGCCTCGGCGCCCGCGAGGGCGACGTCGTGGTCTCGATCGGCACGAGCGGCACCGTCTTCGCGGTCACCGACAGGCCCGTCGCCGACGAGACGGGCGCCGTCGCGGGCTTCGCCGACGCATCCGGCGCCTTCCTTCCGCTCGTCGCGACCCTCAACGCGGCCCGCGTGCTCGACCGCACGGCGGCGCTGCTCGGTGTCGACCACGCGGGCCTCGGTGAGCTCGCTCTCGCGGCGGAACCCGGATCGGGCGGTCTCGTGCTGCAGCCCTACTTCGAGGGCGAGCGCACCCCAACCTGCCCGATGCGACGGCGACGCTGTTCGGCATGACCCTCGCCTCGACCACGCGCGAGAACCTCGCGCGCGCCGCGATCGAGGGGATGCTGTGCGGCCTTGCCGACGGCCTCGACGCCGTGCGCCGCCTCGGGGTTACCGCATCGCGGGTGCTGCTGGTGGGGGCGCCGCCGCGAACCCCGCGGTCTCGCACATCGCCGCGCAGGTGTTCGACGCGCCTGTCGAGTTGCCCGAGGCTGGCGAGTACGTCGCGTTCGGTGCGGCCGTGCAGGCCGCGTGGGCGTTGTCGGGCCAGCGCCCGAACTGGCAGGTCGCGACCCTCGCCCGGCCGACCGCGACGCCGGAGCCCCGCATCCGCGAGCAGTACGCGGCGCACGCCGCCGTCTGAACCTCTCGCGATCGGCGGCGCGCGCACCGCGCTGAACCCGCGATAATAGAGAGGCAAGACCCCGCCCGCGAACGCCGCGGACGCGGCCGACGAGCGCGAGTTCACGCATGCTGGTAATCCTCACAGCCTTCGCGGTGCTTCCCCTTGCCCTGCCCTGGCTGACGAGGCGGATGGGAGCCCGCGGGTTCCTGGTTGCGGCGACCCTTCCCGCGGTCGCCTTCGTTCAGGCCGCGGTCATGGCGCCGGCGATCCTCGCGGGTGGCGAGGTCGTCGAACGAGTCGAGTGGATCCCCTCCTCGAGATCTCCCTCACGATGCGCATGGACGCGCTCGGCTGGATCATGACGCTCATCGTGACGGGCGTCGGCGCTCTCGTGCTGCTCTACTGCCGTTGGTACTTCGACGGCAAGAAAGACGGCCTCGGCCTCTTCAACGCCGTGCTGCTCGCCTTCGCGGGCGCGATGTACGGGCTCGTGCTCACCGACGACATCGTCGTGCTCGTGATGTTCTGGGAGCTCACGAGCGTGCTCTCCTACCTGCTCATCGGCTTCTACCACACGCGCGGTGTCAGCAGGCGTGCCGCCCTGCAGGCGCTGCTCGTGACGACACTCGGCGGGCTCGTGATGCTCGTGGGCGTCGTGCTGCTGGTCGTCGAGACGGGCACCACCCGGATGTCGCAGATCTTCGCCGAGGCACCGTCGGGCCCCGTCGTGAGCGCCGCGCTCGTGCTGATCCTGGTGGGTGCGCTCAGCAAGTCGGCCATCTTCCCGTTCCACTTCTGGCTGCCGGGTGCGATGGCCGCGCCGACCCCCGTGAGCGCCTACCTGCACGCGGCCGCGATGGTGAAGGCCGGCATCTATCTGCTCGCGCGCTTCGCTCCCGCCTTCGCCGACTCCGAGCCCTGGCGGCCGATCGTGATCTCGCTCGGCGTGTTCACGATGCTGCTGGGCGGCGTGCAGGCGCTGCGCGAAACCGACCTCAAACGCATCCTGGCATTCGGCACGGTGAGTCAGCTCGGGATGCTGTCGGTCGTGCTCGGCTTCGGCACGAGGGATGCGGCCCTCGCCGGGCTCGCTCTGCTCATCTCCCACGCCCTGTTCAAGTCGGCACTGTTCCTCATCGTGGGCGTCATCGACCGCCAGCTCTCGACGCGCGACATCACCGAGCTGAGCGGTCTCTGGCGACAGGCACCCGTCATGACCGTGGCCGCGGTCGTCGCCATCGCGGGCATGGTGGGCGTGCCGCCGACGCTCGGCTTCGCGGCCAAGGAGGGTGTGCTCACGGCGTTCCTCGACGAGGCCTCGGCAGGGTCCGGGTGGGGCTGGGTGGCGCTCGCGGGCATCGTGCTCGGGTCGGTGCTCACGACGGCGTACGGCATCCGCTTCGTGTGGGGCGCGTTCGGCACCAAGAAGCACGCCGACGGCACCGCCCGCGCGCGCACCGAATGGCCCGACCCGCCGATCTGGTTCCTCGCGGCGCCCGTCGGGCTCGCCGCGCTCGCGCTGCTCGGCGGGCCGTTCGCGGGCGCGCTCGACGTGCCGCTGCAGCACTACGCGGCGACCCTCCCGGGCGCAACCCCGGCATCCCGAGCCCCGAGCACGCGGCCCACCTCGCGCTCTGGCACGGCGTCGAGCCCGCCTTCTTCCTCTCGCTCGGCATCTTCGCGTTCGGCGCCCTCGTGTTCTGGGCGAGCATCGCATCCGGCTGGAGCACCGCCCCGCGGCTCGTGGCCTTCACGGCTCCGGATGCCTACAACGCGATCCTGCGCGGCATCGACCGCCTCTCGGTCGTCACGACGCGCGTCACCCAACGCGGATCGCTGCCGGTCTACGTGGGCACGATCTTCATCGTGCTCGTCGCCGCCGAGGGCACCGCCCTGCTCGCCTCGCCCGACTGGCGCGTGCGGCTCGACGGCTGGCAGGATCCCGTGCAGCTCGTGGTCGCGCCCATCATGATCCTCGCGGGGGTGCTCGCCGTGCGGGCGCGCAAGCGCTACACGGCCGTCGTGCTCGTCTCGGTCACCGGCATCGGCATGGTGACCCTCTTCGCCTTCAGCGGCGCCCCGGATCTCGCGCTCACCCAGATCCTCGTCGAGACCGTCACGCTCGTCGCCTTCACGCTCGTGCTCCGCCGCCTGCCCTCGCGCCTCGGCGACCACAACGCGAGCGTCTGGCCCGTCGCGCGCGCCGTGCTCGCGATCGCCGTCGGCATCACGATGGCGATCGTCGTGATCGTCGCGACCGGCTCGCGCGTCGCCGACCCGATCTCGGTCGAGTGGCCGAAGCTGGCCTACGAGATCGGCCACGGCACGAACATCGTCAACGTCGCCCTCGTCGACCTGCGCGGCTGGGACACCATGGGCGAGCTCTCGGTGCTCATCCTCGCGGCCACCGGGGTCGCCTCCCTGGTCTTCGTCACCGACCGCACCGATCTGCTCTCGCAGACCCGCGCGGTGCCACGCTCCTCCGGTCGCCGCACCGACCGTCGGCCGCTCGTCGAGACCACCGACGGCATCAGCCTCGAGACCGAGCACAACCGCGACTCGCATCGCGCGTGGCTCATCAGCAGCCTCCGCGTGCGGCCCGAGAACCGCTCGATCATGCTCGAGGTGATCGTGCGCATCCTGTTCCACACGATCATCGTCGTGTCGCTCTACGTGCTGCTCGCCGGGCACAACCTGCCCGGCGGGGGCTTCGCGGGCGGGCTCATCGCCGGCATGGCCCTCGTCATGCGCTACGTCGCGGGCGGACGCCACGAGCTGGGCGCGGCCGCACCCACGGATGCCGGAACGCTGCTCGGGGCCGGCATGACGCTCGCGGTCGCCTGCGCGATCGTGCCGCTCTTCTTCGGTCAGGCCCCGCTCACGAGCACCTACTGGGATGCCGTGCTGCCGCTCGTCGGACACATCGAGTTCGTCTCGTCGACGATCTTCGACATCGGCGTCTACCTCGTGGTGATCGGGCTCGTGCTCGACGTGCTGCGCAGTCTCGGTGCCGAGGTCGACCGGCAGGCCAAGAGCCTCGGTGTCGGGGCGGAGGGCACGCGATGAACATCTCCCTCGTGCTCGTCGTGATCATGGCCGTGCTGTTCGCGTGCGGCGTGTACTCGATGCTCGAGCGCAGCCTCACACGCGTGCTCATCGGCTTCCTGCTGCTCGGCAACGCCACCAACCTGCTGCTGCTCATCGTGATCGGGGCCCCCGGGATCGCACCCTTCGTGGGCGACGGCGATCCCTCCGAGATGAGCGACCCCGTGCCGATGGCCCTCACCCTCACCGCGATCGTCATCACCTTCGCCGTCTCGGCGTTCCTGCTCGCCCTGATCTACCGCTCCTGGCAGCTCGGCCAGGCCGACACCGTGCAAGACGACCACGAGGACGTCGCGCTGCGCGAGCGCACCGTCGAAGACGACGAGGTCATGGACGACGAGGACGACACCGAGCACGACGACGCCACGACCGACTTCGTCGGCACGGCGACGGCACCGATCACGATCGTGCGACCCGAGCGGTCCGCAGAGGCGGATGCCGACGCGGACGGGGACGCGGACGGGGGTGAGCGATGAGCGCGCTGGTTCCGCTGATCGTCACGCTGCCCTTGCTCGGGGCGGGCATCGCGCTCATCTTCGGTCGGCGACGGCGCATGCAGGTGGCGATCTCGATCGTGACCCTCACGCTCGTCTTCGTCATCGCATCCGTGCTGCTCGTGACGGTCGACGGCGGCAGTCCGATCGCCGTGTCGGTGGGCGGCTGGCCCATCCCGTTCGGGATCGTGCTCTACGTCGACCGGCTCGCCGCACTGCTGGTCGCCGTCTCGAGCCTCGTGCTGCTCGCGGTGCTGCTGTTCTCGGTGGGTCAGGGCGCGGCCGACGGTGACCACGACACCCCCGTGTCGATCTTCCATCCGACGTACCTCATCCTGGCCACCGGGATCTTCACGGCGTTCATCGCGGGCGACCTGTTCAACCTCTACGTCGGCTTCGAGATCCTGCTCGTCGCCTCCTACGTGCTCATCACGCTCGGCAGCACCGAGTCGCGCATCCGGGCCGGTGTGATCTACATCGTCGTGTCGCTCGTCTCGTCGATCCTGTTCCTGGCGGCGATCGCGGCGATCTACGGCGCGCTCGGCACCGTGAACATGGCGCACATCGCCGAGCGGATGGTGGAGCTTCCGCAGGAGACGCAGCTCGTCTTGCACCTGCTGCTCGTGATCGCGTTCGGCATCAAGGCCGCGATGTTCCCGGTCTCGTTCTGGTTGCCGGACTCGTATCCGACGGCGCCCGCCCCCGTCACGGCGGTGTTCGCGGGCCTGCTCACCAAGGTCGGCGTCTACGCACTCATCCGCACCGAGACGCAGCTCTTCGCCGACAACGACATCAACCTGGTGCTCATGATCGTCGCGCTCGCGACCATGATCGTCGGCATCCTGGGTGCCGTCGCGCAGGCCGAGATGAAGCGCATCCTGTCGTTCACCCTCGTCTCCCACGTGGGCTACATGATCTTCGGGCTGGCGATCGGCACGCCGGCCGCGATCGGCGCGACGATCTACTACACCGTGCACCACATCATCGTGCAGACGACCCTGTTCCTCGCGGTGGGGCTCATCGAACGTCGCGCCGGCTCGACGTCGATCCTGCGGGTGCGCGGTCTCATGCGCGCGGCGCCGATCATCGCGGTGCTGTACTTCATCCCGGCGATCAACCTCGGCGGCCTGCCGCCCTTCTCGGGCTTCATTGGCAAGTACGCCCTGTTCGATGCCGCGGCGAGCGTCGGCACCCCCATAATGATCGTGCTCATCGTGGGCGGCATCGTGACCTCGCTGCTGACGCTCTACGCGCTCATGCGGGCGTGGGCGCTGTCGTTCTGGCGCGAAGACGACGAGGGTGCCGAGCCGGATGTGCGCATCTCCTATCTCGACAGCGCACCCGCCGCGGGTGAGCAGTCGGAGCGCCGGGTGATCCCGCGCATCATGACGACCGCGACGGCGGGCATGGTCGGTGCGACGCTGCTGCTGACGGTCGCCGCGGGACCGCTCTACGCCGTGTGCGATCGCATCGGCGCGGCACTGCTCGAGCCGGTGCTGCTCGTGCACGTCGACGAGGAGGCGACCCCGTGACGCCGCCGTTGGGTCGCATGGCCCGCACCCTGTGGGTTCAGTTGCCGTTCTCGCTGTGGCTCGTGGCGGTCTGGATGCTGCTGTGGGGGCAGTTCACCGTGCTCGCCGCGGTGACCGGCGTCATCGTGGCGATCTTCGTGACCCGCGTGTTCCGGCTGCCGCCCGCCGAGCTCTCGGGGCGCGTCAACCTCTGGTACGTCCTCGTCTTCGCGGTGCTCTTCCTCGGTGCGGTCGTGACGGGCTCGCTGCAGGTGGCGTGGCTCGTGCTGCGCCCGCGAGGGCGTCCGCGCAGCGCGATCATGGCCGTGCCGTTGCGCACCGACGACGACCTCATCATGACCCACGTGGGCGTCACGGCATCCCTCATCCCCGGCTCGCTCGTGATCGACACCGACCGCGACCGCCGCATCATCTACCTGCACGTCTTCGGTGTCGACACCCTCGACGACGTCGAGGCGCAGCGCGCCCAGGTGCTGCGCTGGGAGCGGCGCATCGTGCGGGCCGTCGGATCGCGCGAGCAGTACGACCAGCTGCGTCGCGAGAAGGAGGCATCCGGATGAACCCCCTGCTGATCGTCATCCTGATCGTGTTCGGCGTGGCCGCCCTGCTCACGATCGTGCGCATCGTGATCGGCCCCTCGATCCTCGACCGGGCCGTCGCGAGCGACGTGCTGCTCACCGAGGTGATCTGCGTGCTGGGCGCCGAGATGGCCATCAACGGCCACACGCGCCTGCTGCCGGTGCTGCTCATCATCGCGGCCATCGGGGTGTTCGGATCGATCTCGGTCGCGCGCTTCGTCGCCGTCAAAGAGAGTCGCACGCCATGAGCCCCGATGCTGTGGGCCTCGACGCCGTGCTCGACCTCGTGTCGCTCATCCTCATCCTGCTCGGGGCGCTGCTGTGCCTCATCGCGGCGATCGGACTGCTGCGGCTGCGCGACGTTCCGTCACGCCTGCACGCGGCGACCAAGCCGCAGGTGCTCGGGCTCATCCTCATCTGCATCGCGGTGTCGATCTCGCTGCGCGAGTGGCACGTCATCGCCTTCCTCGCGGCGGTCGTCGTGATCCAGTTCGCGACCGCCCCGCTGTCGGCGCACATGGTGGGGCGGCAGGCGTACCGGAACGGACGCCTGGATGCCGGATCGCTCGTCGCCGACGAGTTGCGTGACGCCGGGGCGACCGACGCCGACGCGACGAGCGAGGATGACGACGAGGAGGGCGACGGCAGCGACCGGCGCCGTGGGGGCAGGTCGCGGTGGCCCGCGCGGTGATCTTCGCCGGGGGCGGCGACTACACCGACCCGTGGCATCCGTTCGGGGAGACCGCCGAGCGCCTCGGCGCGGTGCTCGTGCCGGAAGGACTCTCGGTGGCCATCGTCGACACCGTGGAGGCGCTCGGCGCGGAGATGCGCGAGGCCGAACTGCTCGTGCTCAACGCGGGCAGCGGCGACGAGGCGAACCCGCTCGACGCGGAGCTTCTCGGCGTCGTCGAGGCGCACCTGGCGTCCGGTCGGCCGCTGCTCGCGGTGCACGCCGCCGCGAGCCTCTTTCCGGAGCTCGCCGCGTGGGAGCAGCTGCTCGGCGGACGCTGGGTGCGGGGCGTCAGCTGGCATCCGCCGCTCGGCGAGGCCCACCTCGAGCTCGCGCCGCACCCCATCACGGCGGGGCTCGAGGGCGTGACGGTCGTCGACGAGCGCTACACCGAGCTGCGACTCGCCCCCACCGTCACGGTGCTCGCGTGGCACGAGGAGGAGGCGCGCGGCACCCGCTCGCCTGGGTGCACGAGGCCGACGGAACCCGCGTCGTCTACGACGCCCTCGGCCACGACGCCCGCTCCTACGACAGTGCCGATCGTCGCGAGCTGCTCGCGCGCGAGGTGCGCTGGCTGCTGGCCCGCTAACCGGCCGGACCGCTCACCCGGCTAACCGAGCAGGGCCGCCGCGTCCTCGCGGCTGATCACGAGCAGCGGGTCGAGCAGGCGCGTCGGCACCTCCCGGATGCCGTTGTCGATGGTGGCACCGCGGGTCACGGTGGGCGCGGAGCCCTCGACGACCTCGCGCACCATGCTCGCCACGACGCGGGCGAGCTCGCGCGGGTCCTCGTAGACGGTCGAGGTCTGGGTGCCGTCGCGCATGGCCCGGGCCCCCTGAGGCTCGATCCGCCGCCCGTGAGCACGACGGATGGGCGCGCGGCCTCGGCATCCGCGTCACCGTGCTCGGCGCCGCCCTCCGCGTCACCGTGCTCGGCGCCGCCCTCCGCGTCGGGCTGCGCGTCGCCCTCCGCGTCGGTATGGGGCGGAATCGTGGCATCGGGCGGCGGCGGAGCCGGCGGCACGATCGGCTCCCCTCCGGAGGCAGCGGCGTCGCGCTCCAGGTGTCGCCCGCGGGCACGATGCCCCGCCCGTTCTCGAGGAGCAGCTCGGCGATGGCGGCGCTCATCGCGTCGCTCGGCGACAGCACGCCGGCGAGGGGAACACCCTCGTCGAGCAGCTCGGCGATGCGCTCGGCGGCGGTCGCGGGATCTCCGCGCAGCACCGCGGTCTGCTCGAGAGCGATCCGCCCCGAGGGCACCACGAGCCGACCCGAATCGAGGTACGGCTGCAGGGTCTCGAGCGCTCCGGCGAAGGCGTCGCGGGCACCGCGGTCGTCGCCCGAGCCCGCGAGCAGCTCGACGGGCACCGCGTCCGGCACCGCGTCCGCCGGTGCGTCGAGGCCGAGCGCCTCCACGAACGCCTCCGCGCGCAGACGACCAGCCGCTCGGTGGTCGAACGTCGCGAAGTAGTCCACCTGCTGCGAGTCGACGATGAGCTCGTCGTAGGCGATGACCGCCACCTCGGGAGCGGCCTCCTCGTCGAGCACCGCGGCGATCGCCGTGGCGTCGACCGGCGCGATCACGACGGCGACGGGGGCCGCCTCGAGCACGTCACGCAACTGCTCGAGCTGCGTGGGGATGTCGTCGCCCGCGAAGCGCACCTCGACGGCGTAGCCGTCGTCGGCGAGTTCCTGCCGCAGCACCTCGGCGCTCGCGCCCCAGGCGTTGTCGCGGTCGCCCGGGAACAGCACGGCCACCGGCGGTCCGCTCGGCGCCGGAGTGCACCCCGCGAGCGCCGCGCACGCGAGCGCTCCGACGGCCGCCGTCGCGAGCATCCGCGCCCACCTCACGCCCCGAGCCTACCTCCGCGAGAGCACGCACTTCGGGGCGCTGTCGGCGACCTTCCGCCACGAAAGCGGGTGCTCGCGCACCCCCACGGAGTGGTCAGCCGATCGTCGCGAACGCCCGCACGGGGAAGGTGCCGAACCCCTCCACGGCCGGCGGCACGGCCGTGAACCGGGCACCCGACGGCGGCAGCTCGGCGAGGTTCGTGAGGTGCTCCACGACGTGGATGCCCGCACCCAGCAGCCCGGAGTGCGCCGGCCGGGGCCCGTGCGGCACGACGTCGTCGATGTTGAGCGAATCGATCCCCACGAGCGCCGCACCCTGCTCCACGAGGTACGCGACGCCCGGCGCCGACAGGAACGGCGCATCGACCCCGTACGCGGGCCGCCCGAAGTGGCGATCCCATCCGGTGTGCAGCAGCACGGCCTTACCGCGCACGTCGCGGTCCCACAGCGCCTCGGCCGGGATGCCGCGCGTCGCGAGATCGGTGAGATGGAAGACCTCGGTCGGCAGATCGACGAGGCTCGCGAGCTCGAGCCCCGCGAGATCCGGGCCCTGCGCGAAACGGTGGTAGGGGCTGTCGAGGTAGGTGCCCGTGTTGCCGATCATCGTGATGAGGTCCATCGCGAACTCGGTGCCCTCCTCATAGTGAGCACGCGAGTCCTCGCGCGTGAGGTGCGGCGTGAACACCGGCGCCGGCAGTCCCGGGTAGGTCACGAGCCCCTCGCGGATGACGTGGCTCAGGTCGACGACACGGCGCCCGGATGCTGCGGCCGCGGTGGTCTCGATGCCGCGCGTACCGCGGTGCTGCTCCTCCACGACGACGAGGTTGGTGACCTCGATCGAACCGACGAGGGCGAGGCCGAGGTGCTGCACGAACAGGCGCCCGACCTCGGCCACCTCCACGTCGGGCCGCGGCAGATCGATCCGGAAGCCCTCGGCCGTGAGGCCGCCCCGTTGGCGAACGCGACGTGGGCGTCGAAGTGGGCACGGAACTGGGGGCAGCGGGCGGTGCGATGCGGGGCTCAGACACGGGAACGGATCCTCCGGATGACGGTCACCAGCACGGCGACGAGGGCGAGCAGGGCGGGCACGAGCAGGTGGTCCCAGGCGAGCACGAGCAGCGCGCCGGTGAGCACGACCGAGACGACCGCCATCCACCAGCCGATCGTGAACCGGGCGAGCAGCCGCACGGCAGCGACCATGCCGAGGAAGTACAGCGAGACCATCGAGGCCGTGTGGATGAGGATGAACGTCTGCATGTCGAGGCCGAAGACGAAGTACACCGAGGCGTAGCCCAACATGATGAGACCGACGAGCCCGATCGCTCGCCTCGGCACGGCACCCGCCTCTGCGCCCTTGGCCAGCCAGCGCGGCAGGTGCCGATCGCGCGCGAGCGAGGCGGTGAGGTTCGAGAAGGCCGGAACGTAGACGTTGAGTACGCCGAGCGCGATGATCGTCGCGATACCACCCACGACCGCAGGCCCGAACCCGGGCAGGTTGACCGCGACGAGGTCGATGAGCGGTGCCTGACTGCGTGCCCCGGCGGCTCCGAAGACTCCGACGGTCACGAATTGCAGGGCGAGATAGGCGAGGCCGACGACCGTCATGCCGATCACCGTGGCCCACACGATCGTGCGGCGCGGATTGCGGAACTCGTGCGCGATGTGGGTGATGGCCTCTCCGCCGGCGAACGCCCACACGAAGAGACTGATCCCGAGCGCGACGCCCGACCACCCGTGCGGCAGGAAGGGCGTGAAGTTCGCCGACTCGACCGCCGGGGCAGCACTGGCGATGACGCCCACGACGACGGCGACGAGCAGGCCCGAGAGACCCAGTTGCACGGTGCCCGAGACCCGCAGGCCGAACAGGTTGAGCACGAGGGATGCGGCGAGGAACCCCAGACCGATCGCGGCGACCCACCCCCGGTCGAGGCCGAGCGCCGCCGTCAGGTACTCCCCGCCGAGCGCCGCGACGACGGGTGCGCCGAAGCCCACCCCGAACAGGAACCAGTAGCCCGTCGCGCGCGCCGCGGTATCGCCGAGCGCGAGCCGCACGAACGTCGCGACGCCTCCGCCATCCGGATACCGCCCCGCGAGGGCGGCGAAGGTGCCGGCGAGCGGGATCGACAGCACGAGAACGATGCCGACCGCGAGGATCGAGGCCGGGCCCGCGGCATCCACCCCGAGCCCCGGCAGCACGAGGATGCCGGTGCCGAGCACCGCGGCGATGTAGAGCGCGGATGCCGTCGGCAGCCCGATACGTCCGTGGGCCGCGGATGCCGTGGTCGCCTTGACGGCGGTGATCGCGCTCGCGGGGGCGGCCGGGGTGCGGGTCATGTGCTCATCCTTGCGTTGGCGCGATCGCGCCGTCCAGCGATTTTCCGCCATCACGCGGGCGGATTCAGACAGGCGCAGCGGGGGCTACGACCTCCCGGCGGGAGTTGTTTCTCCCTCCGCGGGGTCGCGGCTCCAGCTGCGCCCGGAGCGGTCAGAGGCGGGCGAGCGTCTCGATCACGTCGGACACGAGGTCGTCGACGCCCTCGATACCCACCGAGAGGCGCACGACCGCGGGCGACACCTCGAGCGCGGTGCCCCGCACCGAGGCGTGGGTCATCTCGGACGGGTAGCAGACCAGCGACTCGACGCCGCCGAGCGACTCCGCCAGCTGGAACAGCTGCGTCGACTCCGCGAAGCGCCGAGCGGCGGCCTCGTCGTGCAGCTCCAGTGAGAGCATGCCGCCGAAGGCACGCATCTGGCGCGCGGCGAGTTCGTGACCCGGATGCGAGGGCAGGCCGGGGTAGTAGACGTGCGCGAGCTTGGCGTGGCCCACGAGCGCTTCCGCGAGCGCGAGCGCATTCGCCGAGTGACGGTCCATGCGCACCGCGAGGGTCTTGATGCCGCGGGTCGTGAGCCACGCATCCAGCGGTCCCGAGACAGCCCCCGCGCCGAACTGCAGGAAGGCGACCTTGTCGGCCAGCTGCTCGCCGCCCACCTCGACTCCGGCGCCCACGATGACCGCACCGCCGAGCACATCCGAGTGCCCGCCCAGGTACTTCGTGGTCGAGTGCACGACCACGTCGGCACCGAGGGCGAGCGGCTGCTGCAGGTAGGGCGTCGCAAAGGTGTTGTCGACGACGACGATCGCCCCGACCGCGCGGGCCAGCTCGGCGACCGCGGCGATGTCGGTGACCTTCATGAGCGGGTTCGACGGCGTCTCCACCCACACGATCCGGGTGTTCTCGCGCAGGCCGGCACGCACCGCATCCAGGTCGCCCATCTCGACGGTGTCGAGCTCGACGCCCCACGGCACGTGCACGCGGTTGACGAGCCGGTGGGTGCCACCGTAGACGTCGTTGCCCATGAGAACGTGGTCGCCGGGGGTGAGCACCGCGCGCAGCAACGCGTCTTCGGCGGCGAGACCCGAGGCGAAGCTGAAGGCGCGCGTCCCCCTCGAGCGAGGCGAGCTGCGTCTCGAGCGAGGTGCGCGTCGGGTTCCGCCCGCGCGCATACTCGTAGCCGCCTCGGAAGCCGCCGATGCCGTCCTGCACGAACGTCGTCGAGAGGTACAGCGGCGGGATGACGGCACCGGTCGTCGGGTCGAACTCCTGCCCGTCGTGGATCGCGCGGGTGGCGAAGTCGAAGCCGGATGCGGTCTGGTCGGTGGTCATCGTCGTTCCTTGCTCAGGGGTGGTGCGGGGCTCGTGCTCTGGCGCGCCGGCGAGGGCTATTGCGACAGGAAGGCGAGCAGGTCGTGCCGGGTGACGACGGCCGCGGGCTTGCCGTCGACCGTCACGAGGAGGGCGTCGACATCGGCGAGCGCCTCACGGGCGGCCGTCACCGAGTCGTTCATGCCGATGAGGGGCATCGCGGGGCGCACGTAGCGCGCGAGCGCATCCGTCAGCTGGGCCTCGCCGTGGAAGACGGCGTCGATGAGGCTGCGCTCGTCGATCGAGCCGACCACCTCGCCCATCACGACGGGCGGCTCGGCCGACAGCACCGGCATCTGCGAGATGTCGTACTGGCGCATCTTGTCGATCACGTGGCGCACGGTGTCGCTCGGGTGCACGTGCACGAGGCCGGCGAGCTCGGGCTCCTTGGTGCCCACGAGGTCGGCGACCGTCTTCTCGTCCTCCGCGGGCAGGAACCCGTAGGAACGCATCCATCGGTCGTTGAAGACCTTGCCGAGGTAACCGCGGCCGCCGTCCGGCAGCAGGATCACCATCACGGCATCCGGGCCGAGCGCGCGCGCGGCCTTGAGCCCGGATGCGACGGCGAGCCCCGAGGACCCTCCGACGAGCAGACCCTCTTCGCGCGCGAGGCGACGGGTCATGTCGAAGGATTCGGCATCCGAGCTCGCGATGATCTCATCGACGACCTTCGGGTCGTAGGCGGTCGGCCAGAAGTCCTCGCCGACGCCCTCGACGAGGTAGGGCCGCCCGGTGCCTCCCGAGTACACGGAGCCCTCGGGGTCGGCGCCGATCACGACGATGTCGGGGTTCTGCTCCTTGAGGTAGCGTCCGGCGCCCGAGATGGTGCCGCCCGTGCCGACCCCCGCCACGTAGTGGGTGACCCTGCCGTCGGTGTCGCGCCAGATCTCGGGACCCGTGGTCTCATAGTGGCTGAGCGGGCCGTTCTGGTTGGAGTACTGGTCGGGCTTGAAGGCGCCCGGGATCTCGCGCGCGAGCCGGTCGCTCACCGAGTAGTACGAGTCGGGACTCTCGGGCGCGACGCTCGTGGGGCACACGACCACCTCGGCGCCGTAGGCCTTGAGCGTGTTGATCTTGTCTTCGGAGACCTTGTCGGGGCACACGAACACGCACTTGTAGCCGCGCTGCTGGGCGACGAGCGCGAGCCCGATGCCCGTGTTGCCGGAGGTGGGCTCGACGATCGTCCCGCCCGGCTCCAGCTTGCCCTCGGCCTCGGCCGCATCGATGATGCGCTGCGCGATGCGGTCCTTCGAGCTGCCGCCCGGGTTCACGTACTCGACCTTCACGAGCACCGTGGCCTGGATGCCGTCGGTCACCCGGTTGAGTTTCACGAGCGGCGTATTGCCCACCAGGTCGAGCACCGTCTCGGCGTACTTCATCCCCGAGCCTACCCGCGCACGTGCCGTGTTACCCGGGTCACCGCTGTTGTGCAGGACTTCTCTGTTGTGCAGGAACTGCGCGCGTCCGCGGCGGCGAGATGCCCGGAAAATCAGGGTTCGGGCCGCGCAAGGCCGCGGAAACTCCTGCACAACAGCAGCCCGGCGATCATGACGTCGGCGTGACCCCGGATGCCGTGAGCTGCTCCGCGAAGAGCCGCGCGTACTCCCCGTCGAGGGCGAGCAGCTCCGGGTGCGTGCCCGACTCGACGATGCGCCCGGCGCGCACGACGTGGATGACATCCGCGTCGACCACGGTCGAGAGCCGGTGGGCGATCGCGATGGTCGTGCGCCCGCGGGATGCCGCGTCGAGCGCCGACTGCACGATGCGCTCCGACACGGTGTCGAGCGCGCTCGTGGCCTCGTCGAGGATGAGCACGGCCGGGTCCTTGAGCAGCACGCGCGCGATCGCGACGCGCTGCTTCTCGCCTCCGGAGAGCCGGTAGCCGCGCTCCCCCACGAGCGTCTCGTAGCCGTCGGGGAATGAGGCGATGGTCGCGTGGATGTTCGCCGAGCGGCACGCGGCCTCGAGCTCCTCCTGTGTGGCGTCGGGCTTGGCGTAGCGCAGGTTGTCGGCGATCGTCGCGTGGAAGAGGTAGGTCTCCTGGCTCACGACGCCGATGTGGTCGATGAGGGATGCGTGCCGCAGCGTCCGCACGTCGTCTCCCGCGAACAGGACGGCCCCCGCGCTCGCCTCGTAGAGCCGCGGGATGAGGTACGACACCGTGGTCTTGCCCGCGCCCGAGGGCCCCACGAACGCGACGTACTGCCCCTTCTCGATACGGAACGAGACGTCTTGCAAGGTGCCCGCGGCATCCGGTGCAGCGTCCGGATAGCGGAAGGTCACCTCGCGGAACTCCACCTCGCCGAGCCGCGCGGCGTCGACCACGCGCGCGTCCGCAGCATCCGTGATCGACGGCACCAGATCGAGGTACTCGAAGATGCGCGCGAACAGCGCCCGTGAGGTCTGCAGGTCGAGCGCCACGCGCAGCAGCCCCATGAGCGGGAACATGAGGCGCGCCTGCACCGTCGTGAACGCCACGATCGTGCCGGCCGTCACCGGCACATCCCGCAGGATGAGCCACGCCGCCACGAGGTAGACCACCGCGGGCACGACCGACATGAACACCCCGACGACCGCGAAGAACCACTGGCCCGACATCTGCTGCCGCACCTGCAGCATGATCTGCCGATCGTTCTCGGATGCGTAACGCGCGATCTCGGCCGGCTGCCGGTTGAAGGTCTTCGCGAGCAGGATGCCCGACACCGAGAGGGTCTCCTGGGTGATCGCCGTCATCTCCGACAGCGACTCCTGGGTCTGGGTCGCGATGCGCGCCCGCACCTGGCCGACCCGGCGCTGCGCGAGCACGAGCACGGGCAGCAGCACGACGGCCACGACCGTGAGCTGCCAGCTCAGCAGCAGCATGGCCACGAGCGCGCCGATGACGGTCACGGTGTTGCCGACGACGCTCGAGATCGTGTTGTTCAAGACGCCCGCCACGCCGCCCACGTCGTTCTGCAGCCGGGACTGGATGACGCCCGTCTTGGTGCGCGTGAAGAAGCCGAGCTCCATCGCCTGCAGGTGGCTGAACAGTCGCACCCGCAGAGCGCCCATGACTGAGTTGCCGACGCGCGCCGTGAGGTAGGTCTGCCAGACGCCCAGCGCCGCCGACACGAGCCACAGGCCCACCATCGCGCCGACGAGCCACATCAGCACCGGCACATCCGGGCTTCCGGATGGCGGGAACAGCCCCTCGTCGAACGCGCGTTGGGTGAGCAACGGGGCAGCACACCGAGTCCCGCGGAGATCAACACGAGCACGATCGTCGTGACGAGCTGCCCCGCGAACGGACGGAACAGCTCGCCGATGCGCCCGAGCAGGTTCGGGATGCGCGGAGCCGAGGCGTTCTCCGCCCGCTGCACCTCGGCATCCCGGCTGCCGACGCGACCCGCCGCGCCGCCGCGCCCGCCGCCCATGCTCATGGATCGAGCCTAGGCCGCACCCGGGGTGCCGCACCGGCTGCCCACCATGGCGGGAGAAACGACCTCGCGGCGGGGGTCGTTTCCCCCGCCGCGAGGTCATGGCT
Organism: Homoserinibacter gongjuensis; assembly: GCF_030161875.1. Lineage (GTDB taxonomy): Bacteria > Actinomycetota > Actinomycetes > Actinomycetales > Microbacteriaceae > Homoserinibacter > Homoserinibacter gongjuensis. The sequence goes on from NZ_BSVA01000001.1 coordinate 681,674, forward strand.
CCAGCTGCGCCCCGATCAGCCCTTGGTCGACCCGGCCAGCAGGCCGCGCACGAAGTAGCGCTGCAGCGAGAAGAACACGATGAGCGGCACGACGAGCGACACGAACGCCCCCGCCGTGAGGCGCTGCCACTCCTGACCGCGCGAGCCGACCATCTCGGCCAACCGCTGAGTCAGTGGCGCCGCATCCTGCGTGCCGCCCGAGAAGATGAGCGCCACCAGCAGGTCGTTCCACACCCAGAGGAACTGGAAGATCGCAACGGAGGCGAGCGCAGGGATCGCGAGCGGCAACACGATGCGGAAGAAGATCTGGCCGTGGGTCGCACCGTCGACGCGTGCCGCCTCGATCACCTCGTTCGGGATCTCGGAGATGAAGTTGTGCAGGAGGAAGATCGCGAGAGGCAGCGCGAACATCGTGTGCGCGATCCAGATCGGCAGATAGTTCTGCACGGGGATCATCGGGATCACGTCGTGAAGCCACTGCTGGCCCGGCTTCAGGAAGGTGGAGAAGAACTGCAGCAGCGGCACGAGCGCCATCTGCAGCGGCACGATCTGCAACGCGAACACGAAGATGAACAGCGCGTTCACCCACTTGAACCGCATCCAGGCGAAGGCGTAGGCCGCCATCGACGCGAAGGTGAGGGGAAGATCGTCGACGGGATCGCGATGAACAGCGAGTTGACGAAATAGGCGCCGAGCTGAGGCGAGGACTGCGACGGCGAGAGCAGCACATCCCGGTAGTTGTCGAGGGTGAAGCCGGGGTTCTGGAAGATCGTCCACCACCCGGTGTTGAGGATGAGCTCCGCGGGTCGGAACGAGGAGATGAACAGGCCGAAGGTGGGGATCGTCCACACCACCGCGATGATGAGCGCCGCGACGGTTGCCCCGCGCGAGGTGAGGCGGCGCTTGACGCGCTTCGTCTTGGAGCCCAGCTCCGCTTCCTCGGCGACCTCGATCTCGCCTCGACCGTCCTTCATGGGCAGATCCGCGGGAGCCACGGAACTGCGTGCGATACCTCCGCCGGCGACTCCGGCGTCCATCGAAGTCATCGGATCTCCCTCTGCTTGCGAAGCACGTTGATGTTGTAGATGACGATCGGCAGCACGAGCACGAACAGGATGATCGCGAGCGCCGATCCACGCCCGACTTCGGAGGCGCGGAACGCCTGGGTGTACATCTCGTTGGCGACGACACTCGTGTTGAAGTTTCCGGCGGTCATGGTGCGCACGATGTCGAAGACCTTGAGGGTCGCGATCGAGATCGTGGTGAGCACCACGACGAGGGAGCCCTGGATGCCCGGCACCGTCACGTTGCGGAAGCGCTGCCAGCCGTTCGTCCCGTCGAGCTGCGCCGCTTCGATCTGCTCGGTCGGGATGCCCTTGATGGCAGCCGAGAGCACGACCATCGCGAAGCCGGTCTGGATCCAGATCATGACGATGATGAGGAGGAAGGTGTTGATGGGGTCGCTCTGCAACCACTGCACGGGTTCGTTGCCGAACGCGACGGCGATTGCGTTGAACAGGCCGATCTGCTCACGTCCCGCGGACTTGTACTCGTATACGAAGCGCCAGATGATGCCCGCGCCGACGAACGAGATCGCCATGGGCATGAACACGAGCGCCTTGTACACGCGCTCGCCACGCGACTTGTCGATGAAGACGGCATAGGCCAGCCCGAGCACAGTCGAGAGCGTCGGCACGAGGGCCACCCAGATGATCGTGTTGATGAGCGTCCGGATCGCCGCCGGTTGCGTGAACATCCAGATGAAGTTGTCGAACGTGAAGTTGCCGCCCTTGTCGAGGAACGAGAGCGCGAGCGTGCGGAACGCGGGGTAGACCAGGCCGATGGCCACCAGGATGAGCGCCGGGCCGAGGAAGCCCACGAGCTGCCAGTAGTCGCGCCCCTTCTTGGGCGCTTTGTCGATGAAGAAGACCAGCAACCCCACGATCGCGGCGAAGATCGCCAGGCCGATCAGGAGTTGCAGGATCTTTCCGATCAGATCCGCGGTGGTCATCGTGATCCTCGCCTTTCCTTCGTCGTCGAAGAGGTGGAGCAGGGGTCGACCCTGCACCGAGACTAGAGCGGGGGTGAGGCTGGAGACCAGTCCCACCCCCGCTCCGCTCGGGCGATCAGAGTGTCAGCTGGTGGGCCAGCTCGCCTCGATCGCGTCGACGGTCTGCTGCGTCGACTGGCCGCCGACCCAGGCGACGATGCCCTTCCAGAACGAATCCGCGCCCACGGCACCCGGCATGAGGTCGGAGCCGTCGAAGCGGAACGTCGTGTCGGGGTCCTGCAGAATCTCGATCGACTGCTTGAGCAGCTCGCTCGAGGCGTTGTCGGAGTCGAGGCCCTTGTTGGCCGAGATCACACCGCCGAGCGATACCCGGTTGTTCGCCCAGGTGTCGCTCGAGAGGTACGCACGCACCGCCTCGACCTCCTCGGCGTCACGGAACGCGACCGGGAACTCACCGCCACCGGTCACCGCCTGCGGATCGTCGACGTTCACCGGCGGCAGCAGGAACGCGAACACGTCGCCGTCGGGCGCGACCACGTTGCCCTCGTCACCGTTGGGGTTCCAGAAGGTCTCATAGAACGAGGCCTGGTGGTGCAGCGAGCACTCGCCGTCGAGGATCGGGAGGCCCGCCGTCTGGAAGGCCTCGCTGATCTGCGTCGACACGTCGCCGATGCCGCCGTTGACCATGTCGGGGTTCTTGAGGTACTCCCCGACCGAGTCGAACGCCTTCACGATGGCGGGGTCGTTGAACGGGATCTCGTGGGTCACCCACTGGTCGTAGACGTCTGCGCCGGCCTGACGCAGCACGAAGTCCTCGATCCAGTCGGTGCCCGGCCAGCCGGTCGCCTCGCCCGATTCCAAACCGACGCACCACGGCTTGTGGTCACCTTCGGCGGCGATCTTCTCGGAAAGCGACGTGAGCTCGTCGAGCGTCGTGGGGATCTCGTAGCCCTTGTCCTCGAACTCGCTCGGCGAGTACCAGACGTAGCCCTTGATGGATGCCATGAGCGGTGCGGCATAGAAGGTGCCGTCGATGGTGCCGTACTTCTTCCAGTCCTCGGACCACCACTCGTCGACGTTGTCCTCCACGGCCTTCGAGGCCGGGATGAGCCAGCCGCCCGCCGCGAGGCGCGCGAGCAGACCGGGCTGCGGCACGATGCCGATGTCGGGAGCGTTGCCGCCCTCGGCGAGCACCGCGATCTGGGCCTCGAACTCGCTCGTGCCCTGGTAGTTGATCTTGATGCCCGTGCACTTCTCGAAGTCGCTCCACGACTTCACAAGATTGTCTGCCTCGAGGTCGAGGATCGTGCCGGCGATGGTGACGTTCGCCCCGTCGAATGTGCCGTATTGCTCGTACGGCGCACAATCGACTTCGCCGCCATCATCCGCGATATCTCCCGTACAGGCGGTGAGCGCGAGCACCCCCACCCCCGCGGCTGCGATGCCGGCGATGAGCCGGCGGTTCACCCGTGAACGCATAGTTCCTCCTCATTGAGCCCCGGGCCGCGGGTGGCGGCCGGGGTGCGGATGGTGCAAAGACGAATCGGCTCCGGTCACGTCCGCGACTTTGGGAACCGTTTCCACTTCCCACCGTAGGCGAGCAGTCCTCCGCGCGGCAACCGGGAGACCCCCGGACAGGTCACGATCCGGCAACGTGCGCCGACCCGTTCGGAAACACGGAAGGGCGCCGCCCCCGTGGGGAGCGACGCCCTTCCGGCGACGTGTCGTTACTTGAGGACGACCGTGGCGCCGGCCTCTTCGAGCTGCGCCTTCGCCTTGTCGGCGGTCTCCTTGTTCGCGCCCTCGAGCACGGTGCTGGGCGCACCGTCGACGAGCGCCTTGGCCTCGCCGAGGCCCAGGCTCGTGAGGGCGCGGACCTCCTTGATGACCTGGATCTTCTTGTCGCCGGCGGCCTCGAGGACGACGTCGAACGAGTCCTTCTCCTCGGCCTCTTCGGCGGCGCCACCAGCGCCACCCGCGGCGGGGGCACCCGCGGCCGCGACGGCGACCGGAGCGGCGGCGGTGACCTCGAAGGTCTCCTCGAACTTCTTCACGAACTCGGACAGCTCGATGAGCGAAAGCTCCTTGAACGCCTCGAGCAGCTCGTCGGTGCTGAGCTTGGCCATTTCTATCTCCTTAGCTGTGGGGCGCGCGCCCCGGGTCGATGACCCCGTCACGGATGCGACGGGCAGTCTCTATGCGAGGGTCAGCTCGCGGATTCCTGCTTCTGGCGCAGCGCGTCGACCGTGCGGACGGCCTGGGCGAGCGGTGCGTTGAACAGGTAGGCAGCTCCGAACAGCGAGGCCTTGAAGGCACCGGCCAGCTTGGCCAGCAGCACCTCCCGGGACTCGAGATCGGCGAGCTTGCCCACCTCGGCGGCGGTCAGGGCGGCACCGTCGAAGTACCCGCCCTTGACCACGAGCAGAGGATTGGCCTTGGCGAAGTCACGCAGAGCCTTCGCGACGGCGACGGTGTCGCCGTGCACGAACGCGATCGCGGACGGGCCCTCGAGGAGGTCGTCGAGACCCTCCACGCCGGCGTCCTTCGCAGCGATCTTGGTGAGCGTGTTCTTCACCACGGCGTAGCTCGCGTCCGCACGGATGTTCGTGCGCAGCTCCTTGAGCTGCGCCACCGTGAGGCCGCGGTACTCGGTGAGCACGATCGCGTTCGAGTTGCGGAAGGTCTCCGTCAGCTCGGCGACCGTGGTTTCCTTGTTCGCCATGGCGCTCCTTGTCATTGTGGATGTCGCGCCGATTCCCGCAACTCGCCTTCCCGGCGGTGTTAAACACGAAAGCTCCGGCGCAAGCGCACGGAGCTGAACTCGGGATGGACCCGGGGACTTCTTCACACACCTGCGCGGGCCCCTTCGAGAAGGACTTCGTCTGCGCTCCCGCATGCGGGCGCACAGAGACCAGCGGTCTTCGGCGGGTTCAGATTATCACACTGTCCGCACGCGCCGGACCACGAGCAGGGTCACGATCGCGGCGAACAGCACCGCCGCCACGGCGATCGCGAGCCCGAAGCCCGGGTCGGCGATCTCGACCTCGGGCTCGGGGGTCGGCGCCACGAGCTCGAGCTCGTCGACGGGCGTCGGCTCGGTCACCCCGGAACTGCCCGCGACGAGCGGGGTGGCCACCTCCTCCGCGAGCGCGAACCATGCGCCGGTGGCGGCATCGCGCACGAGCTGGGCGTCATCCGGAACCTCGGCGAGCGCGGATGCTGCCTCGGCACCCGAGGTGAACTCGGCGAGCTCGGGCTGCTCGGTGTCGAGGTTGATCCAGACGACGGCGACCCCGACGGGCTGCTCGGCGACCGACACCGGCACGGCCCACTCGTTGGCCATGCGCGCGGGCTTGCCCTCGACGTCGCCCGCGAGGCGCTCGTCGGTCCACAGGAAGACGCGCGAGATCGGCCCGGGGGTCGTGGTCTCGTCGAAGTCGACGCCCTCCCCCGACGCGTTCTCGCCGTAGATGTCGTCGAGCCGCTCCATGAGACCGCCGCCGGTCACGTACGCGCGCACCTCGGGCGGCACGGAGCCGACGCTGGCCGAGGCCGCGGAGGACGCGACGAGCACCGGCGCGGCCGCGAGCGCCGCGGCGAGCACCAGGGTGGCGAGGAGGGCAGGAGACGACCGGGGGCGGATCGCATGGCGCTCAGTCTGCCAGTTCGGGGCCACCCTCCCGGTGCGCGGCGCGGTGCTGCGGCAGGCGAACCGTCACCCGGGTGTCGCCCGGCACGCTCGCGACGGCGATCTCGCCGTCGTGCGCCGCGACAACAGCCGCGACGATCGCGAGCCCGAGCCCCGTGCTGCCCGTGGCGGACACGCCCGCGTCACGCGCCCGCGACGCGTCGCCACGCGCGAAGCGCTCGAACAGTCGCGGCTGCAGCTCCTCGGGGATGCCCGGGCCGTCGTCGGCGACCGTCAGCACGACGTCGTCGCCGTCCGCCGCGAGCGTCACCGTGATGGCCGTGCCGGCGGGCGTGTGCCGGTGGGCATTGGCGAGCAGGTTGACCACCACCTGATGCAGCCGTGCGGCATCGCCCTCGACCGTGAGCGGCGGCTCGGGCGCTACCACCTCCCACTCGTGGTCGGGGGCCGCCGCGTAGGCGTCGCCCACCGCATCCGTCACGAGTCGCACGAGCTCGACCTCGTCGTGCGCGATCCCCTGCCCCTCGTCGAGCCGGGCAAGCTCGAGGAGGTCCTCCACGAGCGCGGTCATGCGGATCGACTCCGATTCGATGCGGTCGAGCGAGCGGATGGCGTCGGGCGGCAGTTCCGCGTCGATGCGGCGCGTGAGCTCGGCGTACCCGCGGATCGAGGCGAGCGGCGTGCGCAACTCGTGGCTCGCATCCGCGACGAAGCGCCGCACCTTCTCCTCCGAGCGCTGGCGGGCCACGAGCGCCTCCTCGACGTGCCCGAGCATCCGGTTGAGCGCGGCACCCACCTGGCCCACCTCGGTGCGCGGATCCGACTCCGCCTCGGGCACGCGCTCGGGGATCGCGACGTCGCCGGATGCCAGCTCGAGCCCGGTGACCCGGGTCGCCGTCTCGGTCACCCGCTCGAGCGGGCGCAGCGCCACCCGGGTGAGGGCGATCGCGCCGATCGCGCCGAGCAGCAGAGCGCCGAAGGTGACGAGGCCGAAGATGCCGGCGAGCGTCCAGGTGGTCGTGTCGACATCCGCGGTGGAGATGCCGACCGCGAGCGCACCATTGGATGCGGTGTGCACCTGAACGCGATAGCTGCCGAGGCCGCTCAGGTGGACGTTGGACGGCCCGTCGGCGGAGGCGGCGAAGAGCTGGCGCAGCTGGGTCGCGGTGAGCTCTTGGGCGGTGCCGGGGTCGGTGTACACGTAGCCGCGCGCTCCGGTGCCGGGGGTGAGCACCGCCACCACGAGGCCCGCGCTGAGGCTCTCGCTCCCGCCCGGCAGCTCGTCGCCCGGCTCCCCCGCCAGCAGGTAGTGCGACACGTCGTAGACCTGGGCGTCGAGCCGCTGCAGCAGGTTCTGACGCAACGCCAGCACGCTCACGGCGCCGATGAGCACGCCGAGCAGCGCCACGAGCGCCACGACGCCGAGCGCGACCCGACGCCGGATCGACCACGGCGCGCGGGCGCGGGTGCCGTGATCCGCCGTCGTGGCCTCCGGCTCGTGCGCGTCGGTCATGACGGCGGCTTGATCAGATAGCCGACGCCGCGCACGGTGTGGATGAGCGGAGGCAGACCCTCGCCCTCGATCTTCTTGCGCAGGTAGGAGATGTAGATCTCGACGATGCTCGAGCGGCCCTCGAAGTCGTAGCTCCAGACCCGGTCGAGGATCTGCAGCTTGCTCACGACGCGGCGCGGGTTGCGCATGAGGTAGCGCAACAGCTCGAACTCCTTCGCGGTGAGCTCGATGGGCCGACCGCCGCGCGTGACCTCGTAGCTCTCCTCATCGAGGGTCAGATCGCCGACCCGCAGCACGGGGTCGGTGTAGCCCGACACGGCACGCCCGCTGCGGCGCAGAAGACCGCGCAGCCGTGCCACGACCTCCTCGAGGCTGAAGGGCTTGGTGACGTAGTCGTCGCCGCCCGCCGTGAGGCCGACGACGCGATCGGCCACGGCATCCTTCGCGGTGAGGAACAGCACCGGCACGTCGTCGCCCGTGGCGCGCAGTCGGCGCAGCACCTCGAGCCCGTCGAGGCCCGGCATCATGATGTCGAGCACGATCACGTCGGGGGCGAGGGCGCGTGCCTTGCTGAGAGCCGACGCGCCGTCGGTCGCCGTCTCGACCTGCCAGCCCTCGTAGCGCAGCGCCAGCTGGATGAGCTCGCCGAGCGCGGCCTCGTCGTCGACCACGAGCGCGCGCACGGGCGACCCGTCGGGGCGGGTCAACGCGGCGGGCGCAGTCTGGGTCACCATTCGATTGTGCTCGGGTGGCTGGGAGTTCGCTATGCCGCGCCTTGACGGGGGCCTGCGGTGCGCTGATGTCGACACGGCCGCGCGAACCCGCCGCTCCAGCACCGCGATGTCCGCGCGCCGTGTGAGCATGGATCCGTGCAACCCACCCTCGCGCTCTTCGACGCACCCCCGGTGCCGTACCGAGAGCGGGTGATCGCGGATGCCGCCGACCGCGTGAGCTGGTTACGCGAGCGTGCGCGCGGCGTCACGGCCACGGATGTCGCACGCCTCACGGGCGAGAAGGCCGTGCGTGCGGTTGCCCTCGAGAAGCTGCTCGGCTCGCGGTTCAGCGGCAACGCGTACACGCAGCACGGTCGTACCCGCGAGCCCGAGATCGGACGCTGGGTCGCCCGGCATCATCCGGGCATGCGCGGCAACACCGCGCTGTTCCACGCCGACGGGCAGCGGGCGCACCTCGCGACGCCCGACGGTATCCGCGACAACGACGGCACCCTCGAGCTCTGCGAGATCAAGACGACGCGCACGGCGTGGCGCAGCATCCCGCGCCACTATCTGCGGCAGGTCTGGTGGCAGCAGTACGTGCTCGGCGCCGAGCGCACGCTCGTGGTGTGGGAGCAGCACGACGACTTCGTGCCCGTGAGCGGCGTGCCCGAGACGCGCTGGGTCGACCGCGATGAGAACGAGATCCACCGGCTCGTGGCGCTCGCCGAGCAGGTGCTCGCGGCGATGCGACGGTAAGGCTTGTCCGGCCCTAGCGACGACGCGCGCGCGAGATCGCCACGACACCCGTCCCGGCGGCCGCGATGACGACCGCGATCAGCAGGATGTAGAACGCCACCGACAGGTAGCCGTTCGCCGAGGTGTCGGGGTTGAGGAACGGATACGGGTACCACGAGGTCGCGCCCGTGAGCTCATCGCGCACGAACGGCCCGCGGATCATCGTGTAGGCCGCCCACACGATGGGGTAGATCACGATGATGCCGACCACGCGGAAGCCGAGGCGTCGGCGCCCGGGCGCGAACAGCCAGTCCAGCAGCAGCAGGAGCGGGGCGACGACGTGCAGCACCTCGTTAGTCCACGCGACGGTCGTGCCCTGTGGCAGTTCGATGCCACGCAGCAGCAGGTTGTAGACGACACCCGTCGTGACGAGGTAGGTCGTGGCGCACGCACGCAGCACCGCGAACCACTGCGGGTCGACCCCCGCGCGCCCGCCGCGGATCAGCACGACCGCCCCGATCGCGAGCACGACGGCGCCCACGAGGTTCGACTGGATCGTGAAGAACGAGTAGAAGTTCACGATCTTCGACGCGATGTCGCTCACCCCGGTGTCGCGCCAGTAGTTCTGGCTCGTGATGAACTGCACGATGACGGCGAGGAGGATGAGTGCGGCGCCCGCGATGCGGACGGCGACGAAGAGAGGGCGCATGGCGCGAAACTATCAGCGCAACGGACGCTCGTACACGTAATCGTCTTCGTACCGCTCCCCCACCAGGAAGCGCTTGACCCCGACGCGCGTGAAGCCGTGCTTGCCGTAGAAGCGCTGGGCGCGGGCGTTGAGCTGGTTGACACCGAGCCACATGCCCCGCGCGCCCGACGCCGTAGCCTCGGCGAGGCTCTCGGCCATGAGGGCGGACGCGACCCCGGCACCGTGCGCACCCGGATGCACGTAGCACTTGGAGAGCTCGACCGTGGGCCGCAGGGTCACCGCGGCGGCGACGTCGGCATCCGTCGGTTCGCCGGCGACGAGCATCGTGTAGCCCGCGAGCGCGCCCCCGCCCCGGCGTCACCCTCCACCTCGGCGACGAAGATCACCCGGGCCGGGTCGTCGAGGTAGCGCGTGAAGCTCGCCTCGGACAGGTGCGCGGCGATGAAGGCCGCCTTGGCCTCGTCGGTCGTGTGCGGGGGCAGGCGAGGGGGAAGGTGAGCGCCGCGAGCGCCGCAAGCGCCTCGACATCCGCGTGGTCGGCCAGGCGCACTCGCATGCAGCCAGGGTATCGCGACGGAATCAGTGGCTTTTCGCCACGGTCACGGCTTGAATGGCCAGATGAGCGCCCACCAGCCGACGGTTTTCGAGCGCTACCCGCCGACCGCGTCCGTCATCGCCCATTCCCTCGCGTCGACCCGCCAGGCGGTGTTCTGGCTCGACGAGCTCGGCGCGCGGGACGCGCACCCGCCCCTGAGCGGCACGATCACGACCGAGCTGGCGATCGTCGGCGGCGGATTCACCGGCCTCTGGACGGCGCTCCGCGCGAAGCAGCGCGACCCCGACCGGCGCGTCGTGCTCGTGGAGGCCAAGCGCATCGGATGGGCGCAGTCGGGCCGCAACGGCGGCTTCGTCGAGGCGAGCATCACCCACGGCGAGGAGAACGGCCGCTCACGGTGGCCCTCGGAGTACCCGCAACTCGCTCGCCTCGGCCTCGAGAACCTCGACGCGATGGAGCGCACGGTCGCCGAACTCGGGCTCGACGTGCAGTGGGAGCGCACGGGCGAACTCGACGTGGCGACCGAGCCGCACCAGCTCGACTGGCTCACCGGAGCATCCGCTGCCGAGCATCCGGATGCCGACGTCGTGCTCTTCGACCGCGAAGGCGTGCAGGCCGAGGTGCACTCGCCGAGCTACCTCGGCGGCACCTGGCGTCGTCGCGAGGTGGCCCTCGTGCACCCGGCGCGGCTCGCGCGCGAGCTCGCGCGGGCGGCGGCGGATGCGGGGGTCGAGATCTTCGAGGACTCCGCCGTGCGCCGCATCGACGCCGACAGCACCGGCACCCTCGAGCTGTTCACGGATGCCGGACGCGTGCGCGCGGATCGGGTCGCCCTCGGCACGAGCGTGTTCCCCTCGCTGCTCGTGCGCAACCGGCTCATGACGGTGCCGGTCTACGACTACGTGCTCATGACCGAGCCCCTGGATGCGCGTCAGCGCGCCTCGATCGGCTGGGAACGGCGCCAGGGCATCGGCGACCTCGCCAACCAGTTCCACTACTCCCGGCTGACCGCCGACGACCGCATCCTGTTCGGCGGCTATGACGCCGTCTACCACTACGGCGGGCGGGTGCGGGCGCAGTACGAGAACCGGCCGCAGAGCTTCGAGCGGCTCGCCTCGCACTTCTTCACGCTCTACCCGCAGCTCGAGGGGCTGCAGTTCACGCACAAATGGGCGGGCGCGATCGACACGAGCACGCAGTTCTGCGCGTTCTTCGGCACCGCGCGCCGCGGGCGGATCGCCTACGCGGCGGGGTTCACCGGGCTCGGCGTGGGCGCCACGCGATTCGCCGCCGACACCATGCTCGACCTGCTCGCGGGTGAGCCCACCGAGCGCACCGAGCTCGAGATGGTGCGGCGGCGGCCGCTGCCGTTCCCGCCCGAGCCGGCCGCATCCTCGGCATCCAGGCGACCCGCTGGTCGCTCGATCGCGCCGACCACCGTGAGGGCCGACGCAACCTACTGCTGCGCACGCTCGACGCCCTCGGCTTGGGGTTCGACTCGTGAGGGCCGGCGAGCTGCACCACGCGGATGCGGTAGAGCTCGAGCACGAACCGGTCGGCGGCGAGGAGCGCATGTCGGGCACCCCGAGCATCGGCTGGACGGCTCTCGGCGCGACCGTCGACGGCGCGGAGGTCGGGGTCTGGGAGATCACGCCGGGCGTCGTTCGCGATGTCGAAGAGCACGAGATCTTCGTGGTGCTCGGCGGCCGCGCGACGATCGCGTTCGAGGCGGGGCCCGAGCCGATCGAGGTGCGCGCGGGATCCGTCGTGCGCCTCGCCGCGGGCATGCGCACCACCTGGACCGTGCACGAGACCCTGCGGAAGGTATACGTCACTCCTCCGGCGCGCTAGCGACCGCCGTACCGGGCGCCGGCTCGCGCCTGCCCCGCACGAGCACGAGGTGCACCGCGGCGAGCACGAGGCCGAGAGCCGAGGGAACCGCGACCGCGGTGAGCGCTGCCATGGCGCCCGCGGCATCCGCGAGCCCTCCGACGAGCGCGACGGCGATGCCCTGGCCGATGATGATGCCGCTCGAGAGCAGCGTCATGGTCGTCGCGAGACGACCGGCGGGGGCGGCATCCGCACCGATCGTGAAGATCGTGACGACGCTCGCGCCCACAGCGACGCCGACGAGCGCGAAGCACACCGCCACACCTGCCAGGCTCGGCACGTGCGGCATCACGAGCGCGACGGCGGCCATGGCGCCCGCGAACACGAGCCAGCGTGCCGCCACCGGGAAGCGCTGCGGCAGTCGACCGACCGTGATCGCGGCGAGCGCCGAGGTCGCGCCCATGACCCCGTAGAGCAGGCCCGTCGCCTCGCCCGCGTCGAGCGCCTCCATGACGGCGGTCGCGGAGGTGAGCGTGGAGCCGAAGAAGCCGCCGACGGCGAGCATGCCTCCCGTGGCGAGCACGACGCCCGGTCGCAGCAGTTCGCGACGGGGGCGATGCGCTGCGCCCCATCGTGGGAGCCCGGCGGCACGGCAACGGCGGTCGGATGGAGCCCGAAGGCCGCAACGAACACGAGTGTCAACGCCGCCGCGACGAGCAGCGGCGCGGCCGGACCGAAGGCGGTCGCGAGCACGCCGACGAGGATCGGGCCGCCCACGAACGAGATCTCGTCGGCCATGGTCTCGTAGCCGAGTGCGACCGGCACACCGCGGCCGCCGGCACGCGTGTCGGCGGAGAGCAGCGCGAGCCAGCGGGCGCGCGCGAGCGGCGACGCCGGCGGAATGGTGGCCCCCGCGAGGATCGCGAGCACGAGCAGCACGCCGAGCGGGGCGCCGCCGTAGACGACGGCGAGCAGCCCGAGCAGCAGGCCCGTGTGCAGCACCGCGACGATGAGCAGAACGGGTCGCTGGCCCACGCGATCGGTGATCGCCCCGATCACCGGCCCGCCGAAGCCGGACGCGATGCCGAGCGCAGCCGAGACCAGGCCGGCGGTTGCGAGTCCGCGTTCCACCGACACGAGCGTCAGGACCCCGACGACATCCATCGCCACCGGGATGCGCGCGATGAAGGCGACGACGAAGAACCAGGTGCTCGTCATCCGGCGCAGCTGAGCGAGTCGGGTGACCGGAATCGCGGCCTCGGTCATCTCGCCTCCTCGACGCTCGGGTGCGCGGGCATCCGCGCTGTTTCGCAACTCAGGAGCATCCGGCCCGGAAAGGCGGAAAGGCCCGCACGAGGCGGGCCCTTCCTGAGCTGTGTTGCTGTGGTGATTACAGAGCAGCCACGTCGAGCGGCACACCCGGGCCGAAGGTGGTCGAGAGCGACCCCTTCTGGATGTAGCGCCCCTTCGAGCTGGACGGCTTCGCCCGCTGGATCTCGTCGAGCGCGGCGGTGAAGTTCTCCTGCAGCTGCTCGGTGGTGAATCCGGCCTTGCCGATCACGAAGTGCACGTTGGCGTGCTTGTCGACGCGGAACTCGATCTTGCCGCCCTTGATGTCGGACACGGCCTTGGCCACATCCGGCGTCACGGTGCCGGTCTTCGGGTTCGGCATGAGACCACGGGGGCCCAGCACCTTACCGAGACGACCCACCTGACCCATGAGCTCGGGCGTCGAGACGGCCGAGTCGAAGTCGGTGTAGCCGGCGGCGACCTTCTCGATGAGCTCGCTGCCACCCACCTCGTCGGCGCCGGCCGCGATGGCGGCCTCGGCCGCGGGGCCGGTGGCGAACACGACGACGCGCGCCGTCTTGCCGGTGCCGTGCGGCAGGATGACGGTGCCGCGCACCATCTGGTCGGCCTTGCGGGGGTCGACGCCGAGCTTGAGCGCGACCTCGACGGTCGAGTTGAACTTCTTCGACCCGGTCTCCTTGACGACGGCGACGGCCTCGTCGGGAGCGTAGAACTTGCCGGCCTCGAGCTTGTCGGCGGCGGCGCGGTATGCCTTGGACTTCTGAGCCATGATTACGCCTCCACCGTGATCCCCATCGACCGGGCGGTGCCGGCGATGATCTTGGCCGCAGCCTCGATGTCGTTCGCGTTCAGATCGGCCTGCTTCTGCTCGGCGATCGCGCGAACCTGCTCGCGGGTGAGCTTGCCCACCTTGGAGGTGTGCGGGGTGGCGGAGCCCTTGCCCACGCCGGCGGCCTTCTTGATGAGCTCGGCGGCGGGCGGGGTCTTCAGGATGAACGTGAACGAGCGGTCTTCGTAGACGGTGATCTCCACCGGGATGACGTTGCCGCGCTGGTTCTCGGTGGCCGCGTTGTAGGCCTTGCAGAACTCCATGATGTTCACGCCGTGCTGACCCAGGGCCGGGCCGATGGGCGGGGCCGGGTTGGCGGCGCCGGCGTTGATCTGGAGCTTGATCAGGCCGGTCACCTTCTTCTTCGGTGCCATATTCCTTTTCTTTCGATCGAACGAGGCTCTCGCCTCACTCTCCCGCCATCCGGTTGGACGCGGTGGGTGGTCGCCGGGCGCGCGAAAGCGCACAGACAACCTGTCCATGATACACGGGGCTACGCTTCTGCTCATGGTCCCCACCGCATCCCTCGGCGCCTTCGTGGTCGCGTCGATCGTGCTGATCCTCATGCCGGGCCCCAGCATCCTGTTCGTGATCGGTCGCTCGGTGGCCTACGGCCGGCTCGCGGGCGTGCTCTCGGTGGTCGGCAACGCGCTCGGGATGCTGCCGCTGCTTGCGCTCGTCGCCCTCGGGGTCGGGGCGCTCGTGGCGCAGTCGGTCGTGATCTTCACGATCATCAAGGTGATCGGCGCGGGCTACCTCGTGTACCTCGGCGTGCAGGCCATCCGGCACCGCCGCGAGGTGCCCCAGGACGAGGCGCGCGCCCCGCGCTCCAGCTGGCGACTGCTCGGCGAGGGCTTCGTCGTGGGCGCCACCAACCCGAAGACGATCGCGTTCTTCGTGGCGGTGCTGCCGCAGTTCGTCGACTACCGCGCGGGAGCGATCCCTCTGCAGCTGGCCGAGCTGGGCGTCGTGTTCGTGGCGCTCGCGCTCGTGTGCGACTCGGCGTGGGCGCTCGCCGCGGGCACGGCGCGTGCCTGGTTCGCGACATCGCCTCGCCGCATCGCACGCCTGCGCGCCACCGGCGGCGCCATGATGATCGGCCTCGGCGGCGTGCTGCTGCTCACGGGCAACAAGCACTGAGGCGGCGCTCACTCGCCACGTGTCGTCGCATCCGTCCGTCTGAGGCGACAAGGAGTGGCAACTGAGGCCTGGCTACGCGACCACGAGTGGGTGCACGTCAGGCGCACCCGCA
This sequence comes from Homoserinibacter gongjuensis, assembly GCF_030161875.1. Classification (GTDB taxonomy): domain Bacteria; phylum Actinomycetota; class Actinomycetes; order Actinomycetales; family Microbacteriaceae; genus Homoserinibacter; species Homoserinibacter gongjuensis. Next base: position 696,785 of record NZ_BSVA01000001.1, read on the forward strand.
CGAAGCGCTACTGCGAGGTGTCGAGGATGGTGCGGAGCAGTGCGCGGCGCGCCGGGTCGTCGTACGAGGCGATCCGCTCGCGGGCGAGGCGGTAGACCTCATCATCGGCGCGCGCGCCAACGACCCACACGACCACGACGCTGCCGTCCGGCAGCACCTGGAAGACGATTCGATACGCGCGGTCGCCGACGACAAGCTTCCGGAAGCCGGTGAGATCCGACTGCGCGTTCGCCTTCGATCCGAGCGGAGCGCCCCGCAACTCGGGCGACTCCTCGAGCTTCTTCAGTCCCTTCAGCACAAGGACGCGTGCGGAGCCGTCCAGAGCCCGTACGTCATCCGCGGCCTCGGGCAGCAGGCGCACGAGCGCTGACATCAGGCGGCGTCGGGGTCGACGTCGTCGTGCAACTCGACGCCCAGTTCGGCGGCGAGTTCGTCGAGCTCAACGAGGTCGCCGCTACTCGTGTTGAGCCGCACGAGCGCCAGCCCGAGCAGCCGCAGGTCTTCCTCGCGTTCGTCGACCGCGTCGAGTCGATCGACGAGCGACACGGGCGCCAGTACTCCGACGGGTGTGTTGTTCCGCACGACGACGATCATTCGCCCCGCCTCCACCTCATCCGTGACCTGCCCGAAGTTGCGGGCGACCTGACTGGCGGCTCGGATGTCGCGGGTATCGACCTTCATGCGGGATATTTTACGCATCATTTTGCGCAATGCCAGGTCCCGATGCTCTTCACCGTCGACATACGAAAACGCGAAGGCCCCGGATGCGTGCAGCATCCGGGGCCTGGCGTCGCGTCGTGGACGCTAGAGCTTCGTCACCTGGTCGAAGGAGAGCTCCACCGGGGTCTCGCGCTCGAAGAGCGAGACGAGCACGGTGAGCTTGCCGCTCTCGGGCTTGATCTCGGAGATCGTGCCCGGCAGGCCCGCGAACGAGCCCTCCTTGATGGTGATGGTCTCGCCGACCTCGAAGTCGATCTCGGCCGGGATGACGCGCGCGGCGGCCTTGCCACCCTTCGCGGCGCCGGCACCCTTGACGGGCGCCTCCACGACCTGCACGAGGCTCTTCAGCATGTTGAAGGCCTCTTCGAAGCGCAGCGGGGTGGGGTTGTGCGAGTTGCCGACGAAGCCCGTGACGCCCGGCGTGTGGCGCACGACCGACCACGAGTCCTCGTTGAGCTCCATACGCACGAGCACGTAGCCCGGGATGCGCACGCGGTTCACGAGCTTGCGCTGCCCGTTCTTGATCTCGACGACGTCTTCCATCGGCACCTGCACCTCGAAGACGTAGTCCTCCATGGCCATCGACTGGCGGCGCGACTCGATGTTCTGCTTCACGCGCTTCTCGAAGCCGGCGTAGGAGTGGATCACGTACCACTTGCCGGGCTTGCCGCGCAGCTCGGCGCGGAACTCCTCGTAGGGGTCGACCTCGGGCTCGGTCTCCTCCTCCTCGGTCTCCTCCTCGTCCTCGGTGGCGGCGGCAGCGGCATCCGCTTCGTCGCTCGAGTCGATGTCGAGGGCGTCGTCGACGATCGCGTCGGCCTCGGGGTCGGATGCTGCTTCGAGCGCGTCGAGGGCGCTCTCGAGTCCGGCCTCGACGTCGGTGTCGCCGTCGTCGACGATGTGGATGGCGCGGTGCTCGGCCGACTCGACGGACGACTCCTCGGATGCGAGCACGTTGCCCTCCTGGGCCTCGTCCTCCTCGGAGGACTGCTCGGCTGCGGTCGCGAGGTCGATGTCGCGCTCTTCTTGCGTCACGATGCTTTCTTTCCTTGTGGGGAGCTCAGGGCCCGGGACGGGCCGGATCAGGCGAGGTCGGGGTTGCCGAACGCCCAGTTCACGAGCCAGCTGAAGAGCTGATCGAGGCCCCAGACGAGGCCCATCATGATCAGCACGAACACGAGCACGACGGCCGTGAAGTTGAACAGCTCACGACGGGTCGGGGTGACGACCTTCTTCAGCTCGGCGATGACCTGACGGAGGAAGAGGGCGATCCGTGCGAACGGGTTGCGCCGCTCAGCGCGTTCGCGCTTGGCGTTCGCGACGACGTCCTCGCTGGGCTCGTCGATCACCTTTCGTGCCACTCTCACTACCCTTTCGGCCGGCGATCCCACGCACTCTCGTGCGCCGGATTCGCAGGGCGGACAGGACTCGAACCTGCAACCTGCGGTTTTGGAGACCGCTGCTCTACCAATTGAGCCACCGCCCTATGTCGCTTGCCTCCCGAGCGCCGCAACCCGATTCCGGGCATGACGAAGATTGGGTGACCAGGCAACCCGGTCAAGTGTACGGCATCCGCCGCGGCGTGCTGTCAGCCGGCCCCGTCTCCGCGAGAGTACGCACTTCGGGGCGCGAGGCGCGGCGTGTCGCTTACAAAGTACGTACTCTCACGGACGGGAGCGGAGGGAGGCGCGCGCGGATGCGACGACCGCGGCGGCGAGGGCGTCGAGCGCGGGCGAGCGCAGGTTCCACTGCTGCCAGTAGAGCGGCACCGCGACGCCCGGGCCGCCGGGGGCGAGCTCGACGAACGCGCCGGGTGGGGCATCCGCGAGCTGCGATTCCAGGAGCATGCCCCAGCCGAGCCCGAGCGCGATGGCCTGCAGGAAGTCGCTCGAGCCCGAGACGAAGTGGCGCGGCGGGTCGAGCACTCGCCGCGAGACACTGCGCAGGAAGCGCGTCTGCAGCTCGTCGTCGTGGTCGAAGTCGACGACGGGGGCACGGGCGAAGGATGCTGCATCCGCTGCATCGCGGAACCAGCGCTCGGCGAATGCGCGGCTGGCGGCCGGGTGGTAGACGAGCACCCCGAGGGGGTCGAGCTGCAGCCCGCGACCGGGTCGGCGCGCGAGGTGACCGCGGCCATGACGCGCCCCGAGGCGAGCAGCTCGGCGGTGCGGTCCTGGTCTTCGCGGTGGATGTCGACGACGATGCGCCGCTCGGTGCACACGGATGCGATCGCCGGCAGGAACCAGCTCGTGAGCGAGTCGGCGTTGACCGCGAGCGGCACGCTCGTGAAGCCCTCGTCGGAGTCGTCGAGCCGCAATGCGGCGGCGGCATCGGCCTCGAGCAGGGCGATCTCGCGCGCGAGTCGCAGCAGCACCTCGCCCGACTCGGTGGCGCGCACCGGCTTGGAGCGCTCGACGAGCACGCGCCCGAGCTGCTGCTCGAGCGCCTTGATGCGCTGGCTCACCGCCGACGGCGTCACGCTCAGCGCTGCCGCGGCGGCGTCGAAGGTGCCCGCGTCGACGACCGCGCGGAGCGTGGCGAGGTGGTCTCGGTCGAGGTTCATCTGAAGTGATGCTAATGCTTCTGCAGAATCCTGAACTGGATTGACGACGGGAGGCGGCCTAGCGTGGGCGCGTGACGACATCCGCTGCCCTCGCCGCCGCGCTCGCCGGGCTGACGCTGGGCCTCTCGCTCATCGTCGCGATCGGCGCGCAGAACGCCTTCGTGCTGCGCCAGGGCATCCGCCGCGAGCACGTGCTCGCGATCGTCGCGATCTGTGCGCTCAGCGACATCGTGCTCATCGGGCTCTCGATCGCCGGCACGGGCGTCGTGATCGATGCGGTGCCATGGCTGCTCGTGATCGTGCGGATCGGCGGCGCCCTGTTCCTCGCCGCCTACGGCGTGCTCGCGGCGCGGCGCACGCTGCGGCGGCAGACCGAGGTGCTGACCGTCGACACGGCACCGGATGCGGCATCCCGCCGCCGCTCGCTGCTCGCCGCGGTCGCGACATGCCTCGCGGTCACCTGGCTCAACCCCCACGTGTACCTCGACATGACCATCGTCGGCTCGCTCGCGAACAGCCACGGCGATGCCCGCTGGTTCTTCGGGCTGGGGATCGCCGCGGGGTCGGTGCTGTGGTTCACGACGCTCGGCTTCGGTGCCCGGGCGCTTGCCCCGGTGTTCGCTCGCCCGCTCGCGTGGCGCATCCTCGACGGCGCGATCGCGCTCGTGATGCTGACGCTCGCGGTGCTCGTGGCGTGGCCGCTGTTCTTCTCGAGGTGACGCTTCGAGGTGACGCTTCGAGGTGACGCTTCGAGGTGACGCTGGTTTCGAGACGCGTATCGCTGCGCGATGCGCTCCTCAACCAGCTGAGCGGCGCACCGACGGGCCGCCCAACGGTGTCGGCACTCGCGCGGCCGGGCGTTCGCGCACGGCCGGCCGCGCGGCCGGCGTCGCGGATTACCGCGGCGCACAACAAGCACAGCCTCAGAGCAGACGCCGCTCGAGGGCCCACGCGGTGAGCTCGTGGCGTGACGAGAGCTGCAGCTTGCGCAGCACCGAGGAGACGTGGGTCTCGACCGTCTTGATCGAGATGAAGAGGTGCGACGCGACCTCCTTATAGGCGTAGCCGCGCGCGATGAGCCGCATGACCTCCTGCTCGCGCGCCGAGAGGCGATCGAGCTCGTCGTCGCGGGTCGCGACGGCCGGGGCACCGGCGGCGGTGCCGAAGGCGTCGAGCACGAAACCGGCGAGGCGCGGCGAGAACACGGCGTCCCCCGCGGCGACCGTCGCGACCGCGGCGGCGACCTCGGCCCCACTCGTGGCCTTGGTGATGTAGCCGCGGGCTCCCGCACGGATGACGCCGACGACGTCTTCGGCGGAGTCCGACACCGAGAGCGCGAGGAACCGCACCTCGCCCAGCAGCGCGGCCGAGCGGCGCACGACCTCGGCGCCTCCGCCGCCCGCCCCACCGGGCAGGTGCACGTCGAGCAGCACGACCTCGGGACGCAGCTCGGCGATCGACCGCACCGCCGCATCCACGTCGCCCGCCTCGCCGACGACCTCGACGGCGTCGCCGAGGTCGGTGCGCAGGCCGGTGCGGAAGATCGAGTGGTCGTCGACGATGAGCACGCGCGTCATGACGCTCCCCCTCGGTTGCGGGTGCGGCGGGCACGATGTTCGGCGCCGGCGCGGTGCCGGATGCCGGGGCCGCGCGCCGCGGAAGTCGCAGCAGCACCTCGGTGCCCTCCTCGCCGCTCGTGACGGTGCCCGTGCCGCCCGCGCGCGCCATGCGCCCCACGATCGATTCGCGGATGCCGAGGCGGCCATCCGGGACGGCATCCGGATCGAAGCCCGCACCCCTGTCGCGCACGAACACCTCGATCGCCTCGGGTGTCGCCTCTGCGTACACCGTGACCTCGCCCCCGCGTGCCGCGCCGCGTTGACGAGCGCCTCGCGCGCGGCACCCGCGAGCGCGCCCGACTCGATCGCGCCGACGTCGCCGACGGTCACGACCTCGATGCGCACAGCGTGCTCGAGCTCGAGCTCGCGTGCGATCGTCTTGAGCTCCGTGGCGAGGTCGCCCGCGAACGGGTCGGTGCCCGCGAACAGCCAGTCGCGCAGTTCGCGCTCCTGAGCGCGGGCGATGCGCGCGATCTCAGAACCGGCGCCCGCCCGGTTCTGGATGATCGCGAGGGTCTGCAGCACCGAGTCGTGCAGGTGCGCGGCGATCTCGGCGCGCTGCTCCTCGCGCGCGAGGGCGGCGCGCTCGGCCGCACGCGACGCCCAGCGATCGATGAGCGGAGGCAGCACGAACCCGGCGATTCCGAGCAGCACGAGGGCGACGCACACGATCGCGACGAGCGTGCGCGCATCGGCGAACGAGGCGGGCAGCGGCGCGACGCCGAGCACGATGAGCAAGCCGGATGCGAGACCGCGCACCACGGGCGCCGTCACGGCACGCTGCGGGTCGCGCCGGTCGACGGCGACGGCCCATGCGATGGCGGCGAGCAGCGCGAGAGCGGATTCGGCGAGACCGATGGGCAGCAGCTGATACGTGGAGGTCGGCCCCCAGGTGAACGGCACGATCAGCGCGAAGACGGCGCCGCATCCGATCAGAATCGCCGCGACGGGAGCGAGGCGGGTGCGCGGAGCATGCGGGGTGCCCGGCTCCCGCGGCACGAGCGCCCACAGCCACGCGTAGAGCAGCGCCGGTGCGAGCCCCGCCAGCGCTGCGACGGGTGCGCTCCGCACCCACAGCGCGTACAGCATCCACACCGCGCCGAGCGCGCCGAGCCCCGCGAAGAGCACGCGGGTGAGCACGACCGGCATGCCCAGGTGCCGCGCGAGCGCGACGCTCACGCCGCCGAGCACAAGCGCACTCGGGCGCACGAGCGGGGGCGGATGCGTTGCTCGCCCGCGCGCGCGGGCGCGACGGCCCCCACGGATGCAGGCTCGGCGGCGGTCATGCGTCGATCGTCGCACGCGCGGGGCGTCCCGCATCCTCGGATCAGGGGACGATCAGGGCATCCCCCATAGAACGCCACCCGCGCCGCGCGCCACGATCGAGTCATGGCCCGACGCACCACCGCATCCCCGCCGCCCGACGAGGCTCCCGAGGAGTCGACTGACGCGTCCGCGCCCGTCGGCCCCTCCACCGCCGAGGAGGCCGCGCCCGAGACGCCCGCCCTCGAGACGGAGAAGGCGGCCTCCCCCAGCGCGGCATCCGCATCCGCTCCCGGCGAATCAGGTTTCTTCACCTGGCTCCGTGGCCTCGGCGTACAGCGCCAGAACGGCTGGCTCGGCGGCGTGTGCGGCGGCCTCGCAACCCGCATCGGGATCGACCCGCTGCTCGTGCGCGGTATCGCCGTCGTGCTCGCGGTGGTCGGCGCACCCGTCGTGCTGCTGTACGCCATCGCCTGGTTCCTGCTGCCGGATGCGGCGGGCACGATCCATGCGCAGGAACTCGGACACGGGCGCATCACGCGTGCACTGCCCGGCATCATCGCCGTGTTCCTGCTGTCGTTCCTGCCCCTCACGCAGGGCTTCTGGTACGCGGGCGCGCTCTATTGGGGCGACCTCGGATGGGGTGGTGCCGCCGGTCGCATCGTCTGGACCGCCGTGCTGCTCGCCGCCGTCATCGTGCTCGTCGTGTGGCTCGCGCGCCGCTCCTCGGCCGAGATCCCGATGACGCCCGCCACGACGGATGACCGGCCCGAGACGGTGCCGACGTTCCCATCGGAGGCGGCAGGCGTGAGCGTGGCGGACACGGCGCCCACCACCGCCGCGTTCGTCGCGTCCGCGTCGCCCGCGTCCGAGCCCGGCGAGCCGCCCGCGCCTCCGGCCGATGCCTCGGCGGAGGAGCTCGCAGCATGGAAGGCCAGCCAGGCCGAGTGGCAGAAGCAGCGCGCCGCGTGGGCGGCAGAACAGCGCCGCAGCGAACGCGACCGCCGCCAGGCCGAGGCGCACGCGCAGGCTGTCGAGGCCGCGGAGCTCGCGCGCGAGCGCGCACGCATCCGGCGCATGACTCGCCCGAGAGCCAGCGCCGGGGTCGTGTTCCTCGTGCTCGGTGTCGCCCTCGTCGCGGGGGCGATCGCCGCGTTCACGGCCGCCCAGTCGCCGGCGACCCGCGGCGCCGAGTGGATGATCGGCGCGGCCGTGCTCGTGCTCGTGCTCGGCCTCGGCACGGTCGTCGTGGCCCTGGGCCGCCGGCGCAGCGGGGCGCTCGCGTTCTTCTCGATGCTCGCGGTGGTCGCGCTCGTGCTCGCCGTGGTCGTGCCGACGGATCGCACGACGATCCTGCCGGGAATGCGCTGGTCGATCGCCGGCACGCACGACGGTCGCTACTCCCAACTCGTGGGCAGCACCCACCTGTACGTGGCGGACCGCGAGGGGAGCACCGCGGTCATCGACCTGTGGCAGTTGTCAGGCGACGTGCAGATCGAGCTCGAGCCGGGTGCGACCCTGCGGGTCGAGATCACCTCCGACGACCCCGGCAAGTGGGTGACGGTGGAGGAGCGGCACGACGACGTGGGCAGATTCTCGGACTATCGGACCGACCGCGGTCGGCTGACGTTCACGGCCGGTGAGGGCGATCCGGATGTCGTGCTCCGCGCGTGGATCGGCAGGGGCACATGGATGCGCGTGAACTCATGGTCGGAGCCGGGTCCATGGCTCACCCTCACCCCGCAGCCAGACGATACCTGGGCGACCGACACGAACGGCGCGCTCGTCGAACCCATCCCCACCCCCACCCCCACGCCGGCCGATCTCATCGACACCGACCAAGGAGCCACCCCGTGAACGACGCGATCCCGACAGAGACTCTCGCGAGCGACGCCACCGTGGATCCGGCATCCGCCAGCGAGCACCTGCCGCGCCCCCGCATCCGCGTCGGGGCCGTGCTGTGGGGCCTCGTGCTGCTGGCTGCGGGCGGCACGGTGCTCTGGCTGGCCTCCTCCCCCGCACGCCGTGCCGACGCCCTCGATACCGTGCTGGGTCTCGACGGCTTCGGATGGGCGTTCGTGATCGTGGTGACCCTCGGCGCGACCATCACCGTGCTCGCTCTCGCCGCAGTCATCCGCCGCCTGCAACACCACTGAACCCCCAGGCAACCCCTCACCGAGTGGTCGCATCGGGTGGCCCATTCGGGCGGGAAGGCCACCCGAATGGACCACTCGCGCGGGGCGGTGCGGAGGTTGTCCACAGATGCGGGGCTGGGGACCGCCGGGGCGCAGATCGGGAGCAAGCTGACGGGATGCCTCGACCTCCCGAGCCGCTGCCCGACGAATGGGCGGATGCGCCGTTCCGGGTGCGCGACGCCCGTCGCCTCGGGATCGGGCGAGACCGCCTGAAGGCATCCGCATTGCACGCGCCGTTCAACACCGTGCGCGACCACGTCGGTCGGCTCGAACCCGCGCGGATCGCAGCCGCTTTCGCGCTGCGTCAGAATCCGGATCAGGTGGTCAGTCACACGACCGCGTTGCTGCTGTGGGGCGCGCCGCTGCCTCGCAGGATCGAGCGGCAGCCGACGATCCACGTCTCGTCCGTCGGGGCCTCCCGGCCACGGACGCGCCTGACGATCCCCCACCTCCTGCAGTCGGAGCGAGTCGGCGTGACGACTCTCGGCGGCCTCGCGATCACCGACCCCGCCACGAGTTGGGTGCAGAGCGCACCGTTGCTCGGCCTGGATGATCTGGTCGCGGCCGGCGACTTCCTGATCACCGGAACGGAACCGTTCGACGCGAGGCCGCCGCTCATCCGGCGGGAGCACCTGGCGGCCGCCGTGGAGCGGCATGCGGGCGGCCGGGGGTGAGGAAAGCCCGGGAGGCCCTCGGTCTCGTGAGGTACGGTCCGCTCTCCCGTCGCGAGAGCTACCTGCATCTCATGGTGCTCCGTGCTGGACTTCCGGAGCTGTCCCTCAATTTCGACGTCTACCACCCGACCACCGGCGCGTGGATCGCGATGGTCGACGGCGCCCATCCGGAGTTCCGCACGGCGATCGAGTACGAGAGCCTGCTGCACCTGGACCCGGCGAAGTTCCGGCGCGACATCCGCAAGCAACAAGAACTCGCCGCGATCGGCTGGGAGACGCACCGCCTCACGTCCGATGACGTCGACCCACAACTCCGCACCCCCGCATCCCGTGCAGCTGTGGCGCGCATCCGCGCCACTCTTCTCGCTCGCGGCTGGCACCCGCCCCGCGAGTAGTCGCATCGGGTGGCCCATTCGGGCGGGAAGGCCACCGGATGCGACCACTCGCGAGCACCGGGGGTCCACCGGATGGTGGAGGGAGGAACCACCGGGCGGGAGAGGTGCGCGCGGGCACGGGCAAGCAGAGTGGGGGCATGACCACAGGCAGTGCCACCACGCAGAACGTCGTCGAGGTGCGGGGGCTCCGCAAGCGGTACCGGGATGTCGAGGCCGTGCGCGGCATCGACTTCGACATCCGCCGCGGAGAGACCTTCGCCCTGCTCGGCCCCAACGGTGCCGGCAAGTCCACCACCATCGAGATCCTCGAGGGCTACCGCGACCGCACGGCCGGCGAGGTGCGCGTGCTCGGCATCGACCCCCACCACGGCGACCTGCCCTGGAAGGCACGGCTCGGCATCGTGCTGCAGTCGACCGGCGAGTCGGGCACCGCGACGGTGCGCGAGCAGCTGCGGCACTTCGCCGGCCTCTACCCGAACCCGCGTGACGTCGAGGAGACGATCGCCGCGGTCGGCCTCGAGCAGAAGGCGAATACGCGCATCGCCAAGCTCTCGGGCGGGCAGAAGCGCCGCGTCGACGTGGCCCTCGGCATCATCGGACGCCCCGAGCTGCTGTTCCTCGACGAGCCCACGACGGGCTTCGACCCCGAGGCGCGCCGCCAGTTCTGGAAGCTCATCCGCAGCCTCCGCGACGAGGGCACCAGCATCCTGCTCACCACCCACTACCTCGACGAGGCGCAGCAGCTCGCCGACCGCGGCGGCATCATCGCCGGCGGCGAGCTCGTGGCCATCGGCGCCATCGACGAGCTCGGCGGCGCGGATGCGCGGGTGCCGATCGTGCGCTGGCTCGAGAACGGCGTGCAACGGCAGGAGCGCACGACCGAACCCGGCGCACTCGTGGCCCGTCTCGCGGCCGCGGGCGAGCCCGAACGGCTCGAGGTGATCCGCCCGAGCCTGGAAGACATCTACCTGGAGCTCGTCGGCGAGACCGCCACGATCCCCACGCTCGAAGGGAACCTCGCATGAGCGCCGTCACGGCATCCGCATCCCCCACGACCACCGGTTTCGGCCCCGTGCGCACCGTGCGGCTCGGCCTTGCACGCGTCGGCTACGAGGTGCGCTCGTACTTCCGCCAGGGCGACACGGTGTTCTTCACCTTCCTGTTCCCCCTCGTGATGCTCACGATCTTCTCGATCGCCTTCAGCGATGCCGAGTTCGGCCGCACCCCCGACGGAGATCCGGTGACGGCCGCGCAGTACTACCTGCCGGCGATGCTCGCGGCCGGGGTGCTGCTGTCGGGCCTGCAGAACATGGCGACCGACATCGCGATGGAGAAGAGCGACGGCACGCTCAAGCGACTCGCCGGCGCCCCCTCTCGCCGGTGAGCTACTTCATCGGCAAGATCGGGCAGGTGCTCGTGACGGCCGTGCTGCAGGCGGCGCTGCTCATCGCGGCCGCGGCTGTCGCGTTCGGCGTGCCGCTGCCGTCGGATGCGGAGGCCTGGGCCACGTTCGCCGGGGTGCTCGTGCTCGGGGTCGCCACGTGCGCCATCCTCGGCATCGGGCTCTCGGCCCTGCCGCGCTCGGGCAAGAGCGCGACGGCGGTCATCATCCCGATCGTGCTCATCCTGCAGTTCATCTCGGGCGTCTACATCCAGTTCTCGCTGCTGCCCGAGTGGCTGCAGCAGATCGCCAACGTGTTCCCGCTCGCCTGGCTCGCGCACGGCATGCGCGCCGTGTTCCTGCCGGATGCCTACGCGGCCCTCGAGGCCGGCGGCGAGTGGAACCTCCCCGGCGTCGCGATCGTGTGCGGCATCTGGCTCGTCGCCGGTCTCGTGCTCACCCGCGTGACCTTCCGCTGGATCCGCAAGGATGGCTGAGTGATCACCTCCCGCTGGTGGCTCCTGGGCCTCGCGGGCGTCGGCGTCTTCGTCATCGCCACGCTCGTGGTGACCACCGCGCCCCCGCCGAGTTGGCGGTGGGCGTGGTGGCCGTCGCGGTGTATGCGGCGCTCTTTCTCATGCTGCGACGACGCGCGGTCGTGGAGCGCTCCCCGCCGCGATCGCGCTCATCGTGGCGACGGTGCTCTTCGCGGGCGCCGTCGCGGGCCTCGAACCGCTGCTCGCGATCGCGCAGTGCTTCGCCTACCCCGCGGTGTGGGTGCTCTCGGAGGGGCGACGGGATGCCACCCTCGCGAGCATCGGCGTCGCGATCGCGGTGGGTGCGGGCTTCTCGGTGAGCATCACCGACGCCAACGCGTGGCAGCAGATCCTGCTCAGTCAGACGCTCTCGGTGGGCTTCTCGGTGATCATGGGCAACTGGATCTGGCGCATCGCCGAGTTCGGCGCCGAGAAGACCCGGCTGCTCGACGAGCTCACCGCGGCGCAAGACGAACTCGCCGCACTGCACCGCGACGCCGGCATCACGGCCGAACGGGCCCGGATGTCACGCGAGGTGCACGACACCGTCGCGCAATCGCTCACCGGGCTCGTGCTGCTCGCGCAGCGCGCCCGACGCGGATTCGCATCCGGATCCCTCGACGACGAGACGCTCGAGCTCATCGAGACGAGTGCGCGGGATGCGCTCGCCGAGACACGCGCGCTCGTCGCGGCTGCGGCGCCCGTCGAGCTCACTCAGGGCGGGATCGCGGAGGCGCTCGAACGGCTCGCGGAGCGCTTCGAACGCGAGACGCGCATCCGGGTGTCGGTGTCGACGTCGCTCGACGAACCGCTCGATCGCGACACCGAGGTCGTGCTGCTGCGGTGCGCGCAGGAGGGGCTCGCGAACGTGCGCAAGCATTCGGCGGCGGCGCACGCCCGCATGGAGTTGACCGTGGCATCCGGAGACGCACGGCTCGTGCTGAGCGACGACGGCCGCGGATTCCCCGCCGAGGCGCGAGCGGGTTTCGGCCTCGCCGGCCTGCGCGACCGGCTCGCACTCGCGGGCGGCACGCTCGAGGTCGACGGCACGCCCGGGGCCACCGCACTGACCGCGACGCTGCCGATCGGGGGTGCCGCGTGATCCGCATCCTCGTGGTCGACGACCACCCCGTCGTGCGTGCGGGCATCGTGGCGCTGCTCGAGTCGGCGCCGGATGTCGTGATCGTCGGCACGGCGGCGAGCGGCGAGGAGGCTCTCGCCCTGGTGCCGAGCGCCGCGCCCGATCTGGTCGTGATGGATCTGCGGATGCCGGGCATCGACGGCGACGAGGCGACCGCCCGCATCCTCGCGGCCCACCCCGAGGTGCGCGTGCTCATCCTCACGACCTACGAGACCGACGACGGCATCCTCTCGGCGATCGCCGCGGGCGCGAGCGGCTACCTGCTGAAGGCCGCGCCCGAGGAGGAACTGCTCGCGGGCGTGCGCGCGGTGGCGGCGGGCGAGGTGGCGCTCGCACCGAGCGTGAGCCGCATGCTCGTCGCGCGCACCCGGACGCCCGAACCGCCCGCTCCGCTGCTCAGCCCGCGCGAGCTCGAGGTGCTGCGACTCGTGGCCGAGGGCCTCTCGAACCGCGAGATCGGCGCCCGCATCCACCTCGGCGAGGCGACCGTCAAGACGCACCTGCTGCACGCCTTCGCCAAGCTCGACGTGAACGACCGCACGCGCGCGGTGACCCGGGCGATGGAGCTCGGCATCCTCTAGCCCGGGCTCACCTGAGGTGAGACTCGACCTCGGCCCAGCTGGGCATCGACGTCGAGGCACCCGCGCGCGTGGTGGCGAGAGCGGCGGCGACGGCTGCGGCACGCAGCGCGGCGGCCTCGGCGTCGCCCGCGGCCAGGCGCGCCACGAGCACGCCCGTGAACGTGTCGCCCGCTCCCGTCGTGTCGACCGGGGTCACCGGATGGGCGGCCACCTCGGCGACGATGTCTCCCGCGCGCGCCACGAGAGCGCCGCGCGCGCCGCGGGTCACGACGACCGTGCCGACCAGTGCGCTCAGGGCGCGGGCGGCATCCGCTTCGTCGTCGATTCCTGCGAGGGCGCACGCCTCGGCGGCGTTCGGCACGAGGACGTCGACCTGCTCGAGGAACCCGTCGGGCAGCGGCAGCACGGGCGCGGGCGTGACCACGGTCGTGACGCCGACCGAGCGCGCGAACGCGACAGCGGCGGCGACGAGCGGCAGCGGGCGCTCGAACTGCACGACGAGGTACCGGGCCGCGCGGATCGCCGCGCGCTGCACGTCGTCGAGCGGCAGCTCCACCCCGTTGGCGTCGGGCACGACGACGATCGCGTTCTCGCCGCCGTCGAGCACCGCGATGTGCGCGGTGCCGGTGGGACGCTCGACGAGGGCGATCGCATCCGTGTCGACCCCGGCCGCGGCGAGCGTCTCACGCAGCTCGCCGCCGAAGGCGTCGCCGCCCACCGCACCGAGGAAGGCCACGTCGCCGTCGACCCGAGCGGCAGCAATCGCCTGGTTCAGGCCCTTGCCTCCCGGAACGGTCGTGAACGAGCTGCCGAACATCGTCTCGCCGGGCTCGGGCAGCCGGGGCTGCCGCACGACGAGGTCCATGTTGGCGCTGCCGAGCACCACGATCTCTGCCACGACTCGACCCTAGCGAGGGTGCGCGCCGCGCCCGCCGGCCCGCCGCAATGTCGAAAATGCAGGAGATCCGCGCTGCTGGGCCGGCATCCGCCCCCGTTCTGTCGCGTTGAGTCGCGACGACTCCTGCATTTTCGACAAAGCAGGCCCGGGTGCGGCGACCGACCGAGCTACAGCTCGACCCCCACGAACACCGGCTCGGGGTGCAGCCGCACGCCGAACTCGGCGAGCACGCGCGTCTGCACGAGGGAGGCGAGCTGGGCGACATCCGCCGCCGTCGCACCGCCGCGGTTGACGATCGCGAGGGTGTGCTTCGTCGAGATCGCGGCGCCCGAGCCGGGCAGGGTGAAGCCGCGCGAGATGCCGGAGCGCTCGATGAGCCAGGCCGCCGACAGCTTCACCTGGTACTCCGCCGAGGCGAGAGCCGGCACGTCCTCGCCGGGCGCCAGCACGCGCTCCGGCTCCTCCGACACGATCGGCCAGCGCGGGGCGTCGGCAGGCATCGCCCGTGCGAACGACTCCGACACGATCGGGTTGGTGAAGAACGAGCCCGCGCTCACCGAGTCGGGGTCGGCCGCATCGAGCACCATGCCCTTCGACGCGCGCAACGCGAGCACGGCTCGCCGGGCGTCGGCGAGAGGCACACGTTCGCCCAGCTCCACCTGCAGAGCGGATGCGAGCTGCGCGTACGCGATCGGGCCCGACCAGCCGCCCGCGTCGAGGTCGAGCTCGACGGCGAGCACGATGCCGGCTCGCCCGCGCTTGAGGGCGCTCGTACGGTAGCCGAGGCCGAGGTCGCGCGCGTCGAGGCGCATCACCTCGCCAGTCGCGTAGTCGAGGAAGTCGATGCCGACGAGCCGCTCGCCGAGTTCCTGGCCGTGGGCGCCGATGTTCTGCACGGGTGCCGCCCCCACCGTGCCCGGGATGCCGCTGAGCGCCTCGACGCCCGCGAGGCCCGCGTCCACGGTCGCCGCGACGAGCGCGTCCCAGCTCTCCCCGCCTCCGCGCGCACGCGGGCGTGTCGCCCGTCGGCGTCGATCGCGATGTCGATGCCCCGCGTCACGACCCGGATGACGGTGCCGTCGAAGCCCTCGTCGCCGATCAGCACGTTCGAGCCGCCGCCGAGCAGCAGCCAGTCGTCTCCCGTGCGCCAGACCTCGAGCGCGGTCTGCACGAGCTCGTCGCGCGTCGCGGGCTCCACGAGTTCGCGCGCGGGGCCCCCGACCCGGAGGGTCGTGAACTCCGCGAGCGGACGCCCCGGGTGCGACTCCACGGGCGTCACGGCTCCAGGCGGGCGAGAACTTGCGCCTTGCCGAGCACCGTCTCGCCACGGAAGGTGACGGTGAGATCGATGCGCGCAGCATCCTCGTCGATGCGGCCGACCTTGGCGGTCACCGTCACGACAGCACCCTCGGCAGCATCCACCACGACGGGGCGGGTGAACCGCACCTGGTAGTCGACGACGCGGCCGGCATCCCCGAGCCAGTCGACGACGGGCTGCGCGGCGAGCCCCATCGTGAGCATGCCGTGGGCGAGCACACCGGGCAGTCCGACGGATGCGGCGACGTCGTCGCGATAGTGGATGGGGTTGAAGTCACCGGATGCGCCCGCGTAGCGCACGAGGCTGTCGCGGCTGAGTGCGAACTCGGCCTCGGCCACGACGTCACCGACGGTCAGGCTCGAGAGCGTGGGCGTGCTCATTCGTCACCTCGCACGACGAGGGTGGAGGTCGCGGTGACCACGTGGGATCCGGATGCGTCGGCCACGAGGGCGTCGGCCGTCACCATGGAGTGCCCGCCGAGGCTCTTGACGCTCGTGACGGTGAGGGTCGCCGTGAGCTCGTCGCCCGCGACGACCGGGCGGCTGTAGCTGAAGCGCTGGTCGCCGTGCACGACACGGCTGAAGTCGATGCCTGCCTCGGGGTCGGCCAGCAGCTGCGCGAGGGCGTGCTCCTGCACGACGACCGGGAAGGTGGGCGGCGCCACGACATCCGGGTAGCCCGCTGCGCGTGCGGCCTCGGGGTCGTGGTGGAGGGGTTCGTCGCGAACACGGCACGCGCGAACTCGCGCACCTTCTCGCGGCCGACGAGGTAGGGGGCTGTGGGCGGATAGCTCCGCCCCTGCAGCTCGGGGTTGACGCTCACGGGTTCGAGCCTAGCTTCGCTCCCCCGCGCGTGCCCCGCGCGCCCGACCCCTTCGTACGGAACCCCGGCGACCGTCGCGGTCAGCCGGGGTTCCGGGGTCTATGCGGTGGGCCTGCTTACTGGCAGGACTCGCAGTAGAGGTCGTCCATCGGGTCGACCGGAACTGCGTAGCCACCGACGGTGTCGACGTCGTTCATGGCAACCTCCCTCAGAAGTCTCAACTGGTGGTCCAAGGTTTTCACCCTGGTGAGTCACCACTATATAACGGGAATTCCACGCGTGTCATTCCCCTACATGTTGTGTCTCGGCGTGTCGCGCAAACTTTTTCGATACCCGTATTCCACCAGCAACCACCGACATCCGGCGTCCATGCCGGGGTCAGGGGCGGGCGAGCGCCGCCATCCGGTCGACGGCCTCGATGACGAGCTCGGGGGCACACGCGAGGTTGAGACGCACGTGGCCGCGCCCCTCGCGCCCGAACGCCGGGCCGTTCGAGAGGGCGAGGCGTGAACGCTCGAGCAGCACGGATGCGGGGTCGTCGCCCCAGCCGTACGCCGAGAGGTCGATCCAGGCAAGGTAGCTCGCCGACGGTCGCGTCAGCCGCGCCTCCGGCAGCTTCGCCGCGAGCTGCGCCTCGAGCAGCTCGACGTTCGCCACGATCGACGCGATCGTCTCGGCGAGCCACGCCCGCGCATCCGCGAACCCGACCCGGGTGGCGAGGAGGCCGAGGTGGCCCGTGCGGAAGGTGACCTCGTCGGGCAGCCCGCGCACGAGCTGTGACATCCGCTCGGACTCGGCGACGAAGAAGGCGGCCTTGAGTCCCGCGAGGTTGAAGGCCTTGCTGCCCGACTCCGCCGCGATGCCGTGCTCGCGCGCGGCGTCCGACACCGTCAGATACGGGGTGAACACGACACCCGGATGCGTGAGCGGCGCGTGGATCTCGTCGCTCACGACGAAGCCGTCGTGCCGGGCCACGATGCGCGACAGCTCCGCCAGCTCGTCGCGCGTGTGCACGAGTCCGAGCGGGTTGTGCGGGTTGCACAGCAGCACGCCACGCGCCCCCGCCGCGAGTGCCCGGTCGATGCCTGCGAGGTCGAGGGAGTAGGCGGTGCCGTCGGCGTGCAGCGGCACCTCGACGACCCGGGCGCCCGCCTCCGGGATCAGGTCGAAGAACGGCGGATACACGGGCGGGGTGATGATGACGCCGTCGCCCGGCGCGGCCAGCCGGCTCAGCGTCTCGACGATCACGACGCTCACATCCGTCGTGATGCCCATCCGCTCCGGATCGGGCGACCAACCCCAGCTGTCACGCGCGAACGCGGCGAACGCCTCGCGCGGTGCCGGGTCGCGCGGGTCGACGTAGCCGGTGTCGCTGCGGTCGATCGCCGCGCGCAGGGCGTCGGCGATCTGGGGCGCGAGGGGATAGTCCATCTCGGCGACGAACATCGGCAGCACGTCGGCGGGATACGCGCGCCACTTCTCGCTCGTGCGCGTGCGGAGCAGGTCGAGGGGATCAGCGGGAGTGCCCATGCCCCGATGCTAGGCGGGCGGGCCGCTACGCTCGCGGGCATGAGCGGCCTCGTCATCCCTCCCCCGGCAGCCCGGGAGATGCATGCCCCGCACGAGCGCCCGCCGCTGCCACTCGGCACGCGGGTCGACACCGTGTGGATCTGGCTCATCGTCGTGGTGCCGTGGGTGCTGGCCTCCACCATCTACCTCTTCGACGTGCGCGAGGTGCTGGACGCGCTCTGGGTCGACGACGCGACCGCAGCGCTCGGCCACGTGGGGCTGCACCTCGCGGTGCTCGCGGGCAGCTCACTCGTGACGATCGCACTCGCCCTGCTCTTCGCGTTCCGAGATGCGCGCCGGCTGCGGACGGTCGGCGTGGTGCGCCCCTTCCCGTGGGGCTTCGCGGCCATCGCCGGCATCGTCTATGTGATCGGACGCCAGGTGGTGCTGCGCAAGGTGACTCCGGCATCCGCGGCGCCGCTCGTCGTGTCGATCGTGCTCTATGTGCTCTGGTACACGGTGTTCGGCGCGTGGGCGATCGTGAGCGTGGCGGATGCGCTCGCCGGGCTCGCCGCTAGCATCGAGCCATGACCGACCCGACAGCATCCGCGGCCGCGAGCGCGGCCCCGGGTGGTATCCCGACGGCACCGGCGGACAGCGCTGGTGGAACGGTTCCGGCTGGAGTGAGCACACCGCGCCCGCAGCCGCCGGGCCCGCGCAGTCGGTGCAGCGACCGGCCCTGCCTGCGGGCGCGCGCATCGACAACGCGTGGGTCTGGATCGTCTCGGTCGGGTATCTGCTGAGCATCATCCCGATGTTCTTCTTCGACATGAACGGCTACATCGCGACGATCTTCGACGCACAGCTGTCGCGCTCCCCGGCCGGCCTGAGCGACGCGCTGGTGGGCTACGCCGTGTTCGGCATCGTCTCGTGGCTGCTCGGGCTCATCGTCTGGGGGCTCGCCGTCTTCGGGGCGTATCGCGACTACAAGCACCTCGAGGCGATCGGCGTGGAGCGCCCCTTCCACTGGGCGTTCGCGTTCATCCCGTACCCGATCGTCTACCTGATCGGCAGGCACGTCGTGCTGCGCAAGGTGAGCCGCACGGCGGGGTGGCCGCTGTGGGCGCACATCGGCAGCTATGCACTCGTGTTCCTCGCGATGGGGATCTGGATGATCGTCGCGATGCGCGCGATGTTCGAGATGATCGCGCAGTATCCCGGCACGTTCAGCTGAGCCGAGCGCTGAGCCGGGCGCCGAGGCGGCAGGAAAGCTCAGACGACGTCGAACTCGAACTCGAGCCGCCGCGCGCCGAGGTGCACGCGTGCGCCCGGGAACACGATCCGCAGCAGCGCCTGCAGCTCCGGCCCGAGCCGTCCCCGGCCCCCTCGGCTCCAGTGCAGCGAGAAATGGGCGCGGCCCGCTGCCCGCTGCACGATCGCGACGGTGCGCCGGTGGGCGAGCGAGGCACACGCCGCGTCCACCACGGCGCGCTGGGTGTCATCCATGTGGGTCACGAGCCCATCGGCATCGTGTAGTTCCGAGACCACGTCGCCGAGCCAGACGCCGTCGGCCTCCTCGACGAGTGCGCGTCGCAGGGCGTCACCCAGCGTGCGCGCCCGCTCGGCGTCGTCCGAGGTGAGCTCTCCCGCGTCGAGCACGCCACGCAGGAACGGCCCCACCTCACTCTCCACGAGCGCGAGTCGTTCATCGTGCAGTTCGCTGCGCACCCGAGAGCGGATGCGTTCCACCTCCGTTCGACGCAGCTCGCTCGTCTGCTCCCGCCAGCGCAGCAGCCGACGCACGGCGGTCGCCGAGAAGGCGGCCGCACCGACCCCGGCGGCGAGCAGCGGTCCGCCGGTGAGGAACCCGTAGACGACGGGGGCAGTGGCGCCCCCGCGGCCGCGCTGCCCGCGACGGTGATCGCGGCGACGACCACGGCGCTGCCCGCCGCCATGCCGAGCAACTCGGCCGCGGGGCGGAAGCAGGCCATCGCCATCACGAGCAGGGCGAGAGCGAGTGGCGACCAGTCCGAGCGCACCGTGACGTTGCCGCCCCATTGCGCCGCAGCCTCGAAACCCACCGCGGCGAGGCCCACGAGGTGCACCGCGAGCGCGCTGCGCCAGGTGAACGGAGCCCGCCGGGGACTGCTCGCGAGCACCACGATGAGACACGCGACGGCGAGGCACACGTAGCCCGCGGCGAGGAACAGACCGTCGCGGTACTCGGCGCGGTGCACGACCGAAACTCCCACCGAGGTGCCGATCGCCCCCGCCGTGAGCGCCCACCCGAACGCCTGCGCCGTGACCCCGCCGAGGGGGTCGAGCTGCTGGGGCGAGAGTGACGTGACGGCGGTCACACCAACACCGCCGCGGGGATCGTCACGTGCACCGAGGTGCCCGCGCCGGGGCTGCTCCAGACCCGCACGGTGCCGCCGCAGCGCTCCAGCCGGCCGACCACCGACTCGCTGAGCCCGAGACGATCGTGCGGAACGGCATCCGGGTCGAAGCCGACGCCTTCGTCGACGATCGTGACGCTCACCTCGCCGGCATCGGCGGCCGCGGCGAGCCAGGCCTCGGTCACCCCCGCATGCCGCACGACGTTCACGAGGCACTGCGCGAGCGCGGCGCGCATGGCCGAGGCCGCCGGCTCCGAGACCCGGTCGAGCGCCGTCACCTCACCCTCGAGGCGCACCGTGACCCCTCCCGCTGCGCCGATCGAGACGAGCCACGCCGCGACCCCGTCGGGAGCGGGCGGCTCGGCGTGCAACAACGGCAGCACCGCGCTCGACTCGAGGCTGCGCACGATGCGGGCACGTTCGGTCTCGTCGAGGGCACCCGGCTCGCGGTGGGCGAGCACCGCGAGCTCGCCCAGCAGGGTGTCATGCAGCAGGGCGATCGACTCGCGGCCCTCGCTCTCGCGCAGGCGACGCGCGCGCGTGCGGCGGTCGGCCTCCTGCAGGGATGCGGTTCCGCGCCGCGACCGCCGGCGCGCGAGCGGCACGAGAGCGTACGCGATCACGACGGCGGCCGCGATCGCGATGGGCGGCACGTCGAGGCGGTACGGCAGCGAGACCACCGCTGCGGTCACCGCGATCGTGCCCTCGCCGATGGCGAATCCGGCGAGCGCTCCCGCCAGTCCCCCGGTCCAGCGGTCGCTCGCGATCCCGATCACGACGGCGAGGTTGGTCGACATCGACAGCATGAATCCGGCCGTACCCGCCGACGCCTGCGCAGGCGACGCGGCCGCTGCGAGCGTGAGCGCGGCGAGGGACGCCGACACCGTGACGGCGATCGCGACGCATCCGAGCACGGGGATCGGCTGCCAGCGCCATCCGGCGACGCAGCAGGCCGCGAGCGGCACGAGCGCAAGGGGCACCCACGGCACGAGGCTGCCGGGCTGCGCGAGCGGCAAGATCACGCCCACGGCCGCCAGCACCGCGACGAGCACGAGGCTCATCGCCACGACGCCCGTGACGAGCGCGGCACGCGCGGTGAGCGCGGCCTCGCGCAGCGGCACGACCCACTCGCCAGGGGTGCTCACGCTCGTGGCGGGAGGCGGCGCAGCGGTCATGCACGAAGAGTAGCGACTGCCCTCAACGGGGTGCGAGGCTCACCTCGTGCACGGATGCCACGGCCGGCTGACCGAGGGCCCGGTACTCCCAGCCCGCCTGCCGGTAGGCCTCGGCATCGAGCGCGTGCCGGGCGTCGACCACCCGCCGCTCCGCCACGACGTAGCCGAGGAGGGCCGGGTCGGCGTGCCGGAACTCGTCCCACTCGGTGAGCAGCACGACGACCTCGGCCTCGTGCGCCGCCTCGCCGAGCGAATCGACGTAGACGAGGTCGGGGTAGGCGCGGTGCGCGTTCTCGTTGGCCTTGGGGTCGTACACCGAGACCTCCGCGCCCTCGAGGTAGAGCATCCGCGCGACGTCGAGCGCCGGCGCGTCGCGCACGTCGTCGGAGTCGGGCTTGAACGCGGCGCCGAGAGCCGCCACGCGCACCCCGCGCAGATCTCCCCGGCGAGCTCCCGCACGAGCTCGACTGTGCGCGAACGGCGACGCTGGTTGATCGCATCCACCTCTTCGAGGAAGGCGACGGCCTGCCCGACGCCGAGCTGCGCGGCGCGGTGGCGGAAGGCGCGGATGTCCTTGGGCAGGCAGCCGCCGCCGAAGCCGAGACCCGGCTTGAGGAAGCGACCCCCGATGCGTCCATCGTGCGACAACGCGGTCGCGAGCACGTCGACATCCGCTCCCGCCGCCTCGCAGACCTCGGCCATGGCGTTGATGTAGGAGATCTTGGTGGCGAGGAACGAGTTCGCGGCCACCTTCACGAGCTCGGCCGTCGCGAGATCGGCCACGATCACCGGGGTCTCGGCGTCGATGATGGGCCGGAAGACGTCTTCGAGCAGGTGCTCGGCCCACTCCGACTCCACCCCGAACACGAGCCGGTCGGGGTGCAGGGTGTCGTCGACCGCGAAGCCCTCGCGCAGGAACTCGGGATTCCAGGCGAGCTCCACCTCGGCATCCTGCGGCGCGACCTCGGTCACGAGCTGCGCGAGGCGCGCAGCGGTGCCCACCGGCACCGTGGACTTGCCCACGATGAGGGCGTGCTTGTGGATGCGCGAGGCCAGCTCGGTCATGGCGCTGTCGACGTAGCGCAGGTCGGCGGCATCCGACCCCTGCTCCTGCGGGGTGCCCACACACACGAAGTGCACGTCGCCGAAGCGCGCGGCCTCGTCGAAGTCGGTCGTGAACCGCAGGCGGCCGGACTCCAGCGCGGTGCTCAACTCCTCCGCGAGCCCGGGCTCGTAGAAGGGCACCCGTCCGGCCGCGAGTTCGGCGATCTTGCGGTCGTCGACGTCGACACCGAGCACCTCGATGCCCAGCTTGGCCATGCAGACCGCGTGCGTCGCGCCCAGGTATCCGGTTCCCACCACCGTGATCCGGGGCGGAGTCGTCGTGCTCGTCATCGCAATGCTTCCTCTCGTTGTTCGGACAGGTTCGGGTGGTCGTTCGAGGTGGCCGCGCTCGTCGGCACGCTCGGCGCCGGAGGGCCCACCTCGGTGCGGGGCACGATGCCCCGGCTCATCGACTGCAGCGGGCGGCGCTCGCGCAGGGGGTCGTTGCGCTTGCGGCCCGCGCCGAGGCGCGTCACGAGCGCGGCGGCGACGATCAGGGTCACGACCAGCCACACGATCGTGAGCGGTTGCATGACGGTCGCGACGATCTGGTCGAGGCTGCGGCTCGCGGCCCAGCCGTCGACGAGGTTGCCCTCGACGTGCGCGTCGATCGCCCGATCGCTGTCGATCGCCGCCGGGCCGGTGCCGGTGAGCTCGTTGTCGGTGGCGCTCGTGCCGGCGAGCTGGCCCGTGAGCGTGATGCCGTGCACCGTCGCGTCGGTCACCGTGTTGTCGCGCACGGTCGCCGCGGCGTTGCGCACATAGACGCCGGTCTGCGCCCGCGCGATGTCGTTGGATGCGACGGTCACCTCATCCGCGTCGTCGCGAATCGAGATGCCGTGCTGCTCGACGCCGTCGATCTCGTTGTTGCGCACCGCGACGCCGCTCGGGCCGTCGTCGAGCACGATGCCCATGCTTCCGCCGCTCACGGTGTTGTTGCTCAGCCGGATGTGCGATCCGCCGACGACATCGATGCCGCTGCGCGGGTTGTCTCGGATGTCACTGCCCACGACCGACGACCCGGTCGACGCATCCGCGCCCTCGGTGGTCGGCCCGTCGGCGCGAGCCCGGCCGTCGAGCAGTACCCCGTTGCGACCGTTGGACTCGATGGTCGCCCGATTGACGGTCGCCGTCTCGCTGCCCCGTCCGACCACCACGCCGTCTCGGGCGTTGTCGGATGCGGTCACCCGTGTGAGCGCGGCCCCCGTCACGTCGCGGTCGAGCACGATGCCGTCGGCGAGGCTGCCCGTGACGGTGACGCTCATGAGCGTGGGAGCCGACGCTTCGGAGATCGTGATGCCGACAGCGTTGCCGTCGATCTCGGTCGAGCTGACCGCCAGACGGGTCGCCGCGGCGGGTGCCTCGCTGAGCTGCATGAGGGGCACGCCGTCGGCGCCCGCTCCGGCGGGCGTCGGCACGAGGTCGGCGGCGCGTTCGCCTTCGTAGGCGATGCCGCTCGTGGCACCGCTCCAGAACCCGAGCGCCGCGAACTGGGCGTCGGCGATGCGCAGATCGCCGCCCACCACGCGCAGGTAGGGCCGCCCGTCGGCGGTGGCCTCGTCCGGGGTGCCGGTGCTCGCATCCCAGCTCGTGAGCGATGCGGGGCTCGCCGCGGTGCCCTGGACGGCGATCGAACCTCCGAGGGCCACGATCGAGCTGAAGCCCGTGGAGTCGCCCGCGAGCAGCAGCTTCTCGCCCGCCCCGATCGTGAGCTTCGCCTGAGCCATGACGGCGAGGTGCTCATGCAGCACGTACGCGCCGTCGGCGCCGTCGGCGCTGAGGGTGGCGGGTGCCGACTGCACGAGTTCCGCGAGCGTGTAGGGCGCCGAGCGGGCCGGCAGCACGAGGGTCGCGCGCGCCTCGGTCGCGACGCGGAATGGCCGCGAGGTGTCCAGCGCGGCCGAGACTCCGGCCGACGCGGCCGTCTTCACCGCCACGAGCCGTGCCGCCTCCTGTGCGGCGAGCGCGGTCTCGGCGGCCGCGTCTCCGGGATACGGCTCACCGGCGGTTTCGGCGGTGGGCGTCGTCTCGCGCGAGGTGTCCGTGTGCTGGGCGGGGTCGCCGAAGGTGACGAGCGACCACGCGATGGCCCCGGCGGCGCCGAGCGCGATCACCGACACGAGCACCTTGTTCCCGGTTCTCATGCCGTCACCGCCTCGGGCCGGCGCCCCGCACGCCCGAGCGAGGCGGAGTCCTGACCGTCGCCCCCGGTCTGGCCGGCCCGACGGGTCAGCCACCCCTGCTTGTTCATCGTCACGAAGGCGAAGAGCTTGATCGGCAGGGCCACGAGGATCACCGTGAGCGTCATGAGCGGCAGCAGCAGGAGGTCACGCGGATGCTGGCGCAAGTGCGAGAAGCCGCGCACGCCGCGCCCCACCACGACCCACGCCACGGCGAGCGCCGCGCCGATCACCGTGTACTCGAGGCGCGAGAAGATCAGGTAGGCGAGGCTCATCCCCATCGTCACGGGGGTGAGCAGGATCTGCAGCACCGTGAGTTGCGTGATGATCGGCTGGCGGCGCAACCACCCCATCCGGATCGCGGTGAGGTAGCAGCGGAACGAGTTGCGGCTCCAGCGCACCCGCTGTTTGACGAAGGCGCGGAAGGTCGAGGGGAACATCGAGAGCGCCTTGGCCGAGCTCTGGTGCACGGTGCGGTAGCCCTGGGCGAGCACGAGCCAGGTGAGCCGCCCGTCGTCGCCGGCGATGCAGCGGCGACCCAGGAAGTACTCGTTCTCGAGCTGGTCGAGCACGGGCATCACGGCCGCGCGCCGGTACACCGCGGTGCGTCCGGAGAGGCAGGGCACGGCGCCCACGCGACCCATCGCGGGCACGTAGTCGAAGTAACGCAGGTTGACCATCCAGTCCGCGATGCGTCGCCACACGCTCGACTCGCGTTCGAAGACGTTCTGCTGCGTGCTCACCCCGCCGACCCGTGCATCCGCGAACGGCATCTGAACGGCCTCGAGCATCCCGGGCGTCCAGCGCGTGTCGGAGTCGACGAGCGCCACGAGTTCGGAGCTCGCGAGCCTCAGCCCCACGCCGAGAGCGGAGCGCTTGCCCACGTGTTCGTAGAGCACGGGGCGCACGATGGGGTCGCCCAGGGCGACGATGCGGTCGTGCGCTTCGAGATCGGCCACGTCGAGCACGATGATGATCTCGTCGGGCCGCTCCGCACGCCAGGTGTCAAGGCAGTCGAGCAGGATGCCGGGGTCCTCGTGGAATGAGGGCACCACGATCGAGACGCTCGTGCGGAAGTCGGTGACGATCGGGCGCGCACCGCGCGACATCACGAAGCGGATGAACCACAGGCCCCACACGATGACGCCGGCGACGGCGACGGGCATAAATGGTTCGACCACCGCCAGCCACTCGCCGAGCTGAGCGAAGACGCTGCCGAGCGCCTCGACGACGGCGTTCCACCAATCCTGGAACGACCAGTCGAGCTCGTTCTGCACCATCAGCATGGGCCCCTCCGGTCTGTCGAGATCTGGACTCGGCGACCGTAAGCACGGCCGCCACCGGAGGTCGCGGCTCTCAGGACGCTCTCATGCCGCGTTCACATTGCCGCCAGGCTCGGAATCCAGAAAACCCCAGGTCACGCGGCTAATCCGACGCTTAGGGATGAGACCTTTCTCATTCGGTGCAGGTGATGTTGCTGACCCCCTTGACAGCCCCGGATGCGGTGTTATCGCACGCGACCACATTGCCCAGCGCGGGGGTCACCGCGATGCCATAGCCGGGCCCGTCGACGTGGGCGGCGTTGCCGGAGAAGCGGTTGCGGGTGCCCCACCCGTCGACGATCTCGTGGGTCTGGAAGCCGTCTTTCGGCGAGGTCGTGCCCGTGTTGCCGACGATGGTCCAGTCGTTGCCCTTCACGTCGACCCAGGAGTCGGCGGTCGCCGCCACGAGGTCCGACCCGTCGAAGGTGTTGCCCTCCACGACGCCGCCGGAGGTGCCCTCCTTGATGTCGATGGCCTCCGCCTTCGTCCTCGTGATCGTGTTGCCGACGAGGCGGTTGCGGTCGCTGCGATCGGGCTTGCAGGAGCTCACGTCGCACCAGTTGCTCTCGGCAGAACCGACGTAGATCCCTTCGCCGAACTTGGCCTGCCGCAGCCCGGTCTCGGAGATCGTCGAGCCGACGATGAGGTTGTCGACGCTGCCGTCGCGCAGGTGGATGGCCTCGTCGCCGATGCGGCGCACCGTGAGACCGCCGAGCACGATGTCGGAGCTGCCGTCGACCATGATGCCCTTCTGGCCGTTCTCGACGGTGAAGCCGATGAGCCGCCAGTGCTCGACCCGGTCGAGCGCGAGCACGGTGCCCTTCTGGGGGTTGCCGCCGTCGATCACCGCCTTCGATGAGCCGCACAGCCAGATCGGCTCGTCGTCCGTGCCGGAGCGGTCGATCTCGAAGCGGTCGTCGTAGCGGCCGTCGGCGACGCGGATCACGTCGCCCGGCTCCGCGTCGTCGAGCGCGTCCTCCAGCTCGTCGGCATCCGAGACCTTCACGGATGCCGACGGACACGAGGGAACCGCGTCGCCCCCGCCGACGGCGTCGGCGTCGGTATCCGTCCCGGAACCGACAGGGTGGGAGCCGCCGCACACCCGAGAAGCGTCAGGGGCGCGGCGCAGAGACCGATGATCACAGCGATGCGAGTTCGTGTACGCATGCGGCGCGACCTTAGGCGACGAACCCGGATGCCAGCGGCGAGCTTTCCGGACGTTCCTGAGTGCCACTGCAGGCTTGCCCTAGACAGGTGACCCCAGAGTCACCTATTGTCGTCCCGTGGACACGGATGCAGTGATCGCCGCCATCGCGGATCCCTCGCGGCGGCGCATCCTGGACGCCCTCCGCGCGCGCGACGGCCAGAGCGTCGGCGAACTCACGGAAGTGCTCGCACCGCTCGGCCGGCACGCCGTGCTCAAGCACGTGGGCGTGCTCGAGCAGGCGGGTCTCGTCGTGTCGCGAAAGCAGGGTCGCGTGCGACGGTGCCATCTCAACGCCGTGCCCATCGTCGAACTCGCCCAGCGCTGGATCGACGACTTCGGCGCCCGCGCATCCGCTGGGCTGCTGTCTCTCAAGACCGAGCTGGAAGGACCACGCGAATGACCGACGATCGTATCTACGAGGTGGAGGTGGCGGCGCCGCCGCAGAAGGTGTGGGAGGCGCTCACCGAGCCCCACACCGTGCGCCGCTACTACTACGGCACGAGCCCGCGCACGACGTGGGAGGTGGGCTCGCCTGTCGAGTTCGTCGACGATGACGGCGACGTGCAGATCGAGGGCGTGGTGCTCGCGTTCGAACCCCTGTGCGCCTCGCGCACACCTTCATCGCCACCTGGTACGGCGGCCACGATGACCAGGGCTCCCTGCATTGGGAGGTGACGCCGACCGAGACCGGCAGCCGGGTGACGCTCATCCATCGGGGAGCGCAGGCGGCGACCCGCGAGGGCTCCGAGACCGCAGACGGCTCCCAGCACGTCATCCAGGCCCTGAAGGCACTCCTCGAGCGGGATCCGGATATCGCGCAGAGCATCGTGATCGACGCCCCTCTCGAGCGGGTGTGGGATGCGATCGCGGACTCGACGGCGTTCGGCACCTGGTTCGGCGCCGAGTTCGAGGGCCCCTTCGCGGCGGGTGCCACGACGGCTGGCCGCATCGTGCCGACCGCGATCGACCCCGAGGTCGCCGGCGCACAGGAACCGCACCGGGGCGCGCCGTTCACGCTCGACGTCGTCGCGATCGAGCCGATGCGCCGCTTCGCCTTCCGCTGGGAGGCCGTGCCCGACTCACCGGTGCGCACCGCGGTGGAGATCCTGCTCGAGCAGGTCGAGGGCGGCATCCGCGTGACCATGACCGAGGATGGCTTCGACGAACTGCCCGAGGAGGTGCGGGAAACCGCCCGGGAGGACAACGCGGGTGGATGGGCGGCGCAGACGCGCCTGCTCGCCGGCTACCTGGCACGGGCCGCCTGACGGCGCCCGACGCCGGCCCCGACCGGTGCGACGACGCAAGCCTCGCCGCACCGATCGGATGTCAGCCCCTGTCGGGAGAGGGGGATAGGCATCTCATCGACGGGTCACCGGCACGCTATCGGCGCCCGGTGGCCTCGGAGCCGCGTTTCATCCCCTATTTCGGTGGTTGCCTCCTCAGCTTCCGTACCCATACGTCGCCGGGCGTAGACGATGCCGGCCGCACCGAGCACGAGGAGCATGAGCGCCGCGAACAGCGGCACGAGCAGCTCACCCTCGACGCCCGTCGATGACAGCGCGGGCGCCACGACGGCGAGCGCCGCGACCCCGTACCCGCCGTCGAGCGCGTCGGCGCTGAATCCGCGGGCAACGATCGTGTGCGCCCCGAGCTCGAGGCCGGCGGGCACCACGACGCCCACCGAGATCTCCCCGTCGGCGTCGGCGATCGTCGTGCCGAGCGCCTCGGGCACGGAGTAGGCGAAGAGCTCGACGCTCGAGCCGGGTACGAAGCCCGAGCCCTGCACCGTGATCCGTGCGCCCGGAATCGCCGTCGTGATGGGCGATCCGCCCGAGAGGAGTGCGAGCGCGATCGCGGGCGTGCTCTCGGTGGGCGCCTCGGACGGCATCGCGAGATCGACGATGTCGAAGGTGACGGCATCCGAGACCGCCGAGGCGCCGGCCCAGTGCGCCGTGACGACGGCGCTGTAGCTGCCGGCCGCCAGGCCGGTCACCGCGCATGCCGTCGTCGTGGTCGTGCAGCTGAGGCCGCCGGGCTCCACGGCCACGGTGTAGCTCGTGGCAGCCCCGCTCGGCAGGGCCATCGCGTGCCAGCGGATGAGCGCTTGCTGCGACCCGGCCACGACGTCGACGACCATGGCCGTCCAGTGGGCCGTGAGCGCGACGTCGCCCAGTACGGACCGGCCCGCCGTCCACTCGCTCGCACCGTCGTACCAGCCCGCGAACACGAAGTCGGTGCGGGTGGGCGGCGACGGCGGCACGATCGGCGAGCCGTACTCGATCGTCTGATCGGGCACGCTCGTTCCGCCTGCGCTGTCGAAGCTCACCGTGTAGCTGTTGATGCTCCACTGGGCATACAGCGTGATCGCGGATGCCGGCACGCGATCGGCGGCGAAGTCCCACGCTGTCGTGAGCGCGGCATCCGCGAACCAGCCCACGAAGGTGTGCCCGTCGCGCGTCGGAGCCGCGGGCTCGGTCACGAGCGTGTCGTACACCTCGGGCTGCGGCGGTACGGCGCTGCCGCCGTTCGTCGCGAACGAGACGAGGTAGCTGTTGATGCTCCACTTCGCGTAGAGCGTGATGTCGGATGCCGGCACCGTATCGGCCGCGAAATCCCACGCCGTCGCGAACGCGGCATCCGCGAACCATCCGGCGAAGGTGTGGCCCTCACGCGTCGGCTCGGTGGGCTCGGCCACGAGTTCGTCGTAGTCGACCGACTGCGGCGGCACGGCGCTGCCCCCATTCGACGCGAACGACACGAGGTAGCTGTTCACCGTCCACTTCGCATACAGAGTGACGTCGGACGCCGGCACCACGTCGACCCCGAAGTCCCACGACGCCGCGAACCCGGCATCCGCGAACCACCCCGCGAAGGTGTGGCCAACGCGCGTCGGCTCGGCGGGCTCGGCCACGAGCGTGCCGTAGTCGAGCGTCTGACCGGAGACCGCGCTGCCGCCGTTCGCATCGAACGACACCGTGTAGCTGTTGACGGTCCACTTCGCGTGCAGCGTGATGGGGTGGGCCGGCACGGCGTCGACGCTGAAGTCCCACGGCGTCGTGAACGCGCCGTCGGCGAACCACCCCGCGAAGGTGTGACCTTCACGCGTGGGATCGGCCGGCTCGGTCACGAGCGATTGGTACTCGAGCGTCTGGTTGGGCACGAGCGCGCCGCCGTTCTCGTCGAACGACACGAGGTAGCTGTTGATGCTCCACTGTGCATAGAGCGTGACCGCGTGAGCGGGCATGGTCGCGGTGTCGAAGTCCCAGGCGTTCGTCAGCGCGGCCTCCGTGAACCAGCCCGCGAAGGTGTAGCCCTCACGTGTGGGCGCCATCGGCTCGGACGCGACGGTGCCGTAGTCGACCAGCTGCGACGACACGGCGCTGCCACCGTTCGACACGAACGTCATTCCATAGTCATTGACCGTCCACTTGGCGTGCAGGGTGAGCTCCGAGGCCGGCACCGTGTCGGTGTCGAAGTCCCACGCCGTGGTGAATGCGGCATCCCCGAACCACCCCGCGAAGGTGTGCCCGACGCGTGACGGGTCGCTCGGCTCCGCCACGAGCGAGGCGTAGTCGAGGGTCTGCCCCGGCACCGCGCTGCCTCCATGCGCGTCGAACGTCACGATGTAGCTGTTGATGCTCCAGTCGGCATACAGCGGGATCGCGTGCGACGGCATCACACCGCCCGCGAAGTCCCAGGCCGAGGTGAGGCCCGCATCCGCGAACCAGCCCGCGAAGGTGTAGCCCTCACGCGTCGGGTCGCTCGGTTCCGTGACGTGCGTGTCGTACACGACCGACTGCGTCGGCACCGCGCTGCCGCCGTTCGACACGAACGTCACGTCGTAGCTGTTGATGCTCCACTTGGCGTAGAGGGTGATGCCGGACGCCGGCATCACGTCGGTGGCGAAGTCCCACGCCGTCGTCAGCGCCGCGTCGGCGAACCACCCGACGAAGCTGTAGCCCTCACGTATCGGCGCCGTGGGCGCCGTCACCGTCGTTCCGTAGTCGACCGGCTGCGGCAGCACCGCGCTCCCCGTTCGACACGAACGTCACGGGGTAGCTGTTGACGGTCCAGCTCGCGTAGAGCGTGGTGAGTTCGGAGTCCGTGACATCGTCGGCGAAGTTCCACGCGGTCGTGAGCGCCGCATCCGCGTACCAGCCGACGAAGGTGTGCCCCACGCGTGTCGGCGCCGGATTCGGCTCAGGGATCGTGGAACCCACCTCGAGCGCGAGCGGGGTGAGCCCCGTGCCGCCATTGGAGTCGAAGACCACGGCCGCGGGGTACTCGATGCGCACCGAGTAGTTGTTTCCCGCGCGCACCGCTCGGAACACCTGATCCGTGGGCGTTCCCGTCGCGGTGATGGTAGCCGGGCGTGTGTAGCTGCTGGAGACCGAGCGGCGCCCCCGTTGGTCACCGATCCCGCCGCGGCGACGCCCTGCACCGTGATGGATCCTGCCCCGCCTAGCTCGTACGCACCACCTGAGCCGATCCCCGAAGAGTTCTCGCCCCCGACGGCGATGACGGTGCCCCCGGTGATCGTCACCTGTGCCCCCGAGCCCGCCCGCCCGTTGCCGCTCGTGCCGAGGGAACCGCCGCCGCCCCCGATGCCCGCACCGTCGCGAACCGTGTAGGTAGAGGTCGAGGTCGCTCTGACGATTCCCCCGGTGATCGTGATCGTGCCGCCGTTTCCGCCGTTTCCGCCGCCGGAGACGGTGAAGTTCCCCACCACCGCCACCGATCCCCGCTCCTCCGGCACCGCGCGACGGCACGGCGCCGGCCGCGGTCGCCCGCACGTCGCCGCCCCGGATGGTGATCGAGCCAGCAGACTCGCCGTTCTGGTTGTTGCCGCTCTTCCCGCCGATCGCCGCCGCGCTCGCGCCGCCGTTCGCGGTGAGGCGGCCCGTCGTGCCGTCGATCACGAGGCCGGCACCGCTCGGCACGCGGATGGCCGGGACGTAGTTGCCGAGGCCGTTGATCGTGAGGTTCCGGTCGGTGAGATCGAGCGTGACCGTGACGCCCACCGGCACCGAGAGGCTCTGCCCGCCGGGGTTGTCGATGCTCGCGCCGAGCTCGACGGCGACGTCCTCCGTGGCGTCGTTGACGGCTGCCTGCAGCGAGGCCCAGTCGGTGACGAGCGTCGCCGCTGCGGCGGGCGCCGCGGGCACGAGCGCGATCCCTCCCGCCGCGAGGGCGGTGGCGAGCAGGGCGGACAATCCGCGATGGCGACGAGACATGGATGCGACTCCCGGGGTGCTGTGCGATTCACCGTTCGGGCGCGGCGAACCACCGCATCCGAACGAGCAGCCCTATCCCCAGAGCGTCACTCGACGTTCATGCCCGGCCGGCGAACCGCCCGGGACCACCCCAGCACGGTACCAACCCGCGGTCGGCGGCCCGAGCCCCCGCTCGGGGGCATGACACTCCTAGGCGACCAGCACCTTCATCACGACCTCCCGTACGGCTGTGCGTTGTCCGCGGCCCGCATGCCACCGGTCACTCCACCGGGTTCCAACATTCGGCCCAACTCTCGCCGCGGGCCACCTTGGGCGGTCGCTGCTCGGCGCAGATCGCGGTCGCTGCAGGGCAACGCGGCTGGAAAGGACAGCCGGGGGACGAATCGCGACTCGGGGGGCTCCCCGACATCCGCTTCGCCCATCGCGACACGCGATGCACGCCGATGTCCGGGGGCGCCGCGGCCGGAGTCGAGTCGACGAGCAGACGCGTGTACGGATGCAGCGGCCGATCGATGACGGCGTCGACTGGGCCCGCCTCGACGATGCGACCCGCATACATCACTGAGACGAAATCAGAGATGTACCTGGCGCTGGCGATGTCGTGGGTAACGTACAGCACGGCAACCCCCTGCTCATCGCTCAGGCGACGCAGCAGATCGAGGATCTCGAGGCGGATCGAGACATCGAGCATGGAGACGGGCTCATCGGCGAGCAGCACGTCGGGTCGAGAGGCGAGGGCCCTGGCGATGACGACACGCTGACGCTGACCTCCGGAGAGGTCCCCCGGGCGGCGATCGAGGAAAGAAGCCGACGGGAGGAGACCGACGCTCTCGAGGAGTCTGCTCACGCCCGCCTCGACGTCGCGACGACGTGAGGCGAATCCGTGCAGTCGCAAGGGACGACCGATGAGGTATCGCAACCGCTGCAAAGGGTTGAGCGACCCGTACGGGTCTTGAAACAGGATCTGCACCCGGCGGAGCACATCGCGCCTCGGCCGCGCTCTACGCTGGCGCGCTCCATCGAGCAGAATGCTCCCGCTGGTCGGGTGGATGACGAAGCCGAGCATGCGGGCAAGCGTCGACTTACCACTGCCACTCTCGCCGACGAGGGCGTGGATCTGCCCCCGAGAAAGGGCGAGGGACGCGTTCTCGACGACCGTCGCGGCGACGCGCCCCATGATCGGGTCGTCGACGACGTACTCGCGACTGATGTCGTCGGCGATCAGGATGCGCTCATACTCGTGCATCGTCAGGCCTTTCCAGCCCCATGGCGGTAGGTGTCAGCGTCGGGAAGGCGTGGAAGAGCTCCCGCGTGTACTCCTCCGAACGCGGGCCCCCGACGTCTTCGACATCAGAGCGCTCCACGACCTTCCCGTTGCGCATGACCACGACCGTGTCGGCGATCTCCAGCAGGAGCGCGAGATCGTGGGTGACGAAGACGACGGCGAAGCCGAGCAGGTCCCTCAGTCGCAACACCTGGTCGACGATCTGCCGCTGCATCACGACGTCTACGGCGGTCGTCGCCTCGTCCATCACGACCAGGCGCGGGTTGCAGGCGAGCGCCAGAGCGATGGCGGCGCGTTGGCGCGTCCCTCCCGAGAGCTCATGTGGGTAGCTGCGCATGCGCTCGACCGGAACGCCCACGGTAGCGAGCAGCTCCCGGGTACGGGCCGCGATAGCCGCCCGTCTCATCCCCGGGTTCTTGGCGGCCAGCACATCCGCGAACTGCGCGTCTAGCCGCGCGACCGGGTTGAGCGCATCCATCGCACTTTGCAGCACGATGGAGAAATCCGACCAACGGAGACGACGCAGAGCGTCCTCCTCCAGAGCGAGAACGTCGACCAGCTGGCCGTCGCGCCTTCTCCAGAGCACATGCCCCCGGTCACGATGCCCGGTGGACGCAGCAGACGAAGCATCGCGTGGACCAGGGTGGACTTGCCCGACCCGGATTCTCCGACGACGCCCACGATCTCACCCGGCTTCACCACAAGGTCGACCCCCTTGCAGGCGTGCGCAGTGATGTCGCCAGCTAGGTACTCGACTTCGAGGCCCTCGACGCGGAGCAACTCGTCGCCTGCATCCGCAACCGTCTGGGCACCTGCCGCACGAGCGGACGCGGTCGCGCGTTCCAGCCGGACGAGGCGTCTCCGCACCGAGGGGCGGGCGGCGCTCAGCCGGGGATTCACCATCTCGTCGAAACCGAAGTTGAGCAAAGCCGCGCCAGCCCCCAGGATGGCGATCCCGAGGCCGGGCGGGAGATACCACCACCACATCCCGGACAGGATCGCACCCTGGGTCCGCGAGACCTCCAGCATGGTGCCCCAGCTCGAGGTGTCTGGTGAACCGATGCCGAGGAAGCGCAAGGAGGCCTCGGCGAAGACCGCGCCGACGATCGCGACGAGGAGGAGATTGAACAGGTAGCCCGACATCTGCGGAAGAACGTCGACGAAGAGTTGACGCGTTCGGGTCTCTCCCACCATCCGGGATGCGGTGACAAAGTCGCGATTCCGCAGGCTCAGGACCTGGGATCGGACGGCACGAGCCTCGCCAGGCCAGCCAACGAGGCCGATGATGAGGATGATCGTGATCTCGTTGACCGACCGCATGTATCCCGCGACGATGATCGCCAAGGGGATGGCGGGGATCACCATCAAGAGATTCATGGTGCTGTTGAGGGCGGAGTCCACCCAGCCACCGGCGAACCCGGCAACGAGGCCGACGACGACCGCGATCCCGGTCATCAGCACGCCAGCCGTGAGGCCGACGAAGACAGATCCGCGTGCCCCGAGAACCCACTGGGCGAAGAGGTCCGACCCGGAACTATCCGTCCCGAGCCAGTGCCTCGCGCTCGGCGGTTGGCGGATCGCCTGGCGATCGACGGCATGCGGGTCCAGGCCGAGCAGGTCGAGCAGGAACGGCCCGATGATCGCGATGACCAGGAACGAGATCAGGATCGCGGCGCCGATCCGCACTTTCGAGCTTGAGAGCGCACCAGAGGTCATGTGCTGCTCCTCGTCCGCGGGTCGAGGACGACATAGAGCGAATCGGCCAAGAAGTTGCCGAGCAGGATGGCAAGGGTCACCATGAGGAACACCCCTTGCATCACTGGGAAGTCCTTGGCGGTGACGGCTTGCACGAGCACGCTTCCCACCCCGGATAGTTGAAGACGAGTTCGGTGAAGAGCAGGCCGCCAACGACGCCCCCGAGCGCCGTGGCCAGGTTGGTCACCGGCGGCAACAGCGCATTGCGTGCGGCATAGCGAACGACGACGCGTGCACGCGAGAGCCCCTTCGCCTCAGCTAGCAATACGTAGTCCTCGGTCACGGTCGTGATGGTCATGTTCCGCATCTGGAGGATCCAGAACCCGATCGATGCCGAAACGGTCGCGACGATCGGGAGCAGGGCGTAATGAAAGACGCTTCCGATGAATGGGGCGTTGAACCCGGGATCGACACTGGAGCTGAACGATCCAGCGATCGGGAACAACCCGGATTGGTAGGCCACGAAGTAGATCAGCAACATCGCGATCCAGAACGGCGGCAGCGCACCAGCGAACGCCGCTGCAGGGACGGCGACGGTGTCGGCGAAACGGCCGGGCCGCATCCCGATGATGGCCCCGATGATGATGCCGAGCAGGAAGGCCGTGACCACCGACGTGCCCGCGAGGAAGATGGTCCAAGGCAAAGCCGCGCCGATGAGGTCGGCCACGGGCACAGGGTAATACGTCGTCGACAGCCCGAGGTCGAACTGGGCGAGCTTCGCCCAATAGTCAACGTACTGCTGCAACACGTTCTGGGTCGGGTCGCCGAAGAAGGTACGGAACGACTCGATCTGTTCGGGCGAGACGGGCATTCCCGTTTGTCGTTCGATCTTCTGCACGAGAGAGGCGACCGGGTCACCCGGCATGAAGCGGGGGATAATGAAGTTCAATGTGCAGGCCGCGAGGGCGGTCAGCACGTAGAGCCCCGCCCTGCGCGCGAGGAAACGTGCCCCAGCGACGCGATGTCGTCGGACTCCGCGCGCGGCAGGACTCCTCCCGACCCGCGATGTGACGATGCTCAATCGGACTCCTTTCGCGGTTCATGGCCTGCCGCGACAGCGGCCGCGGCAGGCCATGAACCGGGTGCGGCTGGGGTTACTTCGGCTGAAGATCGAGCATGATCATCGTCGCGCTCGGCGCCACATACGGACTAGCGAGATACTCGGCACTCACTGGATCCGTCGGCCAGCCGCTCCAGCGAGACGAGTTGATGAGCACGCTCCAGTTGCCGCCGACGGTGGGAATGTACGGCACATCCTCGTAGACGATCCGTTGCAGGTCCATCCCGAGTTCGATGTACTCGTCCGAGGCCGGATCGACCGCCGACATGCGCTCGACGAGGTCGACCGAGCGCGCGTCCTCCCACCCGCCGAAGTTGCCGGGCGAGCCCATCCAGCGGAAGACGTCGAGCATGCCGGCTGCCCCCGAGGTGAACCGAAGCGCGCCGTGCGCCTCCTCGACGGCCGCGTCGTACTGGTCACCGGGAGGGGTGAGCAGCTGGAGGTCGATCCCGAGATTCTCCTGAAGCTGCGCCTTGATGTCGCGGTAGATGGGCTCCGCCGAGGTCCAGCTCACTGGGTAGGCGAAGGTGAGGCGGATCGACTGGTCGCCCTTGACGAGCAGGCCGTCGTCGACCGACCATCCGGCCGCGGCAAGCTCGTCCTGAGCCGCCTGGACGTCGACCTCGCGCGTGGCTCCGCCGGCGCACTCGTCGATCAGCACGCTGTCGGCGTAACGCGAGGCGGTGAAGCCGCAC
Source organism: Homoserinibacter gongjuensis (assembly GCF_030161875.1). GTDB lineage: Bacteria > Actinomycetota > Actinomycetes > Actinomycetales > Microbacteriaceae > Homoserinibacter > Homoserinibacter gongjuensis. The sequence continues at coordinate 733,813 of NZ_BSVA01000001.1, forward strand.
GGGCTGGGCACGGGCAGGCCCGAGAGCTCCGCGAGCGCAGGCACGTCGATCGCGAACGCGATCGCGCGGCGCATGTGGACGTCGTCGAACGGCGCCTTGTTCGACGCGAGCACGAGCGACTCGGCACCCCCGTGGGGCACGACGAAGCTCTTGTGGTTCTCGGGATCGGTGGCGTCGAACTCCTGCTGGGCAGTCGGCCACGCGGCACCGCTCCATTCCAGGTCGCCGCCGGCCAGTTGGAGCTTGAACGTCTCCGGCGAGAAGGCGACCATCTCCACGCGATCGACGGCGCTGTCACCCTGCCAGTAGTCGTCCCGCACGTCGAACACCGCCGACTTGGGCTGAATCCTGTCGAGCACGAGGAGGCCGCTGCCGATCGGTTCCGGGTTCGTGAAGGTCGCGACATCCTCGTCCTTCCACTGCGCGGCCTGCACGATGGGCGCGTTGGCGAGCCCGGCGAGCCGCCCGTACGAGTTGTCCGGGAAGGTCAAGACGATCGTGTGCTCGTCGGTCGCCTCGACCGAGGTATACGCCGCCCCCAGGCGTTCAGTTCCGGATGCTCGAGGGGCACGGAGAGCGTGAACTTCACGTCCTCGCTCGTGAGCGGTGTGCCGTCGGAGAAGGTCACGTCGTCGCGTAGCACGAGCGTGAGCTGGGTGGCGTCGTCGTTGAAGGTCCACGACTCGGCGAGCCAGGGCTTCACCGGGTCCTCCGGGTGCTGGTGGTCGATGCGGACCAGAGCGTCGTAGATGAAGGTGAGCCCGGGACCCTTCTCGGACGGGCCGAAGGGGTTGTAGTTCTCCACCATGGTGGCGGGTCCCTCGATGCGGAGGATGCGGGGAACGTCGGTGTCCGCCGCCGGAGTGCAGCCGGCCAGGGCCAGCACGGCCGCGGCGGCGATCGCCAGCGGTATGGTCAGTTTTCTCACGGAAGTGCCTTTCGGATTCTCAGGACAGGGTGGTGAAGGTGAGGTTCGGGAAGGTCAGGGCGATGTCGGAGAGGTCGGTCAGGTCGAGCGGCACGAGCGAGCTGTTCCACGTCGTCCACTGGCCCTGCGTGCGCACGGCCGCCAACCCGGTCACGGCCTTCTCGTTCCAGGTGTCGTAACCGTCGGAGGGATCCCACACCTCGTCGATGCAGCTCGTGACGGTGCCGGGGCACGTGGTGCCGAAGTCCCAGCTTGCGAAGTCGAACTCGTCGAGGCGGTCGCGGATGCCGGTGTTGGCGAAGCCGCCGAAGTTGCGGCTCGTGATGACCTTGACCGGGAGATCGGTGACATCGGTGTTCGGGAAGTAGTGCGTGAGCGCCGACTGGGCGATGTTCAGCAGCCGGCCCTCGACGATCGTCAGCGACGACTCGCCCTGGAAGAACAGCACCGGCAGCAGCCCCTCGGTGGAGTCCGCGAACGGCTGGTTCGTCATGTAGGGGCTCAGCGCGATCCCTCGAACCGTCTGCCCGCCCACCGCGAGCGCGCTCGAGTTCTTCGCGTAGAAGGCCGCGGTCACGTACACGCCGAGGTTGTCGATGTCGTAGTAGGTGCCGGCGGTGAGCTTCGTCACGTCGCCGGAGATCACGGGTGCGATGGCGCTCGCGAACGCCGTCGCCTGCTCGGGCAGCAGCCCGGCCTCCCAATCAGAGATGTTCTCGAGGGTGGCCGCGAGCGGCAGGTCGCTCGTGTCGTGCACACGCTGCGCGAGATTGCTCACATCGATGGTGGTGCCCCCGCCGGGGTAGATCACGAAGATGTCGCCGGGGTTGTGCCCACTGGTCGGCGCTCCCGTGTACAGCACCCGGCGGGATGCGTTCTCGCCGCCGCTGCTGTCAGAGGTTCCCGCGAGCACGACATCGCGAACGCCGTGCCTCTCGATGAAGTCGACGTACTCGGAGGGCGGCTCGAGCAGCTTGATCCATGCCACGCCGGGATCCATCGAGCCGTCGTAGCCCATGGTCGCCATGACCTCGTAGCCCGCGTCGGCCGCACCCTGGAGCACCGTCCGCAGCTCGTAGATCGAGTCGAAGCTGACGAGGAAGTGCAGAGGGAGCACGGGAGCCTGCAGCGTACGGATCAGCTGCGGCGCCGATTGGATTCCCGGGGCGACTACGACCGTCTCGAACGTGCGCGTGGAGCCGAGTGCCGTATCGAGCGTCGTGATGGTCTCGGCGATCGCGTGCTCGAGGAACGCGGGCGTCGCGTAGACGGGGGCGGGACCGTAGCCGGACGCACTCGGCGTCCACGAGGGGCCCGCGGACTGAGAGAGGATCTGCGCCGACTTCTGCACGGCGTACTCCGCGCTCAGCCCGCCGCCGAGCGTGTAGACGGGGAAGCCCGAATAGTCCTCGACCCCGATGTCGAAGGTCGTCAGTTGCGAGCCATCGGTGACACGGAAGAAGGTCTGATACTGCTCCCAGGTGCGTCCGTCGTCGAGTCGCACCCGCACGAAGACCCCGTAAGACCCGACCGGCATGCCGCCGTCGACCTGCCAGAGCGAGGACGTGTCGGCGTGCGTGGCGTTCGCTGCGAGCGCCAATCCGCTCTCAATCTGGGTGAACCGCCGGTAGCTCGGGTCGGTGAGCCCGAAGACGATCGCGTAGGCGTCGGAGACCGTCGCCGACGAGCCGGAGACGTTGCTCAGCTCATAGGAGAGCTCGGGCGTCTCGCCCGTGAGGTACGTCGCCTGGTCGAGGGTCGCGTCGACGACCTTGATCGCCGGCGCGACGGTCTGAGTGATCGGGTCGCCGTAGACCTCGAAGTTGGTGAGGTGGGCGCTCGAGTTCGCGGAGTTGCTGATGATGTTCACACGCACGTATCGCCCGACGCCGGTGACCGCGAAGGTCTCGGCGTTCTGGGCCGGGATGTCGTTGTACTTCCACGCGATCGGTGCCGACCAGTTCTCCCCGTCGAGGCTCACCCGCACGTAGTAGTGATAGAAGCGCACGCCATCCACGTAATTCCGATTCGTGAGGGAGCTGAGACTGTAGATCCCTTGCAGATCGACCTGCCACCAGGCGTCGTGGCCTCCGGTCAGTTCGGCGTCGAAGTAGCCGCCAGTGTTGCTCGGATCCGCGTCGTTGGCGGCGGCGGCGTTGACCCCGGACGAGCTCGTCGGCTTGTTCAGGCTGATGGGCAGGGGATCCGCTGCGGCCGATACCGGCGCGGCGATGACCGCAGCGACGATGGGCAGGATGGCGAGGATCGCAAGCAGACCGCGCGGGCGGCGGGTAGACGGACTCATTGTCACTCCTTTGTGTGAGGCCGGATGCGAACGGAGCGTCAGCTCGACGGGTCGAGGCGTCGGATGCGAAGGTCGGTGCGGTGCGCGATCGCCGAGGAGAGCTGTTCGAGCGCCCGAGCCGGAGCTTCGATCGGCCCCGTGCGATGCGCGGCGAGCACGTCGAACGCACGCCAGAAAGGCGTGTCGGCCCGGTCGCCGTAGATCTCGTCGGCCGCGGTGTCGAGTGTCGTGACGTCGGTGAAGCCGCGAGCGCGCAGCGCCCGCTCGAGCGCGAGCGCGTGCTCCGGTCCCCCGACGTTGAGTGTGGCGTTGATCACGACGGGCAGGCCGCGGAGCGCGTCGGCGTCGAGGGCGCCCGCGTCGCGCAGCGTGTGCTCGAAGCGGTCGAGAGTGAGATCCAACGCGTCGAGCTGCCAATAGACGAGCGGCAGGACGCCCCCGACCGCTTCCGCGTGAGGATGCGTGATGAGGTAGGGGTTGAGGGCGAGTTGTCGGATCTCCGTCCCCTGCGCCCGGAGCAGCACTGCCTGTGCGTAGGAGGCCGCGTCGTAGGCAGCGAGGTAGTCGTCGGCCGTCATCAGCCAGGTCTCGACGTGCGCCGCCCACAGTTGGGCGAGGACGCCGTCGAGCTGCTCTTCGGCCAGCCCGCTCTCCCAATCCGTGATGCGGAACGCCTCGGGCTCGAGCTCGACCGCATCGAGGTCGTCGATCGTCCGCCGGAGCATGTTGTCATCGAGCTGGCTGCCGCCGTCCGGCGAGGTCACGAGCACCTCGCCCGCCGCGATGTGGTCGCCGCCGTGCGCCGCCAGCGGCCGCCGTGCGAGATGCGGGCTCACGCCCCGCGTGCCGATCAGAACCACTCGGCGCACCCGGTGGCGCGCGAGGAAGGAGCGGTACGCCGCGGGCAGCTCGAGCATCTTGAGCCAGGCCACGGCCATCGTGGGCATGGACTCGTCGTAGGCGAGGGTCGCGTAGGCCGCGAACCCGTCCTCCGCCGCCCCGTCGAGGGCGTCCTGCGTCTGGGCGATGGAGCGCGCGCTCGCAAGGAAGTGCAGAGGCAGGAACGGCGCCCCCAGCAGCTGGGCGACATAGGACGCACTCGAGACGCCCGTGCCCACGACCACGGTGTCGTACACGCGCTCGGCGCCCAGCGCGTCATACGCGGCGATCGTCACGTCGACGGCTTCGCGGAGGAACGAACGGGTGGCGAGCACCGGATTCGGGCCGAGGCCGGGCGCCTGCACTTCCCAGGTGTGCGCGACTCCGCCGCTCAGGCTCGCCAATGCCTCCTGCACGGCGTACTCCGCGCTCATGCCCCCGTCGAGCGCGTAGACGCCGATCCCCTCGAGGGAGTGCCGCCCGATGCGGTAGCTGGCGAGTTCCGTGTACATCGTGCTCCATAAATAAAAGGTTCTTTATTAAAGAGCACTGTAGTAAGACACGGATGTCGCGTCAAGCGCGGATCGGAGCCTCTCTTTCGACGAGTTCCTCGAGGGTGGCCTCGACCGCAGCGTGCACTGCTCCCAGTGCCACTGCACGGTGCGAGAGCACGCTTGCCTCGATTCGTGTCGGCAGCAGAGTCAACTGCGATACGCCCTCGCGCAGGGGTGGAAGAATCTGACCGGCCGCGTCAGCGACCGCGCCACCGACGACGATCAGTTGCGGATTCAACAAGATCGCGAGTACCGCGATCGCTCGCGCCACACCCGCGAGGATGTCTTCGAGAACGTCGCGCGCCACCGTGTCACCCAGACGAGCCGCCTCGAGCAGCAGCTCCACGTTCACCTGCCCGGGGTCGTCACCCGCCAGGGAGCGCAGGAGCTGACCGCTATCGGCGGCATCCGAGTCGGCGAGCAGGCGACGCAGAGCGTCACGCCCGGCCTCGCGCCCGAGCGCACCGATGCCCTCCGAGCCTTGTCCAGTGGCGAAGAGCTGGGTGAACCCCATCTCCCCCGCACCACCCGCGTAGCCACGCACTGTACGTCCGTCGACCACGATCCCCGCCCCGAGCCGCTCGCCGGCTAGCACGAAGACGAGATCACGGATGCCCTCGCCCACGCCTCGCCATCGCTCGCCCTCCGCCGCGAGGTTCGCGTCATTCTCAACCTGCACGGCGCAACCGAGCGCGGCCGAAAGCTCTTCCCCTAAGTGCAAGCCGTTCCAGCCCGGGAGCGTCGGAGATTGCATGACGATTCCCGATTCGGCGTCCACGATGCCGGGCGACCCCACCACGGCCCGCATGAGGGAATAGAGAGGGAATCCAGCGACACCGATCGTCTCGCGAGCCAACTCGACGACTCGTGCAAGCCGGTCGGGGGCTCCCAGCGCCGAGTCCAGCGCCTCGCTGCGCTCAGCCCGTACGTCACCCGCGAGATCGGCAGCAATGAGCGTCACGCGTCCGACTCCCACGTCCACTCCGAGCACGACACCACCGTCGGCCCGGAACGTCAGCTCACGCGCAGGGCGGCCGCGGCGCTGCCCGGCCTCGATGACGGATTCCGAGGCCCAGCCCAGCCCAACGAGGTCGTCGGCGATGCTCTCGATCGTAGGGCGCGAAAAGCCCGTCAGCTCGACGAGCTCGGTGACGCGCAACGGCCCACTTGCCCGGAGTTCGGTCAGCACCCTGGTTGCGTTGAGCCTGCGCAGCAGCGGCGGCGCCGCGGCTCCATTCAGCATGTGATTCCTCCTCGAGCGCGGCCGCGTCGGCTGTTTCAGCCGGGCACGGGCGACACCGACTGCACACTACCGAGCCTACGGCCGCGCTCGGCCGCGAAGACGGCCAGATGCGACGACAACGACGCGGCCCCTCCCGAATGAATACCCCGCTCATCCCCGGTGGCGACGGCGTGCACGAAGGCATCCATGAGCCCCTCGTCGCCGCCTCCGTGGCCTCCGCCCGCGGTCGCGTCGCCGTATGCGGCGACTTCGAAGACCTCGGTGGTCGGCGCGCCGAACTGGTACACCTCGACACGCTCACCGTCGGTGCTGAGTTCTCCCTTGCTGCCGAAGATCGTCGTCCTGCGATGTCCGCCGGCGTTGAAACCCGTCATGGTGAAGACGCCGCTCGCCCCATCGGCGAACTGCATCGCCACGACCTGATGATCGACGACATCGTTGTCGGCGTAGTAGACACATCGCCCGTACGGGCCGTCCGTAAGGGCGCGATCGAGTTCCTCCCGAGTGGGGATGTCAACGACCGTCTCGAGGGGCCAGCCGGTGTCGCCTGCGTCGAGGAGGCCACGATAGAGCGTGGTCGCCGAGTAAGGACAGGTGCGCTGGAGGGGACAGTCCACGCATCGTGGCGTCGCCCCCGCCGGCGCTGCTTCGGAACGGAAGTGCTGCAGTCCGCCGAAGCTCGAGACCGACGCGATCGGTTGGCCCACGATGTGCTGAAGCCAGTCGATGTCGTGTGACGACTTGGCCATCAGCATGAACGTCGAGTCTTCTTCACGCCGCCAGTTCCCTCGCACATAGGAGTGTGCCTGGTGCCAGTAGCCGACAGGCTCGAGGTGCTGCACGCTGACGATCGTGCCGAGCCTGCCCGAGTCCACGATCGACTTGATGAGGCGAGTGTGCGGCGTGTACAGCAGCACATGACAGACCGCGAAGATCCCCTCCGATCTTGCGGCCACCTCGACGATCCTCCGGCTCTCCTCTTCGGTGGGCGCGAGCGGCTTCTCGAGCAGTACGTGATATCCGCGCTCGAGGAACGCGATCGCGGGATCGACGTGGAAACGGTCCTGGGTGGCGATGATCACGGCATCGGACGCCCTCGGGCGGTCCAGCAGTTCACGCCAGTCGTCGACGAGCTGCGCGCCGGTCAGACCGTGCTCGTCGGCGATGCGCGCCCGCCGCACGTCGTTTCGCTCGGCGACCGCCACGACCCGCGCGCGATCCGGATGGTTGAGCATCCAGCTCGCGTAGTTGTGGCCGCGGTTGCCTGCACCCACGATGGTGAAGGTGACGGGTGAGTCCTGATGCATGCGATGCCCTATTCAAAAGTTTCTTTTATAAAGAACATATCGATAATAGGGCAGACTGGACCGGGCGCAAGACTACGGCAAGACGCAGACCTGAAGTAAGGGACGCAAGAACAGGCATTGGGTGGGGGCTCCCGCGAGTCACGGAAGGCGAGTAGGAATAGCCCATGTCGCGCTCCGTGATCCGCACGACCGATGCCCCCGCAGCGCCGCCGACGTACAGCCAGGCGACGAGGGCGGGCGGCCTGATCTTCGTGTCAGGCACCTCACCCGTCGATCCGGCGACCGGCGGGTTCGCCGGGGAGACGGTTCAGGAACAGACCCGCCAGTGCCTGACCAACATCCGGGCCATCCTGGAATCGGCGGGCAGTTCGATCGACAAGGTCGCGAGCGCCACCGTGATCCTCGCCGACGAGGAGGACTTCGCCGGTATGAACGAGGAGTGGCTGCGATGGTTCCCGACGGACCCACCCGCACGGCAGGGAGCGAAGTTGCCGGTGCGGGTGCCGGGTCTGAAGGTCTCGATCGCGGTGATCGCCGAAGCGTGACGCCCGGAGTTGTCGCGGGCACGAGCCTGCCCCACCCGTGCGGCATGCGACGCGCGTCAGTTGACGAAATCGTCTAGGAAGGGTCTGGCTCGCTACCGCGAAAAGCGCTGCTGGGCGGCCTGCTTGCTCACGCCGAGCGCGGCCCCGATGACCGTCCACGAGTCGCCGGCATCGCGCGCGGCACGCACTGCCTCGCGCAGTCGCTCTTCCGCGGATGCCACGGCTTCGTTCGCCGCGATGATCGCGCGAAAGTGTGTGGCGTCGCGTGCGGACGTCGCCGCGGGGTCGAGTCCGTCGAGCCCGGTGTCGTCAATGCGTGTCGTGGTCGCGATGCCGATCACCTCATATAGTCGTAGAACTTCGCGCGCAAGCGGTCTGCGTGGATGACTCGCGTGGGCGAGCCGACAGGCACCGCCACCAGCTCCAACATCGAGCCGCTCGTATCCGGGCCGATTACGAGTAGCCGTTCCTCGCCGACGTACTCATACTCAACCAGTCGCACTGCGTTCCTCCAGGCGTGCAAGATATCCGCGTTCGAGATGCCGTGCTTGCGTGCACTGATGGCGATCCGTATTGGCGTCAACCTTATCTTGACGGCACAGGCAGGTCAAGGAATTCTTGACGTCGCGAGGCGGATGGGATGTTGTCGGAGCCTACGCGCGTGTAACGGCTTGACGCCGCGGTTGTCCACAGCATGTGTCGGTACGACGCCACCGGCGAAGGAGTCAGGTAGGGCAGATCGGGAGATTCGGTAGCTGAGGCGGGACTCGAACCCGCGACCTCACGATTATGAGTCGTGCGCCCGAACCCTAGGAGCTCGATCACCCCGCGCGTGGTGATCTCGCCTCCGTTTCGCTGATCGGGTGGTTGATGGACGATGTCGTCGACCCAGATGCAATGAGGTGGGATCGTGGCCAAAATGTGTCCACGGTAGTTCTAGTTCGCTCAGTTGGGACAGATGCGACGATCTACCGGACTGACGGTCGGCTTTCACGTGCGAGATGATGGAAACGGAGCTAGCGCATGGCCCGAAACACCGACGACATCGTTGCCGATCTGACGTTTGCATCGGCGGGAATACTTCCCGCTCTTGGAATCGAGACTTGGAACCACGGCTGGGCATTCGAAGACTACCGGCGCTCGAACAAGGCTGCTTTCGACGGGCGGGATGGCCCGGCCACATTCTCCCCGAGGCGCTTGAGCGGTGGGAGCGCGCGACGGCGCAACTCCTGCGAGACCCTCGCATGGCCAGCCGCTGGGATCCCGACGAAGTCTGGGGTCTCGTTGTTTCGCTCTGCGAGACAGCCCGTCACTTGGGTGACCGCAGCGCGTCGTTCATCCACGACAACGTCCAACGAATGCTCACCGCCGATGTCGCGTGCACGATCCTGCTTATCGCAAATACCACTTGGGGCACAGACCCGATGGACCTCGGCGACGCCGTCATCGGAGATGCGGGTGAGGGGTTCCTCGAGGCATTGACGGACGCTTCCCGAGGACGAATAGTGCCCTCCTCGGAACGAAGCGCTATGTGGCTGGAAGACCAAGTGACACCACGAATGCGACGGCCAAAGCGACCCGCTCCTACGGCGATAGCGTGTTGGACGTCCGGGCAACGTGCGCTTGCAGTCGATCACGCGAGCAGGGCGATGCGGGAGATCGTTCACCTTCCGCTCCTATTGGAACAGGACCTAAAGGCATTCGGAGTCTTCCGGCGAGGTGAGCTCAATCGACCTGGTGTCAGGGGCTGGCTCTCGATCGTGGGGCGGTTGAAGCAGCCATCTCGGGCGGAAGGTTTGGGCTCGAACTCGCGGCTCAGCCTCTGACTGTCACCGGGGTTATGCGCAGCGGTGACCCTGTGCACTGGTACAGCGCTGAGCCGCTTCCACTTGGGCGGCTCATGACGCAGGCACACATTCGTGAAGCTGTCGTCACCTGTCTCAGCAACGATCCGGTCGCGAAGCGAATACGCGTGGCCGCGCGGTGGTACGCGCAAGCCCACTACGCAGAGAACGCTGAAGACTCAGCCCTCGCTCTCGGTGTCGGTATGGACGCCATGCTTACCGCGCGACAGCCGCTTCCAGGATCGGCAATGGCAGATCGAATCGCTTGGCTCGTGCGCGATCCCGCCGCGCGATCAGAAGCGCGGCGCGATTACTTGCGGTTCTTTGGCGTCAGGAGCGCTGTCGCTCATGGGGCTAGCAGTTCGAAACTTCACGATCCGTCGTTTCTTCCCGACTTCTTCAACTTCGTGACTGCAACCGCTTGGCGGCTGCTCGACCTGCACGAGTCCTTCCACCCCACTACTGACGCTCAGCTCGACGATCTGTTCGAGAGCCTGCGACTCGGAACTACAGCTTGGCCGGCGGCGACTGCCTAGTGGGCCGCTGACAAATCGAGCCATTTTCTGCTCCCCAGAACAGGCGGCACTTTGGCATTTCCGGACCCGTCGCGCCGGGTGGGCGTCAGCGGCGACCGGTCTTGGCCAGGGGAGAACCACCGACGATGTGCCAGCCGGCACAATAGGGGCAACCAACCACCTGAGACGGCTTGTTGCCGCGCCGAAGGGAGTTCGGTGACGTCCCTGGGGGTGGTGTAGTTCTCGGGCTCGGGTGTCACGTCGTTGACGTGAGGAGCCATCGTGCGATGGTCAGTGAGAACTGTCTAGGAATCTCACGGAAGGACACAAACGCACGATGGCTCTTGACCAGTCTGCCCTCCTCGAGCTGCTCGGGGAACTGAAACTCACCGATGTCACTGACCGGATCCGGGTCGCGACCGAGACGCTCTATCAGGAACTGATCGACGCGGAAGCGACCGCGGTGATCGGTGCGAGCCCGTTCGAGCGCTCTGCGACCCGTACCACGCAGCGCAACGGCTTCCGGGCGAGGACGCTGTCCACGACTGCCGGGGATCTGGAGTTGCGGATCCCGAAGCTGCGGCAGGGCAGCTTCTTCCCGTCGCTGCTGGAGGTGGCGTCCCGCCTGACCGCCCGTTCTACTGGAGCCTCTATTAGCCCTGCTTGGGTCCGGGAATGGCTTGACATGCGGTTGGCGAGACGTCACCGACGTGTCTGAGGGTTCGATCGGCGCAGTCGACACCGGGACCGGCGACAGTTTCAGTCGCATCCTGCCGGACTAGTCCTCGGACAAAAGCCCGATGGTCAGCTCGTCCGACTCGATGTTCAACTCGAGTCCGAATCCAGTGTCCAAAATGCTCTGTACATCCGAGTGGTCGCCTGACGCCACAAACGCCACTGCACGCTCATCCATGTAGACGACGAGCGGCGCCGGGGGCGTCTCACCGTCCAGCGATCGCAGTGCGATGGACCCTGAAGTTTCCGGGTTGAGCTCAATCCAGGACAAGGATGCTCTCGCGACGCCGTCCTCAAGCAAAGAGCGAAGAAGGCTTCGCCGGCGGACTCGAGTGAAGTCAACGAGGTCCAGAACCTCCGAAGATGTCGCCGCGAACTGGTTACGCCAATCGCCGATGCTGAGTTCAGCCAGCCAACTACGAAGTTCATCCACCGATTCGGCCTCAATTGGCGCACTTTCGGCAAGCACGTTGGCCAACCGGCGCGATCGGAAGCCTGACCTCATCAAGCGAAGTGCGCGCAAATCTTTGACCCCATACCGAATGTAGCCAGAGAGCTCGGGGCAAAGCCTTTCCTCTGAGTCGAGACGTTCGAGATGGAGATTGATCAGGTCGACCAGGGCGCCGACGGTCCACGCGAAGTAGTGCTCGCAGTGGTTGGTCACCGCGGTGACAGCCTGCTCCAACCTCCACGACGGCGGTTCGACCGCCGACAGGAACTGTTCTGCAAGATCCGGAAGCGACGCGCCGTTCATCCAAGAACGAACAAGGTCGGCTGGGCCAACCGAGACATCTTGGCCGCGAGGGGTGACGCGAAACTCCCATTTGGGCGCTTCCGGTAAGTCGAGCAGTGTCGGCAAGTATGGGCCCAAGAAGGAAAGAGCGACCGACGGGGAGCCGAGATCCTGGGAGCCGTCAACTTCAGAAGCAAGTCGAAACGCAAGGTGATCCATCCACCGTGCTGTCGAAATTGAGGTCCCGGTGCGGGGCCACCGCCGTCGCTCCGTTGGCTCTGTGGCGAGGTAAGCAAGTTTGGTTGCCTCGGCGAGGGGCTCGTAGACCGCGCGAGCAGCTAGCGACTGGGAGGCCATCAGGGTGGAACCGACAATCGCTTCGACGTCCGCAGAGAATGACTCGGGTGACTCTGTCTCGTCGGTCGCCAGCATCAACCAGACAAAGCTAATGAAGTCAGCGGCAACGCCGGCGGCCGAGAAGATCGCGTCGGTGTCTTCTCGAGCCGATCGCTCCAGCGCCGCAACCGATACCAGAGCATCCTCGACAATGAGAGAGGACGTTACGGCGAGCTCGTCAGCGTCGGGATTGAGATCGTCGAAGTCCTGCGAAGATGGCGCGGCAGCCCGCACCAGAACTATCCATCCCTCGGTTTCTCGACCAGCGCGACCTGCTCGTCCCATCGCATTCACGAGCCTCGCCCCGCGCAGACGGCTGTCCTCGGGCTGGCCCTGGTAGCTCTGGTCGTACAGAACGACTGTTCGAACCGGCAGGTTTACGCCGTCAGTCAGGGTCGACGTGCACGTCAAGAACGGCAGCGAATCGTCTTTGACCGCCTCTTCCAGAGCCTCGAGAACCTCAACAGGCAAGCCGGCGTGGTGAAACGCTGCACCACCGAGGAGTGCCTGTACTAAAGGATGCTCCGGTCCCAGCTGCTGCCGCACGAAGTCGACGAGCGAACTCAGCCTTGGGTGCTCCACCTCGTTCGATGCTGCAAGGGCAGCAGCGAGGGATTGGGCTTGGAGCTTCGTGGTGGCCACCACAAGAACGGAACCTGCGTGACCGAGCGCCCGAACCATGTCTGCCGCAATGACATAATTCTTGGTCGAGCGATCTCCGTCGACCTTCGTCTGTTGAGGCCGCTCTCCCCGTCCTTCGACTTGCGAACCAACCGCCACCCGGTGTCGCCCTGGGTCGACAGAGTCGTGACCTGACCGTTCGCGAGACGAAGGCGAATGAGTCCCTTCAGCTCAGTCGTGTGCCGGAAAGGCCAAACCGTACCCGCGCCACTCTCGACCGATGTGAGCTCCCAGTCGGCATCGGTGTTGAAGACGGCATGGAGTCTGCGTGGCCCTCTCCAGTCAGACTCATTGACCAGAGCCGCTCCGTTGGGGCTAAGCCATTGCGCTATCGATCCCACGTTCCCCATTGCCGCCGAGATCAGAACGATGCGGTGGTCGGTTTCTCGAGTCAGGAGATCGAGCGCTGAGATCGCTGACTCGAGCGCGAATCCGCGCCCTTGCTCCTTCAACAGTTGGGCTTCGTCAAACACGAACATCCCATACCGATCCAGAGTGCCCGATGCGTCATGTCGAATGAGTTGGACGAGTCGTTCGGGCGTCATCACGTCGACGTCGGAAGGCTCGTCATTCCCACCGTCGAACGTCATTAGATCCCACAGCGTCGGATAATCGGGAAGCTCGGGCCCTGCCTCCTTCTGGAGCATTCGCACTCGCCGAGCCATCGCACGCCGAACTTCTCGGCCCAGGCTTCTGGTTGGCACGACGTAGCAAACGCTTCGATTACTCTCGGCCAAGAAGTTCGCAGCAAGTAGTTGCGCCATCAAGGTTTTGCCGCCGCTTGTTGGAACGGCCAGGACCATTCGTGTGACGTTGCCATTGAGCGGTGATGGCGTCGACGCCAGGAGATTCCGCTGCGGCTCCCACAGCGTTACCACTGCAGGGCTGCCCGACGCGAAGGTCTGGCGGACTACCGACGGAACCGAGGGCGGAAGGATCGTTGGGTTCCAGACCGAGCCCGCCCACGCCTCGTCCACGAATTGAAGGATGTGTCCGGCAACCCATCTCGCGTTCAGGTCCTCGGGACCAACTTCGTCTGCGACTACAGCACGCAACCGTTGCAGGCCTCGATCACGCCTCTCCAGATTTCCGCGAACCAAGAAGTGAAGTAGGTCCTCGGCTCCAAGAGTGACGAATTGCGACGGACCGTAGGCAGTTGATCGGAGATCAGTCAGCTCCGAGATTGTGGCAAGGTCGGCAAACTGACGTCTCCAAACCGCAAATCGCTGGAACAGAGTGCGGGCGTCCAGTCCCAGAAAGGCCGCGCCCACCTCGAGTGGTGCGAGAGCGAGCTGACGGGTTACGTCGAATTCTTCTTGATCATTGGTCTTACGCAGGCGTTCGGAAATAGCCGTTGCGTTCGGCTCCCGGCCGCCTCTGCGATAGCCGATAGCCGAAGCGAACCCGAACGACAGCATCTCTTCGCGCGTGCGATCGGGATTCGCCATCGCCAGATCGAACACGTGGGCGCTCACCAGGAACGCTTGGCGCTGCCTGACCAGCGTGTATCTTTCGGCAGCCCCGCTCACGGAAGCGATCCCGTGAAGGTACCAAGCCGTGTCGAGCAACTCTGGCGCGATTCGATCCCGCCGCAGTATCAGACCGATCTCGGCGGTCGCGAGCAGATCCTGCAATTGCTCGGGAGTTGGAAGCCCCGAACGCTGGGCCAGGGCGCCACCGAGTAATGCGATATCTAGAGCCCGCTCCACACGATGTCCTTCACTCTCGATGCGAAGCCCGCAAAGTCGGGAATGGCGACGACAATTGCCTCCGTTTGCGCGGGGAGCGCGAACGCGGGGAAGGTGGCGCGAATTGAACCGAAGCTGCGGTGGCTATGTGGAGCCGTCGACGCCGACGTGCCGACCGAGACGCCCACCCCGGCCTTCGCGCTGCGGTCGAACCACAGATCAACCATCGAGGAGTACATATCTCTCAGGGAGACGTCTTCAATCATCGACTCCGGCCCCGAAAGTTTGGCGAGGTATTCGTGCCCGCGCTTCGCGAGTTGCTTTCCTGCGCGGTTGATGGTCCCAGAAATGACCGCTTGAGCAGTGTGCTTCTTAATCTCCCAAAGACGGAACACGTAATCGCCAGAAGGATTCGCGTAGACAACAAGCCCATCGCCTCCCGGCTCGAGCGGATCTGCTTTCACGGGATGAGCGCGAACCAGAACACGGCCGTCCCGCGCGACGAGACGTTCGGCAATAACGAGGTACCAAATCAGCTCCGCTATGTGCCCTTGAAGGTGATCGTCGTTCGGTGGGTTGTCAGGCGTGCCAAAACCGATCGACATGAAGGTTTCGACCGCCTTCAACGCCGTGCCAGTTTCGGGCGGCCCGCCGTCACGCCTGCCGCGCCACCGGTCAAGGACGGGAGACTCGCCGCAAACGATTTGCATAGCAGTGTCAGCGAGCAACTGAGCCGCAGCTTCTCGTTCGGCGCCTCCGAGCTCGAGGCCTCCGATCACGTACTCGACAGCAGAGTCCGCGGTGCTCTCGCTCAGTACCAGCAGCGGCGTTAGTGCGGTTGCGCGCGCCAACCTGACCTCCTCTCCGAGCAGAGGTTATCGATGTCGGCAGCCAGATTGGGTTAGATGCACCTACTCATACGCACGCCGGCCCGCGAGGCCAATGATCTACTGGCCTCCGCCTCGTAGATCGGCGCGAGACGTGGCCAAAATGTGGCCAAATGGCCACAACTGACGAGCAACGAAAGGCGGCTCATCTCATCCACGCCTTTGAATGGACCAGAAGAACCCCTGATCAGACCATGTGTAGCTGAGGCGGGACTCGAACCCGCGACCTCACGATTATGAGTCGTGCGCTCTCACCAACTGAGCTACTCAGCCGCACGTCCACCGGCCTGAGGGTGGAGCCCCGGACCGGTGAACAGAGCCCCGAGTCAGGATTGAACTGACGACCCCTTCCTTACCATGGAAGTGCTCTACCACTGAGCTATCGGGGCGCACCGCGGATCACGCCGAGGCACCGCAAGAGCCTACCATCCGCCAAGGGGCCGTCACGCCATCCGCCGCCGCCCCTGCGACGCCCTCGCGGGTGCCTTCGCACGGCATCCGATCGACGTCAACCCCTCGCCGTGACGGCGCCGCGTGGCTAGCGTCGAAGCTGCGACGCGTCCGTCGCGCCTTCCCCCTGACGACGAAGGGCGCCCATGCACACCTGGCCCGGATCGGCCTACCCGCTCGGAGCGACCTTCGACGGCAACGGCACCAACTTCGCCCTCTTCAGCGAGGTCGCCGAGAAAGTCGAACTCTGCCTGTTCGACGACGACCTCGTCGAGACGCGCTGCACGCTCACCGAGGTCGACGGCTACGTGTGGCACGCCTACCTGCCCGGCATCCGTCCGGGGCAGCGCTACGGATACCGGGTGCACGGCCCGTGGGACCCCGCGAGCGGGCAGCGCTGCAACCCCGCGAAGCTGCTGCTCGACCCGTACGCGAAGGCGACGACCGGCGAGATCCGGTGGGGGCAGTCGCTGTTCTCGTACCGCTTCGGCGAGGAGGACTCCTTCGACGACACGGATTCGGCATCCGACATGATGCACGGCGTCGTGGTCGACCCGTTCTTCGACTGGAGCGGCGACCGCGCACCGCGCACGCCCTACGACGAGACGATCATCTACGAAGCCCACGTGAAGGGGCTCACCCAGCTGCACCCCGAGATCCCCGAGGAGCAGCGCGGCAGCTACGCGGCGCTCGGGCATCCCGTGGTGATCGCGCACCTGCAGAAGCTCGGCATCACGGCGCTCGAGCTCATGCCCGTGCACCAGTTCGTGCACGACTCGGTGCTGATCGAGCGCGGGCTGCGCAACTACTGGGGTTACAACTCGATCGCGTTCCTCGCGCCGCACGCGGAGTACGCCTCCGCCGGTGCCCCCGGTCAGCAGGTGCAGGAGTTCAAGGGCATGGTGCGCAGCCTGCACGCGGCCGGCATCGAGGTCATCCTCGACGTGGTCTACAACCACACGGCGGAGGGCAACCACCTGGGGCCCACCATCTCGATGCGCGGTATCGACAATGCCGCCTACTACCGGCTCGTCGACGACGACAAGCGCTACTACATGGACTACACGGGCACCGGCAACTCCCTCAACGTCGGCCACCCGCACACGCTGCAGCTCATCATGGATTCGCTGCGCTACTGGGTGACCGAGATGCACGTCGACGGCTTCCGCTTCGACCTCGCGGCGACCCTCGCCCGCGAGTTCTATGAGGTCGACCGGCTGGCCACCTTCTTCGAGCTCGTGCAGCAAGACCCGATCGTGTCGCAGGTGAAGCTCATCGCGGAACCGTGGGATGTCGGACCCGGCGGCTACCAGGTGGGCAATTTCCCGCCGCAATGGACCGAGTGGAACGGCAAGTACCGCGACACGGTGCGCGACTTCTGGCGCGGGCATCCCTCGACCCTCGGCGAGTTCGCCTCGCGCATCACCGGATCGGCCGACCTCTACGAGCAGACCGGGCGGCGCCCCGTGGCGAGCATCAACTTCGTAACTGCCCACGACGGTTTCACGCTGCGCGACCTCGTCTCCTACGATGAGAAGCACAACGACGCCAATGGCGAGAACGGCGCCGACGGCGAATCGCACAACCGCTCCTGGAACAGCGGAGCCGAGGGCTCCACCGACGACCCCGCCATCCAGGCACTGCGCGCACGCCGCCAGCGCGACCTGCTCGCGACCCTGCTGCTCTCGCAGGGCGTGCCGATGATCGCGCACGGCGACGAGCTCGGTCGCACTCAGCAGGGCAACAACAACGTCTACGCGCAGGACTCCGAGCTCAGCTGGGTGAACTGGGAGCAGGCGGACACCGCGCTCATCGAGTTCACGGCGGCCCTCGCCGGCCTGCGGCGCGATCACCCCACCTTCCGCCGCCGCCGCTTTCTCGAGGGCCACCCGCTCGATGAGACGCGCGATGCGCGCCCCGACATCGCGTGGCTCCGCCCCGACGGCCAGCGGATGCGACCGGAGGATTGGGATGCCGACTTCGGCAAGTCGATCGGCATGTACCTGGGCGGCGGCGCGATCCCCGGTCGTGACGTGCGCGGCGAGCGCATCGTCGACGACGACTTCCTCGTGTACTTCTCCTCGCACGACGGCGACGTCGACGCGACGCTGCCCGACCTCGGCCCCAGCGCCTGGACGGTGCTCGTCGACACGAGCGGCGCCGCGGTCAACGCGACCCTGCGCACCGGCGACACCCTCACACTCGCCCCCTTCTCGATGGTCGTGCTCACGGAGTTCATGGCCGAGGAGGAGACGGGCGACGACGCGGTGAGCAGTTCGCTCACGACGGCGGCGGCAGCTCGCCCGCCCGCCGTCGTCGACCCGGGGGTGGCATGAATCCGCTCCCCGCTCGACGTACCGCATCCAGCTGACCGCCGAGTTCCCGCTCACCTCCGCGGCCGAGCTGGCCGACTATCTGCGCACGCTGGGGGCCGACTGGTTCTACCTCTCGCCGCTGCTGGCCGCGACCCCGGGCTCCCCGCACGGCTATGACGTGGTCGACCACGCGCGCGTCGATCCGGGCCGCGGCGGCCCCGACGGGCTCGAGCGGCTCTCGCGCGCCGCCCGCACCCGCGGGATGGGGGTGCTCGTCGACATCGTGCCCAACCACATGGGCGTCGGCGATGCCTCCGCCAACAGCTGGTGGTGGGATGTGCTGCGCCTCGGCCAGGACTCCCCGCACGCGCGCTTCTTCGACGTCGACTGGACCGCGGGCGGCGGGCGCGTGCGCATCCCGGTGCTCGGCGAACCGGTGACGGATGCGGCGGCGTCCGGCGCGCTCCGCGTCGAGGGCGATGAGCTGCACTATTACGAACACCGCTATCCGCTCGCCCCCGGCACCGGCGACGACGGCGCCCCCGTCGAGGTCGTGCACGACCGTCAGCACTACGAACTCATGCACTGGACGCGCGCCGACGCCGAGCTCACCTACCGACGCTTCTTCGGCGTCAACGAGCTCGCGGCCGTGCGGGTCGAGCTGCCCGAGGTGTTCGCCGCCACCCACCGCGAGATCCTGCGCTGGATCCACGAAGGCCTCGCGCAGGGGCTGCGGGTGGATCACCCCGACGGCCTGCTCGATCCGGGCGGCTATCTCGACGACCTGGCCGAAGCGACCCGCGGATGCTACGTGCTGGTCGAGAAGATCCTCGAGCCGGGCGAGCAGCTCCTCCGTTCTGGGCCACCGCCGGCACGACCGGGTACGACGCGCTCGGCGACCTCGACCGCGTGCTCGTGGACTCGGCGGGGCGGGCACCCTGGGCGCCCTCGACGCGCGACTGCGGGACGGCGACCGCGCGGCACCCTCCTGGCCCGACCTCATCCACGGCACCAAACGGGCGATCGCCGACGGGCTGCTGGCCTCCGAGGTGAACCGCCTCGTGCGCGAGGTGCGCGGCGCGGGCGACGCTGCCGAGCATCCGGATGCCGAGGTCGCCGACGCGCTCGCCGAACTGCTCGCGTGCTTCCCGGTGTACCGCAGCTACCTGCCCTTCGGTATCGAGCACCTCGAGCGCGCCCTCGCGGACGCCGAGCGGCGACGCCCCGAGCTCGCGGGCGTGCTGCACGCGCTCGGACGACTGCTGCGCGACCCTCCCACCCGGTGGCCCGGCGTTTTCAGCAGACTTCGGGCATGGTGATGGCCAAGGGTGTCGAAGACACGGCGTTCTATCGCACCTCGCGGCTTGCGAGCCTCACCGAGGTGGGCGGCGACCCGTCCGAGTTCGCGATCGACGTCGCCGAGTTCCATCGCCGCCAGCAGGCGCGGCTGGCGAGCTGGCCCACCTCGATGACGACGCTCTCCACCCACGACACCAAGCGCGGCGAGGACACCCGCGCCCGCATCGACGCGATCACCGAGGTGCCCGAGCTGTGGGAGGAGTTCGTCGACCGGCGACGCGCCGCCTTCGACCTCGGCGACGGCGTGCTCGAGAACCTGCTGTGGCAGTCGGTAGTGGGCGCGTGGCCACGCGAGCGGGAAGCGCTGCACGGTTACGCCGAGAAGGCCGCGCGCGAGGCGGGGCTGTCGACCCGGTGGACGACGCCCGACGCGGTCTTCGAACAGCGTCTGCACGCGTTCATCGATCGCCTCTTCGACGACCCCGACACGCACGACGACCTCGAGCGCATGGTGTCGTTCCTGCAGCCCGCCGGCTACTCGAACGGCCTCTCCGCCAAGCTCATGCAGCTCACGGCGCCGGGGGTTCCGGATGTCTACCAGGGCAGCGAGCTGTGGGAGCGTTCGCTCGTCGACCCCGACAACCGTCGCCCGGTCGACTTCGGCCTGCGACGCAAGCTGCTCGCCCGGCTCGACGGCGGCGAGCTGCCGCCGGTGGACGAGTCGGGCGCCGCGAAGCTGCTCGTCACGAGCCGGGCGCTGCGGCTGCGGCGCGATCGAGCGGAGCTCTTCACACGCTACGTGCCCCTCGTGGCCGCGGGAGCCGCATCCGAGCATGTGGTGGCGTTCGACCGAGGCGGCGCTATCACCATCGCCACCCGTCTGCCGATCGGGCTCGAGAACGCGGGCGGCTGGGGTGCCACCGAGCTGCTCGCGCGCGAGGGCACCTGGCGGGATGCGCTCACCGGCCGCGTCGTGGAGGGCGGCGCCCTGCCGCTCGCGACCCTGCTCGAGCGCTACCCCGTCGCGCTGCTCGTGCGGGAGGACGCGTGATCGCGCGGGTGTGGGCGCCGCGAGCCGCGACGGTAGAGCTCGACCGTGCCGGCATGCGCGAGCCCATGCACGCCGTGGGGGCGGCTGGTGGGAGGGCGGTGAGCTCGCGCCCGGTGAGCGCTACGGCTTCGCGGTCGACGGCGGGGCGACCCGGCCCGATCCCCGCGGCCGCGAGCTTCCCGACGGCGTGCACGGCCTGAGCGCGGCCCGGCCCACCCCGGCGGCGCCGCTCGCGACCCCGGGCTGGGCGGGCCGCGAGCTCGCCGACGCCATGCTCTACGAGCTCCACATCGGCACCTTCACCCCTGGCGGCACCCTCGACGCCGCGATCGACCGTCTCGATCACCTCGTCCGGCTGGGTGTCGACGCCGTCGAGCTGCTGCCCGTGAACGCCTTCAACGGCGTGCAGGGCTGGGGCTACGACGGCGTCGCCTGGTACGCGGTGCACGCCCCCTACGGCGGACCGGATGCCTACCTGCGCTTCGTCGAGGCGGCCCATGCGCGCGGGCTCGCCGTGATCCAAGACGTCGTGTACAACCACCTGGGACCGAGCGGCAACTACCTGCCCGAGTTCGGTCCCTACCTGCGCGAGGACCGCAACAGCTGGGGCGAGACGCTCGACCTCGACGAGCCCGAGGTGCGGCGCTACATCCTCGACAACGCGGCCCTCTGGTTCGAGGAGTACGCCGTCGACGGTCTGCGACTCGACGCCGTTCATGCGCTCGACGAGCGCGGCGCCCCCACCTGCTGGCCGAGCTCGCGGCCGAGACCGAGGCACGCGCGGCGCGTCTCGGCAGGCCGCTCACCCTCATCGCCGAGTCCGACCTCAACGATCCGGTCATGTTCACGCCGCGCGCGGCGGGTGGGCACGGCCTCACCGCCC
This sequence comes from Homoserinibacter gongjuensis, assembly GCF_030161875.1. Classification (GTDB taxonomy): domain Bacteria; phylum Actinomycetota; class Actinomycetes; order Actinomycetales; family Microbacteriaceae; genus Homoserinibacter; species Homoserinibacter gongjuensis. The sequence goes on from NZ_BSVA01000001.1 coordinate 755,051, forward strand.
AGTGGAGCGACGACTACCACCACGCCGTGCACGTCGCGCTCACCGGAGAGACGCAGGGCTACTACGCCGACTTCGCGCCGATCTCCGCACTCGGCATTGCGGCGACGCGCGGCTTCGTCCACGCGGGCAGCTACTCCTCGTTCCGCGAGCGCGTGCACGGCCACCCCATCCCGCCCGACACCGAGGCGTGGCGGCTCGTGACCTTCTCGCAGAACCACGACCAGGTCGGCAACCGCGCGGCGGGCGATCGGCTCACCGCCCAGCTCTCGGAGGAGCGTCTGGCGATCGCCGCGGTGCTCACGGTGCTCTCGCCCTCGACCCCCTGCTCTTCATGGGCGAGGAGTGGGCGGCATCGACCCCGTGGCCGTTCTTCACCTCGCATCCGGAGCCCGAGCTGGCCGAGGCGGTCGAAGCCGGCCGCCTCGCCGAGTTCTCCCGCATGGGATGGGATCCCGACGAGGTCGCGCACCCGCAGGATCCGGCGACCTTCGCGCGCGCCCGGCTCGACTGGAGCGAGCTCGCCGAGCCGTTCCACGCCCGCATGCTCGAGCGCTACCGCACGCTCATCGCCCTGCGCCGCGCCGAGCCGGAACTGCACAGCCCACGGTTCGCCGAGCTCTCGGGCACGTGGGACGACGACGCCCGCACGATCGCTCTCGCGCGCGGCGGCATCACGATCCGTGTGAACCTCGGAACGCGACCCTGGCGTGCGGGCGCCGCCGAGGAGGTGCTGTTCACCACGACCGGCGCTCCACCCATCGCGGGCGGTGAGCTCGTGCTGCCTCCCGACAGCGCGGTCGTCAGCCGCCGCTGAGGCGGGTCACGCCTCGAACGCGGGCAGCGTCACCCCCGGCAGCCGCCAGGCGACGAACGCCGGTCCGGCGGTCGAGACGCTCCCGCCGGCCACGGCAACGGGCGCTCCTCCGTTCTCGGCGAGCAACAACTCGGCATCCTCGGGCAGCTCCCCCGCGAAGTCGACGGCCGCGAGAGCGCGGGTCGCGAGCACGAGCACGCACTCCGCAGCGTGCTCCCGCACGAAGGCGACCGCCTCATCCGAGACGTGCAGCCAGCGGATGCCGCCCTCGGCAAGCGCCGGATGTCGCCGGCGCAGCGCGATCAGGCGGCGGTACAGCGAGATCGTCGGCGCGAACTCGTCGATGCGCTCCCACGGGATCGGCGTGCGCGACTGCTCGCCGTCGGATGCGGTGAAGCCGAACTCGTCGCCCGCCCACACCACGGGGATCCCCGGCAGCGTCATCGCGAGCCCCGCCGCGACGGGAAGTGCGCCCTCGCGCGCCGAGGTGAGGAAGCGGGGGTGTCGTGGGTGTCGAGCGCGTTCATCGTGTGCAGCCGTGTGCGCCAGGGCAGCGCCGCCACGAACTCGCGGTGCGCCGCATAGAAATCGCGGCCCGTGTAGTCGGTGGTACGCCCGAGGGTCATGCCGAGGCCGCCGCCAGCCGGGCTGCCCGGCATCGAGAGCCAGTTCCACAGCGGGCGCGTGAAGTTCGCGTAGGTCATGGCGCCGTGCCACGCGTCGCCCGTGAAGTCGCCGCCCGAGGCGTCATTGGTCGACTCGGCGATGAGCAGCGTGTCGGGGTTCACCTCGATCATGGTGCGGCGAATGCTCGTGCGCACCGCCTCGTTGTGGTCGTCGTCGCGGTAGCGGCCGGTCATGTTGGCCACGTCGATGCGCCAGCCGTCGAGTTCGAACGGCTTCTGCAGGTAACGGGCGACGATCGAGTCGACGCCCTCGATGAAGCGCGCCTTCAGCTCCGGCGAGTTCCAATTGAACTTCGGCAGACTGCGGTGTCCGAGCCACGACACGTAGTCCGACTGCCGTTCGTCACGCCACAGGTAGAACGCGCTCTCGGCCGCCTCGGGGTTCTCATAGGCGGCGCGGAACCACTCGTGCGCATCGCCCGAGTGGTTGGTCGTGAGATCGCCCATCACCCGGATGCCGCGCGCGTGCGCCGCCTGCACGAGCGCGACGAGCGCCTCATCCCCGCCGAGCAGCGGGTCGACGTGGTCGAACGACTCGGCGTCGTAGCGGTGATTCGAGCGCGCCGCGAAGACGGGCGTCAGATACAGCAGGTCGACGCCGAGCAGGGCGAGGTGATCGAGTCGCTCCCGGATGCCGTCGAGGTCGCCGCCGTAGAACTGCCGCCCCGTCGACGCACCCTCGTGGATGACGGGGTCGCCCCAGTCGGCCGGCTCCGCCCAGTCGGGAAGCTTTCGCGCATCCGCCGCGGCCGAGCGTGCGAAGCGGTCCGGGAACACCTGGTACATCACCGCCCCGCACGCCCACGCGGGCGGGGCGGGGAAGGTCACGAGGCGGAAGTCATCGATGTCGCGCGTCTCGATGCTCGAGAGCCCGTGCGAGGTGAGCCACCAGGTGTTCGCGGCGAAATCCTCGAGCAGCCAGCGGTAGCCGTGCACGGGGTTCTCCACGCGCACCTCCGCCTGCCACCAGATGGCATCCGGCGTCTCGTGCGCGACCCGCGCATCCGCATAGCTCGGCTCCCGATCGGGGTTGGAGCGCACGCGCACCACCCGCAGCGGCGGGAAGCCACGCGGCACGCGCAACCGCAGTCGCACGGCCTCGCCGAGTTGCGGCTGCTGCGTCGAGACGTAGAGCGGCGAGCCGTCGTGGTGCGGCAGCGCCGCCGGATGCCGAACTCCCGAGCCGTGCGCCGCCGTCACTTCACGGCGCCCGCGGTGATGCCGCCGACGATGTAGCGCTGCAGGGCGAGGAAGAGCGCCACGACCGGGATCGCCGCCATGATGGCGCCCGCCGAGAAGGCGCTCCAGTCGGCGTAGCGCGGGTTCGACACGAGCTTCACGAGGCCCACGGCGAGCGTCTGGTTCTCGGGGTCGATCAGCAGCACGCTCGCGATGAGGTACTCCGACACCGAGGTGATGACCGACAGCAGGGCGACGACCGCGAGGATCGGCGCCACGAGTCGCAGGATGATCGTGAAGAAGATGCGCGCATGTCCGGCACCGTCGATCTTGGCGGCCTCGTCGATCTCCACCGGCACGGTGTTGAAGAAGCCGTACATGAGGTAGGTGTTCACGCCGAGCGCCCCACCGAGGTACACCATGATGAGCCCGGTGTGGGTGTTGAGCCCGAACGCGGGGAACACGTCGCCGATGGCGCTCATCATGAGGAAGATCGCGACCGCGCCGAGCAGCTGCGGGAACATCTGGATCACGACGATCGTGATGAGCCCGAAGCGGCGGCCGGCGAACCGCATCCGCGAGAACGCGTAGGCGGCGAGCGCCCCCATGAGCGTCGAGGCGACGGCCGTCACAGTGGCGACCTTGAGCGTGTTCCAGAACCACAGCAGGTAGGGGCTCTTGTCGTCGCTCAGGATGCGCCAGAAGCTGTCGATGCCGATCTTCGAGAACAGCGCGTTCGATCCGGTGAGCGTGCCGTTGGGGTTGAGCGCGCTCGAGAGCACGAACAGCAGCGGGAACACCGCGAACACCGCCACGACGAGCGCGATGAGGTGACGCCATCCGGTGTCGGCGAACCAGCGGCCGAAGCTGCGTCGCCGCGGGGCGGTGCGCGGGAGGGTGCCGTCGTGGTCATCGCTGGATCTCCTCGAGAGCCTTGGTCCTCGAGAAGCTGACCACCGCGATGATCGCCACGATGAGGAAGATGATGATCGAGAACGCGGATGCCAGACCGTAGTCGCGGTTCTGGCCGGTGAAGGCCACCTTGTAGACCATCGAGATGAGCAGGTCGGTGTGTCCCACCGGCAGGCTCGTCGTGGTATCTCGTGGACCGCCGTTGTTGAGCAGGTACACGAGGTTGAAGTTGTTGAAGTTGAAGGCGAAGGATGCGATGAGCACCGGCGCGGTCGTCGACAGCAGCAGCGGCAGCTTGATCTGCCGGAAGACCTGCCAGCCCTTGGCGCCGTCCATCGTGGCAGCCTCGGTGAGCTCGTCGGGGATCGCCTGCAGGGCACCCGTGCAGATGAGGAACATGTAGGGGAAGCCGAGCCACACGTTCACGAGCAGCGCGCTCGCCTTCGCGAGCGTCGGATCGGTGAGCCACGGGATGGCGGCCCCGCCGAAGATCACCTGGTTGAGGAAGCCGAAGCTCTCGTTCATCATGCCCTTCCACACGAGGATCGAGAGGAAGGCCGGGAACGCGTACGGCAGGATCAGCAGCAGTCGGTAGTACTTGACCCCGCGCATCCGGGCGTTCTGGAAGGTGATCGCGAGCAGCAGCCCCAGCCCGAAGCAGAGGGCCACGGATCCGATGGCGAAGACGAAGGTCCAGATCGTCACGTAGATGAGCGGGCCGCGGATGGACTGCTCGGTGAACGCCCGCACGAAGTTGTCGAAGCCGACCGTGATCTGCCATCCGGGGCGGAGTTCCGCACCGTCGTCGGCGACGAAGGCGCCCGTGCCCCGGTCGGTGTAGACCACGCCCGTCTGGGTGTTGGTCATCGTGCCGGCCTGCGCGTCGAACTCGAGGGTCGACAGGTAGCGGTAGGCGTTGGAGCCGTCGGGGGTGCGCAGGGCGCCGTCGTTCGGGTCGGACGAGTAGGGCACCGCGAGCGAGGTGATCTCGTCGGTGCGCGCGATGACGTCCTGGAAGGTGAGGCTCGTCCATCCGGGAGCGGCGACGGCCTTGCCGCCCTCGAGGGTGGCCCCCGACACGCGGCTGAGGGGCTCGTCGTTCGTGCCGACGAAGGCATCGCCCGTCTCGGGGTCGGTCACGAGCAGCCCGAGCTCGCCCAGGCGGTCGACGACGGTCACGGGGTAGGTCGGCGAATCCTCGACGCGCTGCAGCGAGGAGGCCAGCAGCGATGACACGGCCTGCTCCTTGGTGCCGTTGTGGCCCGTGCCGTAGTTCGTGAAGCCCACGTAGCAGGTGTAGAGCAGCACGAACACCTGGAAGACGGCGAGGAAGATGAGGCCCGGCGTGAGGTACTTGGCGGGCAGGAGGCGCCGCGAGAAGTAGACCCAGTTCACGAGCGCGGTGACCACGAGCACCACGATCGCGACGACCCAGTTGTCCTGCAGCACGAGCATGAACGCGGCGAAGATCGAGATCGCGTCGATGATCGCGAGCAGCACGATCTTCAGCAGCAGGGCGCGCACCGAGGTGCTCGGCAGAGCCGGCTGGCGCGACGCGGTGCGGCGCGGGCTACGAGTGGACAGAGCCATCGGGGGTCACATCTCTCTGCGCAGGGGTGGATGGGAAGAGGATGCGGGGCGCGTCCACCCCTGCGGCGGCACGCCCCGCATCCTCAGCCGGTCGAGCGGCTCAGCCGATCGCGGCGGACACGTCCGCGACGAGCTTGTCCCACGTCGCCTTCGGGTCCTCGCCGTTGATGATCGCGGCCTCGGAGACGCCCCAGTACTGCCACACCGAGCCCATCGCGGGAATCGCGGGCATCGGCACGGCGTCGCCGCCGACGGCCTGGAAGCCGGCGATGATCGGGTCGCTCGCGGCGGTGTCGGCGGCGGCGCTCAGGGCGGGCAGGATGTTGCCGGCCTGGAAGAGCTCGAGCTGCACGTCCTCGGAGCCGAGGTAGTTCACGAGGAAGTCGGTCGCCGCGACCTTGTTCTTCGACTCAGCGGAGAGGAAGAAGCCCTTCACGCCGGCGAACGGCTGGGCCGCTTCGGCCGTCGGGCTCGGGATCGGGTCGATCGCGACGTTGATGCCTGCGTCGACCGCGGCGCCCACGTTCCACGGGCCAGTCAGCCAGAAGGCGGCCGTGCCGTCGAGGAAGGCCTGCTTGGCGATCGCGCCGTCGATGTCGGTGTTGAACACGCCGGTGCCGGTCTTGCCCTGGCTCGCGAGCCACGCGGCGAACTCGTAGCCGCCCTCGCTGCCGAGCTGCAGGTCGCCGGCGTCGTAGCTGCCGGAGTCGTCGGTGCCGAACACCGGGGCGCCGAACGCGGTCTGGAACGGGTAGAGGTGGTACGGGTTGCCCTCGGCGCCCTGCTCGACGACGAACGGCTGAGCGAGGCCGGCGGCCGTGCCCTTGGCGATCATGTCGTCGAAGCTCGTCGCGGCCTCGGGCACGAGGTCGGCGTTACGCAGCACGGCGATGTTCTCGACGGCGTACGGAAGCATGTAGACGGTGCCGTCGTAGGTGGCGGCCTGGATCGCGACATCGAGGTAGTCGCCGGCCGAGTCGCCGAGCTCGAGGGGAGCGACGACACCGTTGGTGGTCAGCTCGCCGAGCCAGTCGTGCGCGCCCATGACGATGTCGGGGCCCTCACCGGTGGGCACCTGCTGGATGAAGTCGTCCTTGATGGTGGCGTTGTCCTTCGCCACGAGGTCGACCTCGACACCGGTCTTCTCGGTGTAGGCATCGGCCGCGCCCTGCAGCGCGTCCACGCGCTCCGCGTCGACCCAGACGGTGAGGCTGCCGCTGGCCTGCTTGTCGCCGCCGTCGTCGCTCGAGGCCTGGCAGCCGCTCAGCACGAATGCGGAGGCGACGGCGATCGCGCCGAGTGACAGCGCGCCCTTCTTGGTCACCTTCATTGGTGTGGTCCTTTCCCTGTGTACGGATTCGGCCGCACGTGGGAGGCCGTTCTCCGGAACGCTCGGTGCAAGCGTTTGCAGACATGAGAACCTAGAAGGACCCCGCGTGTCAAGTTGATTCGATCACGTCCTGATAACGCCCGGCCGGAATTGACATCCGAGAATGGAAACGTTTACATGTGGTCACGTCAACGCGGGGCGCAGCGGATGGCGCATCCACGTCACTGAGGATCGTTAGCATCGAAAGCGCCCCCGGATCCCACCGAAGGAAGCAGCAGCGTGAACACGACGATCGACCGCGCGACGCAGCGCGACGACTGGTGGCGTACCGCCGTCATCTACCAGGTGTATCCGCGTTCCTTCGCGGACGCCGACGGCGACGGTGTCGGAGACCTGCCGGGCATCACCCAGCGGCTCTCGGCCCTCGCCGAGCTCGGCGTCGACGCGGTGTGGCTCTCGCCGTTCTTCACCTCGCCGCAGGCCGACGCCGGCTACGACGTCGCCGACTACTGCGACGTCGATCCGCTGTTCGGCACCCTCGACGACTTCGATGCGATGCGCGAGCGCGCCCACGAGCTCGGCCTCAAGGTGATCATCGACCTCGTGCCGAACCACTCCTCGAGTGCGCACGAGTGGTTCCAGGCGGCTCTGGTCGCCGCGCCCGGGTCGCCCGAGCGCGCCCGCTACATCTTCCGCGACGGTAGGGGCGAGCGTGGTGAGCTGCCGCCCAACAACTGGGAGTCGGTGTTCGGCGGCATCGCCTGGACGCGGGTGACCGAGCCCGACGGCACGCCCGGCCAGTGGTACCTGCACCTCTTCGACACCTCGCAGCCCGACTTCGACTGGACCAACCCCGAGGTGCGCGAGTACTTCCGCGACGTGCTGCGGTTCTGGCTCGACCGCGGCGTCGACGGCTTCCGCGTCGACGTGGCGCACGGTCTGGCGAAGGCCGAGGGCCTGCCCGACTACACGCCCCCGCCGACTCCGGCAGCATGGGCGGCGACGAGGCGGATGTGCCCTACTGGGCGCAGGACGGCGTGCACGAGATCTACCGCGAGTGGCACGAGGTGCTCGCCGAGTACGGTCCCGACCGCATCCTCGCCGGTGAGGCGTGGGTCGAACCCCTCGCCAAGCTCGCGCAGTGGGTGCGCCCCGACGAGATGCACCAGACCTTCAACTTCAGCTACCTCGAGACGCCGTGGAAGGCCGAGCCGCTGCGCCGTGTCGTCGACGAATCGCTCGCGGCCTTCGGCTCCGTCGGCGCGCCGAGCACCTGGGTGCTCTCGAACCACGACGTCATCCGCCACGCCACCCGACTCGGGCTCACCCCTCCCCCGCCGCAGGGGCAGGGCCTCGGGCCCAAGTCGGAGTCGCATCCGGATGAGGTGGTGGGCCTGCGGCGCGCACGTGCCGCCACGGCGTTCATGCTCGCGTTGCCCGGCTCGTCGTACGTGTACCAAGGTGAGGAACTCGGGCTGCCCGAGGTCATCGACCTGCCCGACACCGCCCGCCAGGATCCGAGCTTCTTCCGCACGGCCGGCGAGACCTACGGTCGTGACGGATGCCGTGTGCCGATTCCGTGGGAAGCGGATGCGCCCGGCACGGGCTTCGGTCCGACCGCGGCGAGCTGGCTGCCGCAGCCCGACAGCTGGCGCGAGTACGCGCGCGACGCGCAGGCCGGCATCCCCGGTTCGACGCTCGAGCTGTACCGCTCACTGCTCGCGGTGCGCCGCGAGCACCGGCTCGGCGCGGGTGAGCTCACCTGGCTGCCGAGCGACGAGCCCGACGTGCTGACCTTCCGCAACGGTGACGTGATCGTGGTGGCCAACACGGGCGCCGGCCAGGCGACCCTGCCTGCTGGCCGCGTGCTCGTCTCGAGCGGCCCCGTCGCCGAGGGCCGCCTGCCCGGCGACACCACGGTGTGGCTCGCGGCGGAGTGAGCCGCTGCCGAGCTGGCTGAGGAGCGCATCGCGGAGCGATACGCGTCTCGAAGCCTCCGTCGCACCTGACGCTGGTTTCGAGACGCCGCTGCGCGGCTCCTCAACCAGCTGAGAGCTAGCGCGACGTGTTCTGCGTCAGCCAGATGAACGGGTCGACCCGCACCCCGTTGTCTTCGATCTCGAGGTGCAGGTGCGGCGCGGTCACCTGACCGGTGGCGCCGACGAGTCCGACGAAGTCGCCCACGGCGATCCGGTCGCCGATCGCGAGCGGCGACGATCCGGTCTGCATGTGCGCGTAGCTCGAGATGACCTGACGGCCGTCGATGGTGTGCTGGATGCGCACGTAGTTGCCCCAGCTGCCGAAGCCGTCGACGTGGTCGATGACGACGCCGTCGGCGATCGAGTAGATCGGTGTGCCCGCACCGGGCACCAGGTCGATGGCGTAGTGGAAGGTCGAGCAGCCACCGCACGGGGCCGGGCGCGCGCCGAAGCCATCCGTGATGGGTACCTCGTAGGGGAACGGCCAGCGCACCGGCCCGGTCCAGAACACCGAGTAGGCGAAGTTGCCGCGCGAGTACTTGTCGCGCAGCACCTGCGCCCACGACTTGACCTCGAAAGTGTCGCGCTGGGCGCTGAGGGCCGAAGCATCTGTGTTGGCGATGTCGACCTCCTGGCCCTCGATCGGCACCGAGGGGGCGAGGTCGGCAACGTCGGCCGCGGCGAGGTCGTAGCCGCCCAGCACGTTGACGGGCAACGACATACCCACCACGAGTGCCCCGGCGGCGGTCAGCGCGCCGAACGACAGCAAGCGGGAGCCGAGCCTCCGCCGGGCCGTGCGGCGCGTCGGCGGATGGGTGGCGGCGGTGGCCGCCTGCGGCCGAGGAGGCGGTGCCGAGGATGCCGGTGCGGCGGGCAGAGGCAGCGCGGCGGGCAGAGTCGGTGGGGTCTGCGACGGCGCTGCCGACGGCGGAGCAGAACTCGCGGCCGCGGCGGCCGCCGCGCGCTCACGTTCACGGAGCTCGCGGCGGGATGTCGCTGCAGGAAGCGGACCGTCGGCAGGCGTCACGAGCTCACATCGCGGTCGTCACCGGAGCGCGCGGCAATGGTCATCACGCTCTCCTCCGGGTTACGACACGCTTCTCGGGTTTCGGGAAACCATTCGATGGTAACCGACGGGTCTTGCGGCGGCCAGTGCCGGCGAGCGTCATGACCCCAGGAAGCGGCGTTGCGCCTCCCACAGCTCGGCGAGTTCCTGACCGCGGCCCGGGTAGTCGCGATGGCCGTAGCTGAGCACGAACCGCCCGATGCGTGAACCCGCGAGGGCGTCGGCGATCGAGAGCTGCCCCGCTGCCGGCACCACCGCATCCTCGCGGGCGACGGCGACGTGCACCGGGAGTGGCGCGAAACCCGCCGCAGTGGCTGCGTCATACCACCGCAGCACCTCGAGCGTCTCCGGATGCTGCTGCACGTACCGGCTCACTGCCGCACCGCTGCCGGTATTCGGCACCGTGATTCGAAGAGGGTGGTTGCCGAAGCTCGGCACGACGAGACAGGCGGCAGCCAGCCGGTCGTCCCACGGGATCGCGAGCGCGCCGATGCCGCCGCCGAAGCTCGTGCCGAGATAGTCGATGCGCGCCAGACCCGGCACGAGGAGCCCGAGTGCGGTGACCGCGCACCAGAGGTCTGCCACGCACCCCCGTGCACGTAGCTGTCGCGGTGCTGGATGCCATGGAGCACGTGCTCGTCGGGGCGCCGCGGGATGCCCGGCACGAGTCCCCGATCCGGGAGCCCCCGGGAGCAGAACCACAGCACCGCAGCATCGTCGACGGGAACGGGGCGCTCGGGGGACGAACGACCGCCGTAACCATGGCCCACGACGAGTCCGCGTGTCGGCTCACCCGAGGCCGGCAGCTGCAGCCACCCACCCAACTCGACGTGCCCCTCCGAGGTGAAGGCGATGTCGTGCTCGATCCGGTCGCCGAATCGGCGGGTGCCGACGATCCGGGGCGCGGGGTCGACAGCCCGTGCCCGCCGGTAGCGGGCGGTCCAGAACTCGGCGAAGCCCTCCGGCGGGGCGGGCGCCGCTGCTGAGGAGCCGCTCACGGAGCCCACCCGTGTGCACGGAGCCAGCGCAGGCAGAGTTCTGTCCACTGCTCGACGTTGCCCGCACCGCGCGCGAGACCGAGCGCGTGGTCGCCGTCCTCGAACAGGTGGAGCTCGTGCGGAACGTGGTGTCGGGCCAGCGCGGCGCCCAGCAGGTAGGCGTGATCGACCGGCACGATCGTGTCCCCCACCGAATGCCAGACGAAGCTCGGTGGCGCCTGCCGGTCGACGAGGACGTCGAGCGAGGTAGCGGCACGTAGCGCGTCGCTCGCATCCTCGCCGAGCAGATTGAGCTGCGAAGCGCGATGGGTCGCCGACTGCATCGACACCACGGGATAACCGAGCACGACGAAGTCCGCACGGTCCTCCACCGCATCCGCTGGTGCGTAGGCGGCGAGACCCGCCGCGTGGCCCCCGCCGAGAAGCCGATGAGCCCGACTGGTCCGTTGTGCCGTGCGCGCTGCGTCCGCAATTCCGCCCGGATCGCGTCGAGTGGGGCGGGGTGCCGCGCGAGCAACGGATAGCGGAAGACCGACGCCGAGACGCCCGCCGAGCCGAGCCATTCCGCCACCGGCTCCGCCGTGCGTTCCGCATGCACCGCGTAGCCGCCACCCGGCAACACGATCACGTGCACCATGTATGCGTCCCCTTCCTGTGCCTCACCCGGGCAGCGCGCGGCCGCGCGCGCGGAAGTCGGCGAGCACGTCACTCCAGGGGATCACCCCGTTGGCGTCCGCCCAGTCGTGCCACGCACGCTCCAACTCCGCGACGAGCGTCGGATGCTGCCCGGCGACGTCGTGCAGTTCGCGGCGATCGATCGCGAGGTCGTAGAGCTCCCACGGCTGATCCGCGTCGCGCACGAGCTTCCAGCGGCCGCGGCGAATCGCGGCGTTCCCCATGTGCTCCCAGCAGAGGGTCCGCTCCTCGGAGTCGAACGTCCGGGGCGCCCGCAGCAGCTCGAGCAGACTCTCGCCGGCTCCCTCGGCAACTCCGCCGACGGCCGTCATGATCGTCGGCGCGACATCGACGATGTGCGCGGGTGCGGCACTCACGCCGCCGCCCGTGACGCCCCCATGCGGCCAGCTCGCCAGGAACGGAACCGCGATGCCGCCCTCGTGCACCCAGCGCTTGTACCGGCGGAAGGGGGTGTTCGAGAGTTGTGCCCACGACCGCCCGTAGCTCGCGAAGCCATCGTCGGGCCCCGGTCGGATCGCGGGCTCATTGCCCACGCGCACTTCGCGTCCGTCGCGCGTGCGCCCGGCATGCGCGGTGAGACTCGGCGAGAAGGGTAGCGCCTCGGCACTCGCCCCGTTGTCGGAGGTGAAGATCACGAGTGTGTCGTCACGCACCCCGTGCGCGTCGAGTGCGTCGAGCAGCCGGCCCACGCCCGCGTCCATCGCCTCGACCTGTGCGGCGTAGGTCGCCATCCGCTCGGCCTCCCACTCGAGGGAGGCCGCGCCTGCGAACGGGGGCACCTCGGGATCGTGCGGCAGGTCGACCACGTGCTCGAGTGCGACTTCACTCAGACGGTCGGCACGCCGGCGGCGCAACTCGTCCCAGCCACGACGGTACCGCTCGCGATAGTGCGCGATCCGGTGCTCGGGCGCGTGCAACGGCCAGTGCGGCGCCGTGTACGCGAGGTAGAGGAAGAACGGGGTGCCACCGGCGACGGCCGCGTCGACGAACTCGACGGCCCGCCGCGAGAGATCGTCGGTGAGGTAGTAGTCGGGGTCGTCACCACGCTCGATCCGCTGCTCGCCTTCGTAGAGCGGGGGATCGTAGTAGCTCGCGGCCCCACCGAGGATGCCGTAGAACTCGTCGAAACCGCGCCGCGTCGGCCAGGTCTCGTTCGGGGTGTTCGTATCCGACGACAGGTGCCACTTGCCCAGCAGCGCCGTTGCGTAACCACGCTCTCCAAGTCGCTCGGCCACCGTCGGTACGCGAGGGTCGAGCGAGCCCGGGTACCCGTTCGGCCGGTCGTCGGTCGTGAGGATCCCCACGCCGACGGAGTGCGGGTGGCGACCTGTGAGGAGGGCAGCCCGCGACGGGCTGCAGCGCGGAGTCGCATAGAACGCGTTCATGCGCACCCCACCCGCCGCGAGCGCATCGAGTCGTGGGGTGTCGATCTCGCCGCCGAAGCATCCGAGATCTGAGTACCCCAGATCGTCGGCGAGGATCACGACCACGTTCGGGGACGTCATGGCGACTCAGCTTCCTCCGATCAGCTCGGCCCGGAACGGCGCGATGAACTCGGCGAGCGCTGAACGCTCCGCCTCGGTGCACGGGGCAAGTGGGGGTGCCACGTGTGGCGTCAGGAGGCCGAGCTGATCGAGCACCGCCTTCACCGAGGGCACCCCGGCGCGAATGCGGTGCATGCCGGTCAGCAGAGTCGTCACCTCTTGCGCGCGTTCGGCGGCTGCGTCGTCACCGACGGCGAGCGCGTCGAGCAGCCGCACGGCGAGCGATGGCGCGATGTTGCCGGTGCCGGGCACGATGCCGTCCGCCCCCATGCGCAGCCCGGCGAGCAGCGCCGTCTCGCCGCCCTGGCTGACCCCGAAGTCCGGACGCGCGTCTTTGAGCGCGATGAAGCGGGCGAGCGTCTCGAGGTCTCCCGAACTGTCCTTGACCCCGATCACATGCGAGAGTTCGGGCAGCTGCTCGATGACGGCCGGCGTCAGGTCGTTCACGTAGCGAGGGATGTTGTAGGCCACGACGGGCGCCTCGAGCGCTGCGAAGCGACGGAAGTGCTCGAGGATCTCGTCGTCACGATGGCGGAAGTAGAACGGCGCACACACCGCGACCGCGTCCGCACCCGCCGCCACGGCGAGCGCCCCGCGCTCGAGCGCCTCGAGCGTGGCCGGGGCGGTCGCGTTCACCACGACGGCACCGAGCGGAACCCGGTCGTGCCAGGCCTGCACCATCTCCTCGAGATAGCCGCGCAACATGCTGGTGGGGATGAGCGGCCCCTCGCCGTTGCTGCCGAGCACCATGAGTTTCGTCACGCCGGCATCAGCCATGGCATCGAGCAAACGTGCGCTCAGCGTGGCATCCGGGCGGCTTTCGGCATCGAGCCCCGTGACGATCGGCACGATGAGCCCCGAGAGCAGGTGACGTCCATCGATCATCAGTACGGCCTCACATCCGGGTCGTCCGGCCAGGCGAGCTCGATGCCCTCGGCCACCAGCAGCTCCTGGAACTCGGCGAGCGACGCCGGGTCGTTTCGCACAGCGGCGGGCGCCAGCTCGCGTTCGAGACAGTATGACGCGAGCAGCCCGGCGACCTCGCCGACGTTCCATTCCACCGGGTGCAGGCGAAAGCATCCGTTGGTGATGTGCGTCGTGCCGATGTTCTTGCCCGCAGCGAGCAGGTTCTCCACCCGCACCGGGATGAGCGCCCCGAGCGGGATCTGGAACGGACAGCTCGCGACATCGATGTAGTTGTCGCCTCCGGTCGACGGGTGCAGGTCGATCCGGTACATCCCGATCCCGACGCTGTCGGGATACGACACGGCGCCCGCCTCGCCGCGCACGGCGAGCGAGACATCCTGTTCGACGACGGTGTACTGGGCCCGGATGCGACGCGACTCTCGAATGTAGGGCGCCTTTGCAAAGCCGTCGTCGGTCCCCATCACGTCGGGGCGGAGCCGCAGACCCGGCCAGCCCCGTCCGCCATCCGGACGCGGAGCCTCCGTCTGCAGCCAGTAGAGCATGCTTGCCGCGAGATCCCGGCTGCCCTGCAGGTGGCGCTGCTTCTCGTCGTCGTCGACGCCGATGAGGGCACCCGGCAGATAGTCGATCATGGGCCAGTTGACGATCGTGACCTCGCTGTCGCAGAAGCCGGGTTCGAAGACATCACGCGAGACGATCCTCCGGAACGCCCACAGTTCGCGGTCACCCGGATCGAGGCTCTGATCGGCGACGATCTCGCCGACCGGCTCGTGCGGCACGAAGCGTCGCTCGAGCGGCTCGAGCGTTCGCGGGTCGGGTGCCGTCAACCCGAGCAGCGGCCCCGGCCAGTAGTCGGGCTGGTACGAACGCCAGAAGTCGTAGTCGGCCGGCCGCTCGATCGTGTGGTCCTCCCCTCGCGGTACTCGATCGCGAAGACCCAGGAGAACGCCTGCATGTTCGACGGCTGCGCCTCGTCGGGCGCGCTCGGCTCGCCCGTCTCGGCACGCGACTCGAATCCCGTGACGTGTTCGACGTCGCCGACTGCCAGCACATCGCCGAGCTCGGTCGCGTCGAGCACGTAGCGGGCCCGCACCTCCACCCTGTGCTCGGGCCCCTGCAGATGCACAGAGGTGATCGTGTCGCCCGAGGTCTCGACCTCGACGGCGACGTGTCGATACAGGATGCGCATCCGTCCCGAGGTGAGGTACGGCGACACCATCGACTCGAGCACGGATGCCGCGACCCGCGGTTCGTGGCAGAGCCGACTGACCTTGCCTTTGCCCGGGTTGAGCTCGGGGTCGGCGAGGGCGTCCGGTGTCAGCGGATACCACCGGCGGTAGTGCTCACGGATGCCGTCGCGAACCGCGCGATAGCTGCGCGTCGCACCGAACCGCTCGATCCAGGGATGCTCGTCGGGGGAACCCCTGACTCGTGAGCTGCCCGCCGATCCAGTCGGTCTCCTCCGTGACGAGCACGCGAAGGCCGCGGCGCGCGGCGCCGAGTGCCGCGGCGACGCCTCCCAGCCCGCCGCCGACGATCAGCACGTCGCATGTCTCCACTCGAACCCCTGTCACCCTGTGCCTTTCCCTGATGTTGTTGACCTAGTCGTCGGCGCCGGCGAGATCGAGCGCGGCGTCGAGAAGCTGACGGGTGTACTCGTGCGCAGGGTGCACGAAGATCTGCTCGGCGTCGTCGAACTCGACGATCTCGCCGCGGCGCATGACGGCGACGCGGTCGGCGATCTGCCGCACGACCCCGAGATCGTGCGAGATGAACAAGAGGGAGAGTCCGTGCTCCTCCTTGAGGTCCACGAGCAGTCGCAGAATCTGGGCTTGCACCGACACGTCGAGGGCGGAGACGGCCTCGTCGCACACGAGCAGGGTGGGCTTGAGCGCGAGCGCACGTGCGATGCTCACACGCTGACACTGTCCGCCCGAGAGCGCCGCCGGCCGGCGGTCCGCGACGCTGGGGTCGAGCCCGACGTCGTCGAGGAGCTCGGCGAGCGCGGTTGCCCGGTCGCGAGGTGCGATAGCGGGGTGCGTTCGCCACACTTCGTTGATGATGGCGCGCACGGTCATGCGCGGGTTGAGCGAGGAACGCGGATCCTGGAACACCATCTGGATCTCGCGCTTGAGGGCGGCCGGCCGGCGCGATACGGTGCGCAACTCGGTCCCGTGGAAGCGAATGGAGCCCGCGCCGAACTTCTGGAGGCCGACGACGCTGCGGGCGACGGTCGTCTTTCCGGAGCCCGACTCGCCCACGATCGCGAGGGTCTCGTTGTGTCGGAGGCTCAAGCTCACACCGTCGACGGCCTTGCGCGGGGGTTCCTCGCCGGGTCGAAGACGGCGACGGCGGCGGGAGAAGTCCACGACGAGCCCGTCGACTTCGAGCAGTGGCCCGGTCATGCGGGGACCTCCTCGGCGAAATGGCAGGCAGAGCGCCGCACCTCGTCGATGGCGATGAACGGCGGCTCGACGACGCGGCAGATGTCCTGCGCCATCGGACAGCGCGGATGGAATGGGCAACCGCTGGGGCGCGACCGCGGGTTGGCGGGGGCGCCGGGAAGGGGTTCGGCGAGCGCGCTCTTGGTCGTCACCGCGGGCACGCTCTTCACGAGTGCGCGGGTGTACGGATGCTTGGGTCGGGCGAGCAGGTCGGCCGCCGGTCCGCGTTCGGCCACACGCCCCGCATACATCACGACGAGGTCGTCGGCGACGTGCGCCATGACCCGCAGATCGTGGCTCACCAGCAGCATCGCCATCCCCTCGGTCTGACGCAGAGAACTCAAGAGGTCGAGGATCCGCGCCTGCACGGTGACGTCGAGTGCCGTCGTGGGCTCGTCGGCGAGCATGAGACCGGGAGAGCCGGCGAGTGCAAGCGCGATCATGGCGCGCTGGCGCATGCCCCCGAGAACTGGTGGGGGTACTCCCGGGCGCGGCGTGCAGCATCCGGGATCCCCGCTCGCGTGAGCAGCTGCACCGCCGCATTGCGCACCTCCTGACGACCGGCACCGTTGCGGCGGAGGATCTCACCGACCTGCGTGCCGATGGTCTGGGTCGGGTTCAGGGCGGCGAGCGGGTCCTGGAAGATCATGGCGATCTCGCGGCCGCGCACGGCACGGCGCTCCGCCTCGCTCATCGCGAGGAGGTCGCGTCTACGCCACCAGATCTGCCCCTGGGTGGTGGAGCCCGGGGGCAGCAATCCGATCACGGCGTTCGCCGTCATCGTCTTGCCACTCCCGGACTCTCCGATGAGACCCGTGGTCCTCCCGGGCCGCACGCTGAACGAGACGTCGTCGACGATCCTGATGGGTCCGCCCGCGCCGGGCACGTCGACCGACAGGCCGACGACCTCCAGGAGCGGCCGCTCATCCGTTGCTGATGTCATCGACGACGCCTCGCCCTCTTAGTTGGACGCCGAGATGGTCACGGAGGCGAAGCCCGGACGTCCGTCGGGCGCCAGGACGAGACCGTCGACGTTCTTGTTCCAGGCGTACGCGAGGCGTGTGAACATCGGGTACATGCCGACCGCGTCGTTCCAGATGATCTCGATCGCCTGGGCGTAGTACTCCTCGCGCTTCTCGACATCACCCGTCGAGCCGGCCGAGGCGAGCAGAGCGTCGAGCTCCTCGTTGCAGTAGCCGGTACGGTGCGCCGCACACGGGTAGAGGCGGCCGACGTTGGTCGCAGCATCGAACCCCTGCGAACCGATCATCTGGATGTTGATGTCCCAGTTGAGAGCGAGCAGGTCCTCGAGGAACACCGCCTGCTCCTTCTCGAGCACGTCGACCTTGACGCCGATCTTGGCGAGGTCGGAGGCGACGGCCTGCGTCACCTCGGCGAACTGCGGTTGCGAGTACTGGAAGCGCAGCGTCGTCGAGAAGTCGAACCCGGCATCCTCGAGCGCCTCCTTGGCAGCATCCGGGTCGTACGCCACAGGCTCCTGCGGGGCGTACCCCAGCACCGTCGGCGCGACCACCGAATCGGCGGGGCTGCCGGTCTCGGGGAAGAGGCTCGTGATGATCGTCTCGAAGTCGACCGCCTGCCACAGCGCACGCCGCACCGCGGGATCCGCGATGGCGGGGGTAGAGCTGTTCATCCACATCGTCATGACGGCGTTGGTCTCGATCGCCTCCACCTGGAGGTCGGCGTTCTCACGCAGCATGGCGACCTGGTCGTCGGGCATACCCCACGCCACCTGGATCTCGCCGGTCTGCAGCGCGGTCATGCGAGCCGCGATCTCCGGGATCGTCCGGAGCTCGAGCACGTCGAGCGTCGGCTCCTCGCCCCAGTAGTTGGGGTTCGGCACGAGCCGAAGGGTCGAGCCGGGCACGAACTCGTCGACGACGAACGGTCCGGAGCCGATCGGCTCGCCGAAGCTGTTCTCGTCAACGTCCGCAGGTGTCACCACGAAGAGCTGCAGCTTGCCGAGCAGCGCCGGCTCGGGTCCGGGCGCCGTGAAGACGACCGTCTTGTCGTCGGGCGCCGCGACCGTGAAGCCCTTGAAGTTCGAGGAGAGCGGTCCGGCGAGCGCGAGCACGCGTTCGAACGACGCCGCGACGTCCGCTGACGTCAGCGGGGAGTCATCCGAGAACGTGAGGCCGTCGCGGAGCGTGAAGGTCCACACGCTCGCGTCGTCGTTCGGTTCCCAGGACTCGGCGAGTTCGCCCTCGAATTTTCCCGGCCCGACGGTGTTGACGAGCTGGCTGAAGATGGCCTCTGCTGCCAATTGGGTGCCGGCGTCTTGCGATGACGCCCCGTGCGGATCGAGGTTCTCGATCGGATACTGCACGCCGACGGCGAGTTCCTGATCCTCGGCGAGAGTGGGCCCGGAGGTGGTGGTACACGCCGCAAGCGACGCCGCTGTGACGATGGCCGCGGCCCCCGCCATCAGTCGTGTTCGGAATGTGATGGGCATTGCTGATATCTCCTTTTCTGACTTCCTTGTCGTGGGCAGTTGAGTTCGAAGACGACGGCTCACCGTCGGTCGCCGGTGAGTCGCGCGGTAAGCCGGTCACCGAGCAGTCCGGCGCTGATGACCAGGCCACTCAGGGCGATGCCGGGGAACGCCGAGACCCACCAGGCGCTGCCGAGGTAGCTGCGTCCGATCGCGATCGTCTGACCCCAGGAGACCGACGAGGGCGGCAGCCCCAGCCCGAGGAAGCTGAGTCCCGCCTCGGAGAGGATGGCGAGCGCGAACTCCGTCGTCGCGAGCGCGGCGACAGGCCCGATCACGAACGGAATGATGTGCCGCAACAGCAACAGGGGTGACGGCACACCGACGAGGCGGGCCGCATCGACCCACGGTCGCTCGCGGAACGACAGGGCGATCCCTCGCGAGAGCCGCGCGAACCCGATCCAGTTGGCGACCGACAGGGCGAGGATGACCACCAGCATGCTGCGGTCGAGCACGCCGGCGATGATGATCGCGAGCAGGATGCCGGGGAAGGCGAGCAGAACGTCGATGAGGCGCGAGATGGAGACATCCGCCCAGCCCGAGAAATAACCGGCCATCGTGCCGAGCAGCACGCCGACCACAGCGGAGATCCCCACGACGGAGACCCCGATGATGAGCGAGGTGCGCGCGCCGTAGATCAGTTGCCCGAGCATGTCCCGGCCGACGCCGTCGGTGCCGAGCGGTCGCGGCTCGCCCGCCGCGCTCACCGATCCGGGCGGGAGCAGCCGGTCGCCCACCGAGGTGATGACCGGGTCGTAGAACACGAACATGGGGCCGATGACCGCCACCAGCACATAGAGGCCGATGATGATCGCGGGGATCGTGCCCTGCGGCAGGCCGCGGGTCGAGCGGCGCGTGCGAGCAGGGGTCGTCAAGAGCTTCGTCATGAGCGCACCAGCCGGATCCGGGGTCGAGTCGGGCGTACAGGATGTCGATGAGCAAGTTGATGGTGACTACGATCACGGCAGCGACGAGCGTGGCCGCTTGCACGATCGAGTAGTCGCGATTCGAGACCGATGAGACGAGCAGGGTGCCGAGACCGGGCCAGGCGAAGACGTTCTCGATGATGACGGCGCCGCCGAGCAGGGCTCCGACGTGCAGCCCGACGATCGTGACGACGGGAATCGAGGAGTTCCGCACGACGTGCCCGAAGAGCACCTGCCGGGGTGTGAGCCCCTTCGAGATCGCGGTCTGCACGTATCCCTCCGCCATCGACTCCGCGACGCTGCTGCGCGTGATCCGGGTGATGACGGCGATGAACGGGATGGCGAGCGTCACCGCGGGCAGCACGAGGTGGGCGGGGCTGCCGGTGCCGGCACTCGGCAGCACCTGCAGCTGGAGGGCGAAGAACAGGATGAACATGATGCCGATCCAGAACGGCGGTGCGGCCTGGAGCGTCAGTGCGAACCCGGAGATCGCGCGATCCAGCCTGCTGCCGGGCCGCGAGCCGGCGATCGCACCGAGCAGGAGCCCGATGGTCGCGACGACGGTTGCGGCGAGAGCCAGCTCGGCGGTCGCGGGGAGTCGCTCGAACACGAGCTCGATCGCGGGACGCCCGAAGCGGTAGGAGTCGCCGAAGTCGAGTCGCACCACGTTGCCGAGGTAGATCAGGTATTGCACCGGGAGCGGCGCGTCGAGCCCGAGCTTGGTCCTCAGCGACTCGACCTCCTCGAGGGTGGCGTCGGGGCCCAGCAGGATGGTGGCCTGGTCGCCGGGAGCGGCGCGAACGATGATGAAGACGAGCGTCACCGCACCCCAGATGATGAAGAGGCCGGTGGCGATCGAGCGAGCGAGGTACCGGATCACGCCTGCACCCGGAAGGTCGGGGACAGTGCGATCGAGTTGCCGTCGGTCGGCTTGCAGGGCAGCAGCACCTGTTGCGCATCGGCACCGGGTTCCTCGAGCAACCGCACGAGCATCTGCACGGCCTCCCGCCCCATCTCGGTGCGCGGCAGAGCGAACGACGTCCAGATGCGTGTCGCAGTCGGGGCAGGCGCCTCTCCCAGGAAGACGACGGAGCAATCGCCGGGGATGTGGATGCCGGCTTGCTCGGCGGCCCGCTCGATCGCCTCGGCGAGACCGGCGGACTCACTCGGCTCGACGAGGATGGCGGTGACGCCTGCGTCGATCCACGACCGCATGAGCTCTGCGTCGACCTCGGCGTTCTCCGAGATCACATGCACCAGTTCCGGCCCGTACGCGAGCCCCGCCTCCGCGAGCCCGTCGCGGTGGCCGGCCTCGCGGTCGGCACTCGGCTCGTCTCCGTTGGACTGCTTGAGCAACAAGATGCGGCGGTGTCCCATGGCGGCGAGGCGCCGCACCATGGAACTCGTCGCAGCGGCGTAGTCGGCACCGACGTACGACAGCTCCACACCGTCGACCTCTCTGCGGCCGATGAACACGAACGGGAAGTCCTCACGAGTGAGGCGAGCGAGGTCGTCCCGCGCCAGGTGGCGACCGAGCAGCACACAACCGTCTGCCTTGAGCAGTCGGTTGGAGCCGCCCGCGTAGACGCTGCGCTCCCCGGAGACGCCCGCGGAGGTGAAGAGGAGCATGTCGTAGCCCAGCAGGGCCGCCTCCGCCTCGACGCCGAGCAGGAACGGGAAGTAGAAGTCGCGCTCGCTCACGGGGAAGACGGACTCGAAGGTGTAGAGGCCGAGGATGCGGTTGCCCCCGCCGCGCAGCCCGCGCGCCATCGGGTTGACCGAGTAGCCCAGCTGCGCGATGGCGTCGAGCACGCGCTGCCGCTTCTCCTCGGAGACCTGCGCGCCATTGCCGTTCACCACCGTCGAGACGGTGGCCTGAGACACCCCGGCCAGGCGCGCGATCTCGACCTGGGTGGGGCGGCGACTTCCTCGTCGTGTGCTCATCATGGCCTTCGATACGTATCAGAAAACGGGTCTGCGTCAGAGTACATACGCCCTTCACATTCGTCAAGCGCCGCCTCGGACCCGTTGCAAAGGCCAAAAAACGGGCTTGCGGCGGCAGGCCGGCGCGGCTACCGTAGCGAACTACTTATACGAAACAGGCCTGAGTTTTCCGGGCCAGGCGGCAAAGGAGCCCCGTGAGACTGGCCACGTTCCTCCTCGAGAACACCGAAAGCTGGGGATTCGTGATCGCCGACCCGGTTTCGGGCGAGGAGCGGATCGTCGAGCCAACACGGGTGCCCGCGGTGCTCGAGCGCACCATCCTGAGCACGTCCGGGTACGCCCACTCCCGCCCCGAGTTCCGCGACGACTGGCCGGCCGATCTCGCGGGAGCGCTCGCCTCCGGCGACGACGGCCTCTCGGAACTCGCGCGGCTCGCACGTTTCCTCGAACGCTATCTCGCGCAGTCGGATGCCGCGGTTCTCGACCTCGTGTCCCATCGCGTCGCCGATGTCGAACTTCTCGCCCCGATACCCCGGCCTCGACTGTGCTGGGGCCTGGTGACCAACGCTCCGTCGTTCGTGCGCAACAAGGTCGGGATCGACCACCTCAACCTCTTCCCCCTCGGCCACCAGCGACCACAGGGAAGCGTGATCGGTAGCGGCGCACCGGTCATCATGCGCGGTGGCCACCACGTGCCGCTCATGTCGTACAACGTCGAGCTCGGGGTCGTCATCGGACGGGGCGGCCGGTACATCGCGCTCGAGGACGCGATGGACCACGTCGCGGGCTTCACGACCGTCACCGACGTGGCGGGCACCTACTACTACGGCGTCGTTCCCGGCAACGAGGGTCGCGGATACCACCTTCCGCCGGAGTACGACGATTGGCTGTACCAAGCGACCGCCTCGTGGGGCGGCAAGATCGCCGACAGCCTGTGCCCGGTCGGGCCCTACCTCGTCACCAAGGACGAGGTAGGCGACCCGTACGACCTCCTCGTCTACACCCGTCAGAACGGCCGGCAACGGGATCGCGCACACACCTCGGCGATGATGCTCGGCATCGAGCGCGTCATCCACTGGTACTCCTCGTTCGCGACGCTGCACCCCGGCGATGTCATCCACTTCGGCACGATGGGCGTCGACGGGCTCCCGATACCGTCGGAGCAGCTCGAGCGGAACCCGACGGTGCTCGAATCGGAGATCGAAGACGTCGGACTGTTGCGCAACCCCGTGCGGGTGATCGAGCCACACGAGCCGGTGCCGTTCGAGAGCCACCCCTCGTACGCGGTTCGCCGCGCCGCACAGGAGCCGCCCCTCACCGCGAGCGAGTGGAGCGTCGAGCAGGCGCGCCACGTGTACACCGCCTTCGGAAACCACGAGCAGGCGGCCGGCGAGGGCCTGCCCCGACTCGCCGTTCCGCGCTTCCTCAACGGACCCGCGAGCTCCCTCGGTGCGAGCGGCACTCCCGTCGAGCTGCCGGTGCGCGCCACCGAGCTCGAGGTCGCGATCGAGCTCGCCGTCGTCATCCGCCGGCTCACCTCGGGGACCGCGCGCGGTGGGGCCAAGGACGCCATGCTCTCCCTCAGCCCCCTCGTCTCGCTGTGCGACCTCTCCTTCGCCGACACCGTCATCGAGCCCGCCCGCGCGGGTGAGCGCCACATTCCGGCGGTCTACGGTCGTTGGGCCGACGGGTTCAACGTGCTCCCGAGCGTCGTCGGCGGCGAGGTCGGTGAATGGCGCGAACGGCGGATGGCACTCACCGTCGGCGACGAAGAAGTCTCGGCCTCCACGTCCGACTATCTCTTCGGGCCCGAGGACCTCATCGAAGCCATCTCCGCCCAATCGACGCTGTTCCCAGGCGACGTCGTGACGCTCGGCAGCACGACGGCACGGGTCGTCCGCGTGACGGCCGAAACCCCCGTGCGCGTCGCGGCCGCCATCGACGGCCTCGGCACGATCGCGTTCGACATCGTGCCGGCGTCCCACTGACCTGCTCCCCCACCACCGCACCACCACGCGGCCACGGTCGCACGACGAACAGGAGAATGACCATGTCGATCACGAGACGTCACATCCTCGGGAGCGCGGGTATCGCCGCGCTCGGCGCCGCGACGTTTGCGGGAGGGCCACCGAGTGGAACTCCGGCAGCATCCAACGTTCCGTGGGCTTCCACGGTCACGACGCCGCAAGACTTCGGGGCGGTCGCGGACGGAGTCGCGGATGACACCTCCGCGATCCAGCAGGCGATCGACGCGCAGGGAACGCGCGACAACAAGATCGTCTACTTCCCGCCCGGCACCTATCGGATCACGCAGACGCTCACCGTGCCCGACGGGACCGGCCCGACCGGCAACTTCAGTCGCCTCGTGCTCGCGGGGGCGGGCACCATGGGATCGCGCACCTCGATCATCCAGGTCGACTTCGACGGCACGGCCCTGCACATCGCCGCACCGCTCTCGGCACTGTACGGACTGTGCTTCGTCGTCGCGGCCGGGCTCAAGAACTCGCTGGGCGTCCTCACGGCGCGCGATCCCGGGATCGGCGAGGCGACCAACACCGACGACGTCGACACGACGATCACCGAGTGCACCTTCGTGGAGTTCTACACCGCAGTGAAGCACGTCGGTCGGGGGATGGTGTTCACGAACAATCTCGTCGCGACCGGCGACTTCGGCCTCGACATCTCGTGGCCCGAGGAAGGTGTCGCCGGCAGCGGCGTTCACCTGCTGCCTTACGGCATGCGCAAGTGGCTCATCGAGGGCAACCACTTCCACAGCATGGGCACCGCGATCCGCACGACGGGACCACACGCGGCGAGCTTCCGAGGTGCGATCATCGCGAACAACATCCTCGACATCGGACGCCGCCTCTTCGCCGGCGGCGTGATCAACTCCACTTTCGCCGGGAACGTCGTCGAGAACGCCTCGGGGGACCGGTGGTCAACGTGACCTCGGGCGGCACGAACCTCACGTTCACCGGCAACGTCTTCGGCGGCAGCGAACCGACCGGCGGCGGGCGGCCGCCCTACGCGATCGCCTTCGGAACGGAGGTCGACGCGCGCAACGTGACAGTCACGGGAAACTCGTTCAACTGGCTGACTCGCTCTCCCGTCTACTTCGGGGCCGCAGCATCGGAGATCTCGATCTCGGCCAACTCGTTCGACAACTGGAACCTCGACGAGGAAGAGCGCTGGTCGGCCGTGCGGATCAACGGCGACGCGTCGCAGGTCTCGATCATGGGAAACATCTTCGGAGCGAACCCGGTGTCGGCGCCTCCGATCCGCGTCATCGGAGCTCTCTCGCACTCGTCGATCGTCGGGAACACCTTCCCGGGGAATACCGACGTGCTGTACGCAGGGTCACAGGGAGGTGGCAACTACATCCCGACGCCGTAGCAAGGAGAACCGGCTCGAGAGCGCCTTCTACTCGACCTCGCGCACAGTATTGCGAAGAACGCCGAGCGCTCCGATCTCGACTTCCACGACGTCTCCATCGTGCAACAGCTTCGGCGGGTCCATGAACATGCCGACCCCGGCGGGCGTGCCGGTGACCACGACATCTCCCGGCTCCAACGCCGTGAACGTCGTCACGAACTCGAGGATCTCCGGGATATCGAAGATGCCGATGCCGCTAGCACGCTGGTGGGGCTTCGGACTCGTCTGGCTTGCCCTCGTACTCGTGCTCACCGACCTCGGCTGGAGTCAGCTACAGGGGAAGGCCGGCCGGCCCTAGGGCTCCCGCCAGCGGGTCTCACGCCCCCAGCTCATCGAGCAGCTCTTCGAGCGGGCCCACGACATCCGGGTGCCCTGCGATAAGGAACTCGCGGCTCGGGCTGGCGGCCCCGCGGCCCTTGACGATGGCACCGGCCTCGCGAGCGATGAGCTCGCCGGCGGCGTGGTCCCACGGGTTGAGGGTGCGCTCGTAGAAGCCGTTGAGGCGGCCGTTCGCGACGCCCACGAGGTCGAGCGACGCCGTGCCGAGGCGCCGGATGTCGCGCACGTGCGGCAGCAGTCGCGCAACCAGCGCGCCCTGCTCTCCGCGGATCGCGGCGTCGTAGGAGAACCCGGTGGCGATGAGCGCCTGCTCGAGCGGCACGGCATCCGCAACCCGGATGCGCTGCTCACCGAGGTATGCGCCGCCGTCGCGCGCCGCCGTGAACAGCTCGTCGATCGCGGGGTTGAAGACGGCGCCGGCGAGCGGAGTCCAGCCCGCGGGATCGGGATCGCCCTCGACCACCGCGATGCTCACGGCGTAGTGCGGGATGCCGTAGAGGTAGTTGACGGTGCCGTCGATCGGGTCGACGAGCCACGTGATGCCGCTCGTACCCCCGCTTGCACCACCCTCCTCGCCGAGGATCGCGTCCTGGGGGCGCGCCGCCTCGATCCGAGCGCGGATGAGCTCCTCCACCTCGCGGTCGGCCGCGGTCACGACGTCGACGATGCTCGACTTCGTCGCGGCGACCTCGACACCCTCGCGTCGCCGCTGGGCGGCGAGCTGCCCTGCCTCGAGGGCGATCGCACGGGTCAGTTCGAGAAGTTCGGTGCTCATGCCTCCAGCCTGGCATGCGGCTGAGGCGACGTGTGCGGCCGCTCAGCCGCGCGCGACCGCCGCCAGCAGCTGCACGAGCGGATGCGGCACGCGATCCTGCGGGACGGCGGCCGCGAGCAGCCGCGCGTAGCGCACCTTGTTGCCGCTCCGACCGGCGAAGAACAGCATGAGCTGCTGCTCGAGCGGTCGACCGCGCTGCGCGGGCTGCCGCTGCAGCACCCGGAAGGAGCGCCCTTCGCCCTGTTCCTCGATGAGGGCGAGCACGCTCTCGGCACCGAGTGCGCGCACGAACTCCGCCTCGAGATCCGGGTCGCACACGAAGAGCTCGTCCACGAGACCCGCGAAGTCGGCCTGCTCGGCGCGGTCGACCAGGCCGAGCAGCCGCTCACCGGCGAGTTCGGCCACGGCCCGCCGTGCGCCCTTCGAACCGCCGACGACGACGAGGCGCGGCCTCGCCAGCCCCAGGCGTGCCGCGAGCGTCTCGACGGCGAGGGCGTCGCTGGCGCCTTCGACGAGCACGACGGTCATGGTCCATCGTTACCACGTGCGGGCATCGGTCGCGCGGCCTAGGGTTGCCGCATGCCCGCCGACAAGGCCGCGGTGCCCGCACCGATGCTCGACCCGATCGTGCTGCCCGAGCTGCAGGCAGGCGACGGCTACGACCTCGAGCCGTCGGCCTCGCTCGAGGCCTTCGCGTTCGAGAGCATCAGCACGGATGCCGTCCAGCTCGGCGGCGCCCGGATCGAATCGTGTCGGGTCACCGGGCTGCACGCTGCCGAGGCGGAGCTGCGCGGTACGACGATCATCGAGACCGTGCTGGAACACCTCGACATCCCGGTGTTGCGAGCCTCGCGCACCCGCTGGCGCGACGTGCGGATCGAGGGTGGCCGCCTGGGCTCCGCGGAGCTGTACGACGCCGACTGGGAGTCCGTGGAGTTCGTCGGATGCAAGCTGAGCTTCGTCAACCTGCGCGGAAGCACGTTGCGCGACGTGCGATTCACGGACTGCACGATCGAGGAGCTCGACCTGGGCGCGGCCGAGGTGCTGCGCCTCGCGTTGCCGGGCACCCGCATCCGGCGCCTCGACGTGTCGCGCGCGACGCTGCAGCACGCGGACCTGCGCGGGTGCGAGTTCGCGGAACTGACGGGCGCCGGCTCGCTGCGCGGCGCCGCGATCGACGGGGATCAGCTCACGCTGCTCGCGCCGTTGCTCGCGAGCGAACTCGGCATCACGGTCATCGAACCGTGAAGCGCGCCGCGAGCAGCACCTCCTCGCGCGACGACGGCCCCACGAGCACGTCGAAGTCGCCTGGCTCGACGACGCGGTTGCCCGCCGCGTCGACGATCGTGCACGCGGACACCGGCAGCTCGATCTGTACGCGCTGCGACTCCCCCGGTGCCAGCAGAACCTGACGGTAGGCCTTGAGCTCACGGTCGGCCCAGCTCGCGCTCGTGACGTCGTCGCGCACGTAGAGCTGCACCGTCTCGCGCACCGGGCGCGCGCCCGTGTTCGCGACGGTCACCTCGGCCTCGATCGTGTCGGCGAGCCCGAGCGAGGTCTCGGCGAGCGTCAGTTGCGAGTACTCGACGCTCGAGTACGTGAGCCCCTCGCCGAACGCCCAGGCCGGCGACTGCGTGAGGTCGGCGTAGCGGTCGCCGTGCTGGCCGCGGATCTGGTTGTAGTACGTCGGCTGCTGCCCGACGTGCCGCGCGAACGAGATCGGCAACCGGCCCGAGGGCTCGGTGTGCCCCAGCACGATCTCGGCGAGCGCCCGCCCGCCCTGCATGCCGGGGTTGGCGACCCAGAGCACGGCCGCCGCCCGGGCGACCGACGGCGGCAGCACGAGGGCTTCGACGCCAGCAGCACCACGATCACCGGCGTGCCGGTCGCGATCACGGCGTCCAGCAGCGCGATCTGGCCGCCGATCAGCTCGAGGGTCGCGGTGGAACGCCCCTCGCCCACGAGCTCGATCGCGTCGCCGACCACCGCGACCACGGCATCCGCCGACTCGGCATCGGCCACCGCCTGGGCGATGAGCGCATCGTCGGGCGGGCAGGCACGCACGACGGGCGGCCGCGGCTGCCCGTCGGGGTGCGTGGCGCCGAGCGGATGCGGTTCGAGCGTGAGGATGTCGGCGCCACGCGCGTAGCTCACCTCCGACCCCGCCGGCGCGAGCTCGCGCAGACCGTCGAGCACCGTCGTGATGAGCTCGCGCGGCTGCCCGTCGAGCCATCCGGCCTGACCCGAGCCGCCGGCCCAATCGCCCAGTTGGTACTGCGCGTCGTCGGCGAGCGGGCCGACGACGGCGAGCTTGAGCGGCCGCGTCGCGGCCCCCGCCGTCCCCGCATCCACTCCGAGAGGCAGCGTGCCGTCGTTCTCGAGCAGCACGATCGAGCGCCTGGCGGTCTCGAGATTGAGCTCGCTGTGCGCGGCCTGTCCGACGATCGCCTCATGCCCGACGACGGGCAGCCGCGGATCCTCGAAGAGGCCCAGGTCGAACTTGATGGTGAGGATGCGCGCGACCGCATCGTCGAACGCGTCGGCGGGCAGCATCCCGGCTTCGACCGCCTCGAGCGCGCCCTCGAAGAAGCGCGGCGTCGTCATGATCATGTCGTTGCCCGCCTTCGTGGCGGCGGCGGCGGCGTGCGCGTAGTCGGGCTGCACGCGCTGCTCCCACACCATCCGCCCCACGTTGTCCCAGTCGGTCACGAGCGCGCCCTGATAGCCCCACTCGCCCTTCAGCACGTCGGTGAGCAGCCACTCGTTGAGCGTGATCGGCACCCCGTCGGTGGTCTGGTAACCGAGCATGAAGATGCGGCACCCCTCGCGCGCGACGCGCTCGAAGGGCGGCAGGAACCACGAGCGCAGCTTGCGGCGCGAGATATCGGCCTCGGACGCATCCCGCCCGCCCTGGGTCTCGCTGTAGCCGGCGAAGTGCTTCGCGGTCGCGAGGATCGCGGTGCGATCGTGCAGCCCCTCGCCTTGGTAACCGCGCACCATGGCCGAGGCGTACTCGCCGATGAGGAACGGGTCCTCGCCGAACGTCTCGTTCACACGCCCCCAGCGCAGCTCGCGCGCGATGCACAGCACAGGCGAGAAGGTCCAGTGGATGCCGGTGGCCGCCACCTCGATCGCCGTCGCGCGCGCCACGCGTTCGAGCAGCTCGGGATCCCAGGTTGCGGCCATGCCGAGCTGGGTAGGGAAGATCGTCGCCCCGGGCCAGAACGAGTGGCCGTGGATGCAGTCCTCCGCGACGAGCAGCGGGATCCGCAGGCGCGTGGCCGCCGTGAGCCGGTTCGCCTCGAGGATCCGCTCGGGCGAGGTGTGCAGGATCGACCCGGCGTGACGATGCTGCACGGCGTCGACCAGATCCTCGCGCGCGTCGAGCTGCAGCATCTGCCCGACCTTCTCCTCGAGCGTCATCCGTGCGAGCAGGTCGGCCACGCGATCCGAGGTCGAGCGGGTCGGGTCACGGAACGGTTCGGTCATTCTGAGGCTTTCTGGGTCGTTGCGTCGGATGCGGTGGTCGGGGTGGCAGCGCGCACGACGGTCACGGCGTCGTTCACGTCGAGGCCCTTCTTCTTCATCGCGCGAGCCCGCTCGCCCGCCGAGCGCAGCCGGGGGTTCACATACTCGTCGATGCCGAAGTTGATGAGCGAGAGGGCGACGCCGATGATCGCGATGCAGAGGCCGGGCGGCAGGTACCACCACCACTGGTTCTGCTGGAAGGCGCCCTGGGCGGAGGCCCAGTTGAGGATCGTGCCCCAGTTGTAGGTGGTCACCGGGATGACGCCGATGTACGAGAGCGTCGTGAGGCTCAGGATCGCTGCGGTGACGGTGCCCACGAAGCTCGCCGCGATGAGCGCCATGAGGTTCGGCAGCATCTCGACCGCGATGATGCGGCGCAACGGCTCGCCGTTGGCGCGGGCCGCCTGGATGAAGTCGCGATTGCGCAGCGACATCGTCTGGGCGCGCAGCACCCGCGCGCCCCACGCCCAGCCGATCAGGCCAAGGACGGCGGCGATCAGCCACAGCGGCGGGTCTTCGAAGATCGACGCGACGATGATGATGAGCGGCAGCCCCGGGATCACCAGGAACACGTTCGTGAGCGCCGAGAGGCCCTCGCTCTTCCAGCCCGAGAGGTATCCGGCGATCACCCCGATCGTGATGGCGATGAAGGTCGCGATGATCGCGGCGAGGAATCCCACGACGATCACACCGCGGGTGCCGTGGATCACCTGGCTCAACACGTCTTCGCCGATGTGCGTCGTGCCGAGCCAATGCGCGGCCGAGGGCGCCTGGAAGCGCGAGGTGTTGTCGACCTTGGTCGGCGAATACGGGGCGAGCACGTCGGCGAAGATCGCGACGAGCACGAAGAAGCCCAGGATCGCGAGCCCGGTGATCGACTTGGCGTTGCGGAACATCGCGAAGGCCGAGCCGAGACGGGCCCAGAAGCTCGTGCCGCGCGGCGTCTTCTCCGCGAGCTGAGCTGTGCGGATGGTCATCGTCTCGGGGGCGCCCGCGCGCGGGGCCGCGTGCGGGTGTCGTCGGTCGTTGCCATGGCTCAGGCCTCCGTCTGTCGGGTGCGCGGGTCGAGGAAGGCGTAGGCGAAGTCGGCGAGCACGTTGGCCACGAGCACCGAGATCGTGATCACCAGGAACACACCCTGCATGAGCGCGTAGTCCTTGGCGTTGGTGGCATCCAGCAGCAGCTTGCCGATACCCGGATAGCTGAACACCATCTCCATGACGATCGTGCCGCCCACGATGAAGCCGATCGAGAGCGCGAAGCTCTGGATCTGCGGAAGCACGGCGTTGCGTGCGGCGTAGCCCCACAGCACGCGGCGGTTCGGCAGTCCCTTCGCCTGGGCCACCGTGATGTAGTCCTCATCGAGCACGGTGAGCATCATGTTCCGCATGCCCAGCATCCATCCGCCGAGCGAGGCGATCACGATCGTCACCGCCGGCAGCGTGCCGTGATGGATGACCTGGCCGATGAACTCGAAGGTCCACTCCGGCCGCATCCCCACGCCGTACGCCTTGCCGATCGGGAACCATCGCAGGTTCACCGAGAAGGCGGCGATCGCGAGCAGGCCGAGCCAGAAGTACGGGATGGTGCCGAGGAACGTCGTGATCGGCACGAACACGTCGAGCTTGCTGCCGCGCCGCCAGCCGATGATGCCGCCGCCGATCGTGCCGATCGCGAACGAGACGATCGTGGCGAAGCCGACGAGCCCCACGGTCCACGGCAGGGCCTGACTGATCACCTCGGTGACCGGCCGCAGCCCATGCAGCAACGAGACGCCGAGGTCGCCGCGCAGCAGGTGGGCCCAGTAGTCGAGGTACTGCTCGACGAGCGACTTGTCGGTGTCGAGGCCGAGCAGCGCACGCAGCGCGTCGGCCGCCTCGGGCGTCACGTTGCGGTTGCGCGCGAGGTACTGGCTGACCGCGTCGCCCTTCATCATGCGGGGCAGGAAGAAGTTGATGGTGATCGCGGCCCACAGGGTGAAGAGGTAGAACGCGGCGCGGCTGCCGAGGAAGCGCCACGGGATGCGGGAGTGGCCCGAGACGACGCGCGTCGCGGTGGTGCCGACGGCGATCGCGTCGAGCTGGGGCTGGGCGCCGCTCATGGTGCACCTCCGAGGTCGCGGGCGGCCGAGGCGAAGAACGACTCGGGATCGGGGGATGCCGCGCGCAGTTCGCGGGTATACGGGTCCTGCGGGGTGAGGATCACCTCGTCGGCCGTGCCGTGCTCGACGACCCGACCCTGGTTGAGCACGATGATCTCGTCGCTGAAGTGCCGTGCGGTGGCGAGGTCGTGGGTGATGTAGAGCACCCCGAGCCCTTCATCCCGCTGCAGCTCGGCGAGCAGGTTGAGCACGCCCAGCCGGATCGAGACGTCGAGCATCGACACCGGCTCGTCGGCCACCAGGATCGCCGGCCGCGAGGCGAGGGCGCGCGCGATCGCGATGCGCTGCCGCTGACCGCCCGACAGCTCGTGCGGGCGGCGCTCCATCACCGCATCCGGGTCCAGGCGCACGCGCTCGAGCAGGCGGCGCACCTCGGCCTCGGTCTGCGCCTTGGGCACGACGTCGTCGAGGCGCAGCGGACGCTCGATGTGGTAGCGGATGGAGTGGTACGGATTGAGTGAGGCGAACGGATCCTGGAACACCATCCGCAACTGCTGCCGGTACCGGCGCAGGGCCGTGCCGTGGCGCGGGATCGGGGCGCCGTCGAGCCGCACCTCACCGCTCGTCGGGGTCTCGAGCTGGGTGAGGATCTTGGCGATCGTCGACTTGCCGCTGCCGGACTGGCCGACGAGGCCGATCGTCTGGCCGGAGCGGAGCGTGAAGCTCACGTCGTCGAGCGCGCGGATCTGCCCCGCGCCGCGCACGTTGTAGATCTTGGTGATGTGGTCGAACTCGAGCACGGTCATCGCGCCACCACGCCCCTCTCGCCGGTGAGCCGCGGGAACGAGCTCAGCAGCGTCTTCGTGTAGTCGTTCTGCGGATCGGTCCAGATGCGTTCCGCGGTGTCGAGCTCGACGATCTCGCCCTCGCGCATGATCGCGATGCGGTCGCTGATCTCCAGCAGCAGCGGCAGGTCGTGGGTGATGAAGATCACCGAGAAGCCGAATTCGTGCCGCAGTTGCGAGATCTGCCGCAGGATCTCGCGCTGCACGAGCACGTCGAGGGCGGTGGTCGGCTCGTCCATCACCATGAGCTGCGGACGCAGGGCCAGCGCCATCGCGATCATGACGCGCTGCCGCATGCCGCCCGAGAGCTCGTGCGGGAAGGAGCGGGCGCGCTGTGCGCCGACCTTGACGATCTCGAGCAGCTCGGCGACCTCGGCGCGACGTTGCCGCGCCGACATCCGGGGGCGGTGCACCTCGAAGACGTCCTCGAGCTGCGACCCGATCGGGGCGACCGGGTTCAGGGCGTTCATCGCGCCCTGGAACACCATCGACACCTTGTCCCAGCGGAACCGGCGCATCTGCTCGGCGTCGAGGGCCCCCAGGTCGACGTCGTCACCGGATGCGTCGTGGAACACCACGGAACCGCTCGTGATCACGGCGGGCGCCTTGAGCAGCCGCTGCACGCCGTACGCGAGGGTCGTCTTGCCGCATCCGCTCTCGCCCGCGAGGCCGAGCACCTCGCCGCGCTGCAGTTCCAAGGTGACGTGGCTGACCGCCTCGACGGGCGGATCGACGTCGTACACGACCGAGAAGTCGCGCACCGAGAGAAGCGGTTCGTTCATCGCCTGCTGCTCGCTTTCCTGTCCGACGGAGGGTGGATGCGCGTGGCGCACCCACCCCCGTTTCCGCACTGACCTACTTGGCGGGCTTCAGCTTCGTGAGGATCTGCACGATGCCGGGCTGCGTCGGGTCGGCCGAGGCGTACTGGTCGCTCTCGGTCGGGAATCCGACGTAGTTGCGGGTGTTGTACTCGCCCAGCAGCGGGTGCGCACCGAGCGGGATCGCCGGCACGTTCTCCGCGAAGGCCTTCTGCAGAACGGCGCTCGCGGCCTGACGCTCCTCATCCGAGGATGCGTTCGCGTAGGTGTTCAGAGCAGCCGTCACCGCGGGGTCGTTGAAGCGACCGAAGTTGAACTGCGCCTTGTCGTCGACGATCCACTTGGGGTCCATCGTGGAGGTGTAGAGGCCGTAGGCGTTGCCGGTGTCCTCGAGCCAGTGGATGATCGCCTGGAAGGTGCCCTCCTGGCGCGCGGCGTCCCAGCCGCCCCAGTCGGGCTGGTCGACCTTGACCTCGATGCCGAGGGCCTCGTCGAGCTCCTCGGCGATGAGCGCCTGCTCGGTGTTCCAGTCGCTCCATCCGGCGGGCACCGAGATCGAGAACGAGACGGCCTCGCCGTCGGGGTCGATCAGCGCGTCGTCCTTCCAGGTGTAGCCGGCATCCGTGAGGATCTGCTTCGCCTTGTCGACGTCGACCGCGTAGTTCTGGTCCTTGTACTCGGGCAGGATCTCGTCCTCGAGCAGCGCGCCGAGGCCCGTGACGTTCCAGACGGCCTCGCTCGCGCCCTCGCGTGCGATGTCGACGTAGGCCTCGCGGTCGATCGTCCAGGCGAGCGCCTCACGCAGGGCGGGGTTGTTGAACGGCTTGGTCTGCAGGTTCATGAACAGCGTGCCGGCACCCGCGGTGGGCGAGGCCAGGAAGTGGTTGTTCTCGTCGGCGGCCAGGTAGCTGTTCTCGATCTGCGGGATGAACGCCTGCGCCCAGTCCGCGTCGCCCGAGACGAGCGCCGTGGTGAGCGCGGCGTTGTCGCCGTAGGACACGTAGTGCAGCTCGGGCACCGCGAGTTCGCCGCCCCAGTAGTCCTCGTTGGCCTTCAGGGTGACCGACTCCGTCGACCAGTTGTCGAGCACGTACGGTCCGGTGCCGACGGCGAGACCCTCATCCGTGAGCGGGTCGGTGTTCGGGTCGGCGATGTTCTCCCAGATGTGCTTCGGCACGATCGGGGTGTGCAGCACGCGCGACTGCGCGGTGTACTTCGAGTCGGCGAACTTCAGCGTGATCGCGTCGCCCTCGACGGTCGCGCCCTCGTACTTGAGCCCGGAGGTGTCGCTGAGCTTGCCGCTCAGGTACATGTCGAAGGTGAAGACGATGTCGTCGCCGGTGAAGGCGGTGCCGTCGCTCCACTTCACGCCGCTGCGCGGCACGACGGTGAGCTCGGTGTAGTCGTCGTTCCACTCGACCGATTCCGCGAGCCACGGCGTGGTGCCGAGGTCGCCGGTGGGGTTGACGAGGGCGAGCGGCTCGAAGATGACCTTGGCGTAGCCGTACTTCGAGGCCGAGGAGTCGCCCAGGAACGGGTTGTGGGATTCGGTGGTGATGGCGCCGTCGGGCTTGGCGATCGTCAGGGCGGCCCCCGACGTCGAGCCGCTGTCGGTGCTCGGCGAGCACCCGGCCAGCACCATGGTGCTGAGAGCGACGATCGCACCGACGGCGATCACGGACTTCTTGAGCTTCATTGCTTCTCCTAGTGGCGGGATGCCGGGATTCCGGGAGCGCTCCCGGGACTGTGATTATGTTACCCAGCCGCACCCGGTGGGTTCACTTACTTACCGGGCAGTAAGCTGGGTGGGGCCAGGCTACCGATGGAGTAGCAAATTGACAAGACGGGGCGAAGCGAGGGTGGCGTGGTGAAGACGGTGAGCGACGCGGGCGCCGGCGGACCACGCAGTCGGCCCGCGACAGCGCGCAAGCGCACCGAGATCCTGAAGGCCGCCATCGAGACCTTCGGCGCAAAGGGCTCGACCAACGGCACCCTGACCGACATCGCCGAGCAGGTGGGCATGACGCACGCGGGCGTGCTGCACCATTTCGGCTCCAAGCAGAAGCTGCTGCTCGAGGTGCTCGCCTACCGCGACCGCAGCGACCCCGGCCTCGTCGACCAGCACATCCCGGGTGGACCCGAGCTGTTCCTGCACCTCGTGCGCACCGCCTACTCCAACGCCCTGCGCCCCGGCATCGTGCAGGTCTACACCGTGCTGTCGTCAGAGTCGGTCACCGATGACCACCCGGGCCGCCCCTACTTCGAAGATCGTTATCGCGTGCTGCGCGAGGAGATCCGCAGCGCCTTCGCGCAGCTGTGCCTGCAGCAGGGCGTGACCGATCCGGGCACGATCGACACGGCATCCGCGTCGATCCTCGCCGTCATGGACGGCCTCCAGCTGCAGTGGCTGCTCGACCCCGCGGCTCTCGACCTGGGCGCAGCGACCGAGTTCGCCATCCGTGCGATCGTCACCGAGGTGCTGCGGCCGGGGCCGCCGCTCGAGTCGTACGCGGGCTAAGGTCGCGCGCGGCGCGGCCGGCGTCGCCGAGACGGCAGTTTCGACCCTTCCGCGGCGCGTCTTCGGGTCGAAAGTGCCGTCTCGATGACCTGCGCGTCGTGCGGTGCGGCTAGGTCGCGGCGGCGCGGCGCTGCAGGCCGTCGAGGATGAGGTCGAGCGCGAAGAGGAACTCGGCGTCGTCGTCGCACGCACCCAGCACGCCGTCGTGGGCCGCTGCGAGCGCGAGCTCCGCGACGTGCGGCAGCGTCGGGGCCCACGCGCGCACCTGAGCCGCGACGAGCGCCGGGTCCGTCTCGGTGGGCGCGTCGTCGAAGAGGTTGGCGTCGAAGCCGAGCA
Organism: Homoserinibacter gongjuensis; assembly: GCF_030161875.1. GTDB lineage: Bacteria > Actinomycetota > Actinomycetes > Actinomycetales > Microbacteriaceae > Homoserinibacter > Homoserinibacter gongjuensis. The sequence continues at coordinate 791,290 of NZ_BSVA01000001.1, forward strand.
CCCGGCTGCCGAGCACGTGCAGGGCGTGGTGGGCGAGCTCGAGCGAGACGCCGCCCGTGCGCAGGATGCCGAGCACGCGGTCGATGTAGGCGACGGTCGCGGGTCCCGCCTGGTCTCGGGAGTCGAGCACGCGCGCGGACCACGGATGCCGCAGCATGGTCGCCCGGGCGGCGAGGATGAGATCCCGCAGCTGGGCAGGCCACTCTCCCGACGGTTCCGGAAGGTCGATCTGCGCCACGAGGGCATCGCCCATGGCGTCGAGCAGAGCCTCCTTGTCGCGCAGGTGATGGTAGAGCGACATCGGATCGACCTCGAGCGAGGCGGCGAGGCGGCGCATGCTGAGCCCGTCGATCCCGTCGCGGTCGGCGAGGGCGATGGCCTCCGCGACGATGCGCTCACGACTGAGGCGCTCGGGACGCGCGGCGCTGCGGTCAGGGCGGCGCGCCGTGGCCGGCGGCGCGGCAGGCGCAGCGGCGGGATCGGGGCGTCGAGGCATCGTCCGCAGTCTAGTGCTTGACGGGTCTACACCGTAGAGGTACTGTTTCCTACCGTGTAGACCTACATTGTAGAGGAACGACCATGGACACCACCTCATCCACCCCATCGCCGCCGCCGCGCGCACTCATCCGCGCGATCTGGCGTGGCCACCGCCTGCTCGTGCGACTGAGCGGCGCGCGCCTCGGACTGCCCGCCCCGCGCCGCGGCAAGCGGATGGGCATGATGCGCGTACACGCGATCGGTCGCAACTCGGGAGAACCCCGCCCGGTCGTGCTCGGCTACTTCGACGACGGCGACGCGCTCGTCACCCTCGCCATGAACGGCTGGGCGGCGGCGGATCCGTCGTGGCTGAAGAACCTGCGCGCCCACCCCGAGGTGCGCGTCGACCTCGGCCGCACGCGCCGCACGGTGCGCGCCCGCATCGCCGCGGGCGAGGAACACGAGCGCCTTTGGGCACGCTTCGCCGACTACCCGGGCTGGGGCGACCTCGACGCCTTCGCGATCCGCCGACCGAAAGGGACGGCGGTCGTCGTGCTGGACCCCGCATGACGCGCCCGCCGCGCAGCTCGCGAACGTGAAAGACCCCGCCGAAGCGGGGTCTTTCACGTTGGTGGCGAGTGAGGGATTCGAACCCCCGAAGGCTACGCCGGCTGATTTACAGTCAGATCCCTTTGGCCGCTTGGGTAACTCGCCAGATGCGCTCACGGCCCGTGTGATCACCAACCGCTCGCGCCCATCAAGGATACAAGGTCGCAGCAGCTCACGAGACCACGCGTGAGGCCGCCGATAGGATGCCAGCAATCATCACCCAGCACAGGAGGACGCGTGCCCGGCATCCACGAGGTCGCCCGGGTCGCGGGCGTCTCCGCCGCGACGGTCTCGCGTGCGCTGTCGGGCCGTGGCTCGGTGTCCCCCACCACCCGCGAGCGCGTCGTCGCGGCCGCCACCGAGCTCGGCTACGTCGTCTCGTCGAGCGCCTCGGGCCTCGCCACCGGGCGCACCCGCAACGTCGGGGTGGTGATCCCCTTCCTCAACCGCTGGTTCTTCGGCGCGGTCGTCGAGGGCGCCGAATCGGCGCTGCTCGAGCGGGGCTACGACCTCACCCTCTACAACCTGGGCGGCAGCGACGAGGAACGACGGCTCGTCTTCCAGCACTTCCTGTTGCGCAAGCGCGTGGATGCCGTGATCGCCGTCTCGCTCGAACTCACGGGCGACGAGGTGCAGCGGCTCATCGACCTCGACAAGCCCATCGTCGGCGTCGGCGGCCCCCTACCGGGCGTGCGCACGCTGAGCCTCGACGACACCGAGCTCGGGCGCCTCGCCACCGAGCATCTGCTGGCCCTCGGCCACACCGACATCGCGCACATCGGCGGCGAAGCCCTCGAGATGGACTTCCACCTGCCCACCAACCGCCGCCACGGCTACGAGCAGGCGATGCACGCCGCCGGCCTCGAGACCCTCGACCGTCATTTCCACGCGGCCGACTTCACCATGGAGGGCGGCTACCGGGCCGCCAAGCAGCTGCTCGGCAACCCGAGCGGGCGTCCCACGGCGATCTTCGCCGCATCCGACGAGATGGCGATCGGCGCGATCCTCGCCGCCAAAGACCTCGGCATGCACGTTCCCGGTGACGTGTCGATCATCGGCATCGACGACCACGAGTTGGCCGAGTTCTTCGGGCTCACGACGATCGCGCAGTTCCCCGACATGCAGGGACGCATGGCGGTCGAGGTGCTCATGGACGAGCTGCACCCCGGCGAGCGCAGCGAGGAGACCCTCAACATCGACCTGCCGTACGAACTCGTCGTGCGCTCGTCCACGGCCCGGCGCTAGCCCACCTCCGCTGTTGTGCAGGAATTCTGCTGTTGTGCAGGAATTCTCGCCAGCATCGGCGGCTGAAAGCCCCGACTTCTCCTATTTCTCGGCGAGGACGCGCGCGCGAGCTGCGAAGGATCCTGCACAACAGCAGAACTCCTGCACAACAGCACGTCAGCGAGCCACGGCCGCCGCCTCGGCATAACGGATGGCGTACTGCGCGACCGTGCCGAGGTACACCTCGGGCGAGTTGTAGGAGCGGATGCCGGCGCGCCATCCGTCCTCCGTCTCGTAGGCGGTGCTCGCCCGGCACAGGTAGTTCGCGGTCGCGAGCACGGAGTCGTCGATGTTCTGCGGGTCCTCGACTCCGTCTCCCCCACCGTCGACGTGCCAGTTGCGCCACGCTTCGGGGATGAACTGCATCGGCCCGACCGCGCGATCCGCCTCCGCGTCGCCGTCGATCGCGCCGCCATCGCTGTCGGGCACGAGCGCGACGCCGTCGCCGTCGAGCGCCACCCCGAAGATGCCGGGCACCGCCGTGCCGCCCTCATCGAGGCGCGCACCGCCGTGCCGCCCGTGGTCGGACTCGGTCGCCCCGACCCCGGCGATCGTCGCCCAGCTCAGCCCGCACTCGGGCATCGTCTCGGCCTTCACAAGCGCAGCCCCTGCGTAGGCGGCGAGCGCGCGGCGCGGGATGCCGGTCGCGTCGGCCACCTCGTCCAACCAGTCCGGGTCGGCCAGGCCCGCAACGCCCGGCCCGGTCGGCGTCGCGGCGGCAGGCGGCGGGGTGGCGGGCGGGGCCCAGCTGGGAAGCGGGGTGCGCTCGGCACCCGGCGTGGCATCGCGGCCGCGTGGGGCGAGGAACACCACGACGGCCACCGTCAGCAGGGCGAGCGCCACCACGACCGCGGCCACCGGCACGAAGGTCTTGAGGGCGGGGCGCACGCCTAAGACCTAGCATGGCTGCATGGCAGATTCCTCTTTCGACATCGTGAGCAAGGTCGACACGATGGAGACCCAGAACGCCCTCAGCCAGGCCCAGAAGGAGATCGCGCAGCGCTACGACTTCAAGAACGTGGGCGCCTCGATCGAGTTCTCGGGCGAGAAGATCCTCATGAAGGCGAACGCCGAAGAGCGGGTGAAGGCCGTGCTCGACGTGTTCGAGCAGAAGCTCATCAAGCGCGGCATCTCGCTGCGCTCGCTCGACGCCGGCGAGCCCTTCGCATCCGGCAAGGAGTACCGCATCGAGGCCCGCATGAAGGAGGGCATCTCGAGCGAGGACGCCAAGAAGATCTCCAAGATCATCCGCGACGAGGGCCCCAAGTCGGTCAAGTCGCAGATCCAGGGCGATGAGCTGCGCGTGCAGTCCAAGAGCCGCGACGACCTGCAGGCCGTCATCGCGCTGCTGAAGGGCAAAGACCTGGATGTCGCCCTGCAGTTCGTGAACATGCGCTGAGCGCCGATCCGCCGCGGTTTCGGCGTTCCGCGCGCCGCGAAACCGCGGCACCTCGCCGAAACCGCGGCACAACCGCGCCCCGACGCTGACAGACTGAGTACGTGGAGGGTGGATTCGCCGCGTGGCTCTCACTCGCGACCGTCGTCGCGCTCATCCTCATCGACCTCGCCGTGCGCATCACGGCCCTCATCGTGGTGCCGCGCAACCGCAGACCGCAGACCGCCATGGCGTGGCTGCTCGCGATCTTCTTCATCCCCTACGTCGGCATCCTGTTCTTCCTGCTGTTCGGCAGCGCGCGGCTGCCGCGCAATCGCCGACGCAAGCAGCGCGAGATCAACGAGTACATCCTCGAGACCACCGAGGGCATCGAGCTCGTGCAGAAGGATCCCGCTTGGCCTCCGTGGCTCGAGCCGCTCGTCGAGCTCAACCGCACCCTCGGCGCCATGCCCCTCGTCGGCGGCAACAGTGCGCAGATGTGGGCCGACAATCAGCAGGCCTTCGACGCCATGACCGAGGCGGTGAAGGCGGCCAAGCGCGTCGTGCACGTCGAGTTCTACATCCTGTCGCTGGATGACACCACGCGCCCGTTCTTCCAGGCCCTCGCGGATGCGCGTGCCCGCGGCGTGAAGGTACGCGTGCTGCTCGACCACCTCGGCAACCTGCAGTACCCCGGGTTCCGCCGCACGAAACGCTTCCTCACGCGGGCCGGCATCGAGTGGCACCTCATGCTCCCGTTGCAGCCGCTCAAGGGACGCTTCCAGCGCCCCGACCTGCGCAATCACCGCAAGCTGCTCGTGATCGACGGCGAGGTGGCATTCACCGGCTCGCTCAACGTGATCGAGACGCCGTACCAGAAGAAGAAGAACCACAAGCGCGGCCTGCACTGGAAGGACTACTGGGTGCGCTTCGAGGGCCCCGTGGTGGCCGGCATCGACGCGATCTTCGTGACCGACTGGTACTCCGAGACCGACGAGCTGCTCGTGCGCGAGGCCGCCCCCGTGCGCCTCTCGGGCGACGGGCATCTCGACTGCCAGGTCGTGCCGAGCGGCCCCGGCTTCTCGGGCGAGAACAACCTGCGGCTGTTCAACTCGCTCGTCTACAACGCCCAACGTCGCATCGTGCTCGTGAGCCCGTACTTCGTGCCGGATGACTCCATGCTCTACGCGGTCACCACCGCCGCGCAGTCGGGGCTGCACGTCGAGCTCTTCGTCTCCGAGATCGGCGACCAGTTCATGGTGTACCACGCCCAGCGCAGCTACTACGAGGCGCTGCTCAAGGCCGGCGTGAAGATCTACCTCTACCCGGCACCGACCATCCTGCACGCCAAGCACATGACCTTCGACGACGAGGTCGCCATCATCGGCTCCTCCAACATGGACATGCGCTCGTTCACGCTCGACCTCGAGATCTCGGTGATGATCCACGGCGAGCCGTTCCTCTCGCAGCTGCGCCAGGTGGAGGACGCCTACCGCGCGGTGAGCCGCGAGCTCACCCTTGAGGAGTGGCGCGAGCGGCCGTTCCGCCTGCAGACGGTCGACAACCTCATGCGCTTGACGGCCGGGCTGCAATAGGGTCGGCGATTTCGAGACGCGTCGCCTGCGGCGGCGCTCCTCAATCACCTCGTCAGTCGGCGGACTCCCCGCGCGAGATCTCGACCATCTCCTCGCGCGGCACGACCTTGATACGCGCGCGCCCGTGCGGCTCGCCGAGAGCGACCTCGTGCGTGTCGAGCCGGTGCCAGCCCTCGAGATCCGTGTACGCGATGCCGCGTTCCTCGAGCAAGGTCACGATGGATGCCTCGGCGGGGTCGGCGGGATCCCACCAGTTCGCCTGATCGGTCACGAGGTGCGAGATGGTCTCCATGGCATCCGACTTGGTGTGGCCGATGAGACCCACCGGGCCGCGCTTGATCCACCCGGTGGCGTAGACGCCGGGCACGACCTCGTTGTGGTGGTCGAGCACCTGACCCTCGTGGTTGGGGATCACGCCGCGCTCCTCGTCGAACGGGATGCCGTCGAGGGGTGACCCGAAGTAGCCGATCGCCCGGTACACCGCCTGCACCGGCACCTCGCGGATCTCGCCGGTGCCGCGCACGCCGCCCGAGCCATCCGGTTCGGTGCGCTCGTAGCGGTAGGCGGTGATGCCGTGCTCGTCGCCGACGATCTCGACGGGCTTCGCGTAGAAGTGCAAGTGCAGCCGGCGCGAGGCCTGACCGACTTCACGCTGGCGCCACTGGGTGAACACCTTGTCGATCACGAAGACCTGCTTGTTCGACTCGATCGCCCGGCGCGAGGCCTCGTCGTAGTGGAAGTCCTCCTCGTCGAGGATCATGTCGACGTCGCGCAGCTCGCCGAGCTCCCGCAGCTCGAGCGGCGTGAACTTCACCTGCATCGGCCCTCGCCGACCGAACACGTGCACATCCGTCACGGGCGAGGCGACGAGGCCGTCGTAGACGTTGTCGGGGATGTCGGTCGAGAGCAGGTCCTCGGGGTGCTTCGCGAGGATGCGCGCCACGTCGAGCGCGACGTTGCCGTTGCCGATCACGGCCACCGACTGCGCCTCGAGCGGCCAGGTGCGCGGGAAGTCGGGGTGGCCGTCGTACCAGCTCACGAAATCGGCGGCACCGAAGCTGCCGGGCAGATCGACGCCCGGGATGTCGAGGCCGGCATCGCGCACGGCGCCGGTCGAGAAGATCACCGCGTGGTAGTGCTTCTTGAGGTCGGCGAGGGTGATGTCGCGCCCGTAGAGCACGTTGCCGAAGATGCGGATGTCGCCCCGGTCGACGATGTCGCGCAGCGCCCCGATGACGCCCTTGATGCGCGGGTGGTCGGGCGCGACGCCGTAGCGCACGAGACCGTACGGGGCCGGAAGCTGCTCGAACAGGTCGATCGAGACGTCGAAGCTGCGCTCGTACTTGAGCAGGATGTCGGCCGCGTAAATGCCGGCGGGACCGGCTCCCACGATCGCGAGACGGAGCTTCATGCGGGGGTTTCCTTCCTGTGCGCCGAAGCGCGGGATGCGGGATGCGGAGCGGAGCGCTCATCCGAGGGCGCCGCGGGCAGGCGCCCGGGCGCGCTCAACCGGAACGCTCGACGATCGCCTGGGCGAAGCGGGTGAGCGACTTCTTGACGGGTCCCTCGGGCAGCGGTGCGAGGGCCGCGACCGCATCGTCGGCCCAGCGTCGCGCCTCGGCGAGCGTAGCGGCCGTCACCGGGTGCGCGTGCAACTCCGCCACCGCGCCGGTGAACGCGGCGGGGTCGGCATCGGGGGCGAGCCCCTGTTCGAGGCGCGCCAGCAGCGCAGCGGATGCGGCATCCGTCTCGGCGTCGCGGCGCAGGTAGAGCAGAGGCAGGGTGGGCACGCCCGCACGCAGATCGGTGCCGGCCTCCTTGCCGGTGTGCTCGATGGCTCCCGAGAGGTCGATGACGTCGTCGACGAGCTGGAACGCCACCCCCACGCGCTCGCCGAACAGCTCGACGGGCTCGCGGTACTCATCCGGGGCGTTGGAGAAGATCACCCCGATGACGGCCGCACAGGCGATGAGCGATCCGGTCTTGTCGGCGAGCACCTGCAGGTAGTGCTCGATCGGGTCGTCGCTCGGGCGCGGCCCGATGGTCTCGTGCAGTTGGCCGAGGCACAGCCGCTCGAAGACGTCGGCCTGGATCGTGAGGGCGCGCTCGCCGAGCCCCGCGATGAGCTGCGACGCGCGCGCGAACAGCAGGTCGCCCGTGAGGATCGCCACGGAGTTGCCCCACACGGTCTGGGCGCTCGGAACCCCGCGACGCATCTGCGCGTCGTCCATGACGTCGTCGTGGTACAGCGACGCGACGTGGGTGATCTCGACGGCCTGGGCCGCCACGACGACGTCATCGTTCACGCCGTCGCCGAGCTGGGCGGTGAGCAGCGCGAGCACGGGGCGCACCCGCTTACCGCCGGCGTCGAAGAGATAGCGACCCGCGGCATCCGCGATGTCATCGGCGAAGGCGAGCTGCCCCGCGAGACCGGCCTCGACCTTGTCGAGTCCCTTCTCGATGGCGCGTGCGAAGTGCCGTTCCTCGCTCGAGGCGAAGAGGGCGTCGCCGAGGCCGAGCGAGGCGCCGAGCGTGCGGCGCCGGGCGATCGAAGGGGTCGGGGTCACGTTGTGGCCGTTCTGAGGTCAGCTGGTCGGGCGCGGGGTCGAGGGGCGCGGACGGGTGCCGCCGCGGCGACGGGCGGCGGATGCGCGCACGGCCGGATCGACGGGCTTGCGTCCGCGGTGCAGGGCGACGACGCCGCCCGTGAGATTGCGGTAGGCCACGCGGGCGAAGCCGGCGCCGCGGATCCATTGGGCGAGGGTCTGCTGATCCGGCCACTGCTCGATCGACTCGAGCAGGTAGCGGTAGGCGTCGGGGTTGGAGCTCGCGAGCTTGGTGACGAGCGGCATGCCGAGCTTCATCCAGCCGTCGTAGCCGAGCCGCATGAGCGGGTTGCTCGGATGCGAGAACTCGCAGATCACGAGGCGCCCGCCGGGCTTCAGCACCCGGTACATCTCGCCGAGTGCCACGATCGGGTCGGCGATGTTGCGCAGGCCGAAGCTGATCGTGACGGCGTCGAACTCGTCGTCGCCGAACGGCAGGCGTTCCGCGTCTGCCTCCACGAACTCGAGGTGCGGGTGGCGGCGGCGCCCTTCGGCGATCATGCCGGGCGAGAAGTCGACGGCCACCACCGTGGCGCCCGACTTCGCGAGCGCGGCCGAGGAGGTTCCCGTGCCCGCAGCGATGTCGAGGATGCGCTCGCCCGGTTGCGGGTCGATCGCACGCACCGTGGCGATCCGCCAGAGCGGCGCGTTGCCGAGCGAGAGCAGGTCGTTGGTGCGGTCGTAGCCGCGCGCGACGTCGTCGAACATGCCGGACACCTCGTCCGGCCGTTTCTCCATATCCGCCCTGTTCACCACGCGCCATCCTATCCAGCCCACATGCGCCGTGCCCGGGGCCTTCGACCCTCGTGTGCGCGCGCGATGAGCCTAGGGTGGAGGGGTGACCGTTGCCCCAGGCGAGGTGCCCGTGCTCGCCGCCCGCACACGGGTCGTGGATCCGCTGACCTCGCTGCTCCCGATCCTCGATGCGCGTGCTCCGCTGCTGTTCATGCGACGCGGTGAGGGGGTCGCCGGGCTCGGCGAGGCGGTGCGTCTCACCTTCCGCGGAGCAGACCGCATCGCCCAGGCGGCGGAGACCTGGCGGCGCATCACGGCATCCGCGACGATCGACGACCCGGTGCGCAAATCGGGCACCGGCCTGCTCGCCTTTGGGGCCTTCACCTTCGACGAGCGCTCGGCGTTCGAGAGCGTGCTCATCGTGCCGCGCACGATCGTCGGCCGCCGTGACGGGGTGAGCTGGGTGACCGAGGTGCGCGTGGCCGGCGACGAGACCGAACCGCCCGCGGCGGTCGCGCACGAACTGGGCGCCGAGTTCCGGTTGAGCCTGCTGCCGGGCGAGGTGGGGCCCGCGCGGTTCCGCGAACTCGTGGCTGATGCCGTGAGCCGCATCCGCGCGGGAGAGTTGCGCAAGGTGGTGCTCGCGCGCGACCTCGTGGGTCACCTGCCTGAGGGCGGCGACCTGCGGCGCGTGCTCGCCGAACTCGCGCTCGGCTACCCCGACACCTGGACCTTCGCGATCGACGGCCACCTCGGCTCGAGCCCCGAGACCCTCGCGCGCGTGAGCCACGGCAAGGTGACGGCGCGCGTGCTCGCCGGCTCGATCGCGCGTGGCGCCGACGCGGAGTCCGACCACGCGGCGGCCCTGCGCCTCGCGACCTCGACGAAGGACCTCGACGAGCACAGCTACGCCGTGCAGAGCGTGCTCGACGCCCTCGCTCCGCATGCCCGCTCCGGCATCTCGGCGAGCGAGATCCCGTTCGCGCTCAAGCTTCCCAACCTGTGGCATCTCGCGACCAACATCGAGGGAGTGCTCTCGGATGTGTCCTCGGCGCTCGACCTTGCCGCCGCCCTGCATCCCACGGCGGCGGTCGCCGGCACCCCGACCGCGAAGGCACTCGAGGTGATCCACGAACTCGAGCCCCTCGACCGCGGCCGCTACGGCGGGCCCGTCGGCTGGGTGGATGCGGCGGGCGACGGCAAGTGGGCTGTCTCGCTGCGCTCGGCGGAGGTGTCACCGGAGGGCGACATCCGCGCCTATGCCGGGGGCGGCATCCTCGCGGCGTCCGACCCCGATGTCGAGCTCGCCGAGACGAAGCTCAAGTTCCGGCCGATCGTGGAGGCCTTCGGCTGACGCCCCACCCGGGGTCCGCGAAAGTACGTGCTTTTGCGCCTCAAACGGCCTCCGGAGGCTTAAGAGTGCGTACTCTCGCGGAGAGCGGTCAGACGGTGGCCGCCAGCAGGCGCTGCTGCTCCTCCACATCGAAGTCGGCGGGTGGCCAGCTCTGCCCAAGGGAACGCAGCGCATCGGTGAGCAGCTCGGCGACCGCGAGCCGCGCGTACCACTTGTGGTTCGCGGGGATCACGTACCAGGGCGCGGCATCGGTCGAGGTGCGCTCGATCGCCAGCTGGTAGGCCTGCTGGTACTCGGGCCACAGCGCGCGCTCGGCGATGTCGCCGGGGTTGAACTTCCAGTACTTGTCAGGCCGCTCGAGGCGCTCGGCGAGGCGCTCGCGCTGCTCGTCGGGCGAGATGTGCAGCATGCACTTCACGATGACGGTTCCGGATGCCGCGATCCGCTGCTCGAAGTCGACGATCGCCCCATAGCGGCGCTCGATCTCGGCGGCATCGGCGAGCTGGCGCACCCGCCCGATGAGCACGTCCTCGTAGTGCGAGCGGTCGAAGACCCCGATGCGTCCGGACTCCGGCAGCTCGCGCTCGACCCGCCACAGGAAATCGTGCGCGAGCTCCTCCTCGGTCGGGGCCTTGAAGGAGTGGATGTGCACGCCCTGCGGGTCGACCGACCCCACGACGTGCCGAAGGATGCCGCCCTTGCCGGCAGTGTCCATCGCCTGCAGCACGAGCAGCACGCTTCGCGGGTCGTGCTGGGTGTTGGCGAACAGCAGCTCCTGCAGCCGGTCGAGCTCGGGCTCCCCGCCGCGAGCGCCTTCTCGCCTGCCTTCTTGTCGCCCGCGAAACCGGGAGTCGCATCCGGATCCACCTCGGCGAGACGGAAACCGGCCCCCGCCCGCAACAGTTCGGCGCAACTCATGCCGCCACGCTAGCGCTGCCCATGTCTCATGCGGGAGACGGGGCTTCGAGACGCATCGCGCTGCGCGCGACGCTCCTCAGCCACCTGAACCGCTCAGCGGGCGAGGGCGGCCTGCGCCCCTCATCGGGCGAGGCGGCCTGCGCTCCTCAGCGCGCGAGGGCGACCTCCACGAGGGTGCGGCCGGCGGTCGGGGTGAGCGCACCGTCGAGCTGCCCGCGCTCGGTGACGAGGCGGTGCTCCCAGCCGTAGGCGGATGCGAGGGCCGCGAGGTCGACATGTTGCGGGGTCAGCAGCACCCGGTCGGCGAGCGCGAGGTCGGCCGAGCGCGCCACCTCGAGCCCGTCGAAGATCGTGCCCCCGTGATCGTTGCCGACGATGAGCTGCAGGCGCGGCCAGGCTTCACCGTCGCCGCCGAGCAGCGAGCCGACGTCATGCAGCAGCGCGAGGTCGCCGAGCAGCACGCGCGTGACCCCGGGTCGCGTCTCGTCGCGCTGGGCGGCGAGGGCGATGCCGGTCGCGGTGGCGATCGTGCCGTCGATACCGGCGAGGCCGCGGTTGGCGTGCACGGGGATGCGCTTGCCGGGAGCCACCCGATCGAGTTCGCGGATGAGGCGCGAGGCCCCCAGCACGAGCCGGTCGTGCGGCCAGCTCGCCGCCCACACGGCCTCGACGAGCTCGCGGCGCGTGACGGGTGCCCGCATCCGCTGCAGCTGTTCGCGCGCGAATCTCGCCCGCTCGGTGTAATCGAGGCCGATCGAGGCGACCGAACCCTCGTCGATCTCGAGCAGCGAGCGTGATGCGTGGGCCCAGCGGCGCGGCCACGACGGGTCGGGCTCGCGCGAGGTGTCGACGACGACCCGGTCGACGAAACGCGTGACGCGACGGCCGGGGTTGTAGTCGTCGAGGCCCGGGGTGCGCACCACGATCGTCTCGACCCCGCGGCGCTCGATGATGGCCGGCACCTCCCGGCTGAGGGTGGGGTGCCCGAAGACGACCACGCGCTCGACGCGGTCGCCGAAACCCGCGGCTCCCAGCAGCTCGCGGTACGCGGCCGCCAGGTTGGGACCGAACCGGGCGCCGCTCGCGACCTCGGCGAGCAACGGGGCGCCGAGCTCGCGCGCGACCTGCTCCGCCACCTCGCCCGCGCCCGAGCCGGCGACGACGATCGTGCCGGGGGCCGGAGACAGCTCCGCGGTCTCGCCGAGCGCGACGGGAGGCGGTGTCCACGTCCCCGGCTCGACATCCGGCAGCCGCACGGCCGAGGAGAGCGGCTCGCGGAAGGCGAGGTTGACGTGACGCGGACCCCGGATGCCGTCGAGCACCTCGGCCGCGAGAGCGTCGGCCGCCTGCTCCTCGCCCGGGTCGCCCGCGGGGGCCGGAACATCCCACGAGTGCGGCGCGACGCCGCGGAAGATGCCCGCCTGGCGCGTGGTCTGATTGGCGCCGACGCCGCGCAACTCCTCGGGACGGTCGGCGCTCACGACGAGCAGCGGAACCCCCGAGTGCGCGGCCTCGAGCACGGCGGGGTGCAGGTTGCCGACGGCGGTGCCCGAGGTGGTCACGATCACGGCGGGCACGCCCGACTCGATCGCGAGCCCGAGGGCGAGGAAGCCCGCCGAACGCTCGTCGATGCGCACGTGCAGGTTCAGCAGGCCCGCCTGCTCGAAGCGGGCCGCCGCGAGGGCGAGCGCCTGCGAGCGCGATCCGGGGCACACCACGACATCCGTGACACCCCGGCGCACGAGCCCCGCGAGCAGAGCTGTGGCGTAGACGCTCGCGGGAGCGTCGGGGCCCCGGCTCACTGCGGGTTCTTCGGGGCGTCGTCGTCGCCGAGCTCCGACAGGCGCTTCTCGAGGTCGCGGATGCGCTGCTCCTGCTCCTTCTCGCGCGCGAGGCGACGCAGGAACTCGGGGTCGTCATCCGGCGCCGAGGGCGCCGTGCGGTACCGGCCGTGCTCGCGCGGCTCGAGCCGCTCGCGACCGAGGGCGAACCACAGGATCGGGCCGATGATCACGATGCTGATGGCGATGATCACCCAGAGGCCCTTCGGCAGGGCGCGCACGCGCGAGGGATCGATCCGCACGATGTCGACGACGGCCGCGACGAGCAACACCAGAGCGATGATGATCGGGAGGTAGCGCAGCAGGGCGGCCATACCTTGATTCTAGGCTCTCCGCCCGGCCTTGGCCCGGTCGCCCCGGGACGATCGACCTAGGATGGGCAGGTGCCCGCCTGGATCCCGTACACCCTGCTGCGCCTCGCCCTCTTCGGCGGAACCTTCGCGCTCGTGTACGTGCTGCTGGCGCCCTACGCGCTGCCGGCCATGATGGCCCCGTTGCTCGCCGCGCTGGCAGCGGTGATCGTGAGCCTCACCGTCTCGTACATCTTCTTCCCGACGCTGCGCAATCGCGTGGCCGCCGAGTTCGCCGCGAGTCGTGAGCGCAGCCGCCAGAAGGCCGGAGTGCCGAGCTCCGACGAGCGCGGTCCCGACGAGCGCGCCGAAGACCTCGACTGACCCGAGAGTTCGGCCAAACGCTGTAGCGTTCGGCGTCGCGCGGCCGTGATGACGGGTGCGGCGGGTGAAGCGCTACAGCGTTTGGCGCCCCGCGCGGGTCAGACGACCGCCGGGATGCCGATCGCGAGCGAGAAGGCGAGCGCCGCGCCGAGGCCCACGCCGTAGGCGAGGGCCGTCAGGAGCGTGAGCTTGAGCGCCGTGACGTACTCACGCGCGGTGCGCGCCGTCATGACGATGAGGATCGCCGGAACCGTCGCGAACAGCACGAAGAACACATACGGCGCGAGCTCGTAGAACAGCACGAAGAACACCAGGATGCCGAAGGGCACGAGCACGAAGACCGTGTAGAGGATGCGCGACGGCAGCTGCCCGATCCGCACCGCGAGGGTGCGCTTTCCGGCTGCGGCATCCTGCTCCCGGTCGCGGAGGTTGTTGACGTGCAGCACGGCCATCGCGAGGAAGCCGGCCGCCGCACCCCGAGCCACGCCTCGATGTTGACGGTGCCGAGCTGCACGAAGGTCGTGCCCGCGACCGCGACGACTCCGAAGAACACGAACACGACGAGCTCGCCGAGCCCCGCGTACCCGTAGGGGCGCGTGCCGCCCGTGTAGAACCAGGCGGCGACGATCGCCACGGCGCCCACCGCGAGCAGCCACCACTGCTGGGTGACGATCACGAGCGTGAGGCCCGCCACGGCCGCGAGACCGAAGAACACGAGCGCAGCCACGAGCACGTGCCGCGGCTTGGCGCGACCCGAGCCGACGAGACGCGAGGGGCCGACCCGGTGCGCGTCGGTTCCGCGGATGCCGTCGGAGTAGTCGTTGGCGTAGTTGACGCCGATCTGCAGCAGGGCGGCAACCGCGAGGCAGAGCACCGCGCGCGCCCAGTGCTCGTACCAGACGTCGAGGCCGAGGGATGCGGCGCCCGTTCCGAGTGCGACCGGCGCGATGGCCAGGGCGAGGGTCAGCGGACGTGCCGCACCGATCCAGGTGCCGAGGGTTGCGGGCGTCGCCTCGGCCGGCGGGCGGCCCCCGGGCCGACCGCTCTTGCCGCGGGTCTTCTTGCCGCTCGGCTTGCCCTTGGCGGGCGCCTTCTTCGACGGAGCGTTGCCTCGGGCACGCTCAAGGGCCTGGGGATCGAATCGCTGCTGCTTCGCCACGGGGGAAGCCTACTGTCGCGGCGTTGGTCGAGGTGGCGGGCCGTCGGGGCCGCCGCGGTGGCGTCCTGTCGAGGTGGCTGAGGAGCGGCGCCGCAGGCGACGCGTCTCGAAGCCTCCGTCGAAAGGGGACGCTGGTTTCGAGACGCGCGCCGCTGCGCGGTGCGCTCCTCAACCCGCTGAGTCTTCGGCGCCGCTGCGCGGTGCGCTCCTCAACCCGCTGAGTCTTCGGCGCCGCTGCGCGGTGCGCTCCTCAACCCGCTGAGTGCGTGCGGGCGAGGGTCGCGGCCGCGCGACGGTCGGGCTTGCCGCTCGGCAGCAGCGGTAGCGCCGCCACGCGCACGACCCCGTCCGGTTTCGCGACCGAGCCGAGCCGCGCCTCGACCGCCACGAGCACGGCCGGGTCATCGACAGCCGCCCCCGCCGCGACCACCACCGGACGCTCGCCCCACCGGGGATGCGCGACGGCGACGACCACGGCATCCGCGCATCCCGGCTGGGCGCGCACCACCTCCTCGATGTGCGCGAGCGAGATCTTCACGCCCCCGAGATGATGACGTCGTCGCGACGGCCCAGCACGCGCAGCGTCTCGCCGTCGAACTCGCCGGCATCGGCGGTGCGGAACCAGCGGATGCCGCCGTCGTTCGTGAAGCGCTCCTCGGTGAGCTGCGGGTCGTCGAGGTAGCCGTCGGCGACCGTCGGGCCGCCGAGCTGCACCTCGCCGTCGACGATGCGCACGCGCGCCCCGCCGATCGGTCGGCCGTCGTAGACGCACCCGCCGCTCGTCTCACTCGAGCCGTAGCTGCGCACGACGCGGATGCCGCCCTCGCGCGCCCGCTCGAGCAGCGGCTCCGGCGTCGCCTGGCCGCCCACGAGTACCGCCTGGAAGTCGCGCAGCACGGCGCGCGCGTCGGCATCGTCGAGCAGCGTCGCGAGTTGCGCCGGCACGAGGGCCGTCGCGTGCGCGGTGTCGTCGGACAACGCCGTCGCGGCCGCGACGAACCCCGCCGCCGTGAAGTGGTCCCCCGCCACCACCTCGGGCGAGGTCTGCGCGCACAGCGACCGCGCGAGCACGTTGAGGCCCGCGATGTAGTGCACGGGCAGAGCGAGCACCCACTGGGCAGGTCCGCCGAGCGCCGATTCGCTCGCGGCAGCGGATGCCAGCACGGCGTCGGCCGACAGCACGACGCGCTTCGGGCGGCCGGTCGTGCCGCTCGTCTCCACGACGAGCCCCACGTGCTGGGCGACCGCGGCGGGCAGGGGCGCGGCATCCGCTCCCGAAGCGCCCGAGGCGACGAAGAGCGCGGGACCGCCCGCGAGCGCCGAGCGGAGCGCCTCGAGCACCGCGACGGGGCCCTCGGTTGCGGCGACCGTGACGAGCGGTCTCATCTCAGAAATGCCAGGGGTAGGGGCCCCAGTCGGGGTCGCGCTTCTCGAGGAACGCGTCGCGGCCCTCGGCCGCCTCATCCGTGCCGTAGGCGAGGCGGGTGGCCTCGCCCGCGAATACCTGCTGGCCGACCATCCCGTCGTCGACGGCGTTCATGGCGAACTTGAGCATGCGGATCGCCGTGGGACTCTTGCCGAGGATCGTCTCCGCCCACTCGAGCCCCGTGCGCTCGAGCTCGGCATGCGGCACGACGGCGTTCACGGCGCCCATCTCGTAGGCGCGTTCGGCGTCGTACTCGCGGGCCAGGAAGAACACCTCACGCGCGAACTTCTGACCCACCTGCCGCGCGAAGTAGGCGCTGCCATAGCCCGCGTCGAACGAGCCGACATCCGCATCCGTCTGCTTGAACCGCGCGTGCTCGCGGCTCGCGATCGTGAGGTCGCACACGACGTGCAGCGAGTGGCCGCCGCCCGCAGCCCAGCCGGGCACGAGCGCGATGACGACCTTCGGCATGAAGCGGATGAGGCGCTGCACCTCGAGGATGTGCAGGCGCCCTGCAGCCACAGCTGGTTGAGGAGCCCGCGCAGCGGGCGTCTCGAAACCAGCATCGCGGTACTCGTACCCGCTGCGCCCGCGGATGCGCTGGTCGCCGCCCGAGCTGAACGCCCAGCCGCCGTCCTTCGGACTCGGGCCGTTTCCGGTGAGCAGCACGACGCCGACGCGCGGATTCTGGCGCGCGTCGTCGAGGGCGCGCGCGAGCTCGTCGACCGTCTGCGGGCGGAAGGCGTTGCGCACCTCCGGCCGGTTGAACGCGACGCGCGCGATGCGTCCGGTGACATCGAGGTGGTAGGTGACATCGCCGAGGGTCTCGAAGCCGGGCACCTCGCGCCAGACCTCGGCGTCGAACAGCTCCGAGACGGTCACAGCGCTCCGATCCAGGTGAGGAGATACAGCAGCACGACGGGGTTCAGCAGCACGCCGACCGCGATCGCCGCGATGCCCCATCCGCGTCCCCAGTTTGCGACAACCGCGACGATTCCCGCGAGCACCGCGAAGACGCTCAGCCCGATCGCAGAGTACGACAGCCCTACGCCGAGCTCGAGCAGCCCCGCGAGGGAGCAGGCGAGTGCGACGGCCCAGGTGATCACCATGAGGATCGCGAGACCGCCCGCGAGCGCGCCCGGCCAGCGGGGGCGGCGCGCGAGCACGTCGTCGGGTTCGAGCTCGGGCACGATCAGCTCGGCGGCATCCGATCGCACGTCGAAGATCTCGAGGCCAGGTCGCTCGGGGCCCATCGAGGGGTCGCTCACGCCTCCACCCTAGGGCGTGAGCCCCTCCGCGAGCGCTACCCGAATCCGCGAGCGCTGCCCGCCGACGGACCGCGCTCGCGGATTTGGGTAACGCTCGGCGAGGATGAGGGGGTGACACCGGATGTCGAAGAGCTGCTCGCGGACGCGCACGTCGTGCGGCTGCCGCTCGTGACGCGCTTCCGTGGCGTCATCGAGCGCGAGGCGCTCCTGCTGCGCGGCCCGAGCGGGTGGGGCGAGTTCTCGCCGTTCCTGGAGTACGACGACGCCGAGGCGTCCGCGTGGCTCGCGGCCGCGATCGACGCGGCCTGGGGTGCGCCCACGCCCGTGCTGCGCGACGCGGTGCCGGTGAACGCGACGCTGCCCACGGTGCCGGTCGATCGCATCCGCGAGGTGCTCGAGCGTTTCGGCGAGGTGCGCACCGTCAAGGTGAAGGTCGCGGATGCGCGCGAGGGCCTCGCAGACGACGTCGCCCGCGTGCGCGAGGTGCGGCGCATCCTGGGCGCCGAGGGCCGCATCCGGGTCGACGCGAACGCCGCATGGAGCGTCGATCAAGCCGAGCGAGCGGCACACGCGCTCGCGCCGTTCGACCTCGAGTACCTCGAACAACCGTGCACGACCGTGGCTGAGCTCGCCGAACTGCGGGAGCGGCTGCGGGACTGGCAGCTGCCGATCGCCGCGGATGAGAGTGTGCGCAAAGCCTCCGACCCGCTCGCCGTCGCGCGGGCGGGCGCCGCCGACCTCCTCGTCGTGAAGGTGCAACCGCTCGGCGGGGTGGCCCGGGCGTTGCGGATCGTCGCCGAGGCGGGGCTGCCGGCCGTGGTCTCGAGCGCGATCGACACCTCAGTGGGGCTCGCGATGGGCGCGCGCCTCGCGGCGGCACTTCCCGAGCTCGCCTACGACTGCGGACTCGGCACGGCGGCCCTGCTGGCGGCCGACGTCACAGCCGAGCCGCTGCGGCCACGGGGCGGAGTGATCGCGGTGCGGGCCGTGGAGCCGGATGCGACACTGCTGCGGCAGCACGCGGCGCCGCCCGAGCGGGTCGCCTGGTGGCACGAGCGCGTGCGCCGCTGTGCGGCGCTGCTCGCGGCTTCCACCCTGACCGCGGGTTGAGTAGCCGCGCGCTGGGCGCCCCTCCCGCGGGTTGAGTAGCCGCGCGCGCTGGGCGCGCGGCGTATCGAAACCTCCCGCACGCGATACTGCGCGAGGGCGGGCTTGCTGAGTCGACCCGCACCCGCGTCGCGCGTCGGCGTCAACAGGGTTTCGATACGCCCGCGCCTGCGGCGACGGGCTACTCAACCAGCGGGGTATGGAGCGCGCGACGAACCTCAACCAGCGGAAGGGAGCGCCCGCGGCTGGCCCCACGCAGCGGGAAAAGGAACGCCGCGACGAACCTCAACCAGCGGGAAACGAAGCGCGGAGCGGGCTCAGAGCCCCGAGTACGCGTGCAGGCCCTTGAAGAAGAGGTTGACGACGGTGAAGTTGAACAGCACCGCGACGAAGCCCACGATCGCGAGCCAGGCCGAGGGCGCACCGCGCCATCCGCGGGTCGCCCGGGCGTGGATGTAGCCGGCGAAGACGACCCAGATGATGAACGTCCAGACTTCCTTGGTGTCCCAGCCCCAGTAGCGGCCCCACGCGTGCTCGGCCCAGATGGCGCCCGCGATGAGGGTGAAGGTCCAGAAGGCGAAGCCGATGACGTTGACGCGGTAGGCGAGGTTCTCGAGCGCTTCGGAGTTCGGGAAGGCGCGCAGGAAGCGCGGCTTGTCGGTGGCACCGAGCTCGCGACGCGCCTGCAGCAGCTGCGCGATCGAGAGACCTGCGCCCAGGGCGAAGAAGCCCGTTCCGAGGATCGCCACGAAGACGTGGATCACGAGCCAGGCCGACTGCAGGGCGGGCGGCAGCGGGATGACGTCGACGTAGACGTTCATGGCCGCGAGCATGAGCAGCAACGTCGCGAGCCCCGTGATGTAGGCACCGAGGTAGCGCACGTTGCGGAACAGGCCGACCACGAGGAACACCCCGACGATGATCGCGGTGCCCGTCACGGCGAACTCGAACATGTTCGCCCAGGGGGCCCGGGCGGCCGCGATGCCGCGCAGCACGAGCCCGAGCACGTGCACCGCGAAGCCGAGCACGGTGAGCGCGAACGCGATGCGCGCGCTCTTGCCAGGCTTCGCATCCGCAGCCTCGGATGCCGTGGGCGGCGCGGGCGGGGCCAGCACCGTGGTGCCACCCCGGCTCGCGGCGGTGGACGACGCGGATGCCGACGCAGCGGACAGCGCGCGTCCCGCGACCGTCTCGCTCGAGCGGCGACCGAGGTCGACGACGTACCCGATGAACGCGAGCACGTAGATCGCCGACGCCGAGTACACGGCGAGCAACGAGTAGGCGGCGAGGGTGTCGGTGGTCACGGGTTCATCCTACGTTCGAGCCTCGCCGCGTGGCGGCGGGCGATGTCGGCCACCGCATCCGCGAGACCGGGGTCTTCGCCGCGCGCGAGGCCGGCGTATTCGAGGTGCACCGCGTCGCCGTCGGCGACCGCCTTGATCCACATGCGGCGGCGCGGAACGAAGAGGCTCACGAGCAGGCCGCCGAGGATCAGCAGCGAGAACACGAGCACCCAGCCCTCGGTCGGGTCGTGATGGAACTCGACGCCCACGAAGCGCTTGAGCGCGGTGAACTCGATCGTGCCGAGGCCGTCGGGCAGTTCGGCGGTCTGGCCCTGCTTCAGCTCGAGCGCCGCGGCGTCGGCCTTCGGGCCCGCGACCTGCGTGAGGCCGTCGGTGTCGAGCGAGTACGCGTTGACGCTCACGCCCTCGTCGAGCCCCAGGTCGCCCGTGTAGACGGTGAGCGTGAGCAGGCTCGAGGGCCCGATGTAGGGCGACTGCGACTGGAAGATGCCGTCGCTCTGCTCGACGGGGTCGGGGTAGAAGAACCCGAGCATGCCCACCTGCTCGGCGAGGCCGTCGGGCACCTTGATGACGCCGAGGCTGCGCAGGTTGTTGTCTTGCGGGATGAAGGCGACGGGACCCGAGAACGCGACCTCGCCATCCGCGTCGCGCACGGTGACGACGGGGGCGAAGCCGTTGCTGAGGAGGTACATCTTGGTGCCGCCGATGTCGAGCGGCCAGTTCACCTTGAGGTCGGCATCCGTCCAGTCGCCGCCCGGCACCCGCGTCGACAGGTGCGCGGTGAAGTCGAGGGTGGAAGTTACCGGATGCCGGGTCGAGCTCGTAGGCGCCCTCGAACTCGTCGAGGCGCACCGAGAAGGGCTCGAGCGCGCTCTCCGTGAAGAAACGACCGGAGGTGAAGGAGTCGTAGGCGACGAGCGAGTTGGTGAACGCGGAGTCCTGCACGATCACCCGCTGACCGTTGTACCCGAAACCGCTGCCGATGCCGACCGTCACGAGCACACCGACGAGCGCCGTGTGGAAGACGAGGTTCCCGGTCTCGCGCAGGTACCCGCGCTCGGCCGAGATCGAGTCGCTGTAGCGTTCGACGCGATACCCGGCCCCGCGCAGCACGGCGCGGGCCTCCTCGACGGCCGTCTCGACATCCGCGGTCACGGTCTGCTCGGTGAAGCCGACGAGGCGCGCGAGGCGCGCGGGGGTCTTCGGCGGACGCGCGCGCAGGGCGTCGAGGTGGTGCTTGGTGCGCGGCAGGATGCAGCCCACGAGCGAGATGAACAGCAGCAGGTAGATGGCCGAGAACCACGGCGAGCTGAACGTCGAGAACACGCCGAGCTTGTCGAGCAGTTCGAAGGTGTCGGGGTTGTCGCGCTGGTACTGGAGCACGCCGTTCGGGTCGGAGCTGCGCTGCGGCACGAGCGACCCCGGCACGGCGGCGAGCGCGAGCAGCAGCAGCAGCACGAGAGCCGTGCGCATGCTCGTGAGCTGGCGCCAGAAGAAGCGCAGATAGCCGACCACGCCGAGCCTCGGCTGCGTGACGCCTGCCTCGGGCGGCGCGGCGTCGATGTGGTCGTCGGGCCGGTGCGGGTCGGTCGACCGATCTGCCTTCGACGCGGCCTTCGACGTCGCGGTCTTCTTCGTGCGCTCAGAGCGGGGTGCTGAAGCCACCGATCACCGCCCCCAGTTCCGACATGATGATGCTCCACAGTCCGGTGACCATGAGCACGCCGATGATGATGAGCAGCACGCCGCCCGCGATGTTGATGCCCCGGATGTGACGTCGCACCCAGCCGAGACTCGTTCCGACCCAGCCGAAGCCGAGGGCGACGAGCACGAAGGGCACGCCGAGCCCCGCGCAGTAGGCCAGGCCGAGCAGCACAGCCCGCCACGGGTCGCCGCCGTACCCGGCGAGGAACCCGACTGCGGTGAGCGTGGGGCTGATGCACGGGGTCCAGCCGAGGGCGAAGAGGATGCCGAGCAGCGGTGCGCCGATGAGTCCGGTGCGCGGCTGCCAGGTGGGCTTCACCTGGCGTTGCAGCACGGTCACCTGACCGATGAACACGAGGCCGAGCACGATGATCACGCCGCCGCCGATGCGCATGATGAGGTCGCCGTACTGCAGGAGGAAGCGGCCCGCGGTGCCGGCCAGCACGAAGACCGCGAGGAAGACGAGCGAGAAGCCCGCCACGAACAGCAGCGCGCCGAGCGTCATCCGCGAGCGGGTGCGCTTCGCTCCGCGCGCGACCCCCGAGACGTAGCCGAGGTAGCCGGGCACGAGGGGGAGCACGCACGGGGAGAGGAACGACATGAGTCCCGCGGCGAGCGCGATCGGCACGGCGAGCCACAGCCCGCCGGAGACGACGATCTCGCCCGGGTTCACGTCAGGCGCTCTCGGCGAGCAGCTCGTCGACGATGTCGACCACGACGCTGCGGCTCTCGATGAGCCCGCTGAAGCGCGCCGCGACGCGACCCTGCTTGTCGAGCACGAGCGTCGTGGGCACCGAGTTGGGTGCGTACTTCCCGCCCGCGAAGGCGAGCTGCACGGCGTTGTCTTCGTAGTCGACGATCGAGGGGTAGCTCACGCCGTGCTCGGCCTCGAACTTGCGAGCCGTGTCGGCTGTGTCGCTCACGTTCACGCCGAGCACCGTGACCCCGGCATCCGCGAACTGCTGGTGGATGGCTTCGAGATCCGGGGCCTCCTCGCGGCAGGGCGGGCAGCTGGCGTACCAGAAGTTGACGACCACGACCTGCCCGAGCGTGTCGGTCGAGGCGAACGCATCGCCGGTGTCGAGCGTGCCCACGAACTCCACCGGCTGCTCGCGGTCGGATGCGGCGAGCTGCACGACGCGTCCGTCGCCCGAGATGTAGCCGCCGCCGGTGCCCGACTCGTACTGATCGGCGAGATGCCCGGCCTCGGCGGTGCACCCGGAGAGCAGGGTGGCGAGCAGGGCGATGGGCGCCAGCAGGCGCACGCCGCTCGGGCGACGGGTTCGGGTGGTCACACGGCTCCCAGGTCGATGGACTGCGAGAGCAACTCTGCCGCAGGTTCCTGATAGTCCACCTCAGCGAAGGCGCCGTTGCGCCAGGCGAGCGTCGTGATGCTCGAGAGCGCGCAGCGGCGGGCCCGCGGATCATGCGCGAGCGGCTTGCGGGCGAGCGTGCGGGCGACCATCCAGATGGGCAGCTGGTGCGTCACGAACACCACCTCGCCGCTCTCGGTCTCGGCGTGCGCCTCGGCGATGGCCGACATCATCCGCGCCCGGATCGAGGTGAACGGCTCGCCCCAGCTGGGACGCCACGGCCAGCTGAGATACGGCCAGTTGCGGGGTCGCGCAGGCCGCGGCGCACGTTGGTGCCCTCGAAGCGGTTGGCCGGCTCGATGAGGCGGTCATCGAGGGCCACCTCGAGTCCGAAGCGCGCCGCCCAGGGCGCCGCCGACTCCTGGGTGCGCTGCAGCGGGCTCGCGGTGAGGGATGCGATGGGTCGCCCGGCGAGCGAGGCGGCGGCGAGCTCGGCCATGCGGTGTCCGAGCTCGCTGAGCCCGAATCCGGGAAGCCGCCCGTACAGCACGCGCGTGGGGTTCTCGACCTCCCCGTGACGCACGAGATGAATGAGGTCGGCGGGCACCCGCCCAGTCTACGAGCGGCACCGCCACCCGGGTTCGGCTCAGGCTGCTGCGGCGTCGGGGATGAGGGCGAAGTTGTCGCGGAAGAGGCCCGTGGGGTCGACGCGTGCCTTGAGCGCGCGCAGCCGTTCGAGGGTGGCGGGCGGGAAGGCGCGCTCGACCCGGTCGCCGCGCGGGTCGGCCTCGAAGCTCAGGTAGACCCCGAGCACGTGCTCCTCGAGCGCGTCCCACTGCGCGTTGAGCCAGGATGCATCGCGGCCCATCGCGGTGAGCGAGAAGTTGGCCGAGCGGTGCGCGTAGGCCGTCGCATCCTCGGGCACGTCGGAGACCGCCCCGCCCACCGCGCGAGCCTGGAAGAACTGCACGCCGCCGGAGCGCAGCATCCGGGCGAGCTCCGCGGAGAGCTCGGGGGTGAGATGCCGCACGAGGCCGCCCCGCGACATCGGCGTACCCGCCCCGCGGTGCCCGCCGTCCTGAGCGTTCGCGATGACGGCCGCGTAGGGCGCGAGGGCCACCGACTGATCCAGCAGCGGCGCGATCTCGGCGAAGGGCTGCAACCGCTCGAGGATCGTGTCGGGGTCGTTCGAGTCGACGAGCAGCATCGCCTGGGCGTACATCGCGTCGCCGCGCGGGGCACCCAGGATGATCTCGCCCGAGACGTCGCGCGGCGCCGCCTCCATCGCCTGGCCGAAGCGCTCCAGGAAGCCCGTGGTATCGGATGCGTCGAAGGCGAGCTGCGCCCACCCCACCTCGCCCGCCTCCGCGGCCTCGAACTCGAAGGCCGTCACGACACCGAGGTTCGCCCCGGCGCCGCGCACCCCCAGAAGAGCTCGGGATCGTGCTCGGCGTCGGTGCGCACGACGCTGCCGTCGGCGAGCACGAGCTCGGCGGCGCGCATCCGGTCGATCGTGAGGCCGTGCTCGCGGGCGAAGTAGCCGACGCCGCCCGCGGTCGCGAGCCCGCCCACACCCACGCCGCCGTAGTCGCCCGAGGTGATCACCCAGCCGTGCGGCTGCAGCGCCGCCGCGACCTCCTGCCAACGCGCACCGGGCCCGACCCGCACGAGGCGCCGCTGCTCGTCGAGCACCTCGATGGAGTCGAGCGCGCCGACATCGAGCACGATGCCCCCGTCGTTCGTCGAGCGCCCGCTGATGCCGTGGCCGGCACTGCGCACACCGAGCGGCAGCTCGCGGTGCTCGCGGGCCACCGCGACCGCCTGCACGACCTCGTCGACCGTGCGCGGGCGCAACACGAGGCCCGGCGCTCCGCCGCGCAGGTAGTTGGCGCGCACCGCGCCGTACTCGCGATCGCCCGGCTCCACGGCGTTCTCGGCGAGCGCGGGCGGCAGGGAGTCGTAGGCGATGCCCGGCAGGCGCGCTGCACGGGCCGCCGCGCCGCGCACCCGAGTGGCGACGGTGGTGCCGCGCTCCGCGCGCCGCTCGGCGACCCGTTCACGCAGCTCCGGCGCGACCTCGGTGGCGAAGGTCTCGAGCGTCGCCGGGTCGTCGCTCGCGAGGATGAGCGTCGAGGCGCCGTCGTCGACCACGATGGGCAGCAGCTGCTCCACCCACTGAGCCGGCGGGCCCTGCAGGAACCCGGCGTCGTCGTCCTGGAAGCGTCCGCCGATGTTGAGCAGCCGCTGGATCTCGCGCGGGTCCCGGCCGACGGCCTCGGCGGCCGCGTCGATCACGGCGTTCCCGGCCGCGTAGCCGCCGGGCTCGAGGTACGCCCAGCTCGGCAACCAGCCGTCGGCCAGCCGCCCGATCAGGCGCAGCATCCGGGGCTTGAGCGCCCCGACCCAGATCGGGATCTCGTGCGCCGGTGCCGGCCCGCGCCGAGCGCCGTCGACGCGGTAATGCGTGCCGGAGAGGCGCAGCGCGCCGCGCTCGTCGGCATCCCACAGCCCGCGGATGATCGGGATCGCCTCCGCGAGCGCCTCGACGTTCTCGCCCGGGGTGCGTCGCGGCCCGCCCATCGCGACGATCGGGTCGACGAAGCCGCCCGCGCCGAGACCCAGCTCGAAGCGCCCGCCCGAGAGCAGGTCGAGGCTCGCCGCGGCGCGCGCGAGCACGGCAGGTGGGCGCAGCGGCAGGTTGTGCACGTTCGCGGCGACATGGATGCGGGAGGTGCGCGCCGCGACCCAGCTCAGCAGCGTCCAGGTGTCGAGGAACGAGGGCTGGTAGGGGTGATCCTGGAAGGTCACGAGGTCGTAGCCGAGCTGCTCGCTCAGCTGCGCGAGGGTGACAGGCACGTCGGGGCGCACGGCAGACGGCGTGATGAAGGTTCCGAAGCGCAGGGGATGACCGTAGTCGGGCATGACCCCAGCATCCAGCCTCGGACGGCACCCGGCAATCGGCCGATAAGTAGCTTACTCTGAGTAAGTGACTACCCCCGACCCCGACCTCATGCACATCGACGACGAGGCGTGCCGCCGCTTCCTCTCCTCGACCGAGCTCATCGGCCGACGGTGGAGCCCCGGCATCATGCTCGCCATCGGGCGCGGGGCGCACCGCTTCAGCCAGATCGTCGCGAACGTCGACGGTCTCTCCGACCGGATGGCGGCGCAGCGGCTGCGCGAGCTCGAGGCGACGGGCCTCGTGGAGCGCAGCGTCGTGCCGACCACCCCCGTACAGGTGCGCTACGCGCTCACCCAGCCCGGGCTCGAGCTGCTGCGTTCCCTGCAGCCGCTGGCCGGCTGGGCGCACCGCTGGTCGGAGCTCACCGACGGCGCGGTGCAGCGCGAGGCGTCCTGAGGGCGTCGGCGACGTCAGCCGAAGAGGGGCCGCAGACGCTCTGCCGCCGAGGCGCGGATCCACACGGCCGTCTCGTCGAGCGGCACGTCGCGCTCCACGACGCCGCCCGAGTGGCGCGTGCCGCGGAACGCGTCGACCCACTCGCCGTCGGGCAGCCAGGCCCGCACGGCATCCGCACCCTCCTCGACGACGGGCGCCACGAGCAGCTCGTCGCCCAGCATCCACTGATAGGGATGCGCGAACGCCTCCTCGGCGTCGGGCGCGTCGAAGAACAGCGGGCGCATGAGCGGCTCCCCCGCGTCGACCGCCCGCTCGGCCTGTTCGGCCAGATACGGCACGAGCCGCTCGCGCAGCTTCGCGATCGCACGGAAGGCGGGGATGACGTGCTCGTCGCCGCTGCGCTCCGCGATGTTCCACGGGGTGCGATCCCGCGACGGGGTGCGGTGGTGGTTGAACTCGGAGTGGTACTGCATGATCGGCACGAAGGCGGCCGCCGCGGCCGAACGCAGGTAGAGCTCGGCGCTCGGGATCTCGCCGCTGAAGCCCGCGAAATCCCAGCCCCAGTAGACGATGCCGCTCGCAGCGGCGGTGAGCCCCGCGGTGAGCGACCAGCGGAACGCCTCCCACGTGGAGTTCTCGTCGCCCGCCCAGAACGCGCCGTGCGCCTGGCTGCCGGTGAAACCGGCGCGGCTGAAGGTCACCGGCGGCTTGCCCGAGCGACGCAGCAGATCGCCGTAGGCCTTCGCGTAGTGCACGGGGAAGAGGTTGTTCTTCTCGTCTCCCCGGCGCCCGTCGAGGTAGACGAGCTCGCGTCCCCAGGCGTGCTCGCCGCCGTCGGTCTTGAACCCGTCGATGCCGAGCTCCTCGACGAGGTAGCGGCGCTTCTCGGTCCACCAGTGCGCGGCGCGCTCATCGGTCAGATCGGGCATGAGCCCGAGCGGGAACCACCAGCCGCGGTTGCGGTAGGGGCGCAGCGAGCCGTCGGGGGCCTCCTCGCGGATGAGCACGTTGTCGCGGATGGCCGCCTCGGCATCCGCCTTCACCTGGCCGAGCGGATGCGGGCGCATCTTGATGAGCGGGATCTGCCACAGATGTACGCGCACGTCGCGGCGGTGCAGCTCGTCGACCATGCCCTTCGGGTCGGGCCAGGCACCGTCGACGGAGAAGGTGAAGTCGGCGAGACGCCGAGGCTCAGCGCCGTCGACGACCGAGGTCTGCGCATCGCGGAACGTCGTGAAGGTGCTCTCGTCGCTCCACGCCTCGATGACGACGGATCCGACGGGGATGTCGAGGTCGCGGTGCAGATCCAGCTGCCGCATCACCTCGGCCTGCGTGTTCCACTCGTTGCCGCTCGCCCACAACCGGAACACCCACTCGGGCAGCGTCTCAGCGCGACCGGCGTCGGCGAGGAATGCGCGCAGCACCTCCCGCGGTGAGCCGTCGAAGAGCGCGAGCTCGAGGGTGCCGTCTGCCCCCGTCTCCGCCTCGACCCAGAGCTGGTCGGGCGTCGACGCCCCCACGTCGAACCACACGCGCCGCGAGGTGCGTACGTGGAAGCCCCAGCCGCCTCCCCCGACGACGTGCGCGAACGGCATCGGCAGGTAGGTACGCCGCTCGCGCCCCTGGTTCTTGTACTGCTCGAACACGACCGAGTCGAGCGTCGTGCCGCGCTGGTCGAGGGCGTCGTAGCGCTCGCCGAAGCCGACCACGCGCTCCCCCGCAGCGAGCGGGAGGGCGAAGCGGATGCGCAGGGTCGCGTCGCCCGCGACGAGCCGTGACACCGAACCGGGCACGACGCGCGCGGCGCCGACCTCGGTGAGCCCCGCGGCATCCGGAACCCAGCCGGCGACCTGCGTCTCGAACCAACGCGTGGACTGGTGGGGAGCCACGAAGCGGTAGCGCAGGCGCTCGCCCGCGATGAGGCCGTCGAGCGTCGTGCGCCAGCCGCCTGACGCGCGGGCGAGGCGGGCCTGCGCCGAGGCGAGGTGGCCGCCGTCGACCGACTGGCCGCGCGAGTTGCGGGGCACCCGATCCAGGGCGATCGGACTCTGTGCGACGCCATCGCGCTGCCACTCGAGCCGCACGGATGCGACGTCGGCGCTCGTGCGCACGCCGAGCTCGAGCGGCTCCCCCGCGACCGGGTCGACGGGCGACCGCTGCTCGGTGTCGGCGGAGTACGGGTGGCCGGAGCCGAAGGGCCGGTGGCGGATCACGGCTCCACCACCCCGAGCTCGACCGCGAGACGCAGGTACATGGCCGACGACCACAGCAGCGGATCCGCGCTCGGCCCCCAGCGCTCGACCCACTCGTCGACGAAGGAGGCGTCGAGCAGATGCCGGTCGACCTGCTCGGGGATGCCGCCGTCGTGCGCGGTGGATGCCGCCCAGCGCAGCAGCTCGAGCGCGCGTTCGGTGCGCCCGGCGCGCGCCCAGGCCAGCCCGAGCATGCAGCTGAGCAGGGGCCATTGGCCGCCGCCGAAGTAGGTGTCGGCGCGGAAGCGGTGCATGCCGCCGTCGACGACGAGCTGCTCGTCGAGCACCTCGAGTGTCGCGAGCGCGAGCGGCTCCTGCGCGTCGAGCGCGCCGAGCGGCGCCACGAGCGACGCGAGGCTCGCGTCGACGGCGTCGGTGCCGACCCACTTCACGAGGTGGCCGTCAAGGACGCCGTCGGTGCGCATCCGCTCGTCGATCGCGGATGCGGTGGTTCGGGCGAGCTCGGCCGTCACCTCGTCGAGACCCGGCAACACGGCGGCCGCGCGCAGCCCCGCGAGCAGGCTGCCGAGGGTCGAGATGTGCACCTGCTCGATGTGCTCCTCCCACCAGTCGTAGCAGGGGCGCGCCCACGAGCTCGCGAGGTACTCGATCGTGAGCCGGCACGCGTCGAGCCACGGTGCGGCGTCGACGCCGTGGCGCGTCGCGTGCGCAGCGAGCGCCCACAGCCAGATGCCGTAGCCGTCGAGTTGGAAGTCCCACCACTCGTCGGTGCCGTCGCGCCCGTCGAAGTCGAAACGCGTGGGCAGCATGTCGGCGTCGGGCAGCGGGGTGCCCGCGGCGGCGGCTGCCACGATCCGCGCCACGTCGTCGCGACGCGCCTCGATCACGCGAGCGCACCATCCGAAGAACGCCTCCGCGGATGCCGCATCCCCGCCCGCCGACATCGCGTCGGCGATGAAGGCACCGTCGCGGAACCACGAGTAGCCGCGGTAGGCCGAGAAGGTCGGGCTCGCGGGGTAGGCGCCATCGGCGTGCTGTAGGGAGCGGATGAGCGCGCGCTGGTCGAGGGCGAGCGCGGCGAGCGCTTCGCGGTCGGCGAGCACGGGTGTGGAAGTCATGGAGATCCTCGGTGACGGGTGGGCGTCTGACGGGGTGGGAAGAAGGTGGGGAGGGGTGCGGGCCGGGACGGATGTCGCCCCGGCCCGCGGATCGGATCAGCCGCCGATCACGGCGTTGATGCGCTGCTCGGCGCTCGCAAGGGCGTCCTCGACGGTCTTGCGACCGGCCTGGGCCTCGACGAGCTCCTCGGTGATGATGTCCTGCATCTCGGTCTGACCGGCCGCCGCGACCGGCGGCAGGGCGATGCCGTCGAGCGAGTCGAAGACGGCCTGGCGGTTCTCGGGCGCACCCTTCTCGAGGTACACCGAGAGCTTCGCGTCGTCGGAGATGGGCGGCAGCTCCCAGCCGCTGTCGAGCCGCACGTCGACCATGGTGTCCGACGAGGTCAGGAACTCGGCCCACTTGGAGGCGGCCTCGATGTGCTTCGAGCTCGAGCTCACGCCGACCGCGTTCGAGAACACGGCGCTCGCCTGCTGGGTGTTGCCCGGCTCGACCGCGATGTCCCAGCCGAAGGGCACGTCGGCGACCGCGCCGAACACCCAGATGCCGGTGTGCAGCATCGCGAGCTTGCCGTCCTTGAACAGGTTGGTGTCGAAGTCGGGCGTGCCCTGACCCTGCTCGATCGTCGGCATCACGGTGCCGCTCTTCTCGGTGAGCCACTTCGCGGCCTCGATGCCCTCGGGCGTGTTGAAGGCGACGGCGGTGCCGTCGTCGTTCAGGAACTTCCCGCCGTTCTGGGCGAGCACCTTGTAGTACTCGTAGAAGCTCACCGGCTGGTGGTCGCCCCAGACGCCCGCGGCCTGATCCGTGAGCTTCTCTGCCGCCGCCTTCTCGTCGGCCCAGGTCCAGTCCGAGCTCGGGTAGTCGAGCCCGGCTGCGTCGAACAGGTCCTTGTTGTAATAGAGCACGACATCCGAGAACGAGCTCGGCAGCGCGTACTGGGTGCCGTCGGTCTGGTAGGCCTCGAGCACCGACTGGCGGTACACCGAGGGGTCGGAGACCTCGATCGGGGCGAGCACGCCGTTCGCCTGGAACTCGGCGTAGTTGGCGTACTCGAGGTCGAACACGTCGCTCTGGGTGCCGGCCGCGAGGTCGGTCTGCAGGGCGGTGCCGTAGTCGCTGTAGGGCAGCGTCGTGACCTCGACCGTGATGCCGGGGTTGGCATCCTCGAAGGCGTCGACGATCTTCTGCAGGTTCTGCTCGTTGCCGTCGTTCGAGATGAAGTTGGTGTACGTGATCGTGACGCTGCCGTCGCCGTTCTCGGCAGGTGCCGAGCAACCGGCGAGGATGACCGAGCCGACGGCGACGATGCCGAGGGCCATGGGAAGGCGCTTCATGTGCCGTTCTCCTTCTGTGTGGATGTGATGCGGGTGGGTGTGGGCGACCGGACTCACTTGAGCCCGGAGTTGGCGACGCCCTGCACGACGTACTTCTGCGCGAAGACGTAGAGGGCGAGCATGGGGAGCACGCTCACGACCGAGCCGGCCATGACGATGTCCCATTCGGTCGTGTACTGGCCCTGCAGGCCCGCGAGGGCCACCGGCAGGGTCTGCAGCTCGGGTGCGCGCAGCACCACGAGAGGCCACAGGAAGCTGTTCCAGCTGCCCATGAACGCGAACACCGTGAGGGTCGCGAGAGCCGGACGGATGTTGGGCAGGATCACCTGCCAGAAGATCCGGAAGTGTCCGGCGCCGTCGAGGGTGGCGGCCTCGTCGAGCTCGCGCGGCACCTGGTTGACGGCCTGCCGCAGCAGGAAGATGCCGAACGCGCTCGCGAAGGTCGGCAGCAGCGCGCCGAGGTAGGTGTTGATGAGCCCGAGCGTCTTGAGCTCCACGAAGAGCGGCACGATGAGCACCTGCAGCGGGATCATCATGGTCGCGAGGTAGATCGCGAACACGACGCCCCGACCGCGGAACGGCAGCCGGCTGAACGCGTAGGCGGCGGTCGCGCTCGTGAGCAGCTGTGCGAGCGTCGTCGCGATCGCGAGCCCGAGGCTGTTGAGGATGATGCGGCCGAACGGACGCTCCGCGAACAGGCGCCAGTACGCCTCGAGCGAGGGGTTCTCGGGCACGAGCGCCGGGGTGACCGAGAGTCCCGCCCCCGGCGTGAGCGAGGTGACGATCGTCCACAGGAACGGGAAGAACATCGCGATCGCGCCGGCGATGATCACCACGTGCAGCACGACGGGGCCGAGCAGGCCCGGGGCGGCGGGTCGCATCTGGGCCGTGTCAGCCATAGGTCACCCACCTCTTCTGGCCGACGATCTGCACGACCGTCACCCCGAGCACGACGGCGAACAGCAGCCAGCTGAGAGCGGATGCCTCTCCCGCGGCCCCGTAGCGGAACGTCAGATCGTAGATCTGCTGCACGACCACCTGGGTCGACCCGCCCGGGCCCCCGCCCGTCATGGCGTACACCTGGTCGAACACCTGGAAGCCGTTGATGAGCGAGATGACCACGACGAAGAACGTGCTCGGACTGAGCAGCGGCAGCACGACCGAGAACAGGCGGCGCCACCATCCGGCGCCGTCGACGCGCGCGGCATCCAGCAGTTCGGGGTCGATCGCCTGCAGCCCCGCGAGCAGGATCACCATGACGAAGCCGAGATCCTTCCAGGCCGAGGCGATGATGATCGAGGGCATCGCCCACGCCGGGTCGGCCCACCATCCGGGGCCGTCGATGCCGACCCAGCTGAGCGCCGTGTTGACGACCCCGGTCGAGGGGTTCAGCAGCCAGCGCCACACGAGAGCCACCACGATCCAGCTCGTGACGACCGGCAGGAAGTACACGCCGCGCAGGATCGAGCGACCCTTGAGCCTGGTGTTGAGGGCCAGCGCCAGAGCGAGACCGCCGAAGTACACGAGCGGCAGGTAGCCGACGATGTAGTAGAGCGTGTGCAGGAAGATCGCACCCGTCTTGGGGTCGCTGAGCAGCTTCGCGTAGTTGTCGAGTCCCACGAACACCGGCGGGGCCAGCAGGTTCCATTTCGTGAGGCTCACCCAGGCGGCGCTCACCATCGGCGCGAGCACGAAGGCGGTGAGCGGGATCGCGCTCGGAAGCAGGAAGGCCAGCACCGTGAGGGTGTAGCGGATGCGGGAGCGCCGCGGGCGGCGTTCGGTGCGTGCCGGGGCGGGTGGCGTGGTGAGGCCGGCGCCGAGCGTTCCGACGCTCATGCCTGCTCCCGCTCGGGCGCACCCGCCGAGAGGCGCGCGCGCACGAGTCGGCCCTGTTCCCCAGCGACGCCCTCGGCGTCGAAGGGGTCGCGAGCACCAGGGCGGCGGCGCCCTGCGCCCAGCTCTCGTCCTGCCAGGTCTCGACCGCGACGCCGACCCCGCGCCGGGCGGGGAGCAGCGAGGAGCGGAACGCGGGCTCGAAGCCGAGGGCCCAGTGCGGCCATGCGGCCGTGCCCTCACCGAGCAGGATGACGAGTTCGGGATCGAGGGTGTGCACGATGCCCGCGAGCGCGCGGCCGAGCAGGTGGCCGGCCTCGCCGAAGAGCGCTGTCGCCCCGGCGTCGCCCGCGTCGGCGGCCGCGCGGAGGGCCGCCATGCCGGCCGTGCCGCCGAGGATGCCGCGCTCCCGCGCCTCGCGCACGAGCGCGGCCTCGCCCACGAGCGCCTCGAGGCATCCGCGGTTGCCGCACATGCACAGCGGGCCGTCCTCGACGACCGGGGTGTGGCCGATCTCGCCCGCGCCGCCGGCGGCGCCGCGAAGTACGACCCCGTCGACCACGATCCCGGCGCCCACTCCGGTTCCGATCGTGACGACGAGGAAGTTCTCGTGCCGACGCCCCGTGCCGTACAGGCGCTCGGCCATGGCGAGGGCGTTGACGTTGTTCTCGATGAGCACGGGCAGCTGCAGCTCGCGGCGCAGGCTCTCGCCGAGCGGCATCCGCGTCCAGCCGAGCTGCGGCGAGACGACGACGCCCTCGCCCTGGCGATCGACGGAGCCGGGCACCCCGACGCCGACGCCGAGCAGGCGTCCGCCCGTGCTGCCGGCGATGAACCGCGCGAGGAGCGTCGCGAGATCGGCGAGCACCGTGGAGGCGCTCGCGTCGAAGCGCTCGCTCGCCGAGCGCAGCACCGAGCCGTCGAGTCCGACCTCGACGAAGGCGATGTGGTCGGCGGCGACCTTCACGCCGATCGCCGAGCCGCCGCGCTGGGCGAGGCCCAGGCGTCGGGCCGGGCGGCCGCCCTGCGAGGGCTCGTGGTCGAGTTCGACGACGAGACCGTCGGTGAGCAGCTCCTTGGTGAGCTGCGTCATGAGCGCGGGCGAGACGCCGAGCACCCGGGCGAGTTCGGCCCGCGAGGAGGGGCCGTGAGCACCCAGGTGCGCGAGCACGGCCGAACGGTTGACGTCGGTGCGTGCGGTGGGTCGGATCATCGTCGGTCCTCTTGCGCTCGGGTTATTTCAGGAGTAAATAAACCAAAGAACGAAGTGACTGTCAAGCCGACGAGGAGAACCATGCCCCACGCCCGCCCCTCCACCTTCGACGACCGGCTCCGGGAGCTCGTCGAGGCCGCCGCGGCGCGGTCCGAGCTCGTCGGCATCGTCGGCTTCGGCTCGACGGCCGAGAGGAGCCGTGCCGACCAGTGGTCGGATCACGATCTCGCGCTCGTCGTCCGCCCCGGCCACGAGGCGGGGCTGCGCCGCGCGCACGACTGGGTTCCGCACCCCGAGCGCGTCGCGCTCGCAGTCGTCGACGGCCACGACGGCGTGACGGTCGTCTGGACCGGCGGAGAGGTGCTCGAGTACGGCGTCGCCACGCTCGACGATCTCGCCACCTGGCCCGCAGACCGCGCGGCGGTGCTTCTGGATCGAGGCGGTGTGGCGCCCGTCGTGAGCGCGATGCTCGCCCGCACGGCGACGGCCCCGCCCACCGACGTCGCCCAGCGCACCGGGAGCGCCCTCGTCAAAGTGCTCGTGGGTGTAGGTCGCGCGCGACGGGGCGAACTGCTCACGGCGAACCGCAACATCCGGGGCGAGGCACTCGAACACCTTCTGGCGGCGTGGACCGCGGCCCTGCCGAGCAGCACCCCGGGCCTCGACGCTCTCGACCCGCATCGTCGCTTCGAGAGCGCGCACCCCGAGCTCGGAGCGCGGGTCGACGAGGCGCTCCGGCTCGACGTCGAGAGCGCGGCGCGCGCCCTGTTCGACCTTGCCGAGCAGACCCTTGGAGCTCGCGCCGACTTCCCCGCGGCGGCCGCCGTCGCGATCCGGACGCGTCTGGGATGGGACTAGTCGCCTCTCAGGCCAGCAGTGCCTCCATGTTCGCGGCGAGGTGCGCCCGATACTCGACGAGCCACTCGCCCTCGAAGCCGCGCGGCACGATCTCGGTCGTGATGAGCGTCGTGAACCACACGCGGTAGAGGTGGATGCGCGCGAGCTCGGCCTCGCTGAAGGCGTCGGTCGCCGCGAGCCGCGGGTCGGGCGCGTCGACGTTCATGGCGTCGCCCGCCACAACATCGAAGAGCGGGTCGGCCCAGAGCGCCCGCTCCACGTCGATGAGCCCGAGCACCTCACCCGTCTCGGGCACCACGAACACGTTGCCCGGCCAGGGGTCGGCATGCACGAGGCGGGGTTCGGTCACCGCCGCGAGCGCCGTGCGACCCTCCGCGAACACCTCCCGGATGCGCGCCTCCGGCAGCGACACCCCCGCGCGCCGAGCATCGGCGAGCAGGCTCTCGACGATGAGCGTGACGGCGTCGGGCCAGGTGGCCGCGCGCAGCGTCGCCGACGAGGGATAGCCGAACTCGACTCCCGCCTCGGCGTGCACGCGGGCGAGGATCGCCCCCAGCTCCCGCTTCGCGCGGTCGTTCGCCTCGGCGGTCATCGCCTCCTGCGCGAGGTCCCAGCGCTCCCCCGGCACCCGGCTCATCGCGAGCACGTCGACCGGCAGCACCGAGCGACTCACATCGAGCAGCAGCAGGCGCGGGTAGGGCCAACCGCGCGCCTCGGCGAGCTGCATGATCTGCGCTTCGGCGCGCAGCATCCGCTCCTCGTAGAGCAGCAGTGACGGCGCGTCGTCGGGCGGCGCGATCTTGACGATCGCGTCGTCGCCGGATGCAAAGCGCGCCTCCCACACGGAGGCGAAGGTGCCGCCCTCGAGCACGTCGAGCCCGGTCAGCTCGCCGAGGGCGCGAGCACGCGCGCCACCGCATCCGGGTCCGGCAACTCCTGCGCCTGCGTCACGTCTGCACCTCGGGTTCTTTCGCCGCCTGCACCCGCTTCGCGATGCGCACTTGAAGGTCGTCGAGTTCGGCAGTGACATCCACCGCTGCCCAGACCTTGTTCTTGGTTCTGCCGGTGATCTCGCGGAGCACGCCGTCGGCTTCCAGTCGGGAAAGTGCTTCGGAGGTGGACCCTGCGCTCGCTCCGGAGATCCGGCGAGCCGACTCGGTGGAGATCACGGGCTGGTCGAGCAGGCTGCCGAGGATGCGCTCCGCGGCGCTTCCCGAGCGAGGGCGGGACATCCCGGCCCACTCGGCGGGAAGCTCACGCAGGCGATGCGCCGACTTCTGCGATTCCTCGGCCGCGACGATCGCCTGTTCGCTCATGCTGCGCACGAACGCGCCGAGGTGCCCCCTCCGGTATCCGTTGACGAGCGCGAAGTAGCCATCACGATCGGCCACCATCGCCGTCGCGATAGGAACGACCGTCGCCCGAGTGACCTTCCGACGACGCAAGATCGCATTGATCAGGGCACGCCCGATGCGACCGTTCCCATCGGTGAACGGATGGATGGACTCGAATTGCGCATGCGCGGCGGCGGCCTGCACGAGCGGCGGCACGTCGTCACGGTTGATGTAGGTCTCGAGATCCCTGAGGTATCGGTCGAGCAGCTCGGGAGGCGGCGGGATGTGCACAGCGCCCCGCGGCGAATGGTCGCTGCCGCCGATCCAGTTCTGCATGTCGCGGACCCGACCCGCGTAGTCGCGATCCAGAGGGTCATCCCGCATGAGAATCGCATGCGCCGCGAGGAGGTCCGCGAGCTCGATGCGACCGGTCTCGCCCGCCCGGTCGACCATGCTGTTCAGCGCCTCCGTCGCGGCGACCATCGACACGGCGCTCGGGTTCGCCTTGATGCCCACGAGCGCGCGCG
This sequence comes from Homoserinibacter gongjuensis, assembly GCF_030161875.1. Taxonomy (GTDB): domain Bacteria; phylum Actinomycetota; class Actinomycetes; order Actinomycetales; family Microbacteriaceae; genus Homoserinibacter; species Homoserinibacter gongjuensis. The sequence continues at coordinate 827,831 of NZ_BSVA01000001.1, forward strand.
CGAAGTCTTCGGAACCCGCCTCGACGCGCTCGATCTTCGACGACGACACACTCTCGGTCTGGGTGAGGAAACGACCGAGCGCGGCCAACTGCGCTCCAGCCGCGCCCTCCGTATAGGCGATCTCGACGATTGCTTGTTCAGTGAGCGTCGCTGTTGCTGGTGCCGCTGAGAAATCGAGGTGCGCGATGAGCGGCGGTAGCGCGACATCGATCGTCGACAACATCCGATCTTCGCGGGTCCCTCCGCGATACTTCTGCCTCCACGCCCGGGGCTCCGAGGTATGGGCGGGCCACGCTTCATCCGCCGCCATCAGCCGACCTCCGCTCGAAGCATCCGCCGGATACTTCGGCTTATGGATGTTAAGCGAAAGGATATCAGCGATTCGTCGGCTTCGCGAGTGGGGATTCCCAACACAGCTCTCGGGGTTCCGATCCTCGCGCGAGGGGAGACTAGCGGCGCCGCGACGGCGGAAACGACCCGATAGCGCCCGGTTTTCGGGTGGTTTCTGCCGTCTCGATGACGAGCGGGCGCCCAGCCGGCCCCGGCTAGACTCGACCCCCGTGACCGTACGCACCCTCGTGAAGCAACTCGCCGCCGCAGCAGACGGCCCCGTCCGCGTCTCCGGATGGGTCGAGACGGTGCGCGATCAGAAGAAGGTGCAGTTCGTCATCCTGCGTGACGAGACCGGCGCCGTGCAGCTCGTGCACCCCCGCACGGATGTCGACGAGCCCGGCAGCGACGCGCTCGCCACCCAGATCTCCGCGCTCAGCCACGGCAGCTTCCTCACCGTCACGGGCGAGCTCAAGCACGACGAGCGCGTCAAGCTCGGCGGGCTCGAGGTGAAGATCGGTGAGATCGAGGTGACCGCCGCCGCGCTCGACCTGCCGATCGCCGAGGACTCGTCGATCGACAAACGTCTCGACTGGCGCTTCCTCGACCTGCGCCGCCCCGAGCAGAACCTGGTGTTCCGCGTGCAGACGACCTTCCTGCACGCCCTGCGCAGCTGGTGGGTCGAGAACGACTTCATCGAGATCCACACACCCAAGCTCATGGCCTCGCCCTCCGAGAGCCGTGCCGAGCTGTTCGAGGTGGAGTACTTCGAGACGAAGGCGTACCTCGCCCAGAGCCCGCAGTTCTTCAAGCAGATGGCGCAGCCGGCCGGCTTCGGCAAGGTGTTCGAGGTCGCGCCCGCGTTCCGCGCCGACCCGAGCTTCACCAGCCGCCACGCCACCGAGTTCATCTCCGTCGACGCCGAGATGAGCTGGGTGACCTCACACGAAGACGTCATGCGGATGCACGAGCAGCTGCTGGTCGCTGGCCTCACGGCCGTCAAGGAGAAGCACGGCGCCGAGATCGAGGCCGCGTTCGGCACCACGGTAACGGTGCCGGAGCTGCCGTTCCCGCGCATCCCGCTCTCCGAGGCGCACAGCATCCTCGCCTCACGCGGCTACACCGTGCCGCGCGCCGACGGCGATCTCGACCCTGAGGGCGAGCGGCGACTTTCGGAGTACGTGAAGGAGCAGTACGGCCACGAGTTCGTGTTCGTGACCGACTACACCTCGAACATCCGGCCGTTCTACCACATGCGCCACGAGGGCGACCCGAGCCTCACCAACAGCTACGACCTCATCTTCAACGGCACCGAGATCTCCACCGGCGCCCAGCGCGAGCACCGCATCGACGTGCTCGTCGCCCAGGCGAAGGAGAAGGGGATGGAGCCGGCCGAGCTCGACTTCTACCTCGACTTCTTCCGCTACGGCGTGCCCCCGCACGGCGGGTTCGGCATGGGCCTCAGCCGCGTGATCATGCTGCTGCTGCACCAGCCGTCGATCCGCGAGGTCACCTACCTCTTCCGCGGACCGAACCGCCTGCTGCCGTAGTCCGCGAAAGCCCGCGCTGTCGCGGAGGGGCTCAGGCCGTCTGCTGGTAGCGCGGCTCCTGCAGCACGGTGAGGTCCTCGAGGTGCGCGCGCGGGATGGAGCGCATGACCGCCTCCACCATCGCCACCGCGGAGGCCTTGGCGACGTAGTTGCCGCTCACCGCGACCGTCTGCCCGCTCTCCGACACGATCCGCCAGAAGTACGGCTGAGTCGGGTTCTTGCTTCGCAGCACCTGGAAGCGCATGGCGATCTCCTCGGGGGAAAGGGGACGATCCCTGGAGACTAGACCGGATCGGCGACCCCCGCTAGGGGGCAAGGCGCGTTGGGGTGGACCGGTGGGGTGTCACGACGGCCTGCACCCCTCAACCCGCGGTGGGGGCCGGGACCTCGTAGTCGACGCAGCTGCGGTCGGCGGCGACCGAGCGGATGAACGCGGCCGCCTGCTGGTGCTGCGGATGCGTCTGATACGCGGCCAAGTCATCCGCGGTCGCGAAGTCCGAGACGAGCACGACATGCCAGTTGCCCTCGCTCGCGCCGACGTCGATGCCGACCTCGAGCCGCTCGGCCGGAACGATGCCGCGCAGCGCCTCGAGGCGCTGCCGCACGCCCTCGGCATCCGCGGCGCGCTGCTCCGCGCGATCGGCTCCCATGCGCCACGAAACGATGTGCCGGATCACGCCCGCCCCTCCCGCTCGTCGAGTGCGCGCCGGAACCGCTCGGGGTCGACGCGCCAGATCTGGTGCACCCGGTCGTCGATGAGCAGCACGGGGATCTCCTCCGCGTACTCGGCGAGCAGCGCCTCGTCGTCGAGGATGTTGCGCTCCTCGACGGTGAGCCCCCGTTCGCCCGCCACCTCGAGCACGATCTGCCGAGCGTCGTCGCAGAGATGACACCCGGGCTTCGAGAGGAGGGTCAGGCGCACATCGGGCACACACCTAGACTATGGGGGTCATGCCCGCGGCCCAGAACCCGACCCCGAGCGAACGTCCCGTCATCGCCTTCTTCGACGTGGACAACACGCTCATGCACGGCACGAGCGTGTTCCACGTCGGCCGGGAGGCGTGGGCGCGCGGAATCATCGGGTGGCGCGACATCCTGCTCTTCGGTTGGCATCAGCGCCGATTCATCAAGGTCGGCGAGAACCACGAGCACATGGGCACCGCGAAGGATCGCGCGCTCGGGCTCATCGCGGGGCACACCGAAACCCAGATTCAGGAGCTCGCGCAGTCGATCTGGGAGCACCGCATCCGCCCGCGGCTCTGGCCCGAGACTGTGGCGCTCGCACACGAGCACATCGACAAGGGTCACCAGGTGTGGCTCGTCTCGGCGACTCCCGTCGAGGTGGGTGAGCTGATCGCCTCGAAGCTCGGCCTGACGGGCGCGCTCGGCACGCGCGTGGAGGCGGTCGACGGCGTCTACACGGGTCGGCTCGTCGGCTCGGTGCTGCACGCCGAGAACAAGGCCGTCGCCGCCAAGGAGCTCGCCGACGGGATGGACGCAGACCTCGGTGCGTCGTGGGCCTACTCCGACAGCCGCAACGACATCCCGCTGCTCGAGCTCGTCGGCAACCGCGTGGCGGTGAACCCGGATGCCGGTCTGGCCCGGTACGCCGCGGAGAAGCACTGGCCGACGATGCGGCTCGATCCGGCCGCCATCAAGGCGCAGCAGCGGCGCGTTCGTCGCGAGGCGAAGCAGGTGAGCAAGGCGGCGCAGAAAGTCGGCAAACGCGCGGCGAAGGCGGCAAAGACGAAGCCCCGGGGCTGAGCCCGGGGCTTTCGGTCACTTCTTGTTGCGACGCTGGTGACGCGTCTTGCGCAGCAGCTTGCGGTGCTTCTTCTTCGCCATGCGCTTGCGGCGCTTCTTGATGACGGAACCCATGTTCACCTCGTTCGTTCGTTCGTCGCGGACCCTGGTCCGTGACGAACCGCGGGAAGCCTAACCGGGAGATTCTAACAGGCCCGCCTGGGAGACCGACGCCCGGGACGGGCGTCGGCGCTGGCGTCGCTGCGAAGGCCAGAAATGGCCTTCGCTCTAAGCTCCAGCGCGCTGGGCGTCGTGATCGGCGATGCCGACGACTCCCGCGACCGCCGACTCGGGGATGCGGTACGAGCGCCCGAAGCGCACGGCCGGCAGCTCACCGGAGTGCACGAGACGGTAGACGGTCATCGTGGAGACGCGCATCATGTCGGCGACCTCCTGAACCGTCAGGAAGCGCACATCCGAAAGATCCCGCGCCATCGTGCCCTCTGTGTCTCGTGTGGTCGATGTGGCCCCTGTGGCTGGAGCACACTGCCCACAGAGTAGGGGGTGGACGGTCTCGGTGTCCAGGCAGCGGCAGCGGCGCGTGGCACCCTGGGGGCATGAAGTTCCTGGCGGCGTTCCGCAGCTCGCGGCGACAGCCGTGGCTGCAGGTGGCGAAGTCCGCCGTCGCGACGATCGTGGCCTGGCTGCTCGCGGGCTGGGCGGTGCCGGGCCCGCTGCCCGTCTTCGCCGCGATCGCGGCACTCCTGGTCGTGCAGCCGAGCCTCAACCAGTCGATCGCGAAGGCCGTCGAGCGCTCGGTGGGCGTCGTGGCCGGCGTCGTGATCGCATCCGCTCTCTCGCTCGCGTTCGGGCAGGCGACCTGGGTCGTGCTGCTCGCGGTCGTGGCCGCCCTCGCCGTGGCGTGGGCGCTGCGCATGACCACCGGCACCTCGAACCAGGTCGCGATCAGCGCGCTGCTCGTGCTCGCCCTCGGCGCGGCCACGCCCGACTACGCCGTCGACCGCGTGATCGAGACCGTCATCGGCGCGGTGATCGGTTTCGTCGTGAACCTCGTGTTCGTGCCGCCCGTTGCTCTCGCCCCCGCGCAGCGCGCGATCGACGCCCTCGGCACCGAGGTGGCGGCATCCTCGACCGACTCGCCGAGGGCCTCAGCACCCCCAGTCGCCCGCGCAGCTCGAAGAGCTCATGATCACGGTGCGCCTCATGCGCCCCATGGTCACGACGGCCGAGGATGCGTTGCGCACCGGGGCGGAATCGCTCACGCTCAACCCGCGGGCCCGCCGGCGGCGCGAGGAGCTCGTGGGGCTCGAGGCCACCCTCGAGCGCCTGCGGCCGATCGTCACGCAGGTGATCGGCATGACCCGCGCGGTGTACGACCGCTACGACGCGAGCCTCGTCGACGAGCCGACGGTTCGCGCGATCGCCGAGCAGCTGCGCCGAGCCGCCCACGATGTGCGGCGCGTCGTGCGGCGCACCAACCCCGATCCGGCGAACCCGCCGACCGAGAGCATCCCCGCGCTCACCTCACCGCTCGCGGTGGGGGCTCCCTCGTCGGGGCACTGGATCGTCGTGGGCTCGCTGCTGGAAGACCTGCGCCGCATCCACGAGACGCTCGCCGCGGAGTAGGCGCCGCTAGTCGCCGCCCTTGCGGAGCTTGCCGCTCACCCGGTGGCGGGCGTCTTCGACGCGCTGCCGGGCGCCCTCGAGCTTCTCCTGGGCGGTCTCGAACGCGACCCGCGCGGCATTCGCCGTGTCGGCCGCGGTGCGGCCGAGGCGGCCGCCGAACTCGGCCCCCGCCCAGGCGGCGTACACCGTGGTGGCGCCGTTCTCATCCGTCGCGACGGTGAACTCGGTGAAGGGCTCGAGCCATACCTCGACCTCTTCGAGCGGGCTCGCGTCGAGGTGGTAGTAGCGGTGCTGGCCCTCCTCGCGCACCCCCACGAGGCCGTGCTCGCGCAGCACCTTGAGGTGCTTCGACACCGTGGGCTGCGCGATGCCGAGCTCGTTCACGAGGTCGCCCACGGCGAGCTCGCCCCGGCTCTCGAGCAACTGGCGAAGGATCTCGCGGCGGGTGCCGTCGGCGAGGACGTCGAAGATGTCGGCCATTCCGACAGACTAGCCAGGGCGCCCCGGGAGTACCATGACCCGGATTCGACAGACGGAAGCGGAGGGGACCGGATGCGCACCAGACCGGTGCAGCGCGACCCGTTGTCGGCGCGACTCCTGGATCGAATCGGCGACTTCGCCACGCTGACCCCCGCGCGGTTCGCGATCGCGATCTTCGCGACCCTCGTCATCCTGTTCACCCTGCTGTTCTCGCTGCCCATCGCGACGAGCTCCGGCGAGCGCGCGCCGCTCGTGGATGCCGTGTTCACGGCCGTCTCGGTGATCTGCGTGACGGGCCTGTCGACCGTCGACATGGCGACCTACTGGTCGCCGTTCGGCCACGTCCTGGTATTCGTGGGCGTCGAGATCGGCGGCATCGGCGTGCTGACGGTCGCCTCGATCCTGGGTCTCGTCATCAGCCGCAAGCTCGGCCTGCGCCAGAAGCTCATGGCGGCCGGCGACGCGAACCCCATGCGCATCCGCCGCGGGCCGATCTCGGAGGGTCAGGCCGTGCGCCTCGGCGAGACCGGCAACCTGCTGGTGACCGTCGCGGTGAGCGTCATCGTGATCGAACTCGCCGTCGCCGCGCTCATCTTCCCGCGCCTGCTGCTCGCGGGCACCCCTGGTATTCGGCGCTGTGGGAGTCGATCTACTTCTCGGCGATGGCCTTCACCAACACGGGCTTCTCCCCCGCCCCCGAGGGCATCGCGCCGTTCGCGAACGACTGGTGGTTCCTCGGGGCGCTCATGATCGCCACGATCTTCGGTGCCATCGGCTTCCCCGTGATCTACGCCCTGCGCAAGCGCCTGCTGCACCCGCACGGCTGGTCGCTGCACGTCAAGCTCACCCTCGTCTGGTTCGGGGCGCTCATCGTGGGCGGCGCACTCGCCTACCTCGGGCTCGAATGGGGCAACCCCGACACGATGGGCGACATGGATGCGAGCGACCGCATCCTGAACAGCCTCTTCCTCTCGGTCATGTCGCGATCCGGCGGCTTCTCGACGCTCGACATCGACCAGCTCGACGGCTCGAGCCTGCTCGTGACCGACATGCTCATGTTCGTGGGCGGCGGCTCCGCGTCGACCGCGGGCGGCATCAAGGTGACGACCCTCGCCATCCTGTTCCTCGCCGCCTTCGCCGAGGCGCGCGGCAACGACGACATGGAGGCCTACGGCCGTCGCGTGCCGCCGGATGTGCTGCGCCTGGCGGTGTCGGTGGTGCTCTGGGGCGCGACCATCGTGGCGGGCGCGACGATCCTCATCATGTTCATCAACGAGGACGCGCCGCTCGACTACGTGCTGTTCGACGTGATCAGCGCCTTCGCGACGTGCGGGCTCACCACCGGCTTCACGCAGGGCGCGAGCGAGCCGACGCAGTACATCCTGGCCGCCACCATGTTCTTCGGCCGCATCGGTACAGTGACTCTCGCCGCGGCGCTCGCGGCGTCCATCAGGCGGCAGCTCTTCCGTCGCCCCGAGGAGAGGCCCATCGTTGGTTGAGAAGATCGCCCACGACGCTCCCGTGCTCGTGATCGGACTCGGTCGCTTCGGTGCGGCCACCGCGGGTCAGCTGCAGCGCCTCAACCGCGACGTGCTCGCCGTCGACGAAGACATGACGCTCGTGCAGAAGTGGTCGGAGCGCGTCACCCACGCCGTGCAGGCCGACGCCCGATCGATCGACGCGCTGCGCCAGATCGGCGCCGAGGACTTCCAGATCGCCGTGGTCGCCGTCGGCAGCTCGATCGAGGCGAGCGTGCTCATCACCGCCAACCTCGTCGACCTCAAGGTGCCGCAGATCTGGGCGAAGGCCATCAGCCAGTCGCACGGCAAGATCCTCAGCCGCATCGGCGCCAACCACGTCATCTACCCGGAGGCGGAGGCCGGAGAGCGCGTCGCGCACCTCGTGTCGGGCCGCATGATCGACTTCATCGAGTTCGACGATGGCTTCGCGATCGTCAAGATGTACCCGCCGAAGCCCATCCGCGGGCTCAGCCTCGCCGAGTCGCACGTGCGGCAGAAGTACGGCATCACGGTCGTGGGCGTGAAGAGCCCGGGCAACGACTTCACCTACGCGACGGCCGAGACGGTCATCACGAACCACCACCTCATCATCGCCTCGGGCTCGACCTCCGATCTGGAGAAGTTCGCGGCGCTCGAGTAGGTCTCCTCAGCCGACGGCGAGTTCCTTCGCGCGGGCGATCGCGGCATCCGCTGCCCGACCGAAGACCTCGTCGAGATGCGCCTCGTCGAGCACCGCGATGAGCCGCTCGGTCGTGCCCTTCGGGCTCGTCACGCGACGGCGCAGCTCGGTCGGCTCCTCGCCCGTCGACTCGAGCAGCAGCGCCGAGCCGATGAGGGTCTGCTCGGCCATGAGGCGGGCGTCTGCGCGGGCGAAGCCGAGACCCTCGGCCGCCTCGGTGAGCTTCTCGATGAGGAAGTAGATCGTCGCCGGCCCCGAGCCCGAGATCGCCGAGAGCGCGTCGATACGGTGCTCCGGCAGCTCGACGACGGCACCCACCGCCGTGAACAGCTCCCGGGCGAGCGCGAGTTCGGTTGCGCCCGCGCGCGATCCCGCCGCGACGCCCGTCACGGCGCGCCGCACGAGCGCGGGCGTGTTGGGCATCGCGCGGACGACGGGGTTCGGCGCGACGGCCTCCATCGCGGCGGTCGGGATGCCCGCGGCCACGCTCACCACCACGGCATCCGCGTCGAGACTCCCCGCCACCTCGCGCAGGGTGTCGAGCACCATCGCGGGCTTCACCCCGACCAGCACGATGCCGGCGCCCGCCACGACCGCGGTGTTCGCACCCGGGTCATCCTCGAGCGCGAGGGCGCGCACGCCCTCCGCGCGCCAGGCCCCGGCCGACGCCGCGGTGCGCGTGCTCACGGCGACGGATGCGGGGTCGACACCCGCGGCGATCAGGCCGCGCACGATGGCTCCCGCCATCGAACCGGCACCGAGTACGGCGAGGGGCGGAAGGGTCGTCATGGCCCTCATCCTAGAATCGGGTCATGAGCGCGTCCGGCGGCACCAAGGCGATCATCGCGGCCTTCCTGGCCAACCTCGGCATTGCCATCACGAAGTTCATCGCGTGGGCCTTCTCGGGATCCAGCTCGATGCTCGCCGAGGGCGTGCACTCGGTGGCGGACTCCGGCAACCAGCTGCTGCTGCTGCTCGGCGGGCGCCAGGCGCGCAAGAAGGCGGATGCGGAGCATCCGTTCGGCTACGGACGCGAACGTTACGTGTACGCCTTCGTGGTGGCGATCATCCTCTTCTCGGTCGGTGGCGTGTTCTCGATCTACGAGGGCATCGACAAGCTCACCCACCCGCACCCGCTCGAGAACTGGTGGCTGCCGGTGCTCGTGCTCGTGATCGCCATCTGCCTCGAGAGCTTCTCGCTGCGCACCGCGGTGAAGGAGTCGAACCACGTGCGCGGCCGCCAGAGCTGGGTGCAGTTCGTGCGGCGGGCCAAGCAGCCCGAGTTGCCCGTCGTGCTGCTGGAAGACGTGGCGGCGCTGTGCGGCCTCGTGTTCGCGCTCATCGGCGTGGGGCTGACCGTGATCACAGGCGACAACCTGTGGGATGGCGTGGGCACGATCGCGATCGGCACGCTGCTCGTGCTCGTCGCCGTGATCCTCGGCGTCGAGACCAAGAGCCTGCTCGTGGGCGAGGGCGCGAACCCCGACGATCACGCCAAGATCCTGGCGGCGCTCAACGGGCACGAGCTCGTGGAGGCGGTCATCCACATGAAGACCCTCTACCTCGGCCCCGATGAGCTGCTCGTCGCGGCCAAGATCGCGGTGCCGCGCGCCACGCGCGCGGTCGAGGTGGCGGCGGCGATCGACGCCATCGAGTCGGCGGTGCGCACGGCCGTGCCCGCCGCTCGCGTGATCTACCTCGAGCCCGACATCTACGTCGCGCGCGGCGAGCATCCCTCCACCGACGCGATCGTGATCAAGAGCGCCGACTGACCCTCACCGGCGGCACAGGGTGACGCCTCAGAGCTCGGATGCGCGAGCGTCGGCGAAGAAGCGCGTGAGCGGGGCGGCGCACTCTGCCTCGAGCACGCCCGCGACCACCTCGGCGCGGTAGGGCAGTCGGCGATCCCGCAGCAGGTCGTGCACGCTGCCCGCGGCACCCGCCTTGTCATCCCACGCCCCGAACACGACCCGCGGGATGCGCGCCGCGAGGATCGCGCCGGCGCACATGACGCAGGGCTCGAGCGTCACCACGAGCGTCGTGTCGTCGAGGTGCCAGTCGCCGCGCAGCTGGGCTGCCCGCCGGATCACGACGATCTCGGCGTGCGCGGTCGGATCGGCATGCTTCTCGCGCTCGTTGCGCCCGTGGGCGAGCACGGTGCCGTCGCGATCCAGCAGCACCGCGCCCACCGGCACGTCGCCGGATGCGAGGGCGAGCTCCGCCTCGGCGAGGGCGAGGCGCATGGCCTCCGCGTCGCTCCGAGAGGGCATAGATTGAAGCCTATGCGAGTGCACGTCGCCGACCATCCGCTCATCACGCACAAGCTCACGGTGCTGCGCGACGAGCGCACGCCGTCGCCCGTGTTCCGCGCCCTCACCGAGGAGCTCGTGACGCTGCTCGCCTACGAGGCGACCCGCAATGTGCGCACCACCGAGGTCACGGTTCGCACGCCGGTGTCGGAAGCCGTCGGGCTCTCGATCGCCGCCCCTCGGCCGCTCGTCGTGCCGATCCTGCGCGCGGGCCTCGGGATGCTCGAGGGCATGGTGAAGCTCGTTCCGACCGCGGAGGTCGGCTTCCTCGGCATGGTGCGCGACGAGGAGACGCTGCAGCCCACCACCTACGCCGAGCGGCTGCCCGACGACCTCTCGAACCGGCAGTGCTTCATCCTCGACCCCATGCTCGCCACCGGCGGTTCGCTCGGTGCGGCCATCGAGTTCCTGTTCCAGCGTGGCGCCGTGGATGTGACGGCCGTGTGCCTCATCGCCGCCCCCGAGGGCATCGAGGCGGTGCGCAAGATGACCGAGGGTCGCGAGGTGACGGTCGTCGTCGGCGCCCTCGACGAGAAGCTCAACGAGCGCGGCTACATCGTTCCGGGCCTCGGCGACGCGGGCGATCGGCTCTACGGCCTGGTCTGAGTCTTCTTGCGCCGCGATGATCCGCGGCGCTCGGCCGAACGGCCGGCCGTACGCGAACTCCCGGCCGTTCGCGTGCCGACACCGGTGACCGTTCGCGCGGGCTTAGCACACATCCGTTCTGTTACGCGTTGTGTTACGACGCTCGGGCGTGCGGTTGACACGCGGCGTCATACTCGCCCAAACTGGCAGGCATGACCGCTCTCGCTCGCCCCACGACCTCCTTCGAGGCCCTTGGGACTGTCGGCATGATGCCGACGCGCTCGGTCATGTGTTGTCGAATGTGTGCCTGACGGCCGCCTCGCCCGAGTTGCCCACATGGTGAACTCCCCGACATCCGGACCTTCTCCGGATGACGCTTCCCGCTTCGACAACCCTCGGCCCGCCGCTTCTGATGCGGCCGCCGACACCTCGCAAGGATTCGACGACATGTCTCTCGCCACCCTCGACACCCTCCGTCCCCAGACCCGCCGCTACCCCGTGCCGCGCGCCGTGCCGCAGCCGGCGCCCGAGCCGGAGCGTCCGCGCATCCGCGCCGTCCCCGAAGGCACCGAGGCCCGCGGCTTCGCGCTGTATGTGGGCGTCGACGAGCTGAAGGCCGCCGGCTCGGGCGTCTCGCTGCCCCAACTGGTCGAGGCGCTCAAGCGCACCGTCGCCGAGCTCGTGCCCGACGCCGAGACCTACGCCGCGGTCGCCCTCGCCCCGCACGGTGCGGGCGGTCGCGACGTCGAGGTCGTGCGCCTCGCCCTGCAGGACCCGGCCGCCCTCGCCAAGCACCGCCAGACCGTGGCGCCCGTCGAGCCGCCCGAGCCGAAGGGCGGTGTCGTGATCGACATCTCCCGCAAGCGCGTACAGCTCGACGGCGACACCGCCCCGCTCACCTACAAGGAGTTCGAGCTGCTGCAGTTCCTCGTGCTGCGCGAGGGCCGCACGATCGACCGCGGCGAGATCATCTCGACCCTGTGGGCCGACGGCGGGGACGACGTGCCGAACGAGCGCACGATCGATGTGCACGTGCGGCGGCTGCGGGCCAAGCTCGGCGCCTACGAAGACATCGTGCGCACCGTGCGCGGCCTCGGCTACCGGTTCGACCGCCACGCGGATGTCACCATCCGCTGGGCGTCGACGCCGTCGCCCGACGTGTTCTGAGCGAGCCGGCTCCCCCGGCTGCTCCCCGGCCACGCCTCGCCGCATCCGCTTCGGGCCGTCGCATCCGCCCGGCTGATGTCGAAAATGCAGGAGAAGTCTCGGCGCGCCCCCGAGTTGTCCGGGGTCTGGCGTGTCAGCCGCGCGAGTTCTCCTGCATTTTCGACACAGCGGGCACGGGGGTGGGGGCGAGCACGGGGGCCGGATGCCGGAGTCGGAGTCGGCGCGGGCGCGCGGCGCGCGCGGCGCATCCGCTGCTGGCCGATCACGATGCCGGCGAGCACGAGCAGGATGCCGAGCAGTTGCGCGGCGCCGAGGCTCTCGCCGCCCAGCAGCAGACCGAGCAGCACACCGGTGACCGGGTTGAGCAGACCGACGATGCCGACGGTGCCCGCGCTCAGGTGCTCGAGCCCGTGGAACCACGCGACGTTGGCGAGCGCCGTGCCGATGAGGGCCACGTACGCGAGGCCGAGCCAGCCACCGAGGTCGAGCGCCGGGGGCGGGCCTTCGAACACCACCGCCACGACCAGCAGCAGCACGCCACCGAACAGCAGCTGCCAGGCGCTCGCGCCGACGGGATCCGCCGTCATGCCCCACCGCTTCGTGAGCACGAAACCGAGCGACGACATCACGAGTCCCGCGACGGACGCCGCCACCCCCACATGTCGATCGCCCCGAACGCGCCCGCCACGAGCAGCAGCACTCCGAGGATGCCGATCGCGGCCCCCGCGAACATCCGCGCGGTGGGCTTCTGGCCGGCGAGCGCCCACGCGAACAGCGCGAGCACGAGCGGGGATGCCGCCATGATGGAAGAGGCGATGCTCGTGGGCAGCAGCTGGGCGGCGATGTAGAGCAGCAGGAAGAAGCCGCCGACGCCGAACAGGCCGAGAAGCGCGGTGCGGCTCCAGTCTCGGATGCCGTGGGGCCGGGTGCGGGCGATCAGCAGCAGCACGATGCCGGCGGGCAGCGCGCGCAGCGCCGAGCCCCAGAGCGGCGCGTCGACGGGCAGCAGCAACTGCGTCACGTAGTAGGTGGCGCCCCAGGCGACGGGCGCGATGGCGGTGATGAGAACGGACCGCAGGTTAGCTTCCATGGAAGGTATATACCTTCCGGGGAAGGTATTATTCCCGTGTGCCCACGCCTCTTCCCGACGACCGCGTCGATCGCATCCAGGAGCAGTGGCGCCGCGAGCGCCCGGACCTCGACCCGACGCCCCAGGGCGTCATCGGCCGCCTGCACCGCCTCGCCGATCGGCTGCGCGACGAGCTGATCACCGTGTATCGCGAGCACGGCCTCGGCGAGGGCGACTTCGACGTGCTCGCGTCGTTGCGTCGCACGGGCGCCCCTTCGAGCTTCCGGCCGGCGAGCTGGCACGGCACACGATGGTCACGACCGGCGCCATGACCAAACGCATCGACCGCCTCGAGGCCGCGGGCCTCGTGACGCGCACGCCCGACGCGTCCGACGGACGCGGCCGGCGGATCGGCCTCACCGACCGCGGGCGGCAGCTCATCGATGCGGCCTTCACCGACCACATCGCCAACGAACACCGCCTCGTGGGGCTGCTCGCGGCATCCGATCGCGAGACGCTCGCGCGCATCCTCAAGCAGTGGCTCGGGGCGCTCGACGACGCGTGACGCGTGACGGCGACGCGTGACGGGGGCTGCCGCTAACGTCGCGGCATGGACGTCATCCTGGTTCCCGGCTTCTGGCTGCGCGGCGACTCGTGGGATGCAGCACTCCCGCCCATCGAGGCCGCCGAGCATCGCACGCATCCGATCACCCGCCCCGGTCTCGGCCACGGCGACGACCCATCTGCGGTGACGCTCGCCGATCAGGTCGCGGCGATCGTGGCCGAGATCGATCGCCACCCCGATCCCGTCGTGCTCGTCGGGCACTCCGGGGCGGGCCCGATCGTCTACGGCGCGGCCGACCAGCGCATAGATCGGGTCGCGCGCATCGTCTACGTCGACACCTGGCCGCTCCCCGAGGGCATGGCCAACAACGACGAGCTGCCCGTCGTCGACGGCGCGGTGCCGTTGCCCGACTGGGCGATCTTCGACGACGCCGACGTGCGCGACCTCGACGAGGGGTTGCGCGCCCGGATGCGCGCGGATGCCGTGCCGGAGCCCGCAGGAACCGCGCGCGACGGGCAGCAGCTGCGCGACGAGCGGCGACGTGGCATCCCGACGACCCTCATCGCCACTTCCCGTACGGAGGCGGAGTACCGCGAGTGGTTCGAGAGCCCCTTCTTCTCCGAGCTGCGCGCGCTCGAGGACGTCACCTGGGTCGAGCTGCCGACCGGCCACTGGCCGCAGTTCACGCGACCACGGGAACTCGGAGAGGCGATCGCGGCAGCCATCGGCTAGTGCGGATTCGTGTTCACCTGCTCGCTCTAGGCTGACGGCGTGACCGCCGCATCCGCCCCCGAGAGCCCCTCGCCCGGCGCCTCGGCTTCGCGGATGCGGTGATGATCGGCCTCGGATCGATGATCGGTGCCGGCGTGTTCGCGGTGCTCGCGCCGACCGCCGCGGTGGCCGGGCCGGCGCTGCTGATCGGGCTGCTCATCGCGGCCGTCGTGGCGTACGGCAACGCGACCTCGTCGGCGCAGCTCGCGGCCCAATATCCGACCTCGGGCGGCGCCTACGTGTACGGGCGCGAGCGGCTCGGCGCGTGGCCGGGATTCCTCGCCGGATGGTGCTTCGTCGTCGGCAAGACCGCGAGCTGCGCGGCCATGGCGCTGACCTTCGCCGCGTATGTCGCGCCTCCCGAGTGGCAGAAGCCCCTCGCGAGCGCCGGTGTCGCGGCGCTCACCCTCGTCAATTGCCTCGGCGTGCACCGCACCGCCGCAGCCACAAAGGTGATCGTCGTGATCGTGCTCGCGGTGCTCGCGTTCGTCGTGACGGCGGGGCTCGCCTCGGGCGACGCGCAGCCCGCGCAGCTGGTGCCAGGGGGCGACGAGACCACCGTCTACGCGGTGCTGCAGTCGGCCGGGCTGCTGTTCTTCGCCTTCGCCGGATACGCCCGCATCGCCACCCTGGGCGAGGAGGTGCGAGATCCCGCGCGCACGATTCCTCGTGCCATCGTCTGGGCGCTCGGCGGTGCACTCGCCGTGTACGCCACGATCGCGGTGGTGGCCCTGCTCGTGGTGGGAGCGCCCGCGCTCGCGACATCCCACGCACCGCTGGCCGACGTCGCGACGGCGGGCGGATGGGCGTGGGCGGCTCCCGTGGTGAGCGTCGGTGCGGCGCTCGCCGCGCTCGGTGCCCTGCTCGCCCTGCTCGCCGGCATCGGGCGCACGAGCCTCGCGATGGCACGCACGGGCGACCTCCCACGCTGGTTCGCCGCCGTGCATCCACGCTTCGCTGTTCCGCAACGCGCCGAACTGCTGTTGGGCATGGTGGTGTGCGCACTCGTGCTCGTCACCGACCTGCGCGGGGCGATCGGGTTCTCGTCGTTCGGGGTGCTGCTCTACTACCTGGTCGCCAACCTCGCCGCGCTCACACAGGACCGCGAACATCGGCGGTTTCCGCGAGCGCTTGCAGTCGTCGGGGCCGCCGGATGCGTGCTCCTCGCCGCCACGCTGCCGCCGGCGTCGGTCGTCGGCGGTGCCCTGGTGATCGCGGCGGGAGCCGGGATTCGGGCCCTCGCGCAACTCGTCAGAAAAATAACGAACGGATAACTAGACAGCGTTACCTTTCCGTTATACATTGAAAGCGCTTGATTCGTTTGCTGTGGCGGATCAAGCGGAATGTGATTGCAGGACACTCTTGGTGCAAGGGAGAGGGTCGGCCGCTCGCCTCTGCGGCCGGCCCTCAATCACGTTAAGGCGCGGTTTCAAGACGCGTATCGCTGCGCGATGCGCTCCCCAACCGCCTACCGGTGACACTCTCTAGGCTGGCCTCGTGAGCACGGATCCGGTCGACGCCTGGGAGGCCCTCTACCGCGCGCAGGTCGCGGTGATGCGCCGCCTGAACGCCGAGTTCCCCGACGACGAGGTGAGCCTCACCGAGTACGACGTCATCTTCAACCTCTACCGGCAGCCGGGTCGTGCGGCCCGCATCCGCGATCTCAACCGCCTGCTGCTGCTCAGCCAGCCGAGCGTCAGCCGCCTGCTCGACCGCCTAGTCGGGCGCGGCCTCGTCGTGAAGCGGAGGGATCCGGACGACGCCCGCGGCACGATCGTCGAGCTCACCGAGCACGGCGCCGAGGTGTTCCGCCGCGTCGGCGCGCAGCACGCGCGCTCGATCATGGCGTGGATGTCGGCCCTCGACGCCGAGGAACTCGAGCGCCTCGCGCAGATCACCGCGAGGCTGCGCGCGAGCGCCGAGCGCGGCTGAGCATCCCCGCGCTAGACCGGCGGCCGCCCGCCGATCACCATGACGGCGCGCGCCGCGACATAGACGGCTGCCTCGGCCGCCGCGATCGGATCAGCCGTACGCAGCCAGGCGTCGAGAAAGCCCGCGATGAAGGCGTCGCCCGCACCCGTCGGGTCGACCGCCCGCACCGACCGCGCGGGCACCGGCACGGGTGCCGCCCCGTCAGCGACGACGAGCACGCCCCGCTCGCCGCGGGTGAGCGCGACGAGCGGAAAGCTCGCTGCGAGCATCCGTGCTGCAGCATCCGCGTCGTCCTCCCCGGTGAGCAGCGTCGCCTCGTCGGCGCTCAGGAACAGCAGGCGCGCCCCGCGGATCGCCTCGAGGAAACGCTCGACGCCGAAGTCCGAGATGAACCCGATCGAGCCGGGGTTCACCGACACCGGCACCCCCGCATCCGCCGCCCGCCCGAGCAGCGACCGCGTGCCCGCGACGCCGAAGCCGTCGACCACGCTGTAGCCGCTCACGTGCAGCAGGTGCGCGCCCGCGAGCAGCTCGTCGGTGACGGATGCCGACCGCAGCAGCGAGTTCGCCCCGCGCTCGGTGAGCATGGACCGTTGCGCGCCCTGCACGACGATGATGATGGTGCCGGTCGGCACGCCGATCTCGACCTGCAGGTGCGGCGTGACACCCGCCTCACGCAACTCCTCCTCGTGGAAGGCGGCGTCGTGTGACCCGACGGCGGCCACGAAGTCGACGGCGACCCCGCGGCTCGCGAGCCAGGTCGCGGTGTTGGCCGCCGACCCCCGGATGCGAGCTTGATCGTGGCGGTCGTATCGGTGTCGGGGCGGATCGCCTCGCGCGGCACGGCCACGATGTCGTTGATGAGGTCGCCGATCACGACGACCCGCTCGCCTCTCATGCGCGCGGCGTGAGGCGCGACCAGGCGATCGCGACCTCGGCAGCGACCCGCACGTTGTTGCGGGCGAGATCGAGGTTGACCTCGAGGCTCCTGCCCCCGACGCGTCGACGACATAGCCGAGCAGGAAGGGCGTCACTGCCTTGCCGCGCACGCCGGCCTCTTCGGCTGCGGCGAAGGCGGTGCGCAGCACCCGGTCGTGCTCGGCGGGGTCCCACTGCTGCTCGAGCGGGATGGGGTTGGCGAGCACGATGCCGGTGCGCGATCCGCGCGCGTCACGCGCCGCCATGACCGCCGCGACCTGCTCGGCGGAGTCGACCTTCCAGTCGAGCTCGAAGCCCGACTCGCGCAGCCAGAACGCCGGGAACGCCGTGGTGCGGTAGCCGATCACGGGCACGCTGAGCGTCTCGAGCCGCTCGAGCGTCGCGCCGATGTCGAGCACGCTCTTGACGCCCGCCGAGACGACCGTCACCGGGTTCTCGGCGAGGGTCGGCAGGTCGGCCGACTCGTCGAAGGTCTCGGCGGCACCGCGGTGCACGCCGCCCAGGCCGCCCGTGGCGAACACGCGGATGCCGGCGAGGCTCGCGAGGTGCGCCGTCGCCGCGACGGTGGTCGCCCCCGAACGCCCGAGCGCCGCGAGGATCGGCAGGTCGCGCACGGAGGCCTTGGCGAGCTCGTCCTCGGCGATGCGACGCACGCCATCGGCATCCAGTCCGATCTGCGGCACCCCGTCGAGCACCGCGATCGTCGCGGGCGTGACGCCCTGATCACGCAGCAGCTGCTCGAACTCGAGCGCCGCCTTGTGATTGCGCGGGCGCGGCAGCCCGTGGCTGATGATCGTCGATTCGAGCGCGACGACGGGACGGCCGCCGGCGAGCGCGTCGGCGACCTCGGTGGAGAGCTGGAAGGGGTCACCCTCCACGGTAATGCCCGGCGGACGGCGCAATGAGCGAGACGGCGAAGCCCTAGCATCATGACCATGCCCGACGCACCCATCACCCGCCGCGAGGCGTTCGATCGCGTGACCCGCGCACGGGAACGCGTCGCCGCCGCTCAGCTGCTCGCCGAGGCGGCCCAGGCGGAGCTCGTGCGTGCCGAGTCGGCCCTCGCCACGGCCATTCCTGACGCGACCATGTTGGCCGACGACCCGGCTGCCGTGCCGCGCGACACCCGTCCAGCGGCCGCGTCGGGCGAGCTCCGCGAGGCGCTCGGCCCGGGCCCCGCCGACTGGCGCCGCCGCCGCACGTCGACCACGTGGGCGGTCAGCCTCGTCGCCCTTGCCGTCTCCCTCCTGCTGCATTGGATCGCACAGATGGCCTTCGGCGCCGTGGCGGGCGCGATGATCGGCATCGAGGGGTTCGCGAACATCACGGAGCGCGACCTCGAGACGATGCAGATCATGACTCTCGCCTCGACCCTCGCCCTCACCGTGATCGCCATCGGGTGGTGCGGCCTGCTCAGCTACGAGCGGCTCAGCTGGCCGCCCGCGATCGGCGACTACGGGATGAACTGGTGGCGGTACTGCTTCGCCCCCGTGCTCGGCCTGACGCTCGTTCACGGGGTGGTCTTCGCGCTGCTGATGTTCGACGCGGCGCGCCCCTGACCGCTACTCCACCAGTTCGCGCTCGGCGGGCACGACCTTGCCGGGGTTGAAGTTGTCGCCCGGGTCGACCGCCGAGAACAGCCCGCGCATGACCGCGACGCCCTCGGCGGAGATGTCCTGTTCGAGCCACGGCGAGTGCTCGACGCCCACGCCGTGGTGGTGCGAGATCGTGCCGCCGTTGTCGACGAAGGCCTGCTGGATGGCCGATTTCACGACGTCGTACTCGGCGAGCATGTCCTCTCCGCCCACGAAGGCGAAGGTGAAGTAGAGGCACGCGCCCGAATGGTAGGAGTGCGAGAGGTGGCACATGATCCACCCCTTGGTGCCGATCTCGTCGTAGGCGCGGTTGGCGGCCGCGACGACCCCGTTGTAGAGCGGCAGCAGCTTCGACCACGGCGCGGCGGTCTCGGAGACGTCGCCCGCGGCCCCCGGTCGAGCAGGAAGTCGCGCAGGTAGGGGGTGTCGAACTTCTTCTGGTCGTAGAGCACACCCGGACCGGTGCCGACGCCCATGCCCCCGTGCTGCTTCACGATGGCACCCACGAGCTTCTTCTGCCGGGTGACGTGCGCCGCCCCGCCCTCGAAGCCGATGAACGAGAGGCAGATCTCGTCGAGGTTCCACCCCTTCGACTTCATGAGGGCGGGCAGCACCTTGCCGGCCAGCAGCGCATCCATCCCGTGGCGCTCCTTGCTCGTCGCCATCGAGAAGCCGGTCTCGCGAGCATCGGAGACGCGCGTGATGATGGGCGAGGCGTCGGACTCCGAGATGGTCTGCATCGCCTTGATGCCCGCCTCCCACGTGGGGAAGAAGTACGCCTGGATCTCGCGCACCTCGGCCACGCGGTGCACCTGCGCGGTGATCTCGGTGATGACCCCCAGGCGGCCCTCGCTGCCGACGATCATCTCGCGCACGCTCGGTCCTGTCGACGCGGATGGGATCGCGGGGATCACGAGCACGCCGTCGCGGCCGTCGCGCGAGGGGCGCACGACCCGGATGCCGCGCACGATCTGGGCGATGTCGCCGTACTTGTCGGACTGCATGCCGGATGAGCGCGTGGCCGCCCAGCCGCCGATCGTCGAGTGGGTGAAGCTGTCGGGGAAGTGCCCGATCGTCCAGCCCTGGGCGGCGAGCTGCGCCTCGAGGTGCGGACCGAGCGCACCGGCCTGGATGCGGGCGAGGCCCGAGTCGGCGTCGATGTCGATGACGCTGTTCATGCGGCCCATGTCGAGCGACACGACCGTGCGGCTCTCCCCGGCACCGGTTCGAGGGAGCCGGCGATGTTGCTGCCCCCGCCGAACGGGATCAGCACGGCGTCTTCGGCGACCGCGGCATCCACGATGCGCTGCACGTCGTCTTCGTCGGCCGGGTAGACGACGACGTCGACGGCGCGCTCGATGCGGTTGGTGCGGATGCGCACGAGGTCGCGCAGGCTCTTGCCGTAGGTGTGCACGACGCGGTCCATGGCATCCGTGGTCACGAAGTCCGCGCCGACGATGTCGGTGAGGCTCGAGAGGAAGGCGGATGACACGTTCGCCTCGGCGAGGTCGAGGGCGGCGAACTCGGGCTGCTCGGCCTTCTGGGCGGTGGCGAGGTCGAGGCCGACCGCCTGCAGCACGAAGGGTGCGAAGCCGGGCTTGTCTTCGTGATGGAATCCGACGCCCTCGACGCCCCAGCCCCACCACTTCATGTGCTCGACGTCAGTCACGGTCTCTCTCCTTCGGGCGACGACTGCGCGTCCGGCTCCGGGTTGCCGGGCGACGCGCTCAGAATACGGGGTGCGTAGGCGTCGTGCATGCGCTCCACCTCGGCGCGGATGCGGGCCGTGAACGCCACCGCGGTCTCCCCGGTTCGGCGCGCATGGGGGCGCCGAACACGACGCCGACCGGGAGGCGTCCGGGCTTCGGCCAGCTGCTGCCCCGCGGGTGCGCGATGCCGGCACCGATGAGGGCCACCGGGAGGCACGGCACGTCGGTCGCGATCGCGAGGGATGCCGCGCCCTGCTTGAAGTGCCCCATCTCGCCGTTCTTCGACCGGGTGCCCTCGGGGAACACCAGCAGCGGCACGCCGCGCTCGAGCAGGGTCTTGGCCGAGACGGCCCGCTGATTGACGCCCTTGCGGTCGACGGGGAAGGCATTGAAGAAGAGGGCGGTGAGCCCGCGCCGCCACCACACGTCGAAGAAGTAGTCGGCCGCAGCGCCCGCGGCGAGGTAGCGCGCGAGCCGACGCGGCAGGGCGCCCAGGATGAGCGGCGCGTCGAGGTGGCTCGAATGGTTCGCGACCACGACGAAGGCGCGCGGCACATCCCTCAGCTTGCGACGCCCGACGACCGTCACCTTGACCACCGACCAGGTCACCGGCTTCAGGATGCCGCGCTGCGCCACGAAGCGGGCCACGGCCTGGGCGTGGGAGGTGAAACGGTCGTTGCGGGGGTGTGGTCCGCGTCGATCGTCACCATGCAGCCAGGCTAGTCCCGGTGCATTCCACAGCGGGCTGCGGATGCTCGGCTCGCCGCCGCTGGGAATGTCCCCCGTGTGCGCTACGTTGTCTGCAAGTGGATCGGGCATTCTCGATCGGCGCTAGGCTCCGGGGTTCATCCGGGGCCTTTCGCTTTCTACGGGTAGACCTTCATGCCGTAGCCGTCCATCTCACCCTGGGACGACGTGACGATCTTCGATTGAAGGACGTCCCAGGCCCGATTCGGCTGCCCAGGTCGAAGATCGTGAAGACCAATGGGCCTCGCAACCAGATCAGCGACCTGCAGACCCGGGCTGTTGACCTGCTTGCTCACGCAGAGGAAGTTGAGCGTTTGGGGCATCCCGCGCATGCGGGTGCTGTCCATGATGCGCCGGAACTGCAACTCGAGTTCTCGGTCCTCGTCTTTGCCACGACTCTCGAAGACGACAAAGACGCGACGACCGACCTGACCGCGCGCCTGCAGCTGGAGGAAGACTCTCTCGAGGCCGAACTCCAGAGCCACGTGGTAGGGGCTGACGTCTCGGCCCACGCGCTGTCGAAATTCGTGCTTGCGAATCACCGTTGCGACAATGCCGAAACGCGGCAGCGCGATCAGTTCATCGAGGCGAGCCATGAATCTGGCCCGAACGTCTCCCACCCTGAGGAGATCGAACGGAGGGAGGCTCTTGCGGATCTCCCGTTCGTGGAACACGACCATGTCGTGGCCGAAGAAGTCGAACTTCATCTGCTCAACCGCGGGAACAACGCGACGGACGTACTCGTCGACGGGGTAGATGCAGAACGCGAGGACAAACCGCGGGTACTCAGGGTTGATCTCGGTCAGGCTGTGGTCGCCGCTCTCGTCGACGTAGACGATGTAGTCGCTGTTGCGACGGGCGAGGCTCGCTGAACCGGGCATACGGCCACGCTAGCCACGGCCGCCGTCATACGACCGGGACGGCAGGCACCACCATCCGTCTCCACCGGCCACCGGCCACGCGCCTGCCGTATCCGCCCCTCACGAGTGCAGCGTGACGACGTAGCCGTCGGGGTCGCGCAGCGCGAACTGGGTGCCGAAGGGACCCTCGAAGGGCTCCTGCACGATCTCGACGCCCTGCTCGGCGAGCGTGGCGTGCACGGCGCGGGCATCCTCGGTGCGGAACCAGACGCCGACGCCGGCACCGAGCTGCCCGATCGCGTCGAGGTCGACCCCGGGGAACGGGTCGCGCACGGCGAAGGCGACCGCCCCATCCGGGGTGCCGAAGACGACCGCTGCGGGGTTCGGGGCGGGCAGGCGGGTGAGGCCGAGGAGGTCTTCATAGAAGTGCGCGGATGCCTGGCGGTCGCGCACCTGGAACGACACGAAGTCGGGCGGGGTCGTGGAGCTCGAGGTGGAGGTTTCTGTGTTCGTCATGTCAATATGCTGACACTCGAAGCGTGGTGTGTCAAACTATTGACATGACGCAGGCCACCACCATCGCGGAGCGGCTCGGAGTGCTCATCAAGGAGACCCAGGCGCTCCTGCATCAGCGCATGGACGAGCGCCTGCGTCCCCTCGGGCTGAGCGTGCCGCAGTACGCGTGCCTCACCGCGCTGCACGACACCCCGGGCATCACGGGGTCCGAGCTCGCACGGCGCACCTTCGTGTCGCGACAGTCGACGAACGTGCTGCTGCAGGGCCTCGAGAAGCGCGGCCTCATCGAGCGCTCCCCCGACTCCGGTCCCCGCCGGGAGCGGGCGACCGAGCTCACGCCGGAGGCACGCTCCCTGCTCGCGCGCGCCCGCACGCAGGTCGCCGGCGTCGCGGATGCGATGACGGAGTCGCTCCCCGCCGCCGAGCTGCGGCAGCTGGAGGCACTGCTCGCCCGGTGCCGCGACGGCTTGCGCTGAGTGCGGCGGACGCGGCGGGCCGGGCCTACGGCTGCTCGCTGTGGCGCGAGCTCGAGATCGTGCGCGACACCCAGCGCACCGTGCGCGGTGGCAGATGACGCAGCCACCAGCTGAGGAAGCGGTAGCGCAGGCTCGGGATCGACAGCGCGCGCCCGCGTGCGACATCCTTCAGGCACGCGGCGACGAGATCCGACGCGTCGAGCCAGAGCCACGACGGGATCGACGACTTGCGGATCTCGGCGCGGTCGTGGAACTCGGTGTGCACCCAGCCCGGCAGCAGAGCCGTCACCGTGACCCCCGTGCCGTGCAGCGCGTTCGACAGGCTCTCGCTGTAGACCCGCATCCAGGCCTTGATGGCCGAGTACAGCCCCATCGAGAGGTAACCGGCCACGCTCGCGACGTTGATGATCGCGCCCTCGCCGCGCGCGCGCATCCCGGGCACCGCGGCGGCGGCGAGCACGAGCGGAGCGTGCATCATGACCGTGATGGCGTCGTCGGCCTCGGCGAGGTCGGGGTCGGACAGGCGCGACTTCATGCCGTATCCGGCGTTGTTGACGAGCAGATCGACGGGCCGCTCCCGGTCGCCGAGCCGCCGCGCCACGCGGTGCACGTCGACCTGCTTGCCGAGGTCGGCGACGATCGTCTCGACCTCGCGGCCGGTCGCACGCAGCTCGGCGGCGACCTCGTCGAGCCGGGATTCCGTGCGCGCCACGAGCACGAGGTCGTAGCCGCGGGCGGCGAGGGTGCGCGCGAACGCGGCGCCGATCCCGGCGGTGCCGCCGGTGACGAGAGCGATGGGCATATGGCTTACGATACGGTCATCCGGGGCGCACCTTCCGCCCGAGTGCGCCCACAGGAAGGCCCACCACCGGCATGACCCCCGAACCACGAGCTCCACGTCGTTCGACGTGCGGGAGTTCGCGCGCACCGTGCAGGGCAGCCACCGCGACGAGATCGACGCGGCCGCGATCGCATCCGCGGGACTCGCAGCGGATGCCGTGCATCTCGTGCGCGTACTGCGCGATCTCGAGCGCGGAACCTTGCACCGCATGCGCAACCTGCTCGTCACCGCGACCCACAAAGACGCGCGCGTCACGGCGTTCCTCACGAGCTGGGCGTTCGAGAAGTTCTGGATCGCCGACGCGCTCGACGCCGTGCTCGAGGCGGTCGGGGCCGACACGGCCGCGCTCGAGGGGCCGCGTCGCCGCTCGCCTCGCGAGCGTGCCGAACGTCGCGGTCCCGTGCGTCGGGCGATCGCCGGCAACTTCGCGGGTACGCAGCTCGTGGCCGCCCACGTCACGACGGGCCTCATCGACGAGTGGATCAGCCAGGCCGCGTACCGTCGCCTGGGCGAGGCCGCATCCGTGCTGTCGGATCTCGTGACCCGGCTCCTCGCGCTCAAGGACCGCCACATCGCCTTCCTCTCCGAAGACGCCGAGCGGCGCCTCGCGGCCAACAACCGCGCCGTCAAGCTCACCCGCAAGGCCATCGCCCAGGCCGCCTGGCCGATCGGCGCGACCGAGATCCCGGATGCGGATCGCACGTTCTTCGAGACCTTCGTCTTCGGCGGCACCGAGGGTCGCACCGCGGCCGCACGCATCGCCGAGCGGGTCGCCGCCCTGCCGGGCCTCACCTCCGCGCACGGCGACACGGTCGCCGCGAGGCTCGCCTCGTGACCCCGAAGCGCGCGAAGACGGAGCTGGGCTCCGCCCACGTCTTCCTCACCGGCGGCACGGGCTTCGTCGGGCAGGCGGTGCTCGAGCGGCTGCTCGGCTCGCACCCCGACACGACCATCTCGCTGCTCGTGCGTACGAAGGGCGCAGCGTCCGGTGAGGATCGCCTGCGCACCCTGCTGCGCAAGCCCGTGTTCCGCGCCTGGCGCGAGGCCGTCGGCGAGGCGGGGGTCGACGACGCGGTCGCCCGTCGCATCCGCATCGTCGAGGAGGGCTCGGCAGCGTGCCCGCGCTGCCTGCCGACATCGACATCGTCATCCACTCCGCCTCGACGGTGTCGTTCGACCCGCCCATCGACCAGGCCTTCGACACCAACGTCGGCGGGGCGATCGGACTCTACGAGGCGCTGCGCGCATCCGGATCCACCCCCACGTCGTGCACGTCTCGACCTGCTACGTCGGCGGGCTGCGCAAGGGCGTCGTGCCCGAGGCACGGCTCGGCCACCGCATCGATTGGCGCGCCGAGTACGCCGCCGCGAAGTCGGCGCGTGAGCGCGTCGAACTGGCCTCACGCCAGCCGGCGCAGCTGCGGGCCTTCATGGACCGCGCCCGCGCCGAGCACGGCAAGGAGGGCCCGCAGTCGGTCGCCCGCGCGAGCGAGGAGGCGCGCGTCGCCTGGGTCACCGAGGCGCTCGTCGACGCCGGCCGCACGCGCGCCGAGTCCCTCGGCTGGACCGACGTCTACACCCTCACCAAGGCCTTCGCTGAGCGCGCCGCCGAGGAGCTCTGGGCGGATGCCGGCGGCTCGCTCTCGGTCGTGCGCCCGGCGATCATCGAATCGGCTGTTGCCCACCCCTTCCCCGGCTGGATCGACGGGTTCAAGGTGGCCGACCCGCTCATCCTCGCCTACGGCCGCGGGCTGCTGCCCGAGTTCCCGGGCCTGCCCGACAGCGTGCTCGACCTGATCCCCGTCGACTACGTGGTGAACGCGATCCTCGCCGCGGCCGCGAACCCGCCGAAGGGTGAGCCCGAGTACTTCCACATCGCATCCGGCGCCTCGAATCCGCTGCCGTTCCACCGCATGTTCGAGAACGTGAACGCCTACTTCACGGCCAACCCGATGCCGACCCCGGTGACGGCCACGTGCGCGTGCCGACGTGGCGGTTCCCCGGTGGCAGCAAGGTCGAACGCGCGCTGCGGCGTCGCCGCACCCAGCTCGACCGTCGCGAACGCTGGCTCACGCGCCTGCCGTCGACGACCCGCACGCGGGCGCAGCTCGCCGAGCTCGGCACCAAGAAGAGCGACCTCGAGACGCTCGAGAACTTCTCCGAGCTGTACCGCGCGTACGTGCAGACCGAGATCATCTTCGACGACGCCAACGCGCGTGCCCTGCATGCCGCGTTGCCGGCGAAGGCCCGCCGCGATCGCGGGTTCGACGTGACCGAGATCGACTGGGAGCACTACCTGCAGGAGGTGCACTTCCCGGCGATCACGACCCTCACGCGCGCGTTCTCACGCCGCCCCGAGGCGAGCTCCACCGAGGGGCGTCCGGTGAAGCAGCTCCCGGAGCGCACGGATGTCGTGGCCGTCTTCGACCTGGAGGGCACGGTCGTCGACACCAACCTCGTCGAGCAGTACCTGTGGGTGCGATCCGCGGGCTTCGGCTGGGCCGCGTGGCCCGCATCCGTGGCCTCGATCCTCACCAAGCTGCCCGCCTACCTGCGTGCCGAGCGTCGTGATCGCGGCGAGTTCATCCGCACCTTCCTGCGGCGCTACGCGGGGATGCCGGCCGCGCACCTCGAGAACATCGTCGGCGGCGGGTATGCCGACCGGGTGCTCGGGCACACCGCCACGGCGGCGCTGGAGCGGGCGGCCGCACACCGCGCCGCGGGGCACCGCACGGTGCTCGTGACGGGCTCCATCGGCACGCTCACCGCGCCCGTCGCATCCGCGTTCGACGAGGTCATCGCGAGCGAGATGCACGTGAAAGACGGCCAGCTCACGGGCTACCTCGCCCGGCCCCCGATCGTCGACGAGGCGCGGGCCAACTGGTTGCGCCAGTACGCCGAGCGCGGCGGCTACGACCTCTCGGCCTCGTACGGCTACGGCGACAGCCACGCCGACCTCGTGTGGCTCGAGCTCGTCGGCCACCCGCACGCGGTCAACCCCGACAGCCGCCTCGCACGTGAGGCCGGGCGGAGGCGTTGGCGGATCGATACCTGGAAGAGCGGTTCGCGAGCCGCGAACCGTGCTTTGATGGCGGGAGATCCCGCTGACGCGATTCCCGAGGAAGGAGCGGGCGGCAGCTAGCGACCGCCCAGGGGCTCATGGCATTCGACATCGACAGGTACACGGCGACCTCGGACGCCGTCGCGTGGGGCGACCTCGACTTCGACACCTTCGACACCGATCCGCTGCCCGAGAGCACGCTGCGCACCCTGCGCTACATGTGCGACATCGAGTACCACACGGTGTGCTACCTGCGGGATCTGCTCACGACGCCGTCGCACAAGGAGGCGGATGTCGGGGCCTTCATGACGATGTGGAACCGCGAGGAGTTCTGGCACGGCGAGGCCCTCGCCGCGGTGCTCGCGAAGCATGACATCACGGTCGACTTCGACCAGCTGAAGGCCACGCGCCTCAAGCTCGGCTGGAAGGACCGCCTCGACCCCATCAAGCAGTCGATCATGGGCGGCCTCGTCGGCAACGACTTCGTGGCGGTGCACATGGCGTGGGGTGCGGCCAACGAGTGGTCGGCCAACGCGGCCTACCTGCGGATGGCGGAGCTCGAGGGGCACCCCGTGCTCGCCGAACTGCTCAAGCGGATCGCACGGCAGGAGACCCGGCACGTCGCGTTCTACGCGTCGCAGGCGCGCGATCGCCTCAAGGACTCGAAGAAGGCGCAGAAGCTCGCGCGCTTCGCCCTCTCACGGTTCTGGGGGCCGGTGGGGTCGGGGGTGCAAGAGGAGTCGGAGGTGACCCACGTCATGAACCACCTCTTCGCCGGGCCCGACGGACGCAAGCTGGTGCGCGACGTCGACTCGCACATCGCGAAGCTGCCGGGGCTCGAGGGCCTCACGATCGTCGAGGACTCGCTCGAGAAGCGCGGCATCGCCGCCTGATCGGGCGGTCAGGCTCAGGCGGGCTCGTCGGCCGGCGGCACGGGGGTGTCGCCCTCCGCCTCCACGATGTCCGAGAGCGTCTCGCGGTCGGAGGTGCCCTGACCAGTCAGGCTGTTCTCGATGTCGTCGGACTGTCCGCTGTTGACCACGTCGTAGGTCTCTGCAGAACCGCCGGACTGGTTGCCACTCGCATTCGTTCCCATGTGCCGAGTGTGCTCCTCCGCGGCGCGCGCGTCGAGGGCTTGACGCGCGGAGCGCCCCGTGCTCGTGCGGAGGGAGTTCTTCACGTAGCATCAATGCGCAATCGATTTTTCAGATCGAAGAGGATCCATGAAGCACGACTTGTTCGTCCACCCGCTCGCCACTCCCGCCTGGGAGTCCGAGCCCGCGGCGGCCCTGCGCCTGGCCACCCGTTCGCTCTGGACTACCCCGCACGACGACGAGGTGGGCGCCCCCGAGCGTCGCATCATCCATCAACGCGCGATCTTCACGAGCCGGCCGGGGCGGTTCGATGCCCTCACGGTCGGCTGGGGACCCGGCTATCACAAGTGCGCGAGCGGCCAAGAGCGGGATGCGGCCCTCGACGTGATCGTGTCGCGGGGCGACCGCAGCGGTTGGCACGAGGTCGGACGCCTGCGCACGAGCGTGGAGGAGCTCGCTGCCGAGGGCGGACGTCTCGACCTCGGCGGACTCGAGACCTCGGCGCTCGTGGCCGAGGTGCGCCGTGCGGCCACCGACGAGTGGTGGCCCGGATGGAACCTCGCCACGGCGGGCCTGCACCTCACGGGCGAGCTCGACCGCACGTGGGCCCCCGGCGACGACGGCTGGCTGGCGGTCGGCGAGGTCGACACCGCGGGGCTGCCCGCCGGTGTCACGGCCGAGCGCAGCGCCACCGATGTCGTGTTCCGCACCCCGCACCTCGCTGTCGGTTTCCGCCTCAAGAGCCCCGCGTGGTCGCACCTCGGCCTCGATCAGGACGGCCGCGGCCGCACCGACGACAACCTGCTCCAATTGCCCCGGTCGATGGACATCGTGCGCTCCGGCGTCTACCCCTCCGGGGTCTACCCCGTACTCCGCGACCAGAACGCCGAATACCTCGCGCAGGGCCCACGCTTCGCCGCCACCGACGGCACCCTGCCGATGGGCTTCCTGCACCGCGATTACCACGGATCCACATCCGTGCACGGCTCGACCGTGCGCTACGACGTGACGATCCCGGATGCCGGTCAGCGGTACGTGCTCACCTTCACCGTGCACGCGGATCGCATCGAGCTGACCGCCGAGCGCCACGCCGCCGAAGAGCGGCGGGCGTGGCAGAGCTCCGCATGGCACGTCGCCCTCGACAACCGGGTGACGCCCTCATGCGCGCTCGGCGAGCCGACATTCGTCGGCGAGACGGGCCTGTTGCGAGGACCCATCGCCTGGCACTTCCCGCGCTACGGCACGCTGCGCCTCAGCGGTGGCGACGACGTGCTGTGGCGCAGCGACTCCGTGCGGCCGCTCGACACCAACACCCTCGAGCTCAAGCTCGGCGAGCAGCCGACCGCTTTCGGGGACTACGTGCTGGCCGCCGGCATCCATCGCGCCGAGCTCACCCTGCAGGTCGCCGCACCGCAACTCAGCGAGCTCGCCGCCGACACCCCCGCCCCGGTGCGCCGCGCGCTCGAGCGACACACGCTGACCGCTCTGCCGTTCCGCGCCGACACGGCCACCTACTCCAACAACGGCGCCTCCATGCACTGCACGACCTCGCTCGCGGATGTCTCGGCGATCGCCGTGCACCTGGGCGAGGCTCCCGGCATCCGTCCGCTCGCGTGGGTCGGGGATTCGCTGCAGCGCTGGCTCGACGGCGCACCGAGCTACGGCTCGGGCGCCACCTCGCACGGGGACCATCGCCTCGAGGACGAGTATGTGCACATGGCCGCCAATACGTTGCTCGCCATGGGCCGCTACCTGGTGGCCTCGGCCGATCGGGCCTGGTTCGAGCGTAATCGCAGCCGGATCGTGCGCGAGCTCGACGACATGCTCGCCCGCGACATCGATGGCGACGGCCTTGTGGAATCGACCCTGCGCCGCGGTATCACGGGCGAGCACCAGTGGAGCACCGCGTGGGCCGACGTGATCTCGTTCGGCGGCAAAGACGCGTGGGCCAATGCCGTGCTGTGTGAGACATGGCGGGTCTGGGAGCCCGTGCTGCGCGACCACGGCGAGAATGCGCTCGCCGATCGCATCGTCGAAGCGCGCGCCGCGCTCGTCGACTCCTACCTGTCCACCTTCCTGAATCCGGCCACCGGACTCGTGGCGGGCTGGCGCTCGAGCGACGGCGAACTGCACGACCACGGCTTCTCGATCGTGGTCGCCCAGGCCTGCGCGACCGACGCCGTGCCCCTCGAGTCCGCCCGCGAGATCATGGCCGCACTGCTCGCGGCGTGGAGGAGGCCGGTCTCGACGACGTGCGCAACGGCATCCCGCTGAACCTCTGGCGGATCCCCGAGGACGAGATCGGCGGAGTGGTCTTCGGCCTGCCGATGGGCAGCTACCAGCAGGGTGGCTACTCGCACCACGGCGCCCGGGTCGTCGTCGAGGCGCTCGAGCGCTGCGGCATGCGTGAGGAGGCCGACCGCGTGCTCGAGCAACTCTGCGAGACGATCGGCGACGACTCGTCGTTCGGCGGCCTCGGCAGCGGCAAGGACTGGCGCATGGCCGACGGCACCCCGAGCGGCTACGAGGGCCAACTCGTGGAGGGCTTCAGCGTGCTCGCCGCGGCGCTGCAGCGCTGGCGAGCGCACCCCGTGCCTACGCTCGAGGCAGAGAGGGGATGAGCGTGCTCAGGATCACCGAGGTCACCGCACGCGTCGTGCCCGTGGCCACACGCCTCCCGTTCCGGTACGGCATCGCCGAGATGACACGAGCGCCGCACGTCGTCGTGCAGCTGCGCACCGAGACCCCCACGGGGGCGCGACCGGCTGGTCGAGCGAGCACCTCCCACCCAAGTGGTTCATCAAGGATGCCACCCTTCCGTTCGCCGAGGAGGTCGCGATCCTCTCGCGCGCGATCCTCGCAGCGCTCGACGCGGCGCGCGGCATCCAGGCGGAGCATGCCTTCGCCTTCGTGCACGAACTCGACCGACAGCAGGCGGCCTGGGCCGCGCGCGCGGGGTCTCCGGGCTCGTCGCGGGTCTCGGCGTAGCCCTCGTGGAGCGCGCCCTGATCGATGCGGTCTGTCGAGGCGAGGCGAAGCCGTTCGCCGATGCGCTCGACGACGGGACGCTCGGCTTCACGCCCGCCGACATCCACCCCGAGCTGGCGGCCGCAGCGCCGTTCACCGCGCGGCGTCGCCGCGAGATCGCGGTTCGGCACACGGTCGGCCTCGCGGATCCGCTGTTCGATGCCCAGGTGACCGACGACCCGGGTGACGGACTCCCCGTCAGCGTGGAGTCGGTGATCCGGCGCTATGGGGTCACCCGGTTTAAGCTCAAGACGGTGGGAGACGTCGAGGCCGATGTCTCGCGGATCGCAGCGTTGCTCGAGCTGTGCGAACGCGCGGGCGTCGACCCCCGCTTCACGATCGACGGCAATGAGTCGATGCATGCCGCCGACCACCTCGCGGGGTGGGTGCGTGGCCTCTACACGAGCCCGGTCGCGGACGCGCTGCGGGCCCGCCTCGACGCGATCGAGCAGCCGATGTACCGCGACGTCGCGCTGGGGGCCGAGGCGGAGGCGGCACTCGCCGAGGTGGGTTCGCTCGCCCCGGTGATCATCGACGAGTCGGACGGCGCGATGGACACGGTGCGGCGCGCCATGGACCTCGGCTACGCGGGCGGCACGTACAAGGGATGCAAGGGGTGTTCCGCGGGCTCGCGAACGCGGCGCTGGTGGCGCATCGAGACCGACCCGAACGGAGAACCGTGCTCACGGCCGAGGACCTCAGCACGATCCCGCCCCTGACCGTGAACCAGGACCTCGTGGTGGCATCGGCGATGGGTCTTCGCCACATCGAACGCAATGGTCACCACTACTTCGCCCGCTTCGCACCGCTCGACGCGACACTCGCCGACCGCGTGCTGGCAGCGCATCCGGATGCCTTCGAGTTCCGCGACGGCGCCCCCGACTGCGCATCGAAGGTGGCGAGCTGCGCATCGGCTCGCTGCTCGATGCACCCTTCGGCCTGGCGCCCGCGCCCGACCCGGCGGGCCTGACCCCGCTGACCGAGGAGACCGCTGCAGCGCTTGCCTGACGGCAACGCGCCGCCACTGCAGGGTCGCGTGTTTGTTGATGAGCAATCGGTTGCGCATTTGCTCAGAAGATGATTCAATCGCACCAACGAAAGGCCAGTCAATGACGACCCGTCCCCTTCCCGACACTCCGCTCGGGGTGTTCCGAAGCGGCACCGTGATCCCGGCGCATGTGCTCGCCCTCACCGAGGAACTGCGCATCGACGAGCGTCGCCAGCGAGCCCTCACCCGCTACTACCTCGACGCGGGGGTCGGCGGGCTCGCGGTGGGTGTGCACACGACGCAGTTCGGCATCCGCGCGGCAGGCCTCTACACCGACGTGCTCCGCCTCGCCGTCGAGACCGCCGACGACTGGACCGATCGCCCGCTCGCCCTCGTGGCGGGCGTCACGGGAGACACCGCGCACGCGGTCGACGAAGCCGCCATAGCCAACGGCCTCGGCTACACCGCGGCGCTCGTGAACATCGCCTGGTGGAAGGACCGCACCGAGGCCGAGACGCTCGCTCACGTGCGCGAGGTCGCCGAGGTCATGCCGATCGTCGGCTTCGCCCTGCTGCCCGAGGTGGGCGGCTTTCACCTGAGCCGCGAGTTCTGGGCCGAGTTCGCCGCGATCCCACAGGTGATCGGTATCAAGATGGCGCCCTTCAACCGGTACCGCACGATCGACATCGTGCGGGGCGTCGTCGACGCCCACGCCGAAGAACGCCTCACTCTCTACACGGGCAACGACGACCACATTGTCGCCGATCTGCTGCAGCCCTTCGCCGTGCCGCGCGACGGTCGCACCGTGACGCTGCGCGTACGCGGAGGCCTGCTCGGCCACTGGAGCGTGTGGACCCGCCGCGCGGTCGAACTGTTCGAGCGCATCCGCTCGTTGCCCGACGGTGCCGACATCCCCGCCGAGATGCTCGCGCTCGACACGGCCGTCACCGACGCCAACGCCGCGATCTACGACGCCCGCAACGACTTCGCGGGCTGCATTCCCGGGTGTCACGAGGTGCTGCGTCGCCAGGGTCTGTTCGCCGGCACCTGGTGCCTCGACCCCGCCGAGCGGCTCTCTCCCGGCCAGCTGGAACTGATCGACGCCGTCACCCGCGACTACCCCGAACTCAACGACGACGACTTCGTCACCGCCGGACTCGAGCGCTGGCTCGCCTGACCGACACCCCACCGAAAACAGGAACGATGACACAGACGCAATTGCTCACCTTCGACACGCTGCCCGGGCGCTTCGCGTCGCTCGACGACCTCGATGAGTTCATGTCGCGGCCGACGCCCGACACCGTGCGGGAGCTCGCCGAGCTCGAGGGCGACATCATCGTGCTCGGGGTCGCCGGAAAGATGGGCCTCGGCCTCGCCCGCATGCTCAAGCGCGCGGCCCCGCACAAGCGCGTCGTCGGGGTGGCCCGCTTCAGCGAGGAGGGCAGCCGCGAGAAGCTCGAAGAGGCCGGGGTCGAGGCCATCCAGGCCGACCTGCTGAACCGCGACGAAGTCGAGGCGCTGCCGAAGCTTCCCAACGTGATCTACATGGCGGGTCTCAAGTTCGACTACCGGGGGCGCGAAGACTTCCTGTGGGCGATGAACACGCTCGTGCCGGCCTACGTGGCCGAGGCCTTCCGCGACTCGCGGATCGTGTCGCTCTCGACCATCCACGTCTACCCGTGGAGCGACCCGCGCCGCGGCGGTGTCACCGAGGCAACCCCTCCGCTTGCCCGCCCCGGCGAGTACGCCAACTCGGTCGTCGGCCGTGAGCGCACCTTCCAGTACCACTCGCGCCTACACGGCACGCCTGGCCGCATCGTGCGCTTCGTCTACGCGATCGACATGCGCTACGGCGTGCTGCAGGAGATCGCCAGCTGGGTGCGCAGCGGCACCCCGATCCCGCTCGCGACGGGCAACGTCAACATCCAGTGGCAGGGGATGCGATCAACCACTTCGCGCGTCTGCTCACCCGCGTCGACACCCCCGCATCCGCGATCAACATCGGCGGGCCGGAGAGCGTGTCGGTGCGTCGCGTCGCCGAGTCCTTCGGCGAGCGCTGGGGCATCGAGCCGGTCTTCGAGGGCACCGAGAGCGACTACGCCCTCTACGTCAACTGCGACCAGGCTGCGGCCGAGCTCGGCAACCCGGTGGTGCCGATCGAGCGGATGGTCGACTGGGTGGCCGACTGGGTGGAGAACGAGATGCCGCTCTACGGCAAGCCCAGCAAGTTCCAGATCCGCGACGGGATCTTCTGATGAGCGGCATGCTGTCAGGGATCAAGGTCGTCAGCTTCACGCACTTCCTGCAAGGTCCGTCGGCGAGCCAGCTGCTCGCCGACCTCGGCGCGGATGTCGTGAAGGTGGAGCCGCATGGCGGCGCCTTCGAGCGCAGCTGGACGGGCCCCGACAAGTTCATCGAGGGCTACTCGCCCTTCTTCGCACTCGCGAACCGCAACGTGCGCAGCATCGTGGCCGACCTCAAGAACCCCGAGGGTGTCGCGGTGGTGCGCAGCCTCGTGCTCGAGGCCGATGTGCTCATCGAGAGCTTCCGCCCGGGCACGCTCGACAAGCTGGGGCTCGGCTATGAGCAACTCGCGGCCGAGAACCCGAGGCTCGTCTTCGCCTCGCTCTCGGGCTACGGATCCGACGGCCCGTACCGCGACCGTCCCGGCCAGGACGTGCTCGTGCAGGCCCTCTCCGGACTCGCGATGGCCACCGGCCGCGGCGGCGCCGACCCCACCCCGGTGGGGGCATGCGTGGTTGATCAGCATGCGGCCGTGCTCGGTGCGTTCGGCATCCTCGCCGCGCTGCATGGGCGTGAGCGCACCGGCCGCGGCGGGCTCGTCGAGTCGAACCTGCTGAACGCCGCCCTCGACCTGCAGATCGAACCGCTCGCCTACGCCCTCAACGGCTTCTCGTCGAGCCGCTCCACGAGCGGGGTGTCGTCGCCGTTCTACAACGCGCCCTACGGCGTGTTCGCGACCTCCGACGGCTACCTGTGCATCTCGCTCACGAGCCTGGAGGCGCTCGAGCGGGTGTTCGGCGACGCGTGGTTCGCCACCCTTGATCCCGGCAGTCGATACGAGGAGCGCGACGCGATCAACGAGCGCATCGCCGCGCACATGCACGGGCGCAGCACGGCCGGATGGTCGGAGCACTTCACCGCGAACAAGATGTGGTTCGCCCCCGTCAACGGTTACGACGAGGTCATCGTCGACCCGCAGGTGCTGCACAACGACAGCTTCGACGCGTTCGAGCACGAGACGGCGGGCACGATTCGAACGCTCAAGCATCCGATCATGTACGACGGTGAGCGGCCGGGCATCCGCACAGCACCCCCGGAGCTCGGCCAGCACACGCGTGAGGTGCTCACCGCCCTTGGGGTGGAAGGACCCGATGCAGAGGCGCTGTTCGCCTCGGGGGCGGTCGGCTAGATGGCTGACTCCGAGCTGCTCGTCGAGCGTCGCGGTCACCTCCTCTCGCTCGTGCTCAATCGACCCGCGGCGCGCAACGCCGTGTCGCCGGCCATGCTCGAGATGCTCACCGCGGCGATCGAGGAGGCCCGCGGCGCCCGCACCGACGTCGTCACGATCACCGGAGCGGGCGGCTACTTCTGCGCGGGCGCGGACATCGCCTCGTACACGACCCCGCGCGCGCGGCTCGCGGAGCTCGAGGCCTTCACCCGGGCCGCCCGGAACCTCTGCCGCGCAATCGAGACCCTCGATGCCGTGACCGTCGCCGCCGTCGACGGCCCCTGTCTCGGCGGCGGGTTCGAGATCGCCCTCGCCTGCGACCTGATCATCGCGGCCGACACGGCCCGGTTCGGCCTGCCTGAGACCCGACTCGGGCTGATCCCCGGCTGGGGAGGAACCCAGCGCCTGACTGCCGCGATCGGCGCCCCCGAGCCCGCCGCGTCATCCTGACCGCCGAGACTCTGCCCGCAGCGACCGCTCACGAATGGGGCATCGTCGCGCGCGTCGTCGCCGACTCGGAGCTCGCGGTCGAGGTCGACCGTTTCACCGACGATCTGCTGAGTCGCGCCCCACGGGCACTCACCGCGGCCAAACGCGCGATCGCCGCCGTCACGGGGCACCACTGGCCCACGCACGGTGCTGACGTCGAGACCACCGAGCTCATGAGCATGTTCGCCTCCGCGGACGGCGCGGAAGGAATCGACGCGTTCGTCACCAAACGTCCACCCCACTTCACCGGAGCCTGAGGACCCCATGCCGCTTCCCCGCACACCTCCCCGCATCTGGAGGACTGGCGCATCGACTCGACCGTCGGACTCGACCACGGCCTGCACGTGCTCGCGGACGTCGACGTAGTCGTCGTCGGCCTCGGCGCTGCCGGCGTGGCGGCTGCGACAGTGGCGGCCGAGGAGGGGCTCAACGTGCTCGCCGTCGAACGCTACGGCTTTGCCGGTGGCGCCGCGGTGGCGGGCATGTCGGGCACCATCTGCGGGCTGTACCTGGCGAGCGAGCGCCCCGACGACGGGCCGACGCAGGTGGTCGCGGGATTCACGGAGCGGTTCCGACTCGCCCTCGCCGCCCGCGGCGGGCTCACCGAGCCGCAGCTGTACGGCAAGACGTGGACGGTCGCCCACGACCCCCTGATGTGGCGTGAGGCGGCCGACGCCCTGCTGACCCGATCCGGCGCCCGGATCATCTACCACGCGGTGGTCACCTCCGCCATCATGGACGGCCGCGCAGTCCGGGGGTGATCCTGGAATCGAACGCCGGCCGCGTGGCTGTGCACGCGAAGCGCACGATCGACGCCTCCGGTGACGCGGCGGTCGTGGCCCGCGCGGGCGGCGACTACTACTTCGGCGACGGCGGCCGCATCCAGAACCCCACGATGTTCTTCCGGCTCGGCGGTGTCGACACCGAGGCGTTCTGGAGCGCCTACGGTAGCGATACCATCTGCCCGCCATGGGTGACGGATGCGATCCGCAGCGCGCGCGCGGACGGCGCCGAGCTGCCGCGCGAGAAGGTGTGGATCTTCCGTACCCCGCGCCCCGGCGAGCTGCTCGTCAACGCGACGCGCCTCGCCGGTCGTGACGGGCGCGTGCTCAACGTCATCGATCCGGAGGACTTCACGATCGCCGAGATCGACGGTCGACGCCAGATGCGCGAGTACGCCGATTTCCTGCGTGAGACCCTCCCCGGCTGCGCCGACGCCTACGTGGTCGACACGGGCGTGGAGGTCGGCATCCGCCAGACCCGCAGCATCGCGGCCGAGGTGACGCTGCGCAACGATGATGTCGTGAACTGCCGAAAGCGCGACGACGCGATCGTGCGCTCGCCCTGGCCGATCGAGCTGCACGACGGCGCACGCCCGAAACTGCACTGGCTGCTCGACGACTGGTACGAGGTGCCCTACGGCGCTCTGCTCCCGATGGGGCTCGACGACGTCATCGTCGCTGGGCGATGCCTCGGCGCCGAGCACGAGGCGCTCGCCTCGGCTCGCGTCACGGCTCAGTGCTTCGAGTACGGTCACGCCGCCGCACGCGCCGTGACCCTCTCGCTCGAGGCCGACGTGGCCCTCCGCGATATCGATGTGACCGAGTTGCGTCGCGCGATGCGACGCGCGGGGAGCAGCCTCTGAGACTTCGTGATGGTGCACAATGTTCACGTACCCGCACTGTGCCGTGCGTGCCGACCTATCGGTCGGCCCAGATGAAGGGGCCTCTGCTCGATGGTGAGGCTCAAAGACGTCGCCGAGCGCGCCGGAGTCTCGGTGTCGGTCGCATCCCGTGCGCTCACTGACGACAGCCAGGCACGCATCAGCGCCGACACACGCGCGCGGATAGCCGCCGCCGCCGCCGAACTCGGCTACCAACCCGACCACCGCGCCCGGGCCCTGCGGCTTTCGCGCTCGGGCGCCATCGCGCTCATCGTGCCCGAGGTCAACAATGCGATCTTCGGCGGGCTGCACGCCGGCATCCAGGAGGCGTGCCAGGAACGCAAGACGGCAGTGCTCCTCGGTCAGCTGAACGCCTCCGACCGCTCTGCCGACTCTCTCTCGCGGCTGATCGGCAACGGTCGCGTCGACGGAGTGATCCTGCAGCGCGCCGAGGACTACGACGACGCCTCGCTGCAGGCCGCGCTGAACATCTCGGTGCCGACGGTGCTCTTCAACTCCCAGCTGGAGGGGCACGTGGGCTCTGTCGTGCTCGACGACCCCGCATCGGTGCGCGTCGCGTTCGAGCATCTGCGCGGCCTCGGCCACGAGCACATCGGCTTCATCGCGGGCGCCGCCCACCACGATGCCGCCGCCCGACGGCTCGCGGCGTTCACCGAGCTCACGGCGCAAGACCCGCACCCGGAGTGGGTGCAGGCGGGAGGGTGGGAAGCGCCCGCCGGTCGCGATGCGATGATCCGCATCCTCGAGCTCGCCGACCGCCCGACCGCGATCGTCGTCGCCAGCCTCAACGCGGCGGTCGGTGCATTGCACGCGACGGCCGAGCTCGGCGTCAGGGTGCCCGAGGACCTCTCGATCGTGTCGATTCACGATGCCTGGATCGCTTCGTTCACCGTGCCGGCGCTCACGACAGTGCGGATGCCGATGGTCGCGGCCGGCAACCAAGCCGCCGACATGCTGCTCGACCACCTCGACGGCGCCCCCTCGAGGATCGCGTGCTCACGAGCCCGGCGCCCGAGCTGCACGTTCGAGGTTCGAGCGCCGCGCCCCGGGGCTGACGACCGCTTCGCGACGGGCCGCTCAGAGGAGCGCCCGCACGGCCCCCGGGTCCAGATGGCCGTCGGCGATCACGAGCCGGTGCTGAAAGGCCAGCTCGCCACGTGCCGGCACCGTGAGCCCGTCGACGTAGGCGTGCGCCCAGCCGATGGCCGAGAAGGGTTCGAAGCGGTGCAGCCAGCGATGGTGGCCGACGGTGGGCTGATCGCCGAATGCGAGCCCGAGGGTGACCTCGTCGCCCGCCACGGTGACGCCGTGCACGATCATGGTGCGCGACTCGCCACCCGACTCGCTGAGATCGACGCCGTCTCCATCGATCGCGGCCGCGGCGAAGCCCTCAGCCAGGCGCAGCCAGAGCCCACCGTAACCACCGTCGGGGCGGCCGCGCTGTGCGGGGGTCTGCAGGGCGACGTCACTGCCCGTGGCGCTCGTGAGGGTCGTCGCGAAGTCGATGAGGAGCGCCGGGATGCCCTCCAGCTGCGCGACGACGAAGCTCCACGAGCGTCGCTCGTCGAGGAGGGGCTGACCCTCGTGTCCGACCCAGCGCACGCTCTCACGAAGCGTCGCACCCGCGTCGCCTGACGCCTCCGACGTCCACTCCTGATGATCGATGCGCCCCTGGTCTTCGACGACGATGTAGCCCTGCTCGGGACTGAAGTACGTGCCACCACCCCAGAGGTTGTGGGCGTCGACGCGGGGGAACGCGAACGACAGTCCGTGATGCCAGGTGTGGTCTTCGGGCGCGAAGCCTGTGACCGTGACGCCCCCAGGCGTGCGCAGCGGATGGATGAACGGCTTCGGCGTATCGATCGGCCCGATGCCATGGCCGAGACCGAAGTGGGCGACCGACGAGCCGTCGAGCAGCAACTCGCGCTCATCGTGCGCGTGGTCGGTGATCGTGAAGCGGGGCTCAGCCACGACGCGCCTCCACCCGTGCCGGGCCCGATGCATCCAGCGCCTCATAGAACGGGTCGCCGTCGACGATCTCGCCGCGGGCGATCTCACGCCCCTCAGCGGATGACTTGTACAGCGCCGTGAGGAACTCGAGAGTCGCGCGCGACTCGAGAGTCGTGAGCTTCGGCTTCTCGCCCGCCCGCCAGCACGCGATGAGGTCTTCGAGCTGCGCACGGTGGGCGTTGACATGCATCTCGGGCTCGTCGGCCGCCCAGCCGTCGACCCGCATGGCCGCATCGCCCTCGCCGATCGTCGTCACCGACCACTCGTCGAGCAGCGGGAGGTAGAGGGTGTCGAGAGTCACGTTCGCCTTCTCGGCGATCACCTGCAGCTTCGTCTCCGGGTCGTGGCTCACCACGGTCGACACGATGCTGCCGATAGCCCCGGATGCGAACCGCACGCTGGCGACGCTCGCATCCTCCACGTCTATCGGTCGCGACACCGTCTCGGCGATCCCGCTGACGCTCGCCCAGTCCCCGCCCATGAGCCACAGGATCAGGTCGACGGCGTGGTAAGCCTGCGTCGTGGTGGAGCCGCCGAATTCGGTGGCGAACTTGCCGCGCCACGGCGCATCCCAGTACTCCGGGCCGCGGTACCAGTTCGTGTGGGCGATGCCGACGAGCGGCCGCCCCCAGCGGCCGTTGCGCAGGTCGGCTTCCACCTGCCGCGATCCGCCGGAGTAGCGGAACTGCGACACCGTGACGCACCACCGTCCCGTCTCGGCCTCCACGGCCGCGATGCGATCGGCGGAGGCGAGGGACCCGGTGAGCGGCTTCTCGCAGTACACCCAGGCACCCGCGCGCATCGCCTCGATCGCGAGGGGCTCGTGCAGGTGCGGCGGGGTCGCCACGACGGCGATGTCGGGCGCGATCTCCGCGAACATCGTCGTGGCATCGGCGTACAGCGCCTCGCATCCGAAGGTCTCGCCCGCCGCGGTGCGACGTGCCTCGTCGGGGTCGACGATCGCGACGAGCTCCACGTCGGCGGCGAGAGCCTGGATGGCGGGCAGGTGAGCCGCGGCACCGATGCCGCCGGCACCGATGACGGCGATCCGTGCTCGAGATGACATGCGGTGATTCAGCCTTTCAAACCGGTCGTGGCAATGCCCTGCACGAGGTACTTCTGCCCCACGAGGAAGAAGCCGAACAACGGGCCGAGCGAGATGACGGCCATGGCGAACATGGCGCCCCAGGCGCTGTCACCACTCGCGTCGAGGAAGGAGTTCAGTCCCAACGGAACCGTGTAGTTGCGCGGATCCTGCAGGTAGATCATCGGAGTGAGGAAGTCGTTCCAGGTCCAGATGAAGGTGAAGATCGCCGACGTCGCGAGCGCGGGCTTCAGCAGCGGCAGGATGACGTAGAAGAAGGTCTTCCAGGGGCCCGCGCCATCGATCTTCGCCGCCTGGTCGAGCTCGGTCGGGATACCACGCAGGAACTGCACCATGAGGAACACGAAGAAGGCGTCCACTGCGAGGAACTTCGGGACCACCAGCGGGAGGAAGGTGTTCACCCACCCGAGGTTCGCGAACAATACGTACTGCGGGATCAGCAGCACGTGGTGCGGCAGCATCAGCATGCCCATCATGCAGGCGAAGAAGATCTTCCGGCCGCGGAACTGCATCCGCGCGAATGCGTACGCCGCGAGGGTGCACGCCACCAGATTGCCGAGCACCGAGAACAACGCGACGATCGTCGAGTTGATCATGAAGGTCCCGAACCCGACCCCGGCACCATTCCACCCGCGAACGTAGTTGTCGAGGATGAAGGGGTTCGGGATCGGCGACACCTCGGAGAAGATGTGCTCGCTGTCCTTGAACGATGCGCCCAGCATCCAGATGAGCGGGTACAGCATCACGAGACCCACGGCGATCAGCAGGGCGTGCTTGAAGGTGCTGCGGCCGGCGCTTCGCTTGGTGCCCACCGTCATCGCGACGGTGCTCTGGTCGAACTTCGTGTCAATCGTCATAGTGCACCCAGTACTTCGAGAACCAGAAGTTGACGGCCGTCACGAGTGCGATGACCACGAACAGGATCCAGGCCATGGCGCTCGCGTAGCCCATCTGGAATCCGGTGAAACCACGCTGGTAGAGGTACAGCGTGTAGAAGAGCGTCGAGTTGACCGGGCCGCCGGTGCCTCCCGAGACGACGAAGGCCGGCGTGAAGGCCTGGAACGCTCCGATCATCTGCAGAATGAGGTTGAACAGGACGATCGGGCTCAGCATCGGCAGAGTGATATGCCGGAACGAGCCCCATCGACTGATGCCGTCGACGGCAGCGGCCTCGTAGAGGTACTGCGGGACCTGGCGGAGAGCCGCGAGGAAGATGACCATCGGCGAGCCGAAGGTCCAGACGTTCAGGATCACGAGGGTGCCGAGGGCTGTCTCGGGGTTGCCGATCCAGCTCATTCCCTCGATGCCGAACCAGTCGAGGATCTGGTTGATGAGACCGTTGGATCCGAACATCTGGCGCCACAGCACCGCGACCGCGACGCTCGCCCCGATCAGGCTCGGGAGGTAGTAGACGGAGCGGTAGAGCGAGAGGCCGCGGAGACCGCGGTTGAGCACCATCGCCACGGCGAGCGCGAAGGCGAGCTGCAGCGGCA
Organism: Homoserinibacter gongjuensis; assembly: GCF_030161875.1. GTDB lineage: Bacteria > Actinomycetota > Actinomycetes > Actinomycetales > Microbacteriaceae > Homoserinibacter > Homoserinibacter gongjuensis. Next base: position 870,283 of record NZ_BSVA01000001.1, read on the forward strand.
CCGAGACGAGCACGTAGACGAGGGTCACGCGCACGGCGTCGAGGTACTTCGGGTCGTTGGTGAAGAGCTTGATGTAGTTGTCGAAGCCCACCCACTCGGGCGCCGCGAGCATGCTGAAGTCGGTGAACGAGAGATAGAGCGAGTACAGCATCGGCCCGAGGGTGATGACGAAGAAGCCGATCAACCACGGGAGCAGAAACGTGTAGGGCGCGATCTTGTCAGCGAGGAGCGACCGGCGCAGGGAGGTGGACTTCCGTGCGCGGGGACCGAGGGTCCCCGCGCACGGTCATCGCCCGTACGCTCGTCCGCCGACGCCTCAGGGGCGTCCGTCGGATCGGTGAGCGTTGTCATGAGCCTTCTTACTGTTGAGGCGGATGGATCAGCCGAGCTCCGACGCGGCCTGCGCCATGAACTGCTTCGCGGCATCCGCGGGCGAGAGTTGGCCGAACTGCACTTGCTGCGCCACCTCGGCGAACAGGGTGTTGACCGTGCCGGAGCCGGCGGGAGCGGGAACCGGAGCGGGTGCACCGTTCTCGCGCACCGACTCGAAGATCTCGATCGCGCGCTGCACGTTCTCGTTGGCGCCCGCAGAGGCCGCCTCGATCACGTTGGCGTTGGCCGGGAAGCCACGGTTGAGACCCAGGATGCCGTTGGCCTCTTCGTTGTTCAGCAGGAAGTCGACGAGCTTCGCCGCGGCCTCCTGGTGCTTGGACTGCTTCGAGATCACGAGGTTCATCGCGGTGCGCATGTACTGGCCCGCGTCTTCACCCTCACCCGGGAAGCGTTCCAGCGAGATGACGTTGGGGGTGCGTCCCTGCACGCCGTCGTACTGGTTGGTGAAAAGGAAGGTCGAGGCCGCAACGCCCGCGACGACGGCGTCGTACGGGGTGCCCTGGTACTCGGAGGTGATGTCCGGCGTGGTGGCGCCGCCGCTCGCGCGGAGGTCGGCCCAGTACTGCCAGAAATCGGCGAGCGTCTTCTCTGAGAAGGCCAGCCCGTCGGCGTCCATGAAGTCCTCGCCGCGCTGCTTCGCCCAGACCTCGAAGACCTGGTAGCCGTGCGAGAGGTCGGTGACGCCGGCGAGCGAACCACCGGATGCGGTACGCACCTCGGCTGCGAACTCGGCCAGGTCGTCCCAGCTGTAATCGCCGCTGGGTGCGGTCAGGCCGAGCGCCTCGATCGCCGTCGTGTCGAAGATGAAGCCCTGGGTCGAGAGGCCGAACGGCATGGCGGCGAGCTCGCCGTCGACTGTGCTGACCTGCAGCAGGTCGGCGTCCCAGCCGTCCTGCGAGACGCCCTTGCTCAGGTCGGCGAGCTGGCCGCGCGAGGCGAACTCGACGAGCACCTCGTTGTAGAACTGGAACACGTCGGGCGAGTTGCCGCCTGTGTACTGCGTGGTGATCTTGTCGAGGTAGCCGTCGAATCCGCTGAAGTCGCGCACGACGGTGATGCCCGGGTTGAGATCCTCGAACTTGTCGAGAGCGCTGTTGGTGATCTCGTGGCGCACATCGTCGCCCCACCACGCCATGCGCAGCTCGATCGGCTCGTCGCTGTCACCGTCGCCCTCCGACGACGTGCACGCGGCGAGCGACAACATCACGGCCGCGCTGGCCACGACCGCGGCGAGCTTCAAGCCTTTCCGATTGCGGTGTGTGAACACTGTTTCTCCTCATTGAGATGCCCTCACGGGCGGGTGATCTGCGGGGGTGACCCTCGGGTGAACAATCGATTTCGCAACTGCTCGTGCGTTGACTATACGTTGCGCGACGAGGGCCGTCAAACAACCCGCCCGTCGCGAGCCCATCGCACGAGCGTCGGCACCGCACGATCAGCGAATCGCTCGAAGTGCTCGGCCGTCGAGTACGCGTGTGCCGACAAGCGCAGGCGCGCCACGCCGCCCCACCCCGCGATCTGCGTCTCGAAACCGAGCTCGTCCGCGATCCGTTGACGCAACGCGCCCGCCGCCTCCGGTCGCTCCCGCAGGCCGGCCGGGAGCGCCACGAGAGCCATCGACGGCGCGGGCATGCCCACCGCGACACGATGGTCCTCACCCGTCAGGCGAGCGAAGGCGTCGACGATCAACTGCTGGCCATACGCCAGGAGCTCACGCTGGAAGGCACGGATGCGATCCCACCCGAGCTCGGCCTCGAGCATCTCGATGCCCACCGCGGAGGCGAGATAGCTTGTCGAGTCGGCCGTTCCCTGCTCGTCGAAGTTCTGCGGGTAGGCCGCGTCACTCGCCCACGACTCGATGGGCGGCCGCACCCGCGCGGCCGTCTCAGGATCCAGCACCGTCACGGCGGAACCGCGCACGCCGCACGCCCACTTGTGCAGGTTGCCGATCCAGGCATGACCCGTCTGCCCGGCGGGCACCTCGAGCATTCCGGGTGCGTGAGCCGCATCCACGAGCACGGTGATGCCGCGCTCGCGCGCCGCGGCGGCGACCGCATCGACCGGCATCCGGCGGGCGGTCGCCGACGTCACGTGGTCGAGCACCAACATCCGTGTCTTCGGACCGACTGCGCCCAAGATCGCATGCATCGCCGCCTCGGCATCCGCCTCGAGCGGCACGTGGGCGGTCACGACACGGGCGCCCGACCTCGCGGCCTCGAGTTCCACATGCTTGGCGAGTGCGCCGTAGGCGTGGTCGGTCACGACGATCTCCTCGTTCGCGAACGCGCGCAGCACCGCTGTGGTTCCGGCACTCGCCGACGGCACGAAGGCGAGCCGCTGCGGCGCGGCGCCGAGGAACTCCGCGACGCTTCGACGGGCATGCTCGCGACGCGGCTGCACCTCGAGATGCCAGCGCAACGGATTCGCATCGACCTGCGCGAGGAGCGCGGCCCGATGCTCGACGGTCGCGCGCGGCGCAGCCCCGTAGGAGCCATGGTTGAGGTGCACGACCCGAGAGTCGAGAGCCCACAGTTCGGCCGCGGGGCGGCCCGACCGGGTGGTGAGCTCCCGTGGTGCCTCAGTGCTCATACAGATCGGCCGGCCTCGGGACAGCGACGGTGCTCACGGCTCCAGCCTAAGCATCCGCGGATGGCGGCCTGCACACCCGCACAGCGTAGAGTCGCGGCATGACTTCGGCTCGGAACTCCAGCCGGGAGGCGATCCGCGAAGCCGCATCCGCGCTCTTCCCGGTGCGGGGGTACACGGGCACCTCGGTACGCGACATCGCCGCGCAGGCGGGCGTCGATCCGGCCCTTGTCATCCGGCACTTCGGCTCGAAAGAGGAGCTCTTCCTCGAGATCATGCGGTTCGACCCGGAGGCTCAACCCCTGCTCGACGGGCCGATCGGCGAGCTCGGCGAGCACTTCATCGACTACGTGCTGACCGCGGGCGAGCAGGTGCGCAGCGTGTTCCTCGCGCTCATCCGGGCGAGCGACTCGGGCGGCGTCGCGCCGCGACTGCGTGAGATGCACGAGATGGCGTTCGTCGCGCCACTGCGCTCGCGGCTCGTCGGACCGGATGCCGAGGTGCGGTCGCGTCTCGCCGCCGCGCTGGTGGGCGGCCTGCTCTACAGCCTGTGGGTCGTGGGCGACGAGGAGCTGCTCGCCGCCGAGCGACCCGAGCTCGTGCGCCGCTATGGCGCGCTGCTGCAGACGCTCATCACGCCGCCGGCCCGCTGAGGAGGCGGCCCTACTGCACCGACCATCCCCCATCGGAGGCGAGCACCGCGCCGTTGATGTTGACGCCGTCGTCGGAGAGCAGGAAGGTGATCGACGCGGCGAGCTGCTCCGCAGTCGCGAGCGTCGGCATCTGCATCTGGTACGGACGCAGCTTGGCCGTGCCCCACTCGGACACGTGCGGCGGAAGCGGGATGCCGGTGGCGACGCCGCCGGGTGCGACCGCGTTGACGCGGATCCCTTCGCGGCCGTACATGAACGCAGCCGACTTGGTGAGCCCGATCACGCCGTGCTTCGACACGGTGTAGGCGTTGCCCGACGCGTTGCCGCGCAGGCCCGCCTCCGAGCTGACGTTCACGATCGAGCCCGTGTGCGCGGCGAGCATCGCGGGGATGACGGCGCGGGTGAGCTTGAAGACACCCGTCAGGTTCACGCCCAGCACGCGGTCCCACATGGCGTCCTCGGTCTCGTGCAGCGGCGAGAAGTCGTCGTTGATGCCCGCGACGTTCGCGAGCGCGTCGATCCTGTCCCCCGCCGCGGCGACGATCGCATCCACCGACTCCTGCCGCGTGATGTCGCCCGCGACGGTGACGATCTCCGCCTCAGGTAGCGAGGCCCGGAACGCCTCGAGCTTCTCGGCGGAGATGTCGACGGCGACCACGCGGCCGCCCTCGCGGGCGACACGGGATGCGGTGGCGAGTCCGATCCCGGATGCCGCGCCGGTCACGATGACGGTCTTGCCGGCGAAGCGGCCGGGGGTGATGGCCTCCTCCCACGGCTCGGGCTCGAAGTCGTCGGCGGGTGCGTCGGCTTCGGCGACCTCGACCTCCGCGGGCGCGGCCGCGTCGAGACCTTCGATCACCGATGGGTCGCCGCTGTTCGCCTTCTCGACGAGGTCGTCGACGAGCGATTGCGGCATCTGGCCCTGGCTCATCGCCACGAGACTCTGCAGCGGAAGCAGCTTGACGGGAGCGAGCACCTTCTCGTCGACGCCGGCCTGGGCGAGCAGCTGACGGATCAGGGGGCCGCCGATCGGATGCTTGAGCCAGGTGCCCACGGAGTTCTTGGCGGTGAGTGCCTTGTCTTTGGCCATGATGCGTCCCTTCGCAGCGACGGTCGGATGTGCCGTCAGCATCAGTCTGCGCCGCGGAACGGGAGGTGTCAACACTGTTGACACCTCCCGGGGCTGCCGACGTTCAGGCCGCCACGAGGGCCTCCCGCAGGGCCGCGAGCACGCGCTCGTGAAGCTCCTCGACCCCGCCCTCGGCGTCGAGTTCGACGACCTGCCGGCGGTAGTGCTCGAGGAGGGCGTCCTCCGCCGCGGTCGGCGCCGAGCCCGCCGGTCGCAGATACAGCGCCACCTCGATCTCGGCAGCTCGTCTCCCCAGCACGTCATCGAGAGCGGATGCCTCGGCAAGGTCACGCGGGAAGCCCTCGAGCACGAAGCCCGCGGCGTGCGGCGCCAGCTCACGCTCGGTGAAGGCAGCATCCGTCGCCCCCGAAGCCGCATCGACCACGAGGTGCGGCACGCCGAGCCGCTCGGCCAGCATCCGCCCCTGTGCGGCGGTGTCGGCGTGCGGCCGGCCGACGAGCATGATGCGCATCAGGCCGCCCTCCCCTCTCCGACTGCCCCCGAGCCCGTCGCGGGGCTCGTGATCGCCACCTCGACCTCGGGCTCCACGAGGAAGCGCGAGTACGCCTCGATCGTCAGGAAGGTCGGGAAGTCGTCGCCGAGCGCGAGGCCGCGCACGAGCTCGGCGGCATCCTCGAACCGACCGTCGGGAGTGCGGCGCACCTCGAGCTCGGCGGAGAGCAGGCGCTCGACGAAGGCGGCCGTCACCCGCGTGCCCTCGCGCGTGACCGTGCCCTGGCGGATCCACTGCCACAACTGCGAGCGGCTGATCTCGGCGGTGGCGGCGTCCTCCATGAGGTCGTCGATCGCCGCGGCGCCGACGCCCCGCAGCCACGACTCGAGGTAGCGCACGGCGATCGACACGTTCGCGGCGACCCCCGCATCCGTCACCTCACCCTCGATCGTGAGATCGAGCAGGGCCCGCGCGTCGACGCGCACGTCGTCGCGCATACGGTCGAGCTGGTTCGGTCGCTCGTCGAGCACCGCGTCGAACTCGGCCTGCGCCGTGGGGATCAGATCGGGATGCGCCACCCACGTGCCGTCGAACCCGTCACGGGCCTCGCGGCGCTTGTCGGCCGCCACCTGTTCGAGCGCGCGCGCCGTCACCTCCGGATCGCGTCGGTTCGGGATGAACGCGCTCATGCCGCCGATGGCATGGGCTCCCCGCTTGTGGCAGGTGGCGACGAGCAGCTCGGTGTAGGCGCGCATGAACGGCACCGTCATCGTGATCCGCGCGCGATCGGGTAGCGTGAACGCCGCCCCGCGGCCGCGGAAGTTCTTGATGATGGAGAAGATGTAGTCCCAGCGGCCCGCGTTGAGGCCGGCGCAGTGGTCACGCAGTTCGTAGAGGATCTCCTCCATCTCGAACGCGGCCGGGATCGTCTCGATGAGTACCGTCGCCCGGATCGTGCCGTGCGGCACGCCCAGCAGCTGCTCGCTGAGGCTGAACACGTCATCCCACAGCCGGGCCTCGAGGTGCGACTCGAGCTTCGGGAGGTAGAAGTACGGTCCGCTCCCGCGCGCGATCAGTTCATGCGCGTTATGGAATGCGTAGAGGCCGAAGTCGACGAGCGATGCGGATGCGGGGCCCGCGATGCCCGGGCCGTCGGTGAAGCGCAGGTGCTTCTCGACGAGGTGCCAGCCGCGCGGGCGGAACACGATCGTGGGGGTCGACTCCCCGAGGCGGTACTCCTTGCCCTCGGCGCTCGTGAAGTCGATCTGCCGACGGATCGCATCGCACAGGTTGACCTGGCCGCCGACGACGTTCGCCCAGGTGGGGCTCGTGGCGTCCTCGTGGTCGGCGAGCCACACCTTCGCGCCGGAGTTCATGGCGTTGACGGTCATCTTGCGGTCGGTGGGCCCGGTGATCTCCACCCGGCGATCATCGAGGCCCGGACCGGCGCCTGCCACGCGCCAGTCGGGATCCTCACGGATCGCGCGTGTCTCGGACAGGAAGTCGAGGTCGCGGCCGTTCTCGATACCGCGCCGACGCTCCATCCGTGCCGTGAGCGCCTCGTGGCGTCGACCGACGAAGCTCTCGTGCAGGCGGGCCAGGAAGCGCAGCGCCTCCGGCGTGAGGATCTCGTCGAAGCGCTCGCCCTGCGGGCCGAGCACCTCCATCCGTGCATTCATGGGTCTTCCTTTCGTGGCGCAGCTGGAGCTGTGACACCCGGGCGGGAGTTGTTTCCCCCGCCGCCGGGCGCGGCTCCAGGCGCGCCATGTGGGTCAGTGGAACTGGGCGGACTCGGTGGAGCCGACGAGGGCGAGGGTGGCCGAGTCGGGGTTGAGGGCGGTCGCGATGCGGTCGAAGTACCCGGTGCCGACCTCACGCTGGTGCCTGGTCGCGGTGTAGCCGCGAGTCTCGGATGCGAACTCCGCCTCCTGCAGTTCGACGTACGCCGTCATGTGGCGCGTCGCGTACTCGCTCGCGAGCTCGAACATCCCGTGGTTGAGGGAGTGGAAGCCGGCGAGGGTAATGAACTGGAACGCGTAGCCCATGGCGGCGAGCTCGCGCTGGAACCGCGCGATCTGGGCGTCGTCGAGGTGGCGCTTCCAGTTGAAGCTCGGGGAGCAGTTGTAGGCGAGCTTCTGCTCGGGGAACTCGGAGTGGATCGACTCCGCGAACGCCCGCGCGAGCTCGAGATCGGGCTCCGACGACTCGACCCACAGCAGGTCGGCGTAGGGCGCATAGGCGTGCCCGCGAGCGATCACCGGCTCGATGCCGCCCGTCACCTCGTAGAAGCCCTCGGCCGTGCGCTCCCCCGTGAGGAACGGGCGGTCGCGCTCGTCGTGGTCGCTCGTGAGCAGGTTCGCGGCGAGCGCGTCGGTGCGCGCGATGATGACGCTCGGCACGCCGGCCACATCCGCCGCGAGACGCGCCGCGTTGAGGGTGCGGATGTGCTGGCCGGTAGGCACGAGCACCTTGCCGCCCATGTGACCGCACTTCTTCTCGCTCGCGAGCTGGTCCTCCCAGTGCACGCCCGCGGCACCCGCCTGGATCATCGACTGCATGAGCTCGTAGGCGTTGAGCGGACCGCCGAAGCCGGCCTCCGCATCCGCCACGATCGGCGCCATCCAGTCGCGGCTCGTCGAGCCCGTCTCGGCGAACTCGATCTGCGCGGCGCGTTGCAGGGCGTTGGTGATGCGGCGCACGACCGCGGGCACCGAGTTCGCCGGGTAGAGGCTCTGGTCGGGGTAGGTCTGGCCGGCGAGGTTCGCGTCGGCGGCCACCTGCCAGCCCGAGAGGTAGATGGCCTCGAGTCCCGCGCGCACCTGCTGCACGGCCTGGTTGCCGGTGAGGGCGCCGAGTGCGGCGATCCAATGCTCGGGGTTCTCGGAGTTGGCCTGCACCGACTCCCACAGCCGCTCGGCGCCGCGGCGGGCGAACGTCGCCTCCTCGCGCACCGGTCCGCGCAGCGCGACGACGTCGTCGGCCGTGTAGTCGCGGCGGATGCCGTTCCAGCGCGGGTCGGCGGCCCACTCGGCCTCGAGTTCGGCGGCGGTCTGCGTCTGATCACCGGGGCGGTGGGTGCTGTTCGGGATGCTGCTCATGGTCGGTCCTTCCGAGATCGGCGGGGCGGATGCGGTGCGTGTGTTCGATCGTGCGGCCCACGCATCCGCTTTTCTCCACCGAAGCGAGCCGAAATTCCTGCATTTTTCTCTTGAGGAGAAGAACGGCGCCTGTCACCATCGAGACATGGGCAGCGCAGCCGACGAGACGTTCCACGATGAAGACGTGCTCGACTCCCTCACCGTCGGACGCCGCATCCGGCAGCTGCGCCTCGACCGCGGCATGACCCTCGAAGCGCTCGCGAGCGCGATGGGCCGCGCGATCTCGCAGGTCTCGCTCATCGAGAACGGCAAGCGCGAACTCAAGCTCGGCGAGCTGCAGCGGCTCGCTCGGATCCTGGGGACGAGTGTCGACGAGCTGCTCACCGCCGAGCCGCCGTCCCGGCGGGCGGCCCTCGAGATCGCGCTCGAGCGCGCGCAACGCGGGCCGCTCTTCCAGAGCCTGGGGCTCGGGCCGCTGCCCATCCGCAAGTCGCTCAGCGACGACGCGATCCGGACCATCCTCGCCCTGCACGACGAGCTCGGCCGGCTGCATCGCGAGCGGGCGGCGACCCCGAAGAGGCCCGGCGCGCCAACGCCGAACTGCGGCGGGAGCAGCGCAAGCGCGGCAACTACTTCTCCGAACTCGAGCAGACCGCGGCCGAGCTGCTCGGGGCGGTGGGGCACGAGGGCGGTCCGCTCTCGCAGCGCGTCGCATCCGAGCTCGCCCGCCACCTGGGCTTCACGCTGCACTACGTGTCGGATCTGCCCTCCACGACGCGCTCGGTGACCGACCACGCGAACGGCCGCATCTATCTGCCGGTGCGTCAGGGCGGCGACCCGCGGTCGGTGCTGCTGCAGGCCCTCGCGGCCCACGTGCTGGGGAAGCAGGAGCCGCACGACTACGCCGAGCTGCTCCGCCAGCGGGTGGAGACGAACTACCTCGCGGGCGCGCTGCTGATCCCCGAGCAGAGCGCCGTCGCGTTCCTCACGGCCGCGAAGGCCCAGCGCGAGCTCTCGGTCGAGGACCTGCGCGACGCCTTCGCCACGAGCTACGAGACCGCCGCGCACCGCTTCACGAACCTCGCCACCGAGCACCTCGGCATCCCGCTGCACTTCCTCAAGGTGCACGAGTCGGGCGCGATCTCGAAGGCCTACGAGAACGACGGCGCGCTGTTCCCCACGGATGCGCTGGGCGCGGTCGAGGGGCAGATCGTGTGCCGCTTCTGGTCGGCGCGGCAGGTGTTCGACGTCGAGGACCGCTTCAGCCCCTATCACCAGTACACCGACAAGCCGAACGGCACGTACTGGTGCACCTCGAGCATCCAGTCGACCGCGAGCGGTTCCTTCTCGGTGAGCGTGGGCACGCCGTTCGTGCACGTCAAGTGGTTCCGGGGCGCGACACCCCGGTGCGGCGCGCGTCGACCTGCCCGGATCCCGCCTGCTGTCGCCGGCCCCCGACGTCCTGGCCGAACGCTGGCAGAGCGCCGCGTGGCCGAGTGCTCGCCTGCACTCCTCGCTGCTCGCCGCGATGCCCACCGGCACCTTCACGGGCGTCGATCTCACCGAGGTGTACGAGTTCCTCGACGCGCACGCGCCGGAGTGAGGCGCGCGAAGCTCGGCCGCCGGGTCACACCGTCGGCGGTGGGTCACCCTCCCCCGTCGGATCGGGATCAGCCGCGGTCGGCTCGGCCTTCGGCGGCACCACGGGCAGCGGCAATGTCGGCGTCGAGCGTGCGCCTCCGCGACGGGCGTGCTGGCGCTCCTTGGCGGCGAGTTCGCCCGGCTCCACGAAGGTGCCGTCGCGAGTGCGGTGCTCCTTCTCGATCATCAGAACACCTCCCCTCCGACCGTGCGATGGGCCTCTCCGCTCTCGCCCGGTTCGTCGGGCAGGAACGGGCTCGGCTCCTCGGGCATCGGCGCGCCAGGCTCTGTCGGGGTGACATCGGGGCCGGGTGGCACCCCCTCGGGGCCCGGTACGGGCGCGTTCGGGTCACCACCGGGCGGCGGTGCGATGGAGGCATCCGGCCGCGGCGCGCCGGTGGCATCCGACAGCTCCCCGTCGGTGGCCGGCATGCGTTGGTCGTGGAATTGGCCGTCGGGGGCGTCGGGCGCGGCCGACGCCGTGATCCCGGATGCGGCGGTCGCCACGCCCGGCGACTCCGACACGAGCGTGCCCTCGGGGGTGAGGTCCTCGTTCGCCACGGCGTCGTGGTGCGGCCGGCCGACGACGTAGCAGTCGGCGTCGAAGTGCTGGGGGTTCACCCCCGTGCTCTCGTCGAGGGGGTGGTCTTGGATGCGGTCGGTCGTCTCAGTCATGTGCGACTCCTCTCCGACTCCAGTGGACGCTCCGGCGCGCGCAAAAACAAGTGGGGTGACAGGGTTGAGCCAGCGGGCTAGCATGCCCAGACGTGATGCGGCGCGGACTTTCAGCGCGCACGCGCGAACAGCAGGTAGACCGCGGCGGTCCAGGTGTAGGCCCGGTCGCGCAGGCCCGAGCCCGTGAGAGCATCGAAGTTCTCGGCGAAGCCGTGTCGTTCGCATAGACGACGAAACCGCGATCTCACGTCGTCGGCAAGTTCCGGCCGTCCCGAGCGGCGTAGCCCCGCCTCGAGGATGAACGTCGACGGGGCCCAGATGGGCCCGCGCCAATAACCGTCCGCCTCGTAGTGGGGCGAGTCGACGAGCTCCGTCGCCGGCCCGAACTCGGTGAGGTGCGCTTCGGCCATTACGACGAGCGCATCGCGTATGGCGGGCTCGAGCCGCTCCCCGAGGATGAGGGGCAGCGCGAGCAGCAGACTCGACGTGGCCGAAGGTCGATGACCCTCGACCGAGCGCGCGACAAGTTGGTCACCGGCCCGGAGTTCGCGCAGCAGCGCGGCGCACACGCGGTCGGACTCGGCACGCCAGGGCGTCGCGTCCTGCCCCGACTGCTCGGCGAGTACCGCGAGCTCGTCGAGCTGCAGCACGAGGAAGGCGGCGAGGTCGGGCGACTCGACCATCCGCGCATCATCGAAGACCGTGGAGTTATCCCACCCCGAGTCGTTACCGTGTTCGTAGAACGGTACGGCGCTGCCCGGCGCACGTCGATGATCGAGCCAGTACCGCGTCCAGTCGGCGAGGCGCGTGTAGACCTCTGTACGAACCTCGGCGACGAGCTCGGGCGGAAGCATCTCGCGCAGCAGCGACCACACCCACCCGTGGATGGGCGGCTTCACGAAGTTGTAGAGCACCTCCGAGTGGGTGACCGAGTCGGGCAACGCTCCCGTCGGCGCCTGGTGGTCGAAAGGCAGCAGGAACTGGTCGACGGCGGCGCGGGGTTCGGATGCGGCGAGCGCGAGCGCGTTGAAGCAGTGGTCCCAGCTCCACACCTTGTCCATCCAGTGCTTCGACATGAGCACGGCTTCTCGCGTGACGAAGCCCGACGGCTCAACGGTCGCGCTCCACAGCACGTAGGCGGCGAGCATCGCCGCGTCCCGCGACGCACCCGACTCCGGGGCGACCCCGCGCGCGTAGGCCGCGAACTCCGCTTCGCGCATCGCAGCGAGCTGATCGAAGCTCGCCTCGCTCCGGTAGCTGTCCCCCACCGAGGCGAGTTCTTCGATCGCGAGCTCCCACGGCGTACTGTCGGCGCCAGCCGTCACGGCACGCGGCGAGACTCCGAGCTCTTCGGCGCCCGCCACCTCCATCCCCCGCTCAGCAGGGTGATGCGATAGCGCCGTCCCGTCTCATACGAGGTCAGCACCGCCGAGCCGTCCGACGGCGAGCGATAGAGGTAATCGCCTGTGAACGGCGTGAGCCGCGCGGCCGCGGCGCTGAGCCGGAGGCCGAGGCCCCGCCCTCGCACCCGTACCGCCGCGGGCCGATCGAAGGTCACCTCCACCTGTCCCTGCTCGGCGACCCACCGCAGGACCGAAGGCGACGCCTCCAGCTGCACCGCAGCATCCGCACCGTCGGCGAGCGGGGCGAACGACAGCACCGGATGCATCCCTGTCGTGTGCGAGACGAGGTGCACGAGTTCGGCGCGCTCGTGCAGGCCGACGACTCGCGAGACCGACAGCCATGATCCGCGCATACTGAACGGGATCTGGTCGAGATCGAACGCGACGCCGCCCACCTACTTCACCGCACCGGCCGTGACGCCGGCCGCGACGTAGCGCTGCGCCACCACGAGCAGCACGGCTGCCGGGATGGACGCGACGACGGCCGTCGCCATGATCGCGTTCCAGTCCTGCGTGTTGTTGCCGATGTAGCGGTAGATCCCGATCGTGATGGGCTGCAGCTCACCCCGCGGTTGACCGTCGAGGCGAACAGGAAGTCCGACCACGACCAGAGGAAGGTGAAGAGCGAGACTGTCACGACCGAGTTGCGGCTGATGGGCAGCACGACCGAGCGGAAGCTGCGCCACGCGCCGGCCCCGTCGATCTTCGCCGCCGACATGAGCTCCTCGGGGATGCCCGACATGAATGCCGTGAAGATCAACACCCCGAACGGAACGGCGAGGGTCGAATCGGCGAGGATCAGGCCGAGCACCGAGTCCAGGATGCCCCAGTTGAAGAAGATGAGGTAGAAGCCCATCGCCATGATGATGCCCGGAATCATCTGCGCGATGAGCATCACGAAATCGACCGCGCCGCCGCCACGCGGATGCAACTTCGCCAGGGCGAATGCTGCGGGAGCCGACAGCGCAAGCGTGAGAGCGACGGTTCCCAGGCCGACGATGAGGCTCGTGCCGAGGTAGGGCAGCTGGTCCTGTAGCACGCGCGCGTAGCCATCGAAGGTCGGGTCGATCGGGATGAGGTCGGGCGGATCCTTCCGCAGCCGAACGGGCTGGGTGAGCGAGACGTTGATCATCCAATAGAGCGGAAAGAGCATGATCGCTGTCAGGATTACGCCGATCGTCGTGTTGACGGTGCGCTTGGTACGGACGTTCACAGCTCGTCCTCCGTGCGTCGCTGGGTGCGGATGTAGATGATGCCGAAGACGAAGGCGATCACGATGAGCAGGTTGCCCACTGCCGCGGCCGGACTGAGGTCCGGAGATCCTCCGCCGAAGCCGAGCCGGTATGACCAGATCGCGAACGTCGTCGAAGAGTCGCCCGGGCCGCCGCGCGTCATGATCCAGATGATGTCGAAGACCTTGAGCGTGTAGATGAGGCCGAGCAGCAGCGTGATGGCCGACACCGGGCGCAGCATCGGGAAGGTGATGCGCCAGAAGGTCTGCCACGCGTTTGCTCCGTCGAGCGATGAGGCCTCGTAGACCTCGTCGGGGATGTTCTGCAGCCCCGCGTACATGATGACGAGGTTGAACGGGATGCCGATCCAGATGTTGGCGATGAGGACGCCGATCATCGAGGTCTGCGGCGAGGTGAGCCAGTTGACCTGCGAGATGCCGAACACAGCGAGCGCGGCGTTGACGACGCCGGAGTCGGAGTTCAGCATCCAGGCCCAGATCGACGCCGACACGAGCAGCGGCAACAGCCACGGCACGAGGAAGAGCGCGCGCAGTGTCGTTGAAAGCGGGAACCGGCGGTAGAAGAACACGGCAAGCGCAAGGCCGAGCGCGAACTGCACCGCGATGGAGCCGAGCGTGAAGACGGCCGTGCTCCCCAGCGCCGGCCAGAAGGTCGGACTCCGCAGCACTTCGACGTAGTTCGCGATGCCGACGAACGGCGCCTCACCCGTGATAAAGGAGGCGAGTGTGTAGTCACGGAAGCTCAGGTCGAGGTTGCGGAAGAGAGGGTAGGCGTAGAACACGATCATGTAGATCGCGACGGGGGCGATGAACCCCCAGGCGACGAGTTGGTGCCGGAGGCGCTGGCTGCGCTGCGCGGGCCTTTCGGCTCGGCGTTCCGCCGGGCGGGTGGCACCGGGTGTCGGTGCCACCCCCGGCGCGGGTCCGTCCCCCGCCCGTGCCGGTTCTCGGCACGGTCTGCATCGCTGTCATGGCGCTCCTTCAGTGATGTTCGGGGGGACGGACCGGGTGTGGATTCAGCCGAGCTTCTCGGATGCGGCCTTCTGCGCCGCCGCGAGGGCGTCGGCGGGGCTCGACCCACCGGAGAGCGCGTTCTGGACGGCCGTGTAGAGCTGCTCGGAGATGGTGCCGTACTTCACGCCGAGGTTGTCGGCGGTGCGCGGCTTGGCGTCGCCCACCGCGGTGACCCAGCCCTCGAGCGTGGGGTCGGCGGCGAGCTGGGCCTCCTGGCCCGCGGCGGTGGGCGCCACGTAGCCGAGCGAGTCGGCCCCCGTGTTGCCCTCGGTGAGGCACTTCACGATCTTGACCGAGGTCGCGTAGCGTGCGGTGTCCTTCTGGATCGGGATCGTGATGAACTCGCCGCCCGTGGGAGCCGGCGCCGGCTTACCGTTCTCGCCCGGGATCTGGATCGACTTGTACCCGGCCGCGTCGGCATCCGACTTGAACCACGAGCCGTTCTCGGCGAAGCCGAACTCGCCCGTCTTGAACTCGTCCCAGCTGGTGCCCTGCGTGTTCTGCAGCACCGACTGCGGGGCCAGACCGTTCTTCACCCAGTCGGTCCAGAGGGTAAGCGCCGAGACCGCCTCGCTCGAGTCGAGCGCGGTGAGGTCGGCGCCCGCACCCCAGAACCACGGAAGGAACTGGAACGAGCCCTCTTCGGTGCCGACGGCCGAGAAGGTGATGCCCTTCTTGCCGGAGGCCACGACCTTCTCGAGCGCCGCGGTGAGCGAGGCGCCGTCGGTGACAGAGGCGATGTCGACGCCCGCTGCCTCGAGCACGGCGGGGTTGTAATAGAGCCCGAGCGTGTTGGCCCCCACGGGTACCCCGTAGGTCTTGCCGTCGATCTGCCCCGCGGTCAGGATGTTCTCCTGGATGTCGGAGACATCGAGCCCGTTGTCGTCGGTCGTCGTCAGCAGTCCGGCGTCGGCGAGCGTCGAGACCTTGGGGTTGTCGACCATCGCGATGTCGGGCAGCTTGCCGGCGGCGGCGGTCGTGAGGTCCTTGACGGTGTCGCCCGTGTTACCGGCGTTGCGCTTGATCGTGATGCCGATGTCGGCGGCGCAGGCATCGATGGCCTTGGCCCAGTCCGAAGACGCGTCGCGGTCGGGGTACGGGTCCCACAGGGTGTACTCGGTCGAGCCCGACGAATCGTTGTCACTCGGCGTGCTGGAGCATCCGGTGAGCGCGGCGGCGACGAACACGCCGCTCAGCACTGTGGCGCCGACGATGCGGGCCGTGCGGTTCTTGTCCACGGTATTCCTCTCTGAATGGTGCGGGGTGGTGCGTTATTCGGTTGTTTCTGTCGAACCGGTTCGACACGTGCGCTGACGAGATCGCCGCCCGCGCCAGTGCGGGTCAGCGGGTGCTGCCTCGATCCGTCAGTTCGGGTGCGATGAACCGGACGACTGGGGCGCCGGCGCCCTCCCCGTCCTGCATTCGCTGCACGAGAGCCTGGACCGCGGCGCGGCCCAGTTTGTCGGGAGACGTCTCGATAGCCGTGTAGGGCAGCGAGAACAGTCGACCGAAGTCTTCGGAGAAGATGCCCACGACCGAAAGGTCGCGCGGAACCTCGACGCCGCGCGCGTTCAGCACGGGCGGCAGGGCCGCGATCATCGCGTCGTTGTGCACGATGACCGCGGTTGCGGTGGGGCGCTCGTCGAGGATGCGATTCCAGGCGTCCGCGATCGCGGGCTGCTCCGTCTCGCCATAGTGGGGGTGAATGCGCAGGCCGTACCGCGCCGCTCGCTCGAGGGCGGCATCCCGGAAGCGCCACACGTAGGCGCCACCGCGCGTGATGACATGCTCATGGGGCGAGATCAGCACGATCTCGCGGTGGCCCAGCTCGTGCAGATGGTCGACGAGCATGCGCGCCGCCTCGCCGAAGTCGAGGTCGAAGACGTCGAGGCCGTCGGTGTCGCGCGGCAGACCGACGAGGGCGCCCGGCTGCCGCGCGGCGCGCAGGGTTTCACACGCGGATCGTCGTGGGCGACGTTGAGCAGCACGACGCCGTCGACCATGTCGGAGTCGGTGATGCGCTTGAGGGCGCGCGGACCGTCGTCTTCGGTGACCATGAGGATGTCGTAGCCCGCCTCGCGCGCGGCGTCTGAGATCGGCAGCACGTACTGCAACATGGCGGGCGAGAACTCGTCGCGGAAGAACTGTACGAGCAGGCCGATGACCATCGTCTGACTGGTGGCGAGGGCGCGCGCGCCGGCGTTCGGGGTGAAGCCGAGCTCCCGGACGGCAAGCTCGATGCGCTCACGTGTCTCATCGGAGATCGTGCGCTTGCCCGACAGCGCATACGAGACGGTGCTGCGGGACACTCCCGCCGCCTTCGCCACGTCGCCGATGGTCGCCACGGCCTGTTCTCCTTCGAACCGATTCGATGAATCTCGGGTGAGTTCGAGGGGAATCTTGCCCGATTTCGTCGTCGAATGCGAGCATTGTGTCGAATTCATCACGGAATCGGGGGTTGAAACCCCTTCGGGTGGACGCTACGTTAATCGAACCGGTTCGACAATACAAGCCTCTCCGGTCATCCGTCAATAACGAATAGGTATCCGTGTTTCCGTCCTCCCCCGCCACTGCCCGCGCCGCGACGCGCCGCGCTCAAGGCGGCCCCGTCTTCCCCGCCGCGGCGCCCTGCGGCCCCTCGGTCTCGACGAGGTGCGCATCACGGGCGGCTCGTGGGGCGCCCTGCAACACCTCAATGCCGAGGCGATCATCGACCACTGCCTCAACTGGATGGAGCGCATCGGATGGGTGCGCAACTTCGACCGCATTGCCCGCACCGCTTCTGGCCCCCACGACGGCATCGAGTTCGTCGACTCCGAGGTCTACAAGTTGCTCGAGGCGATGGCGTGGGAACTCGGTCGGAACGCGGATGCCGCCCTCGAGGCTCGGTACACCGCACTCGTCCGGCGGGTCGCCGCCGCGCAGGACGCCGATGGCTACCTGCACACGAGCTTCGGCCACGACGGCCAACGTCCGCGTTACTCCGACCTCGAGTGGGGCCACGAGTTGTACTGCGCCGGCCACCTTCTGCAGGCCGCCGTCGCGCGCCTGCGCACCGGCCACGACGACGAGCTCGTCTCGGTCGCCCGACGGCTCGCCGAGCACCTCTGGAACGAGTTCGGGCCCGGCGGACGCGACGCGGTCTGCGGCCACCCTGAGGTCGAAGTCGCGCTCGCCGAGTTCGCTCGCGCCACCGATGAGCCCCGCTACCTCGAACTCGCAAAGCTGCTTCTCGAGCGGCGCGGGTACCGCACGCTCGGCACGACCCTGTTCCAGGGCAGCGACTACTTCCAAGACGACGTGCCCGTGCGTGAGGCGGAGGTGCTGCGCGGGCACGCCGTGCGCGCGCTCTACCTCGCCGCGGGCGCCCTCGACGTCGCGGACGAGACAGGCGACGACGCGCTCGCGGACGCCGTCGAGGCGCAGTACCGTCGCACCGTCGAGCGCCGCAGCTACCTCACAGGCGGCATGGGTGCCCACCACCAGAACGAGGAATTCGGCGAGGACTACGAGCTGCCGGCCGACCGCGCCTACGCCGAGACCTGCGCCGCGATCGGCTCGGTCATGGTGGCCTGGCGGCTGCTACTGCGCACGGGCGATCCCCATTATGCCGACCAGATCGAGCGCACCCTGCTCAACGCCGTACTCGTCTCCCCTCGCCACGACGGACGCGCGTTCTACTACGCCAACAGCCTGCACCAGCGGGTCCGCACGCACCCCCACGCCGACGACGAGTTGAGCGAGCGCGCCGAAGCGAGCATGCGGGCGCCCTGGTTCGAGGTGTCGTGCTGCCCCACCAACGTCGCACGCACCCTCGCCTCCATCGCCGGATATGTCGCGACCGCCCATGACGACGGGGTGCAGCTGCACCAGTTCGCCGCAGGGGATGTTCGCACCCGCCTCGATGCGGGTGTACTCGCGCTGCGCGTCGAGACCGCTTATCCGCGTGACGGCGTCGTGCGCGTCACCGTTATCGAGGCACCGGATGCGGCGGTCGGCATCGCGCTGCGGGTGCCGGCCTGGGCAGACGGCGCGACGCTCGCCGACCGAGGTGTGCCCACATCCGCTGCCCCCGGCATGGCGAATGTGCACCGCGTCTTCGCGCCGGGCGACGAGCTCGTGTTGACCCTGCCGCTGACGCCGCGCTACACGCAGCCGCACCCGCGGGTCGACGCCGTGCGGGGTCAGCTCGCCGTGGAACGCGGCCCCCTCGTGCTCGCCCTCGAAGACGTCGACCTGCCTCAGGGCGTCGACGTCGAGCATGTCGAACTCGACGCGGCTGCGCCGCCCATCGCGACCGACGACGGCGCAGAGGTCACGCTGCGCATCCGGGTCGACCCCGACCTCCCCGCCGTCGCCGCCGACGAAATCCGGGCGCGGCTGCGGCCCTACAAGGACTGGGCCAACCGTGGCCCCTCGACCATGCGCGTCTGGATCCCGATGGCGCGCTGACGAAGACGTCCCGACCCCCGTTGGGACGGCGCGGTGCCGCTGGCTTCGCGTCCACCACCGTAAAGCAAGGGAGCTTTTCATGCGAAGCACCACATCCGCGGATGCGCGCAGCGGCGCACCCCGCACCCTGCGTCGAGCGACAGCATTGCTGCTCGGCGCCGTCCTCACCGCCTCGGGCGTCGGCCTCGCCGCCGTGCCAGCCCAGGCAGCCACGGCCACACTCGTCGTGAACGCGAGTCAGACGCTGCGGCCCGTCACTCACGTGGCGACCGGCAGCCTCTACGGTCTGGCAGACGCCAACACCCCGTCCGACGCGCTGGTGCAGGCGATCAAGCCGAACACCTTCGTGCAGATGCCGCACGACGGCAAGCAGCAGGGCACCGGCGACATCCTCGCGGTCGCCGCCAAGGCGCAACGCGCGAACGCCAAGCTCGTGCTGCGGATGTCGGACTACTACGCCGGATGGCCGTACCAGTTCTCGTGGGACACCTGGCTGCCCGCGGTGCGCAAGATGGTGAACGACTCGCTCGCCTCGCCGTACTACTCGTCGATCGTGGCGTACGCGCCGTGGAACGAGTCGGACAACACCTGGCTCGCCTCCAACGGCACCTTCGAGGACTTCTGGACCCGCACGGTGCGGGAGATCAAGAAGATCGACCCGAACAAGCCGATCCAGGGCCCGAGCTTCTCCGACAACATTTCGACGATGCGCACGTTCATGCAGAACGCCAAGAACACGAACACGGTGCCCGACATCCTCGCCTGGCACGAGCTCATCCGTTCCGGCAAGCTCATCACCGACCTGCAGACCGTCAACGGCATCCTCGCCGACCTCGGCATCAGCCAGCGGCCGATCGACATCGAGGAGTACGCCGCCCCGAGCGAGGTGGGGCTTCCCGGCCCGCTCGTCGGCTACATCGCCAAGTTCGAGCGCTACGGCATCACCCGCGCCGAGCTCGCGTTCTGGAACCAGTCGGGCACCCTCGGCGACCTGCTCACGAGCCGCGGCGGCAGCCCGAACGCGGCCTACTGGCTCTACACCTGGTACGCCCAGATGAGCGGCAACATGGTCGTCACGACCCCCGAACGCCTCGACCGGCATCGACGGGGCGGCCTCCCTCACCGCCGACAAGAAGACGCTGAGCGTGATCGTCGGCGGCGGCTCGGGTGATACCGCCGTGCAGATCACCGGGCTCGGCTCGACGAGCCTCGGCAGCACCGTCACCGTGAAGGTCGAGCGCACGCAGTCGCTCGGACGCACGGTGGCATCCGCGGGGCCACGCCGCTCTCGACGAGCACCTACACCGTCACGAACGGCGCCATCACGGTGCCGATCTCGGCCACGACAAACGACGCCTACCGCGTCACCGTCACGCCCGGAGCCGGCGGCGGAGACACGGGGCTCGCGGGCGGCTACCGCATCGCGAACGTACACAGCGGTCTGCTGCTCGACACGGCCGGGTCGGGCACTTCGGCCGGAACGCTCGTGCAGCAGGCGACGGCGAACGGCGCGAGCACCTCGCAGGTGTGGAACGTCGTGGATGCCGGGAACGGCCGGTACAAGATCGTCAACGCGAAGAGCGGGCAGGTGCTCGGCATCCAGAACGCCTCGACGAGCCAGGGCGCGTCCGCGCTCATCTGGGGCGACACGGGAACCGCCGACCACGTGTGGACGTTCGTGTCGGACGGGGCGGGCCACTACAAGATCCGCAACGTGAACAGCGGCCTCGTGCTCGGCGTCACCAACATGAGCACGAGCTCCGGCGCACAGGTCATCCAGTGGGGCGACACCGGCACCGCCGATCACCTCTGGACCCTCGGGGCGGCATCCGGCTCGACCCCGATCGCGGGCGACCACCGCGTGTCGAACCAGAACAGCGGCCTGCGCCTCGACACCCAGAACTCAGGAACCGCCGCGGGCACGCTCGCGGTGCAGGCGAATGCGAGCAGTTCGACGACGCAGGTGTGGACCTTCGTCGATGTCGGCGGCGGCCAGTTCAGAATCGTCAACAAGGCGAGCGGCCGCGTGCTCGGCATTCAGAACGCCTCGACGAGCCAGGGCGCATCCGCGCTCATCTGGTATGACTCGGGTGCGACGGACCACAAGTGGACGGTGGAGCCCGACGGCGCGGGGCACTACAAGCTGCGCAACGTGAACAGCGGGTTGCTGCTCGGCGTCACCAACATGAGCACCAGCTCCGGTGCCCAGGTGATCCAGTGGGGCGACACGGGCACCGCCGACCACCTCTGGAACCTCGGCGCGGCCTGAGCACGCTCGCCAGAGGCCGATCGTCTCGGGACGGTCGGCCTCCGGTGCCGAGGTCAGCGGGTCAGGATGAGCGCATCGCCCTGCCCGCCGCCCCCGCACAGGGCGACCGCGGCGGTGCCGCTGCCGCGTCGCGCGAGCTCGTGCACCATGTGCACGACGAGCCGGTTGCCGGATGCGCCCACCGGATGCCCGAGCGAGATGGCGCCGCCGTGGATGTTGACGACGTCGTCGGCGAGGCCGAGCTCGGCCTGGGAGCGCACCACGACGGCGCCGAACGCCTCGTTGATCTCGACGATGTCGAGCTCGGCGGGGGTGATGCACTGCCGCGCGCAGGCCTGCTCGATGGCACGGGCCGGCTGCGCGTGCAGCGAGTTGTCGGGGCCTGCCACCTGGCCGACGGCCCCGACGGTGGCGAGCACCGCCCAGCCCTCGGCCTCGGCGCGCTCGCGGCTCGTGAGCACGACGGCCGAGGCGCCGTCGGAGATCTGCGAGGAGTTGCCGGCCGTGATCGTGCCACTCTCGGTGAAGGCCGGGCGCAAGCGCGCGAGCGTCTCGGGCGTCGTGTCGGGCCGCACCCCCTCATCCGCGGTCACGAGGAGCGGGTCGCCCTTGCGCTGCGGCACCTCGACCGGCACGAGCTCCGCGTCGAACACGCCGGCCGCCTGGGCGGCCGCGGCGCGCTGGTGCGACCGCGCGGCCACGGCATCCTGTGCCTCGCGCGTCACCTCGTAACGCGCGTTGTGGCGCTCGGTCGATGCGCCCATGCTCTCGCGGTCGTACGGGTCGGTCAGGCCGTCGTAGGCCATGTGGTCGAGCACCTCGACGGTGCCGTACGACCAGCCGTCGCGCGAGCCCATGAGCAGGTGCGGGGCGCGGGTCATCGACTCCATGCCGGCCGCCACGATCACGGATGCGTCGCCGGAGCGCAGGGTGCGGGCGGCGTCGATCACGGCCGTGAGCCCCGAGAGGCAGACCTTGTTGATGGATCCCGCCGGTACGTCCCAGCCGAGCCCCGCGCCGAGCGCGGCCTGGCGGGCGGGGTTCTGCCCCGACCCCGCGGCGAGCACCTGCCCCACCAGCACCGCATCCACCGCCGAGGCCGGGATGCCGCCCCGCTCGAGCGCGCCGCGGATCGCGGTCGAGCCGAGCTCCACGGCGGTGAGCGAGCCGAGCGCGCCCTTCAGCCGCCCCTGCGGCGTGCGCGCCGCCGCGACGATCACGACATCCGCGCCGTTCATCGCACGACCTCCGCGAGCTCCGGGGCGACGGTGAGCGGCGGCTCGGTCGCGGCGACGACCTGGTCGACCGTCACGCCGGGCGCCGTCTCGACGAGCACGAGCCCGTCGGGGGTCACGTCGATCACGGCGAGGTCGGTGATGATGCGGTCGACGACGCCGCGGCCGGTGAGCGGCAGCGAGCACTCGTTCACGATCTTGGCAGAGCCGTCCTTGGCGACGTGCTCCATGAGCACGATCACGCGCGCCGCCCCGTGCACGAGGTCCATCGCGCCGCCCGGGCCCTTCACCATCTTGCCGGGGATCATCCAGTTCGCCAGGTCGCCCCGCACCGACACCTGCATCGCGCCGAGGATCGCGGCGTCGATCTTGCCGCCGCGGATCATGCCGAAGCTCGTGGCGGAGTCGAAGAAGGCCGCGCCGGGCAGCGTCGTCACGGTCTCCTTGCCGGCGTTGATGAGGTCGGGGTCGACGTCGGCCTCGCTCGGGTAGGGGCCGACACCGAGGATGCCGTTCTCGGACTGCAGCACGACGGTCACCCCGTCGGGCACGTGGTTCGGCACGAGCGTCGGCAGGCCGATGCCGAGGTTCACGTAGGAGCCGTCGGCGAGCTCTCGGGCCGCACGGGCGGCCATCTCGTCACGGGTGAGCGCCATCCGCGTCACTTCCTTCCGTCGCGGCGGCGACGGTGCGCCGCTCGATCCGCTTCTCGATGTCGGTGCCCACCTCGACCACGCGGTGCACGAAGACGCCGGGCAGGTGGATGCTGTCGGGGTCGAGCTCGCCGGGTTCGACGAGCCGCTCGACCTGGGCGATGCAGACCCGGCCCGCCATCGCGGCGAGCGGGTTGAAGTTGCGCGCGGCCTTGGTGAACACGAGGTTGCCGTGGCGATCTCCGGCGGCGGCGTGCACGAGGGCATAGTCGGTCGTGATGGCCTCCTCGAGCACGAACTCGCGCGGCGTGCCGCCCACCTCGAAGACACGCACGTCCTTGACGGGTGAGGCGACCGCGACACCGCCGTTCCCGTCGTAGCGGCGGGGCAGCCCGCCGCCTGCCACCTGGGTGCCGACGCCGGTCTGCGTGTAGAAGGCCGCGATCCCGGAGCCGCCCGCGCGCAGCTTCTCGGCGAGCGTGCCCTGCGGGGTGAGTTCGAGCTCGAGCTCGCCCGAGAGGAACTGCCGCTCGAACTCCTTGTTCTCGCCCACATACGACGAGGTCATCTTGCGGATGCGCTGCGCCTGCAGCAAGATGCCGAGGCCCCAGTCGTCGACGCCGCAGTTGTTCGACACGATCGACAGCTCGCGCGTGCCCTGAGCCAGCAGCGCCTCGATGAGCGCGATCGGATTGCCCGAGAGCCCGAAGCCGCCGACGGCGAGCGAGGCTCCGTCGGGGATGTCGGCGACGGCCTCCGCCGCACTCGCGATCCGCTTGTCGATCATCGTCGATCCTCCGTGATGGGTCACCGTCGTCGGTTGCGTCCTGGGATGCGTCCCCAGCCTGGGCGACCCGCTGCGGGAGACGAAGCGGCGGCTTGCCATGTGGAATCGGATGCGCGTAGCGTCCACATCGTGGACACTTTGGATCAGGCGATGTCCACATCGCCGAGCGGTGGGGGCACCCAGTCGGTGTCCCGCGCCGCCCTGCTGCTCAAGCTCG
This sequence comes from Homoserinibacter gongjuensis, assembly GCF_030161875.1. Taxonomy (GTDB): domain Bacteria; phylum Actinomycetota; class Actinomycetes; order Actinomycetales; family Microbacteriaceae; genus Homoserinibacter; species Homoserinibacter gongjuensis. The sequence goes on from NZ_BSVA01000001.1 coordinate 894,194, forward strand.
TCGCGCGCACGGGCGACGGCATCCGCGTCTCCGAGCTCGCGGAGCGTGCCGAACTGACCCGCCCGACCACGCACCGCCTGCTCGCGGCACTCCGGCGCGAGGGGCTTGTCGACCGCGACGAGCAGACCGGCCTCTGGGTGCCGGGCCCCGAGCTCTACCTCATGGGCACGGCGGCCGCGGCGCGCTACGACGTGGCCGATCTCGCGCGCGACATCGTGCGCTCGCTCGCCGGGGTCACCGAGGAGAGCGCCTTCTTCTCGGTGCGACAGGGCGACGAGACGGTGTGCCTCGTGCGCGAGGACGGCAGCTTCCCCATCCGTTCCTTCGTGCTGTCCGAGGGCGTGCGGTTCCCGCTCGGGGTGGCCTCCGCGGGGCTCGCGATCCTGGCCTTCCTGCCGTCGGCCGAGGTCGACGCGTACTTCGCGCGGCATCCGGAGCTGCCCGAGAAGTGGGGCCGCCCGCACGGCGAGAAGCGGCTGCGCGCCCGGCTCGCCGAGACCCAGGAGCACGGCTACTCGCTCAACCCCGGCCTCATCGTGGAGGGCAGCTACGGGCTCGGCGCGGCGGTGTTCACGCGGGCCGGGCACCCCCAGTGGGCGCTCAGCCTCACCGGCGTGCAGTTCCGCTTCACGCCCGAGCGTGTCGAGAAGCTCGGGCGAATCCTGCTCTCCCACGCGCACCAGCTCACGGCGCGCATCGCCGCGAGCGGCCGCGGCACCTGGCGCTGAGCGTTCAGGGCACCTCGTGCATCGCCGACACCGGCGCGATCGCGAGGTGCGCGAGCACGGCATCCACCGTCGCGAGGTGACCGATCACCCGCGTGTGGCCGGCATCCGGCACGACCTCGAGCCGAGCGCCGAGGGTCGCCTCGGCGAGCTCACGCGACGCGGCGAGCGGCACCTGACGGTCGCGCGCACCGTGCACGATCAGCAACGGAACCGACGGGGCGAGCGGATGCGCGATGCCGTCGTAGCGCAGGTCGAACGTCGCGGGGGTGTCACCGAGACGAGCGAGAAAGCGACGTTCGAGGTCGTCGCGAGCGGCGCCGTCGAGTCGCATCATCCGCGCGAACTCGTCGAGGAACACGGCGGGTCGGCCGGCGCCCGCGAGCGAGACGACCGTGTCGGTCTCGAGCCCGAGCCGCGCGGCCGTGAGCGCCGCGAAGCCGCCGAAGGAGTGCCCGATCACCGAGCGGAAGCGGCCGTGCCGTCGCTGCAGTTCGGCGAGCACGGCGAGCCAGTCGCGCACGTCGACACGACCGCCCTGCGAGCCGCCGTGGGCGGCGACGTCGGGCGCGATGACGCGGTAGCCGTCGGCCCGCAGCGCCGGCACGAGCGGTGCGAACTGCGAGGCGCGTCCCCGCCAGCCGTGCAGCAGCACGAGCAGCGGCCCGTCGACGCCCCAGGAGGCCACGTTCACGCGCCGCCCGTCGACGACCATGTGCTCATGGCGCGCGTCGCGCATGATGCCGACCGCATCTGGAGCCACCCGCATGCGGGGTCGGGTGACGAAGAAGACGCGGAGGGCGAGAGCTCCGCCCCACCGCCGGTCGAGGGCGTCGGCCGCGCGGAGGGCGGTCGCGGCGAGCGCGGTACTGGGCACGGAAACTCCTTTACGAACGATCGTTCGGATAGCTGACCCGAACTATACATTCCGAACGATCGTTCGTAAACTGTCGACGTGACGATGGTGACCGACGGACGACGCGCGCGGGGCGACGCCTCCCGGCGCACGGTGCTCGCGCGCGCCACCCAGCTCGCATCGGTCGAGGGCCTCGACGGCCTGAGCATCGGCGCACTCGCGACCGCGACCGGGCGCAGCAAGTCGACTATCGCCACCCTCTTCGGCGACAAGCAGGGCCTCCAGCTCGCGACCATCGACGCCGCGGCCGAGGTGTTCCGCGAGCACGTCGTCGAGACGGCCCGTCGGGTGCCGCACGGCGCCGGGCGGATCGCGGCTCTCCTCGCCGCGATGCTCGTCTACTCCCGCGACCGCGTGTTCGAGGGCGGCTGCTTCTTCGCCGCCGTCTCGGCCGACCTCGACTCGAAGCCCGGCCCCGCCGCCGACGCCGTGCGCAGCTGGACGCGGCAGTGGCACGACTACGTCGAGCGCCAACTGCGCACCGCGATGGAGTGCGGCGACCTCCGCACCGACACGGACGTCGACCAGCTCGCCTTCGAGCTCATCGCCCTCGCCGAGGGCGCGAACGTGCGCTCCCTGCTCGCGAACGACGCGCGGCCCTACGCGCGAGCCGCATCAGCCATCAGCTCGGCGCTGCTGCGCGCGGGGCCCCGCCCGAGACGCTCGGGGCGCTCGAGCTGTAGCCACCCGCGCCGCCCTGTCACGCTCCCCGGGCCGCGTCAAGGGGTCGAGAAGTGCTCGCGACAGGGCCAGGGTCGAGGCATGAGGCTGCTCGGGCTCGTGGTCGCCGCCGTGCTGGCGTGCGCGCTGTGCGGATGCTCCACGCAGGCCGAACAGCTCACGGATGCCTCCGCATCCGGCGTCGCGGCTGTGCGCTCCAGCGCCCTCGCTCTCGAACTCGCCGCCGACGGCCGGGAGTGGCGACCGGCCTCCGACACCGCGCTCGCCGACGCGCTCACCGAACTGAGCGATGCCCACCGCACGCTCATCGAGCTCGTGCCGGGTGACGCCGAGCAGGAGCAGGCGCGCGACAGCGTCGCCGACGCGCTGCAACGCGCGCTCGGCGCTGTCGCCGGGGCACGCGCCGCCCTCGCGCACGGCGACGAGCTCGACGGCTGGATCGCGCAACTCGATGACGCGGCGGATGCGCTCGAGGGGGCCGCCGGATGAAGCGCCTATTCGCGGTCGCCCTGGGTGTGCTCACGGCGATCGGGGGTTCGTCGACATCGGAGACCTCGTCACCAATGCCGTGGTCGGGTCGCGCTTCGGCATGTCGCTCGCCTGGGTGGTGCTCGTGGGCGTCGTGGGCATCTGCCTGTTCGCCAACATGTCGGGGCGTGTCGCGGCGGTCAGCGGGCGGGCCACCTTCGAGATCATCCGCGAGCGCCTGGGGCCCCGGGCGGGACTCGCGAACCTCGGGGCGAGCTTCTTCATCAACCTCATGACGATGGCGGCTGAGATCGGCGGCATCGCACTCGTGCTGCAGCTCGTGACCGGCATCGGCCCGCTGCTCTGGATGCCGCTCGCGGCGTTCGCCGTATGGATCGTGGTGTGGCGGGCCAAGTTCTCGCAGCTGGAGAACGCCACCGGCCTGCTCGGGCTCAGCCTCATCGTGTTCGCCGTCGCCGTGGTCATGCTCGGGCCCGACTGGGGCGCCCTCACCCACCAGGCGCTCGTGCCCACGGTGCCGCAGAGCGAGAATCCGGTGAGCTACTGGTACTACGCGGTCGCGCTGTTCGGCGCGGCGATGACGCCGTACGAGGTGTTCTTCTTCTCCTCCGGGGCGATCGAGGAGGGCTGGGGGCGGCGCGACCTCGGGCAGGCCCGCGTGAACGTGCTCGTGGGCTTCCCGCTCGGCGGGCTGCTCTCGCTCGCGATCGCGGCATCCGCGACGATCGTGCTGCTGCCGCAGGCGATCGAGGTGACCTCGCTCTCGCAGGTCGTGCTGCCCGTCGTGCAGGCCGGTGGCACCGTGGCGTTCTGCTTCCTGGTGGTCGGGATGCTCGCGGCGTTCTTCGGGGCGGCGCTCGAGACGACGCTGTCGAGCGGCTACACCATCGCCCAGTACTTCGGATGGTCGTGGGGCAAGTTCCGTCGCCCCGCGAAGGCCGCGCGCTTCCACCTCGTGATGATCCTCGGACTGATCGTCGCCGTCGCGGTGCTGATGACGGGCGTCGACCCGGTGGCGGTGACCGAGTACTCGGTGGTGTTCTCGGCGGTCGCGTTGCCGCTCACCTATATTCCGATCCTCATCATCTCCAACGATCCGGACTACATGGGCAGCGACGTCAACTCCCCCGCCGTCAACGGCGCGGCGCTCGTCTACCTCGTGATCATCGTCGTCGCGGCGCTTGCGGCGATCCCGCTCATGATCCTCTCGGGAGCTGGTGCCTGATGAAGTCTCCGACCGTGCGCGCGGGCCGCCTGCTCGATGCCCAGCTGCACCTGCTGGATCGGCAGGTGCTCGACCGCTCCGGCACGCCCGTGACCGCCGTCGACGACCTCGAGCTCACCGACGTGCCGCTCGGCACCGATCTCGCGAAGGTCGAGCCGCCCGTCATCGAGAACCTGCTCGCCGGCGCCGTGCTCGGCACGCGCATCTTCGGCGGCCGCACTCCCGACAACCGCTGGCACCGCATCCCCTGGTCGGTCATCGCGAAGCTCGACGTGGCGATCTCGCTCGAGGCGGATGCGGATGACTTCGACGTGCGCTGGTCGGAACGCTGGGTGCGCGACCGCATCGTCGCTCGCATCCCGGGGGTCGCCATGATCCTGAGTGACCTGCTGGGCACCGAGGTGCGCGAGGCCGACGGCACCGCGGTGGGCCGCGTGATCGACGCGCGGTTCCGGCTCGAAGGCAACACGAGTCCCTCGCGGGCGCGGCTCGTGGGGCTCATCGTGAGCCGGGGCGCTGTCGCCTCCTACCTCGGCTACGAGCGCACCGCGGCATCCCGTCCGGTGCTGCTCGACAAGCTGCTGCGCGCGCTGCACCGCGGCTCGTTCCTCGTGCTGTGGCAGGACATCGAACGCATCGAGGAGCACCAGGTGCTGCTGCGATCGGGCTACGAACGCCAGTCGTCGGTGCTCGACCCGGATGCGCAGGCGTCGTCAGACCGCTAGGCGCGCGACCTGCCGTCGGCCGAGGATGAGCGCGCCGACGCCCGCGAGCAGCGCCGCGAGCGACACGAGGCCCACGACGATCGTTCCGGTCGGTGCCCCCGTTGCGGCGAGTTCGGCGCCACCGCCGGCAGCGAGCACCGTCACCTGCACGACACCGAGCGCACCGCTGGTCTGCCCGCGGAAGAGCACGTGGTGGGTGCCGCCCGCGAGGTGCGAGAGGTCGACGCCGCGCAACTGGACGGTGCCGCCCACGACCGCGAAGGTGCCGAGGAAGCTCGCGGTCGAGTAGGAGTAGACGTCGACGAAGGCGTCGGATGGCTCACTCCACGGAAAGTCTCCCGCGAACGGAAGCGTGGGGTCGACGCGCGAGATGTCGGCGTTGGCGAGCCCGACAGGCACGAACTGCGCCGTGTCGGCCGCAACATCGATGCCCTCGGCGTCGATCAGGTCGGCCAGAGCCGTGCTGTCGGCTGCCGGAGGTGCCGCCGGCGCCGCGGGCTCGGCGGCGAAGCGGTAGGAGACGCCACCGACCGTGATATCACTCACACGCGCGGTGGTCGGCCCAGCCGTGCCGGAACCCGCCCCGACGACGATTGCGGTCACCTCGTACTCGGCGATCTGAGCGAAGTAGTCGGAGAAGGTGCCGCTGCCCGAGAACGCCCCGACCTTCGGCCAGGTGCCGATGCGCTTCTGCGACCGCCACCCACCGGTGCCCGTCGAGCTGTCCACGGCGGTGTCGGCCGTCAGATCGACGGTCGCCCAGCCGGCGCTTGCCGCAAGCGGCTCCCATTTGAGAACCGTGTAGCACCAGGTCTCCGGCACGTCGGTGAAACCCCAGACGTTCGCCGAGTCGCAGTAGTCATTGCCCGGCGCCGCGGGGTCGGTCGGGTTGGGACCGTAGCTCGAGTCGGCGGGGCGGAAGACGAGTTCGAACTGGAAGTTCACGTTGGGGCCCGCATAGGTGTAGCTCGCGCCGGCCCGCAGCGCGTCGATGTCGGTGGGACGCTCGCCCGCGGCGAAGCTGCGGTACACGTACGCCCGCGAGGTCGTGTCGGCGAGATTCAGAGCGAGCGCCGTGTCGCCATCGGGACCGAGCGCGTCGACACCGACCGAGGCGTTGGACACATCACTCCACCACCCGGCAGACGCGGCAGGGCGAGAACTCGCGAGGTCGGACGCATGCACGTCGACGACGCCGCCCGGCGCCGCCACCGCGGACGAACCCGGCAGTGCAAGCAGTGCAGTGACGCCGACGGCGACCATCGTCACCGCCGCGCGACGGAAGGATGCGGAAAGGGACGGCGTCATGGCTCGGGTGCCTCGTCTGGGTTCTCGGGGTCAAGTCGGTCGGCCGCCCGCAAAGCAGATGGGGGGCCACGTCGGGGCGGCCAACCGGGCCGAGCCTAGGGTTCGCGCAGGCTCGGCGTCACCGGGCCGGAGCTCGATTCACCCACCGTCTCAACCCTGCGGCCCCCGTGCGCGGGTCACCTCTCGAGATAACGGAAGGCCTCGAAGAGGCCCGCACGCATCGCGCGGTCCACGGCATCCGAACGGGATGCCGCCGCGAGCTTGCGGTAGAGGTTGCGCAGATGCGTCTTGATCGTGTTGAGCGACACGAACTGCTCGGCCGCCAACTGCTGAACCGACGCGTCGCTGCGAAGCAGCGTGAGCAGTTCCGCCTCCCGCTGCGTGAGCGGCTCGCGGAGCACGTCATCCGCTTCGGCTCCCTGCGGGCCGGGCACACCGACCCGCTCCGCGTGCTCGCGCAGCTCGGGGAAACGCGCCCAGTTGATGACGCCGCCCCACCACCGCGCGGGCACGTCGACCACGAGCGTGTCGAACGCCATGCGCGCGACGCTCGGCATGCCCGATCTGGCCAGCGCGACGATCCGCACGATCCGTACGCGCCAACTCGTGCGCCGTGAGTGGTCGGCGACCTTCTCGCAGGCCTCCAGCTCGCGCAGCGCGTCCTGGGGAACCCCATGGCGAGCAGGGCGCGAGCCCGCAACGCGACGAAGCAGAAAATGTGGCGCGGGTCCGGCTCCAACCCCTCCAGCAGGCGCAGGGCGAGCCCCGGGCGACCCATCTCGATGAGCTGCCGGGCCCGCAGGTCGAGGGCGACGGCACGCGGCAGGGGTGCCAGATCTCGACGGTCGCGGGCTGGCTCCGCAAGCGAATCGGGGGCGCGGTCCCGGAACGCGAGGTCCTTGACCGCGAAGTCTCCGAGCAGGTCCCAGGCGCGCGACGATCGCTCCCCGTGGCGCAGCTCCTTCGCAACCGCCACCATCTGCGGCAGGTCGCGGGCATTCATCGCGTCGACGTAGCGTGCCAGCAACACGGTGCGAGCGGGCCGCGCACCTTCCGCTTCGCGCACGCGCGTGAACGGTTCGCACAGCTCGGCCATCGCCAGATCGCCCCGCAGCGTGGCGTTGTAGAGCGCGAGTCCCGCGGCCGCCTCGAGCGAGATCCGCCACCTGTCGCCCTCGGGCGCCGCGAGCACAGCGCGCGCGTGCCGATCCGCGGCCTCGAGGTCGAGCAACTCCGTGAGGGCGGCGAGCAGCGTCACGAGTACCGCGTTCCGAATGCGCGCCGCACGCTGGCGCTCCGCCCATGGCGCATGCTCCAGCTGTGCGAGCGCGGCCTCGGCGGCGCGAACGGCCTCGGCGGGGCGGGCATCGGCGATCAGCAGGATCGCACGGGAGGCGAGGATCGCCCCGCGCGCTCCCTCCGTCTGCACGGCGAGCTCGTCATCCGACAGGCGGAGCAGGTTCTCGGCGTCGGGCAGCTCGCGCGGGTCGCCGCCACGGCCGACTTCGACAAGCAGGCAGGCCGCGACGAATGCCGGATCCTCGGCGGCTCGAGTCATCACGAGCCAGCGCGTGTCGACCACGAACTCCACCGCGCGCGGATCGGGGTGCGCCAGCACCGCCTCGATGTACGCGTGAGCGGCATCCGTATCGCCCGCGAGTGCCGCCCAATACCGGCCCGGCAGCGAACCGGGTGCGGCGCGTGACGCCAGCTCGCGCGCGATCTCCGCGACCGGCATGCCGGCACCCCGGGCAGGCGCGAGCGTGCGCAGGACCGCGATCGCCGCGCGTGGTGCGGCGACCGACAGCACGACGGCGTCGTGGATGTGCGAGGCGGTGCGTTCGACGAGCCCCTCGGCGAACAGTTCGGCGAGGGCGTCCTCGCTGCTGCCCGCCACCTCGAGAAGATCCGGCACCAGTTCGACCGGCACCTCGCCCAGCACGTCGAGCGCGAGCAGCAGACGGTCGGCACCGTGCCGACCGAGCCGCTCGTGCAGCCAGCGTGCGTACATCCGCTCCGCCGAGACGCCTGGGTACTCGGTGCGCAGTTGCGCGCACGCGACGATGCGTCCCGGCGACCCCTCGCACAACTGGACGAGCTGAGCGAGCTGCTCCTCGTTCAGCGCCAGGCCACGGCGAGCGAGCGCCTCGGATGCGAGGTCGGCATCCCAGGCCAGGTCGTCGTCGGTCACCACCTCGACACTCTGCTGGGCGGGGCGGCGCTCCAGACGGCCCGCGGTACACACCACGACGGTGACGTCACGGCGCCGCCTGGTCAGTCCGGCCAGGTCGAGCAGCTCGATGCGATCTACGAACCGCCGCGCATCCTCGATCACGAGAACGGTGCGACCACCGGAATCGGTGACGTCGGGCAGGTGCGTGAGCACACTCAGACCGCGCCGCAGCACCTCATCGGGCCCGTCCGGGGGCATGCGGGAGTCATCCCAGGCGACCTGCCAATCGGGATGCCGCGCCACCCAGGCGCGGATGGTGGTGCGTGATCCGAAGCCCGGGCGAGCATCGAAGACGATCAGCTGACCGGCCGCCGCGGCCGCATCGAGGCGCTCGACGAGGCGCGGGCGCTCCACCCAACGCGTGTCCCCCGGTGACCCCAACTCGTCTCCCGAACTTGTCCCCCGAGAAACGTTATACGCAACGCCGCGCGAGCAGAACCTCCGTGCAGCTAGCCCCGTCGGACGGGCGTCGTCAAGGGGTCGAGAACCGCCGCCGAGGCGGCGAGAGTCAACATGCGGAGGTCGGCGGACTACCTCGCGCAGGGAGGTGGGGTCGTGGCCTGGCTACGGAATCACGGGCTCGTCATCGTCAACCTGGTGCTGTTCGTCGGGTTCCTGACGGGGATGACGTTCGCGGGCTGGCAGGTCTCCAACGACGACGCGCTCGACCACGGCGATCCCACCCAGACCGTCGGGGCCTACCTGGCGTCCGGCGACTACTGGGAGGCCGTCTCCGAGAACTGGGAGAGCGAGTTCCTGCAGATGGCCTCGTATATCGCCTTCACGATCTTCCTCTTCCAGACGGGCTCCTCGGAGTCGAAGCCGATCGGCACACCCGCGCCGCAGGACGAGGATCCGCGCCGCCACCGCACCGACCCGAAGGCGCCCTGGCCCGTGCGGCGCGGCGGCTGGGTGCTCGTGCTCTACGAGAACTCGATGCTCATCCTCTTCGCCGTGCTCTTCGTGGCCGCGTTCGTGACCCACCTCATCTCGGGTGCCGCGGCCTACAGCGAGGAACAGCTTCGCCACGGCCTGCCGGGCGTGACACCGCTCGAGTATCTCGGAACCTCGCAGTTCTGGTTCGAATCGTTCCAGAACTGGCAGAGCGAGTTCATGGTCGTGGCCCTGCTCGCCGGCGCGGCGGTGTATCTGCGTCAGCGCGGCTCGAGCGAGTCGAAGCCCGTGCACGTGCCCCATGCCGAGACCGGGGCCTGATCAAGAAGGAGAGCATCATGACCGAGGAACGCAGTCACGACGCGGATGACGCGGAGGTCATCTCCGACGGCGAGTGGGCCGGCCAGAGTGGCTCCGCCGGGCCCGATGACGACGACCCGCAGGGCATGCGCGGTCAGCTCGATGACTCGATGGACGGGCTTGAGGAGGGCGACGACGCCGGAGAGGCATCGCGCGGTATCCCGCAGAATGCGCCGACGCGCGACGACGCGTCCACGGACGATTCCGGTGACGCGTCGTCGTAGTTCCGCGCCGGGCGACTTCGCGCGCTCAGCCGTCGCCGTCGAGCGCGAGCGACAGGTCGATCGGCGTCTCGACGTCGCTCCAGTCCTCGTCGACGAGTCCGGTCACGTCGTCGCCCGAGTCGAGCACCACATCCCTCATGGTCATCACCCCTCGGGAAGCATGCCCAGCATCGGCATGTCCGACGAGGGGCTTGACACGCGCGGTCGAACTACTCCTCGGCGACCGGGCGACGCTGCTCGAGGTCGAATCTCTCCCCCGCGGCGAGCACGTCGAGCCGCACCCCATGGATCGAGAGCAGCTCGTCGGGCCGCGCCTCGGCGATGTTCGAGCTCGTCGCCGGCTCGACATCGAGCACGTAGACGGCTCCGGAGCCGACGACGGTGAACCCACTCGAGCCGGACGGCGCGCCGCAGCGCCTCTGCCGGACCCTTCGGCAAGGTCGCGAGCCCGAAGCCGGCGGTCATCGCGGTGCTCCAGATGCCGCAGAGCGCGTGGTGAGAAACGTCTCGAGCTCCGTCAGAAATTGCCCCCGATGACGAGGCTCGACGATCAGGATTCAAGAAGCGCCACCCCTGTCGAGCCCGTAGCGTGAGGGGCACATCGCCCCCGAGGCGCGGCGAGTGAGGAGAAGAGCAAATGGCGAAGGCCGAAGCCACCGAGGGTCTCAGCAAGGCAGAGCGCGACGCGGTCAAGCAGCGTGCGAAGGAGCTGCGCGAGCAGCAGAAGGCGGGCAAGAACCGGGAGGCCGGCGAAGCTGCGGTAAAGGACGCGATCGCCGCGCTCGAACCCGACGATCGCAGCCTGGCCGAGGGGTTCTACGCCGCCGTGAGCGAGGTGGCGCCGCAGCTCGTGCCGAAGACCTATTACGGGATGCCCGGCTTCGCCAACGCGGCGGGCAAGATCGTCGTCTTCATGCAGCCGGCCAAGAAGTTCAACACGCGCTACGCGACGATCGGCTTCGAAGACACCGCCCAGCTCGACGACGGCGATCTCTGGCCGGTCGGCTTCGGGGTGCGCGCGTGGACGCCCGCTGTCGACCAGGCGGTCCGCGAGCGCGTGCGCCGCGCGATCGGGGATGCCGGATGAGGTGCCCACCCCGCGTCAGCTCGTCGCGGTGATCCCACCGCTCAGCATCCGCATGATCTGCCGCGAGACCTCGGCCGGGTCGACACCCTGGTCGACGAGCTCCATGCCCGTGCCGAGCAGGCCGTGCACGAGCGCCGTGGTGGTGCGGGTGTTGAGCCCCTGCTCGTCGAGCACGGTCGCAAGGGGCGCAGCATCGCGTCGTGCAAGGTCATGAGGTCGTCGCGATGGCTCGGACTGAGCGGGGCGTCACGCAGGGCGCCCGCAATCGCGTGGCGGCCTTCGGCGGTCATCGCCATGGTGTGCTCGACGTAGGCGCGCAGCCGCGCCGCACCGGGTTCGGTGGCCCCGAGCGCGACCTCGAGTTCGGCATCCCATCGTTCGATCGCGTCGATGGCGATCGCGACGAGCAGATCGTCCTTGCTCGCGAAGTAGTCGTAGAAGCTCGACCGGGCCAGCCCCGCACGCTCGCACACGCTGCGCGGCGTCACCCCGGCGACGCTCGCCTCGAGCAGCACCGCCTCGCCGGCGCGCAGCAGCGCGGCCCGCTGCGCCGCGCGGTGCTCGGCGACGGTCGGTGCGGAGATGCGCGGCATTCCGTCACTCTCCTCCCGCGCCCGAAGGCGCGGATCAACGCCAGACGGTCGCGATGACCACGTTCGCCACCGTCAGGCTGCCGAGAGCCGGAAGGACCCAGCCCGCGAGCTTCTCACGCTTGCGGTGCACGAGCGCGATCACGATGATCGCCACGAGCACGGCGAGCTTTACCGCGATCTTGACGTTGTTGACCTCGTGGCCGAGCGGATACTGCAGGCCGACGAGGAGCACCCCGGTGAGGAGCATGGTCCACGCACCGTGCAGGATCGCCGGCAGCACACGGGCGGTTCCCTCGCGGATGGCACGGATCTGGTAGAGCACCCCACCCAGGAGGGCGGCGACCCCGATGATGTGCAGCGCGAGGATGACGTTCTTGAGGATCTCCATGCGACCATCTTACCGACATGGTGTCGGTTAAACCCGTTCCTGCGCCTTCAATGCAATGCGGAGGCGAGCGTCGAGCTCAAGAAACCCACCTACGAGCTGCGGCGCCTCAACACCCAGAAAGCCCCCGGCCGATGGCCAGGGGCTTCCACGAAGTGCGCCCGGAGGGATTCGAACCCCCAACCTTCTGATCCGTAGTCAGATGCTCTATCCGTTGAGCTACGGGCGCGCGTCGACGCGAAGTCAACCTGACGACTATATCAGGGCCGAAGCGGGGGTTCGCACAGGGCTGGAGCGCACGGCATCGGGCCCGGGATGCCCGCCCGGCTCCCGGACCCGATGTGTCGGTGAGCGCTCAGCCCGCGCCGGTCGTCTCGGGGTTGGCGTCGTCGACGGGGTCGGGGTCGACGACCGTGTCGGCGTCGCCTCCCGTGCCTGCCGCTCCGCTACCACCTGAGGTGCCGGCGCCCTCGCCTGCGGTGACACCGTCACCGTCGGTGGCGCCGCCACCCGACTCGGGGCCCGTGGACGCCGCCCCGCCCAGGTCGGGACCGACGCCTGGCTCGCTCGTGTCGCTCACACCCTGTTCGTTCTCGTTCATGTCGACCTCCTTCTGCCCCGAGCGTGCACAGCGACGGTGCCGCCGGCACCGGGATTGACAGCAGCATCCGGCAGACGTAGAAGGCCGCGGAACGCAGCACGGCGACCCGCGCGAACGCGTGAATATCCAGCGAACCGGTCGGCGTCAAGCCCCTGCCGTGACGCGCGGCCGCGACCTAGCTTGAGACTCACCGCACGAGTCGTCTCGCCGCACGAAGGCGAGCAGAGCACAAGGGGTACGCAGATGACCATCACCGCACCGCAGATCACGACATCCACGACCGCGCGCGCCACGGTGCGCAGCATCGCGCCCGAACGCCTCCGGGTCGAGCTGGACGGCGAAGTGGTCGGCTTCGTCGACATCGTGGGGCAGGTGCACGTTGCGTTGCTCGGCAACATGTACCCCTACGCCGTCGAGATCGCGCAGACCCTCGATGCCGACTCCGCCGCTCACTCGGTCATCGCCGCCGCGCAGTCCTGACGCGGCACGTCACCCGCCAGACACCGGGCGTCATCCGGCGTCGCACGCTGTCGCACGTCGTCGCAGAACGTCACCTCGGTGGCCGGGCGCGCAACGACGGGCGAGACTCGACGCCTGAAGCCGTGCGGAGGAGGTGACCGGTGTCGACGGATTACGTCGCGATCCCCTGGGACAGTGCCCAACCGAATCCGCCTGCCCGTGCGACCCCGGGGCTCGGGTTCCGCGGATTCGGCATCTACGTCGGCCTCGACGAGGGGGCAGCGGATGCGGCGGGCGTCGACATCGCATCTCTCGTCGGAGAGGTGCAACGGGCGATCACCGACATTCCCGGCGCGCAGACCTTCGCGTCCGTCGTGCTCGCTCCCCCGTACGTCGAGGAGCCACCGCTCGCGGTCGTGCGCAGCGCGCTCGGTGAACCCTCGCTGCAGCGGACCGTGCCTCGTGCACCGCGCGGGGACGGGGTCGTGATCGATCTGGCCCGCCATCGCGTCACCGTCGACGGCCGGCACGTCACGCTGAGCTTCCGCGAGCACGCTCTGCTGACCTTCCTCGTCGAGCATCAGGGCGAGGTGCATGATCGCCCGCGACTGCTCGCCGCGCTGCTCGGCGAGACCGACGGCGAACCGATCCACGAACGCACGATCGACGTCTACCTGCAGCGACTGCGGCGGAGGCTCGCCCCGTACGGCGACGTCGTGCGCACGGTGCGAGGTCGCGGCTACCGGCTCGATCCGCACCCCGACGTGACGGTCGTACCCGCGCACGCGACGGCGCGGTAGGCACACGCGTTCCCTTCCTGCACATCGGAGTCATTCACGACTTCTCCACGACTTTCGAATACGCGTTCGATTTCATGGGAGAATCAAGCATGCCCTCACTCCCCGCCTATCTCGCCGTTCTCGACGCTGCGACGCCGTTCGCGGTGCCTGCGGTGGCGGGGTTCACGGATGCGGAACTGCTGGATGGGCAGCGTGCCCTCGCGGAGCTGCGGCGGCGGGTGGATGCGGTGGCCTCGGCGTTCGCCGGGGAGATCGCCCACCGCTCACGGCGGGAACTCGGGCACTCGGGGCTCGCGCAGGCGAACGGGGTGCGATCGGCGGAAGACCTCATCGCGAAGGTCACCGCGACCTCCCGCCGTGACGCTCACACGCTGGTGAAGGCCGCGGAGTTCCTGCCGACCGCCACACGGCTCGATGCTCCCGAGGTGCCGCCGGCGCCGCGCTGGCAGACGCTGATCGGGGATGCGGTCGCCTCCGCGGCGATCTCCGTCGGGGCCGCGGAGGTCATCCGCACCCGCCTCGCGGCAGCCGCCGACGGCGCCGCAGACGACGACCTCACTTCCGCCGCGAAGCTGCTGATCGCGGCAGCACCGCAGTCGACGCTCGAGAACCTGGCCGCGCTGGCCGCCCGCGCGCGTGACGAACTCGACCTGGCCGGCATCCCCGCACGCGAGAACGCGCTGCACGCCAAGCGGTACCTGAAGTTCCGCACGCAACCAGACGGCTCCACCAGCTTCCACGGTCTGCTCGACCCGGAATCCGCGGCGATCGTCGTACCGGCATTCGACGCCGCCACCTCCCCCGCCGAGGCGGCCCCCGCTTCGTCGACCCGGATGCCGCCCAGCGCGCCGAAGACATCGTCCGCGACGAGCGCACCACCGAGCAGCTCAGCCTCGACGTGTTCGTCGAACTCATCCGCATCGGCGCACGCGTCGACGACGGCCGGCTTCTCGGTGACCGCAAACCGGCCGTGCGCATCCTCGTCACCCAGACCGACCTCGATGCCCAACCCGACGCCGACGGCACCCGGGTGGGCGCCGCCTACTTCGAAGGCCAGCACGACGCCGTTTCCATCGCCACCGCCGAACGCTACATCTGCAGCAGTGGCGCCGTACCGATCATGTTCGACACCGACGGACGCGCACTGAACCTCGGTCGCGAGCAACGCCTCTTCAACCAGAAGCAACGCACCGCGATGGCCGCCCGCGACGGCGGATGCCTCCTCTGCGACCGACCACCATCCTGGTGCGAAGCCCACCACATCGACCACTGGGACGCCCACAACGGCCGCACCGACATCGACGACGGCGTACTCCTCTGCAGGTTCTGCCACCTCAACGTGCACAACAACACCTGGCGCATCCGACGAGAACACGGCCACTACTTCCTCGAAAGACCCGACAGCAACGGCACCCTCCGCCGCACACCCCTGAACCGCCGCAGTCCCACGTTGCAACGACTCCTCAGCGCCTGACTGCTGTGCCGAGCTGAGGGCTGCGCCGCAACAGCCGACGAGCGCGGGGCGGGTTTCGAGACGCCCGCCTTCGGCGGGCTCCTCAACCAGCCGGGTCAAACGCCTGCGGCGGGCTCCTCAACCAGCTGTGGGAGGCACACCCCGGCGGCCCCTCTCAGATGTCAGCCGGCCGACGACACCAGAGCCGAGAGCGGATGCGCGGCCGGCAAGTCAGCGAGCGCCGCGGCGCCGTCGAGTCCCGTGCCGTGCGGCGCCTCGAAGCGCACCCCCGGGTGCACGGCACGAACCGCCTCCTCGAAGGCCTCACGCACGAGTGAGCCCCGGAACACGCCCCCGATCGCGCTCACCACGGGAGCGCCATCCGCTCCAGCCCGCCGCAGCGCGGTCACGACCGAAAGGGCGAGCTCCTCGGCCGCGTCACGACAGAGGCGCGCAGCCACCTCATCCGTGGCCGCGCGCGCCGCGACCGCCTCGGCGAACCACGCGATCACGCTGACCTTCGCCGGGTCGGACTGCAGTTGCACGTAGGCGTCCTCCAGCTCGGGCCACCGTGAGCTCACGACCTCGGTGAGCGCGGTCGCGGGCCCGCGACCGTCGTGGGCCCGCATGACGGCGTCGAGGGCGGCGCGGCCGAGCCAGTACCCGCTTCCCGCATCGCCCATGAGGTAACCCCAGCCGTCGACGCGGGCGACGCCCGCCGGCCCGACCGCCAGGATGATCGAGCCCGTTCCGCTCGCCACCACGACGCCGTGCTGGTCGCCGAGGGTGCCCAGGTAGGAGGTGACCGAGTCGTGGGCGAGCAGCACGCGGCCGGGCGCGGAGTCGTGCAACAGGGCACGCAGCTCGCCCGCGTCGTGCTCGACGCTCGTGAGTCCCGACACCCCCGCGGCGAGCGCGTCGAGCGGAACCCCGGAGGCCGCCTCCCGCGTCACCGCCGCGAGCTGCGGCAGCAGCGGCTGATCGGTGCGCACACCGGCGAACAGCCGCTCGACGGGCGCGGCATCCGGGCGGGTGAGGCGCGTCTTCACGCCGGTCTGGCCCGCATCCAGCGCGAGAACGGTGGCGGGCTTCGTCAGGTCACTCACACGGGAACGATAGCCGGGAGGGGAGCGGAGGCGGTGCGGTGGTGCTGAAGTCCTTGGAGCGGGCAGCCGCGAAAGCAGCGTGTCGATACCCGCGGCCTAGACTCGACCCGATGGCGGGCTTCTTCTCGTTCCTCCTCGGCCTCCGGGCGCAGCAGCCGGGCGAGTACCGGCGACTCACGCGTATCCGCCGCCGCATCTACACGCCCGTCGCCCGACTCGAGGCGGAGGTCGTGCGCTCGGCCGAGCCGATCCCGTTCGGCGAGCTCGACCGCGCATCGTTCGCGCCCATCCGTGCGGGCGCCGCGTTCGGCGGGGTGCTCGAGTGCGCCTGGCTGCGACTCACGGGCGAGGTGCCCGCGGATGCTGACGGCGCGGTCGTGCTGCTCGGCATCCGGGGCGAGGCGCTCGTGTACGACGCCGACGGCGGCATCGTCGACTCGGTCTCGACGGTGTTCCAGCAGGGCGACCTGCCGCACGCCGGTGGGCGCTACCGGCCGGTCGGTGACCCGCTCGCGGCGGGCACGCGGGTGGAGCTCTACGCCGACGTCGCCTACAACGGGTTCATCCTCTACGAGGTGGGCAGGGGCGTCTTCCACGGCGCCCAGCTCGCGACGCGCGACGACACCGTCTTCGGGCTCTACTACGACTACCTGACCCTCGTCGTGCTCGCGGGCGCCACCGAGGATCCCGCACTCGAGCATGGGCTGCACTCGGCGCTCGATGCCGCCTGGCGGCGATTCCGGCAGGGGATGCCGCGGGGGCGCGCGCGGAGCTCGCCGAACCGCTCGCTCGGCCCGCAGCATCCGACTTCACGTTCTCGGCGGTGGGGCACGGCCACCTCGACATGGCGTGGCTGTGGCCGCTGCGCGAGACGCGGCGCAAGGCCGCCCGCACCTACACGCGCGCCCTCAACACGATCGAACGCCGCCCGGGCTACGTCTACGGCACGAGCCAACCCCAGCAGCTCGCCTGGATGAAGCAGCACCAGCCGGCGCTCTACGAGCGGATCAAGGCCGCGGCGGCGAGCGGACGTCTCGAACTGCAGGGCTCGTTCTGGGTCGAGCCTGACACCAACCTGCCCTCGGGCGAGGCGCTCGTGCGGCAGGCGGTCGTCGGGCGGCGGTTCCTGCAGGAGGAGTTCGGGCTGAGCGACGAGCAGCTGCGCATCTGCTGGCTGCCCGACACCTTCGGCTACTCGGGCAACCTGCCGCAGATCCTGCGGGGAGCGGGCATGGACCGCTTCATGACCATCAAGCTCGCCTGGAACAAGGCCACCGTCTTCCCGCACCGCACCTTCCGCTGGCACGGGATCGACGGCTCCGCGGTGCTCGTGCACATGCCGCCCGAGGGCGACTACAACTCGCGCGGCGCGGCCGACAACATCCTCACCGCGCTGAAGCAGTACCCCGAGCGCGCGCTCGGCCGGGCGCTTCTCGTATACGGCTCGGGTGACGGCGGCGGCGGGCCGGGCGAGATCCACCTGGAGCTGCTCGAGCGCGAGATCGGGCCCGAGGGGCAGGGCATCCGCGGGCTCCCCCGCATCGAGTTCTCGACCGCGCGCGACTTCTTCGACGAGCTCGAGCGTCTCACCGACACCGGCGGCCTGCACGAGCACACGGGCGAGCTCTACCTCGAGACCCACCAGGGCACCTACACGACCCAGGGCGCCATCAAGCGGCACAACCGCACGATCGAGCGGATGCTCCACGAGGTCGAGGCCCTCACGGTCGCCGCCGACGGGGACACGCGTGGCGAGCTCGAACCCATCTGGCGCGAGGTGCTGCTGCACCAGTTCCACGACATCCTGCCGGGGTCGTCGATCGAGCGGGTGGGCCGCGAGGCGCGCGAGACGTATGTGCGACTCGAGGGCGAACTCGACGCGCTCGGCGACGGGCTGCTCGGCGCGCTGTCGGAGGGTGCCCAGCCGACCGCGGTCAACCTCACGAGCTTCCCGCGCGACGAGCATGTGCGGGTCGATGGCGCGTGGCACCGCGCCGTGGTCGAGCCGTATGCGGCGGCCGTCATCGAGCCGGCCGACGGCCCCTTCGGCCTCACCGCCCTGCCGTCGTCGATCTCGAACGGGCTCGTCGAGCTGCGCTTCGACGACGCCGGCGTCATCACCTCGCTCATCGACCGCGCAGGGGCCGAGCACGCTGCCGAGGGCCTCAACCGGCTCGTGCTGCACCGCGACCCCTACCAATGGCCCTTCGACGCCTGGGACATCGACCCCCGCTACACCGCACGCCGTCCCCGGCAGCTGCGGTTGGCATCCGCCGAGACCCGGCTCGACGGGCCGACCGTCGTACGCGAGCAGCGGCTGACCGCGCCGGGTGTCGAGGCGCAGCAGCGCATCGTGCTCGAGGCGGGCAGCGAGCTCGTGCGGTTCGAGACGCGCGTCGACTGGCGGGCCACTCACCGGATGCTGCGGGCCGAGTTCCGCCCCACGCGCTGGGCCGATGAGGTGGCGTGCGACATCCAGTTCGGGCACATCCAGCGCACGACCACCGAGCGCAACGCCGTCGAGCGCGCCCAGTTCGAGGTCGTCGCCCACAAGTGGATCGCCGTGGAAGACGAGCGCGGCGGTTTCGCGCTGCTGAACGACGGCAAGTACGGACACCGCGCGAAGAACGGGTTGCTGAGCCTCAACCTGCTGCGGGCGCCGACCTTCCCCGACAAGACCGCCGACCGCGGCCTGCACGAGTTCACGTACGCGATCCGGCCGTTCGCGGCGGGCGCGCTCGGCGAGGTGATCCGCGAGGGCTACCGGCTCAACAACCCGCTGCGGATCACGCGCGGTGTCGCCTTCGAGAGCCTCGCGTCGAGCTCGAACCCGGATGTCGTGGTCGAGACGGTGAAGCGCGCCGAGTCGGACGCGGGCACAGTGGTGCGCCTCTACGAGAGCCGCGGACGGGCGACGACCACGACGCTCGCCACCCGCATCCCGCACGGCCGCGCGACGCTCGTCGACCTGCTCGAGCGCCCACTCGGCCCCGCCGAGCTCGAGCGGCTCGAGCTGGGGCCGTTCGAGATCGCGACCGTGCTGCTCGAGCCGCCTACCCAGGCGGTTGAGGAGCGCCGCGCGTAGCGCGACGCGTCTCGAAACCGCCGTCACCTCACGCCCGCCGTGGCGTCGGAGGCTTCGAGACGCGTCCGCCTCCGGCGGCCGCTCCTCAGCCACCTCGGCAGGTGCGCGCCGCTAGCCTGACCCCATGAACCCGACGTCGCCGTCGCCGCGTGCCCAGGCGCGAGCCGTCGTCGTCGCGGGGTTCGGGCAGAACGTCGTGCTCACGACGGTCACGACCTTCGTGCTCGCCTACCTCATCCAGTACGCGGGCATCTCGAGCGCCGGCATCGCGGTCGTCACGGCGATCATCACGGTCGCGAAGATCCTCGATGCGATCACCGACCCGATCATGGGCGTGATCATCGACCTCACCCGCACCCGGTGGGGCAAGCTGCGCCCCTACATCCTCTTCTCGGCGGCACCGGTCGCCGCTCTCACCGCCCTCATGTTCGCCGTGCCCGACGCCGACGAACCCCTGCAGCTCGTGTACTTCGGCGTCGTCTACGTGCTGTGGGGCTTCGCCTACACGGTGTGCGACGTGCCGTTCTGGGGGCTCATCGGCTCGGCGTTCCCGGATGCCGGCCAGCGCACCCGGGTGATCGGCAACGTGCGTGCCTTCGGCGCGATCTCGCTCGGGCTCGCGACGCTCGGCATGCCGTGGCTCGCGCGGGCGCTCTCCGGCGGCGGCGCGACGACCGGCACCGGCTGGACGCTCGCCGTCGCACTCGTGTCGGTCGTGGGCATGGCACTGTTCTTGCTGGCGTTCTTCGTGCCCCGCGAGCGACCGTCGGCCCTGAAGCAGGGTCGATTGACGCTTCGGCAGCTCGGCGGCACCCTCATCCGCAACACGCCCCTGCTTCTGGTGCTGCTCGGCTCGGTGCTCGGCTTCGGCCGCTTCATCGTGCAGGCGGGCGGCGCCGTGTTCGTGGTCGTCGCGTACGGCGACGAGGGGCTCTTCACCCTCATCGGCGCGGCGATCATCGTGGGGCTCGTGGCGTCGAGCTTCGCCACGCCGCCGCTCATGCGCTGGGTGTCGGCGCGCGCGCTCATGGTGTGGTCCTCGCTCGCGGGTGCCGTGCTCTACGTCGCCATGTACCTCGTCGGCTTCGCGAGCATCGCCGCGATCGTGGCCTTCATCTTCCTCACCGGGCTCACCCTCGGCATCTTCCTCGTCGGGCAAGCCACGATGATCGCGGATGCGGTCGACGACGCCGAGCGCCGCACCGGCATCCGCAACGACGGCGTCTCGTTCGCGACGCTCACCTTCGTGTCGAAGATCATGAGCGCTCTCGCCGTGCTGGTGTTCGGGCTCTTCGTCGCCGCCGCGGGCTACCAAGCGGATGCCGCGGTCACCCCCGAGATGCAGAACACGGTGTTCGCGGCGATCACCCTGGTGCCCGCCGTCAGCTGCCTGCTCTCGGCGGTGCCGTTCGCGTTCGTGCGGCTGCACCACCCGCGGGTTGAGTAGCCCGTCGCCGCAGGCGCGAGGCACCCCGTGGGTTGAGTAGCCCGCCGCCGGAGACGCGAGGCACCCCCGTGGGTTGAGTAGCCCGCCGCCACAGGCGCGGGCGTATCGAAACCCTGTTGACGCCGCCGCGCGACGCGGGTGCGGGGGGGGACTCAGCAAGCCCGGCCGCTCGCAGTATCGCGTGCGGGGGTTTCGATACGCCGCGCGCCCAGCGCGCGCGGCTACTCAATCAGCGGGAGGGACGGCCGACGCGCGCCGCTCCTCAACCAGCGGGAGGGGCGCCCAGCGCGCGCGGCTACTCAACCCGCGGTGAGGGGCGGCCGGCGCGCCGCTACTCAACCGGCGTCAGTCGCGCCAGCTGTGCTGCGGGTCGTAGCCGAGCACCTCGCGGGCGTGGTCGATCGACAGCAGCGTCTCGTGCTCACCGAGCTCGCGACGCAGCTCCACGCGAGGAAGTACTCCGCCATGAGCGACGCGCTCGAGCGCTCCATGACGGTGTCGGCGGCGGCGATGATGAAGCGATCGAAGCCGGGAACGTCGCGCAGCAACGCGCGCTCGACAGCCTGGGCGGCATCCCGCGCGTCGATGTAGCCCCACAGGTTCCACTTGCGCGACGCCGGATCGGACTGGAACGCCGCGAAACCGGGGTAGTCATCCGGAACCATGACGTTCGAGAAGCGCAGCGCCGTGATCGAGAGCTCGGGGTCCCAGCGCACGACCTTGCGCGCCAGCTCCTCTTCGAGGTGCTTGCCGAGTGAGTAGACGCTCTCGGGCCGCGTGTCGTACTGCTCGTCGACCGGTGCGTAGGGCGGGTCGATGTCGAACGGCAGCCCGAGCACCGTCTCACTCGACGCGGTGACGATGCGCCGGATGCCGGCTCGTCGCGCCGCCTGCACCACGTGGAAGGCGGCGAGCATGTTGTTCTGGAAGGTCGCGATGTCGGTATCGAGGCCCGGCGCCGGGATCGCGCCGAGGTGCACCACCGCGTCGAGCCCGTGGTGCCGCTCGTCGATCGCGCTCAGGGCGTCGACGACGGCGCCGTAGTCGGTGAGCTGCACCCGGGTGAACCCGTCACGCCGTGGCCCCGCGACATCCAGTGCGACGACGTCGTGCCCCCGCGCACGCAACTCCCGCTCGACGACGCTGCCCAGCTTGCCGCTGGCTCCCGTGACCGCAATCCGCATGACACCAGTCTGCCCTTGTCGCGGCGTGCTAACGTTCCCCCGATCGTGACCGCAGAAGGAGGTGAGCCCATGTCCGCAGTATCCGCACAGGGTGCTCCCCCGCAGCGCACGATCCGCGACTGAGCTAGTCGCCCCCGGGAGCGCCTCAGGCTTCGCGAAAGGCGACTCCCATGAACACACACCCTTCTCTCTCCGGCCGCGCGCTCGTTCTCGGCGGCGGCGGTTCCACCGGTAACGCCTGGCTCATCGGCGTCATCGCCGGTCTGCGTGACGGCGGGCTGGATGCCACCACCGCCGAGGTGATCGTCGGCACCTCCGCCGGGTCGACCGCGGCAGCCCAGATCACGGGCGCCGATCCGACCGAGCTCTATGCGGCCACGCTCACCCCGCCGCCCGCGCAGGTGGGCTCGCCCTTCGCGTCCGCGCGCAATAGGCCGGCCGTCGACCATCTCGCGAGAACCGACGCGATCATCGCCGCATCCGCGGACGCCGACGACATGCGCCGCGGGATGGCCGCGTCGGCGCTCGCCCTCGACGCCTCATCCGACGAGACCGTTCAGGCGCGCTGGCGGGCGACCGTGGCGGCACGCCTGCCCCGCACCGGGTGGCCCGCCCAGCGCGTGCTCATCACGGCGGTCGACGCCCGCACCGCCGAGCCCGTCATGTTCGACCGCGACAGCGGCGTCGAACTCGTGGACGCGGTCGCCGCGAGCTGCGCGGGAGGCTTCGCCTACCGCATCGGCGACGACGCCTTCATCGACGGCGGCTACCGCAGCAACGCCGACAATGCCGACCTGGCATCCGGATGCGAACGCGTACTCGTGCTGTCGCCGTTCGGCGGGCGCACCCGTCTGCCGCTCACCTGGGGTCTCGACCTCGCGACCCAGCTCGAGCAGCTGCGTGCCGAGGGCAGCGTGGTCGAGGCGATCTTCCCCGACGCCAACGCGGAGCACCTGTTCGGCGGCAACGCGATGAACGCTGCGCTCCGCCCGGATGCGGCGCGTGCCGGGTACGCGCAGGGTCGCGAGCGGGCGGAGCAGCTGGCGGGCCTCTGGGGGTGAGTCGGTCGTCGCGCCGCGTTGCGCGGGGGACGGTGGTTTCGAGACGCGTCGCGCTCCGCGCGGCGCTCCTCAACCCCTGAGTGTTGCGATGCGGAGGGACGGCGGTTTCGAGACGCGACGCGCGACGCGCGACGCTCCTCAATCCCCTGAGCCGCACCTGTCGAGCGAAGCGGGGGTGCGGATTCGGTTTCCGGACGCTGGCATCGGGTCTGGCGGGAGCGCATCGCCGCCAGGCGATACGCGGGGGCATGCGTCCGGAAACCGAATCCGCACCCCCGCGAAGCGTCGAGAGCCGAGAGCCGAGAGCCGAGAGCCGAGCCTCAGCCCAGCAGCTCGGCGAGACGCGGCAGCTGGGCCGCATCCTCGAGGGCGGACCCGACCGCCGCCACGCGCACACCCGCCGCGAGGTAGTCGGCGACGTTGGACGCGTCGAGGCCGCCGGTGGCGACGAACGTCACCTGCGGGAACGGCCCGCGGATGTGCTTGAACCAGCCCACGCCGAGCCAGGTCGCCGGGAACGCCTTCACCCAGGTGAGCCCGAGCGACACCGCGAGCTGCACCTCGCTCGGGGTGGCGACGCCCGGCAGGATCGGCAGTCCTGCATCCCGCGCGGCCTCGACGACACGCGCGTCGAGGCCCGGCGAGACGAGGTAGCGGGCTCCCGCGTCGCGTGCCACCTCCACCTGCTCCGGCCGGATGATGGTGCCGGCTCCGACGGTCTTGCCGCGTTCGGCGCCGAGCCGCACGAGCTCGCGCAGCGCGAGTTCGTCTTCGTCGGTCTGCAAGGGCACCTCGACGGCGTCGATGCCGAGGTCCCACGCGGTGGTGGCGAGGCGCACCGAGCGCTCCACTCCCATGCCGCGGAGGATCGCCATGAGCGGTGCGCCCTGGAAGATGTCGTCGAATTCTCTCATGCGGGGGCTCCTCGATGGTGTCGCTGGTGGTCTGCAAGACGAGGGCGGCGCGGGCGTGACCGGCGCGCAATCGCGTGTCGGCATCCGCTCCGTCGAGCCGGGCGGCGAGGTAGCCGCCGGCGAACGCGTCGCCCGCGCCGACCGCCTCGAGCACCTCGACGCGCAGGGCTGGCACGAAGTGCGCGCCGTCGGCGTCGTAGAGGGTCGCGCCCACGTCGCCGTCTTTGACGACGAGCTCGGCGGGCTCGGCGAGCAGTGCGCGGATGTCGTCGGCCGTCGCGGTGCCCCACAGCGTCTCGGCCTCGTCGCGCCCGACGAGCACGAGGTCGGCACGCGCGGCGAGCTCTCGAAGACGGGCGGCGGCCAGCTCGAGCGGCCACAGCGCCGCCCGGTGGTTGACATCGAAGCTCACGGTGACGCCCGCTTCGTGCGCACGGGTGATGAGCGCGTCGAGGAAGGCGGATGCGGTGTCGGAGATCGCGGCCGTGATGCCCGACACGTGCAGGATCCGCACGCCGTCCAGCGTCACGGTCGCGGCATCCGAGCTGTCGAGGTGCGCCGCCGCCGACCCGGCACGGTAGTACCGCACGCCGTGTCCGGGGTCTTTGACGTACAGCCCGGTCGGGTGCGACGCATCCCGCTCCACGCTCGACACGTCGACGCCGAGGGCGGCGAGCTGCCGCAGGATGCGGTCGCCGAGCGCGTCGGCGCCGAGCCGGCTGAACCATGCGGCGCGGTGCCCGAGGGCCGCGACGTGGGCCGCGACGTTCGACTCGGCTCCGCCCGCATCCACCCGGAACTCGCGGGCGTCGACGAGCCGCGAGCCGTCGAGCGGCGCGACCATCGACATCGTCTCGCCGACGGCGAGCAGCTCGGGTGTCACCTCAGGTCGGTCACCGCCGCCGCGTCCATGTCGTCGAATGTCTGGTTCTCTCCCGCCATCGCCCACACGAACGAGTATGCCGCGGTTCCGACCCCCGAGTGCAGCGACCAGCTCGGCGAGATGATCGCCTGCCGGTCGGCGACGACGAGGTGACGGGTCTCCTGCCGCTCGCCGAGCAGGTGGATGACGCGGGCGTCGTCGGGCACGTCGAAGTAGAGGTAGCACTCGGTGCGGCGGTCGTGGGTGTGGGCCGGCATGGTGTTCCACATCGAGGCGGGGTGCAGCTCGGTGACGCCCATGACGATCTGGCAGCTCTTCACGCCGTTCTCGTGGATGTACTGGTTGAGGGTGCGGCGGTTGGAGGTGAGCTGGTCGCCGAGTTCGCGCACGGTGCCCTCCCCGGCGAGACGAGCGCGGCGGGGTAGCTCGTGTGGGCGGGCGCGGAGAAGAGGTAGAACTGCGCCTGGCCGTCGGCGTCGGCGCTGCGCCCATTGTCCGCTTCCGCTGGCGCGTCAGCGAACACCACCTTCTCGATGCCGCGCCCGAGGTACAGGCAGGCGCCCTTCACGAGCGTGTACACCTCGCCGTCGGCCGTGACGGTGCCCGTGCCGCCGACGTTGATGATGCCGAGCTCGCGGTGTTCGAGGAAGTAGTCGCTGCGGATCTCGGGGTAGCCGGTGAGGGCGAGTTCGCGCCCCGCGGGCATGGCGCCGCCGAGCACGACGCGGTCGTGGTGCGTGTAGGTGAGGCGGATCTCGCCGGGCACGAACACCTCCGGAACGAGGTAGGTCTCACGCAGCTGCTGGGTGGTCATGCCCGGGATCTGGGCGGGGTTGGTCGCGTAGCGCTGTTCCATGGTTCCCTCCTTGGGGGTCGACGTAGGTGGCTGTGTCAGCGGACGAGCCAGCCGCCGTCGACGGGCAGCACGGTGCCCGTGACGTAGGCGGCGGCATCCGAGGCGAGGAATACGAAGGCGCCCTGCAGGTCGTCGGGGGTGCCCCACCGTCCTGCCGGGATGCGCGCGACAATCGAGGCCTCCCGCGCCTCGTCGGCGCGGATCGCCGCCGTGTTGTCGGTGGCCATGTAGCCGGGGGCGATCGCGTTGACCGTCACCCCGGATGCGGCCCACTCGTTGGCGAGGGCTTTCGTGAGTCCCGCGACGGCGTGCTTCGAGGCGGCGTAGCCGGGCACGAGGATGCCGCCCTGGAACGACAGCATCGACGCGACGTTGATGATGCGTCCCGACCCCTGCGCGAGCATCCGTCGGCCGGCGGCCTGCGAGAGGTGGAAGACGACGTCGAGGTTGACGGCGAGCACCTCGTTCCAGTCGGATGCCGGGTGCTCGGCGGCGGGCGCGCGGCGGATGGTGCCCGCGTTGTTGACGAGGATGTCGATGCGGCCGAGCTCGGCGACGACCTCGTCGATGGCCGCGTGCAGCTCTTCGGCGGTCGCAGTAGCGAAGTCGCGGTGGATGCGGTGCACCCGTCGCCCGGTCGCCTCGATGCGCGCGGCGGTCTCGGATGCGTCTCCGCGGTCGATGAGGGCGAGGTCCGCCCCCGCCTCGGCGAGGGCGAGCGCGGCACCCTGCCCGAGTCCGCGCGAGGTGCCCGTGACCACGGCCACCCGGCCGTCCAGTCGGAAGCTGTCGAGGATCATCTGCGGGCTCCTTCGTCGGCCGAGGCGGTGAATCGGGTCGTGAGCTGCCCGATGCGCGAGATGCGCACGGTGACGGCATCACCGGGGACGAGGGCGCGATGGGCGTCCTGGGCGGCCGGCAGTTTCTGCGGGGTGCCCGTCGAGATCACGTCGCCCGGCTCGAGCGTCATGGTCTGCGAGAGGTAGTGCACGACGTACGCGGCGGAGAAGATCGTCGTCGAGGTGGACTGCGCCACCGTCACGACGCCGTCGCGTTCGACCTCGACATCGAGCTGCTGCGGGTCGCCGACCTCGTCGGGCGTCACGACCCAGGGTCCGAGCGGTGCGAAGCCGTCGAAGCACTTGCCGAGCGCCCACTGGCTCTGCCGCCGCTGCCAGGCGCGATCTGACACGTCGTTGAGGATCGTGTAGCCGCCCACGTACTCGAGGGCCTCCTCGAGGGGCACCTCTTTCGCCCGCCGGGCGATCACGAGCGCGAGCTCGCCCTCGTAGTCGACGTCGAGCGCCGCATCCGGGATCGCGACCGCATCATCCGGACCGCCGATCGTGTTCGGGGTCTTGACGAACACGTCGGGGAACTCGGGGTCGGATGCGGTCGGGGCGACCCCGTCGGGCACGTGGCCGCGGTAGTTGTAGCCGAGGCACAGCAGCTTGCCGGGCCGCACGGGGGCGTCGAGTTCGGCGTCCGCGAGGGCCGGCAGCTCGGCCGGGTCGGCCTCGGCGATCGCGGCCCTCGCCCGCGCCAGCGCGCCGGGATCCCCGAGCAGCGCCACCACATCAGGCGCCCCCGCCACGGCCGTGAGGTCGAGCAGACGCTCATCTCCGTGCACGCCCACGACCGCCGCGGGACGCACACCCGCCGCGGTGCGATAGCTGACGAACCTCACCAGTACGGCCTCCACTCGGGCAGCGCACGTCGGGTCAGGGCCTCCAGGTAGAAGTAGTCGCCCCACAGGGTGCCCTCGTCGACGCCGTTGCCCTTGGGCAGGTCGTAGACACCGTGCAGCAGCAGGGCATCCGAGGAGCTCGGCGGCTCGGGAGCGTAGCCCGCGACGAGGGAGTCGAGGATGCGGTCGGCCGCCTCGGCGGCGCGCGTACCCCGCTCGGTGCCCGGCTCGAGCGCGGCGAGCTCCTGGAGTCCGCACACGGCGATCGCGGCAGCCGAGCTGTCGCGGGGCGCATTCGAGTCGTCGTCGTAGGCGAGATCCCAGTACGGCACGTTGTCGGACGGCAGGTGCGCGAGGAAGTAGTCGGCGCACCGCCAGGCGGCCTCGAGCAGCGTCGGGTCACCGGTGGTGCGGTGGTTGAGCGCGAAGCCGTAGATGCCCCACGCCTGCCCGCGCGACCAGCACGAGTCGTCGTAGGCGCCCTGCTCGGTGGCCCCGCGCACGGGTTCGCCCGTCTCGACGTCCCAGTAGAAGGTGTGGAAGGTCGAGTCGTCGTCGCGGATGATGTGGGTGCGCAGCTGGGTGGTGTGGCGGCGCACCGCATCCGCGTACCGGTCGTCGCCGGTCTGCTCGGTGGCCCAACTCAGCAGCGGCATGTTCATGAGGCTGTCGACGATCGTGCGGCCGGCCTGACGCGGGTCGGTGAGGTCGCCCCACGCCTGGATGATGCCCGCGGGTTCGAGGAAGCGGCGCATGAGGTGATCGGCCGCGAGCAGTGCGGCGTCGCGTGCGGCCTCGTCGCCGTCCAGCCGCCAGGCCGACACGCAGGAGAGCGTGTAGAGGAAGCCGAGGTCGTGCGTGTCGAGGTCGACGCCCTCGCGCACGCGACGTTCGAAGTCGCGCGCGTGGCGTGCTGCGGCATCCCGGTAGAACGCGTCGCCCGTGAGCTCCCATGACAGCCACTGCATGCCGGGCCAGAAGCACGTCGTCCAGCCGCGGTTGCCGCCCTCCGCGACCCCGTCGCCCGCGGGGCGCGGCAGGTAGCGGTCGGCGGTGGTGGTGTCGTCGGGGTAGGTGTCGCCGAACGCGGTGATGTTGCGTCGCACGGTCTCGAGCGCACCGGGGATGCCGGCCTGCTGCGCGGCAGGCTGCGATGCGTTCGAGGAGACGGAGGGGGTCGTGGTCATGTTTCTCGTGGTGTTCCTAGCTGGGGATGGTCGCCATCAGACGGCGGCGACCTCGTCGTGGGTGAACGCGGGGCGCAGCGTGTAACGGGAGTTGGTCCACGCGAGGAAGAGCGCGGGAGACGCCATCACGCTGAGGGCGAGCACGGGCAGGTTGATGAAGAACACCGCGTACGCGACCAGCACGCCCAGGCTCAGGAGCGTGAGGTACCAGCGGCGCACCCCGAACCAGGCTCCGAGCCGCGCGGCATCCCGCACCCGGATCGCCGGATTCTCGGCGATCGCCGCGAGCGCGAGCAGAGCGATGCCCGCCACGATCATCCCGACGATCACGAGCACGACCATGACGGCCTGCGCGTAGGCGGCGTCGGCGAAGAAGCGGGCGTCGACGAGCAGCACGATGCACACGCCCACCGCGGCGAGCGCGACGAGAGCCGACCGCGTCCAGGTCGCTCGGTATCCGCGCACGAACGAGCGGAACGGATTACCGCCCGCCCGGTCGCTGCCCACCCGGTCGCTGCTCACCTGGCGGAACACCGTGAAGGCGGCCGTCAGCCCGGGGGCCGCGAGCACGGCGGCCGCCGCGACGAGCGGCCAGCTCTGGAACGGGTCGGTCAGCACGAGCAGCGCGATGAAGGGCGATGCCGTGAGCACCAGCAGGAGGTTGACCGCGACCGCCGTCGCGAGGATGTCCAGCCCCGCCTGGATCTTCTCGAAGCGCATGATCAGCCCTTCAATCCCGAGGTCGCGATGCCCTCGACGAAGAAGCGCTGACCGAGCAGGAAGATGATGGCGATCGGGATGACCGAGATGGTCAGCCCGGTGAAGAGCATCGAGTAGTCGGCCGTGACGTTGTTGGCGACGAAGTTCTTGAGCCCGAGCTGCACCGTCCAGATGCTCTTGTCGCGCAGGTAGAGCAGCGGCCCGAGGTAGTCGTTCCAGGTGTTCACGAAGGTGATGAGTGCGAGTGCGCCGAGCGCCGGCACCGCGAGCGGCAGCATGATGCGCGCCCAGATCGAGTACTCGCCCAACCCGTCGAGACGGGCCGCCTCACTGAGCTCCTCGGGGATGGTCTCGAAGAACTGCTTCATGAGGAAGACGCCGAAGGCGCCGAACGCCTGCAGCACGATCATCGCCACGAGCGTGTTGGTGAGCTTGAACTGCGCCATCATCACGTACTGCGGGATCATGTACGACTGCCACGGCACGGCGATCGTGCCGAGGTACAACAGGAACAGCACGTCGCGCCCGGGGAAGCGCACCTTCGCGAAGCCGTAGGCGGCGAACGAGCCGGTGAGCACCTGCAGGAAGGTCACGACCGTCGAGAGGATGATCGTGTTGCGCAGCCAGATCGCCATGTCGGTGTCGATCCACAGCGCGAAGTAGTTGTCGACGTGCCACACCTCCGGCAGCCATCGCACGGGCACGGAGAAGACCTCGTTCGGTCCCTTGAACGAGCTCATCACCATCCAGAAGAACGGCGTGAGCAGCGCGAGGGCGAACGCGACGAGCAGGATGCTGCCGACCACGCGCCCGACACGAGCGGCCGGACGCGTGTCGCGATCCGCACGGGTACCGTGCGGCAGCACGATCATTCGAGTGGCGGACATCAGGCGCTCCGCTTCTTGTTGATGAGGAACTGGATGACGGTCGTCACGATGCACAGCACGAAGAGCACGACGGCGGCGGATGACGCGTAGCCGAACTTCGACTCGATGAAGCCGCGCTGGTAGATGAACTGCGACAGCACGACGGTGGCCATGTTGGGGGCTGCCGTGCCGCCCGGCGAGAGCACGATGATGAGATCGAAGATCTTGAACGACGCGATCGTGAGCAGCACGGTCACGAGGAACATCGTGGGCCGGATGCCGGGCAGCGTGACGTTCCAGAAGCGCTGGAACACATTCGCGCCGTCCATGCGCGCGGCCTCGTAGAGCTCGGGCGAGACCGTCTGCAGCCCCGCGAGGAACAGGATCATGTAATAGCCCATGTCACGCCACGTGGAGATGATCACGATGGCGGGCATCGCCCAATCCTGGGACAGCAGCCAGCCGGGCGGGTCAGCGACGCCGAAGAAGCGCAGCACCTCGTTGATGGGCCCGTACTCGGGGCTGAAGAGCAGGTTCCACACGAGCCCGACCGCGACGATCGAGGTGATGTAGGGGAAGAAGGCCGCAGTGCGGAAGAACGCGACGCCCCGCAGCTTGCTGTTGAGCAGCAGCGCGAGACCGAGCGAGACGACGATCGTGAGCGGCACGTGCAGCACCGCGAAGTAGAGGGTGTTCACGAACGACCGCTGGAACAGCGGGTCGCCCATGAGCTTCTGGAAGTTCGCGATCCCGACGAAGTCGCCCTTGCCGAAGATGTTCTGGTCGGTGAGCGAGATGAAGAACAGCTGCACCACGGGAATAAGCGTGATGAGCGCGAAACCGAGGAAGTTGGGCAGGATGAAGCTCCAGCCGATCACCGTGTTGCGCAACCGGAGCTTCGAACGGCGCGGGGACGGGGTGCCGACGCGGCCGGTGACGGCGCTCGTCATGGCGTCTCCTTGTCTGTGGATGGTGTTCGGGTTCCGGGGCCGGGCAGTTGGGTGCCCGGCCCCGGCGTGTGGTGTCGCTTAGAGCGCCCCGAAGGCCGCTGCGGCATCCTTGATCGCCTGATCGACGGTCTTCGCCCGCGTCAGGATCTCGTTGTGCATCGTGCCGAGCACCGTCTGCACCTCGGCGGTCTGCGCCGAGGTCGGGTTCTCGGGGTAGGTGTCGTGCGTCGACCAGGTGAACTTCGACAGGTCGTCGCTCGGCGCACCGTCGACCGCGAAGTAGGCGGCGGCCACAGCTTCCGAGGTGTTCGACGGGGTGATGCCGATGCTCGCAAGCGCCGAGGCGGCGTCTTCGCTCATCGAGTAGGCGAGGAACTCCTTCGCGGCCTCGAGCTTCGCGTCGTCGATCGCCGCGTTGATGCCGAAGCCGGTCGGGTCGCCGAAGGTCACCGGGTTGTCGATCGTCGACGAGTCACGCTGCGGGATGGGGGCGATGCCCCATTCGAAGTCGTCGGCCTCGCCGGACGCCTGCTGGCTGATCAGCGTGGCCACGAACCAGCTGCCCATGGGGAGCATGGCCGCGTTCTGCTTTCCGAACTCGCCCTGGTACGACGGGCTGTTGGCGCTCGACTCGGCGAAGTCCATCTCGTAGCCGGCGTCCTCGCGGGCGATCCGGCGCTCGTAGAGCTCCGACATGTAGTCGTAGTCACCCGAGAAGATGTCGCCGTCCCACTGCGCGTTGGCGAACCCCTGGGTGGTCGACTGCCAGCGGTGCTCGTACACGCCGAAGTGATCGGCGGTCGTCAGCGCCTTGGCTGCCGCGTCGAAGTCATCCCAGGTCCACGACCCGTCGGGGTAGTCCACGCCGGCCTCGTCGAAGAGGGCCTTGTTGTAGAACAGCACCCACGAATCCTGGCGGTAGGGCACCGCGTACTGCGCCCCGTCGACCTCATACGAGGAGGCTCCGCTGACGCCGTCGGGGATCTTCACGTCCGAGACATCGACCAGCTGGTCGCTGTCGACGAGCACCGGAACGTACTTGACCTCCTTCTGCGTGATGATGTCGGGGCCCGCGCCGGCGCTCAGGTCGGCGGTCAGCAGGGTGTTGTACTCGGCTGCGTCGTATTCCTTGAGCTCGATCTTGTTGCCGGTGGCCGCTTCGAAGCCGTCGGCGAGCACCTGGAACTCGGGCGTGGTGTCGAGACTCCAGCCCGACAGGGTGAGGGTGACCGGTCCGGTCGACTCCTCAGGCGTGCTGTCGCCGCTGCAGGCGGCGAGAGCGAGCGAGGCCACGGCGGCGATACCGACCGCGACCACGAGCTTGCGCTTCATCAGTTGCTGCTCCTTTGCATTGTCACTCTTGGGTCTTCGGGACCCGGGGTTCACCGATCCGCCGCCATGGCGGGGTCGGAGCTGAAGAGACGGGATGCGGTGCGCACCCCGTCGGGCCAGATGACGGTCGCGAGGCGGCCGTCGGCGGTCTCGTCGAGTGCGACGGATGCCGTGGGCACCTCCGCCGCGACGCCGCGCAGTTCCACGAGGGCGCCGATCCACGCGCCGACCCGTGCCGGGAAGGTGAGCGTCGGCACTGCGCTCGAAACGCCGAGCGGGCTCGCATCGCTGCGCGTCACGACGGCCGCCTCGGCGCTGCCGAGCAGCGGCACGAGGGTGGAGGTGAGCTCGCCACCACGGGCGCGTGCGGCGCCCCCTGAGCGGCATCGCCGTCGCGGTCGGTCTGGCCGGCCGACACCGCCCATCCGCCCACCCGCAGCTGCAGTTCGGACGCCTCGACGCCGGGCTCGAGCGAGGCGAGGCGGGCGAGCCGCACCTCCCACGGTCCGCGCACGAGCGAGTGCACCTCGAGGGTGCCGAGCGGCGTCGCGACACCGTCGAGGCCGGAGCCGTGGCGGCGGCCGATCGGGCCGGGTTCGAGCAGGTGGGTGCGGGCGAGTGAGCCCGCGACACCGACCGAGGCGCCCGCCGCATCCGGGGCTTCGTCGACGCGCACCCCGAGCAGCTCCATGCCCGCGCGGTGGCTTGCGCGACCGTCGGCGGTCACGAGCGCGACGGTCTGCTCGAGCGGTGTCGTCCATGCCTCCTCGTCGAGCAGCGGGCTCGTCGCGGTCGAGTAGCCGAGCTGGGTGTAGAGCGGGGAGTCGCCGGGGGCGGCGCCCGGCATCGCGTGGTCGGTGCCGTGGTTCACGACCCGCACGATGCCGTCGCCGGGCGTGCCCGACACGAGCCAACCCGGGGCGGCGATCGCGCGCAGCACCTCGCGCTGCGCGACCGGAAGCGGAACCTCCGGCGCCGCCCAGACGGGGTGGTCGGCCGGCAGGGCGACGCCGAGCAGCCCCTTGGAGGCCCAGTAGGGCGACGCCGGCCCCGAGTACGACTGTGCGAGCGGGCGCCACGGCCCGTGCCACCCGAGGCTCAGCAGCCCGTCATCACCGGGAACACCGTGATCCGCGAAGTGGCCGACGATCGCCCCTGCCGCGTGTCGCAGGAGGCCGAGCGGCACCGAGGGCACCTCGGCGAACGCACCGACCCAGAACGGGGCGGCCGCGGCGAAGCGGTAGATGAGGCTGCGGCCCTGCAGCAGCGGCGAGCCGTCGGCGCCGACGAGCTCGACGGCGTCCTGCAGGAAGCGGTCGAGGGCCGCAACGTCGCCCTCCGTGCGTCCGGCGGCCAGCTCGGCCGCTCCCATGCGCGACCAGAGCACGGGGTAGAGGTGCAGCGCCCAGCCGACGTAGTGGTCGTAGGCGCGCTCGTCGCCGTCGGCGAGCCAGCCGTCCGCGCGCACGAAGGAATCGTGCAGCGCCAGATCCGCCGCGATGTCGTCGGGCGACCAGGGGCCTCCCACCGAGCGCAGGAAGGTCTGCACGACGATGCGGAACCACAGCCAGTTGTTGCGCGGGTAGCTCGTGTCGCCCACGACGGGCGCGAAGTAGTCGATGACCCGTTGCCGGGTGAGGGCGTCGAGGCGGTCCCAGATCCAGGGACGCGTCTGATCGAGGATGAGCGCGAGCGAGGCTGCCTCGACCTTCGCCTGCGGGTGCTCGTCGAGGCGCACCCAGCGATCGGGCGCGGCAGGGTCGACCCCGGCCCGGATGCCCTCGGCGTAGAAGTCCGCGAGGTCGCCGAGGCCCTCGCCCCGCTCCCCCATCAGCCGGAAGCCGGCGAGCAGGAAGGTGCGGGCGAAGCCCTCGAGTCCGTCGACGGCGTTGCCGTACCCGCCCTCGGCACCGGACGGCGTGATGCGCGCGTGGTTCGGCGAGGCGTAGGCGCGTGCGCCCGCCAGCAGACGGTCGGCATAGCCTGTCCAGGAGGCGCGATCGGTGAGAACGGATGCGGACGTCGCGACGTGGCGACGGGGCTGCTCACGCATCCGGGTTCTCCCTTGAAGCTGGAACGGTCGCTTCGACCGCTTTCGGAGATTAGCAACCCATTTCGTTCATGACAAGAGCTTTACTGAATTGAAATGATCAGTTATGATCGTTTCGTGACCTTCCGCGGCCCGCTGACGACGGCGATCGAGTCCCGACTCGGGCTCCTCGTGCCGCTGACGGACGCGCGCCTCGCGCCCCTGCTCTCAGCTCCGGGCGCCGCGTTGCCGGTGCCGACGGCGAGCGATCGCGAGGCGTGGTCGAGGGTCGACGGAGCCACCCGCGAGGCCGTGCTCGAGAAGGTCGCCGCCGAGCGTGCGACGCCCTGGCCGATGCCGCTGGCCCACGATGCCGCGCGTTTCCATCGCGGGGGCGATGGTGACCGGGAGCGCTGGGAGAGCCCCGCGTTCGCGCGCCAGCACCGCCTGAGTCGCGCGGCGTTCGCGGCCACCGTCACGGCAGACGACGCCGACCTCGACGCGGTCGCCGACGGCGTGTGGCTGCTGTGCGAGCAGAGCTCCTGGTGCTGGCCGGCTCACGACGACACCTTCACCGTGCACGGGTCGGTGCTCGCGACCGTCGACGACCCCTATCTCGACCTCGGCGCCGGGGAGGTCGTCGCGCAGCTGGCCTGGATCGACCACCTGCTCGGCGCGCAGCTCGACGAGCGCTACCCCGGCATCCGCGCGCGGATCCGCCGGGAGGCTCGCCTCCGCGTGTTCGAGCCCTTCGTGCGTCGGCGCGACTGGCACTGGATCGGGCTCGACGGCGACGTGCACAACTGGAACCCGTGGATCCACGGCAACGTGCTGGCAGCCGCACTGCAACTGCTCGACGCGGATGCCGAGCGGGCTCGCGTGGTGCGGCTCGCGATCGAGGGGCTCGACCGCTACCTCGCTGTGCTGCCCGCCGACGGCGCCATCGACGAGGGGTACAGCTACTGGTGGAACGGCGCCTGCCGCGCGCTCGAAGCGCTCGACCTGCTCGCGGCAGCGACCGACGGCGCGGTCGAGGTGACGGCCGAGCTGCCCGCCCTGGTGGCGACCGTGGCGTTCCCGCATCGGATGCACCTCGGCGGCGCCTGGTACCTCAACCTCGCCGACGGTCAGGCCCGGCCGGACGGCGAGCAACCCTGGCACGCACTGCATCGTGCCGCCCGCGTCGTCGGCGACGACGCTGCCCGCGCGCACGCCGCCGCGCATCGCGTGCCGGGTGCGCCGGCTGTCGACGAGCGCCACGGCCTCGGACGGATGCTGCGCGGCGTCACGGACGCGGCGTGGGTGAGTGCCGCGCGCGAGCGGTCGCCGCTGCCCCGCGAGGTCTGGCTGCCCTCGGTCGAGGTGCTCCTCGCCCGCGAAGCCGCCGGCTCGGCAGCCGGTCTCACGGTGGCCGCCAAGGGCGGGCACAACGGCGAGCACCACAACCACGACGACGTCGGCTCGTTCGTCGTGGCCTCCGACGGGGTGCCCGTGATCGTCGATGCCGGTCGCCCGACCTACACCGCCGCGACCTTCGGCCCCGACCGCTCGAGCATCTGGACCATGCAGAGCAGCTGGCACAACACGCCCGAGGTGCGGGGCAGCCGACAGGGCACCGGAGCCGCGTTCCGCGCCCACGACACCACGGCATCCCTGGACGACGCCAGCGCACGATTCTCGACCGAGCTGGCCGCCGCCTACCCGGATGCCGCCCTCCGCCGCTGGAACCGCACCGTGACGCTCGAGCGGGGCACGCATCCGCGGGTCGTCGTCGACGACTCCTGGGCGTTCGCCGATGAAGGCGCCGAGCCGACGCAGCGACCGACCGCGTTGCACCTGCTCGTCGCGGGCGACGTGGAACTCGTCGGCGACGGCGCCCGGATCACGCCGCTCGACGGCGCGAGCACCGTGCGGGTGCGCTGGCCTGCCGAGCTCGAGGCCGCCACGACCGTGCGCGATCTCGACGACCCGATGCTCTCCACCGTGTGGGGTGCGCGGCTCACCCGAATCGAACTCGACGTGACACACCACCGCGCGGCCCGGGTCACGGTAGAACTGGACACGACGACACCTGAGGATCCCCACGCATGAGCGATCAGAACCCGCACGCGCCCCTGGCGCCCGCCCGCCGGGCCCACGTGCTCACCTCCCTCGCGCGCGACGGTGTCGTGCGTGTCTCGCAGCTCATCGACGAGCTCGGAGTCGCGCCAGTGACCCTGCGCCGCGACCTCGCGCAGATGGAGAAGGAGGGGCTGCTCGTGCGCGTGCACGGCGGTGCCGTGCCGCCCGAGGGCGGTGTGCCGGCCGCGAGCGCCGAGACCATCGCGCGGCCCGCCCACCAGGAGGCGATCGGCGTGCTCGTGCCGTCGCTCGGTTACTACTGGCCGAGTGTGGTGCGGGGCGCCGAGGAGGAGGCTCAGCGGCTCGGGTATCGCGTCGTCGTGCGGGGAGCGTCGTACGAACTGCAAGACGAGCGCCCCGTGCTCGACCGCCTCGTGCACGGCGAGGGGGTGCGCGGCCTCATCGTGGCGCCCAACACCGACATGCCGCACGCGCGCGAGGTGGTCGCCTGGCTCGCCGACTGCGGCGTGCCGAGCGTGCTCGCGGAACGCGACGCGACGCATCCGGATGGCACGCCCGTCGAGTCGGTCGCGAGTGACCACGCGTTCGGCGGCGTGCTCGCCGCACGACACCTCGCGGCTCTCGGGCATCAGCGCGTCGGCCTCGTGCTCTCGCGGCACTCGCCCACCTCGCGCAAGATCGCCGCCGGGTGGACGGCCGCCTGCGAGGAGCTCGGCCTGACGCCGTCGCAGCACTTCGAGTCGCTCATTCCCGACCGCAGCACGCCCGAGTTCTCCAGTGCGGTCAACGCCGCCCTCGACACGGCGATCGACAAGGGCATCACCGCGTTGCTCGTGCACCCCGACCACGAGGCGATGGCGTTCGTCGACCTCGCCCTCGGGCGCGGCATCTCGGTGCCGGGCGACCTGTCGATCATGGCGTACGACGACGAGGTCGCCCAGCTGTTCACGCCGCCGCTCACGGCCGTGAGTCCGCCCCGTCGCGCGGTCGGCGCCGCCGCCATCGACCTGCTCGTGCGCCGCATCGCCGATCCCGACCGTCCCGTGCACCGCGTGACGATCAACCCCACGCTCATCGCGCGCGAGTCGACCGCCGCGCCGCGGAAGGCCGACTGAGGCGTGATCGACCCGCGCGACTTCTCTCCGTGGGATTTCTGGGACGGTGCTTCCGAATCGGATGCCGCGGCGCAGCTCGCGCACCAGTCGGCGCTGCGGAAGACGCATCCGGGTTGGCGCCTCGGCGACCGCTGCTTTCTCTCCCCGCTCGCCTCGGTCGACCCGGAGGAGTTGGTGCTCGGGGATCGCAGCTACGTCGCCGCGGGTTCCTACCTCACCGGCGAGCTGAGCATCGGGCGCGACTGCAGCGTCAACGTCTACACGGTCGTGCGGGGCGATGTGCGGATCGGCGACGCCGTGCGGATCGGCGCGCACACCTCGATCCTCGGCTTCAACCACACGATGGACGACCCCGAGACCGAGGTGTTCCGGCAGCCCCTCACCTCACGCGGCATCCGCATCGGCGACGACGTGTGGATCGGATCGCACGTGGTCGTGCTCGATGGCGTGACGGTCGGTGACCGGGCTGTGCTCGCGGCAGGCGCCGTCGTGACGAAGGACGTGCCGGCGGGAGCCGTGGTGGGCGGCAACCCGGCACGCGTGCTCAAGTGGCGCGTGCCGCCCGTCGACCCGCTGGGCGCGCGGCTGCGTGTGTTCGGGGATGCGGTGCGTGCCTCGGCCCGGGCCGTACTCGACCGATCGTGGAACGCCGAGGCACGGCTCTTCACCGACCGCCCGGGGGTCGCCCCCACGGTGCGTGCGCAGTGCGACGCGATCGAACTCGCCGAGCTGCTGCTCGGCAGCGCTCCCCGCAACTGCCCGCCGAGGAGCAGCTCGCACGACTGCGTGGATGGCAGGATGCCACCACCGGTCTCGTCGCGCCGATCGATGCGCACGGGGCGCAACAGCATCCGCCCGATCCGGACGACCCCGACGTCGCCTACCACGTGCTGTGCGTCGGGCACGCGCTCGAACTGCTCGGCTCGGGGTTCGCGCACCCCGTGCGGATGGCCACCGAGATGACGCCCACCGCCGTCGTGGCATTCTGTGAGCGTCTTCCGTGGTCCGAGGAGGCCTGGACGGCGGGCCACTGGATCGACGCGCTCGGAACGGCGCTGCACGTGACGCGGCGGCGCGGCGACGTCGTGCCTGCCGGCGTCGAGGAGGCGCTCATCGGCTGGCTCGTCGCGCGCGCCGATCCGGGCACCGGGGTGTGGGGCGCGCCCCGTGAGGCCGACGGGATGCTGCAGCCGGTCAACGGGTTCTATCGCGCGAGCCGCGGCACCTTCGCCCAGTTCGGCCTGCCGGTGCCGTACCCCGAGCGGGTCATCGACACCGTGCTCGCCCACGCGCGCGACGCGCGCTTCTTCGCCCACGGACGGCGAGACGCCTGCAACGTGCTCGACGTCGCCCACCCACTGTGGCTCACGCGGGCGAGCCGTCATCGCGCTGCCGAGGTGGCACCCCTCGCGCGCGAACTGCTGGAGGTGGCACTCGACGCCTGGATCCCGGATGCGGGTGCCGCGTTCTCCGAGGGCGGCGAGCCGGGTCTGCAGGGCAGCGAGATGTGGCTCGCGATCGTCTGGTACCTCGCCGACCTCCTCGGTCTCGCCGAGGAGCTCGGCTACCGGCCGCGCGGCGTGCACCGGCCGGAGCCAGCGCGAACAGCAGCCGGCTGAGGCGCACCCGCGAAGCGGAGGCGGCTCGAAACCAGCGCCGCTCAGTCTTTGGGCGCCTGACCGCGCGCGAGTGCATGCAGCAGGCCGGTGAACTGCTCGATCGACTCGATCGGCCAGTCGGCCAGCACGTCATAGAGGCGCCCTTCGTAGGGCTGTCGCGCCCTGTCGAGCCGGCGCTGCCCCTCGTCGGTGACGGCGATGAGCTTGATGCGCCCGTCGTCGGGGTCGGCCGTGCGGGCCACGAGCCCGAGTTCCTCGAGCTCCGAGACGGCGCGACTCACCTGCCCCTTGTCGGCGGTCATGTGCTCGGCGATGCCCGAGACCGTGACCGAACCGGCACGCTGGATCACCGAGAGCACCTTGTAGGTGCCCGGCAGCATCCCGGGGCTCACCGCCTCGGCGAACTGCACGTACATGCGCCGCAGCTCGG
Organism: Homoserinibacter gongjuensis; assembly: GCF_030161875.1. Classification (GTDB taxonomy): domain Bacteria; phylum Actinomycetota; class Actinomycetes; order Actinomycetales; family Microbacteriaceae; genus Homoserinibacter; species Homoserinibacter gongjuensis. The sequence continues at coordinate 933,905 of NZ_BSVA01000001.1, forward strand.
TCATGAGCTCGCCGAACGCGGCCTCGAGGCCGCGCACGGCCTGCTGGCGGGCATCCTCCTGGCGGGCGTCCGTCGGCGCGGCGGATGCGGGCGCCGCGCCGACGGGGTCGGGGGTGGTCATCGACGGCTCGTTCCTGCCTGGTGATCGTCATCGGGCAGCGTGACGCTGCCGGTCGCGGTGAGCACGCTCATGCCCTCCGGCACCGAGACGGTCGCGAGGTCGGCCTCGGCGGCCTGCGCACGCTCGGTGGTCGTCATGCGGGTGAGCGGCTTGTTCGGCAGGAGCAGGATAGCGATGAGGCTGATCACGGCGAACGGCACGGCGATCAGGAAGGAGTGCGAGATGCCGTTCGCGTAGATGTCCTCCACGACGATCCGCAGCGCCTTCGGCATCTCCGACACCTTGGGCAGGGTGCCCGACTGCAGCAGCTCCGCCCACTTCGGCGCCTCGGAGCCGAGGCTCGCGATCGCGGCGGCGATGTCATCCTTGCGCTCCACGATGAGATCGGTCACGCGTGCCGCGAGCGCCGCCCCCATGACCGAGACGCCGATCGTGCCGCCGAGGCTGCGGAAGAAGGTGACGCCCGAGCTCGCGACGCCGATCTTGGTCGGCTCGGTGGTGTTCTGCACCACGAGCACGAGGTTCTGCATGGTCATGCCGACGCCCGCGCCGAGCAGCACCATGTAGAGCGACACGAGGGTGAAGTCGGTGTCGTAGTGGATCGTCGAGAGCAGGTAGGAGCCCGCGGTCAACAGCACGGCGCCGACTACGAGGTAGGGCTTCCAGCTTCCGAAGCGCGTGATGAGGGCACCGACCCCCACGGATGCGATGAGCAGCCCCGCGATCATCGGGATCGTCATAAGACCCGCCTCGGTCGGCGTGGCGCCCCGCGAGAGCTGCATGTACTGGCTGAGGAACACCGAGGCGCCGAACATCGCGATGCCGGTGGCGATCGAGGCGATCACCGAGAGCGTGAAGGTCGCGTTGCGGAACATCGACAGCGGGATGAGCGGCTCCTTGGAGCGCAGTTCCACGATCACGAACAGCACCGCGGCGAGCAGTGCCCCGCCGACCATGAGGGCGGTCGTCAGGCTCCACCACTCGAACGAGTCGCCCGCGAGCGACACCCAGATGAGCAGCAGCGACACCGCGGTCGAGAGCAGCACGATCCCGAGGTAGTCGATCGACACCTTGCGCTTCTCGCGGCCCGGCAGGTGCAGGGTCGACTGCACGATCACGAGCGCGACGATCGCCACGGGCAGGGCGACGTAGAAGTTCCAGCGCCAGCCCCATCCGTCGGTGATGACCCCGCCCAGCAGCGGACCGCCAACGGTCGAGACCGCCATCACGGCACCGAACAGACCCATGTAGCGACCGCGTTCGCGCGGGCTGATGATGTCGGCCATGATCACCTGGCTGAGCGCGGCGAGACCACCGGCGCCGATGCCCTGCACCGCGCGGAATGCGATGAGCGTCTCGGGGTTCTGCGAGAACCCGGCCGCGGCGGTGGCGAGGATGAAGATCACGATCGAGAGCTGGAACAGCAGCTTGCGATTGAAGAGGTCGGCGAGCTTGCCCCAGATGGGCGTCGAGATCGCGGTGGTGAGCAGCGTCGCGGTGATGACCCAGGTGAACGCCGTCTGGTCGCCCTGGAGGTCGTTGATGATGACCGGCAGCGAACTCGAGACGACGGTCGACGCGAGCATCGACACGAACATGCCGAGGATGAGGCCCGAGAGGGCCTCGAGCACGCGACGGTGCTCCTTCTTCTCGGCGGGTGCGTCGGGCGACGCGGGCGTTGACGACATGCGGATCCTTAAGGACGGAAGGTTTCGAGCGGATGCGCGGCGACGTTGGCGCTGGATGGTTGAGAGAAGTCAACCGTTGAGAGGGGTCAACGATACGCGCATGGTTGACAGATGTCAACGACCCAGAGTCGACTGTCGCCCGGGCGCGTGATCGAAGATGAGACTCGTGTTGGTGGCCGCCACCTCGGGCCGCAAGCTGATCGTGTCGGACACCAGTTCGCGCAGTTGCGCGGCGTCGCGAACGGCCACATGCACGAGGAAGTCGCGGTCGCCCGCGACGAAGTACACCCGCCGCGTGGCGGGCAGCTGCTCGAGGTAGGCCTGGAAGCGGCGCAGGTCGCCGCGGGCGTGCGCATGCAGGCGGATCGCGATGAGCGCCTCGAGCGCCAGGCCGAGCGAGCTCTGATCGATCTCGGCGTGGAAGCCCGTGATCACGCCTGCCTCGACGAGCGCCCGCACCCGCTTGTGGCACGTCGACTCGGAGACGCCGACGCGGCTCGCGAGCTCGCTGTTCGACACGCGTCCGTCGCGCTCGAGCTCGTGCAGGATGGCGCGGTCGGTGGCGTCGAGCCGGCGGCCGCCGGAGGAATCCTGCGCGGGCATCTGCGCCTTTCGATCGGATGAGGCGATTCTTTCGTGATTCGTGGTCTGAAGCAAGAATCTTCGAGCTGTGCGCGCCTCACCCGCGGATTTCGGATACTGGCTGTGAGGGCGCCGAGCACGGCACCCCGACAGGGTCGTCGGAAGGATGCGCGACGTGGCGCGATCGATCGTCGTCGGTGCGGGAATGGTGGGCCTCGCGACGGCGTGGCACCTGCAGGAGCAGGGCGTCGAGGTCACAGTCGTCGACCGCACGGGCGTCGCCGCCGGATCCTCGTGGGGCAACGCGGGCTGGCTGACGCCGGGCAAGGCGATTCCGCTCGCCGACCCGAGCCTCTGGACCTACGGGCCGCGCGCGCTCATCGATCCGGATGCCGCACTGCACGTGCCGTTCCGCGTCGACGCGGCGCTGTGGAGCTTCCTGGCCCGCTTCGCCGCCCACGGCACGCACCGCGCGTGGGATCGCACGATGGCCGCGCTCACGCCCATCGACCGCATGGCGCTCGAGTGCTTCGACGAGCTCGGCGCGGGCGGCGTCGACGCCTGGACGCGCGAGGGCCCCTTCGTGATCGGCTTCGCGGAGGAGGCGCACTCGCCCGGCTTCCTGCGCGAAGTCGAGGGCGTCATCCGGCACGGACAGGACGTGCCGTTCGAGCGTCTCGACGACCCCCGCGAGCTCGCACCGCAATTGTCGGATGCCGTCAAGGTCGCCTATCGACTCGACGGGCAGCGCTTCCTCGAACCCGCCCCCTACGTCGAGGCGCTCGCCGCATCCGTGGTCGCCCGCGGGGGTGAGCTGCGCACGGGCGTCGCCGTCACGGCCGTCTCCGGCGGCACGCAGCCGAGCGTCACCCTCGCCGACGGCGAGCGGCTGGAGGCCGACTCGGTCGTGCTCGCGACGGGCGCGTGGCTCCCCCAGCTCGCCCGCGCGCTCGGCGTGCGCACCCGCGTGCAGGCCGGGCGCGGGTACTCCTTCACGGTCGCGACCGAGCAGCCGGCAGTGCACCCGGTGTACCTGCCGTTCCAGCGGATCGCGTGCACCCCGTATCAGGGCCGCTTCCGCATCGCGGGCACGATGGAGTTCCGCCGCCCCGACGAGCCGCCGCAGGCGCGCCGCATCCAGGCGATCATCAACCAGGCCCGGCGACTGTTCACCGGCGTCGACCTCGAGCACCGTGAAGACGAGTGGGTGGGCTCACGCCCCGTCACTCCCGACGGCCTGCCCCTGGTCGGCGCCACCCGCGCGCCCGGCGTCTACGTCGCGGGCGGCCACGGCATGTGGGGCATCGTGCTGGGCCCCGCCACCGGCAAGCTGCTCGCCCAGCGCATCGTCACCGGCGAGACCCACCCGGCGATCGCGCCGTTCGACCCGCTGCGGTGACGCCGCAGGACGACCAGCCCTGAGGACTCCGACGACGATCAGCGGTCGACTCGATGCTTCCAGTAGCCGGGGCGGCGGCTCTGATGCGCAAACGCCACAATCAATAAGTCATCATCCCGGACGAAGTAGACGACGCGTTAGGGAAACACACCGATCTTGCGGCTTCGGACGACCGGGAGACGATCCCAGCCCGGAAACTTGGGCCAAGCGTCGGGACTCCACTCGATGTCATCAACCGCCTTGGCGACCTCGATGTCGAACTCGTCGCCGAGACCGGCCTCGGTTATCGCATAGGAGCGGACGGCATCCAGGAACTCGGCCTCCGCCTGCGGATGGACGCGGTGACGGAGGGTCACTTACGCAGATCGTCCAAGAGTGCGCGCGCCTTCTCACGCGTTTGCTCGAAGGTGCTCAACTCGACTCGGCTGTGCAGGATGTCGTCGACACGAGAACCAATCTCGTCACGCCAAACATCGTCGATCTCCGACTGCGACGCGTCGTCCGCGGGGTGCAGGCTGGCGAGGAGGCGGTGCGCGACCAGGGTGCGCTCGTCCAGGTCGAGCGCGAGACCCGCCTGATACACCTCGTCAGCCTTGAGTGCCATGTATCGAGTGTACGGCGGCACGCTGACACCGGCCAGGACCGGGGCGCCACGACCGAGCATACGTGTCGTCGCCGGACGGCTCAGGCCTTCCTGCGCCGACGGCGCTCGAGCAGCAGGATCACGCCACCCATGAGCACCGCGGCCTCGAACGCCGCGAGCCACGCCACGGGCGAGCTCGTTCCCGTCAGGGCGAGACCCAACGCCGGGTCCACGGTCACGACAGCGGTCGAGGCTACTGCGGTGACGGGTCTGGTGCAGGAGCTGGTGACACCTAGCGTTTAGGGCTGTGGCCCTGAGCGGGAAGGATGTCATCATGCCCGGACCGTATCCCCAGGAGTTTCGCGAGGACGTTGTCGCGGTTGCTCGTGGTCGTGAGAGCGGGGTGACGTTGGCGCAGATCGCGAAGGATTTCGGGATCGCTGAAGCGACGCTGACGAACTGGCTCAGACAGGCCGATGTCGAGGAGGGTCGCCGCCCCGGTCAGACCAGAGATGAGGCCGCCGAGTTGCGGGAGCTGCGGCGCCGTAACCGGCTTCTGGAGCAGGAGAACGAGGTGCTCAGGAAGGCAGCGGCGTATCTGTCGCAGGCGAACCTGAAGCTGGGCGGCTCCCCAAAATGATCTACCCGCTCGTGGACGAGCTGGCCGACGCCGGGATTCCGGTGAAGGTGACGTGCCGGGTTCTCAACATCGCTCGGCAACCGTTCTATCGGTGGAAGCAGTCCCCTTGAGCGACGCAGTGTGGGTGCAGGCCCATCGGCTGAACGCGCTCATCGACGCCCACCGGGAAGATCCCGAGTTCGGCTATCGGTTCCTGGCGAATGAGGCCCGCAAGGCTGGCTGGAGGATGTCGCGCCGGACCGCGTGGAAGCTCTGCGCGACGGCCGGGATCACCTCGGCCGCGCAGCGCCGTCGACGGTCGAAGACCAAGAAGCAGGGACCGCCCGTGTTCGACGACTTCGTGCAGCGCGTGTTCGCCGCGGACGCCCCGAACCGGCTCTGGCTCACCGACATCACCGAGCACTGGACAGGCGAGGGCAAGCTTTACTGCTGCGCGATGAAAGACGTCTACTCGAACCGGATCGTCGGCTACTCGATCTCGGACCGGATGACCGCGAAGCTCGCCGTCGACGCACTCGAGAACGCCGTCGCGAGACGCGGTGACGTCGCCGGTTGCATCGTCCACGCGGACAGAGGCAGCCAGTTCCGCTCCCGGCGCATGGCGTCAGCGCTGAACCGTCACGGCATGGTCGGCTCGATGGGCCGCGTCGCCTCTGCGGGCGACAACGCCGCGATGGAATCGTTCTGGTCGCTACTGCAGAAGAACGTCCTCCACCGACGCGCCTGGGCCACCCGCCAGGAGCTGCGTCTGGCAATCGTGGTCTGGATCGAGCGAAAGTACCACCGGCAGCGCCCCCAGGACGCGCTCGGCGGATTGACGCCGATCGAGTTCGAAGCCAAACTAGCCCGGCCGCGATCCCTCGCGGCCTAACCAGAAACTGTCACCAGTTCCTGCACCAGACCCTAGCCCCAAAATCTCTCGAGTGGGTCGGCCGTACGTCTGGTTGGATGAGATGCCGTAGCTTCCTCTTGAAGCAGCGCTACGTTATCCCGCCATTCCGTTCTGAATCCACAGCGAGCCACTTTCCGCCGTGGTCCGTGTGGCAGACGAGCGCCAAGACTTCGTCCCATAGCGCCCAGCGATTGCTGCTGCCGGGCGACTCGCCGCCACCGGTGCGACGACTCCCGCGCCTGGAGCGAGGCCCTTTGCTGCAGTCACTATCCGGGCAACCCCGGCACCTACGCCACCGGCACCCCCGAAGAACGCGCCGGCAACGGCGCCAGTGATCACCGACCCCTCCGCGAGCATGGTCTTCAGGTGCTGGTCTGCAGCGTCGAGGGTCTGCCCGGCGAAGGCGGTGGTGTTGCCGTGGGCGTCATACCCGAGCTCGGATGGGGATTCACTTCGATGGCTGGCGTGTAGGAACCTCCATCCTGAGAGACCTCGACCCTACCCGCCAACGACGCGCTTAACCCCGGCTACACCCTCAATCGCCATGAGCCCAATTAGGGAGAGTTTCCTCGGGCATCCTCAACGCTCGCTGCCAGAACTCCTTCGTTGTTCTCGCTCGCGCTTGCCGGTGACGAATCCCCAGAGCCTGGCAACTCCGAACGCGACCGCAGTTGCGATCGCGCCGTAGAAGAAACCGATCGGAAAAGCGATTACTCCGACGAGGGCCGATGCCACTAGCTGACCGGCACTCGCTCCGAGAAACAATGAAACCCACGCGCGTGACAACGCCGCGACCGCGTAGGCCAGTTCACCGAATGGGAACAAGCAGACAAAGAACGGATCCGAATACACGGATCCGGATTCGCGAGGGGAGCGTGGCCGATGTTCCAGCCGACAACGACCGCGAAGCAAGTTGCCCAAATGAGGCTCGCCACAATCGCCACGACAACCAACCGCGGGACGGGCGAACGGGCACGGCCAGGACGCTGAACCGGGGCATCCGTGAAACCCAACTGGACGATCTTCTGCCGCAGTGCCTCAGCTTCGCTGGATGAGTCATTCACAGAATCTGCCCCTCCACGTTCCGAGCAAAGGCGTACCACAAGGACCTGGCAACGATCTCGTAATTATCTTGCCCCAGCCCACCCGGAGGCTGTGCAGCTGAGATGCCGACCACGTCAAGATATGCGACATTCTCTTCCACGACGAAGTTGAACCCAATGACGCCCGGATAGTCAGGATGATCGGACTCGGCCCTGAATGAAAAGCCCGTCTTGGTGCGCTCGAACACTGTGACGTGACCAGTGACCCCATCCAGCCCATACATCCCAAGCACCGTGAGGTTCAGCTTTTGCCCTACCTTGCCGAGTCGCACCTTGGAGTTCCTGCCATCTGCAGCGGTCAGGGGCGGGAAAACCTTTCCGAAATTGGCAGCGACCCTTTTCATTACTTGTGAAGCGCGGAGCGAGGTAGGACCGATCTTGAAGCGATGGGCGTACCCCCATCCGGTCGAACATTGGGCAAGGGAGTAGCAACCCTTCTGCCCAGACAGGTCAAGCCCGTTGATGGGGTCGGCTGGGTAGTCGTATGCGTTGGTGACGCCGCCTTCGATGGGGTCGGTTTCGAGGAACCTGCCGAGGGCGGGGACGTATTGGCGGGCACCCATCTCGATGGTGGCGGTGTCGCCGTAGTGCTCGTACGGGCGGGACGCGCCCCCAGCCATCCGTAGTCGATCGACCCGGGGGTGGTGTCGTGGACCCGGTCGTCGGTGGTGGTCGTGCCGACTACCCAGGTGGAAGGGTCGATGGGTTGCCCGAACGGGTCGAACAGCTGGATCGGGGTGGCCGTGTAAGCGCGGATCAGGTCCCCGTGGATGTTCGGGTAATACCAGGCCTGGTTCCCGGACGCATCCACGGTGACCACGGCACCGCCGGGGAGGTTCATAGTCCGCTGCACCCGCGCATTCGTGGTGGCGTTGAGCACACCCCAGGCGGAGTCGCCGCCGCCAGTGTAGGTGTACCGGTAGTTCTCCGCACCCGATGCACCGGAGGTGGTGCGTTGCACGATCCGCCCCGTCACATCCCGCAGGTAGGTGATCACCGACCCATCCGCGAGCGTCGTCCTCAGATGCTGATCCGCGGCGTCATACCCGAGGGTCTGCCCGGCGAACGCGGTGGTGTTCCCGTGCGCGTCATACCCCAGCTCGGATGCGGCCAGCCCATCCACGACCGCGTTCGCACCCGACGGGGCGTTCGTCGTCACCGACGACACAATCCGGTCCGCGTTGTCGTAGCAATACGTGGTCGTGGTGGGGGTACCGCCGGCCTTGCTGTCCGACATCGTCGTGCGGTTATTGTTCAACGCCGGATTCGTCGTGCCGCACGCCGCAACCGCACCGTACCCGTATTCCCAATCGTGGCGAGGTATCGCCACCCCCGCCTCGGTGAGGGTCGCATCCGTCAACCGCCCCGCACCGTCAAAGGCGTAGAGGGTGCTGTAGGTGTTGGTGCCATAGGACATGGTGTCTTTCATCACCCGACCCGCCTGCGACCGGATCACCGTGTCGGTCAGGTTCTGCCCGGTCGAGAAATCCCACGACAGCGACGTCACCGCCCCCGACCCATTCCGGGTCAGACTCGTCAAACTCGACCCGTTCCCCGCGTTCCCGGTACCGGACGGATAGCTGACGGAGGTGACCTCGGCGCCGGTGTAAGTGATGTTCGCGATCGGCTTGCCGGCATCCTGCACCTGCGTCACCCGACCGTCGTCGTCGTAGGCGAACTGCTGCGCCTTCGCCGCCATTCCCTGTGTCGTCACCGACACCTGAGCGACCGTGCCACGCGGGTCGTTGTAGGTCGTGGTGGTGACTGTGCCCCACACATCCGTGTACGACACCACCCGGCCGAGCAGGTCGATCTGGGTGGTGATGTCGCCCAGCAGGTCCACCCCGGGCGAGGATTCCCGGTTGTCGCCCACCGAGGAGATCAGCGGATTGCCCGACGGCAAACCGGTGCTGGTGAACTTCGTGGTGGTCGTGTACCCGGTGGTGTCGACCCCGTATGCCGACTGCACGGACTGGTAGGCACGGCCCCGCGCGTCGTAGCTGACGCACGACCATGTCGTGTCGCCCGAGCGTTTCGTGCCGACCGTGCGACCGAACAGGTCGTACACGTACTGCGTGGTGACAGCCGACCCGGACGCCGGCGTTGGGGTGGTCGTCGACTTCAGGAATCCGTTCTGCGGGGTCGTCGCGGGCAGCCCGCAGATCACCGACCCGAGCTGCTCAGTCGCACCCCAATACACCGATTTCGTGGCCGCCGGTTCTGTGCTTGTCGGCGCCAGACCCGCCGCGACCTGCGCGGGCATGATCTTCGCCAACCGCCGCAGATACCCGGTCCCATAGGTCTCGTAGCTGGTCTGGGTGCGCAGGTTCAGTCCGGCCGGGTCGAGCGAGGTCTCCGTCGCCTGCCCCAACCAGGGGCTCGCGTAGGTGGTCGCGGTGACGATGTCGGGCACCTGGGAGTCGGTGACCCCCGATGCGCCAGCTGGGGCTGCGTCATCCACCGTGGTGCGGGTGACCAGACCGTAGTCGGGGTGTAATTCGCACCCGGCACCACCGTGAACGCGGTGTCGCCGGGCTTCTTCCACTTCACCGACAGCGACGCGTTGCCCGTCGTGTCGGAATACTGCACCCGAATCCGGTGGCGTTCGTTCGCGACCGCCGTGGTGAAGGGGACGTTCACCGACGCTACCGAGGTGTCGATCCGGTACACCGGCACATCATCGATCGACACCGTCGCGGCTTGGTCCGCCGCCACCTGGAAGCTGTAAGCCCCGGCCGCACCGAACTGCAGATAGCCGGTGCCGATGCTCGAGAAGTTGTCCACCCCGACACCCGTGCCCGCAGGTGCGGCAGCAGCCCAGTTCGAGTCGATCGCGCCGCCGGTCGAACCCGGGTAGCCGAGGGTGTATCCGACGGGCTTGCCCACGAAGCCGGCGGATGCGAACCATGTCACGTTCAACCCCGCGAAGCTCACCCCCGCAGAGCTCGTGTCGTACTGGGTGGTCGTGTGCGGCACCGTGAACCCGCAGGAAGTGTCCGGCAGCCTGGTCGCGAGGAAGCAGCCAGTGGGCGCCGGACCGTAGCTGTCGGTCGCACGGTCGGTGTACGGGTCGTAGATCGTGGTCGACATCCGCCCCGACGCATCCGTCGACGACAACAACTGATCCTTCGCCGACCAGGTCTGCGACGCCACCAACCCCGTCGCGCTGCGCGCGGTCAGTTGCCGGTACGCCGAATCGAAAGTCACCGTCGCGGCATGCCCGTTCGCCGGCGCGGTCGATGACGGCGTCAGCCCCGCCACATCGACAAAGCTCATGCCCTGACCGTCGCTGAGGTCGGTGTCGGCGTAGGTGTAGCTCTTCGACGGCCGCTGCGACGGAGTGCCCCCATCCGGTGCCGGCAACGTCACCGACGTCGCCTTGCCGTTCGTGTACCCGATCTGCACGAGCTGGTTGTCTGACAGCGCCGCACCCGTGTACGCGAGCCAGTCGTTCACCAGCGACGTGCGCAAGCCCGTAAGCAGACCATTGGAGTTGTACAGGAAGTCGGTGACCTCCCCACCCGGATCTACGACCCGCGCCAACTGCCCGTTCAGATACAGCAGCTGCGTGGTGTCGGCCGTGCCCGCGACGTGCCCCGGATACACGATCCGGCACAGCATCCCCGTCGGCGGGGCGTCATACCCGGATGGCACCGGGCAGGCACTGCTCGTGCCGTCGGAATCCGACGCCGACAACCCCAGGCCAGCCCGCGAATACAGGTCACCGCCGTAGGCAAACGTCACCTTCCGCGAATAGGACGGCGTCGGCGCACCATCGCTCGAGAGCACATCCGCGATCCAATCCACCAACCCCGTGCCCTGCCGATACGACGGCACCGGCGCCGCCGGCTTCGCCGCATCCGTCGGCGACACCACCGAGGCGACCTTGCCATTCGCATTGAACAGGTACGTGGTGCCCGTCTCATCGATATAGGTGACCTTGCCGGATGCGACGGTCACCGTGCCGTACTCCCCGGAGGCGCCATGTAAGTGCCCTTGTCGTTCTTCGTGTAGGTGGTCACCGACCCGCTCACATCGGTGAACGTCACCGCATTCTCGGTCACCTGCACGTTCGCGAACGCACCCGCCGCACCCGCGAGAGGCGTGGATGCACCCCAACCCGCGGGCAACGACTCCACGACCCGCATGTACTGCTCGGCGGTGATTGCGGTGTAGGCACCAGACCCCAGCTTCGAGTACAGCGAGAGCGAAGACTTCCCGTCGACTCCCTGGTAGTACTCCACCGAGATCCGCACGGGAGTCGCCGGGACGGTCACGGTGAGCTCCCCGGGTTGCACGTAGAGGGCTGTCTCGGAGTTGCCTTCCACCCACTGGTTGACGACCTGGGTCCAGGTGCCCGGCGTGCCCTCGATGTTCACCCTCACACCGCCGCCACGCTTCACCCCGAACGCGTAGGTCCCGGCAGGCAGGGTGATGTATCCGTCCCAGCGGACCAGGTACTTGCCTGTCGGCACACCCGGCCCGGGTTCTCCGGTGTCCCAGTTGACGTCGATCGCCGAGTCGACGCGTTGCAGCACCGGTAGCTTTCCTGTGAAGTCGTACACGGGGTCGCCACCGCCGAGCGGGGTGGCGTCGTAGTAGCGCGCCAAGAGACCGGTCGGCTTCGCCAGGAGCGAGTTGTAGGAGAAGGTCTGCCCGATCGCACCGCCGAGCGTCGAGATCGTGGGCGAGGAGAAACCTAGAGAAACGTTCCCGTTGGCGAGGTTGACAGACACCGGCCCCGCAGAATCCACGGGCGACGGACCCGACGCGCCAATGCGCTGGTCGATCCGGAGCTTGTTCTTCCAGGTGGAGTCCCACTTGTCGATCCCGTCATCGGTCACGACACGCCAGGTGTAGGCCGCACCATCCAGGAGCACCCCCGCGGGCACCGTCCAGGTGAGGCTGCTCGACCACGGGGACGAGATCACTGTTCCGGTGACGCCGTCGGCGCCGGTCGTGATGCGGAACTGGTAGAGAGTTCCGGGCTCTGCGGCCGGGTTCGCGGTCGCCGACAGTGTCGGCGTCGGGGTCACCACCACCGAGCCGTCGGCCGGCGTCGCCGTCGGCTGGAGGGGCGGCGCGGATGGTGATTGGGTGGTGAAGGTCCAGAGCCCGCTCTGTCTCACCGGTTGAATCCCGTACCGATTCCAGTAGCCGTCTCGAACCTTCACCCGCCACCAGTACTGGGTGACCGGGTTGAGCTGATTCTGCGGAATCTGCACCGCAGCTCCCACCCAACCCGATTCCCACACGGGTGTGCCCGTGCCGGCCGAGTTCGCATACACGGTGAAGAAGTAGCCGAGCGAGTCGCCGTTCGGATCAGTGCCCGCCGCCTTGAAGATGGGGCGCTGAGGCGCAGCGGTTGTTCCGCTGGCGGGCAGTTGCTGCGTCGGAGTGCTGGGCAGGTCGTTGTAGTAGAGCACGAGTGTCGTGTAAAGGAACTTGTAGGTGTAGGCGGCGGACTCGTTCCCAGTGATCTCGAGATAGGCTCCGCCACTGCCAGCGTTCACGAACTCCGCGAACTTGGACGGCAGGGCTTGGTCGTCGGTGTAGGTCGTCCCGGTACTGACGGCATAGTCTGCGAGCCACGGTCCAGTACAGGAATAGCCGATGCAGCTCGCGTGGTAGACGTTCCCGCCCGTGGTGTTCGTGGTGCCGTCGTTGCCGTAGCCGAGAGCCAAGTAGCCATCGATCACCTGGCGCGACCCAGTGATGATCGAGGTGTAGTCGTAATAGAGAACGGTCCGCCAGATCGTGTTCGCACCGCCGATGCGCGAGTTGCCTACCAGAACACCGTCGCTGCGGGTGGCGCCGTTGGAGTTGTAGGCGTGGAAGTTCTGGCCACCCGGGGTGATGTAGGGATCGACCGTGACCGGGTAGACGCGGCCCTTAGCGGTCAGCCATCCGAAGTCAGGACGCAGGACCAACACGACGCCGTCTATCGCCTTCTCGATCGTGGTGCTCACGTTCGCGTAGGCGTCACCTTGCTTGCCATCGACTCCGGAAGAATCCCACATGACCGGCGCGGGGATCGTCACCTGCACGACGCCGTGCTCGTCGGCCAGCTCGACGTCGCCGAACTTGTTCAGGGTCGCCGTCAGCCCCGGTGCGGTCACCTGCCACCGATACTCCGGCGCAGCGGCCGGCACCTGAGTCAGCTCGAGCTTCTCGGTGATCGTCGCTCCGTCCACCTCGAACGTAACGTCGGTGCCAGGGAGCGCGTCCGCGTACTCCACGCGGTTCGAGGCGTCACCTTCCACGGCGGAACGCTTCGAGCTCGACGCACCCTCGAGCGACATCGACACGGTGTAGCCGTTGCGGGATACCGTGAGCAACTTCGACGCGGCATCCTTGCCGAACAGCGGCGCCAACGGGTGCAGCTTCGCCTGAGCCGAGCCGTCAGCCGAAGCGGTGACGGTCTCCGACAGCGGCACCCAATGGCCCTTGTCGTCCTTCACGTTCTTCGGCGCGAGCGACATTTCAGCGAACTTCTGCCCGGACGCGTCGACATAGAGATCGGCGTACTCCTCCCGGCCCGTCAGACGTGCCGTGTCGCGATCGACCTTGAGCGGGTCATCCGAACCAACGATCGCGGTCGCTGTCTTCGCGGCCGAGTTGTCCAGTGGTGCGTCGCTGGCCGGCGGGTCCTCGATCGAGCCCGGCGTGAACACATCTGGCGACTCCAGCGGCGGGATATCCATCGCCGAAAGACCTGTGTTTGGCTCCTGCGGGACGGGAACCTGCGGATCCGGGATAGCTTCAGCCGGCGTCACTGACACCACCATCACCGCGACGACAAGCGCCCCTACCACTGCAAGCGAACGACCCGAGAACTGCATGGCACACCCCATCGACGAAGGAAGTGGCCCCAGAATCAGTTCGGGTCAGAAGGTGAGTCCGGTCAGAGGGTAGTGGGAGAGGAACCCTCGAGAACACCCTGTGCTACACCCCACTTCGGGGGTGATGACCTTTGCGGACTCGCGCGCGCAGGGAGTCCTTCGGCAGCCGGCTAGACGCCCGGCGCACAGGCGCAACGACGATAGAGAGCGGAGACGGCGGGATTTGAACCCGCGGTCCCCTTGCGGGGACTCCACCTTAGCAGGGTGGTGCACTCGACCGGACTATGCGACGTCTCCCGGTACTGCCTGAACATCATACCCACACGCCGTGGGCCGCCCGGACCGCCTCAGTTGCCGATGGTGCAGGTCTGATCGGCGGCCGACTGGCCGCGGACTCCCGAGATCACGACCTTCTCCGGAAGGGGTTCCGTCGACGGAGCGTTGGGGTCGGGGGTGGCGTCGTCGGGCGTCGTCGGCGGGGTGGCGTTCGGGTCTGCGGTCGAGCCGCGGCCGTCGCCGGCCTCGTCGACGCCGATCGGCTGGTCGGCCAGGATGGCGGCGAACAGTTGGTCGGCCAGACCCTTCTTGGGCTGCACCTTGCCTGCGTAGATGCCGGTACCCCCGGTAGCTCCCGGGTATTGCACGAAGGTGATGCGGTCCATCGGGATCTTGTTGAGCGCCTTGGCCATGGCGATGATCGTGGCGGGCTGGGTGAGCTCCGTCGAGAGCGTCATGTTCTCGGCAGCCGCCTTCGTGAGGCTGATGAGCTTGCCCACGTTGGTGAGGGTGTCCTCCGACTTGAGCTTGCGGAGCAGCGACGACAGGAACACCTGCTGCGAGCTGATGCGCGTGAGGTCGGAGCCATCGCCGACACCATGGCGCGATCGCAGGAACTGCAGCGCCTGCCAGCCCTCGAGGTGGTGGGTGCCTGCCTCGAGGTCGAGACCGACCCACTTGTCGTGGATGGGGGTCGTCGTGCAGACGTCGACGCCACCGACAGCGGTCGCCATGGCGGCGACACCGTCGAAGCCGATCATGCCCGCATAGTGCACGTCGAGGCCGGTGAGGTTCTGGACAACCGTCACGGCGCAGGGCAGGCCGCCGTAGTAGAGCGCCTCGTTGATCGGCCGGCCGGACATCGGCGAGGTCGCCTTGCCGGTGTCGGGATCGACGCACGAGGGGAACGGCACCACGAGGTCGCGGGGGATGCTGACCGCGACCGCGTTGGTCTGGTCAGCCGACACGTGGATGAGGATGTTCACGTCGTTGAGCACGGTGTCGCGGTCGGAGTAGGCGTCCGACCCGACGACGAGCATGTTGAAGCCACCCTCATAGGCGCCGATCTCGGGGATCGGCGCCTCCTCGCCCTCGTTGATGTCGACCGAGTTGGCGGTGAGCTGGCTCGACAGCTGGTACGCCGCGATCCCCGCGACCGACCCCGTCGCGACGAGCACCACGGCGAGCGCGCTGCCGAAGAGGGCGAGCACCGTCTTCCACGCACGTGACCGCGGCAGGCGACCGTGTCGGGCGATGCCCGTCGGCTTCGGGGCGCGGGCGCGCTGCGAACGATCGCGCTTGAGCTCCTGCTCGGACACGGGACACCTTCTCTCGGGTTTCGGCGACGGACTGAGCGGAGGGCGTGGGATTCGAACCCACGAGACATCACTGCCCACCGGTTTTCAAGACCGGCTCCATCGGCCACTCGGACAGCCCTCCTGACCGAATACCGAGTGTAAAGGAGAAGAGTCCCTCAACCCTGGAAATAGCGTGCGAGTGCCGTGGCGACGCCGACCTCGCGATCGGTGCCCGTGACGTCCGTGGCGACCTCGTGCACCTCATCCGGTGCCTGACCCATCGCGATCGCGACGCCCCCGCGGATGCCGCCCAGCGGAACATGTCGATGTCGTTGCGCCCGTCGCCGATCACCAGTACGTGATCGGGAGCGATGCCGAGCTGCTGGCGCACGTACTCCATGCCGGTGCCCTTGTTGACGCCGTCGGGGGCGATGTCGAGCCACGCCGTCCAGCCGACGTTGTAGCTGACCTTGTGCAGGCCCATGCGCTCCACGACCTCGAGGAACTCCTCGACGGCGTGCCCGGGTGAGAGCACCACGACGCGCGTCGCGGGCGTGTCGAGCAGCTCCTCGAACTCCACCTGCAGGCGATCCGCGGCAAGCGCTCCCTCGGGGAACTGGCCGGTGAAACGGAAGCGGCCCTCCGGGTCCTCCACGGCGTAGCTGGCACCCTGCAGATGCTCCCGCACCGTCGTGAGCACCTCGGTGGGGTCGAAGGTCTCGACGCGATCGCGTACGTAACCGACCGGGGCGTCTCGATCGCGGCGCATCACGATCGCCCCGTTCGCGCTCACGGCGTAACTCGGCGCGATCTCGAGCCGATCGATCACCGGCAGCGTCATCGACACCGAGCGGCCGGTGGCCGGCATGATCTCGTGACCGAGGTCGCGCACCCGCAGGATCTCGGCGGCGACCCGCGGATCGAGTTCGCCGTTCTCGGTGAGCACGGTGCCGTCGATGTCGAGCCCGATGAGCCAGCGATCCTCCGGGGCGAGGGTCATGACACGGGTTCCAGTACGTCGAGGCCGAGGAACGGACGCAGCGGCTCGGGCACGACGACCGAGCCATCCGCGCGCTGGTGCGTCTCGAGCAGCGCGACGATCCACCGGGTCGTGGCGAGCGTGCCGTTGAGGGTCGCTACGGGCGCGGTCTTGCCGTCGTCGCGCCGATGCCGGATGTCGAGGCGGCGCGCCTGGAAGGTCGTGCAGTTGCTGGTCGAGGTGAGCTCGCGGTACGCGCCCTGGGTGGGCACCCACGCCTCGAGGTCGAACTTGCGGGCGGCGCTCGTGCCGAGGTCGCCGGCCGCGGTGTCGATCACGCGATACGACAGGCCGAGGCTCTTCAGCATCCCCTCCTGCAGGGCGAGCAGGCGCTCGTGCTCCGCCTCGGCATCCGCGGGGTCGACGTAGCTGAACATCTCGAGCTTCTGGAACTGGTGCACGCGGATGATGCCCCGCGTGTCCTTGCCATGGCTGCCTGCCTCGCGCCGGTAGCAGGTCGACCAGCCGGCGTAGCGCTTGGGGCCTGCCGAGAGGTCGAGGATCTCGTCTTTGTGGTAGCCCGCGAGCGCGACCTCGCTCGTGCCGGTGAGGTAGAGCTCGTCGTCGGGCAGGTAGTAGATCTCGTCGGCGTGGGCGCCGAGGAAGCCCGTGCCCGCCATGATGTCGGGCCGCACGAGGGTCGGCGTGATGAGGGGCGTGAGCCCCGACTCGAGCGCGCGCTGCAGGCCGAGCTGCATGAGGGCGAGCTCGAGGCGTGCCCCGACGCCCTTGAGGAAGTAGAAACGTGCGCCCGACACCTTCGCGCCGCGCTCCATGTCGATCGCGTCGAGCAGCTCCCCGAGCGCGAGGTGGTCGCGGGGCGCGAAGTCGAACTCGGGCTTGCCGCCGACCTCGCGCAGGGTGACGAAGTCGTCTTCGCCGCCGGCCGGCACGCCGTCGAGCACGATGTTCGGGATGCCACCCGCCACCTCGGCGAAGCGGGCTTCGGCCTCCGAGGCGGCACGCTGCGCATCCTTCACCTGGGCCGCGAGCTGCTGCGCCTGCGCCACGAGGGCGGCCTTCTCGTCTTTCGCGGCCTTCGCGACGGTCTTGCCGAAGGCGTTCTGCTCGGCCCGCAGCGCCTCGAAGGCGGCGATCGCGGCGCGGCGGGCGGCATCCGCTTCGACAGCCTCGTCGACGAGGCCGACGGACGCACCGCGACGCTCCTGCGAAGCCTTCACGAGGTCGGGCGTCTCACGCAGCAGCACAGGGTCGATCACGGATCAAGTCTAGGAGACTGACGGCTGGGGCATCGTGGCCTACGGTTGTGCCATGACGCCCCCGACCCCTCCCGGCCGCAGCGGGCGGCGGTCGTCTACAACCCCATCAAGGTCGACATCGATCGCCTGCGGGATGCCGTGGCGGCAGCCGAGAGCGCCGCCGGGTGGGCGAAGAGTCTCTGGCTCGAGACGAGCGAGGCCGACCCCGGCATCGGGCAGGCACGTCAGGCGCTCGCGGAGCGCGTGGACGTCGTGATCGCCGCGGGCGGCGACGGCACCGTGCGCGCCGTCGCCCAGGGGCTGCAGAATTCGGGCGTCGCCCTCTCCCTGCTGCCGTCGGGCACCGGCAACCTGCTCGCCCGTAACCTCGGCCTCGACGTCAACGCGTCGCGCATGGAGGCATCCGTCGAACTCGCATTCACGGGCGTCGACTCGGCGATCGATGTGGGCGTCATCGAGATCGACCGCCCGGACGGCAGCAGCGAGACGCACTCCTTCGTGGTGATGGCGGGGCTCGGCCTCGACGCCAAGATGATCGCCAACACCAACCCCGAGCTCAAGAAGAAGGTCGGCTGGCTCGCCTACGTCGACGCGATCGGCCGCTCGCTCGTCGACAAGCAGGTGCTGCGCCTGCGCTACCGCCTCGATGGTGGCGAGGAGCGCTTCACGCGTGTGCACACCATCTTGATCGGCAACTGCGGCAGCCTTCCCGGCAACATCCTGCTGCTGCCCGACGCCGAGATCGACGACGGGCTGTTCGACATCGTGACGCTGCGCCCCGAGGGCGTCGGCGGATGGGCGCGCGTCTGGGTCGGGATCGTCTGGGAGAACGGCGTGCTGCGGCGCAGCACCTTCGGGCGCAAGCTGCTCGACCTGCGTCAGCGCCCGGTGCGTGCGTTGCGCTACCTGCGCGGGCGGCGCATCGAGGGTCGCCTCGATCGGCCGGAGGAGTTCGAGCTCGACGGCGACGAGTGCGGCGTGATCACGGCGTTCCGCGCCCACGTCGACCCGGCGGCGCTGCTCGTGCGGATGCCGCGGGAGTGAGCCCGTCAGCTGGCTTGTCAGCGGGTTGAGGAGCGAGTCGCCGTAGGCGGCACGCGTCTCGAAACCAGCGTCACCCCGGTGCGGTTTCGAGACGCGTCGGGCCGCGCCCGGCGCTCCGGGGCCACCTCGTCAGTCGTCTGTCGGCGCGCCGCTCAGGATGTCGCGCAGCCAGTCGCGCGCGTCGATGAACACCTGGTCGTCGTAGCGGCTCGTGACCTCGATGTGCTGCTTGTCGGCGCGGGGATACGAGCCGAGGAACTGCACACTGGGGCTGAACCTCTTCAGGCCGAGCAGGGCATCCGCGACCCGCTCGTCGAGCACGTGGCCGTCGAGGTCGACGATGAAGCGGTAGCGGCCGAGCGCGTCGCCGATGGGCCGCGACTCGAGCAGGCTCAGGTTGACGCCGCGTGTGGAGAACTGCTCGAGCATCTCCACGAGACCACCCGGCTCGTCGGTGGGCAGCTCGACGACGACGCTCGTCTTGTCGGCGCCCGTGCGCGGCGGGATGCCGGCCGAGCGTGACACCAGCACGAAGCGCGTGACGGCCTCGGGGTTGTCGGCGATGTCTTCCGCGATCACCTCGAGCGGGTAGTGCTGGGTGATGCCGGGCGGGGCGATGGCGGCATCCGCATTTGTGGACTCCAGCAGTTCGGCGGGCGCGGCGACGTTCGAGGTCGACGGGATGTGTCCGTGGCTCGGCAGGGTCGCATCGAGCCACAGGTGGCACTGCGCATAGGCGACCGGGTGCGCGTTGATGACCTTCACATCCTCGAGGCGCGTGCCCGGCCGGCCGACGAGCTGGAAGTTCACGGGCACGAGGTACTCGCCGATGATGCGCAGGCCCGGGATGTTGGCGAGCGCATCCTGGGTGGCCGAGACGCCGCCCTCGACGGAGTTCTCGATCGCGATCATCGCGGCCGTGCTGCGACCGCTCACGACGTCGTCGAGCGCCTCGCCCACGTTGTTGACGCTGCGCCACTCGGCTCCCTGCGCCTCGGGCACCTGCGCGAGGGCGACCCAGGTGAAGGTGCCGGCGGGGCCGAGGTAGCTGTACACCTCACCGACGATAGCGGGCGCGCCGGACCTGGACGCATTTCAGGACGGCGCGGAATGATGGGCGCATGACCTCCCGCGCAGGCACCCCCGCCCAGCCGTCCGACCTCATCGACGTGCACGCGCTCGTCGATGCGTACTACCAGCGCACGCCCGACCTCGCCGACCCCGCGCAGCGCGTCGTGTTCGGCACGAGCGGGCACCGCGGCTCGAGCCTCGACGGGGCCTTCACCGAGACGCACATCGCCGCGATCACGCAGGCGATCGTGGAGTACCGCGCCGAGCAGGGCGTGACCGGCCCGCTCTTCGTGGGGGCGGATACCCACGGCCTCTCCGCACCCGCGCAGACCACCGCGCTCGGGGTGCTCGAGGCCAATGGCGTGCACGCGGTCGCCGACGCGTACGACGACTACGTGCCGACGCCCGCGCTCAGCCGCGCGATCATCCGCCACAACACCGAGAACCCGGGGGCCCGCAGGCCGACGGCATCGTCATCACCCCGAGCCACAACCCGCCGCGTGACGGCGGCTTCAAGTACAACCCGCCGCACGGCGGCCCCGCAGACTCGGATGCGACCAGCTGGATCGCCGCGCGCGCCAACGACATCATCGCGGGCGGCAACCGCGAGGTGCGCTTCGCGGAGCCCAGCGCGATCGACAGCTACGACTTCCGTGGGGAGTACGTCGACGACCTCGCGAACGTGCTCGACATGGATGCCATCGTATCCGCGGGCCTCCGGCTCGGTGCCGACCCCCTCGGCGGGGCGAGCGTGCACTACTGGCAGCTCATCGCCGAGCGCTACGGGCTCGACCTCGACGTCGTGAACCCCGCCGTCGATCCGCAGTGGGCCTTCATGACGCTCGACTGGGACGAGAAGATCCGCATGGACCCGTCCTCGCCCTCGGCCATGGCATCCGTCGTCGCGCGCGCGGGTGACTACGCGATCCTCACCGGCAACGACGCCGATGCCGACCGGCACGGCATCGTGACGCCCGACGGCGGTCTCATGAACCCGAACCACTACCTCGCCGTCGCCGTGCAGTACCTCTACGGTCATCGTCCGGGGTGGCGTGCGGATGCGGCGGTCGGCAAGACGCTCGTCTCCAGTTCGATGATCGACCGGGTGGCGGCCTCGCTCGGCCGGCGGCTGTGGGAGGTGCCCGTCGGCTTCAAGTGGTTCGTGCCGGGGCTCGTCGACGGATCCGTCGGCTTCGGCGGCGAGGAAAGCGCGGGGGCGAGCTTCCTCACGCGCGACGGGAAGGCGTGGACGACCGACAAGGACGGCATCCTGCTCGCCCTGCTCGCGGCCGAGATCCGCGCCGTCACCGGCAAGAGCCCGAGCGAGCTCTACCGCGAGCTCACGGCCGAGTTCGGCGACCCCGCGTACGCACGCGTGGATGCCGTGGCCACCCCGGAGCAGAAGGCGCGCCTCGGCAAGCTCTCCGGCGACGACATCACCGCCGCCGAGCTCGCGGGCGATCGCATCACGGCGAAGCTCTCGCACGCGCCCGGCAACGGGGCGGCGATCGGCGGCGTGAAGGTGCAGAGCGAGCACGCCTGGTTCGCGGCGCGTCCCTCCGGCACCGAGAACGTCTACAAGATCTACGCCGAGTCGTTCCGCGGGCCCGAGCATCTCGCCGCCGTGCAGGCCGAGGCGAAGCGCATCGTCGACGCCGCGCTCGGCTGACGCCACCGCAAGCGACGCCCGCCGCCCCTCACCCGCACCGCATCTCCCACCCTCGCTACGTCGAAAATGCAGGAGTCTCGCGTCCGAGATGCCGCCGATGCAGGGATCTGCACCGCGACACGCCCGGCTTCTCCTGCATTTTCGACATAACCCATCCGTCCTCCCCGCGAAGGGTCGAGAGGCTACGGGTAGTTGGGCGCCGGGGGCCAGCCGAAGAACTCCTCGAGCGTCGACACCCCCGTGTCGTGCATCTCGGTGGCGAGCTCGACGCCCACGTAGCGCACGTGCCACGGCTCGTACTGGTAGCCCGTGACATCCGTCTTGCCGTCGGGGTAGCGGATGACGAAGCCGTACTCGTAGGCGTGCGCGGCGAGCCACTGGCCCTGCGGGGTCTGCCCGAAGCAGATCTGCAGCGCGCAGTTGAGGGGCTTCGCGGAGATGTCCATGACCCACCCGGTCTGGTGCTCGCTGTAGCCGGGTCGCGCCGTGAGCGTGTCGTTGCCCTGGTACACCCCGACCTGCGTCTGGTAGCTGCGGTAGGCCGACTGGGATTGCATCTCGAGGCCGGTCTCGGCGGTGAAGGCCGCGAACATCCGCTCGATGGCGTCGGCGGCTTCGGGCCGCATCCGGGGTTCGTACACGTAGGGCACGTTCACGACGCGCAACTCGGGCGCGTAGTCGACGGGCTGCAGGGGGTTGAGCTTGTTGACGATCACCCACGGGCTCGTGGGGTCGGTGAGCGAGAACGCGGTGGCGTCGAAGGTGGGGGTGGGCGTCGGGGTGGGGGTGGGCGTCGGGGTCTCGGATGCCGTCGGCGACGCGCTCGGCGTGGGCTGCGGTGTGGGGGTGAGCAGCAGCACGATCGCGACGACGAGGGCCGTGATGACGACGATCGCGATGCTCAGCAGGAGGGCGAATCGGCGACGGCGGCGCACGCGCGCAGAGGGTCGCCGTCGGTCGCTCGGGTGGGGTGCGGACATCGCCGTTCAGCCTAGGGCCCGGATGCCGAGCGGCCGCTCGGAACGCCCAGCCGGCTCGCCGGATACCACCCTCGACTACCCGTGTGCTGGGGGTGTGCGGACCGGTCTGCACGCCGGGTGTGGGAGCGCTCTCTTCGACCCGACCGCGACCAGCATCCTCTACTCTGACCTGGGCTTTTTCATCGATACCAATTCGTTGCCATTATTCGTGTTGACAGGGCCGCCACGGCGTGCGTATCGTTACCGACGATTTCGTGGGAGCGCTCTCACGGCCTGATCGTGGGAGCGCTCTCATCGGGATCTTCCCCATCCACGCACACAAAGGAGTGACCGTGAAGTTCTCACGACGCACCGCCGCTGTTGCCGTGGTCGCATCCACCGCATCCCTCGCCCTGGTTCTCTCCGGGTGCTCGAGCGATGGCGGAAGCGGCAACGGCGACGAGAAGATCACGCTGACGATCACGACGTTCGGCACCATGGGTCTCGACGGCCTGTACGCGCAGTACGAGGCCGACCACCCGAACATCACGATCAAGGCCACCAACATCGACACGGGCGGCAACGCGCTCACCGACTGGAAGACGAAGCAGGCCTCCGGTGGTCTGCCCGACATCCAGGCCGTCGAAGAGGGTTGGCTCGGCTCGGTCATGGAGGTCTCTGACTCGTTCACCGACCTGCGCGACTACGGCGCCGACGACATCAAGGACCGCTGGGTCGACTGGAAGGTGGGGCAGGCCACCGATCCCGACGGCCGCATCATCGGCTACGGCACCGACATCGGACCGCAGGGCCTCTGCTACAACGGCAAGCTCTTCGAGGCGGCTGGCCTGCCGAGTGACCGCGAGGGCGTGGCCGAGCTGTTCGGCGGCGCCGACGCCAGCTGGGACAAGTTCTTCGAGGTCGGCAAGACCTACCACGACGCCACCGGCAAGGCCTTCTACGACCAGTCCGGCTTCATCTGGAACTCCTTCGTGAACCAGCAGGAGGAGGGCTACTACAAGAAGGACGGCTCGCTCAACATCGAGGGCAACAAGACGCTCGAGAACTTCTGGATGCAGCTCGCTGACGCCCAGAAGGCGGGCCTCTCGGCCAACCAGGCTCAGTGGGACTGGGGCGGAGGCCAGGCGTTCGTCGACGGCACCTTCGCCGTGTTCGTCTGCCCGGGCTGGATGCTCGGTGTCGTGAAGGGCCAGGTCGAGGCCGGCGGCGGCGACGCCACCAGCGGCTGGGACTTCGCCGACGTCTTCCCCGGCGGCGCGTCGAACTGGGGTGGCTCGTTCCTGACGGTGCCGACCTCGTCGAAGCACCCCAAGGAGGCCGCTGAGCTCGCCGACTGGCTGACCCAGGCCAAGCAGGAGGTCGCTTCCTTCCAGGCCGCGGGAGCCTTCCCGAGCGTGCTCGAGGCGCAGACCGACCCCGGCGTGACCGGCGAGAGCGAGCTGACGAAGTTCTTCAACAACGCACCCGTCGGCGAGATCCTCGCCTCGCGTGCCGAAGGCGTCGTCGCGCAGTTCAAGGGCCCGGATGACGCGCTCATCCAGGAGCAGGTCGTGGGCCCGGCCCGTACCGCGCTGGACGCCGGCTCGGCCGACGGCCCGACCTCCTGGAACACGCTGATCGACACGCTGCACCAGCTGATCGGCTGACCCGAGAAGCACCACCAACGCGAGGCCCCTCGGAGCGGCACGCCCCTCCGGGGGCCTCGCACCCGGAACGAAGAGATCCCGATGACCACGACATCCCCCGCCACCCGGGCGTCCACCTCGAAGAGCGCGCTCAGCCTGCGACAACGGCTGAATCGCGCCGACGTCAAGTACTCGCCGTACGTCTACGTCGCGCCCTTCTTCATCCTGTTCGGGCTCGTCGGCCTCTTCCCCCTCGTCTACACCTTCGTCGTCTCCCTCAACGACTGGGACCTGCTCAAGGGCGCCGGCGACTGGGTCGGCTTCGACAACTACGCGATCGAGCTCGCCGACCCGTGGTTCTGGAACTCGCTGTTCAACACCTTCAGCATCTTCCTGCTCTCGGCGATCCCGCAGCTGATCGCGGCGACCTTCATCGCCGCCGTGCTCGACCAGAACCTGCGCGGCAAGTCCTTCTGGCGCCTCAGTGTTCTCCTGCCCTACGTCGTGACCCCCGCGGCCGTCGCCCTCATCTTCTCGAGCATCTTCTCCGAGCAGTACGGCCTCGTGAACAACCTGCTCGGCTCGCTCGGCCTCGACCCGGTGCTCTGGAAGCACGACACCTTCCCCGGCCACTTCGCGATCGCCACCATGGTCAACTGGCGCTGGACCGGCTACAACGCGCTCATCCTGCTCGCCGCGATGCAGGCCGTACCGACCGACCTCTACGAGTCGGCGGCTCTCGACGGCGCGGGCCGCATCCGCCGCTTCTTCTCCATCACGCTGCCGAGCATCCGTCCGACGTTCATCTTCGTGCTCATCACGGCGACCATCGGCGGCCTGCAGATCTTCACCGAGCCCAAGCTCTTCGACGCCACCCGCGCGACCCCGGGCGGGGCCTACCACCAGTTCGAGACCACGACGCTCTACATCTGGAACATGGCGTTCAACCAGGACCGCTTCGGTCGCGCGGCCGCCATCGCGTTCATCCTGCTCGTGATCATCGTGCTCATCGGGCTCGTGAACTACTTCCTCTCCAAGGGGATCGCGACCAACGAGACCAAGGTCTCGCGCCGCCGAGCCGCGAAACGACTTGAGCGCCATCGTGCCGCCGGTCGCGCCGCCGTCCCCGCATCCATCGAGATCCAGCAGGAGCGCTGACCATGACCACCGCTACCGCCTCGCGCCGCATCCCGGCCGCGAAGTCACCGCACCGCATCCGGGGACAGAAGCCCGGGTTCCTCACCTACGGGCTGCTCACCGCCTGGTTCGTGGGCAGCGCCTACCCGCTCTGGTGGTCGTTCGTGGCCGGATCGAGCGACACGACCGTGCTCACGCTCGACTACCCGCCGCTGCTGCCGGGCGGCAAGTTCTGGGAGAACGCCGCCGAGGTGTTCAACACGATCGACTTCTGGCGGGCGCTCGGCGTGAGCGTGATCGTCTCGAGCACGATCACGGTCTCGGTGCTCTTCTTCTCGACGCTCGCCGGTTACGCGTTCGCGAAGCTGCGCTTCCGCGGCCGCAACGGGCTCATGCTGTTCGTGATCCTGACGCTCGCCGTGCCGACGCAGCTCGGCATCATCCCCCTCTTCATCCTCATGAAGCAGTTCGGCTGGACCGGTTCGATCGGCGCCATCATCGTGCCGACGCTCGTGACGGCGTTCGGCGTGTTCTTCATGCGTCAGTACCTCGTGGATGTCATCCCCGATGAGCTCATCGAGGCGGCCCGCATGGATGGTGCGAACCAGTTCCGTACGTTCTGGCACGTCGGCGTTCCCGCCGCGCGGCCCGCCATGGCGATCCTCGGTCTCTTCACCTTCATGACGGCCTGGACCGACTACCTCTGGCCGCTCATCATCGCCGGATCCAACCCCACGCTGCAGGTGGCGCTGAGCCAGCTGCAGTCGGCGAAGTACGTCAACTACACGATCGTGCTGTGCGGTGCGGTGCTCGCCACGATCCCGCTGCTCATCCTGTTCTTCTTCGCCGGGCGCATGCTCGTGTCGGGCATCATGGCCGGGGCGGTGAAGGGCTGATGGCGCTCGCTCTGCCGGACGGCTTCGCGTGGCCGGCCGGGTTCATCTGGGGTGCCGCGACCGCGGCCGCCCAGGTCGAGGGCGCCGCCCATGAAGACGGCAAGCTCGACTCGATCTGGGATCACTTCGCCCGCACGCCCGGGAACGTCGCCCACGGCGACACCCCCGAGGTCGCCGTCGACCACTACCACCGCATGCCCGACGATGTTCAGCTCATGAAGAGCCTCGGACTCGACTCCTACCGCTTCTCGGTGAGCTGGGCGCGCGTCAAGCCCGCCGACGGTCCCGTCAACCCGAAGGGCATCGACTTCTACAGTCGCCTCGTCGACGAGCTGCTCGAGAACGGCATCCTGCCCTGGCTCACCCTCTACCACTGGGATCTTCCGCAAGCGGTCGAGGACACCGGCGGCTGGGCGAACCGTGACACCTCGCAGCGCTTCCTCGACTACGCGATCGCGGTGCACGAGGCTCTCGGCGACCGGGTGGACCACTGGACCACCTTCAACGAGCCCCTGTGCTCCTCCCTCATCGCCTACGCGGGAGGCGAGCACGCCCCGGGCGGCAGGAGCCGCGTGCCGGGCTCGCGGCGTTGCACCACCAGCACCTCGCGCACGGTCTCGCCGTGCAGGAGCTGCGGACACGGGGTGCGCACGAGCTCGGCATCACCCTGAACCTCACGAACGCCGTCCCGAACGACCCCAGCGATCCCGTCGACCTCGATGCGGCGCGTCGCCTGGATGCGCTGTGGAACCGCGCGTACCTCGAGCCGATCCTGCTGGGCGCCTATCCCGCGGACTTCCTCGAGGACGTGGCAGGCCACGGCTTCGAGCAGATCGTTCGGGACGGCGACCTCGCCACCATCCACCAGAAGATCGACTTCCTGGGCGTGAACCACTACCACGACGACAACGTGTCGGGGCATCCGCTGCCTGCCGGGCATCCGAAGGGCTCTCCCCACCGACAAGCCGACCTCGTCGTGGTTCGTGGGCTCGGAGTTCATCACCGGCCCGACGCGCAACCTGCCGCAGACGGCCATGGGGTGGGAGATCAACCCCGACGGCCTGCGCACGCTGCTCGTGCGGCTCGGCCGCGAGTATCCGCAGCTGCCGACCCTCTACATCACCGAGAACGGCTCGGCGTGGGATGACGTGGTCACCCCCGACGGCCAGGTGCACGACGAGCAGCGGGTCGACTTCCTCGAGCGTCACCTCGAGGCGGTCGCCCACGCCATCGACGAGGGTGCGGACGTGCGGGGCTACTTCGCGTGGTCGCTCATGGACAACTTCGAGTGGGCGTGGGGGTACGAGAAGCGGTTCGGAATCATCTACGTGGACTACGAGACGCAGGAGCGCATCGTCAAGGATTCGGGTCGCCGGTTCGCGGAGATCGCCGCTGCCACGCGTACTCTCGCCTCATAGGATGTACGGGCCGACCCCGGCCAGGAGGACGCAGGAATGACCCCGGACCAGCAAGGAAGCGCTCCGACGCTCGAGCAGGTCGCGAAGGTCGCCGGAGTCTCCCGGTCCACCGTCTCACGTGTCATCAACGACTCCCCGAAGGTGACCCCGGAGGCTCTCGCGGCGGTGCGCAAGGCGATCGACGAGCTCGGCTACGTGCCGAACCGGGCGGCACGCATCCTCGCGAGCCGACGAACGCAGTCGATCGCCCTCGTGATCCCCGAGAACACGGCGCGCTTCTTCGCCGACCCGTACTTCGCGACCGTCGTGCAGGGCATCGCGATGTACCTCTCCGACACCGACTACACCCTGAGCCTCGTGATCGCCGCCGAGAGAGACGGCGAGAAGACCCGGCGCTACCTCCAGGCGGGCAACGTCGACGGGGCGCTCATCCTGTCGCACCACTCCGACGATCGCTCGTACACGCAGCTCGCGCGGTCGATCCCCGTGGTCTTCGGCGGGCGGCCGATGAGTCACGAGGGCTCGGAGGCGTACTACATCGACGTCGACAACGTCGAGGCCGCGCGTAACGTGACCCGCCGCCTCATCGACAAGGGGCGTCGCCGCATCGCCACGATTGCCGGCCCCTCCGATATGTCGGCCGGTCTCGACCGCCTCGAAGGGTGGACGCAGGCGCTCGATGCGGTCGGCATGCCCACCGATCTCGTCGAGCATGGCGACTTCAGCCCCGCGGGCGGTGAGGCCGCGATGCGGCGTCTGCTCGAGCGCGGTGCCCCGATCGACGGCGTGTTCGCGGCGAACTCGCTCATGGCCCAGGGTGCCCTCAACGTGCTGCGCAGTCACGGCAAGGCGGTGCCGCAGGACCTCGGGCTCGTGACCTTCGACAACGACTACGCCGCGCAGTCATCCAACCCCCGCTCACGACTGTCGAACAGCCGACGGTCGAACAGGGGCGCCGGATGGTCGACGTGCTGCTGCATCTCATCGACGGCGGCACGGTGTCGCAGATCACCATGATGCCCACGCGCATCATCGAGCGCGGCTCCGAATAAGCGGATACCGTCGAGACATGAGCGATCAGGTCGTCGACATCCCCGAACGCAGCCGGTTCGTGCTCGAGCGCGACGGCGAGACGATCGGCAAGGCGATCTACCGACGCGAGCCCGGGGTCATCACCTTCACCCACACCGAGGTCGACCCCGCCATCCAGGAACGTGGACTCGGCTCGATGCTCGCGAAGGCCGCACTGGATGCCGTGGCCGCCGAAGAGGGAACGCGCGTCGTGGCACAGTGCCCGTTCATCGCCGCCTACATCGAGCGGCATCCGCAGTACCAGCCGCTGCTCACTCGCTGAGCGGCGCTGCCCTCCGGCGGCGCGCGAGCACCGCGCGGAGGGCGATGCCTGCTGCCGCGACGACCACCGCGATCACGAGCGGCGGGAGCACGAGCGAGGGCATGGAGAGGTAGGCGGAGAACACGCTCAGCACGTACTCGCGCAGCTCTGCGGGGAAGTGCAGCATCATCGACGACCCCACGCCGGCGGTGACGGCGGTGGCGACCGCGGGCACGAACCAGAGCAGGAGCAGGCTCGCGACCGCCGCGATGGCGCGGCCGACGCTGCGTACGCCCGCCCAGGCGATCGCGACGCCGACCAGCACGGCGGGGATGCGCCGCACCACGCCGCCCAGGTCGAGCTCGATCGGCAGCACGCCACGTGGGCTCATCGCCATCTCGAGCCACCAGCCGACGGCCAGCGCGCCCAGCACGAGCCCGATCATGGCGCCCGCGCGCGGGGCGGCCGCGACGAGCCCGAAGGCCAGCACGGCGAAGAGCATGCCGACGACCGCGATGCCGACGGAGGCGAGCAGGTACAGGCTCGCGCGATCATCCGAGGGCAGCCCCGACTCCAGCGCCTGGGCGCTCTGCGCGGTCGCCACGATCTGCACGAACAGCAGCCCGGCCGCGATCGAGAGCGGGGCGCGCGCGGGCAGGCGCGACCGCAGGGCCCGCGCGGCGATCCCGGCCACGACACCGCCGACCACGAGCATCCCGACGACCGCTGTCAGGTAGGAGTTGCCGAGCGGCAGCAGCGCGACGGGCATCTGCTCGGGCAGCGCCTCGAACGCCCACATCGCCTGCAGCGGCAGGCGCATCCCGGTGAGGATCCACGGCAGCAGACCGATGAGAGCCGCGCCCAGCCCGATGCCGAGGCTCGCGAACGCACCCCGCCACTGGGGCGCGCGCGGAGGCTCGGGTTCGGAGAAGGCGGCGGGTGCGGGGGTCTCAAGGCTCACCAGCCCACGCTAGCCGTCCCTCGTACATGGCGGATCGTGCGTCAGGCGGATCTTCACGGGCAGGCCCTCGCGTTCGCCATGGAGAGGGGACGCGTCACCGCTCGTCGGGCAGTTCGATGCGCACGCGACCGGCCTCGAGATCGAGGCGCCCGTCGCCGGGTGCGGGCGCGGGGGCCGGCAGTTCGTTCTCGATCGCCGCGATCTTCTGCGCTTCGTGCTTGGTGGGGTGGAACACCTCGTCGGCGAACCCGAACGCGCCGTTGCCGGATCCGCGGCCCTGGTTGGTGCCGCGCAGCTCGATCCAACCGCGCCATTGCGCGACGGCGACGGCGCCGACGAACACGACGCCCAGCGCGACCCAGCCCCACCACGGCATGTTGTCCAGGCTACGCCGGAAGGACCGTGGTCCACCCTCCGCCGAACTTGGGCTCGCGGCCGTCGCCCGAGGAGGTGCCTGTGAGGCGTCGCTTCACCCAGGGTGCGACGTGCGTGCGGTAGTAGGCGGCGCCCCGCAGTCGCGTCGCCTCGGTCAGCTCGGGCAGGTCCCACCACTCCGCAGGCCGCGGCACGCCGAGCGCGTCGAGCGTGCGGGCGGCGACGCGATGGTGGCCGCGGGTGTTCATGTGCAGGCGATCCTCGGCCCAGAAGCGCGGCGTCGCGAGCTCCTCATCGAACCAGTTGTAGGCGCGGATGATGTCGGCCCGATCGGCGAGACGCTGCTCCACCACGCGCGAGAGCAGGTCCCCCGCCGCTTCATGACGCGACCCAGGGGCAGCTGCCGCGTCGGGTCGGCGCCGGAGAGCAGAATGAGCCGCACGCCCTCCTCGTCGCAGCGACGCAGCACGTGACCGAACAGACCCACGATGCGGTCGACATCCGCTTTCGGGCGGAGGATGTCGTTGCCCCCGCCGTTGAACGACAGATGGGTGGGCTTCAGGGCGAGCGCGGGCTCGAGCTGCTCCTCGACGATCGGGCCGATGAGCTTGCCCCGGATGGCGAGGTTGGCGAAGTCGATCGGCTCGCCGGTACCGGCGGCCCAGCCCTCGGCCACGAGGTCCGCCCAGCCGCGCACCCGCCCGTCGGGCAGTTCGTCGCCGACACCCTCGGTGAACGAGTCGCCGATGGCGACGTAGCGAATCGAGGGCACCGCAAAACCCTACGCCGCCCGCCGCGGGATGATGAGCGGGCGGCCGTCGCGCACGAGCACCTCGACCGGCAGCCGGTAGACCTCGGCGATGAGCTGCTCGGTGAGCACCTCGAGCGGGGTGCCGAGGGCGCGCAGGCGGCCGACGTCGAGCAGGGCCACACGATCGGCGTAGGCGCCGGCGAGCGAGAGATCGTGCAGCACGACCACGACCGTGCGCCCCTCCCGGGCGAGGTCGCGCGCGATCCGCAGCACATCCTCCTGGTGGCGCAGGTCGAGCGCGGCCGTCGGTTCGTCGAGCAGCACGACGGGGGTGTCCTGTGCGAGCACCCGGGCGAGCGAGACGCGGGCCCGCTCGCCGCCCGAGAGCTCGGTGAACCGGCGCTCGGTCAGGTGGGCGACATCCGTGCGTTCGAGGGCCTCGCGGATCGCGGTGCCGTCGAACTCACGTGCCGGCGTGCGCGCCCACGGGCTGCGCCCCATCTCGACGACCTCGGCCACCCGGAACGGAAAGCTCACGGCGTTGTCTTGCGTGAGCACCGAACGGATGCGAGCGAGCTCGAGCGGTTCGAGCGCGTCGACCGGGCGGTCGTCGATGAACACCGCCCCGGCATCCGGATGCCGCTCCCCGCGAGCGCCGAGAGCAGCGTCGACTTGCCGGCGCCGTTCGGACCCACGAGCGCGAGCAGTTCGCCCGTCGGCACCGTCAGGTCGACGTCGTCGACGGCCCGGCGGGCGCCGAGTTCGACCGTGACGTGCTCCGCACGGATCACGCCCAGCCTCCCGAGGCGCGGCGCTGCCGCCAGAGCAGCACGAAGAAGAACGGCCCGCCCACGAGCGAGGTGAGCAAGCCGATCGGCAACTCGGCTCCCCCGATGAGCGTGCGCGCGAGCAGATCGGCCACGACGATGAGCAGCGCGCCGCCGAAGGCGCTCGACACCAACAGCGCGCGGTGCGCGGGGCCGAGCAGCATCCGCATGAGGTGCGGCACCACGAGACCGACGAACGAGATGATGCCCACGAACGCGACCGCGACGCCCGTCAGCAGGGCCACGAGCACGATCGACGCGAAGCGCAGTCGCTCGACGTCGATCCCGAGATGGCGGGCGTTGCGCTCCCCGAGGGCGAGGATGTCGTAGCGCCGCCCGAGCAGCACCGCCACGACCGTGCCGATCGCCGCCACCGCGAGCACGAGCAGCGCCTCGCGCCAGAGCGATCCCGAGAGCGATCCGAGCTGCCAGAACACGATCTGCTCCCGGCTCGCGCTGCCCGCCATGAACAGCAGGAAGGCGAGCCCCGCGCCACCGAAGGCGTTGACCGCGATGCCCGTGAGCAGCAGCGTGACGACCTCGGTGCGCCCGCCCGCGCGGGAGACCCCGTAGACGAGCAGCGTCGCGCCGAGCCCGCCGGCGAAGGCGAGGAGCGCGATCGTCCACTCGCCGAGCGCCAGCAGGCCCGTCACGATCGCGATGGCCGCGCCGAACGCGGCCCCCGCCGACACCCCGACCACTCCGGGCTCGGCGAGCGGGTTGCCGAATACGGCCTGCATGACGGCACCGGCCACCGCGAGAGCCGCGCCCACCCCCATCGCCATCACGATGCGAGGAAAGCGGATGACCCACAGCGCGGCATCCGCTGTCGGGTCGATCGGGGGCCAGGGTTCGGCACCCACGGGTTCGGGATCCAGGTGCCGTGCAGGAACGACAGCACGACCTCCTGCACGCTCACCCCGAACTGGCCGACGACCGCTGAGACGATCGTCGCGACCACGAGCAGCACGGCGAGCGCGATGCCGACGAGGGTGCGACGGCGGGCGAGACGCGCCGCGGATGGCACCGC
The DNA here is from genome assembly GCF_030161875.1 of Homoserinibacter gongjuensis. Lineage (GTDB taxonomy): Bacteria > Actinomycetota > Actinomycetes > Actinomycetales > Microbacteriaceae > Homoserinibacter > Homoserinibacter gongjuensis. The sequence continues at coordinate 966,705 of NZ_BSVA01000001.1, forward strand.
GGGCGCGCTCACGGCACCCGGTAGAGCCACTCGTCGGTGGAGAACTTCTCCGCCACGAGCTGCTCGGCGCGCGCGTACTCCTCCGGTGTGATCTCGTCGTCGTGGAGGCCGTGCAGCGAGCGGAAGGTCTCGACCATCCGCTCGATGATCGCCTCGCGCGGCATCCCGGTCTGGCTGCGCAGCGGATCTACGCGCTTCTGCGCCGACTTGGTGCCCTTGTCGCTGAGCTTCTCGCGCCCGATGCGCAGCACCTGCACCATCTTCTCCGCGTCGATGTCGTACGACATCGTCACGTGGTGCAGCACGGCGCCGTCGGCGAGCCGCTTCTGAGCGGCACCGCCGATCTTGCCTGCGGGGCTCGCGATGTCGTTGAGCGGTTGGTAGGTGGCCTCGATGCCGAGACTACGCAGCGCCACGAGCACCCAGTCGTCGAGGTAGGCGTAGCTCTCGGCGAAGCTCATGCCCTGCACGAGCTCGGTGGGCGCGTAGAGGGAGTAGGTGATGATCGACCCGGCCTCCATGAACATCGCGCCGCCGCCCGAGATGCGGCGCACCACCGGGATGCCGAACCTCGCGGCGTTCTCGGGGTCGACCTCGTTGCTCACCGACTGGAAGCTGCCGATGACGACCGCGGGCTCGTTCCACTCCCAGATGCGCAGGGTGGGCTTGCGGCGACCCGCGGCGACCTCCTCGGCGAGCACCTGATCGAGGGCGAGGTGCGTGACGGGGCTCAGAGGGCCCGGGTGCACGAGTTGCCACTCGTAGTCACGCCACGCGGTCGCGTGGTGCACGGCTCGCCGCACGGCCGTCGCGATGGCCTCGGGCGAGAAGCCGAGCAGCACGGCGCCCTCGGGCAGGGCCCGCTGCACGGCCGCCGCGATCGTCTTGCCGTCGGAGTCGGCCGGCAACCCCGTCAGGGCCGCATCGATGAGCGGCAGCGCGTCGTCGGGCTCGAGGAAGAAATCGCCGGAGAGCCGCACGTTCGCGAGGCGTTCACCGACGACGTCGAGGTCGACCACGACGAGCTTGCCGCCCGGCACCTTGTACTCGCCATGCACATCTCAAGCCTAGTCGCGCGGTGTTAGGCGTGCCTTAGTCGCGGCGGGCCGCCCTCGCTGGTTTCTGTTGTGCAGGAAAACCGGCGCAGTTGTGCAGGACAATCCGCCGACTTCCCCGGATTCACAGGCCTCGCGCGCGGGGCCGTCTGCAGAACTCCTGCACAACAGCGGAGGTCCTGCACTACAGCAGAGCGCTCAGCGCACGTGCGCGTCCAGCCACGCGACGATGTCGGCGCGCACCTCGTCGTGGTTGGTCTCGTTGAGCATCTCGTGACGGCCGCCGGGGTAGACGGTGACGGTGACATCCGTGAGTCCCCCGCGCTTCTCGTAGGCCTCGGCGAGCTTGCGGATGCTCGCGGGGCCGCCGAGCGGGTCCTCCTCCCCGATCATGATGAGCATCGGCAGGTCGGCGTCGAGCTTCTTCGGGGTGCCGAGCAGACGCAGCGTGTCGGCGAGGCCGAACAGCTTGAGCACGGTCGCGTCGAAGGTGAGCGGGTCGGCTGCGAAGGCGGCCCACACCTCCGGGTCGCGCGAGAGCCATTCGTGGCCCGTCGTGCCGAGGTGCTTGTGCCGGGCGTTGAGGTCGCCGCCGTTCATGTCGGTGAGGGTGCGGTAGGCGGTGGCCGAGAGGATGACCGCCGAATAGAGGGCGGCATCCGTTCCGATGATCTTCTGGGCGAAGAGCGAGCCGAGACTGTGCCCGAAGAGCACGAGCGGCACGCCGGGGTTCTCGTCGCGGATGATGCTGCTCAGCTGCTGCACTGCGGCGATCGCGGCCCGCACGCCCCCGGCCCGAGCTTGCCGAGCTTGCTCGTGTCGCCTCCCCACTGCTGCATGCCGGTGGCACCGTGTCCACGATGGTCGTCGGCGTAGACGGTGTACCCCGCGGATGCCAGGGCTTGCGCGAAACGCTCGTAGCGCGTCGCGTACTCACCGACGCCGTGCAGCAGCTGCACGATCGCGCGGGGCGCATCCGCGGCCCATACGTAGTAGTGGATCGTGACGCCGTGAGCGTCGACGAAGGTGCGCTCGCTGCGCGTGACATCGGTCATGGGGCCTCCTCGCCGCTGAAAGCGTAGCGGCGCTCAGGCCGTGTCCGGACGCGCAGGGCATCATGGATGGAATGAGTCTGATGTTCCGGTCGTTCGCCACCCGGAACTACCGCATCTGGTTCGCGGGCGCGCTCGTGTCGAACGTCGGCACCTGGATGCAGCGGATCGCCCAGGACTGGCTCGTGCTGGCCGAGCTCACCGACGATGACGCGGTCGCCGTCGGCGTCGTGATGGCTCTGCAGTTCGGTCCGCAGCTCGTGCTGCTACCCGTCACCGGATGGGTCGCCGACCGGTTCGACCGGCGTCACGTGCTCGCGGTCACCCAGGGGTCGATGATGCTGCTCGGCGCGGGCCTCGGGCTGCTGACGATCTTCGGCGTCGTGCAGCTGTGGATGGTGTTCGGGTTCGCGCTCGGGCTGGGCGTCGCGGCCGCCTTCGACTCGCCGGCTCGCCAGGCCTTCGTGGGCGAGCTCGTCGACGACAACTCGCTCGCCAACGCGGTCGCGCTCAACGCGGCATCCTTCAATACGGCGCGGCTCATCGGTCCGGCCGTGGCCGGGATGCTCGTGGCGGTCGTCGGTTCGGGCTGGGTGTTCCTGATCAACGCGACCACCTTCCTCGCGGTGCTCGGGTCGATCTGGGCGCTGCGACCGGCGGAGTTCACGCCCTTCACGCGCAAGGCCCGCGGGCGCGGCCAGATGCGGGCCGGGTTCCGCTACGTGAGGCGCCGGCCCGACATCCTGCTGGTCTTGGCGATGGTGTTCCTCACCGGCACCCTCGGCTACAACTTCCCGATCTACACCGCCACGATGGCGAAGGTCGAGTTCGGGGAGGGTCCGGAGGAGTTCGGCTGGCTCTCCTCGGCGCTCGCCGTCGGCTCGGTCGCCGGCGCCCTCATCGCCGCACGGCGCGACCGCCCCCGCCTGCGCACCGTCACCCTCGCGAGTCTCGCGTTCGGCATCTCCCTGGGAGCTGCGGCGCTGGCACCGGAGTTGTGGAGCTTCGCGGCCCTGCTCGTGATCGTCGGTTTCAGCGGCATCACCATGATGAACACCGCGAACGCGTACGTGCAGACCACGACGGCCCCCTCGATGCGTGGCCGGGTGCTCGCGCTCTACCTCGCGATCTTCATGGGCGGGACCCCGATCGGGGCTCCGCTCATCGGTGCCGTCGCGGATCTCGCCGGGCCCGCTGGGCGATCGTGGTGGGTGCCGCCTCCGGGCTCGCCGCGGCGGGCATCGCCGCCATCTTCTACGTGCGCACGCGCGAGGTGCGCCTGCGCTGGTCGCGCCGCGGCCGGTGGCCGATCAGCCTCTCGTCGGCGACGCCCGCGGATCGCGACACGGCAACCCAGGAGATCGCGATCGTCGAGGTCGGCACCCAGCGTTGACCCTGGCGGCGCGCTCGCCGAACGACGGCTTCCTCTGTTATGCAGGACTTCCTGTTGTGCAGGACTTCCGCTGTTGTGCAGGACTCCGGATGCTGTTGTGCAGGAACCGGCGGGCCGAAGCCCGAGAATCCGGGCCTCACGCCAACCGAGCCCGCGCGAACTCCTGCACAACAGCATCCCGCCGACGTAGCGTAAAGGCATGCCCGACAGCGACGGCGACGCGATCCGGGCGGCCCTGCGCTATCGCCTCGACCGCTTCCGGCGCGAGCAGCTCGGCGAAGAGGTCGAGCCCGAGGAGCAGCAGCGGGAGGCGACGGATGCCGACCGCGCCCTCGCCGCGGAACTCGCGATCCAGCAGGCCATGCGCCGCGGCGACTTCGACAACCTGCCCGGCGCAGGCAAACCGCTCCCCGGCCTCGGCGACGGCCGACACGACCCCGACTGGTGGCTGCGTCGCAAGATCGAGCGCGAGCAGCTGCGCGGTCTCGGCCCGGCCGCCTACCTGTTGCGCACCGAGGATGCCGCGCTCACCGAGCGCCTCGACGCGCTCACTCGAGCGGATGAGGTGCGCGCCGTGATCGAGGACTTCAACGCCCGCATTCTCGAGGCGCGGCGGCAGTTGCTCGGCGGGCCGCCGGTCATCACGCAGCCTCGCGACGTGGATGCGGAGCTCGCTGCCTGGGAGCAGCGCCGCACCGCGCGTGCGGCCGAGCGGATGCCGCCGCCCGAGCAGGAGCCGAAGCGGCGGCGACGGCGGTTTCGAGACGCGTCGCCCTTCGGGCGGCGCTCCTCAACCATCTGACCAGCGCCCCCTACGGCCGCGGGTCGCGCGCGTCGTAGTGGCGGAAGGTCGACTGCACGCGCACGAGCACGGCGATGATGGCCACGATCGCGAGGCCGCCCGCGAGCGGCGGCAGCCAGAGGGTCGTCAGCACCGCGAGCCCGCCGGCGAACATGTCGCCCACCCGCGGGCCGCCCGTCACCACCACCACGAAGATGCCCTGCAGCCGACCACGCATCTCATCGGGCGCGGCCGTCAACAGCATCGTCGAACGGAAGATCGCGCTCACCTCGTCGGAGGCGCCCGTTCCCACGAGCGCGAGAGCGGCGAGCAGCAACAGCGGAAGGTTGACCTGGTGCCACTCCTGGCCGACCGGACCGAACCATCCGGTTGCCGCGACCGCGATCACGACGCCGAACAACGCGGTGAACGCGCCGAACAGCATGATCGCGCGGCCGATCGCCACGCCGTAGCGATGCACGTGCGCGACGGGTCCGCTGAACAGGCCCGTGAGGAAGGTGCCGATGGCGGTGGCGGCGGTGAGCACGCCGACGGTGACCGCGCCGCCTCCGAGCACCGAGGCCCCGATCGCCGGCAGCAGCACGTAGGGCCGGCCGAGGCTCATCGCGACGATGTCGACGATGAAGCTCATGCGGATGTTGGGGGCGTTGCGCAGAAACCGCACGCCATCGGTGAGCGAACGCCAACCCGGCTTCGCGGTGTGGGTGAGGGGCGGCAGCTTCGGCAGGCCGACGACGCCGAGGAACCCCGCGGTGAAGAGCACCGCGTCGACCGCGAAGGTGAGCGGGAAGCCGATCGCGGCCACGAGCACGCCCGCGAGCGCCGGACCGATCGTCATCTGCAGCCCGAACGCGATACCCCCGAGGGCGTTGGCGCGCGACACCATGTGCTCCGGCACGATGCGCGGGGTGACCGAGCTGCGGGTCGCGTTCGAGATCGTCGCGGCGACGGCGTTGAGCGTCGTGAGCACGTAGAGCGGCCACACCTCGGGCCGCCCCTCGACGAACTCGTCGATCGCCGCGAGCGCCACGATTCCGAGGATCGCCGCCCAGGCGATGATGCTCGAGCAGATGAGCACGAAGCGCCGGTCGAAGGCGTCCGCGAGCATGCCGCCCCAGAGGCCGGCCACGATCATCGGCACGAGCGCGATGCCGCCCACGAGGGCGACCGCGAAGGTGTCACCGGTGATGTCGAAGACGAACAGCCCCACGGCGACCGTCGTCACCCAGTACCCGACTCCCGAGATCGCGGTGCCGATGAAGAGCCGGGCGAACACCGGATGCTCGCGCAGCGGGCTCAGGTCGACGAAGCGGCGACGCCGCGGCAGTTCGATGGACTCGGTCGGGTCGGGGTTCTCGGTCGAGCTCATCGCCGCAGTAGCCTACGCGGCTGGCGTCGATCCGGCTGGCGTCGGTCCCGCTGCCGCCGATCCGGCGGCCGCACAGGGAAACGGCCCGCCGAGGGGGATGGGCGGGCCGTCTCAGGAGCTGCGACGCTCCGGGATCTCCCGCGGCGGCGACCACCACAGCGCCGCCGCGGGATGCACTCATGGTAAGGATCGTGGCTGGGCGTCCGCCTCACGCAACCTGGGAAATCGGGGCCTCGCTCGCAGGTTAGGTGTACCTAACACTCGCCTAGAATGGCACGTGTGACCCGAGCCCTCCGCGCTGCCCTCGCGGCCGCAGCATCCGCTGTGCTGCTCGCGGGTTGCGCGGTGACCGCCGACGCCGGCGGCCCGGCCGCCACGACACCTCCCGCCGACACCCGGCCCTTCTCCGAGCTCGACTTCTACCCCGACCCGCGCCTCGCCGAGGGTGCACGCACGGCCGTCGTCGCCACGGATGCGGTCGATCCGATCGCGCACGACGCGGCACAACTCCTTCCGGCCACCGTCGTGTCGCACGACCCGGACGGCGACCGTGACGTCGTCGTGCGCGACACCTCGCGCGTGATCGCCCTCGACCTGGCCGGCTCGCTCGCGGCGACCGTCTGGGGTCTCGGCCTCGGCGACACCCTCGTCGGGCGCGACATGTCGACCACCTTCCCGGGCACCGAGCACCTGCCCATCGTGACCTCGGGCGCCCACGCCGTGAATGCCGAGAGCGTGCTGGCGTTGCGTCCGACGCTCGTGCTCACCGACGGCACCATCGGCCCGCGCGACGTGCTCGAGCAATTGCGTGAGTCGGGTGTCACGGTCGTCTTCCTCGAGAACGAGGCGAGCCTCGAAGGTGCCGTGCAACTGGCGCGCGACACGGGGCGCGCGCTCGGCGTGGCCGAGGTGGGCGAGCTGCTCGCCGAGCGCATCGCATCCGAGGTCGACACGGTGCGGGCGCAGATCGCGGCGGTGGCCCCGAGCGACGCCGACAAGAAGCTGCGCATCGTGTTCCTCTACCTGCGCGGCACGAGCGGCATCTACTACCTGTTCGGCGCGGAGTCGGGCGCCGACCACCTCATCGAGGCGCTCGGCGCGCGCGATGTTGCCGCCGAGCTCGGCTGGGAGGGCATGCGCCCCATGACCGACGAGGCGATGGTCGAGGCTGATCCGGATGTCGTGCTCGTGATGACGAACGGCCTCGCCTCCGCGGGCGGTGTCGACGGTCTGCTCGAGGCGAAGCCCGCGCTCGCGCTGACCTCCGCGGGCAAGCACGAGCGCTTCGTCGACATGGGCGACGGCCAGCTCCTGAGCTTCGGACCGCGCTCGGCTCTCGTGCTCGATGCGCTCGCGCGCGCCCTCTACGCCAAACCCTGAACGGCTCTAGTCGGTCGGCGGGGCGGGTGGCGCACCGAGAGCCTCGAGGGCGCTCCAGAACTCCACGTCGATCACGGCGCGCTGGTGCGCCTCGAGTTCGCGCAGCCGGTCGACCGAGTTGACGCCCACGACCGTCGTGTGGATGCGTGGCTCGCGCAGCGAGAAGTGCAACGCGGCCGCGGCCGGCTCGACGCCCCACTCCGCGCAGAGCGCGCGGAAGCGGTCGACGTGCGCCAGGAATTCGGGGCTCGGTTCGCTGTATCCGTAGGTGCGGCCACGGAAGTTGTCACCCGCGAGGATGCCGGAGCCGAAGGGCGCCGCGTTGAACACCGTCATCCCGCGTTGCGTCGCGAGCTCGAGGATGCGCTCGGCGGAGCGGTCGACGACGGTGTAGCGGTTGTGGGTGAGCACGACGTCGAAGACGCCCGTCTTCACGTACTCCTCGACGAGCTCGCGGCGGCCGGCGGCGATGCCGATCGCGCCGATGCGACCCTGCTCGCGCAGCTTGAGCAGCACATCCACGGCACCGCCCGGAGCGAGTGCCTCGTGCACCTCGATCGTGTACGGATCGTGCAATTGGTAGAGGGGCAGCGTCGCGAGCCCCAGCCGCTCGGTGGACTCCTCGAAGCTGCGCCGCATGCGGTCGCCCGTGAAGGCGCCCGTCACCGGGTCCTGGTCGCCCTTCGAGAACACCACACGGTTGTCGGGCAGCCCGCCGAGTTCGCGGATCGCGGCGCCGAGCAGGCGCTCGCTCTCGCCATCCGCGTAGTTGTTCGACGTGTCGACCTGCCGGAACGGCGAGGTCAGAATCGCTTTCGCCAGGTTCAGATCCGCCCCGGGGCGCTTGCCGAGGCCGGAGGTGCCGACGGTGACGGGTTCGAGGGGGATCATGCGTCCATGCTGTCAGTGTTTGTCTGGCGTCGCGATAATCCGCGACGCTCAACCCGCGGGAGCTGCCTGGCCAGCTGCGCCCTCCGCCGCCTCCCACGCCTCGGCGATGAGCTCGGCTCCGAGGGGCGTCGGGTGCACCCCGTCGGCCGCGATCGCCGCGGCCCCGTGGTGCGCCGCGGCGACGGTGAGGATGCGGTGCAGCGGCACGAAGGCCGCTCCGAACTCGGTCGCGAGCGAGGCGACCGCGTCGCGCTTGCCCGCGAGGTCGTCGAGCCACCCGTGCTGCTCCTCGGTGACGGGTGTGAGGTAGGGCTCCACGAGCACGAAGCGCGGGTTCACCGTGGCGCGCGCCTCCTCGAGCAGGCCCCGGTAGACGTGCTCGAACTCGCTCGCGCTCGTGGGCATCCCCGCATCGAATCGACGCCAGGTGTCGTTCACGCCGACGTACACCGTGAGCACGCTCGGTGCCGGATCGATCGCATCCGCCTGCCACCGGGCCCGCAGGTCGCCGATGCGGTCCCCGCCGACGCCGCGGTTGAGCACCGTGCGGTGGTCACCGCGTGTGGCGAGACTCTGAGCCACGAGCCGCACGTAACCGAGCCCGAGGTGCTCGGGGTCGTCGCGCCGGCCCGCGTCGGTGATCGAGTCGCCGATGAAGAGCAGTGGCCCGGTCATGGGGTCAGGCTAGGGGCATCGCGCGCATGATGGAACTGTGGATGAGCTTCACGTGATCGTGCTGCCGGGCGGCGGATACCACCGGCACGCTCCGCACGAGGGGGAGCCGGTGGCCGAATGGCTGCGCGCACTCGGCCACGCCGCCAGCGTGTTCGCGTATCCGGTGCTGACCCGGCATCCGGCGCCCCTGGATGCCGTGCGGGCCGAGGTGCGCCGCGTGCGCGAATCGGGTGCGAGGCGCGTCGCACTGCTCGGCTTCTCGGCAGGTGGTCACGCGGCGGGCATGGCGGCCTACACGGCAGGTGCGCCCGAGGAGCGCGTGGATGCCGTCGTGCTGAGCTACGCCGTCGTGTCGATGCTGCTGCCCACCCACAAGGGATCGCGCGTCAACCTGCTCGGCGCGAAGGCCCCTGGGAGGCGCGGCGGGCCACCTCACTCGATCAGCTCGTGACGCCGCTGGCCCCGCCGAGTTTCGTGTGGCACACGGCCGAGGACCCCGTGGTGCCCGTGCAGCACAGCTACCTGCTCGGCATGGCGCTCGCCGCCGCCCAGGTGCCGCACGAGCTGCACGTGCTGCCGGGGGATGTGCACGGCGTGGGACTCGCCGAGGGCGAGCCCGCGGGCGCGTGGACGGCGTTGTGCGCCCAGTGGCTGGGGAGGCTGTAGCTCGACGGTCAGGCGCTGGTTTCGAGACGCCGCTGCGCGGCTCCTCAACCAGCTCGACGGCTGTAGCTCGACGGTCAGGTGGTTGAGGAGCGCGCGCGGGGCGCGTCTCGAAACCGCCGCCGACGCCGGCCCGCTACAGCGGCCCGAGCAGGTGCTGCGCGACCGTCGCGTGCACCGACTCCGTGTCGGAGGGGTGGTAGATGCCGGCGAGCACATCGCGGTGCAACCGTGCGAGCTCACTCGCATTGCGGTAGCCGCCGCCACCCGCCACGCGCATCGCCTGGTCGACGACATGGCGAGCCGTCTCGGTGGAGCGGTGCTTGAGGCCCGTCAGGTCGCGGAACCAGCGCGCTCCGCGGTCGGCGCGCGTGTCGACGTCACGAGCGACCGTCTCGAGTTGCGGGGCCAGCGCATCCAGGGCGAGGGCCGCATCCGCGATACGCCAGCGGATGTCGGGGTCGGCCGCGTAGGGCGCTCCCCGTTCTTGAGGCTCGTGCGCTTCTGCGCCGCCTCGACGGCGAGTTCGAGAGCGCGGTCGGCGATGCCGGCATAGACGGATGCGATGAGGGTCAGGAAGTTGGCGAACAGCGCGAAGATGAACGGGTCGGCGTTCGGCCCGACCGGCAGGAAGCGCACGATGCGCGCGTCGGGGATCACGACGTGGTCGAGCTTGGTCGTGCGGGACTGGGTGGCGCGCATGCCGAGGGTGTCCCAGTCGTCGAGGGTCGTGACGCCCGCGTCGTCGCGCGTGAGGATGCCGTGCACGAGGCGCGGGCCGTCGGGGCCGTCGGCCTCCTTGCCGAACACGCTGAGGCGGGTCCAGGCGGGCGCGAGCGAGGTGAAGATCTTCGTGCCCGTGAAGGCGAACCCGGCGACGGGGTTTCAACTCGCTCGACGGTCGTCAGCGAGTCCCACATGACCAGATCGTTGCCGGGCTCCGAATTGCCGAAAGCGAACAGCTCACCTGCCTCGGCATCCGCCAACACCCAGGCGAGCGAGTCATCGCCCCGTTCGGCGAGAGTACGCGCGATGCCCACCACGATGAGGTGCATGTTGACCGCGAGCGCTGTGGACGGCGCGTAGGCGGCGAGCAGCCTCTGCTGGGCGACGTTCTCGGACAGAGAGCGCGGGCGCAGGTAGCCGGCCTCACGCAGCTCGGCGAGGTCCTCGTCGAAGAAGCGGTTCTCGCGGTCGTAGTCGGCCGCGCGCGAGCGGATGCCCTCGAGCAGCTGGGGGTCAGCGCAGTCACGTCTCCACGCTACGCCGCCCCGCCCCCGCGCGCCCGACGAACGCCCTTCTCGGCGGCGACGATCACGACGGAGTGCCGCGCCGCACCTGAAACGGCACGGCACTCCAGCGGATGCGCTACCCGCGCGTCGCACCCATCGGCAACAGCTCGGCGGAGGCTCCGACCTGCTCGCCGGTGGTCGGCCACTCCTGCGTGAGCAGCGCCGGGCGCACCAGGGCGGCGAGCCCGACGAGTCCGTAGCCGAGCGCCATCGCCGTGGTCGCGATGTCGCGACCCACATTGATGGCCGTGAGCAGCGCGACGGGAAGCGCAACCGCGATCGCGAGCGGCACGAGCAGCATCGCGAGTCGGGGCACAGGGGCCCAGCGCCGGGAGCGCCAGGTGAGCAGGGCGAGCGCGGCGAGAGCCGCGATGCCGGCGATCGTGGCGATGTCGACGAGGCTGTAGTCGTCGACTCGCCCCGATGCGAGATGCAGGATCACGGCGACGATCATGCCGGTGGCCGAGATCGCCGCCGCGAGCCGCACGGCGACCACGAGGGCGCCGCCGGCCGCCCGCGAGACGAGGTGGAGCGCCACGACGGCGAGCATCGCCACTCCGAGTACGAGGGTTCCCGTGTCGGCGAGCTGCACCGCGAGCGGGTCGGGCCACTGACGTTCGAAAACGAGTGCGAGCACGCCCGAGCCGAACGCCGCGGTCGCGGCCACGGCTCCGAGGGAGCGGATCGTCGCCTCGGGGACGGACGGGGACATAGAGGACCTCCAGGGGTTCTGGCGCACGGCACCCTGCCGCGCATCCCCAGAGTCGCCCGGTGGCGGCCCGGCGCGACAGGGGCGACGCGCATCGATCTCGCCCGCGTGCGTCCCGGCGTCCCGGGACACCGTGACCCGCGCGCACGGGACGCCTCCCCTGCCACGATGTCACCGTGCACACTCCCGCCTCCCGGATGGGCTCCGTCGCCGCGGTCGTCATCGTCGCGCTCGGGCTCGCCGGCGCCGTCATCGCGGTCGGGCTCGACACCGCGACGGGCGCGCCGTGGGGCGACGTGGCGCTCGCCCCCGGCTGGTCGGGCGCCCTGGCGGGGCTTGCGACCGCGGCGAGCGGGGCCTTCGTGATCCGACGGCGTGGAGCGGACCCGGTCGGTGCCGTGCTCGCGGTGTTCGGGCTCTCGAACATCGCCGACGGCATCGCGAGCGCCACGGTCAACGCCGTCGTCGCGCGCGGCGGCGCGCTCGACGCCTTCGAGGTCGCGGTCTTCCTCGGCCAGCGCTGGTCACTCGTCCCCGTGCTGCTCCTGCCCGTCGCGTTGGCGCTTCTGCCGGATTCGCGCCTCCCGCGTCAGGCGGGCCCGCGCGCCGCTGCCGTCACCGGGGTCACACTCGCGGTGCTCGCCATGGGCACCCTCCTTCTCGCCCCCACCCGCGTCCTCGCGCCCGTCTTCGGCGTGCCGGATCCGCGCCTCGCCGGACACGGCGCCCCGCCCGAGCTGTCGATCCCAGATGCCGTGTGGGCCGTGCTCGTGCCCGCGGCGCTCGTGGTCGCGGTCGTCGGGGTGGCACTCACCCTCGGCTCGCTGCTCACACGCCGGAGGGAGGAAGGGGTCTTCCGACTGCAGGTGCGCTGGCTCGCGTGGGCCGCGACCGTCTACGTCGCGCAGCTGCTGCTGGTGCTCGCCGTCGTGCCCTACGTGCTCGGCGAGATGCTCAACGTGGTCGCCACGGCGGTCATGACTGCCACGATCGCGATCGTCGTCACCCGCACCCGACTGTCGCGCATCGACGGCGTCATCACGTGGAGCATCGTCTCGGGCGCGCTCGTGGTGACCGTGCTCGCACTGGATCTGCTGCTCATCGTGACGCTCGGCGCGCTCATCGAAGACAGCACCGCGCTCGTCGTCGCGACCATCCTCGCGCTGCTCGCGTACACGCCCTTGCGGGATCGGCTCGTGACCGAGGTGGCGCGCGCGGTGTCCGGGGCGCGCGGCGATCCCTTCCGGGTCGCCGACATGCTCGGTGAGCGCCTCGAGCTTGCAGGGGCGCCGGGCGAGCAAGTGCGCGAGCTCGCGCGCGCCGTGCGCGAGCTCCTCGGTGCTCGCGGGGTGCGCATCGTGCTCGACACGGGCGACGGCTCACTCGTGGCGCTCGACGGGCACCTCGACGAGCAACGGGAGTTGCTGCACATCCCCCTCCTCGTCGTCGGGGAACCTCTCGGTGAGCTGAGCGTCGACCGTCCGCGGCGACCCTTGGCCTCATCTCGCGACCGACGCCTGCTGAGCACCCTCGTCCGGCAGACGGCCACCGCGATCCGCGCGTCCGCCGCGACAGCCGAGCTGCGACTCGCCCGCGAGCGCCTCGTGGCCGCGCGGGAGTCCGAGCGGCTCCGACTGCATCGCGACCTGCATGACGGGCTCGGCCCAGTGCTCGCAGGGGTGCGGATGCGCGTCGACGCCGCCCGCAACCTCGCGGCGGCGGATCCCGCCCGTGCCGCAGAGCAACTCGACCTCGCGTCGATCGAGATCGGCGAGGCGACGGATGCCGTGCGCCGCACGGTCACCGGCCTGCGTCCCCCCGCACTCGACGAGGTGGGGCTCGAGGGGGCGGTCCGCCGCATCTGCAGCCGCCTCGATGGGGCGGGCACGGGTGCGTTCACCGTCACGTGCGACATCGACGAGCTTCCCGAGCGGTCGGCCGCCGTCGATGTCGCGTGCACGTTCCTCGTGGGCGAGGCCGTCGCGAACGCCGTGCGACACTCGCAGGGAACGCACTGCCGCGTCGCCCTCACAGCGGAGGGGTCCGAGCTCGTCCTGCACGTCGCCGACGACGGTGCCGGATTGCACCGCGACGCGCCCGTCGGCACCGGGCTCGCCTCGATGCGTGAGCGCGTCGACGAGGTGGGGGCGCCTTCACGATCGACAGCGATTCCACCGGCACCCGCATCACGGCACGGATGCCGCTGCACGAGAGGATGGTGCCATGACCGAGATCCGCGTGGCGGTCGCCGACGACCACCCGGTCTTCCGCGAGGGACTCGCGGTGCTTCTGGGCTCGCTCCCCGGCGTCGAGGTCGTCGGCACCGCGGCCGACGGCGAGGAGGCCGTCGCCCTCGCCGAGAAGCTGCGACCCGACGTGATCGTGATGGACGTGCAGATGCCGGGGCTCGACGGGATCGCGGCGACGGAGCGCATCCGCACCTCCGCCCCCGAGGTGGGCGTCGTCGTCGTGACGATGTCGGAAGACGAAGACACGCTCTTCTTCGCGATGCGCGCCGGAGCACGCGGCTACCTCCTGAAGGGCGCCTCGCAAGACGACATCTCGCGCGCGATCCGCTCGGTCGCGGCGGGCGACGTGGTGTTCGGCCCGAACGTCGCGCAGCGCGTCGCGCGGCATTTCGCCGACGACCCCTCGCGAGGCCGGGCCACCCGTCGCTTCCCCCAGCTCACCGAGCGCGAGGGCGAGGTGCTCGCGCTCCTGGCGGAAGACCTCAGCAATCAGCAGATCGCGCAGCGGCTCTACATCTCCGCCAAGACCGCGCGCAACTACGTCTCGGCCGTGCTCACCAAGCTGCAGGTGCTCTCGCGCGCCGAGGCGGCCGAGCTCGCGCGCGAAGCGGGGCTGTGACTCAACTCGGGGCGAGCTGGCGGCGGGCCTCGTCGATGATGCTCAGGATGTCGAGGGTCGCGTCGAGCGGATGCTCGGGCGCCTCGAGCCGGCCGTCGGCCACGTGCTGTGCGGCTGCGGTCGCCTGGTAGCAGAGCCCATCGCGCCACCGCATCCCGGTCTCGTCCTCCCAGTAGGCGTTGCCGCCATCCGCCCGTCCGATGCGGAAGCCGCCCGGACCGACGAACGGCTGCACCTCGAGCTTCATGCCGTTGGAGCCGGCGACCATGGCCGTGATCGGCAGGTCGACGTTCATGCTCGTGAACGAGCTCGCCGACACCTCCTCGCCCCAGCCGAGCACGACGCGGGCGTCGGCGTCGACGCCCGTCGGCGCGAGTTCGCCCGTGGCCGCGACGGAGTCGGGCCGGCCGAGGCAGAAATGCGCCCACCACAGCGTGTAGACGCCGAGGTCGAGCAGGCTGCCGCCGCCGAGCGCCGGATCAAAGGCGCGACTGTGCGGGTCGTACTCGAAGCGGCCGGCGAAAGTGGCGGCGGCGCCCGCGACCTCCGCGAACGTGCCGTCGTCGAGCAGGCGGCGGATGATGGTCGTCTGCGGCAGGAAGCGCGACCACATCGCCTCCATCGCGAAGACGCCCGCCGTGCGGGCCGCGACGACGATCTCGGCGGCATCCGCGGCCGAGACGCCCATCGGCTTCTCGACGAGCACGTGCTTGCCGGCGTCGATCGCGAGCAGGGCGAGGCGGCGATGCTCGGTGTGCGGCGCCGCGACATAGACGATGTCGACCTCGGGGTCGGCGACCAGCTGCTCGTACGAGCCGTAGGCGCGCGGGATGCCGTGGCGCTCGGCGAAGGCCTGCGCGCGTTCCGCAGAGCGCGACGCCGCCGCGACGACCCGCTGGTCGGTGAAGCGGTGCACGGCGCTCACCCAGTCAGCAGCGATGGCGCCGGGTGCGAGCACGCCCCAGCGCAGGGTGGCACCGCCGCGCAGCGGAGTATGGGTCGCATCCGGGAAGACGAAGCTCACCCCCGCACGCTATCGGCCCCTGTCCGCGAAAGTACGCACTTTGGGGTCGGAAACGGGGCTCCGGCGTCCCGAAGTGCGTACTCTCACGGAGGCGGAGGGAGGGGTCAGGCGCCCAGGTCGGTGAGCACCGCCTCGAGCTGGTCGACGGCCCACTCGAGCTCGTCGGCCTCCACCACGATGGGCGGCGCGAGGCGGATCGTCGAGCCGTGGGTGTCCTTGGCGAGCACGCCGCGCTCCGCGAGCAGCTCCGCGACGCGGCGTCCGGTGGCGAGCGCGGGGTCGATGTCGATCCCCGCCCACAGCCCGGCCGAGCGCACCTCCACCACGCCCCGCCCGAGGAGCCCGTCCAGCCGGGCACGCAGCCCGGCCCCGAGCGACGCCGCACGCCGCTGGTAGTCGCCCGTCTCGAGCAGTCCCACGACCGCCATCCCGACGGCCGCCGCGAGCGGGTTGCCGCCGAAGGTCGAGCCGTGCTCGCCCGGCCGGAGCACGCCCAGCACCGACGCGTCGCCGACCACCGCGCTCACCGGCACGATGCCGCCGCCGAGCGCCTTGCCGAGCAGGTAGAGGTCGGGGATGACCCCCGCGTTGTCGCACTGGAAGGTCGCGCCCGTGCGCCCCAGCCCCGACTGGATCTCGTCGGCGATGAAGAGCACGTTGGCATCCCGGGCGAGGCGGCGCACCGCGGGTAGGTAGTCATCTGGAGGGATGATGATGCCCGCCTCACCCTGGATGGGTTCGATCAGCACGGCGACCGTGTCGTCGTCGATCGCCGCGGCGATCGCGGCGGCGTCGCCGTACGGAACCGACACGAAACCGGGCGTGTACGGACCGAAGTCGGCACGCGCATCCGGATCGTTAGAGAAGCTGATGATGGTGGTCGTGCGACCGTGGAAGTTGCCGTCGGCCACGATGATCTTGGCCCGGTCGTGCTCGACGCCCTTCACGCGATAGCCCCACGCGCGCGCGATCTTGACGGCCGACTCGACCGCCTCCGCGCCGGTGTTCATGGGCAGCACCATCTCTTTACCGGCGAGCTTGGCGAGAGCCTCGAGGAACGGCCCGAGCTTGTCGTTGTGGAACGCGCGGCTCGTGAGCGTGAGCCGCTCGAGCTGGGCCTTGGCCGCGTCGACGAGCACCGGATGCCCGTGACCGAAGTTGAGGGCGGAGTAGGCGGCGAGGCAGTCCAGGTAGCGCTTGCCGTCGACATCCGTCACCCAGGCGCCGAACGCCTCCGCGACCACGATCGGCAGCGGATGGTAGTTGTGCGCGCCGAACTGCTCGGCCTGCTCGAGGTAGCGGGCGGTCTGGTCGGTCACGGCCGGCGATGCCAGGTTCGCGGTCATCGTCGCAACTCCAGGGTGCAGCACTTCACGCCGCCGCCGCCGAGCAGCAGCTCGGAGAGGTCGACACCGTGCGGGATGTAGCCGCGCTCGGTCAGCTGCCGCTCGAAGTCGGTGGCACGGGAGGCGATCACGACGTTGCGTCCGTCGCTGAACGAGTTGAGGCCGAGCACCGCGGCGTCCGTGCCGCTGACGTGCACGGCATCCGGGAACCGCTCTTCGAGAAGGGTGCGGCTCGCATCGTCGAACGCGGTCGGCAGGTAGGCCACGGATGCGGGGCCCCCTCGGAGTCGAGCACCGCGAAGGCGGTGTCGAGGTGGTAGAAGCTCGGGTCGATGAGGCGCAGGGTGACCACCTCGCGGTCGTAGATCTTGCGCAGCTCGTCGTGGCTTGCGGCATCGGAGCGGAAGCCGGTGCCGGCGTAGATCGTGTCGCCGACCAGCAGGAAGTCGCCTTCGCCCTCGTTGGTCGAGACGGGCTCGTGCACCTCGAAGCCGTTCGCGCGGAACCAGTCCATGTAGGCCGGGCCCTCGGGTCCGCGCTCGGGGTACTGGAAACGGGCGCCGTAGGCGATGCCGTCGAGCACGAAGCCGCCGTTGGCCGCGTACACCATGTCGGGCAGGCCCTCGACGGGCTCGATGAGGTGCACGTCGTAGCCGAGCGTGAGGTAGAGGTCGTAGAGCTTCTGCCACTGCTCGAGGGCGTTGCCCGTGTCGGTGGGGTCTTCCGGATGCATCCACGGGTTGATGCGGTAGCTGACGGTGAAGAACTCCGGGCGGCACATGAGCACCGTGCGGCTCGTGGCCCGGCGCTCCTGGGTCGTGGGGTCAGGATCGATCAGGGTCATGCCGCCAGTGTCGCACGCACCCATCCGGTGCATGCTGGCGTTGTGTGCACTATTCATGCGCGAACGGGGTGCCTCGCGCACGAAACCCGCATAGACTTCGCCCGTGGACAACATCGACTACGGCATCCTCGACATGCTGCGTCAGAACTCCCGCGCCGGCTACGGCGACATCGGCGACCGGGTCGGGCTCTCGGCATCCGCGGTGAAGCGGCGCGTCGACCGCCTCGTCGCCGACGGCGTCATCCGCGCTTTCACCATCCAGGTCGACCCCGCCGTCGACGGCATGGCCACCGAGGCCTACGTCGAGCTGTTCTGCCGCGGCACCGTCGCCCCCGACGAGCTCAAGCGCATCCTCTCCCAGGTGCCCGAGGTGGTCGACGCCTCGACCGTCACCGGCTCGGCCGACGCGATCGTGCACATCCGCTCGCGCGACATCCCCTCGCTCGAGGATGCCCTCGAGCGCGTGCGCATCGCGCCCTCGGTCGACCACACCCGCAGCGCGATCGTGCTCTCGCACCTCATCCACCGCAGCTACGACTGATGGCCGCCGAGGCACCCTACGAGCAGCTGCGGGCACGTCTGCTCGCGGAGATGCAGGACGGCACCCGCGCCGCGGGCTCGCGTCTGCCGACCGTGCGCGCACTGGCCGAGCAACTGGGGCTCGCGCCGGGCACGGTGGCACGCGCCTACAAGGAGCTCGAAGCCGCCGGGGCGATCGAGACGCGAGGCCGGGGCGGCACCTTCGTGGCATGGTCTGCGGATGCCGGTGAGCGTCGCGTGCAGGAGCTCGCCACTCAACTCGCCGCGGTGGCACGCGAGCACCGGGTGCCACCCGAGCGGGTGCGCGCGGCGGTCGACTCCGCGCTCGACTCCGGCGGTTGAGGAGCGGCGCGGCCTCCCCGCGATCCGTAACTCAGGGGTTGAGGAGCGGCGCAGCCGCGTCTCGAAACCTCCGTCACCCCGGACGCCGATTTCGAGACGCGTCGCCCTGCAGGCGGCGCTCTCAATCAGCTGACTCTGCAGCACCCGGCTGAGTCGGCACTCGATCGGCTGCGCGCCGCGGATTACCGCGGCGCCAGACAAGCTCAGTGCCCGTCGACGTTCGAGTCGACGCCCGCATCCGGGCCCCGCGACAGCGTGGCGAGCTCGTCGAGGTCGGATGCCGCGAGCTCGAAGTCGAAGACCGCGAGGTTGTCGCGCATGCGCTCGGGCGAGGCCGACTTCGGGATCGCCACGAGCCCCTGCTGCACGTGCCAGCGCAGCACGACCTGCGCCGGCGTGCGTCCGAGGCGCTCGGCGATGCGCTGCACGACGGGGGCATCGAGCACGCGCGCACCCTGGCCGCCCAGCGGGCTGTACGACTCGGTCACGATGCCGTGCTCGGCGTCGTAGGCGCGGTGGTCGAGGCGCGGCACGGCCGGGTTGAGCTGGATCTGGTTCACGGCCGGCACGATATCGGTCTCGGCGAGCAGCACCTCGAGGTGCTCGGGCCGGAAGTTCGAGACGCCGATCGCCCGCGCGCGTCCGTCGGCGTGCAGCTTCTCGAAGCTGCGCCAGGTGTCGACGAAGAGCCCGCGCTGCGGCAGCGGCCAGTGGATGAGCAGCAGGTCGACGTAGTCGAACCGCATCCGATCGAGCGCAGCCTCGAGCCCGCCGATCGCGCGGTCGCCGCCCTGGAATCCGCCGTCGAGCTTCGTGGTCACGAAGAACTCGGCGCGATCGATGCCGCTGCGCCGGATGCCGTCGGCCACGCCCGCCTCGTTGCCGTATTTGGTGGCGGTGTCGATGTGGCGGTAGCCGAGCGCGGCGGCGGCCTCGACCGCATCCGCGACCTCGGCGTCGTCGAGCGGCCAGGTGCCGAGGCCCAGCTGCGGGATGCCGGCGCCGGTGTTGAGGGGAATCGACGGGATGGTCATGGGGGCCATCCTCACACCTCGAGCCCGATCATCGCGCGGTCGGGGGTGCCGAAGCGGTGGGCCGTGATCGACACCGCCTGCTCGCGCAGGAACGGCAGCAGCTCGATCCGCCCCGCCGCCGTGACCCGGCCGCCGTACACCGCGACATCGGGCGAGCCGCCGAGGGCCGCCGCGAGCGCCGCCGGGTCACCGCCCACGAGCCGCACCCGCGCGGGCAGCTCGCGCGCGGCGCGCGCGGCGAAGGCGGCATCCGACTCCACGGTCGCGCTCCAGCCGAGCGCCGACACGACGCGTGCCATGCGCAGCGGCGTCGCCGAGCTGATCGCCACGGTGGCCCGCGCGAGCGCGGCGGCCGCGAGCACGCGCACGAGCTCGGCGAGCTGCCCGTCTTCGGCGAGGCGCACCGTCACCGCGGTCGGCCGGTAGCGGAAGACGTTGCGCTCGACGCCGAGCTGCGACTCGTCGCGCGAGGTGCCGAACTCGGCGGCCCATGCCGCAGCGTCCGAGTAGGCGCCCCGCCGCACCGCATCGAACCCGCCGTAGTCGAGCGCGGGCTGGAACGCCTCGATGAGCGCTTGCACGCGGGGTTCGAGCCCGTCGAGCCGCAGGTCGCCCTCGGGCGCGGCCGGCACGGGGTGCCAGTCACCGAGCACGAGCAGCGTGTTGGGGCCGCCCGCCTTGGCGCCCGGACCGACCGAGGAACGCTTCCACCCGCCGAAGGGCTGCCGCCGCACGATCGCGCCCGTGATGGGGCGGTTCACATACAGGTTGCCCGCCTGCACGTTGTCGAGCCAGTGCGCGACCTCGTCGGCGTCGAGCGACTGGATGCCCGCCGTCAGCCCATAAGCCACCGCGTTCTGCAGCTCGAGCGCCTCGTCGAGCGTCGCCGCGCGCATGAGACCGAGCACCGGACCGAAGTACTCGGTGCGATGGAACGCGGAGCCCGCCGCCACCCCGTCGCGCACCCCCGGCGACCAGAGGCGGTCGGTGCCGTCGAGCTGCCGCGGCTTGACGAGCCACGACTCCCCTCCTCGAGCTGGGTGAGAGCGCGAGCGAGCTTGCCGGATGCGGGTTCGATGAGCGGGCCCACCACCGACGACGGATCCTGCGGGTACCCGACCGCGAGACTCGACACGGCATCCGCGAGCTGTCGACGGAAGCGCTCCGACTCCCCCGCCGACCCGACGAGGATCGCGAGGGATGCGGCCGAGCACTTCTGCCCGGCGTTGCCGAATGCGCTGGCGACGATGTCGCGCACGGCGAGGTCGTAGTCGGCGGCCGGGGTCACCACGATGGCGTTCTTGCCGCTCGTCTCGGCCAGCAGCGGCAGCTCGGGGCGCCACGACCGGAACAACGCCGCGGTCTCGTACGCGCCCGTCAGCACGACCCGCCCCACCTGAGGCGCGGTGATGAGCCGCCTGCCGAGCTCGTCTTCGGCGACGTCCACGAGGTGCAGCAACTCCCGCGGCACGCCCGCCTCCCACAGGGCCTCCGCGAGCACGGCACCACACCGGCGGGCCTGCGGCGCGGGCTTGAGCACGACGGCGCTTCCCGCGGCGAGGGATGCGAGCACCCCGCCGGCCGGGATCGACACCGGGAAGTTCCACGGCGGTGTCACCACCACGAGCCCGGCCGGGGCGAAGGCGGCATCCCGGATGGCGCTCAGCTCACGCGCGCGCTCGGCGTAGAAGAGGGCGAAGTCGACAGCCTCGCTCACCTCGACGTCCGCTTCGGCGATCGTCTTGCCGGTCTCGGATGCCATGACCTCGATGAAGCGTCCGCGGAACACCGCGAGCACCTCGGCGGCACGCTCGAGCAGCTCCGCGCGCGAATGACCCGGCACCTGGCCCCAGTGCCGACCCGCCTCGGCCGCAGAGGCCAGCAGCGCGTCCAACCGCGCCGGGTCGTCGATGCGCGCCGCCGCGATCGTGTCGACGCCGAGCGTGCTCTCCGCGGAGCGCTCGAGGATGCCGACGCCCCACAGCCGGTTCGCCACGAGCGCGGGGTCGGTGTCGGGTTCGTTGCGGAATCGCTCGGGCGCGCGCGGCAGGGGCGGGCTCAGGCGGTTCTGGGTGCGGTTGGCCGGCGGCACGTCGTCGTCGAGCTCGGCGAGCGCGCGCGCGAAGCGGTCGGCCTCGCGTCGGAAGACCTTCTCGTCGTCGAGCTCGAAGATGCCCGACATGAAGTTCTCGCTGCCGGCGTTCTCCTCCAGTCGCCGCACGAGGTAGCCGACGGCGGTGTCGAACTCATCCGGCTGTACGACGGGCGTGTAGAGGATGAGGCGCCGGATGTCGGACCGCACGGCGCGCGCCTGCGCACCCGCCATGCCGAGGAGCATCTCCACGTCGACCTGATGCTCGACACCCCGACGCTGCGCGAGCAGCCACGCCCACGCGAGATCGAACAGGTTGTGGCCGGCGACGCCGATGCGCACCGCCTCCGTCGCCTCGGGGGTGAGCGCGGCCAGCAGCATCCGCTTGTAGTTGGTGTCGGTGGCCTGCTTGCTCGACCAGGTGGCGAGCGGCCATCCGTGGAGTGTCGCCTCGACGCGCTCGAGGGCGAGGTTGGCGCCCTTCACGATGCGCACCTTGATGCCGGCCCCGCCCGCCGCCACGCGTCGCTGCGCCCACTCGGTGAGGTGGGCGAGGGCCGCGACCGAGTCGGGCAGGTAGGCCTGCAGCACGATGCCCGCCTCGAGGTTCCTCAGCTCGGGCTCCTCGAGTAGGCGCGTGAACACCGCGATCGTCAGGCCGAGATCGCGGTACTCCTCCATGTCGAGGTTGATGAACTTGGCTCTCCGGGTGCGCGCAGCGTCGAGGTAGAGAGGACGCAGCAGCGAGGCCGTGCGCTCGACGGTCTCGTCGAACCCCCACAGCGAGAGCTGGGCGGCGATCGACGACACCTTGACCGACACGTAGTCGACATCGTCGCGGGCCAGCAGCTCGCGCGTGCCCTGCAGGCGGCGCGCCGCCTCGCGGTCGCCGAGCACGGCCTCGCCGAGCAGGTTGAGGTTCAGGCGGGCTCCGGATGCGCGCAGCCGCCCGAGGGTCTTGTCGAGTTTGCGGGGGTCGCGTCGACCACGAGGTGGTCGACCATGCGCCGCAGCACGCGCCGAGCGATCGGGATGACGAGCCACGGGAACAGTACTGAGAAGCCGCCCCCGAGCGTGATGAGCGCACGGAGCGGCCACGGCAGGAACCGCGGCACCCGGCGGGAGAGGCGCTCGAAGTTCTTCGCGGCGACGCGCGGGTCCTCGGGGCGCACGACCCGATCCACGAACCCGAGCGTGAAGTCGAGCCCTACCGGGTCCTTCAGCACCCCCGCGAGCAGCTTCGCGCCGGGGTCAGAAGGAGGTCATCCGCCGCCGCGAGCCAGCGTCGCACGAGGGCGACCGTCTCGTCGAGGGTCGGCAGATCGGGGGAACCGCCATGGTTCATCAGGGTAGACGACACGCCTGGGCGCCTCCCGTTGCGCCGCGGTTTCGGCGATCCGCGGCCCGCGTGAGCGGCGCGGCTCGCCGAAACCGTGGCAGAGCTGTCGGCTCAGGCCGCGGCGGACGCCTCGAGCTTGGCGGCGCGCACGCCCTGCATCGCGGTCGCCCAGCTCTCGAGCTGGTCGACGAGCGCCTGGAGGCTCGCGAAGTGCTGCTCGCCCGGCGTGAAGACGCTGAAGTTCTCGAAGTCGTGGAAGAACGAGAACGCGAGCTGGGTGCGGACGTCGGCGATCTGCAGCTCGCCGAGGGTGCTGCGCAGCTTGTCGGCGGCGCGCACGCCGCTGGAGAGCGCGCCGTAGCTGACGATCGCGGCGGCCTTGTCGTTCCATTCGCGGTAGATGAACGAGATCGCGTTGAGCAGCGACGGCGAGGGCGCGTGGTTGTACTCGGAGGTCACGAAGACGAAGCCGTCGAAGCCGTCGACCTTCTCGGCCCAGGCGCGGGTGTGGTCGTGGGTGTAGCGGCCCGCGGATGCCGGTACGGCCTCGTCGAGCAGCGGCAGGTTCACTTCGGCGAGGTCGATCACCTCGTATTCGGCCTCGCCGAGGCGCGAGGCGTGCTCCTGCACCCACGCCGCGACCTGGTCGCCGACGCGGCCGGGTCGAGTGCTGCCGATGATGATGCCGATACGGAGCGGGCTGCTCATGTGATGTCCTCCCGAAGATTTAGTTGACGTGTCACGCTAACACAACCAGTTGACGCGTCAACCTATTCCTGCGGCTATCCTGGGGCGCATGTCGACCGTGTCCGAGGTGAGCGAGCAAGACTGGGAGCTCTGGCGCGACTACTTCCGTGGAGGCCGTGAACTCGTCGCCGCGCTCGACAAGCGCCTGCAGGGCGACGCGGGCATCTCGCATCCCGAGTACCTGCTCATGCTGAGCCTGTGGGAGGCGGCGGAGCACAGCCTGCGCACGGGCGAACTCGCCGAGGAGCTCTCGTGGGAGAAGAGCCGGGTTTCCCACCAGGTGGCTCGCATGGAGGCTCGCGGACTCGTGGAGCGTCGGGAGTGCGAGACGGATGCGCGCGGCGTCTGGGTCGTGCTGACCGCCGACGGCAGCCGCCTGCTGCTGCGCGCCACCCGCGATCACACCGACGCCATCCGCGCATGGTTCTTCGACCTCATGAGCGACGACGAGAAGCGCGTGCTCGGCGCCGTGGCTCAGCGCATGCGCGAGAACCTCGGAACGGTGTGCGCATCCGTCCCCCTGAGGCGGAGGCGCAGCCAGGCGACGCCGCCTAAAGTGTGCGCGTGACCACCGCGGCATCCAATCAGCCGACACCCGTATGGGTGCGGCCGGCGCCGACCCGACGTGAGGGCCGCATCGACCTCGCGATCGCGATCGGGCTCTACGTGGCGGCCGTGCTGAGCCAGCAGCTCTACCGGGTGGCAGGCATCTTCTCCGAGCCCGCGGATGCCGTGCCCACCTTTGCGCTGCTGGCTCTCGCCATCCTGCCGCTCGCGGTGCGCCGCACGCATCCGGTGATCGCGGCGATCGCGGTCTCCGTCGGCTTCATCGCGTGCGGCAGCCTGCAGGTGCCCGAACTGCTGATCCTCAACATCTCGCTCTTCACGGCGCTTTACTCGGTGGGCGCGTGGGTGTCGCGCCGCGGCCTCGCGATCGGTGTACGCGCCGCGATCGTGCTCACCATGGCGGTCTGGTTGCTCGTGTCGATCTTCCAGGCCGCGACCGACCCCGACTCGTTCGACGACTTCTCGCGCGCGGGTGCGTTCTCGCCGCTGCTGGCCTACATGCTCATCCAGGTGCTCATCAACCTGCTCTACTTCGCGGCGGCGTGGTGGTTCGGCGATCGCGCCTTCACCTCCGCGCGCCAACGCTGGGAGCTCGAACAACGCACCGCCGAGCTCGAGCAGGAGCGCGAGCGCACCGCCGCCCAAGCCGTCGCGCTCGACCGCGTGCGCATCGCACGCGAACTGCACGACGCCGTCGCGCATCACGTGAGCGTCATCGGCATCCAGGCGGGCGCGGCACGCACCGTGCTGACGAGCGACGCGGGAGCCGCATCCGAGGCACTCCAGACGATCGAGCGGGCGAGCCGCGACGCGATCCACGAGCTGCACGATCTGCTCACCACCCTGCGCGACAGTGACGAGCCCGAGGACTCGGTGCGCGGGCTCGACCGCGTGCCCGAACTCGTCGCGGCCTCGGTGGACGCGGGTCTGCCCACGAGCTACCGCGTGATCGGCGAGGCCGTGCGGGTGCCCTCGGTCGCGAGCGTCAACCTGTACCGCATCGCGCAGGAAGCCCTCACGAACGTGCGCAAGCACGGCGGCCCGGATGCGACAGCCGACGTGCGCGTGCGCTACGGCGGCGACCACGTCGAACTCGAGGTCGCCAACTCGGGCGGCATCGCGGTGCACCGGATGCCGGGCGGGCTGGGGCAGCTCGGCATGCGCGAGCGCGTGGCGGCCTCCGGGGGCACGCTCGAGCTCGGTCCGCGCAGCCGCGGAGGCTACCTCGTGCGCGCCCGCATCCCGCTGCCCGAGGAGGTTCCCGCGTGACGCGGGTGCTGCTCGTCGACGACCAGCCGCTCGTGCGCACCGGCCTGCGCGTGATGATCGACGCCCAGCCCGACCTCGAGGTCGTCGGCGAGGCCGGCGACGGGGCCGAGGGCGTCGAGCTCGCCGGGACGCTGTCGCCCGACGTGGTGTGCATGGACGTGCAGATGCCGGGACTCGACGGGCTCGAGGCGACGCGGCGCATCGCGTCGGCATCCGAGGGTCCGGCCGTGCTCGTGCTCACCACGTTCGATCGCGACGACTACCTGTTCCAGGCGCTCGAGGCGGGCGCATCCGGGTTCCTGCTGAAGACCGCGAGTCCCGAGCAGCTCGTCGACGCCGTGCGCGTGCTCGCCGCGGGCGAGGCGCTGTTGTCGCCCGCCGTCACGCGCCGGGTGATCGAGCGGTTCGGCGCCCCGAGTCCCGAGGCCCCGGCCCCGGATGAGGCGCTCACCCAGCTCACCGACCGCGAGGCGGAGGTGTTCCGGCTGCTCGCCGACGGCCTCTCCAACGTCGAGATCGCCCGCCGCCTCTACGTGGGCGAGGCGACGGTCAAGACGCACGTCTCCAACATCCTGCTCAAGCTCGGCGTGCGCGACCGCGTGCAGGCCGTCGTGCGCGCCTACCGCTCCGGCTTCGTGCGCGCCTGACCCCTGCGTGGTCTCCGCGAAAGTACGCACTTTTGCGGAGATCCGGGCCGATTCCGCCCCAAAGTGCGTACTCTCACGGACTCCGTCGGGGGCTTCCGCCGTACGGGGGAGGCGGATGCCGGAGGGCGGTCGTAGCGTGGGGCGCGGAACGAAGGAGGCCCTGTGCTCGAGATCCGAGGCGTCAACAAGACCTACGGCACCCGCCGGGTGCTCGACGATGTGAGCTTCGACGTCGCACCCGGCCGGATGACAGGCTTCGTCGGCGCGAACGGCGCGGGCAAGACCACGACGATGCGCATCATCCTGGGGGTGCTCGAGGCCGACTCCGGCACGGTCACCCTCGACGGCGCGCCGCTCGGCCCCACGGGTCGCCGCCGCTTCGGCTACATGCCCGAGGAACGCGGTCTCTACCCCAAGATGAAGCTCGGCGAACAGCTCATCTACCTCGCCCGCCTGCACGGTCTCACCCCGGCAGACGCCAAGGCCAACACCGACGAGCTGCTCGCGCGCCTCTCACTCAGCGAGCGCGCGGGCGACGCCATCGAGAAGCTCTCGCTCGGCAACCAGCAGCGCGCCCAGATCGCGGCGGCGCTCGTGCACGACCCCGAGGTGCTCATCCTCGACGAGCCCTTCAGCGGGCTCGACCCGATGGCGGTCGACGTCGTCGTCGAGGTGCTCGCCGACCGCGCCCGTCGCGGCGTTCCCGTGCTGTTCTCGAGCCACCAGCTCGACATCGTCGAGCGGCTCTGCGACGACCTCGTCATCATCGCGGGCGGCGCGATCCGGGCGGCGGGCCCGCGCGACGCCCTGCGCGCCGAGCACGCCACCCTGCGCTACCAGCTGCAGACCGACGGCGACGCCGGCTGGGTGCGCGAGACGCCCGGCGTCACCGTGCTCGAAGCCGACGGCGGCTACGCCCTCTTCGACGCGGATGATCCGGATGCTGCCCAGCGCGTGCTCGCGGCCGCGGTCGCGCGCGGTGGGGTGTCCGACTTCGCGCGACAGCATCCGTCTCTCGCCCAGATCTTCAAGGAGGTCGTCCGATGACCACCACCCCCGCACCACCGCTCGCCCGTACTCGACCCCGCGCAGCGTCTGGCTCGTCGCGATGCGCGAGGTCATCGTGCGCCTGCGCTCGGTCGCCTTCCTGGTGTCGACCGGCCTGCTGCTCGTGCTGATCCTCGGCTCGGTCGTCGTCAGCGCCGTCGTCTCGGCGACCGCGAGCGACCCGAAGGTCGCCGTCGTGTCGGGCGTGACCCTGCCCGCGGATGCCAGCGTCGACCCGCAGGACGTCGCCGACCGTGACGCCGCCGAGCAGCTGCTGCGCGACGGCGAGGTGGAGGCCGCGATCGTGCCCGACGACGGCCCGCTCGGATTCGCGGTGCTCGGCGACGACAGCGTGCCGGTCTCGGTCGTGCAGGCGCTCAGCGTCGCACCCCGGTGCAGCTGCTGGACGACGACGGCACGGCCGGATTCCTCGGCTACATCGTGGCGATCGGCTTCGGCCTCGTGTTCTTCCTCTCGGCGATGACCTTCGGCTCGACCATCGCGCAATCCGTGGTGGAGGAGAAGCAGACCCGCGTCGTCGAGATCCTGCTCGCCACGATCCCGACGCGCGTGCTGCTAGCCGGCAAGATCCTCGGCACGACGATCCTCGCCCTCGGGCAGGTGGCGCTGCTGCTCGCGATCGCGATCGTCGCGCTGAGCGTCACCGGTCAGAGCACGCTGCTGCTCGGGCTCGGGATGCCGTTCATCTGGTTCGCGGTCTTCTTCGTGTTCGGCTTCATCCTGCTGGCGGCGCTCTTCGCGGCCACCGGCGCGATGGTGTCGCGCCAGGAGGACATCGGCTCGACCACGACCCCGGTGACGATGCTCGTGATGATCCCGTACTTCGTCACGGTGTTCCTCAACGACAACCCGGTGGTGGTGACGGTCATGTCGTACGTACCGTTCTCGGCCCCGATCGGCATGCCCCTGCGCCTGTTCCTCGGCGACGCGCAGTGGTGGGAGCCGCTGCTCTCGCTCGCGATCCTGCTGGCGACGTGCGTGGGCGTGATCGCGCTCGGCGCCCGCATCTACGAGAACTCCCTCCTGCGGCTCGGGCAGCGCGTGAAGCTCGGCGAGGCCCTCAAGGGCTGAGTCTCGCGGTGGTTTCGGCGCCCCGCGCCCGGTGACACGACAGCGAGGCGCCGAAACCACAGCAGAATGGAGGGCGTGACTCTGCACGATACGACCTTCCGCGGTTTCGCGAGCGACAACTACGCCGGCATCCACCCCGAGGTGCTGCAGGCGATCGTCGACGCGAACGGCGGCCACCAGATCTCCTACGGCGAGGACGTCTACACCGCTCGCCTCGGCGAGATGATCCGCGCCGAGTTCGGGGATCGCGCGGAGGTGTTCCCCGTCTTCAACGGCACGGGAGCCAACGTCGTGTCGCTCACAGCGCTGCTGCCGCGCTGGGGCTCCGTCGTCACGACGAGCACGGCCCACATCCATACCGACGAGGGCGGCGCCCCCGAGAAGGTGGCGGGGCTCAAGCTCTTCGTCGTGCCGACGCCCGACGGCAAGCTCACCCCCGAGCTGCTGGCCACCGAGGCGTGGGGCATGGACGACGAGCACCGCTCCGAACCGGCGGCCGTGTCGATCACGCAGACCACCGAGCTCGGCACCCTGTACACGCCGGATGAGGTGCGTGCGATCGCCGACGCGGCCCACGCCGCGGGGCTCGCGGTGCACATGGACGGCGCCCGCATCTGGAACGCGGCCGCCGCGCTCGGTGTGCCGTTCCGCGCCTTCACCACGGATGCCGGGGTCGACATCCTGAGCTTCGGCGGCACCAAGATCGGCGCCCTCGGCGTCGAGGCGATCGTCGTGCTCGACCCCGACCGCGTGGCCGACATCGTGCGCCTGCGCAAGACCTCGATGCAGCTCGCGAGCAAGATGCGCTTCCTGAGCGCCCAGCTGCTCGCCCTCTTCGAGGGCGTGGGGCTGAGCGCCGCGGCGCACGCGAACCAGATGGCGGCCCGTCTGCGGTCCGCGCTCGAGGCGGGCATCGCCGACGGCTCGATCACGCAGCTCGCCTTCAGCCAGGCCACCCAGGCCAATGCGGTGTTCGCGATCCTGCCGAACGACGCGGCCGACCGCATCCGGGCCCGCTTCCGTTTCTACGATTGGGATCGTGCGGCCGGTCAGGTGCGCTGGATGACCGCGTACGACACGACGGAGGCCGACGTCGACGCCTTCGTCGCCGCGATCCGCGAAGAGCTCGCCCGCTGAGGATCATGGCGCGGCTCGAGCCGTGACCCGACGGCGTAGGCTGCCAGGGTGACGAGGTCGCCCGCTGAGAAGCCATGGCTCGACTCCTACGCCGACGGTGTACCCCGAGAGCTCGAGGTGCCGCCGGGCACGCTCGGCGACCTCATCGCCGAGTCGGTCGCCACCTACCCGCGCAACGTCGCCCTCGAGTTCTTCGGGCGCGAGACGAGCTACGCCGAGCTCGGCGAGCAGATCGAGCACGCCGCAGAGGGCCTGCGGCGTCTCGGTGTGAAGCCCGGGGATCGCGTCGCGCTCATCCTGCCGAACTGCCCTCAGCATGTCGTCGCCTTCTACGCGGTGCTGCGCATCGGCGGGGTCGTGGTCGAGCACAACCCGCTCTACACGGCGCGTGAGCTGCGCCACCAGTTCGAAGACCACCGGGCACGCGTCGCGATCGCGTGGGACAAGACGGTCCCCACCCTGCAGGACTTCCCCCGCGACCTCGCCCTCGACTCCATCGTGTCGGTCGACATGACCCGCGCCTTCCCGCTCAAGATGCGGATGCTGCTGAAGCTGCCGATCGAGAAGGCCCGGAAGAGCCGCGCCGAGCTCACGACCGAGGTGCAGGGCACCGTGCCGTGGGAGGAGCTCGTGGGCGGCCCCGCGATCCCGGCCGAGGTACCCGGTCCCGACGCCGCGAGCCTCGCGCTCATCCAGTACACCTCGGGAACCACCGGAAGCCCCAAGGGCGTGAACCTCAGCCACCGCAACCTCGTCGCCAACGCCGCGCAGGCGCGCGCGTGGGTGCCCTCGATCCCGCGCGGCACGGCATCCGTGCACGCCGTGCTTCCGCTCTTCCACGCCTACGGGCTGACGCTCTGCCTGACCTTCGCGATGAGCATGGGGGCGCGGCTCGTGCTGTTCCCGAAGCCCGACCCCGACCTCGTGCTCCCGGTGTTCAAGAAGCGCCCGCCGACCTTCCTGCCGGCGGTGCCGCCGCTCTACGACCGCCTCCGTAAGGCGGCCGAGGCGAAGGGTGTGTCACTGAAGGGCATCGAGATCGCCATCTCGGGCGCGATGCCGCTGTCGAAGGAGGTCGTGGAGCCGTGGGAGGCCCTCACCGGCGGCTACCTCGTGGAGGGTTACGGCCTGTCGGAATGCTCCCCCGTGCTCATGGCCAACCCCGTCGCACCGAACCGCCGCGCCGGCACGGTGGGCCTGCCGCTGCCCGGCACCGAGGTGCGCGTGGTCGACCCCGACGACCCGACCAACGACGTCGAGCCGGGCCAGCCGGGTGAGCTGCTCGTGCGCGGCCCGCAGGTGTTCTCGGGGTACTGGAAGAAGCCGGAGGCCACGGCCGAGGTCTTCGTGGGCGACTGGTTCCGCACCGGCGACATCGTCTCCATCGACGACGACGGCTTCGTGACGATCACCGACCGCATCAAGGAGCTCGTCATCACGGGCGGCTTCAACGTGTCGCCGTCCGAGGTGGAGGACATGCTGCGCAGTTACGACGGCATCGCGGATGTCGCCATCGTCGGCATCCCGAACGCCCGCGACGGCGAGCACGTGGTCGCGGCGGTCGTCGCCGAGCCAGGGGTCACGCTCGACACGGATGCCGTGCGCGCGTGGGCGAAGCAGCAGCTCGCGGCCTACAAGGTGCCGCGCCGCATCCACCTGGTCGACGAACTTCCCAAGTCGATGATCGGCAAGGTGCTGCGTCGCAAGGTGCGCGACGAACTCATCGAAATCGAACAACAGGAGAACAAGTAGTGAAGTTCGGCATTTTCATCCCGCAGGGGTGGCGTTTCGACCTGGTCGGCATCGACCCCGCACGTCAGTGGGGTGTCATGCACGACCTCGCTCAGTCCGCCGAAGCGGGACCGTGGGAGTCGCTGTGGGTCTACGACCACTTCCACACCACACCGGTGCCGAGCGAGGAGGCCACGCACGAGGCGTGGACCCTCATGGCAGCGTTCGCCGCCTCGACCAAGCGCATCCGTCTCGGTCAGATGTGCACGTGCGTGGCCTACCGCAACCCGGCCTATCTGGCCAAGGTCGCTGCGACGGTCGACCTCATCTCGGGCGGACGCCTCGAGATGGGCATCGGCGCCGGTTGGTACGAGCACGAGTTCCGCGCCTACGGCTACGGATTCCCGGACGCGCCCGCCCGGTTGCGGGCGCTGCGCGAGGGTGTCGAGATCATGCACCAGGCCTGGACCACCGGGAAGGCCTCGCTCGACGGCGAGTTCTGGCAGGTCGACGGGGCGATCGTGCAGCCGCAGCCCCTGCAGGAGGGCGGCATCCCGTTCTGGGTCGCGGGCGGCGGCGAGAAGGTGACGCTGAAGATCGCAGCGCAGTACGCGAGGTACACCAACTTCAACGGCGGCGCCGAGGAGTTCGCGCGCAAGAGCGAGATCCTGCGGGGGCACTGCGAGAAGCTCGGCACCGACTTCGACGCGATCACGCGCTCCTCGAACTTCAACACGATCATCGCCGAGACGGGCGGCGAGGTGACCCGCAAGGTCGACGAGCTCGAAGCGCGGCTGGCGGCGTCGATCGGCGACGCGAAGGCGGCGGAGGTCGTGTCGGCGTATCGCGGCGCATCGAAGGAGGGTCTCGCGGGCACGCCCGACGAGATCATCGACGTGCTGCGCGAGCGCCAGGAGCTGGGGCTGGGCTACAGCATCCACTACTTCGCCGACTCGGCCTACGACCGCTCGAGCGTGGAGCTCTTCGAGAAGACGGTGATCCCCGCCCTCTCCTGACCACGAATCGTGGCGCGGCGGGAGCCGTGTCCAGCCGCGCCATGGGAAGTGTGACGGGAGGTTGCGCGGGGATTCGGCGCGGGCGCGAGACGCGCTTAGCGTCGGTCGGGTGACCCGCGACGCCCCCATCCACGAACTGCTCGTCGAGTCGCGGGTCTACCCGCCGCCCGCCGAGCTCACTGCGAACGCGAATGTCGACGCGGATGCGTGGGACCGTGCCGCCGCCGACCCGGTCGCGTTCTGGACTGATGCCGCCCGCCGTCTCACCTGGCACACCCCGTTCACGCGCGCGCTCGACTGGACGCCGGCCCTGGCCCCCGACGGCACGCTGCGGCCGCCGCGCGCCGAGTGGTTCGCCGACGGCACCCTCAATGTGGCCGTGAACTGCGTCGACCGGCACGTGGATGCGGGACTCGGCGACAAGGTCGCCTTCCACTGGGAGGGCGAGCCGGGCGATACCCGCAGCCTCACCTTCGCCGAGCTGCAGCGGGAGGTCGCGAAGGCGGCCAACGCGCTCACCGAGCTCGGCATCCGCGCGGGCGACCGGGTCGTCATCTACCTGCCGGTGCTGCTCGAGACGGTCGTCGTGACACTCGCTGTCGCCCGACTCGGGGCGATCCACTCGCTCGTGTTCGGCGGGTTCTCGGCCGAGGCGCTGCGCTTTCGGGTGGAGGACACGGGCGCGAAGCTGCTCGTGACGAGCGACGGGCAGTTCCGTCGTGGCGGCGCCGTGCCGGTGAAGGAGAACGCGGATGCGGCGGTCGCCGGACTCGACCACGTGCAGCACGTGCTCGTGGTGCGCCGCACGGGCGACGACATCCCCTGGACGCCCGGGCGCGACGTGTGGTGGCACGAGCTCGTCGAGCGTCAACCCGACACCCATGACGCGCAGGCGTTCCCCGCCGAGACGCCGCTCTTCATCATCTACACCTCCGGCACGACCGGGAAGCCGAAGGGCCTCGTGCACACGAGCGGCGGCTACCTCACGCAGGTGAGCTGGAGCCACTGGGCCGCGTTCGACGCGAAACCCGACGACGTGCACTGGTGCACCGCCGATCTGGCGTGGGTGACGGCGCACAGCTACGAGCTCTACGGTCCGCTCAGCAACGCGACGACGCAGGTGATCTACGAGGGCACCCCCGACACCCCGCGCCGCACCCGGCACCTCGAGATCATCGAGCGCTACGGCGTCACCACGTACTACAC
Organism: Homoserinibacter gongjuensis; assembly: GCF_030161875.1. Taxonomy (GTDB): domain Bacteria; phylum Actinomycetota; class Actinomycetes; order Actinomycetales; family Microbacteriaceae; genus Homoserinibacter; species Homoserinibacter gongjuensis. The sequence continues at coordinate 999,874 of NZ_BSVA01000001.1, forward strand.
GGCCCCGACCCTCGTGCGCACCTTCATGACGTGGTTCCCGGATGGCGTGCCCACGACGTTCGATCTGCGCAGCATCCGGCTGCTCGGCTCGGTCGGCGAGGCCATCAATCCCGAGGCGTGGGTGTGGTTCCGCGAGCAGTTCGGGGGCGGCCGCGCGCCTATCGTCGACACCTGGTGGCAGTCGGAGACGGGCGCGGCGATCATGGCGCCCATCCCGGGCCTCTCGCACATCAAACCCGGCTCGGCCACCCGCGCGCTCCCCGGCCTGCGCACCCTCGTGGTCGACGAGCGCGGCGAGGAGGTCGCGCCGGGCGCAGGCGGCTATCTCGTGATTCCCGAACCCTTCCCGGCCCTCGCCCGCACCGTGTGGGGCGACCCGCAGCGCTACCTCGACTCCTACTGGCGACGCTTCGCCGATCGCGGCTACTTCTTCTCCGGCGACGGGGCCAAGGTCGACGCCGACGGCGACGTGTGGCTGCTCGGCCGGGTCGACGATGTCATCAACGTCTCGGGCCACCGCCTCTCGACGATCGAGATCGAGTCCGCGCTCGTGGCGCATCCACTCGTCGGGGAGGCGGGCGTCACGGGGGCACACGACCCCGTGACGGGCGAGGCGATCGTTGCCTTCGTGATCCCCGCACGCGAGGCGGGCCCGGATGCCGTGGCCGAGCTGCGCGCCCACGTCGCCACCGCGATCGGTCCGGTGGCGAAGCCGCGCGACATCCATCTCGTGCCCGAGCTGCCGAAGACCCGCTCGGGCAAGATCATGCGCCGCCTGCTGCGCGACATCGTCGACGGCCGCCCGCTTGGTGACACGACGAGCCTGCAGGAGCCGGAGGCGCCGGCGCGCATCGCAGCGCTCCTGCGGTAGCAGCGGGGTTTCGAGACGCGTCGGGCCTACGGCCCGGCGCTCCTCAACCAGCTGACGGGCGCGGCAGCGCGGCGCTCAGTCGCCCTCCTCGAACCGGGTCACCGCGAGCGCGTCGCCGCTCGGGTCGAGGTCGACCCGCACGGTGTCGCCGTCGCGGATCTCGCCTCCGAGCAGCGCCCTCGCGAGGCGGTCGTCGATCTCGTGCTGCATGAGGCGGCGAAGTGGACGCGCCCCGTAGATCGGGTCGTAGCCGCGCTCCGCGAGCCAGGCACGCGCATCTGGGGTGACGGCGAGCTGCAGGCGGCGCTCATCGAGGCGCTTCTCCAGACGGTCGACGTAGAGCGACACGATCTGGCCGAGGTCGGCCTCCGAGAGCGGGGCGAAGACGACGATGTCGTCGAGTCGGTTCACGAACTCGGGCTTGAAGGCCTGCCGCACGAGGTCCTGCACGGCCGCCTGCTTCTTCTCCCAGCTGAGATCGCGGTCCACGAGCACCTGGCTGCCGAGGTTGGAGGTGAGGATGAGGATCGTGTTGCGGAAGTCGACCGTGCGCCCCTGGCCATCGGTGAGGCGCCCGTCGTCGAGCACCTGCAGCAGCACGTCGAACACCTCGGGGTGCGCCTTCTCGACCTCGTCGAGCAGGATCACCGAGTAGGGACGACGGCGCACGGCCTCGGTGAGCTGGCCGCCCTGCTCGTAGCCGATGTAGCCGGGAGGGGCGCCGACGAGCCGCGACACCGCGAACTTCTCGCCGTACTCCGACATGTCGATGCGCACGAGGGCCTTCTCGTCGTCGAAGAGGTAGGCCGCGAGCGCCTTCGCGAGCTCCGTCTTGCCGACGCCCGTGGGGCCGAGGAAGAGGAACGAGCCGGTGGGACGGTCGGGGTCGGAGATGCCCGCCCGCGAACGACGCACGGCCTCCGACACAGCTCGCACGGCATCCCGCTGGCCGATGAGGCGCTTTCCGAGCTCGTTCTCGAGGCCCAGCAGCTTCTCGGTCTCGCCCTGCCGCAGCTTGTCGACGGGGATGCCGGTCCACGCGGCGACGACGGCGGCGATGTCTTCGTCGGTCACCTGGTCGTTGACCATGCGGGGGCCCTGCTGCTCGATCGCCTCGGCCTGCAGCAGCTGCTGCTCGATCGCCGGGATGGTCTCGTAGTTGAGCTTGGAGGCGTCCTGGTAGCGCTGTTCGCGCATCGCGCGGTCGAGTTCGATGCGCGCGTCGTTGAGGCGCGACTTGAGATCGCCCACGCTGTGCAGGGTGCTCTTCTCGGCCTGCCAGCGGGTCTGCAGCGCGTCGAGCTGCTGCTCCTTCACGGCCATGTCGGCGCGCAGCTTCTCGAGGCGCTCCTTCGAGGCCGGGTCCTTCTCCTTCTTGAGGGCGAGCTCCTCGATCTTGAGGCGGTCGACGGCGCGCTTGAGCTCGTCGATCTCGACGGGGCTCGAGTCGATCTCCATCTTGAGTCGGGATGCCGCCTCGTCGATGAGGTCGATCGCCTTGTCGGGCAGCTGGCGGGCCGTGATGTAGCGGTTGGAGAGGGTAGCGGCGGCCACGAGCGCGCTGTCGGCGATCGCGACCTTGTGGTGAGCCTCGTAGCGCTCCTTGAGGCCGCGCAGGATGGCGATGGTGTCCTCCACCGACGGCTCACCGACGTACACCTGCTGGAAGCGCCGCTCGAGCGCCGCATCCTTTTCGATGTACTCGCGGTACTCGTTGAGCGTCGTGGCGCCGATCATGCGCAGCTCCCGCGCGCGAGCATGGGCTTGAGCATGTTGGCCGCGGCCACCGAGCCCTCGCCGCCGCCCGCGCCCATGAGGGTGTGCAGTTCGTCGATGAAGGTGATGATCTGGCCGTCGGAGTCGTTGATCTCCTTGAGCACGGCCTTGAGGCGTTCCTCGAACTCGCCTCGGTACTTGGCGCCCGCGACGAGGGCCGCGAGGTCGAGCGAGACGAGCTGCTTGCCCTTGAGCGAGTCGGCCACGTCGCCCGCGACGATGCGCTGGGCGAGCCCCTCGACGACTGCGGTCTTGCCGACGCCGGGCTCTCCGATGAGCACGGGGTTGTTCTTGGTGCGGCGGGTGAGCACCTGACTCACGCGGCGGATCTCGGCATCCCGCCCGATCACCGGGTCGAGCTTGCCGCTCTTGGCGATCTCGGTGAGGTTGATGCCGTACTGCTCGAGAGCGCTCTTCGGCTCCTCCTGGCTGGAGGGGACGCCCTGCATGTTGGCCATGGTTCTCCGTCAAGACTTGAGTAGCGGTGGCTCAACTTTAGCGCGATGGTGCGCCGAATGCACGAGCGATCTCGGATCGCGTGCGGATGCGGGGCGAGACTCCACCCCCGAACGGGGGTGACGTTCCGCGGCGCGAGGAGTAGAAAGAGTCTCACGCACCTCATCGAGAGCGTGCCCGACGAAAGGAACCACCATGTCGTACCTCAGCACGTTCTGGGACTTCCTGTGGAGCATGTTCTGGATCTTCGCGTTCGTCGCCTACCTCTTCGCCATCTTCTCGATCATCGGCGACCTGTTCCGCGACCATCGGCTCCCCGGCTGGGCCAAGGCGATCTGGATCATCTTCCTGATCTTCGTGCCGTTCCTCACCGCGCTCGCCTACCTCATCGCGCGAGGTCGCGGCATGGCCGAGCGGAACGCGGCGGCGGCAGCCGAAGCGCGGCGGGCGACGGATGACTACATCCGCCAGGCAGCGGGGGCTCGCCGAGCGCCGCCGACGAGATCCAGAAGGCGAAGGCCCTGCTGGATTCCGGCGCCATCAGCACCTCGGAGTACGAGGCACTCAAGGCGAAGGCCCTGCGCTAGTCGGACTCGCCGAATACCGCCGCGCGCCCCGCGGCGAGCGGGCGCCACACGACCACCTGGTTCTGCTTGCGCACGCGGGTTCCCGCGCGCAACGACACGACCTCGCCTTCGCTTCCGGCCGCGAACACACGGCGGCCCGGTCGTGCGAGCAGTTCGTCGGCGAGCGCCGCCTCGAGTTCGCGCACGCGAGCGCTGAGCACCGACACCTGGTTCTCCAGCTCCAGGATTCGGCGGATGCCTTCCAGGTTGAGGCCCTCGGCCGTCAGTCCCGCGATCTCGCGAAGCTGCACGACATCCCGCATCGAGTAGCGGCGCGACTGGCCGGCCGTGCGCTGCGGGCGCACGAGACCGAGCCGGTCGTACTGGCGCAGCGTCTGCGGATGCATGCCGGCCAGCTCCGCCGCGACGGCGATCGCGAAGAGGGGCGTCGACTCGTCCATCATCCGCGTGCCTTCGCGATGAGCTCGTCTCGCGGATTCTCGGCGGGAAGCAATGCCGCGAACTCCTCGAGCTTCTTCTTCGCCTCGCCCGAGAGGTGGCTCGGCACCACGATGTGCACCGTCGCGAGCAGGTCGCCCGTCGACTTCGCGGTCGCGACGCCTCGGCCCTTCACGCGCAGCACCCGGCCGCTCGGGGTGCCGGGGGCCACCCGCAGGCGCACCGGGTCGCCGTCGAGCGTCGGCACCTCGATCGTGGCGCCGAGGGCCGCCTCGCTGAAGGTGACCGGCACGTCCACCCGCAGATTGAGGCCGTCGCGCTCGAATACCGGATGAGGTCGCACCGACACGGTCAGCACGAGGTCGCCCGGCTCGCCCCCGTCGGGGCTCGGCTGACCCTTGCCGCGCAGCTTGATCTTCTGGCCGTCTTTGACGCCCGCCGGGATCTTGACCTTGGTCGCCTTACCGCCCGGCAGCTGCAGGGTGACGGTGTCGCCGTGGATTGCCGTGAGGAAGTCGAGCGTCGTCGTGGCGGTGATGTCGGCGCCGGGCGTCGGGCCCCCGAAGCCGCGGTAGCCGCCGCTCGGTGTGCCGAAGCGGCCGGAGCCGAACATGCCGCCGAGCAGATCCTCGAAGCCGCCCTGGCTGTAGCCGGCGCGGCCCGGGCCGCCGCCTCCGAACATGCCTCCGAAGACATCCTCGAAGCCACCGGCACCGCCGGGGTGAAGCGAGCACCGGAGCCCATGGCGCGCAGCTGGTCGTATTCGGCGCGCTCCTGGGGGTCGGAGAGTACGGCGTATGCCTCGCTGATCTCCTTGAACCGCGACTCGGCGGCGGCATCCCCCGGGTTGGAGTCCGGGTGATACTGCCGCGCGAGCTTGCGGTAGACCTTCTTCAGCTCGGCGTCGGAGACATCCTTCGCGACGCCCAGTACGGCATAGAAGTCCTTGTCGAACCAGTCCTGGCTGGCCATCGGACTCCTCTCGGGTGTCGGTTCAGCTAGCGGGGGTGAGCTCACGGCGACCTTGGCGGCACGCAGCAGCCGGTCGCCCAGGGCGTAGCCGATCTGGATGACGTCCTGGATCGTCTCGCCCTCGGCCTCGGGATCGGGCACGTGCACGACGGCCTCGTGGAAGTTCGGGTCGAAGACCTCGCCCACCTCGCCGATGCGTCGCAGGCCGTACTTCTCGAACCCGCTCCGCAGCTTCTGGGAGATGAGCGTGAGGGCGCGCCCTCGACGAGGTCACCGTGCGCGTCCGCGAGATCGAGGTCGTCGATCACGGGCAGGAACGAGCGGATCACCTCGGCGATGACCGCCTCGCGGTTGGCCGCGCGGTCGCGCTCGACCCGGGTGCGGAAGTTCTTCAGGTCGGCCTGCGCCCGCGCCGCGATCTCACGGTATTCGGCCACGAGATCCTTCTCGGCGTCGGCCAGCAGCGCGAGATCCTCGTCGCTCAGTTGGTCGTCGTCATCGGGCGCCCGGTCGGCCGCGGGCGTCTCCGCGCGCGGCTCTCCGGTCTTCGGGTCGATCTTCCGCTTGTCCTGGATCGCGGGCTCCTCGCGCTCGGGGTCCTGGTCGTCGCGGTGCTTGTCAGCCATCGTTACTTCTTCTCGTCCTCGTCGTCGACGATCTCGGCATCCACGACGTCCTCTTCGGAACCGTCGGTCGTGCCGCTCGTCGGGCTCGGGCCCTCCGCCGCCTCGGTGCTGGCCTGGTAGATGGCCTCGCCGAGCTTCGTCTGGGACTCGTTGAGCTTGTCGAACGCCGCCTTGATCGCGGCCTCGTCTTCACCCTGAAGCGCCGTCTTGAGCGACTCGATGTCGCCCCGCACCTCGTCCTTGACGGGGTCGGCGATCTTGTCCTCGTTCTCGGAGATGAGCTTCTCGAGCGAGTAGACGAGCTGCTCGGCGTTGTTGCGCACCTCGGCCGCCTCGCGACGGGCCTTGTCTTCTGCGGCGTGCTCCTCGGCCTCGCGCACCATGCGGTCGATGTCGTCCTTCGGCAGCGACGAGCCGCCGGTGATCGTCATCGACTGCTCCTTGCCGGTGCCCTTGTCCTTCGCCGAGACGTGCACGATGCCGTTGGCGTCGATGTCGAAGGTCACCTCGATCTGCGGCACACCGCGCGGCGCCGGCGCGATGCCGGTGAGCTCGAAGGTGCCGAGCGCCTTGTTGTCACGCGTGAACTCGCGCTCGCCCTGGAAGACCTGGATGGCGACCGACGGCTGGTTGTCGTCTGCGGTCGTGAAGGTCTCGCTGCGCTTGGTCGGGATGGCTGTGTTGCGCTCGATGAGCTTCGTCATGATGCCGCCCTTGGTCTCGATGCCGAGGCTGAGCGGGGTCACGTCGATGAGCAGCACGTCCTTGCGCTCGCCCTTCAGCACGCCGGCCTGGAGGGCGGCGCCGACGGCGACCACCTCATCCGGGTTGACCGACTTGTTGGGCTCCTTGCCCCCGGTGAGCTTCTTCACGAGCTCGGTCACGGCGGGCATGCGGGTCGAACCGCCGACGAGCACGACGTGCGCGATGTCGGCGACCTTGATGCCGGCCTCCTTGATGACGTCGTCGAACGGCTTCTTGGTGCGGTCGAGAAGGTCGGAGGTCATCTGCTCGAACTGCGCGCGGCTGAGCGTCTCGTCGAGGTTCGCCGGCCCGTTCTCGGTGAGCGAGAGGTAGGGCAGCTGGATGCTCGTGGACATGCCCGAGCTGAGCTCCTTCTTGGCCTGCTCGGCGGCCTCCTTGAGGCGCTGGAGGGCGATCTTGTCCTTGGAGACGTCGACGCCCGTGGTGTCCTTGAACTTCTTGATGAGCCACTCGACGACACGCTGGTCCCAGTCGTCACCGCCGAGGCGGTTGTCGCCGGAGGTGGCGCGCACCTGGATCGTGGAGAAGTCGTCGTCCTTGCCCACCTCGAGCAGCGAGACGTCGAAGGTTCCGCCGCCGAGGTCGAAGACCAGGATGAGCTCGTCTTCCTTGCCCTTGTCGAGGCCGTAGGCGAGGGCGGCCGCGGTGGGCTCGTTGATGATGCGCAGCACGTTGAGGCCCGCGATCTCACCGGCCTCCTTGGTGGCCTGGCGCTCGGCGTCGTTGAAGTACGCGGGAACCGTGATGACGGCATCCGTCACGTCCTCGCCGAGGTACTGCTCGGCGTCGCGCTTGAGCTTCTGCAGGATGCGCGCCGAGATCTCCTGCGGCGTGTACTTCTTGCCGTCGATCTCGACCTTCCAGTCGGTGCCCATGTGGCGCTTGACGGATGCGATGGTGCGGTCGACGTTGGTGACGGCCTGACGCTTCGCGGTCTCGCCGACGAGCACCTCGCCGTCCTTCGTGAAGGCGACGATCGAGGGGTCGTGCGGAAGCCCTCGGCGTTGGCGATGACGGTGGGCTCTCCGCCCTCGAGAACCGAGACGACGGAGTTGGTGGTGCCGAGGTCGATTCCGACTGCTCGTGCCATGTGTGTGCTCCTTGAAAACTGTCGTGACACGCGGACTTGAGCCGCGCCGTATCAAGTTTGCATCCCGCTCGGGGGCTTGTCAAGAAGGTTGAGTCGGCTCGGCTCAACCCGTCGCCGTGGCGGCACGCCCGCGCGCGCTACCCGCCGTTCACCAGGTCACAGTACGGTTGCCGCATGACCGACCCGAACGGCGACGGCGCCGCGGCCCCTGCACCTCGTCCCACCACCCCCACGCCGCCGACGGTGGCCGACACCGGCGCGATCGCCGCCATGGGGCTCGATCTGCAGGAGGGGCGCGTCATCCCCCGCAAGCAGGTCGTGTCGTGGGCCCTGTGGGACTGGGCGACCCAGCCATTCAACTCGGTCATCCTGACCTTCGTCTTCACGGCGCTCTACCTCACCACGGATGTCTTCCTCTCGCCCGAGCTCGCCGCGCTGCCCAAGGGCGACCCGGCGAAGGATGCAGCCCTCGCCGGCCTCGCGGGCGGACTCGGGCTCGCCACCACCATCTCGGGTCTCATCATCGCGCTCATCGCTCCCGTGCTCGCCCAGCGTGCCGACGCCAGCGGGCGACGCAAGTTCTGGCTGCTCGTCTACACGGGCGTGCTCATCGTCACGATGGCGTCGCTCTTCTTCGTGCAGGGCGCCCCGCAGTTCTTCGTGCTCGGCGTGACGCTCATCGCGATCGGCACGGTGTTCAGCGAGCTCGCGGGCGTCAACTACAACGCGATGCTCGTGCAGGTCGCGACGCCCAAGACCGTGGGCCGCGTGAGCGGCCTCGGCTGGGGGCTCGGCTACATCGGCGGAATCGTCGCACTCGTGATCGTCGTGGTGGCCTACGCCTCCAACTGGTTCGGCCTGCCCGAGGAGAACGGCCTGCCGTTCCGGCTCGTCGCGCTCGGCTGCGCCATCTGGACGACTGTCTTCGTGATCCCGTTCGTGCTCAACGTGCCCGAGCTGCCGAACACGACCCCCACGAAGCGCGTCAACTTCTTCGCGAGCTACGTCGTGCTCTTCCGCGACATCGTCGCCCTGTTCCGCCGCTCGCGTCCCACGTTCTGGTTCCTGCTTGCGAGCGCCGTGTACCGCGACGGGCTGGGTGCCGTGTTCACCTTCGGGGCGGTCATCGCATCCGTGTCGTTCGGGTTCGAGTTCCTCGAGGTGGTGGCCTTCGGCATCGCCGCGAACCTCGTCGCGGGGGTCAGTACCATCATCGCGGGACGCTTCGACGACATCTTCGGCGCGCGGGCCGTGATCCTGACGGCGCTCGTCGGGCTCGTGGTCTCGGGAACGGCCGTGTTCGTGCTGCACGACGCCGGCAAGGTCGTGTTCTGGATCTTCGGCCTGGCGCTGTGCATCTTCGTCGGACCGGCGCAGGCATCCAGCCGCTCGCTGCTCGCGCGCGTCACCCCGGCCGGGCAGGAGGGGCAGGTGTTCGGCCTCTACGCGACGACCGGCCGCATCGCGAGCCCCATCTCGTCGTCGCTGTGGACCCTGTTCGTGGTGGCCTTCCAGGCCACCGTGTTCGGTGTGCTCGGCATCGTGCTCACCCTCGCGGCAGGCCTCGTGCTCATGCTGTTCGTGCGCCTGCCGAAGCACGTGCGCGCCGCCTGAGCCGGGGCGCGGGCCCCGCCGCCCCCGCCGCCCCGCCCTGCCGCACCCGCCCGCCGCACCCGGCATCCGCATCCGGCACCCGCATCCGGCATCCGCCGCGCCCCAATGTCGAAAATGCAGGAGTCGCCGACGCCGACCCCCGTACTTCAAGGCCGGCCACCGACGACACGCCCGGGTTCTCCTGCATTTTCGACATAGACGGGAGGCGGATGATGCGTGACGGGGGCGCCCACGGGGCTAGCGTGGGCACATGTCGACGCGGACTCTCGCCTACTGGCTCGCGCTCGTCGACCGCCTCGTGGAGCGCGGCTTCGCCGGGGCGCTCGAGGAGCATGGCATCACGCGCATGCAGTGGCGCATCATGACCGCGCTCGGCGAGAGCCCGGCCACCGCCGACCAACTCGACGAGACGCTCGCCGACCTTCCGGCCTACGACGACGACGCGACGGCCGCCGAGCAGCTCGGCGAGCTCGTGGAGAGCGGATGGGTCGAGGCGGCGGATGCGTATCGGCTCACCGAGCGCGGGCGCGCGGCGCACGACCACATCCTCGACGCCGTCGCCGAACTGCGCACCCGCGTGCTCACCGACATTTCCCCGGGGAGGAGCAGACGATGATCGCTCTGCTTGAGCGGATGGCGCGCAACCTCGGCTGGGACGGCTGAACCGCATCCGGGCGGCTAGTCTGTGGCCATGTCGCCCGCCAACACGCCCGAGGGCACCGACCTCGTTCTGCTGCTCGACGACGAGGAAAGCCCGTCGGCACCGCGCCCAAGGCCACGGTGCATGGCTACGACACGCCGCTGCACTTCGCATTCTCGTGCCACGTGTTCAACCGGCTCGGCCGCATGCTGCTGACCCGGCGCGCCCTCGACAAGGACACCTTCGCGGGCGTGTGGACGAACGGCTTCTGCGGCCACCCGGCGCCCGGCGAGACGGCGCTCGACGCCGTGCAGCGCCGTGCCGAGGCGGAACTCGGGGTGCCCGTGCACGAGGTCGAACTCGTGCTGCCGCACTTCCGCTATCGCGCCGCGGACGCGAAGGGCATCGTCGAGAACGAGATCTGCCCGGTGTTCCGCGCCGTGATCGACAGCGACCCGAAGCCCGCGAAGTCGGAGGTCGTCGAGTGGGTGTGGGGCGAGCCGATGTCGGTGCGGATGGCGGTGGCCGCAGCTCCCTTCGCCTTCAGCCCGTGGTTCTCGCTGCAGCTCGCGGCCTGGCCCGCCGACAAGTAACGCAGCGCCTACGCCCCGGTGGCCGAGAAACGCCCGCTCCACTCGCTGGTTGAGGAGCGCACCGCCGCAGGCGGTACGCGTCTCGAAACCACCACCCGCAGCGTCTACGCCCCGGGAGCTCCCGCATCCGTCACGGTGACATCCGTGCGGTGGAAGTTCTGCCACGAGCGGGATGCCGTCGGCCCGCGCTGCCCCTGGTAGCGGTTGGCGTAGGCGCCCGAGCCGTAGGCGTTCAGCACGGGCGAGCTCGTGCGGAAGAAGCACAGCTGGCCGATCTTCATGCCCGGCCACAGCTTGATGGGCAGGGTCGCGACGTTGCTGAGCTCGAGCGTGACGTGACCCGAAAAACCGGGGTCGACAAAGCCGGCGGTCGAGTGGGTGAGCAGTCCGAGGCGGCCGAGCGAGCTCTTGCCCTCGAGGCGGGCTGCCACGTCGTCAGGCAGAGTGACGAGCTCGTAGGTGGAGCCGAGCACGAACTCGCCGGGGTGCAGGATGAACGGCTCACCCTGCTTGGTCTCGATGAGGTGGGTGAGGTCTGGCTGGTCTTCGGCGGGATCGATGAAGGGGTACTTGTGGTTGTCGAAGAGCCGGAAGTAGCGATCGAGGCGCACGTCGATGCTCGAGGGCTGGATCATGTCGCGGTCCAGCGGGGAGAGCCCGATGCGCCCGGCGTCGAGTTCGGCGGCGATGTCGCGGTCGCTCAGCAGCATGGGTCGAGCGTATCGGCTGCCCGGATCGCCGCGGGGCCTAGTCGGCGAGGTTCGCGCGCATCTCCTGGTACGAGCCGGTGTTGAGGACTTCACCTGTCGCGTCGTCGACGAAGTCCACCGCCACATCGGCATCCTCCGGATCGACGCCCGTGAACTGCTGGTACAGGGCTCCCTGGATGTAGAAGCCGAGTGCGATGAGCGCCTCGAGTTGGGTGTAGCGAGCGGCATCGACCGAGATGCGGTACGACGTCATGCCCTCGTCGAACTCGATGTCGGTGATGGAGTTGGTCTCGTCGGCGATGAGCTCGTCTGCGGCCTCGCTAGCCGACGTGCGCATCTGATCGAGCATGTCGTCGCGTTGCGCCTTGGTCATCGTGTAGGTAACGGTGTCGCCGTCGACGGTCGCGGAGAAGCCCCGGTCCTCGGCGGCCGCCACGAGCTCCTCGTCGCTCATGGTGCCCTGCGCGTCGAGCAGCGAGCGGGCGATCCTGAGGTCCACCGTCAGCAGCCCTTCGTCGACCTCCACGGCGGGAGGCGCAGAGTCCGTTTCCCCGGCCGGCGCGGGCTGCCCGGCACAGCCGATGAGGGAGAGGGCGGCGACGAAGGCGATCGACGCGGCGGCGGCGCGGACGGGCGTGTGCATGAGAATCCTCAGGTGTCGTTGGTGGGAGATGCCGGGGCGAAGACGCGGCGGGCGACATCAGACTAACGCGTGCGACCCTCATCTTTGTCATTCCGTCGACCCCAGAGCGGGTGACGGCGCGGGTTGCCGGTGCCGGTAGACTTCAACGCGCACCATCCGTGTGATCTTCGATCGCGCATCCGGGGCTGTAGTTCAATGGCAGAACTTCTGCTTCCCAAGCAGACAGCGCGGGTTCGATTCCCGTCAGCCCCTCCCATGCTCCGGCGTGCGGCCACCGGCCGTGCGACGGAGCATTCGTGTTGCGCAGTGAATCGAACCCTGGGGTGGGCTCCCGCCGCCAGAGGCTCCGCGGCGTCATGTCCGCGCGTCGGCAGGGCCAATATGGCAACCATGGAGAAAGACATCCCGACCGCACTCGGTTCCTTGCGGGTCCGTGTCGACGGCGACGGTCCCGCGACCGCCGTGCTGTGGCACAGCCTGTACGCCGATGACCGCTCATGGGACGGGGTGGCCCCCGCCCTCTCGCGCGACAGGCGACTGGTGCGGATCACGGGGCCCGGTCACGGCGGGAGCGGGTCGCCGTCGCGCCCGTACACGCTCGATGACTGCGTCGTCGCCGCGGCCGAGGTGCTCCTCGCGGTGGGTGTCACCGATGCGGTCGACTGGCTCGGATGCGCGTGGGGCGGACACGTGGGCATCGCCTTCGCCGCGGCGAACCCCGAGCGGGTGCGCACCCTGGCCGCCTTCAACTCTCCCGTGCAGGCGCTCAGCGCCGACGAGCTGCCGCGCGTGCGTCTGCTCGTGCGCGTCTACCGCCTGATCGGCGCCCGCGGTCCCGTGCTCTCGGGCGTCACGAGTGCGCTGTTGTCGTCGCGCACCCGCGAGGCGGACCCGGATGCCGTGAGCTACGTGCAGGAGTGCCTACGTCGGCTGAACCGCCGCGCGCTGCTCACCGCGATCCGCTCGATCTCGCTCGGGCGCCCCGACCTGCGTCCGTTGTTGCCCCGCATCCCGGTGCCGACCCTGCACGTGACGACGGAGGACGACCCGCTCTGGACTCCCCAGCAGGCGGAAGCCGCCGCGGCGCTCATGCCGCGGGGCACCTCGCGCGTCGCGGCCGGTGGGCACCTGACGCCGCTCGAGTCGCCCGACGAGACGATCGAGCTCGTGCGCGAATTGTGGGGTGCTACCGCTCGGTGAGGCTCGCGCGGCGGCGGACCAGCCGGATCCCTGACGACCACCGACGTCGAGCCAGCCTGAGCATCAAGCCGTGCGTGATCGCCCTGCGCGCACGGCGGCGACGATCAGCACGAGGATGCCAGCTACGGTAAGCAACGCCCCGACGATGGTGGTGATGCCTCCGAATCCCAACAAGGTTCCGCCTGGCCCGCCAGGGCCGGCGGCGTCCACCGTGTCCATCTCCGCCCACAGCCACGTCTGCCCCATGACGGTCGCGATCACGCCGAGCACCAGCAGCACGGCGCCGACGATCCATGTTTGCTTCCTGGTCATGTCAACTCCTTCTTTCGGAGGGTGTTGGGGACGTCGCCGTTAGCCGAGGTGCGCGCGAGGAGCGCGGTCAGCGCGGGGGCTGAGCAGGGGCGGCGGCCGGCTCGGCTGTCGTGCGCATCGTCAACTCGGCACCGCCCGGCACCGCAACCGTGTCGAGCGCGACCGCGACCGAGGCGACCCCGTCGAGGCCCGTCAGGTGGGTGCCCCCGCACGGGATGCGCACCTCGCCTTCCGGCAGCTCGCACACCCAACTGCGGCGCGTCGAGAGCTCATCGCCGTCGCGGTCGATGCGGATGCGCGCGCCCGCCGCCACCCACGCGGCGAGCGCCTCGTTCGCCCGCGCGGCCACGGCATCGGGGTCTGCCAGCGCCGCGGGGTCGAAGCCCTTCTTGCGCAGCGACTTGCCGACCCGGTAGACGTCGAGCGAACCGAACGGCTCGATGCGCGAACTCTGGATCGCGAGATCGTCGAAGGCGGGATGGCCGAGCGCGTCGCTGCCGACCGGCTTCGACCAAGCGTCGGCGAGCGCCGCGTCGAGTGCGAGGGATGCCAGATGGCACGCGGTGTGCCCGGCGCTGAGCGCACGCCGATGCTCGGCATCCACGGCGACCTCCACGTGCTCACCCACCGCGGGCGCCTCGCCCTCGATGAGGTGCGCGACCACGAAGGTCCACTCGGGTGTGCCCATCCGCACCGGCAGCTCGGCACCGAGCAGCAGCTCGCCCTCGCGAACGCCGCCCGTCACCGCGTCCACGATCGCGCCCGACCCGCTCGCCCAGCGCAGCGATCCGCGGTCGGCGGGCTGGTCGGGCCACGCGGCGTCGACCGGGTGGAATGCCGTGCGATCGAGCACGACCGCCGAGCGGCCGCCCGCGAGCGCCTCGACATGCAGCACCGTACCGGTCGAGGCGACCGCACCATCCGGGTAGCTCACTCGCGTCGGGGGAAGGTCCACCCCTTCAGGCTATCCGCGCCCTCAGCCGAGGAAGTCGGCGAGCCCCTCGAGCAGCCGGTCGATCTCGCCGACGGTCGTATACGGCGCGAGCCCCACCCGCAGTCCGCCCGCATCGCCGAGGCCGAGCGCGCGCGACGCCTCGAGCGCGTAGAAGTTGCCCGCCGGCGCGTGCACGTCACGCGCTGCGAGGAACGCGGATGCCTCCCCAGCCGAGCGACCGGCGAACGTCATGAGCAGGGTCGGCGTGCGCCGCGCGGCCCGCGACCAGACGGTGACCCGGTCGCCGAGGCTCGACACGCCCCGCTCGAGCCTCGCCAGCAACGCCGACTCGTGCGCGTGCAACGCTCGGAACGATCCCGCGAGCGCCGCACGCCGGTCCGTCGCCTCCCCGGGGGCGAGGCCCGCGAGCACCTCGATCGCGGCGGTCACGCCCGCCATGGTCTCGTAGGGCAGGGTGCCGAACTCGAATCGCTCGGGCACGGCGTTCGTCGAGGGCTCGAGCTTGTCGGGCCGGATCGTCTCGAGCAGGGCGGGGTCGGCGCCCAGCACCGCGCAGTGCGGCCCGAGGAACTTGTAGGGCGAGCACACCACGAAGTCGGCGCCCAACTGCTGCCGGTCGATGAGCTCGTGGGCGGCGTAGTGCACGGCGTCGACGTAGACGAGCGCGCCCTGCGCGTGGGCGGCATCCGCGATCTGCCGCACGGGCGGCATCGTTCCGATCAGGTTCGAGGCGGCCGTGACCGCGACGAGGCGCGTGCGCGGCGAGAGCACCTCGGCGAGGTCGTCGAGCACCAGTTCACCGGTCGCGGGATCCACGGCGATCCAGCGCACCGTCGCCCCGGCGCGCTCGGCCGCCTGCACCCACGGGCGCACGTTCGAGTCGTGGTCGAGACGCGTCACCACCACCTCGTCGCCCGGCCCCCAATCGCGCGACAGGTGCCGCGAGAAGTCGTAGGCGAGCTGCGTCGCGCTACGTCCGTAGACGACGCCGGATGCCGGAACAGCCAGCAGGTCGCCCGCGGCCTCGCGCATCGCGAGCACCGCATCCGTCGCATTGCGCTCGGCCAGGGTGGCGGCGCCGCGGTTCGACAGCGGACCGGTGAGCACGCGCGCGATCGCCTCCCCCACCTCGCGCGGCGTCTGCGTGCCGCCAGGCCCGTCGAAGTGCGCCATGCCGGTCTGGAGGGCAGGAAAGCGGAGGCGGAAGGCGTCGACGTCGAAGCTCATGGCCACACCGTATCGCCGCATCCGCGTGCGACCGCGCGCCGCCGGCCGCACTCAGAACGGCTGCAGCACCGGCACGAGCAGCACGCTCACCACGAGCACCACGAGGGTGAACGGCACCCCCACCTTCACGAAGTCGCCGAAGCTGTAACGCCCCGGTTCCACCACGAGCGTGTTGACCGACGACACCCGCACCGACGACGAAGTGCGCCCCGACCAGCACGACGTTCGGATCCGCGAATCCCGCGAGCGCCTCCTGCACGCTCAGGATGCCGGTGAGCGGCAACGCGACGATCACGAGCACGGCGACGACACCCGTCCGCGGACGCCCGAGCGCGAACATCCCGATCGCCACGGCGAGCAGCGCGAGCACGACGACCAGCTCGAGGCTCATCTGCGCTGCTTCCGGGTGCGCCGCGGTTCAGGGGATCGGGGTGGCCGGTGCCGACGGCGTCGTGCCCTGCTGCCCGAACAGCCCCACCCCGTAGCTGGTGAGCACCTCGTAGGCGTCGCCGTAGCTGTGCGGGTCGATGTGCTCCGGGTTGCCGTACTTCGCCAGCAGCAAGCCGAGCAGACCCTGCGCCGGCGGGCTGAGCGGCTTGTCGCGGTGGGCGTTACCCGGATGCGGATCCTCGGCCTGCGGGTTCGGCGGCAGGTACTGCGGGGTGGTGGTGGGCCAGGTCGCCGACGACCCCGCCCGCGACGACGCCGGCGGCCGCGGCGCCGCCTGCTCGCAGGAAGTCACGCCTGCTCGTGCCGTCCCGGTGTGGCTCACCGTGTTCGTCCACCCCACCATCTCAACAGACGTCTTCCGGAAATGGTCGATTAGCGTGAACCCGTGACCGTTTTCGCCCCCGAGGTCGTCGAGGCCGTGCTGCATCACATGAACGACGACCACATCGACGACAACCTGCTCATCGTGCGCGCCTTCGCGGGTCGCGATCCGGAATCCGCGCGCATGATCGACCTCGACCACCGCGGAGGAACCTGGCGCTACACCGTCGCGGGGGAGGAGGCCGAGCTGCACCTGCCGTGGTCGCAGGAGCTCAGCGAGCGCCCCCAGCTGCGTCGCGAGATCGTGGCGCTCTACGACGCCGCGTGCGGCAAGCTCGGCGTCGAACCGCGCCCCCACGACTGAGCCGCCGATGACGCCGAACCGGATCGCCGCGATCGTGGGCGCTGCGCTCTTCGCCGTGCTCGGCGCCTGGGGCCTGGTCGTCTCGCTCGCCCCCGCCGACCCCCGGCTCGGGCCGCTCATCGCCGGCGTGCTCGGCACGAGCGTGCCGCTTGCCGCGCTGCACCTCGTGATCGCTCTCGCCCTCGCCGCGGGCACCATCCGCGGCGAGGCGCTCGCCCGCCCGATCAACGTCGCGGCCGGCACCCTGCTGCTGGTGCTCGGCATGGTCGGCCTGTTCGTGGTGAGCACGCCCGCCAACGTTCTGGCGCTCAACGGGGCCGACAACGTCGTGCACTTCGCGACATCCTCGGGCCTGCTGGCCACCGGCCTGGGGGCCGCGCGACCGAAAGCGGATGCGGCACGGGGCTAGCACCAACCTTCAGGCAGCCATAAACTAAGGGCAACCTCACCAAAGGAGTCCCGTGTCCGTGCTGCCCTTCTCGCAGGCCCTCCGCGAGCGCACCTGGTCTGGCCACTCCGACAGTGAGGGCGCCGGCTTCATGACCGACCTCATGAAGGGCGACGGCACCCGCGAGGACTACATCGCCCTCGTCGCGCAGCACTACTTCATCTACGACGCCCTCGAGAGCGCCGAGGCGGCGTTCGCCGCGGATGCCGTGGTCGCCCAGTTCGCGACCCCGCGCCTCACGCGCCTGCCCGCCCTCGAAGCAGATCTCGACTACCTGCTCGGCGCCGACTGGCGCGACCGCATCGCCCCGCTGCCGACGACCCGCGCCTATGTCGACCGCATCCGCCGCGTCGCCGAGGAACGCTGGTCGGGTGGATTCATCGCCCACCACTACACGCGGTACCTCGGCGACCTCTCGGGCGGGCAGTTCATCAGCCGCGTCATGCAGCGGCGCTTCGGATTCGAGAGCAACGGCGTCGGCTTCTACCTCTTCGACGAGATCGCCGACCCGCAGGCGTTCAAGCAGACCTACCGTGACGAGCTCGACCGGGTGACGTGGGATGCCGCCGAACGCGAGCGGGTGATCGACGAGGTGCTGCTCGCGTACCGCTTCAACACCGAGCTGTTCGACGACCTCGCGCGCGCGAAGGCCGCGGCGTAGGGCAGGTGCGGCGGCGGTTTCGAGACGCGTCGCGCTTCGCGCGGCGCTCCTCAACCACCTGACTGCCCAGCTGGTTGAGGAGCGCCCGCAGGGCGCGTCTCGAAACCAGCGCCCCCTACGCCCGAATGCCCGGGATCGGCTTCGCCCGCTCCATGAAGCGGCGCACGTTGTCGTCGACGATGATGTCGCTCGGCCGCAGCGGTCGCGACAGGTAGAGCCCGTCGAGCGCCGTCAGCCGGCTGAGGGCGACATAGGTCTGCCCCGGCGCGAAGCTGCGCTGCCCGAGATCGACGATCGCGGAGTCGTAGCTCTTGCCCTGCGACTTGTGGATCGTGACCGCCCATGCGAGCCGCAGCGGGAACTGCGTGAACTCGGCCACGACATCCCGCGTCAACTGTTTCGTCACGGGTGAGTAGCTGTACTTGTAGCGCTCCCAGGTGGCCGGGGCCACCTCGTGCCGCTCACCGTCGATCTCGACGGTCACGTTGTCGGAGATGCGCACGACCTCGCCGATCGTGCCGTTGACCCAGCGACCCTCTCCCCCGGCGTCGTTGCGCAGGAACATCACCTGAGCGCCGACCTTGAGTTCGAGCTTCTCGTCGGCGGGGTACGCGCGCCCACCGAAGTCGCCATTCACATCGGCGACGGCCGAGAGGATGCGGCCGGGCAGCCGGCCGAGCGCCGCCTGGTTGATGCGTGTGACGGTGGCGTTCGTCGTGGCGAGGGTGATCGTGCCGTCGTCGGGGGCCGGGCGCGCGCCGACCGAGTTGAGCCGGCCCGCCATCTCGGCGGTCACCTGTCCGTGGCGCACGGCGTTGAGCAGCTGCTTGAACTCGAGCTCGTGCTGCCGGTGGATCGTGCCGAGTTCGTAGATCGTGAGGTCGGCCTCCTCCCACACCCGCGCGTCGAAGAACCACATCGAGCGGTAGCGGTCGGCGAAGTAGGCCCGCTCGTCGCCGTCGCCCGGCACCGGGGCGAGCTGGAACGGATCGCCGAACAGCACGAGCTGCACGCCGCCGAAGGCCTCGTGCGGCTTCTGGCGAGCCTGCCGCAGGCTGCGGTCCATCGCGTCGAGCAGGTCGGCGTTGACCATCGACACCTCGTCGACCACGAGCGTCTCGATCGCGTTCAGCAGCTTCTTGAGCTCGGCGGACTGCTCGATCTCGTGATCGGCGATGACGCCGATCGGCAGCCGGAACAGCGAGTGGATGGTCTGCCCGCCCACGTTGAGCGCCGCAACGCCGGTGGGCGCGCAGATCACGAGCTGCTTCGAGGTGTTCCAGGCGAGGTACTCGAGCAGCGTCGACTTGCCCGTTCCCGCGCGACCCGTGACGAAGATGTGCTCGCGCGTGGTCTCGATCGCCTCGAATACCGCCCGCTGCTCGGGGGCGAGATCGGTGCGCGGCATCACAGCAGGCTAACCGAGCCGCGACCTCTCCTTCAGACGCACACGGCAGAATGTGCACCGTGCGGATCGTGATCGGCTGGGTAGGGGCGGTGGTGGTGCTCGCGGGCTCGATCATCGCGGGCGTCGCGATCGCGAATGCCACGGTGTTCTCGGCATCCGCGTTCGCCCGCGACTACCTGACCTCGCTCGCCGACGGGCGCGTCGACGAGGTGCTCGCCCTGCCCGGAGTAGATGCCGAGGGGCTCGACCAGCGGATGCTCGACCCGCTCGCGCTCGACACGTTCAGTTGGGAGCTCGTGGGCGACACCGAAGACGACGGGGTGCACCGGGTGACGGTCGCGTTCACCTCGGGCAGCACGAGCGGCCGCGCGACGCTGCACATCGAGCGGGTCGGCACCCGCCTCGCGCTGTTCCCCGAGTGGGGTTTCGCGCGCTCCCCGATCACGGCGCTCAGCGTGACGACCACGGGCGACGAGCGACTCGCCGTCGGGCGCCTGCCGCTCGAGATCGCGGATGGTGCGCCCGCCGTGTTCGCGACGCTCACCCCCGGTGTGTACCGCTTCGCGCACGACTCGGAGTTCCTCACCGCCGACGAGGTGACCATCGCGGCCGTCGGTGGCGAGACCTCGGTCGAGATCGACATCGTGCCGAGCGCGACCTTCCTCGATGCCGCGCAGGAGGCGCTGGCCGACGCCCTCGCGGCGTGCGCCGACCAGCACGTGCTCTTCCCCACCGGGTGCCCGTTCGGTTACGCGATCGAGAACCGGGTGGCGTCCGAGCCCGAATGGACCATCTCGCAGCTGCCGCGCGTGCGGCTCGCGCCACACGAGCACGTGGGATCGTGGGCCCTCATCGGGGCCGACGGGGTCGCGCACCTGCGGGTCGACGTGCAGTCGCTGTTCGACGGGTCGGTGTCGACGCTCGAACAGGACGTTCCGTTCTCGGCGGCCTACCGGGTGGGTTTCGACGGCTCGGCGGTCGTGCTGGCGCCCGCCGTCGACTCGGCCGACTCCGCCGGCTGAGTCTCTGCCCGGCCGCCCGCATCCGCGCGGTGAGCGAGCATCGCGTTGTACGCCGCGAGCTCGGCCTCGCCGTCGCGGTCAGCGGCGCGGTCGCGGCGCTTCGCCTCGCGGTCGTCGCTGCGGGCCCAGAGCACCGACACCACCACGGCGAGCGCGACGGTGGGGATCTCGCCGACCGACCATGCGATCCCGCCGCCCCAGGCCTGGTCCTCGAGCGGCGGCAGCCCCAGGTGCGACCCATCGCGCCGTACCAGTCGGCGAGCATGAGGCCGGTGTCCGACATGATCGCGAGGCCGAAGAAGGCGTGGAAGGCCATCGTGGCGAGCAGCAGCAGCAGCCGCAGCGCGTACGGCGGCCGCTTGCGCACCGGGTCGGCGCCGACGAGCACGAGCACGAACAGGTAGCCCGAGATGAGGAAGTGCGCCACCATCCACAGATGGCCCACGTGGTCGGTGACCGCCCAGCGCAGAATCGGCGTGTAGTAGAACACCCACAGCGAGATGGCGAAGATGGCGGCCGCCACGATCGGGTTGGTGAGCACATTCGCGACCGGCGACTGCACCGCCCACAGGATCCACTCGCGCCCGCCCCGGCTCCCGTCGGTGCGCTTGCGGATCGCGCGGGCCGCGAGCGTCACGGGGGCGGCGAGCACGAGCAGCATCGGGATCGCCATGGTGAGCACCATGTGCCCCAGCATGTGCATCGAGAACAGGTACTGCTCGTAGACGGCGGGCGCACCGTTGGTGACCCACACGAACGACGCGAGACCCGCGAGCCAGAGCACCGTGCGGTAGACCGGCCACCTGTCGCCGCGACGGTGCAGGCGCCACACGCCCGCGAGGTAGAAGAACGCCGCGAACGCCGCGACGAGCACCCACAGCAGCTCGAGCTGCCACTCGGTCAGGTAGCGGATGGGGGTGAGCTCGGGCGGCAGCGCGCGGCCGGTGAGGTACTCGGCCGGTGTCGGGTTCGCGAGCTCCGTCGCCGGGATCTCCTCCACCGGCGGGGCGGTGCGGGCGAGTCCGGCCGCGAGTCCGCTCGCGATGCCCATGAAGGCGATCTCGCCGAGCACGAGCAGCCGGAACCACCAGCGCGAGGCGCCCTCCCGCATCCGCGAGATCGCCCAGCGGCGCTGCACGGCGCCGAACGCGCCGAGCGCGAGCAGCGCGCCGACCTTGCCGAGCACGATGAGCCCGTAGGGGGTCAGCAGCTCGGGCAGCTCGCCGATACGGATCGCCGCCGACACATACCCCGAGACGGCGACGACGATGAAGCACACGAGCGCGATGCTCGAGTAGCGCGCGAGCACGACGCGCAGCCGGTCGCCGTCGACGAGACGACGCACGAGCACGACCGCGAGCAGGCCGCCCACCCAGAGACCGGCGAACACCATGTGCAGCCAGAGGGCGCTCACCGCGACATTGTGATCGGCCGTGGCCCCCGCGTGACCCTGCTGCGCGATGAGCAGGAGCGTGAGCATCGAGCCACCCGCGGTGATCGCGAGCATCGTCGAGTTGCGCACCGCGAAGCACACGGCCGTGGCGGCGGCGGCCACGAGCGTCACGGTGAGCCACGCCCGCCCGACCGGCACCGCCGTGAGGAAGGTGCCGAACTGCTGGCCGTACACGTCGTCGAGGGTGGGCGCCGAGATGTGCAGACTCTGGAACAGCAGGAAGGCCATGGCCCCGGATGCGACGGTCCAGACGGCAGCGCCCGCGGCGGCCACGTCGACGGCGCGGTCGTACGCCTTCTCACCGGGCGTGAGCGCGAACACGGCGAGCACGAGCGCGCCGATCGTCGCGGCGGCACCCAGGTCGACGAGAACCGTCGCGATCGGGATGCCGTAGCGCACCACCGCGCCGGGGTCGACGAGCGGGAGCGGCGCAGCGCCGCCGCCGACGGCGAGCGCGATGAGCACCGCCGCGAGGGCGGCGAGAAGAAGAAGGGCGGGTCCGGTGACCCACGCAAGGCGCCGCACGCATCCAGCCTACGTGCGCGCGCCGAACGGCACCGACCCCGCGAATGCAGCAGGGGCACCGACCAACGATGGTCGATGCCCCTGCAGGCTCGGAAGGTGCCTTACTTGACGGCGGCCTTCAGCTTGGAGCCGGCCTTGACGCTCACGCCGTTCGACGCGGCGATCTGGATGGTCTCGCCGGTCGCGGGGTTGCGGCCCGCACGCGCAGCGCGGTGGGTCTTCTCGAACGACAGCCAGCCGGGGATGCTGACCTTCTTGCCGCCGCCGACCTGAGCGGCGACGACGGAGAAGAACGCGTCGACGACCTTGCCGACGGCCGCCTGGCTCTCGCCGGTCTCGGCGGCGATCGCGGCGACGAGGTCGCTCTTGTTGAGGGTGTCAGCCATGTGTCCTCCTCGGACGTTTTTCGTGATCTCGATGCGAACTCCCCGGTGGGGAAGTCGCGGGGTCGGCCCCGAGGTTGTCGACCCCTGAACCGTGCTCGAAACTACCAGCGATCCCCGACATTTCCGGGCGTTTCGGGGCTTTTCGCCCAGGTCGACCTCAGGTGTTGGTTGAGGGTTGTGCCGCTGCGAACACGACGAAGGGGCGCCGGCGCGATGCCGACGCCCCTTCGGACGTGAATGCGGAAGCGGTGTTACCAGCTCGACTTGGTCACACCGGGCAGCTCGCCACGGTGGGCCATGTCGCGGAACCGCACACGCGAGATGCCGTAGCTCGTCAGCACACCACGGGGGCGGCCGTCGATGGCGTCGCGGCTGCGCACGCGGATCGGGGAGGCGTCACGGGGCAGCTTCTGCAGGCCGACACGGGCGGCCTCGCGCTGCTCGTCGGTCGAGTTGGGGTCGACGAGCGCCTTCTTCAGCTCGAGGCGCTTCGCGGCGTAACGCGCGACGACGACCTTCCGCTGCTCGTTCTTGGCGATCTTGCTCTTCTTGGCCATGTCTTAGCGCTCCTCGCGGAATTCGACGTGCTTGCGCACCACCGGGTCGTACTTCTTCAGCACGATGCGGTCGGGGTTGTTGCGACGGTTCTTGCGGGTCACGTAGGTGTACCCGGTGCCGGCGGTGGAACGCAGCTTGATGATCGGACGGACGTCCTGTGCCTTCTTGGCCATCAGATCTTCTCCCCACGCGCGAGGATCTCGGCGACGACGGACTCGATGCCGCGCGCGTCGATCACCTTGATGCCCTTAGCCGAGACCGTCAGGGTCACGGTCCGCTTGAGCGAGGGCACGTAGTACTTCTTCTTCTGCACGTTCGGGTCGAAGCGGCGCTTCGTCCGGCGGTGCGAGTGCGAGATGTTGTGTCCGAAGCCGGGAACGGCTCCGGTCACCTGGCACACAGCTGCCATGGTTTCTTATCCAATCGCTACCGTGGGGCGAGCGCCCCACCCAAGGTCACTTGTCGGCACGCCGATACCGTGAACTCTTCGAGTCGCGGCGGCGCACAAAGAAGGCCGCATTTCTGCGGTCAACCCTCCGATGCTACCCGAGGGATGCCGCATCCGCCAGCCGCGTGCCGCATACGCCCGCCCAGTAGCCTTGCGTAGTGCGGCGTTGTAAGGCAAGATGATGTCGAGTAAGGAGCAACTCATGCCGACAGCCACGATGACCAGCAAGGGCCAGATCACCGTCCCGAAGGAGGTCCGCGACGACCTGCATCTGGAAGCGGGCTCGAAGGTGATGTTCGTGCGCCTGTCGGATGGCCAGTACCGGATCGTGGCCCGCACGGGCAGCATCATGGACCTCGCCGGCCTCTTGTACCGGCCGGATCGGGCGCCCGTCATGATCGACCAGATGAACGAAGACATCGCAGCGGCCGCTGCCGAGCACGTCATGCGGGGCCTCGAGCGTTGATCGGGATCGACGCGAACGTTTTGCTGCGCGCGATCGTTCGCGATGACCCGGGCCAGGCCCGCGCCGCCGACGCGGTGCTGGCCTCACTGACGACCACTCGGCCAGGCTTCATCACTCACGTCGCGCTCGCAGAGTTCGAATGGGTCCTCGCGCGGAGCTATCGGGAACCGCCCGCGGTGCGGCTCGCACTCATTCGCGGACTCGTCGAGACGGATTCGCTCGAATTCGAGGATGGAGAGAGCGTCGTGCGCGCCCTCTCGCTCGCCGAGTCGGGTGCCGACTTCCCGGATGCGCTCATCGCCGCAAGCATGGAGCTCTTCGGGGTCGCTGACGCGGTCACCTTCGACCGTGACGCAGCCAAGCGGATGGGCTGGCGCCTGCTGGAGGCCGCCGACGCCTGACTCAGCGCGCGCATGCGGCCGCGGTGCACTCCGGGCACACCCCGAACACGTCGACGACGTGGTTCGGCTCGGTGAAGCCGTGCTCGGCGGCGACGTGACGCGCCCAGGCCTCCACGGGATCCGCCGAGATCTCCACCGCCGTGCCGCAGTTGCGGCAGATCAGGTGATGGTGGTGCGAGCCGGGCGTGCACGCGCGGTACAGGCTCTCGCCCTCCTGCACGAGCGAGTCGGCCTCGCCCTCGCTCGCGAGGTCGGCGAGCGCGCGATAGACGGTGGCGAGCCCGACCTCCGAGCCGGTGCCGCGCAAGGAGGCGTGCAGCGCCTGCGCCGACACGAAACCCTCGGTGCGGCCGAGCGCGTCACGCACAGCCTCACGCTGCCAGGTGTTGCGCTTCACGGCGCCACCACCTCCTTCGCCCCTAGGGTACGTCGATCCCGGCGGCGGCGCCCTGCGAGCACGCACACCACCCAGATGAGGAACGAGATGGTCGTGACGTAGGGGCTGATCGGCACGCTCGCGCCGAGGGCGAGCAGGATGCCGCCCACAAGTGATACGAGCGCGAACGCCATCGACAGCAGCGGCACGACGACCGGCGAGTTCGAGATCCGCAGGGCCGCCGCGGCGGGCGTCACGAGGATCGACAGCACGAGCAACGCGCCCACGATCTGGATGCTCGCGGCGACCGCGAGGCCCAGCAGCAGCATGAATGCGAGTGAAATCCCGCGCACCGGAACGCCGCGTGCCGCAGCGACCTCGGCATCCAGGCTCGCGAACGACAGCGGACGCCACATCACGAGCAGCCCCACCACGACGATGCCGCACACGATCGCGAGCCAGCCGAGCCGGGGGTCGTCGACTGCGACGATCTGACCCGTGAGCAGCCCGAACTTGGTGGACGCCCGCCCCGGGTAGAGGGCGAGGCACAGGATGCCGAGGCCGAGACCGAACGGCATCAGCACGGCTGTGATCGAGTTGCGTTCGCGCGCTCGCGCCCCGAGCACCCCGATGATGACGGCCGCCACGAGCGACCCGATGATCGAGCCCTCGACGACGCCGACGCCGAACAGCAGGCCCGCCGCAGCACCCGCGAACGACAGCTCGCTCACGCCGTGCACCGCGAAGGCGAGGTCGCGGGTCATCACGAACACGCCGATGAGTCCGCCCGCGATGCCGAGCACGGCCCCGGCGAGCACCGAGTTGTGCAGCAGGGCGAGCAGTGCGCCGTAGTCGCGGAAGTCGAAGAGGGCGCTCCACCAGTCGCTCACGCGGCACCTCCCCGCGCACCGGGGCCATGCTCGTGGGTGTGGTGCGCGTGGTCGGGCGTGCCCACGATGATCACGCGGCCGTGGCTGCGGATGACGTCGATCTCGGCCTGGTAGAGCTCGGAGAGCACCTCCGAGGTGAGCACCTCATCCGGGGTGCCGATGCGGAACCGTCCGCCGGCGAGGTAGAGCACGCGGTCGACCATGCCGAGTAACGGGTTGACGTCGTGGGTCACGAACAGCACCCCGAAACCCCGCTCGCGACGATGCCGGTCGATGAGGTCGCTCACGAGCCGTTGCGCGCGCAGGTCGAGCGAGCCGAGCGGCTCGTCGCACAGCATGAGCCGCGGGTCGCCCGCGAGCGCCTGGCCGACGCGCAACCGCTGCTGCTCACCCCCGACAGCAGCGCCACCGGCACCTTCGCGTAGTGGCTGGCACCCACCGCATCGAGCAGCTCGTCGACGCGTTGATGGCGCGCGCGGCTCGGCCATCCGGTGCCCCAGCGCTCTCCGTCGACGCCGAGTCGCACCAGGTCGCGGCCACGGATGCGCAGCGCCGGATCCTGCCCGCGCTGCTGGGGGATGTAGCCGATGCGACGATCGCCGCGGCGCACCGGTTCACCGTCGAGCAGGATCTCGCCGTGCGCGAGCGGATGCTGCCCGAGGATCGCCTTCAAGAGGCTCGTCTTGCCGGAGCCGTTGGCCCCGAGCACGGCCACGAACTCGCCGGGAGCCACATCGAGCTCAAGCCCCGACCACAGCGTGCGTGCGCCGAGCGTCAATTGCGCGTCGCGCACACTCAGCACCGGTCGGCTCACCGGCTCATGCTAGCTGAGAACCGTTCTCAGTGTTAGTTCGGCGCGGCGATAATCCGCCGCGCTCGGCCGATCGGCCGGCCGTGCGCGAACGCCCGGCCGATCGAGTGCCGACAGGCTCGAGCCCTCGGGGAGGGGGCGCGGCGGGTGTCGAGCGGAGCAGGAGGGAGCGCGGGGGTGTCGAGCGGAGCGGGGGTGCGGATTCGGTTCCCGGACGCTGGCATCGGGACTGGCGGGAGCGCATCGCCGCAGGCGATACGCGGGGGCATGCGTCCGGAAACCGAATCCGCTCCCCGCGAAGCGTCGAGGGACCCCGGTCAGTCGAGCAGCAGCGCCGGCTCCTCGAGCACCGAGGCGACGTCGGCGGTGAAGCGCGACGCCACATCCCCGTCCACCACTCGGTGATCGAACGAGGCACCCACCGTGGTGACGTAGGCCGGGCGCACCTCGCCGTCGACCACCCACGGCTTCTGCTTGATGGTGCCGAGCGCCACGATCGCCACCTCGCCGGGGTTCAGGATCGGCGTGCCGGTGTCCATGCCGAACGAGCCGAGGTTGGTGATCGTGATGGTGCCGTTCGACATGTCGGCCGGCTGGGTCTTGCCTTCGCGGGCCACGAGCGTGAGCTGCTCGAGCGATTGCGCGAGCTCGAGCAAGGAGAGGTTCTGTGCGTCCTTGACGTTCGGCACGATCAGCCCGCGCGGCGTCGCGGCAGCGATGCCGAGGTTCACGAAGTGCCGCACGATGATCTCCTCATCGGTCCAGCAGGAGTTCACCGTGGGGTTGCGGCGCACCGCCCAGATCACGGCCTTCGCCATCACGAGCAGCGGGCTCACCCGCACCCCCGCGAAGTCGGGCGAGGCCTTGAGGCGCTTGACGAACTCCATCGTGCGGGTGGCGTTGACGTCGGTGAACACCGACACGTGCGGCGCGGTGAAGGCGGATGCGACCATCGCCTGCGCGGTCGCCTTGCGCACGCCCTTGACGGGGATGCGCTCCTCGCGCTCGGTGGGCCAGGCGGGCGTCTGGATGTTGCGGAACACGCTCGCCTGCTGCGCCTGACGGATGACGTCCTCGCGCAGCACCTCGCCGCCGGGTCCGGTCGCGGTCACCTCGGCCAGGTCGACGTCGAGGTCTTTCGCGAGCTTGCGGATGGGCGGCTTGGCAAGCACCTGCGCGCCGGGCAGGCGCGGGGCGACGCGCGCAGGCGCGGGCGCCGACGGCGCAGCACCGGGTGCACCCGGGACGGGCACGGCCGCGCCGGGACGCCGGCGGCGCGTGGCGGTGTGACCCCCTTGGAGCCGTAGCCCACGAGCACCGAGCCGGATGCGGCATCCTCGGCTTCGGGCCGCGAGCCCATCGTGCCCGGGTCGGAGACGGTGCCGAGGCTCTCGGAGTCGTTCGCGGGGGCCTGCAGCTCGATCGTGCCGCCGACGGAGTCGACGCGGATGATGGGAGCGCCCACCTCGACGGTCGCGCCCTCCTCGGCGAGCAGTTCCGTCACGGTGCCGGCGAACGGGCTCGGCAACTCGACGAGCGACTTGGCGGTCTCGATCTCGACGAGCACCTGGTTGACGGTCACCTGGTCACCGGGCTTGACCTTCCAGGCGACGATCTCCGCCTCGGTGAGGCCTTCGCCGACATCCGGCAGCGGGAACTCTGCGTGGGCCACGGGGCCTCCTCAGTGGGTGAACAGCGGGGGTGGGTCAGTAGGCGAGGGCGCGGTCGACCGCCTCCAGGATGCGGTCCACATCCGGAAGGTAGACACCCTCGAGTTTGGCGGGCGGGAACGGGGTGTCGAAACCCGAGACCCGCAGCACGGGCGCCTCGAGCGAGTAGAAGGCGCGCTCGGCGACCGTCGCCGCGACCTCCGACCCGACCGAGACATTGCCGGGCGCTTCCTGCGCCACCACGAGCCGACCGGTCTTCTGCACCGATTCGACGAGCGGGGCGTAGTCGATGGGGGCGAGCGAGCGCAGGTCGATGACCTCGACGCTCGTGCCCTCGGATGCGGCCACCTCGGCGGCCTGCAGCAGCTGCGCGACCATCGCACCGTGGCCCACGAGGGTCACCTGGGTTCCGGTTCGCACGACCCGGCTGTGGTGCAGCGGGGTGGGCACGCCGTCGTCGGCGACCTCGCCCTTCTGCCAGTACCGGGCCTTCGGCTCGAAGAACAGCACCGGGTCGTTGGAGGCGATGGCCTGTTGGATCATCCAGTAGGCGTCGTTGGAGGTCGCCGGGCTCACGACCCGCAGGCCGGGCGTGTGGGCGAAGTACGCCTCGGGGCTCTCCTGGTGGTGCTCGACGGCGCCGATGTGGCCGCCGTAGGGCACCCGGATGACGACCGGGAAGCTCGCCGACCCTTCGTGGCGGTAGGTGAGCTTGGCCAGCTGCGAGGTGATCTGGTCGAAGCCGGGGAAGATGAAGCCGTCGAACTGGATCTCGCACACCGGGCGGTAGCCGCGCATCGCGAGCCCGATGGCGGAGCCGACGATGCCCGATTCGGCGAGCGGGGTGTCGAGCACGCGCTTCTCACCGAACTCGGCCTTGAGCCCCTCGGTCACCCGGAAGACGCCGCCGAGGGTGCCGATGTCCTCGCCCATGAGCAGCACCTTCTCGTCTGCGGCCATCGCGGCGCGGAGGCCCTCGTTGATGGCCTTCGCCATCGGCAGCATCCGTTCGGTCACTTCTCCACCCCTCGAAGCCCGCCTCGTAGGCAGCGAACCAGCGCGCCTCCTCGGCGACCAGCGGATGCGCGTCCGTGTAGACGTGCTCGAAGACCTTCGCGGTCGGCGGGTCGGTCAGCTCGAGCGTGCGCCGACGTACGTCGGAGGCGAGGTCTTCGGCCTCGGCGGCGACGTCCTGGAAGAAGTCGTCGCCGACGCCGAGCGAGCGCAGATAGCTCTCGTAGCGCGTGATCGGGTCGCGCTCGGCCCAGAAGCGCGTCTCGTCGTCTTCGCGGTACTTGCTGGGGTCGTCGCTCGTCGTGTGGGCGCCCATGCGGTAGGTCAGGGCTTCGACGAAGCGTGGTCCGTTGCCTGCCCGCGCAGCATCCATCCCGTGGCGCGTGACGGCGTAGCTCGCGAGCACGTCGTTGCCGTCGATCTGCACACTTGGGATGCCGAACCCCTCTGCGCGCAGGTAGAGCGGTGTGCGCGACTGCCGTTCGACGGGCACCGAGATCGCCCAGTGGTTGTTCTGCAGGAAGAACAGCTGCGGCGTCTGGTAGCTCGCGGCGAAGACGAAAGCCTCGCTCACATCGCCCTGGCTGGTGGCGCCGTCTCCGAAGTACACGAGGGCGGCCTCGTCGACCTCGGGGTCGCCGCTGGGCTCGCCGTCTAGGCCGATGCCCATCGCATACCCGGTGGCGTGCAGCGACTGCGAGCCGATGACGAGCGTGTAGAGGTGGAAGTTGCCGGTTTCCGCCGGAACCCAGCCGCCGTGGCTGAGGCCGCGCAGCATCTCGATGACCTTCATGAGATCCAGACCGCGGATGCGACCCACGACGTGCTCGCGGTAGGCGGGGAAGATGTGATCCTGCGTGCGGGCGGCGTAGCCGGACCCGACCTGGGCGGCCTCCTGTCCGAGGCTCGGAATCCACAGTGCGAGCTGGCCTTGGCGCTGCAGGTTCCCCGCCTCGATGTCGAAGCGCCGCACGACCACCATCTGCCGGTGGAAGTCGAGCAGGCGGCTCTCGTCGAGGTCCGTGATGAGGGGCAGGTAGGGAGCTGTCGCGTCGCTCTCGACGAGCGTCCCCTGGGGCGAGAGCAGCTGAACCGTCGCCTCGGTATAAGACATGGGCTCTACCCTATGCCGCGCTCCATTCCACGGAAGTCAGAGGGTGCGCACAACCTTTTCCGCGGCTTGGATGAGCCTGTCGACAGACTCTGCCTCTCCGACGGTCACCCGGATGCCGTCGCCCGCGAACACGCGCGCGACGATTCCGTGCTCCTCCAGCACCTCGGCGGCGGCGACCGTCTGGGCCCCGGTGGGCAGCCACACGAAGTTGCCCTGCGGCTCGGGGATCGTCCAGCCCTGGGCGCGCAGCGCGTCGCGGATCTCGTCGCGGCGCTGCACGAGTTCGGCGATCTGCGCGCGGTACTCGTCTTCGTGGTCGAGCGCCGCCAGCGCCGCCCGCTGTGCGGGTTCGGTCACCGAGAGGGCGATCGCGGTGGCCCGGCAGGCGTCGAGGATGTAGGAGGGCCCGACCGCGTAGCCGACGCGGAGGCCCGCGAGCCCGTACGCCTTGGAGAAGGTGCGCAGCACGACGAGGTTGGGGTGGTTCTCGAGGATCGGCAGCCCGTCGACCGCGGCCGGGTCGGTGACGAACTCGCGGTAGGCCTCGTCGAGCACCACGAGCACGGTCTCGGGAACGGATGCCATGAAGGCCTCGAACGCCTCCGCGGTCACGGTCGCACTCGTCGGGTTGTTGGGGGTGCAGACGAGCACGAGACGCGTGCGGTCGGTGACGGCCGCCGCCATCGCGGTGAGGTCGTGCGATCCGTCGGGCAGGTGGGGGACGGTGACGCTCGTGGCGCCCGTCACCGTGACGATTCCCGGGTAGGCCTCGAAGGAGCGCCAGGAGTAGAGGATCTCATCGCCCGCTCCCGCGGTGGCCTGCGCCAGCTGATGGAGGATCGACACCGAACCGGCGCCCACGTGCACCTCGTCGACGGTCACGCCGATGCGTTCCGCGAGCCGCACCCGCAGGGCCGTCGCGGCCCCGTCGGGGTAGCGCATGATGCTGGATGCGGCGATCGCCTCGCTCACGGCGGGCAGCGTCGGAAAGGGACTCTCGTTGCTCGAGAGCTTGAACGCGTCGGCGGGCGCCGGACGCCCTTGGCGGTAGGGGTCGAGCGCGGCGATCTCGGGCCGCAGGGTGACGGGCATGGCATTCATGCTAGGCGCGGGGTGCGCGGCGGCGGCGACGCTGGGATGATGTCGGCATGCGCTTCGTCATCCGCCTGCTCATCAACGCGCTCGCTCTCTGGCTCACCGTGCTCATCCTGCATCCGCACGTGCAGGTGGCGTCGTGGGATTCCGCGGCCGACGGCACGAGCTGGTCGTGGCCGCTGTTCTGGACGTATGTGCTGCTCGCGGTGATCTTCGGTGTCGTCAACGGCATCGTCGGAACGGCGATCAAGATCGTGGCGTTCCCGCTGTACATCCTGACGCTCGGTCTCATCTCGCTCATCGTGAACGGCCTGCTGTTCCTGCTGGTGGCATGGATCTCGACGCTCATCGGCTTCGGCCTCTCGGTCGAGAGCTTCTGGTGGGGCGTGCTCGGGGCGATCGTGCTCGGTGTGATCGGCTGGCTGATCGGGATCATCCTGCGGCCGCTCACCCGCAAGAAGCGCTGACCGGGCGAGCTCACCTCGTCGGCACCCGCTCGGCGCGGTAGCTGAAGGTCGTGATCTGCGAGCCCTCCCTGCCCGTGTAGTCGTGCGTGAGGGCATCGAGTGCATCGAGTTGGGCACGCACCTCGGGCGACCCGGCGGCATCGAGCAGCCGCGCCGTTTCGGCATAGGCGCGGCGTTGGTGCGCAGGAACCGGCAGATCGGTGGGGATCGCCGACCCCTCGGGATACGCCCGACGTTCCACGATCGTGCGGTCGGTCGCTTGCTGAGCCCCGCCCGTCGCCACGACGAAATCGTCGCTGTGCCGCACGGCGACACCGTGGATGCCCTCCGGCAGCTCGATGCCGCCACCGGGATCGCCGTAGGTCTCGAGCCCGACGGTGTTCCAGTTTCCGGATGCGGCCACCGCATCCGCGACGAGCCCACCCTGCGAGAACCCCACGAGCACGACCTCCGAGTCGGGGGCGATGCCCGCGTCGGCCATCGCCTGCTCGGTCGCGCGGATCGATCCGGCCGGCAGTCCGGCGACCCCGGCCACGTTGCTCGTGAGATCCCACGGCTCATCGCCGGCGATGGGTGAGAAGGTCTGGGTGGGCGCGACGTAGACGACGTAGCGCGGCGGTTCGCCGGGAGCCGTGTAGCGCTCGATGCGCACCTGATCCTCGGCTGGCACCCGCTCGAGCCGCTGCTCGGCACCCGCCGGTGGGGTGGGCGTGGCGGTCTCCGACACGCGCTCGACCCGCACGGGCGTCTCGTGGAACGCGCGACCCGGGCTTGCGGAGCCCGCCGCGATGAGCACCCCGGCACTCGTCTGGACCCCGAGGATCCCGAGCCCTTGTTCCCCGAGCACCATCGAGACCCATGGCGGCAGGCCCGACGCCCCCAGCACGGCATCGTCGGTGTTCGACACGACGCGGCGCACGAGGGTCGCGAACTCGGGGCTCGTGACGACCTCGGGATGATCGAGCAGCCAGCGCTGCAACACCGCCTTCTTCTGTGCGTCGGTACCGGGCAGCCGGTTCCAGACGAGCACACCGCCCGCGCCGAGCAGCGGCAGGAGGGGAAGGGCGAGACGGGCGAGCGTGCCTGTCGACCATGCGGATGCCGCATCCTGCAGCGACATCACGCTGCGTTCGCCGAGCTCGTAGCTGCTCTGCGCGATGGCGATGGCTCGCCGAAGGGTGCGCACCTGATCGGCGAGGTCGAGCCCGGTCATCTCGCAGCGCTCGAGCTCGGAACGCAGGGCGCCGGGTGGGGTGTCGAGGCCGAGCACCGCGATGCGATGGGCGTCGGATTCGATGGCGTCGGCGAAGGCGTCGAGTTGCGGGAGGTGTGCGAGCAGCACGTCGGTGGCCACGAGCGTCGAGCGGCCCGAGCGCACGATGAGCGGACTGGGCGGCGTGGTGGAGGAGCCGGATGCGGGATCCGTGCCGCGCACCGGGTCCGGTGTCGCCACCTCAGCCGGCAGCATCGAGCACCTCCCGACGCGCCGCGTGGACGGCATCCGCGAGTTCGGCCGCCGCCGTGCGCAGGCGGTCGGCGATCGCGTCGACCCGCAGCGCGTACAGCTCGTATGCGGGTCCGCGCCACGCCTCCGGGCCGATCCGGGGAAGATGGCCGGCGCGCAGCGCGGCGTCGCGCTGCAGTCCCACGAGTTGCACGAGGCGATCTCGGGCGCGCTCGAGCTCGAGCGGATTGGCGGGCATCCGGGCTCCTTTCGACGATGCGACCATGCTGGGCGTCCCGCCGAACCACCGGGGCGGCGGAAGCCACATCCGGGGAGAACTCGTCACGAGTTTGATTCGGAAGGAGGGTGCCGCGGTTCGGAAGGACGCGCCACAATGGGCGGGTGAGCGACCCGCGGACGAGCGACCCGATGGTCTTCCGCATCTGCTTCGTGTGCACGGGCAACATCTGCCGCTCGCCGATGGCCGAGGCCATCATGCGCGACATCGTCACGACGAAGGGCTACGGCTCGATCGTCTCGGTGACCTCCGCCGCGACGGGCGATTGGCACGTCGGCGAGCGGGCCGACCCGCGCACGATCGCCGCGCTCGACGCGCACGGCCACGACGCCACGCGGCACCGTGCCCGGCAGTTCGACCCGACCTGGTACCCCGAGCTCGACCTCGTGGTCGCGTTCGACCGCGGCCACGAGCGCATCCTGCGTCAGTGGGCCTCCAACGACGCGGATCGCAGCAAGGTACAGCTGCTGATGAGCTTCGACCCCGAGGCATCGGGCACGATGGACGTACCGGATCCGTATTATTCGGACGCCGCCATGTTCGACACCGTGCTCCTCGCGATCGAGCGGGCGTGCGCCTCGCTGTTCCGGCAGCTCGAACCCGCCATCCGACAGGGAGTCCCATGAGTCCGCTTCCCCGCAGCCCCTGAGCCCGCTCGACGGTCGCTACCGCACCTCGGTCGAGCCGCTCGGCGAGCACCTCTCGGAGGCGGGTCTCAATCGCGCCCGCGTGCGCGTCGAGGTGGAGTGGCTGCTGTTCCTCGCGGCCCGCGGGATGTTCGGGGTGACGCCCGTCGAGGCGCAGCAGGCCGAGGCGCTGCGGGCGTGGGCCGAGCACTTCGGGCAGCCCGAGATCGATGAGCTCGCGCGCCTGGAGGCGACCACGCGTCACGACGTCAAGGCCGTCGAGTACCTCGTGCGTGCCCGACTCACCGCGCAGGGCCTCGATCACCTCGCCGAGCTCACCCACTTCGCCTGCACGAGCGAAGACATCAACAACCTCTCCTATGGCATCACACTGCGCGCCGCCGTGCAGCAGGTCTGGCTCCCGCGGTTCGACGCCGTCGTGGAGAAGCTGCGCACCCTCGCCCTCGAACAGCGCGACCAGCCGATGCTCGCCCACACCCACGGGCAGCCGGCCACCCCGACGACCTTCGGCAAGGAGCTCGCGGTGGTCGTGCACCGCCTGCAGCGCCAGCGGATGCGGATCGCCGCCGTCGAGTTCCCCGCCAAGTTCTCCGGCGCCACCGGCACCTTCTCCGCCCACCTAGTGGCTGAGCCGAGCGCCGAATGGACGTCGATCTCGCGCGAGTTCGTCACCTCGCTCGGCCTCGACTGGAACCCCCTCACGACCCAGATCGAGTCGCACGACGGCCAGGCCGAGCTCTTCGGTCGCATCGCGCACGCCAATCGCATCCTGCACAACCTGGCGACGGATGTCTGGACCTACATCTCGATGGGATATCTCACCCAGATCCCGCAGGCGGGGGCGACCGGCTCGTCGACCATGCCGCACAAGATCAACCCCATCCGCTTCGAGAACGCCGAGGCCAACCTCGAGCTCTCGTGCGCCCTGCTCGACTCGCTCGCGGCAACCCTCACGACGAGTCGCCTGCAGCGCGACCTCACCGACTCGACGACGCAGCGCAACATCGGCGTCGCCCTCGGACACTCGCTGCTCGCCCTCGACAACCTGCTCAAGGGCCTCGGCGAGATCGCGGTGAACCCGGACGCGCTGGCCGCCGACCTCGACGCCAACTGGGAGGTGCTCGGCGAGGCGATCCAGACCGTCATCCGCGCCGAGGTGGCCGCCGGCCGCTCGAGGATCGCCGACCCGTACGCCCTGCTCAAGGAGCTGACCCGCGGCAAGCGGGCGACCGCCTCCGACCTCGCCGACTTCATCCGCGGACTCGACATCGGCGACGCGGCGAAGGAGCGCCTGCTGGCGCTCACCCCGGCGACGTACACGGGACTCGCCTCGGAGCTCGTCGACTACCTCGGCTGAGCGCGGCGGGGCTCAGCTGCGTCGGCCGCGGCTGGGGTGACCGCCCCATCGGGCGGCATACGCATCCACCCATCGCCTCCCGCCTGCGAGAAATGCAGGAGATCGGGCCAGCACGGGATGCCGGAGCCCGGATCTCAGGGGCTCGGCCTTGGCAACTCCTGCATTTCTCGCACGGATGCGCCCGCCATGCGCGTGAGTTCCTCGCGCAGCTCCGGCGTTCGAGCTGTCGTCGCGGATGCGGATGCCGCGAGCGGCTCACCGAGCGGGTCGGCGTCGAACATGGGCGCTCCTGTGCCCGATGTGGTGAGTGACTACTCCCACATGTCCGGCACCGCCGCATCCGTCCGGCTACGTCGAAAATGCAGGAGAATTGCCCGGCTGCGGGCAGCGGAGGCCCGGACGCGTGGGGAATGCGCGCCGAGACTCCTGCATTTTCGACACAGCGACGAGGCCGAGGCGACGGTCAACCCGACGCCCGCGCCTCAGTGCTCGCGGGGCCCCGGGTGAGGATCGCGGTGCACCGAGCCTGCGGTGCCGGTGGGCGCATCCGGATCGACGGGGTCGACGCGGTCGCCGCTCTTCGGGGCGACCGCGATGAGCAGCGTCGCGATGAACACCAGCGAGGCGACGAACGCGACGCCCGCCATGATGAGCGCGAGCGCCCACTCGCGCGTGCCCATGAACACGAAGAGGCCCACGAAGACACCGAACACGCCTGCCATCACGAGCAGCTCGACCGGGCGCATGCGTTCGCGGCGCGAGGGGTGGGGGTCGTGTCGTTCATGCACTCACCTTCGTGGAGACCGGGCGCGGCGCGCGCAGCGAGAACGCCACAATCGCGAGCTGCACACCGAGGATGATGGCCCAGGCTCCCAGGATGCCCACGAGCAGGATGTCGGCCGTCACGACGCCCGAGACGGTGCCGTCGGCCGCGTCCGCGACGGCGTAGCTGTCGGCGTAGTCCTGGGGCACGAGCAGGAAGACGAGCCCGAGCATCGCCGTGAGCACACCCGTGAAGAGCCAGTCGCGCGCCGCTGCTCGGGCGCGACGGAAGCGGATGCCGTTGACCGCCTCGAGCGCGCCGGTCACGATCGCCCAGGCGCTCACCACCGGCACGAAGTACCCGAGGCCGCCGCTCGGCAGCACGAGAGCGGCGATTCCCGCAACGGCGGTCACGACGCCCTGCAGCAGCACGAGGCCACGCACGGACCGGTCGGCACGCAGCCCCGACGCCAGCAGCACGGCAGCCGTCACGACCGCGAACACCCCGAACCCGGCGAGGCCGAGCCGTGCGGAGTGATCCTGGCTGAAGGTGATCACGAGCCCCAGCACGAGCGCAGGCAGCGCACGGGCGAGCGGAGCGACCCAGGTATCCGGCGCTCCGAGAGCGGGAGAGGCTTCGGACACGGCTCCATCCTACGTTCGCCCGGGGCAGAGGGCGGGCCTCGGGCGCATGGTCGCCCCGAGGCCCGCCTGCGTCAGAAGCTCCAGCGTTGGGCGTCTGTCTGGTTGCAGGTGTAGAGCTGCATCTTCTGCCCGTCGAACAGCGGCGCCCCGTTCGTCGCGTCGAGGCACTTGCCCGACTGCGGGTTCTTCAGCGCCCGCGTCGCGGAGTCGTACGTCCACTTCTGCGCGCCCGTGCCGTTGCAGGTGTACAACCACACGACGGTGCCGTTCGCGGTTCCGCTGCGGGCGACATCCAGGCACTTGCCGAGCGCTCGGATGCTGCCATCCGCCCCACGCGTCCAGCTCTGTGCGGCGTTGCCGTTGCACCACGCGAGCTGGATGCGGTTCGTGTCGGTGGCATCCGCCCACGGCACATCGAGGCACAACCCCGTGTTCGCGGTCGCCCGGATCGCACTCGTGCCGGTCGGCAAGCCCGACCCGCCACCGCCCGTCGACGAGCCGTTGTCGAACACATGGATGTAGTCCACGAACATCTGCTGCGGGAACTGCGTCGAGCCGTCGGGGTAGCCCGGCCAGTCGCCGCCCACGGCGAGGTTCAGGATGAGGAAGAACTTCTGATCGAACACCCACTGGTTGCCGCCCACGCTCGCACGCGTCACTCGGTGGTACTGCTGGCCGTCGACGAACCAGGTGATCTCGCCCGGCTTCCAGTCGATCGCGAAGGTGTGCCAGGTGTCGGCGAACGACCAGCCCTGCGGGTGCTGATAGGTGCCGCTGATGCCATTCGCGCCCGAGTAGCCGGGTCCGTGCACCGTGCCGTGCACGAGGTGCGGCTCGCGTCCGATGTTCTCCATGATGTCGATCTCGCCCGAGTTGGGCCAGCTCGTCTGCGGGAAGCCGGCGCCCAGCATCCAGAAGGCGGGCCAGATGCCCTGCCCACGCGGGATCTTGATGCTCGCCTCGATGCGGCCGTACTGCAGTTCGACCTTGTCGTTGGTGGCGAGGCGAGCGGAGGTGTAGCCGGCTCCGTCGCGGCGGGCCGTGATGACGAGGTTGCCGGTGCCGTCCATGGCCGAGTTGGACCGCGAGTTGACGTAGTTCTGCAGCTCGTTGTTGCCCCATCCGCTCGCGCCGAGCTCGTGGGTCCACACGGCCGGGTTGGGCGCCGAGCCGGCCGCACCGTTGAACTCGTCGGCCCACACGAGCTGGCCGGCAGCGGATGCGGCGGGCGCCGCTGCGAGGTCGGCCCCCGTCTGCAGGGGCACGACGAGTGCGCCCGCCGCGAGTGCTGCCAGCAGCAAGCGCGAGCGGCGTCGTCGCCGCGGATTCGTGGCGGTCTGGTGGCTGGGTCGTGCTGCACTGCGGTGGAACATGTGACCTCCCGGCTTCGTCGCCGTCCGGGCCGTGCCTGGTAGTGACTCGTGTCACTCACCCGCGCACGACGGTACCGGCGCGCGGCGGCGACCGCAAGGGTGAATGCCGGTCAGCCGGTGGCGAGTTCGTCCGGGTAGACGATGTCGATCTCGTCGATGGTCTGCGGAAAGTCCTTGCGATTGTTGGTGAGGAAGCGGTCGGCACCGGCGGCCACCGCCGTGGCGAGATGAGCCGCGTCTGCCGCCCGCAGCCCGTAGGTGACCGCGAGCACGAGTGCGAGCCGTGAGGTCGCGTCATCGAGCGGTCGGAGGTCGAGCCGACTGAGAAGGCTCAGCAACGCGGCGGTCTCGTCGGATGCGGGGTCGTCGCGCATGGGCTTGGCCAGCACCTCGGTCAACAGCAGAACGGAGCCGACACGAGCGATCTCATCCGCAGCGAACAGGCGGGCGACCTGCACGCCGATCGGATGGTCGCGGGCCGCCGCGTAGATGAGAACGTCGGCGTCGAAGGCGATGGTTTCGCTCATCTCCCCGACCTGCTCGCGCGAGCGGCTTCGGCGAGCTGTCCGGCGCGTTCGTCATCGATCGCCGCGGTGCGCACCGGCTGGGTGCGCGCGGTCTCCAGGAGTGCGGCGACGTGAGCGGAACGGTCCCAGGCCGCAGAAGCGCGACGGGACGCGAGCACATCGGGTCGCACCAGCACGGCGACGACCCGCCCGTGTCGCGTGATCGAGACCTCTTCTCCCGCCGCCACGCGGTCGAGCTGTGCGGGCAGCGTCTGGCGTGCCTGGCTCACGTTGATCCTCCGCATACCAGAATTGTACATACGTGTACGTGGTTGTACTCCCGCGTCATGCCGTGCGCTCCCCCAGCCATTCCGGAGTCGCGGAGGCCATGTGCGCCGCCAAGCCGGCGGCCAACAGATGCCCGCGCGGAAGGCTGCCGGATCGGCTGCGCTCGGCGACGAGATCATCGACGCTCATCCCCTCCCGCCGGGCGTCATGCAGCAGGCGCGCCATCTTCTCCACATTCCGCTCGCCCGCTTCCCGCCCGAATGCGATCTGCACGATGGACGGTTGGGGGATGCCGGGCATCGCGAGCAGGATGGCCAGTTCCGCATGACACTCGTGAGGAACGCTTCGGGTCGCTTCTCGAGCACGGTCTCGATCAGCAGCACGGCCATCGTGAACATCTCGCAGTGCGGCGGTGGGTCGGGCACCGGATCTGCCAAATGGCTCGAGATCGTCACCCCGAACTTGGGCAGGGCGTCTTTGATCCTGCCCAGCTGCATCCGCACCTGCTCGACGGATGCGCTGTCGACCGCGGGAAGGTGGATCACCGACACGTTGCTCGAGGCCGCGGCCGTTGCGGAGGGAGAGGGCATGGCTCATCGTCGCGCGCGAGCGTGCGGCGCTTCTCGGGCGGCCGCCGATCCGTGGAGAAGTGGATGCCGTCCACCCTGGGGAGGAGTGGCTAGACAGCCGGCGCCATGTCGGCGAAGCGGGAGAAGGCGCCCTGGAAGGCGACCGTGACCGTGCCGGTCGGACCGTTGCGGTGCTTGGCGATGATGAGGTCGGCCTCGCCCGGGCGCGACGACTCCTTCTCGTAGGCCGACTCGCGGTGCAGCAGGATGACCATGTCGGCGTCCTGCTCGAGCGACCCGGATTCACGCAGATCGGAGAGCGCGGGCTTCTTGTCGACGCGCTGCTCCGGGCCACGGTTGAGCTGCGAGAGCGCGATCACCGGCACCTGCAGCTCCTTCGCGAGCAGCTTGAGCGCGCGAGAGAACTCCGAGACCTCCTGCTGGCGGCTCTCGACGCGCTTGCCCGAGGTCATGAGCTGCAGGTAGTCGATGACGACGAGCTTCAGGCCCGCCTTCTGCTTGAGCCGTCGGCACTTGGCACGGATCTCGACGAGCGTCATGTTGGGGCTGTCGTCGATGTAGAGCGGCGCGTCGGCGATGCGGCCGCGCGTGGAGGCGAGGGTCGTCCAGTCCTCGCTGCGCACGTCACCCTTGCGCAGCTTCTGCAGGAAGATGTTCGACTCGGCCGACAGCAAGCGCATCGCGATCTCGCTGCGCCCCATCTCGAGTGAGAAGAAGATCGCGGGCATGTCGTTGGTGATCGCGGCCGCGCGCGCGAAGTCGAGCGCGAGCGTCGACTTGCCAAGTGCCGGACGTGCCGCGATGAGAATCAGCTGGCCCGGGTGGAGACCGTTGGTGAGGGTGTCGAGCTCGGCGAATCCGGTCGGAACGCCGGTCATGCTGCCGTCGCGCCCGCTCGCGTGCTCGATCTCTTCGGTAGCGGCTTCGATGGCCTGCACGAGGGGCACGTAGTCCTCGGCCTCGACGCCCCCGGCGACACCGTAGATCTCGGCCTGGGCGTTGTTGACGAGGTCGGTGACCTCGCCCTCGCTCGCGTATCCCATCTGCACGATGCGGGTGCCCGCCTCGACCAGGCGGCGCAGCACCGCCTTCTCCGCGACGATCGACGCGTAGTAGCCGGCGTTCGCGGCCGTGGGCACGAGGCCGGTGAGCGTGTGCAGGTACTCAGGGCCGCCGGCGCGCTGCAGATTGCCCGACTTGGTGAGCTCGTCGGTCACGGCGATCACATCGGTGGGCTCGCCATGGGAGTAGAGCGTGAGGATCGAGTCGAAGATGATCTCGTGCTTCGGGATGTAGAAGTCGACCGAGCGCACCGCCTCGAGCACGTCTGCCACAGCGTCTTTGCTGAGGAGCATGCCGCCGATCGCGCTCTGCTCCGCGAGCAGATCGTGGGGTGGCGTGCGCTCGCCCTGCCAGCCGTCGCGCGGACGCTCGGCCTCGGGCGCGAGTCCCAGATGGGCGATCGACACGGATGCTCCTTTCGAGGCGGAAACTACGTGCGGCCACCGACATCGAGGCGCAGGCGCGCCGCGCCTCCCGGACGAGGGGTGGTAGGGGTCGAGGTCGGGATCCTCACACCGGATGTCACGCTAGGGAGCCCATGAGGGGGCTTCAAGCCGCCCTGTGGATGAGCCTGTGGAGGAGCGGCGGGAAACGCCGCCACCGATGTGAAGAAGCTGTGGAGCGATCCGTGGATAACTTCGGCGTTATCGTCGATAACTCCAGCCTGACCTGGGGTTTCTGTTTTCACATCCTGTGTGTAGAAAGATGTTTAGAGTGCAGGTTGAGAGTTGTGGGATTCCGGATGCTGCATGTGGAAAGACCTCTTGACAACGACCCCGAAAACACAGTAGCGGCGCACCCCGCAGGGGCACGCCGCTACCGGAAAAGGCGGACTACTTCGCCGCGACGACGTCCAGCTGGAGAGCCGCGACGACGTCTTCGCGCAGACGCACAGTGGCCTCGTAGCGACCCGTCGACTTGACCGCCGAGGCGAGCTCGATGGTCTGCTTGTCGATCGAACCGAGACCGGCGGCCTCGACCGCGGATGCGACATCCGCGGTCTTCACCGAGCCG
The DNA here is from genome assembly GCF_030161875.1 of Homoserinibacter gongjuensis. Taxonomy (GTDB): domain Bacteria; phylum Actinomycetota; class Actinomycetes; order Actinomycetales; family Microbacteriaceae; genus Homoserinibacter; species Homoserinibacter gongjuensis. The sequence continues at coordinate 1,041,683 of NZ_BSVA01000001.1, forward strand.
AACAGACGACCCTCGCGGCCGGCCTTGACGGTCAGCTTGATGGGCGACTCTTCGAGCTTGGCCTTGAGGGCCTGCGCGTCCTCGAGCGTGGCGAGCTCGCGGGCGGCACGGGCCGCCTTGATCTGCTCGATCTGCTTCTCGCCACCACGGCTCCACGACACGGCGAAGCCCTGCGGGATGAGGTAGTTGCGCGCGTAGCCGTTCTTGACATCGACGACGTCTCCGGCCGAACCGAGTCCGGTCACTTCGGAGGTGAGGATGAGCTTCGACATTCCGTTGCCTCCTAGCGGCCCGAGCCCGCGTACGGGAGGAGCGCCATCTCGCGCGCGTTCTTGACGGCGCGGGCGATGAGGCGCTGCTCCTGCACGGAGACACCGGTGATACGACGGGCACGGATCTTGCCGCGCTCCGAGATGAACTTGCGCAGGGTGGCGACATCCTTGTAGTCGATGACGCCGACCTTGATCGACTTCGCGGGAGCGGCGTTCTTGCCACCCTTGGGCCCGCGCTTGCGGCGGTCGTTGCCGCCGCTGCTCTTTCCAGCCATTGCTGTATTCCTTCTTAGCTATGCGGTCTGATCAGCTGAGGATCAGAACGGGGTCTCGTCGGAGTAGTTACCGGGGGCGTTCCACACGTCGCCTCCGCCGGCCGACGGCGCAGAGGCCGCCCACGGCTCGTCGGCGACGGCACCCTGGGAGCGACCACCGCCGCTGCCACCGGATGCGCGGGTCACCTGCGCGGTCGCGTAGCGCAGGCTCGGGCCGATCTCGTCGACCTCGAGCTCGATCGCGGTGCGCTTGTTGCCGTCGCGGTCGTCGTAGGAGCGCTGCTTGAGGCGACCGGTCGCGATGACGCGGCTGCCCTTGGTGAGCGATCCGGCGACATGCTCGGCGAACTCACGCCAGCACGACGCGCGGAGGAACAGCGCCTCGCCGTCCTTCCACTCGTTGCTCGCGCGATCGAAATTGCGCGGCGTCGAGGCGATCGTGAAGTTCGCGACCGCGAGCCCGGTCTGCGTGTAGCGCAGCTCCGGGTCGGCGGTGAGGTTTCCCACGACCGTGATGATGGTCTCGCCGGCCATGGCCTACTCGGCGTCCTTGGCGGCTGCGGCTGCAGCGGTTGCCTTCGCGGGGCGAGCGGCCTTGCGAGCCGCCTTCGCCTCGTCGGCGGCGGCGAGCTTGCCGGCGCGGGCGACGGCCTCCTCGGCGCGCAGCACCTTGGTGCGCAGCACGGCCTCCGAGAGCTTCAGCTGGCGGTCGAGCTCGAGCGTGGCCTCGCTCGTCGCGGTGAAGTTGACGACGGCGTAGATGCCCTCGGACTTCTTCTGGATCTCGTACGCCAGGCGGCGACGACCCCAGATGTCGACGTTCTCGATGGTGCCCCCGTCGTTGCGGATGACACCGAGGAACTTGTCCAGGCTGGGTGCGACGGTGCGCTCATCGATCTCGGGATCGAGAATCACCATCAACTCATACTGATGCGTCATTGACCCACCTCCTTCGGACTAGAACGGCTGCAGAGTCTCTGCAGCAGGAGGGTTGATGCATGGTGCCGACGCGCGCAGGCGCGCGGGCAACCTGTTCATGTTACACGAGCGGCGCGCGGTTCAGGAGCGCCCAGCAGCCCAGGCCCGCAGGCGGCGCTCCGCCTCCTCGGCGCCGAGCGGACCCTCGTCGAGCCGCAGCTCGAGCAGGAACCGGTAGGCCTCCCCCACCTCGGGTCCGGGGCGGATGCCGAGAATGGCCATGATCTGCTCGCCGTCGAGGTCCGGGCGGATGGCGGCGAGCTCCTCCTCCGAGGCCAACGCCGCGATGCGCTCCTCGAGCTCGTCGTACGCGCGCTGCAGCCGGGCCGCCTTGCGCTGGTTGCGGGTCGTGACATCCGCGCGGGAGAGGATGTGGAGCCGCTCGAGCTGTTCCCCCGCGTCACGCACGTACCGGCGCACCGCGGCATCCGTCCAGGCCGCATCCGCGTAGCCGAAGAACCGCAGGTGCAAGCGGATGAGGGTCGCGACCGCCTTGATCGTGTCGCCGTCGAAGCGCAGTTCGCGCAGCCGCTTGGTGGCGAGCTTGGCGCCGAGCACGTCGTGGTGGTGGAAGCTGACGGCCCCGCCCGGCTCGATGCGACGGGTGGCGGGCTTGCCGATGTCGTGCAGCAGCACGGCGAGGCGCAGCACGAGGTCGGGCTCGTGCCCCCGCGAGCGCTCGAGGGCGATCGCCTGGGTGAGGGCCGTGAGCGAGTGCTCGTAGACGTCTTTGTGGTGGGCGTGCTCGTCGATCTCGAGCCGCAGCGCCGGCACCTCGGGCAGCACGAGTTCGGCGAGCCCGGTGTCGACGAGCACCCGGATGCCGGGAACGGGGTCGGATGCCAGCAGCAGCTTCGAGAGCTCCTCGCCGATGCGCTCCGCCGAGACGATCGCGATGCGGTCGGCCATCGCCTGGATCGCGGATGCCGCGGCGGGGTCGAGTGCGAACCCCAGCTGGGCCGTGAACCGGGCGCCGCGCAGCATCCGCAAGGGGTCGTCGCCGAACGACACCTCCGGCTCGATCGGCGTGCGCAGGCGCTTCGCGAGCAGGTCGTCGAGCCCGCCCGAGGGGTCGACGAGCACCTTCTCGGGCAGCCGCAGCGCCATCGCGTTGACGGTGAAGTCGCGCCGCATCAGGTCGCCCTCGAGCGAGTCGCCGAAGGCGACGACGGGCTTGCGGGTGACGCCGTCGTAGGCGTCAGCACGGTAGGTCGTGATCTCGACGGTCAGCTCGCCGAAGCGGGCGCCGATGGTGCCGAAGGCGCGCCCGATGTCCCAGTGCGCGTCGGCGATCGGCGCGACGATCGAGAGGATCTCGTCGGGGGTCGCGGAGCTCGTGAAGTCGAGGTCGTGGGACTCGCGGCCGAGGAACGCGTCGCGCACGGGCCCGCCCACGAGCGCGAGCTCGAAACCGGCGGCCTGGAACCGCTCCGCGAGCGTGCGGATACGCGGCGAGTCGGCGAGTGCACCGAGGCGTTCGACGGCTGCCGCGACGGGTTGCATAACGGTCGAGTCTACCGAGCGGCCCGGGCGGCCCGGCGATCTCGCGAACACGGTTTCGGTGCTGGGTAGGCGCTCAGAACGGCTCATCTAGACTTTCGACCATGTCGGCCGCGTGGATCGGAAGTGCCCCGCTGTGCCGTTGACGACCCGCCGCGCTCTGCACGCGATCGGCTCCGCGGTTCTCGCTGCGGGTCTCGCCCTCGCGACCGTCGTTCCGGCGAGCGCCGCATCCGGCGCTGATCCGGCACCCCCGGCGAACGACGGCACCCGGCCCGCCAGCGTCACCGTCACCCCCGGCGTCGGACCGGTTTCGGTGGCCGTCATCGCGCCGGTGACGCTGCCGCCCAGCACGACCGGTCTCGTCTCGGCCGAGGAGCTCGAGACCCTCACGGGTCCATTCGGTGCGCTCACCCGCCAGCTCGACGCGATCGCGGGAACCTCCGCCGCGATCGCGCTCGACCCGATGATCCTCACCTCCATCCGGGTGCTCGGTTCGACCGCCCCCGAGTCGGCTCGTCAGTGGCTCGCCCGGCTCGGTGTGCTGTCGAATGAGGTGTTCCTGCTCGCGTACGGGGATGCCGACCTCGTCGCCGCGGTGCGCTCGGGCACGCTCGCCGACCTGCAGCCCTCGGGGTTCGACTTCGCACTCGACCCGGCGAACTTCTCCCCGTCGAGACGCCCGCGCCCAGCCCGACGCCGACGCCGACGACGCCCGTCGACCCGGATGCGACGCCCCCGTTCCCGACGACCGAAGACCTGCTCGCGTGGAACTCGGCGCTCCCGAGCATCGCGTGGCCCAGCGCGGATGTCGGGGCCGCCGATCTCGCCGCGCTCGCCGCCGCGGGCTACCAGGACGTCATCCTCCCCTCCACAGCCACGGGTGACCCGGCGGCTCCCCTGCTCGCGCTCGACGGCATCCAGGGCATCGTGGTCGACGACGCGCTCTCCGCCGACCTGCAGGCGGCGGCAGGCGCCGCCTCCCCCAGCGTGCGCACGACGGCCATCGACGCACTCACGGCCCAGCTCGCGGCCGAGGCCGCCGCGCGGCCGGGCCGCGGACTCGTGCTCGCCCTCGACCGCACCTGGCCGTACGCCCAGCCGGGTCTGCCCGACACGCTCGCGGCGTTGAAATCCACGTCGGCTGCCGCGTTCGTGCCGCTCAGCAGCATCCTCGCCACGACGCCGGTCGCCGGACGTGTCACCGAGGGCGTGGCGAGCGAGGAGCGTGCGGCCGCCTTCACCGAGCTGGCCGCCGACGCCGCCGCCGAGACGGCGTTCTCGAGCGTGCTCGACGATCCGGCCCCGCTGCTCGACCCACGCCGCCTCGAGCGCATCGCCCTCTACGCGCTCGCCTGGCACGACGACGACGCCGGCTGGACGGAGGCTGTCGCGGCGTTCCGGGAACGCTCGAATGAGATCGTGACGTCGGTCAAGCTCGAGCAGGGCAGTGACATGGCACTGCTCGCCGCCCACGCGAACGTGAAGATCGCGGTGAGCAACTCGCTGCCCTACCCCGTCAACGTGCGCGTGACGGTGGATCCGCAGGGCCCGATCCTGCGCGTGCTCGAGTCGCAGCTCATCACCGTCGAGCCCGAGTCGACGGCGACCGCCGTGATCCCCGTGGAGGCGGTGGCCAACGGCCAGGTCACCGTGCTCACCTCGATCGAGAGCCCGACAGGCGTGCCGCTCGACTCGGGCCACGCGAGCGTCGCCGTGCACGCCGAATGGGAGGGCATCGGCACGCTCGTCGTGATCGTCGTGCTCGTGCTGATCTTCGTCGCGGGGCTGTTGCGCCTCATCGTCACCCGGCGCCGGGCCCGACGCCAGCGTGAGGCGGCAGACGAGTCGGAGACCGCGGATGACGTCGCCTCCGAGGGACGCGATGGCTGACGTCGCGGCGACTCGCGGCGGCATCGGTCGCGCGAGCGCCGTCATCGCCTCGGGCACCCTCGTGTCGCGGGCACTCGGGTTCGTCAACGCGATGGTGCTCATCTGGGCCATCGGCGTTCAGAACCCCGCCGCGAACGCCTTCTCGCTTGCGAACACCCTCCCCACCAACATCTACGCGCTCATCGCGGGCGGCCTCACGAGTGCCGTGATCGTGCCGCAGATCGTGCGCGCCGCGAAGCACGCCGACGGCGGCCAGGCCTTCGTGAGCCGACTGCTCACCCTCACGATCTCGGCCCTGCTCGTGATCGGTGCGATCACGACGCTCGCGGCGCCGGTGCTCATCGCGATCTCGACGACGGATGCCTCCAGCGGTGCCCTCGGCGCATCCGGTTTCGCTCTCGCCGTGGCGTTCGCGTACTGGTGTCTGCCGCAGGTGTTCTTCTACGCGCTTTACGCGGTGCTCGGCGAGGTGCTCAACGCACGCGGCGTGTTCGGTCCGTTCACCTGGGCGCCCGTCGCGAACAACCTCGTGATGATCGCCTCGGTCGTCGTGTTCGCGAATATCTGGGGCACCGATCCGGCGCACGCCGACCCGGCCGGCTGGACCCCGGAGCAGGTGGCGGTGCTCGCCGGCGGGGCGACCCTCGGGATCGTCGTGCAGGCGCTTGTGCTCGTCGTGTTCTGGCCCCGCACGGGGTGCGTTTCCGCCCCGACTTCCGCTGGCGCGGCGTGGGTCTGGGAACCGCGGGCCGCGCGGCGGGCTGGACGTTCGGCATGATCGTCATCACCCAGCTCACGATCCTCGCGCAGAACAACGTCGCGAGCCTCGCGGGGCGGGATGACCCCTCGATCGCCGTGCTGAACGTCTCGTGGTTGCTGTTCATGCTGCCCCACTCGATTCTCGCGCTCTCGGTCGCGACCCCGTTCTTCACGCGCATGAGCGCCGCGGCGTCGGCGGGCGACCTGGGCAGCTTCCGCGCCGACCTCTCGAGCAGCCTGCGCACCATCCTGCTGCTCGTCGTGGGGGGCGGCGCGGCCGTGGGGGCCGCCGCCATCCCGCTCGCGGCCTTCTTCAGCCTCGACCCCAACACCGTCGTCGGCATCTCCTCGGTGCTGCTGGCCTACCTGATCGGACTCGTGCCCTTCTCGGCGATGTTCGTGCTGCAGCGCGCCTTCTTCGCGCTCGCCGACACGCGCACGCCGTTCTTCATCCAGCTCGTGCAGGGCTCCGTCGCGGTCGGCGCGCTGGGCGTCGTGGCCTTCGTGATCGCACCGGCCCGCCCGGATCTCGTGGGCGTCGCGGTCGCCGCCTGCACGTCGGTCGCGAGCGTCGTGCAGGCGATCGTGCTGGGGGTCGTGCTGCGTCGCCGACTGCGGGGCATCGACGGCCGTCGGGTGCTCGTGCGGCTCGCGCTCTTCCTCGCGGCGGCGATCGTCGCGATCCTCGTGGGGGTCGGGATGCTGGCGCTGCTCGGCGGGTTCAGCTCGGGGTTCGCGGTCGCAGATCGCTTCTCGGCCTTCGTCTCGATCGTGCTCGTGGGCGGCACGGTGCTCGTGGTCTACGCACTCGCCCTCATCGCCGCGCGGGTTCCCGAGGCCCGCGCGGGGCTCTCGCCGCTGCGCCGCATCCTCGGTCGTCGCCCCCGCTGAGTCGCGCGGCGGGGTTTCCGCGCCGTCCCCGCGGAATGCCGCAGACCTAGGATGTGTTGTACCTCGCGACCCCCTCGACAGGAGAGACCCCGGTGCGTCAACTCATCATCATCGGCTCCGGCCCCGCCGGTTACGCCGCCGCGATCTACGCGGCTCGCGCCAACCTCGAACCGCTCGTCATCGCGAGCTCGGTCGACTTCGGCGGCGAGCTCATGAAGACCACCGAGGTGGAGAACTACCCCGGATTCCCCGAGGGCATCATGGGCCCCGAGCTCATGGACCGCATGCAGAAGCAGGCCGAGCGCTTCGGTGCCGAGATCGTCTACGACGACGTGCTGTCGCTCGAGCTCGACGGCCCGGTCAAGCGCGTCACCCTCGGCTCAGGCGAGGTGCACGAGGCGCGCGCCGTGATCTACGCCACCGGCTCCGCCTACCGCAAGCTCGGCCTGGCCGACGAGGAACGCCTCTCCGGCTACGGCGTCTCGTGGTGTGCCACGTGCGATGGCGCGTTCTTCCGCCAGCGCAAGGTCGCGGTCGTCGGCGGCGGTGACTCGGCACTCGAGGAGGCCACCTTCCTCACGCGCTTCGCCGACATCGTCTACGTGATCCACCGTCGGGACAGCTTCCGCGCATCCGCTGCGATGCAAGACCGCGCGTTCGCCGACCCGAAGATCCAGGTGATCTGGAACAACGAGGTCAAGAGCATCTACGGCGACGAGAAGGTCACGGGCATCGGCATCGTCAACACGGTCGACGGCACCGAGACCACGCTCGACGTGCAGGGCGTCTTCGTGGCGATCGGCGCCGACCCGCGCACGCACCTCGTGCACGGCCAGCTCGATCTCGCTCCCGAGGGCACGATCGCGGTGGAGGGGCGCAGCTCGCGCACCAACCTGCCCGGTGTGTTCGCGGCGGGCGACGTGATCGACCCGACCTACAAGCAGGCCGCAACGGCCGCCGGATCCGGTGTCGTGGCTGCGCTCGACGCCGAGCATTACCTCGCCGAGTTGGAGGACGCCGAGAAGGCAGCCGCCGTCGCCGCCGTCTGATCTATTCCGCTCATCGAGTCGCCGCCCAGCGGCACATCGAGATCCCCATCGAAAGGAAGCACATGTCCACCAAGGCCGTCACCGACGCCACGTTCGCGGACGAGGTCCTCAGCTCCGAGAAGCCGATCATGGTCGACTTCTGGGCAACCTGGTGCGGCCCGTGTCGTGCCGTGTCCCCGATCCTCGACAAGATCGCCGAGGAGCACGCCGACAAGATCTCGATCGTGAAGCTCGACGTCGACGACAACCCCGAGACCGCGATGAAGTACGGCATCACCTCCATTCCGGCGATGTACGTGTTCCAGAACGGTGAGATCGTCAAGCGCGTCATCGGCGCCAAGCCGAAGCCGGCGCTCGAGGCCGACCTCGCCGAGTTCCTGGCCTAAGCCACCCGCACACCCGCGGCCCCTGCTCCCCCTCGGAGCGGGGGCCGCGCTGTTTGTGCGGCTACCCTGGATGGCACTGATCGAACGGACCGCACATGACACATCCGCAGGGCACCAACCTCGATCCGTGGTACGGCCACTACGCCGCGCGCACGGCCGGACTCGCCGCGTCCGAGGTTCGAGCTCTGTTCGCCGTCGCGAGCCGGCCCGAGGTGGTCTCGCTCGCGGGCGGCATGCCCTACGTGTCGGCGCTCCCCCAGCACCTCATCGAGACGGCCGTCGAGCGTACCGTCAGCGAGAAGGGCGCCGTGGCGCTCCAGTACGGCTCGGGCCAGGGGTTCCGCGGCTGCGCGAGCAGATCCTCGAGGTCATGGCCTTGGAGGGCATCCACGGCTCGGTCGACGACGTGGTGGTCACGACCGGCTCGCAGCACGCCCTCGAGCTGCTCGCGAAGCTGTTCCTCGACCCGGGCGATGTCGTCATCGCCGAGGGGCCCAGCTACGTCACCGCGATCACGGTGTTCCGCTCGTTCCAGGCCGAGACCGTGCATTCGCCGATGGATGCGGACGGCCTGAACCCGCAGGCGCTGCGCGAGACCATCGCGCGCGTGAAGGCCGAGGGCAAGCGCATCAAGTTCCTCTACATGATCCCGAGCTTCCAGAACCCGATGGGCGTGACGCTCAGCTGGGAGCGGCGCGTGGAGATCCTCGAGATCGCGCGCGCGGAAGGCATCCTCGTGCTCGAGGACAACCCCTACGGCCTGCTCTACTTCGACCAGGCGCCGCCGCCGGCCATGCGCTCGATCGACGACGAGGGGGTCGTGTATCTCGGCACCTTCTCGAAGACACTCGCGCCCGGTCTCCGGGTGGGCTGGGCGATCGCACCCCACGCCATCCGCGAGAAACTGGTGCTGGCCAACGAGGCCGCGATCCTGTCGCCTTCGTCGTTCTCGCAGATCGTGATCTCGGAGTACATGGACACCGCCGACTGGCGCGGCCAGATCGACACCTTCCGAGGCGTCTACCGGGAGCGGCGGGATGCGATGCTCGCGGCGCTCGGCGAGTATCTGCCGTCGATGAGCTGGACGGTACCGACCGGCGGCTTCTACGTGTGGCTCACGATGCCGGAGCACCTCGACTCGAAAGCCATGCTGCCGCGCGCCGTCAAGGAACTGGTCGCCTACACGCCCGGCACGGCGTTCTACGCCGACGGGAACGGGCGGCGCAACATGCGCCTGTCGTTCTGCTACCCGCAACCCGACTTCATCCGGGAGGGCATCCGCCGGCTCGCGACGGTCATCAACGGCGAGCTCGCGCTGCTGGGCGAGTTCCACCAGACCGCGCCGCTCCCCGTCGTGCCCGTCGAGCGCGACGTGCTTCCCCGTACGCCGGCTGACCGGAGGTCACCATGTCCGACGCCCCGCTCCGTATCGTCGTGCTCGCCGGCGGCATCTCACATGAACGGGATGTCTCGCTGCGCTCGGGCCGCCGCGTCGCTGACGCCCTCGCCGGGCACGGCGTCGAGGTCGAGCTGCGCGACCCGGATGCGACGCTTCTCGCTGCCCTTCGCGAGAACCCGCCGGATGTCGTGTGGCCCGCGCTACACGGCGCCAGTGGCGAAGACGGTGCCCTGCGCGGCCTGCTGGAGTTCATCGGCATCCCGTTCGTGGGTTCCCGCTCGAGTGCTGCCCGCCTCGCGTGGGACAAGCCGGCGGCGAAGGTGATCGTCGAGCGTGCCGGCGTGCCGACCCCGCGTTCGATCACCCTGCCTCGCGACGCGTTCCGCGAGCTGGGGGCGGATGCCGTGTTCGAGGCCATCGCCGACGAGCTGCCGGTTCCGCTCGTGGTGAAGCCCGCCCGTGGGGGCTCGGCGCAGGGCGTCACGATCGTCGAGGACCGCGCCGACCTCCCGCGCGCGATGGTCGACGCCTACACCTACGGCGACGTCGCCCTCGTGGAACAGTGCATCCGCGGCACCGAGATCGCGATCGGGGTGATCGACACGGGCGACGGTCCCGTGGCGCTTCCGGCGGTCGAGATCGAACCGCTCTCGGGCGTCTACAGCTTCGAGGCGCGCTACAACGCGGGCGAGACGCGCTTCTATGTGCCCGCGCGCTTGCCGGATGAGGTGGCCGCGCGCGCCGCCGAGACCGCCTTGGCCGCCCATCGCGCCCTCGGGATGCGGCACCTCTCGCGCGTCGATCTCATCGTCGACGGGTCGGGTACGCCGTTCTTCCTCGAGGCGAATGTGCTGCCCGGTCTCACCGAGACCTCCCTGCTGCCGCAGGCCCTCGAGGCGGCTGGGCACGACCTCGGGTGGGTGTACGAGGCGCTCGCCGAGGACGCTCGCCGCGAGCCGTAATCGCGGTCTGACCAGGGGTTTTAGTTTCTAAGTCGCCACTAAGCGGCGCACCCCGTGGGTTGAGTAGCCGCGCATCGGCCCACCCCGTGGGTTGAGTAGCCGCGCAGCGGCGTATCCCGTGGGTTGAGTAGCCGCGCAGCGGCGTATCGAAACCCCCGCCCGCTCCGCCCCACGCTCACCTTCCGGCGAAGGGATCCTGCCCGAGCTCCGTCAGGATGCGGTTGAGGTCTCCCACGGTCGCAAAATCGATCACGATCGTGCCCTTGCTCGCGCCGAGGGTGATCTTCACGCGCGTGTCGAGCCGGTCGCCGAGCCGTTCCGCGATCTCGGCGAGGTGATCCTGGCGCTTGCCCGCGGCGGGCTTGGCGGGCTTCTTGATCTTGCCCTCTGAGAGCGCCGCGGCCGCCTCGCTGCGCGCACCGAGAGGTCTTCGTTGACGATCTTGTCGGCGAGTTTCTCCATCGCCGCCTCGTCGCCGACCGAGAGGATGGCGCGTGCGTGCCCCGCGCTCAGCACACCCGCCGCCACCCGCCGCTGGATCGGCGTCGGCAGCTTCAGCAGTCGCAGCGTGTTGGTGATCTGCGGACGCGAGCGCCCGATCCGCTCCGCCAATTGCTCCTGGGTGATGCCGAAGTCCTCGAGCAGCTGTTTGTAGGCGGATGCCTCTTCGAGCGGGTTCAGCTCGGCTCGGTGCAGGTTCTCGAGCAGCGCGTCGCGCAGCATCGCGTCGTCGTCGGTGTTCCGTACGATCGCCGGGATGGCGGCGAGCCCCGCCGCCTTGGAGGCGCGCAGGCGGCGCTCGCCCATGATGAGCTCGTACTGCGCCTCCCCCGCGACGGCACCGGGGCGAGGGCGGACGACGATCGGCTGGAGCACGCCGAACTCGCGCACCGAGACGATCAGCTCCTCGAGCTCCTCCTGGCGGAACTCGTGGCGCGGCTGCTGCGGGTTCGGAACGATGTCGTCGGGCGCGAGGCTCGCCAGCCGCGCTCCGGGGACGGCGACGAGCTCGGTCGGCTCCTCCGCATCCGACGACGGGAAGAAGACGTCGACGGGGCGCGCGGCGTGATCGTCGGAGGTGGGGATGAGGGCGCCGATACCGCGGCCCAGTCCGGTGCGCTTGGGTGCCGCCATCAGTTCTCCTCCTGCTTTCGCACGCCACGTCGGGCGATCTCTGCCGCGGCCTCGCGATACGACAACGATCCTGGTGAATTGAGGTCGTAGCTGATCACGCTCTGCCCGTAGCTCGGGGCCTCTGAGATGCGCACCGACCGGGGTATCAGCGTGTCGAGCACCTCGTCGGGGAAGTGCTCGCGCACCTCTTCGACGACCTGGTGCGCGAGGTTGGTGCGGGAATCGTACATCGTGAGCAGGATCGTCGAGACTGCCAGCTCGGGGTTGAGGTGACGCTCGATGAGCTTGATGTTGTTGAGGAGCTGAGAGAGACCCTCCAGGGCGTAGTACTCGCACTGGATCGGGATGAGTACTTCCTTGGCGGCGACGAACGCGTTGATCGTCAGAAGTCCGAGCGAGGGCGGGCAGTCGATGAAGACGTAGTGCGGCGGATTCTCGCTCTCGGCGATGTACGTCTCGAGCGCTGAGCGCAGGCGCTGTTCACGGGCCACCATCGACACCAGCTCTATCTCTGCGCCGGCGAGGTGGATGGTCGCGGGAATGCAGTCGAGTCCTTCGAACTCCGGGCTGCGCTGCACGACGTCGCGCATGGGAACGTCGTTGATGATCACGTCGTAGACGCTCACGGTGTCAGAGCGGTGTTCGACGCCGAGTGCGGTTGACGCGTTGCCCTGCGGATCGAGATCGATGACGAGCACCCGTGCGCCCGACTGCGCGAGCGCCGCGGCGAGGTTCACGGCCGTCGTGGTCTTCCCGACGCCACCCTTCTGGTTGGCGACGGTGAAAACTCGAGCCTGGTCGGGAAGCGGGAAGGTCTCGGCCGCAAGAGCGAGGCGTCGACGGGTGATGTCGGCGACCTCACGCGCGAGCGGAGTCGACGCATCGAAGGGGCTGGGGGTGGTCACGAATCCCTCTCGGTGTTTCACGTGAAACATCGCGGCCGTCGGACCGCGACTCTCCACTGTAATCCAGCCCACCTCCGAAGCAGATTGTCGAGCGGCGTAACCGCACGTGGGCCGACCCCGTGGCGCCGGTCGAGTAGCGCCGCACCCGCCGTCCGACCACTCACCCGCCCACTCCGTGGGTTGAGTAGCGGCGCAGCCGCGTATCGAAACCCCCAAAGCCCCCGCGCCCGAGTACCGGTGCACCGGCCCGCCGCAGGTCGAGCAGCAGCGCACGCGCCCACCCCGCGAGACGAGCAGCGGCACACCCACACACCTCGCGGGCTGAGTAGCGACACACCCCGCACGCCTCGCGGGCTGAGTAGCGACACACCCCGCACGCCCCGCGGGTTGAGTAGCGGCGCAGCCGCGTATCGAAACCCTAAGTTCCCGCGCCTGAGTACCGGTGCACCGGCCCACCGCCGCAGGTCGAGCGACACACCCGCACACCCCGCGCGTTGAGTAGCGGCGCAGCCGCGTATCGAAACCCGCTATTCTGCACTCCCCGCTTCTTCCTGCTCAACTCCGGCAGGCGATGCTGCTGGCCGCGGATGAGCGCCTCCCGCTTCGCGCGGGACCAGCCCTGCACCTGCTTCTCCGCGGCGAATGCTTCAGCCACCGAGCCGAACTCCTGGACGTAGACGAGCTCGACCGGCATGCGCCGACTCGTGTAGGCGCCCCCTCCCCGACGCATGCTGCTGCATGCGGGCGTCGAGGTCGCGGGCGGAGCCGACGTAGTAGCTGCCATCAGAGCAGCGGAGCATGTACATGGCGATCATGAGGCGATGATGGCGGGCACGGGGCGGACGTCGTGGCGGGGTGCGACGGAATCGTGGAGAGCTCGTCTCTCTCGCGCTTGTGGAGGAGGCGGGGTGGATCGGGAGCCGGTCCGAAATCCTGAGTCGAAGCCGACGACGAACGAGAGCTGGCGGCGGGGGTTTCGATACGCGCCTGCGGCGCTACTCAACCCGCGGGACGGAGCGACCTGCGGCGCTACTCAACCCGCGGGATCGAGCGGTGTACGGCGCTGCTCAACCGGCGGGGAGGAGCGGCGTACGGCGGGCGGTGCGGCGGTCCGAGCAGCGCGTGGGTCTGCCGCATCGTGAGGAAGATGCGCGCCGCGGGGGGAATGTTTCACGTGAAACGTCAGGGGCGGGTGGCGCGGAAGACTCGGGTGGGGTCGGGGACGATGCCCTCGCCGAGAATCTCCACGGTGACGTTCTGCAGCCCGAACTTGCGGATCACCTTCTGCGCCGCCGTGATCTCCTCGTCGACGCGGGCGCCCTTCATGACGATGAACTCGCCGCCGGGGCGCAGCAGGGGGCCGTCAGCGGCAGCAGCTTGGAGAGGGCCGACACCGCACGTGCGGTCACCTGATCGAGCGGTTCCCCGAGCTGAGCCTCCTCGGCTCGAGCACGCACCACCTCGACGTTGTCGAGCCCGAGTGCGTCGGCCTCCTCGGTCAGCCAATCGACGCGGCGCTCCATCGGCTCGATGAGCACCAGTTCCACATCCGGTCGGGCGATCGCGAGCACGAGCCCCGGCAAGCCGGCGCCGCTGCCCACATCCCCCACACGACCCGAACGAAGCAGCGGAGCGACGAGCGCCGAGTTCACGACGTGCCGTGACCACAGGCGAGGTAGCTCGAGCGGCCCGATCAGACCACGGGTCTCCCCTCGCGCGCCAGATCCGCGGTGAACCGTCGCGCGAGTTCGATGTGGTCGCCGAACAGCGGCGCGGCGACCGCGGGCTCCGCCTCCAGCTCGCTCATCGCATCCGCCGATGTTTCACGTGAAACATCGCTACTTCGCGGTGATCACCGTGTGACGGTCGCGACCTTCGCCCTCGGACTCCGAGTGGTATCCGCGCTCGCTCACGATGTCGTGCACCAACTTGCGCTCGTAGCTCGTCATGGGCGGCAACGACGCGGATGCAGCGCCCGCCTCGATACGCGAGATCGCGTGGTCGACGATCGCCGCGAGCTCTTCAGCTCGAGCGTCACGTGAACCGCCAATGTCGAGGATGAGCCGCGAGAAGCGGCTCGTCTTGGCCTGCACGGCGAGTCGGGTGAGCTCCTGCAGCGCCGTCACAGTGTCGGGCTTCGCCAGCAGGTCGAGATTGGATCCGGCCGTGGCCGTCACCGAGAGGTAGGCACGTCCGGCCCGCGCGTCGATGTCGATGTCGCCATCGATGTCGGCGATATCGAGCAACTCCTCGATGTAGTCAGCAGCGATATCGCCCTCGTCCACCAAGTCTTGCTCGGAGGGAGCGGTGGGTGCGTCGGCCTCGATCTGCGTCACGTTCTCGTCGTTCACTTTTTGGGTCCCTGCTTCTTGGCGCGGTTCTTGCCCACGGGCTGCTGGCGCTGGGTGGTCACGGGCTTCGCCGGTGCCTGGTCTTCGACAGCCTCAGCGATCGCGGCCGCGTCATCCGCCATCCGTCCGCGATTGCGCTTAGCGAGTCGTGCCTCACGGGCCAGCGCCGCCTCGGATCCCGGGGTCGGCATGTTCCGGATGACGAGCGCCTGCTGCACCATCGTCCAGACGTTCGAGGTGAGCCAGTAGAACATGACGCCGATGGGGAAGGCCAGGCCGGAGAAGAGGAAGACGACCGGGAGGATGTACAGCAGAATGCGCTGCTGCCGGTACATCGGGCTGTTCTTCATCTCGGGCGTCTGGTTCTTCGACATGATCTGCAGCTGCGTGTAGAACTGCGACGCCGTCATGATCACGATCATCGCGATCGCGATGATCGCGACCGCTGCGTTGCCCTCGTTGAAGGCATCCACAAGGCTGAACTTCAGCGGAGCCACATCGAACAGCGACGCCTTGCCGAAGTTGTCGGCGAGCTCCTGCGTGAGCAGACCGACGCCGGCCTTGTCGTTGCGGGCCTCGTTCAGCACCGAGAACAGGCTGAAGAAGATCGGCATCTGGATCAGCAACGGCAGGCACGACGACAGTGGGTTGGTGCCGGCCTTCTGATACAGCGCCATGGTCTCGCGCTGCATGGCCTCGCGCGAGAACTGGTCCTTCTTGCCACGGTACTTGTCCTGGATCTTCTTGAGCTGCGGCGCGACCTCGAGCATCTTGCGCTGGCTCTTGATCTGGCGCACGAAGATCGGGATCAGCGCGGCGCGGACGAGCAGCACGAGGCCCACGATCGACAACACCCAGGTGAGGCCACCGGCCGGGTCCATGCCGAGCTCCGAGAGCAGCCAGTGGAAGCCCACCAGGATCGCCTCGATGACCCACTTGATGGGCCAGAGGATTGTTCCGAAGAAGTCCATGCGGCTTGATCAGCCCTTTCCGTGTCCCGCGGCCACGAAGCCGAAACGGGTGAGGTGGTAATGGTCGTGGTGACGGCGCGATTCCGGCACGTCGTCGATGCCACCCTTTGCCCAGGGGTGGCAGCGCAGGATGCGCCACGCTCCGAGCACGACGCCCTTGATGACGCCATGCTGTTGGATCGCGCCCATGGTGTACGCGGAGCAACTCGGGTAGTAGCGGCACACGTCGCCGTACAGGGTGAGATCACCGCTCGATATCCGCGCAGGATGGCAACGCACACGTTCCTCGGCAACAGCCAGAGGAAGGCTCCGATGTTCCTCATCGGATCAGTGCGGGTCGAGGATCGCGTGCATCTCGGCGGAGAGACTAGCCCAGTCGCGCTGAGCGGAGCCGGGGAGTGCACGCACCACCACATCCGAGCCGCGTCCGCCGGCGTCGACGATCGAACGACAGACCGCCCGCATCCGGCGCCGCACGAGATTCCTCTCGACGGCATTGCCCACCGTCTTGGCGACGATGAACCCGAAACGGGCGGGGTCGGCGGGGTCGCGCTCCACGCGGTAGATGAGCGTGCTGGGCGTCGAGGTGCGCCGTCCGCGGCGCACGATCGCACGGAAGTCCGAGGGCTTGACCACTCGGTTCGCCCTGGCCAGCACGTCTCTCGACTACGCGGAGAGCTCGGTGCGCCCCTTGCGACGACGAGCCGCGAGGATGGCGCGGCCGGCGCGCGTGCGCATCCGGAGGCGGAAGCCGTGCTTCTTGGCGCGGCGCCGGTTGTTCGGCTGGAAGGTTCGCTTGCTCATGGTGATATCTCCTGGCCCCGGTGTGTGCGGTGACCGGGAAAGAACGGGGTCGGCGATCGGATGCCGACAACCTGTTAAAAATAGGGCCTCGACCGGCAACGGTCAAACCGTGGTTCACAATAGCCGTCCTCTCTCCACATCCGCCGAGAGAGAGTTGTCCACAGGCGGCTATCCACAACTAAGGTGGTCGCATCTTCCCGCGGGGCTTGACGCCCGTCAGAACCCGTGCGTCTTCGTGCCTGCGCATGTGGACAACACTGTGAATAACGACCGAGGAACACACGACCGATGACCGACTCTGGGGACCCGACCAAGGAACTCTGGACCGCCGTTCAGGCGCGACTGTCGACCGACGATCGGATCACTCCGCAGCTCCACGGCTTCATCAACCTCGTCGAACCCAAGGGGTGCTCGGCGAGACGATCTACCTCGAGGTGCCCAACGAGCTCACCCGCGGCATGCTCGAGCAGCGCATCCGGGTGCCGCTCATGGACGCCCTCGCCGACCTCGATGGCGACGTCACCGGGTTCGCGATCGTGGTCAACCCCGACATCCAGCCCATGCTGCAGCCCGTCGTCGACGACCCCATCGAGACCTCGTCGCCCGTCGAGCAGGTGAGCCCGGTGATCGAGCTCGGCCGCCGCAGCGATTCGCGCCTCAACCCGAAGTACAACTTCGACAACTTCGTGATCGGCGGATCCAACCGCTTCGCCCACGCGGCCGCGGTCGCCGTGGCCGAGGCGCCGGCCAAGGCCTACAACCCGCTCTTCATCTACGGTGACTCCGGCCTCGGGAAGACGCACCTGCTGCACGCGATCGGCCACTATGCCGAGAGCCTGTACCCCGGCATCCGCGTTCGCTACGTGAGCTCCGAGGAGTTCACCAACGACTTCATCAACTCGATCGCCAACAATCGCGCCTCGGTCTTCCAGTCGCGTTACCGCGAGATCGACATCCTGCTGATCGACGACATCCAGTTCCTGCAGGGCAAGGACTCCACCCAGGAGGCCTTCTTCCACACCTTCAACACACTGCACGACCACAACAAGCAGGTCGTGATCACGAGTGATCTCGCCCCGAAGCACCTCACCGGGTTCGAGGATCGGATGCGGTCGCGCTTCGAGTGGGGACTGATCACGGATGTGCAGGCTCCCGACCTCGAGACCCGCATCGCGATCCTGCGCAAGAAGGCGCAATCGGAACGGCTGCAGGTGCCGGAGGACATCCTCGAGTACATGGCGACGAAGGTGTCGTCGAACATCCGCGAGCTCGAGGGCACCCTCATCCGCGTCACTGCCTTCGCGAACCTCAACAAGACGCCCGTCGATCTGGCCCTCGTGCAGACCGTGCTGAAAGACCTCATCACCCTCGATGAGGACAACGTCATCTCGCCGGTCGACATCATCAATCACACGGCCGACTACTTCAAGCTCTCGGTCGACGACCTCTACGGGTCGTCGCGGTCGCAGGCCGTCGCGACCGCGCGCCAGATCGCGATGTACCTGTGCCGCGAGATGACGAGCCTCTCGTTGCCGAAGATCGGGCAGCTGTTCGGCAACCGCGATCACACGACCGTCATGTATGCGAACAAGAAGATCAGCGAGCTCATGAAGGAGCGCCGCTCGATCTACAACCAGGTCACCGAACTCACCGCCCGCATCAAGCAGGATCAGCGCTACCGTCCGTAGCGATCTCGTGCCTCGCGGCCGCGCCCCGCGCACCTGAGAGAAGGCTGTGTGACAGTTGCACAGTCTGTGGAGGGTGCTGTGGATAACTTCCGGATGACATGTGGACCGCGCCGAGGCCGCATGTGGATAGAGTTTTCGTCGCGGATGGGTTTCCCGACCTCGCGGAGGATTCCATCCGCAACCCACTCACATCTTCCACGGGTGTAGTTCTCCGACGTCAGCGGGTCAGCGCATACTTATCCACAGATCACACAGGCGTTAAGACGATTATCTCTATAGATCTCTTGCACCTCGTCCGATAACCGAGACTGTGGGAGTCCGTGCCAAGATCGTTGGACACGACCGTGCGGGGCACGGCTGTGCAGGCCCTCCCGAGTCAGACAGGAGTGACGCGTGAAGTTCCAGGTGAATCGCGACGTCTTCAGCGAGGCCGTGTCGTTCGCGGTCAAACTGCTTCCGCAGCGCACGACGCAGCCCATCCTCAGCGGCGTGCTGCTCGAAGCGGATGGTGCGACGCTCACACTGTCGTCATTCGATTACGAGGTGTCCAGTCGCACCGAGATCACGGCCGAGGTCGATGACGCGGGCACCGCCCTCGTCTCCGGCCGGCTGCTCGCCGACATCGCCAGCCGCCTGCCGAACGCCCCTGTCGTGTTCGAGACCGTCGACGGCAAGATCCAGGTGAGCTGCGGTTCCGCGCGCTTCACGCTCTTGAGCATGCCCGTCGAGGAGTACCCGACCCTTCCTCAGGTGGATGATCAGACCGGTGTCCTGCCTGCCGAGGAGTTCTCGTCGGCCGTGGCCCAGGTGGCGGTCGCGGCATCCCGTGACGACGTCACCCCCGTGATCACGGGCGTGCAGCTCGAGGTCGGCGAGAACAACCTGTCGCTCGTCGCGACCGACCGTTACCGCGTGGCGGTGCGCGAGATCGATTGGGATTCCGGCACCTCGTCGGCCGCCGGCACCACGGCCCTCGTGCCGGCCCGCACCCTGTCGGAGATCGGCAAGACCTTCGCTCATTCGGGCACGATCGGCGTCTCGATCGTGCGCAGCGACGACCGCGAACTCATCGCGTTCCGCGCCGACAAGAAGACGGTCACCTCGCTGCTGATCAAGGGCAACTTCCCGCCCGTGAAGCGGCTCTTCCCTGAGACCGTCGAGAACTACGCGGTGCTCAACACGGCCGAGCTCGTCGAGGCGACCCGTCGCGTGTCGCTCGTGCTCGAGCGCGAGGCCGCGCTGCGGTTCAGCTTCTCGGCGACCGAGGGTCTCACCCTCGAGGCCGCGGGGTCGGAACAGGCTCAGGCATCCGAGACGATCGACGCGCATCTCGTGGGCGATGACACCGTCGTCTCGCTCAAGCCGTCGTTCCTGCTCGATGGCCTGGGGGCCGTGCACTCCGAGTTCGTGCGCATCTCGTTCACGAAGACCGAGAATCCGAACAAGCCAGGTCCCGTGCTCATCACGAGCCAGTCCTCGCGCGAGGCGCCCGGATCCGACAACTACAAGTACCTGCTGCAGCCGAACCTGCTGCTGCGCTGAGAATCGACCGCGCTTCGCGCGGAGGGAGCATCCATGCACATCGGACTCGTGGGGCTCGGCCGGATGGGCAACAACATGCGCACCCGGTTGCGCGCCGCCGGCATCGAGGTCACCGGATACGACCCGAACCCCGAGGTCACGGACGTCGCTGATCTCGAGGCCCTCGCCGCCGCGATTCCCGCCCCGCGCGTCGTCTGGGTGATGGTGCCATCGGGTCCGATCACGACGGGTGTCATCACCGATCTCGCGGGGGTGCTCTCGGAGGACGATCTCGTGATCGACGGCGGCAACTCCAAGTTCACCGAGGATGCCAAGCACGCCGCTCTCCTCGCCGAGCACGGCATCCACTACGCCGATTGCGGTGTCTCGGGCGGTATCTGGGGTGCGCAGAACGGCTACGGTCTCATGGCCGGCGGCGACAAGGCCGACATCGAGCGCGCCATGCCGGTGTTCGACGCGCTACGACCGGAGGGTCCGCGTGCCGAAGGGTTCGTGCACGCGGGCGCCGTCGGCGCGGGGCACTACGCGAAGATGGTGCACAACGGGATCGAGTACGCGCTCATGCAGGCCTGGGCCGAGGGCTACGAGCTGCTCGATGCGAAGGATGAGCTCATCCACGATGTCACCGGGGTGTTCAAGGCGTGGCAGCGGGGCACCGTCGTGCGGGGTTGGCTGCTCGAACTGCTCGTGAAGGCCCTCGAGGAGGACCCGGAGTTCACCGACATCGAGGGATACGTCGAGGATTCCGGCGAGGGTCGGTGGACCGTCGAGGAAGCCCTCAACAACGCGGTGCCGGTGCCGACGATCTCGGCTTCGATCTTCGCCCGGTTCGTGTCGCGCCAGAAGGACTCCCCCGCGATGAAGGCGGTCGCGGCCCTGCGCAAGCAGTTCGGCGGGCACGCGGTGCGCAAGGCCTGAGGGTCGTGTTCGTCTCGCACCTCGAACTCGCCGACTTCCGCAACTACGAGTCCGCGTCGCTCGCTCTCGCGCCCGGCCCGAACCTCATCGTCGGCAGCAACGGGCAGGGCAAGACGAACCTCGTCGAGTCGGTCGCCTATCTCGCGACCCTCGGGTCCCACCGGGTCTCGAGTGATCAGGCACTCATCCGTCAGGGACAGGATGCCGCGATCGTCCGTGCGCGCTTGGAGCACGCCGGCCGCCAGGTGCTCGTCGAGCTGCAGCTCAACCGTCAGGGCGCGAACCGCGCACAGGTCAACCGCGCCCCCGCGAAACCCCG
Organism: Homoserinibacter gongjuensis; assembly: GCF_030161875.1. Lineage (GTDB taxonomy): Bacteria > Actinomycetota > Actinomycetes > Actinomycetales > Microbacteriaceae > Homoserinibacter > Homoserinibacter gongjuensis. The sequence goes on from NZ_BSVA01000001.1 coordinate 1,062,679, forward strand.
CGACCTGCCGCGGCACGTGCACGCCGTCTTGTTCGCCCCCGAGGATCTCGCGCTCGTGCGTGGCGAGCCGTCGGGGCGCCGCCGCTTTCTCGACCAACTGCTCGTGCAACTCACGCCGCGCATGGCGGGCGTGCTCGCCGACTACGACCGCGTGCTCAAGCAGCGCAACACCCTGTTGAAGTCGGCCCGGGCTGCGCGCGTCGCCTCGTCGCAGCTGTCGACCCTGGATGTGTGGGACGAGCGACTGGTCGACCTCGGCTCCGAGATCATCGAGGCGCGCGGCCGCCTGGTCTCCGAGCTGCGTCCCTTCGTGGGCGAGGCTTACGCGGCGATCGCGGGGGAGGTGCACGAGGCAGAGCTCGCGAGCGAGCTGTCGATCCTCGGTGCAGCTCCCGACGAGGAGTCCGAGGTGAGTGAGCAGTCGGTGCGCACCGAGATCGACCAGCTGGAGGCGGCATCCGCGTTCACGGCGGCCCTCGCGCACAACCGCCGAGCCGAACTCGACCGCGGCCTCACACTCACAGGCCCGCATCGCGACGACCTGCTGCTCCGTCTCAACGGTCTTCCCGCGCGGGGCTATGCGAGTCACGGGGAGTCGTGGTCGTTCGCACTCGCACTGCGGCTCGCCTCGGCCGCCCTCCTGCGGGCCGAGTCGCCGGCGGGGGATCCGGTGCTGATCCTCGATGACGTCTTCGCCGAGCTCGACGAGTCGCGGCGTCAACGGCTCGCGGATGCCGTGGGCGGCTATGAGCAGGTGCTCATCACCGCTGCGGTCGAATCGGATGTGCCTGCCGCACTCGCCGCGCACACCGTGCGGATCCGGGCCGGTCGCGTGCTCGAGCCCGAGGAGGCACCGTGACCGAGCCCGAGCACATCGCGGTCTACCGGCGGGTGCGACGCGTGTTCGGCGACCCGGCATCCCGCTCCCCCGATGCGCGCAAACGCGACCGCGCTTCGCGCGGGGAGACGACGGTGCCGTACGGCACGGGTCGTGATCCGCGCGAACTCGATGCCGTGCTCGACGCGCTCACCACGACGATGGGATGGACCTCGCCCCTCGCGAAGTCGGAGCTGCTCGTGGCCTGGCCCGAGCTCGTCGGCCCTGAGGTGGCAGCACACGCCGAACCCGTCACTGTGGAGGACGGGTTGCTCACCGTGCGGTGCGACTCCACTGCATGGGCGCAGCAGCTGCGCTCGATGCGCACGACGGTGCTCGCACGGATCGCGGAGCGGCATCCGGCGGCGGGTATCGAGTCGATCCGGTTCCTGGGCCCGGACACCCCCTCGTGGAAACGCGGCCCACGCGCGATTCCAGGGCGCGGCCCGCGCGATACTTACGGCTGAGACGGCAAAAGAGGTCGACCGGGCCGGAAAAGTCGCTCAGAGAGGCGTTTCCGCGGTTTTCAGAGGCGCACTGAGGTAGGATCGAAAGCGTGCGCGGCCCTCGATTCGAGGGTATCGCGACAGCGACCCTCAGGAGCCCGTCCTCTATGAATTCCCCCTCTTCGCGTCCCGCGCCCGACAGCTACGGCGCCGAATCCATACAGGTTCTCGAGGGGCTCGAAGCGGTCCGCAAGCGCCCGGGAATGTACATCGGATCGACCGGCCCACGTGGTCTGCACCACCTGGTCTACGAGATCGTCGACAACTCCGTCGATGAAGCCCTCGCCGGCCACTGCGACAACATCGAGATCACGATCCTCCCCGACGGCGGTGTGCGCGTCGTCGACAACGGCCGCGGCATCCCGGTCGCCGAGCACCCGATCGAGAAGAAGTCCACGGTCGAGGTCGTGCTCACGATCCTGCACGCAGGCGGCAAGTTCGGTGGCGGCGGATACGCGGTCTCCGGCGGCCTCCATGGCGTCGGCAGTTCGGTGGTCAACGCCCTCTCGCACCGCCTCGACGTCGACGTGCAGCGCAACGGCTCGCACTGGACGATGTCGTTCCACGACGGGGTTCCGGATGCGCCGCTCGCCCAGGGCGAGCCGTCGGAGACCACGGGCACCTCGATCACCTTCTGGCCGAACGGCGACATCTTCGAGACCGTCGAATTCGACTACGAGACGCTGCGCACCCGCTTCCAGCAGATGGCCTTCCTCAACAAGGGCCTGCGCATCCAGATCGTCGATCAGCGCGAGGTCGACGAGGAGGGCGTCCACCGCAGCGACGTGTTCCTCTACGAGCGCGGCCTCGCCGACTACGTGGAGTTCCTCAACGGCGCGAAGAAGACCGAGGTGATCCACCCCGAGATCATCGACTTCTCGGCGGAGGAGGTCACCGGCGGCGGTGACACCGTCGAGAAGCGCATCTCGCTCGAGATCGCGATGCAGTGGACGACCTCGTACTCCGAGAGCGTGCACACCTACGCCAACACGATCAACACCCACGAAGGCGGAACCCACGAAGAGGGTTTCCGCGCTGCGCTCACCACGCTCGTCAACCGCTACGCGCGCGAGAAGGGTCTCCTCAAAGAGAAGGACGAGAACCTCTCCGGCGACGACGTGCGAGAGGGTCTCACGGCCGTCATCTCGGTGAAGCTCAGCGAGCCGCAGTTCGAGGGCCAGACCAAGACGAAGCTCGGCAACACCGAGGCGAAGTCGTTCGTGCAGCGCGTCGTCGGCGAGCAACTCGGCGACTGGTTCGACCGCAACCCGAACCAGGCGAAGGATGTGATCCGCAAGTCGATCCAGGCGGCATCCGCCCGCATCGCGGCGCGCAAGGCGCGCGAGCAGACGCGGCGCAAGGGCCTGCTCGAGGGCGGCGGCATGCCGGGCAAGCTCAGCGACTGCTCGAGCAAGGACCCGGCCGTCTCTGAGATCTTCCTCGTCGAGGGCGACTCGGCCGGCGGCTCCGCCAAGACCGGCCGCAACCCCGAGACGCAGGCGATCCTGCCGCTGCGCGGCAAGATCCTCAACGTCGAGAAGGCACGGCTCGACCGGGCACTCGGCAACGCCGAGATCCAGGCGATGATCACGGCCTTCGGCACCGGCGTCGGCGAGGACTTCGACGGCGAGAAGGCCCGCTATCACAAGATCGTGCTGATGGCGGATGCCGACGTCGACGGCCAGCACATCACGACGCTGTTGCTGACCCTGCTGTTCCGCTACATGCGCCCGCTCATCGAGATGGGTTACGTCTACCTCGCCCAGCCACCGCTCTACCGCATCAAGTGGACCAACTCCGAGCACGAGTACGTGTACTCCGACCGGGAACGCGACGCGATGCTCGAAGCCGGGCTCGCATCCGGAAAGCGGCTGCAGAAGGAGAACGGCGTGCAGCGCTACAAGGGTCTCGGCGAGATGAACCACCAGGAGCTGTGGGACACGACGATGAATCCCGAGACCCGCACCCTGCGTCAGGTGACGCTCGACGACGCGGCGGTGGCCGACGGCACCTTCGCGACCCTCATGGGTGACGACGTCGAGGCTCGTCGGCACTTCATCCAGACGAACGCCAAAGACGTTCGTTTCCTCGACATTTAGCGACGCCGGTTTCGAGACGCGGCTCCGCCGCTCCTCAACCCGCTGACTGACAAGAGAGACTTATGGCAGACGACACCACGACCGAGCAGGACCTGCCGGCCGGAGACCGCATCGAGCAGGTCGACCTGCAGCTCGAGATGCAGCGCAGCTACCTCGACTACGCGATGAGCGTGATCGTCGGGCGCGCGCTGCCCGACGTGCGCGACGGACTCAAGCCCGTGCACCGGCGCGTCATCTACACGATGTACGACGGCGGCTACCGACCCGACCGCGCGTTCTCGAAGTGCACACGCGTCATCGGCGACGTCATGGGTCAGTTCCACCCGCACGGCGACAGCTCGGTGTACGACGCGCTCGTGCGCCTCGTGCAGCCGTGGTCGCTGCGCTACCCGCTCGCACTGGGCCAGGGCAACTTCGGCTCGCCCGGCAACGACGGCGCCGCGGCTCACCGATACACCGAGACCAAGATGGCGCCGCTCGCCATGGAGATGGTCCGCGACATCGACGAGAACACCGTCGACATGCAGGACAACTACGACGGCCGCACGCAGGAGCCCACCGTGCTGCCCGCGCGCTTCCCGAACCTGCTGGTCAACGGTTCTGTCGGCATCGCGGTCGGCATGGCCACCAACATCCCGCCGCACAACCTGCGTGAGGTCGCGGATGCGGCGCTGTGGGCTCTCGAACATCCGGATGCTACCCGCGAGGAGCTGCTCGAGGCCGCGATCGCGCGCATCAAGGGGCCGGACTTCCCGACCGGCGCCCAGATCCTCGGCGTCAAGGGCATCCACGATGCCTACCGCACGGGCCGCGGCGCGATCACGATGCGCGCCGTCGTCAACGTCGAGGAGTTGCAGGGTCGCACGTGCCTCGTCGTCACCGAGCTTCCCTACCAGGTCAACCCGGACAATCTGGCCGAGAAGATCGCGCTGCTCATCAAGGAGGGCAAGCTCCAGGGCATCGCCGACATCCGCGACGAGACATCGGGTCGCACCGGCCAGCGTCTCGTGATCATCCTCAAGCGTGACGCGGTGGCGCGCGTCGTTCTGAACAATCTCTATAAGCACACGCAGCTGCAGGAGAACTTCGGAGCGAACATGCTTGCGATCGTCGACGGGGTGCCCCGCACGCTCTCCATCGACGCGTTCATCACCTTCTGGATCAAGCACCAGATCGAAGTGATCGTGCGCCGCACCCAGTTCCGCCTCGACAAGGCGGAGGCCGACGCCCACATCCAGCGCGGCTACGTGAAGGCGCTCGACGCACTCGACGAGGTGATCGCCCTCATCCGGCGCTCCCCCGATGTGGAGGAGGCGCGGGCCGGCCTCATCAAGCTGCTCGACATCGACGAGCTGCAGGCGGATGCGATCCTCGCCCTCCAGCTGCGGCGGCTCGCAGCGCTCGAACGCAAGAAGATCCAGGACCGCCTGGCCGAGCTCGAGGCCGAGATCGCCGAGTACAAGCTGATCCTCGCCGACGAGTCGCGGCAGCGCGGCATCATCACGGACGAGCTCACCGAGATCGCGCACAAGTACGGCGACGACCGCCGCACCGAGATCCTGTTCGGGTTCGACGGCGACATGAGCGTGGAAGACCTCATCCCCGAGGAGGAGATGGTGGTCACCGTCACGCGCGGCGGCTACATCAAGCGCACCCGCAGCGACAACTACCGTTCGCAGCACCGCGGCGGCAAGGGCGTGAAGGGTGCGCAGCTGCGGGCCGACGATGTGGTCGAGCACTTCTTCGTGACCACGACCCACCACTGGCTGCTGTTCTTCACCACCAAGGGACGCGTCTACCGGGCGAAGGCCTACGAGCTGCAGGAGGCGGGCCGCGACGCGAAGGGTCAGCACGTCGCCAACCTGCTCGCCCTGCAACCGGACGAGCAGATCGCGCAGATCCTCGACATCCGCGACTACGGGGTGGCCCCTATCTCGCGCTCGCGACGCGCGGCGGCTACATCAAGAAGACGGCGCTCAGCGAGTACGACACCAACCGCACCGGGGGCATCATCGCCATCAACCTCAACGAGGGCGACGAGGTGGTGTCGGCGCTGCTCGTCGACGAGTCGAGCGACGTGCTGCTGGTGTCGCGCCTCGGCCAGTCGCTGCGCTTCACCGCGGATGACAACTCGTTGCGCCCGATGGGCCGCTCGACCGCGGGCGTGCACGGCATGAAGTTCCGCGACGGCGACACCCTGCTCGCGGCATCCGTGGTCGACCGCGGTTCAGACGCCGAGCCGGCGGACGAGGATGCGGATGACGTGGAGGTCACCGACGGCCCGTTCGTGTTCGTGGTGACCGAGGGCGGCTACGCCAAGCGCACCGCGGTGTCGCAGTACCGGGTGCAGGGGCGCAACGGCTACGGCATCCTCGTCGCCAAGCTCACCGAGGCGCGAGGCGAGCTCGCGGGTGCTCTCATCGTGGAGGAAGACGACGAAGTTCTCGCAGTTCTTGCCAGCGGCAAGGTGATAAGGTCTGCCGTGGCCGAGGTGCCGGCGAAGGGCCGGAACACCATGGGCGTGAAGTTCGCCCAGCTCGCGGACGACGATCGGATCATCCAGATCGCCCGCAACAGCGAGCGGAACCTGGCCTCCCCTGACTCAGACGAAACCGAACCCGAGGGTGCGGACGCGCAGAACACGGAAGCATCGAGCCCCGATGCCGCCGGAAAGGACGACACCGAATCATGAGCAGCGTCGCCGAGAAGCTCCAACGCAAAGACAGCCGCAGCGCCAGCGCCAAGCAGGTGCGCCTGAAGCTCGTCTATCTCGACTTCTGGTCGGTCGTGAAGTTCAGCTTCCTCATCTGGCTGTGCCTCGGCATCGTGCTCATCGTCGCGGCCGTGCTCGTCTGGATCGTGCTGAGCTCGACGGGCATCTTCGACACGCTCAACGGGCTGCTGCGCGACATCCTCGGTCAAGACAACTTCTCGATCACCGACACCTTCGGTCTCGGCCAGGTCGTGCTGTTCTCGTTCGTGATCGCGGTGCTCAACACCGTGACCGGCACCATCCTGGGTGCCATCGCCTCGCTGCTCTACAACCTGAGCGTGCGGTTCACGGGTGGCATTCTGGTGGGCTTCCAGAACAGCTGATCATTTTGGCTCCGCGCGGATGCGTGGGGTACTGTAGGCGAGGCCGTTCCACGTAACGGTTCTCTCTCGGGGCTATAGCTCAGGCGGTTAGAGCGCTTCGCTGATAACGAAGAGGTCCCAGGTTCAAGTCCTGGTAGCCCCACTGTATTTTCTTGTGTCGCGATAATCCGCGACACCGGCCGCTCCCGCGGCATGAGCGTGGTCGCGCCGCGTCGCGAGTGCCGACACAGTCGAGTCCGCCCGTAATCCGCCGCGCCCGCCGCTCCGCCGGCCGCGCGCGAGTGGCGCACCTGTCAGGTGGTTGAGGAGCGGATCGCCGCAGGCGGTACGCGTCTCGAAACCGCCGTCCCCCGCACCTGTCAGGTGGTTGAGGAGCCGCGGAGCGGCGTCTCGAAACCGCCGTCCCCTACGGCAGCAGCACGATCTTCCCGCGCGGCGCCGTGCCGTCCTCGATCATGCGGTGCGCATCCGCTGCCTGCTCGAGCGGCAGGGTGCGCCCGATCTCGACGTCGAACTCACCCCGTGCCGCGCGCTCGGCGGCGATGCGGATGCCCTCGGCTCGCCACGCCTGCTGCTCGGCGGTGAGCGGCACCTTGCTGCCGCCCGACCAGGCCTGGATGCCCCATCCGGGTGCGTCCGCTCCCCGCACGATCGTGCCGACGTGCTGCGGATCGCTGACGAGTTCGAGCGAGGCCTCGATCGCCTCGTCGGTGCCGGCGCCGTCGAGCACCCGGTCGACGCCGTCGGGCGCCACGGCGCGCGCCCGCTCGACGAGTCCGTCGCCGTACTCGACGGGCACGGCGCCGAGCTGACGCAGGCGGTCGTGGTTGGCGGGGCTCGCCGTGCCGATCACGTGCGCACCCATGGCGCGCGCGAACTGCACGGCCGCCTGACCCACGGCACCGGACGCCGCGTGCACGAGCACCGTCATCCCGCTCTCGACCCCGAGCGACCGCAACGCCTGATACGCCGTGGCGGCCGGAATGCCGAGGCCGGCGGCCTGCGCCCAGCTGAGGGCAGCGGGCTTCGCGGTCAGACCGGATGCGGGCACCACGGCGTAAGTCGCATAGCTGCCTTTCGCGCCCGTGACGATCACCTCGTCGCCCACCGACCAGCCCTCGACGCCGGGACCGATCTCGGCGATCACACCTGCGGCATCTGAACCGGATACGCGCGGAGTCGTGATCGGCGCACTCGGCCGCTTGCCGGCGCGCAGCTTCACGTCGATCGGGTTGACGCCGGCGGCCTTCACCTCGACGACGACCTGACCCTCGCCCGGCGTGGGCACGGGGCCCTCCGCGAGTTCGAGAACCTCCGGACCGCCGATGGCGGTGTACTGCACGAACCGAGCCATGTCATCCTCCTGCCCCTCTACCGTGCCACGGTCGGCGGACTCAGCGCGAACAGGTAGGCTGTTTCCCCGGACGGGGCCTTAGCTCAATTGGTAGAGCGCCTGCTTTGCAAGCAGGAGGTCAGGGGTTCGATTCCCCTAGGCTCCACTCTCGGGCTTGTTGGAAAACAAGCCACATCCGAGTCGGAAAACTCGACCGAAAAGCTAAGGCCACTGGTCTCGATGAACCAGTGGCCTTCATGGTTGCGGGGGCTGGGCGGCGATCGCTGGCGCGGGCCGAGATGGCCGCCCCGGCAGAGCCATTGGGTAGGCCTGTTGATGCGCGGGGCGCGTCGGATCGGACTTTGCGTGCTGCGATTCGCTGTGGAGCGGTGCGTGGGGTGCCGACCTATCGGCGTGCGGATGCGTCGGGGACGGTTAACCTGCCGCGCCTGGTTCCAGCGCGGGGCGACCCCGAACGGCATCGTGATGCGGTCGATGCGCGGGCGGCGCGGGCGAGACGCGGCGACGTAGCAGAGCGCCGAAAACGGGAAGTGAACTGGAGCGCGATTCACCGCTTTCCATCAGAGACCAAAGGCCGATGGCTCCTAAAGCAGAGCGACGCTGACGATCGGCCACAGGGCGATCAGCGCGCCGAGAATCGCGACGACGACAACGGCGATTCCGAGTCGGCGGAGGAACGCTGAGCTGTTACGCATGGCGGCACTGTAGCAGCGGCTTCTCCTTCAACAAGCACGGCTCGGAGGGGTAGACAATACGGTCTTGACGAAGACACGGCAACCCGATGCGGTCCAGTATCCGTTTCCTCGAGACTCGGTCACAGAGTAGATGGTGCTACCGGCGGAAGCGCGAATCTCAGCTATCGCCGATGCGCCGTCGGCCTGCGTGTCCTGTGCCGAGAGTTGGTCGGTCGAGGTCACGTAGTAGGCCTGAGATCCCACAATTGCCGCGCCTTGGTCGGCCGCAGCCGGGAGGGCGGGCAGCAATGCGAGGCTCAGCGCTACCGCTGCTGCCGTTGCGATCTTGCCACGTGTCTTCATTGTGACTCCTTCGTCAAGCGGGCCCTTCTACTCGCTTCCGGAACGGAGGTGAGCGTGCCCACATCTGATTCGTTGCCATCAAGCGACGAATCCTTACGTGCACCCTTGGCTCGAAAGAGCGTGTCCGTGCCTACGCGCGACGTAGAGTGATCGTCATGACCTCCGTAGAGTTCGACGCATACTCACTCGTGATGATCTACTCCGCGTTGGTCGTGTACGCCATCGCGTTCATCGCCTTCGCGATCGATCTTTCCGGCCGTTCTATGGTCACGGCCGATGCAGCCGCAGAAGCCAGCGCCGGCGAATCCCGATCAGGTCGCACGGCAGCGGAGGGATCAACGACCAATGTTGGCGTGGTTGAACGTGCCGACGTATCGACTCGGTCCGCCATTAAGTTCGCGCGAGTCGGCATCAGCCTGACCGCGCTTGCCTGGGTCCTGCACATAGGCAGCATCGTGCTGCGCGGGGTGGCGGACGGACACGTGCCCTGGTCGAACATGTATGAGTTCTCAATGGTCGGTACAGCGGTGATGGCCGGCGTGTTCCTCGCACTGAATTTCAAGCTCGATCTGAAGTTCCTAGGAACCTTTGTCACAGGTCTCGTCGTGCTGCTCCTCGGCGTGGCGACCGTGAACTTCTACGTGTCGGTGGTGCCGCTACCGGTCGCCCTGCAATCTCCGTGGCTCGTCATTCATGTTGCTGTCGCAACCCTCGGAACCGGTTTCTTCGCTATCGGCGCTGGCCTGTCGGTTGCACAGTTGCTCAGCATGAGCCACCAACACAAACCGGAGGGGACCGGCTTCCTTACTCGTCTCCCCTCCGCCGAACGCCTCGAATCGCTGGCGTACCGGGTCATCGTGATCGGGTTTGTCCTGTGGACCTTCACCTTGATCGCGGGCGCCATCTGGGCGGAACACGCCTGGGGACGTTACTGGGGGTGGGATACGAAGGAGGTGTGGACATTCATCATCTGGACGCTCTTCGCCGGCTACATCCACGCGCGGGCCACGCGCGGCTGGCGTGGCTCGCGATCGGCGTGGCTCGCGATCGTCGGCTTCGCTGCCGTACTGTTCAACTTCAGCATGGTGAACCTGTTCTTCGCGGGCTGGCACTCATATAGCGGCTTGTAGACCAACATCCGCTCCACTCTCTGAACTTCTCCGCACGACCGCGGCGACCCGCATCGGCGACGGAAGGTGGGCATGGCATCCCCTCAGGCGCTCAGCGAAGCCGACCGGCGGATCGTCGCGCTGTGGGCAGCGGACTGCGCCGATCGCGTGCTGCCGCTTTTCGAGGCGGAGGCACCGGATGACGACCGCGCGCGGGACGGGATCGCACGCGCCCGCGCGTTCGGGCGGGGCGAACTCGATGCCGCCGGTGAGATCCGTCGGCGGTTCGTCGCGGGTCGCGCTGCGCACTCGGCCACCGCTGCCGCTGCGATCGCGGCCGCCCGAGCCGCGGGTCAAGCCTCGGGCGTCGCGCACATGGGGGCGCACGCGCTCGGGGCCGCAGCGTACGCGGCGAAGGCGGCTGCGCTCGCATCCGCCGACGCGGAGACCGCGCGCCGGGCCGAGGTGCGCTGGCAGGTGGAACGCATGACGCCCGAGGTGCGCGCGGCGCTGCAGAAGCTGCCGCCACTCGGGCATGATGCGGCCGGCCCGCTCGGAGCGGGGCTGCTCGCCACCGGAGTGCTCGCCACCACGATCCGCGAGCTGCAGGCCACCGTCGCCGACTGAACCGAGCGGCGTCGCGGCGTCAGTCGAGAAGCGCCGTCAGTCGAGAACCGGCGGATGCGGTGCCGTCGGGCTCGAGGCCGTCCAGCCGAGCTCGGCGCCGCGGTGGAAGAAGTGGCGGAAGCTGTAGACGAGCGGGTTCCAGCGGGTCGGGTCGATGAGGTCGGTGCCGGGCTTGAGGATGACCGGATCGGCGTGCACCCGCAGCACCTCCGCCTCGACCATGTAGTACCCGCCGCCGTCGACCGCCGGGGTCGCCCGCCGCATCCGTGCCTCGAACTGCAGCGCGCACTCGAGCACGCGCGGCGGCGACACGAGCTCCGACGACTGTGGAGTGAGGCCTGCCGTCTCGAACTTGCGCGGTTCGAAGCGGTAGCGCGCCGCCTTCGCCTCGGGAACCGGATCGCGGCCCGTGAGCGACGCGAGCCGCACGACGGAGCGCCACTGCTCGCCGCTCGGGAAGTTCACCGTGAGCTCCTCGCGAGCGAGCAGGTTCTCGATCGTCTGCCCGCCGGCCTCGATGCCGAGCACGAGCATCTGGCCGAGCGCCCAATACGAGGATGCCGGGGCCAGGTTCGCGGTGCCGTCGGGGTTGAGAGTCGAGATCAGGTACGCGGGCGTGCCGACGTAGAGCACGCTCGGGTGAACGACGACGTGGGCCGGGCCGGCCGTCATCGGGCGTCGAGCTCGGGAGCCACCCAGCGTGATTCGATGCGCTGCACCGGAACGACGCGCACGACGATCGTCGGGTCGCCGGAGGGCAGCGGACCGTCGACCCCGACGCTGCCGGTGACCTCGTCGCGCACGACGGGGATGCCCGCCGCGGTTACCGCATCCAGGTCGAGTTCCACCACGAGCAGCTGCAGTCGCAGGTCGGCGTAGCGCTCGTCGAGCACCCGCTGGATATCGTCAGCCGTCGTCGTGCGGATTGGCTGACCCACCCCCACGAGCACGCCGCGGGTCGCCGCCTCGTAGGAGCCGAACGGAACGCTCGCCTCCCAGTCGTCGGCGATCGCCACATGAAAGGCGCGGGACTGCGATACCTCGCTCACCCTTCGACCGTAGCACCGCGCATTCCCCGCGGTCAGGGCCGTTCAGCCCTGGCGACTCACCAGTCGGAGCCGCCACCCGATCCGGAGTCGAAGCCGCCCCCGCCGTAGTCGCTGCCGCCGCCCGAGTCCCAGCCGCCTCCCCGGAGTCCCAGCCGCCGCCGGAATCCCAGCCACCGCCCGAGTCGTAACCCGAATCGCTGCCGCCTCCGCCGGATCCGCTGAACCGGAACCCGTTGGTGGAGAGCATCCAGATGACGAAGATGATGATGAGCACCATCGGCAGGTAGCGCCACGCCGACTTCTGCTCCTGCTGCTGCGGTTGCCCGTACGCCGACCGCCACGACCGTCGGCTCGCGCCGCTGCTCGTGCTGCTGCTCGCGCCGCTGCTCGAGGCGCGCGAGGTGGTGCGCACCGCACCCATCGCCTTGTTGTCGAGGTACTTCTCGACGAGCGCGTCGGCGCCCGAGATGAGCCCGCTCACGAGGTCGCCGGCCTTCAAGTGCGGCACCGCCGTGCCCTTGACGACCGCGTCGATGTCGTCGCCGTTCAGGTACGTCGAGATGCCGTTGCCGGCCTGGACCTGGATGCGGCGGGGCTGCCGAACGAGCAGGATGTAGATCCCATTGTCTTTCGCCTCGTCGCCGACCCCGAGTTCCTGGGCGCGCTTGCGCGCGTAGTACTCCACGTTCTCGGTGATCGTGTTGACCGTCTCCACCACGACGACCACGTCGTGCTTCTTACCGAGCCCGCGCAGATGTGCACCGACGGCCTGCTGCTGGTCGTAGGTGAGCATGTCGGCGGTGTCGACGACGTTGTCGTTCGCCTGACGCACCTCGACCGAGTCGACGACGATCATCGCCGGGTCGTCGGCGCGGAACGTCGAGCGGCAGAAGTCGCAGTGCCACAGTCCGTTGGTGTCCTGCGTCAGCTGGGTCGACCCGCAGTTCACGCAGCGCTGCGGTGCGAGCTCGGGGTCGCGCCCGTCGTCGACGGGTTCCGGATGCGGGTTCCCCTCGTCGTCGGGCGTGCGCGGCTCGTCCGGCGTGGGCGGGTTCTCGTCGGGCGTCACGAGGGCAGGCTACTGGGCCGCGAGCGCGCGCTCCACCGCCGCGCCCGAATCCTCCTCGGACGAGCCTGGATTACCAGCCCAACCAGCGCGGGATCAGCACGAACACCACGATGAACACGCCCGCGCATCCGAAGGTCATGAGCCCGACGAGGCCGTGCATCCGCGTGTAGCGGCTCAGAAGTCGTCCTCGTCGTCGTCGCCGACGTCGATCGCGCCGACGTCGGCGAGGTCTTCGATCCAGAGGTTCTCGTCGGCGCGCAGGGTCTGCCAGGCGGCGTAGGCCACGCCGGCGACGGCGACAACGCCGAGTCCGATGAGGATGAAGGTGCCCGGGCCGGGACCCTTCTTCGGCGGCGGCGCGAGCTTAACGACCTTGCCGCCCGAGCGGGCGGCAGAGCGCACGACATCACGCACGCGCGGATCGCGAACCGCCTCGATGACGGCGATCGCCGAGCCGACGGCGCCAGACAGGGCGGGGAGCACATCCCCCACGACCTTTTCCTTCACGGCCGATCCGGCCGAGCGCGCGCCCGCGATGCCCGTCGCGACGGCGGGCTGCACGTGATCGGTGTAGACACCGGCGACACGAGGGGCGACCTCTTCACGCGAGAGCGCGCGAGCCTGGTGGGTGGCCTCGCGCAGCACATGGGCGGCCTGATCGAGCGCTTCCCGCTGCTGTTCCCAGAGCTCGTCGGCCGAGCGCTTGAGCTTCTTCAGCTCCTTCTGACGCGTGCGGGACAGTGCCATGATGACCTCCGTTGTGCGGCTCGGCGTCCTCCCATCCTGCCACGGGGAGCTTATGAAACAATGGGCGGATGCCACTTCCCACCGCTGTCGCGACGATCCACACGACCCTCGGCGACATCAAGGTCAACCTGTTCGGCAACCACGCACCCATCACGGTCGACAACTTCGTCGGCCTCGCCACCGGGGCCAAGGAGTGGAAGCACCCGGGCACCGGTGAGGTGTCGACGAAGCCGCTCTACGACGGCGTTATCTTCCACCGCATCATCAAGGAATTCATGCTGCAGGGCGGCGACCCGCTCGGGCAGGGCATCGGCGGTCCGGGCTACCAGTTCGACGACGAGATCCACCCCGAGCTCGTGTTCGATCAGCCGTACCTGCTCGCCATGGCCAACGCCGGCATCCAGATGGGTCGCGGCACCAACGGCTCGCAGTTCTTCATCACGACGGTGCCGACGCCCTGGCTCAACCGCAAGCACACGATCTTCGGCGAGGTCGCCGACGACGCCTCGAAGCGCGTCGTCGACGCGATCGAGGCCGTTCCGACCGACGGGCGCGACAAGCCGCTCGACGATGTCGTGATCACAGGCATCGACGTCGAGAACCTGTGAACTCTCCCCGCTTCGGCGAGCAGCACGAGGAAGACCCTCGGTCTGCTACCGCCACCCCGATCGGCAGAGCTGGGTGCTGTGCCAGCGCTGCGGGCGCACGATCTGTCCGGAGTGCCAGATCCTGGCGCCCGTCGGCGTGCAGTGCCCCGAATGCGTTCGGGAGGCGGGCGGCTCGGTGCAGTGGACGCCCACGAACACCAAGCCCGTCAAGAAGCGCACCGCGGCGCGGCGGGCGCCCGTCGCATCCGGCGCTCGTGAGGGGTTCAGCGGATGGATCACCGGCCTGCTGAGGCCAGGTGGCGAATCGCCTCCCCTCAGTTGGATCTTCGCCGGCGCCCTCGTCGTGCTGTGGATTCTGGGGCTGTTCACCTCGAACCTGCCGTTCCTGCTGCTCGCCGCCGACCCGGCGGTCGCCTGGCAGCTCTGGCGCTACGTGACCGCACCGTTCGCGACCCCCGCGCAGTTCTCGATCTTCAGCGTGCTGGGCATCGCGATCAGCCTCTTCTTCTGGTTGCTCATCGCTCCGACCGCCGAGCGAACGCTCGGGCGCGCACGGTTCCTGCTCGTGTTCACCACCGCGGCCGCCGTCGGATCGGCGGCGATGGTGATCGCGGGCGCCTACGGCTTCGGCTTCAGTGCCGCGCTCTTCGGGGTGTTCGGCGCGTATGCGGTGCTCGTGTGGTCGTATCCGCCGGCGCGCATGCAGATCATCGGCGTGCTCGTGATCAACCTGATCATCAACATCTACGTGGGGGCGGGTACTCGCTGCCCTACCTCGTGGGTGGCGCGCTCGCGGGCGCGGGCGCGACCTACCTGCTGCGTTTCTACGAGGAACGGCCGCGCGCGAAGGCGTCGACCCCGTACCTCATCATCGGAGGCGCTGCGGTGGCCCTCATCGCGATCGCGATCTTCGTCAACGTCTCCCGATTCGCCTGATTGTCCACAGGTTCGTCCACAGTGTGGACAGAATCACAGGGGTGTAATTCCGGTCAGCGCCACCGGGTCGTCATGAGGAAGCCGATGAACATGATGCCGAAGCCGACGAGGATGTTGCCGGCACCGAGCGGCGGGATCGGCCAGGAGTTCTGGCTCACGTAGTACACGATGATCCAGGCGAGGCCGACGAGCATGAAGCCGAACATGACCGGCTTGAACCACACCGGGTTGGGAGCATCTTCGCTCTTCGCGGTCTCCGGGGCGGCCGGCTTGGTACGGGTCTTGGGACGGGCCATGCCCAGAATCATAGCCTGGCAGGCCGGGACGCCCGGATCAGGTGCTCGAGCGGTGGCGCCTAGAATCAGTGCATGAGCGTCGGGCCCGAGACCGCGCCGCCCGCACCCGAGCTCGGGGACGGTCGGCGGGCGCGCCGCGCTGCCGAACGCCGCCGCGCACGTTCGGGGCGGCGGGTGTCGATCATCGGCGTGCTGGGCGAGCTGCTCATCACGGCGGGCGTGCTCGTGCTGCTGTTCATCGGTTGGCAGCTCTACTTCACCGAGCTGACGGTCGGGAGCGAGCTGAGGAGCGAGGCCTCGCAGCAGAGCCGGGAGTGGAACGAGCAGGCTGCGGCGGCGCCGAAGCCGAGTAGCACCCCCGACCGACGAGCCCACGGATGAGCCCACCGCGCCGGTCTCTCAGGAGCCGCCCGTCGAAACGGCCCCCGCGAACGCGCAGCGACTCGGGATGCTGATCGTGCCGCGTTGGGGAGCCGACTACTACCGCACGATCGCCGAGGGGATCGGCGTCGCCGACGTGCTCAATCGGGGCAAGCTCGGCCACTACCCCTCCACCGCGATGCCGGGGGCGGTCGGCAACTTCGCGATCGCCGCGCACCGCATGGGGCACGGGGGATCGCTGCACCACATCAACGAGCTGCAGCTGGGCGATCACATCTACGTCGAGACGGCATCCGGCTGGTACGAGTACGAGTTCCGCAACCTCGAGTTCGTGCACCCCACGGGCGTCGGCGTGCTCGACCCCGTTCCGCAGTCTCCCGAGACGCCGCCGACCGAGCGCTACATCACGCTCACGAGCTGCAACCCGCAATACACCTCGAACGAGCGCATCATCGCCTACGGGGTCTTCATGCAGTTCTTCCCGCGCAATGCGAACGCGGCCGACTTCGGGGCCCCGGATGAGATCGCGGCGACCGTAGGAGGTGCGGCCTGATGTACGGTGCGTTGTGGCGGGTGCTGCCGGGCCCCTGGTGGGTGCGGGTGCTCATCCTGCTCGTGCTGCTCGTCGCGCTGCTCGCGGCGCTCGCCTTCTGGGTGTTCCCCTTCGTGCAGACCTTCATCACCACACCGGAAGTGACGGTGGACACATGACCCGCGTGCTCGTGGTCGACAACTACGACAGCTTCGTCTACACCCTCAACGGCTACCTGCTGCAACTCGGTGCCGAGACCGAGGTCGTGCGGAACGACGACTTCGCCGCGTCGGATGCGGCCGCGCGCATCGCCGAGTACGACGCGGTGCTGCTCTCCCCGGCCCCGGCACGCCCGCGGATGCCGGGGTGTCGATTCCGATCGTGCGTGCGGCGCTCGCCGCGGGTTCCCCCTGCTCGGCGTGTGCCTGGGGCACCAGGCGATCGCGGAGGCGCTCGGCGCCACCGTCACCCATGCCGACGAGCTCATGCACGGCAAGACCTCGCTCATCCGGCACGACGACTCGGCGTTCTTCGCGGGCGTGCCGCAGCCGTTCCATGCCACCCGGTACCACTCCCTCGCGGTCGTAGACGGCACGGTGCCCGACGAGCTCGAGGTGACGGCCCGCACCGACGGCGGGGTGATCATGGGGCTCCGGCACCGGGAGGCGCCGGTCGTGGGTGTGCAATTCCACCCCGAGTCGGTGCTCACCGAGGGCGGGTACCGGATGCTGGGCAACTGGCTCGCGTCGACGGGGCTCGCCGAGGCGGCCGAGCGGGCGGTTTCGCTGAGCCCGCTCGTCAAGCTCAGCTGACGGCGCCGCGGCGCAAACGCCGGGGTCAGACTCCGCCGCAGTAGGTGACCGTGATGGTCGAGCGCTGCGCCATCTCGCCCTTGCCGGACTGGCTCGTGACGTTGCCGCCTCCGCAGCTCTGGTCGATGACCGACTTCACGGTGAGCTGCAACGCCTGCAGCTGACCCTGCGCCGAGCTGATCGGCTGGCCCACGACATCCGGAACCTGCACCATGCCGTTCGAGATCACGAGGTTGATCGTGCTGCCCGCCGGCACCTTCTGCGCGCCGGTGCGCTGGGTGGTCTCGTCGTCGATCGTGATCGCGAGCACCTGACCGGCCGGCACGTTCGGAGAGTTCTGCTGCTTGCTCGTGCCGTAGCTGAGACCGGCGTCGGTGATCTTGGTCACGGCATCCGCTTCGGCCAGGAACATGAGCGACGGCAGGTCGACCGAGGGCGCGCCCGTCGAGACGAAGACGTCGATCGCCTCGCCCTGGTTGACGCGGGCACCCGGTCGGATGCTCGTGGAGATGATGACTCCCGTGGCGACGTCGGCGTCGGCCTTGTCGACCCGCTTCGGGGTGAGGCCGGCCTCGGTGAGCTCTTGGATACCGGCCTCGGCGGTCTGACCCGACACGTCGGGCACCGTGATCGCCAGATTGGGGGCGATCGCGGTGGGCGAGAGGCTGAAGACCCACACCATGGCGGCCACGATGATCACGGCCATGACGGCGATGCCGCCCCAGATCCACGCCACCGGCGGGCGGCTCTGCGTGCGGGTGGGGCGGTTCTCGTCGTTCGCGAGGCGGCGCAGCGTGGCTTCGGATGCCGCGGTCGAGTTGGGGTTGACGCCGAACAGCGTGGCGTTGAAGTCGTCGCTCGCGGGGGCGCGGTCGGGCACCTTGCCGCCCGCCGCCACCTCGAGGTCGGCCTTGAACTCGGCGGCGCTCTGGAACCGGTCGAAGCGATCCTTGGCGAGAGCGTGCATCACGACCGCGCTCATCGCGGGCGATACGGAGGGGTTCACGGCGTTGGGCGGCGTCGGCAGCTCGCTGACGTGCTGGTAGGCCACCGCGACCGGGCCGTCGCCACGGAACGGGGGCGCCCGGTGAGCAGTTCGTAGAGCACGACACCGGTCGAGTACAGGTCGGTGCGCGCGTCGACGCTCTCGCCGCGGGCCTGCTCGGGCGAGAAGTAGCTGGCGGTGCCGAGCACGGCGCTGGTCTGCGCCACGTTCGCCGACGACTCGGAGATGGCGCGGGCGATGCCGAAGTCCATCACCTTGACCTGCCCGTTGGGCGTGATCATGATGTTGCCGGGCTTGATGTCGCGGTGCACGACGCCGGCGCGATGCGAGTACTCGAGCGCGGTGAGGATGCCGGTCGTGATGCGGGCGGCCTCGTCGGCCGGAACCGGGCCCGTGTGGATGAGGTCGGAGAGCAGCTTGCCCTCGATGCGCTCCATGACGATGAACGGCAGCTGCACGTCGAGACCGTCGGGGCCGCGCACCGTCTCCTCGCCGGCGTCGAAGACGCGCACGATCGTGGGGTGCGCCATGCGGGCGGCGGCCTGCGCCTCCTGACGGAAGCGGGTGCGGAACGCGGGGTCGGTCGCGAGGGTCGGGCGCAGGAGCTTGATGGCGACCCGGCGGTTGAGGCGGGTATCGAGGCCCTCGTGCACCTCGGCCATCCCGCCCCGGCCCAGCAGCTTGCCGATCTCGTAGCGACCGGCGAGCGTGCGCACACTCTCGGTCACTGCGTCACTCACGCGGTCAGTCTAGCCGGGGCGGGCTGTACGCAAATCCTCCTGCGGACCCATGTCCGCGCCCTCCGTCAGGGTGCGGGATTGACCGTGATGCTCACCTGACCTGACGGTTTCGAGTCGATGCCGTTCGCGCAGTGTGCGACGTAGGAGACGGTGGCGTTGGTTCCGGGCGTGGGCCCCAGCTCGATGACGATCGAGTTGGTGCCGGCGCCCGGGTTGCCGTCGCTCGTCGTCGCGTTGTTCAGGGTGAACGTGTAGCCCTGAAGGGCGTAGCCGTCCGGGCACTGCGCGTACGTCGGGAAGCTGATCGTGACACCGTCACCGACATCCCCTGCGTCGGCGATGCGGTCGGCGTCGTCGGTGCGCCCGGCTGCGGGAATGCACCGTAGATCGTGAGCTTGATGGACGAGCCTCTCGGCACGTTGCCGACCGGGTTGATGTCCTGAACCGTGCCGACCGCATCGGGTGTCGGAGCCGCCGCGCCTGTCACGCGCTCGATCGTGAAGTCGCCGCCCGTCGCGTCGAGCTTGGCGATCGCCTCGTCTTCGGTGAGCCCCCGGTAGTCGTCGCGACTGATGGTGATGGTGTCGCTCGTCGGCTCGTCACTGGGCGTCTTGCTCGGTGGTTTGCTCGCGGTGGTGGGCGGCGGAGACGTCGGGTTCTTGTCGCCGTCCTGCGGTTGCACGAGGATCACGATGAGGATCGCGACGAGGGCCACGGCGAGCAGTGAGACGATCGCGATGAGGGGCCACATCCAGGGGCTGCGGCGGCGCGTCTCGGGGATCGGGGTGGTCGTCGACCCGGGAGCTGCCGACGGCATCACGCGCGTCGCGGCGGTCGACGCCGACTCGAGCGCGACGGCACCGGCCGCCACGCCGGGAACGGCGGCGGCGGCCCCGGCGATGTCGCCGCGACGCAACGCCTGCGCGGCGCGTGCGAGGTGCGCGGCGGTCGCGGGGCGATCCTCCGGGCGCTTGGCGATGCACGAGTACACCAGGTTCCGCACCGGCTCGGAGACGGTGACGGGCAGGTCGGGTGGGGCGTCGTTGATGTGCGCCATCGCGATCGCCACCTGCGACTCGCCCGTGAAGGGGCGCCGGCCGGCGAGGGCCTCGTATGCGACGATGCCGAGCGAGTAGATGTCGGTCGACGGGGAGGCCGGATGCCCGCTCGCCTGCTCCGGCGAGAGGTACTGCACCGTACCCATCACCTGACCGGTGGCCGTGAGCGGCACCTGATCTGCGATCCGGGCGATGCCGAAGTCGGTGATCTTGACGCGCCCGTCGGGCGTGATGAGCAGGTTGCCGGGCTTGATGTCGCGGTGCACGAGGCCGGCCGAGTGGGCGGCCTGCAGAGCGGATGCGGTCTGCGCCACGATGTCGAGCACGCGGTCGGTCGAGAGCACCTTCTCGCGCTCGAGCACCGTCGAGAGGGCCTCCCCCGGCACGAGCTCCATGACGAGGTAGGCCGAGCCGTCTTCCTCGCCGTAATCGAAGACGTTGGCGATGCCCTCGTGGTTGACGAGGGCGGCGTGCCGTGCCTCGGCGCGGAAGCGCTCGAGGAAGCCGGGGTCGCCGAGGTACTCGTCCTTGAGGATCTTGATGGCGACGGTGCGTCCGATCACGAGGTCGGTGGCCTGCCACACCTCCCCCATGCCGCCGATCGCGATCCGGCTCGACAGCTGGTATCGCCCACCGAAGGTGAGGCCGCTCGTGGGTCTCATCTGTTCAGCACCGCCTCTATGACCTTTTTCGCGAGTGGACCGGCTGTTCCATTGCCGGATCCGGATTGTCCCTTGCCTGCTCCGTCCTCCAGCAGCACCGCGACCGCGACCTGCGGGTCGTTAGCGGGAGCGAAGCCGGTGTACCAGAGCGTGTACGGGTCGTTCTTGCCGTTCTGTGCTGTGCCCGACTTGCCCCCGACATCGACACCATCGATTCTGGCACCGTTGGCGACGCCGCTGGCCACATTGGCGACCATCAGCTGGGTCATCGTCGCGGCCACGTCGGCGCTGATGGCGCGCCCGTACACGGTCGGCTCGAAGGCTTGCAGCACCGAGAGGTCGGGGGCCGTCACGCTCTCGACGAGGTTCGGCGTCATCACCTCACCGCCGTTGGCGATCGCCGCCGACACCATCGCGATCTGGAGCGGCGTCGCGCGGTCGTTGCCCTGCCCGAACGACTGCAGCATGAGCTGGGCCTCGCTCTCGGGCTTGGGGAAGACGCTCGGCGTGACCGGCATCGGCACCGTCAGCTCGGGATCCTCGAAGCCGAAGGCGACCGCCTGGTCGTGGATCGCGTCGTAGCCGAGCTCGGAGCCGAGGTTCGCGAACGGGATGTTGCATGAGAGCCGCAGGGCCGTCGCGAGACTCGTGGTCTCGCCGCCGCCGCACGCGCTACCGCCGGAGTTGGTGATCGTGGTGCTCGTGCCGGGCAGCACGAACGAGGGCGGGTTGGGCAACTGGCTGTCGGGGGTGTAGCCGCCCTCGAGCGCCGCGGAGGTCATGACGAGCTTGAAGGTCGATCCGGGAGGGTTCAGGTCGCCCGCGATGCCGCGGTTGATGAGGGGGTCGCCCGGATCGGCGAGCAACTGCTCGTAGTTCTGCACGACGACCGACTGGTCGTGGCCCGCGAGCAGGTTCGGGTCGAACGACGGCTTCGACACCATCGCCAGGATGCGACCGGTCGAAGGTTCGATCGCGACGATCGAGCCCGTCAGGTCGCCGAGTGCATCCCAGGCCGCCTGCTGCACGACGGGGTCGATCGTGGTGAGCACCGTCGCGCCGCGCGGCGTCTGCCCGGTGAGGATCTGGTTGAGGCGGTCGAGGAACTGCTCGTTGGCGCGGCCGCTCAGGTAGTTGTTGAGCGCGCCCTCGAGGCCGGTGTTCTCGCCGTGCAGCGTGAAGTAGCCCGTGACCGGCGCGTACAGCTCGCCCTCGGGGTAGACGCGTTGGAAGCGGTACTGGTCGTTCGACGGCGTCGATTGCGCGATCACCGTGTCGCCCGCGAGGATCTGTCCGCGCTCGACCGAGAAGCTCGCGTACAGGGTGCGGGTGTTGCGCGAGTCGGCCTGGAGCTGCTCCTGCTGCACGACCTGGATGATCGTCGCCGACGTGCACAGGGCGAGGAACATGGCGAGGATCAGCACGCTGACGCGGCGGAGTTCCTTGTTCACGCAGCACCACCTCCTCGACGACCGCGTGCGGCTGCTGGCGTACCGCATCCGACAACCGCAGCAGCAGCGCGACGATGAGCCAGTTGGCCACGAGCGAGGAACCGCCTGCAGCGAGGAACGGCGTCGTGAGGCCCGTGAGCGGGATGATGCGCGTGACGCCGCCGATGACGATGAACACCTGCAGCCCGACGGCGAACGAGAGGCCGACTGCGAGCAGGCGACCGAAGTCATCCTGACCGGCGATGCCGATGCGGAAGCCACGCGCCACGAAGATCAGGTAGAGGCTCAGGATCGCGAAGAGGCCGATGAGGCCGAGCTCCTCGCCGAGGCTCGCGATGATGTAGTCGCTCTCCGCGAGCGGCACCAGGTCGGGGCGACCCTGCCCGAGACCCGTGCCGACGAGGCCGCCGTCGGCGAGGCCGAAGATGCCCTGCACGAGCTGGTAGCTTCCGCCGTCGCGCTCGTAGACCTCGGGGTTGAAGGCGTCGAGCCAGTTCTCGAAGCGCCCGGCGACGTACGGAAGCACGCGGGTGGCGACCCAGCCGCCCGCGGCGAAGAGGGCGAGTCCGATCAGGATCCAGCTGCCGCGGCCGGTGGCCACGTAGAGCATCACGAGGAAGAGGCCGAAGTAGAGCAGCGCGGTTCCGAGGTCGCGCTGGATCACGATGACGCCCATCGAGAGGATCCAGACCACCAGGATCGGGCCGAGGTCACGCGCTCGCGGCAGACGCAGTCCGAGGAAGGAGCGGCCCACGAGCGAGAGCGAGTCGCGCGCGGTGACGAGGTAGCCGGCGAAGAAGATCGCGAGCAGGATCTTCGCGAACTCACCCGGCTGGAACGAGAAGATGCCGATCTGCACCCAGACATCCGCGTTGGCACCCGTCTCGCCGATCACCGGAACGACCGGCAGCAGCAGCAGCACGATGCCGATGAACATCGCGAGGTAGCGGTAACGCTGCAGCACGCGGTGGTTGCGCACGAGCAGCAGTCCGCCGATCGCGAAGACGAGCGCGATGGCCGCCCAGGCGATCTGCCGCACGCCGTACGCCGCCCAGCCCGTGTAGCCCTCGGCGATGTCGAGCCGGTGGATCATGGCGATGCCGAGCCCCGTGAGAAGCGTCGCGATCGGCACCACGAACGGATCGCCCTCGGGCGCCACGACACGCTCCACGAGGTGCAGCACGAGCACGAGCACGCCGGGTCCGGCGGTCAGCGCGAACATGCCGGGGTCCAGCTCCCCGGAGGTGCCGAGCTCGACGAGCGCGAGCGCGGCGGCCGCGACGCCGAGCGCGACCACGAGCAGCAGTAGCTCGAGGTTGCGCAGCCGAGCCGGGGTGCGCAGGCGGATGCGGATGGTCGTCGTGATCGGCGCGGATGCCGCAGCACCCGACCCGATCGTGTTCGGCGCGGTCACGTCAGTCCCCCGCCGATGCCGCGAGGCGATCGACGATCTCGTGGGCGTCGCGCAGGCTGTCGGCGCTGATGGTGGCCTCGACGGAGTCACGCTGGAAGAGCGGGAGGTCGTCGATCGAGATCGAGGTGGTCTGGTAGACGTGCGAGAGCGAGATCGGCCCGATCGACTGCTGCACGCCCTGGAAGATCGCCACGTTGCCGTCGCTCACCCCCACGAAGTAGTGCATCTGGGTCCAGCGGTAGCCGAGCCAGCCGGCCAGCACGATCGCGGCGGCGGCGAGGCCCACCCCCACGCCCCACAGGATGCGGCGGCGGATGGCGCGGCGGCGGTCCTCCTCGATGAGCTCGTCGAGGTAGCCCTCGCTCTCCGGCTCGAAGTGGGCATCGTCGGGCGGCGCGGGCTTGAGCGGGTGCAGCAGGAGAGTGGGAAGCCGGATCGGCTTGCGCACTTCCTCTTCCTCGGTTCCGAAGGTCAGCGGATGCGCGGCCGAGCCCACGAAGGTCGGTGCGGCCCCGAAGCCCCCTCGGTGTCGTCGATGTCGATGAGCAGCACCGTGACGTTGTCGGGCGCACCGTGGTCGAGGCTCTCCTTGACGAGGCGGTCGGCGGCACCCTGCGCCGTGCGGATGGTGCCGAGCACCTGCGCCATCTTGTCTTCGGAGACGTACCCCGACAGGCCGTCGGAACACAGCATCCAGCGGTCCCCGGGCCGCGTGTCGAACACGGCGGTGTCGATCTCGGGCGAGGCGTCGACATCGCCGAGCACGCGCATGAGCACGGCGCGGCGCGGATGCACGGCCGCCTCCTCGGGGGTGATGCGGCCCGACTCGACAAGTCGCTGCACGAAGGTGTGGTCGGTGGTCATCTGGGTGAGCTCGCCGTCGCGGAAGCGGTAGACGCGCGAGTCGCCGATGTGGGCGAGAGCCAGCTTGTCGCCCACCCGGGCGAGGGCCGACACGGTCGTGCCCATGCCGGTGAGCTCGTTGTGGTCGAAGACCGTCTCGGCGAGCAGGCCGTTCGCCGCGATGAGGGCATCGTGCAGCGCATGCACGGCGTCGTCGGGCGTCGGATAGGGCTGGTCGGCCTCGGCGATGCGCTGCGCCGCGATGTGGCTGGCGACGTCGCCGCCCGCGTGCCCGCCCATCCCGTCGGCGACGACGTAGAGGTGGCGGCCGAGATAGCCGGAGTCCTGGTTGCTCGCCCGGATCTTTCCGACGTGCGAGACCGCGGCGGTCGTGGGGATCGTCGCCACGCGTTACCGCCGCAGCTCGAAGCTCGTCGTGCCGATGGTGACGGTGGAACCGAGCGGCACGGGGGTGGGCAGGGTCACACGCGAGCCGTCGAGGAAGGTGCCGTTCGTGGAGTCGAGATCCTGGATGACCCACTCGTCGTTCCACAGCATGAGGCGCGCGTGGTGGGTGGAGGTGTAGTCGTCGCGGATGACGAGGCCCGATTCACTCGAACGCCCGATCGTGAGCTGCTCGGTGGGCAGCTCGATCTCCATGCCCTCCTTCGGGCCCGACGTGATGACAAGGCGCCGGGGCGTGCTGCCGCTCGCATGCGGCTGGGAGCGCACGGGTTCGGTGACGGCGGCGGGCGCGGGGTCGCGACGGCGACCGGCAGGGGAGAGGCGGGGAAGGGATCGGATGCCGCCTGCTGCGGCAGCTTGCGCGCCCGGTTGCCGAACAGGTCGGAGCGCAGGGCGTAGACGATCATGAACACGAACGCCCACATGAGGATCAGGAAGCCGATCCGCAATACGAGCAGCGTGAGTTCGCTCATCGTGTGGTCCCGTCGGGTCGGGTGAGCTCGGCGGCCTGCGCGAGCACGCGGAACACGATACGGGTACGGCCGACCTCGATCACGGAATCGGGCTGCAGCACGGCCTTCGTGACGGGCTGCCCGTTGAGCTTCGAGCCGTTCGTGGAGCCGAGGTCGTTGACCTGGCCGCGCGTGCCGTCCCAGAGGATCTCGACGTGCTTACGCGAGGTGCCGGTGTCGTCGAGGGTGATGTCGGCATCCGAGCCCCGGCCGATCACGGTGCGCCCCTTGCGCAACGGGTAGCGCTTGCCGGCGATGTCGAGCACGGGCGCCCAGACCACCTCGCCCTTGACGTTCTCGGAGTCGATGCGCACGACGCCGGCCGAGAGCCGTTCGTCGCGCTCGAGCCGGATGTCGATGCCGCCCGCGAAGCTATAGCGCTGGGCGGTCGCGTGCTGCTGCACGAGCTGCGTGAACTCGTCGACGAGCGCCGGACCGAGGCCCGTCATCCGCTCGTAGTCGGATGGCGACAGACGCACGACGAAACGGTTCGGTGCGAGGATGCGGTCGCGCGAGACGACGGCCGCCCTCGTGTCGAGCTCGCGGCGCAGGGCCGCGGTCACCTCGAGAGGCTGCAGACCGCTCTTGAAGGTCTTGGCGAACGCGCCGTTGACGACACGCTCCAAGCCCTTCTCGAATTCGTCGAGAATCCCCAAGGGTCTCCTCTCGGCGGCGCGGATGCGCCTTCCGGCTCTCTCGGACTCTCCGATGGTAGTCGGCTCGCCCGGGTGCCGGGTCAGCCGCGGGGCGCGGCCGTGTCGTCCGGGAGGCGGATGCGGCGCTCGCGGGGTGCCGCGAATCGTGCCAGTTGGTCGACTCCCGCGCACGAAGCGACCAACTCGCACGATTCCGCGGGGTCTCGCGGGGCTCTCGCGGTGGAGCGGATGCGGGGGCCGGTCATGGTAGTCTCGCTAGGCTGATCTGCTCCGGCGGGTCGCGCGCGCGAGTGGCGGAATTGGCAGACGCGCTGGCTTCAGGTGCCAGTGCCCGCAAGGGCGTGGGGGTTCAAGTCCCCCTCGCGCACCACGAGGGGTTTGTGTATCTCACGGACCCCTCTTTGCGTATCTACTGTGGCGCTGGGTCGGGCTCGACGCCTAGGTTGAGGGCGGATTTTCGGGCCGTCAGCGCCGAAGTTCGAGGTTGATCAGTGGCGTGCTGGATCGGTCGTGCCGGTTTGACGCTCGCCGGTCGAGGTTTCCAGTGTTCGGGCACGACGACTAGCGCCGCTGGTGAGCGGCGCTAGTGGGTGGGGGATGGCCTTACGTGCGGTTGGGGAATCGGGTGGTGCGGCCGTCTTGGGGCATCTTGATGAGCCAGGCCTGTTTCTTTGCCTCTTGGCATTTCGCTCGGGCGCTCTTCTCGGCCCGGAAGGGAGAGGTCGACTTGCGAGGCCCTTCCAGCCGGTTCAGGAAGGTGATGATCTTGCGGATGTTGCCGGAGACGACCGCAAGGGTGGCCATCAGGTATTGGTAGGCGTAGCCGCGACCGCCTCGCCGACCTGCGTTCGCGGCGTCTTCGTGGCTGGAGTTCTTGATGTGGGAGTTGACGTGCTCGACCGTGGACCGGAGGCCGTACCAGCGCTTCCAGGTGTGTGACTTGTAGGGGTATCGCTGCTGTAGCTTCGCCTGCTTGCTGAACTTGCCGGTGTAGAGGATTTCCGCGGGCGGGAACATGACCGTCGTCTGCTTGCGAGCGCCGGTCGCGGTGGTGATGGTGAGCTCGTGGTCCTCAGGCAGTATGTACTGCTGCCGGCCGTCTGGGCGGGGTCGGCCCTTGGGCTTGAGCCGGTACTGCTCGCGGGATGCGAGGCGCGCGTCGCGGCGGGCGTTCGCCGCGGCGCGTCTCTTCTCGCGCTCTGGGCGAGGCAGGCGTTCCGCGGCGATCTTCTCGAGTTCTTCCTGGTAAAGCTGGACCGCGTTGATGCTGGTAGTGGTCATGGTGTCGAGGTACCACTGTCCTTCGACGAGGATGAAGCGGTCGTGCGAGGCGGCCTTGCCGAGCTGAGGCGTTCGGGTATGACGACAACGGCGCGACCACGACGCGTCCCGGTCAGGCACTGGTGTATGACGTCGAGGGTCGGTTATCGACGTTGACGACCTCCGCTGGTGCGCAGTCGAACGTGTATGACGCGACCGGGAAGCTGTTGTTGCAGATCGATCCGGTCAAGGGCGCCACGCTCTATCTGGGTGACACGCAGTTGCGGAAGCCTGTTGGGTCGAACTCGGTGAGTGCGCAGCGGATCTACTCGATCGCAGGCACGGCGTTCGTGGAGCGGTCCAGCGATCCCGCGGCCACCGGCGTGGTGTGGTTGGCGACGGATCCGCAGGGCACGGTGGGTGATCAGGTGAACGCGGCCACTGGCGCTCGTGCAGTGATTCGGCTGGATCCGTTCGGTCGCGCGCGTGGCTCATCAACGTCTGCCTGGGCGGATGGGCGTGGGTTCTTGAATGCGCCGGTGGATGCCGCGACTGGGCTGATCCGCTTGGGGTGCGCCTATACGACAGCACCCTGGGCAGGTTCTTGTCGGTAGATCCGGTGCTGTCTCCCGCGAATCCGCAGCAGAACAACGGGTACAGCTACGCGGCGAACAACCCGGTCACCTACTCCGACCCATCGGGTGGCTGCTATCTGGGCGGGGGTGACACCTGTGTTCATGACAGACCGGCGAAGAAGAAGACGGGCACCACGACGCCGTCGTCTTCGTCGCAGCAGCCGAGTGCGAAGGAGGACGCGCCCGCGAAGAAGGCGGCCAAGCAGGAAGAACAGTGGTGGAACCCGTTCTCCATCCCGGTATCAGCGGGCCGGGGGGACAGTCCCGCGGGGCGCGGATGTGGATCACACGATCGACTTGCAGCTCGGGGGTCTCGATGACATCACCAACATGGCACCGCTGGATGCGTCTGTGAACCGGAGTCTTGGGTCCCAGGTAATGTGGCAACTGCGTGGTGTTCCAACTGGAACATGCGTGGTCGCAGTGACGATCTGCTGAGGTGGCAAGGAATGTTCGAACGATTCATCGGGCGATACGCGGCAGGGCACTCGTGGCAGGCAAATGGCCGTGAGGTGCCGGACTTCGCACTGCGGGACGTCGACGGCTATAAGGCCTTTATGAGCGCGTTTGCTGGTGCGACTTTTGGCAGCGGGCTCTATCGCGTTCATGACGCGGAGTCGACGACGGAGTCAAAGTCGTCGATACGCGGCCTGTTCCCTGCCCTAGCTGAGCGACTGCATCCGTTCGCATATGACTGGCTTGGCCGGCATTTCGCTCTCGATACAGGCCGAACATTGGGTGGTGTGCCGCAGGTCATGATGCTTGAGCCGGGTACCGGAGAGGCGCTTGAAATTCCGGTGGACTTCATCCGCTTCCACAACGAAGAACTTGTCGACCTCGCTGAGCCAGCACTTGCTGTCGACTTCTTTTCCCAGTGGCGCGCAGACGCTGTAGCCGCCGGCCTGGATCGTTCGGAGTGCGTCGGTTATCGCGTGCCACTCTTTCTTGGGGGCACCGATAGCGTTGACAACTTGGAGCGGTGCGACATGGCCGTCTATTGGAGCTTGTGCACGCAACTGCTGGCGGCAGCGCGTTCAGCGGAACCCGGCACGCGGGTCACCGGCCTTCACGGAGAGTAGCGGCAGGAGGCGGCGGTCGCGCGGTACTCGCGGGAGAGATGAAGGGTTTGCCGGGGTTGTAGTGACGAGTTCGGTCGATCGTGTGCAGCAGGAGACCGCTGCGAGGTTCGGTGTCCTTGCTCAGCTCCCCGCGGCTGGCGCCAGGGTCGGGATTTCTAGAAGTGTTCGCGATCAGGTATGGCCGCTCAACGCCCTGCGCCATGCGCCAGAACCGGGCACTTCGGGGTGGTTCATCTGGGCCGGGGGAGATTAGTGCAGATCCCGACTACTTCGTGCCGCTTCATGTTTCACACCTGGAGGAATGGTGCCCCGAGATGGTCCCCTATCTCGGGCTGCCCCCGGGCTGGCGGGTGCTTCTCGCGCCTGGACATGAGGACGTCTGGTACGACGAATCGCTGCTGGAGCCGGATCCCGGCCTTTGAACGCACTAGCCTCCGAACGGATGTTTGGGTAGTGCCAGTCGAGACTTCACGTTTCGTCATCCGCCGCGACTCTGCGGCCAACCCGCGTGGGACCGCTGAGGTCTGGGTGACTCTTCTGGTTAGGCCGCAGTTGCGGCCTGTTTGGTCATGATGGCTTCGAACTCGACCGGGGTCAACCGGCCGAGTGCTTGCTGTCGTCGTCGGCGGTGGTAGGTCCGCTCGATCGAGGTCGCGATCGCGAGCCGCAGCTCGAGTCGGGTGGCCCAGGTGCGGGTGTTGAGGACGTTCTTCTGCAGGTTCCCCGAGGCGATCGACAACCCGATCGGTGGCGAGGAAACCGGGGCACCTCACGGCCGCAGATCCCAGAGAAGGGGGAATAACCCAATCCGTCTCTGGCGGAAAAGCTCATGCACTCGCATCCCGATTGCCTCTTTCGGCTTCTCGGTTGATACAAGACGCAGGCGGGGAGCATCTCTGCGAGGTCAGCGAGATGCCGGCGGCTGGTCGTGCTGCCTGCGTGACGGCATGCAGCGGGGGTTCAGCTCCGCGCTCGCGCCGAAGCGGGCGTGCGAGAACTGCGTCGTGCCGCGCATAGAGCCGTCATGGACATGAACATGGCTTTCGTCATCGCCCCCACCGCCGAGTACATCCGCGCCTTCGAGAAGCTCGCGATCGAGCTCGGCTGCGAAGCAAGATTCAGCACAGACGAGGCCGGCACCCTCAGTGTGACGACCACGTTGATCGAACCATGGGTGCTCGCCCTGGTCCTCACCGTCGAGGACGAGCCCGATGAGAGCCTGTCACGCTGATGCAACGCAGCGCACCCACCACCAACCCTCTTCCCCCGAGGACGTCTCGGTCGCGGGGCTTGCAGCGGTCGCCGCATCGCCGACCCAGTGCAGCGCGCCGCAGCTGCCTACCAGCCGCGACTGCCGGAGAGGCTCCGCGACGTGCTCGCCACAGACCGAGACCCGGGCGCCATCGAAAGTGCCCAGCGATGACGGGGCTACGGAGATACGCAAACACCTCACCACGAGAGGGACCTGCGATCACGCAGGTCCCTCTGTGCATCTTCGAGCCCCCGGGGGCGCCGGCCGGGTCCTCTCGCCCGGTGGCGTGTTCGCGCCAATCGCGCCATCCGCTGCATCGGGTTCGTCATGATGGGGCCGTCCGCACGGTGTGCGGGCGCACCCGACTGAGCGAGCCAGGGGGACACATGGCGCACACCCGCATCCGCACGCGTTCGGCCGGCTTGGCGGCCGCCGCGCTCGTCCTCGGCGGGTTCGTCGTGGCCGCGAGTGCACCGGGCCCGGCGAGGGCCGCGACGCCCGAGCTGGTCGACACCTTCTCGGTCGGGTACTTCCCGTTCGCGCTCGCGGTATCGCCCGACGGCGGCACGCTCTACGTCGCCAACGCGGGGGATGGCACCGTGATGGCTGTCGACACGGCCACGGGCACGGCAGGGCCCCCATCTCGGTCGGCGACTTTCCCGCGTCGCTCGCGCTGACCCCCGACGGCTCCGTTCTTTACGTGGCGAACATGTGGAGCGACGATGTGAGCGTGGTCGACACGGCCGCGAACGCCGTCACCGCGACAGTCCCCGTCGGCTCGTCGGCCTTCGTGTTCCCGTATGCAGTGGTCGTCTCGCCCGATGGGTCGGCGGCCTATGTCGCCAACTACGACGAGGGCACCGTCTCGCTCATCGACACCGCGAGCAACACCGAGACGGCGACGATCAGCGTGGGCAACATCCCTCTTTCGGTGGCGATCTCTGCCGATGGCGCCCGGCTCTATGTCGTGAACCTCGATGACGGGACGGTCTCGGTGATCGACACGGCCAGCGTGGCGGTCACTGCGACGGTGGCTGTCGGCGGTACCCCGAATGCGGTCGCCGTGTCGCCGGACGGCGCGATCGTCTACGTCACGAACGACGACGGCACGATCGCCGTGATCGACGCCGCCTCGAACACCGTCGCGGCGACGGCGCCCTCGGGGGCCTCCCGACCGCGATCACGGTGTCGCCCGACGGCGCGAGCCTCTTCGTCGTCGACGGGGATGACGAGGCGCTCATGGTCGTGGATGCGGCGACCCTCGCAGTCACCGCGACGGTGGACGTCGGCCTCTCGCCGACCGCCGTGGTCGTCTCGCCGGACGGCTCGACCGTGTACGTGGCGAACGCCGACAGCGACTCGATCTCGGCGGTGCGTCTCGTCGCACCCGCGCCGGCGGATGCGGGCACCGCGGAGCTCGCCGACACGGGTCTCGACGCCGGCTCGACCGCGGCCGGTCTGGGCCTGATCGCCATGGGCATGCTGGCCCTCGTGGTGCATTGCGTGGCGCGAGCCCGGCAGCGAACGGAGAACCCCTGCGCGGATGAGCTCGGCGCCTCCCTGCCGCGTCAGGCCGAGGCGGGGTGCTCGCGTCGTTCGGCGGCGAGGATCGTGTCGAGCACGCCGGGAGCGCGCGCGTTCAGGTCGTCGCTGCGCAGCGAGCTGAGGATCGCCGTGCCCTGGTAGCGCTGGCTGATCAGGCCGGCCTCGCGCAGCACTCGGAAGTGGTGGGTGCGTGTCGATGGCGCGACGGGCAGGGCGAAGCGGCTGCATCTCTGTTCGGCGGGGCCGTCGGCGAGTTGCCGGATGATGGAGCGCCGAAGCGGGTCGGCGAGCGCCGCGAGCACGCCGTCGAGCGTGATCTCACTCGGCTCAGGGTGTTCGAACTCGCGCACGGATCCTCCACCTTCAAGTGTAGCTACTTCGGCGACTTTCGTATTACGATGAATGTCGTATTTCGATAAGGCTCGTAATTCGCGTGCTGCGCGATCCTGAGGAGAAGAAGCATGAGAGTCCTGCTCACCGGAGCATCCGGTTTCATCGGCCAAGCGGTGCTCGCTGCGCTCCGCGCGGCAGGCCACGGCGTCGTCGCACCGGTGCGCAGTATCGCGTCGGCCGACCGCGTCGCGGCGGTCGGAGGTGTCGCGATCCAGGGCGACGTGACCGACGTCGACTGGTTCGCCGAGCAGCTCGTCTCGGTCGATGCGGCCGTTCACGCGGCCACGCCGGGTGACGGCTCCAGTGCGGACTTCGACGCGCGGGTCGTCGACGGAGTGCTCGCCGCTTTCGCCGCGACAGGAAAGCCCTACCTGCATACGAGCGGCATCTGGTTGTGGGGCTCGAACCCGCGCATCGACGAACACGATCCGCTCGACCCGCCTGCGCTCACCGGCTGGCGGGTGCCGATCGAAGAGCGCCTGCTGCAGGCTGATATCGTCGCCACGATTCCGGCACCCGGCATCGTGTACTCGGGCCGCCGCGGACTCCCCGGCCTGCTCGCCACATCCGATGAGCCGCACTCCCCGTGCGACTCATCGGCGACGGACGCCAGCACTGGGCGACGATCCACGCGCACGATCTGGCGAGCCTCTATGTGCACCTGATCGAGCGCGCCGAGCCGTTCGGGCGCATCGTCGCCGTGTCGGGGCAGAACCCCACCGTCCGCGAGATCGCCGCGGCGGCGGTCGGTGCCACGGGCTTCGTCGCGGAGACCCCGGACGCCAGTCGCGCGCGACTCGGCGCGGACTTCGCCGACGCCCTCCTGCTCGATCAGCAGGCGACGGGCCAACGCGCTCGCGACCTCGGCTGGCATCCCGCGCGGCCGTCGCTGCTCGAGGAGCTGCGCGCGACACGCTGACCGGGAGGGCCCGCATCCGCCCCTGCGCCCTACTCCTCGGCGGGGATCGGCTCCGCCGGCAGCTTGCGCACCCGCGCCCGCCGCCGACGACGCTCGGGGATCATCCCGCGCATCTCCTCGAGCTTGCCGAAGCACAGCAGCCGGTCGCCGGCCTCGAGCACGACGCCCTTGCGCGGATTCGGGATGACGTTGGTGCCGCGGTGCAGCGTCAGCACGGTGATGTCGCGCTCCCACAGGCCCGACTCGCCGAGGGTCTTGCCCACGAGCTCCGCATTGCCGTGCACGAGCAGCTCGGCCACGCCGTAGCCGGTCGAAACCGAGAGCCGTTGGCGCACGTCGATCTCGGGGAACGCCACCTGCCCGGCGATGTAGTCGATGATCGCGCCCGCGACATCCAGCTGGGTGGCCGTCTCGATGCCCTGCAGCCCGGGCGAGGAGTTGACCTCCATCACGAGCGGGCCGTCGGCGCCCTCGAGCATGTCGACGCCCGCGACGCGCAGGCCCATGATCTGGGCCGATCGCACCGCCGCCTGGGCGTACTCGGGCGGCAGGTCCACCGGCTCGACCGTTCCGCCGCGGTGCACATTGGAGCGGAACTCGTCGCCCGCCGCCGTGCGCCGCATCGCCGCGACCACCCGGTCGCCCACGACGAGGGCGCGGATGTCGCGGCCGCGGCTCTCGGAGACGAACCGCTGGATGAGCACGTTCTGGTTCGTGGAGTGCAGGGTCTCGATGATCGCCTCGGCGACCTTCACCTCGGGCGCGAGGATCACGCCGATGCCCTGCGTGCCTTCGAGCAGCTTGATCACGACGGGCGCACCGCCGACCTGCGCGATCGCGGGGCGCACATCCGCTCGGTTGCGCACGAACGCGGTGGCCGGCATGCCGATGTTGTGGCGCGACAGGATCTGGTTGGCGCGCAGCTTGTCGCGCGCGTTCGAGATGCCGTTCGCGGTGTTGGGCGTGTAGACGTCCATCTGCTCGAACTGCCGCACGACGGCGGTGCCGAAGTAGGTGATGGAGGCGCCGATGCGCGGGATGATCGCGTCGTAGTCGCTCAGCGGGCGCCCGCGGTACTGCAGGTCGGGCTCGTCGCCTGAGAGGTCGATCGCGAAGCGCAGGGTGTTGAGCACCTTCACCTCATGCCCGCGCTGCAACGCGGCGGCGCGCAGGCGCTGCGTCGAGTACGCCCGAGGGGCGCGCGAGAGGATCGCGAGTTTCATGGGAGCGGCCTGCCAAGATGGTGCGGTGAGCGAGAAGACCCATTCAAACACCCTTGCCGGGTGGCGTGAATGGGTGCAGCTTCCCGAGGTCGGCGTGCCCTGGATCAAGGCGAAGCTCGACACCGGCGCGCAGACTTCGTCGATCCACGCCTACGACGTCGAACCCTTCGATCGCGACGGCACCGCGTGGGTGCGGTTCGGCATCCGTCCGTGGCAGGAATCGGATGCCGACGAGGTCGTCGTGGAGTGCCCGGTTCACGATGTGCGCCGCGTGCGCAGCTCATCGGGCCACGTCGACGAGCGCTTCGTGGTGATCATGAAGCTCGTGCTCGTGGGCCACGAGGTCGACGCCGAGGTGACGCTCAGCAACCGCGACGCGATGGGGTTCCGGATGCTGATCGGCCGTGAGGCGCTCAGTCGCGGCTTCGTCGTCGACTCGGCGCGGTCGTTCCTCGGCGACCGCGCGCCGCGGCCCATGCGGCGCCGCAACCGCGGCGACGCATAGGGGCCTGGCCGCCGCCTCAGTCGGCGAGGATGAGGTACAGCGCGCGACGCGCCTCGTCGAGCTTCTGGATCGCGGCAGCACGCTGGGCGTCGGTCGCGGCGTGGTGGAACTGGCCGACCACGCCCATGAGCTTGCCCACGCTCTCGTGGAACGCGAGCTCCTGGGCGCTGCGCTTCGGAGCGCCGGATTCCCACGCGCGCGTGAGCTCGTCGGCGTTCTCCTTCACGTAGGCCCGACCGGCCTCGGTGAGGGCGTACTCGGTGCGCCGGCCCTCGCCGACGGCCTCGATGAGCTCCTCGTCGACGAGCTGCTGCAGCGTCGGGTAGACCGAGCCGGGGCTCGGGCGCCAGACGTCGGCGGACCGCTCGGCGATCGTCTTGATCACGTTGTAGCCGTTGGAGGGGCCCTCGGAGAGCACCGAGAGGATGACGGCGCGGATATCACCGCGCCCGGCACGACCCCGCCCGCGTCCGCGTCCGCGGCCGAAGCCGCCGAACGGGGGCATGCCGCGCATCGGCGCGTGCACGCCCCACTCGGCGTGCGGGCCGTGGGCGGCGGGGTTCTGGGGGTCGTGGTGGAACATGGCATCGCGCTCGTGGCGCGGGAAAGCCTGAGGGTTCATGATCGATCTCCTTCATGTAGATCATGGCGCCGCGAGATATCGCGACCCGTCAACGATATATCGCAACCTATCGCGAGCGCAAGTGCCCCTGGAGATCGGGCGGGTCGCCGCGTAGGGTGGCACCCATCCGGGGAGACAGACCCTTCCGGTACCCACCGTGAGGAGGGCCGAGATGGAGCCGGCGGGCGGCGTCGCCCTCGATGCCGCCGAGACACGACGAACGCACTGGCGTGGCGCCCTCATCGGCGTCGGCGTCGCGATCGCGGCCGGTCTGCTCACGGTGATCGCCCCCAATCGGCCCATGCTGACGACGAGCCGGGCCTCGCCGGATCACTCGTGCACAGCCTGTCGTCGGGGGTCACGCAGGTCGTCGACCCCGTGGTGGCGCCCCTCCCGGATGCGCGCGAGCTGCCCGTCGTGGGCGGTCTCGTCGGCGAGGTGGTCGACAGCCGTCCCGTCAGCACCGTGACCGCTCCGGTTTCAGGCCTTGTCGATAGCCTGCTCGGCGACACGGTCGGCTCGCTGCCGGTGCTCGGCGGGGTGCTCGGCGATACGCCGCTCGGCTCCGTCACGCAGCCCGTGAGCGGCGTCGTCGACGGCACGCTCGGCCAGCTGGCCGGCACGGCGGGCGACGCGGATGCGGCACCCGCCGCACCCGGTGTCGACAGCGGCACCATCGCATCCGGCGCGGCAGCCGTACTCGGATCCGCACTCGTCGGATTCGCCGGCGATCTTCCCTTCATCTCCCACGCCGGCGACCTCGCCGTCGTAGGCGCGGTCGGCGCCGAGGGCCTGTTCCACGGGCCCGTGAGCGCTCCGGGCGATCTCACGCCCACCTCCGCAGTCACCGCGGGCGGGCCGCCGATCGGCCTGGCCGCCGCGGTGCTCGGCGCCGGCCTGCTCTTCGTCCTCGCCTGCGGACGCCTCGGCGCCGCTGGCGTCCGGGCGCATCCCTCGCCCGTTTTCGCCACCGACACCTCGCCCGACTGATCGGGAACGGGTCCGCCTGCGCGCTGCGCGTGGGTCGACCTTCTGCCGCGCGCGTCCCCGGATGCGCGTCGACACCCGTTCCGCGCGTCCGACCGGATGCGTGCAGATCAGACCAGGCAAGGAGCCGGAATCATGAACAAGTACGTCTCACGAGGGCTATGGACAGTCCTCGTCACGGGGGCTTCATGGCCCTCGGAGTCGGCGTCGCGCACGCCGATACGGGAACCACAGGCGAGGATGGCATCGCCTCGGGCACGCAGGGGATCCTCGGCATCGAGCTCCCCGTGCAGCTCGGCGGCAACGCCGTCTCGCTGCTGGGTGACGCCCACAGCTCGGGCGCCTCCACGAGTGCGCCCGCAGCGGATGCCGGCACGGCATCCGGCGGCACCACGAGCGGGAGCGATTCGGTGGCCGGCGGCACGCAACTGCTGCCCGAGCTCGGGGTTCCGATCACCCTCGGCGGCAACTCGATCTCGGTGTTCGGCGACGCGTCGAGCAGTGGATCGGCGACCGCGGCGGGTGGTTCGGATGATGCTGCCGCGTCGTCGGGGGCGACCGACGGCACGAACGGCGTGCTTGCGGGCAGCCAGGTGCTGGGCGATGCGGCGCTGCCCGTGACGCTCGGCGGTAACGCCATCTCGGTGCTGGGGAACGCGTCGAGCGACGACGCGAGCACCGCATCCGGTTCCGCCACGAGCGATCAGGAGGGATCGACGAGTGGAACCGACAGCACGCTGGGGGAACGCAGCTGCTCGCGGATGCCGGGGTGCCGGTGACGCTCGGCGGCAACGCGATCTCGCTGCTGGGGGATGCGTCGAGCACGGGCTCGGCGACGGCTCCCGGCACCTCGGGAAGCACGGGTGGTGATGCCGGTTCCGGCGGCACGGATGGCACGGCCGGCACACTGGCGGGAACGCAGCTGCTGTCGGATGTCGGCATTCCGCTGACGCTCGGCGGCAACGCCATCTCGGTGCTCGGCACGGCCTCGACCGATGGGTCGACGACCGTGCCCGGAACCGACCCGGGCACCGACCCCGGCACCGATCCGGGAACGGACCCCGGCACCGACCCGGGCGCTGACCCCGGAACCGACCTGCCGACCTTCGCGCTCGCAGCGGATGGCGCGGTGCTTCCGTGGACCGGGGTCGACGACGGGATCGCCGCGCTCGGCATGGCGGCGGTGCTGCTGACGGTCGGCGGCGTGCTGCTGCTGCGCCGGGCGAGCACGCACCGGCGCTGAGGCGCGGCACCGCGGGCACACGGGCCGCAGGTCCGCCTTCGAGCGGCACTGTGACACCGTGTGACCCGCGGTGACGGTCTGTGACCGGCGTTCTCGACGCACACGGCGGGGCGCGGCAACATGCTCGGGTGACCGAGCAGACCGCGCCCCGCCAGATCCGTTTCAACGCGTTCGACATGAACTGCGTCGCCCACCAGTCCTCCGGCATGTGGCGCCACCCCGACGACCGCTCGGAGACCTACAAGGACATCGAGTACTGGACCGGGCTTGCGCGGTTGCTCGAGCGCGGCAGGTTCGACGGCATCTTCATCGCGGATGTGCTCGGCACCTACGACGTGTACGGCGGCAGCAACGAGGGCGCGATTCGCCACGGGGCGCAGGTGCCCGTGAACGACCCGGTGCTGCTCGTGTCGGCCATGGCCGCGGTGACCCGCCACCTCGGATTCGGGGTGACCGCGGGCACCGCGTACGAGCATCCGTATCCCTTCGCCCGCCGCATGTCGACGCTCGACCACCTCACCAAGGGCCGGGTCGGCTGGAACGTCGTGACCGGCTACCTGCCGAGCGCGGCCCGCAACATGGGTCACGACGACCAGCTCGAGCACGACGACCGCTACGACCACGCCGACGAGTACCTCGAGGTGCTCTACAAGCTGTGGGAGGGCTCGTGGGAGGACGACGCCGTCGTGCGCGACCGCGAGACGGGGGTGTTCACCCGGCCGGAGAAGGTGCACGAGATCCGGCACGAGGGCCGGCACTTCACGGTGCCCGGCATCCACATCTCGGAGCCGTCGCCGCAGCGCTCGCCCGTGATCTACCAGGCGGGGGCCTCGCCGCGGGGCATCGCGTTCGCGGCCGGCAACGCCGAGGCGATCTTTGTGGCGGCGCCGACCAAGGAGGTGCTGCGCGCGACGGTGTCACGCATCCGGGGCGCCCTCGAGGCGGCGGGGCGCGACCGCTACGCCGCGCGCATCTACACGCTCGTGACGCTCATCACCGACGAGACCGACGAGAAGGCCCAGGCCAAGTACGAGGACTACCTGCGCTACGCCTCGCCCGAGGGGGCGCTCGTGTTCATGTCGGGCTGGATGGGCATCGACCTCTCGAAGTACGACCTCGACGAGCCGGTGGGCAACGTGGAGTCGAATGCCATCCGCTCGGTGATCCAGAACTACGAGGAGTCGGCGAAGAACGGCGAGGAGTTCACAGTGCGTGACATCGCCGTGGGCGGCGCGATCGGCGGCCTCAGGCCGACCTTCGTCGGCGGTGCCGAGACGATCGCCGACCTGCTGCAGGAGTGGGTCGAGTACACCGACGTCGATGGTTTCAACCTCGCCTACGCCATCACGCCCGGCACCTTCGAAGATGTCGTGGAGTACCTGGTGCCGGTGTTGCAGGCGCGCGGGGCGTACCCGTCCGAGTATGCGGAGGGCACGCTGCGCCACAAGCTGCACGGTCGTGGCGATCGGCTGCCCGAGGAGCACCGCGGGGCCCGCTACCGCATCGGCGGCGAGCTCTCGACCGCGGTCGCGACCACCTCGGAGCGCGCCGCCGTCTCCGTCTGACTGCAGTCGGGGCGTAGCTGGAGCCGCGACCCGGTGGCGGGAGAAACGACCCCCGCCGCGGTGCCGTTACCCCGCTGCGCGACCTCGGCATCCGGCGCTGGGTCCGCATCCGCGTCTGCCGTCACCGGAACGAGGCGACGGATGAGGAAGCCCCAGCCGAGCGCGACGAAGAACATCAGCACGCCGTAGACCGCGCCCGGCAGCGACATCTCGACGCTGCCGATGACGGTCTGGGCGATCACGATCGCGAGCGTCGCGTTGTGGATGCCGATCTCGAACGAGCTCGCGACCGCCTGCCGCGGCTCGACGCGGAACAGGCGCGGCACGAGGAAGCCGATCGCGAGCGAGAGCAGGCAGAACACGACCGTGATGAGGGCGAGGCGCCCGATGTTGTCCATGAGCAGCTGCCAGTTCGACACGACCGCGCCCGCGATCACGATGGCGAGGATGAGCATCGACGCGATGCGCACGGGCTTGTCCATGCGGGTGGCGAAGCCCGGCTTCCACCAGCGCACGAGCATGCCGAGCACGACCGGCAGCAGCACGATCGCGAACACCTCGACGGCCTTCGCGAACTGCACACCGAGCTCGTCCTGCCCGGGCATGAACCACAGGATCGCGAGGTTCGTGATGAGCGGCAGCGTGAACACCGCGATCACCGAGTTGACGGCGGTGAGCGAGATGTTGAGCGCCACGTCGCCCCGGAACAGGTGGCTGTAGAGGTTGGCGGTGGTGCCACCGGGGAGGCGGCCAGCAGCATCATGCCCACGGCGAGCACGGGCGGCAGCTGGAAGAGCACCACGAGGCCGAGGCACAGCGCGGGCAGCAGCACCAGCTGGCA
The DNA here is from genome assembly GCF_030161875.1 of Homoserinibacter gongjuensis. Lineage (GTDB taxonomy): Bacteria > Actinomycetota > Actinomycetes > Actinomycetales > Microbacteriaceae > Homoserinibacter > Homoserinibacter gongjuensis. The sequence continues at coordinate 1,102,690 of NZ_BSVA01000001.1, forward strand.
CACGAGCGCGATCACGACGGCCTTCGGATGCTTCGCCACGCGGGCGAAGTCGGCCGGCCGGAGCGAGAGGCCCAGTCCGAACATGATGATGCCGAGGGCGACGGGCAATCCGATGGAGGTCAACGCTGATCCCATGGCTGCATCCTGTCGGATGCGGCGCGTTCTCGCACGTAGACAGGCTTGTCGTTGCCTCCGCGAGAGTACGCAGTTTGGTGCCGTGCGCGCGGCGTGTCGCCCGCAAAGTACGTACTCTCGCGGAAGGTGGCGGGATGTCGAGGATGCGTGGCGGAGGCGGAGGGCGCGTGCCGGCCGGGGCGCCGCTAGCGTCGGCGGCATGACCGACACGCTCGCCGCATCCGCCGTCTCGCGCCTCAGCGCTGCCGAGCGGGAGGCCGCCGTCGCGCACTTCGCCGCGAAGCTGCGCTACGAGACCGACGCCTCGGATGTCGCGGCGGCCATGGCCGCGGGCGAGCGGCTCGTGCTCGTCGACACCCGCAACCTCGCCTCCTGGAACCAGGGGCACGCGGCCGGTGCCGTGCACCTGCCCCGGCTCGAGGTGGCGGAGCGGGCGCCGCGCGAGATCCCGCTCGACACCCCGGTCGTCGTCTACTGCTGGAGCCCCGGCTGCAACGGCGCCGACAAGGCGGCCCTCGAGTTCGCGAAGCTCGGCTACGAGGTGCGGCTCATGATCGGCGGCTTCGAGTACTGGGCGCGCGAAGGCTACGACGTGGAGTCGGATGCGGGCCCCGTGCTGCGCGGGGTCGACGCGCTCGTGGGGCCGGTCGCCGACGGCGTCGCCGACGACTGCGGCTGCTGAGGCGTGCCACCTACATGGCGGATCGCGCCCTGGCCGGCCCGCGCGGGCTCAGGGCGTCGATTCGCCATGTAGCCGGAACGCGGAGCGCGTCAGACGGCGAGTTCGGCGAGCAGCTCGTCGGCCGTGTCGGCGACGGCGATCGCGCCGGCGGCCTCGGCGGGTGAACCGTACCCCCAGGTGACGAAGATCGTCGGCACCTCGTGCGCCGCGGCGCCCTCGACGTCGTGGATGCGGTCGCCCACCATCACGGGGCGCTCGACCTCGGAATTCAGCGCGAGGCGGCGCAGGGCCTCCTCGACGACATCCGGCTTGGCGCTGCGCACCTCGTCTTCCGAGGCTCCGGTGATCTCGGTGAACGCGTCGCTGATGCCGAAGTGGTCGAGGATGAGCCGCGCCGCCGACTCGGGCTTCGAGGTCGCGAGCGACAGCGGCACTCCCGCGTCGTGGATGTCACGCAGCACCTCGAGCACGCCGGGGTACGGGGTCGCGTCGAAGACGCCCACCTCGGTGTAGTGCTCGCGGTAGAGGGCGTGGGCGTAGCGCGACTCGTCGGCGTCGAGCTTGGCGAGGTCGCGGAACGAGTCGAGCAGCGGCGGCCCCACCCACTTGAGCAGCTCGGCGGGCGGGGGAACCGGAATCCGCAGCTGCTCGTAGGTCCAGGCGAGACTCGCGAGGATGCCCGGCGCGGAGTCGACGATCGTGCCGTCGAGGTCGAACAGCACGGGGGTGAAGCGGGGGCTCATGGGAATCGGGCTCTCGGGTCGGGGTCGGGTCGGGTAACGATGGGGTGCTCAGAACAACCGGGCGTGCCCGGTCTCTAGACCCCGCATGGCGTCGTAGTCGAGCACGAGGCAGCGGATGCCGCGGTCCTCGGCGAGGGTGCGCGCCTGCGGCTTGATCTCCTGGGCGGCGAACACGCCGGTGACGGGCGCGAGCAGCGGGTCGCGGTTCATGAGCTCGAGGTAGCGGGTGAGCTGCTCGACGCCGTCGATGTCGCCGCGGCGCTTGATCTCGACGGCGACGCTCGCGCCCTCCGCATCGCGGGCGAGGATGTCGACGGGCCCGATCGCGGTCATGTACTCGCGGCGCACGAGCGTGTGCCCTCCCCGAGCAACTCGATCTGCTCGGCGAGCAGCCGCTGCAGGTCGGCCTCCACGCCGTCTTTCTGCAGGCCGGGGTCGATGCCGAGCTCGTGCTCGGAGTCGTGCAGGATCTCGTGGATCGAGATCACCAGCAGGTCGGCGGTCTTGGCGTTGGCGACGCGCCACAGCTCGACGACGCCGGCGGAGGCGCGCTCCTCGTCGACCTCGTCGACGGTGAAGGTCGTGGGCGGGCTCATCCAGTTGAGCGGCTTGTAGCTGAGCGAATCGGAGTGCACGAGCACGCTGCCGTCGGCCTTCACGACGAGCAGACGGGTGGCGAGCGGCAGGTGTGCCGAGAGGCGTCCGGCGTAATCCACCGAGCACCGGGCGACGACGAGTCTCACTCTTCCACGTTAGTCGGCGCGCCTGGGGGCCGCCGCCGCCGCGGTTCCGCGACCGTCGCCGTTCGCGACGGGTAGAGGTTCCGTCGCGCTCGGGCGACAATGGGCCCGTGCGTGGGTACACGGTCGATGAGGTCCGGCAGGCAGAGGCGCCGCTGTTGGCAGCGGGCGCCCCGCTCATGGCGCGTGCCGCGGCGGCGCTCGCGGATGCGGTGTCGAGCGAGCTGAGCACGCGCGGTGTGCGGGTGCGCGACGCGCGCGTGCTCCTGCTCGTGGGCACGGGCGACAACGGTGGTGACACCCTGTTCGCGGGCGCCCTCCTGGCCGGACGCGGTGCCCGCGTGTCGTACCTGCCGCTCGGCTCGCGCGTGCACTCCGCGGGTGAGGCCGCCGCGCTCGAGGCCGGCGCGATCCGTGTCGCCGACGCGCCCGACACCGCGGAGTTCCACGCCGTGCTCGACGCCGCCGACGCGATCCTCGACGGGATCGTCGGCATCGGGGCGGGCGCCGGCTCGGCGCAGGGGGTCGGGCTCCGCGGGGCGGCGCGCACGGCGGTCATGTTCGCACGTGAGCGCGTGGTCGAACGCGAGGGCGCCTTCCGGTGGCCTTCGCGGTCGACGTGCCCAGTGGCATCCATCCCGACACCGGCGAGGTTCCCGAAGCGGATGCCGTGCTGCCCGCCGACGTGACGGTCACGTTCGGTGCGTGCAAGGTGGGCCTGCTGCGCGCACCGGCCGAGGTGGTCGGACGCATCGAGCTCGTCGACATCGGGCTCGGGCTGGAGCCCTGAGCCCCAGACCTCGAGCTGCCGCTCAGACCTCGAGCTCTTCCTCGGCGTCGAGCTCGGCCGCGAGTTCGGCCAGCAGACGGCTGGCGGCCCGCCGGTCGCCCGCCGTCACGACTCCGCGACGCGCGACCGCGAGGATGAGCGACTCCCAGCGCACGTCATCGAGGTGCGCGGGCGCGACGCCGCGTGCCGCGAGCTCGAGATGCTGCTCGATCTCCGCGGCCGTGGGCAGCGGCTCGCGCATGGCAGTCCTTCCGCGGTCGGGTATCCGCGTAGATTTCCTCAGGATAGCCCCGCAGGCGAGGGACGGGCAGTCCCGCGAACGGGGGAGCGCCGGAGCGCGGAACGCGTGCTCAGGCGGGAGCGTCGGCCGCGGCGAGCTGGCCGCACGCGCCGTCGATCTCCTTGCCGCGCGTGTCGCGCAGCGTCGTCGGGATGCCGGCGGCCTCGAGGCGTGCGATGAACTCGGCCGTGACATCCGGATCCGAGGAGGTCCACACCGAACCGGGCGTCGGGTTGAGCGGGATGGGGTTCACATGCACCCAGCCGCGCCCGCGTTCGTTGAGCTTCTGCGCGAGCAGCTCGGCGCGCCAGGCGTGGTCGTTCATGTCCTTGATGAGGGCGTACTCGATCGACACGCGGCGGCCGGTGACCTCGAAGTAGTGGCGCGCGGCATCGAGTGCCTCGTCGACCTTCCAACGCGAGTTCACCGGGATGAGCTCGTCGCGCAGCACGTCGTCGGGTGCGTGCAGGCTGAGGGCGAAGGTGAGCGGCAGGTCCTCGTCGGCGAGCTTGCGGATCGCGGGGGCGAGACCGACCGACGACACCGTGATCTGCCGCGCCGACATCCCGAGCCCGTTCGGCTGCGGGGCGACCATCGTGCGCACGGCCTTCATGAGGCGGTTGTAGTTGGCGAGCGGCTCGCCCATGCCCATGAAGACGATGTTGGTGACGCGCGCGCTGGAGCTTGGAGCGGAGGCCATTTCTGGCCTCCGCCGCGACGCCAGCGCCGACGCCCGTCCCGGGCGTCGGTCCGACTTGCGGCCGGGCCACTCCGCCAGCTCGCCCGCGGCGATCGCGCGGTTCGCCTCCACGACCTGCGCGACGATCTCGGCCGCCGACATGTTGCGCGTGAGACCCGCCTGGCCGGTGGCGCAGAACGGGCAGTTCATGCCGCATCCGGCCTGGCTCGACACGCACAGCGTGACGCGACCCGGGTAGCGCATGAGCACCGACTCGACGAGCGCGCCGTCGAAGAGTCGCCACAGGAACTTGATCGTCTCGCCGCCGTCGGTGCGCAGGCGCCGCACCTCGGTGAGCAGCGGCGGCAGCATCGCGGTGACGAACTCGTCGCGGCCGTCGGCCGGAAGGTCGGTCATCTGCGCGGGGTCGGTCGTGTAGTGGGTGAAGTAGTGGGTGCTGAGCTGCTTCGCGCGGAAGGCGGGGAGGCCGAGCTCGACGACCTTCGCGGCGCGCTCCTCGGCGGTGAGGTCGGCGAGGTGCGTGGGCGGCTGGGTGCGGCGCGGGGAGGCGAACTGCAGCTTGGGGCGCCCCTCGGCATCCAGCTGCTGGGTCCATCCCTCGGCGCGGGGGCGCACCTGCTTGATCTCGCTCACCGCCCGATTCTCGCAGGTCGTGCCTGGGTGGAGTGGCCCAAACGCTGCAGCGTTCGGCAGCGGGCGGCAGGATTCGCTGTGTCTCGGCGGCAACCGCTACAGCGTTTGCGCCATCCAGCGGGTGCCGAGTGCCCGCGCGCCGAGCGTCAGAGCGCGGATGCCGTAGAAACCCACGCAGTACGCGAGCTGGATCGCGAGCACCGCGGCCGGCGCACCCGCCTCGGCCGGCGTCTGGGCGGCCCACCACAGCAGCGGCACATAGACCACGAGGTTCACGAGACCCGCGAGCGCGAGGTAGCGGCCGTCGGCGGCACCGATCAGCACGCCGTCGAGCACGAACACGAGGGCGCCGAGCGGCATCGTCGCGGCGACCACCCACGCGCCGACGGGCACCGCGGCGATCACCCCGCCATCCGACGAGAACACGTAGCCGAGCCACGGCGCAACACCGGCGAGCACGGCCCCGAACACGACTCCGGATGCCACCCCCAGCCGATCAGACGGCGCACGGTCGCGCGCACCTCGCCCGGTGTGCCGGCGCCGAGGTCGAACCCGATCATCGCCTGCGCCGCGATCGCGAAGGCGTCGAGGGCGAGCGCGAAGAGGAAGGTGAGCTGGAAGAGCACCTGGGTGGAGGCGAGGGTCACGGTGCCCAGTCCCGTGGCCGACACGGTCGTGGCGACCAGGGCGACCCTCAGGGTGAGGGTGCGCAGCAGCATCCACCCGCCGGCGCGCGCCGCCGCCGCCACCCCGGGCAGGCCGGGGCGCACGTCGGCCCCCTCGCGGCGGGCGTGCCGCACCGCGATCACGAGACACGCGGCGGCCATGCCCCACTGCGCGATCACCGTGCCGATCGCCGAACCGGCGATGCCCCAGCCGGCGCCGTAGATGAGAACGGCGTTGAGCACGCCGTTGGCCGCGAACCCCGCGACAGCGATCACGAGCGGCGTGCGGGTGTCTTGCAGCCCGCGGAACAGTCCGGTCGCGGCGATCACGGCGAGCATGGCGGGGATGCCGAGACTCGAGATCCCGAGATAGAGGGCGGCGAGCTCGGTGACGCGCGGGGTGGCGCCGAACGCGGCGGCGAGCGGATGGGCGGCGAGCGGTCCGACGACGGCGAGCACCAGCCCGAGGGCGAGCGCGAGCCAGATGCCGTCGATGCCCGCGCGCACCGCACCCGCCCGGTCACCGGACCCCAGCATCCGGGCGACCGCGGGGGTCGTCGCATAGGCGAGGAAGACGAGCAGGCCGATGGCGGTCTGCAGCACCGTGCTCGCGATGCCGAGACCCGCGAGGGGATCGACGCCGAGGTGACCGACGAGCGCGGTGTCGGTCGCGAGGAAGAGCGGCTCGGCCACGAGCGCACCGAGCGCCGGCACGGCCAGGCCCAGGATGCGGCGGTCGATCGCTCTCACGCGTTCACGCTATCCGGGCGGAGAAGCTGTCGCGCGGCGGGGAAGTTGCTCCCGCCGAGTCAGCTCATCGGTTCTGATGCGGAGGGGCCGGATGCTGCGCCCGCGGCGGGTGCGTCGGTCGCGGTACCGGTACCGGCATCCGCAGTTGCCGGCCGGATGCCGCGCGGCGGCCGCGCCGCGGGTGCCGCGAAGGTCGCGAGCACGATGAGCACGAACACGATGATGAGCGCGTTGAGGATGCCGATGTGCTCGCCGACGACGCCGATGAGCGGCGGCCCGACGAGGAAGGCGCAGTAGCCGACGGTCGCGACGGCCGACACCCGAGCCGCCGCACGCACCGGGTCGTCGGCGGCGGCCGACATCGCCACCGGGAAGCCGAGCGAGGCGCCGAGCCCCCACAGCACGATGCCGGCGACGGCCACCGGGATGATCGGCACGAAGATCACGAGGGCGAGGCCCAGGGCGGCGGAGGCGCCGGTGGCCCACAGCACGGGCACGCGGCCGAAGCGATCGATGAGCGGTCCGCCCGCGATGCGTCCGACCATCATCGCGGCGGTGAAGAGCGTGAACAGGGCCGCACCTTCGCCGTTCGCGAGACCGCGGTCGTCGACCATGCCGAGCGCCAGCCAGTCGTTGGCCGAGCCCTCGGTGAAGGCCATGCCGAGCGCGATGAGACCGATCGCGAGGGTGCGCGGCTCGAGCCAGATCGACATCCGGTCGCGGAACGACACGTGGGCGACCTCTTCGCCCGTGTCGGCGTGCGTCGCGACCCGCGGGATCGCGCGCGGCGCGAGGAAGGCACCGAGCACGAGCAGCACGGCCATGCCGGCGGCGTGGAGGCCGACCGAGACGTGCTGGAAGACGAGCAGCGTGCCCACGCTCGTGCCGATCACCATGCCGGCGCTCCAGCTGGCGTGCAGCAGCGGCATGATCGTCTTTCCGATCACCTTCTCGACCGCCGCGCCCTCCACGTTCATGGCCACGTCGCAGATCGCGCTCCCGAACCCGTAGAGCGCCATGCCCACCACGACGAGGGCGAACGAGCCCAGCACCGAGGTGCCCACGCCGATCACGAGCAGGGCGACGGCGCACAGCACGAGCATGATGGCGATCGAGCGACGCCCGCCGAGCCACTGGATCACGTGACTGGCGAGTACGAGCCCCACGATCGATCCGATCGAGACTCCCAGGATCAGGTAGCCGACCCACGACACGGGCAGCTCGAGCTGGTCGCGGATGCTGGGGATGCGGATCGCCCAGGTCGCGGCCCCGAGGCCGTTGAGGGCGAACACGGCGAAGACGGCGTTGCGCCAGGCGATCGCGTGGGTGGGGCGGGAGGTCGTGGTCATGCGGATCCGGTCGAGGTCGTGTGGGGTGAGGTGGCAGTGCGAGGCCGCCGACGGTGTCGAATCGATTCGATCGAAACGATTCGAGTAGGCTAACGCGGGATGTCCGACACCGCAAACACCCGACCGACCCTCGCCGCCGTCGCGGCGCGGGCGGGCGTGTCGGCCTCCACCGCATCGCTCGTCTTCAGCGGGCGCGGTCCCGTGGCGGATGCGACGCGCGCCCGGGTGCTCGAAGCCGCGGCCGAGCTCGACTTCGCGGGGCCCGACCCGACGGCCCGCTCGCTGCGCCGCGGCCGCACCGGCGTGATCGGCGTCGTCACCGAAGACAGCCTGGGCGACGCGTTCCGCGACCCCATCAACCTCGCACTGCTCGACGGGCTGGGCGACGAGCTCGCCGACGAGGGGTACGGCCTGCTGGTGCTTCCCTGGGCGCCCGGGTCGAGCGTCGACCTCGCGGCGGCGCCGATGGATGCCGCGATCCTGCTCGGCTGCAGCGCCGACCTCGCGCACTCCGTCGAGGTGCTGCAGCAGCGCCGCATCCCGCTCGTCGCGATCGAGGCGCCCGAGCTGCCGGGTGTGGTGCCGATCGACCTCGACAACGCCGAGGCCGCCCGCCACGGCGCCGAACTGCTGCGCGAGCTCGGGCACGAGCGGGTCGCTCTCGTGACCCTGCCGCTCGACGTGGACCGTACGCGCGGGGCGCTCACCCCTGAACGCGAGGCGGCGGCGACGGCCTTCACGGCATCCGAGCGCATTCGCGGAGCGCGCGCGGTGTTCCCGGATGCCGGGGGTGTCTCGGCGGGCGGCAGCACCGTCGGCGAGGGTTACGCCGCCGGTCAGGCGCTCCTGCAGGTGCCGGATGCCGAGCGGCCGACCGCCGTGATCGCGCAGTCCGACCTGCTGGCGGCGGGTGTCATCCGCGCCGCCGAGGAGCTCGGCATCGCGGTGCCGGATGACCTCAGCGTGCTGGGGTTCGACGGCATCCGCCTCGACGGCATCACCTCGCACGCGCTCACGACCCTCGTGCAGCCCGCCGTCGAGAAGGGCCGGGCCGCGGGGCGCGCGGTGCGGGCCGCGCTCGCCGGCGACACCCCGGATGCCGTGACCCTCACCTCGGAGCTGCGGCGCGGGGCGACGGTGGCGGCACCCCCGCCGCCGGGTGGTCAATCGCTGTAGCGTTACGCGTTCTCGGCCTGGCGCCGACGCATGCGCGCCAGTTATTGACCGAGCGCGCCAGCAATGCCTGATGCGGAAGGGAAGACGCTGCAGCGTTTGACCCCACCGCAGGGCGCGCGGCGGCGGCGCGCGGCGGCGGCGCGCGGCGGCGGGGAGGGCGGGCGGCGGCGGGGAGGGCGCCGCGTCAGGCGTGTGCGGCCGCCAGCCGGTCGAAGGCGGCATCGAGTTCCGCGTTCACGACGCGACGCGACGCATCCGCGCGGTACCAGTCGGCGATCTCGCGGGCGCCCTCGGCGAACGGGGTCGTCGCGACCCAGCCCGGCACGAGCGTCTTGATGCGGGTGTTGTCGAAGAGCACGGAGTGGGCCTTGTCACCCACGAGCCCCGGACCCATGTCGGGGATCTCGCGTGCGATCGCATCCGAGGCCACGTGCACGATCTCGGGCTCGACGCCGAGGGCGCGGCCCAGCAGCCGGGTGATCTCGTCCCAGGTGAGCGACTCGTCGCCCGTGATGTGCACGGGGCTGCCGATCGCATGGGGGTTGCCGAAGAGGCCGACGAACGCGCGCGCGAAGTCGCGGGCGTGGGTGAGGGTCCACCAGCTCGTGCCGTCGCCGTGCACGATCACGGGCTTGCCGTCCAGCATGCGCTGCAGGGTGGTCCAGCTGCCCTCGAGCGGGATGAGGCTCGCGTCGTAGGTGTGCGAGGGGCGCACGATCGTCATCGGGAAGCCGGCGTCGCGGTAGGCGCTGACGAGCACGTCTTCGCACGCGATCTTGTCGCGCGAGTACTGCCAGAAGGGATTGCGCAGCGGCGTCGACTCCACGATGGGCAGCTGTGCGATCGGCTTCTGGTACGCGGATGCGGAGGAGATGAAGAGGTACTGCGCGGTCCGCGGCCCGAAGAGGGCGACATCCGCCTCGACCTGCTCGGGCCGGAAGGCCCGGAAGTTGGCGACGACATCGAACTCTCGGTCGCCGACGGCGGATGCGACCGACGCCGCGTCATCCGCGTCGCCGATGAGCACCTCGGCCCCGTCGACGGGCGGGCGCTTGGTCGAGAGCCCCCGGTTGAGCAGGGTCACCTCGTACCCGCGCTCGATCGCGAGCCGCGACACCGAGGAGCTGATGATGCCGTTGCCGCCGACGATGAGCACCCGCTGCGCTGCCATGTCGTCAGCCTACGCATCCGGTTTGGGGAGGAGTCAGCCGCGCGGCATAGGGTGAGTTCATGACCGACGAGGCTCCCGCCGCCGCCGTCGACGCGAACCCGCACAACGCATCCGGGATCGCCCTCGACGAGCTCGACCCCGCCATCCGTCCACAGGACGACCTCTTCCGGCACGTCAACGGCACGTGGATCGCGCGCACCGAGGTCCCCGCCGACAAGGCGCGCTACGGCTCGTTCTATCTGCTTGCCGAGGCCGCCGAGCTCGCCGTGCGCGAGATCATCGAGGAGGCCCAGGGCGCCGACCCCGGCACCGAGGAACGCAAGATCGGCGACCTCTACGCGAGCTTCATGGACACCGAGCGCATCGAGGCGCTCGCCTGGGAGCCCATCCGCGCCGAGCTCGCCGAGGTCGCGACGATCGATGACATCCCGGGCTTCCTGCGTGCCCTCGGCGCCTTCGAGCGCACCGGCGTCGGCGGGTTCTTCGCCGCCTTCGTCGACAACGACCCCGGCGACCCCGAGCGCTACCTCGTGTTCCTCGAGCAGGCCGGCCTCGGTCTGCCGGACGAGTCGTACTACCGCGAGGAGAAGTTCGCCGACATCCGTGCGGCCTACCTCGCCTACCTCGAGCGGATGCTGACGCTCGCCGGGTTCGACAAGTGCCCCAAGCGCGCTGCCCGGGTGCTCGACCTCGAGACCGCCATCGCCTCCCACCACTGGGACAACGTGCGCACGCGCGACAGCCAGGCCACCTACAACCCCATGTCGTGGACGGATGCGGCCTCGCTCGCGAAGGACGTGCCGCTCGACGCCTGGCTCGACGCGCTCGGTGCTCCCGAGGGTGCCTTCGACACGGTGGTCGTGCGCGAGCCGAGCTTCATCGAGGGCCTCTCGGAGCTGCTCGTCGAGGAGCGCCTCACCGCATGGCGCGACTGGCTGCGCTTCCAGCTCATCCGCTCGGTGGCGCCCTACCTGCACGAGGAGGTCGTGCAGACCAACTTCGACTTCTACGGCACCACCCTGCAGGGCACCCCGGAGCTGCGCGCGCGGTGGAAGCGCGGTGTGAGCCTCGTCGAGGGCGCGATGGGTGAGGCCGTCGGCAAGGTCTACGTCGAGCGGCACTTCAGCCCCGGCGCCAAGACCGCGATGGACGAGCTCGTCGGCCACCTCATCGACGCCTACCGCGACTCCATCGAGACCCTCGAGTGGATGACCGACGAGACGCGCGAGCGCGCCCTCGAGAAGCTCGGCAAGTTCACGCCCAAGATCGGCTACCCCGCGAAGTGGCGCGACTACTCGGCGCTCACGGTCGACGCATCCGACCTCGTCGCGAACGTGCGCGCCACCGCGGCGTTCGAGTTCGCGCGCGAGCTCGGCAAGATCGGCAAGCCGATCGACCGCGACGAGTGGTTCATGACGCCGCAGACCATCAACGCGTACTACAACCCCGGCTTCAACGAGATCGTGTTCCCCGCGGCGATCCTGCAGTACCCGTTCTTCGACGAGAACCGGGATGCCGCCGCCAACTACGGCGCGATCGGCGCCGTGATCGGCCACGAGATCGGCCACGGCTTCGACGACCAGGGTTCGCGGTTCGACGGCGACGGCCGGCTCACCGACTGGTGGACCGAGGCGGATCGCGCTGCGTTCGAGGAGCGCACCTCGAAGCTCATCGCGCAGTACGACGCCCTCGAGCCGGCGCAGCTGCCCGGCCACCACGTCAACGGTGCACTCACGATCGGCGAGAACATCGGGGATCTCGGCGGCCTGGGGATCGCCTGGAAGGCCTACCTGCTCTCGCTCGCCGGCCAGGAGCCGCCCGTGGTCGACGGCCTCACCGGTGCCGAGCGCTTCTTCCTCAGCTGGGCGCAGGCGTGGCAGATCAAGGTGCGCGACGAGGAGGCGCTGCGACTGCTGTCGATCGACCCGCATTCGCCGAATGAGTTCCGCTGCAACCAGATCGTCCGTAACCTGGACGTGTTCTCCGAGGCGTTCGGGCTCACGCCCGCCGACGCGCTCTGGCTCGCTCCCGACGACAGGGTCACCATTTGGTAGATGCCCCCGTGCTCACCGGTCGGCGCGCGCGTGTGCAGGAGGCACGTGCGCCGCGCCACCGTTCCGAGCGCGCGGAACCGAGCTTCTCGGGCACCTTCCAAGCCCTCGGCGAGCTCGCGTACAGCGGGGCACAGGTGTCGGCGTCGGCGATCGACCTCGACTCCGACGAGCGCATCGTGTCGATCGACGACCGCATCGTGCTGCCCACGGCATCCGTGGGAAAGATCCTGCTGCTCATCGAGGTGTCGGCGCGCCTCTCGGAGCAGGCCGTGCCGGCCATCGAGGTACTCGCCAAGACGTCGAAGGATGCGGTGGGCGACTCGGGGCTCTGGCGGCACCTGCAGGCGCGGTCGCTTCCGCTCGCGGATGTCGCCACCCTCGTGGGCGCGACGAGCGACAATCTCGCCACGAATGTGCTGCTGCGCGAGGTCGGACTGGACGCCGTGCGGGCCCGCACGGAAGACCTCGGGCTGCTGCGCACGGCCCTGCTCGATCTCGTGCGCGACACTCGCGGACCGGACGACGCGCCGCAGCTCTCGGTGGGGTCGACGGCGGAGCTCTCGTGGCTGTTCGCTGCACTCGCCCGCGGCCAGGTGGTCGACGCGCTGACCTCGTCGCGGGTGCTCGGGTGGCTGTCGCTCAATACCGATCTGTCGATGGTCGCGAGCGCGTTCGGCGTCGATCCGCTCTCGCACCGCGGGGTCGACCACGGGCTGCAGCTCGTCAACAAGACGGGCACGGATGTCGGGGTGCGGTCGGAGGCCGGCATCCTGCGCGGGCCGCGGCGTGGCATCGCCTACGCCGTGTCGGTGCAGTTCAGCGACCGTTCGATCGCCGCGCGCCTGCGGGTGCTCGAGGCGCTGCGGGTGACGGGGTTCGACCTGCTCGAGTACGTGCACTGAGCGGTCGGGGCCGCTTTCAGGTCCTCCCGGGCGGGTGTTCTACCCCCGTTGTCCACAGTTCGCGCGGAGGGGCTTGCGCCCCCGTCCGGGGGCTCTAAGTTGAGCCTTGCCCCGGTCGGTCCGTACCCGCGGAATCCCACCTGCCCGGTGCGTGCAACACCTGAAACATCCCCCCGATAACCCCCACATCGCTTACCCCCGTCTCGGGCGCATCCCACTCGAGGCCGCCCTGCCTCCGGCGCACGCCTTTCCGGCCCGCCTGTCGTCGGGCTGTCCCGACGCGCCCGAGAGGGAGGTGCGCGCCCGTGCGCCGCCATACGTGCGGGTCCTCCCTGCAAGGACATCACCGTGCTCAAGAAGATCTCGGCGACGCTTGTCGCCTTCGTACTCGCTCTCGGCCTCTCCCTCGTCATCGCCCCGGCTTCCGCGGTCGCAGACGAACAAGCCTCCCCCGACCAGCACCTCGCCCTCGGATACTCCGACGCAGCTCGTGCCGAGCGAGCCGGCAGCCGATCCGGCCGCCGACTCCGCGCCGACTCCTGACCCTGCGCCACCCGCCGACCTCGCGCCGAGCCTCGCGCCCCCGCCGGGCCCAGCCCCGCAGGGCCCCGCTCCCGCTCAAAGCAGGACGTTCTCGCAGAGCGCCGCCTCGAGCAGTTACCCCACCAACCCCCGCCTCTTCGGCGTCGCGCTCTACGTGTACAAGAAGGTCGACGCGGGCGCGCCCGCGGCCTGGGAGAACTCCGGCCCCCAGCGGCTCCTGATCTCGCGCGTCGACAACCCGAGCGAAGACGCCAATACCTGGTACACCTCCATCTCCCCCTCGCTGCTGCCTGCGGATGTCTGCGGCGCGGGCTGGGGCGTGCAACAGGACAAGGTGTCGTTCACCGGAAGCTTCACCTTCCCGTCGACGATCACGCCGCCCGACGACAACATCGGCTGGCCGCCGCTCTACGACGCCCAGCACCAGGAGCTCTCCGAGCTCGTGACGGTGCCCGCGTGTCCGCCGCCGTCCTACCCGAGCTGCATCCCCACCTCGTCGGTCAGCTACACCTACGACGCGACGACCAACAGCGGCGTCATCACCGTGCCCGACCCCGCCGGTTCGACCGGTGAGCTGTGCACGCCGTTCTGGGTGACGGCGACGAGCTGGAAGTACCTCGGCAGCAGCACCTGGATCCAGAAGCTCGATCAGGTGCAGCAACTCGGCAAGATCTCCACGCCGGGCAGCTACCCGTACTCCGCCGCCGTCACGTGCGGTCAGGGCGACATCTACGCCTCCTTCCGCGGCGACGATGCGACCCTGACGCCCACGCCGTACCTGTACGGTCCCGACAACCCCTTCAACGAGCACTTCCTGCACGAGATGGGATTCAGCGGTCCGACGCCCACCTACATGCAGACCAAGCTCGGCTGCAACGAGCTGTCCGTCGCGCCCACCAGTGCGCCGGCGAGCTGCACCGCGCAGGGCGGCTACTCGCTGCCGACCGTCGACCACGTGCGCTGGCTCCGCGACGGCACGCCTGTGCCGGCGGGCGACTACACCGCCACGACGGGAAGCACCGTGACGATCACGGCGATCGCCGACGAGACCTTCGTGCTGCCGGGGGAACGCAGAACCCGACGACGCACGAGTGGTCACGCAGCTGGACGTTCAGCTTCCCCGCGGCGACCGGATGCGCGGTGCCGCAGCTGGTCGGCTCGATCACCGCACAGTGCGTGAACGACGTGCCGATTCTCGGCTACTCGGTCACCCTCGTCGACCCCGACCACCAGTCGACGGGTGACGAGGCCGTGCTCAGCCTGACCGACGGAACGAACACCTACGTCTTCGACCCCGCGCTCGGCACGATCCACGACGGTGAGACCCTCACGGGTAGCCGCCTCTGGCCGGGTGCGAGCGTCGACGGTGACGGCAACCCCACGGGCTGGCCCGGCTGGGAGTTCACCGGCGGCAGCTGGCAGGAGACCACCGGCAACTTCGCCTGGACCCGCGCCGACGGACTCACCGCCGTGATCAGCGTCAATCCCGAGCTCGGGGTCACCGTGACCTACCCGCCGGGCGACCCGTCGTGCATGACCCGCCCGCCGCAGGACCCGCCGACCCTCGGGCTCTTCCCCACCAACGCACAGCTGTCGACGCAGTGCACGGTCGACGGGCGCGGCGTGCTGACGCTCGGCCTCGTCGAGGAGTGTCGTTCTTCGACGACGTCAACTACTTCATCGACGGCGTGCCGGCGACGAGTGCGACGGTCTACCTGAACCCGGGCAGCTATCGGGTCACGGTGACGACGAAGAACGCCGCCGACGGCCTCGACGGGCCCACGGCGTGGCAGTTGAACGTGACAGGCACCGGCGTGTGCGGTGAACTGACGACCCTTGCCCTCACGGGGGTCGAGTCCGGTTACCTCGCCGTCATCGCCGGCCTGCTGATCGCCGCTGGTGCGTCGATCGTCGTGATCCGCCGGGTACGCCCGGGCGCGTGAGAACCCGGGTCCCGTCCGCTGCAGGGGCGGACGGGACCCGGTCCACGTGGCGCGGGGCTGCGTGCCGCGGATGCGGAGCCGCGCCCCGCGGTGCTGCGGATGCGGCTCAGGCGCTCGCCGCGTCGTCCGCGGTCGCGGTGCCCGCCTCCGGGCGCTCGACCTCGACGCCGTAGACGGCCCCGAGGCCCGCCGCGAACTCCTCGAGCCGCCCCTGCGTGGCGAGCTCGCGCGCCCGCTCGGACGGACCGTGCACGAGCACGCCGGCGAAGTGACGGAGCGCCGATTCGACAGCGCCGTCGTCGCCGCGGGCGCGGGCCCGGGCGATCTCGGACTCGAGCAGCGCATCCACGTGCCGCCGCAGTGCGACGATCGCGGGCGCCGCCGCAGCATCCGCGGCGAAGCCGGCCGCGGCATCCCCGACGAGGGCGTGCGCGGGACCCGCGAGCTCGGGAACCGGTGCGTGCAGCGCGAGCAGCTCGAGGTCGATGAGCTCGACGTCGGGCAGCTCACCTACCTGGGGGTCGACGTTGCGGGGCAGGCCCAGGTCGATCACGAGCAGGCGGTGACCCGCGGGGATGTCGGAGGGCGCGATCGTGTAGCGCGAGGTGCAGGTGATGACGACATCGGCGTCGGCGAGGGCGGCACCGAGCTCGTTCTCGGCCCGCACGCCGTACTTGGCCGCGAACATCGCGGCCCGGCCGGTCGCGGAGTACGTCCGCAACGCGCGTGCGCCGCGGGCCTGCAGCGAGGCGATCGTCGTCGCCGCGTAGCGGCCCGTGCCGACGATCAGCACGCGGGCCTGCGACCAGTCGGGGATGCGCGCCGAGGCGAGGTCGAGGGCGAGCCGCGCGACGCTGCGATCGGCGCGGCTCTGATCGGCCACGCCGCGCACGGTGCGCGAGGTGCGCGCCGCCTGCTGGAACAGCCGATCCAGCGGCGCGCTGACCGTGCCGGCTGCGCGGGCATCCTGCGCCGCGCGCTGCACCTGGCCCGCGATCTCCTCCTCGCCCACGACCATCGACTCGAGGCCCGCCGTCACGGCGAACAGGTGCCGCACGGCGCTCTCGCCCAGGTGTGCATCGGCGCTCGCGCGCAGCAGTTCGGCGTCGGCGGGGAGTGCTCGGCGAGGGCCGCGACGACCGCCTCGGTGGCCACCGCATCCGGGGCCGCGAGCGGGTCGTCGAGGTCGAGGTACACCTCGAAGCGGTTGCACGTCGCGAGCACGACAGCGCCGCGCACGAACTCGAGGGCGGCGAGCCGACGGGATGCCGCGGGCGCTGAGGTGTGCGAGATCCGGTCGAGGAGCTCGAAGTCGGCGTTGCCGTGGTTCGCCGTCAGACAGAACAGCACGTGCTCCATCGTAACGAGCGGCTTCCGAGTGTCCCCCGAGGATCGCGATGCGAGGATGGACGGGTGCTTCCCGCCTCGCATCCCCTCACCGACGGCCGCACCGCGGCATCCGACTTCGTGCGGGCCGTGCGCGGCGAGCGCACCGAGCGCACACCCGTGTGGTTCATGCGTCAGGCGGGCCGCTCACTGCCGGAGTACCGCGCCGCCCGCGAGGGCACCGACATGCTCGAGGCCTGCCTCACCCCGCGCTCGCGGCCGAGATCACGCTGCAGCCCGTGCGCCGACACGGGGTGGACGCCGCGATCCTGTTCAGCGACATCGTCGTGCCGGTGCTGCTCGCGGGCGTCGACGTGCGGATCGTGCCGGGCCGCGGTCCCGTGCTCGACGAGCCCATCCGCACGGCGTCCGACGTGCTGCGACTGCGACCGATCGATCCGGATGCGCTCGCGCCGATCTCCGAGGCGGTGCGCCTGACCGTGGCCGAACTCGGCAGCACACCGCTCATCGCCTTCGGAGGCGCGCCGTTCACTCTCGCCTCCTACCTCGTGGAGGGCGGGCCCTCGAAGGATCAGCTGCGGGCCCGCTCGCTCATGTACAGCGACCCGCACGCCTGGGCGGCGCTGCTCAACTGGTGCGCCGACGTGACGGGCGCCTTCCTGCGCGCGCAGGTGGAGGCGGGGGCGAGCGCCGCACAGCTGTTCGACTCGTGGATCGGCTCGCTGTCGCGCCGCGACTACCAGCGACGGGTGGCGCCGCATTCGAAGCGCGCCCTCGACGCCCTTCGCGGCCTCGAGGTGCCCAAGCTGCACTTCGGCGTGGGCAGCGGTGAGGTGCTCGACCTGCTGCCGGGGCTCGGGGTGGATGCCGTGGGCGTCGACTGGCGGATCCCCCTCGACGAGGCGAGCGCGCGGCTGGGCGGCGGCGTGCCGCTCCAGGGCAACATCGATCCGGCCCTGCTCGTGGCGCCCTGGCCGGTGCTGCAGGCGCACGTCGAGGACGTGCTCGACCGCGGCCTCGCGGCCCCCGCGCACATCGTCAATCTCGGACACGGGGTGCCGCCCGAGACCGACCCCGAGGTGCTCACCCGCGTGGTGGAGTTCGTGCATGCCCGCTCCTGACCGCGTGATCGTCGTGGGCGGCGGGGTCGCCGGCCTCGTCGCGGCGCGCGAACTCGTGCTCGCGGGCCGCGAGGTCGTGCTCCTGGAGAGCTCGGACCGACTCGGCGGCCAATTGACGTCGCATGCCGTTGCCGGCATCCAGCTCGACGCCGGGGCCGAGGCGTACGCGCAACGGGGTGACGACATCCCGCGCCTGCTGCGCGCCCTGGGGCTGCACGACGACATCGTGACGCCCGTCGAGGCGCCGGCCTGGCTGCATCGCGCCGACGGCAGCGCCGTGCCGCTTCCGGCCACGAGCCTGCTCGGCATCCCCGGGGTGCCCCTCGCGCGCGACGTGATCGAGGCGATCGGCATGCGGGCCGCCCTGCGCGCCCAGCTCGACAATCTGCTGCCGGGTCTCGTCGCGGCGCGTGCGGAGACCGTCGAGCAGCTCGTGCTGCGCCGGATGGGGCGCGGAGTGCTCGACGGCCTCGTCGCCCCCGTCGTGCGGGGTGTGCATTCGACCTCGCCCGCCGAGGTGCAGGTGGAGCAGGTCGCACCCGGGCTGCGTGCTCTCATGCTGAGCGCGGGCAGCCTCGCCGCGGCCGTGCGGGCCCGGCGGGCGAAGGCCCCGGCCGGCTCTCTCGTCGCCTCGCTGCGGGGCGGACTGTTCCGTCTCGTCGACGCGCTCGTGCACGATCTCGACCGCTTCGGCGTCGAGGTGCGCACCGGCGTCGAGGTGGTCGCCGCCGACGGCGACGGCGTGACCACGAGCACGGGCGAGCGGCTTCGGGGCGAGGTCGTCATGGCGGCACCGCTCGGGGTCGATGCGCCGCGCACCCGGGTGACGGTCGTGACTCTCGCTCTCGATGCGCCCGAACTCGCGGATGCGCCGCGCGGCTCGGGCGTGCTCGTCGCGCAGGGCGTTCCCGGGGTGGCGGCGCGCGCCCTCACCCATCTCTCCGCGAAGTGGCGATGGCTCGCCGAGGCGACCCCGCTGCAGCTCGTGCGGCTCTCGTACGACGACGGTGTCGAGGTCACGCCCGAACTCGCGCGCCGCGATGCGGAGGCGCTGCTCGCGACCCCGCTGCCGCATCCGGTCGACACCGCGACCGTGCGCTGGGAGCGCACCGGACGCCGCAGCGACCCCGCACATGCCATTGACGGAATGCGTCGGGTGGGGAGGCTGAATCCGGCACCGGTCTCGCCGCCGTCGTCCCATACGCCCGTTCGGTGATCGACGCAATCCCCTCCTCGGTCGAGGGGGCGAGGGTTAGTCTGGATCGGAGCCCAGGTCACCCCACCGCGCCAGCGGGTCGCGGAGAACGGAGCACCATGAAAGGCAAGATCCTCTTCCTCGCCGGACTCGGCGTGGGATACGTGCTCGGCACACGCGCGGGACGCGAGCGCTACGAGCAGATCAAGGCGACGGCATCCCAGTTCTGGAACGCGCCTGTCGTGCAGCGCCAGGTCGACACCGTGCAGGACTTCGTGAAGGACAAGGCGCCCGAGGTCGTGGAGTTCGTCGCCGACGGCGCCAAGAAGGTGGCCGCGCAGGTGTCGGGCCGCGACAGCACCAAGACGAGCACGCGCCGCAGTTCGTCGAGTTCGAGTTCCTCGGGCTCGCGGTCGACCGCCAAGAAGCCCGCGAGCGGCTCGAAGAAGTCGTCGGGTTCCAGCTCCTGAGCGGCGCGCGATGACCGACCCCGCAGCAGAACCGAAGCCGCGCAAGCGCTCGCTGTTCGAGTTGCTCGCGAGCCTGCCCGAGCAGGTTCAGACGCTCGTGCACCGCGAGATCGAACTCGTCAAGACCGAACTCGTCGAGAAGCTCAAGGCGATCGGCACCGGAGCAGGGCTCCTGCTCGGCGCCGTGATCGTCTTCCTCTTCTTCATCGGCGTGCTGTTGACGCTCGCGATCATCGGGCTCAGCGCCGTGTTGCCGGCGTGGGCTGCCGCGCTCATCGTGGCGGGCGTGCTGCTGCTCGTCGCGGTGATCCTCGGACTCGTCGGCTATCGCATCCTCATGCGAGGCATCCCGCCCGTGCCCACTGAATCCATCGCATCCATCCAGAAGGACATCTTCGCCATCAAGGGCGAGGGGAGACGAGGTACCGATGAGTGACGCCACCTCGGCCGCCAAGGCCGCTGCGACCCAGGCCCGCCACCAGCTGGCCGACACCCTCGACGAGCTCGAGGACAAGTTCAACGTGCCCAAGCGCACGGGCGAGCTCGTCGAGAAGGCGAAGGTCGCCTACAAGAAGAACCCCGTGCCGTGGATCGTGGGCGGTGCGGCCGTCGCGATCGTCGCGGTCGGCCTCGTGGCGTGGGCGATCTTCGGCGGCGACGACTGACCCTCGATTAGCTCCCTGCGGGTGATGGGGGTAGGATAGACGGGTGACGTCCTCGCCCTCCGTCTCACCCGATAACGAGCCCACCGGCTTCACCCTGTGGGCGGTGTGGCGTCGGGACCCCGCGTCGCGCGGACCGGTCGACACAGTCGGATTGGCGGATGCCGTCGCCGCGGTCGAGGCGAGCGGCGTGACCGTGCGCGGCCTCTACGACGCCTCGGGACTGCGCGCGGATGCCGACCTCGTGGTGTGGCTGACGGGCGACACGGCCGAGGCGCTGCAGGCGGCCCTGCGCGTGCTGCGCCGCGTTCCGGCGATCGCGGCCCTGCTGCCGACCTGGAACGTGCTCGGCACGCACCGGCCTGCGGAGTTCTCCCGCGGTCACGTGCCCGCGTTCCTGCGCGGCCTCCCGCCCAAGGGCTGGCTCACGATCTACCCCTTCGTGCGCAGCTACGACTGGTATCTGCTGCCCGACGAGCAGCGCAGCGCGATGCTCTCCGACCACGGACGCAAGGGTGCGCAGCATCCGAGCGTGCAGGCGAACACGGTCGCGAACTTCGCGCTCGGCGACTACGAGTGGGTGCTCGCGCTCGAGGCGGATGATGTGGTCGACACGGTCGATCTCATGCGGCACCTGCGCAAGACCGAGGCCCGCCTGCACATCCGTGAAGAGGTACCGTTCTTCACCGGTCGCCGCATCGGCGTCGACGAGGTGGCCGAGGTGCTCGGATGACGATCACCAACGGAGTCGGCGCGCCGGCGGTGCTCGCCGCCACCCCTGCGGCGCAGCAGGGGCCGGAGCATGTCGAGCAGCCCGTGGCCTACGACGCCATCGTGCTCGCGGGCTTCGGCGGCCCCGAGGGGCAAGACGACGTCATCCCGTTCCTGCGCAACGTGACGCGCGGTCGCGGCATCCCCGACGAGCGGCTCGAGGAGGTGGCGCACCACTACCGTCACTTCGGCGGCGTGAGCCCCATCAACCAGCAGAACCGCGACCTCAAGGCCGCCCTCGAGGCCGAGCTCGCCTCGCGCGGCATCGACCTGCCCGTCATCTGGGGCAACCGCAACTGGCAGCCCTACCTCGCCGAGGCACTCGAGGAGGCCCACGCGCGCGGCTTCCGCACCCTGCTCGGCCTCGCCACGAGCGCCTACTCGAGCTTCTCGAGCTGCCGGCAGTACCGCGAGGACTTCGCCATGGCGCTCGAGCAGACCGGGCTCACGGGCGAGCTGCGCATCGACAAGGTGCGGCAGTTCTTCGACCACCCCGGCTTCGTGACGCCGTTCGTCGAGGGGCTGCGCGAGGCGCTCGCGGGGCTGGCCGAGCGCGGCATCGCGGAGGGCGGCATCCGCGTGCTCTTCGCGACGCATTCCATTCCCACGGATGACGCGCTGCGTTCCGGCGACCGTCGGGTCGACTACGGCCCGGGCGGCGCCTACGCGGCGCAGCACCTCGCGGTCGGCGAGGCCGTCATGCGCGAGCTCGGCTCCGCCGTGCCGTGGCAGCTCGTGTACCAGAGCCGTTCAGGCCCGCCCACCCAGCCCTGGCTCGAGCCCGACGTCAACGACGTCATCGCGGGTCTCGCGGATGAGGGGGTCACCGCGGTCGTGATCGTTCCGCTCGGCTTCGTGTCGGATCACATGGAGGTGCTCTGGGACCTCGACACCGAGGCCGTGGAGACCGCCGAGCAGCATGGGCTCATCGCGGTGCGCACCCCGACGCCCGGCACGCATCCGGCCTATGTCGCGGGACTCGTCGACCTCGTGCTCGAGCGCGTGCACGGCACCGCGACGGCCGAGCGTCCGGCGCTCACCGAGTACGGGCCGTGGTTCGACGTCTGTCGCCCGGGATGCTGCGAGAACGTGCGTGCGGGCTTCAAGCCGGCGATCGCGGGGGTGGCACCGTGAGCGCACTGCGGCTGGGAACGCGGGGCAGCGCTCTCGCGATGGCACAGGCAGGTGCTGTGGCCAAGCGGCTCGGCGCCGAGCTCGTGGCGATCGAGAGCGAGGGCGACCGCTCGAGTGCGCCGCTCGCCGACCTGGGAGGCGCCGGCGTGTTCGCCGCGGCGCTGCGGGAGGCGCTGCTCGCGGGTGAGGTCGACGCCGTCGTGCACTCCTACAAGGACCTCCCGACGACGCCGCTGCCGGGGCTCACCGTGGCCGCCGTGCCGAAGCGGGCCGACGCGCGCGATGCCCTCTGCACCTCGGCCGGTCGCGACCTCGACAGCCTTCCCGAGGGCGCACGGGTCGGCACGGGGTCTCCGCGCCGCCGCGCCCAGCTGCTGAGCCGCCGCCCCGACCTCGAGGTGGTCGACATCCGCGGCAACATCGACACGCGGCTCGGTCGCCTCGACAGCGACGACCCGGAGCGCCGACTCGACGCGATCGTGCTCGCCGCCGCGGGCCTCGAGCGCCTCGGTCGCCTCGACGCCGCCACCGAGGTGCTGAGTCTCACCTCGTGGCCGACCGCGCCCGCCCAGGGCGCGCTCGCGGTCGAGACCCGCACGGGCGACGAGAAGCTCGTGGCGAAGCTCGAGCACAGGCCCAGCAGGCTCGCCGCGGAGGCCGAGCGCGGCGTGCTCGCGCGGCTCGAGGCCGGATGCGCGGCCCCGCTCGGCGCGACGGCGCTGTTCGACGACGGACTGCTGTTCCTCTCGGCGCGGGTCTACGCGCTCGACGGCTCGGCGCAGTTGACCGCATCCCACGCCCTGTACCCCGAGGACGCACGCGACCCCGCCGGCGAGCTCGCCGCACGGGTGGCCGACGAGCTGCTCGCGGCCGGCGCCGCCGACCTCGCCCCGCTCGGAGGAGGCCGCCCGTGAACGCGCCCGGCACGAAACCGACCAAGCCGCTCTCGGGCTGGCGCGTGCTCGTGCCGCGCGGCGGCAAGTGGGGCGACTCGGTCGCGGCGGCCCTGCGCGGCCACGGCGGCATCCCCGTGATCGCACCGCTCATCAACTTCGCCTCGAGCGACGACCCGACGACCCTCGCGAACGCCCTGCACGAGCTGCAGGACGGCCAGTTCTCGTGGCTCGTCGTGACGAGCGCCACGACCGTCGACGTGCTCAACGGACAGCGCGTGAAGGTGCCGGAGAACACCCGGATCGCGGCCGTGGGCGAGACGACGGCATCCGCGTTGCAGCTCGCGGGGTACCGCGTCGACTTCGTGCCGACCTCCGACAACTCGGCGCGCGGGCTCGTCAAGGAGTGGCCCGACCCGGCCGCCGCCGGTCGCGTGCTCGTGCCGCAGTCCGACCTCTCCGACCCGACGCTCGTGGCCGGGCTCACCAAGCTCGGCTTCGACGTGGAGTTCGTGACGGCCTACCGCACGGTCGGCGTGCCGGTGTCGCCGGATGTGGCGCGCGACGTGGCGTCCGGGCGCATCCGCGCCGTGCTGGTCACCTCCGGCTCGGTCGCCCGGCAGGTGGCCGAGCAGCTCGCGCCGCTGCCGAAGGAGACCGTCGTCGCGTGCATCGGCCCGCGCACCGCCTTCGACACGCGTGCCGCCGGCCTGCCGGTGCACGTCATCGCCGAGGAGCGCAGCACCGAGTCGCTCATCGAAGCCCTCATCGAGTATGCGGAGGCCGGATGAACGGCGCGCCCGTGATCCGCCCCCGTCGCCTCCGGCAGAGCGCAGCCTGGCGTCGCCTCACGCAGCAGACCCGCGTGGAGGCCGCGCAGCTCGTGCTGCCGATGTTCGTGGCCGAGGGGTCGACGAGCCTCGACCCATCGCTTCCATGCCGGGTGTCGTGCAGCACTCGCTCGACTCGTTCCGCGCCGAGCTGCAGCGGGCGGCGGAGGCGGGCATCGGCGGCGTCATGCTCTTCGGGGTTCCGGAGCGCAAGGATGCCGTGGGCTCCGGGGCGACCGAGCGCGACGGCATCCTCAACGTCGCGACCCGGGTCGCCGCACGCGAGGTGGGTGATGCCCTCGTCGTGCAGACCGACCTGTGCCTCGACGAGTTCACCGACCACGGCCATTGCGGCGTGCTCGACGACGCCGGCCGGGTCGACAACGATGCGACGCTCGTGCGCTATCGCGAGATGGCGATCGCGCAGGCCGAGGCCGGCTCGCAGCTCGTCGGGCTCTCGGGGATGATGGACGGTCAGGTCGCGGCGGTGCGTGCGGCGCTGGATGCCGCGGGGGCGCACGGGGTGCCGACCCTCGCCTATGCGGCCAAGTACGCATCCGCCTTCTACGGGCCGTTCCGCGAGGCCGTGCAGTCGTCGCTGCGGGGTGACCGCCGCACGTACCAGCTCGACCCCGCCAATCGTCGCGAGGGCGCCCGCGAGGTGGCGCTGGATGTGGCGGAGGGCGCCGACATCGTGATGGTGAAGCCCGCCATGAGCTACCTCGACGTGCTCGCGGATGCCGCAGCCGCCTCGCCGGTGCCGGTGTGGGCGTATCAGGTGTCGGGGGAGTACGCGATGATCGAGGCCGCCGCCGCGAACGGTTGGATCGACCGCGATCGCGCCGTCGACGAGTCGCTCACCTCGATCGTGCGGGCGGGGGCCGAGGTCGTGCTGAGCTACTTCGCGATCGAGGCCGCCAAGCGCTGGGAGCGCGCGTGAACTCGCCCGTCTCGAACGAGGCCGCCTTCGCGCGGGCGCAGGCCGCGCTGCCCGGCGGCGTGAACTCGCCCGTGCGCGCCTACGGTTCCGTCGGGGGCACGCCGCGCTTCCTCGTGTCGGCACGCGGGGCCACCGTCACGGATGTCGCGGGGCGCGAGTACGTCGACCTCGTGGCGTCGTGGGGTCCGGCGCTGCTGGGGCACGCGCATCCGGAGGTCGTGGCCGCCGTGCAGCACGCCGCCGCGCGTGGACTCTCGTTCGGCGCCTCGACGCCCGCCGAGACGGAGCTCGCCGAGCTCGTGCGCGATCGGCTCGGGCCCGCGAGCGGCGTCGAGAAGGTGCGGCTCGTGTCGACGGGCACCGAGGCGACGATGACCGCGATCCGTCTCGCGCGGGGCGCGACCGGGCGCGATCTCGTGATCAAGTTCGCCGGCCACTATCACGGCCACTCCGATGGGCTGCTCGCCGAGGCGGGATCCGGCGTCGCCACGCAGGGGCTGCCCGGCTCGGCCGGGGTTCCCGCACCCATCGCGGCTCAGACCCTCGTGCTGCCCTACAACGACCTCGAGGCGGTGCGCACGGCGTTCGCAGCGCATCCGGGTCGCATCGCGGCCGTCATCACCGAGGCGGCCGGCGCGAACGCGGGCGTGCTCGCGCCCGAGCCGGGCTTCAACCGTGCGCTGCTCGAGCTCGCGCACGCCGAGGGGGCGCTGCTCATCCTCGACGAGGTGCTCACGGGTTTCCGCGTCGGACCGGCCGGCTGGTGGGGGCTCGAGGGGGCCGGTGAGGGCTGGGCGCCCGACCTCTTCACCTTCGGCAAGGTCATCGGAGGCGGCATGCCGCTCGCCGCGCTCGGCGGTCGTGCCGCCCTGCTCGATCAGCTGGCGCCGCTTGGCGCGGTGTACCAGGCGGGCACCCTCTCGGGGAACCCGCTCGCCGTGGTCGCGGGCCTCACGACGCTGCGCCTCGCCGATGCCGCCGTCTATGCCCACGTGGACCGTGCCGCGGATGCCGTGGCCGGCTGGGTCTCCGAGGCGCTCGCTGCCGAGGGGTCGCCCACGTGATCCCGCGCGCCGGCAGCCTGTTCTCGATCGCGTTCCGTGAGGGGCCGGTGCGCGACTACGCCGACGCGAAGACGCAGGAGGCGTGGCGGTATCCGCCGTTCTTCCACGCGCTGCTCGAGGCGGGCGTCGCGGCGCCCCCGAGCGTGTTCGAGGCGTGGTTCCTCACCGCCGCGCACGACGACGCGGCGCTCGAGCGCGTGCGTGCGGCGCTGCCGGCCGCCGCGCGGGCTGCAGCACGGGCCGTGCAGGGGTGACGCCGGGTCGCGTACCCACCGCTGATTGAGGAGCGGCGCAGCCGCGCACCCACCGCTGATTGAGGAGCGGCGCAGCCGCGTCTCGAAATCAGCCCCTCACAACGTCGCCAGCGCCGCCGCGAGGAACACCACCGCGACGAGCGGCGCCGCACCCTGTACGAGTGCGGCGCGCAGCATCCGGCGGTTCGAGGTGAGCAGCACGAGCGCCGCGAGCACCATGCTGACGCACACGAAGAGGGCGAGCACGAGGCCCGCGAGCTGCAACCCCGACCAGAGCAGCACGAGTGCCACGACCACACCGAGGGCGAGGAACAGGTTGTAGAAGCCCTGGTTGTAGGCCATCGGGCGCAGCGTCTCGGCGTCGGCGGCGCTCTTCACCCCGAAGGTGCGGGGCGCGTCGACTCGGAGGTCCAGAGCACGCTCTCGAGCAGCCAGATGTAGACGTGGATGAGCGCGGCGATACCCGCGAAGAGCGACCCGATGACGAGAACGGCGGTGTTCATCGCCTCAGTCTTGCACTCGCACGACGGTGCGCCCCCGCGTGTCGCCGCTGAGGATGCGACTTGCGTAGGCGGGCACCTCGTCGAGCGCGATCTCGGTCGTGAGGCTGTCGAGCAGCCCGGTGTCGAGGTCGCGGGCCAGACGCTCCCACACCCGCGCGCGGGTGGCGAGCGGGGCCTCGACCGAGTTGATGCCGAGCAGCGAGACGCCGCGCAGGATGAACGGCATGACGGTCGTGACGAGTTCGGCGCTCTCGACCAGTCCGCAGCTCGCGACCGCGCCGCCGTAGCGCGTCTGGGCGAGCAGGGTCGCGAGGGTCGTGCCGCCGACCACGTCGACGGCTCCCGCCCAGCGGCTCGCCTGCAGGGGCTTGCCCGCCTGCTGCAGCTCGCCGCGGTCGAGGAGTTCGGATGCGCCGAGCCGTTCGAGGTAGCCGCGGTCGTCGGGGTGCCCGGTGGCGGCCGTGACCTGGCATCCGGACGCCGCGAGCAGCATGACCGCGATCGACCCGACGCCCCCGGTGGCGCCCGTGACGACGATGTCGCCGTCGGGCAGCCCGGCGCGCTCGAGGGCGAGCACCGCCTGCGCGGCAGTGAACCCAGCGGTGCCGATCGCGGCGGCGCGGCGCATGCCGAGCGTCGCGGGCACGCGCACGAGCGACGCGGAGGGCACCCGGGCGCGCGTCGAGTAACCACCATTGCGGGTTTCGCCGAGCCCGGCGCCGGTCAGCACGACCTCGTCGCCGCGTTGCCAGCGCTCGTCGCTCGACTCGACCACCGTGCCCACCACGTCGATGCCGGGAATGAGCGGCGAGATGCGGGCGACGCCGCGGTCACCACGTAGGGCGAGGCCGTCCTTGTAGTTGAGGCTCGAGTAGGCGACGTCGAGCAGCACCTCGCCCTCGCCCAGCTCGGTCTCGGCCACCTCCACGAAGCCGACCGTCACGCCGTCGTCGCCGCGGGTCATCTGCAGTGCGCGCACCATGCCCCGAGCCTATGCACACCGCGCGCCGCGCTGAACCGGCCCCTCGTGGGTCGTCGACAGACCGCTGGTTGAGGAGCGGCGGAGCCTCGTCTCGAAACCGGCACCTCGTGAATCGTCGGCTTCGAGACGCGGATCGCTGCGCGATGCGCTCCTCAGCCACCTCGGCAGACCGCGGGGGCGCAGCTCAGTCGGCGACCGCGACGTCGAGCTTCTGGATGCGGGGGCGCGCCGTCGGGGTCATCAGGATGCCGCAGCGCAGCGTTCCGTGCGCACCATGCAGTTCCCAGCGGGCGCGGGCCGGCGTCTCGTGCTCGAGGTCGCCGACGGTCACGACTCCACCGATGCCGGCGACGAGCGCGGCGAGCGCCGCGGCCCGCCGCTCGAGGGGCGCATCGAGCGCGACGCAGTCGTCGAGCAGCTCCGCATCCGGAAGCACTCCGCTCGCGAAGGCCGCACGCGCCGCCTCCGCGGCCGCGACCGTCTCGGGCCACGGAGCGAACGCAGGCGGCGTCGGTTCGGCGGGCATCGCCTCGGGGGCGCCGAACGCCGCCGAGAACACGGCCTGCGTGAGCCCGGTGAGGCCCGTGTACGTCGCGTTCTCGAACACGACCGCGCCGAGCTGCG
Organism: Homoserinibacter gongjuensis; assembly: GCF_030161875.1. Taxonomy (GTDB): domain Bacteria; phylum Actinomycetota; class Actinomycetes; order Actinomycetales; family Microbacteriaceae; genus Homoserinibacter; species Homoserinibacter gongjuensis. The sequence goes on from NZ_BSVA01000001.1 coordinate 1,130,736, forward strand.
AACCGTGCTCCCACTCCATGCGCGTCGTGAAACCCGGATAGCCGCCGCTGTGACCGACGAAGAGCCGACCGCCCCCGTCGGCGCGCACCATGAGGCCGAGGCCGTAGGCAGACCACGCCCCATCGCCCGCGGTGTCCCCCGCGATCGCGGTCGCCGGACGCCGCATCCGCTCCACGAGGTGCGCCGGCAGCACCGCGCCCGCGTCGATCGCGCCCGAGAGCACGCCGCACCAGCGCGTGAGGTCGGCCACGGTGCTGAACAACCCGCCGATCGGCGAGAACGCACCGGGACCGCTGAAGGGCAGCGGCTCCCATCCGGCGGGCCCGGGCCGGTACCCGGTCATGGTGTTGCCGACGGAGGCGTCGAAGCCGGTTCCCGTCAGGCCGAGCGGCTCGAGCAGCCGCGTCTCGACGAAGCGGCGATACGGCATCCCCGCACGCACGCCGAGGATGCGGCCCACGATCGCGTAGCCGAGGTTCGAGTACTCGAAACGCGCCCGGGCAGGCCACGCGGTGCGCACGCCGCGGGCAAGCAGCTCGGCGAACGCGGCATCCGACAGCGGCTCCTGCCGGTCGCCCCACGGATCGTCGGTCGGGAACCCGGCGCGCATCGTGAGCGCGTCGCGCAGGGTCGCCGCGGGGCCGTCGGGGCCCAGGATGCGCACGGGCACGTCGAGCGCGTCGGCGAGCGGCTCGTCGAGGTCGACCACGCCGTCCTCGGCGAGCAGCAGCGCGGCGGCCGCCGTGAAGCTCTTGGTGCACGACGCGATGCGGAACGCGGTGCGCGCGGCATCCGCCTCGGCCATCCCGCCGCCCCGCACGTGCACCAGCCGTCCGTCGTCGAAGACGCCCCAGGCGTGTGCGGGCGAGACCGCACCGAGGCGCGGCGCGAGGTGGACGGCGAGCAGCTCCGTGAGGATGTCGGGAGTCACCCCACCATCCTGGCCCGCCGAGCGGTCGCGACGAGACGCGACGCCGCTCAGCCGGCAGCGGGCCGTGCCGAGAGCCGCAGGGTGGCCCGGAACGGCTCCGGCGCGGTCACCTCCACACCGCCCGCGAGCAGCTCGTCGAGCGACACCCGCACGAGCACCGTCGAGGCCGGCTCGCCGTCGAGGTTGCCCGAGCACGACTCCGGCGACCAGTTGCCGGAGTTCTGCAGCCGCAGCGTCAGCACGACGTCGTTCTCGGCCGCGATCGTGCCCTCGAAGGTTCCGGATGCCTGGATCACGCCGTCGGCGTCGCACGGGTCGAGGGTGCGCGTGAGGTCGACGCCCGCGTGCCCGACGACGATGCGCGCCTCCGAGAGATACGAGTGGGTGTAGCCCTGCGCGTGCAGCGAGTAGCTGAGCGTCACGTCGACCCCGGGAACCTGCACGAGCCCCCGGCCCACCAGGCGTCACGGTCGGCGAAGCCCCAGACGACATGGGCGCCGTCGGCGGCGGTGAGCTCGAGCTCGGCGCGATACACCTCGCCCGCGCACAGCCCCGAGATGCTCACCGGCAGGGCGGCGCTCGCCGCGGTGCCGGCACGCGCCGAACCGCTCACCTCGAGCACGGCATCATCCGAGCCGCACCGCGGAGCGGCGACTCCGGCCGCCCCGGTCGTGAGCCGCATCGTGTAGTCGACGTCGCGGTCGACCTTGAGTGGGAACGTCGCCGAGGTCGAGCTGCGGCCGCCCGGGTCGGCCACCGTCCACAGGGCATCGAGGTCGACCTGCGGCAGCTCGGGGCGCACGTACTCGGGCGCGACATCGACCGTGGGCGTCACGTTCCAGCTCGCCCGGCCGTTGCTCGCGCCCTGCTCCCAACCCACCGAGAGCTCCGCCGTGCCGGCGCCGCCGTCGAGCGGCACGACGTACCGATCACGTGTGGGGACCTCGCACGTGCCGCGGCATCCACCGTCGCGCGCGGGCAGCAGCACCCGCGTCGGGGGCCCGTCGGCACCTGCCACGCGCGGCGTGAAGGTCGCCACGAGATCGCCCGAGAAGCCCACATCCCACAGCCGCTCGCCGGTGGACTGCACGCCGCCGCTGCGCAGCGAGCCCGGGCCGCACAACTCGGCGGGCAGTCTCAGCTCGCCGCCGGGGCGCCACGAGACGGGGATGCCGCACTGCGTGCCCTCCACGCTCGCGAACCCGATCCGGATCGACTCGAGCTCGTCGGGATGGCCGCGGATGGCGTCCACGCTCGCACTCGGAAGTACGCGGTCGGGGTTCTGCAGCATCGCGGAGGACTCGAAGATGGGCTGCTCGCGCTGCCAGCTCGGAGCCGAGCCTGCGGGGTACCAGCGCACGCAGACGAGGGCGGTCGAGCCCTCCGGAAGCACGAAGGTCTGCACGCGCTTGCGGGTGTAGTCGGCGCGGATGTTGCGCTCGACGAGCGTGTCGGCGTCGGTCTCGGCCTCGACATCGGTAAGCGGCCAGAGCGACCGCGATCCGCTGTCCGGGATCGCACAGCTGGGCTCGGCGGCGTCATCGACGAGGATCACGCGTGCCTCTGCCGATTGGTCGCGCGTGTGCGGCGCCGCGACGAACACGAGGTTCTCGCCCATCGTCGTGATCTGCGCACCCGGGCGCACGGGCGCGCCCGCCGAGTTGAAGCGCAGCGTGTGCGGCTCCGAGACGCGGTCCATCACGTCGACGCCCGAGACGACGGCGGTGTAGACCGTGTCGGGTTCGATGCCCGGCAGCGTGAGGCAGTGCCGCGGCATGCCGATCACCGAGAAGGGGTCGACGCCGTCGGCGATCGCCTGCTGGAACCCGGCGATGTCGGAGGCCGAGCTCTCGATGCCGTCGACCACGAGCTCCTCGTCGGGGCGCGCGCTCGGCCAGTAGCGCACCGTGAAGGTGCCGGGCACGGTCGAGACGATGCCGAACTGCACCTCGTCGGATGTGGGCGTCAACCCGTCGCAGTAGATGCTGCCGCCCGTCGGGTTGCCGTGCTCGAGGAACTGCTCGCGGGTGGGAGGAAGGCCTGGCCGCCGGCCCGGAAGTCGACGACGCTCGTCGTGGCGAGCACGGTCGACATGAGTCCGTCGGGGCAGTCCTCGCCCGGTTCGCCCTCCCGCGGGGCGCACGGATCGCCCCCGGCGGTGTCGCCATCCGCGTCGGCATCGCGCTCCATGAGCGTGAAGACCGGATCGGCCGCGTCGGCGAGCGTGTCGATGAGCGCGGTGAGCGCGGGGTCGATCGCTTCGGGGTCGGAGGCCGGCAGCGTGATCTCGCGCTCCGCGACGGTCTCGCTGACGGGCGCCTCTGCGGTTTCGCCTGCGGGCTCGTCGGACGGATGCGGTGGCTCCGGCACCGGGGCGAGCACCGGCACGACGACGGTTCCGCTGGGAACCGCCACGGCATCCGGTGTCGCGAGGGCGCGGCCGAGCAGGGTCGCGGCGACCCCGACGGCGAGTGCCGCCACGATCGCGAGCGCGGGAACGAGCCACTTGGGAACGGTCATGGTGATCACCCGAGGCAGTTGACTTGGAGGACGAGTTGGCGGGGCGGGCTCGCGAGCGAGCCATCGGACGCGATGGCGGTGAAGGTGACGTTCGCGGAGAGGCCTCCGTCGGTTGGGGGATCGAACGAGTAGGTCCACACGGAGCCGCTCCTGGCCATCGCAGCCGAGTTCGACACCAAGCCTGTCCACGAAAGGCTGACGCCCGTCACCGAGTGATCGTCGCTCGCCGCAACCGTGATGGTCGTCAGGTCGGTGCACCAGACCGGGTTTGAGGAAGCGGCCATGGTGACAATCGTCGGCGCCTGATTCACCGGTTGCGGTTGCGGTTGCGGTTGCGGTCGTGGCTGTGGCTGCGGACCCGGCTCGGGCTCGGGGTCCGGCTGCGGCTCGGGCTCCGGCTCGAGGGCGACGACCGTCGGGCAGGCGTCGCCGACCGGGAGCGACGCGACATCCAGGCCGCCATCGACCACGACATCCGCTCGGTCGAGCCACAGCACGCGGGAGAAGTCGTGCGGGTCGCGCACCCCGAGGAACGCACTGTCGTCGCTGCGCTCGAGAGCGAGCACGCGGGTGCCGGCCGGAAGCGAGCCGATCACGGCGCCCCCGGGCACACCGCGGCGGGCGCGTGCGCGTCGAGCACCGAGGTCGCACCGACCACGGCCACCTGCTCGGGCTCGGGGCCGAAGACACCGGCAGCGCCCAGGCCGCCACCCACGAGCCCGGCGACCACGACCACCCCCGCCCACGGGATCCACGCCGCACCGCCCAGCCCCGCCCACCCGGGAGCCACCGAGGCCGAGGCGGGAGCGCCGAGGTCGCCGGCCGCCACGCGCGCGCGCACGGCGTCGGCGACACCCGACGGGTCACCGGGTGCCGCTGCGCGCTCGAAAGCATCGCGCAGCAGAGCGTCGAGTTCGTCGTCAGCCACGGTGGTCCTCCTCCTCAGTCGGGCAGCGAGCGCCTTGCGCGCACGGTGCAGTTGCGTCTTGACGGTTCCGCTCGAGACCCCGAGGCCCTCGGCCACCTGCTCCACCGACTGGTCGAGCAGGTAGTGCAGCACGCACACCTGCCGCTGCTGTTCGGGCAGGGCCACGAGCGCGTCGCGCACGTCGACATCGAGGCCGTCGAGGTGCGGCGTCTCGGCCGCGACCTCGTCGAGTCCCGTCCGAGCGAGCGCGCGGGATTCGGCGGCACGCGAGCGGCGGATGTCACGGGCCCGGTTGCTCGCCACCACCGTGATCCAGGCGGCCAGGTTGGTGATCTCGCGCTCGGGCGGCCGTGCGAGGAAGCCGACGAGCGCGTCTTGCACGGCATCCGCGGCATCCTGGCGGTCTCCCGTGATGAGCCCCACGGCGGCGACGACGCGGCCGTACTCGTGCGTGACGAAGGCGTCGAGGTCCACCCCGGTCGTCTCCGCCATGCGCGTGCTCACATCCTTACGACGCCCGAGGGGGCGAGGAAGGTTGACACGGCGCCGCCGAGAGCGGCGTGCGGCTCAGCCGAAGAGGATCGCGGCCTCGTCGTAGCGGGACTGCGGCACCGTCTTGAGCCGCCCGAGGGCGTCCTCGAACGGCACGGTCACGATCTGCGTGCCCCGCAAGGCGACCATCTTGCCCCACTGCTCCTCCAGCACGATGTCGACGACGGCCATACCGTAGCGCGTCGCGAGCACGCGGTCGTAGGCACTCGGGGTGCCGCCGCGCTGGATGTGACCGAGTGTCGTGGCGCGCGTCTCGATGCCCGTGCGCTCCTCGATCTCGGGGGCGAGCTGGTCGCCGATGCCGCCGAGGCGCGGGCGCCCGAAGGCGTCGAGGCCGCGCTCGGAGTGCGCGTCGTTCATCGTGTCGAGTTGGAAGCCCTCGGCGACCACGATGAGCGGCGAGCGGCCACGGGCGCGAGCGGAGTCGACCCAGCCGCAGATCTCATCCATGCTCGTCTTGCGCTCGGGGATGAGGATCGCGTGCGCCCCGGCCGCCATTCCCGAGTGCAGGGCGATCCAGCCGACGTGACGGCCCATGACCTCGGCCACCATGCAGCGGCCGTGCGAGTCGCCCGTCGTGCGCAGGCGGTCCATCGCCTCGGTCGCGATCTGCACGGCGGTGTCGAAGCCGAAGGTGTAGTCGGTCGCGGAGAGGTCGTTGTCGACCGTCTTGGGCACGCCCACGATCTGGAGGCCCTCGTCGGTGAGCCGCTTGGCCGCAGCGAGGGTGCCTTCGCCGCCGATCGCGACGATGGCATCCATCTCGGTCTCGGCCATGACCTCACGCACGCGCTCGACCCCGCCGTACTCGAAGGGGTTGGTGCGCGAGGTGCCGAGGATCGTGCCGCCCTGCTTCGAGATGCCCATGACCTGCGGGCGTCCGAGGGGATACACGTCGGCCTCGACGAGGCCCTTCCAGCCGTTCTTGATGCCGACGAACTCGACGTCGTCGTGCTGGGTCAAGCCCTTGAGCACGGCCCCGCGGATGACCGCGTTGAGCCCGGGACAGTCGCCACCGCTGGTGAGGATTCCGATCTTCACCCGCTAATCATGCCCTGTTTTCCCGGCCCCGCCTGTCGCGGGAGCGCCCCCGCGCTCGGTAGAGTTCCCCGAGATCGGGTCTTCCCGGTCGCCACCACCATCACAAGGAGCGTCATGACCGACCCCAACGTCCCTGCTGCCCCCACGCCCCCGCCTGCTGCCGCCCCGGCCGCTGCACCCGGTGACTACCCGGGCAAGACCCTGGGAATCGTGGGCCTCATCCTCAGCATTCTCGCCGCGATCGTCGGCCTCATCGTGAGCGCCGTCGCCCTCTCCAAGTCGAAGAAGGCCGGCTACAAGAACGTGCCGGCCGTCGTCGGCATCATCATCGGCATTCTCGGCACCATCGGCTGGATCATCTTCTGGGCCGTCATCATCATCGGTGCCGTGACCCTCGCCAACGCGTGTGGCGAGCTCGGCCCGGGCGTGTACGACTACAACGGCACGACCCTCACCTGCGGCTGAACCAGCTGAATTCACCGAACGACGGGCCGGCGCGGAGAGATCCGCCCGGCCCGTCGTCGTTCGTGCGGATGCCGCGCCGTCGTCGGGCGCGGTCGGCGCCCGGGGTTAGCCTGAGCCGGATGGATCCGGTCACCACGCGCTACGCGCCCGCGCACCGCGTCGAGTTGCGGCTCGTGCTGGGGCCGCTCGCCCAGGGCCGCACCGACCCGACGATCCGGCGCGACGCCGACGGCTGGTGGCTCACCATGCGGCTCGCCTCCGGCACGGCGACCCTGCTGCTGCGGGAGGGCGCGGATGCCGTCGAGGCGCGCGCGTGGGGCGCGGGGGCCGAGGAGGCCGTCGCGGGGGTTCCGGCGCTGCTCGGCGCGGATGACGACTCATCCGGGTTCGAGCCCGCACGGCATCCGGTGGTCGCCCGGCTGCACCACGAGACCCCCGGGCTGCGGCTGGCTCGCACGGGCCGCATCCTGCCGGCACTGGTGCCGAGCGTGCTCGGGCAGAAGGTGACGGGCATCGAGGCCAAGAGCGCGTGGCGCGAGCTCGTGACGCGGCACGGCGATGCGGCACCGGGGCCCGCGCCGCTTGGCATGCGCGTCGTGCCGACCGCGGGCGTCTGGCGGCGGATCCCGTCGTGGCAATGGCATCGGGCAGGCGTCGGGCCGCAGCGTTCCGACACGCTCATGCGAGTGTTCTCGGTGGCCGACGCCCTCGAGCGGGCGGCGAGCGCCCCGGCCGCCGAGGCGGGGCGGCGGATGCGCACGATCGTCGGCATCGGCCCCTGGACGGTCGTCGAGACGCTGCAGCGTTCGCACGGCGACCCCGATTCGGTGAGCGTCGGCGACCTTCACCTATGCAAGCGCGTCGGCACGGCGCTCGCGGGCCGTCGCGTCGATGACGACGGCATGCTCGAGCTGCTCGAGCCCTGGCGCGGTCACCGCCAGCGCGTGGTGCGGCTTATCGAGGCGGCGGGTATCGGTTACGAGCGCCACGGTCCGCGCCTGGCGATCCCCGCACACCGCACGCGCTGACCCGCACCCTCCCGGTCGTCGCCGTCACCCATCGACGCGACGCATATCACCGCTCGGGTTGTGGGCACCCGACAGCCGTTTCACGCATCCGCGCACGGATCGTCTAGCGTGCCCGCGTGGGCATCCTCCGTCGACTTCCTCGTCTCCTCTGGCTCGCGTCCCGGGCTCCGAAGCTGCCTCCCTGGAGATCTACGACGTCTGCCGCTCGCCGCGTCGCGTGACGATCGGCGATCTCGACGAGCTGCGTCACATGAACAACGGCGCCTACCTCACCGCGCTCGACCATGCCCGGCAGGAGCTCGTGGTGCGCACGGGGCTCTGGAAGCGGATGCGGGATGCCGGCATGTACCCGGTGGTCGGCGCCCAGACGATCGCCTACCGCAAGTCGCTCACGCTGGGGCAGCGCTACGTGATCGAGTCGCGCTTCCTCGGTCTCGACGACCGCGCCGCCTATCTCGAACAGCGCTTCGTGGTCGACGGCGAGGTGTTCGCCCGGGCCTACGTGCAGGGCCGGTTCCTCTACGACGCCGGCGGCACCGTGCCGATGGACGAGCTCTCGCGCGTGAGCGGCATGGACCCCGTGGCGCATCCGCTTCCCGAGTGGTTGCACGAGTGGGCGACCCGCGTGCGCCTGCCGGGCACCCGCAGCCCCGCCCCCTCGACGTGGGAGTGAGCCAAACGCTGTAGCGGTGGGTGTGGAGCCGCAGAGATGACTGCCGCGGGCCGCCAACCGCTACAGCGTTTGGCAGGGGCTCAGAGCTCGAGCACGGCCATCGCGGCGTGGTAGCCGCCGAGGCCGGACACGGCACCCCGCGGCGCGAGCCCGAGCCGCACAGCAGGATCCGCTCGTGCTGCGTCGCGACGCCCCAGCGCTCGGCGGAGGTGGCGAGCGATTCGCCGTCCTCGGCCCACGGCCACTCGAGCGGACCGTGGAAGATGTTGCCGCCGGGCATCCGGAGGCTGTGCTCGAGATCGCGCGTGGTCGCGGTCTCGATGCACGGGCGGCCGTCGGCATCCGTCATCAGCAGACTCTCGAGGGGCTCGGCGAGCACCGAGTCGAGTGAGTGCAGCACGGCGGCCTGCAGCTCGGCGCGGGCGGCATCCGGATCGCGGCCCTCGAGCAGCCGGTCGGGCGTCTGCAGGCCGAACACCGTGAGGGTCTGCGCCCCCGACTCCCGCAGCTCCGGCGAGAGGATGCTCGGGTCGGTGAGCGAGTGGCAGTAGCTCTCGAGCGGCAGCGGCGAGGGGATGCGGCCCTGGCTCGCGGCGGCGTACGCGGTGTCGATCGCGGCGAAGCCCTCGTGCACGTGGAACGTTCCGGCGAACGCGGCCGCCGGGTCGGCGGAGGAATCGCGCAGCTTCGGCAGGCGCGTCAGCAGCAGGTTGACCTTCACCTGGGCGCCCTCGGGACGCTCCGCGGTCTCGCCGAGCAGCCGCGCGAGTTCGTAGGGGGCGACCCCCGAGAGCACGACGCGGCCCGCGATCCGACGCTCGGTGTCGCCGCTGCGGTAGGCGACCTCGCCGTCGGGCGTGACGGAGGTGACCTCGGCATCCGTCACGAGCTCGGCGCCCGCCTCGCGTGCCGCCCGGGCGAGAGCCCCCGAGACGGCGCCCATGCCGCCCACGGGCACGTCCCAGTGCCCGGTGCCCCCGCCGATCACGTGGTACAGGAAGCAACGGTTGGCGGCGAGGGTGGGGTCCACCGCGGGCGCGAAGGTGCCGATGAGCCCGTCGGTGAGCACGACGCCGCGCACGAGGTCGTCGGCGAAGCGCCGCTCGATGGTCGCGCCCATGGGCGCCTCGACGAGCTGCTGCCAGACGCCGTCGTCGCCGACCGCCCGTCGCGCCTCGTCGCGCGTGAGCAAGGGGCCGGTGAGGGTGGGCCAGATCGCGCTCGCGAGGCGCGCCGTGTCGTCGCCGAAGGCGTTCCAGGCGAGGTGGTCGGATGCCGCCCCGATCGAGGCGAAGCTCGCCGCGGTCGCCTCGTCGTCGCCCGTGTCGACCAGCAGCCCGCGGTCGCTACCGGGCAGCGGTGTGTACGACGAGTACCGGCGCCGCGCGAGCTCGACGTCGAGCCGCAGATCGCGGCGGATGCGCTCGGGCAGCAGACTCACGAGGTAGGAGTAGCGCGAGAGTCGCGCGTCGACACCGGGGAACACCTCCGCCGAGACCGCCGCGCCGCCGAGGTGCGCCTGCCGCTCGAGCAGGGTCACGCTGCGTCCCGCGCCCGCGAGGTAGGCGGCCGCCACGAGGGCGTTGTGGCCACCGCCGACGATCACGACGTCACGCAGCTCGCTCATGCGGCAACCCTAGGTGATGGCGGAGCGGCGCAGCCGCGTCTCGAGATCACCCGCATCGCGCCCGACCTCACAGCGCGATGCGCGCGCCGTTCACCTCGGCCGCCGGCGCATCGAGCCAGGCGGCGAGACGCTCGGCGAGGACGGCTGCAGGGGTCCCGTCCTCGCCGAGCGAGCCGATGGAGAAGATGGTCGCGGCGCCATCCGCCGCGCCGAGACGCACCGCGAGTTCCGCGACCAGCTGCTCGGCATCCGCCTTCGCCCGTGCGTACGAGCTCGTCGCACCCGGGCGCACCGCCGTCGAGCTGATGATGGCGAGCCGTCCCTCGGATGCCGCGAGCTCGCCTTCGAACGCCGCGATGACGTGCGCAAGGGTGTCGACCAGCCGCGGCCGCAACCACGCGTCGGCCTCGGGGAGTCGCCCCGCGCCAACCCCCGACGAGATGCATGACGGCGTCGACGTGGCGGTGCGCCGAGACGATGTCCGTCGCGAGAGCGCGGGCCGCATCCCGGTCGGTGAGATCGACCACCCGGCGATCGGATGCGGTCACCGACTCGAGGCGGCCGGCATCCGTTCCGACGGCGATCACCGTGTCGCCACGGTCCCGCAGCCGCGCGCACACCGCGTGCCCTGCGGTGCCGCTGGCGCCCGTGACGACGACGTTCATGCGCTACCCGGTGATGCCGCGGGTCGACTCGATGACGTCGGTCATCTTCTTGGCGAGGGCCTCGTAGAACATCGAGAGGGGAACTCGTCGTCGAGCACGGCGTCGGTGTAGCCCTTCGGGGCGCCCGCGAGCACCTCGTCGGGCAGGCCGCGCGCCCACACGGATGCGGGGTTCGGTTCGAGCGTGCCGCGCACGAGCTCGTAGGCGGCGAGCCAGTGCGCCGTCTTCGGCCGGTCGATCGATTGCCAGTAGAGCTCGTCGATCGCGTCGGAGAGGGCGATCACGACCTCCGGAACCGCATCCCAGTCGAAGGCGAGCTGGGTGTCGGTCCAGTGCAGCACGTGGTGCTGGTGCAGCCACGCGAACAGCAGCTGGCCGCCCAGCCCGTCGTAGTTGCGCACCCGCGACCCGGTGAGCGGGAAGCGGAAGATGCGATCGAACAGGATCGCGTGCTGCACGTGCACGGCACGGTCACGCGTCTGCTCGTCGGCGTTCTCGTCGCGCGCGAGGGCGACGCACTCGCGGAACGCGGTGAGATCGCAGCGCAGCTCCTCGAGCGAGTAGAGGAAGAACGGCATCCGCTGCTTGATCATGAACGGGTCGAACGGCAGGTCGCCGCGCATGTGCGAGCGGTCGTGGATGAGGTCCCACATCACGAAGACCTCCTCGGCGAGGTGCTGGTCTTCCATGAGGCGCTGTTGCGAGGGCAGCAGTTCGAGTTTGGTGACGTCGGCGGCCGCGTCGACCACGCGGCGGAACCGTGCGGCTTCGCGGTCTTGGAAGATCGCGCCCCAGGTGAAGGGCGGGATCTCGCGCATCGCGACGGTCTCGGGGAACAGCACCGCGGAGTTCGTGTCGTAGCCCGGCGTGAAGTCGATGAAACGCAGCGAGACGAACAGCTTGTTCGTGTAGCGCTCCTCGAGCTTCGCGATGAACGCGGGCCAGATCACCTCGACGATGAGGGCCTCGACGTGCCGGTCGGGCGAGCCGTTCTGGGTGTACATCGGGAACACCACGAGGTGGCGCAGCCCGTCGACACGGTGGCTCGCGGGGTCGAACGCCACGAGCGAGTCGAGGAAGTCGGGCACGCCGAAGCCCTCGGCCTCCCATTTTGCGAAGTCGGCGGGCAGCGCCTCGAGGTAGGCCGCGTCGTGCGGGAACGCGGGGGCGAGAGCACGGATGCCGCCCACGATCGCGGCGACGTGGCGGCTCGCCTCGGCGTGGTGCGCGGCATCGGGGATCGAGCCGTCCTTCTCCTGCAGCGCCTGGATGGCCGTGGCGGCCTGCTTGAGCTGGGCCCAGGCGGCGCTGTGCTCGGCGGTCGAGGCGTCCCCTTCGACAAGCTCAGGACGGCGTTCGACGACCTCGGGTTCTCCGATGATGGACGGGGTGTGGGCGATCGTGGTCATGGCGCCTCCTCTCAACCCTCGAGCCTAGGAAGGATTCCGGTGCAGAGGGTTGCCAACCGCGCACGAATGTTGCGTCGACGCAACGATCCGCGCACCTTCACAGCGCCAGCGCGCGCTCAGAGATCGTGGCGGGCGAGCCAGTCGCGCAGCAGGGAGGTGAAGCGCTCCGGATGCTCGACGCTCGGCAGGTGCGCTGCATCCGGGAAGCGCTCCTGCTGAGCCCCGGGATGCCGGCGGTCAGCAGCTCGGCGGCGACCTTCGCATCGCTGACGTCGTGATCGCCGATCACGACGAGGGTCGGCACCGCGATCTCGCCGAGTCGGTCGATCGCCGGATGCTCGGGTGGCGTCGCCTCGCCCGCGAAGTCCCAGTGCGCCGCGCCGACGTTGAGCTCGATCGCGCGCTCGAGGAAGTCGGGGTCGACCTCGTCGGAATCGCGCTCGGGCCCGAGATCCCACAGCTGCACCTCGATGCGCACGAGGGCGTCGACGTCCTCGGCGGCCTCCGCAGCATCCATCGCCCGCTCGAGTTCGCGCTCGTTCTCGGTGTAGTCGATGTCGTCGTCGGTCATGCCGCTCGGGTCGGCCCCGATGAGCACGAGTCCGCACACCCGGTCGGGGTGCGCGAGCGCCGCGTCGAGCGCGAACCGGCCGCCGCGAGAGGCACCCACGAACACCGCTCGCTCGACCTCGGCGGCGTCGAGCACGCGCAGCAGGTCGTCGACCTCGGAGTAGGCGACCGCCTCGCCGGGCGACTCACCGTATCCGCGGGTGTCGTAGCGCACCACGCGCCGATCGGCCGCGAGCGCGTCGAACTGCGGATCCCACATGGCCCGGGTCGCGACTCCGGCGTGCACGAACAGCACGGCAGGCGCATCCGGCGGCCCCGCGACGTCGTAGGCGAGCGTCGCGCCCGGCACGGCCATGGTGGGGGGCACGTCGCCAGACTAGGCGACACATGCGGCGCGCGATAGCCCCGTGTGCCGGGGCGGGCGAGGGTTCAGGATGCCGCGAAGCTCTGCGTGCCGATCACCGCGAGCATCGCGAGCTTGTCGGCGTCGGCGCTGCCGGGTGCCGCGGTGAACACGAGCAGGCGCTGGCCGGTATCGGTGTCGAGCAGCGTCTGGCAGTCGAGCGTCATGACGCCCACCTCCGGATGCTGCAGCCGCTTGGTGCGCGGATGCTTCGCCGCCACGTCGTGCTCGTTCCACAGCGCGGCGAACTCGGGGCTCAGCTGCAGCAGCTCACGCACGACCTCGCCCGCGCGGGAACCGGGCCGGACGCTCGCCTCGCGCAGCTCGGCCACGAAGACGCGTGCGTGCTGCGGATGGTCCTCGGCGACGTACACATCTCGCGACGCGGGGTCGGTGAACCAGCGGTACACCGTGATCCGCTCGAGACCCTGGCGCGCATCGTTGTCTCCGAGCAGCACCTTGGCGGAGGCCGTCTGGGCGAGGGTCTCACCGAGCTCGCTCATCACCTGTGCGGGAGTGTCGGGCAGGCGATCGAGGATGCGCAGCAGCGCGGGCGAGACGTGCGTGCTGCCTGCTCCGCGCTCGGGCGCCGGGTGCCCGGCGAGCCGGAACAGGTGGTCGCGTTCGTCGGCGCCGAGCCGCAGCGCGCGGGCCAGTGCACCGAGCACCTGCGGCGAGGGCTGCGGCCCGCGGGCCTGCTCGAGCCGGTTGAGGTAGTCGGTGGAGATGCCCGCGAGCTGGGCCACCTCCTCGCGGCGCAACCCCGGGGTGCGGCGGCGCGGGCCGCGCGAGAGCCCGACGTCCTCGGGGTGCAGAGCCTCGCGGCGGTGCCGCAGGAACTCGGCGAGCTGCGCGCGATCCATGCCCCCATCCTGCCGCTGCCCGCGCAGGCGAGCCAGGGATCGCCGATCCCTCGATCGACGCGTCCTGGATGCCCCCGCCGCACCCGCGCAGGCTGGCCGCATGAACGCATCCCGTATCACCCTCATCACCGGCGGCTCGCGCGGTCTCGGCCGCGCCGCCGCCCTCGCCCTCGCCGAGGCCGGCTCCGACATCGTGCTCACTTATCGCACCGAAGCGGATGCCGCTGCCGCGGTCGTCGCCGACGTCGCGTCGCGCGGGCGCCGCGCGGTGGCGCTGCAGCTCGACACCGCCGAGCCCGACGGCTTCGCCGACTTCGCGGCTCGCCTGCGCGACACGCTGCAGGCCACCTGGCAGCGCGACAGCTTCGACGCGCTCGTGAACAACGCCGGATTCTCGGGTGACACCCCTTCGGAGGCATCGAGCGCTCGGCGATCGACGCGCTCGTGGCCGTGCACTTCACGGGCGTCGTGCTGCTCACCCAGCAGCTCGCGCCGCTGCTCGCCGACGGCGGCAGCATCCTCAACGTCTCGACCGGCCTCACGCGTTTCGCCACCAACCCTGCGTACTCGGTGTACTCGTCGATGAAGGGCGCCATCGAGGTCTGGACCCACTACCTCGCCCGCGAACTCGGGCCCCGCCGGATCCGCGTCAACGCGATCGCACCGGGAGCGACGGCGACCGACTTCGCCGCCGGTGCCGTGCGCGACAACCCCCAGTACCGCGCCATGATCGAGCCGACCGTCGCGCTCGGGCGCATCGGCGAGCCCGACGACATCGGTGCGGCGGTCGCCGCGATCCTCGACCCGCGGATGGCGTGGGTCACCGGCCAGCGCATCGAGGCATCCGGGGGTCAGCGGCTCTGAGCCGCCGCCGTCAGGGCACGGCGCGCACGAGCGAACCGCCCGGGAACTCGACGAGGTAGCCCGTGCCCTGCTGCGGCTCCGACGGTGGGTAGTCGGTCGACACGATCTGGGCGCCGGATGCGAAGGCCGTTTCGCGACGCTCCGCACCTGTGGCGAGGTCGGCATCCGCGCGCGTGCGCACGATGACACCGTCGGCGAGGGCGGTCGCGACTCGCGGATCGTCGGGCTCGTCGATGATCGCGAACCGCGCATCGGGGGCGCCCGTCTTCGACGAGGTGAAGAGGCTGCGGCCCGCGAGATCGGGGTGGCCGTCGAGGTAGAGCTCGCGCACCTGCTCGTTGTCGCCGAAGTAGAGCAGCACGCGGTCGCGCAGCTCGCCGACGGTCGGCCACGCGGCCTCGAGGCCTTCGTCGAGATCGCTCGGCGCGAAGAGGCGCTCGCCGAGGGTGTCGGACACGAGCGCGTCGAGCGCGTCGGCCGCGGCGGCGTCGAAGTCCTGCAGGCGCGGGTCGAGGTAGGTGTAGTCGTGCTTGACCTCGACCATGATGCTGATCGGCAGGTGGTCGGTGTGGCGCTCCGACCACAGCGCGATCTCTTCGAGACCGAGGGCGAGATCCGGAGCCGTGGCGCGGTTGCCGACGAGCGGCACGTGCACCGACCAGAACCGCTCGCCGTCCCAGCGGGCGTCGAGCTCGAAACTGCGGATGCCGGCGTCGAGCTGCTCGGTGAGCGTCGCGTGGTCGTACTGCAGCGCGTCGGCCTCGCCCGGCTCGACCAGCCGGATCACCTCGGTCTGCAGCCAGGTGGGCGCGAGATTGTAGCTGTTGTGCGTGGCGACCACCTGCAGCTCGTCGTAGGGCAGCGCGTCGAACTCGTGGGTGTCGCCTGCTGGCACGCGCTCCGCGTCGAGCTCGCGGAGCTGCTGCATGCGTGAGGCTTGCTCCCGCACCGAGTCGCCGCCGATGATCGCGAAGTGCGACACGAGCGCCGCGAACGCGAGCACAAGCACTCCCACCACGACGCCCACGATGCGCAGAGCCTTCTTCACGCCGCCCCCTTTGTTGCGCCCTTGCTGCCCCCATGCCGGTCGCCCCACGCTAGCGGGTGCGCGAGCTCGCTCTGCGCCCTGCACGCGGCCGCCACCTTCTCCGCGCACATCGAGAGGGCGCAAACCGTGCTTCCCGCCGCATCCGAACCACCGTTCGCGCCCTCTCGGCGACGCACGAGCGCAGGCGGGAGGTCATCGAGACGGCAGTTCCGACCCATCCGTGGAACGTCTTCGGGTCGAAACTGCCGTCTCGGCGCGGTCGGCAGCGGACGCGATGCGGATCCGGATGCGGCAGAGGCACCGCGAATCGCTAGAGTTCTCGCGGCGAGGAGGCCTCATGGAATCGACGATCGTGTACCGCGTGGAGCCGAGACTGCGAATGCTTCAGTCCGCGGTCTATCTCGTCCCAGCGCTCGCGGTCATCCCCATGCTCTTCTTCGCGCGGGGCGACCGGCTCCTTCCACTTCTCCTATGGGGAGCCCTCGTTGTCATCGCCGTTGTGATGATCGTCGGCGTCCACCGCACGAGGTTGGTGCTTGAAGACACCCACCTCACGGCCGTAGGCGTCTTCCGCACGCGGGTGCTGATCAGGGAACGCGTGCTCGGCCTCAGCGTGGCGTCGGGCATCCCCATCCTCGGTTGGCAGAACGAGCGCGGAGCTGAGCGCGCGTGGCCGTTGCTGGCGCTGTATGTCGCGCCGATGTTCTCGCGGCTCGTGCCCGGCGCGCTGCACCGCCGTCAGCAGTTCATCGACCGGGTGAATGCATGGGCGGCATCCGCCCTCGACGCCCGCCGCTAGAAGATCATCGGGCGGTCGTCGTCATCCGAGATGCCGAGGTCGAGGTCGACCACGACCGGCACGTGGTCGCTCGGGCCGTCGCCCTTGCGCTCCTCGCGGTGGATGGATGCGTCGACGACGCGGTCGGCGAAGGCCTGCGAGCCGAGGATGAAGTCGATGCGCAGCCCCTCGTTGCGCGGGAAGCGCAGCTGCTTGTAGTCCCAGTAGGTGTAGCCCTCGGGACGGATCGGACGCACGACATCCGTGAGGCCGGCGGCCTCGAGCGCGGCGAACGCCTCGCGCTCGGGCGGCGAGATGTGGGTCGAGAGTCCCGGGACGAGGCTCGGGTCGCCGACGTCGGAGTCGAGCGGGGCGATGTTGAAGTCGCCCATGAGCGCGAGCGGGAGCTCCGGCTGGGCCGCGAGCCACTCGCGCACGTCGGCGGTGAGCGTCGCGAGCCAGTCGAGCTTGTAGAGGTAGTGGGGGTCGTCGAGCGAGCGGCCGTTGGGCACGTAGAGGCTCCACAGGCGCAGGCCCTCCACCGTGGCGCCGATCGCGCGCGCCTCGATCGGCACATCCGTGCCCTCGTGGCCCTTCAGGAAGCCGGGTTGGCCCGGAAAGCCGATCTCGACATCCTCGATCGGATGCCGCGCCGCGATCGCGACGCCGTTCCACTGGTTGAGGCCGTGCAGCACCACCTCGTAGCCGGCATCCTGGAACGCCTCGTAGGGGAACTGCTCGGGCTTGCACTTGATCTCTTGGAACGCGACGACGTCGACGTCTTCGCGCAGCATCCAGTCGATCGCCCGGGCGTGACGCGTGCGGATCGAGTTGATGTTCCAGGTCGCGATGCGCATGCGCTCAACGCTAGCGCCCACCGGTGTCGGTCAAGCGCTGCAGCGTTGTGCCGCGCGCGCCCGCGATCGCTGCCGCCCGGTGGCAAGCGCTACAGCGTCTGGCATCCGGTCGCACCCTAGGCTGTACGGCGTGACCGACGCCCGCACCCAGCTCATCGAGCACATCACGAACGAGGCCGTCTTCCATGGCGACTTCACGCTCACGAGCGGCAAGAAGGCCAGCTACTACATCGACCTGCGCAAGCTCAGCCTCGACCACCGTGTCGCGCCGCTCATCGGGCAGGTCATGGTCGACCTGATCGCGGAGCTTCCGGATGTCGACGCCGTCGGTGGTCTCACGATGGGCGCCGACCCGATCGCCGCCGCCGTGCTGCACCAGGGAGCGGCGCGCGGGCTCAGCTACAACGCGTTCGTCGTGCGCAAGGAGCCCAAGGACCACGGGCGCGGCAAGCAGGTGGAAGGCCCCGACCTCGCGGGCAAGCGCGTCGTCGTGCTGGAAGACACCTCCACGACCGGCGGCTCGCCCCTCACCGCGATCGAAGCGCTCACGAAGGTCGGCGCGGAGGTTGTGGCCGTCGCCGTCGTCGTCGACCGTGCCACCGCGGCGCAGCGGCGCATCGAGGCCGCCGGTTATCCGTATCTCGCCGCCATCCGCCTCTCCGACCTCGGACTCGAGCCCCAGTAACCCCCACCACGATGAACGACCGACCCCGCGACGACGACGAGCCCTCCGCGAGCGACTGGCTCGCGGCCCAGTTCGCTGCCGATGAGGCCGAGGCGACGCCGACTGCGACCCCGGTGCCGACTCCGGCTGCGAACCCGACGCCGGAACAGCCGCCGACGCCGGAACAGCCCGCAGCACCGTCGCAGCCGTCGGCACCGTCGCAGCCTCGGGTGTCGCAGCCGCCGGTTGCACCGCCGACCGCTGCGCCCCCGTGCCGCCGACGGTCGTGCCGCCCGCGGTAGCACCCGCGGCACCGCCCGCCGCGCCGCCCGCCGCGCCGACTCCGCCGACCACCGCGCCGCCCGCAGCGGGCGGGTTCTCCTGGGGCCTGAAGTCGGGAGCCTCGACCACACCGCCCACGTCGCCCGCCCCCGCGTCCCCGGTGCCGCCGCCGTCGACCGTGCAGCCGCCGTCGGTGCCGCCCGCTTCGGTGCCCCCGACGGCTGCGCCCGCGTCGCCCGCCGCGTCGCCCGCGGCCGTACCGCCGACCTCCTCGGCTTCAGGGCCGCCGTCGAACGTGCCGCCGTCGAACGTGCCGCCGTTCACCGTGCCGCCGTCTCACGTGCCGCCGCCCTCGGCGCCGCCGGCGCCGCCGACCGCCGCGCCCGCGCCACCGCCGGCCCCGACGCCTCCCTTGACCGTGCCGCCCGCGTCGGTACCGCCCTCGACGTCGGTGAGCTCCCCGGCTCCGGTGCCGCCGCCGGTCGCGCCCGCGCCGCTCACCTCGCCGCCGGTCAACGGCCTTCCGCCGTCCGATGTCCCGCCGCCACCCGCCGACGTGTCCCCGCCCGGAACCCTCGTGCCGCCGCCGGCCCCCGTACCCCCGCCGCTCATCGAGCCGAGCGAGCCACCGCCGACCGTCGCCTGGACACCCCCGCCGTCCGAGCCGCCGGCCGCGCCCGGCGCTCCCAGCTGGGATGTGCCGACGCAGATGATGGATGCCGTGCCGGCGCCCGCCGAGCCCGCTGCGACCCAGCCGCCCGCGTCGCAACCCGAACCGACGGAGCCGCTCGTGGCATCCGAGCTCGCCGCCACCGAGCTGCTCGGCGCGAGTGCGATCGCACAGGATTCGGGCACCACCTCGGCGCTCGAGTCGCTCTTCGGCGAGGAGAACTTCCGGGACTACGAAGCGGAGCCGGGCAGCTCGCAGGCACCGTTCGCCCGCGCCCGCACGCCCGAGGCGGTGCCCGAGGCCGCCCCGCATCGCGGCGAGATCTCGCGGGCGCAGAAGGTGCTGCTGGGCGTGGCGGGTGGCGTCGTCGCCTTGCTCGCCCTCGTGGCCCTGTTCCTGCTCGGAACGCGCCTGCCCGACCTCATCGGTCCCGCGGCCGCACCGCTGCCCAGTACATCGCCGAGCCCCAGCCCGAGTCCCTCCGCGACCGCGCTGCCGGTCGGGCCCGTCGAGCCGGGCGTCTGGGCGTGGGATGAGCTGCTCGGCGGCGAATGCCTCGCCGACTTCGACGACCCGTGGGCCGAGGAGTTCACCGTCGTCGACTGCGCGGAACCGCATCCGGCGCAGCTCGTCTACCGTGGCGTCTTCCCTCCCTCGGCCGAGGGGGTCACCGACGATCCGTTCCCGGGAACCGAGGCGCTGCAGGGGCAGCTCGCCCTGCTGTGCTCGGCGCCGGGCGTGCTCGACCTCGCGGCCGCCGGGCAGTACACCGACGTGCAGTTCCTGGGCAGCTATCCGGCCACGAGCGAGCAGTGGGACGCGGGCGATCGCAGTTACTACTGCTTCGTGAACCGCAGCTCGGGTGAGCCGCTCACCGGCTCGCTCGCGGTGCCGCCGCCGGCACCCGCCGAGGGCGAGGCGACAGGTTGACGCCGAGCGCTACCGAAAACCGCGAGCGCTACCGGTCTACGGGCAGCGCTCGCGGATTCGGGTAGCGCTCGCGGAGAGGGGCTCCGGCTACGGCAGCAGCTCGTGCACGCCCGCGAGCGTCTCCGAGGGACGGAACGGGTAGCGCGCGATCTCGGCCGCGTCGCTGATGCCGGTGAGTACGAGCACCGTGTGCAGGCCCGCCTCGATGCCGGCGACGATGTCGGTGTCCATGCGGTCGCCGATCATCGCGGTGGTTTCGGAATGGGCCCCGATCTTGTTCATCGCCGAGCGGAACATCATCGGGTTCGGCTTGCCGACCACGTACGGGTCCTTGCCGGTGGCCTTCGTGATGAGCGCGGCGATCGCACCGGTGGCGGGCAGCACGCCGTCCGCCGACGGCCCGGTGGCATCCGGGTTCGTGGCGATGAAGCGCGCCCCGTCGTTGATCAGGCGGATCGCCTTGGTGATCGCCTCGAAGGAGTAGTTGCGGGTCTCGCCGACCACCACGAAGTCGGGCGCGGTCTCGGTCATCACGAATCCCGCCTCGTGCAGCGCAGTCGTGAGCCCCGCCTCGCCGATCACGAACGCCGAACCGCCGGGGATCTGGCTCTTGCAGAACTCGGCCGTCGCGAGCGCCGAGGTCCAGATGCGCTCCTCGGGCACCTCGAGACCGGATGCCCGCAGCCGCGCCGCGAGGTCGCGCGGCGTGAAGATCGAGTTGTTGGTGAGCACGAGGAACGGGGTGCCCGACTCGACCCACTGGTGGATGAGTTCGGGCGCACCCGGAAGCGCGTGGTTCTCGTGCACGAGCACGCCATCCATGTCGGTGAGCCAGCTCTCGATGTGCGGCCGGGCCTCGTGCTGCGGGGTCATGCCCCCAGCGTATCGACGCGCCGCGCGCCGCTCAGCCGAACAGTCGCGCGGAGGCGATGCGCGCGCCCTCGGTGAGCGCCTCGATCTTCGCCCAGGCGATCTGCGGGTGCACCCGCCCGCCGAGCCCGCAGTCGGTCGAGGCGATGACGTTGTCGGGGCCGACGACCGACGCGAAGGCCTCGATGCGGTCGGCGACGAGCTCCGGATGCTCCACGACGTTGGTCGAGTGCCCCACGACGCCCGGGATCACCTTCTTGCCCGCGGGCAGCTGCACCTCGCGCCACAGCTTCCACTCGTGCTCGTGCCGTGCGTTGGCCGCCTCGAACGAGTAGGCGCCGGCGTTCACCTCGAGCATGAGGTCGATGATGTGCCGGAACTCGATGTCGGTCGTGTGCGGGCCGTGCCAGCTGCCCCAACAGAGGTGGTAGCGGATGCGGTCCTGCGGCAGGTCGCGCAGCGCCCAGTTGAGGGCCTCGATGTGCTCGCGGGAGAACGCGCGGTAGTCGTCGACGCTCGGCTCGGGGTTGATCTGATCCCAGTTCTCGGCGAGTGAGGGGTCGTCGATCTGCAGCACGAGGCCCGCCTCGATGATGGCGGTGTACTCCTCGCGGAGCGCCGCCGCCCACGCCCACACGTAGTCCCGGTCGGTGGCGTAGTGCTGGTTGAGCACGCGGGCGGCCGAGCCGGGCGCGATGCTCGTGATGAAGCCGGTCTCGAGCCCGTTCGCGGCGAGAGCGGCCTTCAGGTTGGCGATGTCGGCGGCGACCGCGTCGTGCCCGATGTAACTCAGTTCGCCGGTGGCGCTCGGGAAGGGGGTGGCGACACGTCCCGTGGGAATCGTGGCGGCATCCGCGTACGCCTCGGCGAAGGCGCCCCGGTCGCGTCGGTCACTGAACGAGGTGAGGCGGATGTTGCCGGGCTCCGCGCGCACGGGCGCCTGGTTGAGCGCGTTCTCCTCGGTGAGCGAGAGCCCCGACACCCGCTGGAACGAGTACGACCACCAGGCGCCGTAGTCGACTGCGCTCGACATGGCCTTGCCGAACTCGCCGTCGCCCACGAGCGTCAGCCCGGCATCCTTCTGGCGGGCCACGAGCCCGCCCACCGCCTCGGCGACGAGCGCGTCGAACTCGGGGGTGCGTTGCAGGGTGAAGCCGTCGTCGGCGAAGGTGCGGGCGCGATTCGCGGCGATGAGCTCGGCGGTGCGGGGCAGGCTGCCTGCCGTGGTGGTCTCGATACGACCGGACATGAGCGACTCCTGTGCGTGTGCGGCGAACGCCGTGGCGGGTGGGGAATCGCAGGCGGCGCGAGGCTTCGCTTGTGCGCTGCGTTGTTCCATCATGCGCCCGCCGTCCGCCGCGAGGCGAGCGGATGACGTCGTGCTACGCCACGAGGAAGCGCGCCCCCGGCAGCCGCCCGCGCATGACGGCCACGGCATCCGGGTTGGCGTCGACGAGCAGGAACCGGCGCCCGAGGGCGTGGGCCACGGCGCCGGTCGTGCCCGACCCGGCGAACATGTCGAGCACCGCGTCGCCCGGCGCGGTCGAGGCCTGCACGATGCGCCGAAGGATGCCCTCCGGCTTCTGAGTCGGGTACCCGGTGCGCTCGGCGCCGCTCGTCGCGACGATCGTGTGCCACCACACGTCGGTGGGCAGCTTGCCGCGCGCGACCTTCTCGGGGGTCACCAGACCGGGCGCCATGTAGGGCTCGCGATCGACGGATGCGTTGTCGAAGTAGTAGGCACCCGGATCCTTCACGTAGACGAGGATCGTGTCGTGCTTGGCCGGCCAGCGGCGGTTCGACTTGCCGCCGTAGTCGTAGGCCCAGATGAGCTCGTTGAGGAAGCACTCGCGCCCGAAGAGCGCGTCGAGGGCGACCTTGGCGTAGTGCGCCTCGCGGTAGTCGAGGTGGAGGTAGAGGGTGCCGCGAGCGTCGAGCAGGCGCCAGGCCTCAGCAAGGCGCGGCTCGAGGAACGCCCAGTAGTCCTCGAAGCGGTCGTCGTAGCCGTAGAGGGTGCGCACGACGGTGCGGTAGCGCTCGCCGCCGTAGCCCGTGCGGTCGCCGTCGGCGTCGCGCACCGTCTGCACGGCGCGATGTCGCTGGGTGCGGCCGGTGTTGAACGGCGGATCGAGGTAGATGAGGCGGAAGCTGTCGTCGGGCAGCGCGCGCGCCACCTCGAGGTTGTCGCCGAGCACGATCGTGTCGGGGCTCGCGGCGTGCCATTCCCCCGCATCCCAGCTCGAGCCCTCGGCCATGCGCCGACCTTAACAGCCCGGGGCGCCGCAGCGCGGCTGGAGCCGTGACCATGGGGCGGGGGTTGTTTCTCCCGCCACGCGGTGGTGGCTCCAGCCGCGTCGAGTTCGTCAGGCGGTGACGAGCGCCTCGAGGCGGTCGTAGCCCTCGCGCATCCCGGTCTCCATGCCGGATGCGACCATGCCATCGCGGGCCTCGAGCGTCGGGTAGACGGCGTGGCCCGAGAGGCGCGTGCGACCACCGCCGAGATCCTCGAACCGCATCGACTCGATGCTCACGGCATCCGGGTAGCCGAGGAACTCGAACGTCTGGATCGCGAACTCGTTCTCGCGCACGGTGTGGAACACGCCACGGAACCCGTACTCGTTGCCCTCGGGGTCGCGGTGCACGTAGCTCCAGTTGCCGCCGGAGCGGAAGTCCCACTCGGTCATGTCGGCCTCGTAGCCGTCGGGACCCATCCACTTCGCCACGAGGGCCGGGTCGCGGTGCGCCGCGAAGACGGCGCTCACGGGCGCGTCGAACTCGCGCTCGAAGTCGACGAACGGCAGGCCCTCGGGGGCCGTGACCTTCAGGGCGTTGCTCATGATTCCTTCTCCTTGCTGTCGTGTGGGGCGTCGGGGGCGGATGCGAGTAGGGCGTCGAGGGACCGGTACCGCCGCTCCATCTCGAGGCGGTAGCGATCGATCCACGCGGTGAGCCGTTCGAGCTGTGCGGGCTCGAGATGCACCGGACGACGCTGCGCGTCGCGGGTGCGCGTCACGAGGCCGGCCTGCTCGAGCACCTGGATGTGCTTCGACACCGCCTGGAGGGTGATGTCGAAGGGCTCGGCGAGTTCGTTCACGGTCGCGGGCCCCCGGCTCAGACGCGCGATGATCGCGCGTCTCACCGGGTCGCCCAGGGCGACGAACGCGCGGTTCAGTCGCTCCTCGGTGTCCATCTCGTCATCCACTATTCAACTATATCATTGATCAACTGATCTGTTGAATAAGATAACCGCACCCTCGCCGCCCGTCAACCCGGTCCGCGAAAGTACGCACTTTGGCTCGCATTCAGGCGCCTAGAGCGCAAAAGTACGTACTCTCGGGGACGTGGACGAGACGGATCGCACGCCGATCGGAGTCGGGCCGTGGCCCGGCGGCAGGGCGGCCTGGCCCGACGACCCGCGCTACGATCCCGAGCTGCTCGAGGGCGGCGATGCCCGCAACGTCGTCGACCGCTACCGCTACTGGCGCCTCGAGGCGATCGTGGACGATCTCGACGCGCGACGGCATCCGTTCCACGTCGCGATCGAGAACTGGCAGCACGACCTCAACATCGGATCCATCGTGCGCAGCGCCAACGCGTTCGGTGCCGAGGCGGTGCACATCGTCGGCCACCGGCGCTGGAACCGGCGCGGGGCGATGGTGACCGACCGCTACCAGCACGTGCTGCAGCATCCGAACATCGACGACCTCGTCGCGTGGGCGCGCGAGCACGAGTTGCCGATCATCGCGGTGGACAACACCGCGGGCGCCGTGCCCGTCGACGCGTTCGCGTTGGCCGAGCGCTGCATCCTGCTGTTCGGTCAGGAGGGTCCGGGGCTCACGGATGCGGCGGTCGCCGCGGCGTCGGCCCACGTCGAGATCCGCCAGTTCGGCTCCACCCGCTCGATCAACGCCGCGGCCGCGGCCGCCATCGTGATGCACGAGTGGGTGCGGCAGCACGTGCCCGCCTGATCCGCGAGAGTACGCACTTCTGACGCTCGCGGCGGCGTGTCGCGCCCCGAAGTGCGTACTCTCGCGGATCGGGCGGTGCCCGATAGGGTTGGGTGTAATCCCGTCCGCATTCAAGGGAGAAGAGCTATGCCCGCGATCGTGCTGATCGGCGCCCAATGGGGCGATGAAGGCAAGGGCAAGGCGACCGACCTGCTCGGCGACCGCGTCGACTACGTCGTCAAGTTCAACGGCGGCAACAACGCCGGCCACACCGTCGTGGTGGGCGACCAGAAGTACGCGCTGCACCTGCTGCCCTCGGGCATCCTCAGCCCGGGCGTGGTGCCGGTGATCGCCAACGGCGTCGTCGTCGACATCGAGGTGCTCTTCGCCGAGCTCGAGGCGCTCAGCGCGCGTGGCGTCGACGTGTCGCGCCTGCTCGTGTCGGCCAACGCCCACGTCATCACGCAGTACCACCGCACGATCGACAAGGTCACCGAGCGCTTCCTCGGCAAGCGTCAGATCGGCACCACCGGCCGCGGCATCGGACCGACGTACGCCGACAAGATCAACCGGGTCGGCATCCGCATCCAGGACCTCTTCGACGAGAACATCCTGCGGCAGAAGGTCGAGGGCGCTCTCGATCAGAAGAACCACCTGCTGCTCAAGGTCTACAACCGCCGGGCGATCACCGTCGACGAGGTCGTCGAGGAGCTGCTGGCCTACGTCGACCGGCTGCGCCCGATGGTCGCCGACACCTCGCTCGTGCTGAACCAGGCGCTCGACGCCGGCAAGACCGTGCTGTTCGAGGGCGGCCAGGCCACGATGCTGGATGTCGACCACGGCACGTACCCGTTCGTCACCTCGTCGAACGCCACGAGCGGTGGCGCAGCCACCGGGTCCGGTGTGGCGCCCAACCGGTTCGACCGCGTGATCGCCGTCGTCAAGGCCTACACGACGCGCGTCGGGGCGGGGCCGTTCCCGACCGAGCTCTTCGACGAGTCCGGCGAGTTCCTGCGCAGCGCGGGCTTCGAGTTCGGCACCACGACGGGCCGTCCGCGCCGCACCGGCTGGTACGACGCGCCGATCGCCCGCTACACGGCCCGCATCAACGGCGTGACCGACTTCGTGCTCACCAAGCTCGACGTGCTGACGGGTCTCGAGCGGATCCCGGTGTGCGTCGCCTACGACGTCGACGGAGTGCGCTTCGACGAGGTGCCGGTGAGCCAGTCGGACTTCCACCACGCGACTCCCGTTTATGAGGAGTTCCCGGGCTGGTCGGAGGACATCACCGGCGTGCGCTCGTTCGACGAGCTGCCCGCCAACGCCCAGGCCTACGTGCTCGCGCTCGAAGCCATGTCGGGCGCGCGCATCTCGGCCATCGGCGTGGGCCCGGGCCGCGACGCGATCGTGGTGCGGCACGACCTGCTCTGACGCGGGCGCGCGTTGCCGCCGCGTCACCGCCACCTCCCGCGGGTTGAGTAGCGCGCCGCCGGAGGCGCGGGCGTATCGAAACCTGGGTTGACGCCGCCGCGCGACGTTGTGCGGGGATGTCTCGGCGAGCCTGCCCTCGCGCAATATCGCGTGCTGGGGGTTTCGATACGCGCCGCGCCCAGCGCGCGACGCTACTCAACCAGCGGTGGGGGCGCGTGCGATCCGGAGGGCGTGCCGCGAGGGATTGTCGAGCGAAACGGGGGTGCGGATTCGGTTTCCGGACGCTGGCATCGGGACTGGCGGGAGCGCATCGCCGCCAGGCGATACGCGGGGGCATGCGTCCGGAAACCGGATCCGCTCCCCGCGAAGCGCCGAGGGCTCACCGCTCGGGCACGTGCAGCCGCGCGAGGAAGCGGTCGGTGCCCCGCGGGATGCCGCGCCGGTCAAGCCGTGACACGAGCACCATGGTGAGGGTCGCGAGCGGCACCGTCCACGCGGCGGGCTGATCGATGAGCGCGCCGGCGAGCCCGGCATCCGGCACGAGCCAGCCGAGCAGGATGGCGCTTCCGCACGCGACAGCGCCCGTCGCCATGCCCGCGACTGCGCCGCGCGCCGTGAGCCCCCGCCACCAGATGCCGAGCAGCAGGGCGGGGCACAGCGTGGAGGCCGTGAAGGCGAACACGAGCCCGACCGAGCCGGCGAGACCGGCCGAGTCGGTCACGGCGGCGACCAGCAGCGGCACGATCACCGAGAGCGCCGCCGCGATGCGGAAGCCGCGCACCGAGCCCGCGAACAGCTCCTGCGACACGACGCCGGCGAGCGACACCACGAGTCCCGACGATGTGGACAGGAAGGCCCCGAACGCGCCCGCGATCACGAGGGCCGTGAGCGCCTCGGCCCACGGCGACGGCAGCACCGCGTGAGGCAGGAGCAGCAGCAGCGCGTCGGGGTCGCCCGCGGCGAGCTCCGGCTGGAAGACGCGCCCGAGCATCCCGATCGCCACGGGGAAGAGGTAGAACACCGACAGCAGCCCGAGCACGATGAGCGTCGTGCGGCGGGCCGCGACCCCGTCGGGGTTGGTGTAGAAGCGCACGAGCACGTGCGGCAGCCCGAGGGTGCCGAGCAGCAGGGCCACGAGCAGCGACACCGCGCGATACACCGTGTCGGGATCGGCCACCGAGAACGGCGGGAACGCCTGCTCGAACGCGACCGTCGCATCCGGAGCCGCGCCCGGCTGCAGCAGCAGCACGAATACGACCGGAGCGGCGACGGCGGTGAGCTTGAGCCAGTACTGGAAGGCCTGCACGAAGGTGATCGAGCGCATGCCGCCTGCTGCGACCACGACGCCCACGATGACCGCCACGCCCACCGCCCCCATCCAGCGCGGCAGTCCCGTCGTGATGCCGACGGTGAGGGCGGCGCCCTGCAGCTGCGGCACGATGTAGAGCCAGCCGATGAGGATCACGAGCACCGAGGTCATGCGCCGCACCCCGCGCGACTCGAGCCGCGCCTCGGTGAAGTCGGGCACCGTGTAGGCGCCCGAGCGCCGCAGCGGCGCCGCGACGAACAGCAGCAGCATGAGGTAGCCCGCGGTGTAGCCGATCGGGAACCACAGCGCGCGCTCCCCTGCAACAGGATGAGCCCCGCCACGCCGAGCACGCTCGCGGCCGAGAGGTACTCGCCGCCGATCGCGGATGCGTTGAGCCACGGCCGCACGGTGCGGCTCGCCACGTAGAAGTCGCTCGTGGTGCGCGAGATCCGCACCCCGAAGAAGCCGATGAGCACCGTCGCGATGGTGACCGCGGCGATCGAGGCGTAGCCGAGCACGGGGGTCACGTGTCGTCTGCCAGGGAGCGGTAGCGCGACTCGTTGCGGGATGCCGTGCGCACGTAGAGCGCCGCGATCGCGATGAGCACGGGGAACAACCCGGCGCCCAGCACGATCCACGACACCGGCACGCCTGCCACCCGCACGGCGTCGAGCCCCGGCACGATCGTGAAGACGAGCGGCACCCCCACGAGCACCACGATGAACGCGGCAGCGCACACGACGGCGACGCGCAGTTGCGAGCGGATGAGCGAGCGGATGTAGAACGCCCCCGGATCCGCGCCCGTCGCGCCGGTGGTAACCCGGCTGGTGTCGTCGTCGTGACGCGGTGCCGTGACGCGCACTCGCGGCGGCGGTGCCGCGCGCGGGTCGTCGAGCCCCGCGCCGTCGTCCGCCGTCATCCGCCGGCCCGCAGGCGCCGGGCGTCGAGCGCCTCACGCAGTGCGGGCTGTAGGCGGCGCGACACCGGCAGCTCCACCTGACCGATCGTGACGGTCGCGTGGCCGGGGCCGCCGCGCATCCGGCTCACGTGGTCGAGCTGCACGAGGTAGGAGCGGTGCACCCGCAGGAAGCCCGCCTCCGCCCACTGCCGCTCGAGGTCGCTGAGCGGGATCCGCACGAGGTAGCTCGACTCGTCGGTGTGCAGGCGGGCGTAGTCGCCCTGGGCCTGCACGTAGCGCACGTCGTCACGGCGGATCATGCGCGTCGTGCCCCCGAGCGTCACGGCGACGAGTTCGGGGCGCGGCACCGGTCCCGTGGCGGGGGCGGCCCGCATCCCGTCGATCACCCGGTCGAGGGTGCGGGCGAGTCGTTCGAGGCGCACGGGCTTGAGCAGATAGTCGACGGCGGCGAACTCGAAGGCTTCGAGCGCCTGGTCTTCGTCCGCCGTTACGAACACCAGAGCGGGCCGGTGCTCGAAGCGCCCCAGGGCACGCGCGAGGTCGAAGCCCGACAGCCCCGGCATGTGGATGTCGAGGAAGGCGGCGTCGACGGTGCGTTCGGAGAGCAGCCGCACGGCCTCCGCTCCCGATGAGGCGCGGTGCACCGCCGCGATGCGGGGCTCCTGCCCCAGCAGGTAGGCCAGTTCGTCGAGCGCGGGCGGCTCGTCGTCGGCGATGAGCACCGAGATGCTGCGGTCGATCATCCAGCGAGCCTCCCCTCGCTCGCGTGCAGCGGCTGCGACTTCGGCACGCGCATCGTCACGAGCGTGCCGGCGCCGACGTTGGTCTCCACGACGAGCCCGAAGTCCTCGCCGTACACCTGTCGGAGGCGCGTGTCGACGTTGCGCAGCCCCACGTGTTCGCCTGTCGCGCGGCCCGCGAGCACATCGCGCGCGAGTTGGGGATCGATGCCGACGCCGTCGTCCTCCACCGTGATGAGCGCGCACGCCCCGGCATCCGAGGCGGTGATCGTGACCCGCCCGCCGCGCTCGGTCGACTCGAGCCCGTGGCGCACGGCGTTCTCGACGAGCGGCTGCACCGAGAGGAACGGGATGACGGTGGCCAGCAGCTCCGGCGCGATCTGCAGCGTCACCTCGAGGCGGTCGCCGAATCGGGCGCGCTCGAGGCGCAGGTACCCGTCGACGCTGCGCAGCTCTTCGGCGACGGTCGTGAAGTCGCCGCCCGTGCGGAACGAGTAGCGCGTGAAGTCGGCGAACTCCACGACGAGCTCCCGCGCCTTCGCGGGGTCGGTGTGGATGAAGGAGGCGATCGCCGTGAGGGCGTTGTAGATGAAGTGCGGGCTGATCTGGGCGCGCAGCGCCTTCACCTGCGCCTCGGCGAGCGCCGCCCGGGAGGCGTCGAGCTCGGCGAGCTCGAGCTGCGTCGACACCCAGCGGGCCGCCTCGCCCGTCGCGCGCACGAGGCCGGGTCGTGCCCCGCGCGCGAAGGCGACGAGCGTGCCGGCCCGCACGCCGCTTCGCAGGATGGGCGCCGAGACGGCATCGACGGCATCCCGTCCCTGACCCGCGATGGCGCGGTGCAGCTGCGGCTTGGGACCGGACCGCGTGGCGATCGCGCGCGCGGCGGCCTCGCGGAACGCATCCGCCCCGTCGACCGCGAGCACGCCGCCGACGCCCGCGATCGCGAGCCCCTCGCAGTCGAGCATGGCCCGCAGGTCGCGGGCTGCGCGCACCGTGTCGCCCCCTCGAGACCCGCCCGCAGGTGCTCGGCGGCGCGGGTGGCGAGGTGCAGCGTCGTGAACCGGGCCCGTTCCGCCTCGGTTCCGAGTTCGCGCGGACCCGGTGCCAGCCGACGCACGACGAGATACCCCGCGACAGCCAGCAGCGCGACGGCTGCGACGATCGCGAGGCCGCTCCACAGCGACTCGGCCATGCAGGCCAGGTTAACGTTCGTTCATCGTCACCGCATCGCCGCTCGTCGCACGCTGACCGCCGCCCACCGACGACGAGCGGCTGCCCACCGCACATCGTCGGGCGGGGTTCCAGAGTGTTGCCCGTTCACGTCGAGACGGATGCGCGACGGCGCGCACCCGGGATGAGGAGAGATGATGGGCGACGAAGCCCCCACTTCGGTCGCGGAGAAGGATGTCGACTTCGTCGGTATCCAGCACTCCGACCGTTTCCAGAACCTCAAGAAGCGGCACCGATCGTTCGTTTTCCCCGTGCTCGCCCTCGCGCTGCTGTGGTACTTCGCGTACGTGCTGCTCGCGGGCTATGCACCAGAGTTCATGTCGACGCCCGTGTTCGGGTCGATCAACGTGGGCCTGCTGATCGGACTCGCGCAGGTGCTCACGACGTTCGTCGTGACGATGCTCTACGTCTGGTACGCGGGCAAGAAGCTCGACCCGGTGGCCGAGGAGATCCGTGAGGATGCCGCACGCGCGACCGCGGGGGAGGTGCGGTGATGGACGCGACCGCGGGCAGCAACCCCTGGCTCAACATCGGCATCTTCGCGGCCTTCGTCGTCGTGACGCTCGTGATCGTCTTCCGGGCGAGCCGCAACAACCGCACGGCGGCCGACTACTACGCGGCGGGTCGCTCGTTCACGGGCCCGCAGAACGGCACGGCGATCGCCGGCGACTATCTGTCGGCGGCATCCTTCCTCGGCATCTGCGGCGCGATCGCGGTGAACGGATACGACGGGTTCCTTTACTCGATCGGCTTCCTGGTCGCGTGGCTCGTGGCCCTGCTGCTGGTCGCCGAGCTGCTGCGCAACACCGGCCGCTTCACGATGGCCGACGTGCTCTCGTTCCGGCTCAAGCAGCGCCCGGTGCGCATCGCCGCGGCCACGACGACGCTCGTGGTGTGCTTCTTCTATCTGCTCGCGCAGATGGCAGGGGCCGGCGCGCTCGTGTCGCTGCTGCTCGGCATCCCCGACAAGGTCGGCCAGGGCGTCGTGATCGCCGTGGTCGGCGCGCTCATGATCATCTACGTGCTCGTGGGCGGCATGAAGGGCACCACCTGGGTGCAGATCATCAAGGCCGTGCTGCTCGTGGCGGGCGCCGCGGTCATGACGGTTTGGGTGCTCGCGCTGCACGGGTTCAGCCTCTCGGCCCTGCTGGATCACGCGGTCGCGACGGCGGGCAACCCCGCCATCCTGAACCCCGGTCTGCAGTACGGCGCCTCCGATGCGAGCCGCCTCGACTTCCTCTCGCTCGGCCTCGCGCTCGTGCTGGGAACGGCGGCGCTGCCGCACGTGCTCATGCGCTTCTACACGGTGCCGACCGCGAAGGAGGCGCGGCGCAGCGTCGTGTGGGCGATCTGGCTCATCGGCATCTTCTACGTGTTCACGCTCGTGCTCGGCTACGGTGCTGCGGCCCTCATCGGACCGGAGGCCATCAAGGCCGCGCCCGGCGGAGTGAACGCAGCGGCGCCCCTGCTGGCGTTCGAGCTCGGCGGTCCGCTCTTGCTCGGCCTCATCTCGGCGATCGCGTTCGCGACGATCCTCGCGGTCGTCGCCGGGCTCACGATCACGGCCGCGGCGTCGTACGCACACGACATCTACGCGAACGTGCTCAAGAAGGGCAAGGCCGAGCCCGGCACCGAGGTGCGGGTCGCGCGGCGCACGGTCGTCGTGATCGGCATCGTCGCGATCGTGGGTGGTGTGCTCGCGAACGGTCAGAACGTGGCCTTCCTCGTGGCGCTCGCGTTCGCGGTGGCCGCATCCGCCAACCTGCCGACGATCGTGTACTCGCTGTTCTGGAAGCGGTTCACGACGCGGGGCGCACTGTGGAGCATGTACGTGGGGCTCGCATCCGCGATCCTGCTCATCGTGTTCTCGCCGGTGGTGTCGGGGTCGCCGACCTCGATGTTCCCGGATGCGCACTTCGCGTGGTGGCCGCTGTCGAACCCCGGCATCGTGTCGATCCCGCTCGCCTTCCTCGTGGGCGCCGTCGTGACCCTCACGGCGAAGCCGACCGAGGATCCCGCGAAGCAGTCGGAGATGGAGGTGCGCTCCCTCACCGGCATCGGTGCGGAGGGCGCGGTGCGGCACTGAGTCTCGGCGGGGTCGGGTGGGTGCCTGAGCCCGACCCCGCCGTAACACCTTCGTGATCGCTCCTAGCATGGAGCGGTGACTGCGACCAGGCCCGAGCGTGTTCCCCTCGTCGGGCGCTACGTCCGTCTCGACCCGCTCACGCGCGATGACCTTCCGCTGCTGTGGGAGGCGATCGGGCGACCCGAGGTCTTCGCGAGCGGATACGGGGGCGGCTCCGCCGCGCGGCCCGCGGATGCCGAGGCCTACGCGGCGTGGGCGTGGAACCACTGGCCTCACGAACGCGGCAACACCTACGTGGTGCGGGTGGCATCCGGACCGCACACGGGCGAGGTGGTGGGCGCCACGAGCCTCGCCGACTTCGACGAGCACCGTGAGTCGGCCCACATCGGCTGGACCGCCTACTCACCGCGTGTCTGGGGAACCCAGGTGAACCCCGAGGCGAAGCTGCTGCTGCTCGAGACCGCCTTCTCGCACGGGTACGGGCGGGTGAAGATCCAGACCGGATCGACGAACGCCCGCTCGCGCGCCGCGATCGAGAAGCTCGGTGCGGTGTTCGAGGGCGTCGTGCGCCGCGAGCAGCCGCTCGCCGACGGCTCGTGGCGCGACACCGCCGTCTTCTCGGTGATCATCGACGAGTGGCCGACGGTGCGCGCCGGGCTCGAGGCGCGACTCGCGAGCTGGGGCGATCGGCCGGTGCTGTACCGCTCGATGCCGGAGGGCTGACCCCGCCTCCGAACCCGCCCGCCCGGAACGGGACACCGGCCCCTGCCGCCCGGGACGCCCGGCCTGCGAGCGTAGCGGCATGGACTGGAGACCCGACGTGCTCGGCGGCTTCGAACAGCTGCCGCTCGCGCTCCCCGCCGACGAGGAGGGTGCGGTCGTCGCGACGCTCGTGCGCCCGACCGCCGCCAAGGCCGCGAGCTGGGGGCGCGAGCCGCACGGCTTCGCCCACGGCATCGACGTGCTCTACGTGCACGGCTGGTCGGACTACTTCTTCCAGACCGAGCACGCGCTGTTCTGGACGCGCGCCGGCGCACGCTTCCACGCCCTCGACCTGCGCAAGTACGGCCGCAGCCTGCTGCCGCACCAGACGCCCGGCTACACCGACGACTTGGCCGTCTACGACGCGGAGCTCGCGGCCGCTCTCACCGCCATGGGGCGCGACAGCGACACGCTGCGTCCCCTCGTGCTCGTGGGCCACTCCACGGGAGGGCTCACCCTCGCGCTCTGGGCGGCGCGGCATCCCGAAGCCGTCGACGCGCTCATCCTCAACAGCCCCTGGCTGGAGTTCCAGGCGGATGCGCTGGGTCGCCGCGCGATCGCCCCGATCGTCGCGCTCGGGGCACGCCTCGGCACGCGTGCCGCACTGCCCGCGATCGACCCCGGCTTCAACACGCAGGCGAGTTCGCGGCTCTTCGACGGCGAGTGGGACTACGACCTGCAGTGGCGTCCCGAGCGCGGCTTCCCCGTGCACAGCGCGTGGCTCGACGCGGTGCTCGACGGGCATGCGCGGGTCGCCGACGGGCTCGACATCGGCGTGCCGGTGCTCGTGATGCTCTCCTCACGCAGCTGGCTGCAGACCTCGTGGTCGCCGCGCATCTACGACTCGGATGTCGCCCTCGACGTCGACGGGGTCGCCGAACGGGCCACCCGGCTCGGGCGGCACGTGTCGGTCGTGCGCATCGACGGCGCACTGCACGACGTGCTGCTGTCGCGCCGCTCGGTGCGTGCCTCGGCCTACGACGTCATGGCGCGCTGGACGCGGGCGTATCTTCCCGAGACCGCGAGCGTCGATCGCCTGCTGCACTCCCTCCGAGGCTGAGGGTCGCGAGCAGCCCGACCGCGAGGAAGCCCGCGGCCGTGAAGGTGGCCGCGCGGGTCGCCTCGCTGAAGGCGTCGCGCGCAGCGGCCGCCGCATCCGGTGACGTCGCCTCGAGTCCCGGGATCGCCGCCCCCGCCGAATCGACCACCAGGTCGACCACCTGCTGACGCACATCGCTCGGCAGCTGTTCGGGCAGCCGGTCGGTCAGCTGCGCCCCGAGCGAGGTGAACAGCACGGTGCCGAGGATCGCGATGCCGAGTGCCGAGCCGACCTGCCGCGAGGTCGACTGCGTGCCGGATGCCTGACCGCTCTCGCCGACCGGGACCTCTGCGAGCACGACGCCGGTGAGCTGCGCGGTCGCGAGCCCCACGCCGAAGCCGTAGACGGCGAGGCCGATCGCGAGCGGCCACCAGGCGGTGTCGGAGGTGATCACGAGGGCGAGCACGACGAGGCCGATGATCTCGGCGACGAGGCCGCCGCGCACGATCCAGACCGGCGCGATCTTGCCGGATGCCGACCCTGCGAATCCCGAGGCCAGGAACGACCCGCCCGCGAGGGCGAGCAGCAGGAAGCCCGTCTGCAGGGCGTCGTAGCCGAGCACGTTCTGCAGCCACAGCGGCAGCGCGAGGATCACGCCGAACTCGCCGAGCGACACGATGAGCGCGGCGATGTTGCCGTTGCGGAACGAGGTGATGCCGAAGAGCGAGAACGCGATGAGGGTCGGGCGGCCGCGACGCTCGCGGTGCACGCCCCAGGCGAT
Organism: Homoserinibacter gongjuensis; assembly: GCF_030161875.1. Taxonomy (GTDB): domain Bacteria; phylum Actinomycetota; class Actinomycetes; order Actinomycetales; family Microbacteriaceae; genus Homoserinibacter; species Homoserinibacter gongjuensis. Next base: position 1,165,618 of record NZ_BSVA01000001.1, read on the forward strand.
GAACGCGACGAGCGTCACCAGCGTGAGCGCGAACACGAACGGGATGGGCGAGATCTCGAGGGTCCAGAAGTCCGGGGCGCCCTTCGCGGTGGCCCACCATCCGTAGGTGCGTCCCTCGATGAGGCCGAAGACGAGGCTCGTGAACAGCAGCACCGAGAGCACGGCGCCCACGACATCCACCCGCCGCCGGTGCTCGGCACGGGACTCCTGCACGACGAGCAGCGCGCCCACGATGATCAGGATGCCGAGCGGCAGGTTGATGCCGAAGGCCCACCGCCACGAGAAGTCGGCCGTGAGCCAGCCGCCGAGCAGCGGCCCGACGGCCGCCATGCCGCCGATCGTCGAACCCCACACCGCGAAGGCGATGCCGCGCTCGCGCCCGGTGAAGGTGGCGTTCAGCAGCGAGAGTGTCGCGGGCAGGATCATCGCGCCGCCGAGACCCTGCACGACCCGCGAGAGGATGAGCAGCTCGCCCGTCGGGGCCAGCGCCGCGACGACGCTCGAGAGCGCGAAGAGGGCGACGCCGATGAGCAGGATGCGGCGCCGGCCGAAGCGGTCGGCGAGCGTTCCGAACACGAGCAGCAGTGCGGCGAAGACGAGCGTGTACGACTCCTGCACCCACTGCACCTGGGTGGAGGTGATGCCGAGGTCGTCGACGACGGAGGGGATCGCGACGTTGACGATCGTCGAGTCGACGATGATGAGCGAGACGGCGATCGAGATGACGACGAGGCCGAGCCAGCGGCGGCGGTCGGGGGTTGCGGGTGCGTTCACGGGGTCTCCATTACTAAGCGCGCTGAGTATCATACGCTGGGCGGGGAGGCACCGCATGACGGATTCGATCGAGGACTGGCCCACGGGGCGGTTGCTCTCCGTCGCCGCTCGCCTCGTCGAGCAGCGCTGGCGCGAACGCCTCGATCAGGCGCAGCTCACCCACGCCGGCCTCATCGTGCTGCACCTGCTCGCGGACCATCCGCTCACGCTCGGCGAGCTGGCCCGCCGGGCGCGCGTCACGGCGCAGACCATGGGCCGCACGGTCGACAACCTCGCCCGCGACGCGCGCGTGCGGATCGTCGTCGACCCCGTCGACCGCCGCCGTCGCCTGGTCGAGCGCACCGAGGCCGGCATCCGCACCATGGAGAGCCTCACCGGGCTCGAGGTGAGCATGTTCCCGCCGCTCGCGGATCCGGCCGAGTTCCGCGAGCAGCTGCTGCAGATCATCCGACACGTCGGCGGCGACCCGCAGATCACCTATGGCGACGCCCGGTAATCTCGCCCTATGACCGCCGACGCCCCCGAGCCGTCCGACGACCCGCGTGCCGAGCTGCGCCGCTACCGGCAGAGCATCGACAACATCGACGCCGCGCTCATCCACCTGCTCGCCGAGCGGTTCAAGGCCACCCAGGCGGTCGGTCGCCTCAAGGCGGCGAGCGGGATGCCGCCGTCGGATCCCTCGCGCGAGCGCGAGCAGATCGCCCGGCTTCGGGCGCTCGCGGAGGAGTCGCACCTCGATCCCGAGTTCGCCGAGAAGTGGTTCACCTTCGTGGTGGCCGAGGTGATCCACCACCACGAGCGCCTCGCCTCGGGCGGAGACGACGCGGAGTGACGGCGGCATCCGCCTGGGATCCCCGCGCGCTGCCGTCGCTGGCCGGCCGCACGGTCGTCGTGACCGGCGGGAACGCGGGCATCGGCTACTTCGTCTCGGAGCAGCTCGCCGAGGCGGGCGCGCACGTGGTGATCGCGGCGCGCTCGGCCGAGAAGGCGCAGCTCGCGATGGCGTCGATCCGGGAGCGCGTCGCCGACGCCTCGCTAGCCCATGTGCCACTCGATCTCGCATCGCTCGCGTCGGTGCGCGCGGCGGCCGAGCAGATCGCGGCATTCCGTCCCCTGCATGCGCTCGTGAACAACGCGGGCCGCGTGGTCGCGTCGCGACGACGGATGCTCACCGATGACGGGTTCGAGCTCACGGTCGGCGGCAACTTCCTCGGCCACTTCGCGCTCAGCACCCTGCTGTTCCCGGCGCTCGCCGAGGGTGGTCGCATCGTGGGGATGGGCAGCGATTCGACGCGCATGGTGCGCCTCGAGCCCGACGACCTCTGGTCGGAGCGCCGCTACAGTCCCTTCCGCGCCTACGCGTTCTCGAAACACGCCGTGCAGGGCTTCCAGCTCGAACTGGCACGGCGTCTCGTCGCCGCGGGCGATTCCCGGATGTCGCTGCTCGCGCATCCGGGCTGGGCCACGAGCGCCTATGCCGCGCGGCGGGCCGGCATCACCGACCGCGATCCCGCGGCCGGGCGCTTCTTCGAGGCGCTCACGGGCTGGGTCGGGCAGGGCAAGGACCGCGGCGCCTGGCCCGCGGTGCGGGCCGTCGCGGATCCGGATGCCGCCAACGGCATGTACTTCGGCCCGCAGCGGATGCTCGCCGGACGCCCCGTGCCCACGCGACCCGTCGCGTCATCCGCCGCCCCGCCTTCGGCGCCGCCCTCTGGGCCGACGCCGAGCAGAAGACCGGCATCCGCTTCCCCGTGTGACGAGCGGCGCCGACGTGCGCTGCCGCGCTTTCGGCGGGAGCAACCGCACCTGCGGGGGCGCACGTTGTGCCGCCCGCACGTGCAATTGCTCCCGCCGATGCAGGTGGTCGTCGGTCACCGAGGGGCGCAGGCCGCCACCGGGGCGCGAGCGCCGTGAGAGGCGGCGCGCCTCTCACCCAGCGCCCGAACTAGGCGAAGCGGGCGCGCAGCGGCTCGCGGTAGGTCGTCGCGAGCTCGTCGAGGGATGCCGTGAAGGCACCCTGCACCTCGAGCGCGGGCTCGGTGTCGGTCACGCCGATGCGCAGCACCGGGTAGCCGCGGCCCTCGCACAGGCGCGTGAACTTGACGTCCTCTTCGCGCGGCACCGCGACCAGCACCCGGCCGGTCGACTCCGAGAAGAGCGCGGTGGCGAGGTCGACCCCGTCGCGCTCGAGCAGCTCGTCGAGGAAGACCCGCGCCCCCACGCCGAAGCGCAGCACGCCCTCGGCGAGCGCGATCGCGAGTCCACCATCCGCGAGGTCGTGGGCCGCGGCGAGCAGACCCTCGTGCGCTGCGGCGGCGAGGAGGCCGCCGAGCTCCTTCTCGGCCGCGAGGTCCACCGCGGGCGGCCGTCCGCCGAGATGCCCGTGCACGACACCGGCCCACGCCGAGCCGTCGAGCTCGAGGGCGGTCGTGCCGAGCAGGTAGAGGTTGTCGCCCGCGTCCTGCCAGCCCGACGGCACGCGGCGCCCCACATCGTCGATCGTGCCGAGCACGGCCACGACGGGCGTCGGGTGGATCGGCACGTCGCCGGTCTGGTTGTAGAACGAGACGTTGCCGCCGGTCACCGGAATGCCCAAGGCGAGGCAGCCATCCGCGAGTCCCTCCACGGCGCGCGCGAACTGCCACATGACCTCGGGGTTCTCCGGTGAGCCGAAGTTGAGGCAGTCCGAGACCGCGGCCGGCACGGCCCCGGTCACCGCGACGTTGCGGTACGCCTCGGCGAGTGCGAGCTGCGCGCCCGCATACGGGTCGAGGTACGCGTAGCGCCCGTTGGCATCCGTCGCGAGGGCGAAGCCGAGGCCCGACTCCTCGTCGACACGCACCATGCCGCCGTCGTCGGGGTAGCTGAGGGCCGTGTTGCCGAGCACGTACTTGTCGTACTGCGAGGTGATCCAGCTCTTATCGGCGAGGTTGGCCGAGCCGAGCAGCCGCAGCACCTGCTGCTTGAGCTCGCCGCCGTCGCTGGGCCGCGGGAGAGCGGATGCCGTGTCGGCGTTCACGTGGTCGATCCACGTCGGGTAGGTGATCGGCCGCTCGTACACGGGCCCGTCGACCGCGACGGTGCGCGGGTCGACGTCGACGATCGTCTCGCCCTTCCAGTCGATGACGAGCCGCCCGGTGTCGGTGACCTCGCCGAGCACACTCGCTTCGACATCCCACTTGCGGATCACCGCGAGGAACGCGTCGAGCTTCGCGGGGCTCACGACCGCCATCATGCGCTCCTGGCTCTCCGACATGAGGATCTCCTCCGCCGTGAGCGAGGGGTCGCGCAGCAGCACCTCGTCGAGCACGATGTGCATGCCACCGTCGCCGTTCGACGCGAGCTCGGAGGTCGCACACGAGATGCCGGCCGCGCCGAGATCCTGGATGCCCTCGACGAGCTCGTTGGCGTACAGCTCGAGGCAGCACTCGATGAGCACCTTCTCCATGAACGGGTCGCCCACCTGCACGGCCGGACGCTTGCGGCCCGAGCCCTCGTCGAACGACTCGGAGGCGAGGATCGACGCGCCGCCGATGCCGTCGCCACCGGTGCGCGCCCCGAACAGCACGACCTTGTTGCCGATGCCGCGGGCGTTGGCCAGGTGCAGGTCCTCGTGGCGCAGCACGCCCACCGCGAGCGCGTTGACGAGCGGGTTCGCCTGGTACACGGGGTCGAACCAGGTCTCGCCGCCGATGTTGGGCAGGCCGAGGCAGTTGCCGTAGAAGCTGATGCCGCTCACCACGCCGGGAACGACCCGCGCGGTGTCGGGGTGATCGAGCGCGCCGAAGCGCAGCGCATCCATCACGGCCACCGGCCGCGCTCCCATCGAGATGATGTCGCGCACGATGCCGCCGACGCCCGTCGCGGCGCCCTGGAACGGCTCGACGTAGGACGGATGGTTGTGGCTCTCGATCTTGAAGGTGACGGCCCAGCCCTCGCCGATGTCGACGACGCCCGCGTTCTCGCCCATGCCGACCATGAGGTTCTCGGTCATCTCGGGCGTGACCTTCTGACCGAACTGCCGCAGGTGCACCTTCGAGCTCTTGTAGGAGCAGTGCTCGCTCCACATCACCGAGTACATCGCGAGCTCACCGCTCGTGGGGCGCCGACCCAGGATCTCGCGGATCTGCTGGTACTCCTGCGTCGTGAGTCCGAGCGCCGCGTACGGCTGCTCCCGCTCGGGGGTCGCGGCGGCGTTCTCGACGGTGTCGACGACGTGCGTCGAGGGGGTGCTCACGGGGGATTGCTCCTTGCGCGGGAGGGGCGGGTGGCGACCCTCACATCCTACCGGCGGCCCCATCCGCCTCCCGGCGTGCGTCGCGCGAGCACCGCCGCATCGAGACGGCAGTTCCGACCCATCCGGTTGCCGTTTTCGGGTCGAATCCGCCGTCTCGGTGGCGCGCCCGAGCCGCGCGGTGCTTTGCGGAGGCGGAACCGGATGCGGGAGCCTGGATCGATGGATACCGGCACCATCATCGAACTGGTCACCGTCCGCACCTGGCCCGCCTTCGCGCTCGCGGTGGCGATCGTCGCCGCGGCATCCGCGCTCGCGGCGCTCATCCTGCACCGCGGGGTGCGTCTGCTCGCGCGGCATCGTGGGTGGGACTACGGCCGCATCGGCCGCATCGTCGGACCGTTCCTCACCCTCGTCGCGGTGGTGGGCATGTGGATCGCCGTGCGTGTTACGCTCCCCTCACCGACTGGCTCGACGCCATCGGACGCGTCGCCCTCATCCTCGTGATCGCCTCTGCCGCCTGGCTGCTCTCGGGCATCATCGCGTTCGCGTTCGGCGCGGTGCGGGCGCGCTACCCGATCGACGTGGCCGACAACGGCGTCGCGCGGCGGGTACGCACCCAGCTCGGGTTGCTGCAGCGGATTGCGTCGGTCGTGGTCGTGATCCTCGCCCTCGGCGCCATCCTGTTGACCTTCCCGGGCGTGCAGGCGCTGGGAGCGAGCGTGCTCGCATCCGCCGGCCTCGTCTCGGTGATCGCGGGGCTTGCGGCACAGTCGACGCTGTCGAATCTGTTCGCGGGTGTGCAGCTCGCCTTCTCGGACGCCCTGCGGGTCGACGACGTCGTGGTCGTCGAGAACGAGTGGGGTCGCATCGAGGAGATGACCCTCAGTTACGTCGTGGTGCGCATCTGGGATGAGCGCCGCCTCGTGCTGCCGTCGACCTACTTCACGACCACGCCGTTCACGAACTGGACGCGCGCTTCGAGCGACATCACCGGCACCGTCTACGTCGACCTGGACTGGACGGTGCCGCTCGATGGGCTGCGCGAACGCTTCGAGGCGTTCCTCGCCACCCGCGACGACTGGGACGGGCGCGGGTCGAGCGTCGCGGTGACGGATGCGACGGGCGGCGGTGTGCAGGTGCGTTTCGTCGTGACGGCTGCCGACTCGGGCTCGCTGTGGAACCTGCGCTGTGCGGTACGCGAGGACATCGTGCGCTGGGCGCAGTCGGTCGCGCCCGTCGCGCTGCCGCGCACGCGCGTCGACATGGTGAGCGACTGAGGCGCGATAACGGCGTCAGTTCGCGAAGGCGCGGCGCAGGCGCGCGATGGTCTCGTCGAGATCGGCGCCCAGGCCGCGTGCTCGCACCCGAATGACGCGGTAGCCGGCCTCGCTCGCCCGGTCGAAGCGGCGGATGTCACGGTCGTACTGGTAGGCGGAGGTGCGGTGCTGGTCGCCGTCGTATTCGACGATGATGCGCAGCTCGGGCCAGACGAGATCGAAGTAGCCGATCTCGCGACCCTCCCGATCGCGCACGAGGTACCCGCAGACGGGCTCGGGCAGGCCCAGCTCGTGCACGAGCAGGCGTAGCGCGGTCTCGCGCGGAGACTCGACACCCTCGCGCACGAGTGCCGCGGCGGCGCGGGCCGTGCGGATGTTGCGGCCGGTCGAGGAGCTGAGCCAGGCGCGCAGCTCGCCGAGCGCGACGTGCGGCCGTTCGGGGTCGGCGGGATCGAGCACCCTCGGATCCAGCACGAGGTGGTCGCCCACGGCGACGAGGTCCGCCGATTCCAACACGCTCGCGCATTCGAGGAATGCGAGTGCGGGAGGGGACACGGGCAGGCCGAACCGAATGAGCGGCACGCCATCCGGCCCCCTGTGCCCGACGACCCCGGGCCGCCGCGTGCGGGTCAGTCCCGGTGCGGCGGTGACGTGCAGAGGATGCGGTGCGGTGGGCAGCGGGGCTCCCCAGAGGGCCGCAGCGGTGGGGCCTGAGAACCGATCCCCCGGACGCAGCAGGGGTGCGAACGCGCGGGCGGCACCGAGTGCCGTGCCGTCGGTCAGGTCGGTTGCGACGCGGATGCCGTGGTGCGGTCGCGCGAGGTCGGCACTCCTCAGCCGGTTCTCGCCGATACCGGCCGCGATGGCATCCGCGACCCGGAACGCGCGCGAGGTGAGCAGTGGATCGAGCGGAACGCGGCGGGGCACGCTTGATCCTGCCCCGCCCGCTCGGCGTGCCGCGCATTGCATCCACAGCCGCCCTCGAGAGGGCACAATCGGTGGTTCCGGGCGGCCCCATGCCACGGTTTGCGCCCTCTCGACGCGACTCGAGCCGTGAGCCCGGCTCAGCGGCCCGCCGCGACGAGGGCGTCGAGGGAGGCGAGGGTCTCGTCGGCCCAGGCAAGCGCGGCGCGGGCCGAGTGCTCGCCCGCCGAGATCGTCATGAGCTGGTAGGGGCGCTGGGAGGTGCCCGCATCGTCCGCCTCCGTCGCTCGACGCGCCTCGGCGAGCTCGGCGAGTTGCCGCGTCGCGAGGTCGCGGTACTCGGCGACGAGCTCGCGACAGGCGCGCGCCCCGAGCACGTCGCCGAAGAACAGCCGCAGCAGCATCCCGTTGCGCGGGGGTGTGCGCACCGGCGCCTCGCGCATGAGGTCGACGAGCTGCGTGCGCCCGGATGCCGTGAGCCGGTAGGTCGAGGAGCCCGTGCGTTCCCCGTCGAACGCCTCGACGTATCCGGCTTCGCGGAGGCGGGAGAGCGCGGGGTAGATCTGGCCGAAGCTCTCGCTCCAGAACGCGCCGAGGTGGTCGAGGATCGCCTCGCGCAGCGCGTAGCCGGTCATCGGCGTCACGCTCAGCGCGGCGAGCACGGCGAGGTCGGTCTGGGTGGTCCGCGGCATGGTCGCAGTATATCTGGTAGACATGTATCTGACAGAAAGGATTGACGGATGCGCCTCGAACCCACCGTGCTCACCCTGGTCGCCGGAGGGCTGGCTGCGGTTCTCTACCTGGGGCTCAGCGCCTTCCAGCTCGCCCTCGCTGCCGGAGCGCCGTGGGGCCGTGCCGCCTTCGGCGGGCAGCATCCGGGAACCCTGCCCGCGCGCCTGCGCGTGTCGAGTGCCGTCGCGACCGTCGTCTGGGCGGCGGTCGCCCTCATCGTGGCGCGCCACGCCGGGCTGCCCGTGTGGGCGCCGCTCCCGGATGCCTGGCTCGCGGTGGCCGTCTGGGTCGCCACCGCGCTCGGCGTCGTGGCGATCGCGCTCAACGCCCTCACCCCGAGTCGCATCGAGCGGGCGATCTGGCTTCCGATCTCGGTGCTGCTGTTCAGCGCGACGGCCATCGTCGCCCTCAGCGCGAGCGGATGAGGTGGCGCTAATCTTGCGGTGACCGGCGTTCCCGCCACTTCCGTGGTGCGCACCCGGTCGGCAGGCTGAACCAGGCCGCGCGACCATCCGCGGCGGAACGGAGACGGTCATGCGGCGGCACCGGGTCGTCGTGCTCGTGCTCGACGGGGCTCAACCCCTCGATGTGGGCATTCCTGCTCAGACCTTCCAGGCGCGCGACGAGCTGCCCTACGACGTGCTCATGTGCGGAGTCGATCCGGGTGTGGTGCGTTCGGGCGAGGGCATGGCCTACCTCGTCGAGCACGGCGTCGAAGCGCTCGCGCACGCCGACACCGTGATCGTGCCGGGGTACCGCGACCCCGTGCGCGACGTCGATCCGCGCGCGCTCGACGCGCTGCGTGCCGCACACGCCCGTGGGGCGCGCATCGCCGCGATCTGCACCGGTGTCTTCGCCGTGGCAGCGGCAGGCCTGCTCGACGGGCGTCGCGCCACGACCCACTGGCGCCACGCCTCCGACCTGGCACGGCTGCATCCCGAGGTCGAGGTCGACGGCGCCGTGCTCTTCATCGACGAGGGCGACGTGCTCACCTCGGCGGGAGTGGCATCCGGAATCGACCTGTGCCTGCACCTGATCCGCGCCGACTACGGCGTGCGGATGTCGAACGTCGCGGCCCGCCGGCTGGTCGCCGCGCCCTACCGCAGCGGCGGGCAGTCGCAGTACGTGCCGCGGTCGCTGCCCGAGGCGCTCGGCGACCGCTTCGCCGCGACCCGCGAGTGGGCGCTCGAGCGGCTGAGTGAGCCGCTCACGATCGCCGACCTCGCCCGGCACGCGAGCGTCTCGCCGCGCACGCTCTCGCGGCGCTTCGTCGACGACACCGGCTACACGCCCCTGCAGTGGCTGTTGCGGGCGCGCGTCGACCTCGCACGCGAGTTGCTCGAGCGCACCGATTTCGGCATCGATCAGGTGGCCGCGGATGTCGGGCTCGGCACGGGTGCGAACCTGCGGCTGCACTTCCACCGGATTCTCGGCACGAGCCCGGCGGAGTATCGGCGCATCTTCGCCTGAGGCGGGACGTGCGGCGCGCGGCGCTCGACGCGGCTGGCGCGATCCTTGCGCACCTCGGCTGTCTCGCCACTGGTATCCGCTCGCAGGTGGCGAGACGCTGGGGGCGACAGCCCACGGAAGGAAGAACCCATGCCCACCCGCGTCGCCATCAACGGCTTCGGCCGCATCGGCCGCAATGTGCTCCGCGCCGCACTCGCGCGCGACACCGACCTCGAGATCGTCGCGGTCAACGACCTCACCTCGCCCGCGACCCTCGCCCAGCTGCTGCGCTACGACTCGACCCTCGGTCGGCTCGGCCGGCCCGTCGAGGCGGGCGACGACCACCTCATCGTCGACGGCTCCCGCATCGCGGTGCTCGCCGAGCGCGACCCCGCCGCGCTGCCGTGGGGCGAGCTCGGTGTCGACATCGTGCTCGAGTCGACCGGCCGCTTCACCTCGGCAGATGCCGCCTCCGCGCACCTCGACGCGGGCGCGGGACGCGTGCTCGTGAGCGCGGCATCCACGGGTGCCGACGTGACGATCGCCTACGGCGTCAACGACGAGCTCTTCGACCCCGCCCAGCACCGCATCGTCTCCAACGCCTCGTGCACCACGAACGCGCTGGCCCCGCTCGCGCAGGTGCTGCACCGCACGGCGGGCATCGAGGCGGGCTTCATGACCACGGTGCACGCCTACACGCAGGAGCAGAACCTGCAGGACGGACCGCACCGCGACCTCCGTCGGGCTCGCGCCGCCGCCGTGAACATCGCACCGACCACGACCAACGCCGCCGCGGCCATCGGGCGCGTGCTGCCCGAGATCGACGGGCGTCTCGACGGTTACGCGATCCGGGTGCCCGTCGCGGTCGGCTCGCTCGTCGAGCTCAACGTGACCGTCGAGCGCGAGGTCACGATCGACCAGCTGCACGCGGCGTACCGCGAGGCCGCCGAGGGCCGGCTCGCGGGGGTGCTCACCTACACCGAAGACCCGATCGTCTCGACCGACATCGTCGGCGACCCGGCCTCGTCGATCTTCGACGCCGGCCTCACCAAGACGATCGGCCGCCACGTCAAGGTGGCCTCCTGGTACGACAACGAGTGGGGCTTCTCGAACCGCGTCGTCGACACGCTGGGGCTCATGGGCCGCGCCTGAGCCCGCCGCGCGGCGCCGGATGACATGCCGGTGCCGCGCGGGTAGCCTCCCGGCATGGCCATCAAGACCCAGCCCACCGACGCCGACGTCACCGCGTTCCTCGACGCGGTTCCGGATGCGCGCCGTCGCGCCGAGGGTCACGACATGCGGGCGCTCATGGAGCGCGTCACCGGCGAGCAGGGTGTGATGTGGGGGCCGTCGATGGTCGGGTTCGGCAGCTACGCGTACCAGGGCAAGGCGAGCTCCGGCGAGTGGTTCGTGGTCGGGTTCTCCCCCGCAAGGCCGCCCTCACGATCTACGGGGTCTTCAGTGACTACGGCCCCGCCGACCCGCTCATGGAGCAGCTCGGGCCGCACACCACCGGCAAGGGCTGCCTCTACCTCAAGCGTCTCGACGCGGTCGATGACGCCGTGCTCGAACGTCTCGTGCGCCAAGCCTGGGAGCGCGCGACGCGCTGAGGCGTCAGACGCGCGCGAGCACCGCGTCGATCGCCGACTGGAAGAAGCGCAGGCCGTCGACGCCCGAGCGCATCGCATCCGGCATGTCGGGGCCGAAGCCGGGCTCGGTCGCATGCTCCGGATGCGGCATGAGGCCCACGACGTTGCCGCGCTCGTTCGTGAGGCCGGCGATGTCACGCAGCGAGCCGTTGGGGTTGACGCCGAGGTAGCGGAACGCCACGAGTCCCTCGCCTTCGAGGCGGTCGAGCGTCTCGTCGGTGGCGATGTAGCCGCCCTCACCGTTCTTGAGGGGATGACGATCTCGTCGCCCTGCTCGAACGCGTTCGTCCAGGCCGTGCTGGCGTTCTCGACGCGCAGGCGCTGATCGCGGCACACGAAGTCGCCGTGGTCGTTGCGGATGAGGCCCCCGGCAGCAATTGCGTCTCGACGAGGATCTGGAACCCGTTGCAGATGCCGAGCACGGGGAGCCCCGCGCCCGCGGCATCGATCACCTCGGACATGATCGGCGAGTGCGCCGCGATCGCCCCGCAGCGCAGATAGTCGCCGTAGCTGAACCCGCCCGGCAGCACGATCGCATCGACGCCCTGCAGGTCGTGGTCGCCGTGCCACAGCGCGACGGCCTCGGCGCCCGCGAGCCGCACGGCGCGCTGCGCGTCGCGGTCGTCGAGCGAACCGGGGAAGGTGACGACGCCGATGCGGGTGGCCATCAGGCGACCTTCACGGCCACGACGTCTTCGATGACCTGGTTCGAGAGGAACTCCTCAGCGAGCCGCTGGGCCTCGGCGAGCACGGCATCCGTGACCTCGCCTTCGACCGTGAGCTCGAAGCGCTTGCCGATGCGCACATCCGTGAAGGTCGACGCTCCCTGCTTGGCGAGCGCACCCGCTGTCGCCTTGCCGGCCGGGTCGAGCAGCTCGGGCTTGGGCATGACCTCGACGACGATGGTGGGCACGAAGACTCCCGGAGAACTCGAGGGGGCGGGGAACGCCCCCAGTCTACGGGCAGCCCATACCCTCCGCGGCAGCCGTGCCGCCGCGCTCAGACCTCCGTGTGCCGACCCGCGTAGGCGATGTCGGACAGGCCCCGCGGCCACGCCTCGTCGACGGCCCAGCGCGCCCAGTCGGCGTAGCCGGAGGCGGACGGATGGAACCTGTCGCTCGCGAAGAAGTCCTGCCCGTAGGGCGGCGGCAGCGTCTCGGTCATCATCCAGCGCCCGTCGCGGGCGATGACGCGCGCGGCGACCCGCTCGAGGTTGCGCGAATGGCGATAGAGCGTCGTGCGCGTCGGCTCGGGAATCAGGTCGAACCGTGCGAAGACGGGCAGGTTCGACATGAGGATGCGGGCCTCCGGCAGGCGGTCGCTGAGCGTCGTGAGCAGTCGGCGCAGGTCGCGCGCGAAGGCGGCCGCCGAGCGGGCGTGGAGCGCGTCGTTGGCTCCGAGGCTCACGAACACGAGGTCGGCGGGGCGCGCGACCGCATCCGTCAGGTACCGCTCCACGAACCCGTGCGTGTCGATGCCGTTCTCGCCGACCGCCCGCCAGATGATGCCGCGACCGGTGCGCGCGTGCAGCTCACGCGCGAGTGAGCCCGGCAGTGCCTCCTCCTGCGTCGGGGCGCCGGTGCCCGCTGCCGTCGAGTCGCCGATCACGGCGAGCCGCAGCGGATCCGGGCCGTCGAGCTTGCCCTCCCAGGGCAGTTCGGCATCCGGAAGGCGCTCGACAACGCGGTCGAGCTGACGCTTCTGCGCGAGGATGCGGGGCCCGTGCAGCACGAGGAAACCGCGGCTCGCGCGCAGCGCGCGGGGAGACAGGGTCGTTCACGTTGTGAGTGTAAGTGAGCCGGTATCTGCGATCGCTGCAGGCTCGGCGGTGGTCCGGAGCAAGGGTTCAGCCGCGGCCGGGCGCCGTCACAAGGATGCGGTTGCCCCAGGGGTCGTCGAGCTCGACCGTGCGGCCGTCGTCACGAGACTCGACGCCGAAGTGCGCGAGACGCTCGCCGAGCGCGCCGAGTGCGTCGGCATCCGGCACCTCGATGTCGACGCGGCCGAGACCGAGCGTCGCCTGGCGGCGGCCGGCGCCCCGTGAGTTCCACACGTTCATCGCCATGTGGTGGTGATAGCCGCCGGCCGAGACGAAAACCGCCTGGTTCGGGATCTCGATCGTCTCGTCGAAGCCGAGGCGGTCGACGTAGAAGTCGCGGGCCGTCTGCGTGTCGCCCACCGACAGGTGCACGTGGCCGACGCGCGCATCGCCCTCGAGGGGCCCGGCGAGACCCTCCTCGCTCAGGTTCTCGGCGAGGAACCTGTTCGGGTCGAGGTAGATCGTGCCCATCTCGACGGTGCCGTGCACCCAGCTCCATTCGCTGCGGTCGCGGTCCCAGTAGAGCTCGACGCCGTTGCCCTCGGGGTCGTCGAAGTAGAACGCGTTGCTGACGAGGTGGTCGCTCGAGCCCGTGAAGGTGTTCGGATGCTTCTGTGCGACCGAGTAGACGGCTGCGGCGAGCGCGGCCTTGGTGTCGAACAGGATCGCGGTGTGGAAGAGGCCGGCCTCGCGCGGCCCCGCGTGCCGCAGCTCGGGCGTGTGCACGAGCACGACCACCGGCCGGTTCGCGGCCGCGCGCCCCAGCACGACGCGCGGGCCGGATGCGTCGAGCACGTCGAGTCCGATGGCGTCGCGGTAGTAGCGGGTCATCGCGTCGAGATCGGCGACGTTGAGGGTCACCGCGCCCATGGCGGTGTCGGCGGCGAGGCGGGTGTCGGTCATGTCGTCTACAACATACTTGACGCTACAACTATTCCGCTAGGCCCTCGGCGCTTCGCGGGGAGCGGATTCGGTTTCCGGACGCATGCCCCCGCGTATCGCCTGCGGCGATGCGCTCCCGCCAGACCCGATGCCAGCGTCCGGAAACCGAATCCGCACCCCCGCTTCGCTCGACATCCCCGCGTGTGGCACAGGCGAGTTCCCTCACCGCCGGTTGAGGGGCCCGTCGCCGGAAGCACCACTCACCGCGGGTTGAGGAGTCTGTTGCGACAGGCGCCGCTTCACCGCGGGTTGAGTAGTCCGTTGCGCCAGGTACCGCCTTACCGTGGGTTGAGTAGCCCGTCGCCGACAGGCGCGGGCGTATCGAAACCCTGTTGACGCCGGCGCGCGACGCGGGTGCGGGGCCGACCCACCGAGCCCGGTTTCGATACGCCGCGCGCCAGCGCGCGCGGCTACTCAACCCGCGGTGAGCGGCGGGAAGGCTAGGCCGTCAGCCGCTCGATGAGTTCGCGGTAGCGGGCCGCGGTGCGCTCGACGATCTCGGGCGGCAGGGGCGGCGGAGTGCCGTGCTTGTCCCAATGGGCAGCGAGCCAGTTGCGCACGATCTGCTTGTCGAAGCTGTCGAGTCGGTTCTCACCGCCCGCCGCGTACGCCTCCGCATCCCAGTAGCGCGACGAGTCGGAGGTGAGCACCTCATCCGCGAGCGTGATCTCGCCCGAGGAGGGGTCGCGTCCGAACTCGAACTTCGTGTCGGCGAGGATCACGCCGCGCTGCTCGGCGATCGCCGACGCCTCGCCGAACACCCGCAGGCTGAGCTCGCGAAGGGCGGTGGCATCCGCTTCACCCACGAGTTCCACCGTCTGCGCGAAGGTGATGTTCTCGTCGTGCATGCCGTGCGGTGCCTTGTAGGCGGGCGTGTAGATCGGCTCGGGCAGGCGGTCGCCGTTCGAGAGCCCGGCGGGCAGCCGGATGCCGCACACCGATTGCGACTCCTGGTACTCGGCCCAGCCGGAGCCCACGAGGTAGCCGCGCACGACCGCCTCGATGGGGAACATGTCGAGCCGTTTCACGAGCATCGCGCGCTCGGCGAGATCCGGCGGCAGCGGTGTCGACAGGGCGTCGAGGCCGCCACGCGACCCCGCGAGGTGGTTGGGTACGTCGAGCCGGTCGAACCACCACAGGCTCAGCCGGGTGAGCAGCGCGCCCTTGCCCGGGATGCCGGGGTCGAGCACGTGGTCGAACGCGCTCACCCGATCCGAGGCGACCACGAGCGCGCGACCGGGTTCGGCATCCGAGAGGTACAGATCGCGCACCTTGCCCGCGTACTCGTGCCGCCAGCGCAGCGCCTCGAGGCGCGGGTCGCCGGCCGAGGCCGCGTCGGCGCTCATCGCACGACCCGCTCGGCGATGTCGTGGCGGTACTGCCCGCCGTCGAGCCGGATGCGACCGAGCGCGGTGTAGGCCGCCTCGCGGGCCGCCGCGAAACCGTCGCCGCGCCCGACGACGCCGAGCACGCGTCCGCCAGTCGCGATGAAGCGCCCGTCGCTGTGTGCCGTGCCCGCGTGCAGGATGGTGACCCCGGGCACCTCCGCCGCCTCGCTGAGGCCCGTGATCTCGCGACCGGTCACCGGGTTCTCGGGGTAGCCCTCGCTCGCGAGCACCACGACGACGGCGGCCTCGTCGGAGAACGAGGGATACGGCAGTCGCGCGAGCGTGCCCGTCGCGGCCGCCAAGAGCAGCTGCGAGAGCGGGGTCGTGAGCCGCGGCAGCACGACCTGCGTCTCGGGGTCGCCGAAGCGCGCGTTGAACTCGATCACGCGCACGGCACCGCCTCCCGGCCCGCCCTCGTCGGTGATGATGAGCCCGCAGTAGAGCAGGCCGACGAAGGGCGTGCCCTCCGCCTCGAGCGCGCGCACGGTGGGAAGGGCGATGGTGTCGAGCACCTCGTCGACGAACGCCGCCTCGGCACCCCAGCGATCGGTGAGCCACGGCAGCGGCGAGTAGGCGCCCATGCCGCCCGTGTTCGGGCCCTCGTCGCCGTCGTGGGCGCGCTTGTAGTCCTGTGCGGGGCTCAGCGGCACGACGTCGTGACCGTCGGCGAGGAAGAACAGCGACACCTCCTGCCCCGAGAGGAACTCCTCCACGAGCACCGGCCCGTGCTGCAGGTAGTACTCGGCGTGCGCGATCGCGGCGGCCCGGTCGTCGGTGACGAGCACGCCCTTGCCGGCCGCGAGCCCATCGGCCTTCACGACGTGCGGGGCGCCGAGCTCGTCGAGCGCGGCGTTCAGCTCGTCGAGGCTCGTCGTGCGGATGGCGCGTCCGGTCGGCACGCCCGCCTGCTCCATGATGCGCTTGGCGAACGCCTTCGACCCCTCGAGCGCTGCGGCCGCCTTATCGGGACCGAACACCGGCACGCCCTTGGCCCGCAACGCATCCGCGACCCCGGCGACGAGTGGAGCCTCGGGTCCGACGACCACGAGCTCGATCTCGTTGTCGAGCGCGTACTGGGTGACGATGCGCCCGTTGGACGCGTCGAGGCTCACGGTCTCGACCCGCGCGGCGATGCCGGCGTTGCCCGGGGCGACGGTGATCTCGTGCGCGGCCTCCTCAGCAAGCAGCGCTTCGACGATGGCGTGCTCGCGGGCACCGGATCCGAGAACGAGGATCTTCACCCGCACAGGCTACCGGGCGTCGCTGCGCCCCGGCCCCGGGCGTCGCACGCCGCCGCAGTTCGCGGATCCCAAATCAAGGACCGGATGTGACTGATGTGTACCGGCGAGGCGCGTGGGGCGACATAGGCGGCGCCAGTCCTTGATTTGGGCGCAGCGATCCTTGATTTGGGAGGCGGACGGGGCCGCCGACCCGCGATAGCGTCGGGGCATGGCGGTGCGGCGGCGGATCGACGCGGATGCGGGACGCACCGCGGTGCGCGCGTGGCAGAGCGGTGCCGATGATCGGCAGACCCTCGCGACGGCGGTGCGGTATCTGCTCGAGCAACTCGCGACCGACCACGAGGGCAACTCCGTCGAGGTGCGGGTGCCGCCGTTCGGGGCGACGCAGGCGATCCCGGGTCCGCGACACACCCGCGGCACCCCGCCCAACGTGGTCGAGACGGATGCCGCCACCTGGCTGGCGCTCGCGACCGGCGCGCTGAGCTGGGAGGCGGCGGTGACCGCGGCGCGCGTGTCGGCATCCGGAACCCGCGCCGACCTGACCGAGGTTCTCCCGATCCGGTGGCAGTGACCCCGCTCGCGTAGCGTGGCCGCATGACCGCGCCCGAGCTCTGGCACCTGCTCATCCACACCCCGGACCGAACGCCGACCCGGCGGTGCCGATGAGCGAGGCGCCGTGGTTTCCGCAGCATCGCAAGCTGCACATCCGCCTCGCGGAGGCGGGCTACCTGATCGCGTCCGGCCCGCTTCCGGGGCGTGCGGATGCCGTGCAGACTCTGGTGCGCGGCGCCACTCTCGAGGAACTCACCTGGGTTGCCACCGAGGCCGACCGTGCGGTGGCGGGCGGATTCCTCGAGGTCGAGATCGTGCCGTGGACGATCGTCGACTCGATGTTCGACTTCAGCGAAGACGATGACGACGACGACGACCGCGACGCCGCCGACGCGTAGGGCGTGTTGATTGGCCGATGACGTGTCGGTTGACGAGCAAGGTCCATCCCGGTTGCGACAGGAGCGGTCGTCCGCCGGGCTGGGCGCGGCTAGCGCACGACCTCGAGCGGTCCCTCCTCGGGTGTCGGCGGCTCGAACCGCTCGAAGTACTCCGTAGCCGTCTGCTCGCTGAGGGGCCAATCATCCGCGCCCCTGCCGTGTCGGTTACCGACCCGGCTCAGGATGGTCTCCAGGCTCGTCGCGATGTACACCGTTTCCGGCACGATGCCGTGCGGCGCGAGCAGTGTGCGGAACTCATCGCGTTGTCGCCGGAACCAGAAACCGAAGTCGAGCACGACATCGTTCCCCGCCGCGACGTGGCGAAGCAATCGCGCCTTCAGGTCTGCTGCAACTTCGGCGACCACTTCGGCGCAGGGCATCGTCGTGATTCCGCGATCCCAGAACTCCATCTCGAACGACAAACGCATCCAGCCGTCGCGCTCCAGGCGCTTGGCATAGGTGGTCTTGCCGGCACCGCCTGGTCCGCACATCATCACGACTCGAGGTCCTCGGCTGTTGTTGACCGTCATCGGGCCGAGGCTACGCGCCGCCACGGAGGTTGAGACGTGCCACGCTCATCGCTGATGTGGATGAGATCGGACGTGATCCACCCGCGTAGCAGCGGCATCCATCCGGGTACGCGACAATGAGGGTGAGCGCGCCCGAGAACCCCGCCGAGCAGGCCCCGATCGACACGCAGCAGGCGACCGTGCGGCGCGCGCCGAAGATCGGTGTGTTCCTCGTGGTGGGCGCCGTGCTCGGTGCGCTCGTGACGCTCATCCTCACGAGCCTGTTCCCGGCCGACCCGAAGGTGGGCTTCGCCGCGAGCTACGCCTACTTCCTCATCTACGGCGTGCCGGCGGGCGTGCTGCTCGGCGCCCTCATCGGCCTCGCGTTCGACTGGCGCAGCCGTCGACGCGCCCGCACCGTCACGGTCGAGCACCAGCGCGTCGACTGACTGCGGCGGCGCCGCGAGTCGCAGCGCACGGCCGTGGCGGGAGAAACGACCACACAGCGGGAGGCGTTTCCCCGCCGCCAGGTCACGGCTCCAGCCGCGCCATGAACTCAGCTGAGCTGGTTGCGCTCGACCCACTCGAGGTACTCGGGGGTCACCGTGCCCGTGACGTACTCGCCCGTGAAGCAGCTCATCTCGAGCTCGGTGATGGGCGAGCCCTCGAGGATCGCCGACTTCATGTCGGCGACCTCCTGGTAGATGAGATGGTCGGCGCCGAGGGCGGTGGCGATCTCGGGGATCTTGCGCCCGGATGCGATGAGCTCGGCCCGCGAGGGCATGTTGATGCCGTACACGTGCGGATACCGCACGGGTGGCGCGGCGGAGGTGAACGTCACCGAGTTGGCGCCCGCCGCGCGAGCCATGTCGACGATCTCCTGTGAGGTCGTACCCCGCACGATCGAGTCGTCGACGATGAGCACGTTCTTGCCCTGGAACTCGGAGCTCATCGCGTTGAGCTTCTGCTTGACGCTCTTCGCGCGCTGCTCCTGCCCCGGCATGATGAAGGTGCGGCCCACGTAGCGGTTCTTGTAGAACCCCTCGCGGTACTCGATGCCGAGCTTGCGGGCCACCTGCATGGCGGCCGGCCGCGAGGAGTCGGGGATCGGCATGACCACGTCGATGTCGCCGAGCGGTGCGTGACGGGCGATCGTGTCGGCGAGCCGGTCGCCGAGGCGCAGGCGCGCGTCGTACACGGAGATGCCGTTCATGATCGAGTCGGGCCGCGCGAGGTACACGTACTCGAACGAGCACGGGATGAGCCGGGGTTCTTCGCGCACTGCCGCGTGTACAGCTCACCCGACCGGGTGATGAAGACCGCCTCGCCCGGGGCGACATCCCGAACCACCTCGTAGCCGCCGTGCTCGAGCACGAGCGATTCCGACGCCACCACCCACTCGGTGCCCACGAGCCCCTCGCTGCGCCGCCCGAGCACGAGTGGTCGGATGCCGTACGGGTCGCGGAAGGCCAGCAGGCCGTGCCCCGCGATGAGCGCGATCGCCGCATACGACCCCTCGACGCGCTCGTGCAAGGTCTCGATCGCGTCGAACACCTGGTCGGGATCGAGCTCGGCGCCGCGGATCTGCGACTGCAGCTCGTTCGCGAGCACGTTCACGAGCAGCTCGGTGTCGGAGCTCGTGTTGAGGTGCCTCCGGTCGGTGTGGAAGAGCGCCTCGGTGAGCTCGCGCGTGTTGGTGAGGTTGCCGTTGTGCACGAGCACGATGCCGTAGGGGGCGTTCACGTAGAACGGCTGCGCCTCCTGCTCACGGGCCGCATCCCCGCGCGTCGCGTAGCGCACGTGCCCGAGGCCCATGGTGCCGATGAGGGTGCGCATGTCGCGCGTGCGGTACGCCTCGCGCACCTGCCCCTTGGCCTTGAACATGTGGATGATGGAGCCCTCGGCGGTGGCGATGCCCGTGGAGTCCTGGCCGCGGTGCTGCAGCAGGGACAGGGCGTCGTAAACCTGCTGGTTGACGGGGCTCGATGAGACGATGCCGACGATGCCGCACATGCTGCGGGCTGCTCCTGGGGTTCGAGGTCGCGCGCACCGGATGAGGTACGCCTCATCCTCGCATACGCCTCTGTCGGATTCCGGATGAGGGCGCCGCCCGCCCGGGATGACCCGCGCCGCGTGGGTGGACAGATCACTCTGTTCCCCTTCGGGGTCTGCCGACCGCATCCATCGGCTGATTTGCTTGCACGATGCCCGTCTCCCTGCGACGTTCCCTTGCGCTCGCCCTCTCCCTCGTCCTCGGCGTCGCCATGTCGCTCGGTGCGGTGTCCGCCGCGCAGGCGATTCCCGGGCCCGCGCTCAGCGGCCTCACCATCTCGACGGGCTCGCTCAACCCGGGCTTCAGCTCCGGGGTGACGAACTACGACGTGACGGTACCCTTCGAGGTCACCTCGTTCTCCTTCACGCCCACGGCGGCCGACGCGAGCTCGACCCTGAGCGTCTGGGACGGCAACGGAAACGTCGCCCCCGCGAGTGGGACCGCCGTGAACGCGATCCTGCGCCTCGGCGCGAACAGCTTCTTCATCACGGTGACCGATGCGTCGGCGGCATCCACGCAGTACTCGATCACGGTGACGCGGTCGGCACCGCCTGCACCGGCGTACGATCCGCGGCTCAGCAGCCTCACCGTCAGCGCGGGCATCCTCAGCCCCGTCTTCGACCCCGCCGTCACGAGCTACTCGGTGGCCGTGCCGTACGCCACGAACAGCATCACCCTGAGCGCCACCTCGAGCGACGCCGTGACGATCGCCAACCCGAGCCGCCCCATGACGGGTGGCACGAGCTTCCTGCAGGTGGGTGGCAACCTCCTGCAGGTGACGGTCACCGCCGTCGACGGCACGACGACCCGCACCTACGACGTGTTCGTGACGCGCGACTCCGCGCCGACCGCGAACGTCGACCTCGATGTGCTCGCTCTCTCGGCGGGCACGCTCACCCCCGCGTTCGACCCCGCGGTCACCACGTACACCGCGACGGTGCCGTACGCGGTGCGCTCGCTGCAGATCACCGCATCCCCGGCGGATGTCGCCAACGACATGACGATCAACAACCTGCCGATGGCCGACGGCGTGGCCGCCACGGTCACGGTGAACTACAACGGCGGCAGCGGCTACGCCATCCGGGTCGTCGCGGCCAACGGTGCGGAGAAGAGCTACTCCGTGCAGATCACGCGGGATCCGCCCTCGACCGACGCCGACCTGACGGGCCTCTCGCTCTCGGAGGGCACGCTCTCGCCCGTGTTCGCGAACGTCGAGACCGCCTACACGGCGACCGTGCCGTACCTCACGACCGCGGTCACCGTGACGCCGACCGTGGCCGACATCACGGCCATCGCCCGCGTCAACGGCCATGACGTCGTCTCGGGCACCCCGTCGCAGGCGGTCGCGCTGAGCGTCGGGGCGAACGCCATCGTGGTCGAGGTGACAGCCGAAGACGGCGTCACCACGACCTCCCGTACCGTCACCGTGACACGCGAGGCTCCCGAACTGCGGCTGAGCGACCTGACCGTGTCGGACGGGGCGCTCTCGCCCGCCTTCGACGCCGATACGGCCGCCTACACGCTGACGGTGCCGTACCTCGTCACGTCGCTCGACGTGACCGCGACCGCGTTCGAGTCGGCCTGGGGCCTCACGATCGACGGTGACGCGGGCGGCTTCGCAAGCATCCCCCTGGCGGTCGGTACGCACACCGTCACCGTCACCGTGACGGCGCTCTACGGCGAGTCGCTCGACTACACGATCGAGGTGACGCGCGAGGTGGCGCCGACGCCGCAGCTCGCGTTCACGACCGGTCTCACGGCCGGGCAGTCCGCAGGCAACGCGCCCATCGTCGTCTCGGGCGCAGACCTGCTGCCGGGCGGCGCCGCGACCCTCACGATGCACTCGACGCCTGTCGTGCTGACGACCGCACTCGTGCCGGGTTCGGCGGCCGTCACCCTCAGCGCGCACCTTCCGGCGAGCGTGCCCGCGGGTGCGCACCGTGTGGTGTTCGACACCTTTGCGCAGGACGGCACGCCCGTGAGCGCCACGATCTGGTTCACCGTGCTGCGTGACGGCACGATCGGCGCCGTGTCGCTCGCCGGCCCCGTGGCCTACACCGAGGCGGCGCTCGCAGCGACCGGCGTCGACGCGGCGTCGGACGCGACATCCGCTCTGCTGCTCGTGCTGCTCGGCGGCGGCCTGATCGCCCTGGGCCGCAGCGCCCGTCGCCGCGCACGCCGCGCATAGTCCCAGAATCGTGCGAGTTGGTCGCAACCCTCCCCGGAAGCGACCAACTCGCACGATTCTCGGCCCCCAGGTGGGGTCGGAGCCGGATGCGGTGCCCGGTACGCTGGGCGGGTGACGAGCGCCTCCGCATCCGGTTCCGCCGCATCCGAATCGGCCGCATCCTCCTCGGCCGCATCCGAATCGGCCGGCCACGGCGACGCGAGCTACGCGGCCGCCGGCGTCGACACCGCAGCGGGTGATCGCGCGGTCGAGCTCATGAAGGCATCGGTCGCGCGCACGCACGGACCCGACGTGCTGGGCGGCGTGGGCGGCTTCGCGGGACTCTTCGACGCATCCGCTCTCACGGGCTACCGGCGACCGCTGCTCGCGACGAGCACCGACGGCGTGGGCACCAAGATCGCACTCGCGCTCGCCGTCGACAAGCACGACACGATCGGCCAGGACCTCGTGGCGATGGTCGTCGACGACATCGTCGTGGTGGGCGCGAAGCCGCTCTTCATGACCGACTACATCGCGACCGGCAAGGTGCACCCCGAGCGCATCGCGACCCTCGTGGCGGGCGTCGCCCGCGCGTGCGAGGCCACCGGCACCGCGCTCGTGGGCGGCGAGACGGCCGAGCACCCGGGGCTCATGGCGCCCGACGACTACGACATCGCGGGTGCCGCGGTCGGCGTGGTCGAAGCGGATGCCGTGCTCGGTCCCGAGAGCGTGCAGCACGGCGACGTCGTGGTGGCGATCGCGAGCTCGGGCCTGCACAGCAACGGCTTCTCGCTCGTGCGGCACATCCTCGAGAAGCGCGGGCTGGCCTACACCGATGCATCCGACGAGCTGGGTGGCGTCGTGGGCGAGGTGCTGCTCGAGCCCACGCGGCTCTACACCGCGCCCCTGCTCCGCGTGATCGAGCAGCTGCCGGGCAGCATCCACGCCCTCAGCCACGTGACCGGCGGCGGCATCGCCGCGAACCTCGCGCGCGTGCTGCCGAGGGGTGCCTGGGTCGAGCTCGACCGCTCCACGTGGAGCCCGCAGCCCGTGTTCCGCACGCTCGCCGAGTGGGGCGGGCTGCAGCTGGCCGAGACCGAGTCGACCTGGAACCTCGGCGTGGGCTTCTTCGCGATCGTGGCCGCGGATGCCGCGAGCTCGGTCACGCACGCCCTCGAAGCCGCGGGACTGCCGGCGTGGGTCGCCGGGCGGGTCTCCACCGCATCCCACGACCTGACGGGTTTCGAGCAGGGCGCGAAGGGCGTCGACGGCGGAGCCGTGCGCCTCGTGTCGAGCTACGCCGAGTGAGCCGTCTGAGCTGCGTCCAAACGCTGCAGCGTTGGGCGCCGGGCCGCAGTATTGAGCGCCGAGCCGCAGGTGTTGCGGGCGCGCAACGGCAAGAGCTACAGCGTTTGCCACTCGGGTCGCGACGGCATCGGGCCCGCGTGTTCCACGCCGGTCAGGCGGTCTTGACGGTGCCCTCGTCGAGATCGTCGCCGTCGTCGTCACCGTAGGTGTCGGTGTACTCCGGCCACTTGTCGAGGTCTTCCTCGAGGCGCGGGTTGCCCGCGAGTTCGCGTTCGAGCGCGTTGTAGTTGGTGTCCGGGCTGAAGTACTTCAGCTCCCGGGCGACCTTGGTGTGCTTTGCCTTCTGACGGCCGCGCCCCATGCGTGACCCCCTCGTTTCAGAGCTGCTCAAGTTGACGGGAAAAACTCCGGGGAGTCTATCATGCGCGCGCCTTCAGGCCCGGGTCGCGCACCGGATGCCTCACTCGCTCGCCGAGCGTCGTGACGCCTTCCGTGCCCGCCGCTCGGCGAGCTTCGCTGCGGCCGCCTTCGCCGCCCGGGTGGCCTTCTCGTTGGCCTTCCGCGCCCCCTCGAACTCGCTGCCGAGCACGGCGAGCCCGCCGAGCGCGACGAGCGTGCCGGGGCCCGGGAGGGGCATCAGCACGACGCCCAAGGCAACGGTCGCACCGCCGGTCACGCCGACCGCGGTGCGGTAGGCGCGATCCGCGGCCGGTCGGGAGCGGATGCCTTCCCGCGCCCGCCCCGCGGCACGTTTGCTGCTCGCGAAAGCGGCACCCACCATCCGTCCCGCCGCTGAGGCAGCGGACGACGGGGCGCCGGCGAGGTCGTCGGGTTCGGGCATCACGGACATGCCGCCAGGGTAGGGGCGGCGGCTGAAGATCGCCTGCCCGCATCCGAGCGCCGCCGGGTAACGTGGGGCGGGTGACCGAGCGGCCGACCGACACCTCTGTGGTGATCGTCGGTGCCGGTCAGGCGGGTCTGTCGGTGGCGTACTTCCTGCGCCGACTCGGGCTCGACCCGGGCAACGACTTCGTGGTGCTCGATCGCGGGCCGGGCCCCGGGGTGCCTGGCAGTTCCGCTGGGAGGCGCTGCGGCTCGGCTCCGCGCACCGCGTGAACGACCTGCCCGGTATGGACGAGCTCGGCCTCAGCTTCGACACGGCCGACCGCACGCTGCCGGCGCGCGAGGTGATCGCCGACTACTACGGCCGCTATGAGCAGCACTTCGGGCTGAAGGTCGTGCGCCCCGCCGACGTCACGCGCGTGAAGGCCACCCTCGACGGCTTCGAGGTGACCTTCGACGACGAGTACGGCGATCAGACCTTCTCCACGCAGATCCTCGTCAACGCGACCGGCACGTGGGGCGCCCCGTTCGTGCCGTGGTATCCGGGCATGAACGAGTTCCAGGGTCGCCAGCTGCACACCGTCGACTACACGGATGCCGAGAGCCTGCGCGGCAACGACGTCGTGATCGTCGGAGGGGGCACGAGCGCGATCGGCTTCCTCATGGAGCTCGAGGGGTCGCCGGCAGTCTCACGTGGGTGACGCGGCGGCCGCTCGAGTTCCTCGAGGAGCAGGAGCTCAATATCGAGGGCGGCACGCGCGCGGTCGCGCTGCAGGACGCCGCGGCACGCGAGGGCGGGCGCTGCCGTCGATCGTGTCGACCACGGGGGTGCCGCGCACCCGCCGCATCCAGTCGGCCATCGAGCGCGGACTGCTCACCCCGAAGCCCATGTTCGAGCGCGTCGAGCCCGACGGGGTGCGCTGGGCCGACGGCACGTTCCAGCACGCCGACGTCATCATCTGGGCCACCGGGTTCCGACCCGAACTGCGGCACCTCGCTCCACTCAAGCTGCGCGAGCAGGCCGGCGGGGTGACCGTCGAGGCGGGCGCGGCGTACCGCAACGCCAACGTGTTCTTCGCGGGGTACGGGCCCACGGCATCCACGATCGGCGCGAATCGCGCGGGCCGCACGATCGCGCGGCAGATCGTGGCGGCGCTCAGCGCGCTGGGCTACTGACGCACCGACGAGGTGGCTCAGGAGCGGCCATCGGCGGCGCTCGTCAACCGGCTGGGTTGCGCAGCGCCTCGAGCACCACGATCGAGGCGGCCGCCGACCAGGCCTGCGGGCGGCACGCGGCCGGGTACGGCACCGGACGCGGAACCTCGGATGCGGCATCGCCGCCGTGCAGTTCGGGCATGCGGTAGTCGAAGGCGGCGGCGGCACGCAGCAGCCCCTCCGAGAGTCGCCGGGCCTCGTCGCGGAAGCCGTCGCGATGCAGTCCGCGGATGGCGATGGCCGTGTCGTGCGCCCAGATGCTTCCGCCGTGATACGACAGCGGCCAGTAACCCCTGAGCCGGTTGCCAGGGTGCGGATGCCGTAGCCCGCGTCGAGGCGCGGCGAGACCAGCCGCGCGGCCACGAGCCGCGCCTCCGCGTCGTCGAGCAGGCCGGTGCCGAGCAGGTGGCCGATGTTGCTCGTGAGCGAGTCGACCGGGCGCTTCCGGGCGTCGAGTGCGATCGCGGGGTAGCGGCCGTCGGCATCCGACACCCAGAACGATGCCCGGAACTGCGCGGCGAGCCGCGCCGCCCACGCGCGCCACTGGGCCGCGTCCTCGCCGAACTCCTCGAGCAGCGCCGCGCCGCGCACCGCCGCCTCATGCGCGTAGGCCTGCACCTCGGCGAGCGCGATGGGCCCGTCGGCGAGCGAGCCGTCCCGCCACTGCACGGAGTCGCCAGAGTCCTTCCAGCCCTGGTTCGAGAGGCCGCGCCCTGACTCGTCCACGTACTCGAGCAGCCCGTCGCCGTCGCTGTCGCCGAAGTCGCGCATCCAGGCGAGCGCGGCGCGCAGGGCCGGCAGCAGCTCGCGCGTCTCGTCGTCGCCGAGTCCGCGCTCGCGGGTGTCGGCGAGCAGGCAGATCCAGAGGGCCGTCGCGTCGACCGTGCCGTAGTAGTGGGGCGGCAGCTCGACGCCCTCGTCGGGCAGCTCGAGCGTGGCCCGTCGCACCTCGTGGATGATCTTGCCGGGCTGTTCGGCGGTCGCGGGCACGCGCTCACGGCCCTGCAGTGCGGCCAGTGTACGCAGCGTGCCGTGCGCGATGCCCGTGCCGAGCGGCAGCAGGAAGCGGGCCGCCCAGATCGAATCGCGCCCGAAGAGCGTGAAGAACCAGGGTGCGCCGGCACCCAGGAACTCGTCGCGCGAACCGACCCGGGTGAGGCGAAGTGCGTCGAGGTCGCCGAGCGACCGCTCGACCCAGCGCTGCAGGCGGTCGTCGGCGCCCGTGAGCTCGGGGCGGCTCCAGGGGTTGGTGCGGCCGCCGCTGCCACGACCGCGAGCCCGTCGTGCACGTCGAGCGCGAGCGAGCGCGAGGCGCTGCCACGCGCGGGCACCGCGACGCCCCAGGTCACCCGGATGCGGGAGCCGTCGAGCACGATCGTCGCCTCGCGTGCGCGCAGCGTCGCCGATACGGCCGCGTCTCCCCAGACGGCTCCGCCATCCGTGAGCTCCGGCTCGACCCCGTGCGAGGGCCTGCCGGTCTTCACGACCTCGACCGGCGTGACCTCGGCGTCGAGTTCGACGGTGAGCTCGACCCGCAGCTCGCGCCTCAGACGCGACTCGATCGTGAGCTCGTGGTCGACGCCGTCACCGCGAACGGTCCGGGTCACGACGAGCCGCACGTCCGGGTCGGCGCCCGCGTCGTCGAGCCCGCGCAGCAGCGAGACGAAGCGGATGCGGTCGGCCGCGTCCTCGAGGGTCGCGATCGGCTCCGGGGCGGCGCCGTCGACCCGCACGCTCCAGGCGCTCGCGACACGCACATCCGACACGTAGATGCCGTCGATGGGTGCCGTCATCTCGCCGCCGGACCGCGACCACGCCTGGGCGGGCGCCCGCAGCGCGACCGCCGCGTCGTGCAGGAGCGGCTGCCGGCCGGTGGCCTTGTGTGCACGCATCCCGACGACCTTCACTGCTCGTTCCCGCGGTGTGCTGAACCGGACCCGGTTGACAGCCCGGGCTCGCCAGGTAACATAACACCCACAATTTGATCGATCAAACCCCGATTCTCGAATCCGGTTTGGATCGTTCAAGGATCGGGCCAAAGGAGGTCGGTGTGGCACAGCTCCCCACGGTGGAAGACGTCGCGCGCCTGGCCGGCGTCTCGCGGCAGACGGTCTCGAACGTCATCAACACCCCCGAGATCGTGCGCCCCGAGACGCGCGAGCGCGTCGAGACCGCCGTGCGCGAACTCGGCTACCGACCGCACGCATCCGCACGGCGCCTCCGCACCCGCACGAGCTCGACGATCGGCATCCGCCTCGACCCGCTGCCGCGCGGCATCTCGGGCGCGATCCAGGACCGCTTCCTGCACGCGCTCACCGAGCACGCCGCGGAGCGCGGCTTCCGGGTGACGCTGTTCACGGCGCGCGACCCCCAGCACGAGATCGAGCAGTACCGCAGCCTGCGCGACGGCGCCGACGTCGACGCCTTCGTGCTCACCTCGACCGTCTCCGACGACCCGCGCATCGAGTGGCTCGCGCGCGAGCGCATCCCCTTCGTCTCGTTCGGCCGCCCCTGGGGTGCCATGGGAGCCCACGACGTGGGGGATCCCGAACGGCTCTGGGTCGACGTCGACGGCCGCGCTGGAACGGCGCTCGCCACCCAGCACCTCATCGGCCGGGGCCTCCGGCGCATCGGCTTTCTCGGCTGGCCCGAGGGTTCGGGAACGGGCGATGATCGTCGTGCCGGCTGGGGCGACGCGATGCGTGCCGGATTCCCCGGCATCGCGGATGCCGAACTCGCCGAGCTCTCGTTCGAGACGGTCGAGGCGGTCGCCGCCGCGCGCGTGGCCGTCGAGCGGCACCTGGCCGACGGACTCGAGCTCGAGGCCCTCGTCTGCGTCAGCGACTCGGTCGCGCTCGGCGCCATGATGGCCGTGCGCGAGGCGGGCCGTCCGCACTTCCCCGTCATGGGTTTCGACAACACCCCGGTCGCGCAGGCGGTGGGCCTCTCGAGCGTCGACCAGCGACTCGACGAGGTGGCCACGAGCGTTCTCGACCTGCTGCTCGGCGCGACCGGTCGTCGCGTGCTCCCCCACGGGAGCGGAGCGGATCCCCTCGGTCACCGTCTCGTGACCCCCAGCTTGTCGTGCGCCGGTCGAGTCACCTGGCGCCCGTCGAGGAAGCCGACGGCACCTCGCCCGGCGATCACATCAGAGAAAAGGAAGAGCAATGAGCAAGAAGACGTGGATCGGCGCCATCGCGCTCGCCGCGGCCGCCGCTGTCGTGCTCACCGGATGTTCCGGTGGAGGCGGCGGAAGTGACTCCGGAAACGGCAGCGAGCTCACGATCCTCATCGGGTCGAGCGGACCCGCCGAGACGAAGGCCGTGCAGGACGCCGCCGACACCTGGGCGGCCGACAACGACGCCAAGGTCAAGGTCATCGCCGCCGACGACCTCAACCAGCAACTCAGCCAGGGCTTCGCCGGTGACGACGCGCCCGACCTGTTCTACATGGCCTGGGACCAGTTCGCGAACTACGCGGGCAACGGCTATCTCGACACCTACGCGAAGGACCTGAAGAACGCGAAGGACTTCTACCCCTCGCTCGTGGACACCTTCACCTTCGACGGCGACTTCGTGTGCGCACCGAAGGACTTCTCGACGCTCGGCCTCATCGTGAACACCGACATGTGGGCGGCTGCCGGGCTCACCGACGCCGACGTGCCCACCGACTGGGACAGCCTCGAGGCCGTGGCGAAGAAGCTCACCACGGGTGACACCGTCGGCCTCTCCTTCGGTCTCGAGTACGCCCGCCTCGGCGTGTTCATGAACCAGGCGGGCGGCACGCTCGTCGACAAGGACGGCACGAAGGCCACCGCCGACTCGCCCGAGAACCTCGCGGGTCTCGAGTACGTGCAGAAGCTGCACGACGAGGGCGTGCTGAAGTTCCCGAGCGAGCTCGACGCCGGATGGGGTGGCGAGGCGCTCGGCGCCGGCAAGGCCGCCATGGTCATCGAGGGTCCCTGGATCAAGGGCATCGCATCCGACTACCCCGACACGAAGTGGGCCGCCTACGAGCTGCCTGCCGGGCCCGAGGGGAAGTCGACCTTCACCTTCACGAACTGCTGGGGCATCCCGGCGAACTCCGACACCCGGGATGCTGCGGTGTCGCTCGTGGAGTACCTCACCTCCGACGACCAGCAGCTCGCCTTCGCCGACGCCTTCGGCGTGATCCCGTCGACCGAGTCGGCGGCCGCGAGCTACGCCGAGAAGTACCCCGACTACGCCTCGTTCGTCGCGAGCAACGACTACGCGGTGAGCCCGGTGAACTTCGCCGGCTCGGCGTCGGTCGTGGGCGACTTCAACGCGTCGCTCGAGGGGATGGCGTCGGGGAACGTCGACCTGAAGGGCATCCTGGGCACCTTCCAGGAGCAGCTGCAGGCGGCGCTCGACGAGGCGAACGGCTGAGCCGCCTCGAGCTGATGCGCTGACCGGGAGCACGAGGAGCACGCGATGAGCAGAGGGATCCGCGGGAACGAAGCCCGCTACGGGTGGGCGTTCACCGCCCCCGCGATCCTCATCATCGGCGTGTTCCTCGTGCTCCCGATCCTGCTCGCACTCTGGGTGAGCTTCAGCGACTGGAACGGCCTCGGCTCGCCGCTCGGCAACTCCGAGTTCGTCGGGGGCGTCAACTACGCCAAGGTGCTCGTGGATTCCGGCCTCGCGCAGCGCGACTTCGGCACCTCGATCCGCAACAACCTCTACTACGTGCTGCTCGTGGTGCCGCTGCAGACGGCGCTCGCGCTGTTCCTCGCCGTGCAGGTGAACCGCCGGATGCTGCGCGGCCGCGGCTTCTTCCGCACCGCGTTCTACTTCCCCTCGGTCACGAGCTCGATCGCGATCACGACGATCTTCATCTTCCTGTTCACCTCCTCCGGCGCGGTCAACCAGGTGCTCGGCTGGCTCGGGGTCAACGGCCCCAACTGGTTCGCGGATCCGCGCGGCGTGCTGCACCTGCTGCTCGGCGGCCTCGGAGTCGACGGATCGGGTGCCGCGGCCGCGGGCGGACCGCTCGGTCTCAGCTGGTGGGACTGGTTCGCTGGCCCCTCCGTCGCGATGTGCGTGCTGATCATCCTGGCGATCTTCACGACATCCGGAACCTTCATGCTGCTGTTCCTCGCGGCGCTGCAGAACGTGGGCGCCGAGATCGAGGAGGCCGCCGCCGTGGACGGCGCGGGCCCGTTCCGCACCTTCTTCTCGGTGACCCTGCCCATGCTCAAGCCCACGCTCTTCACGGTGCTCACCCTCGGGCTGATCGGCACGTGGCAGGTGTTCGACCAGATCTACCTGACCGGCCGCGGGGCGCCCGCGAAGACGCTGCTGACGCCCGCGTTCCTCGCCTACG
Organism: Homoserinibacter gongjuensis; assembly: GCF_030161875.1. Taxonomy (GTDB): domain Bacteria; phylum Actinomycetota; class Actinomycetes; order Actinomycetales; family Microbacteriaceae; genus Homoserinibacter; species Homoserinibacter gongjuensis. Next base: position 1,196,477 of record NZ_BSVA01000001.1, read on the forward strand.
ACACCTCGTTCTCCGACCTCAAGTGGGGCCAGGGCGCGGCGATCTCGTTCATCCTCTTCGGCATCATCGTGGCCCTCACCCTCTTCCAGCGGTGGGTGCTGCGAGATCGCGACGCCGGGCGGGCCGGGCGACGCCGGGAGGTGCGTGCCGTGGCGCGGCTGCACCGTGACGCAGAATCCGTGCGGGCGGCGGGCACCGCCGTGCCGGAGGCGGCCGCGAGCGAAGGGCGCGAGCGATGAGCATGACGATGCACGCCGGCCGCCGCCGCCTCGCGACGATCGGGCTCGCGCTCAGCTACGTGCTGCTCGTGGCGCTCGCCCTCATCTACATCTACCCGTTCCTGATCTCGATCTCGGGCAGCTTCAAGACGGATGCCGAGGCGACACAGCAGCCGCTCAGCCTGCTGCCCGCGACGTGGACCTTCGCGGCCTACGAACGGCTCTTCACGAGCGTGCCCCTGCTGCAGTGGGCCGGCAACTCCCTGCTCATCACCGTGATCGTCACCACCGGCCGGGTGTTCTTCGACTCACTGGCCGGCTACGCGCTCTCGCGCCTGCAGTTCCGCGGGCGGGCGGTCGTCTTCGCGTGCCTCGTGGCCGTGATGGCGGTGCCGAACGTCGTGCTGCTCATCCCGCGCTTCCTCATCCTCAAGGAGCTCGGGCTCTACAACTCCTACGCGGGCATGATCGTGCCGATCATGATCGATGCGGCAGGCATCTTCATCATGAAGCAGTTCTTCGAGTCGATCCCGGTATCGGTCGAGGAGGCGGCTCGCATCGACGGGGCGGGCGTCTTCCGCACCTTCTGGACGATCGTGCTGCCGATGGCGATGCCCGCCCTCGTGACCCTCTTCATCCTGAGCTTCCAGGGGTCCTGGAACGAGTTCGCCCACTTCGTGGTGTCGCGCAACGACCCCGACCTCAACACGCTCACGACGGGTGTCGCATCCCTCACCTCGGGTCAGCTCGGCTCCGGCAACCAGTACCCCCTGCAGCTCGCCGCCGCGGTGCTCATGTCGATCCCGGTGGCCGTGCTGTTCTTCATCTTCCAGCGCCGCATCATGTCGACCTCCGAGGGCGGCGAGAAGGGCTGACCGCCGAGTGTGTGGGCCAAACGCTGCAGCGGTCGACCCCACGCGGCAGACATCCGTGGCGCGCGCGGCCAGACGCTACAGCGTTTGTCACCGGGTGCGTGAGCGGGCGGGCGTCCCGGGGGCGCGCAGGGGCGGGCGCACGGGCTCGCCGCGGCGGTCCTGGCCGGGCAGCGGGCGGGAGCGGCGGCCGTAGATGAGGTCCGACGAGTCGAGCAGCCATGGCACGAGCGCCACGACCACCCCGTGCACGAGCATGAGCTTGCGGCGGATGCGGCGCGCCTTGTGGTTGTGCAGCGCGTTCTCCCACCAGTGCCCCACGATGTACTCCGGCAGGTACACCGTCACCACCTCCGAGCCGTGCTCGGCGCGGTGCAGCTTGATGTACTTCACGAGGGGCATCGAGATGTCGCGGTACGGCGAGGCCACGATGCGCAGCGGCACCCGGATGTTGTGCTGCCGCCACTGCCGCTCCAGCTGCGCGCTCGCCTCGTCGTCGATCGACGCGTGCACCGCCTCGATCGTCTCGTGGCGTGCGGCGATCGCGTAGTCGAGCGCCTTCAGCACGGGTTTCGACAGCCTGCCGACCAGCACGATCGCGTGGTCGCCCGACGACCCGAAGACGGTGGTGGCATCCGGCGCGATCTCGCGGTCGACATCCCGGTAGTAGCGGTTCACGCCGATCATCAGGGCGATGAGCAGACCCATCACGACGAACACGATCCAGGCCCCGTGGGTGAACTTCGTGACCGTCACGATGACGAGCACGGATGCCGTCATGAGCGCCCCGAGGGCGTTGATCGCCAGGCCGCGCCACACGGCTTTCGGCGGTTCCGACCCGTCGCGCAGCCGACGGATCCAGTGCTGCACCATGCCGATCTGCCCGAGCGTGAACGAGATGAACACGCCGATGATGTACAGCTGGATGAGCACCGTGACGTTCGCCTGCGCCCCGACGAGCAGCACGACCGCCACGGCCGAGAGGGCGAGCACGCCGTTCGAGAAGATGAGACGGTCGCCGCGCGTCGCGAGGGCCTTCGGCGCGTAGCCGTCCTGGGCGAGCACCGAGCCGAGCAGGGGAACCCGTTGAAGGCCGTGTTCGCCGCGAGCAGCAGCACGGCGGCGGTGGCCGCCTGCACGATGAAGAACAGCACCGTGTTGTTGCCGAAGGTCGCGGATGCGATCTGGGCGATGAGGCTGCGCTGCGGCTCGCTCGCGCAGTCGGTGAATCCGATCAGGTCGCACGCGTGCTCCGCGTAGTGCACGCCCGTGATGAGGGCGACGGCCGTGAGGCCCGAGAACAGCAGGATCGCGATCGAGCCCATCGCCACGAGCGTGCGCTGTGCGTTGGTCACCTTGGGGCGCCGGAACGCGGGCACACCGTTCGAGATCGCCTCGACGCCCGTGAGGGCGGCGCATCCGCTCGCGAACGCGCGCAGGATCAGCAGGATGAAGGCCGCCTGGGTGAGCTGCTCGCCCTCGACCGTCCACCCGGCGCTCTCGGCCACCGGCACATCGCCGAGCGCGGTGCGGATGAGGGCGGTCACGACCATCACGCCGATCGATCCGATGAAGAGGTACGTCGGTACGGCGAAGGCCTTCGATGCCTCGCGCACGCCGCGCAGGTTGATGGCCGCGAGCAGCACGACGAAGCCGACGGCGAGCTCCACTCGCCAGGGGTTCAGCGCGGGGATCGCCGAGATGATGTTGTCGACCCCGGATGCGACCGACACCGCGACCGTGAGCACGTAGTCCACGAGGAGGGCCGCCGCCACCACGACCCCGGCGTGCTCGCCGAGGTTCTTCGACGCGACCTCGTAGTCGCCGCCGCCCGAGGGGTACGCCTTGATGAGCTGCCGGTACGAGGCGACCACCACGACGAGCAGCAGCACGACCGCTCCTGCCACCCAGGGCGCGAAGCTCAGGAACGCGAGCCCCCGAGCAGCAGGATCATGAGCAGCTCTTGCGGCGCGTAGGCCACCGACGAGAGCGGGTCGCTCGCGAAGATCGGCAGCGCGAGATGCTTGGGCAGCAGCTGGCTCTCGAGCGTCGACGTGGGAAGCGGGTCGCCGATCAGCCAGTTCTTGGCGGAGCGCGGCGCATCGTCTGAGGCGGGTCCGCCCTCATGAGTCACGGCGGGAAAGCATACGCTTTCCGCCGTGCGCGTCAACGGGGCACGACGGTGGGCCCATCGGCCCTGAATTCTCACGGTTCGGGCCGCCTATGATCGTGCGGTGACGAGTGCGCGACGCAGGCGGCGGTGGCCGTGGATCCTGGGTGGCGTCGTGCTCGTTCTGCTCGTTCCGGCAGCCGTTCTCGGGCTGCCGATCCTGCTGCATCAGGACGGTGGCTCCGCCAACCAGCAGCATCCCGGCGCCGAGTGGCCGACGACCGTCACGGCGACCGGCGATGACGGGCGCGACCGCGAGTTGAGCGTCGTCTCCCCCGATCCGGGCGGCACCGTCGACACCTCGGCCCTCGAAGTCGGCGAGCACCTCGTGGTGAGCGGAACCGGATACGACGCGGGCCAGGGCATCTACGTCGCGATCTGCGTCATCCCCTCCGATCCGGCGACCAAACCGGGACCCTGCCTCGGCGGCGTGCCGTCGACCGAGCCGACGGGCGACCCGGTCGCCGCCGACGTGATCGAGTGGGCGCCGAGCAACTGGATCAACGACGACTGGGCCTGGAAGCTCTTCGGCGCCCGCGCCTACGATGACGTCGCCACGGGCACCTTCACCGCCTACCTCGAGGTCGTCGATCCGGTCGGCGAGGGGGTCGACTGCACGGTCGAGAAGTGCGCGATCTACTCCCGCAACGACCACACGGCGCTCGGCGATCGCGTGCAGGACCTCTACATCCCCGTGCGGTTCGCGGCACCATCCGCTGGTTGAGGAGCGGCCGAAGGCCGCGTCTCGAAACCGCCCCTCAGCGCCTGAGTGCAGCCGTCACCTCGCGGCGCACCTCGTCGAGCCGCGTGGTGAGCAGTTCGACGGCATCCGCGTGCAGCCGGGCCGCCGCCACCTGCGAGCGCAACTCGCTGCGCAGCTCGGCGCGGAAGCTCGTGAGCGCGGCCTCGGCCTCGTGCAGCAGCACGCGGCTCGTCGTGCGGGCATCGGATGCCGTGTCGGCCCCCGCGGAACCCCCGCCCGACGCGCGCGGCGGCTCCGTGCCGGCGCGGGCGTCGCGCGCTGCCGCGGCGAGGTCGGCCTTGAGGGTGCGCATCGCGTCGTTCACCGAGCTGCGCACCTCGTCGGCCAGGCGGCGAACCGAGTCGGTGACATCCGTCTCGATGTCGGCGAGCTCGTCCTGGCGTGAGGCGAGTTCGGCGCGGCCCGCATCCGTGATCGCGTAGACCGTGCGGCGCCCGTCGGACTCCTTGGTCACGAGACCTTCCTCCTGCAGCTTGGCGAGCCGCGGGTAGATCGTGCCGGCGCTCGGCACGTAGGTGCCGCCGAAGCGATCGCCGAGGCCCTGGATGAGTTCGTAGCCGTGCTGCGGACGCTCGTCGAGCAGGCTCAGCAGGTAGAGCCGCAGGTGGCCGTGGGCGAAGACGGGCGGGGTCATGAGCGCACCGTGTGCAGCACGCTCACGTCGCCGCCGACCGTGTTGACGCGCACGTCGGTCCAGCGCTGGTCGAGCTGGCCGTGACGGGCGGTGTAGCGACCCTTGACCACGGAGATGCTCTGCGCGTCGATCTGCAGCTTGCCGCCGACCGTCTGCACCGTGTAGCTCGCCGGGGTGTCGGGCTCGAAGCGCAGCGTGACGGCGCCCGACACCGTGTTGACGCCCACGACATCCGGGATCCCCGAGGCGTCGAGCATGACCGCGCTCGAGACGCCGTCGACGTCGAACTTGGTGACGGCGCCGGATGCGATCACATCCCCCGAGACCGTGTTGATGCCCACGGGCCCTGCGTGGCCCCGCGCGGTGACCTCGCCGCTCACCGAGTTCGCGGTGAGCTTGCCGGTGAGGCCGTCGGCCACCACGTCGCCCGACACGGTGTTGAGCTGCACGTCGGCCTCGAGGCCCGCCACGAGCGCCTCGGCCGAGACGACCCCGAGGGTCACGGCGACGCTGCGCGGCACGAGCACACTCACCTCGGCCTTGATGGAGGAGCCGAAGTTCTTGAAGACGTCGATCCAGTTGTCCCAGCGCAGCTGGGGTGGTCGATCTCGAGGCGATCGCCGTCGACCTGCACGAGCAGCTCGCGGCCGGTCACCGAGTGCACCTCGACGCGCACACCGGGCTCGTCGTGGCCGACGATGTCGACGTGCCCGCCGACGAGGCCCACCTTGAGGCGGCGGATGTTCTCGATGTCGATCGTCTTGGGTCCGTCCAGCAGCCACTTCTCCTGAGCCATCTCGTCTCCTTCCCTCGGCCCGCATCCGGGCTATCTCGCGATATATCGCGTCCGTCGAGAAGTCACGATATATCGCGTGTCACGTCTGCGCAACCCCGGCGCCCCGCAGCCGCCCATGTCGAAAATGCAGGAGATGCCGGGCGTGTCGCCGGCCTCATCCCTGCGTTGTCGGCATCCGGCCAGCAGTTCTCCTGCATTTTCGACATTGGACGCGGGGTTGCGGTTGACGCTGCGTCAACGTCTAACGTCGGATGCGGCACGAGAGCGGGGCCGCGAAGGGCGCCGCAGAACAGCCACCGGACGGCAGGAAGGAGCAGCGGATGACACACAGCATCCAAGAGGTCGCGCGCCTCACCGGCGTCACGAGTCGCACGCTGCGGCACTACGACGACATCGGGCTCGTGCGGCCGAGCGCCACCGGCGCGGGCGGCATCCGCTACTACGACGCCGACGCGCTCGTGCGGCTGCAGCGCGTGCTGCTGCTGCGCGACCTCGGGCTCGGCCTGCCGGCGATCGCCGAGGTGCTCGCGGGCGAGACTCGCGATGTGCAGGCCCTGCACGCCCACCGCGAGTGGCTGCGACAGGAGAGACAGCGCCTCGCGCGGCAGATCGCGAGCGTCGAGGCGACCATCGAGGCACTGGAAGGGGTGAGAAACCGATGGCAGAGAACATGTTCGACGGCTTCGACCACACGCAGTACAAGGACGAGGTCGAGCAGCGCTGGGGCAAGGACGCGTACGCGAAGTCCGACGCCTGGTGGCGCGGCATGAGCGACACCGAGAAGTCGAAGTGGCGGGAACGCGCGGCGCAGCTCGGCTCCGACTGGATCGCTGCGGCCGAGTCCGGCATCGCGCCGGATGACGACGCGGCCCAGGAGCTCGCACGTCGCCACGTCGAGTGGCTGGCCGACATCCCGGGTACGCCGGGCGCCGTGAAGGAGTACGTCACGGGTCTCGGCGAGATGTACGTCGCCGACCCGCGCTTCGCCGCCAACTACGGTGGCGTCGAGGGCGCGACGTTCGTGCGCGATGCGCTCGCGGTGTACGCCGAGCGCCACCTGTAGAAGGACGGGGTTCCGGATGCGTCTTCACCCGCATCCGGAATCCCGCCGGGCCGAGGGCGCCCGCGGCGGGCGCTACGGGAGCAGCAGGCGGTTCGTCGGCACCTGCCGGTAGCCGTCGGAGCCGATCACGACGGCGGTGGCGATGAGCGCCCAGAGCGACAACGCGCTGAGCGAGAGCAGCACGATCATGCGGTCACCTCCCCCGCCGATTCGGGAGCGACTTCAGGAGCGGCGGCCGACTCCGGAGCGGCTGCCGCTTCGGCCGCGGGCGCCGCGGGCGATGCCCCCACGCGCGGCAGCGGAACCGTCAAAAGCGGCAGCGTCACACCCACCATGGGGCCCACGAGCAGCGCGAAGGCGAGCGTGCCGATGCCGACCTGGCCGCCGAGCAGCCAGCCGACGGTGAGCACCGTCACCTCGATGCCGGTGCGCACGATCCAGAGCTTCCAGCCCCAGCGCTGATGGATGCCGGTCATGAGCCCGTCGCGGGGCCCCGGCCCCAGCCGCGCGCCGATGTAGAGGCCGGTCGCGACGGCGAGCAGCGCGAGGCCCGCGACGAACAGCAGCCCCTGCAGCACCGGTTCGTGCTGCTGCGGGATCACGGCGAGCCCGACATCCGCCGCCGGCCCGATGAGCAGCACGTTGAGCACGGTGCCGACGCCCGGCTTCTGGCGGATCGGGATCCACAGCAGCAGCACGACCGCGCCGATGATCACCGTGAGCAGCCCGAACGAGATGCCGGTCTGACGGTTGAGGCCCTGGGTGAGCACGTCCCACGGGGCCACGCCGATGCCCGCGCGCACCATCATCGCGATGGCGATGCCATAGAGGAACAGGCCGACGAGCAGCTGCGCGATGCGGCGGGTCCAGATGAGGCGGGGAGTCACGCAGAGCAGTCCACCGCAGGATTGGACCTTGAACAAGAGTCCAATCGAGCTACACTGGCCGCGTGAACACGCTGTCTGCCCGTGCTTTGGCCCTGCTCATGGTCGATTGGCGGGGGTCCACCGGGCCCGCCTACCTGGCGCTCGCCGACCGCATCCGCCTGCTCGTGCTCGACGGCCGCATCCCGCTCGGCACGCGCCTGCCCGCCGAGCGCGAGCTCGCGAGCCACCTCGGCCTCAGCCGCACCACCGTGTCGGCCGCCTACGCCGAGCTCCGCGACAGCGGCTACCTCGAGAGCGTGCGCGGCTCGGGCAGCACCGCGCGACTGCCCCACGACGGCGGCATCGAGCTCGACCTGCTGGCGGATGCGCCCATCGACTTCTCGAAGGCGTCGCTGCCCGCGCTGCCCGCCGTGGCCCAGGCCGCGCAGGCCGCCGTCGACCGCCTGCCGAGCTTCCTCCCCGACAGCGGCTTCGACCCCTTCGGCCTGCTCGTGCTGCGGCGCGCGATCGCCGATCGCTACACCGAGCGCGGCATGCCCACCGACCCCGAGCAGCTCATGATCACGGTCGGGGCGCAATCCGCGATCCACCTGCTCGCCCGCACCCTGCTCGGCCGCGGCGACCGCGCGATCGTCGAATCGCCCGGCTACCCGCACGCGTTCGACGCCCTCAAGGCGGCGGGTGCGCGTCTCGTACCGGTCGCCGTCACGACCGACGAGGGCTGGGATGTCGCCGGCCTCGAGCAGGCCTTCCAACGCACGAGCCCGACGGTGGCCTACCTCATGCCCGAGTTCCACAACCCCACCGGGCGCACCATGGATGCCGCGACCCGCGCCCGCGTACTCGAGCTCGCGCAGCGCGAAGGCACCACTCTCATCGTCGACGAGACCATGACGGGCCTCGGGCTCGACGGGCAGGCGCGCCCCGACCCGTTCCCGGTGGCGCGCAACGTCGTCACCGTCGGATCGGTCGGCAAGTCGATCTGGGGAGGCCTCCGCATCGGGTGGGTGCGGGCCGAGCGCGACCTCATCCAGCGGATGGCGCGGGCGCGCTTCGCGAGCGACCTCGGCACCCCGATCCTCGACCAGCTCGTCGTGGCCGAACTCGTGCCCGGCTACGAACAGATCCTCGCGGGACGCCGCGCCTACCTGCGTCAGGGCCGCGACCACCTCGCCAAGCGCATCCGCCAACACCTGCCCGAATGGCGGATGCCGCACGTCGAGGGCGGGATCGTCGCGTGGGTGGGGCTCGGCGCACCGCTCAGCTCGCAACTCGCCCTCGCCGCCCGCAACGAGGGCCTCGTGATCGGCGCCGGCCCCCGCTTCGGGCTCGACGGTGTCTTCGAGCGCTTCCTGCGCATCCCGTTCGGCATGCCGCCCGACCAGATCGACCGCGGGGTCGAGGCGCTCGCCGCCGCCTGGGCCTCCGTGACGCGCAGCAGCATCCGGCTCGACGACCCCAACCTCGCGCACGTCGTGTAGGAGCGCCGCACCTTCAGGGGATTGGAAGGTGGGGGACGCTCGCTCCTGGGATACTGAGCGGGTGCACGCGGTCGTGCGCGTCCCGGCCGCGTGAAGCGGCATCCCACAGCACCCGGGGGAACCGTGTCTCTGCTCTCCGAGTTCAGCCTGCGCAACCGCGCACTGATCGCCCTGCTCACGATCGTCGTCGCGCTCTTCGGCGGCTACGCGCTCACGGCGCTCAAGCTCGAGCTGTTCCCCTCGCTCACCCTGCCGAACGTCACGATCGTCACGACCTACCCGGGCGCGAGCCCCGAGGTGGTCGAGAACGACGTCTCGACGCCCATCGAAACCGCAATCCAGGGCGTCGAGGGTCTCGACTCCACCTCGGCCACGAGCTCCTCCGGCATCTCCACCGTGCAGGCGAGTTTCGCCTACGGCACCGACCTCACGCGCGCCGAGCAGAAGGTCGAGCTCGCCGTCGGCCGCATCCAATCGCAGCTGCCGAGCGGCGTCGACCCGCAGGTCGTCACCTTCTCGATCGGCGACTTCCCGGTCGTGCAGCTCGCGGTCACGAGCGACCTCGACACGGCAGAGCTCGCCTCCCGCCTCGACACCCTCACGGTGCCCGCGCTCGAGCAGACCGACGGGGTGAGCGCCGCCACCGTCTACGGCGCCACCGGGCAGCGCATCACGATCACCCCCGACCTGGCATCCCTCGCCGCCGACGGTCTCAGCACGCAGTCGATCCGGGATGCGTTGAAGGCGAACGGCGTGCTGCTCGCGGCCGGCACGGTCGACGAAGGCGACAAGACCCTCACCGTGCAGGCGGGCGTCAAGATCGAATCGGCCGAGACGCTCGAGAGCCTGCCGCTGCTCGGCGGCGCGGTGCCCGCGACGATCGGCGACGTCGCCGAGGTGGCGATCGTCGACAACCCCATCACCGGCATCTCGCGCGTCAACGGCGACCCGTCGCTCACGATCGCCATCACCAAGACCCCCGCCGGAAACACGGTCGACGTCTCGCGCGAGGTGAACGCACAGCTCGACGACCTCGCCGCGCAGCTCGGCGGCGACACCCGGTTCACGATCGTGTTCGACCAGGCACCCTTCATCGAGCGTTCCATCAACTCGCTCGCCACCGAGGGTCTGCTGGGTCTCGGCTTCGCGGTGATCGTGATCTTCGTGTTCCTGCTGTCGCTGCGCTCCACACTCGTCGCCGCGATCTCCATTCCCGTGTCGGTGCTCATCACCTTCCTGGCGATGCTCGCCACCGGCTACTCCCTCAACGTGCTGACCCTCGGCGCGCTCACGATCGCGATCGGCCGCGTCGTCGACGACTCGATCGTCGTCATCGAGAACATCAAGAGACACCTGAGCCTGGGGGAGGAGAAACGCCAGGCGATCCTCATCGGCGTCAAGGAGGTCGCGACGGCCATCACGGCATCCACCGTCACCACGGTCGCCGTGTTCCTGCCCATCGCGCTCGTGAGCGACATCACGGGTGAACTGTTCCGGCCGTTCGCGCTCACGGTGACGATCGCGCTCGCCGCATCCCTCTTCGTGGCGCTCACGATCGTGCCCGTGCTGGCCTACTGGTTCCTCAAGGTCAAGCCGCACCATGCGCACGAGGCCGGCGCCGATCCGGTGGGCCTCGACGACGAGCTCGACCGCCCCTCGGCGCTGCAGAAGGGCTACCTGCCGGTCATCCGCTGGACCCTCGCCCGCCCCGCCCTCACGATCATCGCCGCCGTCGTCGTGCTCGCCGGCACCCTCGCGCTCGTGCCGTTCGTGCCCACCAACTTCGTCGGCGACTCCGGCCAGAACACCCTCAGCGTGCGGCAGACCATGCCCGCCGGCACGAGCCTCGACGCGAAGGACGCCGCCGCGCAGAAGCTCGAAGACGCCCTCGCCGAGGTCGACGGCATCGAGACCGTGCAGGTGTCGGTCGGCTCGAGCGGAGGCGCCAGCTCGGCGCTCGCGGCGATCTTCGGCGGCGGGGGAGCGACGACCTTCTCCATCACGACCGACGAATCCGCCGACCAGGAGCGGTTGCGCTCCGACGTGCAAGACGTGATCGACGCGCTCGATCCGGATGAGGCGGGCGAGATCTCGGTGTCGTCCGGCAGCGGCGGCGGCGGCTTCTCGAACGACATCGCGATCGAGATCACGGCGCCCGACGAGGACTCCTCGCCGACGCATCGACGCAGATCCTCGCGGCGATGCGCGACCTCGACGTCACGCAGCAGGCCGAGTCGAACCTCTCGGAGACGCAGCCCTACATCGCCATCCAGGTCGACCGCGAGAAGGCGGCGGCCGCGGGGCTCAGCGAGGTCGCCGTCGGCGGCATCGTCGCGGAGGCGATGCTGCCCGCATCGATCGGCTCCGTCGAGATCGACGGCACCACGCTCCGGGTCTACATCGACAACCCCGACGCCCCCACGAGCGTGCGGGAGCTCGAAGACTTCGTGATCCCGACCCTCGCCGGCCCGCAGCCGCTCACGGCGCTCGCGACCGTCGAGGAAGTCGACGGCCCCGCCTCGATCTCCACCCAGCGCGGGGTGCGCACGGCGACCGTCTCGATCACGCCCGACACCGCCGACATCGGCACGGCATCCGCAGAGGTGCAGACCGAGCTCGACGCGCTCGACCTGCCGGATGGGGTGACCGCCGAGCTCGGCGGCGTCACGGCCCAGCAGTCCGATGCGTTCCAACAGCTCGGGCTCGCCCTGCTCGCGGCGATCCTCATCGTCTACACGGTCATGGTGGCGACGTTCCGCAGCCTGCGGCAGCCGCTGCTGCTGCTCGTCTCGGTGCCGTTCGCGGCCACCGGCGCGATCCTGCTGCAGCTGGCATCCGGCATCCCGCTCGGAGTCGCGTCGATCATCGGGCTGCTCATGCTCATCGGCATCGTCGTCACCAACGCGATCGTGCTCGTCGACCTCGTGAACCAGTACCGCGATCGCGGGCTGGGCGTCGTGGATGCGGTCGTGCACGGCGCATCGCGGCGACTGCGGCCGATCCTCATGACGGCGCTCGCGACGATCTTCGCGCTGCTGCCGATGGCGGTGGGGCTGACCGGGCACAGCGGCTTCATCTCGCAGCCGCTCGCGATCGTCGTGATCGGCGGGCTCATCTCGTCGACCGTGCTGACGCTCGTGGTGCTGCCCTCGCTCTACACGCTCGTCGAGGGCGCGCGTGAGCGGCGCGAGGCGCGGCGGGCGGCGCGGGCGGCTGCTGCCGCGTAGCGCTCGACGCTTCGCGCGGGAGCTCTCGACGCTTCGCGCGGGAGCGCGGTCGGTCTTGCGACGCATGCCCCCGCGTATCGCCTGGCGGCGATGCGCTCCCGCCCGACCCGATGCCAGCGTCGCAAGACCGACCGCGCACCCCCGCTTCGCTCGCCATTCCCGCGTGGCTTTCCCCTCGCCGCTCCGGGGGACCCCGCCCCCAGCGGGTTGAGGAGCGACGCGTGCCGGGGACCCATCCCCAGCGGGTTGAGGAGCGACGCGTGCCGGGGACCCATCCCCAGCGGGTTGAGGAGCGACGCGCGCAGCGCGGCGCGTCTCGAAACCCCCGCACGCGAAACTGCGCGAGGGCGGGCCCGCCGAGTCCCGCGCGCGGCGAGGGTCAGCCCGCCGGCGTCGGCGCGGGCGTGGGGCCCCTGCCTCGCCCGCGTCCGCCGCATCCGTCGCGGGGGCGAGCGGCAGTTCGACGGGCGCGAGCGTGCGGGCGAAGAAGTCGAGGATGCGCTGCTTCAACGCGTCGTCGATCATCGCGATCGAGTGCAGGCGACCCTCGACGGTGACGTACGTCGTGTCGACCCCGGCATCCCGCAATGCCTGCACGAAGAGGCGCGCCTGCCCGATGGGGATCAGCTCCTCGGTCGAGTGCACGACGAGGAACGGCGGGTCGCTGCCGTCGACCCGCGTGTTGGCGGATGCCAGGGCCGCCGCGGGGCAGTTGGTGTAGTCGACGCATCCCAGGTAGCTCAGCTGCACGGGGATGAAGTCGTCGGTGGCCGCGACCCCCGTGAGGTCGATCGGGCCCGACAGCTCGGCGACCGCGGCGACCCGCGATCCGGTGTCGAGCCCCCGCTTCCGCGCGTGCCGAGCAGCGACACCAGGTTGCCGCCCGCCGAGCCGCCGAACGCGCCGATGCGTGCGGGGTCGATGCCGAAGCGCGTCACCTGCTCGGGGTCGCGCAGCCACCGCACAGCCGCCGACACGTCGTCGATCGCCGCGGGGAACGGATGCTCGGGTGCGAGCCGGTAGTCCACCGCGAAGGTGGGGTAGCCGGCCTTCGCGAGCCACTGGCAGACGGCGCGCCAGGCGATGTCGTTCTTGGAGCCGCGCGCCCAGCTGCCCCCGTGCACGACGACGATCGCGGCGCGAGCCGTGTCGGTGAGCGGATCGAAGTCTGCTGGACGGCACGCGTCGAGGTAGAGCGGCTGGCCGTCGATGGTCGCGTAGGCGATGTCGACCGTGGTCGGAACGGTGGGGTCGGTCGCGAGGTGCGGGTTGCTCGACACCACGACGCCCTCGACCCGCTCCGATTCCGTGCCGGTCGGGCCGCACCCGGTGAGCGCCGCGAGCGCGCTGAGCGCTGCGGCGCCCAGGGCGACGGCACGTGTCGGGTTCGCGGCGCGCATGATCGCACTACCGTAACCCCCGGTTCTCTCGGCGGATGCACGGGTGCGAAGCGAGCCGACCCGCTATGCTCGTTCGGTCGGCTCTCGACAATCGCGGCATCTGGCCGCGTCTTATGCACTGTGTAGGTCGAGCGGGCCGGATCGTCCACGCATCCGTGGTCGAGGAATTCCTTGAGGAAAACGGCCCCGGTCGACTGAGCCCGGGTTCTCGTCGCACGCGCACGTGCGCGGCGACGCACTCTCATGAACACCGGAAGACACATCCATGGCGTACAACACGCGCGCGCCCCAGGGCGGCAAGAAGAACCCCACCAAGGGTGGGCACAAGAAGGTCGGCGGTCCGTCCGCGAAGCACCGCGGCTATCAGCCTGAAGCGGATGCCGCACGCAGCGGCAAGAAGCCGCGCTGGTCGAGCGAACAGCGGGTGGCGAACGGCCTGGGGGCCGACCGGCCGCGCGGGCAGCGCCCCGAGCGCGGCGACGAGCGCCCCAACTGGGAGCCCCGCGGCAAGGACGCTCGCGCGTCTGTCGAACGCGCCCCCGCGGCGCGCAAGCGCGACGGCGGGTACGGCCGCCGCGACGACCGCGATGACCGTGGGTCCGAGCGCCGCTACGGCGACCGTCCCCGTCGTGACGACCGCGGCTACGGCGACCGTCCGGCCTATGGCGACCGTCCGCGCGCGAACCACGGTGGCGACCGCCCGCACCGGCTCGCCGGTGACCGCCCGCAGCGGGGCAGTTACGGTGACGACCGCGCGCGGCGCGACGACCGTCCCGCCCGCGACGAGCGCCCCCGCTCCGACGCCGATCGCGGGCAGCGCACCGAGCGCACGCGCTACGACAGCGACCGTCCGCGTCGCGAAGACCGCCCGCGCTACGACGACGACCGTCCGCGCTACGACGACCGCCGCAGCAGCAGCGACGACCGCCGCGGCGGCTACCGCGACGAGCGCCCGCGCCGCGACTACAGCGACCGCCCGCGTCGCGACTACGGGGACCGTCCCCGCCGCGACGACGCCGAGCGCGCCCCGCGTCCGATGGTCGAGGACGTCGTGCTCGAGCGTCTTGAGGCGCAGGCCACCCTGGCCTCCGACGTCGAGGGCGTGACCTTCGGCGACCTCGGTCTCGGTCAGAACATCGTGCGCGAGCTCGCCGAGCTGGGTGCCACCGCCCCGTTCGCGATCCAGGCCGCCACCATCCCCGATGTGCTCTCGGGCGGCGACGTGCTCGGCCGCGGCCGCACCGGATCCGGCAAGACGATCGCCTTCGGCGCCCCGCTCGTCGAGCGGCTGCTGACGATGCAGGCCGGCGACAACAAGCGCCGCGAGTTCGGCCGCGCGCCGCGCGCGCTCATCCTCGCGCCGACCCGCGAGCTCGCGCTGCAGATCGACCGCACCGTGCAGCCGATCGCCCGCAGCGTCGGACTCTTCACCACCCAGATCTACGGCGGCGTGCCCTACGCCCGTCAGCTAGGCGCGCTCGAGCGGGGTGTCGACATCGTGATCGGCACGCCCGGACGCATCCAGGACCTGTCGGCATCCGGCAAGCTCGACCTGTCGAAGGTCGTCATCACGGTGCTCGACGAGGCCGACCACATGTGCGAGCTGGGCTTCGCCGAGCCGGTCACCGAGATCCTCGACCGCACGGCCGAGGGCGGGCAGCGCCTGCTGTTCTCGGCGACCCTCGACAAGGGCGTGGCCGACATCGTCGAGCGCTACCTCACCGACCCCGCCGTGCACGAGGTCGCCGGTGAGGACCAGGCGAGCTCGACGATCGAGCACCGCGTGCTGCTGCTCGACCAGCGCGACAAGCAGGAGGTGCTCATCGAGCTCGCCTCCGGCCCTGGCAAGAAGCTCGTCTTCGCGCGCACCCGCGCGTTCGCGGAGCAGCTGGCCGACCTGCTCGACGATGCCGGCATCCGCGCGGAGTCGATCCACGGTGACCTCAACCAGTCGCGCCGCCAGCGTGCGCTCGACAAGTTCTCCAACGGTCGCGTCACCGTGCTGGTGGCGACCGACGTCGCCGCGCGCGGCATCCACGTCGACGACATCGGTCTCGTGATCCAGGCGGACGCCCCGGATGAGTACAAGGCCTACCTGCACCGCGCCGGTCGCACGGGCCGCGCCGGCAAGGACGGCCTCGTCGTCACCCTCGTGCCCCGCAACCGCCGCCGCCGCACCGAGGAGCTGCTGAAGCGCGCCGACATCGTGGCCGAGTGGACCCCGGTCGAGCCCGGCGACGCCCTCATCGAGGAGCTCGCCGCTCGCTGAGTGGTCATGGCGCGGCTGGAGCCGTGACACGAGGGCGGGGGAAACAACCCCGCCCTCGTGTCGTTTCTCCCGCCGGTGCGTGCCAGCGGCACCCGACGTGTGTCCGCGCGCACGCGCACCCCGTCGTCTTTGTCGAAAATGCAGGAGAACTGGTCGGCCGCCGCCGTGTTCGCCTAGCAATCGTGGGACTGGAGTCAGAGGACTCCTGCAGTTTCGACATTGGCGCGGGGTCGTGCCCCCGATGTCTGTACCCGCGCCCGCGCCGCTCGCTGTTGTGCAGGAAGGCGGATGCTGTTGTGCAGGATCGCGCGCGCGGATGCCCGAAAATCCAGGGCTCAGAAAGAGGTCGCGGACCGGAACTCCTGCACAACAGCAGAACTCCTGCACAACAGCAGAACTCCTGCGCAACGGCTCGCGCGCAGATGAGCACCACATGAACAACACATGACGCGGATGCGCGCACTCTTGCGCGATGTCGGGCGGCAGGGGTAGGGATGAGGTGGCCCCCAAAGGGGGACACCCGACCACGCTGTCCACTTCGAACAACGGAGCACCGCGAGTCATGAAAACTCCAGACACCACTGGCCGACCGCCCGCAGGGCGTCGGCTGGCCGCCGTCGCCACGGCGGCGATCGCAGCCCTCGGGCTCAGCACACTCACCGCGACCCCGGCCTTCGCGGCCGATGTCACCCACACGATCGCCGAGGTGCAGGGCACCGGGGCGACCACCCCGCTGAACGGCCAGACCGTCACCGTCGACGGTGTCGTCACCGGGTACTACAACGCCGCATCCGGCTACCGGGGGCTGTACCTGCAGTCCGCCGACTCGGGCGGCGCCACCGACGCCACCCCCGGCGCATCGGACGGCATCTTCGTCTACTTCAACCAACTGAACCCCTCGGTCGCGATCGGCGACCTCATCCGCGTGACGGGTACGCCGGGCGAGTACCAGGGCCAGACGCAGCTCACCGCGACCACCGCATCTGCCTACGAGCTGCTCGAGGCCGGCGCGGGTCTGCCCGAGGCCACCCCGCTGCCCGACACGGTCGTCGGCGACGCGCGGGAGGCCTACGAGGGCATGCTCGTGCAGCCCACCGGCGACTACCGGCTCGCGTCGAGCCATGAGCTGTACAACTTCGGCTCGCTGTGGCTCTCGGCCGGTGGCGAACTCGTGAAGTCGACCGAGACCACGGATGCCGGCCCCGCGGCCGACGCGATCGCCGCCTCGAACCTCGCACGGCGGCTCATCGTCGACGACGGCTACAGCATCCGTGTCGACAACAGCCAGCACGTGGGCGACCAGCCGTACTTCACCGCCGACACGGTCGTGCGCAACGGCGACCGCTTCGTGCCGCCCGCTCACCCGATGGTGCTCGGCTACGGCTTCGATAACTGGCGGCTGCAGCCGCAGGTGCCGCTCACCGACGCGAGCGACGCCTCCTACAAGCCCACCTTCGAGACGCTCAACCCGCGCCCCGCGACGGCCCCCGAGGTCGGCGGTGACGTGCAATTCGGCAGCTTCAACGTCTTCAACTACTTCACGACCTTCGGCGGTGACGCGCGCGGCGCGAGCGACGCGGCCCAGTTCGCGAAGCAGAAGGCGAAGATCGTCGCGGCCATCAACGGCCTCGGCGCGGATGTCGTGGCACTCGAAGAGATCGAGAACTCCGCGGTGCTCGGCGAGCAGGCCGACGAGGCGCTCGCCGACCTCGTCTCGGGCCTCAACGCGGCCGCCGGTGCCGGAACGTGGGATTACGTGCCGACACCCGACGCCGTCAACGCGGGCGACAACGACGTGATCACGACCGCGATCATCTACAAGCCGTCGCTCGCGACGCCGGTCGGCGACAGCTTCGCCGACACGGATGCGGTGTGGGACATCGCGCGTAAGCCGATCGCCCAGACCTTCGACATCGGCGACGGCCGCCTGGTGACCGTCGTGGCGAACCACTTCAAGTCCAAGAGCCCGCCCACCGGTGGGGGAACCGAGCCCGCCGACGGCCAGGGCTTCTTCAACGCCGAGCGTGTCGCCCAGGCGCAGCGGCTCGCGACGTTCGTCGGCGACATCGCCGCCGATCCCGAGAAGAGCGCCGACGTCATCCTGCTGGGCGACTTCAACGCTTACGGCCAGGAGGACCCGGTGCAGGCGCTCACCGCGGCCGGCTTCGTCGACCTCGTGCCGGCGAAGGCCCCGGGGCAGTACACCTACACCTTCAACGGTGAGCTCGGATCGCTCGACCACGCGTTCGTGACGGCCTCGCTCGCGAAGTCGGTCACCGGCGTCGGCGTCTGGGGCATCAACTCGGCCGAGTGGAGCGACCGCGGCTACGCGTACGGCGCCACCGACGGCTCGAGCCCCTACCGCTCGAGCGACCACGATCCGGTGGTCGTCGGGGTGACCGCGGCGGCACCGCCCGTCACGATCGACCTCGTGAGCGTCAACGACTTCCACGGTCGGCTCGAAGCCACGAGCTCGACAGCGGGAGCCGCGGTGCTCGGCGGCATGGTGCGCTCGTACGAGGCCCAGAACCCGAACACCCTGTTCGTGGGTGCCGGCGACTTCCTCGGGGCATCGACGTTCACCTCGTTCATCCAGCAGGACGAGCCCACGATCGACGCCCTCAACGAGATCGGCCTCGACGCGAGCGCCTTCGGCAACCACGAGTTCGACAAGGGCCGTGCGGATGTCGACGACCGCATCCTGGAGCACGCCGACTGGCCGTACCTCGCCGCGAACCTCTACGACCGGGCGACGGATGAACCCGCCTACCAGGAGTACGAGCTGCGCGAGTTCGAGGGCGTCACGATCGGCTTCATCGGAGCCGTCACCGAGGACCTCACCGAACTCGTGAGCCCCGCCGGCATCGCGAGCCTCGAGGTCAAGGAGGTCGTGCCCGAGGTCAACCGCGTCGCGGAGCAGCTCTCCGACGGCGACGAGGCCAACGGCGAGGCCGACATCCTGGTGCTCCTCGTGCACGAGGGCGCGGCGACGACCGACATCTCGAGTGCGACGGATGACTCCAACTTCGGTCGCATCGTGAACGGCGCCGACCCCGAGATCGACATGATCATCTCGGGTCACACGCACCTCGCGTACGACTTCGATGTGCCGATCCCGGGCACCGACCGCACGCGTCCGGTGATCTCCTCCGGCCAGTACGGCGCGATGTACGGCCACTCGACGATCGTCTACGACCCCGAAACCTCGGCGCTCTCGATCGACACCGAGAACCTCAACCTCATCGGTGCCTTCCCGCCCGCCCCGGCCGTGGCGCAGATCGTCGCGGATGCCGTCGACGTGGCGACCGAACTCGGCGCGGTGTCGCTCGGCTCGATCACCCAGGACATCCCTCGGGCGGTGCAGAGCAACGGCTCGGAGAACCGCGGTGGGGAGTCGATGATCGGCAACCTGATCGCCGACGCCCAGCTCGCTGCGACCGCGGATCTCTCGACCGAGGTCGCGATCATGAACCCGGGTGGCATCCGTGCCGACCTGCTCTACGCGGGCACGGGCGAGGGCGATCCGGATGGCAACGTCACCTACGCGGAGGCGGCGCTCATCCAGCCGTTCGCCAACACGCTCGTGACGCTCGACCTCACCGGGGCGCAGCTCAAGGCGGTGCTCGAGCAGCAGTGGCAGCCGGCGGGAGCCGCGCGGCCGTACCTCAAGCTCGGGCTCTCCGAGGGCCTCGAGTACGTCTACGACCCGGCCGCCGCCGAGGGATCGCACATCACCGCGATCACCTTGAACGGCGAACCGGTCACCGATGATCAGGTGATCAAGGTCGTGACCAACTCGTTCCTCGCGGCGGGAGGCGACAACTTCGGCGCCTTCACCGAGGCGGCGAACGTGGCCGACTCCGGGCGCATCGACCTCGATGCCTTCGTGGCCTACATCGGCGAGAATTCGCCTATCGCCCCGCCCACCGAGCAGCGTGCCGTCGGCGCGACGCTCACGGCTCCGGCCGACGGTGTCGCGTACGCCTCCGGCGAGCAGGTGACGGCGCAGTTGTCGTCGCTGCTGTTCAGCAAGGGCGGTGACACGTCGGGCGAGGCGAGCATCAGCCTCGGCGACCAGGTGCTCGGCACGGGCGAGGTGACGCTGCAGATCGTCGACACGACGGATGAGCAGGGCACCGCGACGGTGACGTTCACCATCCCGGATGGCGTGGAGGGCACGCAGGTGCTCACCATCACCGGTCCGGGCGGCACCGAGGTGACGCTGCCGATCGAGGTGGCCGAGGCCACCGAGCCGAGCGAGCCGGTCGGAACGCGCACGAGCGCATCCGCGCCGCTCCTCGTGTTCGGCAACACGGTCAACTACAAGGTCACGGTACGCACCGACGACGGCTCGCCCGCGGTCGGCACGCTCGTGATCCGCGACGGCCTGAAGACGGTAGCCACGGTCGACCTGGCCGAGGCGGCCGCGGGCAAGACCACCGTCAAGCTCACGCTGAAGCGGGGTCTGCACCTGCTGACGGCACAGTTCAGCGGCGACGGGTTCGACCCCTCGCTCAGCTGGCCGTCACTTGTGATCGTGCTGTAGGCAACCCCGCTGGTTGAGTAGCCGCGAAGGGGCGTATCGAAACCCCCACCGCCACAACCAGATCCGGCCCGCAGGCACCATCCCACTGGCGCCTGCGGGCCGTCTGTCGCGGCCGTGCACCGCGGTGGGGTTCTGGGGCTCACATAAAGGTGCGGGGGCCGCCGCCCCCGACGGCGATCCCCCGCTCCGGATTCCCCCAGATATCCGGTTACCTTGAGTTCGAAGGTAACGATTCATTACGGGAAGCGCGATGACCCCGAACGGGGGACAGACGGCGCGTACCCCAGGGGACGCCCTCCCCAGCCCGGAGGCCGCTTCGTACTCCTCATCCGCCGACTCGACCCCTGTCGGCGTCCGACCCGCCGGGTAGCGTGGGGTCATGCCCTCCCCCGCCCCGCTCGACGTGCTGCATCGCGTCTTCGGGTACGACGAGTTCCGCGGTGAGCAGGCGCAGATCATCGACCAGGTGGTGTCGGGTGGCGACGCGGTCGTGCTCATGCCGACCGGCGGAGGCAAGTCGCTCTGCTATCAGATCCCCGCGCTGGTGCGGCCCGGTACGGGCGTCGTCGTCTCCCCTCATCGCCCTCATGCAAGACCAGGTCGATGCGCTCGAGGCGCTCGGTGTGCGGGCCGCGTTCCTCAACTCCACCCAGGATCCGGATGCGCGCCGGCTGGTCGAGCAGCAGCTGCTCGCGGGCGAGCTCGACCTGCTCTACCTCGCGCCTGAGCGGCTCAAGCTCGAGAGCTCGCTGAGCCTGCTCGACCGTGCGCCGATCGCCCTCTTCGCGATCGACGAGGCGCACTGTGTGTCGCAGTGGGGCCACGACTTCCGCCCCGACTACCTCGGCCTCTCGGTGCTGCACGAGCGCTGGCCCGCCGTGCCTCGGATCGCGCTCACGGCGACCGCCACCGCGGCCACCCGCCGCGAGATCGTCGAGCGGCTCCAGCTGGGTGAGGCCCGGCAGTTCGTCTCGAGCTTCGACCGACCCAACATCCAGTACCGCATCGAGCCCAAGAACCAACCGCTGCAGCAGTTGCTCCAGCTCATCCGCACCGAGCATCCGGGCGACGCGGGCATCGTCTACTGTCTCTCGCGCGCATCCGTCGAGAAGACCGCCGATGCGCTCGTCGCCGAGGGCATCCCGGCGCTTCCGTACCACGCGGGGCTGGATGCCGCGGTGCGCGCCCGCAACCAGGCCCGCTTCCTGCGCGAAGACGGCGTCGTGATGGTCGCCACGATCGCGTTCGGCATGGGTATCGACAAGCCCGACGTGCGCTTCGTCGCCCACCTCGATCTGCCCAAGTCGGTCGAGGGCTACTACCAGGAGACCGGCCGCGCGGGGCGCGACGGGCTGCCGTCGACGGCCTGGCTCGCCTACGGCCTGCAAGACGTCGTGCAGCAGCGCCGCATGATCAACGAGTCCGAGGGTGACGCCACCTTCAAGCGTCGTGCCGCACAGCACCTGGATGCCATGCTCGCCCTGTGCGAGACGGTCGAGTGCCGCCGCGTGCAGTTGCTGAACTACTTCGGGCAGAGCTCCGCGCCGTGCGGCAACTGCGACACATGCCTCGCGCCGCCGGAGGCGTGGGACGGCACCGTTCCGGCCCAGAAGCTGCTCTCGACGATCGTGCGCCTGCAGCGCGAGCGCAATCAGCGCTTCGGTGCCGGCCACCTCATCGACATCCTGCTCGGCCGTGAGACCGAGCGCATCCGCCAGCAGCGTCACGACGAGCTGCGCACCTACGGCATCGGGGCCGAGCTCAGCGAGCAGGAGTGGCGCGGTGTCGTGCGGCAGCTGCTCGCGCAGGGGTTGCTGGCCGTCAACTCCGACGGCTACGGCACGCTCGTGATCACGGATGCGTCGGCTGCCGTGCTCGACGGCTCACGCACGGTGAAGCTGCGGCGCGAGCCGGAGCGCGCCGTGAAGAAGGCGAAGCGCACCGCGGGGGCCGAGCTGCCCGAGACCGCGCAGCCGCTCTTCGAGCGTCTGCGCGCCTGGCGGGCCGAGGTCGCGCGCGAGCAGGGCGTGCCGGCCTACATCGTGTTCGGCGACGCGACCCTGCGCGGCATCGCCCTCACCGAGCCGGCGACGCTCGAGCAGCTCGCCACCGTCTCGGGCGTCGGCGAGAAGAAGCTCGAGGCCTACGGCGAGGCCGTGCTCGCGGTCGTCGCCGAGTCCGTGCCCGCGGCCTGACCGCCGCCCGCGCATCCCGCACCGGCGGGAGAAACGACCGTCGGGCGGGAGGCGTTCCCCGCCACATGGTCACGGCTCCAGGCGCGCCGAGAACACCCCGGAGGTCAGGCGTCGTCGGCGGCGTAGACGCGGTTGCCGCCGACGAAGGTCTGCAGCACGCGCGTTGCGCCGATCTCGGCGGCAGGCCCCGCGAAGGGGTCGCGGTCGAGCACGACGAGGTCGGCGAGCTTGCCCACCTCGACGGTGCCCGTGTCGTGCTCGCGGTGGTTCACCCAGGCGCTGCCGGCCGTGTAGGCGGTCAGCGAGGTGGCCAGATCGATCGCCTGCTCGGGGTGGAACGGCGGGTAGTCGCCGTCCTCGTGCCCCGGTGCGGCCGTGCGGTTGACGGCGGTGTGGATCGCGGCCAGCGGGTCGGGCGTCGACACCGACCAGTCGCTCCCGGCCGCGAGCACCGCGCCCGCCCGCTGCAGGTCGCCGAAGGGGTACTGCCACGCGCTGCGTTGCTCGCCGAGGAAGGGGATGGTCAACTCGATCATCTGCGGCTCGAGCGTGGCCCAGTACGACTGCATGTTCGCCGCGACCCCGAGCGCACGGAACCGAGGGACGTCATCCGGATGAATCACCTGGATGTGCGCGATGTGGTGCCGGTTGTCGCTGCGGCCGTTCGCGGCGATGGCGTGTTCCACCGCGTCGAGGCACTGCCGCACCGCCCGGTCGCCGATCGCATGGAAGTGCACCTGGAAGCCGAGCGCGTCGAGGCGCGGCACCGCGACATCCAGCACCTCGGGCGGCACGAACGAGATGCCCGAGTTGTCGGTGGGATGCCCGTGCCCGTCGTGGTAGCTCTCGAGCATCGCGGCCGTGAAGTTCTCGGCCACGCCGTCCTGCATGATCTTGACGCTTGTCGCCGCGAAGTTCGCGCTGCGGTAGCGCTCGCGGCGTTCGACGAGCGAGTCGATCTGCTCGAGCCCCGCCGTGCGATCCCACCACAGGGCACCGACGACGCGTCCCGTGAGCAGCCCCTCGGCATCCGCGCGCAGGTAGGTGGCACCCGCATCGCGCAGGTCGGCGTAACCGCCGATGATGGCGTCTTGCCAGGAGGTGATGCCGAAGGAGTGCAGGTAGGCCTGCCCGCGCACGAGCCCGGCGAGCATGCCGTCGTCGTCGACCTCGGAGATCAGCCGATCGACGAGCGACATCGCCCTCGTGCAGGGTGCCCGTGGGGGCACCGGATGCGTCGCGCTCGATGCGTCCGTCGGCCGGGTCAGGCGTGCGCGCGTCGATGCCCGCCCGCTCGAGGGCGCGCGTGTTGACCCACGCGCCATGCCCATCGCGGTTGGGCAGGAACACCGGCCGATCGCTCACCACAGCATCGAGCACGGCCGCGGTGGGTGTGCCACCGGGGAACGCCGACATCGACCAGCCGCCACCCAGGATCCACTCCTCATCCGGATGCGCAGTGGCGTACTCCGCGATCGTCACGAGATACTCCTCGACGGTGCGCCCCTCGTTCAGGTCGCACCGCAGCAGCTCGAGCCCGCCCGAGACGGGGTGCACGTGGGCGTCCTGGAAGCCGGGCACGAGCATCCGTCCCCGCAGGTCGACGACCTCCGTGCGGGGCCCGAGCAGCTCGCGCACGTCGCGCTCACCCGTCGCGACGATGCGCCCATCGCGCACGGCGACCGCGTGGGTGCGCGAGCGTACGGTCGTGGCGGTGAACACGGGTCCGCCGATGAAGGCGAGGTCGGCGTGGGTCACGGATGTCCTCCTGAGAACGACGGATACGGTGCCTCAGCCGCCCGCGATCGTGCGGGCGATCTCGGTCGACGAGTCGCCCGCGCGGCGCAGCACGAGCGCGACGACCGCGAGGGCGGCGAGGGTGAGCAGCAGCATGATGGTCGACACGGCCGCGATCTCGGGCCGCAGGCCTCCGCGCAGCGCCGAGAGCACGTACACGGGCCACGGGGTGGCGCCCGACACCTGCACGAACGACGACACGATCGTGTTGTCGAGGCTGAAGGTGAACGACAGCAGCAGCCCCGCGAGCACGGCCGGCATCGCGAGCGGCAGCGTGATCTTGCGGAAGGTGCGTAGCGGCGGCGCATAGAGGTCCGCGGATGCTTCCTCGAGGTTCGCGGGAAGGCCCACGAGCCGCGCGCGCACGATGTAGCTCACGACGGCCACCGAGAAGAGCGAGTGCCCGACCACGAGCCGCACCGTGCCGTCGTTGAAGAGCGAGAGCCCGAGATCCTGCCCGAGGAACACGAGCCACGGCAACAGCGAGATCGCGTCGACGATCTCGGGCGTCACCGAGACGAGCACGAGCAGCCCCACGAACCAGGCCGTCCATTTGCCGGTGCGGCGGGCGAGTGCGATGCCCGCGAGAGTGCCGAGCACGGTTGCCAACACGGCGGCGATCGCGCCGGTGCGCAGCGAGACCATCACGGCATCCAGGAGCACGGGCTTCTCGAACAGCGCGAGGAAGCTCTCGATGCCGAACGAGGTGAACGACGAGAGGAGCCGACCCGTGTTGAACGAGTACACGACGATCACGATGATCGGCGCGAAGAGGAACGCGAAGACGAGCACCGCCCACACCGGCAAGAGCCGGTCGAGCAGCGGGCGCCGGATGCGATTCGACGTGGCGCTCACGACCCCACCTCCCCGAGCACGAGGCGGTTGGCCCGCCGCATCGGCCACGACACGAGCCAGAGCAGCGCCCCGACGACGCCCGCCGAGAGCACGATCACGAGGATGAGCGTCACCGCCATCGCCGAGCCGAGCGCCCAGTTCTGCGCGGTCTGGAACTGCGCGGCCACCATCTGTCCCACCATGTTGCCCTTCGCCCCGCCGAGCACGGTCGCGGTGATGTAGTCGCCCATGAGCGGGATGTACACGAGCAGCACGCCCACGATGATGCCGGGGCGCGCGAGCGGCAGCGTCACGCGCCAGAAGGTGCGCAGCCGGTTCGCCCCGAGGTCGCGCGAGGCCTCGCGCAGCGGCTCGCCGACCCGGTCGAAGGCCACATAGAGCGGCAGGATCATGAGCGGCAGGTAGTTGTAGACCACGCCGAGCAGCACCGCGGCGCGCGTGTAGAGGATGTCGAACGCCGGCAACCCGATCGCCTGCGCCGCCTGCGAGGCCCAGCCTTCCGGCGCGAGGATCACCTGCCATCCGATCGTGCGCACGAGGAAGTTCGTCCAGAACGGCACGAGCACGAGGGCGAGCAGCAGACCGCGCCAAGCGGGCGGCGACTTGACCGCCATCCAGTACGCCACCGGCCCGCCGATCACGAGGCACAGCGCCGTGCCCGCCAGGGCGATCCACATCGTGGCGACGAAAGTGTCGAAGAACGTCGGCGTGAGCACCTCGAGGTAGCGGTCGAGCGACAGCTTGTCGTTGGCGTGCGTGCCGAACAGCCCCGGTTTGTAACCGAAGGAATACCAGAACACCACCCCGACCGGGGCGATGAAGAACACCGCGAGCCACACCCACGCGGGAATCGCGAGGGCGAAGCCCGGCAGGCGCAGGTTACGCACCAGCGGCGGCCTTCAACTTGTTCCAGATCTCGACGTTGCGCTCCTGCGCCTCGTTGATCTCGCCGTCCTGCATCGTCGCGAGCTGCTCGGGGGTGAAGAACACCATGTCGAGCATGCCGAGCCCAGCCTCCTCCGCCATCTGCTCGATGCCCTTCGCCCCCGTGTGGTAGCCGATGTAGTCGATCTGCGCCACCGCGTACTCGGGATCGAGCACGAAGTTCAGGAACGCGTGCGCCGCCTCCGGGTGGGGAGCGGATGCCGAGATCGCCCAGTTGTCCATCCACAGTTCGGTGGCGGGCGAGCCGAGCACCCACTGCCACCGGTCGGGGTCGGGCGAGTTCATGATGCCGAGACGCGCATCGCCGTTCCACACCTGCATGAGCGCGTGGGTGGCCTGCGGGATCGCGGCACCGCCGGGGTAGGAGTCGAACGCCGAGATGTGCGGGGCGAGCTCCTCGAGCAGGAACTTCTCTGCCGCGTCGATCTCGGCGGGGTCGGTGGTGTCCCAGTCGATGCCGTTGGCCCAGTAGTAGATGCCGGTGATCTCGACCGGGTCGTCGAGCACGCTCGTCTTGCCGCTGGCCTCGTTCTTGGCGGCGTCGAAGAAATCGTCCCAGGTCTTCAGCTCGCGCTGGATGACGGTCTTGTCGTAGACGAAGCCCGTCGTGCCCCAGGCCTTGCAGATGGAGTACTCGTTGTTCGGATCCCACACCCGCCCGAGGTAGGCCTCGTCGACGTGCTCGATGTTGGGGATGAGGTCGCGGTTGAGCTTGTAGAGCAGCCCGTTCTCGATCAGCTGGGGGATGAAGACCCCCGTCGGCACGATGATGTCGTAGCCCGAGGTACCCTTCGCGGCCACGAGCTTGGCGATCATCTCCTCGTTGGAGCCGTAGGAGTCGAGCGTGATACGCGGCCCCTTCTCGGAGGTGAACGCCTCGAGCACCTCGGGGGCGTCGTAGTCGCCCCAGGTGTAGATCGAGAGGGCGTTCTCGAGGGTGCCGCCCGTCGCCGCCGGGGCGGGGTCGCCGCCGGGGGTCGTGCAGGCGGCGAGCAGCATCGTGGTGCCGACACCGCCGGCGACGGCGAGAAAGCCGCGGCGGGAGAGCTCGCGGCGCACGATCGGCGCTGCTGCGCGGCTGGCGAGAATGCGGACGTCGTCGTTGGCGGCCATGGTGGGGTGTCCTCTCGGGGTCAGGGGTCGGAGATCTGGGCGGCGGTCGGAGGCGGAACGTAGCCGCTGCGTGCGGCCGCGTCACCGGCGGGGAAGACCTGTACGGCATCCGGGCGCCACGTCGCCCACACGCGGTCGCCGACCGACAGGGCCGGAGCATCCGGGGTGGGGCGCCGCGACAGCACGGCGGTCTGCTCGTCGAGCTGCACGAGGAACTGCAGCATCTCGCCGAGGTGCGACACCCCGATCACGTCGCCGGAGGCGATGTTGACGTTGCCGCTCGGGCGGTCGGCCGACAGCTCGACGAACTCGGGGCGCACGGCGGCGCGCGCCGCGTCACCCGCCGCGAAACCGCTGAGCGGCGTCGCGGGCCGCAGCTGCGCGCGCGGGCTGTCGACCCCCGCGCCGTCGGGCGCCACGACGCCGTCGAAGAAGTTC
Source organism: Homoserinibacter gongjuensis (assembly GCF_030161875.1). GTDB lineage: Bacteria > Actinomycetota > Actinomycetes > Actinomycetales > Microbacteriaceae > Homoserinibacter > Homoserinibacter gongjuensis. The sequence goes on from NZ_BSVA01000001.1 coordinate 1,224,146, forward strand.
TGCTGGCCCACGAACGCGGCCACATACGCGGATGCGGGGCGCGCGTAGATCGTGTCGGCATCCGCGAGCTGCTCGATACGTCCGTCGCGCATGACGGCGATCCGGTCGCTCATCGAGAGCGCCTCGTCCTGGTCGTGCGTGACGAACACGAAGGTGATGCCGAGCTGCGCCTGCAGCAGCTTGAGCTCGAGCTGCATCTCCTCGCGCAGTTGCCGGTCGAGGGCGCCGAGCGGCTCGTCGAGCAGCAGCACGGCCGGCCGGTTGACGAGCGCGCGGGCGAGCGCCACCCGCTGCTGCTGACCGCCCGAGAGCTGCGTCGGCTTGCGGTCGGCGAAGCCGCGCATCTGCACCATCTCGAGCGCCGCCGCCACGCGTTCACGCAACTCGAGCTTGGGCACCCGCTTCTGCTGCAGCCCGTAGGCCACGTTCTCGGCGACCGTCAGGTGCGGGAACAGCGCGTACGCCTGGAACACCGTGTTGACGTCGCGCCGATAGGCGGGGGTGCCGAGCACGCTGCGCCCCGAGATCTGGATGTCGCCCTCGTCGGGATGCTCGAAGCCCGCGATCATGCGCAGCGTCGTCGTCTTGCCGCACCCGGAGGGGCCGAGCAGCGAGAGGAACTCGCCGGGCTGGATGTCGAGGCTGAGCGCGTCGACGGCCGTCTGATCGCCGTATCGCTTGGTGACCGCCTGGAGCGTGACGGCGCCCCGCTCCGTCGCGATGTCCGCGCGGGGGTCGGCAGATCGGCTCATAGGCGTCCTCCGTTGGGCGTCTTCCGGCTCTCGGGTCATTCAAGCCTGAATCCCTCGCGATCTCAACGTTTCGATACGAAATCCGTCGCCTCTGAACCGATCCGCTATCGAAACCGACGGGCGAAACACCGAGGGGCCGCATCCGGCGCCCTCCCCGAGGTGGGCAGGCCCGGATGCGGCCCCTCGCTGACGTTGCGGCTTACTCCGCCGGGGGCGTCGCCTTCGGTGCGCGCTTCGCGGCCGGCTTCGCGGCATCCGCAAGGGCTCCGCCGGCCACCCCGCTCAGCAGCGCGGTGAGGTCGAGTCCGGTGAGGTTCTTCACGACGGCCGGGACCTCGCTCGCCACCTGGCCGACGGTCTTCGTGACGGCGGAGGCGCCATCCGTCGAGACGACCGTGAGGTTGCCGATCGCGGAGAGCGGCTCGGCGACCGCACGGGTGATCTCGGGCAGGCGGCCGATGATCTCCTGCGCGAGGGCGGCGTCACCGTACTTCTTGAGCGCTTCGGCCTTGGCATCGATCGCCTGCGCCTCGGCGAGACCCTCGGCGGCGATCGCGGCACCGCGCGCCTCACCCTCGGCCTTGATGCCCTGAGCGAGCGCCACCTGCTTGTCGCGCTCGGCGATACCGGCCAGGCGCACGGCCTCGGCGGCGGCCTCGGCATCCTGCACCGCGGCCACCTTGTTCGCCTCGGCGATCTTGGTGCGCTTGAACGCATCCGCCTCGGTCGCCGCGTTCGCGGCGTCGCGTTCGGCCTGGGCCGCCTGGACCGTCGCGTATGCCTCCGCCTCGGCGGGCTTGCGCACGGTGATGTCGAGGCGCTCCTGCTCCACGCGGGCCTGCTCGGCGAGAGCCTCCCGCTGCTCCGCGGCGACGATGCGGTCCTGCTCGGCGGTCGCGAGCTGGCCGGCCGCGTTCGCTTCGGCGTTGGCGCGGTCGGTCTCGGCCTTGATCGACGCCTGCTTGAGGCTCAGCGCCTTCTGGCGCTCGGCGATCTGCTCGGCCGCCTCGATGCGCGCGAACTCGGCGGCCCGCTGCGTCTCGGCCTCCTTGACCTCGGCGTTCTGACGGGCCAGCGCCGCCTCGGCGCGACCGAGGTCGGCGAGGTAGCTCGTGCCGGGCGTCGAGATGTCGGAGATGTTGAGCAGGTCGACCTGCAGGCCCTGCTCGGCCAGGTCGAGCTTGGTGGCCTCGACCACCGCCTCCGACAGGGCGTTGCGGTTGGAGATGATCTCCTGCACCGGCATGTTGCCGATGATCGAGCGCAGCGAGCCCTCGAGCGACTGCTGGATGATCTGGGTGAGCGAGTTCTGCTGCGACAGGAAGCGCTGGGCCGCGCGTCGCACGCCCTCGGCGGTGCCCGACACCTTGAAGTTCACCGACGCCTGGATGGCGAGCTTGATGAAGTTCTTGTCGACACCCTCCACCGCGATGCCGATCTGGCGCTGCTCGAGCGACACCAGGAAGCCCTGCTGCAGGATCGGCCAGATGAAGACGCGTCCGCCGATCACGACGCGCTGGCCGGAATCCGGCTCACCGCCCTTGTGGCCGGCGCCGCGGCCCACGATGACCATGGCGGAGTTCGGCGGAACGCGCTTGATGCGGCCCGCCACGAACGCGAAGATCGCGAGCGCGACGACGATGAGCGCGAGCACGGCGAAGACGGTGACGTTCTCGGTGAAGAAGTTCACGGGAGCGTGGCCTTTCGGAGTTGTGAGGGTGGTGGTCAGTTCTCGGATGCAGGGGTCTCGTCACGCGCGAGCGGCACGGCGCGCTCGACACGCACGCGCGAACCCTGCAGCTCGATCACCCGGATGCGGGTGTCGCGCGGGATCGGCTCGTCGGCGAACGCGAGACGCGTCTCGATCTCGTGCGGGCCGTCGAGGCTCACCTCACCCGAGGTCGTGGAGACGTTCGAGCGCGTGACGCCGTAGAGGCCGACCGGTGACGACGGAGTGCCGTCCTCGCTGCGACGCAGACTGCGGATCAGCAACTGCACGCCCACGAACACCACGATCGCGATGAGCGCGGCGATCAGGTACGCCGACCAGTCGGGCAGGCCGTTCGCCACCGCGATCGCCCCGGACGCGCCGAACACGGCGAGCGCACTCCCCACCGCGGTGCCCGAGAGCGCGCCGTCGAGGAAGTCGAGGATCTCGTCGAACATGAGCGAGAAGATGACGAGAACGAGTCCGATTCCGCCGACGATGAGGAAGGGGAGCATGCCTTGAGTCTAGGGGGCGCTCCTGCGGGGCAGAGGAATCGGTTCCGTGGTCGCTCCCGCGCGGGACGGGGATCGCTTCCCGGACGCATGCCCCCGCGTATCGCCTGGCGGCGATGCGCTCCCGCCAGTCCCGATGCCAGCGTCCGGGAAGCGATCCCCGACCCGCGCTCCGCTCGACAGGCTCGGTTGAGCGTGCCGTCCCCCTGTCGCGCGCGGACTCAGGGGTTGAGGAGCCGCGGAGCGGCGTCTCGAAACCGCCGCCGCACCGGACAGCCGATCCAGAGGGTTGAGGAACCGCGCAGCGCACACCAAGCGGGTTGAAGGCCGGGGAGCGCACACCCAGCGGGTTGAGGAGCCGCGCAGGCACACTCAGGTGGTTGAGGAGCCGCGCAGCGGCGTCTCGAAACCGCCGCCCACAGGATCGCCGCATGCGCGAGGGGGCATGCAGGGGATGCGACGCTGGAACGTGCGTTTCTTCAGCCGGCTGCTGTTGTCGCCGCTCGCACGACTCGTGTTCCGCCCGAAGGTGATCGGGCGCCGGAACGTGCCGAAGCGGGGCGGCGTGCTCATCGCATCCAACCACCTCGCCTTCATCGACAGCATCGTGCTGACGCTCGTGGCGCGACGCTCGGTGTCGTTCATGGCGAAGTCCGCATACTTCACGGGCCGGGGGTGAAGGGCCGCCTGCAGCGGGCGTTCTTCGGTGGCGTCGGCGCGGTGCCGGTCGAGCGGGGTGCGGGATCGGCCGCGCAGGATGCGCTCGACGCGGGTCTCCGCGTGCTCCAGGCGGGAGAGGCCTTCTCGATCTATCCCGAGGGCACGCGATCGCGCGATGGGCGGCTCTACCGCGGCCGCACGGGGGTCGCGTGGCTCGCCCTCACGGCGGGCGTCCCGGTGGTGCCGGTGGGCCTCATCGGCACCGACCGCATGCAGCCGGGCGGCAAGGGGCCCATCCGTTTCGCCCGGGTCACGGTGAAGTTCGGCGAGCCGCTCGATCTCTCGCACTTCGGCCCCGCCACCTCGGGACGCGCGCGTCGCGAGGCGACGGATGCCGTGATGGCCGAGATCCAACGGCTCTCGGGCCAGGAGCCGGCGGGCGTCTACAACGAGCCACCGGCCACGACGGTGCGGGAACGCGTGAGCCGCATCCTGCGTCGCGAGCGCCGCTGACGTGCCCCTGCACGATCATGCGGACCGACGCAACGGGGTGGGCAGAGCGCCGCAGGGGCACTAGCGTGCCGACATGACCTTCAACGAGGGCTCCGACATCAGCAAGGGCCGTATCAGCCGCCGGGCCAAGGGCGGCATCGCGGTCGGCGGCGGTGTCGGCGTCGTCGGCATCATCGCGCTCGTGGTCGCGCTGCTCGGCGGTCCCGACCTCACCGGGCTCGTCGACGGCATGGGCGGCGGTTCGACCGGCGGCGACGACTCGGCGCTCGAGCAGTGCCAGACCGGCTCCGACGCCAACGACGACCTCGACTGCCGCATGAAGGGTGCCGCGGCGTTCCTCGACGACTACTGGGCCGGCTCCTTCGAGAGCGGTTACCGCAGCACGCAGATCCAGCTGTTCACGGGGCAGACGAGCACCGGGTGCGGGGGCGCCACGAGCGCGGTCGGCCCGTTCTACTGCCCGCCCGACGAGACGATCTACATCGACACCGCGTTCTTCGACGAGCTGCGCGACCGTTTCGGTTCCAGCGGCGGACCGGCCGCCCAGCTCTACGTGGTGGCGCACGAGTGGGGTCACCACATCCAGAACATCACCGGGCAGATGAACGGCATCGACAACTCGCAGACGGGCCCGGACTCCGACGGCGTGCGCCTCGAGCTACAGGCCGACTGCTATGCGGGCGCCGCGCTCGGCGCCGCCGAGCAGACCACCGACGAGAACGGGGTGAGCTATCTCGAACCCCTCTCGGATGCCGAGTGGGCCGACGCGCTGAGTGCCGCATCCGCGGTGGGTGACGACCACATCCAGGAGCAGACGCAGGGGCAGGTGACGCCCGAGACCTGGACGCATGGCGCGAGCGAGCAGCGGCAGAAGTGGTTCAACGCCGGCCGGCAGGGCACGTTCACGGCGTGCGACACGTTCTCGGTGCCGGGCTCGCAGCTCTGACGGCGGCGGGGGTTTCGAGACGCGTCTGCGGCGCTCCTCAACCACCTCTGCGGCCCGGTGGTTGAGGAGCGTCGCCGCCAGGCGATGCGTCTCGAAACCGCCAACCGGAACGTGCCCCGATTGGCCGTTTCCCACAACGACCGTGGCACCGGGGCGCGCCCGATTCGTGCCCGCCGGACGACACAGTCGACACCCGCGCCGACCCGACCTAGCGTGAAGTCATCCCCACGACTCTCCTTCAGGAGGACGCCATGACGCGCACAGAAGCCGCCGCCGCTCCGAAGAACGACGCGCCCGAACTGCCCGACGAGGTGAGCACGCCGCGTGACGCGGCCACCGCATCCGCCGAACTCACCGTCGACACCGCGTGGCTCGGCGAGTATCTGCTCGGGCGCTGGGCCGACGATCGCAAGGCGTCGCGCAAGCTCGCCTCCCGGCCCGAGTTCTGGTTCCAGGGCGACCTGTCGCTCGCCGAGCACCGCGCTCGCGTGCTCGGTCAGCTGCACCTTCTCGTGAAGGAGGATGCCGTGCACCGCGCCTTCCCGAAGCGCTTCGGCGGGCGTGACGACGCGGGCGGCAACATCGCCGCGTTCGAGGAGCTCGTGCTGGCCGACCCCTCGCTGCAGATCAAGTCGGGCGTGCAGTGGGGCCTCTTCGCCGCCGCGATCCTGCACCTCGGCACCGAACGGCACCACGAGCAGTTCCTGCCCGACGCGATGAGCCTCGAGATCCCCGGCGCTTTCGCCATGACCGAGCGCGGCCACGGCTCGGATGTCGCCTCGATCGGCACCACGGCGACCCTCGACGAGGAGACCGACGAGTGGGTCATCCACACGCCGTTCGCCGCGGCGTGGAAGGAGTACCTCGGCAACGCCGCCCTGCACGGGCGCGCGGCCACGGTGTTCGCGCAGCTCATCGTGAAGGGCGTCAACTACGGCGTGCACTGCATCTACGTGCCGATCCGCGACGCGAACGGCGAGCTCCTTCCCGGCGTCAGCAGCCACGACGACGGCCTCAAGGGCGGTCTCAACGGCATCGACAACGGCCGACTCGCCTTCGATCAGGTGCGGGTGCCGCGCACCAACCTGCTCAACCGCTACGGGGATGTCGACGAGAACGGCGTCTACACCTCGCCCATCGAGAGCCCCGGCCGCCGCTTCTTCACGATGCTCGGCACCCTCGTGCAGGGCCGCGTGTCGCTCGACGGCGCCTCGACGCTCGCCTCGAAGCTCGCGCTGCACATCGCGATCACCTACGGCACGCAGCGTCGCCAGTTCACCGCGGGCACGCACGACGAGGAGGTGCTGCTCGACTACCAGCGCCACCAGCGTCGCCTGCTGCCGCGCCTCGCCCAGACCTACGCCATGTCGTTCGCGCACGAGGAGTTCCTCGAGCTGTTCGACAGGGTCTTCTCGGGCGAGGAAGACACCCTGCGACCCGCGAAGACCTTGAGACGATCGCGGCGGCGCTCAAGCCGCTCTCCACCTGGGCCGCGCTCGAGATCTTGCAGGAGGCCCGCGAGGCCTGCGGCGGCGCGGGCTTCATGGCCGAGAACCGCCTCACCCAGCTGCGCGCCGACCTCGACATCTACGCCACCTTCGAGGGCGACAACAACGTGCTGCTGCAGCTCGTCGCCAAGCGCCTGCTCACCGACTACGCGAAGCGTTTCAAGAACGCGGATGCCGGGGCGATGGCGCAGTTCGTCGTGGGTCAGGTGGGTGAGGCCACGGTCAACCGCTCGGGCCTGCGTCAGCTCGGCCAGGCGATCGCCGACTTCGGCTCGACCGCCCGCTCGGTGGGCTTCGTGCGCGACGAGGATTCGCAGCGCCAGCTGCTGACCGACCGCGTGCACACCGCGGTGGCCGAGCTCGCCGGCAAACTGCGGCCCGCATCCAAGCTCTCCCCCGTCGACGCCGCCGCGCTCTTCAACCGCTACCAGAACGACCTCATCCAGACGGCGCGCGCCCACGGCGAGCTGCTGCAGTGGGAGGCGTTCACGCGTGCGCTCGCGAAGGTTCCGGATGGCGACACCAAGCAGGTGCTCACCTGGTTGCGCGACCTGTTCGGCCTCGGGCTCATCGAGAAGGATGCCGCCTGGTACCTCGTGCACGGGCGCCTCTCGGGGCAGCGTGCCGCGGCGATCACGGCGTACATCGACGACCGGCTGCTGCCTCGCATCCGCGAGCACGCGCTCGAGCTCGTCGCCGCGTTCGGGCTCACCCCGAGCTCGTGCGCGCGCCGATCGCCGACGGTGGCGAGCAGGAGCGGCAGGATGAGGCGCGCGCCTACTACGCGGCGTTGCGGGCATCCGGCGAGGCGCCGATCGACGAGAAGACGCTCAGGGCGAAGTCGAAGCGCTGACCTCGGCGTCCTTGCGCAGCACGCGGGTGCTGAGGCCGCGCTTCGCGGGGCCCTCGATGACGCGACCGGTCGCCTCGAAGCGCGAGCCGTGCGCGGGGCAGTCCCAGGTGGACTCGGCGGGGTTCCAGCGCACGATGCCGCCGAGGTGCGGGCAGACCAGGCAGACCTCCTGGGCCCCCAGTTCGTCGGCGACGATCGCCGTGGGGGCGAGGTGCGGTTCGCCGTCACGGATGCTGCGCACGGCATCCCGCACCGCGCCCGCGTAGCCGCGCGCGTACCAGGAGGCGACGGCGGCCCCCGCACCGATGCCCACGCCTATCGTCTGCGGCAGGGTCGGACGCATGCCGAGCACGCGCTGCCAGCCCTCGCGGCGGCCCTCGAGGTCGGCGTCGAGGAGTAGGGCCGCGGCGACGGCGCCGGTCATGCCCCATTTCTCGAAGCCGGTCGCAAAGTAGGCGCGCTTGCGGGTGCGCGGCAGGTAGCCCACGAATGGGATGCCGGAGAACGACGCGTAGTCCTGTGCCGACCAGCGGTGGGTGACCTCCGCGCCCGGCCACAACCGCTGCGCCCACTCCTCGAGCTCGCCGTAGGGGTCGAAGCCGGGCTCCTGTCGACCCACGCCGTGACCCGATCCGCCGACGAGCAGCGATCCCCGGTGCCAGCGCACGCTGTGCGCCCCGCCGCCCGCTCCGAGGAACATGCCCGTATCGCCGTGCGGGTTGGCCCCGGGTACGCGGAACGACACGAGGTAGCTGCGCTGCGCCTCGACCTTCGCCCAGTAGAGCCCGCGGTCCAGTTGCGGTGTGCCGGTGGCGAGCACGACATCCGGTGCCGAGACGCGGCCGAGGCTCGTGTGCGCGACGACCGGCGAGCCGAGTTCGAGGCGCGTCACCCGGGCACCCTCGACGATCACACCGCCAGCCGCGCGCACGTCGGCGGCGAGGGAGGCGAGCACCTCCATGGGGTCGAACTGCACCTGATCGTCGAGCACGACGGCGCCGTAGCCGCGCGTCGGGAGCGCCACGTCCTCCTCCCAGCGCACCGGCAGTCCCGCGGCGCGCGCCACCTCGTACTCGCGGCGCACGGTGTCGCGCTCCTCGGGGCTCTCCGCCCAGGTGACGGCCGGGCGGCGCTCGAACGCGACGCCGCGATCGGTGAGGTAGTCGACCATCCAGTCGAAGGCGGCCCGCTGACTGTCGACGTAGGCGTCGAAGACGGCACGGATGTTGCGGCTGCGCACGCGCTGCAGCTTCACGCCCTGCAGCAGGCTGAGTTTCGCGGTCGTGTTGCCGGTCGCGATAGCGCCGACCGTGCGGGCCTCGAGCACCGCGACCGTCTTGCCGCGGCGGGCGAGCAGCAGTGCCGTCGTGAGGCCCGTGAGCCCGGCGCCGACGACGATGTGGTCGAAGCGTCCGCCGTCGGGGAGTGGGTCGGTCGGGATCTGGGGAGCGTCGGCATGCCAGAGCGAGGTCATGCGGGTGACGGTAGTGCGTTCCGCACCGGATGGCAGCGGGGTTGACTGCGGCGTGAATGACGCTAGTCGCCCGCGGGCGACGTCTGAGCCCGCCCGAGCTCGTCGAGGTCTTCGACGAGGTCGGCGAGCGCGATGCGGCGGGCAGGTCCCGTGAGCGGGCGCGGCCCGTCGGCGCGTGGCACGGCGGCGGCGGCGGAGGCGATGTCGTCGAGCGCGAGCATGCGGGCGTCTTCCACGAGGGCGACCACCGCGAGCTCGTCGTCGGCGAGTGCGCGCAGGCGGGCCGCGAGCGCCAGGTGCACGCGGCGGCGGCGGCGCAGCTTGGGCACGTCGCGGTCGACGTAGTCGCGAGCGGTTGCGGCGCGGAAATGCCGGCCCTGTGCATACGCAGCGTCGCGCACCAGCTGCTCGGCAGCCGTCTCGTTCTCCACCGCGAGCGCCTCGAGTTCCGTGCGCACGGCATCCGTGTACCACTCGAGGTCGAAGTCGGCGCCGTCGCGCAGGGTGCGCAGGATCACCACGTTCTTCACGCGTTGCCGCACGCCCGCGCGCGCGACGAGCAGCGCATCCGCGACGAGGTCGGCGAACAGCGGACGTCGCCGGAACGGGGAGCGCGGAAGGGCCATCGCACAACACGCTAGCCCTCGGCGGTGCCACGCTGTCGTCCACGCGGTCACACCTGGGTTACGGATGCGTTTCCCACAGCCGGGGGAGTTCTGCCCTTGTCACGGCGGCCCCGTCTGACACAATCGCAGGCATGACCACCACCCCTCCCTCCGACGGCCCCGCGCCCCAGGCGCCCGAGACCCCCGCCGTGCGTCGCTCGCGCGCGGCGACGATGTCGCTCTTCCTGGCCGTCGGCGCGCTCATCGCGGCGGCCGTGCTCGGCGGCTACTTCATCATCGTCGGCGACCAGGCCAATATCGCCGGTCGCGCGTGGATGACCCTCCTGCTCGTCGGCCTCTTCGCGGGTGCGGTCGTGCTCGACGCCAACGTCGGCAACGGTCCCAACCGCTGGTACCTGGGCGTCTCGACGATCGTCAACGTCGTGCTCGTGGCGATCGGTCTCATCAAGCTGTGGAACGGCTGGCTGCAGCCCGAAGACACGGCGGCCGCCTCGGTGTGGTTCGTGCAGACGATGCGACTCGTGCTGATCATCGTGCTCTTCCGGCTCGCGCTGCTGTTCACGCAGCTCTACGGCCTCTACTTCGTCACGCGTGCGCGCTCGCAAGTGGGCAAGATCACCGCGATCCTGACGATCGGTCTGGTGTGGGTGACGGCGCTCATCCTCGCGATCCCCGCCGCGTTCCCCGAGCCCGAGTGGCCCGACTGGTGGTGGCGGGTGGCTGGCGCGGCGACGCTCGTCGCCGTTGTTACCACGGTGATCCCGCTCATCGTGCGTGCGTTCGAGCCGAAGGCGCCGAAGCCGGCCCAACCCGTGCAGACCGTGCAGCAGCAGTACTACCAGGCGCCCGGGTACTACGCGCAGCAGCCCGTGCAGGTGCAGCCGGTGCCGCCGGGGTGCAGCAGGTGCAGCCGACGCCGCCCGGTGTTCAGCCGGTGCCGCCGCAGGCCGCGCCGCAACAGGCGGTTCCGCCCGTGCAGCAGCAGGGCGTGCCTCCCGTGCCGCCGGCTCCTGGCGCCCCGACGCCTCCCCAGTAGGCGTCAGTCGGCGTAGTCGCTGAGTTCCTCCCGCAGCGATTGCAGTGCACGCGAACGGGCGATCCCCGTGGCGGCGCGCTCGCGGCCGAGGCCGGGGACGGATGCCGTAGTCGCGGTGATCTCGTCGAGGGCCCGCAGCCGCGCCTCGGTGATGAGGGTGCTGACGGTCGTGTCGTCCTGCATGAGCCGCCGCAGCTCCTCGACGAGTTCCTCGAGCACGCGTGCTCGCCGTTTGAGGTGTCGGCTGTCGGCCGCGCGGTAGTCGTCCGCCGCCCGCGCGACCCCGCGCCGCCGCCGGGTCGCCTCGCGTACCTCGCGCAGGCGCGCCGCTTCCGCAGCCGCCTCCCCCGCGAGCTCCTCGAGTTCGCGGCGGGCGGCATCCGCGTACCACTCCTCGTCGAAGTCGACGTCGTCGCGCAGCGCCCGCACGAGCATCACGTTCTTGACCGCCTGCCGTACCGCCGCGAGCGACACGAGCGTCGCATCGGCGACCATCTCGGATCGTCGTGGTCGTGGGGGCACGGGCCTCACGCTAGCCGCGCTCGAGCGGTGGGTGTAGAGGCGGAAGACCTGCAGCGGGAGTTCAGCGGCGTCGTGAGGGCGCGCGGCGCGCGAGCACGCGCACGAGGTTGCGACGCTCCGCGGTCGCGGGCAGCGTGATCGGCTGCGTCACGATCGCGTCGACCACCATCGAGCCATCGCTCGGGCCGACGACCGGGATCGGCGTGGTCGGGGTGACGAGCGCCGGGGCGATGGGCTCATGGGCGAGCGCGCGGTGCGCACGCACGTAGGCCGGGATGAGAATGACCATCGCGCCGAGCCAGGCGAGCGGGTTGCTCCAGACGACGCCGACGTAGCCGAAGGCGGCGCCCAGCACCACGGCAGCACCCACGCGCATGACGAGCTCGACCACGCCGGTCACCGTCGGGATCATCGTGTGGCCGAGGCCCTGCAGGGCACCGCGCAGCACGAAGAGCACCCCGAGCGCGGTGTAGCACGCGCCGTTGATGACGAGCATCTCGGCGGCCATCGCAGCCACCGCATCCGACTGGTCGCCCACGAACAGCCGCACGAGCGGGGTGCCGAGAGTGATGAAGACGGCGCCGAGCAGCACCGCCGCGCCGATCGACATCCAGGTGCCCTGCAGCACGCCTCGGCGGATGCGGTCGGGTCGGCCGCCGCCGAAGTTCTGCGCCACGAACATCGACACCGCGAGACCGAGCGACTGCAGCAGCGCGACCGCGAGGCCGTCGACCCGCGACGCGGTCGTGTACGCGGCGACCGCATCCGCTCCGAGATCATTGAGGCGGATCTGCACCGCGAGCGTGCCGATGGCGATGATCGAGGCCTGAAAGCCCATGGGCAGTCCGAGCCGCAGGTGGACGGCAAGGTCGGTGCGGCTCACTCGCCAGTCGGCGCGACGCACGTGGAGGGCCGGAACGCGACGGCGCACGTACTCGAGGCACAGCAGCACTGACACGGCCTGCGACACGACGGTGGCGATGGCGGCGCCCGCGACGCCCCAGCCGAGCGGTCCCACCATGAGGATGACGAGGCCGATGTTGAGCCCGCACGCGATCATGAGGAACACGAGCGGGGTGCGCGAGTCGCCGATGGCGCGGATGATCGCCGCCAGGTAGTTGAAGAACATGATCGCGCCGGCGCCGAGGAAGTTGATCTGCGCGAAGATCACGGCCTCGAGCAGCAGCTCGGGCGGGGTGTTCATGATGCGGAGCGCGGCCTCGGCGATGAGCGGGGCGCCGATCGTCAGCACCGCCGTGGCGCCGGCGGTGAGGATCGTGCCGGCCGCCACGGAGCGGCGCACGCCAGCCATGTCGCCCGCGCCGAACGCTTGCGCGGTGGGGATCGCGAACCCCGAGGTGAGCCCCCAGGCGAAGCCGAGCAGCAGGAACAGCAGGCTGCCCGTCGCCCCCACAGCGGCGAGCGAGCCGATGCCGAGGTAGCGCCCCACGACGACCGCATCGACCACCTGGTACAGCTGCTGCACCACGTTGCCCACGAGCAGCGGGGCCGAGAACAGCAGGATGACGCGCCAGGGGTTGCCCGTGATGAGCGAGGTGGACATGAGGGTGCTCCGGTAGAGGACATGACGAAAGCCCCCGGCGTTGCGGGGGCTTTCCGTGGTGGCTCCGACGGGCGTCGATCCCGTGACCTCACGATTTTCAGTCGTGCGCTCTACCAACTGAGCTACAGAGCCTCAGCGGTCGCCCGCTGATTGTTCAAGAGCCTCCCCTTTCGGAAAGGCTCTCGATCAGCGACCCTGACGGGACTTGAACCCGCGACCTCCGCCGTGACAGGGCGGCACGCTAACCAACTGCGCTACAGGGCCTTGCATATGAAATTGTACGGTGCGATTTGGTGACCCCAACGGGATTCGAACCCGTGCTGCCGCCGTGAAAGGGCGGTGTCCTAGGCCACTAAACGATGGGGCCATGGCGGCGAACCGCATAGCAACCGACGCTCAAGCATACGTGGCGATCCGCCTTAACGCTAATCGACGCCGAAGCGCCACGACGCGAGGTGGATGCTGCCCCGGCAGCCTGCGTCGCATCCGTTTTTCGTCGGATGCGGCCGCGCCGGGCGCGCCCTCCGCCACAACTTCAACTCATAGTTGAGGCTTGACCCGCCGCAGCATGCCTTGGCGACCGCGGCTCATGTTGTTAGTGTGAGTGATGTTGCTCATGTGACATAACGCCGAGAGACGACGTCACGGGACGGGGAGAGATGCAACACCGGGGGATCAGCCGCGCACAAGGCGCCGGATCGCGCGCGACCGCGATCGTGGCGGGAGCCGCGTCGATCGCGCTCGCCTTCACCCTCGGCGTGCAGCCCGCCGTCGCGGCTCCGACAGCCGACTTCCCGAGCTGGACGGACGTACAGGCCGCCAAGCGCGACGAGGCGGCCGCCAAGGCTCAGCTCAAGTCGCTCAACGCGAGCATCGCCGCGGCGCAGGTCGAGGTCGACCGCACCCAGGCGGAGGCCGAGCGGCGCGGCACGGAGTACGCCGACGCGCAACAGAAGTTCGACGAGCAGTCGATGGTCACGCAAGCCGTGAAGGATCAGGCGGCCGCCGCTCAGGCCGAGGCCGACAAGGCGCGGCTCGAGTCGACGCAGCTCATCGCCAACCTCGCCAAGCAGGGCGGGGGCGGCGACCTCACCGCCGGACTGCTCGGCGACTCCGGGAACGCCGACGGCTACCTCTACCGCATCGGCACGATGCAGAAGGTCACCGAGCACAGCGACGCCGTGTACTCGAGGGCCGTGCAGCTGCAGAAGACCGCGAGCTCGCTCGCCGAGCAGGAGGTGCTCGAAGAGGCCAAGCTCGACGAGCTGCGGGCCGATGCGCAGGCCAAGTTCGAGATCGCCCAGGCGGCCCAGATCGACGCGCAGCAGAAGTTCGACGCGTTGCAGGTGGCCAAAGCCCAGGCCGAATCCCTCGTCGCCTTCCTCACCGAGAAGCGCGAGGTGACCGAGGCCGACTACCTCGAGGGGCTCAAACAGCAGTGGGGCTCGGGGGCCGCGGGCGAGGTCAGCGCGAGCGGATGGGCGCGCCCAGCCGGCGGCTACATCTCGTCGAACTTCGGCTGGCGCTACGACCCGATCAACGGCTCGCGCGCCTTCCACACCGGCGTTGACCTGGCGGGCGGATGCGGCATCCCGATCTACGCGGCTCACGCCGGCACCGTCGTGTACGCCGGCTGGTACGGAACCTGGGGCAACTACATCCGCATCGAGCACGGCAACGGCACCAACACCGGCTACGCGCACATCATGCCGGGCGGTATCGGCGTGCACGTGGGTCAGCAGGTCGGCCCCGGGCAGCTCATCGCGCGCACCGGCACAACGGGCCACTCCACCGGATGCCACCTGCACTTCATCGTGCGGTACGGCGAGACGCTGACCGACCCGGTGCCGTTCATGCGCAACCAGGGGATCACGCTTGGCTGATCGCCCCGATCGCCCGGAGCGTCCGGGAGGATCCGCGTTCCGCCGACCCGCCGGGCCGGCGGCGACCGCGGCTGTCTCGATCGCCGCGGCCTTCGCGCTGACCGCGACGGGCGGGATCTCGGTCGCGGCGGCACCGGGCGATGACTATCCCACGTGGGCCGAGGTGCAGGCGGCCAAGCAGAGCGAGTCGGCGAAGAAGGCCGAGATCGCCAAGCTCGAGGGCCTCGTCGGCGAACTGCAGGCCCAGGCGGCCGCGCTTGAAAAGGTCGCGATGCAGAAGGCGGAGGACGCCCTGCTCGCCCAGAACGAGCTGCAGGCCGCGGAGGCGAAGACCACCCGCCTCTCCGACCAGCTGGCCGATGCGACGCAACGCGCCGAGTCATCCGCGAAGCTCGCCGCGAGCCTGGTGGCGCGTCTCGCCCGCACGGGTGGGAGCGACGCGATGAACTCGCTCGTCTTCTCGTCGGAGGCCGACGCCGACAGCCTGCTCTCGCGGCTGGGAACGATGTCGAAGCTCAGCGAGTCGTCGGCGGCGCTCGTGGAGCAGGCCGTGTTCGACCAGAAGGCAGTGTCGTCGCTCACCGCCGAGGCGGAGCTCGCCGAGAGCGAGCGTCGTGCGCGGGCCGAGGCTGCACAGCAGGCACAGTCGGATGCCGAGCAGGCCGCCGCGGACGTCGAGACGCAGGTCGCGGCGCAGCAGGCGAACCAGTCGGTGCTGTACGCGCAGCTCGCCAGCCTGAAGGGCACCACGGCTGAGCTCGAGCGCGCCTACGCGGAGGGTGTCGCGGCGCAGCAGCCGCAGCCGCCCGCGGGCGGCACACCCGGCGGCGGAAACGGCGGCGCGCCGGGTGGAACCCCCGGCGGCGGCTCGTCCGACCCTGCCCCGCCGCCGACACCCGTGACCTCGGCGGTCGACGGCGCGATCGCGTACGCGAAGGCGCAGCTCGGCGAGCGGTACCAGCTGGGCGGCATGGGCCCCGACGCGTGGGACTGCTCCGGTCTCACCAAGGCGTCGTACGCATCCGTGGGTGTCTACATCGGCATCCACAGCTCGACCGACCAGTACAACTACATGGCCGCACAGGGGCGTCTCGTGCCGTTCAGCCAGGCGCTGCCGGGCGACCTGATCTTCTACTCGGATGGCGGCTCGGCCACGATCGCGCGCAAGTACCACGTCGCGATCTACCTGGGCGGCGGCATGATGATCGAGGCCCCGAACCCGAGCGCGCCCGTGCGCATCGTCTCGGCGCGCGCCTACGACCGCGTGCCCTACGTGGGGCGCCCGACCGGCTGAGCTCCGCCGCGCCTGCCAGCGGGTTGAGGAGCGCGGCGAGGCCGCGCGTCTCGAAACCCCGCGCCACGCCCGAGCGCCGCGGATTACCGCGGGGCATTGGAACTCAGTGCCCGGGGAACGCCTCGATGCCCGCCTGCACGATGGCCTCGGCCTCGGCGGCGTCGCCCCAGCCCTCGGTCTTGACCCACTTGCCGGGCTCGAGGTCCTTGTAGTGCTCGAAGAAGTGCTCGATCTCCTTGCGGGTGTACTCCGGGATGTCGGAGACGTCCTGAATCTGCGCCCAGCGCGGGTCCTTGGCCTGCACGGCGATCACCTTGGCATCCGACCCGCCGTCGTCGGTCATCTTGAACACGCCGACGGGGCGCACCTTGACGCCGACGCCGGGGAAGAGCGGGTAGTCCAGAAGCACGAGCACGTCGACGGGGTCGCCGTCGAGGCCGAGGGTGTTCTCGAAGTAGCCGTAGTCGGTGGGGTAGACGAACCCGGTGAAGAGCACGCGATCGAGGAAGACGCGGCCGGTCTCGTGATCGACTTCGTACTTGTTGCGGCTTCCTTGGGGATCTCGATGACGGCGGCGTACTCGGCCATGGGGGCTCCTGTCGTTGCTGCGGTGCGCGCAATAACGTTAGCTGATGCCCGCCGACGCCCCGCGACCCCGTCTCACGCCCGCTCGGGCCGACATCCGCCGTGCCGTGCGCGTGTCGCTCGCCGACCTGACCGCCGCGTCCGCCTCCGCCGCCGCCGCCTCCGTCAATGTCGAAAATGCAGGAGATTCTGCGGCGACCGCCCGAGAATCCGGGGCGCGGCCGACGACACGCGCGGGTTCTCCTGCATTTTCGACACAGACGACCGGGGGTGAGGCCGCGCCGCTCGTGCTCGTGGCGCTCTCCGGCGGCGCCGACTCACTCGCGCTCGCGGCGGCGACCGCGTTCGAGGCGCCGCGCGCCGGCATCCGGGCGGGTGCCATCGTCGTCGACCACGGGCTGCAGGAGGGCTCGGATGCTGTGGCCGCCCGCGCCGCGGAGCAGGCCCGCACGCTGGGGCTCGACCCCGTGATCGTCACCCGCGTCGAAGTCGGCACCGCAGGCGGCCCCGAGGCGGCGGCCCGCGAGGCGCGGTACGCGGCGATCCTCGCGGCCGTCACCGAGACCGGCGCGAGCGCGACGCTGCTCGCGCACACCCTCGACGACCAGGCCGAGACGGTGCTGCTCGGGCTCGCGCGCGGCAGCGGCGGCGCGAGCCTCATGGGAATGGAAGCGGATGCCGGCACCCTGCGCCGCCCGCTGCTCGGCATCCGGCGGGCGACCACCTGGCAGGCCTGCCTCGACGAGGGACTCGAGCCGTGGGACGACCCGCACAACCTCGATCCCACGTACGCACGGGTGCGCGTGCGCGAGCGGGTGCTGCCCGTGCTGGAGGCAGAGCTCGGGCCGGGCGTCGCCGAGGCCCTCGCGCGCACGGCCGAACTGCTGCGGCAGGACGAGGAGGCGTTCGTGCACCAGATCGAGGAGGTGGCCGAAGACATCTGCGAGCCGGCCGAGGCCGGGATCGCGGTGTCGGTGCCCGCCCTCGCGGCGAACCCCGCAGCCGTGCGCCAGCGCGTCATCCGCTACGTCGTGGCGTCGGAGTTCGGGGTGTCGCTCAGCTGGGCGCACACCGTCGAGGTGGCACGCCTCGTGACCGACTGGCACGGCCAGGGCCCCATCGACCTGCCGGGCCTCACGGCACGCCGTGAGGGACGGCTGCTGGTGTTCTCGGCCCATGGGGCACCGTCGGCACGCAAGTAGGGTTGACCCATGGAGCCGGCCGACATCACAGGTGACCTGACAGAGGTGCTGCTCAGCGAGGCGCAGATCCACGAACGCATCGCCGAGCTGTGCCGCGAGATCGAGCGCGACTACGAGGGCCGTGAGCTGCTGCTCGTGGGCGTGCTCAAGGGCGCGGTCATGGTGATGGCGGATGTATCGCGCGAGTTGCGCAGGCACATCGAGATGGACTGGATGGCGGTGAGCTCCTACGGCGCCGGCACGCAGTCCTCGGGCGTGGTGCGCATCCTGAAGGACCTCGACTCCGACCTGACCGGCCGCGACGTGCTCATCATCGAGGACATCATCGACTCGGGGCTCACCCTCTCGTGGCTGCGCGAGAACCTGTCGTCGCGCGGCGCTGCGACGGTGGAGATCTGCGCGCTGCTGCGCAAGCCGGAGGCCGCGAAGGTCGACGTCGACGTCAAGTACGTGGGCTTCGAGATCCCGAATCACTTCGTCGTCGGCTACGGCCTCGACTACGCCGAGCGATACCGCAACCTGCGCGCCGTCGGCATCCTCGCTCCTCACGTGTACTCCTGACCCGTCTCAAACGCTGCAGCGTTTGACCCAGGGCGGCAGAGATTGCTGGCGCGGGGGAGGGAGCGCTGCAGCGTTTGGCAACCACTCCATCCGCCTTGGGCGAACGTCCAGACGGGATAAAGGAGCCGGGCGGTAGCCTGAGGGGCACGTCTCAGAGGAAAGGATGCGGGTTCCCGCCCGCACGCACATGGACTTCAAGCGCATCTTCCGTGGCCCGCTCATCTACATCCTGCTGGGCGCGGTCATCCTCATCGTCGGCTTCAACCTGCTGACGGCATCCGGCTTCCGCGCGATCACGACCCAGCAGGGCCTCGAGCTGCTCAATGGCTCGACGGTCGAGAAGGTCAAGATCGTCGACGGCGAGCAGCGCGTCGACCTCACCCTCTCGAAGGCGTACGTGGCGGATGACGTGGAGCTCGGCACGCAGGTGCAGTTCTACTACGTCACGCCTCGCGGCGAGGAGATCGTGCAGGCGATCACGGCGTCGAAGGCCGAGTTCGACGACGAGGTGCCCCAGACCAACTGGTTCACGAGCCTGCTCGGCATCCTCATCCCGTTCCTGCTCATCGGCGTGATCTTCTGGTTCCTGTTCAGCTCGATGCAGGGCGGCGGCAACCGCGTCATGCAGTTCGGCAAGTCGCGCGCCAAGCTCGTGAGCAAGGAGAGCCCCAAGGTGACGTTCGCGGATGTCGCGGGCGTCGACGAGGCGGTCGAGGAACTGCAGGAGATCAAGGACTTCCTGAAGGACCCGTCGAAGTTCCAGGCCGTGGGTGCCCGCATCCCGAAGGGCGTGCTGCTGTACGGCCCTCCCGGCACCGGTAAGACGCTGCTCGCGCGCGCCGTGGCGGGCGAGGCCGGCGTGCCGTTCTACTCGATCAGCGGTTCGGACTTCGTGGAGATGTTCGTGGGCGTCGGCGCGAGCCGCGTGCGCGACCTCTTCGAGCAGGCGAAGCAGAACGCGCCGGCCATCATCTTCGTCGACGAGATCGACGCCGTCGGGCGTCATCGTGGCGCCGGCCTCGGCGGTGGCCACGACGAGCGCGAGCAGACGCTCAACCAGCTGCTCGTGGAGATGGACGGCTTCGACCCGAAGACCAACGTCATCCTGATCGCCGCCACCAACCGGCCCGACATCCTCGACCCCGCGCTGCTGCGCCCGGCCGCTTCGACCGGCAGATCGGCGTGGACGCGCCCGATCTCAAGGGCCGCGAGAAGATCCTCGAGACGCACGCCAAGGGCAAGCCGATGTCGAAGAACGTCGACCTCGCCGTGCTCGCCCGCAAGACTCCCGGCTTCACCGGCGCCGACCTCGC
Organism: Homoserinibacter gongjuensis; assembly: GCF_030161875.1. Classification (GTDB taxonomy): domain Bacteria; phylum Actinomycetota; class Actinomycetes; order Actinomycetales; family Microbacteriaceae; genus Homoserinibacter; species Homoserinibacter gongjuensis. The sequence goes on from NZ_BSVA01000001.1 coordinate 1,243,658, forward strand.
GAACGTGCTCAACGAAGCCGCACTGCTCACGGCGCGCAGCAACGCGCAGCTGATCGACGACCGCGCGCTCGACGAGGCCGTCGACCGCGTGATGGCCGGTCCGCAGCGCCGCACCCGCGTGATGAAAGACAAGGAGAAGCTCATCACGGCCTACCACGAGGGCGGTCACGCGCTCGCGGCGGCGGCGATGAACCACACCGACCCCGTGACGAAGGTCACCATCCTGCCGCGCGGCCGGGCCCTCGGCTACACGATGGTGCTGCCGCTCGAAGACAAGTACTCGGTGACCCGCAACGAGCTGCTCGACCAGCTGACCTACGCGATGGGCGGCCGCGTTGCGGAAGAGATCGTGTTCCACGATCCGACGACGGGCGCGTCGAACGACATCGAGAAGGCCACCGCGACGGCCCGCAAGATGGTGACCGAGTACGGCATGAGCGCCACGATCGGCGCCGTCAAGCTGGGTCAGTCGCAGGGTGAGGTGTTCCTCGGTCGCGACATGGGCCACCAGCGCGACTACTCCGAAGAGCTCGCCGAGAAGGTCGACCTCGAGGTGCGCGCGCTCATCGAGCAGGCGCACGACGAGGCCTACCAGGTGCTCACCGACAACCGCGACATCCTCGACCGCCTCGCGCGCGAGCTCATCGAGAAGGAGACCCTCGACCACAACCAGCTGGCCGAGATCTTCGCCGAGGTGCGTCGCCTGCCCGAGCGCCCGCAGTGGCTCTCGAGCACGCATCGTCCGCTCAGCGACCTGCCTCCGATCGAGATCGCCGCATCCGCGCCCGTCGACCCGGGCGCCGTGGATGCGGGGGTCGACTCCGAGCCGCCGGTGAAGCCGCAGCGCACCCCGCGCCCGCGGCAGACGCCCGGCATCGCGCCCGCGTAAGGCTCGCCGTGCCCATCGACTCGGGACGCATCGAGGCGGCCGTCGTCGAATTGCTGCGTGCGATCGGCGAAGACCCGGCGCGCCCCGGACTCGCGCGCACCCCGCAGCGGATCGCCGCGTCGTACGCCGAGCTGTTCGCCGGCATCGACGAGGATCCGCTCGCACACCTGGCGGCATCGACCGACTTCGCCGACGAGCACAGCGCGGGTGAGCTCGTGCTCGTGCGCGACATCGCGTTCCGCTCGACCTGCGAGCACCACCTGCTGCCCTTCACGGGCGTCGCCCACCTCGCGTATGTGCCGAACGAGCGCATCGTCGGCCTCGGCAAGCTCGCGCGCGTGGTCGAGACGCTCAGCTCGCGCCCTCAGCTGCAGGAGCGGCTCGGCGAGCAGATCGCCGACACGCTCGAGGAGGGGCTCGCCCCGCGGGGCGTGCTCGTGGTGCTCGATGCCCAGCACGGATGCGTCACCGCGCGTGGCACGCGCCAGGCATCCTCCACGACGGTCACGGTCGCGAGCCGCGGCACCCTCGCCGAGCCCGCGAATCGCGCGGGCGTGCTCGCGCTCATCGGGCGTGGAGCGGATGCCGCAGAGGCTTCGGAGGTGCTGTGACCGCGATCCTCGGTGTGCTCAACGTGACGCCCGACTCGTTCAGCGACGGCGGTCGGTGGCAGCGCCTCGACGACGCCGTGGCGCATGCCGCGCGGATGCGCGACGCCGGCGCCGACTGGATCGACGTGGGCGGCGAGTCGACGAGGCCGGGCTCGATCGCGATCGACCCCGACGAGGAGCAGCACCGCGTGCTGCCGGTGATCCGAGCGCTCAGCGACGCCGGCATACCGGTGTCGATCGACACCCGCAACTCGGCCACGGCGCGTGCGGCGGTCGAGGCCGGCGCGACCATGATCAACGACGTCTCGGGCGCGCTTCACGACCCGCAGATGGCGGTGGTGGCGGCCGAGACCGGCGTGCACTTCGTGGTCATGCACTGGCGCGGTGGCGTCGACGTCGAGCCGCGGTACGACGACGTGGTGGCGGAGGTGCGCGCCGAGCTCAAGGCCCGGCTCGCCGAACTGCTCGTCAGGGGGTGCGCCGCGAGCAGCTCATCATCGACCCGGGCCTCGGCTTCGCGAAGTCGGCCGAGCACAATTGGCAGCTGCTGCACGCCCTCCGCGAGCTCACGCCTCTCGCCCCCGTGCTGATCGGAGCTTCGCGCAAGCGATTCATCGGGCGGCTCCTGCCCGACAACGCCCCGCTCGGCAAACGCGACGCCCCCACCGCCACGATCAGCGCGCTCGCGGCGGCCGCAGGAGCCTGGGGGTTCGCGTGCACGACGTGGCAGCGACGAGACTGGCACTGGATGTGGAGGAGCATTGGAACCCGAGAGGACGCCATGAACGCTCGCGATGAGATCGCCCTGACCGGGCTGCGCGCGATGGGCTACCACGGCGTGCTGCCGCACGAGCGGGTCGAGGGCCAGCTGTTCATCGTCGACGTCGTGCTGCACCTCTCGCTCGCGCCCGCCGCCGAGGGCGACGCGCTCGCCGCAACCGTCGACTACGGCGAGCTCGCCAACCGCGTGGTGAAGGCCGTCGAATCCGACCCCGTCGACCTCATCGAGACGGTGGCCGACCGCGTCGCGGGCATCGCCCTCTCCTACGAACGGGTCGACTCGGTCGACGTGACCGTGCACAAACCGAACGCGCCCATCGAGGTGCCGTTCGCGGATGTCGCGGTCACCCTGCGACGGGACCGCGCATGAGCAGCGACCTCACTCCGGCCGTCGTCGCGTTCGGCGCGAATCTCGGCGATCGCGCCGCCACGATCCAGGCCGCCGCCGCTGGCCTCGCCGCGACCGAGGGCATCGAGCTCGTGACGCTCGCGCCGCCCATCGAGACACCGGCGGTGCGCCCCTATGGGGTGGACCGCGAGGCGCCGCCGTACCTCAACACGGTGGCCGTCATCCGCACCTCCCTCGCCCCGCACGAGTTGCACGCCGTGTTGCGTGCGCTCGAGGATGCGCACGGCCGCGTGCGCACGGAGCGCTGGGGGATCGCACGCTCGATCTCGACCTCATCGTCTACGGCGATCTTCAGCAGGACGATCCCGTGTTGACGCTGCCGCATCCGCGGGCCCACGAGCGTGACTTCGTGCTGCGCCCGTGGCTCACGGCCGATCCGCACGCGGAGCTGCCCGGCAGGGGGCGGGTCGACGAGCTGCTCGACGCGCTCGATGCCGGGCACGAACTCGGCGGGGGAGCGGCGTGACACGCACCCGGGCGTCGTTGCTCGTCGTGCTGGCCGCGGTCGGCGCGGTGGGCGGGTTTCTCGTGCAGCTCGCCCTCGGCGCCCTCGGCGTGCAGAAGCTGCTGCCCGAGTTCACGCTCGCGATCACCCTCGTGCTCATCGCCGTGATCGTGGTGGCGCTCGCCGTTCCCATCAGGCGGGCGACGCGTGGCAAGGTGCGCCGACGGGTGGACCCGTTCTACGCGACGCGCGTCGTGCTGCTCGCGAAGGCGTGCGCCGCGGCGGGCGCCCTGCTCACGGGTGCGGCCGCCGGCATGATCGCCGAGCTGCTCGTGCGTCCGGTGAGCGCCTCGGAGGCGCTGTGGCGGATGCTCGCGATGCTGATCGCCTCGGTGCTGGGTCTCGTCGGTGGTCTGGTGGCGGAGTCGCTGTGCATCGTGCCGCCCGACGACGACGAGAACCCGTCGACCGGGGCGCCCGCCTAACACCCGCCTGACCAGGCTTTTGCCGAAAACCGTTGCAGATGGTGACGTTCACATGTTAACGTCACCATCGCACCACAATCACCCCTCTGGGATGCTCGAGGACGAGCACACAGCGAGGACGCAGCGTCGCGTTCGAGGCATCCCTCCACCAAGGAAGGATCTTGCTGTGAAGCGAACGACGAAGATCGCAACCGCGGCCGTCGCCCTCACCATGCCGGTCGCGCTCATGCTGGCCGGATGCTCGGGGACTCCGGCGGCGACGGCGGAAGCGACGACAACACCCTCACCGTCTGGGCGTGGGACCCGGCCTTCAACATCTACGCGATGCAGGAAGCCGAGAAGATCTACCAGAAGGACCACCCCGACTTCTCGCTCGACATCGTCGAGACCCCTGGGACGACCTGCAGACCAAGCTCACGACCCTCGCGCAGTCACAGGAGTTCGGCGAGCTGCCCGACATCTTCCTCGTGCAGAACAACGCGTTCCAGAAGAACGTCATCAACTACCCCGACCTGTTCAGCGAAGCGACCGACGCCGCCGACTTCTCCGAGTTCCCGCAGTCGGTCGTCGACTACTCGACCGTTGACGGCGTGAACTACGGCGTGCCGTTCGACTCGGGCACCGCGATCGGTGCCTACCGCACCGACGTGCTCGCCGAGGCCGGCTACACGATCGATGACTTCACCGACATCACCTGGGATGACTTCGTCACCAAGGCGAAGGACGTGCTCGCCAAGACCGGCAAGCCGCTGCTGTCGGGCCAGGCGGGCTCCTCCGACACGATCATGATGATGCTGCAGTCGGCGGGCGCGAGCCTCTTCGACGCCGACGGCAACCCCACGATCGCCGACAACAAGGCGCTCGAGGCGTCGATCGACACCTACGTCGACCTCGTGAACGCGGGCGTCTTCACCGAGGTCAACTCGTGGGATGAGTACATCGGCACCTTCGTGAACGGTTCCGTCGCCGGCACCATCAACGGCGTCTGGATCTCGGGCTCGCTGCAGACCGCGACCGACCAAGCCGGCAACTGGGCGGTCACCAACCTGCCCAAGCTCGACGGCGTCTCGGGCGCGACCAACTTCTCGGCCAACGGCGGCTCCTCGTGGGCCATCAGCTCGAACGCCGACGTCGACCTCGCGAGCGACTTCCTGAAGTCGACCTTCGCCGGCTCGACCGAGCTCTACGACACGATCCTGCCCTCCTCGGGTGCGGTCGCGAACTGGATCCCGGCAGGCGACAGCGACGTCTACGCGCAGCCCGTCGACTTCTTCGGCGGTCAGGCGGTCTACGCCGACGTCGTGACGTTCGGCGCCTCCGTGCCGAGCAACAACACGGGCGTGTACTACTACGAGGCGCGGGATGCGGTGAGCACGGCGATCACGAAGATCATCAGCGGAACCGACATGGCATCCGCGCTCGACGAGGCGCAGTCCGCGGTCGAATTCGCCATGGGCTAGCCGTACACACGGGGGCGGCTGGGCGCCGCCCCCGTGTGTACCCGCCCCCACCAGCTGCGCGACAGCGGACGGCAGCGCCGCCCGCTGTACGCCGACCGCGGGCCGCCACCCGACATCCTTTCGACCCCACAGAACGAGGTGCCACATGAGTGCACTGACCGCGACGAAACCGCGCGGCGACCGGAGACGGCTCGGAACCGACCGGCGCCACAACCTCACCGGCTGGGGGTTCCTGCTGCCGGCTGCCGTGCTGATCGTGCTCATCAGCTTCGTGCCGATGATCCAGGCGCTCATCCTGTCGCTGCAGACCGGCCGCGGCACCCGGCTCGATTGGGCCGACCCGCTCTGGTACAACTACCAGCGGCTGCTCGGCGACGAGATCTTCAAGCAGACGCTCGGCAACACCTTCATCTATCTGCTGATCCAGGTGCCGATCATGCTGCTGATCGCCCTGGCGCTCGCCAACCTGCTCAACAGCCCGCGCCTGCGCGGTCGAGCCTTCTGGCGCACCGCGATCTTCCTGCCGTGTGCGATGTCGCTCGTGGCCTACTCCCTCGTGTTCCGCACCATGTTCGCGACCGACGGCTTCGTCAACGACTTCCTCGGAGCCTTTGGCGTGGAGCCCGTCAACTGGCTCGGCGACCCGACCACGGCGCGCGCCGTCATCATCCTGGGCCTGCTGTGGCGCTGGACCGGCTTCAACATGATCTTCTTCCTGGCCGGGCTGCAGAACATCGACCGCTCGACGATCGAGGCGGCCCGCATGGACGGTGCCAACAGCCTCCAGGTCTTCTGGCGCGTGACGGTGCCGCAGCTGCGCCCCATCATCCTGCTCACCGCGATCATGTCGACCAACGGCACCCTGCAGCTCTTCGACGAGTCGTGGGCCCTCACCCAGGGCGGCCCCGCGCATGCCTCGATGACGATGTCGCACTACCTCTACGAGATCTCGTTCCAGAGGAACCCCAACTTCGGCTACGGCGCGGCGGTCTCGTACGTGATCCTGATCCTCGTCGCCGTACTCGCCTTCATCCAGCTGCGGATCGGAGACGAGCGTGATTAAGAAGCTGCGGGAGGTGCCCGGCTACGCCTTCCTCGGGATCTGGACGGTCTTCTCCCTGTTCCCGCTCTACTTCATGCTCGTCTCGGCCACCAACACGAGCCAGGACGTGCTCTCGTCACGGCTGCTGCCGGGCGGCGCGCTGTTCGAGAACTTCGTGAAGCTTTTCCAGGCGCAGGATGTGCTGCGCGCGATGGGCAGCTCGGCCGCGATCGCGCTCGGCACCACGGTGCTCGCGCTCGTCATCTGCTCGATCGCCGGCTACGGCTTCGAGGTGTACCACTCGCGGGGCAAGGACGTGCTCATGGCGGTGCTGCTGCTCGCCATGATGATCCCGTTCGCGGCCACGATGATCCCGCTGTTCCAGGTGTTCGCGAAGCTCGGGCTCGTGAACTCGCTCTTCGCGGTCATCGTGCCGGCGATCTCGACGCCGCTGCTGATCCTGCTGTTCCGGCAGTCCTCCCGTGCGTTCCCCACCGAGATCCTCGAGGCGGCGCGCGTCGACGGTCTGAACGAGCTCTCGATCTACGCCCGGATCTACATCCCCACGATGCGCGCGACCTTCGCGGCTGCCGGCGTCATCACCTTCATGACGGCGTGGAACAACTACCTGTGGCCGCGCGTCATCCTCATCAAGAACGAGGTGCAGACGATGCCGATGCTCATCGTCAACCTGAGCGCCGGCTACGTCACCGACTACGGCGTGCTCATGCTCGCCGTGCTGCTGGCATCGCTTCCGACCGTCGTCGTCTTCCTCATCCTCCAACGTCAGTTCGCCAACGGCATCACGGGAGCCATCAAGTGACCCTCGACCTCACCCGCATCGCCGACCCCCGGGTCGTCTCCGAGAACCGGATGCCGGCCCACTCCGACCATCGCTGGTTCCGTGACGGCGTGGAGGCGGCATCCGGCACGAGCTCCTTCGAGCAGCTGCTGAGCGGCAGGTGGAAGTTCCACTACGCGCCGAGCCCCGCCGACACCGTCGAGGGTTTCGCGTCGCCCGACTTCGACGCGTCGGGGTGGGATGAGATCCCGGTTCCCGCGCACATCCAGCTGCAGGGCTACGACCGTCCGCAGTACGTCAACGTGCAGTACCCCTGGGACGGCCACGAGCAGGTCGAGCCGGGACAGATCCCGACGCTCTTCAACCCGGTGGCGTCGTATCGCCGCACCTTCGCGCTCGAGCAGCCCCTCGAAGCAGGCGAGACCGTGTCGATCGTCTTCGAGGGCGCCGAGAGCGCGATCGCCGTGTGGTGCAACGGCGTGTACATCGGCTACGCCACCGACAGCTTCACGCCCTCCGAGTTCGACGTGACGGATGCGCTCGTCGCGGGCGAGAACGTGCTCGCCGCCCAGGTGATCAAGTGGAGCTCCGGCTCGTGGCTCGAAGACCAGGACATGTACCGCTTCTCGGGGCTGTTCCGCGACGTCGTGCTGCGCCGGCGGCCCGCCGTGCACGCCGAGGACCTGCGGGTCACGACCGCACTCGCCGACGACACCGCGAGCGCGGAGGTGCGCCTCGCTGTCGCGCTGCGGGGCGAGGGCACGGTGAGCGCGCGGCTCGAGGGCGTGGGCGAGCTCCTGTCTGCCGACGACGGCGCCCTCGTCGTGCGCGTCGAGGAACCAGAGCTGTGGAGCCCCGAGCGCCCCTTCCTCTACGAGCTGCTCATCGAGGTGCGGGATGCCGCGGGCGAGGTGACCGAGGTCGTGCCGCAGCAGGTGGGCATCCGGCGGTTCGCGATCGACGACGGGCTGCTGACCCTCAACGGGCGGCGGGTCGTGTTCCACGGAGTGAACCGTCACGAGTTCGGGCTCGAGGGTCGCGTCATGACGCGCGAGCAGACTGAGGAGGATCTGCGGGCCCTCAAGCGCATCAACGTCAACGCGATCCGCACGAGCCACTACCCCAACAACTCCTTCTTCTACGAGCTCGCCGACCGCTACGGCTTCCTCGTGATCGACGAGATGAACCTCGAGACCCACGGCATGTGGGACCGCCTGCGCTACCTCGGCGCGGGCGACGACGAGGCGTTCCCCGGCGACCGGGCCGAGTGGGTGCCCGCGCTGCTCGACCGCGCCGCGAGCATGCTCGAGCGCGACAAGAACCACCCGAGCGTCGTCATGTGGTCGTGCGGCAACGAGTCGTACGGGGGCACCGGCATCCTCGCGGTCGCGGACTGGTTCCGCGCCCACGACACCCGGCCCGTGCACTACGAGGGCGTCGACTGGGACCCGCGCCATCCCGAGACGAGCGACGTGCTGAGCCGCATGTACACGCCGGCCCGCGAGCTCCCGGCGTACCTCGCCGAGCATCCGGGCAAGCCCCTGATCCTGTGCGAGTACGCGCACGCGATGGGCAACTCCTTCGGCGCCGTCGACGAGTACCTCGACCTCGCCTATCGCGAGCCGCGATTCCAGGGCGCCTTCATCTGGGACTTCTCGGATCAGGCGATCGCCCTCGTCGACCCGGATGGTCGCAGCTACTTCGGCTACGGCGGCGACTGCGGCGATGCACCGAACGACGGCGACTTCTGCGGTGACGGCATCTTCTTCGCCGACCACACGCCGTCGCCGAAGGCGCAGGAGGTGGCGAAGCTCTACCAGGGGCTCGTCGTCACCGTCGAGCGTGACGCGTTCACCGTCGAGAGTCGGCTGCTCGCCACGCGATCGTCGGAGTACGAGTGCCGGGTCACGCTCTCGCGGGAGGGCGAGGTGCTCGAGACGACCACCGTGCCCACCGACGTCGCCCCGGGCGAGCGCGCGACGCATCCGCTGCCCGTCACGGTTCCGGATGCGGCGGGCGAGTACGCGGTCGAGGTCTCGTTCCGGCTGCGCGAGGCGACCTCGTGGGCGGATGCGGGACACGAGGCCGCGTGGGGCCAGGGGTCTTCGGCGCCTGGGCGCCACCCGCCCGCGTGGGCGCCGAGCCGCTCCGGCTCGTGCGGGGCATCCACAACACGGGCGTGCACGGCGCGCACTTCCACGCGCTGTTCTCCCGCCTGCACGGCGGTCTCGTGTCGTACCGCTACGGAGAGGGCGCCGACGGCGGCCGCGAACTGATCCGCGGCGTGGTGCGCCCCAACTTCTGGCATGCGCCGACCGCCAACGAGCGCGGATGGGGCGGGCCCGTCGAAGACGGCGCCTGGCTGCTGGCGAGTCGCTACCGGACGGCGCCGCCGGATGCGAGCGACCCGGTGGTGTCGGTGGGAGACGACGGCAGTATGACCGCGGTGTATCGCTATGCGCTGCCCATCCAGCCGGCCGCGGTGTGCGAGCTCGCGTACCGGGTGGACGCGTCGGGTCGGGTCGAGGTGACCCAGACGATGGAGCTCATCGACGGGCTGCCCGAGCTGCCGGAGTTCGGCACTCTGCTCACGACCGCCGACCGCCTCGACCGCTGGCGGTGGTACGGCGACGGCCCGGAAGAGAGCTACGTCGACAGGTGCGCGGGCGCGCGGCTGGGCGTGTACGAGACGGACGTGCGCACGGCGCTCACCCCTACCTGCGACCGCAGGAGGCGGGCAGCCGCACCGGCGTGCGCTGGGCGGAGGTGACCGATGACCGGGGCGCCGGGCTGCGGTTCGATGCCGAGAGCGGCATGGAGTTCTCGGCGCTGCCGTGGACGCCCGACCAGATCGAGGCGGCCGCGCATCCGAACGAGCTGCCGCCGAGCCACCGCACCGTGCTGCGCCCCGCGCTCATGCGGCGGGGTGTCGGCGGCGACGACTCCTGGGGAGCGCGTACACTGCCCGCATACCGGCTGCCGCGTGCGGGCGTGCTGCGCTTCACGTTCACTTTCACGGGGGTCTGACATGGAAACGCGGCGTCCTTCCATGCGGGACGTCGCGCGGGTGGCGGGTCTCTCCTTGCAGACCGTCTCCCGGGTCGCCAACGGCGAACCGAACGTCAACGCCGATACCCGCGACCGCGTGCTCGGCGTGATGCGCGACCTCGGCTACCGACCGAACCTCGCCGCGCGTGCCATGCGTCGCGGGTCGTTCAAGACGATCGGCATCGTCTACCAGGGCCTGCACGCGGTCGGAACGCGCCGCACGGTCGAGGCCGTGTCGGAGTACGCGGCCCTCAAGGGCTACGCCACGACGCTCATGCCGATCGCCGCCGCGACGGGGCTCGCCACGAGCGGCGCCTTCACGCGTCTCGAGGAGATGGCGGTCGACGTGCTCGTGCTCATCGTGACCTCGCAGATCGAGTACGACAGCAAGGTGCAGTTCCCGACCGGCGTGCCCGCCATCCTCGTGGGACCCCAGAGCACCCCCGAGGTCTCGGCGCTCGACTCCGACCAGACCGGCGGCACGACGGCGGCCGTACGGCACCTGCTGGATGCGGGGCATCGCACGGTGCACCACATCGCGGGAGCTCCCGGATCGTTCTTCGCCGCCCGCCGCGAGGAGGTCTGGCGAGGGCTGCTCGAGCGGGAGGAGCGGCCCGTTCCCGCGCCGCTCTCGGGCGATTGGACCGCACGATCCGGCTACCGGGCGGTGCGGCGGCTGCTCGAGACGACCCCGCCCGAGGAGTATCCGACGGCGATCTTCTCGGCCAACGATCAGATGGCGCTCGGTGCCTACCGCGCCCTCGGCGAGGCGGGGCTGCGGATCCCGCACGACGTCTCGATCGTGGGCTTCGACGACATCGAGGAGGCGGCCGACTTCTCTCCGCCGCTCACGACCATCGCGCAGGACTGGGACCTGCTCGGGCGTGAGGCGCTTCGCGTGGCGAAGGAGTCGCTGGCCGGGGCGCCCCCGCAGGAGGTGCTGTTGCCCACGCGGCTCGTCATCCGCGAATCGGTGGCGCCGCCGCGGCCATCCGCCGCCGGGTAGCGTGGTGCCGTGACTGACGACGCCCCCGCCGCATCCGCGCGCCTCGAACCCGTGACCGGTGAGTGGCGCCGCGTGTCGCCCAAGTACATCGTGGTCGACCTGGTCGGCAACCTCATCACCGGCGTCATCGCGACCCTTGGGTCCTCGCTTCCCGTGTGGCTGTTCGGCTGGGGTCCGTGGTGGTGGCTGCTGACCGTCGGCGTCGGGGTCGTGTCGCTCGTGCTCGTCGCCCTCACCCCGCGGCGCGTGCGGTCGATCGGCTACCTGCTGCGCGAGGACGATCTGCTGTTCCGGCGCGGCATCATGTTCCAGCGCTTCGTGGCCGTGCCGTTCGGGCGCATGCAGCTCGTGGACATCACGCGCGGGCCGCTCGCGCGCGCGCTGGGACTTGCCGAACTCAAGCTCGTGACTGCGGCGGCAGCGACCGGCGTGGTCATCCCGGGGCTCCCCTCGCCGACGCCGAAGAACTGCGCGATCACCTCGTGGCGCTCGCCGAGACCCGCCGGGCGGGACTGTGACCGAGCTCGCCGACGGCGAGTGGCACCGGCTCCATCCGGCCACTCCGCTGCTGCGCGGCGGGATCGCGCTCATCGCGATCCTCGGCATCGTCGTCGCCAACCTTCGGGAGCGCCTCGTGGAGTGGCTCATCCCGGGCGTCGAGTGCCCGCCCGGGGTCTGCCAGGAAGACCCGATCTCGATCATCCTCGAGCGCTACCTGCTGCTCGCCCTGCTCGGCATCGTGGTCGTGATCCTCATCGTGATCGGGCTGTTCTGGCTGTCGTGGCGCATGCACACCTTCCGCGTGACCGGTGAGGTCGTCGAGGTGCGCTCGGGCGTGCTGTTCCGTTCGCACCGCAAGGCGCGCCTCGACCGCATCCAGGGCATCAACATCGCGCGCTCGCTCTTCGCACGCATCTTCGGGGCCGCGCGGCTCGAGATCAGTGCGGCCGGCTCCGACGCCAATGTGCAGCTCGCCTACCTCTCGAGTGCCAACGCCGACGGACTGCGCGCCGAGATCCTCGCGCGGGCCTCGGGTATCCGGGCGCGGGAGGCGGCGGATGCGGTCGCCGCAGCGGAAGCGGCCGCGGCCGCGGACGGCCCCGAGATCGCAACCTCGGATGCCGTGCGCGCGAACCTCGCTGAGGTCGCCCGGGCGCGCCTCGCCGAGTTCACCGCCCCCGAGCTCGACCCGAACCTCGCGCCACCGCAATCGGTCGTCACCATGAACGCCGGACGGCTCATCGGGTCGACCGCGCTCAGCTCGGGCACGCTCATGTTCGTCGCCATCGTGGTCGGCGTGCTCGTGGCCATCAGCGTCGGCGGCGCGGGCGGCTGGGCGTTCTTCGGACTGATCCCGACCGTCTTCGGCCTCGGCTCCTACCTCGTGAACCGCGTGCTCAAGTCGCTGCGCTACTCGATCGCGGCGACCCCCGACGGGGTGCGCGTCGGCTTCGGCCTGCTGTCGACCACCAACGAGACGATCCCGCCCGGCCGCATCCATGCCGTCGAGATCACGCAGGAACTGCTCTGGCGCCCCTTCGACTGGTGGACCGTGCGCGTCAACCTCGCCTCCCAGTCGAGCGCGGGAGGGGCGGCGGCCCAGCAGAGCACGACGCTCCTGCCGGTCGGCTCGCGTGCCGAGGTGCTCAAGGTGCTCGAGCTCGTGCTGCCGAGTCTCGTGACCGACGAGACGCGCATGCTCATCGAGGGCGGCCTCGCCCCCGCGCGCGCCGACGACGGCTTCACGACATCCCCGCGCCGCGGCGCCGTTCTGCGCTGGTTCTCGTGGCGGCGCAACGGGTTCATGCTGAATCCGGATGCCGTGATCCTGCGCCGAGGTGCCGTCTGGCGCTCGCTCACGGTCGTGCCGACGGCGCGCACGCAGAGCGTCGCCGCCCACCAGGGTCCGATCGAGCGGCTGCTGCGCCTCGCGAAGGTGCGGCTGCACACCGTGAACGGGCCCGTCACCGCGAGCGTCGGTGCGCTCGACGTGCGCGACGCATCCGCCCTGTTCCGTGACGCGGCGGCGGCCGGTGCGGTCGCCATCCGCGCCGACCGGTCGCACCGCTGGGGTTCCGCGTGACCCCACGCGACGGGCGTCTCGGCGTCGGCGTAATCGGAGCGGGACATGTCGGCCCCGTGTTGGGTGCGGCGCTCGGGGGAGCGGGGCACGCGGTGGTCGGCATCGCGACGGTGTCGGATGCGGGGCGCGAACGCGCGGACGCCCTGCTGCCCGGCGTTCCGGTGCTGGCGGTGCCCGAGCTCGTCGAGCGCAGCGAGCTCGTGCTCATCGCGGTGCCGGATGCGGAACTGCCCGGGCTCGTATCGGGACTCGCGGCGGTGGGCGCGTGGCAGCCGGGTCAACTCGTCGTGCACACGGCGCCCGGCCACGGCACGGGCGTGCTGCAGCCCGCGACCGCAGCGGGGGCGATACCGCTCGCGATCCACCCGGCGATGACCTTCACGGGAACCAGCATCGACCTCGCGCGCCTGCACGAGACCTGGTGCGCGGTGACGGCTCCGGCGCCCGTACTGCCGATCGCCCAGGCGCTCGTCGTGGAGCTCGGTGCCGAGCCGGTCGTCGTGGCTGAGGCCGCGCGGGCGCGCTACGGCGAGGTGATGGCGGCCGCGCGCGATTTCGCGACGGATGCCGTGTCGGAGTTCGCCGCATCGCTGCGGGAGGCGGGCGTCGAGCGGCCGACCCGCTTGCTGGGCCCCCTCATCCGCTCGGCCGTCGAGAACGCCCTCGCGGCGGTGCCGGACGAGCCCGATTCGCTCTGACGGAGGGGTTTCGAGACGCGCCTGCGGCGCTCCTCGACCCGCTGATGAGCGGAGGCGCATGCTCAGCTGATTGAGGAGCGGCGTAGCCGCGTCTCGAAATCAGCGTCGCGCCAGGTGCTCTCCCTGCACCGACTAGCCTTGTCATCCGTGACCCAGCCCCAGGTCGTGACGACGATCGCCGAACTCCGTGCACGGCTCGACGGTCGCCACGTGGCCCTCGTTCCGACGATGGGCGCCCTGCACGACGGCCACCTCGCGCTCGTGCAGCGGGCCACCGAACTCGCCGAGACGGTCGTCGTCTCGGTGTTCGTCAACCCGCTGCAGTTCGGCCCCTCCGAGGATCTCGACCGCTACCCGCGCGACCTCGCCGCCGACGTCGCGACCCTCACCGACCGGGGCGTCGACGTCGTCTTCGCGCCGTCGGTCGCCGAGATGTATCCCGATGGCGACCCGCGCATCACCCTGCATGGCGGCGGCGTCTCCGAGCTCTTCGAGGGGCGCACCGCCCGGGTCACTTCGATGGGATGCTGACGGTCGTGGCGAAGCTGCTCGGCATCGTGCGCCCCGACTTCGCCCTCTTCGGTCAGAAAGACGCGCAGCAGCTCTGGCTCGTGCAGCGCATGGTGCTCGATCTCGACCTCGACACCCGCATCGAGCCGGTGCCGACGGTGCGTGAGCCCGACGGCCTCGCGCTCTCGAGCCGCAACCGCTACCTCTCCCCGCGGATCGCGCCGCCGCCCCCGTGTTGCACCGCGCGCTCGCGGCAGCAGCATCCGCCGCCCCGCGGGGTGCGGATGCGGCACGCGCGGCCGCGCGCGAGGTGCTCGCTCAGGAGCCGCTCGTCACGGTCGACTACCTTGAAGTGGTCGACCCGCGCACCTTCGAGCCGGTCGACGGCGGCCACCACGGCCCCGCGCGCGCGATCGTCGCGGCGCGACTGGGGTCGACGCGCCTCATCGACAACGACACCCTGACCCTGCCCTGACTCCACGACACCGACCGGAACCGAGAACGTGACCGAGCCCACCGCATCCGAGACCACCCCGAACTGACCGGCGACGAGATCGCCGAGCAGAAGGCCGTGCGTCTCGCCAAGCGCGAGCGGCTCATCGCCGAAGGGGCCGAGGCCTACCCCGTGCGGCTGCCGATCACGGCCACGATCCCCGAGCTGCGTGAGCGCTTCGGCGAGCTCGAGGCGGATGCCACCACGGGCGTCGAGGTCGGCGTCGCCGGCCGCGTCGTGCACCTGCGCAACACCGGCAAGCTGTGCTTCGCGGCGCTGCAGTCCGGTGACGGATCGCGCATCCAGGCGATGGTGTCGCTCGCCGAGGTGGGCGAGGAGTCGTTGCAGCGGTGGAAGGAGCTCGTCGACCTCGGCGACCACGTGTTCGTCGCGGGCGAGGTGATCTCATCGCGCCGCGGAGAGCTCTCGATCCTCGCGCGCGAGTGGCGGATGGCGTCGAAGGCCGTGCTGCCGCTTCCGAACCTGCACTCCGAACTGAGCGAGGAGACGCGCGTGCGGCAGCGCTACCTCGACCTCATTGCGCGCGAGCAGGCGCGCGCCACGGTGCTCGCGCGTGCCAAGACGGTGGCGTCGCTGCGGGCGACCTTCGCATCCCACGGCTTCGTCGAGGTCGAGACGCCCATGCTGCAGACGATGCACGGGGAGCAGCGGCCCGCCCGTTCGTGACCCACTCGAACGCGTTCGACACCGAGCTGTACCTGCGCATCGCCCCCGAGCTCTTCCTCAAGCGCGCGGCGGTCGGCGGCATCGACCACGTGTTCGAGATCAACCGCAACTTCCGCAACGAGGGTGCCGACTCCACCCACAGCCCCGAGTTCGCGATGCTCGAGGCTTACCAGGCCTACGGCGACTACACGACGATCGCCGACCTCACGCAGGAACTCATCCAGAACGCCGCGATGGCCGTGTCGGGGTCGCACGTGGTGACGTGGGCCGACGGCACCGAGTTCGATCTGGGCGGCGAGTGGGCGCGCATCTCGATGTACGACTCGCTCTCGGATGCCGCGGGCGTCGCGATCACGCCGGCGACGCCTCTCGAGGAACTCGCCTCGCTGGCCGAACGCGAGGGTGTCGAGGTGAAGCTGCCCACCCACGGCAAGTACGTCGAGGAGCTCTGGGAGCACTTCGTGAAGGGCGATCTGGCGCACCCGACCTTCGTCATGGACTTCCCCGTCGACACCTCCCCGCTCGTGCGCGACAAGCCGGGTGCGCCGGGCGTCGTGGAGAAGTGGGATCTCTACGTGCGCGGTTTCGAGCTCGCGACGGGCTACTCCGAGCTCGTCGACCCCGTGATCCAGCGGGAGCGCTTCGTGGAGCAGGCCAAGCTCGCCGCGCGCGGCGACGATGAGGCCATGCGGCTCGACGAGGACTTCCTCACGGCGATGGAGCACGGCATGCCGCCCATGGGCGGTATGGGCATGGGAATCGACCGGCTGCTGATGGCGATCACGGGCCTCGGCATCCGCGAGACGATCCTCTTCCCGCTCGTGAAGTAGCGGCGGCCCGCGCGCCCCGGATGGGGGAGGTGCGTCGGGCGGTCGAACGTTAGCGTGTGGACCGGAGCTTTCCTTACCCGGGCTCCGACCTCTGCCGAACCCACGGCTCCCTCACCCGAAGAGGCCCCATGAACACGCCTGCCCTGCTTCGCCGTACCGTCGCTGCTCTGGGAGCTCTCGCCGTCGTGGCGTCCTCGCTGCTCGTGGCGTCGCCCGCCGTGGCCGCCGATGCCCCCGAGATCGTCATCACCGCCCCTGCCAACGGCACGGTGTTCGGCCCCACGGACTACATCGCCGTCCTGGGCTACGTCACCGACCCCTCGGTGCCCTACACGCTTTCTGTGAACGGCGGGATGCCGACACCGTTCCCCCTGTGGAGCGGCGACCAGATCAGTCTCGGGATGTCCAACCCCGGAGTCTCGAGGACGTACACCTTCGCGTTCAGCGGAGGGGGCACGAGCAGTTCGGTCACCTTCAGCGTCGACGGCGACGGCCCGGATGTCGTGATCACCTCCCCGGCGGAGAACGAGGCGGTGCGCGACTCCGTGTCGGTGGACTTCACGAGCGACGATGGCGTCTCGAGCTGGATCGCCGTCGACGACGACGGCGAGGTGCCCGTCGTCGGAGCGCCCCCGTACCTGGTCGACACCTCGGCGCTGTCATCCGGTTCGCATCAGCTGCGGGTGCGGTCGGTCGACTCCTTCGGGAACTCGACCACCGCCACGCGCAACTTCGTGATCGACCGCACCGGCCCCACCGTGGCCCTCACCATGCCGAGCGACGGCGCCTGGGTGAACCCGGAACTGCCGTTCACGATCATGGCCACCTCGGACGAGGCACTCATCCAGACGTGGGACCTTCGCGTCGACGGCGTGACCGTCGCGGGTGGGCCCGGCGGCACCCTGATCGGCTACGGCATGCCGGCGCCCACCTCGTGGACCAACAACTCGGTGCACACCATCACCGCCCAGTCCACGGATGCGCTCGGCAACGTCGGCGGGCTCGCGACCATCACCGTGCGGGCCGACAAGCGCCGCCCCGATGTGTCGATCGACGCGCCGACGGCCGCTCTCGGTCGCACGGGCACGATCACGGGCACCGCATCCGACACCGGTTCGGGCGTCGCGGATGTGACGGTCGACTTCCGCAAGCTGCGCGCCGACGACAGCTGCGGAGCAGTGCAGTTCAGCGGCACGGCGGTCGTCACGGGCGGCACCTGGTCGTTGAGCCTGCCCGGCTCGGCGGTGTCGGGTGCCTACTGCCTTCGCGCCACCGCGACCGATGGCGTGGGGAACACCCGCGTCGCGAGCGACCAGCCGGCGGTCGTCGTCGACATCACCGGCCCCGCGGTGCCGACGGGACTCACGCCGTCGGGTGAGCTCTGGGCGGTGCCCACGGCGATCGCGTGGGACGCGAACCCGGATGCCGTGTCGTACCGCTACCGTCTCGCCGCGACGGAGCTCGAACTCGACACCGCCGCTGTCTTCACCACCAGCGTCACTTCGGTGACTCCGGCCTTCGACCTCGCGGGCACCTGGTTCTGGCAGCTCCAGGCCGTCGACGCTCTCGGCAACGAGGGCGCCTGGTCGACGCCGCAAGCGGTCACGGTGCTCGGGGCGCCGGTGCTCGACGGCACGTGCTCGATGCTGTGCGGCATCGTCGGCGATGAACTCGACCTGTCCTGGACCTCGGTACCCGGAGCGATCGGCTATCGCGTGGTGGTGCGTTGGCCGGGCGAGGTCGGCGACCCGAGCGACAACATCTCGGAGCGCTACCTGCTCGGTGCCGCCACGAGTGCGACGATCGCGCTTCCCGACGATCTGCCGTCGGGCACGATCGTGGTGCAGGTGCGGGCCGTGCTCGATCACCGGGTCGAGGGCAGCAAGCAAGGCCCGTGGAGCGAGAAGCTGCGACTGCTGCACGTGGCCGCCCCGCAGACCCCCGCACTCATGACCCCCGCCGACGGCGCCTACGTCGACGGCGACGCCGTCGAGCTCGCCTGGAGCGACGACTCCGCGGTCTTCGCGTGGGAGGTGCGGCTCGCATCCGCTCCGACGCTCGGTTCCGACGGGGGCCTCGACACCGAGGTCGCCTCGCCGCTGCTCGACCCGATGGTGCTGCTGTTCGTCCTGGGCGGCTCGTCGGGCAGCATCCCGCGCGACGTCGACCTGGACGAGGTCGACGCGGTGCTGGACTGCGCCGCCTTCTGGGATTTCGCGGGCGTCGACCCGGAGGACGAACTGCCGATCGGGTGCGCGGACGGTTCCTTCACGATCCCCGAGACGCTTGCCGATGGGCACTACTACTGGCAGGTGCGCGGCTTCGGCATCAGCGCGCTCACCGGCGACACCGCCGGGCACTGGTCGACCGTGGGGCACTTCATCGTGGGCCAGGCGCCCGCGGGCCCCGGGCCAGGTAGCACCGTGCCGAGCTCGGGCACCGAGAGCGGATCGGGCTCGGGCATCGTGACGCCCGTGGGTGACCCCTCGCCTGACGAGCCCGAGTCGGAGGAGCCCCCGTGACGCAGCCGGATTCCGGCGACGCGTCGGGTGGGTCGGATGCCTCCGGTGCGGGTGATCCGGATGCCACGGGCGGCTCCGAGAATGCCTCGGCGGCTGGTGAGTTCCCGTTCGGTTGGCTGTTCGCGGGTCTCGGCGGGCTCGTCGTGCTGGCCGGAGCCGGAGTCTTCATCCGCTTCCTCGTCGTGCGGGGCCGCTGAGCCGGGCGGGGTAGTCTCGCTGTCATGCCCGACCGTCTGCCCGGCGACCCGCCTCCGAAGATCTCGACGAGCCGCATCATCATCTGGATCGTCGTGGCCGGGGTGGGCCTGTGGCTCATCGGCACGGGCATCGCGGGCATCATCGCGAAGGGCGGCTGATGGATCGCCGCACCTCGCGGCTCGTCATGTACGGCGGGCTCGTTCTGATGGTGGCGATCGTGGTGGTCGTCGTACTGTTCAGCCAGCGCTGAGCGGTATCCGCGTAGGCTGAGGGCATGCCCACCGACTTCTGGGGAAACGCGATCTTCTCGGTCGTGCCGACGATCGCGCTCGGGCTCGTGTTCTGGTTCGTGCTGCGCGCCATCGTGCGGGCCGACCGCACCGAGCGTCGCGTGTACGCCGAGCTCGAAGCCGAGGAGCGCGCCCGCCGCGCGTCGACCCGCGACGCCTCCGCGAACTCAGCTGGTTAGCGCCGCGCCGGACGCAGGCGCAGCTGGTTGAGGTGCGCCGCGCCGGAGGCGTGACGCGTCTCGAAACCAGCGTCACTGCCCAGCGTCACCCGGCCCCGCGGTTTCGAGACGCCGCTTCGCGGCTCCTCAACCACCCTTGCGTTCCCGCGGACGCAGCCGCACGTTCGGCAGCTCGGGCGCCGGCAGCGGGCCACCGTCGTACCCCGTGACGCGACCGAACCGCCCGCCCGGGTCGGCATCCGCGATCACCTCGTGCTGCCACTGCGCGCGCCAGGCGACGATCTCGTCGTGGCTGCGGCCCACGAAGTTCCACCACATGACGATGGGCTCCTCGAGCGGTACCCCGCCGATCACGAGCACGCGCAGCGGACCGTCCGTGGCCTCGATGCGCAGCGATGCGGCGCCCGTCGGCACGACACCGAGGTGATGCGCGGGGATGTCGACTCCCTGCAACCGCGCGGGCTCGTGGTCGACGATGAGGCCGTACTCGAACGCCGCATCGGCGGGCAGCTCGACGCTCGCGCCGGCCGGCAGCGCCAGCTCGGCCGCCACGAGGGGCGTGTACGCGGTGACGGGCGAGGTGACACCGAGCCACGACCCCACGAACACGCGCAGGGTGGCCTCGCCGAGCGTGGCGACATCCGCGACGTGGTGCTCGAAGAACGGCGCGACGCCGCGGTCGGCCTCTGGCAGTGCCGTCCACAGCTGCACGCCGTGCAGCGTCGCGGCGGCGGTCGTCGACACCTCGGAGTGCTGGATGCCGCGCCCCGCCGTCATGAGGTTCACCTGTCCGGGGTCGATGAGCTGGTGCGCGCCGGTGGAGTCGCGGTGCTCGATCTGACCCTCGTAGAGCCAGCTGACGGTCTGCAGCCCGGTGTGCGGATGCGGCGGCGTGTCCATGACGCCGGCGCGCGGTACCGGCGTGGGGCCGTAGGAGTCGACGAAGCACCACGCGCCGATGAGGCTGCGCGCCCGCTGCGGCAGGGTGCGGCGCACGAGCAGCGCCCGCGGCCCGCCGAGCGGCACCTCACGCGGGCCGAGCACCTCGACGCCCGCGGTATCCGGGGTGGTGACGGCCACCACCTCCTGCGGGTCGCGCTCGAGGTTGCTCATGTCAGGACCCTACGCGCCCGCGCGAGCCCGCGCATCAGACGCTCTCCGGGTGGGTTTCGGCGTCGGATGCGCGGTCTCGCGGCCCGAACGGGGGCGGGTGGGACGGGAGGGGGCTCGGTAGCGTGTCGCGGGTGAGGAGACGTCAGGGGCGGCGGATGGTCGCGGCAGTTGCGGGTGTTGCGGCGCTCGGCATGCTGCTCACCGGCTGCAGCTTCGCGGAGCAGTACCAGCAGGTCGTCGACGACATTTCCCACACGCAGCAACTGCAGGCCGACTTCGACAGGCTCGTGGGCGACATCCGGGAACAGGACGGCGTCGAGAGCGTCAGCGCCGATTCAGCGCTGGCGTTTGCGCCGCGCTCCGCGAGCATCGCCGTGCGCATGCGCGCTGAGAGTTCGCCCGCGCAATGGCGCGCGGTGGCCGACAGCGTGATGGTCGCTGCAGCGGCCGAGCTCGCCGAGGTCGAGTTCGAGGTCGCGCAGCAGACAGACGCCCTGCACCTCGAGTACCCGGCGGCTGTGGTTGCCGGCCTGGAGGTCGAGGCCGAGGTCGAGCTAGCGGCGCGGCTCGAGGAGGCCATCGGCCCGGGCCTCGAGGTGCATCTCATCCGTGCCGCACCCTCCTGGTCGCGCGTGATCGGCGCGATCGACCGCGCGGACACCTCGGTCACCCATGCACTCGTCGCCAATACGGATGCCGTGCGTGCCGCCGTCGCGAGCGCGCCCGAACTCACCACCCAGTGGCTGCTTCCGGGGCTCAGTTTCATGGGTGGGTTACCGCCGGACGCGGTGCTCGCGCTCGTCGGGCAATCCGATCTCGCGCTGCCGCCCAACATCCTGCCGGGTGATGACGACTCGGGGCTGGAGCTGCCGGATGAGGCGGTTTGGTTCGGCTACCACCTCAACGACGCGGCCGAATCGGTCGTCATCGGTGCCCTGTTCTCCCATGCGGACACGCCATCTGAGGCGGAAGGGTGGGCGCGCTTCCTGCAGCTCGTGAGTACGGCCGTTTCGACCGTCGACGGCGTGCTGATCGTCAATGTGCAGTGGGCGACGTCGGGTGGCATCGTCAGCCGGACGACGTGCGTTGACGGCATTCCTACTGCCACGGCGGGCGACGACGCGCTGCTCGATTCGCTCGCCTCCGGTGGTCTCGAAATCACGGGCATGATCGCGGGGTATTGCGCGACATGACTGGCAGACACGACGTACAACACGACGCGGCGCTCGCGGTGGCGACGGATGCGGCATCCGCGTTTCCGGGGTCACGGGTGGGGCTTCAGCCGTACGCCCCGGGTGTGGGTGAGGTCTGGGTGACGACGCCCGACCCTGCTGAGCGACTGCTGGATCGCCTCGCGGAGGATCCCGTGATTGTCGGGCTGGTGGACGCCGCAGCTGCCGCGAGCACGAACCTCGCGTTCGTCGCCCCGGGGCTCGAGCTGTGGGGCGTGCCGGCCGCCGAGGTCAGGTCGGCGTACTCCGGATGCGGGGGCGTCAAGAACACCTGCCACGTGGATCGCCCGGCAACCGCCACCCGCTCAGCCCAGCACGAGCAGGAGCCCGAGTTGGCGCGCCCCGGCTTCACTGCGCGGGCCGCGCGCGCACGCGAAGCACTTCCTGGATCCGGAAGGTGCGGATCGTCGACGCTTCCGTCGCAGCGAACCTCGACTCCGTGGCGGGGATGAAAGTGGGCTGGTCGACGAGGTAGCGGTGCCCGTCGTGGTGCAGTTCGGCGGATCCGGCGGCCTGCAGGTTCTTCACCCAATCGACGTCGCGCCCGTAGACGAGCGACACCTCGAAACCCCCGTCGACGGGGACGGCGCCGATAGGCGTGACACGTGCCGTTCCTGTGACGCGGCCGCGATGGTGCAGGAGCGCGCATGCGGCCCCCGCACGCCCCGCGCGCCGCAGCTGGATGCGATTGAGCCCATCACGATTGATCCGGCGGATGAGGTGGTTCGCCCACGGCACGCGCGCCCGCAGGCCGATGAAGAGCAGCGCGATGAACGCCCCGACGATCGCCACAAGCGCGGCGAGCACGACGAGCGCCGCGACCCATCCCGGGCTCATCGGGCGCGCCCGCCGCCCCTGAGGAGCATCCACACCGCGAGCCCCGCCTCGCCGACGATCGACGTGGCGCTCACGAGCACCACCGCGACCGCGAGGGCGGGGAGTCGGAGGGCAGCAGCAGGCGCGCCGCGCTGTCGAACGCGTAGCTCGCGCCGGCGAGGGCGACGATGCAGCCGATGAGCGTAGGCGTGGTCCGCGTGCGGATGACGAGCGCGCCGAGCAGGATCAAGTGCCCTCCGAAGACGAAGAGCCCGAGCTGCCACGTGGCGCTGAACGCGGTGGCCCCGGATGCGACGGATGCGTCGTCTGCTCCGGCGCGCGCGAGACTCAGCGCCGTCGCGAGCTGAGCCGCAGCCACGGCGAGCACCGCGGAGTAGGCCACCCGCATCCAGCCCGCGAGGCGTGCGAGCGGTCGGTCGGCGAAGAACTGGGTGATTCCCCACGCGGCGATGATGTCGAGCACGACGACGATGCCGAACGCGATGACGGCGAGGGCGACAGGCAGCGCACCCTCGAGTACGCGGTCGGTCATGCCCGCGACCTCCGTGCCGAGGCCGAGGGTGACGACGTTGCCGAACATGCCGAAGGGTGCCATGAGCAGGATCGCGGCCCCGGTCGTGCGCGCGACGCGGCGGGGGTCACCGCTCGCGACGGAGCGTCGGAGCGGGGCGGCGGATGTGGTGGTGGCGGGGGGCATGGGCAGCCTTTCGTGTTTACGGTGTAAACATGTTTACAGTGTAAGCATGGCAGCCCGCAAGCCCCTCTCGCGAGAGCGCATCCTGCGGGAGGCGATGGCCGTCGCCGACCGCGCGGGGTTGGCCGGCGTCACCATGCGCAGTGTCGCCGACGGGCTCGGGGTCGAGGCGATGGCCCTCTATCGGCATGTGTCGGGCAAGAACGACCTGCTCGACTCGCTCGTCGAGCTCATCGTCGCCGAGATCAACGAGGCGTGCGAGGCGCTTCCGGAGCCCGCCCCCGAGGAGGACTGGCGGAGCGTGCTGCGTCGCCGAATCCTCGCGGCGCGCGCGACGCTGCTGCGGCATCCGTGGGCCCCCGCGCTGCTCGGCAGTCACGGCACGATGGGCCCCGCGCTCATGCGCTACTTCGACGAGTTCGGGGCGATCATGCGGCGTGCCGGCTTCTCGGTCGACGCCGTGCACCACGCCCTGCACGCCTTCGGCAGCCGCGCGCTCGGATTCACGACCGAATTGTTTCAGCCCGGTGCTCCCGCCATCGAGGAGACCGAGGTGGATCCGGAGCAGGCACTCGCGGAGCTCGCCGCGTTCGCCGACAGCCTCCCGTTCCTCGCCGAGATGGCGGCGCACCTCCAGCATGACGCGGCGACGACGATCGGCTGGTGCGACGACCAGCGGGAGTTCGAGTTCGGGCTCGACGCGCTGCTCGACGGCCTCGAGGTGCGCCGCGCCGCTTCCCGCTGAGCGTCGCGCCTCACGAAACCGCGCATCCGACGCGCGAACTCCTGGGTTCGGCGTCGAATGCGCGGTCTCGCAGATCGAGGTAGGTCAGCGCAGCACGAGGAGGTCGCCCGGTTGGCACTCGAGGGCGTCGCAGATCGCGGTGAGGGTCGAGAAGCGGATGGCGCGGGCCCGGTCGTTCTTCAGTACCGAGAGGTTCACGAGGCTCACGCCCACGAGCTCTGAGAGCCGCGTCAGCGTCATGCCGCGCTCCTCGAGCAGCTCGTCGAGGCGGCAGTGGATGCGTCCCTCGTCGTCGGGTTCGGCGGGCGCCATCAGACGAGCCCCTCGGTGTCGCGCTGCAGACGCTCGCCCGCGCGGATGATGTAGGCCAGAACCCCGAGCACGATCGCGAGGCCGAGAAGGGTGAAGTTGGGCACGAAGGTGTAGGTGCCGACGCCCCACTCGAGGGGAAGCGACGCTCGATCGACGGTGGCCGGGTCCGCATCCTCGGGATATCGGAGGCCCGTGTAGAGCATGAGGTTGCGCACGAACTGCACGACGGTCGCACCGAGTGCGAGAACGACGGCGAGTGCTGCGGTCGAGCGCGACACCGCGGTGTCGAAGCGCACCCCGCGACGCACGCGCCAGGCGAGATCCGCGATGATCCACGCCATGCCGCTCACCACGAGGCATGCGAGCAGGAACGAGATGGCGTTCAGCAGACGGAGGCCGAGCGGAAGGCCGGACAGCAGACCCCGTTCGGGTTCGAAGATCCCCGCGCCGGGTGAGGCGACGGTGTCGCCCACGATCGAAACGATGAGGTAGGCGATCCCCACGACCATCGCGCCGACCGCGACGGCCAGCCCCGCGATCCGGATGCCGCCGAGCGCCACGAGGCGCGTCGCGCCCGCCGCACGTGCGGCCGTGATCACGCCCATCACACGAGCCCCTCGGCCTCTCGACGCAGGCGGTCGCCGACGGCGAAGACGGTGCCCGCGAGCGCCGCGACGAACGCGCCCAGCACGAAGGGGAAGAGGTCGACCGCCATGATGACGTTGTCGAAGGTGCCCTGGGAGAGCTGCGCGAAAGCGGCGTTGGCGCCCATGTTGCCGAAGAACGGCACCGCCGCGAAGCCGAGCACGCCGACGATGCCCGCCGTGCCGACGAGGCGCGTGTTGCGGCGGCTGAAGGTGCGGCCGCGCATGGCCGAGACGGTCACGAGGCCGAGGGTGGTCACGAGGGTCCAGATGGTCGCGACGACGGCGAGCTGCTGCAGCACGAGCGCCGCGACAGCGGCGCCGGGCAGGCTCGGCACGGTCAGCACGGCCCGATCCAGCTCGACCTCGATGAGCGCGCCGTCGGGGCCGATGGGGGCCTGCGCGAGGGTTCCGGTGAACTCGCCGAGCACCTCGACGTCGTGATTGCCGAGCACCTCGGCGATGCGGATGCCGGCGAACACGGCGGTGGTGACGGCGATGGCCGCACCAGCCGCCATGAGGATCCACATGCTCACCCGGTCGGCCCGCGAGAGGTGGGGTTCCAGCTGCACGCTGTTCTGCATCCGAGTGTCCTTCCTTATCGACTGTCGTTAACATAACGACTATCGATAACCCCTCGCAAGCCCCATCCGCGAGTAGTCGTATCGGGTGCCCTTCCGGGCCGGTATCGGCACCTGATACGACTACTCGCGATGAGGAGGAGAGCGGATGCGCCCACGGCGAACAGGGGCATGCGGGAGCGGGGGCGCTCGTTACCCTCGATGTATCGCTGCGGCAACCGTTGGTCGCGGCGTCAAGGAGTTGAAATGTTCGAGCGCTTTACCGACCGAGCCCGTCGCGTGGTCGTCCTCGCCCAGGAAGAGGCGAAGATGCTCAACCACAACTACATCGGCACCGAGCACATCCTGCTCGGCCTCATCCACGAGGGTGAGGGCGTTGCCGCCAAGGCGCTCGAGTCTCTCGGCATCTCGCTCGACGCGGTGCGCGAGCAGGTGCAGGACATCATCGGCCAGGGCCAGCAGCAGCCGACCGGCCACATCCCGTTCACCC
Organism: Homoserinibacter gongjuensis; assembly: GCF_030161875.1. Classification (GTDB taxonomy): domain Bacteria; phylum Actinomycetota; class Actinomycetes; order Actinomycetales; family Microbacteriaceae; genus Homoserinibacter; species Homoserinibacter gongjuensis. The sequence continues at coordinate 1,269,773 of NZ_BSVA01000001.1, forward strand.
CGCGTGCCAAGAAGGTGCTCGAGCTGAGCCTGCGCGAGGCGTTGCAGCTCGGCCACAGCTACATCGGCACCGAGCACATCCTGCTGGGCCTCATCCGCGAGGGTGAGGGCGTCGCCGCCCAGGTGCTCGTGAAGCTCGGCGCCGACCTGAACCGCGTGCGTCAGCAGGTCATCCAGCTGCTCTCGGGTTACCAGGGCAAGGAGCAGGTCGCCGTCGGCGGCAACGAGCAGGCCGCCACCGACAAGGGCAGCCAGATCCTCGACCAGTTCGGCCGCAACCTCACCCAGGCCGCGCGCGAGGGCAAGCTCGACCCGGTGATCGGGCGCGAGAAGGAGATGGAGCGCGTCATGCAGATCCTCTCCCGCCGCACCAAGAACAACCCCGTGCTGATCGGCGAGCCCGGCGTCGGCAAGACCGCCGTCGTGGAGGGCCTCGCCCAGGCGATCGTGCGCGGAGACGTGCCCGAGACCCTCAAGGACAAGCAGCTCTACACGCTCGACCTCGGCAGCCTCATCGCCGGCTCCCGGTACCGCGGAGACTTCGAGGAGCGCCTCAAGAAGGTCACCAAGGAGATCCGCACGCGCGGCGACATCATCACCTTCATCGACGAGATCCACACGCTCGTCGGCGCGGGCGCTGCCGAGGGTGCGATCGACGCGGCCAACATCCTGAAGCCGCTGCTCGCCCGCGGCGAGCTGCAGACGATCGGTGCCACGACGCTCGACGAGTACCGCAAGCACTTCGAGAAGGATGCCGCGCTCGAGCGCCGCTTCCAGCCCGTGCAGGTGGCCGAGCCGAGCCTGCCCATGACGATCAACATCCTCAAGGGCCTGCGCGACAAGTACGAGGCGTTCCACAAGGTGTCGATCACGGATGGCGCGATCGTCTCGGCCGCGAACCTCGCCGACCGCTACGTGCAGGACCGCTTCCTGCCCGACAAGGCGATCGACCTGATCGACGAGGCGGGCGCGCGACTGCGGCTCTCGATCCTCTCGGCCCCGCCGGAGTTGCGTGAGTTCGACGACAAGATCGCCGCCGTGCGCGCCGAGAAGGAGGGCGCGATCGAGGATCAGGACTTCGAGCTCGCCGCGACCAAGCGCGACGAGGAGAAGCGCCTGCTCGGCGAGCGTCTGCGCCTCGAGAAGCAGTGGCGATCGGGCGACGTGGCCGCATCCGGCACCGTCGACGAGGGCGTCATCGCCGAGGTGCTCGCGAACGCGACCGGCATCCCGGTGTTCAAGCTCACCGAGGAGGAGTCGGCACGCCTCATCTTCATGGAGGACGCGCTGCACCAGCGGGTGGTCGGCCAGCACGAGGCCATCTCGGTGCTCGCCAAGACGATCCGCCGCACGCGCGCCGGCCTCAAGGACCCGAAGCGTCCGTCGGGCTCGTTCATCTTCGCCGGCCCCACCGGTGTCGGTAAGACCGAGCTCGCCAAGGCGCTCGCGGAGTTCCTGTTCGACGACGAGGATGCGCTCATCGCGCTCGACATGTCGGAGTACGGCGAGAAGCACACCGTCTCGCGGCTGTTCGGTGCCCCTCCCGGCTTCGTCGGCTTCGAGGAGGGCGGCCAGCTCACCGAGAAGGTGCGCCGCAAGCCGTTCAGCGTCGTGCTCTTCGACGAGATCGAGAAGGCGCACCCCGACATCTTCAACTCGCTGTTGCAGATCCTCGAAGAGGGCGTCTGACCGATGGCCAGGGCCGCGTGATCGACTTCAAGAACACGGTCATCATCATGACGACCAACCTCGGTACCAAGGACATCACCGGTGGCCCCGTGGGCTTCACGCTCGAGGGCAACACCGAGAACTCCTACCGGGCGATGCGCGCGAAGGTGGTCGAGGAGCTCAAGAAGCACTTCAAGCCCGAATTCCTCAACCGCGTCGACGAGACGATCGTGTTCCCGCAGCTCTCGCAGGAGGAGCTCGGCCAGATCGTCGAGCTGTTCATCAAGCGCCTGAGCGAGCGTCTGCTCGACCGTGACATGACGATCGAGATCACGGATGCCGCCAAGGGCCGCCTGATCGAGCTCGGCTGGGAGCCCACCCTCGGTGCGCGCCCGCTGCGCCGCGCGGTGCAACACGAGATCGAGGACAAGCTCTCCGAGGAGATCCTGCACGGACGCCTCGACGCGGGAGACCACGTGCACGTCGACCTGGTGGACGGCGAGTTCGTGTTCACCACCGGGCGTCAGCCGGGCCGCGAGCTTCCTGCGGGGGTGGGTGCGGCATCCGCGCCTGTCGACGCGGGCGACGCCGAAGCGGTCTAGGCACGCGAACGGGCGGGGCGGGAGTCGTGAGACTCGCGCCCCGTTTCCGTGCGTGCGGGTAGCGTCGGGACATGACCGCTTCCGCTGCCGTCCCCGCGTTCGCTCTCTCGCTCGGCCTCGCGGGGAGCGTTCCCGCCGAGGTGGTGCGGCAGGCGGCGCGCGCGGCCGAGCAGGCGGGGCTGCACGCGCTCTGGCTCAACGACACCCCGGCAGGTGATGCGCTCGCGGGGCTCGCGGCCGCTGCGGAGGTCACGACGACGCTGCGCCTCGCGACGGGCGTGATCCCCTCGATCGGCGCCCCGCCGCCGAGATCGCATCGAGCATCGCGCAGCTCGATCTGCCGCTGGATCGCCTCGTGCTGGGGGTCGGATCGGGTGCTGCGCGCCGCCCGCTGGGTCTCGTCGCCGAGGGCGTGGCCGAGTTGCAGGCGCGGCTCGACGTGCCGATCGTGCTGGGCGCCCTCGGGCCCGCGATGCGGCGCCTCGGTGCCGAGCGAGCCGACGGGCTGCTGCTGAGCTGGCTGACGCCGGCCACCGCATCCGCCGCCCGCCATGAGGCCGTCGCGGATGCGGCTGCCGCCGGTCGTGCGGCCCCGCGCGTCGTGCTCTACGCGCGTGCGATCACGGAACCGGGTGCGCTCGAGGCACTCCAGCAGGAGTCCGCGCGCTATGCGGGCTACCCGAACTATGCGGCGAACTTCGCGCGGATCGGCCACGGGGCCCTCGACGCGACGATCCGCGGCGTCGACCACGCAACCCTCGCATACGGTATCGCGGGCTACGTGGGCGCGGTCGACGAACTCGTGCTGCGGGCGATCACGGTCGACGACTCGGCTCACGCGGTGCGCCGGTTCATCGACACCGTCGTCGGATGAGCACGGGGCTATCAGCGGGGGCGGGGCTACCGCTAACCTGACAACGTCTCGGCGCCCTCCGAGTTCACCCGAATCCACCCGAACCCACCCGATCGGAGACGCCATGCGTCGCGCCCGTACCCTGCCTCTCGCTCTCGCGGGCGGAGTCGCCCTCGCCCTCGTGGCGACGTCACCGGCCGCGGCCGCAAGCGTCACGTGGGTCTCACCGACAGATTCATGGTGGTCGGTCGGCGGCCCGTGGAGCGGCGGCGCCATCGCCGCGACGGGTGACGATGTGACGTTCGCGGGCGGCGACCGCTCCACCTACAACCTCGGCAACGTGACGTTCTCCTCGTTCCACTTCACCAATGCGCACACGATCGCCAACGGCGGTGGTGCGATCGGCCTCACGAACGGCCTCACCGTCGACGCGGGTGCACCGGTGACCATCCAGCCCGGAGTCACCACCTCGGGTGACCAGAGCTGGGCGGTGGCGACCGGTGCCGCGCTCACGCTCCCCTCGCAGGTGAACGTCGACCCGGCATCCACTCTCACCCTGCAGGTCGACGGCGTGATCGAGGTGACTACCGGCAACCTCGACGGTGCTGCCGCCGCATGCATCGTCAAGACGGGTGCCGGCGTATTGCGCTTCGCGGGCGGTGGTGGCGGCGTGGGATCGTGCGGTGCCGAGCCCGAGGGTCTGCGCGTGGAGGCCGGCGAGGTGCAGATCACGCCGGGCGCGAATCTGGGCGGCAAGTCGTTCCGTGTCGCGGGCGGCACCTTCACCGGCGGCGCGCTGGGCGCGGCCTCCGTCGTGCGGCAGCTCAACCTCGGCACGGGCACCGTGAGCCCGGGCGTCGCAGGAACCGACATCGGCGCCATCGACCTGTGGGGCACCTCGACCTGGACCGGCGGCAGCTACATGGTCGACTGGAACCCGGCCACCGGCGACGCCGACCTCGTGCGTGGCGTCGGCCAGGCGGTTTCGGTGGTCGACACCGTGCTCGAGCTGCGCCTTGCGTCCGCCGCGGCCGTCGGAGACGCCGTGACCGTGCTCAGTTCGGATGTCGCGGTCACCGGCGCCTTCCGCTCGCCGGCGGGCGCGGTGCTCGCCGACGGCGACGAGTTCGTCTCGGGTGGTCAGCGCTACGAGATCGGCTACACGGGCACCGCCGTGAACGTCACCTGGCTCGGCGCGGTGCCTGTGGCCCCCGCGCCCGCCCCGGCCGCCGACCCGACGCTCGCCGAGACGGGTGTCACGCCCGGCACCGGCCTCGCCGCGGCTGCCGCCGTGCTCGCGCTCGTGGGCGGCGTGCTGCTGGTGCGCCGTCGGCGCGCGACCGCCCGCCTCTGACCCGAGCGGGATCCACCCGACCGCACCCCCGAACGGGGGTCGCTAGGGTCGAAGGCATGAACCACCACCGACTGCTCGTGCTTCCCGCGGTCGCGGCGCTCGCATTCGCCCTCACCGCGTGCGGCGGGCTCCCGTTCCCTCTGCCCGGCGGCGCCACGCCGTCGCCCGCCGTCCCCGCGGTCGATCCGCAGGCGGTCGACGTGCAGGCCGCCGAGGACCTCATGCGTGAGGCGCTGCCGGTGGCGCCGGCCGACTTCGATGTCGAGAACAGCGAGGGTCTCGGCGAGCAGACCTTCGCCTCCGACTGGTCGGTCGTCGATCACGACGCCCGTCGGGTCGCGCGGGTGCTGCGCACCTCGGAGAGCCCCGGCTGGGCCGATTACAGCCGCGGTCCCGGCTATGTGTTCGACGTCGAGATCGTGCTCATGGAGAGCACGGATGCTGCGGGCGCCGCGTACAACGAGATCGCCTCCGCCGTCGCGCAGCCCTACGAGTACACCTCCGACGACGAGACCCTGCGCACCGAGTACGCGCCGCTGCCGGAGCCGAGTGGACGCTGGCCGTTCGGCACCGTGGAGCAGGCGACGGAGCAGACCTGGTCGACCGGGGAACGCGCATCCGGGTGGATCGTGTACTACCTCGCCGGCCCGTTCATCCTCACGGTGCGCGCCTCGGCCATTCCGGGCAACGACTCGGAGGGCGCGCTCGCGGAGTATGCCGATTCGGTCGTGCCGGGTCTCGCGGTGGCGGTCGACGCCCTGCCGGCGAAGCTCGCCGACGCCCAGGGGTGAGGGCGGTCGCCCTAGGCTGATCAGGTGACCAGCTCCTTCCGGGTGCGCCACGCGCGCACGCCCGACGTCCGCGGAATGCTCGAGATCATCGACCCCTACGTCGAGCGACGCATCCTGCTGGGCAAGGAGCGCGTGACGCTGTTCGAAGACATCCAGGAGTTCCGGGTGGCCGAGACGCCCGACGGCGAGCTCATCGGCTGCGGCGCGCTGCACGTGATCTGGGAGGACCTCGGCGAGATCCGCACGATCGCGGTCGCCGAGCCCTGGCTGCGCAAGGGCGTCGGGCATGCACTGCTCGAGCAGCTCGAGAGCGACGCTGCCGACCTCGGGCTCAGCCGACTGTTCTGCCTCACCTTCGAGACCGACTTCTTCGGCGGCCACGGCTTCGCCCCGATCGGCGAGCAGCTCGTCGACCCCGAGGTCTACGCCGAGCTCGTGCGCTCCCCCGACGACGGCGTGGCCGAGTTTCTCGACCTCGCGCGCGTCAAGCAGAACACCCTCGGCAACACCCGGATGCTGAAGCAGCTGTAGCGGGCCGCGGCACCTCCGAATCCCCCGGGAGTCCGCGCCATGCCGCGTGCGCATCCGGGTTCCCCGCGGGCCCGGGCCTACCCTGGCGGCATGACGAGCCAGCAGCCGGGTCGCCTGCCTGCGTCGGTGTACCGACGTCGGCGTCTGGTCGTGGGTCTCGGGGTGCTGGCCGTGGTCGTCGTGATCGTGCTGCTCATCGTGCGACCCGGAGCAGGAGCGGGCGAGAACCCGAAGGGCGCCGACGCCTCGAAGTCTCCCGATCCGAGCGCGAGCGAGACCGCGAAGTCCGACGGCAGCACGCCGTGCGACCCCGCCGCGATCCAGCTGACGCCGGTGACCGACAAGGAGAGTTACCAGCCCGGCGAGACCCCGATGATCTCGATGACGATCAAGAACGCGGGTGCCGCCGCGTGCACCTTCGACGTCGGCACCGCGGCCCAGCTCTACGCGATCGTGAGCGGCTCCGACCCGATCTGGAACTCGCGGGACTGCCAGAGCGACCCGCAGCCGCTCGAGCAGGTGCTCGAACCCGGGATCGAGCTCACCACGACCCCGTTCGCGTGGGACCGCACCCGCTCATCCGCCGACACGTGCGAGGCGGATCGGCCGCAGGTGACGGCAGGCGGCGCCACCTACCGCCTGTCGGTCTCGCTCGGCGAGGCGACGTCGGCGAGCGACGTGGCGTTCCTGCTGTTCTGAGTCTTCTTGCGCGGCGGTAATCCGCCGGGCTGCGCCGTTGTCGGTCACGAGCGTGGTCGCGACCGACAACGAGTGCGCACACCGCATCGTCGTGGCGCTGCCATGCGGTAGCGTCAAGCCAGCGCTGGAGCCCCATGTCCGACACCACCACCACCGTCGCCGCGGAGCATGACGAGCAGCCCGCACAGCCGCGACCCGTCTCGCCGCTGCGGCGTGCCCTCGTGTGGGTCGCGGTGATCGGAGTCGTGGTGGCAGGGTCTGCGGGGCTCGCGGCGTCGGACCTCACGACGCCGGCCGTGCGCGGCGGCGCGGCGGCGCGGTTCGTGCCGGGCGACGGCACGGCATCTCTCGTGACGGCAGCGGATGGGGCGCGCACGGTGCGCGAGAACGCGCGCGACACGGGCCCCGGGCTGCTGCTCGAGCTGCCGAGCCTCGCGGGGGCGCATTTCTTCGAGGAGCGCACGAGCGAGTCGCTCACCTCGGCGCAACTCTGGCGCGAATCGCTGACCTACCTCGACGACGACACCCCACAGAACACCACCCTGTACGAGCTCGACGACCGCGGCGTCTCGATGCTGACCTCGCTCGGCGGCGAGGTGGGTTTCAGCTACTCTCCCGGGCTCGTGGTGCTGCCGGCAGATGCCGCCCCCGGGGCGACCTGGCGGGGAGAGGGCGCGGCGATGCCGGGCAATCTCTACAGCTACCGGATGACCGGGGAGATCGCGGCCGCCGCCGACGGGTGCCTCCTCGCCACGACCGACACGCGGTACATCGAGCCGGAGAGCGGCGACGAGGTGCTCGCGATCCTCGAGGAGGCCACCTGGTGCCCGGGCCGCGGGATCGTGCTCGACGAGGGCGACGTGTCGGGCACCCGCGTGAGCTTCACGAGCGAACAGCTGCCCTCCACGGGCGGCCTCGCCCGCGACGTCGTGACCGAGCCGGCGGCATCCGAGTGGGACGAGGCGTCGCGCTGGCGGGCGCGCGACCTCGCGTTCCAGCTGAGCGACCCGGCCTACGGCGACTCGCCGCAGGGGTGCCCTTCGACGGCCTCGCGGCGGTGACCTCGGACGGCACGCTCGTGGCGTCGGTGGGCAGTCGCCTCGCCGGCTACACGGTCGAGGGCACGACGGCGACGCGCAGTTGGGTCGCCTCCCCGGCGGTGACCTGCTCGAGGTGACGGCCATCGGCGAGGTCACCCTCGTGACGACGGCCGAGCGCCGCCTGCTCGCCTACGACGAGCGCGGTGCGCGCCTGTGGTCGATGCGGTTCCCGGATGTCGTGGTCGCCTCGCCGACGCCGGCGGGCGACGGCGACATCGTCGTGGTGAGCCTCGACGGCACGCTGCGGCGCATCGACCTCGCAACGGGTGAGACGGTGTGGTCGGTCGCGCTGCGCACGGATGTCTCCGAGGCTCCCGCGGTCGGCGGCGGCCTCGTGGTGATCGTCGACCGCGGTGGCGCCGTGCTCGCGCGCTCGCTCGCGGACGGCGCGGAACGCTGGAGTACCGAGCTCGCCTCGGCCGAGCGGGCCGCCATCGGCGACGGGCTCGTCGCGGTGCAGGGCAGCACGGGCGCGGTGTGGGTTCTGGAGGCGCGCGACGGCGCACGGCGCTGGGACTCCGACCAGCTCGGCGTCTCGCGCCGCATCGTCGTGCTCGGGGGAACCGTCGTCGCGCAGAGCGACGAGGGCACTGTCGCCTGGGATGCCGCGGGGCACCGGATCTGGTCGTCGGCGGCGAGCGAGGCGCTCGTGAGCGACGGGGACCACCTGGTGCTCGCGGGCGAGCAGGCGCTCGAGCGGCGCGGGCCCGATGGCGAGCTCTTCGATGAGGTCGAGATCGGACCCGGACCCCTCGGCGCGACGCGGGTGGTGCTCGCGACGCAGGGCGGCATCCGCATCCTGCACAGCAACACGACGGGGGTGGAGGTGCGATGACGGAGACGACCGCGCGCGAGCCGGCACCGGCGCCCGCCGCCGCGCCTGCGCCCGCGCGACGTCGCGCCCGAGACGTGGCGCGCGAGACCATCGCCGAATTCGTGGGGCACGTGATCGTCGAGCCGGTGCGCGAGGGGCGGCTGCGCGATGTGGGCTGGCCACTCGGCTTGCGGCCGATCGTGGCGGTCGCGATCGTCGGGTACGTCGTTGCGGCCGCACTCGTGCTGTTCTCGGGGCCGCTGCGTGAGCTCGTGCCGCTCTCGGCGCAGGCCGGAACGGTGCTGCTGACCCTGCCGCGCGCGCTCGTCTGGATCGTGCTTGCGCTCACCGCGTTCTCGGCGACTCTCGCCGCATCCGGGGCACTGCACGCGCGGCCGTGGCTGCGGTGGCTCATGACGGTGTTCGTGGTGAGCGTCATGCTCTTCACCTCGGTGCCGGACCAGGAGGAGCTGCCGGTCGCGCGCATCCTCACCGTGGTGGCGTGCGCGGGGCTCGTGGTGTTCGTGGCGCTGCGCGGCGGGCGCGGGTACCGCTGGTGGGACTTCGTGGTGATCGCCGGTCTGGTGTGGGGTCCGCTCACCGTGACGGCGGCCGTGCTGTCGGCCGTGAACCGGCTCGCGGGCTACGACTTCGTGCCGCTGCTGCTGAGCCTCATGCTCTCGACGCTCGGCCAGCTCGCGATTCCGGCGGGCCTTGCGGCGGGCGCGGCGATCGCGAGCTTCACGGTGTCGCTCGCGCTGTGGGCGGCGAAGGTCGTGCGCAGCGTGATCGGCCAGGTGGCGGTGTACGTCGTGCTCGCGCTCGTGGCGCTCTGGCGCACCGTCGACGTGGCGCTCGGGGCGGGCGGCTTCGTCGAGCCGGACGGCGTACGTGGTCTCGCGGGCGCGGTGCTGCTGCTCGTGCTGATCGCGGTCTCCTGGCTCGCGCTCGCGCGCATCCGTCCCGGCCGTGGCACGCCCTCGGCGCAGGGGATGGTGGATCGCGTCGATGCGCTCGCCCTCGTCGTGGCGGCCGTCACGACCACGAGCCTCGTGGCGACGCCGCTGCTGGTGCTCGCGCAGGTGGCCCTCGGGTACGGTGCCCCGCACGAGGTCGTGGCAGGGCTGCTCGCCGTGTCGGATGCGCTCACCGCCACGGTGGTCGTGTTCGCCGTGCGCGCGGTCGGCGCCGTCGCGCTCATCGGGCTCGCCGTCGTGCAGGCACGGCGCGGGCGTCGCACGCTGCCCGAGCTCATGGCGGCGGTCGGCATCGCGGGCGCGCTCATCGCCGCCGCAGTGCTCGTCGACTTCCCGCTGCTGTGGGGCCCGGATGCGCTCGCCGCCGTGGGCGCGGTTCTCGCGCTCGCGGTGCTCGTCGTGGCACTCGTGCGTCGACGCCTGACGGCGGCACGGGCCACCTCGGTGCTCGTGGCGCTGCTCATGTCGGCGCTCTTCGCGTATCGCGAGATCGTGACCGACCCGATCGCCTTCCTGCTCGGTTTCGCCGGTGGCGCGGTCGTGTTGTTCGGTTTCGTGTGGGCGTTCCTCACCGAGAACGGCGTCGCCAACGAGGACTCGCCCGGCTACCCGCGACCCGCCCGCGTGCAACTCGTGCTCGCCAACGGCGTCTTCGCGATCACGGTTCTCGCCTTCCTCGCGCTCGCTCGCGACCCCCAGGCGTCGGTGTCGCTCGGCGACCTGGCCGAGTTCGGATCCCAGGCCTACGGCGACCCGCTCGTGGCATCCGGGCTGCTGCTTGCCCTGTGGGCTGCCGTGCGCGGGCGTGAGGTGGATGAGGGCTCTCCCGACGGCTTCGAGACGCGTCCGCTGCGCGGGCGCTCCTCAGCCACCTGAGGGGTGTGCATGTCGAGCTGGTTGAGGAGCGCCGCGCAGCGCCGCGTCTCGAAACCGGCGCAAGCTGCGACCGTCAGCGGCCGAGCGTGCTCTCGCGGGGGATGACGGTGTGCGGCGCCACGAGCTGCACGGCCTCGGCATCCGGGTCGTCGATGCGGGCCGTGATGCGGGCGACGGCGCCGGCGGCGATGAAGGGCGTGTCGAGCGAGACGGTGCTGAGTGAGGGCGCGAGTAGCGGCCCTCCTCGATGTCGTCGATGCCGATGATGGCGACGTCTTCCGGCACGCGCAGCCCCGCGTCGAACACCGCGCGGAGCGCACCCATAGCGAGCAGGTCGGAATAGCAGAAGATCGCATCCGGGCGCGGGTCGCGCTCGAGCAGGGCGCGGGCCGCCTGATAGCCGTCGGCGCGGCGGTAGTGGGCGGCGGCCTCGATGCTCACCGGGGCGAGGCCGGCATCCGCGAGGGCGCTCTCGAAGCCGGCGGTGCGCTGCTGCGGGGTCGAGTACTCCTCGTCGGGCTGGGCGCCGATCGCGGCGATGCGGGTGCGACCGAGCGAGACGAGGTGGCTCGTGGCATCGTGGGCGGCCTGCACGTTGTCGATCGCGACGTGGTCGTAGCGGCCGTCGAAGTCGTGCTCGCCCAGCAGCACGAGCGGCATGGTCGTGCGGCCGTTCATCTCGAGCAGTTCGGCGGGGGTCACGAGGGGGCGAACAGGATGCCGTCGAACAGCATCGTGCGGTCTCCCCCGTGAGCAGTTCCCGCTCGCGTTCATGATCGTGGCCGGTCTGGTCGATCATGACGCGGTACCCGACCTCGGCGGCCGCGTTGATGACATCGCGGGCGAGCTCGCTGAAGTAGGGCACGTCGATCTCGGGCACCACGAGCGCGAGCATGCCCGTGCGGCCGGTGCGCAGGGTGCGGGCGACGGGGTTCGGTCGGTAGTCGAGCTGCTCGATCGCGTCGAGCACGCGCTTGCGCATCTTCTCGCTCACGTGAGCGTAGCCGCTCACGACATTCGACACCGTGCGCATCGAGACCTGGGCGCGCTCCGCGACGTCGCGCAGTGTTGCCGGCATCCGCACCTCCTCGTCTCATCCGAGCCGCTCTCGATGATCGTAGCGTTTGCAACGTGTGCAAACATGCTGTACCGTTTTGCGCACGTTGGCAAACTTCCCGCACAAAGGAGTGTTCCATGCACCAGCGCACCACCCGAGCCCTCGCGCTCGGCGGGCTCGCCGCGCTCACCCTCAGCCTGACCGCCTGCGGGCCGTCGATCGGCGGAGACGACGCGCCGGCCGACTCCTCCAAGCTCCAGGCTCCGACTGAGGCCTCGCCGAAGGGCGAGATCACCATCTGGGATCGAGAGGGCGACCTCTTCAAGGTCTTCGATGAGGCGATCGCGGCCTTCAATGAGAAGTACCCCGACATCGTCGTGCACCACGAGGCGGTCGACATCGGCGCCAAGCTGCAGAACACACTCATCACGGGCAGCGACGTCCCCGACGGCGTGTTCCTCGACGACCAGCTCGTGGCCGGCTACGCCGACCACCTGTGGGACCTGAGCGACGTGCTCGCGCCCTACGTCGACGACATCGCACAGCAGAAGCTCGACGTGAACTCGCACGACGGCGGTATCTACGGGGTGCCGTTCGACCTCGACCCGGGCCTGCTGTTCTACAACGCCACGGCACTCGAGACCGCCGGGGTCGACGCGGAGGGAATCGAGACCTACGACGAGCTGCTCGACGCCGCGCGCGCCTACAAGGCCGCCGTGCCCGACTCGGGTCCGATCCACCTCGAGCAGAGCCCTTCCTCGGCCAGCTGCAGCTCGAGATGTACGCGAGCCAGCTCGGCACCTCGATCGCGGATGCGGACGGCGAGCTGCGCCTCGACTCGACCGAGTACGAGCAGATCCTGACCTTCCTCGACACCGTCAGCACCGAGGGCCTCGGCACCCGCGCCGAATACCTCAGCCCGACCGACGTCGAGACGCTCGACTCCGGCAAGCAGGTGTTCTACCCCTGGGCGATCTGGTTCGACTTCGCCCCGCAGCAGTTGCTCGAGAACACCTCGGGCGACTGGCGCGCCATGCCGCTTCCCGCGTGGACGGATGGCGGGCCCCGGTCGGGCGCGATGGGCGGCTCGTCGTTCATCCTGCCGAAGGACGGCGAGAACTCCGAGCTCGCGTGGCTGTTCTACGAGTTCCTGATGTTCGACGAGGCCGGCTACTCGACCGTGTGGGGACCGAACTCGGTTTACCCCGAGGGCCTCAACACCTCGATCCCGAGCTACCTGCCCGCCGCCGACCCGACGAAGCCCCTCTTCCAGCCGCTCGACGCGCTCGGCGGCCAGGACCTGTGGGCCGTCGCGACCGAAGCCGGAAGCCAGATCCCGGGCAGCGTTCCGACGCCGAGCTGGTGGGCGGGAGCCGTCGACTACCTCGGCAACAACCTGCAGCTCATGCTCGACGGCAGCCTGACGCCGCGTCAGGTGATCGAGAACTCGACCGCCGACATCCAGACGAACCTCGTCGACCGGCAGTAGCCGGCCACCGCATCCGCTGAACGATCGAGATCGGGAGTCCCGTTGACCTTCACCACGCTGCCGGGCACCGCGCGCCCGCGTAGGCGTCGCACCGGGCTCCCGGTCTCGAGGCGGATCGCGCCGTACGTCTTCGTCGCGCCGTTCGTCGCCCTGTTCCTCGCCTTCGGCATCTACCCGATGCTCTTCACGCTCCGGCTGAGCTTCACCAACTGGCGGGGTGCGGGATCGGCGCAGTGGGTGGGCTGGGACAACTACGGCTACCTGCTCACCAACCCGGCGTTCTGGAACTCGCTCGCGAACTCCGCGGTGCTGTGGCTGCTCATCATCCCCGTGCAGCTCGTGATCGCGCTCGCCGCCGCGATCCTGCTCGACAACGCCAAGCTCAAGGCGCGCGGCTTCTACCGCACGGCGTTCATCGTGCCGTTCGTGACGCCGCTCGTCGCCGTCGCCCAGATCTGGGTCGTGCTGTTCGATACGAACTACGGCGCCGTCAACGCCGTGCTCGGTGTGTTCGGACTGCCGGATGTCGCCTGGCTCACCTCGAGCGAGTGGGCGAAGCCGACCCTCGCCCTGCTGTTCATCTGGAAGACCACGGGCTTCATCATCGTGATCCTGCTGTCGGGCCTGCAGGCGATCGACTCCTCGGTCTACGAGGCGGCCGCGCTCGACGGCGCCGGACGGATGCGGCGCATCTGGAGCATCACGGTGCCGCTCATCCGGCGCACGCTGATGTTCTCGGTCGTGCTGCAGACGCTCGCCGTGTTCCAGATGTTCGCCGAGCCGTTCGTGGTCACCCAGGGCGGGCCGTACTCCTCGACGACCACGGCGGGCCTCTACCTCTACAACCACATCACCCGCGGCGACCTCGGAACCGGGGCCGCGAACTCGTTCCTGCTCGTCATCCTCGTGATGGCGCTGTCGCTCGGGTTCGTGCGTCTGCTGCGAGCGAAGGACTGAGCCGTGACCATCTCCACCCAGGCAGGCGAACGCCGCCGGCCGCGCATCGGATCGCACGCGTTCCTCATCCTGCTCGCGCTCGCGTTCCTCGCACCCGTCGCGTGGGCCGTGCTCTCGGCGTTCAAGCCCGCGAACGACATCATCCGGCATCCGCTCGAGTTCGACCTCGGCACCTTCGGGCTCGACAACTTCGTGGGCATGTTCCACGACGTGCCGATCCTGCACGGCTTCCTCAACACAGCGATCGTGCTCGTGGTGAAGGGCTCGATCACGCTGTTCTGCGCGCCGTTGGCCGCCTACGCCTTCGCCAAGTACGACTTCGTCGGCAAGAACCTGCTGTTCGGCACGGTGCTCGTCACCCTCATGCTGCCGACCATCGTGCTCATCATCCCGCTGCTGCTCGAGATGAAGGAGCTCGGCTGGGTCAACACCTACCAGGCGCTCATCCTGCCGGGCGCCGTCGACGCCTTCGCGATCTTCTGGATGCGACAGGTGATCGCATCCGTTCCCGACGAGCTGCTGGATGCCGCGCGCGTCGACGGCTGCGGCGAGTTCGGGCTGTACTGGCGCATCGTCGTGCCGATCATCCGTCCGGGTCTCGCGGGGCTCGCGGTGCTCACCGTCATGAACATCTACAACGACTTCGTGTGGCCCGTCGTGGTCGCGAGCTCGGAACGGATGGCGACGCTGCAGGTCGTGCTCTCGACGCTGGCATCCACCATCTCGGGCAACAAGATCGGCGCCGACTACGCCACCGTGACGGGCGAGCTGCTCGCCGCGAGCACCGTGGCCCTCGTGCCGCTCCTCGTCATCTTCTTCCTCCTTCAGAAGCACTTCATCAACGGCATCCTCGCCGGGAGCGTGAAGGGCTGAGCTATGGAAAGGCACCACATGACCCACCCCGTCCCCAAGCCCGAGTACCCCCGCCCCGACCGCGACCGCTCCGACCGGTGGCTGAGCCTCAACGGGCAGTGGGCGTTCTCGAGCGACGAGGGCGAGACCCAGATCACGGTTCCCTTCGCGTGGGAGACGGCGGCGTCCGGGGTGCAGCGCACCTGGCTCGAGCGCGGCGTCTATCGCCGCGAGGTTCCCGCGACCGACTGGCCGCGTACCTACCTGTGCTTCGGCGGCGTGCATCACCGCGCGCGCGTGCTGCTCGACGGCGAGCTGATCGGCGAGCACCTCGGCGGTTCGGTGTCGTTCGAGTTTGAGGTCACCGGGCGCTCGGGTGAGCTCGTCGTGGAGGTGGAGGCGCCGGCCGACAAGCGCGAGATCGTGCACGGCAAGCAGCGCTCCATTCCGCGCGACGACTACGACGGCGTCTCGTTCACCCCCACCTCGGGCATCTGGCAGTCGGTGTGGCTCGAGGGTCGCGGGCGTGAGGAGATCCGCTCCGTCGTCGTGCGCGGCGACTCCCTCACCGGCTTCGACGTGTCGGGCGAAGCGGATGCGGCCGAGGTGCGCGTCGACGGCGTGCCGTTCCCGGTGGTCGACGGGCGCTTCGCGGGGCGCATCGACCTCGCCGACCCGCGCCTGTGGTCGCCTGCCGATCCGCACCTCTACGCACTCGAGGTGACGACCGCCGACGACCGCGTCGTGGTGACGGCGGGCCTGCGCCGCATCGAGACCCGCGGCGAGCAGCTCTTCCTCAACGGCGAACGCCTGTACTTGCGCGGCGTGCTCGATCAGGGCTATTGGCCTGAGACCGGACTCACGGCGCCGAGCGAGGAGGCGCTTGTGCGCGACCTCGAACTCGCGCGTGAGCTCGGCTTCAATCTGGTGCGCAAGCACATCAAGCTCGAGGAGCCGCGGTGGCTGCACCACGCCGACCGGATGGGCCTGCTCGTCTGGGCGGAGCCGCCGGCACCCAGCCGCTGGACCCCGGCATCCGCCGAGGCCTTCCTCGCGCAGCTCGCGCCGATGGTCGAGCGCGACGGTAACCATCCGTCGATCATCGTGTGGGGGCTGTACAACGAGGAGTGGGGCCTCGACTGGGACATCCCGGGCAGCCCCGAGCGGTCCGCTGCTGCCATCACCGCGTATGACGCGCTGCGTGCGCTCGACGACACCCGCCCGATCGTCGAGAACTCGGGCTGGAACCACGTGCGCACCGACCTCGTCGACTGGCACTACTACGACGAAGACCCGGGCTCGTGGGCCAGCGGCGTCGCCGCGCTCGCCGACGGCACGCGCGAAGACTGGCCGGTCAAGCTCGGCCCCGACTTCGTGGTCGACAAGAACCTCTACGGCTCGGCGGAGTTCCCGCGCACGGGCGTGCCCATCCTCAACAGCGAGTACGGCGGCGGCTTCACGAGCCTCGAACGGGCCTGGCACAGCAGGTGGCAGACCCAGGAGCTGCGTCGCCACGACCGGTTCGCGGGCTACGTGTACACCGAGTTCGCCGACGTCGAGCACGAGATGGCGGGAATCGTCGACACCGATCGGCGCGCGAAGGATGCCGGAGGTCTCGACTACGCGGCCGCGCACGCCGACACGGTGCTCGTCGTCGACCTCGTGCCCGCGCACGCCGGGGCAGACATCCCGGTGCCGACCGAGCCGTTCGCGCTCGACGTGCACGTGTCGCACCACGGATCGGATGCCGTGCGCGGCACGGTGCACGCGGCGTGGGGAGCTGCCGGGTCGCGATTCCGGCCGGGGCTCACGCCCGCGGCGACCGCACCCGTCGAGGCGCAGCCCTTCGAGCTCAGCGCCGCGGTGAGCCTCGACGTGCCGGCTCCGGGGCGCGCCGCTCGCCTGCACCTCTGGTTCACGGAGGAGAGCGGTGCGGTGCGGGCGAGCACCTTCGTCGATGCGGCGCCCATCGAGGAGCCCAACCGGCGGGGCGCCCGGGCCGGGTGAGACGTGGCGCGCGTCGGTTCTGCCAACGTCCGGCGCGCGTCACCCTTCTGCGGCGGCGGTTTCGAGACGCCCGCTGCGCGGGCTCCTCAACCACCTGACAGTCAGCCGGTTTCGAGACACCCGCTGCGCGGACGCTCCTCAACCACCGGGCCGTCAGCTGGTTGAGGAGCGGCGCAGCCGCGTCTCGAAACCAGCGTCCCTAGAACGTCGGCGCCGCCACCGTCTCCACGCCGGGCGCCGAGAACGCGAGCGACTCCGCCGTCTGCATCGAGCCGGCATCCGCGTCGATGATCGTGCGGTAGCCGAGCCGGCTCGCCTCGGTCGCGCGCTGGCGGCCGCCCGCGACCGGGCGCACCTCGCCCGCGAGGCTGATCTCGCCGATCGCGGCGAGGGTGCGCGGCAGGGCCTTGTCTTTCGCGGCGGAGGCGATGGCGAGGGCGATCGCGAGGTCTGAGCCGGGCTCGGCGAGGCGGATGCCGCCCACCGTCGACACGTACACCTCCTTGTCGGAGAGCTTGATGCGGCAGCGCTTTTCGAGCACCGCGAGCAGCATCGCCACGCGCGCCCCGTCGACTCCGCTCACGATGCGGCGCGGGTTGGGCGCGCTCGTGTCGACCACGAGCGCCTGCACCTCGACGGGCAGCGCGCGGCGCCCTCGAGCGTGACCGTGACGCAGGTGCCGGGCACGGGTGTGCGCGAGTGCGAGAGGAAGAGCCCAGACGGATCCGGCACCTCGGCGATGCCGTCGCCCGTCATCTCGAAGCAGCCGGCTTCGTCGGTCGGCCCGAACCGGTTCTTCATCGCGCGCACGAAGCGCAGCGCGGTCTGCCGGTCGCCGTCAAAGCTCAGCACGACATCCACGAGGTGTTCCAGCACTCGCGGCCCCGCGATCGAGCCGTCTTTCGTGACGTGCCCCACGAGCAGCAGCGGGATGCCGCGCTCCTTCGCGACGCGGATGAGCGTGGCCGCCACCTCGCGCACCTGGGCGGGCTGGCCCGGCGCGCCGTCGGAGAGCGCCGACGACACCGTCTGCACCGAGTCGACGATGAGCAGACCGGGACGCACCGCATCCACCTGCCCCAGCACCGTGGCGAGGTCGGTCTCGGATGCCAGGTACAGCTCGTCGTCGAGCGCGCCGGTGCGCTCGGCTCGCAGGCGCACCTGGCTCGCCGACTCCTCGCCCGAGACGTACAGCACCCGCGTGCCGCCGCGCGCGGCGCGGGCGGCGACCTCGAGCAGCAGGGTGGATTTGCCGACGCCGGGCTCGCCCGACACGAGCACCGCGGCACCCGGCACGAGGCCGCCACCGAGCACGCGGTCGAACTCGCCGATCCCGCTGGGACGGTGGGCGGCATCCTGCGCGATGTGCGCCGTGATGGGCTTGGCCGCCCGAGACGGCGGCACCGAGGCGGCGGCGACCGCGCTCGTGGGGGCGCCCCGCTCGATCACGGTGCCCCAGGCCTGGCACTCGGGGCAGCGGCCGAACCACTTCGCGCCGGTCCAGCCGCACTCGGCGCACGCGAAACCGGGAGCAGAGGGACGGGCCATGCGGCCAGCCTAGGTGCCGCGACCGACACCCCCGAAGGGGTGCGCCGGGAGGCGGCGGCCGGGAGGCGGGCGCCGAGAAGCGCGGCGGCTAGAAGAACAGGTGGGCGGCGAGGGCGACGGCGGTGAGGGCGAGAGCGCCGAAGCCGAGCCAGCCGGCCGCGAGAGCGGTGCGCTCCTCGCGCCAGGTGAGCACGGTCTCCTCGAGGGGTGCGCCGTCGACGAGCCGCTGGGCCGCCGCGAGGGAGTGCGAGCGGCCGATGCGCGCCCCGTGCTGGTCGGAGGTCACGAATCCGCCGTCGACGAACTCCACGGTGCCGAGGAAGTCGCCGTCGCGGGTACCCGCCCACAGCCCTTCCGCGACGGCAGACCAACGGGTGCCCATGGGCACGGTGACGTGAGCCGGGGGATGAGTGTGGTGGTCATGTCTCGTCCTCTCGTGGTGACGATCCGGGGGATCGGGCTGTCGTGCTGCCCGACCGCTTCATCATCTCCCGCAACTGGACATCTCGTCCAAAAACCGACGGGGCCTTGCGGGGGCGTGCCGAGGCTGCTATGGCCAGGTGTGCCTGCATCGTGAAAGGGGGCGGTGCTACGGTCGTGCCGGGTGGGCTGGCACCATCCGACCCGATCTGCTCGTTTCGCGTCACGTTCGTGCAGCTCCGCACTCGTCTAGCGGGGAGCGGAGTATCCATGCGGGGGAGGGCCGTCGCGCGTCATGACATCAGCAGTCGAGCCGTTCGCGACCGAGCCCTCCGACGCCGAGCTCATCCGTCGCACCCGTGACGGCGATGCGGACGCCTACGGTGCGCTCTTCGCCCGGCATGCCGATGCCGCCCGCATGCTCGCCGCCCGCCTGACGAGCGGCACCCCGGTGGCCGCCGATGATGTCGTATCGGATGCCTTCGTCGGAGTGCTCGCGGCGTTCCGCGCGGGCAAAGGCCCGGAGGAGGCATTCCGCCCGTACCTCTACACTGCAGTGCGCAATGGCGCCGCCGCCCTGCGCGAGCGGGAATCGCGTGCGATCACCGTGGACGATCTCACCGCCTACGAGAAGCCGGGCGAGGCGGTCGACCCCGCGGTGACGGCTTTCGAATCCGAGGTCGTGCAACGCGCCTTCGCCTCATTGCCCGAGCGCTGGCAAGCCGCCCTCTGGTACCACGTGGTCGAGGGGATGAAGCCCGCCGCGATCGCGCCGTTGCTCGGAGTGAGTCCCAACGGCGTGTCGGCGTTGCTCGTGCGCGCGCGTGAGGGCTCCGCGAGGCCTACCTCGTCGAGCATCTGGGTGCGGTGGGCGATGATCGACCCGCGTGCCGCGACACCGCCAGGCGCCTCGGGGCGTACGTACGCGGGTCCCTCTCCCGCCGTGACAGGCGGAAGGTCGACGCGCATCTCGCCGAGTGCGCGGACTGTCGGGCGATGGCCGCCGAGGTGGCCGAGGTCGACCGGGGCCTGGCGTTCGTCGTCGCACCGTTCGTGCTGGGAGGCGTCGGCGCCGCCGGCCTGGCGGCTCAGCGTGCGGACCGCGGGGATGCGACCTCGGCACAGACCGCGAGCGGCGGTGTGCGCGCGGCATCCTGGCGGGTGACGAAGGGCGGCACGGTCGCCATCGCGGCGGCGGGGATCATCGTGATCGCGATGGTGGCGCTCGCGGTGGCCGGCGTGCTCGGCGGCGAGCCCACCGATGTCGCAGCGCCCCCGTCGCCCGCACCACCCGCGCCGTCGAGCGATCCCCTGCCCGACACCTCGAACGACGACACCCCGCAGGAGACGCCGCCCGCCACGGAGGCGCCCGAGCCGCCGACCGACGCGTCGCCACCGCCGCGGCCTCCCGCCCCCAGCGGCCCTCCTCCGCAGGTGCCGCCCCAGGAGCCCGAGCAGCCCGAGATCCCGACGGTGACGCTGCCGCAGACGGCGCTCACCGGGGCCGTCACCGTGGTCGACCGCGATCATCCGAGCCTCGCCCTGACCGGCACCCTGGCGTTCGCCACCGTCACCTGGGTGTCCGATACCGCGCTCGGCGCGGGCGACATCTTCTTCGAGATGCCCACGGGTGAGTACCGCATCCCGGCCACCTCGACCGAGCAGCAGACCCTTCCCGGCGGCGCCATCCGATACGTCTCCACGGCGGATGCGACGGCGATCGTCGCGGCGTTCAGCACGAGCGACTGGTCCGTGGACGAGAGCTTCGGGGTCGTCGACTGGCGCATCGAGATCGTCGAGGATGCCGTCGACATCGGCGGTGTGCGACTCGACGGCCCCCTCGAGCTGGCCGCCGGCGAGCAGGTGGCGATCGCGCTCATCGCGCCCGGTTCCGGCACGGCCTACCTCACGACGCTCGACGGCTCGCAGCCGGCCGCGACCGTCGTCGACGGCGTGCTGACGATCCAGGCCCTCACGCCCACGGTCGTGCAGAGAATCGTCGTCGTCTTCGACTCCTGAGGCACCTCGCCCCGAGGCGCGGCGCACGGATTCCGCGAAACCGCGTCACGATCACGCACCTCGGCGATCTCTCTCTATGTACGGATGCGCGTGCCCTGACGCCTCCGACCTGCTTCCCACCCCCTGCGAAGGAATCCGAAACCGATGCATTCCCCTGCCCGCCGTCATGTCGTGCGCCCCTCCCGCAGTGCGGGCCGGGTGCGCGTGTTCCTCTCGGCTCTCACCGCCATGCTGCTCGCCGTCGGCATGCTCGCCGTCGGTGCGCCCGCCTACGCCGACCTCGGCGACAACGGGCAGATCACGCTCGACAAGAACGTCGACGGTGCCGCGGAGATCACGACGCAACCGGGCGGCAGCTTCACCTACAACCTCGTGGTCGGCTGTGACGACAACCCCTGCATCGACGCCGTGCTGACCGATCCGCTTCCCGCTGAGTTCGCCGGGTTCACGATCAACAACCTCCAGACGAACCCGCCGTCGGCGGCGATCGACGCGCAGCTCACCGGCTGCGCCGTCGGGGGTCCGCTCGTCGACCCGTGCACGCTCGACGTCGCCTTCCTGACGCCGCTGGGCACCCTCGCCGGCGTGGAGCAGGTGGGCATCCCCGCCGGCACCACCTACCGGGTGAGCCTCACGCTCACCGTGCCGAGTGACCTCACACCTGCCTGGCCGCACCGCAACACCGCCGTCGACAACACGGCCACCGCGGACGCCGCCACCACCATGGTGCACAACGTGCAGGACACCGCCCGGGTGACGGTCGACGTGCCGATCACCGTGGATGTCGCGGCCAGCAAGAGCTGGTCGCCCGGCTCCCAGCTCTACAACCCCGGTCAGCACGCGACCTTCCAGATCGGTGCCCGCAACGTCTCCAACGTCGACGCCGAGACGCTCGTGCTGCAGGATCCCGTCGTCGCCCCCGACAACGCCGCCGGCGAGCTCGATGCGAACAACCCCTTCACCTTCGTCGACTTCGTCGGCCTGTGCACCCTCCGCGCTTCCGGCCGGGGCCGACCAGGTGCAGGTCGACCTCTACGTACGCGACAGCGCGAGCGGCCCGTGGCACTGGATCTCCGGCGTGCCCGCGGCGACCCCCACGCTGCCGACGCTCACCGACGAAGAGGTGGGCGGCATCCGCTTCACCTACTCCTCCAGCGCCACGGGTGCCCACATCGCGGCGAACGGCACCGGGGCCACCGAGTGCGTCGAGGTCGCGCAGCGCACCACCAACCGCAGCACCGGCGATGGCCTGGTGGCCACCGGTGCGACGGTCAACAACACCGTCGGCGCCACCGTGCGGGTTCCGGATGCGGCTCCCGTGAGCCGTACGGCGTCCGCGGCCCTGCAGATCGGGCCGCTCAACGTGCGCGTCACGCCCGGCAAGACCATCACGCCGGGTGAGGTTCCGGCCGGTGGCGAGTTCAGCGTCGCGCTTGCGGCCCGCAACGCCTCGAACGGGCCGCTCACCTCGCTCGTGATCGAGGAGCCGGGCTCCGGCGCGTTCCTCTCCGAGGAGCTGACTTTCGCCGGCTTCACCGGCTGGACCTGGCCGAGCGGCGCCACGGCGGGCACCGTCGTGTGGCACTTCGCCTCGGCATCCGACCAGACCGACCCGATCTCGGCGACCGGTGCACCGACCGCGCCGACCCCCGCATCCGGCGACTGGATCACGGGCTTCACGCTCAGCTACACCGGCGAGATCGCCGAGGGCACCACGGCAGGCGCGACCTTCACGGTGCAGACGGATCCCGGCATGATCGCTGATGCCGCCCCCTTCTATGAGGACGTCGCGAACGTCGTCGGCGTGACCGGCACGAACCCCGCCGGCACCGACACCGAGACGGCCAGCGACGACGTGCGGATCTACTTCCCCGAGGTCGCGCTCGAGCTCGAGAAGACCGTGCGGCCCGCGCTCGTGACGCCGGGGGCACGGTGCTCACCCAGCTCACGACGACGACCTCGTCCCAGTCGTCGCGCGTCGCGCCGACCCGCATCGTCGTCGAGGACGCCTGGGACCCCGCGGATGACGCCACCGCCTTCTGGGACGCCTTCCGCGCGCGCACGATCTCGTTCGTGGACATCCCCGCGGGTGCCACGATGACGGTCGAGTACCGCACCGGCAGCGCCCCGGGCACCTGGACGACGCTCGCGAGCGCCGTGCCGAGCGCGAGCGCCCCTACAGCGCCGACCTCGTCGTGCTGCTGGGTGCGGCCGGTGCCGACGACATCACGGGCCTGCGCTTCAGCTACGACAAGGCAGACGGATTCGCGCAGGGCACGATCGTGCGGCCGAACGTGGTCTTCGAGGCGGCCGGCACCCTGCGCAGCGGCGGCCCGACGACCGTGAGCGAGGAACTCCCGTGGCCTACGACAACACGGCGACCGCCGATGGTGAGGGCGTCTCCGGCGGCCTCACGGTCGAGGCCGACGAGGTCGACGACGCCCGCACCGTCAGCATCGTCGACTACGGCTCGGGACCGGGCACGCTGCTCGGCGGCAAGCGCTGGGTCACCGACAACTGGTCGAGCGACCTCACGACCCTGAACTCCCAGACCGGGTCGACCGCGCGCACGCTGCACAGCTGGGGCGTGACCGTTCCCGGCTATGACCGTGTTCACCTGAGCGACCCGCTGCCGGGTCAGGAGACGACCCCGGCCTCCACTGTCTTCCAGGCGTTCGACCTCACCGGCATCCGCGCGGTGAGCTACGGGCAGGACTCGCTCCTGCGCTGGGACATCGTGTCGCAGATCGAGCTGTTCGTGGGCGGCAGCTGGACCACCGTGCCGGCCCCCGGAGGCGGCTGGATGAACGGAACCGGCTTCGTCGGGTACAACCCGAGCGGCGCCGCCCTCGACACCCTGCGCAGCGCCACGGGCGTGCGCATCACGGTCGAGCCGAACGATGCTGCACGCGCCGCGAGCAGCGAGCCGGGCCGACCCGCCCCCGGCAGCGGCGTCGCCTCGAGTGCGACACCGCGCTCGCTCTGGCTGCAGTGGCAGCTGCGTAACGCCCTGCGGGTTCCGTCGGGTGCGGATGCCTGGGTCACCGGGTCGACGGCGTTCAACGCCGCCGATGACGGCGTCGTACGCAACGCCTTCCGGGTCGACGCCGATGGCACGACGCGCGACGCGAGCGACGACGTGACGCTGCTCGACACCCCGCCGGGCGTCGGCACCGCGAAGACGGTGACGCCGGCTAGCATCGTCGTGCCGTACCCGGGCGACGTCGCCGAGGGCGGCTACCCCAGCATCCGCTACACCGTCGACACCTGGAACACGGCCGCCGCGCGTGCCTCGTACCTGCGGGTCACCGACCCCGTGCCGTGCGGCACCCCGACCGACTGCGTGACGGCGGCGAGCGATCGCGACCCCGACGTGTTCACCGGCAACGCGTATGACGCCGCCTCGAACCCGTTCGAGCGCTTCACCATCACGAATGTCGACTTCACGGTCGCCGGCGGTGTGCCGGTGGACCAGGCGGCGACCCAGGTGGCGCTCTGGCACTACGACGACGCGACCGACACTGCGACGGTGACGACCACCACGATGGCGGCGCTCGCCGCGGCAGACGCCGCGACGCTCGCCGACGTCGTGGGCATCTCGGTCGTCTACCAGAGCACCGACCCCGAGACCACGGGCGGACTCATCCCGCGGGGAAGTGCCACCACCAACACGATCCGCATGACGATCGACGCCCAGCTGCGGATGCACCCCCGCAGTGAACCGCTCGCCCTCGTGGCAGGCGGAGTGCGCGTCGACAATGACACGCTCGCCCAGTCGTACGACCCCGTGCTGAGTGCGACGGCGCGGCCGAACGCGCTCGCATCCGCGGACGTGCAGCTGCGTGCGGCGGGCCTCGACGTCACGGCGTCGAAGGATGCCACGCCCTCGACGATCCTCGAGACCGATCCCGACGTGCCGCTCACGGTGACCCTGGGGGCGACTGACGGCGACTCGACCGCATCCGCCGAGGTCGTGACGATCAGCGACACGACAGCCGAGTTCTGGGACGCGTTCGCGTTCACCTCGCTCGGCACCGTGACACGCCCCGCGGGCGCCGATCGCGCACGGGTCGACGTGCAGCTCGACGGTGTCACCGCCTGGTTACTCGGGGATGCCGTGTCGGCCCCCGCGGCTCCCGCGCTGCCCGCGGCGGCCGCGTCGGAGCCGGAACGCATCACCGGCATCCGCGTGGTGTTCGACAACGCCGACGGTCGGCCGTTCTCGGCGACCGTGCCGGCCGCGGACTGGGCGGCGACCGTCACCTACACCGTGACGCTGCGCGCCGGCGCCGTGTTCCCCGGCGACGTCACCAACCAGGTCGACGTGCTCGCGGAGCACGACGGCCTGCCGGCCTCGGCCGCCGACACGGGCATCACGATCCTGCTCTCCACCGGCACCCCGCGCATCGACGTGCGCAAGGAGGTCGAGGCGGGAGGCATGAAGGAGGTGCAGCCGGGTGAGCCGTACCCGTGGACGCTGCAGGTGACCAACACGGGCACCTCGTTCATCGCGGTGAACGAGATCGTGGACGAGATGGGGCCCTCGCTGCGCTACGACGGCTCGGCGCCCAGCTACGACAACACCGCCGCACCGGGGATGCCCTCGTCGGGCATCACGGTGAGCCAGGCCTCGGCGAGCAACCTCACCTTCGCCTTCCCGGCGGATGCGGTGCTCGCGCCCGGTGACCGCTTCGTCATCACCGTCAACATGACGCTGCTGCCGGGGCTCACCGCGGGCCAGCGCGCCGTGAACACCTTCTGGGTCGACACCGATCAGGTGTTCGCCGCGGGAGCCTGCACGAACGTGTCCGGCAACGGGCAGGGCGTGCTGCCGGACCTCGAGGAGAACCAGTGCGGCACCTCGAACTTCGTGAGCCCGCAGGCCGGCCCGCTGCTGTACGCCGAGAAGGAGGTGCGCGGTGAGATCGACGGCACGCTCGTCGACGGCGCCACCAACATCAGCGACCCCGCCCTGCCGTGTGTCGCGACCGACGGTGGCTTCTACCGCTCGGTGTGTGTGCCCTCCACGGTGATCGGCGCAACCGATGAGTGGCGCCTCGGCGCCGCCAACACGGGCACGACGCCGTACACGCGCCTGACCTTCGTGGAGCCGCTGCCCGCACCGGGTGACCGGCTGCTCGCGACCGGCAGCGCGCGCGGGTCGGACTGGCGGCCGGTGTTCGACCTCGACTACGGAATCCAGGAGACCACGGTCGCCGGGTTCCCGGCCGAGGGTGCCGGCCGGAACGACCGTCACCTACGAGGTGACCACCTCGCCCGCGCCGTGTGTCGGAACCGGGGCCACTTCGAACTGGCCGAGCGACCTCGACTGCAGTGCCGATAGCTGGCAGCCGCTGGCCGACTACGCGGGCGACGCCGCCGAGATCACCGGCATCCGGGTGACGCTCGACTTCACCACCACCGCGGCGGGCACCTTCGCACCGGGGGCGAGCGTGCACTTCCAGTACCGCACGGTCAACGTGCCGTGGCAGCCGGGCGACGTGCCGACCGCCGATGCGGTCGTGCCGCGGCTGAACACGGGCCCGAGCGAGCGCGCCTGGAACCAGGTGGGCGTGACCGCGGTGCTCTCCACGGGTGGTTCGCTGCGGCGAGCACCCGAGAGGGTGGGCGTGCAGCTGCTCGTGGGCTCGGCCGCCGTCGAAAAGACGGTGAGCGGACTGCTCTCGCTCGCACCGAGCGAGGTCACCGCCGATGCGAGCTGCACCGTGCCGGCGGGCGACGGCGCCACACGGGTGCCGGTCGAGCTGGGCGCACTCGCCACGCTGACCGTTCCGCTTCCGGGCACCGCGCGACTCGACGGCATCCCGCTGGGTGCGCAGTGCGAGCTCGCCGAGAGCGGCGACGTGGGCGAGTTCGGCGAGGCGCGGCGTGACCCGGTCGGTGCGCAGCAGGTCGACATCCTGGTCGCCGGGTCGCCGAGCGATGCGGTGCCCGCCGCCCAGCTCGTGACGATGGAGAACCACTACGCGCCGCGGGTGCCGGCCACCGGGTCGCTCTCGTCGACGGGGGTCGACTCCGGTCAGCTCATCGGCTTCGGCTCGCTCGTGCTCGCGGCGTTCGCCGCGGGAGCGGCACTCCTGGCGATCGACCGTCGGCGCCGCGCGCGGGGTTGATCGAGGCGGCCCGGCCGGATTCTTCCCAGGTCCGGCCGGGCGCCGCGGTCGGCGGTCAGTCCGCTGAGCGCTGCAGCAGCACCATGACCTCGTAGTGGTCGGTCTGCGGGAACATGTCGAACACCCGGATGCGGCGCGGCCGCAGGCTCGGCATCGCGGCGAGATCGCGCGCGAGGCTCTCGGTGTTGCAGCTCGAGTAGACGACCGTGCCGACCGACGAGGTCTCGAGGGTCGCGCACAGCTCGGCGCCGAGCCCGCGCCGGGGCGGGTTGACGATCACCGCGTCGGGGGCGTCGATCCCCGTGATGGCGGTCGCGTCGCCCACCTCGAAGGTCGCGTCCACTCCGGCCTCGGTCGCCGACATCCGGGCCGACTCGATCGCGGGGGCGCTCACCTCGATGCCGCGCACTCGACGGCCGGGGGCCGCCACATGCAGCGCGAAGCCGCCGACGCCGCAGTACAGGTCCCACACGGATGCGGAGGCGAGCTCGTCGAGCCACTCGCGCGCCTGCCGGTAGAGACCGGCCGCGATCTCGGTGTTCGTCTGGAAGAAGCTGCCCGGCCGCAAGTGCAGTGTCACGTCGTCGAGCCGCATCGCGAGGGTCTCGTCGGCGGTGAGCGGCACCTCGAGCTCGCCCTCGAGCACGGCCTTGTGCTCCGGCAACAGGTTCGCGGTGACCACGGCGAGCTGCGGCAGCTCGGCGAGCAGGCCGGGCAGGTGCTTGCGGATGCGGGAGAGCGACTCGCTCGAGCGCAGCACGAAGCGCAGCATGAGACGGCCATCGGGCGATTCGGTGAGCAGCACGTTCTTGAGCTCGCCGCGGCGCGCGGGGATGTCGTACGGCGTCAGCTGCGCGCGCGTGATGAACGCCGCGATGGGCGGCAACGCGGCGCGCAGTCCCTCGGACAGCACACCGCATCCGCGTAGGTCGACACCGCGGCGGGCAGCGTCGAGGATGCCGAGGGTGGGGGCGTCGGCCGTGCCGCCGACCACCATCTTCGCCTTGTTGCGGAAGGCCTCGGGTCGGCTCGCGACGGGCGGGAGCCACTGCACCTGGGCCTCGGCGGCATCCGTCCACGGTGCGAGCAGCCGCTCGGCGTGCGCGACCTTGCCGGCGAGCTGGGCGTCGTAGTCGACCCCCATGAGCGTGCACGAGCGGCACACCGCCGCATCGAAGTAGTCGCACTGCACCCGGTCACGATACGCGCTGTGCCGTTGTCGAAAATGCAGGAGTCGCCG
The DNA here is from genome assembly GCF_030161875.1 of Homoserinibacter gongjuensis. Taxonomy (GTDB): domain Bacteria; phylum Actinomycetota; class Actinomycetes; order Actinomycetales; family Microbacteriaceae; genus Homoserinibacter; species Homoserinibacter gongjuensis. The sequence goes on from NZ_BSVA01000001.1 coordinate 1,297,760, forward strand.
GGCGGAGCCGCGGAGGTGGCGGGGCTGTGTGCGCAGACACGCCCGAGTTCTCCTGCATTTTCGACATCGGATGCGGGTGTGCGGCGGGCCGTGCGTCGACCCCTTCGGCCCGCGTTCACGCCGAGACCGCTCATCGAACGCTCAAACGGCCTGTTTCGGCGTCGGATGCGCGGTCTCGCAGGACTTTCGCCCGCCGAATGCGGAGCGTGGGTTCGCTACCCTGGTCGCTTGTGACCACCGAGCCGACCCCCGCATCCGGGCGTCGGTGGATGCGGTGGCTCGTCGTCGGTATCGTGCTCGTGCTGCTCGCGGCCGCGGTCGTGCTGTTCGCGCGGTGGCTGCGCGGACTCGAGCCCGTCGCGGAGTTCATCGAGAGGTTCCCCGGCTCCTACCCCCTGCCGGATGACGCGCCCGTCGGACTGCCCGCGTGGCTCGGCTGGCAGCACTTCTTCAACCTCTTCCTGCTCGTGCTCATCGTGCGCACCGGCCTGACGTCACGCCTCGAAAAGCGGCCGCCCGCCCTCTGGACCTCGAAGCGTAACCGCAAGCGCCGCATGAGCATCACCGTGTGGCTCCACCTGAGCCTCGACGTGTTCTGGATCGCGAACGGCGTGATCTACGTCGTGCTGCTCTTCGCGACGGGGCAGTGGATGCGCATCGTGCCGACCAGCTGGGACGTCATCCCGAACGCCCTCTCGGCGGGGTTGCAGTACGCGTCCCTCGACTGGCCGCTCGAGAACAGCTGGGTGAACTACAACAGCCTGCAGCAGCTGAGCTACTTCACCACCGTGTTCGTGGCGGCTCCCCTCGCGATCGTGACGGGCGCGCGGATGTCGGCCTTCTGGCCGCGGCATGCCGATCGCCTGAACCGCGCCTACCCCTTCGCGGTGGCGCAGGCCGTGCACCTGCCGGTGATGATCTACTTCGTGGCGTTCGTGGTGGCGCACGTGACGCTCGTGCTGCTGACCGGCGCGCTGCGCAACCTCAACTACATGTTCGCCTCGCGGGATGCAGGGGATTGGATCGGGTTCGGCGTCTTCGCGCTGGCGCTGCTGGCGATCGCGGCGGGCTGGGCCCTCATCCGCCCCACGGTCATCGACCGGATCGCGGCCGCCTTCGGCGAGGTCCTGCGCCGCTGAGGCGGCGATGCAGCTGTCCGGCGGCGGCGGGGTGGTGACTCCGGAAGCTGCTGACCCCGGCGGGTCGGTGTGTGGCCTGGTGGGCGGGTGGCGGGACCCCAAGTGACGTCTCGGAGGGGTCGGGATACGCTGGCCGGCATGCACCGGATCTTCAGCAAGAGCGTCGCATCCGTCTACCCGTTCTATGTGGAGAAGGTGGAGAAGAAGGGGCGCACGCGCGCCGAGCTCGACGAGGTGATCGAGTGGCTCACGGGGTTCGATGAGGCCGAGCTGCAGCGGCATCTCGAGTCGGGCACGACGTTCGAGGAGTTCTTCGCACAGGCGCACATCAACCCGAACGCCTCGCTCATCACGGGCGTGATCTGCGGCGTGCGCGTCGAGCAGATCGACGACCCGCTCATGCAGAAGCTGCGCTACCTCGACAAGCTCGTCGACGAGCTCGCCCGCGGCAAGGCGATGGAGAAGGTGCTGCGCACGCCGTGACGGGCAGCGGCAACGGAGGGTCGAGTCGGTCGGCTTTACCGGCACCATGGTCTCGGCGAGCGCTCGGTGGGTCGATCGTCCTCGCCGTGGGTGCCAGTGTCGGAGTAGCGGCCTTCATCGATCTGCCTGCAGGGTGCGGCTCTTCCTCGCCGATGGGTGGGCGAGTCGGAGCAGCGCGGACGATCGTGGGGTGATCACCCTCGCGATCAGTTATGCGGTCCTCTTCGTGTCCGTTCTGGCCGGAAGCATCTGGCTCACCGGACCCTCGAGTGGCGCCGATGCACGGTTGCAGGGCCTACGTTCGGCAGCTGTGACCGCCACACTCGCTGGGCTCATCCTTGGTTTCGGCGTCTACCTCGTGATGGCGCTCGCCGGAGGCTGGCAAGACGGCAGCTGCGGTGGGCACGGCTCGTGGTTCTGGGCGGTCGTCGTGCTCGCGGCGCCGGTGAGTTGGTTCGCGGCGGTGGGGCTATGGGTTGCGTATCTGATCCGCCGCAAAGCGCTGGGGCCGCGTTCGCCAGCAACGGCTCGAGTGACGAGCCCTGTGGGGAGATGAGTTGGGTAGATCTCGATGGACCAGTTGAACGAGCTGGCCACACAGTGGTGGAGGTTTCATCGCCCCGAGCACCGCAAGGAACTCACGGACGCCGACCACGACCTGATGGATGCGGCGGACGAAGAGGTCGAAAGGCTCTCGCGGGAGGTGACGTCGTTGGCGCAGCTTGTCGCGGCGCTAGTTGAGCGTGCGCCCGACATCGAGTCGATCGCCTACGTCGGCACGTGGGTCCTGGAGGACGCTGAGATCTACGTGGGCGCGTCGGGTATCCGCCAGGTGCTGTCCACTCTCGATCCGGTCGCCGCTCAGCGGGTGGCATCCGGCTACCTACCCAATTACGGGCTCCCTGATCACACCTAGCTCGCCAGGGAACACTGACGATCCCTGCGGCCAGCGCGCGGTGATACCGTCGCGCACATGACCGAGCCGATCCTGTTCACCGTCGACCGGGGCCTCGCCCGCATCACCCTCAACCGGCCCGAGCGGCTCAACGCGTTCGACGATGCGACCGCGCACGCCTGGGCAGACATCACCGCCGAGGCGGTCGTGCGGGATGATGTGGCCGCGGTGCTCATCGACGCCAACGGCCCGGCGTTCTGCGCGGGCGGTGACGTGCGGGCGATGGTCGAGCTGGGGTCGGGAGAGGGCCTCACCGAGCTCGCCGGGGTGATCAACCGCGGCATCCTCGCGCTCGTCGAGTCGGAGCTGCCGGTGGCGGTCGCGGCGCACGGAACTACAGCGGGTGGCGGCCTCGGCATCCTGTTGTCGGGCGACTACGCGGTCGTGGGCGAGAGCTCGAAGCTCGGCAGCCTCTACGCCAACATGGGCCTCACGCCCGACTTGTCGGTGTCGGCGCAACTGGCGCGCGCGGTCGGCGAGCGACGGGCACTGCAGCTCGTGCTGACGCCGCGCATGCTGTCGGGTGCCGAGGCCGTCGAGTGGGGTCTTGCGGCAGAGGTCGTTGCGGATGCCGAGGTCGGCACCCGCGCGGAGGCCGTGGCGCGCGCGTGGATCGATGGTGCCGCATCCGCATACGGCCGCGCGAAACGACTCGTGCGGGACGCTGCCCACACGAGCCTGCGCGAGCAGCTCGACGCGGAGGCGCGCTCGATCGGGGCGGCGTACGAGACGCCCGAGGCGCGCCGGCTGACGGCGGCGTTCGCCGGCTCAGCGGGTTGAGGAGCCGCGAAGCGGCGTCTCGAAACCCCCGTCACCGCGGGGTGTCGACGCTGGTTTCGAGACGCGCCTGCGGCGCTCCTCAACCAGCTGAGTGGTGCGGACGGCGCTGAGCCGCCCCTCCCGCGAGCGCTACCGATATCCGCGAGCGCTACCGGTCCACGGGCAGCGCTCGCGGATTCGGGTAGCGCTCGCGGAGGGTCACCAGCGGTTGGCGACGTCCTCCGCGAAGCCGAAGAGGCCGCGCACCTCGATGCGCTCGCCGGCGACGCGCACCCAGCCGGTGAACTTGCCGAACACCTGGTTGCCGCGCGTGCCGATGATGCCGAGGTTGGTGCGGGATGCGTGGTCGTACTCGGGCGTGAGGGTCACGTCGACGTCGGTGCCGCTGATGCGCCACGGCTCGAGCGGCCGGTCGAGGTCGTACTCCCACACGAGCTGCTCTGAGATCTTGGTGACCCGGCCGTCCAGCATGAGCGCGTTCTCGGTCATGCCCGTGCCCTCCGTCCAGCGGGCACCGAACTGCATGCCGAGCAGGTGCCCGTCGGTGTGCCCGACGGCGGCGCCCCAGTTCCAGCGCACATCGTGGAACCACCGGCCGCGGCCGTGGTCGAGCACGGCCCAGGCATCCTGGAACTCGGTCGTGACACCGTCGACCGTCACCTGCCCGCGGGCCGGGCGCGTCACATCCTTCACGGTGTACTGGAAGCGCCGCTCGGTCCACGGAACGACGACCGCGAGCGACTCGTGGCCATCGGGCAGCTCGGCGAACACGTCGACGCTGAGCCCCTCGGCGCTCGCGCGCAGGCGGGTGCCGCCCGCCTCCTCGGTGATCGAGATCTCGAGCCCCCGCATCCGCGCGCTCGCCGGTCCCTCGCCGAGCGAGCCCGGCAGGGTTGCCGTCCACGGTCCGCCGACCCGGCCCCGGTCGATCGTCACCCCCGTGCGGCGGTCGCGCACCCAGAACCCGTGCACGCCCGCGAAGTCGAGCGACGACACCGTGAGCGACACGATGTGGGTGGGCGTGAGTACGGCCCAGTACTCCCAGCGCTTGTTGCGGCCCCGGTCACGGATGCCGCGCCCGATTCCCGAGGTGTCGTGCAGCGGGCGGCGGCTCCAGCCGACCGCCTCGCGGTTGAGGCTGCCGTTCGGCAGGCACAGGGCCACGGGCTCGGTGAGCTCGCGTTCGGTCATCGGGCGTCCTCCTCGGATGCGGGTGGGGGTGGGGGTGCGGATGCGGGCGCGAGCCCTGGCTCGGATGCAGGCGCGGGCCCCTGCTCGGGCACGCCGAGCTCGCCGCCCGTCGCCGCCGCGAACACCCGACGGAACTCGGCGTTGAGAGCCCGCACGACATCCGCGTCCGGCTTGACCGCCGTGCGATCGGCTGTCAGCAGGCCGTTCGACTCGTCTTCGACGTCGGCGAGTTGCGTGTACACGATGCCTGCGAGGCCGCGCGCGATCCCGGGCAGCACCTCGCGACGGTGCAGGCGTTCGTACGCGGCCGTGAGCTGCTCCCGCGTCGCGTAGCGGCGGTAGCCGAACTCCTTCGCCGGGTAGTCGTGCCCCGGCAGCCGCAGGCTGTAGCCGCCGAATTCGCTCACGACGAGGGCGCGCCCGTCGCGCCCCCACCACCTGGCAGGCCGGATCGGCTGGAAGTACACGTGCAGGCTGCGGATGTCGCTCGCGCCCTGGTCGTGCCACCCGCTCGCGTGGTCGATGAGCCGGTCGGGGTCGAGCGCCCGCACCCGCTCGGTGACGGCTGCGGCGTCGAACTGTCCCCAGCCCTCGTTGAACGGCACCCACGTCACGACCGACGGCACGTTGCGCAGCAGCTCGACCGTGGCGTCGACCTCGCGCAGGAACTCGGCGCGCCCCTCCGCATCCGCCCGCCCGAAAGCGCTGTAGCGGTTATCGCGCATGCGGATGTGCGGCGACACGACGGGTGCCGTGATCACCCACGGCCGGTAGCGCTCGCCGCCGTTCACCATGTCCTGCCACACGAGCATGCCGAGCCGGTCGGCGTGGTGGTACCAGCGCAGCGGCTCGATCTTGATGTGCTTGCGCAGCATCGTGAAGCCGAGGTCCTTCATCGCCTGGATGTCGCGCACGAGCGCCGCGTCGTCGGGCGCCGTGTACAGGGCGCCCGGCCAGTAGCCCTGATCGAGCACCCCGATGTGCGGGTAGGGCACGCCGTTGAGGTGCAGCCGTGGCACGCCGTGCGCGTCGGGTGCGAGCTCGACGGAGCGCAGCCCCACGTAGCTCGTCACGCGGTCGTCGCCGAGGCGGATGTCGAGGTCGTAGAGGAACGGATGCTCGGGGGTCCAGGTGCGCGGCTCGCGCAGCTCGATGCGCAGCGCCTCGCCCGTGACCCCCGCGGCCTCGGCAACGGTGACGCCGTCGTCGAGCACGATCACCGACACGGGGTGCGCGACCCCGTCGGCGGCATCGACCCGCAGTTCGAGCACCGCAGCATCCATCCCCTCGCGAACGCCGGGGGTGCGCATGCGCAGCGAGCCCACGTGCGCATCCGGAACCGTCTCGAGCCACACCGTCTGCCAGATGCCCGACTGCGCCGTGTACCAGATGCCGCCGCGCTCGAGGCGCTGCTTGCCTACCGAGTGGTGCGAGGTGTCGCTCACATCGCGCACTTCGACGGCGAGTTCGTGAGTGGTGCCGTCGCCGAGCGCCTCGGTGATGTCGGCCCAGAACGGCAGGTAACCCCCGACGTGGGTTGCCACCTCGATGCCGTTGACGAGCACGCGGCAGCTCTGATCGACGGCGCCGAAGTGCAGGATCGTGCGGAGGCCCGGCTGCGCCGTCACCTCGAGCGTGCGCCGGTAGTGCAGCGTCTCGTCGGGCTGCAGCTGACGGTTCACCCCGGATGCCGGGGTCTCCGGCGAGAACGGCACGAGGATGCGGCCGTCCCACCCGGCGGGCGCCGCGCCGACCGGCGTGATGGCGTAGTCCCACCACCCGTTGAGGATCGTGAAGTTCTTGCGACGCAGCTGCGGGCGCGGGTACTCCGGCAGCGGAATCGGCGCCTCGCTCATCGCGCCCCGCGCTCCACGCGCGCCCGCACGAGCGCCATCACCGGCACGAACACGAGCACGACCGCCGCCGCGATAAACATCTCCGGGCCCGGCACGGGCTTCACGACGCCGAGGTCGACGTAGGTCTGCCCGGCACCTGAGATCACCCAGGCGCCGATGAACGGGCCCACGATCATCGGCACCATGATCGCCGTCACCATGCGCAGTCCCTGCACCATGCCGGCCTCGCCCTCGGGCGTCTCGTCGCGCACGGTTGCCGAGATCGACGCGACGGCGAGCATCATGCCGCCGAGGGCGAGGGATGCGGCCACGATCACCGTCACCATGTCGCGCGCGAAGAACATCACCACGAGCCCGAGTGCGAAGAGTCCCGTGGCGGGCAGCAGCATCCGGCGCTTGCCCACGCGGTCCATGACGCGCCCGCCCAGGATGCTGATGAGCGACGCAGCGATGAGCGACGCGCCCAGCACGATGGCGTACGACTCGATCTGCAGCCAGCGCTGCAGGTAGATGATCACGTACGGCAGGAACACCTGGCTCGAGGTGCCGACGACGAGCCACAGCACGAGCGAGAGGTAGAGCGCCGGGTTCGCGCGCACGGTCGATGGGCGGAAGCCCCGCACCATGCGGGCGAGCGTCGACGGGCCGGATGCCGCTTCCGCTCGCCGGGGGACGTCGCGCACGAGGAACCACGCCACGATGCCCGTGACGCTCGTGACCGCGCCGACGATCGCGAAGAACAGCCGCCACTCGCCGGCCCGCGTGAGTCCGTCGAGGGCACCGAACACGACGAGCATGGCGATGAGGGGCATCACCGCGAGCACCCCGTCGACGCGACCGCGCATCCGCGGCGTCGTGGCATCCGTGACCCACGCGCTGAAGGCGGCGTCGTTCGCGCCGGAGCCGAAGATGCTCATGATGCAGTCGAGCACGATCACGCCGATCATCGCCGCCATCACGTAGGGCGCGGCGACGGCACCCTCGGCGGGCGCGAGCAGGCCGAAGCCCGCCGTGCAGAGGCCCCACGCGAGGTAGCCGAGCGCGACGAACACGCGGCGCTTGCCGATGCGATCCGACCAGGCGCCCACGACGATCGTGGCGAGCGTCGCGGCGATCGCGCTGAGCGCGACCATGGTGGCGATCGCGGCCGGCTCGGGCGTGATCTCCTCGTAGAGGAACACGTTGAGGTACATGTTCTCGACGGTCCAGGCGAGCTGGCCGACGAGGCCGACGATGATGACGGTCCACCAGATTCGCGCTCCCGGGCGTTCGCGGGGGCATCGTCGACGGTGGCCGCCGGGATGGATGCTGAGGGCTTCGGGCTTGACATCGTCGGCAATCCTGATTCGCTAGAGATGTTTCCACGTGGAAAGTACTGACACCATAACTCAGCGCTCGCATGGTGCACGAACGTGCATGACGGGCCGGGAGCGCGTGAGGCCGGAGCAGACTGCGAGCACGTCGTGGCGAGGAAGGAGTGCCCGTGAGGCAGGAGGAGATGCTCATCGGAGGCCGGTGGCGGCCGGCGGCCGATGGCGGCGTCGTCGAGGTCGACGATCCCGCGACGGGACGCGTCGTGGCGACGGTGCCGCGGGCGACGGACGGCGACCTCGACGAGGCGATCGCCGCCGCGGACCAGGGCTTCCGCATGTGGCGCCAGGCGGATGCATGGGAGCGCAGCCGTCGCCTGCGGGACGCGGCTGACCGCATCCGTGACGACCGCGAGGCGATCGCGGCCCTCCTCACCGAGGAGCAGGGCAAGCCGCTCGCCCAGTCGCTGGCCGAGGTCGACACGTGCGTCGACCAGTTCGAGTGGTACGCCGACGAGGCCCGTCGCGTCTACGGGCGCATCGTGCCGGGCATGACGAGCGACGTGCGGATCGAGGTGCGACGCGAGCCGGTGGGCCCCGTCGCGGCCTTCACACCATGGAACTTCCCCATCATGCTCGCGGCGCGCAAGCTGGCGCCGGCGCTCGCGGCGGGATGCAGCGTCGTGCTCAAGCCCGCCGAGGAGGCGCCCTCGGCGTGTCTGCGCATGGTGCGGGCGATCGCCTCGGCGGGCTTCCCCGACGGTGCGATCAACGCGGTGACGGGCGATCCCGCGGCCGTGAGCGAACGGCTCGTCGCCTCGCGCGTGATCCGCAAGATCAGCCTCACGGGCTCGATCCGTGTCGGCTCGCTGCTGCTGCGCCTGGCCGCCGACACCATCAAAGACGTCTCCATGGAGCTCGGGGGCCACGCGCCCGTCGTGGTGTGGTCGGACGTCGATGTCGAGAAGGTCGCGCGACTCGCCGCCGCCACGAAGTACCGCAACGCGGGGCAGGTGTGCATCTCGCCGACGCGGTTCCTCGTGCATGCCGACATCGCGGAGCGCTTCGCCGACGCCTTCGTCGAGGCCGCTCGGCACGTCGTCGTCGGCGACGGGCGCGATCCCTCGACGACGATGGGGCCGCTCGCCAGCAGACGACGTCTCGATGAGGTGAGTGCGCTCGTCGCCGATGCCGTCGACAACCACGGTGCGCGCCTGCTGACCGGCGGCGAGCCTCTTGCCGGCCTCGGGCCGGGCCACTTCTTCGCCCCGACCGTGCTCGCCGACGTGCCCGCCGACGTGCCGATCGCCACGGTCGAGCCCTTCGGACCGGTCGCCCTCATGAGCACGATCACCTCGCTCGACGAGGCCCTCCGTCTCGCCAACGCGACCGACTACGGACTCGCCGCCTACGCCTTCACGAACGACCTCGATCGCGGCCGTCGCCTCACCGAGGGGCTCGAGGCCGGCATGGTGGGCCTCAACAGCTTCGCGGTGAGCACGCCCGTCGCGCCGTTCTCGGGCGTCAAGTCGAGCGGCATCCGGGCGGAGAACGGCACGGAGGCCATGGACGCCTACCTCGTGTCGAAAACGGTCGTGACCGGGATCGGCTAGCGGCGGCAGTGCCGATGTCGGCCTTCCGCATGGCAACATGAGGGCTGCTTCCTACAGTCCGATGTCGAGGAGAGCCGTGGTCACACAGATGGACGTCGCGCGCCGCGCGGGCGTCGGGCGCCGCACGGTGTCGAACGTCGTCACGGGCTTCCCCTACGTGAGCAAGGACGTGCGCGAGCGGGTGCTGCGCGCGATCGAGGAGCTCGGCTACGTGCCCAATCGGGCCGCCCAGCAGCTGCGCACGGGTCGCAGCGGCGTCATCGCGCTGACCGTGCCCGAGGTGGGCGTCGGCTACTTCGGAGAGCTCGGCAATCTCGTGGTCGAGGAGGCTGCCGCGCGCGGGCTCGGCACGGTCGTCGCGCAGACGCGCGGCTCACGCGAGCGAGAGATCACCGAGATCGAGCGGCTGCTCGCTCTGCAACCCGATGGCGTGATCATGAGCCCTCTCGGGCTCACGGCCGAGGATCTCGCCGGCGTCTCCGCGCGCACCGAGGTCGCCCTCATCGGTGAGCACTTCGTCGGCAGCCCGATCCGCACGATCGCGATCGACAACGCGGCCGCCGCGGGCGACATCGTGACGCACCTCGTGCAGTCGGGTCGCGAGCACATCGCCTTCCTCGGGATGTCCGCGGCGTCGCCGAACTTCAACCAGCTGCGTCGACGGGGCTACCTCGAGGCGCTCGAACGCCACGGCATCGCACCCGTCGCCGCCGTCGAGGCGCGCGACTTCACCTCGGCAGACGGATACGACGCGGGCGCCGTGCTCGCCGCGCGGCTCGCCGAGGGTGCGCAGCTCGACGCGGTCTTCTGCGTGACCGACGAGGTGGCGATCGGCGCGATGCGCGCCCTGCACGACGCCGGTCTTCGCGTGCCCGACGACGTGGCCGTCGCGGGCTTCGACGACATCGTCGAGGGGCGGTATGCGAATCCGCGGCTGACGACCGTCTCGCCCGACAAGCGGGAGATCGCACGGCAGGCGGTCGCGGCCGTGCTCGGCGAGCCGGCCGACGACGCGCAGATCGCCTACCGCCTGGAGCTGCGCGAGAGCACGACGGGCATCGTGCAACCCGCCTGAGGGCTCACCAGCGGCGCTGCACCTCTTCCGTGTGGCCCTCGAGGCCGTCGACGCTGTGCCAGTTGCCATCCGCATCGCGCACCCGACCCCGCCAGATGCCGAACACCTGATCGCCGCGGTTGAGCACGATCACCCGGTTGAAGAGGTGATGGTCGTGCTTGTACGGCTCAAGGGTCACCTCGATGTCGCGTCCGCGGATGTGCCACGGCGCCATCCAGTTCTTCGGATCGTACTGCCAATCGAGGTGCTCGCTGATCTTCGTGAGACGCCCGTCGATGCGGATCCAGTTCTCGGTCGACGGTGTGCCGTCCGTCCACTTGCCTCCGAACTGCAGGCCGATCTCGTGGCCGTCGACGACGCCGCATCCGGCCGCCCAGTTCCAGAGTGTGAAGTAGGGCCACTTGCCGCGGCCGCGATCGTGCACGGCATAGGTGGGGTCGTCGGGCGTGATGGTGTGCGCGACGCCGTCGACCGTGAAGGTGCCCCGCACGCGCAGGCAGTTGTCCTTCTTCGTGTACTGGAAGCGGCGACTGCTCCACGGCACGACGACGCCCATCGAGTCGTGATCCTCGGGGATGAGCACCTGCAGGTCGATCTGCAGCCGCTCGCCGTCGCCGTAGAGCGACACGCCCTCCTCGTTCTCGGTGAGGCGCACGGTGAGCGGGCCGCGGCGCCCGACGAGGGCCCCCGGATGTGCCTCGTCCGAGAGGGGGCCGTGCGCGGGAACCAGATGTTGCCACCCTCCTGGATGAGCTCGCCCTCCGAACGCGACTGGTAGGCGATCGCGACGTTGGCCCGATAGTCGTGATGGGAGATGTTGAGCACGACGATGTAGTCGGGCCCGGTGACGGCCCAGTACTCGAAGCGCTTGGTGCGCCCCCATCCGCGCAGGTTCGTGGTGTGGAGCGCGCGACGCGTCCAGCCCACGGCGTCGGGGTTGAGCCGCCCGTTGGGCAGGCAGAGCTCGACGGGCTCTGTGATCTCGCGCTCGGTCATCGTGCGGGTGGTCATCTCGGTCATCCCTTCGTCGCTCCGTCGGCCAGGCCGCGGATGAGCCACTTCTGCACCGCGAGCGCGAGCAGGATCACGGGGAGCACGGAGAGCATCCCCACGGCGCTCAGCGCTCCCCAGTCGGCGCCCGTCTGGGTGTCGCTCGCCATGCCGACGATGGCGATCGAGATCGTCGTCGCATCCCTGCTCGTGAGCACGAGCGCGAACAGAAGCTCCTCCCACGCGAGGATGACGCTGAAGATGAGCGTCGCCGCGAAGCCGGGCAGCGAGATCGGCACGATGATGCGCCAGAACGCCCCGAAGCGGCTGCAGCCGTCGAGCATGGCCGACTCTTCGAGCTCCTTCGGCAGGGCGAGGAAGAAGCCCCGCATGAGCCACATGACGTAGGGGATGAGGAACGAGCAGTACGCGAGGATCACGGTCGCGTGCATGTCGGTCACGCCGATGGCGCGCGCCACGAGGAACATCGGCACCGCGAGGGCGATGGGCGGCACGCCGCGCGAGGCGAGGATGAGGGCACCCATCGTCGCCGCGCCTCGCAGCGGGATGCGCGCGAGCGCGTAGCCGGCCATGCCGCCGAGCAGGATCGAGACGAGGCCGCCGCCGACGGCGATGATCGCCGTGTTGAGCATGCGGGGGCCGATGTCGGCGCGTTGCAGGTTGCCGAGGTAGTTGTCGAGCGTGGGCTCGAAGAAGAAGACCGGCGGCACCGTCATGATGTCGCGTTGCTCCTTGAAGGAGTTCATGAGCATCCACACGATCGGCAGCAGGAAGAGGACGCAGATCACGACACCCGTGATGACGCGGGCACGGTGGGCGGTATGGCGTCGGCGGAGCGATCCGCTCGTCGTGGCGCTCAAAAGCGGTTCTCCAATCTGCGGCTGATCCCGAGGAACGCGAAGGTGAGGATCATGGTGATGATCAGGACGATGACGGCCATCGCGGCCGATTCGGGGAACTTCAGCGACTGGAACGCCTGCTGATAGATGTAGAGGTTCACGACGTTGGTGGACTGCCCCGGGCCGCCCTTGGTCGTGGCGACGACGATGTCGAACATCTTCACGGCGCCGAGCCAGCGCACGATGAAGGTCGCGGCGATGATGGGGGTCAGAAGCGGCAGGCTGATCGACCAGAGCTGCCGCCACCAGTTGGCGCCGTCCACCTGCGCGGCCTCGTAGATGTCCTTCGGCAGCGACAGCAGGGCGGCCGCGGCGATGAGCACGACGAAGGGCGTCGAGCGCCACGTGTCGATGAGGACGATCGACAGCATGGCCCACGCCGGGTCGCCGAACCAGTTGGGCGACGGGAGCCCCACGATGCTGAGCAGCCACGAGACGACGCCGAACAGCGGGTCGAGCAGCATCTTCCACGTGCCGCCCGACACGACGGGGATGATCACCATGGGGATGAGGAACAGGGCGCGCACGATGCCACGTCCGCGCCATTCCGCGTTGAGGAAGAAGGCGATCGCGAACCCCAGGATGATCTGGAGCGGCAGGGCGAGGATCAGGTAGATCCCCGTCGTGACCAGCGAGCGCATGAAGTTCTCGTTGCGGAACGCCTTCTCGTAGTTCTCGAACCCGACGAACTCGCCGGGCCCGAAGGTCGTGAGGTCCAACGTGGAGAAGCTGATCTGCAGCGCATAGAAGATCGGGTAGGCCAGCACGGCTGCGAGCACCAGTCCGGCCGGTGCGATGAACGACCAGCGTGAGACCAGGTCTCGGGCCCGACCGGGCCGCCTTCTCATCGTCGCGACAGGCATCAGCTTCTCCACGTCGGTGTTTCCTTACTTTCCGAGCAGTTCGCGGACCTGGTCCGCTCCCTTCGAGCGCTTCCTGCGCGGTGAGCTCGCCCGTGATGGCCTGCGAGGTCACGTCGGCGAGGATCTCCTGGATGGCGTTCGACTGCGGGTCGCGCGGGCGCCAGCCCTCCTGCTCACCGGCGGCGGCGAAGCCGTCGGCGATGGCCTTGAACACGGGCACGAGCCACTCGTTGCCGGAGTCCGGCGTCGAGCTGAGCGTCGACTGACGGGCGGGGAAGACGCCCAGGTTGTTCGCCGACCAGTGCTCGCCGTCCTTCGAGCTCATCCACTGGAGCAGGGCCCACGCCGCCTCGGCGTGCGCGCTGTTCTTGTTGATGGAGCCGCTCCAGACACCGCGGTGCGAGCTCGGACCCTCGGTGCCCGCCGGCATCGTCATGACGACGACCTGGTCAGGCGTGAGCGTCGTGGTCGAGGGGTCGACCGCACTGCCGTAGTAGACGCTGCCCCACTGGAACATGTTGGCGACCGTGCCGCCACGGAAGGCGGCGAGCGGCTCGTCGAAGTTGTGGGCCTCGGCTCCCGGAGGGGCGATCTGCATGAGGTCCTTGTGCATCTGGAGCGCCTCGACGCCGAGCTCGTCGTTGAACGTCGGGTTCATGTCGTCGTCGAAGAGCGCGCCGCCGTTCGAGTTGAGGATGGTCTGCCACACCGTCGGGGTGAGCGTGCCGCGCACCCACATCGTCGAGAGCGCCCACACATCGGGCGAGCCGTCGGCGTTGGTGTCGCGGACGAGCTTCTCGCCCTCCTCGAGGAACTCCTCCCAGGTCTGGTTCTCGTCGGGAACGGGAAGGCCGGCCTCTTCGTAGAGCGTCTTGTTCACGAACCGTGCGAGCAGGTTCGACCGCAGCGGCACGCCGTACTGAACGCCATCCCACTCGCTCGAGGCGAGGGGGCCGCGTAGAAGTCGTCCCAGTCGTAGTCCTCATCGGTCCAGGCCGCGACGGTGTCGCCCTGGAGGTCGAGGAGCGCCCCGGTCTGTGCGAGCTGGGGTGTCCACGGGTCGTCGGCGATGATGACGTCGTACTCGGGCTTCGCCGTAGTGAGGTCGAGCATCGACTTCGTGAGCAGCTCCTCGTAGGGAACGCCCTCGATCTCGACCTTGATGTTCGGGTACACCTTGTTGAACTCGGGAACGAGCTTCTCTTGCCACTGCTGGGAGAAGGACTGGTTGGCGATCATGGTGATCGTCACCGGGTTCTCCTCCGTGCCGAGTCCACCGCCGTCCGCCTTCTCGCCGCCGGGGGAACCGCAGGCGACGAGACCGACGCCGAGAAGCGCCGCCGTCCCCATCGTCATGCCTCGCTTGAGCCACGTGCTGTGGCCGCGTGAGCGCTTCATTGCAACTCCGATCTCTTGGTTTGCCACGCGGAAATATGTCCACGTGGCAAAGCCAGCGTAGACAGGCTTCCGCGACTGTCAAGTACGGTCGCCCGGCGCAGGGAACGGGTCGTCCGTGCGGCCAAGTCTGCGGATGGCGGGTCGCCATGTCGCGCATGCTGCACGAAATTGCAGCCGCAACACCCCGACGCACCGCACCCTCTCTGGGATGATGACCACGACCCCGCACCCCACACGGCCGAGGAGCCCGCATGCCGACGAACGCACCGCGCCCCACGCGCGTGCCGACGGCATCCGCGGTGCTCGCGGCCGAGCTGCGCTCGCGGATCATCCGCGAACGCCTTCCCGACGGCACCCCCATCGAGAGCGAGGGCGAGCTCATCGCCTCGAGCGGGCTGAGCCGCGCGAGCGTGCGCGAGGCCATCCGTCTGCTCGCGTCCGAGGGACTCATCACGACCCGCCGCGGGCCGGGCGGCGGCATCCGTGTCAGCAGCCCCGACCTGCACCTCTCGACGCGCTCGATCGCCATGATCCTGGCGCGCTCCGGCGCGCCGCTGCGCGAGCTCTTCGAGCTGCGCATCCTGCTCGAGGTGCGCGCCGCCGAGCTGTGTGCCGAGGCGGCCGACGACGAGCAGCTCGCCGCGATCTCGGGTGCGGTCGACGGCCACGGCAGCCGCCTTCCGGGCATGATGGGCTTCCACCCGCTCGTGGCCGCCGGGTCGTGCAACGAGTTCTTCGTCGTGATGCTCGAGATCGTGCATTCCCTCGCCGAATGGCACACACCCGATGAGGCGCTCGACGCCCGCACGCTCGAGCTCGCGGGCCGCGCTCATCGCAAGATCGCCGAGCGCCTGCACGCCCGCGACGCCGCAGGTGCGGGTCAGGCCATGCGGGTGCACCTCGAGGCGTTCCGCGACCGCCTCGAGGCGGCCGGGCGTCTCGACGAGCCCGTCATCCGCGCCGTGGACTGGGATCCTCGCGCGTGAGCGCCCAGACCGCATCGTCGGGGTCGAGGGCGCGCGCCGTCGTCTCGTCGACGATGAGGTCGGTCACGAGCCGTGCGTTGAGGGCGCCGCGCAGGCTTGCCTCCTTGCTCGGATCGGCGACGATGCACACCCGTCGGGGCGTGCCGCGCAGGGAATCGAAGGTCGGGCCGCTCGAGCGCCGGTTGAGCCGGATGCCGTCGGAGCTGCCGTCGCCGCGGTAGAACATCGTCGCGACGTCGCCGACGACCCCCTCCCGCGCGAGCTCGGCGCTGTCGTCTTCGGAGAGGTAGGCGCCGCGGTAGACGTGCCCGGGGACGGACGACAGGGGGTCGCCCACGCTGAAGAACGCCACATCCATGCGGGCCTGCATCTCGCGGATGCGCCGGATGCTGCGCTCGCGCCACATCGCCTCCCGCGTGAGCGGGTCGTCGAAGAACGCCGGCACCGGGAAGTGCTCGATCCGCGCCGAGAACGCGCCCGCGAACCGCTCGAGCAGCTCCGCCGCGTAGCCGATGCCGCTGCTCTCGGTGTAGGCGGCGCCGTTGAGCTGCACGACCGTGAGGTCTGCCACCGGCCGCAGGTGCACATGCCGTCCGACAGCCGACATCGTCGCCCCCCACGCGATGCCGATCGTCATGCCGGGATGCACGAAATGGTTGACGAGCTTGCCCGCGTACCGACCCACGCGCTCGAGCCGCTCGAGCGAGCTGAGGCCCACGGGGCACGGGATGATGTGGGCGTTGACGCCGTACGCGAGCTTCAGCTGCCACTGCAGCTTCGCGATGCCGTCGCTCGGCGCCTTGATGCGGATGTCGACGAGCCCCGATTGCCGCGCATAGCTGATGAGTCGCGACACCGAGGAGCGGCTCACGTGCAGCTGCTGCGCGATCGCATCCATCTTGCGGTCCTCGACGTAGTAGAGGTGCGCCGCGCGGAGGGCGTTGCGTGTGCGTTCGGAGGCGTCGGTCATGGCGGTTCCCGTGCTTCTAGAAGGCGCTGTGCCCTGTGAGCGCGCGCCCGATGATGAGCGCGTGGATGTCGTCGGTGCCCTCGTAGGTGCGCACCGCCTCGAGGTTGGCGAGGTGCCGCATGACGGGGTAGGCGGAGGTGATGCCGTCACCGCCGAGGAGCTGCCGGGCCGCCTGCGCGACGGCGACGGCGTCCTGCACGTTGTTGAGCTTGCCCACGCTGATCTGCACCGGATCGATCGGCCCCGCGGCCTTGAGGCGCGCGAGCTCGAGAGCCAGCAGCACGCTCGTCTCGTAGCGCACGAACATGCGCGCGAGCTTGTCCTGCGTGAGTTGCTTGGCCGCGAGCGCGTCGCCGAAGAGCCGGCGCTCTCGGGTGAACTCGACGGCGAGGTCGATGCACGCGCGTGCGATGCCCGTGACACCCCAGGCGATGCCGTAGCGCGCGTCCGTGAGACACGCGAAGGGGGCGCTCAGCCCGCTCGCCTCGGGAAGCGCCGCATCCGCGGGCAGGCGCACCCCGTCGAGCGTGATGTCGCACTGGATCGACGAGCGCATCGCGAACTTGCCCGTGATCGCGGTGGCCGTGAACCCGGGCGCGTCGGTCGGAACGAGGAAGCCGCGCACCCCCTCGTCGCGCGCCCAGATGACGGCGACGTCGGCGATCGTCGCGAGGCCGATCCACCGCTTCGTGCCGTCGATCACCCAGTCGGAGCCGTCGCGTCGCGCGTTCGTCGTCATCGCCGCCGGGTCGCTGCCGCCGGCAGGCTCCGTGAGGCCGAAGCATCCGATGACCTCGCCACGGGCCATGCGGGGCAGCAGCTCCTGCTTGTGCTGCTCGGAGCCGAACTTGGCGATCGCGCCCATGGCGAGGAGCCCTGCACCGAGAGCAGGGTGCGCCATCCGGAGTCGACCGCCTCGACCTCCTGGCACACGAGGCCGTAGGCGAGCGGGCTCGCTCCGGCACAGCCGTAGCCCGAGATGTGCAGCCCGAGCAGGCCCGCCTCCGCGAAGGCGGCGACGGTCTCGTGACGGAACCGGGCGAGCTCGGCGTCGTCGTCGATCGTGGCGCGCACGTGCTCGTCGACCACGCGGCGCGCACGCAGCGCCCATTCGGCATCCGCGGTCGGCACGCGGTCGAGCAGCGGGAACAGCGTCTCCGTGGGGCGGAGGTCAGACATCGGCGTCCTTTCGGGGAGGGGTGGCGGCGATCCATGCGCGAACGGCGGCGCCGTGCTCGCCGAGCGCGGGGGTGCGAGGCGGTAGCTCGGGGGCGTGCGCGAGTAGCGCACGGGATGTCGCACGGTCGGCTGCGCGTCGGGGCCGACGGTCGTGACGGGGTCGAGGCCGAGGCGGGCGGCGAACTGCACACCGCCGGCGATGTCGTTGAGCGGCGCCGCGGGCACGCCCGCCGCCGTGAGCACCGAGAACCAGTGATCGGCGTCGGCCGTCGCGAGCACGCCCTCCAGCTCGCGCCGCAGCTCGGCACGCGAGCGCGTGCGGTCGACGTTGTGCGCGAAGCGGGGTCGGCCGCGAGCTCGGGGCGGCCGAGCGCGGCGCACAGGCGTGCGAACTGCCGGTCGTTGCCCACCGCGATCACGAGCGGTCGGTCGCGCGCGGCGAACGGTGCGTAGGGGCGAGACTCGGATGCTCGTTGCCCATGCGAGTCGGCACGACATCGCCCGCGACGAAAGCGGTCGTCTGATTGACCATCGACGCGAGCGCGACGCTCATGAGGTCGAGCTCGACCAGCTGGCCCTCGCCGGTGCGGTCACGGTGATGGAGCGCCGCGAGGATGCCCGACACCGCGAACATCCCCGTCAGCACGTCGAACAGCGCGAAGCCCGCGCGCGCCGGCGCCGCATCCGTCTCCCCTTGGAGCGACATGAGACCCGAGAGCGCCTGCGCGCTCAAGTCGTAGCCCGGTATCTCGCGCCCGGCGCCCGTGCCGAACCCCGTGATGGAGGCGTAGATGAGGTCTGGGCGCCGCTCGGCGAGGCTCGCGTGGTCGAGGCCGAAGCGCGCGAGCGATCCCGGTCGGAAGTTCTCGACGACGATGTCGGCGCGGTCGACGATCGCGTGCGCCGTGGCGAGCTGCTCGGCGTCGGCGAAGTCGAGCACGATGCCCTGCTTGTTGCGGTTCGCCGAGAGGAAGTACGTGGCCTCGTCGTCGCGCACCGGGGGCGGAACCCGCGGGTCTCGTCGCCATCCGGATGCTCGACCTTGATGACCGTGGCGCCCAGGTCGCCGAGCAGCATGGCCGCGTAGGGCCCTGCGAGCACGCGCGAGAGATCCGCCACGACGATTCCGGCGAGCGGGCCGGACGAGGGGGCGGGTTCTGCGGCGCTGCGGGTCATGAGGTCTCCCGGGTGAAGAGGGTCAGGGTGACCGCGACGCACGCGGGCGCCTCGGCGCCCTCGAGCTCGAGGCGGTGCGCGAGGTGAGCGAGCACGCCACGGCCGTCGGCGCGCTCTTCGGCGCGCTCGATGCTCACATGGTCGCGCACGCGGCCGCCGGCTCGCACCGCCTGCGGGAATCGCACCCGGTCGATGCCGTAGTTGATGCGGGCCGCGGCGTCGTCGACCGTGAGCACCTCGGCCGCGAGACCGGGCAGCAGGGCGAGCAGCAGCAGCCCGTGCGCCACGGTGGAGCCGTACGGCCCTGCGGCCGCGCGGCCCGCGTCGACGTGGAGCCATTGGGTGTCGCCCGTCGCGTGGGCGAAGGCGTCGATGCGCGCCTGGTCGAGCGTCGTCCAGGCGCTCGTGCCCGCGACGAGCCCGGCGTGCGCGGGGAGGAGTCGAGCGCGAGTCGTCGCACGGGGGCTCCTTTCGCGCCGTCGCCAAATTTAGTATAAGAATTATGCCCTATGTGGTCACCTGATGCCTACCGTCTCGAGGAGCGCCTCTCCGACGCCGATCGCGCCCTCGTCGAGCGCGTGCGCGGCTTCGTCGAGCACGAGGTGCTGCCGGTCATCAACGACGCGTGGGAGGCCGCCCGCTTCCCCGAGCAGCTCATCCCCGCGATGGCACGGCTCGGCGTCGTCGGCGGCATGATCTCGGGGCACGACTGCCCCGGCTTCTCGGCCCTGCAGTACGGCCTCGTCTCGATGGAGCTCGCCCGCGGCGACGGAAGCGTCAACACCTTCCTCGGCGTGCACTCCGGGCTGGCGATGGGCACGATCGACCTCCTGGGCGACGAGCACCAGCGGGCTCGCTGGCTGCCCCCATGGCGCGCCTCGAACGCCTCGGCGCCTTCGCCCTCACCGAGGCCGCGCACGGCTCGGACGCCGTCGCGCTCGAGACCACGGCCGAGCGCGTCGGTGATCACTGGGTGCTCGAGGGGAGAAGCGCTGGATCGGCAACGCCCATCGCGCCGACGTCGTCGTCGTGTGGGCCCGCGACGTCGCGGATGCCGGCGTCAAGGCGTTCGTCGTCGAGCGCGACGCCGAGGGCGAGCTGCCGCGCGGATTCGAGCCGCGCGTCATCCGCGGCAAGGTCGGCAAGCGCGCGATCGAGCAGTCCGACATCCGCATCGACCGCGTGAGCATCCCCGCCGACAACCACCTCGCCCGATCCAGCTCGTTCCGCGACGCGGGGCGCGTGCTCGCCCGCACGCGCGGCGGCGCCGCGTGGGAGGCGCTCGGCCACGCGATGGCCGCCTACGAGATCGCCGCGGGCTATGTGCGAGAGCGCCGCCAGTTCGGACGTCCCGTCGCGGAGTACCAGCTCGTGCAGCATCGCCTCGCGAAGATGCTCGCCGAGATCACGGCGATGCAGCTCTACTGCCTGCGCATGGCGGAGCTCGCCGACGCGGGTCGCCTGGAAGGCGCGATGTCGTCGCTCGCGAAGATGTACACCGCCGAGCGCGCCCGCTGGGTGTGCACCGAGGCCCGCGAGCTGCTCGGCGGCAACGGGCTCCTGCTCGAGAACCACGTGGCCCGGCACCTCACCGACATGGAGGTCGTCTCGACGTACGAGGGCACCGACGCCATCCAGTCGCTCATCGTCGGCCGCGACATCGTCGGCGTGCAGGCCTTCTCGAGGGGGCCTGAGATGGATCGGCGCTTCACCGGCCGCACGGCCATCGTCACGGGAGCCGCCCGGGGTATCGGCGCGGCGACCGCGACCCGCCTCGCGAGAGAGGGCGCCGCGGTCGTCATCGTCGATCTCGACGAGGCGGCCGCTGCGGAGCAGGCGGCACTCGTCGCCGCGGATGCCGAGGTACGCGCTGCGGGAGGCGCGGCAGAGGCCGCGGTCGCCGACATGACCGACGCCGACGCAGTCGAGCGGCTCGTCGACAGGATCGCGGCAGCCCACGGCGGCATCCACGTGCTCGTCAACAACGCGGGGGCGACGCGCGACGACCTCATCCATCGCATGACGCCCGAGAGCTGGCGGCTCGTACTCGAGACCAACCTCACGACCGCCTTCGCGGGCATCCGCGCCGTGCAGCGGCACATGGTGCCCGCCCGCACGGGCAGCGTCGTGAACCTCAGCAGCCGCTCGGCGCTCGGCAATCGCGGCCAGGCCAACTACGCCGCGGCGAAGGCGGGCATCCAGGCGCTCACGGCCACGGCCGCACTCGAGCTCGGGCCCTTCGGCATCCGCGTGAACGCCGTGGCGCCCGGCTATATCGCGACCGCCATGACCGCGGCGACCGCCGAGCGCCTCGGCCTCACCCCGAGGAGCATCAGGCGATGGTCGCCGAGCGCACTCCGCTCGCACGCGTCGGGCGTGCGGAGGAGGTCGCCGCCGCGATCGCCTTCCTCGCGAGCGATGACGCCTCGTACGTCTCGGGCCAGACCCTCCACATCAACGGCGGCGCCCGCTGAGCCCGCGGCATCCGTTCGCGGGCTGAACGGATGTGCGCCGCGATTGCCTGCCTCCGAGCCTCCCTCGCACAATCGGTGGCGCCGGGCCTCAGCCGCGGCAGCGGAGGAGGGACCGAGTGGAGACCAGCGCGATCCGGGAGACGGTGGACGCCCTACGGACGCGTCCGACGGCGGATGTGCTCGTGATCGGGGGCGGGGTCAACGGTCTCGCGGTGCTGCGCGACCTCGCCCTGCAGGGTGTCGACGCCGCGCTCGTCGAGGCCGACGACTTCGCATCGGGTGCGTCGGGCGCCTCCAGCCACATGATCCACGGCGGCATCCGCTACCTCGAGAACGGCGAGTTCCGCCTCGTGCGCGAGTCGGTGCAGGAGCGCAACAGGCTGCTGCGCACCGCACCGCACCTCGTGACGCCGCTGCGCACGGTCGTGCCGATCGCGTCGTTCTGGTCGGGCCTCCTCGCGGCACCGATGCGGATGCTGACGCACGTGCAGCGCCGCCCGCGCGAACGCGGCGCCCTGCTGATCAAGGTGGGCCTCACGATCTACGACACCTTCTCGCGTGGCAACGGACTCGTTCCGCGTCACCGCTTCGCCGGCCGCGCCCGCACCCGCACCGAGTTCCCCGCGTTCCATGAGCGCGTGCGCTACTCGGCCCGCTACTTCGACGCGTCGATCCCCGATCCGGAGCGGCTGTGCCTCGACCTCGCGCACGACGCGATCGAGGCGGGTGCGCGGGCCGTCAACCACGTGCGCGCCGTCGGCTTCCGCGACGGCGAGGTCATGCTGCGCGACGAGGTGTCGGGTGCCGAGTTCGGCTTCACCGCACGTGTCGTGCTCAACGCCTCGGGGCCGTGGACCGACCTCACGAACGCCGCACTGGGCGCGCCATCGCGGCACATGGGCGGCACGAAGGGCTCGCACATCGTGCTCGACGACCCCGAGCTGCTCGCAGCGACCGACGGCTCAGAGATCTTCTTCGAGAACAGCGACGGCCGCGTCGTGCTCATCTACCCGCTCAAGGGTCGCGTCATGGTGGGCACGACCGACCTGGACGCCGATCCTCGGAGCCCGCCGTGTGCACGGAGGAGGAGATCGACTACTTCGCCGATCTCGTGGGCCTCGTGTTCCCCGGCATCCCGCTGCGCCGTGAGCGCATCGTCTACCGCTTCGCGGGCATCCGTCCCCTGCCGCGCCACGACGACCTCGAGCCGGGCTTCGTCTCGCGCGACTACCGAGTCGTCGCGGAGCAACGAGCGGGGGTCGTCGTGCTGAGCCTCGTCGGGGGCAAGCTCACGACCTTCCGGGCGCTCGCAGAGACGCTCGCGGGCGACATCATCCGGCGGCTCGGACGCAGCCGCGGCGTCGACATTCGCGACCGCCCGATCGGCGGCGGACGCGGCTATCCCGGCGACGCGCGGGCGCGCGAGAGGTGGGTGCGCGAGAACGCACACGGGCACGACGAGCGGCGTGTCGAGGAGCTCCTGGGGCGCTACGGAACGCGGTGCGCGCAGCTCCTGGTGGCGACCGCCGCGGAGACGCCGCTGCGGGGGCACCCGACTACAGCGTCGAGGAGCTCGGCTGGCTCGTGCGCACGGAGCAGGTCGTGTACCTCGCCGACCTCGTGCAGCGGCGCACGAGCCTCGCGCTCGAGGGCCGACTCACCCGCGCCGTGCTCGCTGAGCTCGCCGACGTCGCCGCCTCGGTGCTCGGCTGGATGGACGCCGAACGCGCCCAGCAGGTCGACCGCCTCGCCGCACTCCTGCGCGATCGGCATGGTGTCGCCGACCTCGTGGACGCGCGATGACGGGTGCGCCTGGGCGAGCCGCGATACTCGCCCTCGACCAGGGCACGACCTCGACCCGGGCCCTCGTCGTCGACGAGGCGGGGAGCATCGTGGCCGGTGCGCGGCGCGAGCACGCCCAGCATTTCCCGCGTCCGGGGTGGGTCGAGCATGATGCGCTCGAGATCTGGACGTGCGCTCGCGAGGTGCTCGCCGAGGCCGCACGGGCGGCATCCGACTTCGACATCGTCGCCCTCGGGGTGACCAACCAGCGCGAGACCACGGTGGTGTGGGATCCGACGACGGGCGAGCCCGTCGGCCCCGCGATCGTCTGGCAGGACGTGCGCGCGACCGCCGAGGTGGGCGAGGTCGCCGACCGTATCGCGCCCGAGCGGCTCAGGCTCATCACAGGGCTCCCGATGGACCCGTACTTCTCCGCCTACAAGCTGCGCTGGCTGCTGCGCCGCGATCCCGGGCTGAGCGTGCGCGCCGAGCGGGGCGAAGTGTGCGTCGGCACCATCGACTCCTGGCTGGTCTGGCGCCTCACGGGAGCGAACGCCGCCGGGATCCACGTGACGGACGTCACCAATGCCTCGCGTACAGGGCTCATGGACCTGCGCACGCTCGAGTGGTCGGAGGAGGCGCTCGAGGCCTTCGGCGTGCCCGCCGCGGTGCTGCCGCGGATCGTGCCGTCATCCGGCGTCGTCGGGCGTCTCGCTGCCGATGCCGTGCCCGAGCTCGCCGGCCTGCCCGTCGCGGGCATCCTCGGCGATCAGCAGGCGGCCGCGTTCGGCCAGGCCGTGTTCGCACCCGGGCAGTCGAAGTGCACCTACGGCACCGGCAGCTTCCTGCTGGCCAACACGGGCACCGAGCCCGTGCCCTCGACGAGCGGCCTCATCACGACGGTTGCCTATCAGCTGCGGGGTGAGCCGGCGCGTTACGCCCTCGAAGGCGCCGTCTCGGTCGCGGGATCGCTCGTGCAGTGGATGCGCGACACCCTCGGCATCATCGACCGCGCCGAGCAGATCGAGGCGCTCGCGGCATCCGTGCCCGACAACGGCGGAGTCGTGATCGTGCCCGCGTTCCAGGGGCTGCTCGCACCGCATTGGAGCCCGGACGCGACGGGCGCGATCATGGGCCTCACCCGGCACTCGGCGCGTGGCCACCTGGCACGCGCGGCGCTCGAGGCCGTCGCCCTCCAGACCTGCGACGTCGTCGCAGCCATGGCGAGGACCTCGCGGCCGACTCGCCCGCGCCGCGCATGCGCGAGCTGCGCGTCGACGGCGGCATGGCGCACAACCGGCTTCTGCTGCAGGTGCAGGCCGACCTGCTCGGGCATCCCGTCGTGCGCCCGCGCGAGGTCGAGACGACGGCGCTCGGAGCCGCCTTCGCCGCGGGACTCGCCGTGGGCCTATGGGGTTCCCTCGACCAGCTGGCGGCGCTGTGGCAGGCAGGCGAGCGGTTCGTGCCCGCCCTTGAGGAGGGCGAGCGGCAGGCGACGCATACGCTCTGGTCCTCGGCGATCTCGCGCATCGTCGAAAGACCGCTCGTCCACCGCGCGCCCTGAGGCGGATCAGCGCTCCAGCACGATTGCGAGGCCCTGGCCCACACCCACGCAGATCGCCACGACCGCGACGCCGCCGCCGCGTCGGCGCAGCTCGTGGGCGGCCCGGGCCACGAGCCGGCCACCTGAGGCACCGAGCGGATGCCCGATCGCGATCGCGCCGCCGTGCACGTTGACGATCGCCGGGTCGAGCTCGGGCCACAGGCGCAGGCACGCAAGGGCCTGCGCCGCGAACGCCTCGTTGAGCTCGACGAGGTCGACATCGGCCCAGCTGCGCCCCGCGCGTGCGAGCGCGCGCTCGGCCGCCACGACGGGCGCCACGCCGAAGAGCTCCGGATCGTTGCCGACGACGCCGCGCCCCGCGATGCGCGAGGGGCTCCGCATCGACGGCCGCTTCCGACGCCAGCAGGATCGCGGAGGCACCATCGTTGAGGGACGACGAGTTGCCCGCCGTGACGCTGCCGTCCGTGGCGAACAGCGAGGGAGCGCGGCGAGCCGCTCGAGCGAGGTGTCGTCGCGGATGCCCTCGTCACGGGCGAGCTCCACGCCCGCAACCTGCACGATCTCGTCGGCGAACACGCCGTCGGCCCACGCCGCGGCGGCGAGCTCGTGACTGCGCAGGGCGAAGACATCCTGCTCCTCGCGGGGGATGCCGTGGAGGCGGGCGAGTCGCTCGGTGACCTCGCCGTTCGACGCGGTCCACCGACCCGGCAGCGACGGATGCGTCATCCGCCAGCCGATCGCGGTGTTCCACATGGTCGGGTTGCCCGAGGCGGGCCACGCCCTCGCGGGCTTCTCGACCACGTACGGCGCGCGGCTCATCGACTCGACGCCGCCCGCCAGCACGATGCGAGCGTCCCCCGACTCGATCGCTCTCGACCCCTGCACGACGGCCTCGACCGAGGAACCGCACAGGCGGTTGACGGTCACACCCGACGGCGTGCGGACGGCGTCGACGACGAAGCTGTGCATGCAGCCGTTCTACGGGCTCGCAGGCGGGAGCGTGAGCTGCCTGGGAAAGCGTGCAGCCTAGGCGAGCGCGGCCGCGACGCGCGCGCGCAACGCCGGCACGACATCCGCTTCGAACCACGGGTTCTTGGCCTGCCAGCGGAAGTTGAGCGGCGAGGGGTGCACGATCGGCAGGAACTCGGGCAGGTAGTCCTCATAGGCACGCACCGTCTCGGTGAGCGAGCCGCGGCGGCCGCGCCCGAGGTAGTACGCCTGGGCATAGGTGCCGATGAGCAGCTTGAGCCGGATGTCGGGCATGAGCGCGAAGAGCGGCGGATGCCAGCGCGCCGCGAAGCCGCGCCGCGGGGGCAGGTCGCCTCCCGTGCCCCGGCCCGGGTAGTAGAAGTCCATCGGCACGAGGGCGAAGAGCGCGGGGTCGCGGAACTGCTGCTCGGTCACCCCGAGCCAGTCGCGCAGGCGCACGCCGCTCGCGTCGTCCCACGGCACGCCGCTCGCCTGCGCGAGGCGGCCGGGCGCCTGGCCGATCACGGCGATGCGTGCCGTGGCACCCGCCGTGTACAGGGGCGCGTAGCCGAGTTCGCGCATGGCCGCGTTCTCGGGGTCGTCGGCGATCGCGGCGCGGATCTGCTCGAAGCTCGCCAGTTCGGTCACGATGCGGGTGCCTCCTCGGGCGGGTAGGTGAGCACACCGTCGACGAGCACCATGGCGGGGTTCAGCTCGGCGCGTTCGACGTGGGTGGGCGACATGATGTGGAAGACCTCCGCGCCCGCGACGATCGCGGCATCCGTGATGAGCCGCCGGTGGCAGCGCCACGGCACGGCCTCGCTGCACATGATGGCGGGCACGGCGCTGTCGGCCAGTTCGAGCAGCGTCTCGAGCCCCGCGGCGAACTCGGGCGTGGCCATGTAGTCGGCGTAGTCGCGGAACGCGCGCACCCGCCACCAGCCGTTGGGGCTCTCGACGCCGGCGCGCGTGCGCCGCCTGCCGCCGAGGTCCTTCGCCCAGCGGTAGCCGATGCGCTCGGGCAGCTCGACCTCGATCGCCTCGCGGTCCCACTGCGGGAAGGCGCGTGAGCCGGGCAGCGAGCGCACGTCGACGAGCTCGGTCACGCCGTTTCGCTCGAGCATGTCGAGCACCTCGTCGAAGTCGCGCGTGGAATGCCCGATCGTGAAGATGCGGCGGCGGGCGGTGGTCATCTGAGCTTCGTGAGGGCTGCGCCCTTGTGCATGGCGACGTGGTCGGTCGTGTCGCTCTGGATCTCGTACTGCGGGTCGTCGGGTGTGCACCGCCGCATGTGGCCCTTGTACTCGGTGTCGCTCGTGTGCACGCGCGTGATCACGCCGGAGACGCGCCCAGCCTCGGAGTTCCAGCTCACGTGGTCGCCCACCGAGAACGTGGTCATGATCGCCGCCCTTCGTTCTCCGGTCTACCGGGTGGGCGGGCGGGTCGCAAGCCGGTTGTGTCGCAGATACAGGCTGAAACTGCCCGTCACGGCAGGTTGCGACACCTCAGGCTCGGGTTCGGCCTGTTTCTGCCACACGCAGCCGCCGTGACCTCAGGCCAGCACGACCTCGACGCCCGCGTCGCGCAGGCGCTGCAGCTCGTCGGGGTCGGCGGAGTCGTCGGTGATGAGGGTCGTGATGTCGGAGATCTCGGCCATCTTCGCGAGCGCCGCCCGTCCGATCTTCGAGCCGTCGGCCACCACGATCGTGCGCTGCGCCTTCGACACCATGGCGTGGTTGGTGCGCGCCTCGGTCTCGTCGTGCGTCGTGACGCCCGCGGATGCCGAAACCCCGTCGGCACCCAGGATGGCCGTGCCGACGTTGACGGCGCTGAAGGTGCCCTCGGCGAGCACCCCGACGAGCTCGAGCGACTGAGGCCGCAGGATGCCGCCCGTCATCACGACCTTGAGCCTCGGGTACGACGCCACGAGCGAGGCGATCGAGAGCGAGTTGGTGACGATCGTCAGGTCGGCGTGGTTCACGAGCTCGCGTGCGACGCCCGCGGTCGTCGTGCCGCCCGAGAGGGCGACGGCGTGCCGCTCGCGGGGGATGCGGATGGCGGCCGCGCGCGCGATGCGGCGCTTCGCATCCTGGAACCGGGTGTCGCGCAGCGCCACCGGCAGTTCGGCGAGCGAGCCGGCGGCCTTCGCGCCGCCGTGGGTGCGCACGATGAGCCCCTGGTCGGCGAGCACCGTGAGGTCGCGCCGCAGGGTCGCGGCGGAGCTCTGGAACAGCTCGGCGAGCTCGGTGAGCGACACCTCGCCGCGCTCGGCGATGGCGTCGAGGATGTCGGCCATGCGGCGGGAGCGTTTGGGGGAGCCGCCGAGCTCGGCGACGGTACTGGTGCTGTAGGCGGTGGCCATGGAAAGCGAGCATGACAGATGAGCGAATGCACGTCAATCCGCTCATTTGGTTGCGCGAGTCGCGCAGTCTCTCGACAATCGGAGCATGCCGACGATCGTCTTCCTGGGGGCCGGCAGTGTCGTGTTCACGCGCCAGCTGCTCACCGACCTGCTGCGCTTTCCCGACCTGCCCGTGCTCGACATCGCCCTGCACGACATCGACCCCGAGCGTCTCGAGGTCGCCCGCGGCACCGCCCTGAACGTCGCCAAGCAGCTGGGGCGCGAGGTGCGGGTCACCGCATCCGCCGACCGGCGCGAAGCGCTCGCCGGCGCCGACTTCGTGATCAACATGATCCAGGTGGGCGGCATCGCGGCCACCAAGATCGACCTCGAACTGCCCGCCCGCAAGGGCCTGCGCCAGACCATCGGCGACACGACCGGCGTCGGCGGCGTCTTCCGGGCGCTGCGCACCTTCCCGGTGCTCACCGGCATCGCGCGCGACATGCGCGAGCTCTGCCCCGACGCGTGGTTCCTCAACTACACGAACCCGATGGCCATGAACATCTGGTGGATGTCGCACGTCGCCCCCGAGATCAAGGCCGTCGGCCTCTGCCACAGCGTGTACTGGACCGTCAACGACCTGTGCGAGCTCGTGGGCGTGCCGCTCGAAGGCACCCACTACCGCGCGGCCGGCGTCAACCATCAGGCCTGGCTCACCGAGTGGAGCCGCGACGGCGAAGACCTCTACCCGCGCCTGCGCGAGAAGATCGCATCCGACCCCGAGCTGGAACGCCGGGTACGGGTCGAGATCTTCCGCCGCATCGGCTACTACCCCACCGAGACGAGCGAGCACTCCTCCGAGTACCTCGACTGGTTCCTGCGGGATGACGCCCAGATCGAGCGGTTCCGTCTCGAACCGCTGCAGTACATCGGCATCTCGGAAGAGAACGTGCACGAGTTCGACCAGGCCCGCGCGACGCTCGCCGCGGGCGGCGACGTGCCGCTGCACGAGGAGGGGATGCGGCCGAGTACGCGCCGCAGATCATCCACTCGATGCTCACCGGCACGGCGCGCGAGATCCATGTGAACGTGCCGAACCACGGCCTCATCGACAACCTGCAACAGGGCGCCGTCGTCGAGGTGCCCGCCACGGTCGACGGCTCGGGCGTGCACCCGATCGCCTGGGGCGAGGTGTGGCCGGCCGGGGCCGCGCTGGGCCGCACCTATCTCTCGGTCGCCGAGCTCACCATCCGTGCTGCCGCCGAGGGCGACCCCGAACTCGTGCGCCGCGCGGTGCTCGTCGACCCGAACGCGAGCTCGACGCTCACCCCGGCCGAGATCTGGCAGCTGTGCGACGAACTCACCGAGGCGCACGCCGCGCTGCTGCCCGTGGCGCTCGGCGGCACGCTCGACGAGGGCCGATGAGCCTCGTCGCCGCCGCGTCCCTCGTCGCGGGTGCCGCGGCCCGCGGGCGCGCGGTGCCCGCCTTCAACGTCATCACTCTCGAACAGGCGGAGGCCGTGGTCGGTGGGGCCGCGGATGCGGGCGTCGGCGCGCTGGTGCAGGTGAGTGAGAACGCGATCGGCTTCCGGGGCGGCTTCGCGCCCCTGCTCGCCGCCTGCCGCGAATTGGCACGCGAGGCGACGGTGCCCATCGGCATCCACCTCGACCATCTCGAAGATTCCGAACTGGCTGCGGCTCTCGTCGCTCGCGCTCCCGAACTCGGGGTCGGCTCGCTCATGTTCGATCGCGCGACCCTGCCCTATGACGAGAACGTGGCTCTGACGGCACGCGTGGCGGCGGACGCGCACGCGGCGGGGCTCTGGGTCGAGGGCGAGCTCGGCGAGGTGGGCGGCAAGAACGGCGCGCATGCGCCCGGCGTGCGCACCCATCCGGAGGAGGCCGTCGCGTTCGTCGCGGCCACCGGTGTCGACCTGCTCGCCGTCGCGGTCGGCTCGAGCCACGCGATGCGCGAGCGCACAGCCGCGATCGACCTCGACCTCGTGGCCCGGTTGGCATCCGCGGTTCCCGTGCCGCTCGTGCTGCACGGCAGCTCGGGCGTGGCGGATGCGGTGCTCGCGGACGCGGTCGCCGCCGGCATCCGCAAGGTCAACGTGGGCACCGTGCTCGGTGTCGTCGGAACGACGCGGCTGCGCGAGGAGCTCGCCGCGAACCCGGATGCCGTCGACCCGCGAAAGTACCTGCGCGGTGTGCGTGCGGCGACGCGCGACGAGGTCGCGCGCCTGGCGGCGCTCGTCGGCTGAGGCGCCTGCGGTGGCAGCGCGGCGCAGCGGTGATGCCCGCTTCTCCTGAGTTGCGAATCCGAGGCGTGACGTAAGTCAGGAACATCGCTGTGCTGCGGGCCGGATGGGGCGCGGATCGCCCGATGCTCCCGAGATGCGTAATGGAGGGGCGGCGGTTTCGAGACGCCCGCTGCGCGGGCTCCTCAACCACCTGGGTGCGCCCGCTGCGCGGACTCCTCCCCCATCGGTGTGCCTGTCGAGCTGGTTGAGGAGCGCCGGGCCGCAGGCCCGACGCGTCTCGAAACCAGCGGCCCCTACAGTCCCAGCACCCGCAGTGCGTTGGTGCGGTACACGCGCTCGAGCACGTCGGCGGGCAGGCCGAGGGCCGAGACGGTCCAGCGGCCCTGCGGCGGCACGGGCTCGCCCGGCGCGTACTCGAAGGCCTCGTCGCGCGTCTCGAGGAAGCGGAAGTGCAGGCGGAACTGCTCCGCGGATGCGGGGTAGATGTCGGTGCCGAACAGCACGCGGTCGGGGTGCCGCTCGAGCAGCCGGGTGAAGCGTCGCGGCTGGCGGCCGAGCTCGGCCATCCGTCCGCCGATGTCGACCGTGTAGTTCGGGCAGTCATCCAGCAGCGCCTCGACGAGGTAGAGGTCCTCGGCCGCGCCCCCGACGTGCGCCCCGATGAACCGCGTGCCGGGGCACGCCTCCACGAGCCGCCGATGGGTGAGCATGAGGCGGTCGAAGCTCGGGTGCACCGAGCGGTCGCCGAACCACCACTCCTTCATCTGCATGAGCTCGTCGATGCGCTCGTTGTGCGCGTCGAGCGGCTCGAAGAAGGCCTTCGGGTCGGCCGTGTGGATGAGCACCGGCAGCCCGAGCGAGCCCGCGTGCTGCAGCACCGCGATCACGCGCGGGTCGTCGGGCAGGATGAGCGCCCCGTCCGAGTCGCGGATGGTGAGGCCCAGGTTCTTCCACACCTTCACGCCTCGTGCGCCCCGCGTGGCGCTGTCGTCGAGCGAGGCACGCAGCCGCTCCACGCCGTCGTCGGATGCGAGCTCCGCCCAGTCGAGCTGGCAGAAGGTCAGAAAGCGTCCGGGGTACGCGCGGTCGTAGCGCTCGACGTTCGCGGTGACCTCCTCGCCCCACATGCCGTCGAGGTTGACGATCGTCTCGACGCCGCACGCGTCCATGATCGCGATTAGGGCATCCGGATCCTCGATCATCCACTCACCGTCGCTCAGCCAACGGCCGAGGTGGTTGTGCACGTCGATCGCCGGGAACGCGGCCCGCTCGACCTCGGTGGCCGGCAGCCGCAGCTGCGAGACGGGATGCCAGTCGAGCACCGGCAGGCGGCGCAACTGCTCCCAGGAGAGGGGCGGGGTGGCGTTCTCGGTCACGGGCGGCTCCTGTGCTCATCCGACGGGGTGCGCTCAGGTTATGGCGAGAATGCGCGTACGCAACGCAAGTGCACATCAGTAATGAGCGAATTGAGCAGTTTGCTTGGCAAACGATCATTCCGTCGTTCACCATTGAGCCACCCGCACGAGAGGACACAGCAATGCAACGACGCATCCCCTTGATCGCCCTCGCCGCCGCGACCACCATGGCCGCCGCAGCCCTCACCGGCTGCACCAGCGGTGGCGCGACCGAACTCGACACCGACGCCGACGTCACCATCACGTGGTGGACCGGTCAGAGCGACGAGGCCGAGAGCATCCTCGAAGGCCTCGCGGCCGAGTTCGAGGACCTGCACCCGAACGTCACGGTCGCCATCTCATCCGGCGCCTCCTCCACCGAGGAGCTGCTGCAGAAGCTGTCGGCCGGCTTCGCGAGCGACACCTATCCGAACATCTCCTACTCCTTCGGCTCGTGGGCCAGCGAGCTCGAGTCGTCGGGTCGCACGCTCGACCTGCGCGATCAGGTCGACGACCCGTCGTTCGGCTGGGACGAGTTCTCGGAGGCCGCCCGCGCGACGGTGCAGCCCACCGGCGAGAAGATCATCGGCTTCCCCGCCCTCGTCGACAACCTCTCGCTCATCTACAACAAGACGGTCTTCGACGCGGCCGGCCTCGACTACCCGACCGAGGAGTGGAGCTGGGACGACTTCCGCGACGCCGCAAAGCAGCTCACCGATCCCGCGACCGAGACCTACGGCTACGCCTACTCGGTGTCGGGCTCGGAGGAGACCACCTGGCAGTTCTGGCCGCACCTGTGGCAGAACGGCGGCGAGATCCTGAACGACGACGGCACCGCTGCCTTCGCGAGCGACGCGGGCGTGGAGGCCCTCGAGTTCCTGCGCCAGATGGCGGTGGACGACAAGAGCATCTACCTCGATCAGACCGACACGAAGTTCGCGCAGCTCTTCGCGGCCGACCGCATCGGCATGATGACCTCCGGTCCGTGGCAGCTGTACGACCTGAACACGGCGGGCACCCAGTACGGCGTGACTGTGCTGCCGGGCACCGACGGCGACCACCAGACCGTCTCGGGTCCCGACATCTGGGCGCTCTTCGATACGCAGGACGTCAACGAGAACTACTGGTCGGTCGAACTGCTCAAGTGGCTCACCGCGCCCGAGCAGGACCTGCGCTGGAACGTCGAGTTCGGCAACCTGCCGCTGCGCGCGAGCGAGATCGATAGCCCCGAGTTCCAGGCCCAGGTCGAGGCGCTTCCCGGCATCGACATCATGGCCGCCAACAACGAGAACGCGATCAAGTCGCGTCCCACGGTGGCGGGCTATGTCGGGCTCTCCGAGGCCATCGGGTCGGCCATCTCGAAGGTGCTGCAGGGTCAAGGCGACCCGAAGGACGCCCTCGAGGGTGCCGCCCAGAAGGCCGACGAAGCACTCTCCGACAACTGAACCACTCAGGTGGGGCGGTCACCCGACCGCCCCACCTCCACCCCGCAGCAGGAGCGCAGTCCCACATGAACATCACCTCCTCGAGATCGAGAGCCAGCCCGAGGTCTGGCGCCGGTCGCTCGAGCTCCTCGACGACGCCACCCGGGTGCTCACCCGGAGCGGTGAGCGCGTGCTCGTCATCGGATGCGGCACCTCCGCGTTCGTGGCCGAGTCGTTCGCCCTGCTGCGGGAGACCGCGGGCTTCGGCGAGACGGATGCGGCCTACGCATCCGAGCCGCGGCCGTGGCGGCCGTACGACGCGGTGATCGGCATCACGCGCTCGGGCACCACGACCGAGGTGCTGCAGGCGCTGCGCGCACTGCCCGAGGGAGTGCGCAAGGTCGTGGTGACGGGCGTCGCCGACTCGCCGGCGGCGGAACTCGCCGACGAAGTGCTCGTGCTCGACTTCGCCGACGAGAACTCGGTCGTGCAGACCCGGTTCCCGACGACCTTCCTCTTCCTCGCGCGTGCCGCGTTCGGCGAAGACGTCTCGGCGCTTCCCGAGCTCGCGGAACAGGCCATCGCGGCCGGTCCGCCCGAGGCGCCCGAGGGCTTCGACCACGTCGTGTACCTCGGTCGCGGCTGGACTTACGGTCTGGCGCAGGAGGCGGCCCTCAAGATCCGCGAGGCGGCGCAGGCGTGGGCGGAGTCGTATCCGCTGCTCGACTTCCGTCACGGCCCCCTCGCCGTGGCCCACCCCGGCTCGCTCGTCTGGCTGCTCGGCGTGCGCGACGACGAGCTCGCGCGCGACATCGAGGTGACGGGCGCGCGCGTCGTGCAGTCGGACGCCGACCCGCTCGTGCAGCTCGCCGTCGCGCAGCAGCTCGCGGTGCGCACCGCGGTCGCCCGCGGGCTCGACCCCGACCACCCCCGACACCTGACGCGGTCCATCGTTCTCGGCTGACGCCGAGAATGGTCGAGGAGGCGACGATGGCGACGATCACCGAGACACCGAGAACCCGAGGAGCGGAGGCCGGCGGCACCCCGCGCGGCTCGTCTCCCGACACCCGAGCGGGATCGCGCAAGCGCCGCGGCCTCGGCAACCTCACGGGGTGGGCCTTCGTAGCGCCCGCGATGGTCATCATCCTGGGGCTGTCGATCTTCCCCGCCGTGTGGGCGTTCATCCTGTCGCTGCAGAAATGGAACGGGTTCGCGCCGCCCAAGTTCGTGGGCGGCAACAACTACGGCAAGCTGCTGAGCGACGAGGAGTTCTGGGCGGCGGTATCGCACACCGGTCTCTACGTGCTGCTGTTCGTACCGGCCTCGGTGCTGCTCGGCCTGTTCCTCGCTGTCGCGCTCAACCGCGACATCCCACTCATCGGGCTCTACCGCACGGCCATCTTCGTGCCGTTCGTGGCGTCGGCGGCGGCCACCGGCATCCTCTCTACCTATCTGTTCAGCCCGCAGTTCGGCCTCGCCAACAATGTGCTGCGCTCGCTCGGGCTGCCAGCCCAGCACTGGCTCGAGGATCCGAACCAGGCCATGCTCGTGATCGCGATCATGTCGCTGTGGGGCCAGGCGGCGTTCACGACGGTTATCTACCTCGCGGCCCTGCAAGACGTGCCCACCGATCTGCTCGAGGCGGCGCGCATCGACGGAGCCAACCGCTGGCAGACCTTCTGGCGGATCGTGTGGCCGCAGCTGAGCCCGGTGACCGTGTTCGTGACGATCTGGCAGGTGATCGGCGCGCTGCAGCTCTTCGACCTCGTCTACACGACGACGCGCGGCGGCCCCCTGGATGCCACCAAGACGATCGTCTACTACCTGTGGGAGAAGGCGTTCAAGGCGCTCGACTTCGGCGGCGGGTCGGCGGCGGCCTATGTGCTGTTCGCGGTGACCCTGGTGATCACGATCGGCATGGTGCTCTACGCCCGCAGCCGGAAACTGGAGGCCTTCTGATGGCGATGACGGCCACTCGCGCCCTGCACACGGCGGGCACGCCCCAGCCCAAGCGGCGCTTCAGCATGTGGCACCTCGTGCTCGCACCGATCGCGCTGCTGTTCGTGATCCCGTTCGCGCAGATGCTCATGGCATCCCTGTCGCCGGCCGAGGAGCTCGTGAAGTTCCCGCCGCCGTTCATCCCCTCGCGCATCACCTTCGACGGCTTCGTGGCGCTCTTCAC
Organism: Homoserinibacter gongjuensis; assembly: GCF_030161875.1. Classification (GTDB taxonomy): domain Bacteria; phylum Actinomycetota; class Actinomycetes; order Actinomycetales; family Microbacteriaceae; genus Homoserinibacter; species Homoserinibacter gongjuensis. The sequence goes on from NZ_BSVA01000001.1 coordinate 1,333,038, forward strand.
GACGACGGATGCGGTGCGCTGGCTCATGAACTCGACGATCGTCTCGGTCGTGTCGATCGTGGCGCACGTCGTGCTGTGCTCGCTCGCGGGCTACGGCTTCGCGCGCTTGCAGTTCCGAGGGCGCAATGTGGGCTTCTTCCTGATCGTCGCGACGATCATGATCCCGACGCAGCTGCTCATGATCCCGACCTACATCATGTTCTCCAAGCTCGGGCTCGTGAACACGCTGGCCGCGGCGTTCGTGCCGTGGCTGGCATCCGCGTTCGGCATCTTCCTGATGCGGCAGTTCTTCCTCTCGATCCCCGCCGAGGTGGAGGAGGCGGCGTCGCTGGACGGCGCGAACCGTCTGCAGATCTTCCTGCGGGTCGTGCTGCCGCTGGCCCGCCCCGCGATGGCGACGCTCGCGATCTTCACGCTCCTGAGCTCGTGGAACGACCTCATCTGGCCGCTCATCGCGATCAACGACGACAACTGGTTCACGGTGCAGCTCGGCATCGCCAACTTCCAGGGCACCCGGCGCACGCAGTGGAGCTGCTGATGGCCGGTAACGTCGTGGCGACGGCACCGCTCGTGCTGTTCTTCCTCTTCGCTCAGAAGCAGTTCGTGCAGACCATGACCATGTCGGGACTCAAGGGATGACGCGGGTGCTCGTCGCGGGCGACGCCAACCTCGATCTCGTGCTGCGTGGTGACGTCGTGCCGCGCTTCGGTCAGGCGGAGCAGCTTCTCAACGGCGCCGACCTCGTGCTCGGTTCGAGCGCCGGCATCTGCGCGGCCGGGCTCGCCCGGCTCGGCGTCGACACGGCGCTCGTCGCGCGCGTCGGGTCGGATGTCTTCGGCGATCGCACGCGCGAGCTGCTCGCCGATGCGGGGGTCGACACCGCGCCCCTCGCGGTCACCGAGGAGCCCACCGGTGTCTCGGTGATCCTCTCGGCGCCCGACGACCGGGCGATCCTCACCCTCACCGGCGCCCTCGCCTCGCTCACGGGGAGGACGTGCGCGCCGCCCTCGAGAGCACGGGCGCGACGCACCTGCACGTCGCCTCCTTCTTCCTCGTGCCGCAGCTCGCCCGCGAGCTGCCCGAGGTGCTGGCCCGGGCGCGCGAGCGCGGCGTCACGACGAGTCTCGACACCAATTGGGATCCCGCGGAGAGCTGGCACGGAGTTGCGGAGTGCCTGCCGCACCTCGACGTGCTGCTGCCGAACGCACAGGAGGCCGTCGCGCTCGCGCGCTCGCTCGGGGAGGATCCCGCGGATGCCGTGGCGGCATCCGTCGCGCTCGCCCGGCGCGGCCCGCTCGTCGTGGTGAAGGACGGCGTCGAGGGCGGCTTCGCCGTGCGCCCCGACGGTGCCGTGGTGCGCGCCGCGGGTCTCGTGCTCGACGTCCTCGACACGACGGGCGCGGGCGACAGCTTCGACGCCGGGTTCCTCGCGGCGTGGCTCGACGGGCTCTCGCTCGAGGAGGCTGTGCGCTGGGCCGCCGTCGCCGGATCGCTCTCCACGCGCGCCGCGGGGGCACGGGCGGCCAGGCCACGCACGCCGAGGTCGAGGCGCGGATCGCTGCGGAGCGCCGCGCGTGATCACCTGCCTCGGGCTCTCCCCGGCGCTCGATGTGACCTACGGCGTCGACGCGCTCGAACCGGGTGCCATCCACCGCCCCGCCTGGAAGGTCGCGCTTCCGGGCGGCAAGGCGCTCAACGTCGCGCGTGCCGTGCACGTGCTCGGCGGCCGGGTGCGCGCGATCGCACCACTCGGCGGCGCGATCGGCGACGGCATCCGGGCGGCCCTCGACGAGGCCGGCGTGCTCGTCGAGCCGGTGGTCGTGGCCGAGCCGACGCGCACGTGCGTGAGCGTCGTCGACGCGCGCGACGGCAGCATCACCGAGTTCTACGAGAACGTGCCCGAGCTCGACGACGCCGGCTGGGCGGCCGTCGCCGCGGGGCTCGCGCGCGTGCACACGGGCTGGCTCTCGGTGTCGGGCTCGGTGCCTGCCGCGCGAGCCGACGAACTCGCGGACGCGCTCGCCCAGGCGGCGGATCGCGGCGTGCGCCTCGCGCTCGACCTGCGCGGCGAGGCGCTCGCGGCGTGCCTCGCGCGCACGCGCCCTGCGCTCGTCAAGGTCAACCGGGTCGAGGCCGAGGAGACGGTCGGCCCGGGTGAGCTCACCGAGCTCGCGCGCGGGCTGCGAGAGCGCGGCGCCGCGATCGCGGTCGTGACGGATGGTGCGGCCGGTTCGCTCGGGATGGATGCCGAGGGTGCGTGGCGGGTGAGCTCGCCGCGCGTCGGCAGGTACACGGTCGGTGCGGGCGACTCGTTCCTGGCCGGCCTGCTGCTGAGTCTCGACAGCGGTGTGGCGCTGCCCGAGGCGCTGCGCACGGCATCCGCGGTCGCCGCCGCCAACACCCTGCAGCCCGGCGCCGCCGTGTTCGACCCGACCGAGATCGACGCGCTCGCGGCCCGCATCGAGGTGCGGTACGTGCCGGGCGTCGAGGTCGCCGCATCCGCCGACCCGGAGCCCGCGGATGCGTCGTGAGCGTGTGTGGCGGTTTCGGCGCGATGTGTGGGGCGCGCAGCCCACATCTCGCCGAAACCGCCACATTGCGCGGGCAGCGGCCGCGGTGCTCGCGCTCGCAGCCCTCGCGGGGTGCACGATGACGACACCCGAGCCGCTGCCGACGGCGGGCGGCGACGGCATCGACCTCGACGTAGGACCCCGACATCCCTTCGTCGATGCCGGGCCGACGGGCGTCACGATCACCGAGGGCGACGACTGGTCGCTGCCCGAGTGGGTGCGGCCCGCCGCGAACTCCGGCTACTTCTCGGAGGAGGCCGACCCATCCGAGCTCGTCGCCGTGCGCTCGATCGACGTGAGCTGGCGGCAGCTGCGCCCAACCGCCGAGAAGAGTCTCGACCGCACCTCATCGGGCAGCGCGCAGGGCATGAGCTTCGAGGCGCTCGACGCGCAACTCGCCCAGCCCGGCGACTTCTGGATGCGCATCTTCGCGAGCGGCGTCGACTGGGCGCCCGAGTGGGTCGCCGAGGACTGCGGCGTCACGAGCTTCGGCCCCGACTACGACGGCCAGCGGCACCTGCCGATCTGGAACGCCTGCGTGTGGGGCCACCTCATGGACACCTACCGGATGCTGTTCGTCGATCTCGGGCTCGCATCCGATCCGCGCCTGCGCTTCGTGTACGTGCCGGGCGCCTTCACGTGGGCCGAGTACGACTACGAGATGATCGCGGCGGCCGTGGATGCCGGCGAGCTGGACGAGGAGGCGTATCTCGCCTGGTACGACCACGCGTGGAGCGACCTCGTGGCCCTGTTCGGCGAGAACGCCGACAAGCTCGTCTTCACGGGCGAGGACTACCCGTGGGGGCCGTTCGGCGCCTCCGACGACCTGCTTGCGAAGCAGGCGGTCGATGCGGGCATAGGGATCCGTACCGGCATCACCGAGCTCTCGAACTTCCATCTGAGCGAGGCGCCCGCCTATGGCTCGCACATCCAGCCGAATGGGCACATGGTGGTCGACGAGTCGCTGCCCGTGCACTCGGGCCGCTTCGTCGTGGCCACCGAGAACGAGTGCTTCACCGACTGCGGCTACACGACCCCCGACGCCTACTACGCGGTGCGGCAGGCGAACCTCAAGGCGCTGCAGTTGCGCATGAACTGGATGTACGTCGTGCCGGGGCCCTCGTACATGGCCGAGTACCCCGAGCAGTGGGACTGGCTGCGGCTCTCGCTCGGCCAGACCGCGGCGAGCTCGGCGGATGCCTGGGCCGCCTTCCGCGACGCGGAGGACACCTTCTGGACCGACCCGGAATCGGGGCCGTTCGGCGACGAGGCCTCGTGGCCGACGCGCCCGTGGGTGCGCAACCTCGAGCGCTGGCTCGTGCAGCTCGACGAGCCGGGCTCCGTCGCGCATCGCAGCGACGCGGATGTGCACGCGCACGTCTTCGAGGAGGACAACGGCATCGCGCACGAGGGGCTCACCACGGATGTCGCATCCGGCGACACGGGATTCGTGCTCGAGGTGGATCCCCGGTTCGCGGCGGCCGCTGCCGACGGCACCGCGGTGCTCAAGGTGACCTACCTCGACGCGGGGTCGGGCGCGTTCGCGATCGACACCGCCGCCGGTTCCTCAGCGACGGTCGAGCGCACGGGATCGAACGCGTGGCGCACCGCGACGATCGCGCTGCCCGACGGGGCCCTCACCGCATCCGGTGCCGACGCCGTGCGGCTGCGCATCACCCTCGCGGACGGCGCCGACGACCTCGTCGTGCGTTTCGTAAGGCTCGTGCGGGGGAGGATGAACGGGGCGGCACTTAGCCGGCGTCGTACCGCTCGGTGCCTCTAGCGTTCGATCGTTCGCCGCTGGAAGCTGCGCATCGTTGACAAGCGCGAACTCCAAGCGATGCCCTGACGACCGTCAACACGAATCCCTTTGGTCGACAGCACAGGTTATGTGTACGAGGGCCAGCCGAGGGAAATGGAATGGGCGTTCGTGGGTGGCTCCACCGATGGCCAATGGGTGACCATGCGTGTCGACTTTGTTGTCACCGACGGGGGTCATGCGATGGCCGGGATGTCCCCAAGCCTGAGGGGCGCACGATCGGCAACACCCGATCGCGTCAACTGCTCGAGCCGAGCGAGCTGTCTACCGGTGAGGTAGCGGAAGCTCTGGGCCGGTTCAACGCCCAGCACCCGACGAAGTTCGTGAAGGTCCACTGGGCGTCGCCACAGCGCAGGTGTGTCGAGTTCGAGCACGGAGCAATCCCGCGCGCCATGTAAGTAGTCGGTGAGTTCCGACTGCTCCAGGCCGATTACGCCGCCATAGTTCCGCCAGATGTCTTCTGCGTTGCTACGGATGAGCCTCCGTGCGCGCATGGTTCCGAGGATCGCCTTCTCGGGTGAACTTGAGTAGATAACGACCGTCATGCTCTCGGGGACGTCGGGGAAACGACGTCGGATCTCGGCCGTCTTCGTACCGGCGAGGAGTGCGCGTGCGAAACGTGGACGAACAGAGAGGAGCAGTGCGCGGCTCATTCCGTAGGCCCACTGTCGGTCTGCAGGGACATGACATCATCGAACATTTGCGAGTCAACCTGCCGCATGCTCTGCACCCTGTCCTTCACATATCGCTTGAAGATCTCGTCGTGGCGCGACACCGATCGCCGGAGAAGTTCAGTGTCTTGGAAGCGTATGACATTGACCTTGCCGGCCTTGCCAGCGGCACCCTGTATCTCCGACTTTCGGAGAACCCCGACTCTGCCGAAGCGCTCGAGCGCTTCCTGCGCTGGCAAACGCGCGGCGTCAACCAGCATCGATCTCGCGACGATTCTCCTGGTCACGGTCGTCTTATCGCCGGTAACGTACCAAAGGATGCGTGCCGGAAGCTGCTTTGGCTCGATCTGTGATCCCGAGAAGTACACGAGCTCTCGCGAGAGACCAAGCCCTCGTCGCCTCAGCGAAATGAGCCCATCGTTCATGCCCAGCAAGTTCGCCGCCCATCGGGGCTGGATCGGAATGATGTACGTCGGCAGCTTGGCTCCGCGAACGAAGAGCGGCCACTGACGTCTCTCAGCGAGTGCGACTTCCGCTCCTGACGCGAGGCCGAGCGCTTCCGATGTTGCTTCCTCCGGGCCGAGCATCGCAGTGGGAGGTGATTCCCCGCCAAAACCGTCCGCTGCCATCGCGTCGGCGAGAGTCTCGGATATCGCCGTATCCGTGACTTGGAGGCGTGTGGCGCCATGATCCCAGGCGGTTCGCCTAAGGTGCCGCAAGAGTTGGAAAGCGATGGTGCCCCCACGTTCACCTCGAATTGCGCGGATGAGGGGGAGCCTGAGCGTTTCACCCTCGAGCTCCAATGCGATGAGGGCCCACAGGCCGCCTTGCTTGTCGACAAGCTTCTGCACTGTGGTGGTCTTGCGCTTCGCGAGAAGGTCACGAATCCTCTGGATGAAGACGCTCGGCTTCGCCTCGGTGCTGTAGACCCTGAACGCGGGCTCTAGCTCCGCTTCAGCGCTCGTGACCTCAAGCCATTCGAGGTCGCCGTCATCGACGAGGTTCGAACGGAAGTCAGTCAGAAAGGATTCGGGGCTAAGAGCAGAGATCAGTTCGTGAGGTCGGACTATTCGGATGCCGTGGTCCATCAAGTCCCATCCGGCGGCGGCCAGATGGATATTGCTGTCATTGGTCACGAAGTAGTCGGCGCCCGCGTGGATGGCGTCAGCCACATGAAGCACGTCGTGCTGGAGGCTGGGGTCCCGCCCCAGCAAGGAGGAGTCGGTTGCGGCGATCAGGGTTTCCTCGAGCGAACGATCGCCGGGCCGTAGCGTGCTCAAACGCGTCAAGTGTTGACTCGCCGCGCGGATGTGCGTGCGCGTCGCTTGATCCTTGTTCTTGCTGATCTCGTTGTCGACTTCGCCCGATACTGCGAAGCTCACAAGCGGTTGCAGCCAGTCCGACTGCAGTTCGGCGGTCTCTTCGCGGTGGCTACGAGGAATCTCGGACGGTGCGAAGAGATCCCCGATTATGTTCGTGTCCAACACGGCAATCGGTAGGCCGGATTCGAGTGATGCAGTTTCGAAGAGGTCCAGTCCTCCTCGACATTCACTCGCTTCACCCAGTTGACGAGGATCGACCCGCTGAGTGCCCTCCCTGGGCGCTCGGATGCGACGTGCATGCCCAGTGATTGCCAGAAACCGTCGATGCCGTAGTCGCTTCGGCAGGAGGCCGCGATCAAAGACCTCCGGGGGTGCAGGCTTACGGCAGTTTCGACCATCGCGCGGGCCAGTCCCGTGCCGCGCGCTGCTTGGTCCACGCATACATGGACCAGCTTGATCAGACTGCTTCGCGGAACGTCGTAGAGAACGTAACCGGCGAGGCCGCTATCGACGAAGCCGAGAAGTAAGCCTCGATGCTTTGCGCGATCACGAAAGGCGGTGTCCGGCATCGGACCGAGGCGAGCGCGGTTGGCCTTGTGAATCGTGAGGACTGCGCTCAGCTGCTCCTCTGCGTCGCTCAGTCCCGGATCCCAGGCGACGACGCTGATGGCCAACTATGCCTCCTCACCCCGACTATCCATCAGGTTTAGCGTGAGGTCCCGTCCAGGAGGCAACGACTCGCGGAAGTACCTTGATTGGTCCCCGTGTCGCAACCGCCGTGACTCCGCTCGACAGCACCATGGCGGGTTAGCGTTCTTCGTGCGCCTCGTCAGGCGGTGAATCCGCCCTCGACCGGCAGCACGGCGCCCGTCACGTGGCTCGCGCGGTCGCTCAGCAGCCAGGCTGCCGCGTTGCCGACCTCGGCTCCCGTGCCCATCTTGCGCAGCGGCATGGCCGCGATGCGGCGCGGGAGGGCCTCGGGGTCGTCGCGACGCATCGCGTCGAGCATGGCCGACTCGGTGGGGCCGGGCGCGACCGCGTTGACGCGTACGCCCTGCGGGCCGTTGTCGTGCGCGGCGGTGCGGGTGAGGCCGATCACCGCGTGCTTGGTCGCCTGGTAGGCGCCGAAGCCCGAGCTGCCCTTGTAGCCGCCGACGCTCGAGGTGTTGACGATCGATCCGCCGCCGGCCTCGCGCATCACGCGCAGCTCCTCGCGCAGGCACAGCCAGACGCCCTTGACGTTCACCTCGAAGAGCCGGTCGAAGTCGGCTTCGCTCACCTCGTGCAGCGGCCCGCTCTGCGTGATGCCGGCGTTGTTGAAGGCGCCGTCGAGCCGGCCGAACCGCTCGACGGCCGTGTCGACCATGCGGGCGACGTCGGATGCCGAGGTCACGTCGCCCGGAGCGGTCGCGACCTCGTGACCCGCAGTGGTGAGCTCGCCCGCGAGCCGGTCGAGGGCATCCGCCGACCGTGCCGCGAGCACGAGCGATGCGCCCTCCTGCGCGAAGACGCGGGCGGCCTCCGCGCCGATGCCGGTGCTCGCGCCGACCAGCAGCACGACCTTGCCCTCGAGAATCCCCATCGTCATCCGTCTCCTTCGACTCTCACATCATCCACGGTGCACCGACCTGCCCGCCTCGACGGCGGCCCGGGCGGCAGAGCCCAGCAGGCTCGCGTCATTGCTCATGAGCGTGAAGTCGAAGCCCGTCTCGAGCGACGCCTGCACGTGCGCCGCGCTCGCGCCGCCGGCGTTGCCGATGGGCTTTCCGACGGCGTGCACCGCGCGCACGGCTCCGGTGATCAACTCCACGACGGTGGGGTCGGACTCGGCGAGCCCCTCGCTCGTCGAGAGATCGGCGGCCCCCACGAGCAGCACGTCGACCCCGTCGACCGCAGCGATCTCGCGGGCGTTGCGTGCCGCCTCCGCGCTCTCGAGCTGCGGGATCAGCACGACCTCCTCGTTGCCGTAGCGCAGGTACTCGTCGCGCGAGACGGCCCCCAGGCGCCGGCGCGGCTCGTGCTGCCGACGCCGCGGGTGCCGAGCGGGGAAAGCGCACGGCGGCGACCGCGGCCCGTGCCTGCTCGACAGTGTCGACGTGCGGCAGCATGATGCCCTCGGCCCCCGCGTCGAGGATCCGTTGCGCGATGCCACCCTCGAGGCTCGGCACCCGCACGATCGGCGAGACGCCCGTGAGCAGGGCCGTTCCGATATGACGGAACGCGGTCTCGAGGTTCATCGCCGAGTGCTCGAGGTCGATCACCGCGAAGTCGAATCCGGCGAGCGCGACGAGTTCCATGCTCTCGGTCGCGGGCAGCTTCACCCAGGTGCCGAGCGGTACCCGGCCCGGATCCGCGAGCGCGGCGCGGAACAAGCTGCGCCCGAGCGGCAACGTGGGCACCGTCAGTTCCCCTCGGGGATGCCGCGGTCGGGCGGCGCCGGGTAGTCGGCGGCGTTGAGCACCCAGCCCGAGACCGAGAAGTCGACGCGCGGCGGCGAGAAGATGTCGATGAGCTGCTGGTGGGATCCCACGCCCTGAGTCGTATGCACCGTGGGCGGCGGGATGACGCAGATCGACGGCGTGGCGATCTGCCGGTGCTCGTCGGTGCGCCATGCGGCGGAGTCCGGCCCCCACGGGTACCGGATGTGGTGCACGAAGTCGCCCTTGACCGCGAGCGAGATCTGTTCGAAATCGTCGTGGTGGTGCGGTGAGAGCTTGTGTCGGTCCCGCGGGGCGGGTTCCTCGGCGAGGAAGTTCACCATGACGTTCGTGGTGCGGAAGATGCGCCCGAAGCGTCCGGGGGCGATCGGGGTCTCCGCGAGGCGGTACACCCGCAGGCGGAAGCCCCCACAGGCTCCGGCCACTCCCCGAGCGGCGCGCACCGCACATCCGGAACCTCGTACGCGTCGGCGTTGAGCGCCGCGTCGCGCAACTCGTCGGAGCGCACCGAGAACAGCCGGATGACGGGGCCGTCGCTCAGCACCTCGATGCGCGAGTCGCCGGGCGGCACCACGACGAACGCCTCCTCGTGCACGTCGGCGGTCTCGCCCGAGGCGACCACGCGGATGCGGGCGCTTTCGGAGTACTGCAGCACGCAGTACTCGTCGATCTGGCCCGGCCGCTCGAGCACGTCGCCCGCCCGGGCGCCGGCATACGACACGACGAGGTTCGAGGCGCGCGCGTTCCACACCCGGCTGCCGTGGGGCAGGGTCTGGCTCGGGTCGAGGTTCAGGAACTCGATCCACTGCGAGGGCTTGATCGGGGTCGACGGGTCGACCTCGACCGTCGGCGCGGTCGCCTGCAGGGTGGATCGGATGTCGTCCTTGGTGTAGCTCATCTGCGTCCGTTCTCTAGAGGGTGACGCCCGCGAGACCCTTGAGGCCGAGCATGCGGCGGGCGTCGTCGGGGGTGGCGATCGGGCGGCCGAGGTCTTCGATCACGCCGCGGATCTTCTCGACCTGCTGGGCGTTGCTCTCGGCGAGCCGGCCCTTGCCGATCCAGAGGCTGTCTTCGAGGCCGACGCGCACGTGGCCGCCGAGCCAGGCGGAGTGCGTGGCGAACTGCATCTGGTCACGGCCCGCTGCGAAGGCCGAGAACTGGTAGTCGTCGCCGAAGAGCTTGTCGGCGATGCGCACCATGTGCTCGAGATTGGCGTGGTCGGCGCCGATGCCGCCCAGGATGCCGAACACGCCCTGGATCATGAACGGCGGCTCGGCGAGGCCCTTGTCGACGAAGTAGGCGAGCGAGTACAGGTGCCCGATGTCGTAGCACTCGAACTCGAACCGGGTGCCGCGCTTCTCGCCCAGCTCCCGCAGCACGTACTCGATGCGGTCGAAGGAGTTGATGAACGGGTGGCTGTACGTGCCGCGCACGTACGGCTCCTCCCAGTCATGCTTCCAGTTCGTCACCTTGTCGGCGATGCCGGAGTACACGAAGTTCATCGACCCCATGTTGAGCGAGGCGAGCTCGGGGCTGAACCGGGTGGCACCCGCCAGGCGTTCGTCCATGGTCATCTGCGAGGAGCCGCCCGTGGAGATGTTGATGACCACGTCGACCTGCTCGAGGATCGGCGGGATGATCTGCTCGAACATGCCCGCCTCGAACGCCGGCCGGCCGTCGGGGTGGCGCGCGTGCAGGTGGATGATCGCCGAGCCGGCGGCCGCCGCCTCCACCGATGCGCGCACGACCTCCTCGGGAGAGAGCGGCAGGTAGTCGCTCTGCGACGGCACGTTGACGCTGCCGGTGACCGCGGTGCTGATGATCACCTTCTCTGCCGTGTGCATCATCCGGCCTTCGGCGAGTCCTCGAGACCGAGGAGGTAGGCGGTGTTGTGGCACATCATCTGCCGCACGTCCTTCTCGGAGATGCCGTGGTCGAGCAACTGCTGGGTGACGTAGAGGTAGCCGTCGACCGGCAGCGGGTTGCCCTCCTGGCCGAGGTCGGAGTCGATGACGGTGCGCTCGGGGCCGACCCGCTCGATCCAGTCGATGAGGCGGGTGATCGGCCACCCGGGCGCTGGGACGCCCGGGTGGTACATGGACATCTCGTGCTCCACGAACGCGCCGTAGGAGAGCAGCTCCTCGACGTCGTTCTCGGATGCGCCGACGATGAAGTCAGGGTGATGCAGGAGGATGCGGCGCACGCCGTTCTCCTTCGCGGTCGCGAAGAGCGCCTTCTGCGACTCGACGTCGAGGTGGCCGCCGCTCAGCATGATGTCGGCCTTCGCGATGAGCTGGGTGACGCGCACGGTCTCGGCCGAGACCTTGCCCGTGTCGTCGAAGACCGACTCGACCTTCTCCTCGAGGTCGGAGCCGGCGGTCGGGAAGCCGTCGTCGTGGCTGTGCGCGGCGATGTGCTGGGCCGCCGAGACGGTGGGTCCCCACACCGCGCGGCCGCCCATCTTGATGGCGACGGCGACGGCCGAGGGGTTGATGCCGCCGACCTCGGAGTTGAGGGCGACGCCGCCGTAGGCGGGCGTCGGCGCGTCCGCGAGCAGGTCGCGCATGGCCAGCAGGTCCATGACCGTGTTGTGGTGGTGCGACTTGATGAGGATGGCGCGCATGCCGATCCGTGCGGCGTCGTAGGAGGCCTCCACGTGGTTGATGCGTCGGGGGAACGGGCTCGGACCCGAGTGGGTGTGCAGGTCGACCGCCCCCGTGAGGACCTTGAGCAGTGCGGGTGACGGGGTGGCCCGATCGTCGACGGATGACATCCGACGAACCTCCTTGTGTTCGGATGGCGAAGTGCGTGTTCAGATTACGGATCACGCGGTGACATGTCTACACCGTCTCGCCCGGCTCTCCAAGCCCTAATTCCTGGATGTGCGCAGCGGATGCGCGATTCGGCCGCGCATATTGACGAACGTGGCATCCTGCTCTAGCGTTCGTATTCTGAAAACGCAGATTGCATTTCGAACATGACGACCTCAACGAGGAGGTGACGATGAGCACCGGATCTCCCACTCGCGACGCGACGTCCGAGGAGGATGCGCGCGAGTTGCTCGGGTTGCCGGAACTCGTGCTCGAGGGCGAACGCGGATCGATCCAATCGATCGAGCGGGCCGCTGCCGTGCTCGGCCTGTTCAACCAGCACACCCGCATGCTGACGCCCGGACTCGTCGCCGAGCGCCTCGGCCTCAACCGGTCGACAGCGCACCGCTACCTGCAGTCGTTGCAGAGCTCGGGCTTCCTCGACAGCTCCTACGGCCTCGGGCCCCTCTTCGATCAGCTCTCGGCCCTGCTCGCCGGCCGGCAGCAGCTGCTCGGCATCGCGCCCGCCATCATGCGCGAGCTCTCCGATCGCACCGGCCTCACCTGCGTGGTGAGCTTCCTCGGGCGCACGGGAGCCGTCGTGACCCTCGTCGAGGAGGCGAGCGCCGGCACGATCATCCTCACCGTGCGCACCGGCACGGTGCTCGAGGTGCGCGCCGCGCAGTCGCGCGTGCTGCTCGCCTTCCAGTCCGACCCCGCCGTCGTCGCCCGCGTGCACGCCGCCCTCACCGAGGAGGAGCGTCGCGTGGAGACCGCGGCGCTCGCGCGGGTGCGCCGAGACCGACTCGCGTGGGCCGACCTCGGCCGCATCGGGCTGGCATCCGTGGCCGCGCCGATCTTCGGTCCCCACGACATCCAGGCGGCGATCGCGCTGCTCGGCACGAGTCCCGTGCTGTCGCCCGACGACGTCGCCGGACGCGTCGAGCTGCTGCGCGAGGCCGCCGACAAGCTCAGCGTGATGCTCGCCTCGGAGGAAAGGACATCGTGACCGACCCGACAACCGATATCGCGACCGTTACGCGCGCCCAGCAGCGGCGGCGCATCAACGCGAACTGGATGCTGCTCGTGCCCGCGCTCGTGCTGCTCACGGCCGTGCTGCTCGTTCCGCTCGCGCAGAGCTTCATCCGCAGCATCGCGAGCCCCACCTGGACGCTCGAGCACTACATCGAGCTGTTCACCGACGGGGTCACCCTCACGGTGCTCGGACGCACGGCCACGACCGCGGCGCTCACGACGGTCGTGGCGTTCCTGCTCGGGTACCCCTACGCCTACTTCATGACGCGCGTGAGCGATCGCTCCCGCGCGATCCTGCTCGTCATCGTGCTCATCCCGTTCTGGACCTCGGTGATGGCCCGCAACTTCGCCTGGCTCGTGATCCTGCAGCGCGGCGGGCCCGTGCAGACCGCGCTCAGCTGGATCGGCCTCGGCGACATCCAGCTCGTCGGCTCGCAGATCGGCGTCACGATCGCCATGAGCCAGGTGCTGCTGCCGTTCATGGTGCTGCCGCTGTTCAGCTCGCTCTCGGCGATCGACCGTCGGCTGCTGCTCGCGGCGCGTGGCCTCGGATCGCCGCCCATCGTGGCGTTCTGGAAGGTCTACTGGCCGCTGTCGCGCGGCGGTGTCGTGGCCGGCCTCATCCTGGTGTTCACCCTGAGTCTCGGCTTCTATGTGACGCCCGCCCTGCTCGGTTCGCCGCAGCAGTCGCTCATCGCACAGCTGCTCGCGCAGCGCACGATGCAGCTGCTCGACTTCGAGGGCGCCGGCGCGCTCGGCATGGTCGTGCTCGTCATCACGCTGCTGCTCGTGGCCTGGGCCAACCGCGTCGGCGGCACGATCTCGGCGATCGGCGTCGTCGCGACCGGATCGGGGGCCCGCCGATGAGCTCGCTCGCCCAGGACACCCCGGAGCTGCTGGAGACCGCCGCCATCACGGCCGGACCGCGGGGCCGCCGTCGCCGTGACCGATCGGTCGACCCCATCCCCTGGTGGCTGGCCGTCGTGGGCATCGCGGTCGCGGTGTACTTCACGCTGCCGACGCTCGTCGTGATCCCGATGAGCTTCGGCGGCCAGGGCAGCTTCCAGTTCCCGCCGAAGGAGTTCACCTTCGAGCTCTACCGCAACTTCTTCACCAACCCGAAGTGGATCGGCTCGCTGCTGAACTCGCTGCTCGTCGCGGTGCTCGCCGCCATGATCGCGACGACCGTCGGCACCGCTGCCGCGCTCGGGTTGAACAACCTCACGAGCCGCTTCTCGCGCCTCGTGCGCACCCTGCTCATGGTGTCGATGGTGACGCCCGCGATCGTCATCGCCGTCGCCGTGTACATCTCCTTCCTGCAGTGGCACCTCGTGGGGTCGATGTGGGGCTACGTGTTCGCCCACGCGGCGATCGGCGTGCCGTTCGTGCTCGTCTCGGTGACGAGCGCTCTCGGCGGGTTCGACACCAAGCTGCTGCGCGCATCCGCATCCCTCGGCGCCTCGCCCGTGCGCACCTTCCTGCGGGTGACTCTGCCGCTCATCGGTCGCGGCGTCGCGACGGGTGCCGTGTTCGCCTTCGTGACCTCGCTCGACGAGGTCGTCATCGCGCTGTTCCTGCGCTCGCCCACCTTCCAGACCCTGCCCGTGCAGATGTACACGGCCGTCACCGTCGAGGTCGATCCGACGATCGCCGCGGCCTCCAGCCTCGTGGTCGTGACCGTGACCCTGCTGCTGCTCATCCCGATGCTCGCGCGACGCCCGAAGCGCCGATAGGAGAACCATGACCACCTCGACGACCGTGCGCGCCGACAGCGCCGCCGCCACCCCGACCGCGACGGGCGGCACCCGCATCCATCTCGAGCACGTCACGAAGGACTACGGCCTCGCCGTGCCCGCCGTCGACGACATCACGCTCACGATCGAGCCGGGCGAGTTCATGACGCTGCTCGGCCCCTCGGGCTCGGGCAAGACCACGACCCTCAACCTCATCGCCGGCTTCGAGAGCCTCACCGAGGAAGGATCGCCCTCAACGGCGCCGACGTCGGCAAGCTGCCGCCGCACAAGCGCGATCTGGGCATGCTGTTCCAGAACTACGCGCTCTTCCCGCACATGACCGTCGCGCAGAACGTCGCGTACCCGTTGCGGGAACGCCGGATGTCGAAGGAGCTGATCGCGCAGAAGGTCGCCGCCGTGCTCGAGCTCGTGCAGCTGACCGGTCGCGACGACCACTACCCCACGCAGCTCTCGGGCGGACAGCAGCAGCGCGTGGCGCTCGCGCGCGCGATCGTGTTCGACCCCAAGGCGCTGCTGCTCGATGAGCCGCTCGGGGCACTCGACCGCAACCTGCGCGGCGCGCTGCAGGCCGAGATCCGCCGCATCCACCGCGAGGTGGGATCGACGTTCGTGTTCGTGACGCACGACCAGGAAGAGGCCATGAACCTCTCCGACCGCATCGCCCTGTTCAACCAGGGCCACATCGAGCAGGTCGGCAGCCCCGAGGAGCTCTACCGCCGGCCCGAGACGCTCTTCACCGCGCGGTTCCTCGGCGACTCGAACGTCTTCGAGCTCGCCGGGGAGCGGATGGCGCACGCGTGGGCTGGGAGGACCGCGAGTGGGCCGTCGATCCCGCCACCATCGCGACGCATCCCGGCGTGCGGCGCCAGGCGGCGGTCGTGGTGCGACCCGAGGACATCGGGATCGCGACCGTGGGTGCCGCGCTGCCGGCGGATGCGAACTCGGTCGGCGCACGCGTGGTCGACCTCGAATACATGGGCGCGTACCGCACCGCCATGCTCGCCTTCGGCGCGGCAGGCGTGACGGGCCGCGCGCGGATCGACGCCTTCGACGCGTCGGTCGCGATCGGAGACGAGGTGATCGCGCACTGGCGCCCCGAGCGCCAGCGCCTCGTCGCTGCATGAGACGTCGCGGCCGACCTCGGTGGGCCGCGATCCCGACGGCTGGGACTCCGTCGAACATCCGCTTCCGCGGATGCCAACTCCAGAGAACACGTACACCCGAGTCCGGCGACCGCCGGACTCTCGACCCGGAGGAACAGACAACGATGTCCCGAATCACATTCCGAACCCGAGCCGGACGGCGCGCCGTCGTCTCCGGCGTGGGCCTCGTCGCGGCCGTAGGGCTGCTGGCCGGTTGCGCGGGCACCCCGCGCCCGCCGGCAGCGGCGGAGCCGACGACCCCGTCACCATCACCTACGTCGGCTACGGCGGCGCCGGGCAGGACGCACAGATCCAGGCCTGGCAGGTGCCCTACACCGAGGCGCACCCGAACGTGACCTTCGTCAACACCTCGCCGCCCGACGTGGCGCAGGTCAAAGCGCAGGTCGAGGCCGGCGCCGTGCAGTGGGACGTCATCGCGACGGCCCCCTACGCGGCCGAGCAGAACTGCGACACGCTCTTCGAGCCGCTCGACATCGAGCTCACCGTGCCAGAGGAAGACCTCATCCCGGGCTCGGTCGGCAAGTGCTACACGGCCAACTGGATCAACGCGACCCCGATGGCCTACCGCACCGACGCGTTCCCGAACGGCGGACCGAAGACCGTCGAGGACTTCTTCGACGTCGACAAGTTCCCGGGCCAGCGCGGCTTCGTCACCAACCTGCAGAACGGCATCCTGGAGTACGCCTCGATCGCCGCGGGAGCCGACCCGGAGAACCTCTACCCGCTCGACGTCGACAAGGCGCTCGACGAGCTCGAGAAGATCCGCGCGGTGACGACCTTCGCCCCGAACGTCGGGGCCCTGCAGCAGGCCGTCGCGGCCGACCAGGTTGACATGTTCTTCCTGCCCGACTCGCGCATCGTGCCGCAGCTGGCCGAGGGCGATGACCTCACCATCGTGTGGGATGTCACGGTCGCCTCGATCAACGCGTTCGCCGTGCCGAAGGGCTCGACGAAGAAGGCCGCCGTCGAGAAGTTCCTCGCGAGCGTCATGGAGCCGGGCCCCGTGGCCAAGATCTCGGAGCTGCTTGGTGTCGCACCCATCAACATGGCCGCGAAGCTCAACCTCAACGAGTACGCGAGCCAGGTCGAGGTCTACAACCCCAAGACCAACCCGGGGATCACGGTGCTGCAGGACATCCCCTGGTACGCCGAGAACTTCAACGACGCGTCGACGAAATTGACCAACTGGTTGGCCGGCTGAGTCCGCCAGAGAGTCGAGTCGAATCATGACGACCGCCGGGGAGGTGTTCCCCATGTGAACTACGATCAGGCGATGGCGAACACTGAACCCGGCGGCGAGACCTCGAACTTCGACATCCAGTCGGTGTCGCGGGTCGGGCAGATCCTCAGTCTGTTCGGCCCGCGGACCGTCGAGCTCACGGCGGCGGACATCGCCGAGCGTGTCGGCCTGAACCGCACCACGGCGTACCGCTACGCCATGTCGATGGTGACCGCCGGCATCCTGGAGCGCGGAACCCGCAAGGGCGCGTTCACGCTCGGAGGCCTCCTGCTGCAGCTCGGCATCCACGCCCTCCACCGGAAGCGGGTCGTCGACATCGCTCCCGGGTACCTCGACGAACTCGCCCGCACCTCCGGCGCGACGGCCGTCCTGAGCCTGTGGGGGATCGACGCTCCGGTCGTCGCCCTCGTGCAGGAGGACCCGGCCCGCACGGTCCACGTGACCGTGCGCCCGGGCACTCAGCTCGACCTCTCGGCGTCGCAGACGCGCGTCTTCCTCGCCCACCTCACCGACCATCTGACGGTCGAGAGGACGATGGAACCACTTCCGGCGCCTCAGCGCGCCGAGCTCGAAGCGGCGATCTACACCGCCCGCCGCACCGGCTACTACGTCTCCAAGCTCCCCGACGGGATCTACGGGGCGGCGGCGCCGGTGTTCGACGAGCACGGGATCTGCGCCACCGTGGCGCTGCTCGGCTCGGAGCTCGGCGCCGACCTCTCGCCCGGTTCCCCGCTCCTCTCGGCCCTCACCTCGACTGCGGCCGCGCTCGGCGCCGAGCTCGCCGGCCGCGAGGGAGCTCCGAATGCCCAGCTACGACGAGTTGCTGAATGAGCAGCCACCCGGCTCCAGTTGGAGCACCTTCGGTGCGGGCGACCAGCTCGGCACCGTCAACTTCCTGACGCCCGAGCGGGTCGCATCCGCCGCGCGGCTCATCCGCACGGGAAAGCGGTTCAGCCTCGACCATCCGCTCACCGCGTTCGAGCCGTACCCGACGGGAACCCGGCGCCCCATCGAGCACCATGTGTTCGCCAACAACGAGTTCCACCGCGACGACTGGATCGACTCCTTCTATCTGCAGTCGTCGTCGCAGCTCGACGCCTTGCGCCACATCGGCCATCCGCTGCACGGCTTCTACGGGGGCTCGCCCCCGATGACAACGCCGAGGGCTCGACCGCGCTCGGCATCCAGAACTACGCGGATGCCGGCATCGCCGGTCGCGGCGTGCTGCTGGACGTGCCGCGGTTCTTCGCCGATCGCGGCCTCGACTACGACACGGAGCGCACCATCCGCATCGACGCGCGCATGCTCGACGAGCTCGCGGCCTTCCACGACGTCGAGTTCCACGGGGGCGAGCTGCTGCTGCTGCGCACCGCCTGGGCCGAGCGCTACCTCGCGAAGTCCCCCGAGGAACGCGCCGTGACGCCGTGGCGGCTCTCCCCGGGCCTCGCGCAGGAGGAGGGCGTGCTGCGCTGGCTGTGGGAGCGCGAGATCGCGCTCGTGGCCGCCGACAACCTCGCGGTCGAGGCCGACCCGGTGCTCGAGAGCGACTTCCGCTACCCCGGTGAGACGCCTCCCGAGCGGGGCGTCGACCACTCGGGCATGCTGCATCGTCCGCTCATCGCGCTGCTCGGCATGGCGCTCGGTGAGCTCTGGAAGCTCGACGAGCTCGCCGCCGACTGCGCCGACGACGGCGTCTGGGAGTTCTTCCTCACGGTGAAGCCGCTCAACCTGCCCGGTGCCGCGGGCTCACCGCCCAACGCGCTCGCCATCAAATGACCACCGGTGCGCGCTCAGGCGGTGAGGGCGATGTACTTCTCCTCGAGGTACTCCAGGATGCCCTCGGAGGAGCCCTCGCGCCCGAGGCCGCTCTGCTTGACACCGCCGAAAGGCGCGGCGGGATCGCTCACGACGCCGCGGTTGACGGCCACCATGCCCGCCTCGAGGCGCCTCGCCACGGCGATCGCCTCGCGCTCCTCGCCGAAGACGTACGCCATGAGGCCGTAGATCGTGTCGTTGGCCATGCGCACGGCCTCGTCGACCTCGCTGAAGCGCACCACGCTCGTGACCGGGCCGAAGATCTCGGTCTCGGTGATGCGCGATCCGTGCTGCACACCGGTGAGCAGGGTGGGCGCGTAGAAGGCGCCGGTCTCGGATGCGGTTCCGCCGGTCACGACGACGGCACCCTCCGCGCGCGCGGCGTCGACGAGGGCGGCGACCTTGTCGCGCTCGGTCGTCGACACGAGCGCGCCGAGCTGGTTCTCGCGGTCGAGCCCCGACCCCACCCGGTAGGCGGCGAGCTCGGCTGCCATCCGCTCGACGAAGGCGTCATGCAGCGAGTCGTGCACGTAGAAGCGGTTCGCGGCGGTGCAGGCGGAGCCGCCGTTGCGCATCTTGGCCTGGAGGGCCCCGCGACCGCGGTCTCGAGGTCGGCGCCCGGCAGCACGACGACCGGCGCGTTGCCACCGAGCTCCATCGAGGCGCTCACGACGCGGTCGGCGCACGCGTGCAGCAGTTCGCGTCCCACCTCGGTCGAGCCGGTGAACGAGAGCTTGCGCACCTCGGGGCGCGCGAGCATGGCCGCCACGAGCGGGCCGGTCGGCACGGGGGTCACGAGGTTCACGACGCCGCGCGGCACGCCCACGCGGTGCAGCACGTCGACGACGTAGGCGGCCGTCAGCGGGGTCTCGCGAGCGGGCTTGAGGATCGTCGTGCAGCCCGCGGCGAGCGCGGGGCCGAGCTTGCGGGTGGCCATCGCGGCCGGGAAGTTCCACGGCGTGATGAGCAACGAGACGCCGATCGGCTGTCGATCCACGACGATGCGCTTGTCGCCGCCGGGCGAGAGCCGGTAGTCGCCCGAGATGCGCACGGCCTCCTCCGAGAACCAGCGGAAGAACTCGGTGGCGTAGCCGGCCTCGCCCATCGCGTCGCTCCACGACTTGCCGTTCTCGCGCACCATGATCTCGGCGAAGAGCTCGGCCTCCTCGACGAGCACCTCGTAGGCGGCTCGCAACAGTTCCCCGCGCGCGCGAGGGGCGGTGGCCGCCCAGGACTCCTGCGCGGCGGAGGCCGCGTCGACGGCCGCCATGCAGTCGGCCTCCGTCGCGATCGCGAAGCGCTCGATCACCGAGAGGTCGGACGGGTCGACCACGTCGAAGCGCTCGTCGCCGCCCCCGGCGCGCCACTGCCCGTCGATGTAGAGGTCGGCTCGCAAGGTCATCGGGTGCTCCGTTTCGTGAGGGTGCCCGCGTGGGCGCGGTGGAGGATCTCGAGCAGAAGCTCGGCGTCGGCACGCAGCGGCGACATCGAGACGAGACGCGCGGATGCCATGCCCAGTTCGGCGACGCGCGGCAGCTCGGCGGCGTCGAGGCCGAGCGCCGCGAGCGAGGGCGGCAACCCGATGCGCTGTCCCAGCTCGGCGGTCAGCGCGACCGCGTCGTCGATGCGGGCGGCCTCGGAGGTCGCCGTCGAGCCGAGCGCGCGCCCGAGCTCGGCGATGCGGGCGGCGGCGTCCGCATCCACGCGCACGGCGTCGAGCACATACGGCAGCAGCAGCCCGGTGCCCACGCCGTGGGCGGTGTGCGTGAGCGCCCCGATCGGGTATTGGAGGGCGTGGGAGAGATGAGTGCCGGTCGCACCGAACGACATGCCGCCCACGAGGCTGGCGTAGGCGAGGTGGCGCCGGGCCTCGCGGTGGTCGGGCTCGGCCACGGCGACGGGCAACCACCGGCCGATGCGGCCGGCCGCGTCGAGCGCGATCACGTCGGAGAAGACGTTGCGGCCCGTGAAGACGGGCAAGGCGGCATCCCAGTGAGCCCCGAGGGGCGCGGCGGTGTACGACTCGGCGAGGTGCACGAGGGCGTCGATCCCCGAGGCGGCGGTCACCCCGGCCGGCGCTCCCAGGGTCAGCTCGGCGTCGACGATCGCCGCGGCGGGCACGAGGTACGGACTCGAGACGCCCACCTTGAGCTCGCGGTCGGGGTCGGTGACGACGGCGACGGGCGTGGCCTCCGACCCGGTGCCCGCGGTGGTGGGCACGGCGACCAGCGGCGTGACGGGGCCGGGCACGAGGTTCTCGCCGTAGTAGCGGCTGAGGGGTCCGCCATGGGCGGCGAGCAGGGCCACCACCTTCGCGGCATCGAGCGCGCTGCCGCCGCCGATCGCGAGGATGACATCCGGGTGGGCCGCGCGCGCCCGCTCGGCGAGCGCGTCGAGCGAGGCGACCGGCAGCTCGGGCAGCACCTCGGTGGCGACGGTCAGCTGGGCGCCCTCGGCCTCGATCGCGTGCCGGATGCCGGCGAAGGCGGGCGTCGTGGCGACGAACGGGTCGACGATCGCGAAGACGCGCCGGCCGAACTCGGCCAGGAGCAGGGGCAGCTGGGCGCGGGCACCCTCGCCCACGTGGATACGGGGCGGCAGACGCAGGGTGCCAGAGGTCGTGTCGGTCACATCCCCGATCCTGGGCGGGGCGAGGCGGATGCTGCCAGAGGGCGTCCCGCGGACCGGGACGGATCGCTGTCGATGCTCGCGCGTGCCTTCCGCCTGCTCGACGCCTTCACGCCCGACCGCCCCGAGCTCAGCGTGCGGGAGCTCGCTGCTCGCGCCGGCGTGCCGCGTTCCACGACGCATCGCCTCGTCGGCGAGCTGCTCGCATGGGGCGCGCTCGAGCGGGGCGGACGCGGCGTGCGGCTCGGCGTGAAGCTCTTCGAGTTGGGGGCGATGGCGCCGACTCCGAACCGGCTCGTGGAGAGCGCATCGGCGCACCTGCACACCCTGCGCGAGGTGACGGGCCTCACCGCGAACCTCGCCATCCGCGAGGGCGACCACGTCGTGTACCTCGAGAAGATCGGGGCGCGCGATCTTCGGGTTCCGCACTCGCGACTGGGAGGCCGCGGGCTGCTGCATGCGACGGGACTCGGCAAGGCGATCCTCGCCTTCTCGCCGCAGGCCGACGTCGACACGTATCTCGAGCGGCCCCTCCTCTCCCTCACCCGGGCCACGATCACCGACCCGGATGCGTTGCGCACCGAACTCGCGCGCGTGCGGCGAGCGGGCGCCGCCTTCGATCTCGCGGAGTCGTTCGACGGACTGTTCTGCGTCGCGGCACCCGTGCGCGACCGGCGCGGGTTCGCCATCGCGGCGCTCTCGGTGACGGGCGCGACCGCGCGATCGCAGGCTGAGCGTTTCGCCCCGGCGGTGATCGCGACCGCACGGGCGCTCGAGCGCGCGCTCTCCTCGGCGGCGTCCTGAGCAGCTAGTCGGCCTTCTTGTCGATCTGCTCGAGGAGCTCCTTGAGTGCCTTCTCGATGCTCGTGTGGTCATACTGCCCGGCACGGCTCTCGCCCGAGATCACGGCGCAGCGATGCACCTTGGTGAAGTCGCCGTAGGGGAACAGGTAGCGGCCCTTGGTGCCCTCTGTCGCATCCGTGTCCTCGCCGAGGAACCAGCGGGCGTACTCGGCCATGCCGTGCTTCTCGATGAACGCATTGCCGTCGTCGGCTGAGGGCGCGTGCTCGCTCCAATCGTCGCGCTCGTCGGCCTCGAAGTCGCCGCCGCGGATGAGTCCGCGAGCGTGGGAGAGCGCGTCGTTGTTGAGTCGGATCGTCATGGGGTCTCCTTCCCTGTGCTCAGGTCTACGCCCGCCGTCCGCATGCCTCACACCCCTTGACAGCGGCCGGCGGGGGTTCGGCATGTGCAATCACAGGGTTGCGGATGCCGACCGTCAATGCAACTATGGGGTTGCAGTAAGCGCAACCAAAGAGTTGCATGAACAGCCTGAGGAGGCCACCATCATGAGCATGACCATCAACGCGCCCGCCGTCTCCGACGAGGAGACCTTCGCGGTGCGCCGCACCATCCGGATCGCCGCACCTCGCGAGAAGGTGTGGCAGGCAATCACCGAGCCGGCGCACATCTCGCGGTGGTTCGGTCGCACGGTGCTCGAGGGGCACGGGGTCGGCGCCACCGGCACGATGACCTTCGAGGGCTACGGAACGATTCCCATCCGGGTCGAGGCGATCGATGCGCCGCACTCGATCAGCTACCGCTGGTGCAACGACGATGCCGGTGAGCTGCCCGACCACCTCGTCGAGGAGACTTCGACCGTGTTCACCTTCAGCCTCACGGAGGTCGACGAGGGCACGCAGCTCACGGTGGTCGAGACCGGGTTCGAGGTCACGAGCGACCCGATCGCCAACATCGCCGCGCATCGCACCGGCTGGACCGACGAACTCGACAAGCTCGTCGCGTTGCTCGAAGGCGGCGCATGACCGACACTCTCGTCACGGTGTTCGCGGCGCTCGGCGACGAGACGCGGTGGAGCATCCTGACCGCGCTCGGCGAGGGCGACGCGTCGGCGTCCGCCCTCGCCGGCCGTCTGCCGGTGAGTCGGCAGGCCATCGCCAAGCACCTCGCGGTATTGCACGAGGTCGGGCTCGTCGAGCCCGTGCGCGCGGGGCGCGAGGTGCGCTATCGCGTGGTCGGCGCGGAGCTTGCCGCTGTCGCGCGCCGCCTCGAGGTCGTCGGGGTCGCGTGGGACCGCCGTCTCGCCGCGATCAAGGAGATCGCGGAGGGGTTGTAGCCACCTCGAGCGAAGGCTCGTCGGGAAGCGCGAGCGTGAGGGCGGCGATCGCGATGTGCTCCTCGCGCTCGAGGTCATCGGACACCTGCCGCAAGCGCACCGCCACGACCGACTCCGCCTCGTCGTCGACGAGGTCGACGGCGGCGATGAGCAGCAGGCGGCCGGGCCCGACGAACTCGAGGTGCAGGAAGGTGATGCGCGAGATCGCGACGTGCAGCTGCACCTGCCGCAGCACCTCCTGGCGCACCGAGTCGGGCGGCGTCATGCCGACGAGGAAACGGTGGTTGCGCTGGATGAGCAGCACGGCGACGACCGCGAGCAGCACGCCGATGAGGATCGATCCGACCCCGTCGAACGCCGCGATGCCCGTGACCTCGTGCAGCGCGAGCGCGAGGGCCGCGATCGCGAGCCCGATGAGCGCCGCGATGTCTTCGAACACGATCGCGCGCAACGTGGAATTCGAGCCGTTGAGCACGTACTCGACGGGCGCCGTGCTGAGCCGCGACGTCTCGCGTCGCACCTGGCGCAGCGACTGCACGAGCGAGCCGCCTTCGAGCAGCGCCGCGACGCCCAGCACGATGTAACCGATCAGATAGTCGGTCGCCTCCTCCGGGGCGAACAGCTCGCGCACTCCCGTGACGATCGACAGCACCGCCCCGATCGTGAACAGCCCGAACGCGGCGAAGAGCGACCAGAAGTAGACGTCGCGGCCGAAGCCCAGCGGATGCGCGCGGTCGCGTTGCCGCCGCCCCGCGCGTTCCGCGATCAGCAGGAACACCTCGTTGCCGGCATCCGCCCAGCTGTGCAGCGCCTCGGCCACGAGCGAGGCCGAGCCCGTGATGAGCGCCGCCGCGGTCTTGGCGATCGCGACGGCGATGTTGGCGAGGAACGCGATGACGACCGCCATGGCCCCATTCTGCTCCGGCGTCAACCCCGTGGCCCAGGCGCGGATGCCGACCTAGCGTGGCAGCACATCGACACCGCGAAGGAGACCGTCATGTCGAACAACCATCTCCCGCCCGTGCCCCTCGTGCCCGGTTCCGACGACGATGCGGACTCGGCCGAGATGGAGGTCAGTGACGAGACCACGCTCGACCCCGACGTCGATCCCGACCAGGTCAACAGCGCCGAGGCCGACCGTCTGGCCTCGGGTGCCGAGGAGCGCGACAGCCTGCTCGGCGACGACCCGCTCGAGCTGCCGTAGCGAGCTCAGCCGGCGTCGAGCGCGAGCACGCCCGCGCCGACGACGCACACCGCGTCGCCGAGGGCCGCGAGCTCGACGCGCACGGCGCGCGCGGCGGGCTCCATGGCGCCGTCGGCGACGATGCGGCGAACCGGATCGAGCACCTGCGCGCCGGAGCGGGTGACGCCCCCGCCGAGCACGACGACATCCGGCTCGACGATGTTCACGAGGTCGGTAACGGCCTGCCCGAGCAGTTCGACCGTCTCGGTCCAGATGGCCTGCGCGAGCGGGTCGCCGTCGGCGGCGGCGCGTGCGACCTGTTCGGCCGTCGCGGGCGCCACGAGTCGCGTCTCGAGATCGCCGACCGCGATGCGCTCGTCGGCGCGGCGGCCGATGAAGGTTCCGGAGGCGTAGGCCTCGAGGCAGCCGCGGCGGCCGCACAGGCACTCGCGTCCGCCGCGCACCACCGTGATGTGGCCGAACTCGCCGCCGTTGCCGGCGGCTCCGCGGTGCAGGCGGCCGTCGAAGACGGCTCCGCCGCCGATGCCCGTCGAGATCGTGAGGTAGATCGAGGAGCGGCTGCCGCGCGCGGCGCCGTGCCGGTACTCGGCGAGCGCCGCGAGCGTCGCGTCGTTCTCGAGATAGGCCGGCAGCCCGTACGCCTCGGTGGCGAGCTGAACGATCGGGATGTCGATCCAGCCCGGCAGGTGCAGCGGGTTCACGAGCACCCCCGCGGCAGCATCGAGGGGACCACCGCACGAGATGCCGACCGCCTCGACCCGACCCACGGCATCCGTCGCCTGGGCCATCGCGCGGCGCCCGAGCTCGAACAACCGGGGAGGATGACGTCCGGCCCCTGGTCGCGGTGGGTCGGCTCGACGGTGAAGCCGTGCACGGCGCCGTCGGAGGTCACGACTCCCGCTGCGAGCTTCGTGCCGCCGATGTCGAGGGCGAGCGCGGCGTCCATGGGTCTCTCCTCGCTCGGCCGTCTGGGCAGCAATGTGGTAACGATGCCACACGATGATAAGCGACCGCGGGCCGACGGTGCAATGAGACCGCTTGCATGTTGCGTCGTGTCACGCAAGTGGGTCGCGGGAAGTGTTCCGGCATCCGATGCTCGGTGTGCAGCCTCACGGATCTGCAGCGTCATGAAGGAGACTCCCATGCGGAATGCGCGCACTCCCCTCGCCGTCGGCATCGCACTCGCCGTCGCCGTGCCCGCGACCGTGCTCGTCACGAACATGCTCGACCGCCGACGTTCGCACGCGGGCGGAGGGCTGCCCGCACGGAGCGTGCCGACGTGGTCGCCCTCCCCGTGCCGCCGGAGCACCCTCATGCGCTGACGTAGGGGCGCGCTGATGTACGGCGCGCTGGGGCGGCGCGACGGCGGGGTTTCGAGACGCGTATCGCTGCGCGATGCGCTCCTCAACCACCTGGGTGCTGCGGCGGGCATCACCCCGCGACGTCGACGAGCGCCTCCACGTGCTGACCGAGGCGCAGCTCGCCGATCGTGACATCGAGCGCGACCCGCATCCGCCGGCCCGCCTCACCCGCCGTGACGGAGAACGTCACCTCGCGCTCCTCGCCGGCCGCGAGGGGCACGCTCGCAGTCGCGGGGGACGCCGTCCAGCCGTCGGGCACCACCGGGGTGAGCACGGCCTCCGCGTCGTACGCGTGCGGATTGCGCACCGTCGCGCGGTAGTCGAGGACAGCGCCGGTAGCCGCAGTCGCCCGATACGGCGCGAGCCGGCACAGCACGCCGTCGGCACCGAGGTCGAGCTCGTCGAGCGGAAGCAGGTCATGGTGCAGCTCGTCGAGGTTGGCGCCCGCCTGCAGCAGGTACTCGAGGTAGCCTGCGTCGGTCGTACGCGGCTCCCAGTGACCGCTGAGCAACAACCCGGGCGCGACGCGCTGGTAGAGCTTCGCGCTCGCGACGTAGTCGCCGAGCCGGAATCGGTTGCGGTACTGGTAGTTCAGGATCTCGCGGCGCTCGCCCGGCACGCCGAGGTTCTCCTGCTGGTCACCGGTGAACATGACGGTCACCCCGTCGACGCGCACCTCGAAGGCCGCCGCGAAGAGCGTGTGGCCCGGCTGGTCGTGCACGGTGATCTCGTACTCGTTCCAGCGCACCGTCTCGCCGAGCGGCAGCGAGCGGTCGACCACGATCGGCTCGTACCACTGACACGGCAGGTCGTGCTCCCAGGGGTCGGCGAGTACGGGCGCGACGTGCTCCGGCGCCCAGATCTCGGTTCCCTCGACATCGCGCAAGAGCGGCATCCCCGCGACGTGATCGTCGTGGTAGTGGGTCGCGAGCACGGCCGAGATGCGGGTCACGCCGAACTGCTGCTTGAGCGCGGGCAGCGAGGCGAGCCACGGCCGTCGGCTCGCGCGGTCCTGCCCGGTCGGCAGGCCCGTCGTCATGTCGTAGCCGTAGTCGATCAGCAGCGCCTCGCCGGTCTGCGAGAGCAGCACGTAGCTGCACGACAGGCTCGAGCGGTTGAGCAGCAGGTGGTCGGTGAGCTGCACGTACGGATGCCGCAGCCGGTCGACGAGGTCCCAGTCGTGCCAGCGGCGTGAGTCGACGTAGGCGTTCATGCGTTCGGCCAGCAGCGACAGCGCGCCGTCCGCATCCGCCATGGGCGCGCCGTGCGAGGGCAGCAGGCGGTCGGGATGCTCGTCGCCGAGCAGGTGGCAGCTGAGCACGGCCATCGCGGGGCCCTCGGTCGCGGTGTAGCTCCACTGCGTCGCCGCAAGCGACCACACCTTGCCGGGCGCGTAGATGAGGTCGCCCGTGAAGGCGAGACGCTCGCCGTCGCGGTCGAGCAGATAGCTCACCGAGCCGACGGTGTGGCCCGGGGTCGGGATGGCGCACAGCGTGATGCCGCCCGCGTGGAACCAGCGGTACTCGGGCACCGTCGCGTAGACCGGCACCGGCTCGAGCAGCGAGAAGCGGTCCTGCCGCAGGTTGTAGTCGTTGTCGAGCTGCCGGGTGGCCCACATCTCGTCGACGTGGGCGAACAGGTCGACCTCGACGGGGGCACGTGGATGTGCGCGCCGTGCTCGACCGCGCGCGGTAGGCCCTGCCCCTGATCGCGGTGATGGTGGGTCATGACGACGTCGGTGATGCGGTCGACGCCGAGCTCGGCCAGGTGATCGAGCACCGCTCCCGCGCCGAAATCGATCGTGATCGCGGTGCGCGCCCCGTCATCCGCCGGCTCGTCGGCGATCACCAGGTAGACGTTGCAGGTGTCGGGCACGAGCCAGACGCCCCGGGCGATCTCGCGTGGTGCCGTGCTCATGCTCGCGCCTCCCGGTAGGCCTGCCAGCTCGCGGCGACGGCGTCGAGGTCCGCGCCCTGGATGCGCTCGCCGCTGTTGTCGATCGCCTCGACGTAGTAGAGGGCGGGCACACCGTAGCGCGGCTGGGCGGCGATGTAGGCGAGCCACGACGCGCGATCCGGCATCGGCCACTGGTCGGTGTCGATGAGGTGGTCGGGCAGCACGCGTGAGGCGATGCCGTGGCGCAACTCGAGCTGATCGGTCACCGGCACCGGTTCGCGGTGCACGTCGCGCTCGGTCACGTCGTTGAGGCGCACCATATCGCACACATCGCCGAACGAGGGATGCACGGCGTGCGCCACGAGCAGCGCGTCGGGTTTGGTCTCGCGTGCGGCGGTGGCGATCGTCTCGAGCAGCAGATGAACGGCCGCGATGCCCCACACGCCATCGGTTCCGGTCAGGCTCGCGCCGCTCGGGCCGCGCTGGGTGAAGTCGATCTTGAAGCCGTCGGCGTCGAGCCCGTCGGGGCCGAGCAGGTGCCGCACGATGCCCGCGAGGCGGGCGCGGTATCCCGGATGCCCGGCATCCACCGTCACCGGGTCCCCCACCGCGTTGCGCACGCATTCCTCGGCGGGGATGCCCTCGGCATCCCACGCCTTCCACCACAGCAGCACCTTGCGACCTGCCGCGTGCTGCGCGTCGATCCAGCCACGCAGGTCGGGCCACTTCTCGGTGTCGACCTCACCCGTGCCGTACGCCGCCTGCCAGCGGTCGTCGATGACGATCGTGCCGGGGTCGACGGCGTGGGCATCGAGCCGGGCCAGGAAGGCGTCGTAGACCTCCTGCCGGGCGAAGTCGGGTGCGGCGCGCACCGTGGCCACGTCGTCCTCGACGGACATGAGGGCGCCGGTCGCGGCATCCGGATCGTCGTGGTGCAGTCGGTGCGCGGCGCGCGCGCACTGGGCGCCCCAGCCGCAGAACAGGGGCTCGTGCCACCAGTCGGCGGCGGCCCGAGGCGCGGGTGCGAAGCCGTGGGATGCCAGATCGTCGCGGTAGGCCTCGAGCACCCCCAACCCGTCTCGGCGGGGCGCAGCACGACGGTCGGCGAGACCCACTCGCCCCAGACGGGCGTGTGCCCCTCGTAGTCGAGCTGCAGCAGGAAGCCGCCGTCGAGCGGGGAGTAGCGCATGGCCGTCATGGTGAGCTCGTCCACCGGCGCGCGCAGCCACATGCCGAGCCAGTCGCCGCCCGGCGCGCGCGTGGCCCCGGTCGGCGCCTCGCGTGAGAGGCCGAAGGCGAGAGGCGGAGGCGAGAAGACCGCGTTCAGGCGTCCGGCATCCGCGTCGCCCACGACACCGAGCACGGCGGGGGAGCTCGACGGGCGCACGAACTGCACGGGCTCGGTCGCGGCCGGGGCGAGCACGCCGGCGAAGCGGATGTCGGAGCGGAACACGCCGCTCGCCGCGTTGGGCATGGCGCCGGTTCCCCCGAAGAGCGTGACATCGGCGAGAGACCCGGTGCCCTCGAGTTCGAGGCGCACCTCGATCGCATCCGCCGTGCACCGCAGAACAAGATCGCGCCGCAACCAGACGCTGCTGCGCGCGACCACGCGGAGTTCGACCGCCTCGTCCTGCTCGTCGGCGTCGATGCGCTCGATGTGCACGGTGTCGTCGGACGCGAGGCGGGTGTGCGCGGATGCGAGCAGGCTCAGGTACGACCAGGGCTCGCCGTCGGGGTCACTGAGGATCGCGACCGGGGCACGGAAGAGGGCGGCGGTCGTGTCGGGGATCTCGAGCCGGTAGCCGGCGGCGCGCACGGCGAGGCGCGTTCCGGACCGCTCGACATCGACGGCCCGCGCCGTCGTCGGGTCGGCGTAAGGCATGGGCCCATCGTATCTGAGATCGTTCCCAGAAAGGAGTACCACCCGGGATCCAGGCCCGGGTGCCGGATGGGTCAGTGGGCGGGGCGTGCCGTCGAGTCACGGCGGGCGAAGCCGGCCGACAGGGTCACGGTCTTGGGCGCAGCCTCCGGTGCTGCGAGTCGCGCGAGCAGCTGGTCGACGGCCGTGCGGCCCAACTCGGCGGCATCCTGGGTGACCGCCGTCACGCCGGGCGTCACCATGCTCATCCACGGGGCGTCGTCGAAGGCCACGAGGCTGAGGTCGTCGGGGATCGTGAGGCCGAGCCGCGTCGCCGCACGCCAGACGCCTTCGGCCAGCAGGTTGTTCGCCGCGAAAACCGCTGTCGGGCGATCGTCGGCCGAGAGGAGCTTCGTCGCGACCCGCTGGGCGGCCTCGGCGTCCCATCCCGCGGCGACGACGAGGCTCGGGTCGACGGCGACGCCGGCCGCGTTCAACGCGTCCGCGAAACCGGCGCGGCGCTCCTGTCCGGTCGTCCAGTCAGTCTCGTCGATCGCGAGGGCGATGCGGCGGTGGCCGAGGCTCAACAGGTGCTCGGTCGTGGTGCGTGCGGCGTGGCGGTTGTCGATGACCACGGCATCCGTGCTGCCGAACACGCGGTCGACCTCCACCACGGGAACGCGCTGGCGCTGCAGGAAGGCGACGGCGTCGCCCGCGACCGGCGTGAGCACGACGCCCGCGACCCGGGACGCGACGAACGCGCGCGCGGCCTCCAGCTCATCCTCGGGGCTGCCCCCGTCGTCGACGAGCAGCATCGTGTAACCGGCGCGGCGGGCGCGCTCGCCGGCGCCGAAGGCCAGGTCGGCGTAGAAGGCGTTGCGCAGGTCGGAGACGATGACGCCGATCACCCGGCTCGAGCGCTGCTTGAGGCTGCGCGCTGTCGCATCGACGACGTAGCCGAGATCGTCGGCTGCCTTGCGCACGCGCTGACGCACCGGTTCGGCGACATATCCGGTGCCCGCGAGGGCGCGCGATGCGGTCGAGCGCGACACCCCGGCCCGTTCCGCGACCTCTTTGATCGTCACGCGTCCGGGGATCGGGTGCTCGGATGCGCCCATGCGCTGCTCCCTCCCGTGTGGCGCCCGCGGCGGACGGGCTGGGACGCCAGCCTAGCGGGCGATCCCCGCGGCGCCGGTTTCGAGACGCGCCGCCGCTGCGCGCCGCCGCTCCTCAACCCGCTGAGTGGCAGGTGGTTGAGGAGCGCCGCGCAGCGCCGCGTCTCGAAACCGCCTGCAGCAGCGCCCTCACAACTGCTGCGCCCGCACGAGCCGGGCGTACAGGCCGTCCGCGTGCACGAGCTCCTCGTGCGGACCGACCTCCACCACGCGCCCGTGCTCGAGCACGACGATGCGGTCGGCCGAGCGGATGGTGCTCAGCCGATGCGCCACGACGAGCGTCGTGCGCCCTGCCCGCAGGCGCTCGAGCGCCTCCTGCACGGCCGATTCCGACTCCGAATCGAGCGCCGAGGTCGCTTCATCCAGCAGCAGCACGCGGGGGTCTCGGATGAGGGCGCGCGCGATCGCGAGCCGCTGGCGCTGGCCCCCGACATCCGGGCGCCGCGCTGGCCGACCACCGTGTCCCACCCGTCGGGCAGCGACTCGATGAGCTCCCACGCGTTCGCGTCACGCAGCGCCTGCTCGAGCTGCTCGTCGGGCACCGCGGGCAGACCGTAGGTGACGTTCTCGCGGATCGACCCCTCGAACATCACCGACTCCTGCGGCACGACCGAGAAGAAGCTCCGCACCTGGCGAAGGTCGAGCCCCGCCATGTCGCGCCCGTCGAGCAGGATGCGGCCGCGCGTCGGGCGCACGAAGCCGAGCACGAGGTTGAGCATCGTCGACTTGCCCGAGCCGCTCGGGCCGACGAACGCGACCGTCTCGCCGCGCTCGATCTGCAGGTCGACGTCGTCGAGGGCGAGGAGGCGATCGCCGGGATACGCGAAGCCCACGTGTTCGAGGCGGATGACGCCCTCCACAGCCTCCACCGTCGCCTTGCCCTGGTTGAGCTCGAGGTCGGGATCCTCGAGCACCTCGGCGATCGAGCGCACCGACTCACGGCCGCGGGCGAGTGTGGGAGCCAGGTTCAACAGCATGACGATGGCATTGGTGAGGATCGTGAAGTACGAGCTCAGCAGCACGACCTGCCCCGGCGTGATGTCGAGCAGCCCCGAGAGCGAGGCGAAGGCGGCGGCGCACAGGCAGAACATCGTGAGCAGCTGGAACATGAGCCACGAGACGGCGCCGAAGCGGCCGTTGAGCTGATCGAGCAGGTGGGCGGCGTCACGCACGTCCTCGACGCTGTCGACGACCCGTCGGGCGGCGACCTGCTCGAGACCGTGCGCGCGCGTCACCGGCATGAGCGTGGCCATCTCGCCGACGCGCGCCGAGAAGCCCTCCATACGGTGCCGGAACGCCTCGTTGCGCCGATGCGAGACGCGGCGCACCGCGACGACCAGCCCGACGCCGACCGGGATCGTGAGGGCGAAGACGGCGATAAAGGCGGGCACCTGGATGGCGGTCATGGTGACCGCGCCGATGAGGATGCAGATGCCCGACATGATCGGGGCGAACGAGCCCTGCAGCATCTGCTCGATGTTCTCGACGTCGCGCACGACCTTGGTCTGGATGACGGCCGAGCTCTTGCGGGTGTGGAAGCCGATCGAGAGGTTCTGCAGCCGCTCGACGAGGGCGTTGCGCAGGTCGGCGCCCACCTGGCGGAAGACGTGACTCCACTGGTCGTTGTAGAAGATGCCGACGGGGTAGTTCTGGCCGAGCACGAGCGCCGCGGCGAGGGCGTAGAGGCCGAGCGTCTGCACCGAGCCGCGGCTCGCGACGACGTCGATGACGGCACCCGTGATGACCGGCAGCAGCCACTGCGGGCTGTCCTTGATGACATACGCCGGGATGATCAACAGCATCCGCCGCCGGTGCCGGAGCACGAGGCTCAGCAGGCTGCGCATCGGCGGCCGCTGCGTCGGCAGGGTGATCGGCGCGGTGTGGTCCTCGGGTGGGCGTGCGGTCATCCCGCGTCCGCCTCCCGCGCGATCAGGTCCTCGGCGGCCAGCAGCAGCACGCCCGCCGACCAGGCGTGCGAGAGGGTCAGCATCATGCCCTTCGGTTGGAAGCACTCGGTCTGGTAGTAGCGCTCGGTGATCATGCCGCGGTAGGCGTTCAGCTCGCCGTCGTGCCGCGGCAGCAGCTGCCGGAAGCACGCGAAGCTCTCCTCGGCCCGAGTGCGGTACCAGTCGTCGCCCGTCCACTCGCTCAGCTGCAGCAGCTCCTCGGTGCAGATGAGGCCGTACGCGTGCAGGTGCTGGTTGGAGCTGGATGCCTGGTCGGCGCCGCGGGTGCGGAAGCCGTACGCCGCGAGAGGCGTGAGCGCCGGGAAGGCGACGTCGTAGGAGTAACGGAAGGTGAAGGTCCACTCGGCGGCGCGGCGGGCGAGGTCGAGCCAGCGCTCGGCGCCTGTCGCGCGGTAGAGGGCGCAATAGGCCATCACGGCGACGTAGCCGTCTTCGCTCGTCGGGGCGAGGTCGACGTCTTCCGGCGCGCCGTGCAGGTACTCGCGGCGCACGGCATCCGCGTAGTGGTCGCCCGCGCGCTCCGCGGCGGGCAGGTAGCGCGCATCCCAGTCGCGCGCGGCGACGAGCGCCGGCACCCAGGCGAGGGCGGCGGTGCCCTCCCACGAGAGCACCTCGCCTGTCGTCGCGTCGTGGATGAGCCCGAGCGCCCCGTCGGCGCGCTGCCGGGCGACCATGGCATCCAGGTTGGAGCGGGCGGCCTCGCGCCACTGCGGCCGATCCTCGAGGGCGATCGCCCGGATGAGGAAGTCGGTCGCCTCGCCGAGCGTGCGGGCGTGCAGGCCGTTGGGGATGCGGGTCCAGCTCTGGCTCCAGCCGCGGCCGCGATACCAGGTGCCCCAGAACGTGCCCGATGGCGAGAGCTCCGCGGTGCAGAAGTCGATCACGCGGCGGGCGGCGTCTGCTGCGGTCTCGTCACCGACGCGGATGCCGTGGCGCAGCAGCGCGGACGCCCACGGAATGCCGCTCACCCAGCCCACGTGCATCGCCTGCCGGTCGACGGGCCGGCCGTCGCCGCCCGAGATCTCGCGGTCGAAGCCGACCGTCTCGAGCAGCACGCCCGGGTCGGGGTCGAAGTGCCAACGCACGAGCCCCTCGGCGGCGATCGCGGCGGCCTCGCGCGCGTCCACCCAGGGATGCTGCGGGAAGCGCTCGCGGGATGCGGCGTGCAGCTCGCGCAGCACGCGGTCGTAGTCGTGCCGGTCGGCGGTGAGCGGCAGCACGCGCAGCTGCAGTCGTACGACCTCGCCCGGCTCGAACCGGTGCGTCTGCACCTCGGCGCGTCGGGGCTCACCGTCGCCGTAGTACGAGACGGGGTACTCGCGCGCAGGTGCCGTGAGGGCGAGCGTCGCGCGCGCGTCACGCACCGCGAAGCCGATCGACTGCTCGCCCAGCTCTCCGGTCTCCTCGGCGACGAGTGCAACGCCCGGAAGGCCCTCGCCCGCCCAGCAGAACACGGCGGGCGTCGCGGCGCGATCGGCGCGCAGGTGCCACTCGTCGCTCACCATCGCGGCGTGCTGCTCGGCGCTCGTCGCCCCGCGCTCGAAGCGTGGGAACACGCGGTCGTTGGCGGCGGGCCGGTTCTCGCCGTAGAACGCGCCCGGGATGAGCACCGAGGCGTCGGGGGCGGCCAGTTCGACCAGGACGCGGACCGCGGCGTGCACCGGGTGCGCACCTCGGTAGGCGACCTCGACCTCGTAGGCGGTGCCCGATCCGCTCGCCTCGGCGCGTACCTCGATCGCGAACGCCGCAGCATCCGCGTCGCGCACCTCGACGCGTGGCGGCGTCGCGGTGCCGGGTGTCGCACCGGGGGCGGACATCAGGCGTCGAGCGGCAGCTCGAGCAGGTCGAGCTCGACGATGTCGCCCTCGCGCGGCACGCGGAAGGTGCGGATGCGGTACGGCTCGAACGTGGCCTCGATCGTGCGGCCCACGAGCGGCAGCTCGATCGTGACGTCGACGCTCTCGCCACGTGTCTCGACCGCACGCACGATGAGCTCGGCACCGCCGGGTGCGTCGACCGCATCCTCGGAGCCCTTGATCGCGGTCACGAGCACCGAGCCGTGCCCGTCGTCGGCGAACGAGCCCTCGGGCCCGAGCGGCCCCTCGTGGAACGACTCGAGCATGGCGCGCACGCGCTGGCCGAGTTCGATCGCCCGGCGCGCGGGCTGCGCGGCGCGGTGGTCGCCCGCATGCGGCACGAGCTCGTAGCGGAAGCGCTGGATGCCCTGATCCTGGAAGGAGTAGATGCCCGACTCGTCGAGCAGGCGCGGGTCGTGCCACGAGTACACGGGGCTGCGCACCGCGGTGATGCCGATGCTCGGCCCTATGTCGCCGGCAGAGTCGCCCGGCGACACGTCCCAGCCGTGCTTGTCGGTCGCGACGACCGTGAGGCCCGCCGGGACGCCGTCGATCGTGCCCGTGAGGTCGACCCACGACTGGGCCGGCTCCTCCGCGCCGTCGACGGGACGCTCGAGCTCGCCGTAGGGGATCTCGTAGGTGGCCTTCGGATCCGTCAGCGCCGTGGGGAAGCGGAGCTTGAGCAGGTGCGCCTGCTCGCGCCAGTCGAGCGTCACCTCGACGCGCAGCGCCCGGGCGTCGTGACCGAGGATGAACTCCTCCACGAGCATCGAGCGCCCCCAGGAGCGTTCGATGCGGATGCTGGCCCGCAGCGCGCCGGACTGGCGCACGGCGATGCGGTCCACCGCCATCGGCGCGCCCTCCCACGCGTAGGAGATCACACGGTGACCCCAGGTGTCGGTCGGGTCGTCGCAGATCTGGGTGTGCGTGTCGCCGGCCGCGCCTGCGACGACGTCGACGCCGGTCTCCTTGTTGACCAGCGAGCGGAGCCACCCGGTGGCCGGGTCGAACTCGGCGCGCAGGAACTCGTTCTCGAGCGCGGTCTCGCTCACCACGAGGCCGCGCGAGGGCGCGGGGTCGAGGGCCGGCCCCGGGCGCAGGCGGTAGAGGCGATAGCCGAAGGGGGCAGGCTGGCACGGAAGGCGACAGCGCCGCGGCCCTTGTCATCCGTGGTGGCGACCGACTGCACGCGCTGCGAGACGGCCGTGACGCCCGTGCCGTCGACGACGTGCACGCCGGTGGGCTGCACGCCGTACTGCAGCTCGACGTCCTCCTCGACCGCCCAGGGGTGCGGGTTGAAGACGACGACCGGCTGGGTCGCGGCCTCGAAGGGGATGTCGATGCGCGCCGCGATGAGGTTGTGCGCGCGGGTGATGATGCGCTTCGAGATCGCGACGGCCTCGCCGAGCTGATCGCGCGCGTCGTCGTAGGACTGCTCGATCGCCGAGCCCGGCAGGATGTCGTGGAACTGGTTGAAGAGCACCTGCTTCCAGGCGCGCTCCAGATCCTCGCGGGGGTACTCGACGCCGGAGTCGAGGGCCGACACCGCCGCCCAGCGCTCCGCGTTCAGCACGTTGAACTGCGCGCGCCGCTGCCAGGCCTTGATGCCGGAGTGCGCGGAATAGCATCCGGGCGCGTGGTGCTGCAGATCGTCGCGGCGCACCCCGAGGTTCTCGAGGAAGGCCGGCCCACGGGCGAGCATCTCGTCGAAGTACTCACGCGGACTTGACATCTTCATCCTTCCGAAGGTGCCCATGCGGTCGTAGCGGTGGATCGAGTCGATGTTGGCCTTGGTCGGCCCGCCGCCGTGGTTGCCGACACCGTAGAACACCATGCCCTCCCCGAGCGAGGAGTCGAGCTGGGCGATCGACTTCTCGGTCTGCCAGGCGACGTCGCCCGGCGGGGAGCAGTACTCGAAGGGGATGCGGTAGGCCAGCACGCGGGAGCCGTCGGGCGCCTCCCACCAGAACAGCGAGTCGTCGAGGTCGGACTCGTGCTTGCCGGGCCGCAGGAACATGTAGGAATCCAGGCGCTGGCCGCGCAGGATCTGCGGCAGCATCCCGTTGTGGCCGAAGGGGTCGACGTTCATGCCGACCGAGGCCGCCGTGCCGAAGCGGCTCAGCAGGTAGCGCTGGCCGTAGAGGCCCTGCCGTGCGAACGACTCGCCCATCGGCATGTTGTTGTCGGGCTCGACCCACCAGCCCCCGCGTTGACCCAGCGGCCCTCGGCGACGCGCTCCTGGATGCGGGCGAAGAGCTCCGGGTCCTGCTCCTCCACCCACGACAGCAGCACGATCTGATCGCACGTGAAGATGAAGTCGGGGTACTCGTCCATGCGGTCGAGCACCGAACGGAACGTCGCGCGTGCCTCCTGGTAGCCCTCCTGCCAGGGCCACAGCCACACCGGGTCGAGGTGGGCGTTGCCGATCATGTGCAGCACGCGGTTCGGCGTCGCCGTCGGGCGCGGGGCCGCCGGTACCGTCTCGGGGCGGAAGCCCGAGGGGGCGTTCGAGAGGGGGCCTTCTGGGGTGCTCCGGATGTCGGCGGCTGCGTCGTCTGCGGCTGCTTCTTCGGGGTCACAGATACTCCTGGTCGTCGTCGGCCCACGCATCGATCATCTCGCTGATCGCGTGGAGCATGAAGGTGTGCATCTCCTGGATGCGGGGTGTCGTCGAGCTCGGCACGACGAGCGCGATGTCGGCGTGCTCGAGCGCGGGGCCGCCGTCGCCGCCGCCGAAGAGCAGGGTCGTCGCCCCGGCGGCGCGTGCGGCCGCGAGCGCGGTGACCACGTTCGCGCTGCGACCGCTCGTCGTGAAGGCGGCCACGACATCCGCGGGGCGCGCGAGCGCCTGCACCTGGCGGGCGAAGACGTCGTCGAAGGAGTAGTCGTTCGCGATGCACGTCATGGTGGTCGTGTCGGTCGAGAGCGTCACGGCAGGCAGCGGGCGGCGATCGCGCTTGTAGTGGCCGATGAGCTCGCCCGTGAAGTGCTGGGCGTCGGCCGCGCTGCCGCCGTTGCCGAAGGTGTAGAGGATGCCGCCCGCCGTGAACGCGGAGACGAGGGCGTCGGCGGCGCGGCGCACCTCGGGCAGCAAGGCCGCGGCGCGCTCGGCCACGTCGCGGTGGTCGGCGAGCTGCTCGCGCATCCACTGCGGCACGGTGGGCTCGGGGCGGGTCGATTCAGGCATGACTGGGCTCCTGACTGCGATCGGATGCGTGCACGGCGGCGCCCACGACGCACACGGCCTCGCCGAGCGCCGCGAACTCGATGCGCACGGCGGCCGCAGCGGGCGGCATCGCCCAGCGCGCGACATGCGCGCGCACCGGGTCGAGCAGCATCGCGCCGGCCCGCGTCACGCCGCCTCCCAGCACGACGACCTCGGGTTCGAAGGTGTTGACGAGGTCGGTGACGGCCTGGCCGATCACCTCCACGGTCTCCGCCCACAGCTGCCGGGCGAGCTCGTCGCCGGATTCCGCCGCGGCGACGACGTCTTCGGCGCGCACGGTCGCGAGGGCCGAGAGCAGGGTCGGGGTGCCCGCGGCGGCGACGGCCTCTCGCGCGCGGAGCGCGATCGAGGTGCCGGATGCGTAGCCCTCGAGGCAGCCGCGGCGCCCGCAGGTGCAGACGCGACCTCCGGGCCGCACCATGATGTGGCCGAACTCGCCGCCGTTGGCGGCGGCTCCGCGGTGCAGGTGGCCGTCGACGATGGCTCCGCCGCCGACCCCGGTCGAGAGCGTGAGATAGAGGGCGTCGCGTGTGCCACGGGCCACGCCGTGCCGGTGCTCGGCGATCATGCCCGCCGTCGCGTCGTTGACGAGATGTGCGGGCACGCCGAACTCCTCCGCAGCGAGCGGGCCGATCGGCACGGCATCCCAGTCGGGGAGGTTGAGGGGGCGGTGCACGATGCCGGCCTCGGCGTCGAGGGGGCCGCCGCAGCTGATGCCGACGGCGTCGATCTCGGGGTTGCCGACAGCGGCGAGGGAGGCGTGGGCGAGGTCGAAAAGCCGGCGCACGACGGCCGCGTGGCCGTCTTCCTTGCGCGTGGGCGTGATCCGCAGGCCGGTGACGACCCCGTGCTGATCGACGACGCCGACGGCGAGCTTCGTGCCCCCGATGTCGAGCGCGAGCGTCGAGCGCGTCGATGCGGTCATTCAGTGTCCTGCCTCGAATGGTGCGGATGCTCCGCGCGGTGGGCGGATTCTGACATCGTTCCCATATCCTATGGACGGTCGCCACGTCGGGTCAAGACACCCCGAACGGGTATCGTTGCCACACATGTCCACTGGGTTGTCGCTCTTCGTGCCCCGCAGTGGTGCTCTCGACGGAGCACGCATCGTGCCGCCAACCGTCTCGGTCATCGACGAGACCGACGCCCTCCGGGTGCCGCGCGACGCCTCCGGGCGGGTGCGCCCCGAGAGCTTCGCGATCACCGTGGAACCGTCCGCCGTGCGCATCGTCGCCGCCGATCGCATCGGCGAGCGTCACGCCCGCGCCCTCGTGGCCGCACTCGCCGCAGCAGGCGAGCTGCGCACCGGCGAGATCTCCGACTGGCCCGAGCTCGCCGACCGCGGCGTCATCGAGGGCTTCTACGGCGCACCCTGGACCCACGCGGAGCGCCTGCGCCTCGTCGAGGAGCTCGGACGCCTGCGCATGAACCGCTACGTCTACGCCCCCAAAGACGATCCCTACCACCGCCGACTCTGGCGCGAGAGCTATCCCGAGACCGAGGCGGCACAGCTCGCCGAGCTCGTGGCGGCGGCACACGAGGCGGGTGTCGAGATCGTCTACGCGCTGCACCCGGGCCTCGACATGGTGCACGCCGACGAGGCCGACCACGCGGCGCTGGCACGCAAGGCGCGCGAACTGCACGCCCTCGGCATCCGGCGCTTCGCCCTGCTCTTCGACGACATCGAGGAGGGGCTTCCGGATGCGCGCGACCGTGAGCGGTTCGGCGACGGTGTCGCGGGTGCGGGCCGCGCCCACGGCGAGAGTTGCACGCGGTTCGAGACCGAGGTGCTGTGGCCGCTCGGGCTCGGTGGGCAGCTGCTCATGGTGCCCACCGACTACGCGGGGTCGGATGCGAGC
The DNA here is from genome assembly GCF_030161875.1 of Homoserinibacter gongjuensis. Lineage (GTDB taxonomy): Bacteria > Actinomycetota > Actinomycetes > Actinomycetales > Microbacteriaceae > Homoserinibacter > Homoserinibacter gongjuensis. The sequence continues at coordinate 1,372,839 of NZ_BSVA01000001.1, forward strand.
CCCTATCGGGAGGCGCTCGCGGCCTCGCTCGGTGAGGGCATCGGCGTGTGCTGGACGGGTGACGACATCGTGGTGGGCGCCGTCACCGATGACCAGGTGCGGCGCGCCTTCCGGGCGTTCGGGCAGCATCCGCTCGTCTTGTGGGACAACTTCCCGGTCAACGACTTCGATCGCTCGCGGGCGTTCCTGGGGCCGCTGCTGGGGCGGGATGCCGGCCTGGGCCGAGCGGGCCTGCACGGGATCGTCGCCAACCCGATGGTCGAGTTCGAGCCGAGCCGCTTCGCGATCCACACGGTCGCGGCGTGGGCATGGAATCCCGACGCCTACGACGCGGCGGTGGCGGCCGAGGCGGCCCTGCATGCGGTCGCGGGTGCGGATGCCGAGCTGCTGCGGCCGCTCGTCGCGGCTGCCTCGAGCTGGCCGCCGTCGGCACCGCAGCACCCGGAGCTCGCGGCGGAGGTGGACGCCGCGTTCGCCGACGGCGGCGTCGCCGGGCCGCGGCTGCGCGCGATGCTCGCCGAGCTCGATGCGCTCGCAGGGCTCGAGGAGTCGACGCCGCTGCGCGCCGCGCTGCGCCCGTGGGCCGACGCCGCGCCGGCCACGACCGCCGTCATCCGCGCCGCACTCGCTTACGCGCGGGGCGAGGGCGACGCGGATGCCGTGTCGGTTGCCTGGGAGACCGCGCGCACCGCGCGCCACGGCCTCGCGCGTGACGTGGCCCGTGCCGCCGCCGAGCGCGCCCTCGGCCGCACGCTGCCCGACCGCATCCGCCCCGAGGGTGAACCAGCCGCAGCGGAGGCGGCGGGCGACTAGGGGCCAACGGCCGGGGGCTTCGAGACGCGTGCCGCCTGCGGCGACGCGCTCCTCAGCCACCTCACACCGCGGCACGCAGGTGGTTGAGGAGCCGCGAAGCGGCGTCTCGAAACCGCCGCCGCCAGCGCGTACCCTGCGTGTGGTAACGTTGCCACATTTCTGGGCGGAACAGCGCGGATCGAGACACGAGGGAGTGCGGCGTGACGGAGCAGATCGGTGTCGGGATCGTGGGGTTCTGGCACGTGCATGCCGATGACTACGCACGCCAGGCCGCCGAGCATCAGCGCACCCGCGTCGTGGCCGGATGGGACGCCGACCCCGAGTTGCGCGCCGAGGGCACGGCCCGCCTCGGCATCGACGCCGCCGAGTCGCTCGACGAGCTGCTCGCTCGCCCCGACGTTGCCGCCATCACGGTGACGACCGCCACCGCCGATCACAGCGACGTCATCCGGCGCGCCATCCGCGCCGGCGTGCACGTCTTCACCGAGAAGCTGCTCGCGCCGACGGTCGCCGAGTGCGAGGCGCTCGTCGCCGAGGCCCAGGCGGCGGGTGTGGCGCTCGTCGTGTCGCTGCCGCGGCTCGCCGACCCCGCGGTCGCGACCGCGGCATCCTCATCGACGCGGGCGCGCTCGGCACGGTCACCTACGCGCGTGTGCGGATGGCGCACGACGGCTGGCTCGGCGGCTGGCTGCCCGAGCGGTTCGCGGATCCGGTGGCCGCCATCGGCGGTGCGTTCGCCGACCTCGGATGCCACCCCGCCTACCTCGTGCAGCGCTTCCTGGGTGCGCGGCCGGTGCGCATCACGGCCGCCTACGGCAGCGTCACCGCGCACGCCGTCGAGGACAACGCCGTGGTCGTGGCCGCATACGCGAACGGTGCCCTCGGTGTGGCGGAGGCGAGCTTCGTGACGACGCCCGGCGCATCCGCGTTCGAGGTGCGCGGCACGGAGGGCTCGCTCCTCTTCGGCTTCGGTCGCGAGGAGCTCATGGGCAAGGGCGGCGCGCTCGGCGAGGACTGGGCGGTCGTGCCGCTCGTCGACGCACCCGCCGCGCCGTTCGGCCTCTGGGTCGACGCCATGGCGGGCGGCGCCGACGTCGCAACCAACCAGCGCACAGCGGTGGAGCTCACGCGCTTCGTCGTGGCCGCGAACGAGGCGGCCGCCACCGGCCGCGCCATCGACATCGAGAGGGAACAGTGACCAGCACAGACAGCGCGAAGGTGCGCATCGGCCTCATCGGCGCGGGCGGCATCGCCGGCGCCCACGTGGCGGGCTACCGTCGCAACCCCGACACGGTCGTCTTCGCGGCGGTCGCCGACCCGGTGCGCGAGAGCGCCGAGAAGCGGCGCGGCGACGACGAGGGGGTCGCCATCTTCTCCGACTACCGCGACATGATCGCCGCGGGCGGTCTCGACGCCGTCGACATCTGCCTGCCGCACCATCTGCACGCGGATGCCGTGATCGCCGCCGCCGACGCGGGCCTGCACGTGCTGTGCGAGAAGCCGCTGTGCCTCACCCTCGAGCAGGCGGACGCCATCACGGCCGCCGCCGAGCGCAACGGGGTCACGATCATGTGCGCTCACAACCAGCTCTTCCAGCCGGCCGTCGCGGCCGCGAAGGAGCTCATCGACTCGGGCGTGCTCGGGCGGGTGTACGAGGTGCGCACGACCGACAGCTTCTTCAACGACTTCAGTCCCGAGAGCATGGGATGGCGCGCGCGCTCGGCGACGTCCGGCGGCGGCGAGCTGATCGACACCGGCTACCACCCGCTCTACCTGCTGCGGCACCTGGCCGGCGGCTCGCCCGTCGAGGTCGCGGCGATGCTCTCGCGGCACCGGCTCGCGTTCATGGAGGGCGAGGACTCGGCCCAGGTGCTCGTGCGCTACGACAACGGTGTGGTCGGCCACGTCACCACGAGCTGGGCGTACGAGCCGGCCGTCGGCACGGAGAAGTTCTCGCTCGTCGGCGAGAAGGGCTCGCTCAGCTCGGACGGCACTACGCTCGTCTCCCGCATCCGCGGTGAGGAGCCCGTGGTCACGGCGTTCGAGCCCGTGCACGAGTTCGGCGCCGAGGTGGCGCACTTCGCCGAATGCCTGCTCACGGGTGCCCGCCCGATCCAGACGCACCGCGAGGGCATCGACGTGCTCGGGGTGATCCTCGCGGCCTACGAGTCGGCGCGCACGGGCGCGATCGCGCGCGTGGGGGCCACGGATGCGGAGGAGCCCGCGGCGTAGCGAGCAGGCGTCATAGGGGCAAGCGTCGCAGATACAGGCTGGATCGAGCTGTTCAGGCGCGAACACTGCCCGCGGTGACGGTTCGGCCTGTATCTGCGACCCCGGGTCGGTAGCGCCGACATGGCCTCGCAGTCAGCTGTCGGCGAGTTCCTCCACCCCGCGCAGCACCCGCACGACCCCGTCGCGCTCGTCCGTGAGCACCGCGACGCGCGCACCCGGCGCGAGGTCCGCATCGAGCGTGAGCCGCGCATCCGGAGTCGCCCACTCCAGGCGCAGCGCGTGCTCCCCGGTGCGTACGAACGAGAACGCGCCGTCGAACGCCGGGTGGTCGCGTCGCAGCCGCGCGAGCGCGAGGATCGCGCGCGGCACGGGACGAGCGAGCGCGTCGTGCAGCTCCTCGGGCGGATACGCGTGCCGGTTCACCTCGCGGCCCTGCCCCGTGGCGAGGAACCGAGCCCGGTCGTCGCGCCCGTCGAGCAGGCCCACGTAGTAGACCTGCGGCTCTCCCGGCAGCAGCACCTGGATGGCCCGACACAGCACGTACGCCTCGTCGTCGGCCACCACGCTCGGGAAGGTCGCGTTGATCTGGTGCGGCATCGTGGCCCACTGCGGCACGACGGAGGCGAGCTCGGAGTGCCCGTCGGTGGCCACGGCCGCACGGTCGAAGATGGCGCGCATCTGGCCCTCGTCGATGAGCCCCGGCCGGTCGCCCGCGGGCCCGGCGTCGATGATGCCGATGCCGTCGTGCGTGTCGAGCACGGTCACGGCGTTCACCGGCCGGATGTCGAGCCAGCGCAGCAGCGGATCGATGTCGCCGTCGCCGAGCGCATGCAGCAGCGTGGGCGCGAGCGCGAAGTCGTAGACGAGATCCACGAGCGGCGCGATCGCGAGCTGCAGGCTGTGGTGGGCGTGCACCTCGACGAGCACGCGCATGCCGGCCGCACGCAGGCGCGCGGTGAGCTCCTCGACGAAGGCAAGGGTGGCATCCGTCATGAACGAGTCGCTGCTGGGGGTCTTCACGGCGTAGCCGACGGCGTCGAGCCGCACGACCTCGACGCCCGCCTTGGCGAGGGCGCCGACGATGCGGTCGAGGTAGGCGAGCGCCGCGGGATGCGTCACGTCGAGGTCGACCTGGCTCGGCATGAAGGTGGTCCAGATGAGCCGCCGCGTGCCCGCGACCGCGTAGGGCGTGAAGGGGAGCCCCGGGCGCGGGCGGTAGAACGCGGTGATGCCCGCCTCGTCGGCGCCGTCGGGGAACACGCGGTCGAAGGTCAGGAACATGCCCGCGTGCGGCGAGGCGTCGCCGTTCTCGACCCAGTCGAGGAACTCGGGCGAGGAGGCGGAGGTGTGGTTGACGATCACGTCGGCGGTCACCTCGCGCCGCGCGGCGATCGCGGCGAGGTCGTTCCAGTCGCCCAGGCGCGGGTCGACAGCCGTATGGTCCACCGGGTCGAAGCCCGCGTCGTCGCCGTCGTAGGGCGTGTAGAAGGGCAGGATGTGCACGCCCGCGAGGTCGGAGAGTGGCCCGTCGAGCACCTCGCCGAGGTGCCGCAGGTCGCCCCCGAGGCGATCGGCGTAGCAGAGCAGCCGTACGCCGCGCGTGGTGAGGGGTCGCAACATGCCCCCATGAGGGCCGTTTGAGCGCACTGTGCGACCCCTCACCGCGGGACCGCAGAGCCCGCGCCCTCGGCGGCGTCGAGCACAGCGCGGAGAGCGGATGCGGGTGAGGTCAGCACGGGCACGTCGACGTGCGCCTCGTCGGCAGCGGCAGCCATCGACGCCTGGGCGAGCACGATGACGTCGGCCTCGGCCGCCGCCTCGCGCACGGCCTCGGCGACGAGCCGATCGTGCCGCTCGACGTCGCCCGCCGACCGTGCCGCCGCGGCGTCGGGCACGACGTGCGCCCGCACGCTCGGCGGTTCGGCGGCATCCGCCGCGGCGCGCTCGAGCAGGCGCCCGGTGGGGCCGAGGGTGGCCTCGAGCGTCGCGAGCACGACGATGCGCCCACCCGCGCCCGCCGTCTCGATCGCGTCGGCCGCCATCCGGGTGTCGACCCGCACGACGGGCACCCGGGCAGCGGCTGCCGCCTTCTCGACCGACTCGCCGATCGACGAGCACGTGACGAGCACGGCATCCGCCCCCTCCGAGGCGAGGTGGGCGATGTGCTCGGCGACCGCCGCGTCGACGTGGGCGTCGACCCCCGAGCGGATCGCGGTGGCGAGCAACTCGGCGTCGACGACGTGCACCGCCGTGGCGTCAGGAACTGCGGATGCCAGGTCGGCGTCGAAGCGCGGCGCGAGCGCCGGCACGGTGTGTAGGAATCCGATGCGCATCTCAGGCCTCCGTCCAGGGGCGTGCGTGGGTGTCGACGATCTCGACCAGACGCTCGAGCCGGGGGCGCGAGCGCTCGCGCAGGGCGGCGGGCACATCGCCCGCGCCGACGACGTCGCTCCACAGCGCGCGCCCGGCGAGGAAGCCGCTGGCCCCCGCGCGGCAGGCGGCCTCGACGGCATCCGGGAACCGATCGAGCGCGACCCCCTGCGAGAGCACGACCCAGGGCCCGGTGATGTCGCGCGCCAGCTGCTCGCTCGCCGCGAGCTGCTCGGCCGCGTTCCCCGTGCCCGCAAGTGGCACCTGCACCTTGTAGAGCGACGAGCCGAGCGGCGACAGCTCGCGCGCGGCCTCGCGGATCGCGGCCTCGGCATCCCAGCTGCCGTCGGCGAGTTCCTCCGGGGTCGCTCGCACGACGGGCTCGAGCACCGAGAGCACCCCGCGCTCGCGCGCCTCGGCCACGAAGCGCTCGGCGAGCGCGATGCGTGCCTCGCGGTGGGCATCCCGTCGCCAGATGATGAGCAGCTTGATGGCCGCGACGCCGTCGGTGCGGGCGTCGTCGAGGGCCGCGTCGTCGAGGCCCGTCTCCTCGACGGGGCCGCCGGGCTCCTGCGTCAACGCGTCGGCGGCCAGGATGAAGCCGCAGTGGGGCGGCACGAGGCCGTCGCCGAGGATGCCGAGGCCGCCGAAATCGCGGTCGACGAGGAAGCCGCTCGCGAGGTGCGACAACTCGCTCGCGACGGCGCGCTTGAAGTCGATGAGCACCTCGTCGGCGGGCCGGCCGGCGCCCGCCAGGTCGAACATGTGGCGCAGGCTCTCGCGCTGGTCCATGGCGATCATCGCGAAGCCGCCGCTGGGGCGAGCGATGGCCGAGAGGGTCGGTTGGGGGATGGTCACGATGCTCCTTCGGGGATGGATGCGGCTGCGCGCGGTGCGGAGTCCGCTGACGATTCGGCGAGGGCGCGGGCGAAGCGCGCACGCAGCACGGGTGCCGCGAGGTGCGCCGCCGGCACGGTTCGGACGGGTGCCTCGCAGTGCGCGGTGAGCCCCTCGCGTTCGGCGGCGAGCGCGGCGGCGCCCGCGGCCACGGGCGCGTCGAGGTCGACGACCGGGAGGGGGCTTCCGGCCAGGGAGGCCATGAGCGCCGCGAGTCGGTCGTTGCGGCGCACCGGCGCGCCGGTCGCGACGATCCGTGCGGGCGGCGCGCCCGTGAGCTCGACGACGGTGTCGCGCATCCACGCGCCGTGGGCCGCGAGTCCGCGGAGGATGCCGCCCAGCTCCGTCGCGGGGTCGTGCGTGTCGGCGTCCACGAGCCGGTAGCCGGCACGGGGATCGGGGAGGGGCACTGCCGGCCTGCCGGGTAGGGCAGGGCGAGGGCGGATCCGCGTTCGTCCGGCTCTGCGGCGAGCAGCGCATCCGCATCCGCTCCCGCCGCGATCGCGCGTCGCCGCCAGTCGGCGATGAGCGCTCCACCGGCCGGGCTGCCGGCGAGCACGCCCTCCCGGTCGCCGTCGACGCCGCGCACGACGCTGATGCCGTGGGCGCCCGCGGCCGCGCGATCGACCGCGCGCCCGTCGGCCGCGAGGGCGAGCACCGCCTCGGTCGTGCCGAGCGAGTGCACGACGACGCCGGGTACCGTGGCGCCTGCCGCACGGGCGGCGACGGCGTGATCGTGCCCGGCGATCCGCACGACCGCGCCGCGGGCGTCGGGCAGGCCACGGTCGACGACGCCGACCGGCTCGTCAGGCGCGAGCACCGCACCGAGCAAGGTGCGGGGGATCCCGACGGCCGCGAGCAGTTCCTCATCCCAGTCGCCGGGGAGCGGCTCGCCGGGTGCGGGCAGGCGATAGGCGCCGCTGCGCCCCGCGAGCGTGTGGTCGGTCGCGAGGCGCCCGGTGAGGGCGGCGGCGACGAGGTCGGCGGTGAAGGCCCAGCGAGCGCCGTCGGGCAGGCCCTCTCGCACGAGCTCGGCCCAGCTCAGCAGGGGCAGCTTGGGGGTGAGGGGTGCACCTGTGCGTGCGTGCAGCCACGCGGGGTCGAGGTCACCCGCGAGCGCGAGACGAGCGCCTGCGTCGCCGCCGCGATCCCACCGGATGAGGGGTCCGCTCGGGCGGCCGCTCGCGTCGACGAGGGCGCCGGTCTCGGCCATGGAGGCGATGCCGATCAGGGCGACCGGGCCCGCGCAGGCGGCGAGGGCGTCCGCTGCCGCGGCGAGTGCGGTCGCGACGAGGGCCGCGGCGTCGAGGCCGGTGACGCTGCGACGCGCCACGGCCAGCTCGCGCACGCGACCTCCGTCGAGCGTGATGATCGCCGCCTTGACGTTGCTGCTGCCGACGTCGATCCCCATCGCCCGAACGGATGAGGTAACGTTCCCACATCCGGACATGCCGTCGAGCATGACACCGCCGACGGGTCGACGTCAAAGGGAGCGCACGTGACGGATCGCTGGGGCGTGATCGCCGACGACGTGACGGGCGCGTGCGACGTGGCCGCCGAGCTGCGCGAGCTCGGCCTCGAGGTCGCCGTCGTGCTCGGGGTTCCGGATGCCGCCGACATTCCGCGCGACGTCGATGCGGTCGTCGTGGGGCTCGGCACCCGCACGGCACCGCGTGAGGTCGCGGTCGCCGACAGCCTCGCCGCCGCGGCCGCGCTGCAGGAGGCGGGTGCCGGGCGCTGGTACCAGAAGTACTGCTCGACGTTCGACTCCACCGACGAAGGCATGATCGGTCCGGTGGCCGACGCGCTCGTCGACGCGGGCGGCTATCGCGCGAGTGCCGGAACGCCCGCGACCCCGCACTCCGACCGCACCGTCTACCGCGGCCATCTCTTCGTGGGCGACCGTCTGCTGAGCGAGAGCCCGCTCGCCCACCACCCGCTCACCCCGATGACCGACCCCGATCTCGTGCGGGTGCTCGGGCGGCAGACGCCGCGGCCCGTGACGCTCGTGGATCGCCGCGCGCTCGACGAGGGGGCGGATGCCGTGGCCGCCCGCCTCGCGAACGCGCGAGGCCACGTACTTGCCGACGCCCTCGACGACGGCGACCTCGACGTGCTCGCCGCAGCCATCGACCGGCCGGCGCTCGACGTGCTGCCGGGCGGCGGCGCGGGACTCATCACGGCGCTCGGGCGGCGCATCCGTGCCGCTCACACGGGGGCGACCCCGAGACCCCGGATGCGGGAGCGCGCCTCGTGCTCGCGGGCAGCGCGAGCGCCCGCACGCGCGAGCAGCTCGCGGCGGCGGGTGGGCCGACGGTGGTCGTCGACGCGGTGCGCGCCGCCCACGATCGAGCCGGGGCGGTCGCCGAGACGCTCGACGGCATCCGCGCCGACCTCGCGGCGGGGCGGCTGCCGATCGTGAGCGCGGGACACGATGCCGAGGCGATCGCGGCGGCGCAGACAGCGCTCGGCGTGGGTGCTGCCGCGGACGCAGTGGAGGCCGTGCTCGCCGAGGTGGCGCTCGCGGCCGTCGCGGAGCTCGGCGTGCGGGGGCTGCTCGTCGCGGGCGGCGAGACGAGCGGCGCGGTCACCCGGGCGCTCGGCGTGCGCGCCCTGCGGCTGACCCGCCGCGTCGACCCGGGTGTCGCCTGGGCCAGCGGCCGTGCCACGGCGGTCGCGGGCGAGCCTGTGCTGGGGGTGCTGCTCAAGTCGGGTAACTTCGGCGGCGTCGACCTGCTGACCCGCGCGTGGGAGGAGGCCCCATGACCCCGGATGCGCTCATCGCGGCGGCGCGCCACCTGGCGTCTCGCGGACTGTCGCCCGGCTCCTCGGGCAACCTCAGCATCCGTCTCGGCGACCGCGTGCTGCTCACCCCTACCGGTTCCTCGCTGTCGCGCGTCGAGGCGGGCGAGCTCGCCGAACTCGACCTCGACGGCACGCACCTCGGCGGCGGGGCGCCGACGAAGGAGTGGGCGGTGCACCTCGGTGCCTACGCCGCGGATGCCACGCTCGCGGCCGTCGTGCACCTGCACGCGCCCGCATCCACGGCGATCGCGTGCCTGCCGTCGGAGCGTGGGCTCGCGGCACTGCCCGCCTACACGCCGTATCGGGTGATGAGCCTCGGCGAGGTGCCGCTCGTGCCGTATGCGGCGCCCGGGGATGCCGCACTCGGCGCGGAGGTCGGCGCGCGGATCGCCGATGGTCACCGCGTGATGCTGCTCTCGCACCACGGCAGCGTCGCGGCTGCGGCCACCCTCGACCGGGCCGTCGACCTCGCCGAGGAGCTCGAGGCGAGCGCCGCGCTCGCCCTCACCCTCGCGGGCCGCGGCGCCCACGAGCTGACCCCCGCCCAGCAGGCCGCCCTCCGCCACCCACGCGCCTGACGAGCGGCCTGTCGAGGTGGCTGAGGAGCGCCGGAGGCGCGTCTCGAAGCCCGCCGCCGCAGCTGTTGGTGGTGACTCGACGAACGACGCTCGCGCAGTATCGCGTGCTGGGGGTTTCGATACGCAGCGCGCCCGGTGCGCGCTGCTACTCAACCCGCGGTGAGGGCCGCGCGTCTCGTCGAGGTGGCCTGCCGAGGTGGCTGAGGAGCGCCGGAGGCGCGTCTCGAAGCCGCCGCCGCGAGGGTCGCGACGTGGCGGCGATGACTCAGCGCACTTGGCCTCGCGCAGTATCGCGTGCTGGGGGTTTCGATACGCAGCGCGCCCGGCGCGCGCTGCTACTCAACCCGCGGTGGGGGCCGCGCGTCTCGTCGAGGTGGCCTGCCGAGGTGGCTGAGGAGCGCCGGAGGCGCGTCTCGAAGCCCGCCGCCGCAGCTGTTGGTGGTGACTCGACGAACGACGCTCGCGCAGTATCGCGTGCTGGGGGTTTCGTTACGCCGCGCGCCCAGCGCGCGCGGCTACTCAACCCGCGGTGGGGGCCGCGCGCCCGGTGCGCGCTGCTCCTCAACCCGCGGTGGGCCGCCCGCCCACGATCGTCGAGCGCAGCGGGGGTGGGGATCCGGTTTCGGGACGCTGGCATCGGGACTGGCGGGAGCGCATCGCCGCCAGGCGATACGCGGGGGCATGCGTCCCGAAACCGGATCCCCTCCCCGCAAAGCGTCGCGAGGAAGCGGGAGTTTCGAGACGCCGCTGCGCGGCTCCTCAACCACCGGCAGGGCCGCTACGGCCGCACCAGCACCGCCCCGTCGCCCACGAGCACCTCGCGCAGCACGCCCGCAGGCACCGCATGCACCTCGCCCGCACCCCGCACGGCGAGCGCCGCCGCCGTGCCCGCGGCCTGCCCGAGCATCTGGTACTGCGGCTCCATGCGGATCGACGAGAACGCCACGTGCGACGCCGACACGCACACCGCCGCGAGCAGGTTCGACGCCTCCGCGGCCCGCGGCAGCAGCGCCCGGTACGGGATGCCGTAGGCCGGCACCGCGACCGAGAGGTACCCCTCGTTCACGACGTGCGACTGCGCATCCGGGTGCTCCCACGCGGTGATCCAGCTGCGCTGCACCTCGCGGATGTCGAGGTGGTACGAACCGAGCGCGATCGTGTCATCCGGTACCAGGCCCGCCACGAGGTCGTGTTCCGTCAGCACCGTCTCGCCCACCATGCGCCGCGCCTCGCGCACGTAGAGCTGGTGCGGCAGGTGGTCGGTGTCGGCGAACTCGTCGGGCGCGAAGCCCCAGCGGCCGAGCTCCTCGCGGATGCCGCGTGGCACCGCCGGATCGCTCGACAGGAACCACAGGAACGAGAGCGCGTGCCGTGCGTGGTGCGCCGCGATCTCCGCGCGCTGGGCCGTCGAGCCCTCCGCCCATCCGAGCGCCGTGCCGTCGAGCACGCTGAGCGAGACGGGTCCGAGCGAGTTGGCGTCGCACTTGTCACCGGGCAGGTTCGGCTCGAGCCCGAGCCAGCGCCCCGCCGGTTCGTCGGCCCCGCCGACGGCGAGGTAACGGCGCCCGAGCTCCCAGTAGGCGGGGTCGTAGCCGTCCGGTTCGGTGAACGGGATGCGGTTGGCCGCGTTCGTGAGGCACAGCCGGTAGCCGTACGACATGACGTTGCCGTCGCCGGCCCCGACCTCGGCCATCGGCGCGGGCGCGAGCTGCGCGATGAGCGGCCCTCGCGCTCGCCGCTCGGGTCGTCGCGGAACGGCGAGACGCCCCACGGCATCGAGTGGCGCCCGGGTGCGATCTCGCGGCGTCCCGCGAAGCGCTCGCCGTAGAGCGCACGGTCCTCGCGCCCCACGCGCGTGGCGACGCCCGCGAGCGCGAGCACGTCGCCCTCGTACGTCGCGTCGACGACGACGCCCGCGCCCACGACGGGCCCGGATGCGAGCCGCAGCCCCGTCAGGCGCGTTCCGGACTTCTCGACCGACGCCACCGCCGCATCCAGCACCACCTCGACGCCGGCATCCTCGAGCCAGCGCCGCAGGATGCCCTCGGCGACGTGCGGCTCGGGCCCCGCGTAGTGGCCGACGGACACGCCATAATGCTCTGCCACGTCGCGCCGAAAGCGCGCCGCGAGCCCGCCCAGCACCCGCACGTCGCCGACATCGGTGTAGCCGAGCCCGCCCGACACCATGCCGCCGAGGTGCCGCCCGGCTTCGAGCAGCACGACCTGCGCGCCGTGCTCGGCCGCCGCGACGGCTGCTGCGACGCCCGCGGCGGTCCCGCCGACCACCACGACCTCGGCCGCGCTCATCCGAACGCCCCGAGCGAGTCGACGGCGCTCTCGGCCGCGGCGTGCTCGGGCACCGCCGCGAGGTCGCCGCCCGCCGCGACGAGAGCGGCATAGTGCCGGGCACTGTGCTTCACGATGCGCTCGCCCGTCGGGTAGTCGACGTAGACGAGCCCGAAGCGCGGGCGGTAGCCGAGCGACCACTCGAAGTTGTCGAAGAGCGACCAGTGCGTGTAGCCCACGAGCGGCACCCCCGCCGCCACGGCATCCGCCATCGCCGCCACGTGCTGGCGCAGGTAGCGGATGCGGCGCACGTCGTGCACCTCGCCGTCGTGCTGCGGCGTCTCGTTCGAGACGAGCCCGTTCTCGGTGATCATGAGGGGCACGCCGGGGTACTCGCGGTGCAGGCGCAGCAACAGCTCGCGCAGCGCATCCGGCACGATCTCGGTGCCCTCATCCGAGAGCCGAGACTCCTCGGGCGCGCGCACGACCTGCCACGGGAACGGCCGGTCGGGCCCCACTTCGGCGGCCTGCATGACGCGCCGCGTGTAGTAGTTCACCCCGAGGAAGTCGCTGCGCCCGCGGATGGCCGCCTCGTCGCCGTCGCGGATGACATCGAGCGGGCCGCCGGTCGCGCGCTCCCAGTGCTCGCGCATGTCGTCGGGGTAGCCCTGCCCGAGCAGCGGCTCGAGGAACCAGCGGTTGACGTAGCCGTCGCTGGCCCACGCCGCCGCCCGGTCCGCGTCGGAATCGGATGCCGGCACGCACGGCAGCAGGTTGGGCGCCGCCCCGATGCGGCCCGCCACGAGCGGCCGCATGGCGTCGTAGGCCGCGCCGTGCGCGAGCAGCACGTGGTGCCCGGCCGCGACGGCGGCGCCCAGGTCGGCGATGCCGGGCGCGTGGATGCCGAGCTGGTAGCCCAGCAGCTGGATGATCCACGGCTCGTTCTGGGTGATCCACCACGGCACACGGTCGCCGAGGCGCCCGGCCACGGCCTCCGCGTAGTGCACGAACGCGTCGACGCTCGAGCGGTCGACCCAGCCGCGACGGTCCATGAGGGCCTCGGGCATGTCCCAGTGGTTGAGGGTGACGACGGGCGCGATGCCGCGCTCGAGCAGGGCGTCGACGATGCGCTCGTAGTGGTCGAGAGCGCGCTCCTCGATGCGCCCGCGGCCGTCGGGCACGACACGCGACCAGCCGATCGAGAACCGGTAGGCGCGCATGCCGAGTTCGGCGAGCAGCTCGACATCGTCACGCCAGCGCCGGTAGGAGTCGACGGCGATCGACGCGTCGCCGCCGCCCTCGATCGCGCCAGGGCGCCGCACGAAGGCGTCCCACACGGAGGGGCCGCGACCGTCGGCCTCGAGCGAGCCCTCGATCTGGTACGCGCTCGTCGCGGCACCCCAGAGGAAGTCGGCGGGGAAGGGGTGGTCATGATGCTCCTCGGTTCTCGGATGCGGGGTCGGGGTTTCGAGACGCCGCCTTCGGCGGCTCCTCAACCACCTCGGTGGGGTTGGTGGTTTCAACCACCTCGGTGGGCGGTGGCAGCGGCACGGGGTCGGCGTTCCACGCGTCGACGACGAGCTCGCCCTCGCGTGGGGACCCGCTCACGAGTGGCAGGTCGCGCACCTCGTTCGGCAGCAGCGGCCGGGGGTCGGCGAGCGCCGCGATGAGGCGCGCGTCGTCGGGGGTGCGCACGTCGCGCGGGCCCCACGCGACGGCGGCGACCGGTCCCGTGTTGCGGATGCGCCATCCGCTCTCCGTCGCCTCGGCTGCGAGCGCCGTGCGGGGCAGGTGCCGCAGCGCGGCGAGGTCGGCGTCGCCGGTCTGCAGCACGGTCTCGTCGTCGACCGTCGCGCCGTCTGCGGCGAGCCAGCGTGCGCGCCACAGGAATGGGCCGTCGGGCGTTGGAGCGCTCAGCTCGCCCCGCGCACCCGGGTTCTCGACGGCGTCGAGGGCGACACTCGTCGCCGCGAGCTCCCGGCCCGTGAGGTCGAGCACCGACAGCTCGAGCCGTCCACCGGTGGGCCGCCCGGGCCGACTCCAGAGCCACGCCGAGGCTGACACCGACGCGTGCCCGCCCCACGCCGTGCGCTCTGTCACGAAGGTGACGCGCTCGCCGGCGAAGGCCCGTGCCAATACGCCGAGCGCGGGCTTCGGTTCCCCGTCGAAGCCGACGAGCGCGGTGCCCCAGGCGTTCGGATACGACTCCGCGAGCTGCCAGGGCAGCACCATCGAGGTGCGCGGCCAGCGGCGGCGGTCGGCCTCGAGCGCGATCGCGAGCCCCGAGACCTGCAGCCACTGGCTCGCGCGGCGCAGCTCGTCGAGCGCCATCCCCTCGCCGAAGAGCTGCTCGACCTGGGCCGCGTTGTTCCACCACTCGCCGAGGTGTCGCATGAGCGGGTTCGTGCGGTCGGCCGGCTCACGCGCCTCGCGCGGCACGAGGTGCTCGAAGAGCCGACGGTTGGCCATGCCCTCCACGCCGAACTCGGTGTGGGCGAGCGCCGTGCCCGCCGCCGCGAGGGTGTGCTGCGCCTCGGTGCCCTGGTACTCCCACGGGCCGTGCACGTCGTGTTGCGCCTCGGGGTCGCGTGTGATCACGTCGATCCGGTGATGGAACTCGGGGCCGCTCGGCGAGGTGGGCAGCCAGCCGCGCTCCGGGTCGAGCTCGTGCACGACGTCGGCGAGCGCGCGCAGCACGGCGCTGTCGTCGGTGCCGAGCGGGCCCTGCGCGCCTTGCAGCTCGTTGCCGCCTCCCCACAGCACGAGCGAGGGGTGATGGCGGCGCGCGGGAACGAGCAGCCGAGCGTCGGCCACGAACCCGGCCACGACATCCGGGTCGTCGCTCGGCGCGCTCTGGATGCCCGACGACGACTGCGAGAACTCCTGCCACACGAGCAGCCCGCGTTCGTCGCACGCCTCGAAGAACTCGGGGGTCTCCACGAGCCCTCCGCCCCAGACGCGCAGCATCCGGGCTCCGGATGCCTGAGCCAGGTCGAGCAGGTGCGCGAGCCGCTCGCGCGTCACCTCGCCGAACTGCGCATCGGCGGGCGCCCAGTTGACGCCCGTGAGCGGCACCGGCACGCCGTTGACCCGGAGGCCGTAGGGCAGCGCGTTGACGGGCGAGCCGGGCGTGCGCTCCCACGCGAGGTGCCGGAAGCCGATCCGCCGCACCTCCTCGTGGCTGCCGACCTGCACCCGCAGCTCGGCGAGGTGGGCGCCGCCCACGGGCCACCACAGCGGCGGGTGCGCCACCTCGATCGTGAGCGTCGCCGCGCCGTCCGCATCGATCGGCCCGGTCGCGTGCAGCTCCCGCCCGTCGCCGAGGTCGAGGCGCGCCGTCACCTCGCACCCGGATGCCGCCTCCGTTCCCACGCGCACGGTCACCGTGGCGCGCGCGAGCTCGGCGGTGGTCGCGCTCGCGACCTCGAGGGATGCGAACCGTGCCCCGCGCCGCAACCGCACCGGACGCCAGATGCCCTGGTGCGGGAAGGGCGGGCAGAAGTCCCAGCCGTAGCCGAGGCGGGGTGCGTGCCGGCGCACCGCATCCGTGCGGCCGACTTGTGGCACTCCGGCCGGCACCGGGTCGACGACGACGGCGAGCACATGGGTGCCCGGGGTGACCCGCAGCGGCAGGCGCAGCGGGCGGTAGAGCCCGTCGACGCGGCCGAGTTCCTCGCCATCCCAGAACACCCGACCGCCCGGGTCGATCCCGTCGAATTCGAGCACCGCATCCGCGTCGCGCCAGCTCTCGTCGAGCCCGACGAGCCGCCGCAGCACCCAGGAGCGGGCGCCGGTCCATTCGGCTGACCGGCTGCCCCAGCCGCGTCGCGGGTCGGAGATCGCGCCGGTGCCGGCAAGGGCGTCGACGACACTCCCGGGCACGCGGATCGGCGACCAGCCAGGCGCCCCGCTGTCGGGTGCGACGCTGTTGAGCGCGTCGGGCGGGGGTGCGGCCACGTACCAACGCCACGTTTCGCCGATCGACTCCCGCAGCTGCCAGGTCCCCTCGAGGGGCAGTTCGTCAATCCCTTGCAGCGGGAGCCCCGCGCGACCTATAGTCCTCACGACGCCCATGTGGAATCGTTACCACATTTCGGTGCCGGAGTCGATGTCGCCTCAGAGAGGAAGCCCCCGTGAAACCCACCCGCAGCAGCGTGGAGGTCACCTGATGGCCAACACCATGACGGTCGAGACCACCGCAGGAACCCGCGTGTTCAAGACCAGCAAGTACAACCGCCGAGAGGCCCTCGCGGGCTATCTGTTCATCTCGCCTTGGATCGTGGGATTCCTGATCTTCACGCTCGGCGCGATGATCTACAGCCTGGTGATCTCGTTCACCTACTACCAGCTCGCCACCAACACGGCGCGGCCGGCCGGACTCGCCAACTACGAGGCGCTGTTCGACGACCCGAAGGTGATGATGTCGCTCGGCAACACGCTCTTCTACGCCGTGCTCGCCGTGCCGCTCGAGATCATCTTCGCGCTCTTCCTCGCGATGCTGCTCAACAACGTCCGTCGCGGAGCCGGTGTGTTCCGCACCCTCTACTACCTGCCGAAGATGACCCCGGCGGTGGCGACGGCATCCGTGTTCTTCCTGCTGCTCAACGGCAACCAGGGCGCCATCAACAAGGGCCTCGCCGCGATCGGCATCCAGGGCCCGCAATGGCTGCTCGACCCCAACTGGGTCAAGCCGTCGATCGTGCTCATGACGCTGTGGGGCGTCAGCGGCACGATGGTGATCTTCCTCGCAGCACTCAAGACCGTGCCGCGTGATCTCTACGAGGTCGCCCAGATCGACGGCGCGGGGCCCGTGCGCCGCTTCTTCTCGATCACGCTGCCGATGATCTCGGGCGCGATGTTCTTCAACGTCATCGTGCTCACGATCGCCGCGCTGCAGACCTTCGACCAGGCGTACCTGCTGTTCTATCGCGATACAGGAACCGGGGCGCCGGATGCGTCGCTGTTCTACGCGATCTACCTGTTCCAGCAGGCGTTCCGGCAGTTCAACTTCGGCTTCGCCGCGGCCATGGCCTGGTTGCTGTTCCTGATCATCATGATCATCTCGCTCGTGCAGGTGAAGCTCGGCAACCGGTTCGTCTACTACGAGAGCGAGCGCTGATGTCCGTCGACACCTCCGCCCTGGCCCCGACCATCTCGAGCGCGGGCAAGGAGCGCCCCGCCATCGTCAAGCCGCGTCGCAGCATCGGCTCGATCCTCGGGCAGGTCATCCACTGGATCGTGCTGGTGTTCTTCGCGGCGCTGTTCCTGTATCCGTTCGCATGGCTGCTCGCCGCGAGCTTCAAGCCGCGCGGGCAGGTCTTCGACAACCTGCTGATTCCGAAGACATTCCAGCCCGAGAACTTCGTGCAGGTGTGGAACGAGCTGCCCCTGCTGGCGTGGGTCGGCAACAGCATCCTCATCGCCGTGCTCGCGGCCGGCTTCGTCACGGTGTCGAGCTCGCTCGTCGCCTGGGGGTTCGCCTACTTCCGCTTCCCGGGCCGCGGGATCCTGTTCGGCCTCGTGCTGGCCACGATGATGCTGCCCGGCGCGGTGACGCTCGTGCCGCAGTACCTGATCTGGAACAACATCGGGCTGGTGGGCACCAACATCCCGCTGTGGGGCATGAACCTCTTCGGCTCGGCCTTCTACATCTTCCTGCAACGCCAGTTCTTCCTGGGGCTGCCACGGGAGATCTTCGAGGCGGCTCGCGTCGACGGCGTGAGCTACTGGGGGATGTTCTGGAGGATGGCGTTCCCGCTGTCGATCCCGTCGTTCATCATCGTGTTCCTGTTCGAGTTCCAGGCGAGCTGGAACAACCTGCAGGCGGCGCTCATCTACCTGAACGCCGGCAGCGCCGAGGGCTACACGGTGCCGCTCGGTATCGCGTCGGCGATGACGAAGTACAGCCCCACGAACGGTGGTCACGGCGACTACCAGTACGTCATGGTGGCGGCGCTCCTCGTGACGTTGCCCATGCTCATCCTGTTCGCGTTCGGGCAGCGCTACTTCATCGAGGGGTGGCGACCCAGGGTCGCAAGGGCTGAGCGCGCATCGCGCGTCGCATCCGCCGCGGGCGGGTCGCACTGGGAACGATTCCAGCGCGACCCGCCCGCTTGCGTGCCGAGTGCAGCGCACTCAGCGGGCATGAATTCGCTGCACTTTCGCGAATGCTCGTCAACCCCTTGTCGCGGCGGCGTCTCTGAGGTACGGTCGCCGTGTGGGATGGTTCCCACATCTGGATCACGTTCCGAGTGCTCGATGGCGAGGACGCCGCGAGCTCGCAGCTCCGAGAGGACATTTCGATGAAGAGAACCAAGCAGATGCTGCTGGCCGCCACGGCCGGTGCGGCACTGTTCGCGCTCACCGCGTGCGGTGGCGGCGGAGGAGGTGGCGGCGGCACCGCCGCCGACTTCAGCAAGGACTACTCCGGCAGCCTCAACGTCTGGGGCTTCGAGAACGCGGATGAGGTCGGCACCTCGCGCGTCGACGTCGCCGACAAGACGGTCGGTGGCAACGACGTCAAGGTCAAGCTCGAGGCCGCGGCGTTCGACGCCCAGAAGTTCACCACGCGTGCGGCGAGCGGCAACGTGCCCGACGTCGTGCAGATGGACCGTCAGTTCGTCGCGACCTATGCCGCCCAGGGCCTGGTCATGCCGGTCGACAAGTGCTTCGCGCTCTACGACGTCGAGCCACGCGAGTACTGGTACCCGCAGGTGATCGACGACGTCGCGTACGGCGGCGACATCTACGCGGTGCCGCAGTTCTACCAGCCGCCGGCCATCCTGCTGAACACGCGGGTCATGGACGAGGTCGGGGTCACGATCGACGACATGAACACCTCCGATCAGGCTGCGTTCCTCGACGCCGTGAAGAAGATGACCGTCATGGACGGCGCCAACCCCAGCCGCATGGGCTTCGACCCGCAGGGCGTGTCGAAGGCCGGTCTCTGGATGCTGAGCTTCGGCGGCCAGACGATCGACAAGGACGGCAAGCCGGCGCTCGACAACGAGAACAACGTCAAGGCCATCGAGTTCCTCAAGGAGATCTACGACGCGCAGGGCGGCTACGCCAACGCGAAGAGCTTCGTGGACTCGTTCGACGTGTTCGGTGACAACAACTCCTACGTCGCCGACCAGGTCGGTGGCGCGGTGTTCGACCAGTGGTACCCGAACGTGCTCACCTCCTACGCCGACCAGGTGCAGCTGGGTGCGACTCCGGTCATGACCCAGGACGGCAAGCCGTTCACGGTCGCGAGCGGGTCGTCGTTCGTGATCCCCACCGCGGCGAAGAACCCGTCGGCCGCGTGCGCGTGGCTCATCTCGCTCACCTCGCCCGAGGCGTGGCAGGCGGCCGGTGAGGCGCGTGCCGAGACCACGGCGAACGACCCGGGCCGTCACGGCATCAACACCGGTCTGTTCACGGGTTCGCCCGAGTCCGACCAGGCGATCCGCGACGCCTACGTCAAGCCGAGCGACTACCCGGGCTTCGACCAGGTCATCGACACCTACTACACGGTGGCGGCGAACGGCCAGTCCTTCGGCTCCTCGCCGGCCGGTCAGCAGATCCAGACCGAGCTGCAGAACGCCGTGACCTCGGCGCTGCTGGGTGAGAAGGCGCCTGCCGACGCACTCAAGGACGCGCAGGACGCGGCCATGCGTGCCTACAACCAGGTCGCCGGCTGATCCTCAGTCGACCCGACGAGGGCGGGCGGTCCGATGGGCCGCCCGCCCTTCGGCGTGCGGGGGAGGATGAGGAGGTGGCCGCTGTAGACACCCTCGAGGCCGCCATCGCCTCCGCGATCGGAGCGGGCCGGGGTGCCCACGTGGCGATCGAGCAGGTGCAGCGCGGCGACATCGACTACGACGCCTTCCTCGCCCACCGCTCGGTGCACCGCATCCGCGGCACCGCCCGCCTCGACGGCGACCCGATCGAGTGGTCGCTCGTGGAGAAGGTGACCGAGGGGCAGGCGTTCGCCTCCGCGTATCTCGCCGACAACGCGCGACGGGAGTTGGCCGCCTACACCTCGGGGGTGCTCGTGCGTCTCGCCCCGCGCGTGCGCGCGCCGCGGCTGCATGGCTGGCTAGTCGAGGCAGACGGGCGCACCACGCTGTGGCTCGAAGACATCCCCTCTCCGTCGCGGCCGCTCGACGCGGATGCCCTGCTGCGCGCCGCCCGTGATCTCGGCGGACTCGCCGCTGCCTGGGTCGGGCGGGTGCCCGACGCGGAGTGGATCTTCGCCGGCTGGATCGAGCGACACGGCCAGCCCGGTGCGATCGACGCGGGCCTCGCCGCGCTGCGGCGACGGCATCCGACCGTCGTCGCGCGGATGGGCAGGCGGCTCGATGAGGCCGAGCGCCTGCTGCGCGCTCAGCCTCGGTTGCGCCGCGTGCTCGAGTCGCTGCCGCAGACGCTGTGCCACCACGACGCCGTGGGGGCCAACGTGTTCCCGACGCCCGGCGGCACCGTGCTCATCGACTGGGAGTCGGTGGGCTCGGGCACGGTAGGGGCCGACCTGGCCTCGCTGTTGTTCGCGTCCGTGCGGCGCGGTGATGCCTCGGTGCGCACGGTGCGGCAGGTGATGGATGCGGCGGTCGCCGCATACGCGGATGCTTGCGCCGGCGTCGTGTCGGCCGATGAGGTGCGCCGGGGCCTCGACGCCGCGATCGCGCTGCGGTGGAAGCTCGCGGTCGATGTCGCGGTGACCCTCGAGCGCGGCGAGCCGGCTCGCCGGGGAAGCGCTCCCGCGGAGTCGCCCGAGCAGGCTCTCGACGAGCTCGTGGCGCTCGTCGATCTGCTGCTCGATGCCGCGAGGCGGGCTCTCGACTGACCTGGCGGCAGCCGCGAGCGCCCATGAGTGGCAGAATGAGCGGCACTCAGACCGGGGAGGGCGTATGGCGCCGCACAACGGGTCGCCCGACGGCGTGACCCAGCTCAGCGCGATGTTGCGTGAGGCCGAGTACTCCGAGCCGCACGCGGACCACGAGCCGGTCGACCCGATCCGACGACGTCAGCAGCGCCGCCGCCGCGGGCTCATCGTCGGCCTCTCGGCGCTCGTGGTCGTGGGGATCGTCGGCGGATACGTCGGGGTGAGCCTCTCAGCACCGCTTCCCGCCCTTGCCGTCGAGACCACCGCGCTGCGCGCGCCCGAGCCGCCGGCTCCCGCGACGATCCTCACGCCGCCCGAGGGCGCGTGGGCGATCAGCGTCGCGGGGGCGGAGGAGTACCTCGGCGCGGATGCGGCCGGCATCTGGGCCACCTCGGGCGCCGACGAGTCGCGGCCCATCGCGAGCATCACCAAGCTCATCACCGCGCTCATGATCCTCGACGCGAAGCCGCTCGCGGCATCCGACGACCCGGGCCCCACGCTCACCTTCGATAAGGCCGATCACGACCTCTATGACAAGTACTACGTGCTCGGCGCGACGATCGCGAAGATGCCCACCGGCAGCTCGCTGAGCCTGCACGACGTGCTCGAGACGATGCTCGTGGTATCGGCGTGCAACTACGCCGAGGCCGCGGCCGGATGGGCCTTCGGCTCGCAGTCCGGGTTCCTCGCCGCCGCACGCAGCTGGCTCGCCGCCAACGGGCTGGAGCACACGACGATCGTCGAGCCCACCGGCATCGACGCGCGCAACGTGTCGACGCCCCGCGATCTGCTCGCGCTCGGCCGCCTCGCCATGGCGAACCCCGCGATCGCCGACATCGTCGCATCCGAGACACTCGACGTGCCGGGGCTCGAGTTCCGGTCGAACACCAACACCCTGCTGGGGGTGAGCGGCGTGTACGGCGTCAAGACCGGCACGCTCGAGGGCTCGGGGTCGAACCTGCTGTTCGCCGCCCGTCTCGCGACGGGAGCCGGCCAGCTCGACATCCTGGGTGTGCTGCTCGGCGGCACCTCACACGACGCGGTCGACCGCGAGATCCGGGCGTGGCTCGAGAGCATCGCGGCGGGCTTCCAGCGGGTAACCGTCGGGGAAGCCGGGCGCACGGTCGGAACCGTGTCGTCGGCATGGGGCGAGCAGGCCCGGATGGTGCTCGAATCGGGCGGATCGCTGGAACTCTGGTCGGATACCGAGATCGCCGTCTCGATGACGGCGCCCACGGTGACGAGCGCTGTCGCGGGCCAGCAGGTGGCGTCGGTCACCTGGACGGCGGGCCCGGAGGCCGCGACGGTGCCGGTGGTGCTCGATACGACGATCAGCGAGCCGGACGCGTGGTGGCGTCTCACCCACCCCGCTGAGCTGTTCGGCTGGTAGGCCGGCGACTCAGACGCTCGTGAGTTGCGGCACCTGACCCGTTGTCATGCTCTCGGCCGTCAGCTGGATGCCGCCGGTGGAGTTCGACGAGCGCAGGATGCTCTCGATCCATTCGCGGTGCAGCAGGGGAGCCTCGGGCTCCTCGAACTCGAACCGCAGCGGGATGGAGGGGTGCATCCAGATCGTCGTGCGCCCCGCGACCTCGTCGGGCGCGTGCGCCCACGACAACGTGAAGCTCTCGCCGCGGCGCAACTTGGTGACGGCCGCGACCTTGAGATGTGCGAGGGTGCGATCGTCGATCGCGATCGCCTGGTCGGCGTAATACAGAACGCCCATGATGGCCCCGTTTGGTGATGGCTCGTGATCGGCTCAGAACACCAAGGCGCTACGAGTTGCGAACATTCGCGGTGAATACTGCTCTTCCGCTGAGCGTATGTGATGATCCTGTATTTCGCGGGTGAAAAGTGAAAACGGTTCTCGACATGGGGCTCGATCTCCGCCCCCGGATGGGTGACGATGGGCACATGACGTCACCGGATGCTGCACTCGGCTGGATCGCCGCCCGGCGAGCGGTGGTCGCCGAGCGCCTCGCGGGCGTCGAGGCGCGACTCGACGCCGTGCGCACCGCCCGCGGCGACTGGATCGATGAGGAGCACGACCCGGAGGGCTTCGCCCTGACGTTCGAGTGGCAGCAGGCAGAGGGCTCGCGCACCGACTACCTGGCCGAGCTGGCCGAGCTGGATGCCGCCGAGGCACGCGTGCACGCCGGCACCTTCGGCGTGTGCGAGGTGTGCGGGCGGCCGATTCCCGAGGGTCAGCTCGAGCTGCGGCCCGCGCGCACGACGTGTGTCGCCTGCGCCGATGGGCGCCGGTGACGCGAGATGGACGGCCCCCTCCTCGCGACCAAGCTGCACCCGCCTGCGCGGCGGGCTGCCGTGGTGCCGCGACCCCGTCTCACGGAGCGACTCGGGGAACCCGCCCGCCTGGTGGTCGTGGTCGCCCCCGCCGGGTTCGGCAAGACGAGCGTGCTCGCCGAGTGGCTCGCCGATTCCGACGGCGGGCAGACCGCGTGGCTCTCGCTCGACGATCGTGACAACGACGCGACGCAGTTCTGGCGCTACGCGCTGACCGCGCTCGAACGTGCACATCCGGGTGTCGCATCCGCCGCCCTCGCCGTGCTGGATGCCGCGCCGCACTCGATCGAGACGGTGCTCGCCACGCTCGCGAACGCGTGGGAGAACGTGGACACCGAGGTGGCCCTCGTGCTCGACGACTACCACCTGATCGGGTCGTCGGCGGTGCACGAGAGCGTGACCTTCCTCGTCGAGAGCCTGCCGCGCACGGCGCGCCTCGTGATCGCGAGCCGGATCGACCCGCCGCTGCCTCTTGCGCGCTGGCGCGCTCGCGGGGAGCTGCGTGAGCTGCGCGCTGACCAGCTGCGGTTCACGCCGGACGAGACGTCGGTCTATCTCACCGAGACGATGGGCCTCGAGCTCGCCCCCGCCGATGCGGAGACCCTGGCAGATCGCACCGAGGGCTGGATCGCCGCCCTCCAACTTGCTGCGCTCTCGCTCGAGGGGCGCGATCAGCCGAGCGCCTTCATCGCCGATTTCGCGGGCGATGACCGCTACATCGTCGACTACCTCGTCGAGGAGGTACTGGGTCGCCAGTCGGATGCCGTGCGCGCCTTCCTGGTGCAGACTTCGGTGCTGGGGCGGCTGAACGGCGACCTCTGCGATGCGGTCACGGGAGTGGCGGGGTCTGCGGCGATGCTCGAGCAGCTGGAGCGCGCGAATCTGTTCCTGATGCCGCTCGACGCGCATCGCAGTTGGTATCGCTACCACCACCTCTTCGCCGAGATGCTGCGGGCGCGACTGCTCGCAGAGGCCCGCGACCGCATGCCCGGGCTGCACCGCCGCGCGAGCGACTGGTTCGCCGAGCACGAGCAGTTGCCGGATGCCGTCGATCACGCGATCGAGGCGGGCGCGTTCGATCGGGCGGCGGAGCTCATCAAGGCGGCGATGCCGGGGATGCAGCAGCAGCGGCAGGAGGTGGCGCTCGCCGCGTGGTTCGCCCGCCTGCCGGCCGAGTTCGTGCGGGCGGATCCGGACCTCGGGGTGGGTTTCGCGGGGGTACTGCTCTCCTCCGGACGCACCGAGGGCGTCGAACGGCTGCTCACCGAGGCGGAGGCGGCGCCCGGCAGCAGTCCCGACAGCATCCGGGCGGTGCGCAGCGGGATCGCGCTCTACCGGGCGGCCCACGCGCTCGCGAACGGCGAGCTCGCGACGGCCGACGAGCAGACCGAGATCGCGATGGGACTCGCGCAGGAGGGCACCCACCTCGACCGGGGTTCGGCGTACGGGCTTCACGGGCTCGTGCTGTGGGCGCGCGGCGACCTCGAGAACGCGCGACGCGCATGGCTGGTGTCTCTCGACGGGCTCGAGCGGGCCGGTCACCGTTCGGACGTGCTGGGCGGTTCGATCGCGGTCGGCGACATCCTGCTCGCGCAGGGTCGGCTGCACGACGCCGAGCAGCTCTACCGGCGTGGACTCGCGCTCGCCCAGACGAGCGCGCCGCCCCTGCGCGGGGCCGCCGACATGCACACGGGCCTTGCCGAGGTGCTGCGCGAGCGGGGCGACCTCGAGGGCGCGCGCGAGCAGCTGCGTGCCGCGGAGACACTCGGCGAGCATGCCGGCCTGCCACAGAATCGGCATCGGCGCCGGATGGCCACCGCGCGCCTCCTGCAGGCCGAGGGGCGCGCCGTCGACGCCATCCCTTTGCTCGACGAGGCCGAGGCGCTGTACACCCCCGACTTCTTCCCCGAGGTGCAGCCGATCGCCGCGCTGCGGGCCCGCCTGCTGCTCGCGGGGGTCGGGTGGCCGAGGCGCGCGACGCTCTGCGCGCTCGGCGGCTCGACCCCGACGACGAGCTCGACTACCTGCACGAATACGACCACATCACGCTCGCGCGGTTGCTCCTGGCCGAAGCCGACGGTGCCGACGACCTGGCCGGTGTGCTGCGGTTGCTCGACAGGCTGCTTGCCGCGGCGCAGGCCGGCGGTCGCCGCGGAGTGGTCATCGAGGTGCTCGTGCTGCGGGCGCTCGCCGCGCAGCGCGCGGGGCACACCGCCGAGGCACTCGAAGCCCTCGTAGGTGCGGTCGCGCTCGCCGAGCCCGAGGGCTACCTGCACGTCTTCGCCGACGAGGGCGAGCCGCTCGCGCACCTGGTCGCGGCACTCGCCAAGCGGTCGGGGGCCACCCGCTACCTCCGTCGACTGCAGGCCGCCGCGGGTGCCGCAACATCCGTGCCGCCGACCGCCGACGGACTCGTCGATCCGCTGAGCGAGCGGGAGCTGGAGGTGCTGCGGTTGCTCGCGACCGAGCTGTCGGGGCCCGACATCGCGCGTCACCTCGTAGTGTCGCTCAACACCGTGCGCACGCATACCAAGAACATCTACGCGAAGCTGGGGCCACCTCCCGCCGCGAGGCAGTGCGGCGTGCGGGGGAGCTCGGGTTGCTGGACTCACCCCGATGATCACCAGATGTGGTGATGACGACTCACCACATCCGTTTCTAGTTTGCGGGGGTGACCACATCTCCTGACCTTGATTCGCGGCTCTACGAGATCCGCGTCGCCTCGCACCTCGACGACCGCTGGGCCGCCTCCTTCGACGGCATGAGCCTCGTTCGCGAGCCCGGCGGCACCACGCTGCTGCGCGGCTACCTGCCCGATCAGTCCGCGTTGCACGGGCTGTTGGCCCGCTTGCGCGACGCCGGCGTGCCCCTGCTGTCGGTCGGAGCGGCATCTGCGCAATCCGCCGCCGAGATGCGCGCGGCCGTGCATCACCGCTTCGGCGAGCCTGAGGTCGTCGCCATCGAGACGATCCAGCGACCCGAACCCGCACCGGGCGAGTTGCTCATCCGGGTGCACGCGACGACGGTGAGCGCCGCAGACCATCGGGCGCGAGCACGCGACATCCCCGCCGGGCTCCTGCTGCCCAGTTCGCTCGTGCTCGGGTTCGTGCGTCCGCGACGCCCCGTGCTCGGGATGGATGCCGCGGGCGTCGTGGTCGCGGTCGGCCCCGGTGAGACCCGGGTCGCCGTCGGCGGCGAGGTCGTCGCGATGCTCGGCAGCCGATTCGGCGGGCACGCGGAGTACGCGATCGTCGATGCTGCGGGCGCCGTGGCCGTGAAACCGCCGGCCCTGTCGTTCGAGGCGGCGGCGGCGCTCGTTTTCGGCGGGATCACCGCTCGCGCCTACCTGCGGCAGGCCGACATCCGTCCCGGCATGCGCGTGCTGGTCAACGGTGCATCGGGCGCTGTCGGCACGGCAGCCGTGCAGCTCGCGCACGCGCTCGGTGCCCGGGTGACCGGGGTGACGAGCGCGCGCAATCGCGACCTCGTGCTCTCGCTCGGAGCCGAGCGGGTCATCGACCACGAGGCCGAGGATCTCGCCGCCGGCGCCGAGCGTTACGACGTCATCGTCGACTGCGTCGGAAACGCACCGCTCGCACGCGTGCGGGACCGCCTCGCCCCGCACGGCTCGTTGCTGCTGGTCGCGGCCGGGCTGCGCTCACTGCTCAGCGCGCGCCGTCAGGCGCGGCGCGAGGAGATCCGCATCGTCACCGGTCCGGGGCGGCTGCGCTCCGAGGACCTCGCGCACGTCATGGGGCTCGCGGAGGCGGGCAGGGTGCGGCCCGTCATCGACCGCATCTTCCCGTTCGAGCAGATCGCCGACGCGCACCACCTCGTCGATACCGGTCGCAAGCGCGGCAGCGTCGTCGTCGCCGTCGACGTCATCCCCGCCTGACATCCGCTTCCACAGAGAAGGAGACCACCATGCCCTCCCCCGTCGCCCTCACCGGGCACCCCGACGCGACGCCGTCGCGCTGGCTCTGGCTCGTGAAGATGCTGCTGGCCATCCCGCATTTCGTGGTGCTCGCAGCGCTCGCCGTGGTGTTCGTCGTGCTCACGTTCGCCGCGGGCGCCGCGATCCTCGTCTCGGGGCGCTACCCGCGGCCGATCTTCGCGCTGACACTCGGCATCCTGCGCTGGAACTGGCGGGTTGGCTTCTACGTGTACGCGGCCCTCGGCACCGACCGCTACCCCCATTCACGCTCGGCGAGGCGGACTATCCGGCCACACTCGACATCCGCTACCCCGAGCACCCCTCACGCGTGCTCGTGCTCGTCAGGTGGCTGCTCGCGGTGCCGCACCTGCTCATCGTGGGGCTCGTGACGGCCGACATCATGCTGTACCCGGTTCCCGCGCTCAACACGCTCGCGGGTCAGGCGGCGTTCGCCGGCGGGTACTCGGTGCTCAACCTGCTCGTCGTGATCGCGGGCTTCTTCCTGCTCGTGACGGGGCCTACCCGGCCGGTCTGTTCGACGTCCTGATGGGCATCAACCGCTGGAGCTATCGGGTGCTCGCGTATCTCGCGTTCCTGACGGATGAGTACCCGCCCTTCCGGCTCGACGCGGGTGCCGCCGAGCCGGACGCTTCGGATGCGGCGGCCGCGCCCGTGGTGCATCGCGGTGCCGAGGCGGTGCGGTCGTGAGGGGGTCGAGCCGGGCCTCGCGCGGCGGCGCGTGGGTCGCCGTCGGCCTCATCCTGCTCAATCTCATCCCGATCGTGTCGGGCTCGCTGCGGCTCACCCAGTTGGGTGGCGGACCGGAGCTGCTGCCCGAGGCCGCCCGGTTCACGAGCTTTCCGCTGCCGGTCGTGACGCACATCGTCGCGGCGACGCTCTTCAGTGTGCTCGGGGCGTTCCAGTTCCTGCCGGGTCTGCGGCGGGGCCGCCGCAGCTGGCACAAGCTCGTCGGTCGCGTGCTCATCCCCGCCGGATTCCTCGTGGCGCTCAGCGGCATGTGGATGGGCGCCCTCTCCGACCTGCCAGCCGGTGACGGGCCGGCGCTCCTGGTGCTGCGGCTCGGCTTCGGCGGCTACATGCTCGCGAGCCTCGCGCTCGGCATCCGCGCCATCGTGCGTCGACGGTTCGCGGTGCACGGCGCCTGGATGACCCGCGCCTACGCGATCGGCGTCGCCGCCGGCACGCAGGCGATCTTCCTCATCCCGGTCTCGATGCTGCTCGAGCCATCCCACCAGGCCGGTCGCGCCATCGCGATGGGACTCGCCTGGGTCGCCAACCTGGCCGTCGCGGAGGTGGCGATCCGCCGGCGCGGCGTCGCCGCATCCGCTCCTCGCCCCGTCGCCGACGGGGTGTGACCGCGCTCGATGCGCACCCCTACAGAAAGCAGAACCCTCATGGCACAGCCCCCTCGACCCACGTCCGCGCGATCATCACCTGGCTGGCGATCTTCCCGCTCGTCGCGATCGGCATGATGGCGATCGCGCCCATCTCGGCCGACTGGCATCCGATCCTGCGTGCGCTCGTGCTGACGCTCGTCGTCGTGCCCGTCGCGGTGTACCTCGTCGTGCCGCAGCTCTTCCGCGGGTATGCCGCCCTCCGCAGGCGCGGCACCGAGTAGGCGCGTGGACGTGTGTCGGCGACGCAGGCTACCGTCGTCGGCATACGCGGCTGCGACTCCGGCGAGAGGAACGACGACATGACGATTCGGATCATCGAGCAGTCCGAGCTCGAGCACGGCAATCTCGAGGGGTATCTCTTCGGCTCGAGCGTCTCGGTCATCTTCGAGCGCGTCACGCGGGAGGGCGTCGGACCGCGGTTGCACCGGCATCCCTACGACGAGACCTTCGTCGTCTACGAGGGGCGGCGCACTTCACGGTCGGTGACGACATCGCCGAGGTCACCGCGGGCCAGATCCTCGTGGCGCCGGCGCTCGTGCCGCACAAGTTCGTGACGCTCGGTGCGTACCGCGCGCACCACATCCACGCGAACGATCGTTTCGTCACCGAGTGGCTCGAGTAGGCGCAGACAGGCGAGGGAGATGCTCATGGGCAAGGTGTTCAGCGACCTCTCGGTCTCGGCCGACGGCTTCGCCACGGGCGTGGGCCAGCGCGAGGATGCGCCGTTCGGCGACATCGACGAGACGTGGTTGCACGGGTGGATGTTCGAGGCCGGTGAGGAGAACCGCGCCGAGGTCGACGCGATCGTCGACTCGGGAGCCACCATCATGGGGCGCAACATGTTCGGGCCCGTGCGGGGAGAGTGGAACCGCGACTGGCGGGGCTGGTGGGGGCCCAACCCGCCGTACCACAACGACGTCTTCGTGCTCACCCACTACCCGCGTGACTCTCTCGAGATGGAGGGCGGCACGACCTTCCACTTCGTGACCGACGGGATCCATGCGGCACTCGAACGGGCGCGCGCCGTCGCCGGCGACCGTGACATCTCGGTGGCCGGCGGAGCGCGCACCGTCAACCAGTTCCTCGCCGAAGGACTCATCGACGAGCTGCGACTGCACGTGACGGCCTGCGTGCTCGGGGCGGGAGAGCGCATCTTCGACGGGGTGCCGCCGCAGCGACTCGAGCGCGTCTCCGTGCGTGCGACGTCGCTCGTGACGCACGTCACCTATCGCCCGTTGCGCTGAGGCCTGGGCCGCGCGGACGATCCGGGCTACCGTCGTCGGCATGTGCCGCAACATCCGCTGCCTTCACAACTTCGACCCGCCCACGACCGACGACGAGGTGCGGGAGGCCGCGCTGCAGTTCGTGCGCAAGGTGAGCGGCTCGACCCACCCCTCGCGCGCCAACACGCCGGCCTTCGAGCAGGCGATCGACGAGATCGCCGAGGCCACCCGCCGGATGCTGGATCAGCTCGTCACGAATGCCCCACCGAAGAGCCGCGAGGCCGAGGCGCTCAAGGGACGTGCGCGGCACGAGAAGCGCATGGAACGCGAGGTGCGCATCCGCACAGCGTCGGCGTAGGGCGGCGGGCGGCCGACGGCCCGGGTACCTCAGGCGGCGAGGCGGAAGGTGCGCGCGAAGCGCTCGAGCAGGTCGTGGCGGCCCCCAGCACCTCGACAGCCCCGGTCGCGATCGCGCGCGGGGCGTCGAGCTCGCCCGCGATGAGCCGGTGGATGCCGGGACCCGCCGCGAACGACAGGTCAGCCGGGCCTGCACCACGGTTCACCTCGAGGCGCGGGCCGTCCACGCGGATGAGCAACTCATCCGCGTCGAGTCGCGCCGCGTAGGCGGTGGGCGGCAGCTCGAGCGCGACGTTCGCGCGGAACGCGCTGCGCAGGTCGATCGTCATCGAGTCGGGCGTGATCACCTGTTCGTCGCGCGGGTGCTCGAGGGCGCCGAGGCCCCAGGCGGCGAGGCCCAGCACGATCGGCTCGAGCTCGCGACCGTAGGGCGTCAGCTCGTAGATGACGATGCGCGAGCGCGGCGCGCGACGGATGATGCCCGCCGCCTGCAGCTCCTTGAGCCGTGTGGCGAGGATGTTGCTCGGGATGCGCGGCAGCCCGGCCGCGAGCTCGCCGTAGCGCCGCGGCCCGACCAGCAGGTCGCGCACGATGAGCAGCGCCCAGCGTTCGCCGACGAGCTCGACGGCGCGCGCGACGCCCCCGTACTGCCCGTAGTCGCGAGCCGCCACCGCGTCAGGCCTGCTCGGCGGCGGTCTCGACTTCTGCGTTCGCGGCCTCGGGATCCATCCAGCCGAACTCGAGCACGTGACCGTCGGGGTCGGTGAGCTGCCGCTGGTACATGAAGCCGTAGTCCGACGGCTCCTGCGTCTCGCGGCCGCCCGCGGCCAACCCATCCGCGATCCGCGCATCGACCGCGTCGCGGCTCTCGAGGTAGACGATCATGGCCCCCAGACCTGGCCGGCGAGTTCGACGATCGGCCGCTCGGTGAAGGTCTGGAAGAACTCGCGGGCGACGACCATGAAGTAGCTGTGCCCGTCTTCGATGACGAAGCAGGTGCCGTTGTGGTCGCTCATCGCGGGGTTGATGGAGAAGCCGAGTGCGGAGTAGTAGGCGTTCGAGCGCTCCAGATCGGCGACCGGGAGGCTGATGAACAGTTGGGTCATGATGCCCTCTTCTCGTGTGGTGCGCTAACACTTGCAAAAAACAAGTGGTGCCGTCAATACCCCCGTTTTCTCGCGCCGGGATCCCCTGATCCATATGACGTGTGATGTATGCTCTTTCGTGTGCGGGACAGGCCGCCGCGAACCTCGAGGACGACCATGAAGATCACTGGTTACCGCGCACTGACCACGCATCACGACTGGGGTCGCCCCATCGGTGACGTCAACGGTGTGGTCGCGGCGGGCGTTACGCCGGTGCCGGTCGTCATCCTCGAGACCGACGAGGGTCTCACCGGCGTGGGCCTCGGCTCCGTGCACGACATCGAGAGCGTCTTCCCGGCCATCGAGGGCGAAGACCCGCGCTCGGTCAGTGCGCTCTACGACCGGATGCTGGCACGCGTCTTCAAGGCGGGTCACGCGGGCGCCACCTTCGGCGCGATCGGCACGCTCGACTCGGCCCTCTGGGACCTCAAGGCCAAGCTCGCCGGAGAACCGCTCTGGCGTCTGCTCGGAGCACGCGAGCGGCATGTCGAGGGGTACGCCTCCGGGCTCGACATCGGACTGAGCGACGAGGAGCTCGCGGCCTTCTATGCGCGCATGGCCGAGCGCGGTTTCGTCGCGGGCAAGCTCAAGGGCGGGCGGAGCGTCACCGACGACGTGCGCCGGCTGCGCATCCTCGACGAGGCGTTGCGGGCCAATGCCGAGGAGCCCGCCCTCATGCTCGACGCCAACGAGTCGTGGAACCTCAAGCAGGCCACCCGCTTCGTGAGCGCCGTCGAGCGAGAGCTCGACCTGGCCTGGATCGAGGAGCCGCTGCGCCGCTGGGATGCTCGGGGTCACGCCCGCCTGAGCGCGGGCGTGCGTGCGGCGGTCGCGGGCGGCGAGAACCTGACCGGACTCGAGCAGTTCACGCCGCACTTCGACGCCGGCAGCCTCGACGTCGTGCAGGTGGGTGCCGTGTGGGGCGTCACCCACTTCCTGCGGGTCGCGATGGCGGCCCACAGCCGCGACCTGCCGGTGAGCCCCGTCGGCCTCACCGCGAACCCGGCGGTGGCCGCCGCGGCCGCCGCGGTGCCCAACCACCTCACCTCCGAAGTGCAGGATCTGGGCTCGCCGTTCGGGATCACGATCGACCAGGAGACGGTCGACGGGGGCGTGCTGCTGGGAGATCGCGCCGGTGCAGGCATCGAGGTCGATGAGGACGCGATCGCGCGGGCGTCGGTGAGCAGCGAGTGGATCATTCCCGCCGGTCCTCACGTGCGACCCACCCGAGCCGGGCTCTCGCTCGTGCCCGGAGCGAAAGACCTAAACTAACCGCATGGTCGATGTGGTCGAG
Source organism: Homoserinibacter gongjuensis (assembly GCF_030161875.1). Taxonomy (GTDB): domain Bacteria; phylum Actinomycetota; class Actinomycetes; order Actinomycetales; family Microbacteriaceae; genus Homoserinibacter; species Homoserinibacter gongjuensis. Next base: position 1,405,361 of record NZ_BSVA01000001.1, read on the forward strand.
CCGGCGCGGGCTGTCTTCGCTCCTCATCGGCTCGCACGCCCGCCGCGCGCCTCGGCGTCGCCGTCGTGCAGGATCTGGTCACGGCGATCGTCACCGGCGAGGTGCAGCCCGGTGACGCGCTGCCGACCGAGGCGCTCCTCAGCCAGCAGTTCGGCGTGAGCCGCACCGTCATCCGCGAATCGGTCAAGCGCGTCGAGGAGAAGGGTCTCGTGACCGTCGTGCAGGGCCGCGGCACCACCGTGAACCCGCCGAGCACGTGGAACGTGATCGACCCCGTCGTGCTGTCGGCCCTCGTCGACCACGACGACGACCTGGGTGTGCTGGATGACCTCACCGTCGTGCGCGCCTCGCTCGAGGCGTCGATGGCTCGGGCCGCCGCCGAACGGCGCACCGAGCAGCGTCAGCAGGAACTGCGCGATGCCTACGACCGCATGATCGCCACCATCGACGACGTCGACGCCTACAACGAGGCCGACCTCGATTTCCACTTCGTGGTCATGGAGCAATCGGGCAACCGGCTCGCTGCGAGCATCACCCAGATCCTCTTTCAGAGAGCACGCGGCAGCAGCCGCTTCACCGGCACCCCGGATGCCGAGGCGCTGCACCTCACCCTCGACGAGCACCGTGCGGTGCTCGAGGCGATCGAGCAGGGCGACCCGGATGCGGCTGACCGGGCGATGCACGATCACATCACGATCGCGTGGGAGCGTCGCCGCCCCGCCCGCGCTCCGCGCGAACCCTGACGCGCGTCGTCAGTCCTGGTGCCAGACCTCGGTGAACTCCTGCCAGGCGGCGCGTGAGCCCGCGTCGCCCTCGTCGACGAATGGCAGCTGGCACGGGTCGGTGCGCGCCCACCACTCACGCGTGACCGGGTCGTCCGCCATGCGGCGCTGGTCGGCCTCGTAGTCGTCGCCGACGTACTCGTAGTACCCGAAGAGCACACCGTCGCGTTCGAAGATCGAGAAGTTGCGGATGCCGCACTCGGTGATCGTCTGAGCCACCCCTGGCCAGACGGCCGAGTGGAGGCGCAGGTACTCCTCGCGCAGTTCGGGAACGAGTCGGCACGCCATGCCGAAGCGGCGGACGCTCACTCCTTCGTTCCGCCCGCCGTCATCCCGGTCACCAGGAAGCGCTGCGAGAACAGGAAGATGATGAGCACCGGCGCGACCGAGAACAGCGTCCCGAGCGCGAGGGCAGGCAGGTCGATCGTCGTCGAGGCGGCATTGGTCGGATTGAACTGCGGCACGTTGCTGAGCAGCTCGGCGAGCCCGACCTGGATCGGCGCCTTACGACCCGGCACCATCACGAACGGGAGGAAGTAGTTGTTCCAGTTGCCCGTGAAGGAGAAGAATCCGACGAGCGCGATCACCGGTGTCGCGAGCGGCATCGCCACTCGGGTGAACACGCGCAGTTCGCTCGCCCCGTCGATCCGGGCGGCATCCAGCAGATCGCGCGACACCGCGGTCGAGAAGTAGATGTAGGTGAGGTACACCCCGAACGGGAAGAACGAGAACGGCAGGATCACCGAGAGCGGCGAACCGACGAGTCGTACGGCGCTCAGTTCGAGGAAGATCGGCAGCACGAGCGCGGTGTTCGGAATCAGCATCACGACGAGGGTCGTGGCGAGCAGCGTGCGCCGTCCGCGGAAGTCGGTGAGGGCGAGTGCGTAACCCGCCGGGATGCTGATGGCGAGCGTCACGATGAGGGCCAGCCCCGAGTACATCGCCGAGTTGCCGAGCCAGGTCCAGATGAGCCCGTTCTGGTAGCTCGTCAGGTCCATCCAGTTCTGCAGCAGGCCGTCGAAGCTCCCCACCGTGAACGGGCCGTCGAGCAGCAGCTGACGAAGGGTCTTGGTCGGCGCCAGCAGCAGCCACACGATCGGCAGGGCGAAGAACACCACGAACGCCGCCATGACCACCCAGATGAGGGCTCGCCCGAGCCAGCGTCCGGGATCCACGGCGCCGCGCGCTGTGCGTGCGGTGCGGGCATCAATCGCGCTCAAACAGACCACCCCGGAAGACGAAGAACACGCTCAGCCCGAGCGCGACGACGAGCAGCAGGAGCGAGATCGCGGCGGAGCCGTTGAAATCGTTCTGCTTGAAGGCGAAGAGGAAGGCCAGCTGGTTCAGCGAGTAGTCCTGCGGCACGACGCCGCGACTGGCCTGGGAGAGCACGCGCGGCTCGACGAAGAGCTGCGTGCCCGCGGCGAGCGAGAGGATCACCATGTACGAGATCCACTTGCGCAGCAGCGGGATCTGCACGAACAGGGCCGTCTTGATCGGGCCGGCGCCGTCGATGCGCGCCGCCTCCATGACCTCGTTCGGGATGTTGTTGAGCGCGCCGTACATGATCACGATCCAGCCGCCCGCCCCGGTCCAGAAGGCGATGATGGCGAGCACGACCGGCAGTCGATCGATCTGGATGGTGTTCACGAAGCTGTCACTGCCGAGCAGGTTCAGCAGCCCCGAGACGGGGCTCACCGAGGGGTCGAGCACGAAGAGCCAGAGCAGCACGCTCGAGGCCCCCGCGAGCGCCCCGGGGATGTAGTAGATGAACCGCACCGAGGTCGAGAGTCGGCGGCTGCGCACGCCGTGCACGGCGAGCGCGAGCAGCACGACCAGCACGATCAGACTGATGAGCCACACGATGAGGTAGAGACCGACGTGGCCGACGGCCGGCATGAAGCGGTAGTCCTGCACGACGCGCACGAAGTTGTCGAGGCCGACGAAGGCGTTGTTCTTCGTGAAGGCGAGGTAGATCGCGTAGAGCGTCGGGAGCGCGCCGAAGGCGAGCAGGAAGAGCGTGTACGGAGTGACGAAGGCCACCCCCATCCGCGACTGACTGCGCGAGGGCAGCGGTGCGCGAACGGGGCGGGGCCGCCGCCCGCCCAGGGCGGTACGGGCGGCGGCCTCGGTGTGAGAACTCACGGATGTTGCTTTCTGTCGGGAACGGACGGTCAGCCGATGGTGTAACCCTGGGCCTGCGCCTCGTTCTGCATCTCCTTCTGCCAGTCGGCCGAGAGCTCCTTGATCGTCTTGCCCGAGGCGATACCCGGGATGATGATCTTGGTCCACGACGTCTCGGGCGAGAAGTTCGGGTAACCCCAACCGTTCCAGACCGAGCCGGCGGCCGTCGACACGGCGCCCGCGAAGTCACCGTCGTAGAAGCCGCTGCTGGCCTGGTCGCTGAGCCAGGCATCCGCTGCCGACTGGTACGCGGGGAGACCACCGGTGCCGGCAGTGCTCGGATCGCTCACGATGAACTCGAGGAAGGTCTTGACCGCCTCGAGGTTCTTCGAGTGGCTCGAGGCGTACCACATGCCGCCACCGACGTTGCCCGTGACGTCGCCGCCGTTCTCCCAGGTGAGCGGGTTGGCCGCGCCCCACTGGCCGGCAGCGGCGTTGACGCTGTCGGGGTTCTGGAACAGGGCGCCCGAGTACCAGGCGGGACCGGGGATCGCGACCAGGTGGTCGGCCTTGGCCACGAAGTCGGCGCCGAAGACGCTGTCCTGGGTGAGGGTGCCGTTGGCGACCATGTGGTCGAGCATCTCGGTGACCTTCATCGAGTTCGCGTCAGAGGTGTCCGAGTGGAACGTGTCGCCGTCGACTTGGTAGATCGGGGCCTCACCCGACCAGTAGAAGACGTAGGGTCCCGCGAAGCTGTCGCCCACCGTGCCGAGGAAGTAGTCGGGGTGATCGGATGCGAGCTTGTCGCCGAGCTCCTGGTACTCCTCCCACGTGGTCGGCACGTCGTACCCGAACTCGTCGAGCAGGGTCTTGTTGTACCAGAACAGCACGGGGGCGAGGTCGTTGCGGAGGCCGTAGACCGTGTCGTCGATCGTGACCGGGTCGAGGGCGCCGGGGGTGAACCCGCTCAGGAAGTCCTCGTCGAAGTAGCCCTTGTCGAGCGGCGCGGCGAAGGCCTGCACGCCGTTGGTCTCCTTAGCGGCCCACGAGGCGTCGTTGGTCTGCGTGGAGAACGCCACGTCGGGCCAGCCCTCGCCGGCCTGGTCGGCCAGGGCGATCTTGGTCTGCAGGGTCGCCGAGCCGTTGGCGGACCCGTCGTCGACCACGAGGTTGACCTTGACCTCCGGGTGCGCCTTCTGGAAGGCCTCGACCGCGGGCTGGCGGGTGGCATCCGCCCAGATCGTGATCTCGCTGTCGGGATTCTGCTCCGCCACGACGAAGCCGTAGTTCTCGTCGATCTCGCCCGCCGGACCCGAGCACGCGGTCAGCGCGGCGAGCCCCGCGATGGCGGTTGCGGTGATGAGCAGGCGGGAGACGGAGGTGCGATGGTGCTGTGGTGCCATGTCAGAACCTTTCTGGTCGACGTCGTTGACGACAGGGGTACGGCGGGGAGCCCGTCGCAATCGTAGTAGATCATACATATGACCTATCGCGCAAACGATGGAGTTCGAAGGGGGTGGGGTCGGCGGGGTGGGGGAATGGGAACGGGCGGCGCGGGGCCGGTGGGGAGACGGGGGTCGGGGAGCGGGGGTACCGGTGGCTTCGCGGTGCGGCGCCTGCGGCGCGCGCACGCTTCGTGCCACGTTGCCTGGCGGATAGTACGAAACGCCCGCCCCGAGGGGCGAGCGTTTCGTACTAGACGCGGTACCGGTGGGATTTGAACCCACGGATGGCGTGAACCATCACATGTTTTCGAGACATGCTCCTTCGGCCGCTCGGACACGGTACCGCCGAGAAGTCTAACGGACGTCGCGCGGTGGTCCAGACACGGATGCGCGGTCACCGCGGCGGCAGCAGGTGTGGCGGATCGTCCTCCCGCCACCATTGGATCGTCTGCGCGATCCAGAAGGCTGCGAACAGGGCGAGCGCCACCGCCTCGCATACGAGCACCCCGATTCCGGGCGCATCCGCCTTCACGATCGCCACCATCACGACCAGGTCGATCACGATGAGCGCCGGCACGAGCACGTAGACGACGGCATAGCGGGTCGGGATGCGGGTGTCGCCGCGTCGCCGCGCGGCCAGATACCGGATGACGTTGATCACCGGCACCGCCGCGAACGCGCCGAAGAACAGGATCGTCGCCGCGAAGTGCACGCTGATGCCGAGCCACGGGTTGAACGGGAACCCCGTTGAGATCGGGGGCACGAACGCCGCGAGGTTGAGCACGACCGCCACGAGCACGGCGACAGCGGGGGCGGTGAACGTCGACCACAGAGCCCAGGCACGGCCGGCGACCGCGGCATCCGCGCGTGTGCGCCACAGCATCCGCACGGTGTCGCGGCGGATCCAGAGGCTCAGCACCACGACGCACGCGAGCACGACCGTGTAGGTGATGACGCCCGTGTAGACGGCCTCCATGTTCTCGAGCGGCACGCAGTCCTCGTTCGGGGAGCACGGGCCGAGCGGGATGTCGTCTCGCGCGGTGATGCGTGCCAGCTGCGCGGCCGAGATGCCCGTGGGCACGAGCGCGATGAGCGGAGCGAACACTGCCGCGACATCCAGCAGCACCGTCTCGAGATCGCGGCCCGCGAGCGCGATGAGCGCGAGCGATGCCGCCACGAGCGAGGCGACGAACACGCCGCCGGCCGGCGTGTAGACGTAGTGGCTGATCGCCGGCAGCCACACGCCGCTGCGCGCGATCTGCACCCCGACGCCGACGAACAGCGCGAGCACCGCCACGGCGAGCGAGAGTCGCAGGTAGCGGTGCGAACGATGACCGGTCGCGGCCCGGTCGACCGTCACGAACGACGCGGATGCGGTCTCGGCCATGCTCGATTCTCACCCGGGCGGCGCGGAAGGCGGCTCAACGGCGCCGGGACGCCGTGACCGTGAACTTGCGGCCCCGCGCGAGCTGCCGCGTGGGACCGACCAGCCGCTCGAGCACCGGACGGTAGCCGAGGTGCGAGTTCCACACGACGCGCAGCTCGCCTCCGGGGCGCAGCACGCGGGCGGCATCCGCGAACAGTCGGTGCGCGATCTCGGTGGTCACGGCGGCGCCTGTGTGGAATGGCGGGTTGAGCACCACGAGGTCGGCGCTCGCGGCGGGCTCGGCCGAGAGGCCGTCGTCGTGCCGCGTCTCGACCGTGACGCCGTTCGCCTCGGCGGTGAGGCGCGCCGACTCCACCGCGATCGCCGAGACGTCGGTCGCGAGCACGCGGGCCCGGGGGTGTGCGCGCGCGAGGGCGACCGCGAGGATGCCGGTGCCGCACGCGAGGTCGATCGCGCGCTCGAAGGGCGGCAGCTCGTGGAAGGTCGCGAGCAGCTCGCGCGTGCCGATGTCGAGGTTCGCGCCCGCGAAGACGCCCGGCACGGCGACGACCGTGAGGGCGGCACTCGTGGCGGGGAAAACGACCTCGCGGCGGGAGTCGTCTCCCCCGCCACCCGGTTGCGGCTCCAGCCGCGCCATGACCGGGGCGGGCGGCGCGACGCCGGCGCGGGGGTCGCGGCCGACGATGATGCGCGACTTCGCGCGGGCATGGGTCACGTCCACGCGCGCGAAGCTCGCGGCGAGCACCTCGTTCTGGGTCGGCGTCATGTGCTTCACGCGGTTGCCCGCCAGCAGCACGAGTTGTGGCCCGGCCACGGCGGCGACCGCCCGCGCGACCGCATCGAGGCGATCGAGCGAGCGCGGCATCCGCAGCAGCACGAGCGAGGTGGCGGGGGTGACGACCGAGGAGAGCGGATGCTGTGCCGGCTCCGCGAGGCCCGTGCGGTGGGCGTTCCCCACGAGCGCGCGCTGCCCGACGATCGAGTCCTGATGCACCCGCACGGCCTCCGCGCCGAGCAGCTCGGCGCCGAGCGCGAGCGCCCCGTGCGTGTCGTCGATCACGGCGACCTCGCCGGCCAGCGCCTCCGGCCACGCGGCGGCCGCGTGCTCCAGCAGGTAGCGGTCGGCCGCATCCCACGCGCGCAGCTCGGCGCCACCGACATCCGGCTCCCGCGAGAGCGCGGCGAGCATCGCATCCAGGTCGGCCACGTGTCGACGGTACCGGTGCCCCGGTTCTCGCAACTCAGGACTGCGCCGGGAAACCGGCGGCATCCGGGCCGATTCGCCCGAGCGCTCCTGGGTCGCGGCAACAGACGGAGGCCGTGGCCGGGCCGGGCGGGGGCCGGGCCGCACTGCCCGGGGTCGCAGTGGGCGCGCAGCCCCCGCCGCCTACTCCTCGAGCACCCGAAGGGCGAACAGGGTCACCCGTTCACGCAGCGCCGCGATGCGTCGCTCGCGCTCGGCCTCGAGGTCGAAGCCGACGTAGGCGAGGGTGGGCCGGCGCCGCACGTTCGTCGAGCACTCGAAGTTCTCGCACACGAGGGCTCCGAGCGAGTCGCCCTTTCGGCCGGCCGCGCCGGCGCGCCGGGTGGAGAGCAGCACGACGTCGTTCGGCAGCTGCACGTCTTCGCACCACGAGCATTGTGCGCGCGCTCGCGGGCGCGCCTCGGCCTGGCGGGTGAGCATGCCGACGGGCTCGCCGTCGAGGTCGACGACGACGTAGCCGAGCTGCGGCGACTTCGGGTCGCGCCAGCCGAGGTAGTCGAGGCGCTCCCAGTCGATCTCGTCGATCGGGGCGGGCAGCTGCAGGTTCTTTCGCTCGCGGAGCGAAGCGTTGACGAAGGAGCCGCGGATCGCGGACTCGCTGAAGGCGTGCATGAAGGTGTCTTTCGTAGGTCGTCTCGCCGAGGCGAGGAATTCAGGGTCGGATGTCGTGCGCAGTTGCGCGACTACCTCGCGTCGGCGAAGTGAACGCCGACGACCTCCTGACGCCCAGTGGGCTGCGACGAGACGAAATGCACCCGCCGAGCCTACGCCCCGCGCGCCTTCGGGTGCAGGATCGAGGCATGACCGACTACGGCCACGACATCGAGTTCGGCACCTTCATCACCCCGGTGAACCGGCCACCGCGGCAGGCGGTCGAGCGCGCGCAGCTCGCCGAGCGCCTCGGTTTCGACCTCGCCACCTTCCAAGACCACCCGTATCAGCCGGCCTTCCACGACACCTGGACCCTCATCTCCTTCGTGGCCGCGAGCACCTCGCGCATCCGCCTCGCCGGCAACGTGCACAATCTGCCGCTGCGTCAGCCGGCGGTACTCGCGCGCTCGATCGCGAGCCTCGACCTGCTCACCGAGGGTCGCGTCGAGTTCGGTCTCGGCGCGGGCGGGTTCTGGGATGCCATCGAGGCCATGGGCGGACGCCGCCTCGCGCCCGCCGATGCGGTCACGGCGCTCTCGCAGGCCATCGACGTCATCCGCGGCGTCTGGGACGTCGACGGCGAGGGCCGCCTCGTCGCGGGCGGCGAGTTCCATCACGTCGACGGCGCCAAGCGCGGTCCGCGCCCCGCGCACGACGTGCCCATCTGGATCGGCGCCTACAAGCCGCGGATGCTGCGCCTCGTGGGCGAGAAGGCCGACGGGTGGCTGCCCTCGCTCGGCTACCTGCAGCCGGGCGACCTCGAGGCGGGCAACGCCCGCATCGACGAGGCCGCGCAGGCCGCCGGACGCGAACCGGGCTCGGTGCGTCGGCTCGTCAACACGGGGGCGCTCGGCGACACCGCGCAGCAGGTCGAGATCCTCACGACGCTCGCGCTCGACCACGGCTTCTCGGTCTTCATCGTGCCGGGCGACGACCCGTCCGCCCTCGAGGCCTTCGCCGCCGAGGTGGCGCCGCGGGTGCGCGAGGCGGTCGCCGCCGCCCGCCGCCCAGCGGGTTGAGGAGCCGCGCAGCGGCCACCCGAGTTGGTTGAGGAGCCGCGGAGCGGCGTCTCGAAACCGCCGACGTGCCCTGGGGTTTCGAGACGCGCCGCTTCGCGTCGCTCCTCAACCAGCTCGGGTGGCCGCTTCGCGTCGCTCCTCAACCAACTCGGGTGGCCGCTTCGCGCCGCTCCTCAACCAGCTGACCGCAACACCTCGACGAGCGGCGTCGTCGGTCGCCCGATGAGGCGCGACAGCTCGCCCGTGACCTCGCCGAGCAACCCCTCGCGGATGTTGCCGTCGAGCCCCACGAGGAAGCCGACCGTTCCCGCATCCAGCCCCGCCGCTGTGAGCGCCGCCGTCTGCTCCTCGGGCGTCTGCGCCACGTATGCGACGTCGCGCCCGAGCACCTCGCCGATCGCGTCCGCGAGCTCGGCGTGAGTCCACGCGACGTCGCCGCCGAGCTCGTACGTGGCACCCGCGTGTCCGTCGGTCGTCAGCACGACTGCCGCCGCCTCGGCGAAGTCGCGACGTGAGGCGCTCGCCACCCGTCCGTCGCCCGTGCTCGACGCCACGACGCCGGTCTCGCGTGCCTGCGCGAGCGTGCCGAGGTAGTTCTCGGTGTACCAGTTGTTGCGCAGGATCGTCGCGTCGAGTCCGGACGCCGCGATCGCCTCCTCCGTGGCCTTGTGCTCCGGCGCGAGCAACAGCGCCGAGGTCGTCGCGCGGGGCGCGCTCGTGTACACGAGCTGAGCGATGCCCGCAGCGACGGCGGCGTCGATCACCGTGCGGTGCTGCGCGACGCGCCTGCCCACCTCCGACCCCGAGATCAGCAGCACGCGCTCCACGCCGACCATCGCATCCGCCGCCGACGCCGGCTCGTCGTAGTCGAGCCGAACCGTCTGCACGCCGCGGGCCGCGAGGTCGGCGATGCGCCCGGTGTCGCGCGCGCCCGCTCGGATGTCGGATGCGGCGACGCCGCGATCGAGCAGGGCGCTGATGACGAGACGTCCGAGGTGGCCGGAGGCTCCGGTGACGAGCAGGGGCATGAGGATCCTTTCCATCGATACGCATGGAACAACGGTGCGTGCGCGCGGGCATTCCCGCTCATCCGGAATGACGCAGGGCTGCGGATGTCGCCCGCCTACGGCACGATCGAGCCATGGCTGAGATCGGTGTCGTCTTCCACCCCGAGGTCGAGCCCGAGGCGCTCCCCGGCTACGCGCAGGATGCGGAGGCCGCGGGCATCGACGAGCTCTGGCTGTGGGAGGACTGCTTCCGCGAGGGCGGGCTGGCCACCGCGACGGCCGCGCTCGCGCTCACCAGCAGCATCCGGGTGGCCACGGGCGTGCTTCCGATGCCGCTGCGCAACGTGGCGCTCACGGCGATGGAGGCCGCGACGATCTCGCGCCTGTTCCCGGGGCGCTTCATCCTCGGTGTCGGGCACGGCGTGCAGAGCTGGATGGGTCAAGCCGGCGTGCGCCCCGCGTCGCCGCTGACCCTCATGCGCGAGTACGTGCCGGCGCTCCGGGCCTTGCTCGCGGGTGAGCGCGTCACCACCTCGGGCCGCTATGTGAACCTCGACGACGTCGCACTCGACTGGCCCCCATCGCCCCGCCGCCGGTCTGGGCTGCGGGCGAGGGCGCGAAGACGCTCGCGCTCACGGGCGAGCTCGCCGAGGGCACGGTGCTCACCGGCGGCACCTCGGCCGACGTCGCGCGGGAGGCGGTCGCCGTCATCGGCGAGGGCCGGAGTGCGGCGGGGCACACGGGAGCGCACCCGGTCGCCGAGTTCATCATGGCCGTCTTCGCAGATGCCCCGGATGCCGTTCCCGCCGCCCGCGCGCGTCTGGAAGCCGCGTGGGATCACTGGGACATCGCACCCGAGCGCCGCGGCGGCGTCGTCGGCACGCCCGCCGAGGTCGCGCAGCAGCTGCAGCCGTGGCTCGACGCCGGCGTCACCCACCTCGTGCTCCAGCCGATGGAGGATGCCGACCGCACGGCGTTCGTGCGCGGCGCGGGAGAGGTGGCCGCTCTGCTACGCGCCAGCACCACCCCACGTGGCTGAGTAGTCTCATCCATGTGGGGGACTCGGGGAAACTCACGGGAGGCACAGCGCGGCGTGCGATCCCGTGCGTCGCATCATCCGCGAGGGCGACCTCGGCGAGATCGCGCGCCTGAGCGACGAGTTCTGGTATCACCTGCCCGACCGCTACGGGCCCGAACTGCTCGAGCGAGTTGCCCGCACACCGGCCGCCGAGCTCGAGCGGCGCCCGCGGGTGTTGTACGCCTCCCGTCTGGCGGCGGAGTTCAGCGAGGACTCGCGCGATCCGACGCTCCGTCGGGTGATCGACTTCCACCGTTCGGTCGGCGCCCGCTACGCGAGCCGGTTCGAGATCTTCACGGATCCCGGCGACGTGCTCATCGCCGGCACCACGGCATCCATCGGGGCGCGACTGGAGGGCGACCTCGACGAGGCCGAGCGCATCGCCGCCCGGGTGCAGGCGCGCCTCGACGAGCTCGAGGTGACCGAGGCGACCTCGTGGCATGCCACCATCGCGGGCGGCCGACCGGGATGGCTGCCGCACCAGCGCTCGCTCACGCTCATGCTCGCGGGCGACTACGACGGCGCCATCCGGCACGCGACGGCGGCGTTCGTGCAGTCGGGCCCGGCCCCGCACCACAACTGGAGCGCCTCGGGCGCCGCAGCGCACCTCGCCCTGCTCGCCGCCATCCGGGGTCATCGCACGCTCGCCGAGGAATGGCTGGACCGCCTGTTCGAGAAAGGTCCCGTGCACCCGCGGGTCGAGCATCTGACGACGCTCGGCGCGAAGCTCGCGCGCGCCCACCTCGCCATGGACCGCCTCGACGCGGATGCGGCGGCCGGCGAACTGGAGGCCGCGGGGTCCGCGACCGAGCCCGTCGAGCTGTGGCCCTTCGTCGCCCATGCCGAGGCGCGGTACGGCAAGCTCTTCGGCGACCCGCACGCCGCGCTCGTGCGACTCGACGCGGCGCGATTCGCGCATGGCATCGACGACCGCCATTGGGCGCGCGGCGGATACGTGCTGGCACGCGCCCGTGCCGACCTGCTCGCGGAGCTGGGTGACGTCGCGCGCGTCACCGCCATCGTGCAGCAGCATCCCGAGATCGCGACCCTGCTCGTCGCTCTTGCCAGAGCGCACCTGCTCGCCGGCCGGTGGAGCGCTGCGGCCGAGGTGGCTGAACGCGGGCTGCGCGGTGCCTCGGTACGCGACGCCGTCGACCTGCGCGTCATCATGGCGGCGGCGCTCCTGCATCTGCACGACCCGGATGCGGCTCGCGAGCACTTCGCGATCGCACTCGCGACTCGCGCAGGTGACGACCATCGTGCACCGTTCGCGAGTGTCGATGTCGCGGATGCCACCGAGCTCTTCCGGCAGGCGGGGCTCACCGGGCCCTTCGTCGGCGACCCACCCGCGCGCGCTGTGCGGCGGGTCACGCACGACGCCGCCGCAGAGGCGCCGTACGTGACGGATGCCGTGGCTCGGCCGCGTCTCCTGCGCGTGCTCGACGAGGGCGGCCGGCTCGTGGTGCTCCGCGCGGGCGCGGGGTCAGGCAAGACCGCAGTCGCCTCCGAGTGGGTCGCCGAGCGACGACGGCACGGACGCCAGACGGTGTGGCTCCAGGTGGATGCCGTCACGGCGCCGCGCGTCGGCTTCTGGCGCCGCGCCGTGGCGGTGCTCGAGGAGCACGGCCGGTTGCGCGCCGATGGCGATCTCGCGCGTTTCGTGGCGGGCGACGTTCCCGTCGAGGCTGTGCCGGGACTCGTCGTGGAGCTGCTCTATCAGTACAACGGCGCGGTGCGCGTGGTCGTCGATGACATCCACCTGCTGGCGCCCGAAGCGGTGCGCGACATCATCTGGGTGCTCGAACGGGCGCCGCAGCTCATCCTCGTCGCCACGAGCCGGGGCGGCACGCTCGTCGACGACCCGCACGTGTTGGCTCGCTTCGGCGGCAGCGTCATCGACGCGGGGGAGCTGGCTCTGACTCCTCGTGAACTGCGGGAGCTCGCGGGCCGTGAGGGACTCACGCTCGACGGGCGCGAACTCGAGGTCCTGTCGATGCTGACGCGCGGCAATCCGCTCACGGCGCGACTCGCGGTCGCGGCGGTGGCCCGGGCCGAGAGCACCCGTCCGATCGACGCCGAGCGGCTCGCCGACACCCTCGCGGTGGCGGTTTCGAGTGAGGTGCTCGCCGAGTTCCCGCACGCAGACGAGAGGGTCGCGGCCGTGCGGCTTGCCGTCGTGCCTGCTGTCGATCTCGAGCTGGCCGCGGAGCTCGCGGAGCTCACCGACGTCGCCGCGGCCCGGCACCTGCTCCGCTCCTTCCGTGACCGCGGACTCGGCGAGCTCGACGAGAGTGACGGCAACACACGCTTCGGCTTCCACGTGCTCGTGCGCCATGTGCTGCGTCGGGAGAGTGAGCGCCGGCTGGGGGCGGCGGAGCGCGAGCTGTTGCTTCGCCGAGCGGCGACGCATGCCGAGGAGCGGGGCGACCCGGTGACGGCGATGGGCCTGCTCGTCGAGGCACACGCCTATGACGTGGTGTGGGCCGTCTTCGTGCGGAACTTCTCGGAGCTGGCGACCAACCGTGTCGACGACATGATCGCGGTGCTCGGTCGCATCCCCGCCGCCGACCTCACGGAACACGGCACGCTGGGCATCGCGTTGGCCATCATGCTGAGCGAGCGCGAGTCGACGCCGTCTGGTCGCGTGCGGCGGCTCGTCGCGACAGGTCTACGTGCGTTGCATCGCCTGCCGCCTCCGCGCGACGAGACGGAACGTCACGAGAGACTGCTCGCCGAGTTCGGCGCGCTGCGGGCCGCGCGGCAATATGAGCGCGCGGCGGGCGTGGGCGAGGCGATCGCTGCTCAGCAGCGCGCAATGGGCGGCGCCGATGAGCAGGTGCGCGAGATGTTCGCCGTGGGGATGATGCAGGTCGTCGTCACGGATGTGCTGGCGGGTGCCTTCCCTGCGGCAGTCTCGCACGCGGCGGAGCTCGCGCACGACGATCACCCGGGACGCTCCACGCACCGCCGCTCCGTGCTCGCCGAGGCGCATGCCATCGAGGGTGATGTGGACCGTGCGACGCCCTTGGCTCGGTCGCTCAGCGAAGAGGCCACCGCGGAGTGGGCGTCCTCGCTCTACGCGAAAGGCTGGCACGTCGCTCGCGCTCTGCTCGCGATCGAGGCAGGCGATCCGCGTGCCGCGCTCAGCGCTCTCGAACCGGTGGAGCGCACGGAGTTCACCGAGCACTGGGCTTACGGCCTGTGGGTGAGCGGGCTCGCGCACCTTCTCGCGGGCACGCCACAGCAGGGCCTCGACGCCTTCGAGTTGAGTTTCCGGAGCCAACGGGGTCGCGGGATGAGTCGCTATGCCGCCGACCTGCTGACGGCAGTGCGGGCCGATCTCGCACTCGCCGCGGGCGACGTCGCGCGTGCCGACGCGGTGCTGTCGGGTCGCGGCGCCAGCGCACCGCTCGCGCTGGCGCGCGCGCGAGCGGCCCTCGCCCGCGACAACTCCGGCCACGCACTGCGCGCGCTGGAGGAGGTCGACTGGTCCACTGCGACCCGCAGGCACTTGGGTGAGAGCCTGCTGCTCGCCGCGGTCGTGCATCTCCGCGAAGACAACCGCAGCTCGGCGGAGTTCGCTCTCGCGCGCGCCGTCGGCATCCTCGGCCGCTCGCACCTGACGTCGCCCTTCGCACTCGTCCCGCGCCGCGCCCTCGAACAGCTCGGCGCGGAGCTGCCTGTCGCACTCGCGGGGCTCGCCGATCCGTTCGCGGCGCTCGGTGGCCGCGTGGCGCTCAGCCCTCGCGAGCGGGCGGTGCTGGCGCAACTCGTGACCGCGGGCTCGGTGGTGGGCATCGCCGAAGCGCTCTTCGTGTCGCAGAACACGGTCAAGACGCAACTGAGGAGCATCTACCGGAAGCTCGGCGTCTCGTCGCGTGACGAGGCTGTGCGGGAGGCCCGACGACAGGGGCTGCTCGGCGAGCGTTGAGCGCTCGGTGGCCATGGCACCTGCGGGTGAACGGCCGGGGTGAAAAACGGCCTCGTCCCCTCGTCCTCCGGCCATGATCAGCGTGAGTGCATCCCGAAGCACCACTCGGCGCGAGCGATACGACGCTCGTCGAAGACATTCTGCTGCCCGCGGGCGGCTCGCACAGCTACAGCGTGCGTGTCGTGGCCGACTCCGGCTCGCTGCGCGGCAGCGACACGGCGGCCGACTGCGTGATCGACGGCGCCGAGACGGGCACGGGGTTCCTCAACCGGGCGATCGTCGGCAGCACCGTGGCGCAGACGGATGCCGAGGCCTGTGCACGCATCTTCGACCCGGCGGTCACGAAGCTGGTCTCCGGCCAGCCGACGCAGCAGGCCGACGGCTCGTGGCTCGTGAGCTACACGATGACGGTGAGCAACCCGTCGACGATCGACCTCAGCTATGGCCTCGAAGATGAGCTCGACTACCCGGCCGGAGCGGTCGTCACTGTCGAGTCGGCGGCCTCGCGTGCGGGTGGTCCGGCGGTCGTCGCCGGATGGAACGGCGGCACCCAGCTGCAGCTCGTGGCCGAGGGCACCCCGCTCCCGGCCTCCGCGGTGCACGTCTTCGACGTCACGCTGCGCGTGGTCTTCCCGGTGGGCCAGGGCTCTGTCGCCAACGCGTTCAGCAACACGGCGACCGTTGAATCCGGTGCGGGCGGCGTGATCCGCACCGACGCCGACGCGACGGCCGACCTGCTCGTGCCGTCGCTCGAGATCGAGAAGAACGTCACGGCCGACGTCGTGTCGCGCATCGGCGCGACGGTGAGCTACGAGATCGTGGTGAGCAACGTCGGTCAGGGCGCCTACACGGCGCTCTACCCCGCGGTCGTCTGGGACGACCTCGCGGGCGTGGTCGACGACGCCACCGTCGACGGCCCCATGACGGCGACGCCGAACGTGGGAGCCGTCGTCGCGGATGCCGAGCGCACCTCGTGGCGCGGGCCGCTCACGTCGGGAGCCACGGTGACCCTGGAATACACGGTGACCGTGACCGGTGGCGGCGACGCCGTGCTGAACAACATCGCCTTCGGCGCACCGGCATCCATGACCGACCCGGCCACGCCGGACGGGATCAATTGCGATGCAGCTGACGACTGCGCGTCGACGCGCACGGCTCTCCCTGCCGTGCACATCGCGAAGTCGGCGAGCGTGAGCTCGACGACGGCGGGCGGCATCGTCGAGTACACGGTGCTCGTCACGAACACCGGCGAGGTCGATCTGCCGTCGGGTGACCCGGCGACATTCACCGACGACCTGAGCGGCGTGCTCGACGACGCCCGCTACCAGGGCGACGCGAGCGCCGACACGGGCACCGTCGACGTCACCGGCACGACGCTTGCCTGGACGGGCGCCCTCGCTGCAGGCGACACGGCCACCGTGCGCTACTCGGTGCGGGTCGCCGACCCGATGTCGGGCGACGCGTTGCTCGTGAACCTCGCCGTTGTCGATCCGACCCTGCCGACGCTCGCGCTCAGCCTCGACGGTCCGTCCGACCGCAGAGTCTCCACGCGGACCCCGGTGCTCACGATGGCCTCGACCGGGCTCGAGCCGGGCACCTGGATGGTCGGGCTCGCGGCCCTCCTGCTGATCGTGGCGGGAGCCGTCGGAATGATCGTCGCGCGACGTCTGCGTCGCCGACGGGCCTGAGGGCCGGGGGCCCTCGGCCAGCCGTCCCTCCGCGGCCGCACCGCGGAGGGACGGCGTTCCGAGCGCGCGCACAGCATCCCCCCAGCGCATGACAGGCGCAGGGGATAGCGTCGCAGGGTGACCGACACCGCCGTCCCCGCCACCACCGCCGCATCCGTCGCCGCGACCGCCGCATCCGCCACGACCCCTTCGACCGCCGACTTGGCGGTGTACCGCGGGCTGTTCCAGTCGATGACGGGCTACGACGACACGATGGCGGATGCCGACGGCGCGG
The DNA here is from genome assembly GCF_030161875.1 of Homoserinibacter gongjuensis. Classification (GTDB taxonomy): domain Bacteria; phylum Actinomycetota; class Actinomycetes; order Actinomycetales; family Microbacteriaceae; genus Homoserinibacter; species Homoserinibacter gongjuensis. The sequence goes on from NZ_BSVA01000001.1 coordinate 1,422,011, forward strand.
TGCCGCTGCAGACCATCAAGACGCTGCAGAAGCGCGTCGCCGCCTTCCACCTCTCCTACAAGTTCGCGATCGACGAGCTCACCACCAAGATCGAGATCCTGCAGGAGGAGTTCGAGCACACCCACGACTACAGCCCCATCGAGCACGTACGTACACGGCTGAAGTCGATGGACTCGATCATCGAGAAGGTGCAGCGCATCGGGTGCCCACCCGACGTCGAGAGCGTGCGCGCCCGCATCCGCGACATCGCCGGGGTGCGCATCACGTGCGCCTTCGTGGCCGACGCCTACTGGGTCGCCGACATGCTCACGGCGCAGGCCGACCTCGAGGTGCTCGAGATCAAGGACTACATCGCGCATCCGAAGCCCAACGGCTACCAGAGCCTGCACCTCATCGTGACAGTGCCGGTGTTCCTCAGCGATCACACCGAGCTCGTGCCGGTCGAGATCCAACTGCGCACGATCGCCATGGACTTCTGGGCGAGCCTCGAGCACAAGATCTACTACAAGTACGACCGCGACGTTCCGGCCGCGCTCGTCGCCGAGCTCACTGAGGCGGCGGATGCGGCGCGTGCGCTCGACGCGAAGATGGCGCGCCTGCGCGAGCAGATCCGGGGCGCCGAGGGCGCGCCTCCCGCGCCGATCGTGCACTCGGCGCCGGCCTGAGCCGCTGCCCGCGCGCTAGTTCCCGGGAACGGGATAGGCGGATGCCGCGAGCAGCCCCGCGAGGTGTGCCGCGTTCGCCGCCGAGACGGCGGTGGCGGAGTCGGTCTCCGTCACGGGGGACGTCAACTCGACGTAGTCGGTCGTGTGCATCGCCTCGCCGTTCCAGTAGGTGACACCCTGCGCCGGGATCGTGTAGCCGACGTCGTCGAGCGCCTGGAACACGTCGGCGCTGATCTTGTGTGCGCCGTCCTCGTTGCCCACGACGGCCACGATCGCGACCTTGCCGAACAGCGTGGGGCGACCCGCGGCATCCGTCTCCGAGAGCTCGGCGTCGAGACGCTCGAGCACCCGCTGCGCGACGCTCGTCGCGTGGCCCATCCAGGTGGGCGTGGCGAACACGAGGATGTCGGCCGCGAGCACGCGCTCACGCAGCGCGGGCCAGGCGTCGCCCTCGCCCATATCGGTCTGCACCCCGGGTCGGACGTCGTGGTCGACGACCCGTACGAGGTCGCCCGTCACGCCGTGCCGAGCGAGTTCGCCGAGCACCTCGCGCGCGAGCTTCTCCGTGCTCGAGGTCGCCGGGCTCGGCTTGAGGGTGCAGTTCAGAGCAAGTGCTGTCAGTGCCATGCTTCGACGCTAGGCACCGCATCCGCGCCCGACGAGGGGGTTGACACTAGGTGAGCCCCTCGGCCGTCTGCTCGAGGTCCGACACCGGCGCCGGCCGCTGCGTGGCGATCGCGACGCCCGCCGCGACGCACACGAGCAGGATCGCGAGAAGCTGCACCCAACCGAGACGCTCACCCAACACGATCCAGCCGAAGACGGCCGCGACGACCGGCCCGAACGAGGTGATGATCGCGTACAGCCGCGCGGTGATGCGGCGCAGGATGAAGGTATCGAGCGCGTAGGGCAGGGCCGACGAGAGGATGCCGATGCCCACGAGCAGCGCGACGACCGGCCACGAGAACGCGGCGCCCGGCAGCGTGAACGCGGCGATCGGGAGGATGAGCGCGAGGCTCACGATGCTCGCCACCGTGAGTCCCTCGAGTCCCGGCAGCCCGAGGGCCACGCGGCGGGTCAGCAGGATGTAGGCGGCCCACGCCGCCGCCGCGATGAGGGCCAGCGCGACGCCCCACACGTCGATCTGCCCCTCGAGGCCCGTCAGCAGCACGACTCCGGCGCCGGCGACCACGACGCATCCGACGTCGAGCAGTCGCCTGGAGGTCGCGAGCGCGAGCAGCAGCGGACCGAGGAACTCGATCGTCGCCGCGATCCCGAGCCCCAACAGGTGCACCGACTCGTAGAAGGTCAGGTTCATCACCGCGAGCGTGACCCCGAGGGCCACCGCGGGCCAGAGCCGGCGCCAGGTGAGCAGCGTCCGCCGCGGGCGGTAGAACGGCAGCAGCACGGCGACCATCACGAGCTGCCGCGCCGCTACGACGATGGGCGAGCCCACGAAGGGGATCGCAACCCCCGCGAGCGCCGAACCGAGGTTGATCGACACCTCCGTGCCGACCTGCGTGCTCGCGCCGACGAGCGTGCGTCGCCTGCCTGTCCCGATCCCCTCGCTCACCTCCCCATTCTGAGGCGTCGCTTCGTGTCGCGCGCGCGCCCTGGCGGGCCACCCGAAATGACGCCTCACGCGGCAGACTGTGACCATGACGACCGACGCCGAGGCCATCGCCCGCACCGCTCTTCGTCGCGGCATCACCGTCGCGGTCGCGGAGTCGCTCACCGGAGGCGGGCTCGCCCAGGCGCTCGCCGCGGCCCCGGATGCGAGCGAATGGTTCGCCGGGGGCGTCGTCGCCTACACGGTGCGCACCAAGGCGCGCGTGCTCGGCGTGCCGGAGGGGCCGGTCGTGACCGCCCCGACCGCGCGACAGATGGCGGAGGGTGTGCGCGAGCTGCTCGGCGCCGACATCGCCGCCGCCGTCACGGGCGTCGGCGGCCCGAGCGACGAGGAGGGGCGGCCGCCCGGAACCGTGTTCCTCGCGATCGTGACGGCCGATTCCGCCCGCATCACCGAGTTCGCCTTCGACGGCGACCCGGCATCCGTGGTCGCCCAGACGATTGACGCGACGCTGCACGAACTGCGGGTCGACCTGGGCTGACGAGACATGGGCGCGGACGCGCCCCTATGCTCGACGCATGGCAGAGCAGCCCGAGATCGACCCGAGGTACGACCCCGCCTTCCAGCGCGGGTACGACGGCACGGTCGCCACCGGCAGCCGGTCCGAGGCCGCCGTGCGTCGCACCACTCCGCACGTGACGAGCGCCTTGCAGCGCCCGCCCGCCCCACCTCGTGCCGAACGGCCCGCAGAGGGATCATTCGACCATGTGGTCGGCCCGCCGCCCGGCGCATCCGCAACGCCCGAGACGGATGCCGCCTCCGCCGCATCCGCACCTCCCGTCGTGCAGGTGGCCGGTCCCGCGCTGCGGGCCCCGTGGACGAACCCGTTCGCGATCATCGTGACGATCGTCGGCATCGGGGTGCTCGGCGTCGGCGTGTGGCTGCTGCAGGAGACGTTCCAGATGACGCAGTCGGAGACCGGCTTCCAGACGCAGGCCGACTACTGGTTCATGCAGTGGGGCATGATCGCGGCGCCCATCTTCGTGGGACTCGGCGTCGCGATCCTCGTCGCGGTGCTCATCATGTGCGCCGTGTACTGGGGTCGCCGCCCCGAGCCCGGCGCGACCGACTGACGCCTAGCGCTGGCACCGGGGGCACCAGCTCACCACCCGCTCCTCCCCGGGCACGCGCCCCAGCTCGCCGCCCTCGAGCGGCGTACCGCAGCGCAGGCACGGCTGGCCGGTGCGTCCATACACCCAGGTGCGCCGGCCGGGCCGCAGGTCGCCCGTCGTCGTGCGGGTCCAGCGTCCGCGGTTGGCCATGAGCATCCGCTGGGCGAGCGACACGAGCGCCGACACGTCATCGACCTCGCTCATCGGCCGAGTGGGCAGCAGGCCGCGCACGAAGCACAGCTCGTTGGCGTAGACGTTGCCGATGCCCGCGAGATTGCGCTGGTCGAGCAGGGCCGTGAAGACCGGCACGCCGGGATCGCTCGCGATGCGCCGGGCCGCCTCTGCAGCATCCCAATCCGCCCCGAGCAGATCGGGACCGAGGTGCCCCACCACCCGCTCCTCCTCGGCGGTCGGCAGCACCTCGAGCACGCCGAGCTCGAAGCCCACCGACTGCGTGTCATCGGCGGTGAGCACGGCGCGCGCCTGGAAGGCGGGGCGCGTCCAGCGCTCGCCGCGACGGAAGATGCGCCAGGCGCCCTCCATCTTGAGGTGCGAGTGAACGGTCCACTCGCCCACGCGATGCAGCAGATGCTTGCCGCGCGACACCACCTCGCGCACCGTCTCGCCCGCGAGGTCGACGGTCGCGAACTCCGGAACACGGAAGTCGCTCGCGGTGAGCACACGTCCGGCGAGCGCGTCGTGCTGTTGACGCGCCGTGCGGTACACGGTGTCACCCTCGGGCACCTTCGCAACGTACCCCATCCGCCTGCGGCAGAACCGCCCTCAGCGGATACCCGCCCGCAGCTCGCAGCCGCGTCACAGGCTGGCTGCATGAGTGATGAAACCCGCCCCACCCGATTCACCGACACCGTGCGCCGTGAGCTGTACGAGCAGCGCGTGCTCGTGCTCGACGGTGTGCTCGACGACGACAACGGCACGCTGCTCGCCTCGCAACTCGTGGCGCTCGCGGCGGCGGATGCGACATCCGACATCGCGCTGTGGATCCACTCGCCGGGCGGCTCGGTTCCGGCGATGCTCGCCATCCGCGACCTCATGCGCCTCGTGCCGTGCGACGTCTCGACGCTCGCGATCGGACTCGCGTGCAGCGCGGGGCAGTTCCTGCTGTCGTCGGGCACGCCCGGCAAGCGACGGGCGCTGCCGCATGCGCGCATCCTGATGCACCAGGGCTCGGCGGGCATCGGCGGCACCGCCGTCGACGTCGAGCTGCAGGCCGCCGACCTGCGCTACACGCGCGACGTCGTGCTCGGGCTCATCGCATCCGACACGGGGCAACCGTTGGAGCGCGTCTTCGACGACTCGCTGCACGACCGCTGGTACTCGGCAAAGGAGGCGCTCGCCTACGGCTTCATCGACGAGATCGTCGACGACTTCGCCCGGATCGCGCCGCCGCGCCACACCCGCGGCACCGGCTTCACGGTGGGGAGCGTGGCATGAGCAGCTACACGATCCCCAACGTCATCGCGCAGCATCCGCGCGGCGAACGCATCATGGACGTCTACTCGCAGCTGCTCACCGAGCGCGTCGTCTACCTCGGCACACCCATCGATGCGGGCGTCGCGAACGTGCTCGTGGCGCAGCTGCTGCACCTCGAGGCCGACAACCCCGACCGCGACATCCAGCTCTACATCAACTGCGAGGGCGGCGACCCGAGCGCGATGCTGGCGGTGTACGACACGATGCGCTACATCCGTCCGCAGGTCGCGACGACGGTCGTCGGCCAGGCGGTCGCCGTCGGGGCCGTGCTGCTGGCGGCCGGCGCGGAGGGCAAGCGGGCGGCGCTGCCGCACGCGCGCGTGGTGCTGCACCAGCCCGTGTCGCAGGGGCGCGGGGCGATCCCCGACCTCATCCTGCAGGCGGACGAGGTGGTGCGTGTGCGCGCCGACATCGAGGGGATCCTCGCGCGGCACACAGGGCAGACCCTCGAGCGGCTGCGGGCCGACACCGACCACGACCGCGTGTTCACCGCATCCGGCGCGCGCGACTACGGCCTCGTCGACGTCGTGATGACTGAGCGAGGGTCAAACGCTGTAGCGGTTGGCCGAGAGCGCCCGTGATTCCTGTGGCGCCCGGTCGAACGCTGCAGCGTTTGTGACGGGAGGAAGGGAGGTCGGGCGCGGCTCAGGCGGCGAGGGCCAGGGTGGCGCGCACGCTCGCCTGGGCCTGCTGGGCGGGGGCGAGTTCGCGCAAGCGTTCGGAGACGCCGAGGGTGAGATCGACGAGGCTCGTGTCGAGGGCGCCGGCGACGGCCGCGATCATCTCGCTCGACGGCTCCTTGAGGCCGCGCTCCATCTCCGAGAGGTACTGCGGCGAGACGCCCGCGCGTCTGGCCGTCTCGGTGAGGGTCTGGCCGCGGTCCTGTCGGATGCCACGCAGCTCGTCGCCGAGAAGGTGCCGCCACAGCGGCTCAGGTCCGGTGCTCGCCATGGCCTCACCCTAGGTGCGAGCCCGCCGCGGTGTCGCGCCCGTCCGCTCACAGCAGACGCCGCATCCGGTGTCTGCAATGTCGAAAATGCAGGAGTCTCGACGGCGACTTCCCGCCATTTCGGGGTTGAGGTGGCCGACACACCCGGACTTTCCTGCATTTTCGACATTGAGTTGTGGACGGATGCGGCGGGGCGGATGCGGCGGCGGGCGGCGGCAGGGCGCGGCCGGCTAGCGCAGGCGGAGCCCCTGCGGAGTGGGCGCGAAGCCGGCGCGCTGCAGGGCGTCGCCGAGCGGGGTGCCCACGGCGAAGGCGCCGTCGATGCGCTCCACCCGCAGCCGACCGTCGGCAGCGCGCACCGTGGAGGCGAGGGATGCCGCGGCCGCCTCGCGAGCCGCCTCGGCATCCGCGTCGAGGAAGTCGAGCACCGTCTTGCCGCCCTTCTCGACGTAGAGGCCGAGCGCGCCGTCTACGAGCACGACGAGTGCGCCCGCCTTGCGCCCGGGGCGGTGCGTGCGCGCGCGCTCACCGTCGTCGGAAACCGACGGCCACGAGAGCGCGGCACCGTACGGGTTCGCCGGGTCGGTCGCCCCGAGGGTCACCGCGACGAGCGGCGCCTCGTCGCCACGGTCGGTGTGGAACGCGCGCAACCGGTCGACAGTCGCGGGCGTCGCGAACTGGGCCGCGCCGAGCTGCTCCACGAAGTACCCGCGTCGCACGCGCCCGGTCTCCTCCAGGCTCGAGAGCACCTTGTAGACGAGCGCGAACCCGCCCTCGACCCCCTCGGCCTGCACCGCGCCGCGCGTCACGACGCCGTAGCGCTCGAGCAGCTGCTCCGCGAGCGCCGTCGCGCGGGCGGTCGGCACGGCATCCGGAGCCGGCAGCAGGCTCCAGCGCCCCGCGACGGTCGGGGGAGCGGATGCGGCAAGCGAGGCCGCCACGCGAGCGCGCGCCCGGTGCGCCCGGCTGCGCGGCGTCGCTCGAGCCCGCGTTGTGGTGGCGCCGAGCCGCGCGCGCAGGGCGGTGAAGGTGTCGCCCGTGACCCGCCCCGCCCACACCAGATCCCACAGGGCTCGCGCGACGTCCGTGTCGGTCAGCGGCTCCGCATCCGGCTCCGCAACGGCCGTCGCGAGCTGCCGGAAGAAGTACCCACCGCCGCCCGCGAGCGCGGCGAGCAGGCGGTCGCGCAGTGCATCCGGCTCGAGCGCGAGCGGCTCGGGCAGGGTCAGCGGTGCGGCCTCGGCGAGGTGCAAGCTCACCCAGCCGTCGCCGCCGGGCAGTTCGCCGCGCCCCGCCCAGAGCACCTCGCCGGACGCCATGAGCTCATCGAGCATCGCGGGGCTGTAGTCGCGCACGCGGCTCGGCAGCACGAGGCTCTCCCAGCTGGTGGCGGGCAGCGGCAGGCCGGCGAGCTGGTCGATGGCGGAGACGAGGCCGTCGATCCCCCTGAGGCCACCGCGCTCGGATGCCACATGCTGCCAGTCGGGAAGGAACCGCCCGAGCGCCGCTTGCGGCACCGGCTCCACCTCGCGTCGCAAAGCCGCGAGGGAACGCGCCCGCAGCCGCCGCAGCACCTCGGGGTCGACCCACTCCGTGCCCGAGGCCCCGGGCCGGAACTCGCCCTCGACGGCGCGCCGGTCGGCCGCGAGACGCCGCAGCGCATCCGTCACGACCGCGACGCCGAGACCGAGCCGGGATGCCGCATCCGTCGCCGTGAAGGGACCGTGCGTGCGCAGGTAGCGGCTCACGAGGTCGCCGACCGGATCGGCGACGGGCTCGAGGAAGGCGGTCGGCACCCCGATGGGCAGCGGGACCCCGAGCGCGTCGCGGAGGCGCGCGGCGTCTTCGATGACCGCCCAGCGCTCGACGCCCGCGATCTGCACCCGCAGCACGCGGTTCGCACGCGCGAGCTCCTGCAGCAGGTCAGCTGGGCGAGGAGCGCCGCCCGCAGGGCGACGCGTCTCGAAACCAGCGTCCTCGTGGGCGGGGTCTCGAGACGCGTCCGGCTCCGCCGGTCGCTCCTCGACCGACTGATGAGCGAACCGCGCTGCCACCTCCTCCACCGACAGCGGCCCCAGCACCCGCAGCAGGTCGACGATCCCCTCGGCATCGCGCGCGCGCCGCTCGGGGTCGATCCGTTGCAGCTCTCTCTCGACCTGCGCGATCACCTCGGGGTCGAGCAGCTCGCGCAACTCGGCGCGACCCAGCAGTTCCGCGAGCAGGGCCGGGTCGAGCGAGAGGGCGGCCGCGCGGCGCTCGGCGAGCGGGGAGTCGCCCTCGTAGAGGAACGCGGCCACGTAACCGAACAGCAGCGTGCGCGCGAAGGGCGACGGCGCATCCGTCTCGACCTCGACGAGCCGCACCTGCCTGCCGGCGATCGACGAGGTGAGCTCGCGCAGCGACGGCAGGTCGTAGACGTCCTGCAGCACCTCGCGCACCGTCTCGAGGATGATCGGGAAGCTCGGGTACTTGCGCGCCACCTCGAGCAGCTGCGCCGAACGCTGCCGCTGCTGCCAGAGCGGCGAGCGCTTGCCGGGGTTGCGGCGTGGCAGCAGCAGGGCGCGCGCCGCCGACTCGCGGAAGCGCGCGGCGAAGAGCGCCGAGCCGCCGACCTCCTCGGTCACGAGCGTCTCGAGCTCGTCGGGCTCGAAGGCGAACAGCTCGGCGCCGGGCGGGTCGGCATCCGTCTCGGGCAACCGCACGACGATGCCGTCGTCGCCCGCCATCGCCGAGCCGTCGACGCCGAGACGCTCGCGGATGCGGGCCGCCACCGCGAGCGCCCACGGCGCGTGCACGGGGGTGCCGAACGGGGAGTGCAGCACGAGCCGCCAGTCGCCGAGCTCGTCGCGGAAGCGCTCGACGAGCAGCGTGCGGTCGCTCGGCACGACACCCGTCGCGGCCTTCTGCTCGGCCACGAACGCGAGCAGGTTGCGGGCCGCGCGCTCATCCAGCCCGTCCGACTCCAGCCGCGACGCGCTCACGGTTCCGGATGCCAGCTCGGCCTGGAACGCCCCGATCGCCCGCCCCAGCTCGGCCGGCCGCCCGAGCCCGTCGCCCTTCCAGAACGGCACGCGCCCCGGCTGGCCGAACGCAGGGCTCACGAGCACGCGATCCGAGGTGATCTCCTCGATGCGCCAGCTCGTGGCCCCGAGCGCGAACACGTCGCCGACGCGCGACTCGTAGACCATCTCCTCGTCGAGCTCGCCCACGCGACGCGCGCCGTCATCCGTGCCCACGATGAACACCCCGAACATGCCGCGATCCGGGATCGTGCCGCCGCTCGTCACCGCGAGCCGCTGCGCACCGGGGCGGCCCGAGATGGTGCCCGCCACGCGATCCCACACGATGCGCGGCCGCAGCTCCGCGAACTCGTCGGATGGATACCGCCCGGCGAGCAGGTCGAGCGTCGCCTCGTAGGCACTGCGTGGCAGCGTCGCGAACGGCGCCGAGCGCCGCACGGTCTCGAACCACTCCTCCACATCCACGCTGTCGAGCGCGACGGCGGCGACCGTCTGCTGGGCGAGGATGTCGAGCGGGTTCTGCGGAACGGAGATGGCCTCGATGAGGCCCTCCCGCATCCGCTCGGTCGCGATCGCGGTGTGCAGGAGGTCGGCGCGGTGCTTGGGGAACAGCACGCCCTTCGAGATCTCGCCCACCTGGTGGCCCGCACGGCCGACGCGCTGCAGGCCGCTCGCGACGCTCGGCGGCGACTCCACCTGGATCACGAGGTCGACGGCGCCCATGTCGATGCCGAGTTCGAGCGAGCTCGTCGCCACGACGCAGCGCAGGCGGCCCGACTTGAGGTCGTCCTCGATCTGGGCACGCTGCTCCTTCGACACGGAGCCGTGGTGGGCGCGCGCGAGCACGGGTTCGGCACCCGAGGTGGAGCCGGATGCGCCCATGAGCTGTGCGGGAATGCGTGGTGGCTGAGGAGCGCCGCCGGAGGCGACGCGTTTCGAAGCCTGCGGATCGCTCCTCAACCCGCTCGCACTGTCAGCTGGTTGAGGAGCTGCCGCAGGCGGCGTCTCGAAACCATCGCCGAGCGTCTCGAGGTAGATCTCGTTCATCGACGCCGTGATGCGCTCGGCGAGCCGTCGCGAGTTGGCGAACACGATCGTCGAGCGGTGCCGCAGCACCTCTTCGACGATGGCCCGGTCGACGTGCGGCCAGATCGAGCCGCCGGAGGCGAGGGCCTTCTCGTCTCCCTCGAGCGCCTCATCCGTCGCGCGCGCCCCGAGTTCGGTCATGTCCTCCACAGGCACGACGACCCGCAGCTCGAAGGTCTTCTCGATGGGCGGCGACACGACCTCGACCGCCTCGCGCCCCCGAGGAACCGCGCCACCTCCTCGAGCGGACGCACGGTCGCCGACAGGCCGATGCGCTGTGCCGGCTTCGGCAGCAGCGCGTCGAGCCGCTCGAGCGACACCGCCAGGTGCGCCCCGCGCTTGGTCGCCGCGACCGCGTGGATCTCGTCGACGATGATCGTCTCGACCCCCGCGAGCGTCGAGCGTGCGGCGCTCGTGAGCATGAGGTAGAGCGACTCGGGCGTCGTGATGAGGATGTCGGGCGGCTCGCGCAGCAGCAGGCGCCGGTCGGCCGCGGTGGTATCGCCGGACCGCACGCCGACCGTGATACCGGGGGCGTCATCCCGAGCCGCTTCGCCGTCTGGGTGATGCCCACGAGCGGCGAGCGCAGGTTGCGCTCGACGTCGACGCCGAGCGCCTTGAGCGGCGAGATGTAGAGCACGCGGGTTCTGCGAGCGGGGTCGGCAGCGGATGCGGTGAGCAGCCGGTCGAGCGACCACAGGAACGCCGAGAGTGTCTTGCCCGACCCCGTGGGGGCCACCACGAGTGCATGCCGCCCCGACGAGATCGCCTCCCACGCTCCGGCCTGCGCGGCGGTCGGCTGCGGGAACGCGCCGTCGAACCACTCCCGCGTGGCCGGGGAGAAGCGCTCGAGGGCAGCATCCATCCCCCATCTTCGCGCCCACCCCCGACCTCCGGCAGCGCGAGGCCGTCGCTAGCATGGCGGCGTGGACGAGGGGTGGTACCCGGACCCGGAGCGCGAGGGCATGGAGCGCTGGTGGGACGGCCTGGCGTGGGCCGAGTTCCGCCGCCATGCGGTGTCGCCCGCGGCCCGGCGCGTGGTGGAACGCGAGCCGCTCGTGCATCGGCCCGACGACGCCACCCGGGCGCTCTCGGTGATCGTCGGCTCGCCCGTGTGGGTGGGAGGCCTCTACTGGCTCGTCTCGATGATGTCGGTGCCGCTGCTCCTGCGGATGCCGGAAGCGCAGCGTCCGCTCGTGAAGCTCGGCTTCCTCGCCGTGATGCTGCTCGTGCTCACCGCCGTCGCCGTGTTCGACGCACGCGCCCTGCGCGAGCGGGGGTTCGCATCCGTTCCGAGCCCGCTGTGGAGCCTCGCGACCCCGATCGCCTACCTCGCCCGCCGTGCCCGTGTCGACGGCGCCGACCGCGGGCCGCTCCTCATCCACCTCGTGCTGCTGGGTGTCTCGTTCTTTGGCATCCTGCTCGGCATCGCGCTGGGCATCGGGCACCTCGCGATGTAGCACCGGCGTCATCCTTCCGAGGTACACACTCCCGCACAGATACCTCCGCTGGGGGCCGAGCCGACCCGGCCGCTCTTCCTACCGTCGAGACGTACCCCGACGAAGGAGGAACCATGATCGAGGCACGAGGCCTCAGCAAGAGGTACGGCGACCGGGTCGCCGTCGACGACATCAGTTTCACGATCGAACCCGGGCACGTCACCGGCTTCCTCGGCCCGAACGGCGCCGGCAAGTCCACGACGATGCGCATGATCGTCGGCCTCACCCGCCCCACCAGCGGCAGCGTGACGATCGCCGGACGGCGCTACGCCGAGCTGCGCTCGCCGCTCACCACGGTCGGCGCCCTGCTGGATGCCAAGGCCGTGCACAGCGGCCGCACCGCCTACCACCACCTGCTGGGACTCGCCGCGACCCACGGCATCCCGACCGCTCGTGTGCGCGAGGTGATCGAGCTGACGGGGTTGGATGCCGTGGCCGGCAAGCGCGTCAAGGGCTTCTCGCTCGGCATGGGGCAGCGCCTCGGCATCGCCGCGGCCCTGCTGGGCGACCCGCAGGTGCTGCTCTTCGACGAACCCGTCAACGGGCTCGACCCGGAGGGCGTGCGCTGGGTGCGCAACTTCGCGCGCTATCTGGCGAGCGAGGGCCGCACGGTGTTCCTCTCCAGCCACCTCATGAGCGAGGTCGCGCTCACCGCCGACCACGTGATCGTCATCGGCAAGGGCCGCATCCTCGCGGATGCCCCGGTCGCCGACTTCGTGGCGGGCGCCGGTCGTCAGGCGGTGCGGGTGCGCACCGATCGGGCCTCGGAGCTCGCGGAGCTGCTCGCCCGCAGCGGCGCCACCATCGCATCCGAGCAGACGGGTGTGCTCGAGATCTCGGGGCTCGAGGCCGGCGACATCGCCGCGTCCGCGGTCGCTGCCGGTATCGTCCTGTCCGAGCTCACCCCGCTCACGACGTCTTTGGAGGACGCGTACATGGCACTCACCGACGATGCGGTCGAATACCGCACGAGCGCGGTTCCCGCGGGGGTGGCCCGATGAGCGCGACGACCGCGACGCGGCCCGAGACGGGCCTGCGCCCCACCTTCCCGCGCCTGGTGCGCGCGGAGTGGATCAAGCTGCGCTCGCTGCGCTCCACCCTGTGGACCTCGATCGCGACGATCCTCATCATGACGGCCTTCGGCGCCCTCTTCGCGTGGGCGATGACGACCTTCCCCGAGAGCCCATCGCGCGACATCTCGTCGGCGATCGTCGGCTATCCGATCGCGCAGCTCACGATCGCCGTGCTCGGTGCGCTCATCATCACGGGTGAGTTCACGACGGGCGCCTACCGCTCCACCCTCGCCGCCGAGCCGCGGCGGCTGCGGGTCGTCGGTGCCAAGGGCCTCATCGTGCTGCTCACCGGCCTCGTCGTGGGCACTCTCGCCGTGGCGGCGGCGATCGGGGCCGCGGTGCCGATCCTGCTCGGCGCCGGCGCGGGCATCGATGTGCCGGCCGAGGCGCTGGAGGCGATCATCGGCACGGTGCTCTACCTCACGGTGTCGGCACTGTTCGCCTACGGCATCGGGCTCATCGTGCGCAACTCGGCCGGTGCCATCACCGCGACCGTCGGTGTGCTGTTCGTGCTGCCGGTCATCGTGCAGATCGCGGCGGCGATGACGAACGCGGACTGGCTCTGGAAGACCTACGAGTACCTGCCCTCGACCGCCGGCTCGGCCATCACCGGGTTCGGCATGGGCGGCGCCAGCTCGCTCGAGCCGTGGGCCGGCTTCGCCGTGTTCGGCGGCTACACGGTGGTCGCGCTCCTCATCGGCGCGTTCTCCTTCGCGAGACGGGACGACTGATTCCCGAGTCCCAGCGCCCGGCGGCGCCACGTTCGATTCCGGATGTGGCGCCGCCGTCGCGCGTGCTCGCGCGGCTGAAGAGGTGGGTGCGTCCGGTTTCCGCGGCAAGTGCCGACGGACCGTTCACCGAGCTCGACGCCCGACGGCTGGGGCCGTCCGCCGCTACTTCGTGCGGCATCCGGTGGTCATGGATGTCGTCGTCGCCCTCTGGTACGCGATTCCCGCGACCGTCACGGCCCTCCTTGTGGCGGCGGGGGAGCGAACGCGACCGCGGGCCCGCAGCCCGCGCTCGGCATGGTGCAGCTCGCGGCCGCGGTGCTCGGCGGCCTCGTGCTGCTGCGCCGACGGCACGAGCCCGTGCTGACCGTCGCCGCGCTCGCCGTGCTCGCGGTCGTCTCGCTCGTGCTCGTGCACGAGGCCAACGGGCTCGAGTTCGCGCTCGCCCTCGGGATGTATGCGGTCGCGGCCGGACGCACACCCGCGGTCACCTGGATCGTCGAGCTCGCGATGGTGCTCGTGGTGGGCGCCGCGAACATCCTGTGGCTGCGCGCCGCGGTGGGGGAACCGATCGAGCAGAGTGCGGAGATCGTCGTGCCGGCGATCGCGTTGCTCGTCGTCATGAGCGTCGTCGCGATCGCGATCGGTGTGAGCGTGCGGGGGCGGCGCCAGCACATCGACGCACTCATCCAACGCGCCAACGCCCTCGCGCACGATCGCGAGCAGCAGGCGGCGCTCGCCGTCGCCGAGGAGCGCACGCGCATCGCGCGCGAGCTGCACGACGTGGTCGCCCACTCGCTCACGGTCATGGTGGCCCTCGCCGACGGAGCCCGGGCGGCATCCGGAAGCGATCCGGCGGGCGCCGAGCGCGCGCTCGACGCCCTCACCGAGACGGGCCGCTCGGCGCTCGCCGACATGCGCCGCGTGCTCGGCGTGCTGCGGGATCCGTCCGATGACGCGCCGCTCGAACCGGAGCCCGACGTCGGGCTCGAGGAGCTCATCGAGCGGTTCCGCACGGCGGGGCTTCCCACCCGCCTCGTGCGCAGGGGTGCGCTCGATCAGCTGCCGATCGCGGTGCGCCGTTCGATGTGGCGCATCGTGCAGGAGTCGCTCACCAACGTGCTGCGCCACGCGCCCGGGTCGCCTTTCGTGCTCGTGGAGCTCGAGCGGCTCATCGACGAGCGTGGTGACCGCGTCGAGGTGCGCATCACGAACGAGCTCGGGCCTGTCGCCGTGGACGCGGCCGCGGGCACGGGCCGCGGCATCCTCGGCATGCGTGAACGGGCCGCCTCGCTCGGCGGTAGCGTCGAGGCGGGCGCGCACGAGCGCGGCTGGCAGGTGCGGGCGGTGCTGCCGCTCGCGGAACCGGATGCGAACGTGGGGGCGGCAGGTGACCGACGACATCCGCGTGCTGCTCGTCGACGACCAGTCGATGCTGCGGCTCGGCTTCCGCATGGTGCTGTCGGCCGAGGAGGGCATCGAGGTCGTCGGCGAGGCGGGCGACGGCGCGGCCGGGCTCGCGATGACGAAGGCGCTGCAGCCGGACGTCGTGCTCATGGATGTGCGCATGCCGGGCGTCGACGGCATCGAGGCCACCCGCCGCATCATCGCGGAGGCACCGGGCGCCCGAGTCATCATCCTCACGACCTTCGACCTCGACGAGTACGCCTTCGCTGCCCTGCGGGCGGGCGCGAGCGGGTTCCTGCTGAAAGATGCGCGCCCCGCCGAGCTCGTGGCCGCGATCCGCTCCGTGGCCGCGGGGGACGCCGCGGTCGCGCCGCGCATCACCCGCCGGATGCTCGAGCTGTTCGCCGAACGACTGCCGGATGCCGGGGCGGCGCCCGCTGCCGACGCACGTCTCGCACCCTCACCCCGCGCGAGCACGAGATCTTCGCGGCGCTCGGTGAGGGGCTCAGCAACGCCGAGATCGCCGAGCGGTTCGTGCTCTCGGAGGCGACCGTCAAGACGCACGTCGCGCGCGTGCTCGGCAAGCTGGGCCTGCGCGACCGCGTGCAGGCCGTCGTGCTCGCCTATGAGACGGGCGTCGCCGGCCGCTGACGCTGCGTCAGCGCCGCGCGCGGAGGAACTCGGCGACGTCGCGCAGCATCTCGTCGCTCACCGAGTGACCGAGGCCCGGGTAGACAGCCCCCGTGAGGCTCGTGTGGTGCGGCAGCCACTGCTCGGCGCGGTGGATGAGCTCGGGGGTGAAGAACGGGTCGACGGCGCCGCGACCCCAGTAGGCCGGTGGGCGCGCAATCGCGAGTGCCGCATCCGCGGGGTGCGAACCGCCCACGACGAAGCCTGACATGTTCACGGCGAACGACACGATGCCGTGGCCTTGCCGCAGCAGGTGGGTCGCGAGGGCACCGCCCTGCGAGAAGCCGAGGGTGCCCACGGTCGTCGGGCGCCACGGAAGTCGACGCAGCCATGCGAGCACGGCATCCGCCATGGCATCGGCCGAGGCCAGGCGCGGGTCGCCCGGCGGCTCTGCGTCGTCGTCGAACCACGCGAAGCCCGGCCCGTACTCGTACGGGGCCCGCAGCGAGGCGTAGGTGAACCCCGATGGCAGCAGGCTGAACAGCGAGGCGAGGTCGCGCTCGTCGGAGCCGCGTCCGTGCATCACGATCACAAGCGGATGCTGGTCACGCCCTTCGGGCTCGGTGCTCCAGACCACCAGTTCGGGATCGATCGCGATGTCGGCCACGCCTCCATCCTGCCCCCTTTGTCGAAAATGCAGGAGAGCCCCCGTGTCGAAAATGCAGGAGAGTTGGCGCCCGGATGCTGTGGTTGCGGGCGTCGACGGGCCGACACGCCCGAGGTCTCCTGCATTTTCGACACGGCGGTCGGGGGCGCCGCACGCGCGGATGCCGGGCAGGCGTCAGCGACCGCCCCCGAAGGCGTGGAACACCGCGGCGAGCTCGCCCGGCGTGAGCCCGCACGCGAGGGCCAGGGTGAGCAGCACGCGCGCCTTGAGCGGCGTGAGGGTGCCCGCATACAGTGCCCCCGCCGCGCGCCAGGTGCTGCTGCCGCCGTCGAATCCGTAGCCGGAGGTCACGGCCCCCGAGGCGCAGCGGCTCGCGAGCACGACGGGTCGCCCCGCCGCCATCCACTCGCGTGCGGCGGCCAGGATGCGCGCGTCGGTGTTGCCGGCGCCCATCGCCGCCACGACGAAGCCGGCCGCGTGCTCCGGGCCCGGGATGTCGTCGTCGTGCAGCGAGAGCGCCGCGGTCACGAGTGCGACACGCGCGTCCGCCGCCACGGGGATGCTGCCCAGCCGCACCGGCGTGCGCCTGCGGGCAAGGTGCACACCATCGGTTCCGACGTGGCCGAGAGCGCCGTGGTTCGGGCTCTGGAAGGTGGCGTAGGCCGTCGTGTGGGTCTTGGTCACGTCATCCGCGCCGAGCAGCTGGCCGCTCATCGCGACGAGCACGCCGAGTCCGCGCAGACGCGGATCGGCCGCCGCCAGAATCGCGTCGCGCAGGTTCTGCGGTCCGTCGAAGCCGGGCTGGCTCGCGTTGCGCATCGCGCCCACGACGATGACGGGCACCTCGGTCAGAACGAGCAGATCCCAGGCGAAGGCCGTCTCATCGAGGCTGTCGGTGCCCTGCACCACGACGACGCCGTCGACCTCCGGGTCGTCGGCTTCACGCTGCACGAGGCGCGCGATCTCGAGCACGTGCGACATCCGGAAATGGGATGCGGGCAGCTTTCCCCAGTCGATCGTGCGGGTCGGAGGCAGTTCGTCGGCGATGGCCGCGAGCAGTGCATCCCCCGCGAGCGACGGCGAGGCGGCGCCGGTCTCGGGGTCGATCGTCATGGAGATGGTGCCGCCCGTGAAGATGAGCGAGATCACGCCCATCTCAGCGCGCGCCGAGCATGAGGTCGACCGCCGTGAGAGCGAGGATCTTGGAGGCATCCGCGAACGCGCGATCCCCATCCGGCGACCCCGCCGCCTCGCGGAACTCGTGGCTGTGCTCGCCGAGCGGGGGCGTGCCGATCGAGAGCGACAGCGGGGCGGTGGGCACCCGCTGGCTGATGCGCCCCGAGTCATTCGAGGCCCACAGGATCGGCTCGTCCTCGACGAGCTCGACGCCCACATAGGCGGCCGCATCGCGCATCAGCTCGCACACCTCGGGGTCGGGGCGCACCGACTCGTAGGGCAGCCGCTCCGGTTCGGGGAAGGTGACCTCGCAGTTCGCCGCCTCGGCAGCAGCGCGCGCCGCCTTCTTCACCATCTCCACGAGCTCCTCGGCATAGGAGCGCTCGACCGCGCGGCACACGTACTCACTGCGCACGTAATCCGGGATGTTGGCGGGCGTGTCGCCGCCGTGCGTCACGATCCCGTGGATGCGCGCGTCGTCGTGCAGCTGCTGACGCATCGTGCTGATCGAGACGTACATGTTCACAAAGGCGTCGAGCGCGTTGCGTCCGCGGTAGGGGAACGCCGCGGCGTGCACGGCGTGCCCATGGAACTCGATCACGAGCGGCAGCAGGGTGAGCGAGCGCTGGCCGACGGTGTTGATGTCCTTGGGGTGGAACATCAGCAGGGCGTCGAGGCCCTCGAACAGTCCCGCATCCTCCATGTACATCTTGCCGCCCGCGGTCTCCTCCGCGGGCGTTCCGAACACCGTGAAGCGGCCCGTGAGCTCGTCGGCGCACGCCAGCAGCCCGGTGAGCGCCCCGATCGTCGAGGTCGAGATGAGGTTGTGCCCACACGCCTGGCCGAGCCCCGCGACCGCGTCGTACTCCGCCATGGTGGCCACGTGGGGTCCCGGGCGACCGGTGTCGAGCGTGATGCTGAAGGCGGTCTCGAAGCCGCCGATGCCCTCCGCGATGCTGACCCGGTCGCCGAGGTGCCGCGCGTGCTCGAGGATCGCCGCGACGGCGCGGTGCTCCTGCCAGCCGAGATCGTCGCACTCCCATACGGCGTGGCTCAGCTCGCGGAGCCAGGCGTGGCGCTCGTCGATCGTGGCGACGGCGGTCTCGCGCAGTCGCGTGCGCACGGTGTCGTCCATGGTCACTCCTATTTCTCGAAGTTGATGGCGAGCGCTGCCGGCGGCCGCATCTTCGACACGAAGAGCGCGAGCGCGAGCAGTGTCACGACGTACGGCAGCGCGACGAGCAGCTGGTAGGGCACGGGCAGGCCGAGCGCCTGGGCGCGGATCTGGAAGGCGTCCACGAGGCTGAACAGCATCACGGCCCCGAACGCGCCGACGGGCTTCCACCGGCCGAAGATGACCGCCGCGAGGGCGATGAAACCGATGCCCTTCGTGATGTTGGGCGTGAACACGCCGAGCCCGCCGAGGGTCAACAGCCCTCCGCCGATCCCCGCGAGCGCCCCGCAGAGCAGCAGCGCGATCCAGCGCGTCCGCACGACGTCGACGCCCATCGCCTCGGCTGCCGCGGGCTTCTCGCCGACCGACTTGAGGGTCAGCCCGAAGCGCGTCTTCGCGATGAGGTACCAGACGACAGGCACCGCGAGGTAGGCGAGGTAGACGACGATGTTCTGCGAGAACAGCGCCTTCCCGATGAGGGGGATGTCCGACAGCAGCGGGATCGGCAGCGGCGTCAGCGTCACGACCGCGCGGGTCACGTCGGCGCCGAGTGCCGAGACGAGCAGGAACGTCGTCGCGCCGAGGGCGAGGATGTTGAGCACGATGCCCGCGACCACCTGGTTGGCGCCGAAGATGAAGCACGCGACGCCCTGCAGTGTGGCGACGAGCACGCCGCCCACCAGGGCCGCCGTGAACGCCACGATCAGGTCGCCCGACATCAGGGCACCCGCGACGCCGGTGAACGCGCCCACGAGCATCATGCCCTCGAGCTCGATGTTGATGACGCCCGCCGTCTCGGAGATCACCTCGCCGAGGGCCGCGAACAACAGCGGTGCTGCGAGCGGCACCGCGGCCGCCAGCAGGAGGGCGAACCATTCGATCGTCATCGTGCGTCAACTCCCGTCGAGACCTGCTGGGCGCTCGCCGCTGCTGCGGCGTTCACGAGGGCGCGTCTCGCCGCCCGGCGCTTGGCGCGCTTGTCCATGTAGCCCATGCCGACGAGCACGTAGCCGACGCTGAGGCCGGCCGCGACCATCACGATCGCGGAGCTCACGCCGCGCGCGCTCGTCTGCAGTCCGGCGCCACCCGCATCGAGGGCACCGAACAGCAGCGCCGCCGCGACGATGCCCGCCGGGTGCAGGCGTCCGAGCAGGGCGATGGCGATGGCCTCGAAGCCGAACCCCGGCGAGAAGCCCTCGATGAGGCGACCGCGGATGCCGATCGTCTCCACGGCTCCCGCGACACCGGCGAAGGCACCGCTCACCGCCATCGTGGCGATGATCATGAACTTCACCTTGATGCCGAGGAACCCGGATGCGATCTCGTTCCCGCCGAGCGAGCGCAGTTCCAGCCCGAACCGCGTGCGATCCACGAGGAACCAGCTGAGTGCGACGCCGACGAGCACCACGAAGATGCCGGCGTTGAGCACCGTGCCGGGGATCAGCACGGGCAGCTTGGCGTGCGCCTCGAACGGTGCCGTCGCCGGGAACGTCGACATCGGCACCGCCCACGGCCCCTCGAGCAGGTACTGCGTGATCTGGATGCCGACGTACACGAGCATGAGCGAGGTGATGACCTCGTTGATGCCGCGGTGCGCCCGCAGGAAGCCCGGGATCGCGCCCCACGCGGCGCCCGCGAGCCCACCGGCCACGATCGCGACGATCGGCACGAGGGGCTGAGGCAGTGCAGGCAGGGCGAGCACCATGCCGGCGGCGGCGGTTCCGCCGATGTAGATCTGGCCCTCCGCGCCGATGTTCCAGAGGTTGGCGCGAATGGCGATCGCGATGCCGAGCGCCGCGAGGAGCCGCGGCATCGCCTTGATGATCGTCGCGCTCACGGCGTAGGGGCTGCCGAACGCGGCGTTGATCATGCTCGCGTAGGCGGTGAGCGGGTTCGCACCGACGATGAGCAGGATGATCGCGACCGTCGCGAGCGCCAGCAGCACCGAGATGAGCGGCACGAGCAGCCCCTCGGCGATCCGCCTGCGGCTGCCGAGCGATTGACTGACGGTACGCAGCGCGTCCGTGATCCGGGCCATCATGCTGCCTCCTCCTCCCATGAGCAGCCCGAGCTTCTCGCTCGTGGCCTCGCGAGCGTCGAGGATGCCCGCGACGCGACCCTGATACAGAACGAGGATCCTGTCGGACAGCGTGAGCAGTTCGTCGAGGTCCACGGATGCGAACGCGATCGCCGCGCCCTTCGCGCGCATCGTGCGCACGCGGTCGTGCACGGCGGCGATCGACGCGAAGTCGAGCCCGCGGGTGGCGAAGCACGACAGGATGACGGACGGGTTCCGCGAGAACTCGCGCGCCACGACGACGCGCTGCTGGTTGCCGCCCGAGAGCGTGCCGGCCAGGACATCCGGCCCCGCCACCCGGATGTCGTACTGCTCGATGAGCTGCGTCACGTGCTGGCGGATCGCCGCGCGACGCAGCACCCCGCCTCGGCTGAACTCCGGCTCGTTGGCGACCGGCAGGATGAGATTGTCGGCGACCGAGAGCGTCGCCACGAACCCGGCGGCGTGCCGATCGGCGGCGATGTGGGCGATGCCGCGACGTTGCCGCTCGCGCACGCTCAGCCGGGAGATGTTCTCGGAATCGAGGTGCACCGAGCCGCCCGACAGCGGGCGAACCCCGGCGAGTGCCTCGATGAGTTCCACCTGGCCGCTGCCTTCGACGCCGGCGATCCCGAGCACCTCGCCCGGGTAGAGCTCGAGCGAGACGTCGTGCACGTCACCGCGCATGCCTTCGGCGCGCGTCGAGATGGCCTCCGCACGCAGGCGGGGCGTCTCGCCGCGCGGTGCGTGCTCGTGGCGCTCGGTGTCGATGATGCTGAGCGTGCCGACCATCATCTCGGCGAGCTGCGCCTGGGTGGTGCCTGCGGCATCCAGGGTGGCGACGAGCCTGCCGCGACGCAGCACGGTCACGCGGTCGACGAGGCGCAGCACCTCTTCGAGCTTGTGGGAGATCAGGAAGATGCCCATCCCGTCGGCGGCGAGCTGCGCGAGCAGCCCGATGAGCTCCTGCGCCTCCTGCGGGGTGAGTACCGAGGTCGGCTCGTCGAGGATGAGCACGCGTGCGTCGCGCGCGAGGGCCTTCAGCAGCTCGGCACGCTGCTGCATGCCGACGCTGAGCGAGCCCACGACCGCGTTCGGCGGCACGCCGAGTCCGTAGCGCTCCGAGAGGGCGCGCACGCGCTCGGCCCCTGACCGAGCGAGATCTTCTCGCCGGAGTTGCTGAGCGAGAGCACCATGTTCTCGGCGACCGTGAGGGTCGGGATGAGCGAGAAGTGCTGCTGCACGAAACCGATCCCGTGCGCGAGGGCCTCCTTCGGGCTGCCGAGCGCGATGGGCGCGCCGTCGAGTTCGATGGTGCCCGCGTCGGGAGTGGTGAGGCCGTAGATGATCGCCATGAGCGTCGTCTTGCCCGCGCCGTTCTCTCCGAGGACGCCGTGGATCTCGCCGGATCGCAGATCGATCGAGACGTCGTGGTTCGCGACGACGCCGGGGTAGGTCTTGGTGATCCTCGGGCGGCGAGGAGCGGGGTGCTCTCGGTCATCGGGTCTTTCCGTTCAGTTGGCGGATGGAGGTCGAGGGTCCCGCCCTGCCGCACGCGCGGATGCGGCAGAGCGGGACGAGGGGATCAACCGGGGCAGGTCTCGTCGCGCACCACGTCGAGCTCGCCGCTGGCGATCTTGGCCTGCACGTCGAGAGCGTCCTGGTAGACGTCATCCGGGATGTCCGCGGTCTTGAAGATCGCGGGGCCCCAGTCCTCGGGAAGGAAGAACCGCTCGTGCTCGCCCTTCCAGGTGCCGTCGAGGATCTGCTGCACCTTGACGCCGACGAATCGCGCGTACGACTTGTCGACGCCCGAGAGGATGACACCGGGCGCGTCGGCGCTGTTGTCGAGCCACTCGGTCACGACGCCGACGCCCGGGCTGGCCTTGGCCGCCTGCACTACGCCGTAGACGCCCTGGTTGAGGTTGGTGGCGAGCATGTCGGCGCCCTGGTCGATCATCGCCTGGGCGGCCTGCTGGGCCTTGGTCGGGTCTTCGAAGTCACCCGTGTACGTCGCGAGCCACTCGATGTCGGGGTTGGCGTACTTGGCACCGTCGCGCGTGCCGTTCTGCCCGGATGCCGTGCTTGCGAAGCACTGACCGCTCACCTGACCGACGACGCCGGTCTTCGAGAGGCGACCCATGAGGTAGCCGCCCACGAAGTGCCAGTCCTCGAGCGCGGTGTCGTACGACGCGAGGTTGCTGCCGTTCTCGACGGCACTGCTCACGACGAGGAACTTCGTGTCGGGGAACTCCTCAGCGGCCGCGACAGCACCATCGCTGAACTGGCCACCCCATCCGACGACGAGGTCGTAGCCCTGCTGGGCGTACTGCCGATAGACGTCCACCTGCTGGGCCGGGTTGACGCTCTCGGTGAGGGTCGCCTCGGCACCGAACTCCTTCTCGAGCAGTTCGACGGTCTGCTCACCGGTCTTGTTGAAGCCCTTGTCGGTGGTCTCGCCGGGAAGGATGACCGCGACCCGCAGTGTGGGTTCGTCTCCGTTGTCGCCTCCTTGCGGCGCTCCGTCGGACGTGCACGCGGTGAGCGCGAGCAGTGCCGAGAGAGCGAGGACCGGAAGCATTTTTCGTGTTCGCATTGCCTCTCCTGGGTGTGTGTTCTTTCTGGTGTGGGATGTCAGCGTCGCCAGTGCTCGGAGACCCGGCGGCGGATCCCGGCACGGTCGATCGCTTCAGACGCGCGAGCGCGCGCCTCCGCGCGAATCGCCCGCTCATCGAGCGGTACGAGTAGTTCGCCCTCGCGCAACAGCAACTTGCCGTTGACCATCACGGTGTCGACGTCGGTGCCGTGGGCCGAGAAGACGAGGGCCGATACGGCGCGGTTGGGCACCGTGATGTGCGTGCGATCGAGGTCGAAGGCGACGATGTCGGCGCGCTTGCCGACCTCGAGCGAGCCGATGAGGTGGTCGAGGCCGAGTGCCTGGGCGCTGCCGATCGTGGCCATCTCGATCACGCGCTCGGCGGTCATGAAGGCCGGGTCGAGATGCGTGACGTTCTGGATGAGGGCGGCGAACTTCATCTGCTCGACCATGTCGGGGGAGCAGTTGACGTAGGTGCCGTCGGTGCCGAGCCCGACCGTGAGCCCCGCCTGGAACATCTTCGCGAGCGGCGTGATGCCGTCGGCGCTGTAGGCGTTGCTCACCGGGTTGGTCACGACGCTCACGTTCTCGCGCGCCATGTGGTCGATCTCGCGATCGGTGAGCCAGAGGCAGTGGATCATCACCCAGTTGGAGGTCAGCGCGCCGAGGCGCACGAGGTAGTCGATGTCGCCGCCGCCGGTCATGTCGCGCAGCTCCTTGATGGAGAGCCACGAGCTGCCGGCGGAGCAGTGGTTGGTGATGCGCAGGTTGTGGCGCTGGGCGAGTTCGACGCCGTCGAGGATGATCTCGTTCGAGGTCGAGTTGTGCAGCAGCCACATGGCGCCCGTCTCGATCGCGAGGCCCATGTGGATGATGCCGCCGGCGCCGTCCCACTGCGTCACGAGGCTCTCGGCGAGCGCGATCTCCTCGGCGCGCGAGCGCGGGTAGTGGTGCGGCGGATGCTGAGTCGAGAACACCGGATCGGGTGCGTCGCGCAGCTCCTTGGCCACCAGCTGGCGCACGCCCACCTCGAGCACGGGCTCGATCGTGGCGCGGATGGTCTCCTCGTCGTTCTCGTTGTTGAGGTGGTTGAGCGAGGTGGTCGTGCCGGTGCGCAGCTGCTCGAGGGCGCCGAGATAGGCGGCGATCCGGAGGTCTTCGGTGCGCAGCGCGCCCTTGAGCGGGAACGTGACCTCGTCGATCCATTCCTCGAGCAGCAGGCCGTCGCCTGTGTTCTTGAACAGCGAGCCCCAGAAGTGGTTGTGCCCGTTGATGAGGCCGGGCATCACGAGCATGCCGTGCATGTCGAGCACCTGGTCGGCCTCGGGCAGCGGGTCGTCCGCGGAGCCGATCGCGGCGATCGTGTCGTCGCGGGTGAGCACCCAGCCCCCGGCAGAACACGGCGATCGGCGTCGACGGTCACCACGTAACCGTTGCTGAAGAGAACTGTCGGCACTGCTTCGGGCCTTTCCGTCGTTGGATGCTGTATACCGTAGGTGACCGGCAGGGGACTGTCAACATCCCCGTATTTACAGGGATTTTTGCGAGGATCGGCGCCCCGCCGTCGCGAGTACTCGACAGCCAGAGGCAATTTCGGATACCGTACAAGCGTGACAGAGACAGACCACGATCGCGTCGCAGAGGCGCCGCGTCTTGCGGTGGCACCCGTGTCGCGACCGCCCTTGCTCGCCGAGCAGGCGTTCGACCGACTGCGCGAGGGACTCCTGCCCGGAGGCGACCTCTGGGTGCTCGAGCAGCTCGTCGAGGAGGATCTCGCCGAGCGGCTCCAGATGAGCCGCACGCCGATCCGCGAGGCGCTCAACCGCCTCTCGATCGTCGGCATGATCGAAGACAACCGCGCGGGTGGGTATGTGCCCCGCCGGTTCACGACGAAGGAGATCGTCGACCACTACGAGGCACGCCTCGCCCTCGAGCCGCTCGCCGTCGAGTGGGCGTGCCGTCGTGATGCGGAATCCCGCCGGCTGGCCCTCGCCGATCCCGACCTGGCCCCGAGTCATGCGTCGGCCGCCGCCGACCGCGCGTTCCACAAGGCGGTCGGGCACGCCGCCGGCAGCCGCCCGCTCTCGCGGCTCATCACGCAGTTCGTCGACCGCCTCGCTCGCGAGGGCATCCACGCCTCGGGCGACCACGACGACGAGCAGCGGCTCGCCGTGGGCCACGAGCTCGTCGTCGCCGCGATCCGCGCAGGCGACGTCGCGAGCGGCGTCGAGGCGATGCGCGAGCACATGAGCCTGCTCGTTCGCCTCATCCCGCGCGGTCGTACCCCCGCGCACGGCGCCGATGCCCGTCGCCCAGCGGCGCGCCTCTCGCTCGCCGACCAGTCCTACCACGCGCTCAAGCGCGCGATTCTGGCGGGTGAGATCGCGGTGGGCACCTCGCTCACCGAGGCCGTCACGGCCAAGTCGCTCGAGGTGAGCCGCACGACCGCTCGTCAGGCCATGCATCGTCTCGAGCTCGAGGAGTACCTCGATCGCGACGCGCGCGGGCGGCTCACCGTGCACCGCACGACCCGGGCCGAATTCGATCAGGAGTGCGCCATCCGTTCCGCTCTCGACACCATGGCGGTGCGGCTCGCCGCGGAGCGCATCTCGGACGACGAGCTCGACCGCCTCGAGGGCCTCGTGGCCGAAGACGCCGAGGCGCTGCGAGAGGGCGACGACGGCCGGCGCGCCGCGGTCAACACCCGCATCCACCGGGCGATCTCCGTCGCATCCCGCAACCGGGTGCTCGTGGAGGCGAGCGAAGACCTGCGCGAGCGCACCTTCGGCTTCGGCCGGGTGCCGTTCGCCGTGGGCACCCGCCGGGACCGCAAGGAGTTCGCGACGGAGCACGCCGAGATCGTGGCGAGCCTGCGCTCGGGCGACGGCGACCACGCCGCCGAGGTCGTGGCGGCCCACATCGAGCGGTCGCACCGGCTATTGCGGGAGCGCATGGACGAGGACGGCAATGTCGACAACTGAGATCAGCGCGGTCGTCGCCCCCGGCCCGCTGCTGCCCGCAGGCGATGCGCACGCACGCCGCTATCGCGAGTTCCACGTCAAGCCCGCCTCGGTCATCGATGGGAGTCGGACGGTCGACGTGCGCGGGCTCGGAGGTGTCGGCTATCGCGTGCAACTCGGGCTGACCTTCGCGGGTACGCCCATCGGTACGCCCGCCGATCGCATCCTCGACACGCTCGCGAGCTGTCGCCTCGTGATCGAGCTCATCGCGGCGGACCGTCTCACGATCGGGTGGGAGGGGCCGCGGTGGCACGTGCGCTATGCGGAGGGTGTCGCCTTCGACGGCGCGTGCCGCGTGGGAGAGCCCGGCGACGCACACGCCCGTCCCGGCGACGAACTCGAGCTCCGGCACTCCGAAGGGCGAGAGGTCATCTCGTGGGCGGAGGTCGCCGACTTCGCCGCCTTCGTCAACCGCGGCCTGGAACTCGACCGCAGCATCCTGCTGCTCGCCGGAAGCCTCAGGGGCCCGCCCTCGAGTTCGACGGGCGCCCGGAACTGCGGCACATCGGCCGCGTCGACCACACCGCGGGCCAGACCCTGTGGGCCGAAGCGGACGGTCTCGGACGCGTCGAAGCGCAGCTCGTGGACGGACTCGTCTCATGAGCGGATTCCTGCGCTATCGGCACGGCGGACGCGAGGTGCTCGGTTGGGGAGACGAGGCCGGCGTCACCCCCGTCGCGCCTGTTCTCGATGCCGCGGGGTTGCCACCGGTTGAGGATCTCGGCGAGCTCATCGCGCAGGGCCCGGTATACCGTGCCGCAGCGGTGCGCGTCCTCGGGGCATCCGCGCGACGTCATGCCCTCGCGGAGGTCGAGCTGCGGGCGCCTCTCGCGCCGAGCGCGATCATCTGCGCGGGAGCCAACTTCGACGACCACCTGCGTGAGACCAGCCGCGAGCGCGCGACGGAGGTCGAGTTCTTCTTCGTGACGCCGAGCTCCGTCGTCGGACCCGGCGCGGACGTGCGCATGGTCGAGGGGTTCACGAAGTACGACTACGAGGTCGAGCTCGCGATCGTGATCGGCTCGCCCGCACGGAACGTCTCGCTCGACGACGCCCTCGCGCACGTCTTCGGCTACACGATCCTCAACGACGTCTCGGCGCGCGACCACCAGATCCTGCTCGACGACGACGGCACCTCGCAGGGCCGATTCGGAGCCGGCAAGTCGTTCCGCGACTCCAGCCCGATCGGCCCGTGGGTCGTGCCCGTCGAGCAGCTCCCCGACCCTGACCGGCTCGCGCTGCGCACCACCGTCGACGGGGAGCTGCGCCAGAACAACACCATGGAGTCGGCGATCTGGGGTGTCGCCGAGCTCGTCTCGTACTACTCGCGCTGGGTCACTCTGCAGCCCGGATGGGTCATCGCGTGCGGCACCCCCGGCGGGCCCGCGCTCGGCTCGGACCCCGAGCTGCGCGCCGACCCCTACAAGCGCGACGACGGCGTGCGCAGAGGCGCGTACGTCCAGCCAGGCCAACTGGTCGAGTGCACGATCGAGTCGATCGGCACACTCGCCAACCGATACGTGAGGTGACAGAGATGTTCGATCTGGGAATCGAGGGCGGAACGCTCGTGACGGGCGCGGGGCGGATGCCGGCGCACCTGTACGTGAGCGGCGGCCGGATCGCCGCGGTCTCGGCGGAGCGCCTCGAGGCGCGCGAGCGCGTGGACGCGAGCGGCCTGCTCGTCATGCCGGGCATGATCGACACGCACGTGCACCTCATGGACCCGGGCGACGAGACGCGCGAGGACTTCCCGAGCGGCACCGCGGCCGCGGCCCGTGCAGGCGTCACGACGATCATCGAGCACACGCACTCCGGTGCGGTGCGCGAGGTAGCGGATCTGCAGGCCAAGGTCGCCCACCTCGCCGACCGCTCGCGGGTGGACTTCGGGCTCGCCGCTCACGCGTTCCCCGACCGCATCGATCAGGTCGAGCCCTCTGGCGCGCCGGGGCGACGTTCTTCAAGGCGTTCACGTGCACGACCCACGGCATCCCGGGCTTCGACGCCGCGCGGCTGCGTGCCCTCTTCACCGAACTCGCGCGGGTGGGCGCGCCGGCCCTCGTGCACGGCGAGGACGACTCCATCACTGCGGAGCTCGAAGCCGAGCTGCGCGCTGCGGGTCGCGACGACAACGGCGTCATCCCCGAGTGGCGGCATCCGGATGCCGAGCTCGTCGCGCTCTCGGTGGTGGCGACGCTCGCCAAGACGAGCGGCGCACGCATCATCTCCGCCCACCTCAGTCGCCCGGATGCGATCGAGACCGTGAGCGCCGCCCGCGCGACGGGGGCCGCGATGTGGGCCGAGTCGTGCCCGCAGTACTTGACCCTGCTCGCCGAGGAGGTGCTGCGCGAAGGCGCCCTGCGCAAGTTCACGCCCCCGCCCGTGCGGGCGACGAGAGCGACCTCGAGCACATGTGGGCGGCGCTCGCCGCGGGCGAGATCACCCATATCTCCTCCGACCACGCCCCCTCCACGCGCGAGCAGAAGGCCGACGGGTCGATCTGGGACGTGCACTTCGGGCTGCCCGGCATCGACACGACGATGCCGATCCTGCTCGACGCCGCCGCCCGTGGCCTCATCAGCTACGAGCGTCTCGTGGCCTGCTACTCCGAGGAGCCCGCGCGCATCTACGGCATCGCCGGCAAGGGACGCCTCGAGCCCGGCGCGGATGCCGACGTCATCCTCGTCGACCCCGCGCACCGCTGGACGGTGACGGCATCCGAGCTCTCGTCGAAGGCCGGGTGGTCGCCGTTCGAGGGGCGCGAGCTGACGGGGCGCACGGTGCGCAGCTACCTGCGGGGCGAACTGATCGCCGGAGACGGCTTCCTCGCGGAGCCCGGGGTGGGGCGGTTCCTGCCCGGCGCCGGTGCCCGCTCCGAATGAACACGACAGGAGACCTCATGGCGACGCCCGAGCTCATCGACGCCCACACGCACATTTATCCCCGCAGCTACATCGAGCGGCTGCGCGCGCGGCCGACGATCCCGCGGGTCAAGGAGCACGAAGGCAAGGAGTACTTCGTGATCTTCGCCCACGAAGACGCGCCGGGCCCCGTGCCTGGGCGGGAGTTCGGGGTCGAGTACACGAGCCTCGACGCCAAGCTCGCGCACATGGACCGCAACGGCATCGACCGCAGCGTCGTGAGTCTCGGCAACCCCTGGCTCGATCCCTTCGACGGCGACGACAGCCCGCAGATCGCCCGCGAGCTCAACGCCGAGCTCGCCGGCTACGGCGAGGCCACCGGCGGACGCGTCGTGGGCATGGGCGTGCTGCCGAGCAACAGCGTCGCGGATGCCGTGGCGATCGCTGCCGAGATCGCCGCGACCCCCGGGCTGCACGGGGTGATCGTCGGCTCGCGGATCTGCGGACGCACCCTCGACGACGTCGAGCTCGAGCCGCTCTGGGCGGAACTGGCCCGCACCCGCCTGCCGGTGTTCCTGCACCCGCACTACTCGGCGGCCCCCACCGAGCTCACCGGCTTCGGCCACGCGGTGCCCGTGAGCGTCGGCTTCCCCTTCGAGACCACGATCGCGCTCACGCGCTTCATCTTCTCGGGCGCGCTGCACCGGCATCCGGAGCTGCGGCTCATGGCGGCGCACGGAGGCGCAGGCGTGCCGGTGCTCGCGGGGCGCATGGATGCCGCCTGGCGCTCGGACCCCACGACCCACGAGCGGCTCCCGGTGCCGCCGAGCGAGTGCATCGCCCGCCTGCATCTGGACCTCGTGCTGTACCACGAGCACGCGATGCACCTCGCGCGCGACACCGTCGGGCTCGACCGCCTCGCCTACGGCACCGACAACCCGTTCTCGGTGTCGGACCCGGTGGTCAACGGCGCCGCCCTCGTGCGCGCCTTCACCCCCGACGAGCGCGAGACGATCGCGGCGGGCACCCGCACGCTGTTCGACCTGCCCGAACGCCCGTAGCGGGCAGCGCTTTCCGGGGCGCCGAGGGCGTCGCCGGGGTCGGACGTGCGTCGTGAGCCACAATGGAGCATGAGCACCGTCGGCGCCGGCATCCCCGAACCTCCCCGCGAGGAACCCAACTCGGCCTGGCTCACCGATCAGGAGCTCGAGTGGGCGCGCGGTCGCATCCCGCTGCTCTATGTTGAGGCGGTGCCCGTGCGGGTCGACGGTCTCGGCGTCGTGACCCAGGTGGGCGTGCTGTTGCGCGCCAACGCCGCGGGCGAGATCACCCGCACGCTCGTGTCGGGGCGCGTGATGTACGGCGAGACGATCCGGGATGCGCTCTTCCGCCACCTCGAGAAGGACCTCGGTGCGATGGCGTTCCCGCTGCTTCCCGCGAGCCCCGTGCCGTTCCAGGTGGCGGAGTACTTCCCGATCCCGGGGCTCTCGGCGTACCTCGATGAACGCCAGCACGCCGTGTCGCTCGCCTTCGTGGTGCCCGTGACGGGCACGTGCGAACCACGTCAGGATGCGCTCGAGATCACCTGGGTGACCCCGGCCGAGGCGTCATCCGCGGCCTTCCACGCCGAGCTGGAGGGCGGCCGCGGCACCCTCCTGCGCGCCGCGCTCGCCTCGGTCGGCGTGCTCGGCTGACTTCGCGGCACCCGACTCCGCGCCGCCCGGGTCCCCGCTCTGCCCAACTCAAGGAGCGTCCTGCCCAAATCAAGGAACGGATGTGACTCACGTCGGTTTCTGGGGCGGATGGGGCCACCAGCAGCCCCGCGTTCCTTGATTTGGGAGCGATGTTCCTTGACTTGGGAGCCGCGTTCCTTGATTTGGGCGACGGGCCGCGCCGCGTCAGGGCCGCCGGATGCCTCAGCCGGCGGGGCGGTTCGCCCGGCGTCCGCCGCGGCGGGGTTGCCCTGCGGCGCCGAGCTCGACGAGGTGTAGACGGGCGTGCTGCCGCTGCGCGGAGCCGCCGAGCGACCCGAGCCCGAGCCCGAGCGGCCGGAGCTCGAGCGAGCCTGGCCTCCCGCGTTCGAGCGCTGGCCCGAGGCGGCGGGGCGACCCGAGCGGTCGCGACGGGGACGGTCCGCGTGCTGCAGCTGTGCGGCATCCCGCTCACCGCGCGCCGCGCGCTTGCGTTGTGCGTTGGCGCCCTGGCTGCGTCCGCCGCCGCCCTGCTGCTGCTTGGGCGCGCGCGGCTCGGGCTTCACGTACGCCGCGATCTCGCCGACGAGCGTGGCGACCGGCGCGGCATCCGCGGTGACCTTGCGGATGGTGGCCTCGATGCCGGCCTTGCGCATGAGCTGTGCCACGTCCTTCTCCTGCGCGGGCAGCACGAGGGTCACGACGTCACCCTCGGAGCCGGCGCGGGCCGTGCGCCCCGAACGGTGCAGGTATGCCTTGTGCTCGGTCGGCGGGTCGACGTGCACGACGAGATCGACGTCGTCGACGTGCACCCCGCGCGCTGCGACATCCGTGGCCACGAGCACGCGCACCGAGCCGTCGGAGAACGCCGCCAGGTTGCGGTCGCGCTGCGGCTGCGAGAGGTTGCCGTGCAGGTCGACCGCCGGGATGCCGGAGGCCGTGAGCTGCTGCGCGAGCTTCTTCGCGTGGTGCTTGGTGCGCATGAAGAGGATGCGACGCCCGGTGCCCGAGGCGAGTCGCTGCACGAGCTCCTTCTTCGCCTCGACGCCCTCGACGCCGAACACGTGGTGGGTCATCTTCACGGGCGGCTCGTCGATCTCGTTGACCGAGTGCATGACGGGGTTGTGCAGGAAGCGCTTCACGAGCTTGTCGACCCCGTTGTCGAGGGTCGCCGAGAACAGCAGCCGCTGGCCACCGGCGGGGGTCGCCGCGAGGATGCGCGTGACGCCCGGCAGGAAGCCGAGGTCGGCCATGTGGTCGGCCTCGTCGATGACGGTGATCTCGATGGCGTCGAGGCTGATGAGCCGCTGCCCCATGAGGTCCTCGAGCCGGCCCGGGCAGGCCACCACGATGTCGACGCCCGCCTTGAGCGCCGCCACCTGGCGGTTCTGCGAGACGCCGCCGTAGATCGTGGTCACGGTGAGGTCGTAGGCGTCCGCGAGCGGCGTGACGACGGCCGCGATCTGGGTCGCGAGCTCGCGCGTCGGGGCCAGGATGAGGGCGAGCGGCAGGCCCGGACGGCGCGCGCCGCCGGCGAGGCCGGTGCCGAGCCGCGCCACGAGCGGAAGCGAGAATGCGAGAGTCTTGCCCGAGCCGGTGCGGCCGCGGCCGAGCACGTCGCGTCCGGCGAGCGTGTCGGGCAGGGTGTCGATCTGGATCGGGAACGGAGTCGTCTTGCCGTCGGCCGCGAGGGTCGCGACGAGCGGGGCGGGCACGCCGAGCGTGCCGAAGTCGGTGGTCATGTGGTGCTTTCGAGTGATCCGCGCGCGAGCATGCGCAAGCGGGAAAGGGCGAGCGTGCCGGTCGGCACGTCGGTTCGCCGTGAAGGAATGTCATCGCGCGGGGCGTGAGAGCACCGGGCGGGAGGAAGCGTTCGACGACGCAGGCGCATGAGCGCCTCGGCAACCCTAGCCCATGTCGGGATGTGACACCTCGTTTCGAGGCGGATGCCCAGCCGTCGCTACCCTCGGGGGCATGACGTCGCCGCGCACGCAGAGCTACTACCAGGTCCGGTTCGAGTGGGGTGCCGAGGGTGCGCGCGCCGTCGCCGACGGAGTGCACGCGATCGTCTGGGTCGACGAGCTGGGCTCCGAGGAGGTGCCCGAACTCGGCGTCGAGGTGGTTGCGGGCGCGCTGCGCAGCGCGGATGCCGTGGCCCGCTGGTCCCTGGAGCGGCAGGCCGAGCTGGGGGTCGATTCGTGATCGCGGTCGTGGCTGCGGGTGCGCGCCAGAGCGACGGCTCGCTGCGGTTCACGGTCGAGGACCTGCTGGCATCCGGGGCCATCATCGAGGCGATCTCCGACCTCGGCATCGACCACACCTCGCCGGAGGCTGCGGCGGCCATCGCCGCCTACGCGGGGCTGCGCGGCGCGACCCGCCATCTGCTCACGGCATCCGTGTCGGCGCGCGAGCTCGGTGTGACCCAGCTCGACCTCGAACCGGCGACCGAGGTCGAGCGGCTGCGCTGAGCCGACGACCCGCGACCACCGCCCGCGACCACCGCCCAGGGCCGTCGCCGAACTGCGACAATGGAAGCTGATCGGAACAGGCGGTGATCGGTGTGGACGCGACGAGAGACGGTGTCGCGCCGGCGGGCGCGCACGAACACACGCTGGGCAGCTGCCCGGAGTGCTTCGTGGAGTTGCAGCGCGACGGCGAGTGGTGGCGTGCGCGGCCCGAGGGCGCGCGGCTCGTAGGGCTTGTCGTGGCGCGCGACGACCTGCCGCCGATCGTCGAGCAGCGCGCCGACCTCGCGCGGTTCGGCGTTTCGATTCACGACTTCCGGCATCCGGCTCCCGAGACGCACGAGACCTGGGAGCAGCGGCTCGAGCGCTCCTTCGGGCGCCTCGAGCGCGGCGATGTGCTCGTCGTGGCGAACCGCCACGCCCTCGGTCGGGGGCTCGACGAGGAGGCCCGCACGATCGCCTCGTTGCGCTCGCGCGGCGTGGTCGTGAAGGTGCTGCGGCACGGGGCGAACCACCTCGCCGACGTCGAGGTCTGATCCAGCGCGAGCCGCGTGGCGGGGCGTAGCCTCGAGCCATGTTCCAGGCGAAGCTCGGAGACCAGGTGATCGCGGAGGCCGACGAGGCCGACGTCGTGCACATCGAAGGCAATGTGTACTTCCCACCATCGTCGGTGGCGGAGGGCGTGCTGCGGGACAGCCCGACCCCGTACACCTGCCCGTGGAAGGGCGAGTGCCAGTACTACAGTGTGCGTTCCGGGGATGACTGGCTCACCGACCGCGCCTGGGCCTACCCCGAGCCGTATCCCACGGCCATCGACAAGGTCGGGCGTGACTTCAGCGGCTTCGTGGCGTTCTGGAAGGACGTGCAGGTCTCCCAGACCGCGTAGCGCCCGAGCTCAGCCGAGCGCGGCGATCGCCTCGACGCCGACGAGCGCTTCCGGCCGCCCGAGCGAGGCGACCTTGAGCACAGTCACGGCGGTGGGGTTCATGCCCCACACCTCGGCGGATGCGCGATAGGCCTCGTTGGGGTCGACCGACTCCGCGAGGTAGATCGTGAGCTTCACGACATCCGTGACGCTCGCGCCGCCTTCTTCGAGCACGGCCAGCACGTTGCGCAGCGCCTGAGCGGTCTGCTCTTCGAGACCGCCCCTGATCTGGCCGGTGGCGTCCGTGCCGTTCTGCTCGCCGACGTACAGTGTGCGGCCGGCGGGCGCGATGGTGCCCTGCGAGAAGGCGGGGTTGCGGTGCAGCGCGGCGGGGTTGAGGTGGGTGACGGTCATCGTTCCTCCTTCTGGGCGTGGGTGCGCGCTCGGTGCGCGCGCACCTTGGCTCGGTTGCCGCAGCGCTGCATGGAGCACCAGCGGCGGTTGTTGGTGCGTGATTCGTCGCGATAGACCATGCGGCAGTCGTCGGCGTCGCAGCGTCGGATGCGACCCTCGGGCGCTCCGAGATTCGCGACGGCCTCACGGGCGAGGGTCGAGAGAGCCTGGGCGACGCGGATGCGACCCGCGCCGGCCTGTCGGCGCCCGCCGTCGAGCGCGGGTGGGATGTCGGGTGTCGCCGCGAAGAGGTTGAGGGTGTCGATGTCGTCGGGAGCGGGGGCTCGCCGTCGGCAGCGGCGACGTAGAGCCGCGTGAGGGCGCCGCGCAGGATGAGCGCGTCGGCGAGGTCGCGTTCGTTCGCGTCGTCGGCCTGGATGTGCCCGACGTGTTCCGCGAGCCAGGCGCCGAGGTCGTGCGGGGTGCGCATCCGCTCCCACTCGGGCACGCCGCGGCCCATGTCTCCGGTGTACGCGAAGTCGAGGCTCTCGGCACCCGCGTCGAAGAACCACGGGGAACCGTGCGCGGGGTGCATCCACTGACCGGTGCTCATGTAACTAGCATAGGGGTTTCTGGGCCGCGGAGGCTTCGAGACGCGTCGTGCTGCGCACGGCGCTCCTCAGCCACCTCGGCAGGCCTCCCGCTCGGAGCGGCCACGTCGGCGAGGCCTCCCGCTCCGAGCCGGCGCATCGACAGCCCTACCGCCGCACCCAGTTGATCTTCAGCGCGGGGTCGAAACGTCGCGAGCACTTGCCGCACGAGGTCACCCGGGTCGGGCGTCGGTACCGGTAGGCGACGTGCCCGTTGGGACACGTGCCGACCCACGGCGCGAGCTCGTGCGGCACGGGGCCGTCGTGCGTGCGCCCGCCGACGTAGCCGAGTTCGGCCGCCATGCGCTTCCACTCGGGACCGTGCCCGGCCTTCGGGCCGACGATCGCGTGCGCCACCTCGTGCAGCAGCGTCTGGTGCACCTCGTCGTCGTCGGAACGCAACGCGATGTGCCGGGAGACCGAGATGCGCTTGGCGGTGTAGTTGCAGAGCCCCGCGCGGGTCTTCGCGTGATCGAAGGAGAACGTCCAGCTGTCGTCGAGGTGCATGCGGATGAGCGCGTCGGCCCACACCCGCACGCGCGCCAGGCGCTGCGCCGGATTCTCGGAGCTGTCGGCCATGCTCAGCCCTCGACCAGCTGGGTGAGCCGCACCGAGAGGATGCGATCGTCGTCCGCGGCCGGATCACCGCGCCCGTCGGTGTTGTTCGTCACGAACCAGAGCGATCCGTCGGCGGCCGGCAGCACCTCGCGGATACGCCCGAACTCGCCCGTGAACCAGGCGACGGGATCGAGCCCGCCGTCCATGGTCGGATAGAGCGCCCAGACGCGCGCGCCCCGCAACGCCGCAAGGAAGAAGGTGCCGTCGACGTACGTCAGCGCGCTCGGGCTCGCCTCGCTCGTGGGCCACTGCACCACGGGATCGACATAGCCCGCGACGCCACCCTGGCCCTCCACGATGGGCCAGCCGTAGTTGCCGCCCGCCTCGATGCGGTTGACCTCGTCCCAGGTGTTCTGCCCGAACTCGGCCGCCCACAGCTGGCCCGCACCATCCCATGCCAGCCCCTGCGGGTTGCGGTGCCCGAGCGAGTAGACGAGCGACCCGGCGAAGGGGTTGTCAGCGGGCACCGCGCCCTCGGGCGTCATGCGCAGGATCTTGCCATTGAGGTTCGACGGGTCTTGCGCGCGATCCGGCACCGCCGCGTCGCCGACCGTCGCGTAGAGCATGCCGTCAGGCCCGAAGGCGATGCGCCCTCCGTCGTGGTTGCCGGCCTTCGCGAGCCCCGTCAACACGTCGTTCGGTGCCCCGAGCGCGAGGTCGTCGCCGAGCGGCATCCGCACGATGCGGTTGTCGGATGCCGTGGTCAGATACGCGTACAGCCAACGGCTCCCGGCCTCGTCGAGCAGCGCGAGTCCGAGCAGGCCGCCTTCGCCCTGGTGCACGACGCCCGGCACGGTGCCGATCGGTGCGAGCGACCCGTCGGCGGAGAGGTGCTGCACGACGCCCGTGTCGCGCTCGCTCACGAGGGCCTCACCCGGCGCCTCGGGAAGCAGCACGACCGACCACGGGCTCGTCAGCCCGGACGCGATCACGACCGGATCGCCCGCGGGCTGCACGGGCCCCGCGGATCCTTCCGGCGGCGTCGCCAGACCCCACCCGATGTCGCGCCCGGCGGAGGTGGGGCGACGCACCCGGACACCAGCGCCACGGCCAGGACGGCGGCCGCGGCAAGCGGAGTGCGGGAGGTCATGCCCCCATTCCAGCACCGCGCGCCGACACCCGCGCGGTGCGTCATCGTTTCGGGGGAATCTGGAACACCCCGCGCCCCGGGGGAGGAGAGGCCACGGCCGTCGCGTCCGTCACGACCGGAGCTCCCGCGATCCAGGCGCGCAGGGTCGACCCGTGCACGAGCTGGGCCGGATGCGGTCCCCCGCGAGCAGCCGCGGCATCCAGTCCAGCGGCAGTCCGGTCGCGGAGGCGGCGAGCACGAAGTTGCCGAAACGCCGCCCCTTGATCACCTGCGCCTCGCCCAGCACCGCGACATCCGCGAACACCATGCCGAGCGTGGCGGCCTGTCCGCGAGCGAAGACCGCGCCCTGCCCGTCGGCGATGTTGGCGAGCAGCACGCCATCGGGGGCGAGCAGGGCCGCGCATTCGGTATAGAACTCGACGCTCGTCACGTGCGCGGGCGTGCGCGCGCCCGAGAACACGTCGACGACGAGAAGATCGACGGCACCGCGCAGCCCCGCGGGCAGCCGACCGAGCACCTCGCGCGCATCGCCGTAGCGCACGCGGATCGATGCGTCACGCGGCAGCGGCAGTTCGGCCCGCACGAGCTCCACGAGCGCGGGTTCGAGCTCGACCACCTGCTGACGTGAGCCCGGTCGCGTCGCCGCGATGTAGCGCGGGATCGTCAGGGCACCCGCCCCGAGATGAACGGCCGTGATCGGCTCACCCGGATCGCGCAGCTCGTCGATGACGTGCCCCATGCGCGCGATGTACTCATAGAAGAGGTGTGTGGGGTCGTCGAGATCCACGTGCGACTGCGGCGTTCCGTCGACCACGAGCTCGAAACCCGAGGTGTACCGGTCGGGGCGCACCACGGCGCGCATCCCGTTCGACAGACGTGCGCTCGGCAGCTCCTCCACGCGCCCATTCTCTCCCGCGTCGACGACCCGAGGGCGGATGCGGGGGTCAACCCCACCCGCGCGGGGGTCTGCCGCATGTCGCGCGGCGACGCCACCGGCGAGGCTCGAGGAGGAACGAGAGGAGACCCCCATGAACACCACCACCCAGAACGAGACCCCTGCCCCGACCCCCGACCAGGACCCCCGCAGCGCCCACCCCGCATCCGGCCGCCGCCGCCGCGCGCTCGTCGGCATCGCCGCGGTCGCCGTCGCGGGCCTCGCTCTCGCGGGCTGCGTGCGCCTGCCGGGCGTCGCATCCGGCCCCCGCGTCGAGACGGAGCACGAGGTGTCGGATGCCGTGCACGCCTTGCGCCTGGAGACCGCCGGCGACGTCACCGTCGAGCTCGGCGACGAGCCGGGCCTGACCGTCCGCGCGCCGAAGTCGGTGAGCGACCGCCTGACCGTCGACGAGGAGGACGGCACGCTCGTGCTCGGAATCCGCGGCCCCGGCTGGACCTCCGGCAAGGTCAGCTACACGCTCACGGTGCGATCCTTCGACGAGCTCGACCTTCAGGGTGCGGGTGATGTCACCGCCGACTTCTCGGATGCCGACGAGGTCGAGATCACCGTCTCCGGCGCCGGAGACGTGCGCGCCACGGGTGTCGACGCGGCGCGCGTCGAGGTCGAGATCAGCGGTGCGGGCGATGTGCGCATCGAGGGCACCGCGGATGAGGGCGAGCTGAAGGTCGGCGGAGCCGGCACCATCCGCGCGTCGAAGCTCGTGCTCACGCGCGCCGAGGCCGAGGTCTCGGGCGCGGGCGACATCCACGTGCACGCGACGGCGACGCTCGACGCCGAGGTCTCGGGCCTGGGCGACATCCACGTCTCGGGCGATCCGCGCATCACGCGCGAGGTCTCGGGTCTCGGCGACATCGTCGAGGGCTGACGCGCCACCGGGCGGCGCAGCGGTCACGCGGCGGGGGCAGTTGCTCCCGCCGCGTGCTGCATCCCCGCCCGCGCGTGCGGCTGCTCCCGCCGACCGGATGACGTCGGCCGCCGGGCTTTATAGACCCGACGGGAAGCGATGTCAAGGAATAAGTAGACACGGCGCGTCGTTTCGACCTATAGTTGTTCTTTGCGCTCCCCTACACCTGTGCCCTCATATTGCGGTCGGCCGATGTGTGCCCGGAGGCGGATCCCGAAAATGGCGGCGGGATCGCCCACCTGTTGCGGAGCGCCTCCTCACTGACCGACACGAACTGAGACCGACGGGTCTCACGGAGGTTATTTTCCCTTGGCTGCTGCGCGCTCCGCATCCACCCAGAACTCCCCGAAGAACGGTCGCGGCGCATCCCGCCTCTCGTTCGCCAAGATCACGGACACCCTGACGGTTCCTGATCTGCTCGCCCTCCAGACCGAGAGCTTCGACTGGCTCGTCGGCAACGACGCCTGGAAGGCCCGCATCGCGGGGACCCCACGGCGTCGACGACGACCGGCCTCGACGAGATCTTCGAGGAGATCTCCCCGATCGAAGACCTCGGCGAGACGATGCAGCTCAGCTTCTCGAACCCCGAGCTCGAGGAGCCCAAGTACTCCATCGAGGAGTGCAAGGAGCGCGGCAAGACCTTCGCCGCTCCGCTGTACGTCAACGCCGAGTTCATGAACCACATGACGGGCGAGATCAAGACCCAGACGGTCTTCATGGGCGACTTCCCGCTCATGACCGAGAAGGGCACCTTCATCATCAACGGCACCGAGCGTGTCGTGGTGTCGCAGCTCGTGCGCAGCCCGGGCGTGTACTTCGAGCGCACGCCGGAGAAGACCTCCGACAAGGATGTCTTCTCGGCTCGCGTGATCCCGAGCCGCGGTGCGTGGCTCGAGTTCGAGATCGACAAGCGCGACCAGGTCGGCGTGCGCATCGACCGCAAGCGCAAGCAGTCGGTCACCGTCTTCCTCAAGGCGCTCGGCATGACGAGCGAGGAGATCCTCGAGGCCTTCGCCGGCTACGAGTCGATCGCCTCGACGCTCGAGAAGGACGCCATCCTCACCAAGGAGGAGGCGCTCAAGGACATCTACCGCAAGCTCCGTCCGGGCGAGCAGGTGGCCGCCGAGGCCGCGCGCGCGCTGCTGGACAACTTCTACTTCAACCCGAAGCGCTACGACCTGGCGAAGGTGGGTCGCTACAAGATCAACCGCAAGCTCGGCCTCGACGCGCCGCTGTCCGACTCGGTGCTCACGATCGACGACATCGTCGCCACGATCAAGTACCTCGTCGCGCTGCACGCCGGTGAGACGACGCTTCCGGGCGTGCGCGACGGCAAGAGCATCGAGCTGCGTCTCGACACCGACGACATCGACCACTTCGGCAACCGCCGCATCCGTGCCGTCGGCGAGCTCATCCAGAACCAGGTGCGCACCGGCCTCAGCCGGATGGAGCGCGTCGTGCGCGAGCGCATGACGACGCAGGACATCGAGGCGATCACGCCCCAGACGCTCATCAACGTGCGTCCGGTCGTCGCCGCGATCAAGGAGTTCTTCGGAACGAGCCAGCTCTCGCAGTTCATGGACCAGAACAACCCGCTCGCCGGTCTCACGCACAAGCGTCGCCTGAGCGCTCTCGGCCCCGGTGGTCTGAGCCGTGAGCGGGCCGGCGTCGAGGTGCGCGACGTGCACCCCAGCCACTACGGCCGCATGTGCCCGATCGAGACCCCGGAAGGCCCGAACATCGGCCTCATCGGCTCGCTCGCGACGTTCGGACGCATCAACGCGTTCGGCTTCATCGAGACGCCGTACCGCAAGGTCGTGAACGGCAAGGTCACCGACCAGATCGACTACCTCACCGCATCCGAGGAGGACGAGTACCTCGTCGCCCAGGCCAACGCGCCGCTGGATGCGAACGGCAAGTTCGTCGAGGACAAGGTGCTCGTGCGCCCCAAGGGCTCCGACGTCGTGCTCGTCGACCCGAGTGACGTGCAGTACATGGACGTCTCGCCGCGCCAGATGG
Organism: Homoserinibacter gongjuensis; assembly: GCF_030161875.1. Lineage (GTDB taxonomy): Bacteria > Actinomycetota > Actinomycetes > Actinomycetales > Microbacteriaceae > Homoserinibacter > Homoserinibacter gongjuensis. The sequence continues at coordinate 1,462,504 of NZ_BSVA01000001.1, forward strand.
TGTCGGTGGCGACCTCGCTCATCCCCTTCCTCGAGCACGACGACGCGAACCGCGCCCTCATGGGTGCGAACATGCAGCGTCAGGCCGTGCCGCTGCTGCGCTCGGACTCGCCGCTCGTCGGCACCGGCATGGAGGGCTACGCCGCGGTCGACGCGGGCGACGTCATCTCGGCGCAGAAGGCCGGCGTCGTGACCGAGGTCTCGGCGGATGTCGTGACCGTCCAGCTGGACGAGGGCGGCACGCAGGAGTACTTCCTGCGCAAGTTCGACCGCAGCAACCAGGGCACGAGCTACAACCACCGTGTCGTGGTCTCGGCCGGTGATCGCGTCGAGGTCGGCGAGGTCATCGCCGATGGCCCCGCGACCGAGAACGGCGAGCTCGCGCTCGGCAAGAACCTGCTCGTGGCGTTCATGCCGTGGGAGGGTCACAACTTCGAGGACGCGATCATCCTCAGCCAGCGTCTCGTGGCCGACGACGTGCTCAGCTCGATCCACATCGAGGAGTACGAGGTCGACGCGCGCGACACGAAGCTCGGCAAGGAGGAGATCACGCGTGATCTCCCGAACGTGAGCCCCGAGCTGCTGGCCGACCTCGACGAGCGCGGCATCATCCGCATCGGCGCCGAGGTGCGCCCCGGCGACATCCTCGTCGGCAAGGTCACGCCGAAGGGCGAGACCGAGCTGAGCGCCGAGGAGCGCCTGCTGCGCGCGATCTTCAACGAGAAGAGCCGCGAGGTGCGCGACACCTCGCTCAAGGTTCCGCACGGTGAAGAGGGAACCGTCATCGGCGTCAAGGTTTTCGACGCCCAGGACGGCGACGACGAACTCGGCTCGGGCGTCAACCAGCGGGTCGTGGTGTTCATCGCGCAGAAGCGCAAGATCACCGAGGGCGACAAGCTCGCGGGCCGTCACGGCAACAAGGGCGTCATCTCGAAGATCCTGCCGGTGGAGGACATGCCGTTCCTCGCCGACGGAACGCCGGTCGACGTCATCCTGAACCCGCTCGGCATCCCCGGCCGCATGAACTTCGGCCAGGTGCTCGAGACCCACCTCGGGTGGATCGCGAAGCAGGGCTGGAAGGTCGAGGGCAAGCCCGAGTGGGCCGCTCACCTGCCGAAGGGAGCCCTCGAGGCCGCCCCCGGCACCAAGGTCGCGACCCCGGTGTTCGACGGCGCGGCAGAGGAGGAGATCGAGGGTCTGCTCGACTCGACCCTGCCGAACCGCGACGGCGTGCGCATGATCGACTCCTCCGGCAAGACGCGTCTGTTCGACGGCCGGTCCGGCGAGCCGTTCCCGCAGCCGGTCTCGGTCGGGTACATGTACATCCTCAAGCTGCACCACCTCGTGGACGACAAGATCCACGCCCGCAGCACGGGCCCCTACTCGATGATCACCCAGCAGCCGCTCGGTGGTAAGGCGCAGTTCGGCGGCCAGCGCTTCGGTGAGATGGAGGTGTGGGCGCTCGAGGCCTACGGTGCCGCGTACGCGCTGCAGGAGCTGCTCACGATCAAGTCCGACGACATCCTCGGCCGCGTCAAGGTGTACGAGGCGATCGTCAAGGGCGAGAACATCCAGGAGCCCGGCATCCCCGAGAGCTTCAAGGTGCTGATCAAGGAGATGCAGTCGCTCTGCCTGAACGTCGAGGTGCTCGGCGCGGATGGCTCGGCGCTCAGCCTGAAGGACACGGATGACGAGGTCTTCCGTGCCGCGGAGGAGCTCGGCATCAACATCTCCACCCGCTTCGAGTCGTCGTCGATCGACGACATCTGAGCCGGGCCCACAGGATTCACAGCTTTAGAGACATAGAGAAGAAGCGAGAGAGAACTCAGTGATCGACGCAACCACTTTCGATCAGCTCCGCATCGGCCTTGCCACCAGCAAGGACATCCGCGAGTGGTCGTACGGCGAGGTCAAGAAGCCCGAGACCATCAACTACCGCACCCTCAAGCCCGAGAAGGACGGTCTGTTCGGCGAGCAGATCTTCGGACCGAGCCGCGACTGGGAGTGCTCGTGCGGCAAGTACAAGCGCGTGCGCTTCAAGGGCATCGTCTGCGAGCGCTGCGGCGTGGAGGTCACCAAGAGCTCCGTCCGTCGTGAGCGCATGGGCCACATCGAGCTCGCCGCCCCGGTGACGCACATCTGGTACTTCAAGGGTGTGCCGAGCCGCCTCGGCTACCTGCTCGACATGGCGCCGAAGGACCTCGAGAAGGTCATCTACTTCGCCGCGTACATGGTGATCGACGTCGACGAGGAGGGCCGCCACGCCGACCTCCCCGGACTCGAGAACGAGCTGCGCCTCGAGATCAAGAACCTCGAGCAGCAGCGCGACGACCGCATCAACGCGCGTCTCGTGCAGCTCGAGGGCGACCTCGCCGCGCTCGAGGAGGAAGGCGCCAAGGCCGACCAGAAGCGCAAGGTGAAGGACGCCGGCGAGAAGGAGATGGCTCAGGTCCGCAAGTCGTTCGACGAGCAGATCCGCCAGCTCGAGGAGGTGTGGGACCAGTTCCGCAACCTCAAGGTCGGCGACCTCAAGCCCGAGGACTCGGTCTTCCACGAGCTGCAGGACCGCTTCGGTCTGTACTTCGAGGCCCACATGGGTGCCGAGGCGATCAAGCGTCGCCTCGAGTCGTTCGATCTCGAGGCCGAGGCCGAGCTGCTCCACGAGCAGATCTCGGGCGGCAAGGGTCAGAAGAAGATCCGCGCCATCAAGCGCCTCAAGGTCGTCAACTCCTTCCTGCAGACGGGCAACTCGCCCGCAGCGATGGTGCTCGAGGTCGTGCCGGTGATCCCGCCGGAGCTGCGCCCCATGGTGCAGCTCGACGGCGGCCGCTTCGCGACCTCCGACCTCAACGACCTCTACCGTCGTGTGATCAACCGCAACAACCGTCTGCGTCGTCTGCTCGACCTCGGGGCCCCCGAGATCATCGTGAACAACGAGAAGCGGATGCTGCAGGAGGCCGTCGACGCGCTGTTCGACAACGGTCGTCGTGGTCGTCCCGTCACGGGCACCGGCAACCGCGCGCTCAAGTCGCTCTCCGACATGCTCAAGGGCAAGCAGGGCCGGTTCCGCCAGAACCTGCTCGGCAAGCGCGTGGACTACTCGGGTCGTTCGGTCATCATCGTGGGCCCGCAGCTCAAGCTGCACCAGTGCGGTCTTCCGAAGCAGATGGCGCTCGAGCTGTTCAAGCCGTTCGTCATCAAGCGCCTCATCGACCTGAGCCACGCGCAGAACATCAAGGCCGCCAAGCGCATGGTGGAGCGTTCGCGTCCGCAGGTGTGGGATGTGCTCGAGGAGATCATCCGCGAGCGCCCCGTGCTGCTGAACCGTGCGCCCACGCTGCACCGTCTCGGCATCCAGGCGTTCGAGCCGCAGCTCGTGGAGGGCAAGGCGATCCAGCTGCACCCGCTCGTATGTGCCGCGTTCAACGCCGACTTCGACGGTGACCAGATGGCCGTGCACCTTCCCCTCTCGGTGGAGGCGCAGGCCGAGGCACGCATCCTCATGCTCGCCTCGAACAACATCCTGAAGCCGTCGGACGGCCGCCCGGTGACCCTGCCCAGCCAGGACATGATCATCGGTCTGCACCACCTGACGACCCTCACCGAGGGCGCCGTCGGCGAGGGCCGCGCGTTCTCGTCGATCGCCGAGGCGATCCTGGCGAAGGACGAGGGCACCCTCGACCTCAACGCCAAGGTGCGCATCCGTCTCGAGGGCGTGTACCTCGAGGATGCCCCGGAGGGCTTCGTGCAGGGCTCGAGCAAGCTCGTCGAGACCACGCTCGGCCGCGCGCTGTTCAACCAGGCGCTTCCGGCCGACTACTGGTACGTCGAGGCGCTCGCCGACAAGGGCAAGATCTCGGCGATCGTCAACGATCTCGCCGAGCGCTACCCCAAGGTGGAGGTCGCGGCCGCGCTCGACCGCATCAAGGACGCGGGCTTCCACTGGGCCACGCGTTCGGGTGTGACCGTCGCGCTCTCGGACATCGTCACGCCGAAGGACAAGCCGGCGATCGTGGCGAAGCACGAGAAGCAGGCCGCCAAGATCCAGTCCGAGTACGACAAGGGTCTCATCGACGACGCGACGCGCCGCAAGGAGCTCATCGACATCTGGACCGACGCGACCAACGAGATCGCCCGGTCCATGCAGGCGAGCTACCCGAAGGACAACAACATCTACCGGATGGTGTCGTCGGGCGCCCGTGGTAACTGGCTGCAGATCCGAAACATCTCGGGTATCCGTGGCCTGGTCGCCAACCCGAAGGGTGAGACGATCGCTCGTCCGATCATCTCCTCGTACCGCGAGGGTCTGAGTGTGGCGGAGTACTTCATCGCCACGCACGGTGCCCGTAAGGGTCTCGCCGACACCGCTCTGCGTACCGCGGACTCGGGCTACCTCACGCGTCGTCTCGTCGACGTCTCGCAGGATGTCATCATCCGTGAGGACGACTGCGGCACGACGAAGGGTCTCGAGATCCGGATCGCGGCGAAGGTCGGCGACGAGCTGGTGCGCGACGAGAACGTCGAGAACTCGGTGTTCGCGCGCGCCCTCGCCGAGGACGCGGTCGACGCCAAGGGCACCGTGGTGGCCGCGGCCGGCACCGACGTGGGCGACGTGCTGATCAACACGCTCATCAAGGCCGGCATCGAGACCGTCAAGGTGCGCTCGGTGCTCACCTGTGAGTCGGCGGTCGGCGTCTGCGCCGCCTGCTACGGCCGTTCGCTCGCGACCGGAAAGCTCGTCGACATCGGTGAGGCGGTCGGCATCATCGCCGCCCAGTCGATCGGTGAGCCCGGAACGCAGCTCACGATGCGTACCTTCCACCAGGGTGGTACCGCCGGTGCGGACGACATCACGCAGGGTCTGCCGCGTGTCACCGAGCTCTTCGAGGCTCGCACTCCGAAGGGCGCGAGCCCGATCGCGGAGGCCGCGGGCCGCATCGAGATCAAGGACACCGACAAGCGCCGCGAGATCATCCTCACGCCCGACAACGGCGAGGAGCCGCAGATCTACCCCGTGCTCAAGCGCGCCACCCTCCTCGTGGAGGACGGCCAGCACGTGGAGCTGGGTCAGCAGTTCGTGGTCGGCAACCTCGACCCGAAGGAGGTGCTGCGCGTGCAGGGCGTCCGCGCCGTGCAGCAGCACCTGGTCGACGGCGTGCAGGGCGTCTACCGCAGCCAGGGTGTGCCGATCCACGACAAGCACATCGAGGTCATCGTGCGGCAGATGCTGCGCAAGGTGACCGTCGTGGAGCACGGCGACACGGATCTGCTGCCGGGTGAGCTCGTGGACCGTTCGCGGTACACCGAGATCAACCGCGCGACGATCCTCGAGGGCAAGAAGCCCGCGTCGGCGCGTCAGGAGGTCATGGGAATCACCAAGGCCTCGCTCGCGACCGAGTCGTGGCTGTCGGCGGCCTCCTTCCAGGAGACCACCCGCGTGCTCACGCAGGCCGCCATGGAGGGTCGCTCCGACCCGCTCATGGGCCTCAAGGAGAACGTCATCATCGGTCAGCTCATCCCCGCCGGAACCGGACTCTCGAAGTACCGGAACGTGTCGGTGGATGCGACCGAGGAGGCGAAGGCGGAGCGGTATCCCAACCGCATCTTCGCCGACGACTCGGCGTTCTCGGAGGCCGACCTGAGCTTCGTCGACTTCGACAGCTTCAGCTCGGACGACTTCCAGCCCGGCACCTACAGCTGAGTCGAAACCCGGTGGGTTGAGCAGCCGCACAGCGGCGTGTCGAAACCACAGCGAAGGCCCCCGTGTCAACGGGGCCTTCGTCGTTCCCGCCGCGCGGTCGGCTCGCTAGGCTGGGAAGCCCCACGCGAAGGAGCACGCCATGGCCCAGCCCACTGAGCCCACCGACTCGTCCGAGCCCGTGGAGGCCGAGACCGTCGAGCCCACGGCTCCCGTCTCCGCCGCCGAGCACGTGGGCGTCGACCCGGTCGTGCCCGAGGTGGATGACGACGGGGTCGTCGACGACGTCGAGCGTCCCGTGACGGTCGAGCCGGTCGTCGCGGAACCGGTCGCGGAGCCGGTCGTCGCGGAGCCGGTCGTCGCGCAGCCCGCCGAGCCGTTCGTGGCCGAGCCGATCGTGACCGCGCCCGCCCCTGCGGCCGCGCCCGTCGCATCCGCTGCATCCGTCGCCGACGCGCGCGAGGTCGTCTACGTGCAGGCGCCCACGCCGCCCGCACCGCGGCACAACCGTGGCTTCGGTGTGCTGATCTCGCTGCTCGGCACTGTCGCCTTCGCGCTGTTGTACATGGGTGCCGCCGCGATCGTCTTCGCGGTGACGCCCGGCACGCGCCTCGAGTCGACCTTCAGCGGCTTCCTCGCGAGCGACGCCTTCTGGGTGCCGGTGGCGGCATATGCGGTCTTCTCGATCGTGTTCGCCCTCATCGTGAACCGGGCCGCATGGTGGGCGCATGTCGTCGGCAGTCTGTTCGTCGCCGTGCTCACCTACGCCGTGTCGCTCGGCGTGATCGCGCTGCTGCACAACGTGGTCGCCATGACACCGGATGAGGCGGCGGTGTTCTTCCGCTCGCTCGCCGGCAATGCGCTCATGCTCGCGGTGCTCGTGATCGCGCGCGAGGCCGCCCTGTGGTTCGGGCTCGCGATCTCGGCGCGCGGCCGGCGGGTGAAGGCACGCAACGCCGCCGACCGTGCCGCCTTCGAGCAGAGCGTCGCGGATCGCCGGGCCGAGTATGAGCGAGCCCACCCTCCGTCTGAGCGACCGCGGCATCCGGAACGCGTCGCCGGGCTCTTCGTCGCCGTCGTCTGGGGCGCGCTCGCCTTCGCCGTATTCGGCGCGCTCGCCGTGCTGCTCGATCGCGACCCCGTCGAGCAGCAGGTCAGCCCGTTCTTCGGACTCGCCGCGATCCTGCTCGCGCTCGTGGTGGTCTATCTCGGCATCGTCTTCACCGTGCCCGCCCGCACGCCCTGGCTCGGTGCGGTCGCGACGGCTGCCGGGGTGTACCTCGTGGTCGTCGGCGCGGCGTTCGTGGTCGACACGGGGCTCACGCTCGAGCAGGCCGTGAGCCCGTTCGTGCTCGCGGCGGCGCTGCTGGCCCTCGCGCCCCCGATCGCCTGCTGGGTGTGGTTCCAGCGAGCGGATGCGGCGCGCCGGCCGCGCTGACCGCATCCGTCCGCCGGCCCGCATGGGCACCCCTCCACCATTGGGGGATACGACCCGCCCGCGCACAGCGGTTACCCTCGATGCGGGAAGGCTCCTCACCATCGTCGCCGTCGAGCGGCGCGGGAGCCACGCATTCGGAGCGGCAGGGCTGGGCCATGTCGCCGGGGGAAGGAAGAGGTCGCGACCGTGGCCCGACGCACGACCGCGCCGCCGCCCGTGCTGCCCGGCTACAGCTACATCCGGCCGCTCGGCTCCGGCGGCTTCGCGGATGTCTTCCTCTACGAGCAGGACATGCCGCGCCGCGTCGTGGCCGTCAAGGTGCTGCTCGACGACGCGATCAACCCCGAGGTGCAGCGCACCTTCAACGCCGAGGCCGACATCCTCGCGCGGCTGAGCGCCCATCCCTCGATCGTCACGATCTACCAGGCGAGCATCTCGGCCGACGGGCGCCCGTACTTCGTCATGGAGTACTGCCCCGACAACATGAGCGCGCGCTACAAGAAGGCGCCGCTGCCGGTCGGCGAGGTGTTGGATGCCGGGGTGCGTATCGCGGCGGCGCTCGAGACCGCGCACCGCAGCGGCGTGCTGCACCGCGACATCAAGCCGTCGAACGTGCTCGTCTCGAGCCTCGGCACCCCCGTGCTCGCCGACTTCGGCATCGCGGCGGCCCTGGCGCGCGCCGACGAGGACCCCGAGGTGTTCGCGATGTCGATCCCGTGGAGCTCTCCCGAGGTGCTGCAGGAGAAGGTCTCGGGCTCGGTCGCGAGCGAGATCTGGAGCCTCGGCGCGACTCTCTACACGCTGCTGGCCTCGCGCAGCCCGTTCGAACCGGCCACCGGCGAACGGATTCCGCGCGACCAGCTGCAGAGCCGCATCATCCGGGGCAAGCTCGTGCCGACGGGTCGCGACGACGTCTCGGAGCGGGTCGAGGCGGCGCTCGCCCTCGCGATGGCGCCCGAGCCGGGGAACCGCTACGACTCGATGTACGCGTTCGCCGAGGAGCTGCGCTGGGCGCAGTACGACCTCGGCCTGCCGCCGACGGCGCTCGAGGTGGCCGCCCCCGAGTGGGCCGGGGCCGCGGCGGCCGTCGACTTCTCGACCTCCGCGCCGCGCGGACCGGTGATCTCGACCGTGCGGCAGGACTCCCGCCGCGCCGCCCGCGCCGAGACCCTCGCCTCGGCCCAGCGCCGTCGCGATGAGCTCGCCGCCGTGACACCGAAGAAGAGGCTCTCGCCGCTCGCGGCCGCCGTGATCGGCGCGGGCGCCGGAATCGTCGTGGTCGGAGGCGGCGTGGTCGCGATCCTCGCGGCCGCGGGGGTGCTGTAGTGGCGGGTCGCACCGAGCCGCGCCGGCGACCGTGGGGGCCTGTCGGCAAGGTCGTGGCGGGCGCGACGGTCGCCGCCACGGTCATCACGCTCGCGATCGTGGCTCAGGGCTATGACGCGCAGGAGATTCCGCGGCTCGAGACCTCGGTGTGGGTGACGCGAGCCGACGGGCAGTACGGCCGCGTCAACACCGACCTCGCCGAACTCGATACCGTGCGCGCCGTGGCCGATCCGAGCGGCGTCGTGCAGGCCGGCGACTCGGGTGTGGTGTTCACGCAGGGCTTCGGGCAGGCCTGGGCGATCGATCCGGCCGCGCCGGTCGACCTGGGGGCGGGCGATGACGAGCAGGGGCGGGGCCGGCGGGCGCGGCGACCCCGGCCGGAACGCGGGAGATCGCGACAGCGGGAGACCGCATCCTGTATCTCACGAGCACGGGCGAGCTGTACCTCGGCGGCTTCTCGGTCGACGGTGTGCTCGAGAGCCCCGCGCAGCTGAACCCCTTCGCCGGCGCGGAGGTCGAGCAGGGCGAGGAGCCGCCGCGCTACGTCGCCACGGCTGCGGCGCTGGATGACACCGGACGGGTCGTCGTGTACTCCGCGCTCGAACATGGCGTGCGCAGCTACGACGCCGCATCCGGCCGCTTCTCGGGGAGCTCGTCGCGGTTCCCGACCCGCCCGACGACGACGCCCAGCTCGAGCTCGTGCTCGCCGGCGGACGCTGGGCCCTCTCCGACGCGAGCGAGGGGCTGCTCTGGATCGAGGGGCTCCCCGCGCCCGTGCAGACCGGCCGCGGCGCCGACGCGCGGCTGCAGGCGGGTGCGTCGGCCGACCCCCGCGTGCTGCTGGCCGACTCCGATGCACTCGTCGCGGTCGCCACCGGCGACGGCTCGGTGACCACGCTCGCCGAGGGTGCGGGCAACCCTGCCGCGCCCATCGTCGTGGGAGGTGTCGCCTACGCCGCCTGGCTCTCGACGGCCGGGGGACGCTCTGGTCGAGCGAGGCGGATGCGCCCATCGCCCTCGCCCTCGACGGTGACGAGCTCGACGACGCGCGCACGATCGAGCCGATCTTCCGCAGCAACGGCGACCGGGCCGTGCTCGTGGAGAACTCCACCGGCATGATCTGGACGGTGCCCGACGGCCGCCTCGTGCCCGTCGAGGAGTGGACCCCGCTCGACGACAGCACGCAGCAGGAGGGAACCGTCGACGTCGACGACGTCATCGAGCAGGAGCCGCCGATCGCGGAACCGGATGCCTTCGGCGTGCGTCGCGGCGCTCTCGTGAGCCTGCCCGTGCTGCTCAACGACCACGATCCCAACAAGAAGGACGTGCTCACGATCGACCCGGCGTCGCTCACAGCGCTGAGCGACGCGAGTTTCGGACAACTGGGGCTCGTCGCCGACGATCAGGCGGTCGTGGTGCGGGTGAGCGCCGCGTCGGGATCGGCGACCTTCAGCTACGCGGTGACCGACGGAGCAGCCGTCTCGGCGACGGCCACGGTGACGCTCACCGTCGTGCCCGAGGGGCAGAACACGGCCCCCGTCTGGTGCGGCGTCGAGGGCTGTCTGCAGGAATGGCCGACGCCCCAGGTGGCGCCCGGCGGGTTCGTCTCGGTGCCCGTGCTCGCCGGCTGGGTCGACCCGGAGGGCGACTCCGTCTCCTCGCCGCGGCGCGCGCCGACGACCCGAACGCCCCCGTCACGGTCGTTCCCACCGCCGACGGACGCGTCGTGGTGCGACACCAGGATCCGAACGCGGCCGACGCCGTCATCCCGATCACGGTCACCGTGAGCGACGCCTCCGGGGCCACCGCGACGCTGCCGCTCGAATTGCGGGTGACACCCTCGCCCGCCCTCCGCGCCTCGCCGGCGGCGCTCGCGGCGGGCGCAGGGGAGAAGCGTCAGCTCGCGATCGCCGATTCGGTGGTCGGCGGCTCGGGGTCGTACCGACTCGCGGATGCGGTGGCCGTGACGGGTGCGGCCGACGGGTTCACCGTGGCTCCGAGCTCGGCCACGGGCACGATCGAACTCACGGCCGATCGCCCGGGGCGCTACCTCGCGAGCTACACCGTGCAGGACACCGTGACCCTCGCGCGGCAGACCGCCGTCATCCGCTTCACGGTCTCGGAGGGGGACCGGGCGCTCGCCCTGCCGCCGCTCACGGCCTTCGTGCGCCCAGGGGAGGACGCGACCGTCGACGTGCTCGCCGCCGCGCAGAACACCACCGGGCGCGTGCTCATGGTGTCGCAGGTGACGAGCTCGGGGCCGGGCCTCAGCGCGAGTGTCATCGGCCAGTCGTACGTGCGGGTGAGCGGCAGCACCGACGACGGACTGCCCGGCCGGGTGGGTGTCGTCGAGGTGCAGGTCGCCGACGGCACGGGCGCGACGGCGACGACGCAGCTCACGGTGTTCCTGCTCGCCCCCAGTCACGGCGTCGGGCCGATCGCGGTTCCGGATGCCATCTCGGCGCGCGCGGGGGCGCAGGTCGACATCCCCGTGCTCGCGAACGATGTGAGCCCGCGCGGCGAACGCGCCCAGCTGCATCCGGAGGTCGAGGGCTCGGGAACCGAGGGCGAGCTCGCCTTCGCCTCGGGAGACCTCGTGCGCTATCTGGCTCCTGAGACGCCCGGCGTCTACACGGTGCGCTACTCGAGCTACCTCGAGAACGACCCGGGCCGGCTCGACTCCGCCGCCGTCACGATCACGGTGCTGGGACCGGGCTCGAACCGCGCGCCGCAGCCGCCCATCCTGACCGCACGCGTTCTCGCGGGGCAATCGGTCGCGGTTCCCGTTCCCGCCACCGGGCTCGATCCCGACGGCGATGCGGTCGTGCTCGCCGACGTCGACCAGCCGCGCGCCGGTGCGGGCGTCGCCTCGATCGACGCGGCGGGATCGACGATCCTCTACCGTGCTCCCGCGGGCGGGGTGCCCGGTGGCCAGGTCTCGTTCGCCTATTCCGTGCGGGATGCGGGGGCGAGCAGGCATCGGGCATCGTGCGCGTCGGGGTGCTCTCCGGCGAACTGAGCGACGTGGCGCCCGTGACCTACAGCGACTACGTGGCGGCGCAGCTCGGTTCGACCTCGCCCGTCACCGTGAGCCCGCTGCGCAACGACCGCGACCCCAAGCAGGGCGAGCTCACGATTATCGACATCGTGCCGAACGCGCCCGCGGGCTCCGCCGACTACGAACGCCTCGCCGCCCTGCTCGACGACGCCGCGAGCTCGTTCGCCGACGGCACGATCGTGCTGCGCCCGGGCGATGTCGAGGGCACCCACTCCTACGTGTACACGGTGCAGTCGTCGGCGACCTTCAGCACGGCCGAGGGCCTCATCGTGGTCGGGGTGAGCGACACCCCCGCCCCCGACCACCCCGTCGTGAGCGACACGGTCGTGACGGCGCAGACGCGGCACGAGCTCGCATCCGGCATCGATGTCGTCACGGGCAAGGTGCAGTGGCCGACGGGCGACCTCGACACCCTGCAGCTCAGTCTGTGGGGCGACACCCCGGGCTTCACCGTCGACGGCCGGCGGATCTCGGGCGAGGCACCCGCGGCGGGGATCATCGTGCCCTTCACGCTCACGGGAACGGATGCGGCGGGTGCCGCCGTCACGAGCTACGGGTTCCTGCGGGTTCCCGCCTTCGACGACATGCGCGTGCAGCTGCGTTCGGGCATCGACCCCGTGGAGGTCGGCGAGGAGAAGACCGTCGAGGTCGCCGTCGGCGAACTGCTCGACCTCGACGCCGCCGACCGCGTCGAGGTGCGTGCCGACGATGCGCTCGCGGTGCAGCGCGCGAACGCGTCGTGCGCGACCACCGGGGGCGGCCATGTGAGCTACACGGCGGGCCGCGAGGCGCCGTGGAGCGACACCTGCAGCGTCTCGGTGCGCCTCGCCGGGCAGAAGCGCTGGAGCGTCGTGGCGGTGCCGTTCGCGATCCTGCCGAAGGACCCGCAGGCGATCCTCAACCCGATCAGCCGCACCGTGCCGCCCGGCGAGACGCAGACGATCGACCTGCTCGGCGAGACCGTCGGCTGGGAGGGCGGCCGCGTCGGCGACGTCAGCGTGCTCGACTTCGCCTCCGCCTACGGCGGCGGCTCGTTCCTCGTGACGCTCGCGGGTGATTCCCTCACGGTCGAGGCGCGGGCGGATGCGCGTCCCGGCACGCGTGAGACGGTGCGCCTCTCGGTGAGCTCCTACGGCGGCCTCACGAGCACGATCACCCTCGTCGTGGGCATCGCGGCACCGGATGCGCCCCGCGGCGCCACCTTCGGCTTCACGTGCGACGTGTCGAAGGGCGCGACGTGCCTCATCCCGGCGGTCGGGCGCGTGGGGGAGTACGACCCGTTCGCGGGCAAGCCGGGCTCGGGCCTGACGATCGTCTCGGTCGGCACCGCGGGCTCGGTCGTGTGCCCCGTGACGACCGTGACGCTCGCGGGCCCCACCCAGCTCGCGGCGAGCTGGCCCGCCGGGCAGAAGCCCGTCGGCGGCGAGTGCGTCGTCGTGTTCACCGTGCAGGATGCGCAGGGTCGCACGGGCCAGGGGCAGCTGACCCTCGACGTGCTCGGCTACCCGCAGACGCCCGCGAGCATCACGACGCAGAGCTACACGGCGTCGTCGGTGCGGGTGCTCGTGACGCTCGGCAACGCCGCCCAGGCCCACCCCGCCGTGACGGGCGTGACGATCCTCGAGAACGGGGCGCCGATCGCCGCCGATTGCACGCGCGGTGCCGTCGGCTTCGGATGCGTCATCGCGGGCCTCGTGAACGGCGAGAAGCACAGCTACACGGCCCGCGCCGTGAACAGCGTCGGCGAATCGCTCGACACCACCGCCGTGACGAGCTGGGCGTATCAGCCGCCGGTGGCCTCCGGGCTCACCGCGACACCCGTCTTCGACGCGGCGACCACCTCGGATGTCAAGGGCGCCGTCGAGGTCTCGGTCGACTCCGCCGCCGACACGGCCGGTTTCCGCGTGCTCAACACGGGGCAGTACGTGGCCCGCTCGGGCGCCACGACCGTGTTCGACATCCAGCTCGACGTCGGTCCCCGCACCGTGCAGCTCGTTCCGGTGAGCCGGTTCCAGCCGCCGACGACGGGCGGGTCCGACGGCGACCAGCTCTCGGTGGGCGTACAGGTCGCGGGACGCCCGCGCTACGACGCCCCGGGTGCTGCCACGGCATCCGCGGAGCAGGCGACGCTCACGGGGGCGGCCTTCAACGCCAACTTCAGCACCAAGCCCGCCTCGCAGGTCTGGGGCGCCTGGCTGAGCGGCACTCCGACGTGCAGCATGACGCCCGCAGGCGAGGCGACGCTCACGGGTGCGGGGGTCGTCACCTCGACCTCGAACGTCATCGACGGGCTCACGCAGTACAAGCAGTACAAGGTCGCGGTGTGCGGCGCGGCGGGCTTCGGCGCGGCGCTCTCGAGCCCGCAGGAGGTCATCACCTGGGGGGCGACGGGTGCGCCGGGCGGCACGCTCACGTACACGATCGCGACGACGCCGACGCATCCGCAGGCCAACGTCGACTTCTTCGGCATCGCGAGCGCACCGTCGCCGACGGTCGGCCCCGCATTCACGCCGAGCTACTTCGCCAACGGCTTCGGCTGGACGAGCGACTTCCAGCTCGACGAGAACCTCACGCCCGGCGCCATGGTCAGGGGGTGCCTGGCCTTCAACTCCACGTACTGCACCGAGACGGCGCCCCTCACCGCGACGACCGCTCCGAACATCGTGCGCGTCACGTTCCCGGTGGCCGAATGCGTCGCGTTGGACGCGCTGCCCGCGGCCAACGTCAGCAACGGCGTCGGCACGGTGACCCCCGACACCGTCTCGGTGCCCGGATCGGTCGTCTACCGGGTCGTCTGGGGTGCCGGGTACGACATGCTCAGCACGTCCGAACGGGTGTACCCCGTCTGCACCCCCGAGCCCGACCCGGGTGGTGGCGACCCGCCGCCCGACCCGCCGCCCGGCGGCTGAACGCCGACCCGGCCACCGCATCCGACTTCATCCGCCCCTCGAGAGGACAACCCCATGACGATCTCGCCCGAACAGACGGCGTGGTTCACCGAGACCTTCGGCCTGCTCGCCGACAACGTGGAGCAGGCGATCCTGGGCAAGCGCCACGTGATCGAGCTCGTGCTCGCCACGGCGCTCACGGGCGGCCACGTGCTGCTCGAAGACGTGCCGGGCACGGGCAAGACCGCGCTTGCGCGCACCCTCGCCCAGACGGTCAAGGGCAGCTCGTCGCGCATCCAGTTCACGCCCGACCTGCTGCCGGGGGACGTCACGGGCATCACGATCTACGACCAGAAGCGCGGCGAGTTCGAGTTCCACGCGGGGCCGATCTTCGCCAACATCGTGCTCGCCGACGAGATCAACCGCGCGAGCCCCAAGACCCAGTCGGCGCTGCTCGAGGTCATGGAGGAGGGCAACGTGACCGTCGACGGCGTGACGCGCCCGGTCGGCAGCCCGTTCCTCGTGATCGCCACCCAGAACCCCGTCGAGCAGGCCGGCACCTACCGCCTGCCCGAGGCGCAGCTCGACCGCTTCATGATCAAGACCTCGATCGGCTACCCCGACGACGGCGCGACGCTGCGCATCCTGCAGGGGGTGACCGAGCCCGCGCGGCAGGTGGCGAGCATCGTCACCCCCGACACGCTCGTGACGATGCAGCAGCTCGCGCGCACCGTGCACGTGAACCCGCTCGTGTCGGACTACATCCTGCGGCTCGTGGACGCCACCCGCCGGGCCTCGGAGGTGCGGCTCGGGGTGTCGGTGCGCGGCGCCATCGCGATCGCCCGGCTCGTCATGACGTGGGCCGCGGCGCACGGGCGCAGCTACGTGACGCCCGACGACGTGCGCGACCTCGCGGTGCCAGCGCTCTCGCACCGCATCATCCTGCATCCCGAGGCCGAGTTCGACGGCGTCACGGCGGCGGATGTCGTGGGCCAGGTGCTGCTCGACGTCGTGCCTCCGGCTGAGAACGGGGCCGCGTGAGCTAGGTGAACGACAGCACCGAGGTCCGGTACGGCCGCACGGCGACCGTCACCGGCACCCGCACCCGCGGATCGACGGTCACCCGGTACGCCACCGAGCGCACCGGGTTCGCCGCGAGCGTGGAGGAGGACGACGCGCCGCGACGCGCGTCGGCACGGTGCTGCGCGCGGGCGGTCGCTGGCTCGCCGAGACGGTGAGCCCGGCCGGGTGGCTGCTGCTGGGGGCCGCGGTCCTGGGCCTGACCGCCGCCCTCCTCTGGGGTTGGGCGGAGGCGTGGGTCGCCGCCGCCATCGCGACCGCTCTGCTCGTGGTCTGCGTGCCGTTCCTGCTCGGACGCCACGACTACGCCATCCGGCTCACCCTCGACCGCGACCGGGTGATCGCGGGCTCCGAGGTCACGGGCGAGCTCGACGTGACCAACCGCGGCGGCCGGGCCGCCCTGCCGGTGCTGCTCGACATCCCGGTGGGCGAAGGCCTCGTCGAGGCCCACATCCCCCTGCTGCGCGCGGATGCGGAGCACCGTGAGCACATCACGATCGCCGCGACTCGGCGCGGGGTGATCCCGGTGGGACCCATGACGATCTCGCGCGGTGATCCGCTCGGCATCCTGCGGCGCGAGCAGGCGTGGCCCGAGGTGCAGACCATCTACGTGCATCCCGTGACGACGCCCATCCCCTCGACGAGCGCGGGGCTCATGCGGGATCTGGAGGGCGCGGCCACCTCGAAGATCGTCGACTCCGACCTCGCGTTCCACGCCATCCGCGACTACCTGCCGGGCGATTCGCGGCGGCACGTGCACTGGAAGTCCACGGCCAAGACCGGCCAGCTGATGGTGCGCCAGTACGAGGAGACGCGCCGCTCGCGCATCGCCGTCGTGCTCGACCTCGATGCCGCGCGCTACACGAGCGACGACGAGTTCGAGCTCGCCGTAAGTGCTGCCGCATCCCTCGCCCTGCAGGCGGTGCGTGATGGGCGCGAGGTGCTGATCACCACGAGCGCCGAGATCCCCGAGCACTCGCTCGGCATCGTGCACTCGATCCGCGAGCTGCCCACCCTCACCCCGCGCGCGATGCTCGACGGCATGAGCGAGCTCGACGCGAGCGTGCTCGTGATGCCGCTCGAGCAGGTGGCCCGGATGACGGCGCAGTCCTCGCCGCACGTCTCGATGGTGTTCGCCGTGACCGGCAGCCTGCAGCCCGTCGAGCGCCTGCGTGCGACCGCCGTGGCCTTCCCGAGCGACGTGGCGGTGATCGCGGTGCGCTGCGAGCCGGGTGCCGAGCCGACCCTGCGTTCCGCGCGTGAGCTGCGCGTCATCACGATCGGGATGCTGCACGACCTCGGGCAGCTCATGGCGCGCGGGGCGGCGTCGTGAGCGGCCAGCTCGGCGGCGGCACCGGCATGGCCGCAGCCACGGGCATCGGTGCGGCCCGGCGGTCGACGGTGCAGCTGTGGTGGGGGTCGGCGCCGTCGTGCTCTCGGCGGCGCTCGCGGCGCTCGCGGCCTGGCCGGTCTACGAGAACGGGCGCGTCGCGCTCGTCATGGGCGTCGGCGTGCTGCTGGGGGCCGGGTCCGTGCTGCTCGGGTGGTTCCTGCGGCTGCGCTGGGGCTGGACGGCGGGCATCGCGGCGCTCGGCTACCTGCTCGCCGTCGTGCCCGTCGCGATCCCCTCCGCACTCGGCGACACGGGCCGGATCGTGCGCGGCGTCATCGACGGGGTGCTCGGGATCGCGATCGGCTGGAAGCAACTGCTCACGGTCGACCTGCCGGCATCGGACTATCAGGCGGTGTTCGTGCCCCTGCTCGTCGTGATCGGAGGCGGAACGCTCGCGGCGACCGCGCTCATCGTGCACGGCGGACGCTGGGCACCGCTCGCGGTCGTGCCGCTGCTCGCGATGCCGCTGTTCGGCGCGGCGTTCGGTTCGCGCGAGACGGGCGCGGATGTCGTGCTCGGCCCGGTGCGCATCCCCGCCCCGCTGCACGTGCTGCTCGGCGTCGCCGCGCTCGCCGTCTGCGTCGTCTGGCTCGTGGGCCGCGCGCGCATCACCCGCATCCGGGCGTTGCGCGCCGTGCGCGATCAGGCCGCGACGGTGCGGCAGGGCGGCGAGTCGCTCGCGGGGTGCTGCGGCGCCAGGTGCTCGCCGCGGGTCTCGTGATCGTGGCGCTCGCGGCAGGCGCCCTGGCCGCGCCGCTCGCGAGCGGCTTCGGACCGCGTGAGGTGCTGCGGCAAGGGGTCGACCCGCTGCTCGTGCTCGCGCGCCAGCCGAGCCCGCTCGCGGCCTACCGTGGATGGTTCGCGGGCGACGCCTATGGCGCCGAGCTGTTCCGCGTCTCGGGAGCCGGGGAACTCGACCGGCTGCGCATCGCGACGCTCGATGACTATGACGGCGAGACCTTCCGCGTCTCCACGGGCCAGGAGGGCACGGATGCCGCGCGCTTCACGCGCGTGCCCCGCACCGCAGGCGAGGAGGCGAGCGCGACCATCACGATCGGCGCCGGCTACTCGGGGGTGTGGGTGCCGCTCGCGGAGGCGGGCGATGTCGCCCCCGTCTTCACGGGCCCGAACGCCGAAGCGCTCGCCGACGGCTACTACGCGGACGCCGCCCTCGACGCCGCGGTCGTCGTCACCGACGCCGTCGGCGGCGGGCTGCAGGAGGGCGACAGCTACCGCATCCCGGCGACGCGGTCGAACTCGACCTCCGGCTTCGCCGCGACCGTCGGGGGCGACCCGAAGCTCGACGAGGATGCCCACCCCGCGCTCGCCGCCTGGGTCGAGCAGCAGGATGTCGGACGCAGCGGTGCCGATCTGATCGAGCTCGTGGAGCGGCTGCGCGCGCGGGGCTACCTGAGCCACGCGCTTCGTGCCGGCGACGCGGCGTCCGACTGGATCGCGGCGCTCCAGGCGCGCGCCGACTACGAGTTCACCGCGAGCCGGGCGGGGCACTCGACCTCGCGCATCGAGGAGCTCTTCACCTCGCTCGTCGAGCAGCAGCGTCGGGCCGGCGACGACGCGCCCGAGCCCCTGCTCATCGCCGGCATCGGCGACGACGAGCAGTTCGCCACCGCCGCGGCCCTGCTCGCGCGCTCCCTCGGCTTCGAGTCGCGCGTCGTCGTGGGGGTGCGCCTCGGCGACACCGGGTCCGACACGGGCGTCGAGCCGTGCGCGGAGGTGTGCACGGGTGCCAACGTGACCGCGTGGGCGGAGGCGCGGGCGGCATCCGGCGGCTGGGTCGTGTTGGATGCGACGCCCCAGTTCGCCGAGGCCCCGTCGACCGTGAGCCCGAGCGAGGAGCCGCCGCAGAACCCCACGGTGCCGCGTGAACCCGCCGCCGGGGTGCTCGACCCGCCCGCCGCTGCGAGCGACGACCGCTCCTCGTCGGAGACCGCCGAGACCGCCGAGGCGAACTGGCTCGACGCCGTGCTGCCCATCGTGGTGACGGTCGCGGTGTCGGTGCTCGCGCTCGCCCTGCTCGCGCTTCCGTTGCTGGTCTTCCCGATCGCCAAGGCCGCTCGCCGGCGCTGGCGCCGCTCGGCGAGTTCCGAGGTCGCCGTCGTCGGGGCCTGGCACGAGCTGCTCGACCACTACATCGACTACCGGCAACCGGTGCCCCGCGGACTCACGCGCACCGAGACCGCCGACGCGGTGCGGCATCCGAGCGCGCTCGCGCTCGCCGAACTCGTCGATCGGGCGGTGTTCGGCGAGCACGCTCCCGCCGCATCCGACGGGGATGCGAGCTGGCGCCTCGTCGACGAGGAACGCCGCCGCCTCGCGCGAGAGGGCGGGTTCTGGGTGCGGCTGCGCGCCGTGCTGACCCCGGCATCCGTGCTCGGACGGATGCCCGCCGCGCGTTCCACGGCCGGCGCCCCCGGCCGCCGCCCACCCCTGACTCGACAGCGACCCCTGATCCGACAGCAACAGAAGGACCACCGATGACCCCACTGAGCGATGCCGGCCCCGCGATCGCGGCGGTGATCGGCCTGCTGATCTGGCTGCTCGTCGCGGTCGGGCTGTACCTCTGGTACGCGTTCGCGCTCGCGAAGCTCTTCCCGAAGCTCGGCGCGGAGAGCTGGAAGGGCTGGGTGCCCGTGCTGAACGACATGGAGATCCTGGTGCGCGGGGGAGTGCCGGGATGGTCGATCGTGTTCGCCTTCATCCCCTTCGTGAGCTTCTACTACCTGTACCTGCGGATCGTCGCGGCCCACCGCATCGGCGTGCGCTTCGGCCGGGGCGCTGGCACCACCGTGTTCGCCGTTGTGCTGCCGCCGCTGTGGGCCACGCTGCTCGCATCCGCGCAGCCCGTGACGGGCGAGCCGCTCGAGCATCGGGTGGCGGGGTACGCGGGGATGCCGGCGGAGCCGGTGTCAGCGCCCGCCGCGCCGCCCGTCGTGGCCGCGCCGCCTGTGCCTCCCGTGGTCGCTGCGCCTCCGGCTCCGCCTGCGCCTCGGGTGCCACCTGCGCCGCCTGCACCGCCTGCACCGCCGGTGGTCGCGGCGCCGCCCGCCCCGCCGGCGCCCCCCGTGCCGCCCGTCGTCGCCACGCTGCCCGCGCTGCCCACCCCGCCGGCGCTGCCCACCGCCCCGGTCGCGTCCGCGGCACCCGCGCCCGTCGCCCCGCCGATCGGCGAGCCGCCCGCTCTCATCGAGCCGCAGGCTCCCGCGCCGTCCGCGGTTCCCGTCGTGCGGCCCGCGCCCCCGGCGCCCGCCGCGCCCGCGGCACCCGCCGCATCCGCACCGCCCGCGCCTGCGCCGGTCGTGCGGCCCGCCCCCGAGGTGCCGATCACCACTCCGGTGGAGCAGGCGCCATCCGCGGCTCCGGCGCCGGTGACGGTGCGCCCCGTTCCCCGAGTCCCGCTGTCGGTGCGCCCTCCGCGGCACCGACGGCATCCCCGCCGAGAGCGCGGATGACGACGAGTTCGGCGAGACGATCGTCGTCGACCGGCGGCCCCGCATCCGGGCGCTGCTGCAGGTGGAGGGCGGTCCGGCGATCCCGCTCACGGCCGACCGGGTCGTGCTGGGCCGAAAGCCCGCCGGCGGCGCGCCGGGCACGCAGGACGTCGCGGTGCCCGACACGACGCGTACGCTCTCGAAGGTGCACGCACGCGTCGAGCGCGGCGAGGAGGGCTGGATCATCACCGATCTGGAATCGACGAACGGCGTCGTCGTGGTGGCATCCGACGGCACCGAGACGCTGCTCGACCGCGGGGCGAGCTCGCCCGTGACGGGGCGTTTCATCCTGGGCAAGGTCGCGATGTCGATCGTCGAGGAGGGCGCGTCGGCATGACGACGATCCCCTCGGTGCGGTGACGCTCAACGTCGCCGCGGTGACCGACCGCGGACTTCGACGCGAGGCGAACGAGGACTCCTTCTTCGCCGAGGGTCCGGCGTTCATCGTCGCCGACGGGATGGGAGGATACGAGTCGGGCGACCGCGCGAGCGCGGCGGTCGTGGATGCCTTCCGCGAGCGTTTCGGGGTCTCGTGCTCGGCGAGTTCGCCGGGGTGAGCGACGCCTTGCTGGATGCCGATGACCGGGTCGCCGAGGTCGCCGCGGCCACCACGCGTGGTGCCGGCAGTACCGCGACGGGCGTCGTGCTCGTGTCGCACGAGGGCGTGCCGTTCTGGCTCGTGTTCAACGTCGGTGACTCCCGCGTGTACCGGCAGGCGGGTGGCACGCTCGAGCAGCTCACGACCGACCATTCGCTGGGGCGCGAACTCGTCTCGCGCGGCCAGTTGCGCGAGGACGAGCTCGCGACGTTCGCGAACCGCAACGTCATCACGCGCGCGATCGGGGCCGTCGACAGCCTGGCCGACAGCTGGCTCGTGCCGGTCGTCGACGGCGACCGGCTGTTGCTGTGCTCGGACGGGCTGTACGGCGAGCTCGACGACGAGGCGATCCGGGCGATCCTTACGATGAACGGACAGCCGGAGGTGGCCGCACGCGTGCTCGTGGAGCGCGCGAACGCGAACGGCGGGCGTGACAACATCACGGTCGTGGTGATCGACGTGCTGGCCGGCGGCGGCGTGATGCCGGGCGACGACACCACGGGCGGCGCGGCCGCTCTGCTCGAAGACACGCTGCCGGTGAGGTGAGACCCATGGAGCACGCGGATTCGGAGCTCGACGACACGATCGTCGTGGAGCGCACCGAAGACGCCGACCTCGATCGCACGATCGTGCGCCCGCGTCGCCGTGCCCGCGCCGCCGCGGAGCCGCTGACCGCTGAGGCCGACGCCGACGCTGACGCCGACGCGGTCGACGAGACGATCGTCGTCGACCGCTCGGACTCGGGAGACGAGCAGACCATCGTCGTCGATCGTCGGCCCCGGCTGCTCGGCATCGAGGATGATGACGACGACGACACCGACCGCAGCGCGACACGTCCGCCCCTCGAGGCGGAGGACGACACCGATCGCACGGTGGCGAGGCCGCGCGACGACGACGCCGACGACGACGAGACCATCACGGTCGACCGAGCCGCGCCATCCGTGAAGCTGCCTCCCGTGCCGAGCCTGCGCCCGGCGCGCGTGCAGCGGCGTCGGGGCATCGCTCCGCCGCCCGTGCCGGTCGGGTTCGCGCCCGCCGCCCGAGCGGCGGTCGGGCCGGGGGCGGTCGACCACTACCGTCGCCGCGAACTCGCGGTGCCGCCCGCGGTGCGCGCGGCTCCGGACGGCGGGATCGAGTCGACGCGCGTGATCGACCCGGACCTGCCGTCGGTCGCCCGGCGCGCCCGGCGTACCGCCGTCGTCGCGCTCGCGGCGTTCGTGGGGGCCTGCATCGTCTCGGTGACCGGCCTCACCCTCATCCTGCTCTGGGTGTTCTGACGCCCCCATTGCGCCTATCCCCCGGATGCGGGGGTCGTTTCCGGCATCCCCAGCGGTTAGCCTGACGATCTCAGGGATGTGGGGTCTCTGATCGTGGTGTCGCTCGGGGGGAACGACGCCGCGGAACACCGTGCAGACACCTAGGGGGTGGCATGGCCTCCCTGTCTGAGATTCTGATCATCCGCGGCCAGCTTCCGATCACGTCCATCGATGCCGCCGCGAGCGACGACGAGACGCAGATCCGCGAGCTCGTCTCGCAGGGCCTGCTGAGCGAGAGCCAGGTGGCCTCGGCTCGCGCCGCGCAGCTCAACCTTCCGTTCGTGGATCTGACCGAGTACCCGGTCGATCACTCGGCGGTGGCCCTCGTTCCGATCGGCCTGCTGCGCCGACACGAGGTGCTTCCGATCGGCCGCGACGGCGACCGCCTGCTCGTGGCGATGGCCGACCCGAACAATGTCGTCGCCCTCGACGACATCCGCGCCGCCGTGCGGTTCTCGGTGCGCGCCGTCGTGGCCGAGCGGCAGGACCTGCTCAACGCGATCGCCCGCTTCGTGCGTGCCGACAGCGAGCTCAACGACCTCTCGAGCGAGATCGAGAGCGACGCCGAGCCGACCGGCACCGAGCTCGAACGCGCCGAGGTCGAAGACGACGCGCCGATCGTGCGCTTCGTCAACCTGCTCATCAGCCAGGCGATCCAGGACCACGCATCCGACATCCACCTCGAGCCCGGCGAGCACGAGATGCAGGTGCGCTACCGCATCGACGGCGTGCTGCACGAGATGCAGCGAGCGCCGAAGTCGATCCAGAACGGCGTGATCAGCCGTCTCAAGATCATGAGCGACATCGACATCGCCGAGCGCCGCAAGCCGCAGGACGGCCGCCTCTCGGTCATGCACGGTGGCCGCAAGATCGACCTCCGTGTCGCGACCCTGCCGACGGTGTACGGCGAGAAGGTCGTCATGCGTATCCTCGACAACTCGGCGACGCAGCTCGGCATCCAGCAGATGGCGATGCTCGATCACAACCTCGAGCGCTTCAAGCGGTCGTACTCGAAGCCGTACGGCATGATCCTCGTGACCGGGCCGACGGGTTCCGGTAAGTCGACCACGCTCTACACGACCCTCAACGAGGTCGCGAAGCCTGAGATCAACGTCATCACCGTCGAGGACCCGGTCGAGTACCGCATCGCGGGCATCAACCAGGTGCAGGTGAACGTGAAGGCGGGGCTGACCTTCGCGAGCGCGCTGCGCAGCATCCTGCGTTCCGACCCGGATGTCGTGCTGATCGGTGAGATCCGTGACCAGGAGACGGCGCAGATCGCCATCGAGGCCTCGCTCACCGGTCACCTCGTGCTGAGCACGCTGCACACCAACGACGCCCCGAGCGCGGTGACGCGTCTCATCGAGATGGACATCGAGCCGTTCCTGGTCGGTTCCGCGCTCGACTGCGTGGTCGCCCAGCGTCTCGCGCGCCGACTGTGCGACAAGTGCAAGCAGCCGTACCACGCGAATCCCGACGAGTTGCAGGCTCTCGGCTTCGCGGTCGACCCGCGGATGGGCGTGCCCACGCTGCACCGGCCGATCGGATGCCAGCACTGCTCGAACACGGGCTACCGCGGCCGGATGGCGTTGCACGAGGTCATGTCGGTCACCGAAGACATCGAGCGCCTCGCCGTCTCGCGCGCCTCGAGCGCCGAGATCGGTCGGGCAGCCGTGCAGCAGGGCATGTACACCCTGCGCCAGGACGGGTGGGGCAAGGCCCTGCTCGGCATGACGAGCATCGAGGAGATCCTGCGCGTCGTCGCGTGACGATGCGTTTCGGAGGTTCCGCATGGAGGAGGACCAGAGCGTGAACAACATCTACGAGATCCCGTTGACGGATCCCGCAGCACCGCCGTTCGGCGTGCCGGGCACGGCGGGCACGATGCCGCCGCCTGCCGGCGTGCTGCCACCGGACGCCGAACCCACCGTCGACTTCTCGCAACTGCCTCCGCCGGTGGCTCCGGGCACCGAGACGATGCCGGATGTCACGCCTGCCGCGGCGCCCTCGGCACCGCCCGCAGGCCCCACCTCCGACAGCCCGGTCTTCGCCGACCCGGACTTCTCCGGTCAGGGCTTCCCGCCACCCGCCGCGGTGCCCGGCTTCACGCCGCCTCCCGCGCCCGACCTGCGGGTGCCGAGCTTCGATGCACCCGCCGTGGGGGCGCCGACACCCGTCGCGCCGCCCGCCGTCGCGAGTGCCGAGTCGGTGCTCGATGACGAGTTCGCGCGCGCGGCTCGTGCCAACGCCGACCCCGACCTGCTGCACTGCCTCAACGAGGTGCTGCTGGCCGGGGCGTCCGACCTCCACATCTCCACCGGCACCTCGCCGCTGCTGCGCGTCGACGGCACGCTCACACCGGTGCACGAGCAGCCCGTCTGGGATCGCGAGAAGACCGCGACCGCGCTCTACAGCATCCTGTCGCCGTCGCAGCGGGCGAAGTTCGACGAGGTGCTCGAGCTCGACTTCGCCTTCACCCTCTCGGCGAACGCCCGTTTCCGCGTGAACTTCTACCAGCAACGCGGCGCGATCGGCGGGGCGTTCCGTATCATCCCGACCGAGATCAAGAACCTCGGGCAACTCGGCGTGCCGAGCCAGGTCGGCGAGTTCGCGAAGCTCCCGCGTGGGCTCGTGCTCGTGACGGGCCCGACCGGTTCCGGTAAGTCGACGACGCTCGCGGCCCTCATCGACCTCGTCAACTCGACGCGTCGCGACCACATCGTGACGGTCGAGGACCCGATCGAGTTCCTGCACACCAACAAGAAGTCGCTCGTGAACCAGCGCGAGGTCGGGGCCGACACGCACAGCTTCGGCAACGCGCTCAAGCACGTTCTACGTCAGGACCCGGATGTGATCCTCATCGGCGAGCTCCGCGACCTCGAGACGATCTCGGTGGCCCTGACCGCGGCCGAGACCGGCCACCTCGTGTTCGCGACTCTGCACACCCAGAGCGCCGGCTCGACGATCGACCGTGTCATCGACGTGTTCCCACCGCATCAGCAGGACCAGATCCGCGTGCAGCTCGCGGCCACCCTGCAGGGCGTGGTCTGTCAGACGCTCGTGAAGCGCGCGAACGGCCGCGGCCGTGCGGTGGCCACGGAGGTGATGTTCATCACGCCGGCCATCGCGAACCTCGTGCGCGAGGGCAAGACGTACCAGGTGACTTCGGCGCTGCAGTCGGGAGCGGCGGCGGGAATGCACACCATGGACCAGCACCTCGCCGAGCTCGTCAACGGCGGCGATGTGCCCTACGACGCCGCGATGGAGAAGGTGCAGGACCCGGAGACCTTCAACCGGCTCGTGACGCGGCGTGACCTTGCCGGGTCTGGCGCTGGAAGGAGCATCTGATGGCAGCGGGCAGTGCAGCGGTCGCGGCTGGTCCGCGCAACTGGGAGTATCGCGGGCGCAACAACGCCGGCAAAGTCGTCAAGGGGCGGCTCGACGCACCCACAGAGAGCGCAGCGATCGACCGCATGCGCACGATGGGCCTCGCGCCCATCAAGGTCACCGAGGCGGCCGCGGGCACCGGTCTCAACAAGGAGATCGAGTTCGGCATCGGGGGAGGGGTCAAGCTCAAAGATCTCGCTGTGCTGTCGCGGCAGGCCGCGACGATGGTCGCGGCAGGCCTCTCGTTGCTCAAGACGCTCAACATCCTTGCCGAGCAGACCGAGAACAAGAAGCTCCGCGAAACGCTCGGCATAGTTGCGCGTGACGTCGAGGTGGGGGCGGCCCTGTCTGATGCGCTCGGAAAACACCCCCGCGTCTTTCCACCGCTCATGGTGAACATGATCCGCGCGGGCGAGATCGGCGGCTTCCTCGACGGCGCGCTCAACACGATCGCGGTGAACTACGAGAAGGAAGCCAAGCTCCGCGATCAGATCAAGTCCGCGATGACCTATCCCGTGATGGTGCTCATCATGTCGCTCGTCGCCGTGGTGATCATGCTGACCTTCATCGTGCCGATCTTCCAGGAGATGTTCGCCGGAATGGGGGCGGACCTGCCGCTTCCCACGCAGATGCTCGTCTGGTTGAGCCAATCCATGGTGGTGGTCGTTCCCGTCGGAGTTATCGCGGGAATCGCTTTCGCTGTCTGGTGGAACGGCAACAAGAACACCGAGCGGGTGCGCAAGTTCGTCGATCCCATCAAGCTCAAGCTGCCGATCTTCGGCAAACTCATCGGGAAGATCGCGATCACGCGTTTCTGTCGCAACCTCGCCGACATGGTCAACGCCGGTGTGCCCATCCTGCAGGCGCTCAGCATCGTGGGAGAGGCGTCGGGAAACTGGGTGATCGAGAACGCCTCGCACAACATCGCCAATTCTGTGCGGGTCGGAAAGTCGCTCTCGGGCCCGCTCTCGGAAGAGCCCGTCTTCCCGCCGATGGCCGCGCAGATGATCTCGGTCGGCGAAGACGCAGGAGCCCTCGACACCATGCTCTCCAAGGTCGCCGACTTCTACGACGACGAGGTGAAGGCCACCACCGAATCCCTCACCTCGATCATCGAGCCGCTGCTCATCGCCTTCCTCGGTGTTGTCGTCGGCGGCATGGTGATCGCGCTCTACATGCCCATCTTCAGCATGATCAGCGTCGTCAACGGCGGCTGATCCGTGGCCCCCTCTCGCGGGATACCGCGAGAGGAATTCTCGGGCCAGCATCGAAACGTCGAGTCATCACCGTTGGGGGGACGGCTCGCGACCATAACAATCAAGTGGAAACGGAAAAATAATGACTCGCATCATGAAGGCCCTCGGGGCCAAGCGTGAGCAGCTCGCCAAGAAGGACGAGGGCTTCACCCTCATCGAGCTTCTCGTCGTCGTCATCATCATCGGCATCCTCGCCGCGATCGCGATCCCGGTGTACATCGGGGTGCAGAACTCCGCGAAGGACTCCGCGGTCAAGTCGGACCTGGGCAACGCCAAGACGGCTGTCGTGGCCTACTTCACGCAGAACAGCGGTGCCTACCCGACCATCCCCACCGATGACAGCGGTACCCTGGCCGACTCCGGCTACCCCGGGCCCAGCCTTGACTACGGCAGCGGCTCGGCTCCGGCCTACGACGCGGCTCCGACCGCCAACGACAGCGAGTTCTGCATCCAGGCGACGAGCCCGACCGGTGCTGAGTTCCACGTCGGCCAGTCCGGTGGCGTCGAGGACGGCCTCTGCTAAGTAGTACCTGCGGCCTCAGGCCGTAGCGGTGGGGCACCGCACGACAGCGGTGCCCCACCACCACACTTTCAACCGTGGGGGCGGTTTCGTGAATCGACGCAGTGGGGTCTTGCGCCATCTCAGGCGCGCGCGACTTGACGACTCCGGCATCTCCATCGTCGAGGTGCTCGCCGCGACCCTCATCTTCATGCTCCTCTTCGTGGGCATCGCCCAGGGCCTCGTCACGGTTATCCGGCTGGCCGGCGATCAGAAGAACCGCATCACAGCGCTCAGTCTCGCCGCCGGCGAAATCGACCAGGTACGCGCCTACCAGAGCGTCTTCGACGTCAAGGACGACGAGCGCGACGTCACGCCCGACACCGCCGATGGCACGGTCTTCACTGTCCACCGCACGACTGCCTGGGTCGATTCGGCAGGAAATGACGTCTCGTGCAGCGGCGGGAGCGGCACAAACCTCGTGATGCTCCGCATCAACATCACCGTTACATGGCGGGGTCAGATGACGCCGCTCAAGACCGTTCAGACCGACACCTTGCTCGCTCCCAACGGCTCCCTCAACGACCCCAATCGGGGCGTGCTCATCCTCGCCGTCAAGGGCGCTGACGGGTTCGGCGTCCAGGGTGTCTCCGTCGACCTCACGCCGTCCGGCAGCGTCGACGGCACCGTGCCCGTGCCGAGTGTGACCGATGGCAACGGTTGTTCCTTCGCGATCGGCGTGCCGGTCGGCGATTACAAGATCACTCTTTCCAAGGACGGCACCTACGTCGACCTCGAGGGCAACCCCGAGCCGATCCTGCTGGCCGGTGAGGACACCGCCGCGCACACGTACAAGTTCACGGCAGGCACGACGAAGTCGCTCACCGCGTTCATGGCGAAGGGCGCGCTCTACAGCGTCTGGTGGGATACCGGTGATCCCGCCCTGAGCGCCGACCTCAACTCGTCCTCGCCGACCCGGCAATGGGTGTGGCCCGGGACCAAGTCGATCACGCTCTTGCCCCTCAGCTCCACGACATCGAAGACCCGCACGTTCACCGGCAACCCGCTACGCGTGTTCCCGGATTCGGCCGGGTACTCGGTCGTCTACGGCAATTACTCGGAGCCCAACCAGGCCGGCAGCGGAGGCTGCCTGGCACCCAACCCTGCGAAGTGGCAAGCGGGGTCGGGCCTGCAGGCGGGCGTGCTGGACGCCGTGCCGGGCTCGAGTGACACCGCGTCTTCGATGCGTGTCGGCGTCGGCGTCGTGCATGTGAAGCTCGAAGCGTCGCGAAGTGGGAACGGTTCGAGCAACTCGGGTGCGCCTGCGCAGAGGGTCGGCATCAGGGCCACGATGCTCGGCTCCGGCGGCGGTGAGAATCCCGGATGCGTCATCACGACATCGGTGACGACCGCGGATTTGGCGATGGGCGAGTTCGACCTGGTGTTGCCGTTCGGCGCTTGGGACCTGACAGTGACCGATGAGTGGAGCAGTCAGTGGACCTGCGGTGGCAACTGGTGGTCGCCGCAGTACTGCGCCTGGAAGTACTCCGCCAACTTCTCGAAGGTGACGGAGGGGTCGATGAGCGGCGCCACCGTCGTGCTCGATCCGAGGCGATCATGAGTGCCCGCCGCGTCGCTCGCGCTCTGAACGCTGAGAAAAGAGACGAGGGCGTCAGCCTCATCGAGCTCCTGGTGGTCATGCTGCTCAGCGCCCTCATCGTGAGCGTCGTGGTCACGCTTTTCGTGAATGTCGCACGCAAGACCACGGAGGGGATCGACCTGCGCAGCAGCACGGCCGATGCGAGCAACATCATGAACGCTGTGTCGACAACCGTGCGCGGCTCGATTCCCATCGACGTGCAGCCGCAGAGCAACGGCACACCGAATCCGCCGAAACCCGCCATCAAGACGGCCGAAGCCAACACGCTCGTCGTCTACAGCTACACCGATGCCGGCCCGAGTTTCCCCGTGCCGTTGCAGGTGCGCTATCGGGTCGATTCGCAGGGACGCATGGTCGAGGATCGCTGGGCCGCTAGTGGATGCTCGTTGTCGAACCCGTCGGCCTGTGTAGCGACGTACCCGACCTATGCGGCCACCACGACGACGCCGCAGGCGAGCCGCATCCTCGGCAACATCGTGGTGAACGTCACCCAGTGTGCGAGCGGTGACACGACGTGTCAGCTGGAACCGCTCTTCCGCTACTACGACATTTGCGGCACGCAGCTCGGAAGCGATAGCGCAGGCGCGCAGAGCCGTATCGACGACATCGCCTGGATCGAGTTCAACGTCCGCGTGCGGGCGTCCGATTCGCAGGAAGACGTACGCCTGGTGAACCGCATCGGACTGGGTAACTCGGGTGACCGCATTCCCGTAGGAGGGTGCCCCACATGAAGCGGATGACGATGCGCCTTGAACGAATCCGAGAGCGTGAATCGGGCTACGCGCTGCTCGTCGTGATCGGGCTCGGCGCGGTGATGGCATTGATGATCTCGACGGCCCTCGTCTTCACAGTGAGCGGCACCCAGAAGGCGCAGACGGAGGTCGACTGGACCGGGGCGCTGGCCGCCGCGAACGCAGGGGTCGAGGACTACCGAAGCCGTATCCAGAACGACATCCGCTATGTGAAGTACGGCAACAAGAATGCCCCGTTCACGAAGAACACGGTGCCGGCTCCCGGACGTCCTGACCTGAACGACAAGCTCGAGCTCGATCCCGCGAACCCCGCGTGGGGCATCGGCGCCGACGGCACGTGGGCAACAGTGCCGGGGTCGAACGGCACCGCCCAGTTCCGTTACGCGGTGAGCGTTCAGAACTACGGCGGCACCGGCGTTGTGCAGCTGCAGGCGACTGGCAAGGTGGGCGACGCCACCCGCTCGATCGTCGTCGAGCTCAAGCAGCAGGGTCTCACCCAGTTCGTCTACTTCTCCGACTACGAGGTCTCGGATCCGTCGATCAATGGCGACCCGGATTGCAACTCGTACCGTTGGCAGTCGCCGCGCAGGAACCAATCGGCCAACTCCTGCGACATCACCTTCACAGGAGACCCGAGTAATCCGACGTCGGGCGACCAGATTCTCGGGATGATCCACAGCAATGACCAGATCGTGGTCTGTGGTGCGACGTTCGGCGAGGTCGTTGAGGCCTGGGCCGATGACACTCGGGACCCCACCGTGACGACATGCGGGACGAACGGTGTCTACAAGGGCGGGGTCGTGCACGGGCCGAAGTATGAGCTCAAGCAGTCGACCGCCGAGATGAAGGCGGAGACGACGCTCAACGACCCAGCTGCGGTGCCTTCGCCTGGCTGTCTTTACACAGGACCTACGACTGTCAAGCTTGAGAACGACGGCTGGATGCGTGTGTGGTCGCCGCTCAGCAAGGAGACGCAGGTTTACACCGACGCGGACGGCAAGGCGACGGGTGGCGCCGGCGCTGCCGACGACACTTTGTGCGGAGCCGCCGGCGACCTCCAATCATCGGCGGGCGCCCACATCAAGGTGCTCGACATGAACCTCATGTATGTGCAGGCGGTTCCGGGAAGCTCAACGGACGTCAACTACTGGTCGACCTCGGCGATTCGCACGAAGATCAATTGCAACTCGAGCGGAACGAGCTGGAGCTTCGCGACCGACCAGGTGCAGCCGAACCCGGCCGGTTGGACGACGAGTCAGAAGCGGGTCATCCAGCATCCGCTCACAACGAGCACCGAGAGCATGTCGACCGGTATGACGCCGGGCTACTCGTGCAGTCAGGGTGATGTGTTCGTGAGCGGCACCCTGTCAGGCCGCATGACGATTGCGGCCGACCGCTACTTCTGGGTGACGGGCAACATCACCTACACCAACCCCAACGCCGATCTGCTCGGCATCGTGGGACAACAGGGTGTTGTCATCTGGAATCCGATCGACCGTTACAGCAACAATCTGGTCAACACCAACACGGGTCGTGAGGTGTATGGCGCGCTCACCTCGAACCAGCACACCATCCAGGTGCAGAACTACAACAGGGGCGACAAGCTGGGCAAGCTGCACATCTACGGTTCGATGGCGATGAAGTACCGAGGGCCCGTCGCGACTGGCTCGGCGACCTCGATCTCCACCGGATACGTCAAGTACTACGAGTACGACGCGAAACTCATCGCGACCAACCCGCCGAAGTACAAGGTATCGACGGTGTCGACATTCCTGGTGACCCGTACGGCTGCGGTTCCCGCTGCCTACAACGCGGACGGTTCGCCGCGATGACAGCGCTCGTCGTCGGCTTCGCAGCGGTGCTCGGCCTCGTGATCGGCTCGTTCCTGAACGTCGTCATCTACCGAGTCCCCGCCGGGGTGTCGCTCGTCGCGCCGGCATCCGCGTGTCCGCAGTGCGGGCACGGCATCCGCGCGCGAGACAACGTGCCGGTGCTCTCGTGGCTCCTGCTGGGGGCCCGCTGCCGCGATTGCCGCACGCGCATCCCGGTGCGGTATCCGGCGGTGGAGCTGGGCACCGCGCTGGCCTTCGCCGTGATCGCGTGGGCAGTCGCGGGGCAGATGCAGTTCGTCTCGATTGACGCGGTACACCTGCTCGAGCTCGTGGCGTTCCTCTATCTCGCCGCGATCAGCATCGCGCTCGCGGTGATCGACCTCGACGTGCGCAGGCTTCCGAACGCGATCGTGCTTCCCGCGTACTTCGTCGGAGCAGCGATGCTCACGCTCGCAGCGCTGTTCGCAGGTGACCCGCAGCGGCTCGTGGTGGCGGGCGTCGGAGCGGTCGCGTCGGTCGTGTTCTACGGCCTTCTGTGGTTCGCCAAGCCCGGAGGCATGGGCCTCGGCGACGTCAAGCTCGCGGGAGTGCTCGGCATGTATCTCGGCTACCTCGGGTGGGCGCAGCTCGCAGTCGGGGTCGCCGGTGCCTTCCTTCTCGGGGGAGTGTTCGGCATTGCGCTGATGCTCCTCGGGCGGGCGGGCCGCAAGACAGCTGTTCCGTTCGGGCCCTGGATGTTGACGGGCGCCTGGATCGGAATCGCGGCCGGGGCCCCCGTGGCCGCCGGCTACCTCGACATGGTCGGCCTCGGCTGATCGATCGAGGACAACGGGAGGAGATAGGAAATGGCATCGACCATTGTGGGGCTCGACTTCGGTCGGGGGTGATCAGAGCCGCCGAGGTGATGGGGGCGGGAACCGCTCGGCCCACGCTCGTGCGCTACCACCAGATCGCCGTGCCCACTTCTGCGCTCGATCGCGGCGAGGTCACCGAGAAGGAGACCATCGTCGCGGCTCTCAAGCAGTTGTGGGTACAGGGCAAGTTCAAGACGAGGAAGGTGATCGTCGGCGTCGGCAACGCCCGTGTGCTCGTGCGCGAGCTGTCGGTGCCGCGGATGCCGATGAACCGCATCCGCGAGACGCTTCCGTTCCAGGTGCAGGACATTCTTCCTGTGCCGGTCAACGAGGCGCTGCTCGACTTCTATCCGGTGTCGGAGGCGGACGAGGAAGGCAAGCCGGTCGTTCAGGGTCTTCTGGTCGCCGCCATCAAGTCGGGTGTGCTGGCGACCGTGGAGGCCGTCGAGGCGGCGAAGCTCGAGCCGGTCGATGTCGACCTCGTGCCATTCGCGTTGAGCCGCGCACTTCTGTCCGGGCCGATCGCCCACGGCAACGTCGCGCTCATCCACATCGGTGCAGAGACCACCATCGTGACGATCGCCGTCGACGGGGTTCCCCGGTTCGTACGCATCGTGCAGAACGGCAGCGATGACGTCAACAAGGCTCTCACCTCGCGTCTCGGAATGGACGAGTACCAGGCCGAACAGATCAAGCGCCGCTTCGGGTTGTCGACCCAGGGTGCCGGGGCCGAGCTTCGGCCGGCGTTCGAGGTGATCTACGAAGTGACGGGAGACCTCGTGGTCGCCATCCGCAACACGCTCAGCTTCTATCTGTCGAGCCGTGGAGGCGCCGCGATCGAACGCGTGATCCTGTCGGGGGCGGAGCCGAGTTGAACGGCTTCGCGACCGCGCTCGCCGATGCGACACGGTTGCCGGTGCGCGCACCCGCGGCACTCGAGAGCGTCTCGATTGCGCGATCGGTCGAACCCGACCAGTTGGCGGCAGGCGCTTCCGGCCTCCCGGTCACGGTCGGGCTGACGCTCGGGAGCAAGGCATGACCGCCACGACGACGGCGCCGGCCGTGAGCAAGCGCGACGCAGCCGCAGCGCGCAAGTCGGTACCGCTCGGGGCCTCACCCCGAGTCTCTCTGCTGCCTCCCGAACTGGGTCTGCGCAACAAGGCACTGGGAACTCAGCGAGCCCTGCGCTTGCTCATGTTCGGCGTCGTACTCCTGACCGTTGCGGCGATCGGTGGCGCCTGGTACCTCGCGTTCTCCAGCCAGCTCGCACTCAGCAATGAGCAGCAGCGCACCCAGGACCTGCTCGCCGAACAGCAGCAGTACGCGGATGTGCAATTCGCCGTCAACATGGTCGACGTCGGCGAAGCCGCCCTTCGCGTCGGAGGGTCGACGGAGATCGACTGGCAGGACTACCTCGGGCGCGTGCAGGCATCGCTTCCTGCGGGAGTGGTGCTCAACACGTTCTCTGTCGATGCGTCCACCGTGACATCGCAGTACCCGCAATCGGGCATCCCGCTGCAGGGCGCCCGCATCGCGACACTGCAGTTCACCGCGACGAGCGCGACCCTTCCTGAGATCCCCGACTGGCTCAACCGTTTGCGCGATCTGCCCGGATTCGTCGATGCCAACCCGGGCAGCGTGTCGCTCGACGACGCCAGCGGGTACGTGGCGAGCATCACGATGCACATCGATGCGCAGGCCTACTCGAACCGATTGACCGCAGACGAGAAGGCGGCTGACGCAACTTCGGGTCAGGATGACGCCGCGGACGGCGAGGAGACGGCACAATGAAGCTCGGAACCCAGGTATGGGGCCTCATCGCATTCGTGGTGAGCGCCGCCGTTCTCGCGGCGGGATGGTTCCTCGGAGCCTCACCGCTTCTCGATGCCCGAGCGCAGGCAGACCAGCAGCTCGCGGATGCCGTCTCCCAGAACGAGGGAATCGCCGTCAAGATCTCCACGCTCAAGCAGCAGAAGGAGAAGCTCGAGGACTATCAGAAGCGGGCCGAGGAGCTCGAGGTGATGATCCCCAGCGGCATCAAGGCGGCTGACTTCATCCGTTCGCTCAACGACCTGGCCGGTGCGAGCGGGGTGCAGATCGAGTCGATCACGCTGAGCGACCCGCTGAAGTACGCAGCGCCGGCGGGAGAGCCCGCGGATGCAGAATTCGCACCCAACCCGCTGACCGATTCCCGCATCACTCCGGACAACTTCCTTCTGGTGCCGGTCACCGTGGGAGTCAAGGGGGCTGGAACGAGGTGCTCGCGTTCACCCACGGGGTGCAGACCAGCGCTCGACTGATGCTCGTCACGACGGTGAACACGAGCGAGGACCAGGGCGTCTTCACCACCACGCTCGCCGGAACGATGTATGTGCTCGTCCGCCCCGAGGCGCCGGCCTCTGCCGCCGACGACACCGCATCCGACTCGGACGCGCCCGCTGAGGGCTGACGAGACCGCCGGCGGCCGCGTCCCTCCCGTCGCGGTCGCCGGCCCTTCGAGGGCATCATGTCTGACGTCAGCGCGCGCTCGCGCGGCCTTCAGGTGGCCGAGGTCGTCAGCGTTCTCGTCGCGTTCGTCGGAGCCGCCCTCGTCGCGCGATTCGACGCCGGGCTGTCCGGTGCCTGGGTGCTGATCGGGGTCGCCAGCGCGATCCCGCTCTATGTCGTCGCACGCGGATGGCGGCTTCCCTGGTGGCTGCATCTCGGGGCCGCGTGGCTGCCGGCCGCCGTGGTCATCGCCTCGGCGATCCACGGATACGGCGACGGTGCATCGCGCGCGTCGCGCTACGCCTACGGAGCGATGATCCTGCTCGCGATCATCGCGTGGGCGCGCGATCCCGCGCGACGTCTGGTCGCCGCGTCCGGTGTCATCCTGCTCACCGCCGATACCTACCTCACGGCGTGGTGGCCGTGGTGGGGGTCGAACGACGCGATCAAGTCGATGTTCGGCAACTACTACACCCAGAACGTGTTCGCGATGGCACTCGTCATCGGGGCGGCCGTCGCGATCGGCATCGTCGTGGCCGGAAGCAGGCTGTTCGTGTTCGCCGGCTTCATCGTCACCTGTCTTGCGGGCGCAGGTGTGCTCGCATCGGGCTCCCGTGCCGGGCTCATCCTGCTGGGTGTCGCCCTTCTCGCCGGCCTCGCCCTCGGCATCATCGCGCGCGGCTGGCGCGGTGCGGTCCGCGCAGCGGTGCTCGCGATCGCCATTCCCGCGACGGCGTGGTTCATGACGAGTCCCATCTTCTTCTCCAACAGCGGCAGCTTCTTCGGCGTCACCCGCCGCATCGAGGACGCCGGTGCATCGATCGCGGGTCGGATCAGTTTCTGGAACGACGCCATCCGTCTGGGCGCCGAGGCGCCGCTCACCGGACACGGACTCAAGTCGTTCGGCCCACTCGTGCAATGCCTCGGCTCGGCGCGATACTCCTCGAACGCGCACAACGAGACCCTGCTCGCCTGGGCGGAGACGGGGATCATCGGGGTGATCCCCTTCCTCGCACTCATCGGGGGAGTGGTGCTCGTGGTCGTCAGGTCACTCCGGCCTGCACCGGTGACAGAGCGTCGCCTCCGGTGGGTACCCTCACGGGCGGAGGTTCTGGACGACCCGGCGCGGTGGGGTGCGCTCGTCGCGCTCGTGCTCGCGCTCGTCCACCTTCACTTCGACTTCGATTGGGCCTACCCCGCGATCATCGGCCTCACGGGGTTCGTCGCAGGCATCGCGGCGGCGCCGGTCGTGCCATCGCGGTCGGCCACGCGTCTCCGCGCGACGCTCGCCGTGGCCCTCGGCGTCGTGCTGGTCGCCTCGGCGGTGGCCGGCTTCGC
Source organism: Homoserinibacter gongjuensis (assembly GCF_030161875.1). GTDB lineage: Bacteria > Actinomycetota > Actinomycetes > Actinomycetales > Microbacteriaceae > Homoserinibacter > Homoserinibacter gongjuensis. The sequence goes on from NZ_BSVA01000001.1 coordinate 1,498,872, forward strand.
CATCGACCCGTATCCGGGCGACCCGCTCCTCCCGATCAGTCTCGAGCGTGCGGGGTGCCGCCCCTAGCCGACCCCGCCCCGACATTGCGGCGGATTACGCACTTCGCTACACTTGGACCTCGTGTGTGCATTCGCACGCGTCTCCCCTGCCATCGTGAGTTCCCTCTCGGGGTGCCCGCAGGCTCGAAGGCGTAGCGGATGCGGCGCTGGGCCAGGCCCCGACACCCGTCGCGGCTGACCCCCACGGCATATCCGCCGGCAGTCCTCGCGGGGATCCTCTCGAGGCGGCGGGTACCGATGGATCCACCATCACGCTGTCACCGTGCAGCATGAGCAAGGAGCACTTTTGCCCACCATTCAGCAGCTGGTCCGCAAGGGCCGGCAGTCCAAGGCTGCCAAGACCAAGGCGCCGGCCCTCAAGGCCAACCCGCAGCAGCGCGGCGTGTGCACCCGTGTGTACACGACCACCCCGAAGAAGCCGAACTCGGCTCTCCGCAAGGTCGCCCGCGTGAAGCTCTCCAACGGCACCGAGGTCACCGCCTACATCCCCGGCGAGGGCCACAACCTGCAGGAGCACTCGATGGTGCTCGTGCGCGGTGGTCGTGTGAAGGACCTGCCCGGCGTGCGCTACAAGATCGTCCGCGGCGCCCTCGACACTCAGGCCGTCAAGAACCGCAAGCAGGCCCGTAGCCGCTACGGCGCGAAGAAGGGTTGAGTTAGATGCCTCGCAAGGGACCCGCCGCCAAGCGGCCTGTCGTCGCCGACCCGGTCTACAGCTCGCCGGTCGTCAGCCAGCTCGTCAACAAGATCCTCCTCGACGGCAAGAAGGACCTCGCCCAGCGCATCGTCTACGGCGCGCTCGACGGCGTGGCCACCAAGTCCGGTCAGGATGCGGTCGTCGTTCTCAAGAAGGCGCTCGACAACGTGCGCCCCACCCTCGAGGTCAAGAGCCGCCGCGTCGGTGGCTCGACCTACCAGGTGCCCGTCGAGGTCAAGCCGCACCGCGCGAACACCCTCGCGCTGCGCTGGCTCGTGAGCTACTCGAAGTCGCGTCGTGAGAAGACCATGACCGAGCGCCTGCAGAACGAGATCCTCGACGCCTCGAACGGCCTGGGTGCCGCGGTCAAGCGCCGCGAAGACACCCACAAGATGGCCGAGTCGAACAAGGCGTTCGCCCACTACCGCTGGTAAGCATCCGGGTCGTCCGGATGTTGTACCCCCTGAGGGTCCGCATCCGGACGACCTGAACTCTCCGATTCCCGAAAGAAGGAACACCCCGTGGCACAAGACGTGCTCACCGACCTCACGAAGGTCCGCAACATCGGCATCATGGCGCACATCGATGCCGGCAAGACGACGACGACCGAGCGCATCCTCTTCTACACGGGCGTGAACCACAAGCTCGGCGAGACGCACGACGGCGCCTCGACGACCGACTGGATGGAGCAGGAGAAGGAGCGTGGCATCACGATCACCTCCGCTGCCGTCACCTGTTTCTGGAACAAGAACCAGATCAACATCATCGACACGCCCGGACACGTGGACTTCACGGTCGAGGTGGAGCGCAGCCTCCGCATCCTCGACGGCGCGGTCGCCGTCTTCGACGGCAAGGAGGGCGTCGAGCCCCAGTCCGAGACGGTGTGGCGCCAGGCCGACAAGTACAACGTGCCGCGCATCTGCTTCGTCAACAAGATGGACAAGCTCGGTGCCGACTTCTACTTCACGGTCGACACCATCATCAACCGCCTCGGCGCCAAGCCGCTCGTGGTGCAGCTCCCGATCGGTGCCGAGTCCGACTTCGTCGGCGTCGTCGACCTCGTCGAGATGCGCGCGCTCGTCTGGGAGGGTGACTCCAAGGGCGACGTGACCATGGGCGCCAAGTACGAGGTGCAGGAGATCCCGGCCGACCTCGTCGAGAAGGCCAACGAGTATCGCGCGGCGCTGCTCGAGACCGTCGCCGAGACCGACGACGCGCTGCTCGAGAAGTACTTCGGCGGCGAGGAGCTCACGGTCGCCGAGATCAAGGGCGCGATCCGCAAGCTCACCATCGCCTCCGAGGTCTACCCCGTGCTCTGCGGCTCGGCGTTCAAGAACCGCGGCGTGCAGCCGATGCTCGACGCCGTCGTGGACTACCTCCCCAGCCCGCTCGACGTGCCGGCCGTCCAGGGCCACGACGTCAAGGACCCCGAGGTCATCCTCGAGCGTCACGCGGATGCCACAGAGCCGTTCTCGGCGCTCGTCTCGAAGATCGCGGTGCACCCGTTCTTCGGTCGACTCACCTACATCCGCGTCTACTCGGGCTCGCTCGAGTCGGGCGCGCAGGTGATCAACTCGACCAAGGGCAAGAAGGAGCGCATCGGGAAGATCTTCCAGATGCACGCCAACAAGGAGATCCCGGTGCCCTCGGTCACCGCCGGCCACATCTACGCCGTCATCGGCCTCAAGGACACCACGACCGGTGACACCCTGAGCGACGCGGCCAACCCGATCATCCTCGAGTCGATGACCTTCCCGGAGCCCGTCATCGAGGTCGCGATCGAGCCCAAGACCAAGGCCGACCAGGAGAAGCTCGGCACGGCGATCCAGAAGCTCGCCGAAGAGGACCCGACGTTCCGCACCGAGCAGAACATCGAGACCGGCCAGACGGTCATCAAGGGCATGGGCGAGCTGCACCTCGACATCCTCGTCGACCGCATGAAGCGCGAGTTCAACGTCGAGGCCAACGTCGGCAAGCCCCAGGTGGCGTACCGCGAGACCATCCGCAAGACGGTCGAGAAGTACGACTACACCCACAAGAAGCAGACGGGTGGCTCCGGCCAGTTCGCCAAGGTGCAGATCACCCTCGAGCCTCTCGAGGTGACCGCCGAGGTCTCGTACGAGTTCGTGAACGCCGTCACCGGTGGTCGCGTGCCGCGCGAGTACATCCCGTCGGTCGATGCGGGCATCAAGGATGCGATGCAGGTCGGTGTGCTCGCCGGCTTCCCGACGGTGGGCGTCAAGGCGACGCTCGTCGACGGTGCTGCTCACGACGTCGACTCCTCGGAGATGGCGTTCAAGATCGCCGGCTCGATGGCCTACAAGGAGGCCGCGCGCAAGGCGAGTCCCGTTCTGCTCGAGCCGCTCATGGCGGTCGAGGTGCGTACGCCCGAGGAGTACATGGGCGATGTCATCGGCGACCTCAACTCGCGGCGCGGTCAGATCCAGGCCATGGAGGATGCGACCGGCGTCAAGGTCGTTCGCGCCCTCGTGCCGCTGTCCGAGATGTTCGGCTACGTCGGTGACCTGCGCTCGAAGACCTCGGGTCGTGCGGTCTACTCGATGTCGTTCGACAGCTACTCGGAGGTCCCGAAGGCTGTTGCCGAAGAGATCGTCCAGAAGAGCAAGGGCGAGTGAGCTAGCTCACTCCTCCGCGGTCGAGAAGCGCCGAGAGGCGCGCATCGAGACCACCAACTAAAGTAAATCGAAACCACGCAATCGCATCCGGAATCCATCCGGATGCCTGCACACGAGTCCTGAGGAGGACACCAAGTGGCCAAGGCCAAGTTCGAGCGGACCAAGCCGCACGTCAACATCGGAACGATCGGTCACGTCGACCACGGCAAGACCACGCTTACCGCCGCGATCTCGAAGGTGCTCGCCGACAAGTACCCGTCGGCCACCAACGTTCAGCGCGACTTCGCGTCGATCGACTCCGCTCCCGAGGAGCGCCAGCGCGGTATCACGATCAACATCTCGCACGTCGAGTACGAGACGCCGAAGCGCCACTACGCGCACGTCGACGCCCCTGGTCACGCTGACTACATCAAGAACATGATCACCGGTGCCGCTCAGATGGACGGCGCGATCCTCGTGGTCGCGGCGACCGACGGCCCGATGGCGCAGACGCGTGAGCACGTGCTGCTCGCCAAGCAGGTCGGCGTGCCCTACCTGCTCGTCGCGCTCAACAAGTCCGACATGGTCGACGACGAGGAGATCCTCGAGCTCGTCGAGCTCGAGGTGCGCGAGCTGCTCTCCTCGCAGGACTTCGATGGTGACAACGCCCCCGTCGTGCGCGTCTCGGGCCTCAAGGCTCTCGAGGGCGACGAGAAGTGGGTGCAGTCGGTTCTCGACCTCATGCAGGCCGTCGACGACAACATCCCCGACCCGGTGCGTGACAAGGACAAGCCGTTCCTCATGCCCATCGAGGACGTCTTCACCATCACCGGTCGTGGAACGGTCGTCACCGGCCGCGCCGAGCGTGGCACCCTCGCCATCAACTCCGAGGTCGAGATCGTCGGCATCCGCCCGACGCAGAAGACCACGGTCACGGGTATCGAGATGTTCCACAAGCAGCTCGACGAGGCCTGGGCCGGCGAGAACTGTGGTCTGCTCCTCCGCGGCACCAAGCGCGAGGACGTGGAGCGCGGTCAGGTCGTCGTCAAGCCGGGTTCGGTCACGCCGCACACCCAGTTCGAGGGCACCGCGTACATCCTCTCCAAGGACGAGGGTGGGCGTCACAACCTGTTCTACGCGAACTACCGTCCGCAGTTCTACTTCCGCACCACCGACGTCACCGGCGTCATCACGCTGCCCGAGGGCACCGAGATGGTCATGCCCGGCGACACCACCGACATGACGGTCGAGCTCATCCAGCCGATCGCCATGGAGGAGGGCCTCGGCTTCGCCATCCGTGAGGGTGGCCGCACCGTGGGCGCCGGCAAGGTGACCAAGATCCTCAAGTAACACCTCTTCCTTCGGGATCCTCGACGGGGTCGGGCCTTCGGGTCCGGCCCCGTCGTCGTATCTGCGCGGCCCGCGCCCGAGGGTGAATGCCGAGGGTGATATTCGACGTCGGCGGTGACCCCGCTCGATATAGTCCGAAGTGGAGCCCTCCGCATCGCCCGATGGTGAGCGGATACGAGGGGCTGGATGTGATTCCGGGGGAGTCCTGTGGGCGAGTTGTCCGTTGCAGGTGGTCAGTTGTCGACGAGGGGCGTACGACGTCGGGCGGGGATGATCGCAGCAGCGATCACGGCGCTCGCGCTCGTCGTCACGGGCGTGATCATGCCGACCGGCGAGGCTCAGGCGGCGACGTTCACGCTCACCGCGACGCGCGCCAGCTCCGGCACGGTGGCCGCGGACGCGGCATCCATGTGTCCGACGCAGGGTTCGCCCGCCACCGAGCACTGCGCGGGCTACGACGTCTCGCTCGCGGCGACCGACCAGATCCTCCGCACCGGCGACACGGCCGACGTGCGCTTCGACTTCGCCTTCGACGCAGCGGACACCGGTGTCGTGTTGCGGGCGACCTTGCCCGAGGCGAACGGGGGAGCGGCGGCCATCTGGATGTCGATCCCCGCCGCGTGCGCCGCGGGCTCGACCCGAACCGATGGCAACCGCACGCTCAACTGCCTCATCGCGAACCCGCAGGGTCCCGGTGACGGCTCGGTGACGGCGACCCTGCGCCTCGAGGCCTACGCCTACGACGGCTATACCTTCACGGTGCCCGCCACGATCACCTCGGCGACGAGCGGCGACATCGCAGCGACGTCGACCGCGACGTTCACGTCCTCGAGCGCGCCGCTGTGGAACCTCCGCAAGAACGTGAGCTCCAACACGCTGCCGGGGCCCTTCTTCTACCGGTCGGCCAGCGGCGAGCCCGGATTCGCGATCCCCACCTCCACCGGCGTGGCCGCGCAGAAGGTCGGCGGCTACTCGCCGATCGTGGGCCCCGTCACCTGGACCGAGACGATGACCTCCGCCGAGGTCGGGACGTCCGACTACCGGCTGCTCAACTGGGGAAACTACGGCGACGGCTGCGCGAGCCAGGGCCAGGCCGCGACCCCCGCGAACCCCGGCTACACGAACCTCGTCGTGGGCATCAGCAACCAGGTCGGACCGGTCGCCGCGAGCAATTATGACTGCGCCCAGCCCGGCGGACCCGGTACCCCGGTCGAGGTGACGTGGCAGAACCCGCCCATCGCGGCCGCGGGGTACGCCGCGAACATGTGGATCCTGCTCTGGGTGCCCGTCGACGACATCCCGATCGGAACCACGACGGCGCCGACCATGACGGTCTCCGACTTCGACCCGCTCGACATCAACGGCGTCAGCAACTACTTCGCCGACGTCGATCCGACGGCCGACAACGCTCGTGCTCACGGGCGGATCATCAACGCCGACAACCGGAGCGTCGTCAAGCGGCCCATCAGCGACGTGGCGAACCCGTACGCCAGCTTCGCGCCGGGCGCCGACAACAGCACCCTCCGCGAGGAGTCGTTCGCCTCGCTGGTTACCTTCAGCAACATCGGCACGGTGTCCCAGAGCCCGGTGCAGCTGTGCGACGTGATCGACGTCACGACGCAACGATTCACGCCGTTCACGGCCAACGCGAACGTGCCGGCGGGCAGCTACGTGGTCGCGACGACCCGGGGACCGCTCGGGGATCCGATCCTCGCGCCGCCGTACCACCCGGCCGCGAGCTACAACAACACCAACTCCTTCGGCATCGACCCCTCGGCGTACATCGTCGAGTTCGCCGCCGGTGAGCTCGGGGGCGCCGTGCCCACCGAGGCTCCCGCTGCGGACTCCGCCTACGCGGGCCTCGGCTGCGGCGATGCCGACACGGCCACCGGCTGGCACAGCGACCCGAACGACGCCGCGTTCACGAGCTACGCCGCGAGCCTCGGGCTGTCCGACCCGTTCGACGTCATCAACCGCGTGCGGGTCACCTTCGTCGGCGGCGCCATCGAACCGGATGTCGAGGTCGCCATCAAGGTGCATGCCACGACGCGTGCCACCTACCGCGCAGCGACCTCGCAGGCCGGCCAGATGATCTACGCGACCACGCGCATCCGCGACGTCGCGGTCTACGACTACCCGCAGATCTCGATCGACCACTGGACGCAGACCGGCATCACGGGCCCGACGGTGGCCGGCCGCATCAACGTCGACACCAACGTCTCGATCGTGAGCGCCACCCCCACGACGGTGCAGGCGGGTGCCCCGGGCCAGAACCGCACGACGTTCGTGCTGCGCGGTTCCGTGGCCTTCGGTGAGAACGTCGCCACGACGCAGCCGTTGCGGGTGATCCACTACCTGCCATACGGCCTGCGCTATGTCGCGGGCTCGGCGAGCATCGAACCCGATCATGTGCTTCCGCAGCCCGACGGCTCGACGGCGATCGTCTGGGATCTGGGTGAGATCAGCGGCACCACGAACGGCATGACGATCACGCCCGACTGGTCGTTCACCGCCGAGGCCGATCCCCTCGCTCCCACTCCGAGCGTCAACTACAGCACCGCGGTCGCAGAATCCGTCTCGCCGACGGGTGAGCAGATCGACCCCGACCTCCCGATCGTGTCGTGCACGGTCGCGATGCAGCTCACGATCCCGCCGACGCCGAACGTGCCCGTCGAGTCGGTCTCGCTCGTGCCGCCGCCCGCCAACTACAGCGGATGCTTCGGCCAGGGCCGCGCGCGTCGCATGGACTACCAGCCCATCACGATCGGCAACGCCTTCCTGTCGCTCGCCGCACTGAAGACGGCCCTCCAGCCGCTCGTCGAGTCGGGTGCGGATGACGGGGTCGCCGGCGCCGAGGTCGGATGGGAGCTCGTGTACCGCAACACGACGAGCAACGACTTCCCGGGCGTGGACATCGTCGACGTGCTGCCCTATCCGGGTGACGGGCGCGACCCCGAGTCCGACTTCTCGGGCACCATCCAGCTCAGCAGCATCGCGACCACGGACGCTCTCTCGGTGACTCCGAATGCACTCCCCGTCTCGGCGACCGTGCAGGGTCCCCGCACCGGCACGACCTTCTACGTGACCGATGTGCCCGCCGCCTCCGTCGAGCGCGACCCGTACGCGGCGAGCAACCTCCAGGGCGGCTCGACCACCTGGTGCCTGCTCGCCGACCTCGGCGACCCCGGCTGCCCGGTGGATCTCGCGGGCGTCACGGCGATCCGCGCGATCTCCGGCGAGCTGCCCACGGGCGACGAGGAGACCATCCGTATCGGACTGGCGACCGAGGGCGCCACAGCCGGTGACCTCATCACGAACTCCGCCACCGCACGCGTGATCAGCGTGCTCACCCCCGTCGAGATCGCGGGCGACAGCATCAGCTTCGCCGCCTCGAGCATCGCCGGCACGCTCTGGCAGGACGACAGCGCGGACGGCGTGATCGACGCGGGCGAGACCGTGCGGCTGGGAGGGGTCACCCTGAACCTCACGGGCACGGCCACGACGAGCGGGGCGACCGTCAGCCGCACCGTGACGACGGAACCCGACGGCAGCTACCTGTTCGCGGGTCTCCCGGCGGGCGCTTACACCGTGACCGTCGACCAGGCCAGTGCACGCGCGATCGACGCCGCCTACGGCGTCACGTCGGATCCAGATGGGGCGGGATCCGCCGACGGCGTGTTCACCGCGACGCTCACGCTCGGAACGGATGTGATGGGTCGCAACATCGGATTCGCGACGTCCTCGCTCGCGGGAACGGTGTTCGGTGACGACGACAACGACGGCTCGATCGACGCCACCGAGGCCGGCATCGCGGGCGTCACCGTCACGCTCACGGGAACCGACGACCTCGGGGCGACGGTGTCGCGCACGACGACGAGCGACGGCTCGGGCGGCTACGCCTTCCCGGCCTGCGCCCGGGCGACTACGAGCTCACCGTGACACCCCCGACCGGACGGTTCGGCGGGCAGAACGTTCCCGGAAGCGCCGGGGGGACCGGTGGCGCGGTCGGCACGAACGCCACTTCCGACATCGCGCTCGTGGCCGGACGGAACGGCGTCGGCTACCTGTTCGGACTCCTCGAGCCCGAGATCATCGAAGGCGTCGTCTACGAGGACACGAACGGCAACGGCACGCGCGACGTCGGCGAACCGGGCATCGCGGGCGTGACCATCACGCTGAGCGGTGACGCCGACCTCGTGACGCAGACGCTGCCCGACGGGCGGTTCGTGTTCGCGGGCCTCGCACCGGGCGAGTACACGATCACCGAGACGCAGCCCTCGGGTTACGCGGATGGCGTCGTGGCGACCGGGGATCCTCCGGCGCCGTCTCCGGCGACAGCGTGACGGGCATCGTCGTCGGCGACCCCGACCCGACCGACTCCTACAGCTTCGGGGAGGTGCCGCTCGCGGCGATCGCGGGCGTCGTCTACGACGACCTCGACGGTGACGGAACGCGGGACCCCGGCGAGCCCGGCATCGCGGGAGCTCAGGTGTCGCTGTCGGGCGACGCGACGCAGGGACCGCAGACGACGGGCGCTGACGGAGTCTTCCGCTTCGACGGCCTCGAGCCCGGCGAATACGTGCTGACCCAGTCGGAGGCCACCGGCTTCATCGACGCCAGGGAGACTCTCGGATCCGCCGGCGGCACCCTCGTGGCGCCGAACCGCATCGAGAGCATCGTCGTCGCGGCGGGCGAGCTCGCCGACGGCTACCTCTTCGGCGACGTGCGTGCGGCATCCTCTCCGGTGTCGTCTTCGTCGACACCGACGACGACGGCACCCAGGATGCGGGCGAGGCTGGAATCCCCGGCGTGACCGTGACCCTCACCGGCACCGACCTGTTCGAGCAGCCGTCTCGCTCGTCGAGACGAGCGGCCTGGACGGCGCCTACTCCTTCACCGATCTGCTCCCCGGCACCTACACGGTCACCGAGACGCAGCCGGGCGGGTATTTCGACGGCACCGACGCGGCGGGCAGCGCGGGCGGCACGGTCGCCGATGATGTCATCTCCGGCATCGTCCTCGGGTCGGGAACGTCGGCCACGGGATACCTCTTCGGCGAGCTCGCGGCGGTGTCGATCGGCGGCACGGTCTTCGCCGATCTCGACGGCGACGGCATCCAGGACGCCGGGGAGTCCGGCATCTCGGGCGTGACGATCGACGTCACCGGTCCCGGCGGGACCGTCTCGGCTGTCACGGGCGCGGACGGCTCGTGGTCGATCTCGGGGCTGGTGCCCGGCACCTACTCCGTCACCGAGACCGGCCAGCCGCTTGCGGGCTACGCCGACGGAGCCTCCATCGCCGGCACCGCCGGAGGAACGGCGGCACTCAACACCATCACGGGCATCGTGCTCGTCGGGGCGGCCGACGGCTACGACTTCGCCGAGATCCCGCTGTCGATCATCCGCGGCATCGTCTGGCATGACGCGAACGACGACGGTGTCGTCGATCCCGGTGAGACACCGCTGCCCGGCGTCGAGGTCGTACTGGGCGGCAGCGCCTCGCGCACGACGGTGACGGATGCGACGGGTGCGTTCGTGTTCGGAGGCCTGTCGGCCGGAACGTACACGCTCACCGAGAGCGACCTCGCGAGCTGGTCCGATGGCGCGACGCTCGTCGGACCGAACGGCGGCACGGCGGGTGTCAACACGGTCACCGACATCGTGCTGGGTGCAGGCGTCGACGCATCGGGCTACGGCTTCGGCGAGCGCGCCGCGGAGCTGCAGCTCACGGTGAGCGCGCAGACGCTCGACGCTCAGCTCGAGACCGGTCCGTACGTCGGCGTCGGCGACCCGGTGCGCTTCGTCTACACCGTGACCAACAACGGCGACACCTCGATCGACGGCATCGAGATCGTCGACGACGTGCTCGGTCCGGTCGTCTGTGCGAGCGACGTGCTCGCCCCGCACAGTTCGATGGACTGCGAGCTGCAGGCGCCGGCCGAGGCGGGTCAGCAGGCCCACACGGGCAGTGTGACCGCATCCGTCGTGCCGAGCACGGCGGGCGGTGCGGGCGGCTTGGCCGTGACCACGCTCAGCGCCTCGGACGTCGCGCACTACTTCGGCGCATTGACGAGTGTCGAGCTGAGCGCCGAGGTCAACGGGGATGCGTCGACGACCTCTCCGGGACCGGTGTTCCTGAGCGGCGCGTCGCTCGCGATCGTCATCACCGTCACCAACACGGGCAACGTGCCGCTCGACCTCGGCACTCTCGACAGCGGCGGGCTCGGGCCCATCGATTGCGGCACGACCGCGCAGCTGCTGCCGGGGGAGTCGGTGGACTGCACGGCGACCCGCGCACCGGCGGCCGGCAACTACGCGTTCCCGCTCGCCATGACCCTCACGGGTCCCGAGGCGACGGATATCGACGGCGCGCCCGCGGCGATGTCGGCGACCGCTGCGGCGACGCTCTTCTTCCAGGTGCTGGAGCCCGGCGTACAGCCCCCGAGGTGGCGCTCACGGGTGCGTCGCTCGATGCGGCGACGATCATGTTCGCGTTGCTGGCCCTGCTGCTGGGAGCGGGTCTCGTGGCCGTCATCGCGATCGTGCGCCGTCGCTCGGCCCGAGAAGGGTGACGTCAGCGGAAGCACGGAAGGGACGGAGCCGCACGGCGTAGGGTCGCACCATGGTGCGGCTGAAGCGCTCGAACCCCGGGAGCGGGGGCATCCGTCGGGTGCGTCGCGGGCGCGGGTTCGCGTACCTCGACGAGCGGGGACAGGCGATCACGGATGCCGCGCTGCGGGAGCGCATCGAGGCGCTCGTGATCCCTCCCGCGTGGACCGAGGTGTGGATCTGCGCGTATCCCAACGGCCACATCCAGGCGACCGGCATCGACGCGGCAGGCCGCACGCAGTACCTCTACCATCCGCAGTGGCGCGAACAGCGCGATCGGCTCAAGTTCGATCGCGCCCTCGCCCTCGCCGAGTCGCTGCCCGCCGCTCGGCGCGGCGTCACGATCGATCTGCGGCGCGAGGGGCTGCCGCGCGAACGGGTGCTCGCCGCGGCCTTCCGCATGCTCGACGCCGCCCACTTGCGCGTCGGATCCGAGCAGTACGCGCTCGAGCACGGCTCGGTCGGCCTCTCGACCCTGCTCGGCGCCCACGCCCGTGTCGAGGGCGGCACCGCGGTGCGCCTCGAGTTCCCCGGCAAGAGCGGCAAGGAGTGGGCGTCCGAGGTGACGGATGTCGACCTCGCCGCCGTCGTGGCCGCACTGAAGCGCCGCGGGCCGCGTGCTCGCCTGCTCGCCTGGCGCGATGAGCGGGGAGCGCATCCGCTGCGTCCCGCCGAGATCAACGCCGACATCCGCGAACGCACGGGCGGCGACTTCACCGCGAAGGACTTCCGCACCCTGCACGGCACCGCGGCCGCCGCCATCGCTCTCGCGCGTTCCGGGCCGAAGCGCTCGCCGTCCGCTCAGGACCGCGCCATCGCGGCGGCCGTGCGTCACACGGCCGAACTGCTCGGCAACACGCCCGCGGTCGCACGGTCGAGCTACATCGACCCTCGGCTGCTCGACCTGTACCGCGCGGGCGTGACGATCGACCCGGCGCGCACGGCCTCGGTCGAGTCCGAGCTGCGGGGCTGTTGTTCAGCTAGCCCACGTACGGCGTCGGCGGCACCCGGCACGCCGTGTCAGCCACGGATGTCCGCGGTTTCCGCCAGGATGTAGCGGTGAGAACGCGCGGCTGGGTGCTGTTCGCGGCGATGTCGCTGCTGTGGGGTATCCCGTACCTCTTCATCAAGGAGACGGTCGAGACCTTCACGCCGTTCGCCATGGTCGCCGGCCGCACCCTCGGCGGTGCCCTCATCCTGCTGCCCTTCGCGCTGCACCGGCGGGCGCTGCGTCCCGCGCTTGCGAAGTGGCCCTGGGTGCTCGCGTTCGGGGCGATCGAGATGGCCGGCCCGTTCCTGCTGCTGGGGCACGCCGAGCAGTCGCTGCCGTCGGGCACCACGGGACTGCTCGTGGCGACCGTGCCGCTCGTGGCCGCGATCATCGCCGTGCTGCGGGGCGATCGCACGGTGCTGAAGCCGCTGCGGATCCTCGGGCTCGTCGTCGGCTTCGGTGGCGTGGCCGTGATCGTCGGCGGGCACGGTTTCGCCGCCGACCCGGGCGACCTGCTCGCCGTCGGCGAGGTGCTCCTCGTCGCCGTGCTGTACGCGATCGCGCCGTTCATCGTCGCTACCAAGCTCGTCGACGTGCCATCCCTCGGGTCGATCACGCTCGCGCTCACCGCCGTGGGCCTCTTCTACCTGCCCTTCGCGCTGCTCGTGCCCGGCGAGCCGCCGACGCTGCGCAGCACGCTCTCACTGGCCGGGCTCGCGGTGCTGTGCACGGCACTCGCGTTCATCGTCTTCTTCGCCCTCATCGACGAGGTGGGCCCCGCGCGCGCACCGCTGTTCACCTACGTCAACCCGGTCGTCGCCATCGCGCTCGGGGTGCTGCTGCTGGGCGAAGAGCTCAGCCTCGGACTGCTGGTGGGCTTCCCGCTCGTGATCGTGGGATGCTGGCTCGCCGCCACCGGCGGACGCCTGCGTCAGCGGCGCGACGTGGGCATCCCGGAGGCCGTTCCACCCCTGTGATCAGGCGCGACACGCCCGGGTTGCAGCAAATGCCGTCGTGTGGCAGACTTTCATGGTTCAACACGCCGCGCATTCGTGTGCGGCTCACTGTCCTGGCAGTGCACAGCCCCCGGCTGAATCCCGCAAGGGATGGATCGGAAGCGGCTGGGCCGCGGACAGCAGGACGAAGCTTCAATCGAATCCCGAAAACCCTCCGGGGTGACGTGTGCCCTGCGCGCGTTACGCCGGGGTCCAGGTGATTGACAGAAGAACAGCGGTGCGCGTCGAAGGGCGCGCGGATGTGCGGGCCGAGACGGTGCCGTACGGGAACAAGGAAGAGAGCTGACCATGGCGGGACAGAAGATCCGCATCCGGCTGAAGTCGTACGACCACGCCGGCCTCGATGCATCGGCGCGCAAGATCGTCGACACCGTGACCCGTGCGGGCGCGACCGTCGTCGGCCCCGTGCCGCTCCCGACGGAGAAGAACGTGGTCGTCGTGATCCGTTCGCCGCACAAGTACAAGGACAGCCGCGAGCACTTCGAGAAGCGCACCCACAAGCGCCTCATCGACATCATCGACCCGACGCCCAAGGCCGTCGACTCGCTCATGCGTCTCGACCTGCCCGCCGACGTCAACATCGAGATCAAGCTCTAGTCCGAGCTGAACCCGGAAGCCAAAGGAAACCCATGTCTGCAGTGAAGACGACCAAGGGTCTGCTGGGCACCAAGCTCGGCATGACCCAGGTCTGGGACGAGAACAACAAGCTCGTGCCCGTGACCGTGGTCCAGATCACCCCCAACGTCGTGACCCAGGTGCGCACGGCCGAGAAGGACGGCTACGAGGCCGTCCAGATCGCCTACGGCGCCATCGACCCGCGCAAGGTCAACAAGCCCGCCGCCGGTCACTTCGACAAGGCGGGCGTCACGCCTCGCCGGCACCTCACCGAGGTGCGCACCGCGGATGCCGCCGACTACACGCTCGGTCAGGAGCTCGCGGTCGACATCTTCGAGGCCGGCCAGCTCGTCGACGTCGTCGGCACCAGCAAGGGCAAGGGCTTCGCGGGTGTCATGAAGCGCCACAACTTCGCCGGCGTCTCCGCCTCGCACGGTGCCCACCGCAACCACCGCAAGCCCGGCTCGATCGGTGCCTCCTCGACCCCCAGCCGCGTGTTCAAGGGCATGCGCATGGCGGGCCGCATGGGTGGCGAGCGCGTCACCGTGCAGGGCCTCAAGGTCCACTCGGTCGACGTCGAGAAGGGCCTCCTGCTGGTCAAGGGCGCCGTCCCCGGCGCGCGTGGCCGCATCGTCTTCGTCCGCAACGCCGTGAAGGGTGCCTGATCATGGCCGCTACCACTCTCGACGTCGTCGACACCACGGGTAAGAAGGCCGGTTCGGTCGAGCTGCCCGGTGCGATCTTCGACGTGCAGACCAACGTCCCGCTCATCCACCAGGTCGTGACAGCCCAGCTCGCTGCGGCGCGTCAGGGAACCCACTCGACCAAGGGTCGCGGTGAGGTCTCCGGCTCCGGTGCCAAGCCGTTCAAGCAGAAGGGCACCGGCCGCGCCCGTCAGGGTTCGGTGCGGATGCCGCAGCACACCGGCGGTGGCATCGTGCACGGGCCGACCCCGCGCGACTACGGCCAGCGCACCCCGAAGAAGATGATCGCCGCAGCCCTGCTCGGCGTGCTCTCCGACCGGGCCCGCGGCGAGCGCATCCACGTCGTGGAGTCGTTCGGCGTCGACGCCCCGTCGACGAAGGCCGCCTCCGAGGTGCTCTCCGCTCTCGGCGCCACCAAGAACGTGCTCGTCGTGCTCGACCGCGCCGACGAGAACGGCGCGCTGAGCGTCCGCAACCTCGAGCACGTGCACGTGATCTACGCCGACCAGCTCAACGCGTACGACGTCGTCGTCTCCGACGACATCGTCTTCACCAAGGCCGCGTTCGAGGCCTTCGTGTCGAGCAAGGCCTCGGTCGACTCGACCACCGCTTCTGATGAGGAGGCTGCCAAGTGAGCGGCTACAGCAAGGACCCCCGCGACATCATCATCGCGCCGGTCGTGAGCGAGAAGAGCTACGGGCTCATCGATGAGGGCAAGTACACCTTCGTCGTCGACCCGCGCGCCAACAAGACCGAGATCAAGCTGGCCGTCGAGAAGATCTTCGGCGTCAAGGTCGCCTCGGTGAACACGATCAACCGCGTCGGCAAGACCCGCCGCACCCGGTTCGGCATCGGCAAGCGCAAGGACACCAAGCGCGCCATCGTCACGCTCAAGTCCGGCTCGATCGACATCTTCACGGCTGTCGGCTAAGGACCAGGGAGAAACATGTCCATTCGCAAGTACAAGCCGACGACCCCGGGTCGTCGCGGCTCGTCGGTCGCCGACTTCGCGGAGATCACGCGCTCGACGCCCGAGAAGTCGCTCGTCAAGCCGCTTCCGAAGTCCGGCGGACGCAACAACACCGGTCGCATCACGACCCGCCACATCGGTGGTGGGCACAAGCGCCAGTACCGCGTCATCGACTTCCGTCGCAACGACAAGGACGGCGTCAACGCCAAGGTCGCGCACATCGAGTACGACCCCAACCGCACCGCGCGCATCGCGCTCCTGCACTACATCGACGGCACGAAGCGCTACATCCTCGCGCCGGAGAAGCTCAAGCAGGGCGACATCGTCGAGAACGGCGCAGGCGCCGACATCAAGGTGGGCAACAACCTGCCGCTGAAGAACATCCCGGTCGGTACCGTCGTGCACGCGATCGAGCTCAAGCCCGGTGGAGGCGCCAAGCTCGCCCGCTCGGCCGGCTCATCCGTGCGCCTCGTCGCCAAGGACGGCCCCTACGCCCAGCTGCGACTGCCCTCGGGCGAGATCCGCAACGTCGATCTGCGCTGCCGCGCCACGATCGGCGAGGTCGGCAACGCCGAGCAGTCGAACATCAACTGGGGCAAGGCCGGCCGCAAGCGTTGGAAGGGCGTCCGCCCGACCGTCCGCGGTGTCGCGATGAACCCCATCGACCACCCGCACGGTGGTGGTGAGGGCAAGACCTCCGGTGGTCGCCACCCGGTCAGCCCGTGGGGTCAGCCCGAGGGCCGTACCCGTCGCCCCAACAAGGAAAGCGACAAGCTCATCGTCCGTCGTCGCACCGTCGGCAAGAAGCGCAAG
The DNA here is from genome assembly GCF_030161875.1 of Homoserinibacter gongjuensis. GTDB lineage: Bacteria > Actinomycetota > Actinomycetes > Actinomycetales > Microbacteriaceae > Homoserinibacter > Homoserinibacter gongjuensis. The sequence continues at coordinate 1,515,311 of NZ_BSVA01000001.1, forward strand.
TAGAGGTAGTAGAAGATGCCGCGCAGTCTCAAGAAGGGGCCCTTCGTCGACGAGCACCTGTTCCGCAAGGTTCAGGCTCAGAACGAGGCGGGTTCGAAGAACGTCATCAAGACGTGGTCACGTCGCTCGATGATCGTGCCCGCCATGCTGGGTCACACGATCGCCGTGCACGACGGCCGCAAGCACATCCCGGTCTTCGTGACCGAGACCATGGTGGGTCACAAGCTCGGCGAGTTCGCGCCGACGCGCACCTTCCGTGGACACGAGAAGGACGACAAGAAGGGTCGTCGCCGCTGACGCGGTGACGCGAGGAGGAAGAGAAATGGTGGAGTCGATCGCCCGCGTGCGACACATCCGCGTGACGCCTCAGAAGGCCCGTCGTGTCGTGGACCTCATCCGCGGCAAGCAGGCCCAGGAGGCGCTTGCCATCCTGAAGTTCGCGCCGCAGGGTGCGAGCGAGCCGGTGTACAAGCTCGTGGCGGCCGCAATCGCGAACGCCCGCGTGAAGGCGGATGCCTCGAACACGTTCCTCGACGAGTCGGACCTCGTCGTCGCCCGCGCGTTCGTCGATGAGGGCACCACGCTCAAGCGGTTCCAGCCGCGTGCCCAGGGCCGCGCGTTCCGCATCAACAAGCGCACGAGCCACATCACCGTCGTGCTCGCTACGCCCGACGAGCTCACGGCAGCGGCTCCGGCCGCCAAGCCGGCGAAGGTTTCGTCAAGCTCAACCCAGCGGAAGGCAGGTAAGTAATGGGCCAGAAGGTCAACCCGTACGGCTTCCGTCTGGGCATCACCACCGACCACACGTCGCGGTGGTTCTCGGACTCGACCAAGGCCGGTCAGCGTTACGCCGACTTCGTGGCCGAGGACGTCAAGATCCGCGAGATGCTGAAGACGAAGCTCGACCGCGCCGGTGTGGCGAAGATCGAGATCGAGCGCACCCGTGACCGCGTCCGCGTGGACATCCACACGGCACGCCCCGGCATCGTCATCGGCCGCCGTGGTGCCGAGGCCGAGCGCATCCGCTCCGACCTCGAGAAGCTCACCGGCAAGCAGATCCAGCTCAACATCCTCGAGGTGAAGAACCCCGAGGCCGAGGCCCAGCTCGTCGCGCAGGGCATCGCGGAGCAGCTCAGCGCCCGTGTCGCGTTCCGTCGCGCCATGCGCAAGGGCCTCCAGGGTGCCCAGCGCGCCGGCGCCAAGGGCGTCCGGATCCAGGTCTCGGGCCGCCTCGGCGGCGCGGAGATGAGCCGCTCGGAGTTCTACCGTGAGGGTCGCGTGCCGCTGCACACGCTCCGCGCGAACATCGACTACGGCTTCTACGAGGCCAAGACCACCTTCGGTCGCATCGGCGTGAAGGTCTGGATCTACAAGGGCGACATCACCAACAAGGAACTCGCTCGCGAGCAGGCGGCTCAGAAGTCGTCGCGCCCCGAGCGTCGTGACGGCGCGCGTCGTGGCCCCCGGGCCGAGGCCGCCGCAGGAGTTGAGGCGTAACCATGCTCATCCCCCGTAAGGTCAAGCACCGCAAGCAGCACCACCCGGGTCGTTCCGGGCAGGCCACCGGCGGCACGAAGGTCACCTTCGGCGAGTGGGGCATCCAGGCCCTCACCCCCGCCTACGTGACCAACCGCCAGATCGAGTCGGCGCGTATCGCGATGACCCGTCACATCAAGCGTGGCGGAAAGGTGTGGATCAACATCTACCCCGACCGTCCGCTCACCAAGAAGCCCGCCGAAACCCGCATGGGTTCGGGTAAGGGCTCGCCGGAGTGGTGGGTCGCGAACGTCAAGCCCGGCCGGGTCCTCTTCGAGGTCTCCGGCGTCAGCGAGGAGCTCGCCCGCGGCGCGCTCACCCGGGCGATCCACAAGCTGCCGCTCAAGGCACGCATCATCAAGCGCGAGGAGGGCGACGCATAATGGCCGTCGGATCCAAGGAGCTCGCCCCGGCGGAGCTCGACACCTTCGAGGACGACCGTCTGATCGACGAGCTGAAGAAGGCCAAGGAGGAGCTGTTCAACCTGCGCTTCCAGGCCGCGACCGGTCAGCTCGAGAGCCACGGCCGCCTGCGTGCCGTGAAGCGCGACATCGCGCGCATCTACACCGTCATCCGTGAGCGCGAGCTCGGCATCCGAGCCACCCCGGCTCCGGTCGAGGTGCCCGCGAAGACAACCAAGAAGTCCACCAAGAAGACGGATGCCGCTGAGGCTCCCGCCGAAGACACCGCTGAGGAGGCGAACAAGTAATGGCCGAGACCAAGAAGGCCGCCGCGAAGCCGGCGAAGGCGGGTCATGAGTCCGCCGCTCACGACGTCAAGGACGCCGGCGCCCGCGGGTACCGCAAGGTGCGTCGCGGTTATGTGACGAGCGACAAGATGGACAAGACCATCGTCGTCGAGGTCGAGGACCGCGTGAAGCACCCGCTGTACGGCAAGGTCATCCGCACGAGCTCGAAGGTCAAGGCACACGACGAGAACAACTCCGCCGGCATCGGCGACCTCGTCACGATCACGGAGACTCGCCCGCTGAGCGCCACCAAGCGCTGGCGCCTGGTCGAGATCAACGAGAAGGCGAAGTAAGCCATGCTGCAGCAGGAATCCCGCCTCAAGGTCGCCGACAACACCGGCGCCAAGGAGCTGCTCACGATCCGCGTGCTCGGGGGCTCCGGTCGTCGTTACGCCGGACTCGGCGACGTCATCGTGGCCACCGTCAAGGACGCGATCCCCGGCGGCAACGTCAAGAAGGGCGACGTCGTCAAGGCGGTCATCGTCCGCACCAAGAAGCAGACGCGCCGCCCCGACGGCTCGTACATCAAGTTCGACGAGAACGCCGCCGTCATCCTGAAGAACGACGGGGACCCCCGTGGCACCCGCATCTTCGGACCGGTCGGCCGTGAGCTTCGTGACAAGAAGTTCATGAAGATCATCTCGCTGGCCCCGGAGGTCATTTAGTCATGGCAAAGATCAAGAAGGGCGACCTGGTCCAGGTGATCAGCGGTCCCTCGCAGGCGCGCGGTGGAGACCGCGGCAAGCAGGGTCGCGTCATCGAGGTGCTCGTCGACCAGAACCGCGTCGTGGTGGAGGGCGTCAACTACGTCACCAAGCACGTGCGCGTGGGTCAGACGCAGCGCGGCACCAAGACCGGCGGCATCGAGACCCACGAGGCCCCGATCCACGTGTCGAACGTGGCGGTCGTCGACCCCAAGACCAAGAAGCCGACCCGCGTCGGTCACCGCGAGGAGACCGTCGAGAAGGACGGCGTGAAGAAGACCGTTCGCGTGCGTTACGCGAAGAAGTCCGGAGAGAAGCTGTAATGGCGAACGCGACTGCCGCGCAGACTGGTCGGAACCAGCCGCGCCTCAAGCAGAAGTACCGCGAGGAGATCACGAAGACCCTCACCGAGCAGTTCGGGTACACCAACCCGATGCAGGTGCCGGGGCTCGTGAAGATCGTCGTCAACACCGGTGTCGGCGAGGCCGCCCGTGATTCGAAGGTCATCGACGGTGCCATCAAGGACCTGACCCTCATCACCGGTCAGAAGCCGCAGGTCACCAAGGCCCGCAAGTCGATCGCGCAGTTCAAGCTGCGTGAGGGCATGCCGATCGGCGCGCACGTCACCCTCCGTGGTGACCGTGCCTGGGAGTTCCTCGACCGCCTGCTGTCGCTCGCGCTCCCGCGCATCCGCGACTTCCGCGGCCTCAACCCGAACCAGTTCGACGGCAACGGCAACTACACCTTCGGTGTGCAGGAGCAGTCGATCTTCCACGAGATCAACCAGGACCAGATCGACCGCGTCCGCGGCTTCGACATCACGGTCGTGACCACCGCCAAGACGGATGACGAGGGCCGGGCGCTGCTCCGCGCCTTCGGCTTCCCGTTCAAGGCGGAGTAAGCCCGCAACCGCGGGGACATCAACCAGGTCGACATCCGGTCCGTGCTCTTGAGGAGCTAGCGGATGCCGAAACCGATTGAGATAAGGAAAACCAAGAAATGACGATGACAGATCCGGTCGCAGACATGCTGACCCGTCTGCGCAACGCGAACCGGGCGTACCACGACTCGGTCTCGCTCCCGAGCAGCAAGCTCAAGACCCACATCGCCGAGATCCTCAAGCGCGAGGGCTACATCGCCTCGTGGAAGGTCGAGGACGCGCGCGTCGGTCAGACGCTCACGATCGACCTCAAGTACGGGCCGAACCGCGAGCGCTCGATCGCCGGCATCAAGCGCGTCTCGAAGCCGGGTCTGCGCGTCTACGCACGCTCGACCGAGATCCCCACGGTTCTCGGCGGACTGGGCGTGGCGATCCTGTCCACCTCCTCGGGCCTCCTCACGGACCGCGAGGCGAGCAAGAAGGGCGTCGGCGGGGAAGTCCTCGCCTACGTGTGGTGACCTGAGATGTCTCGTATCGGACGCCTTCCCATCGACGTTCCCGCGAACGTCACCGTGACGATCGACGGACAGAACGTCGCCGTCAAGGGCCCCAAGGGCGAGCTCGCGCTCACCGTGGCGAGCCCCATCGAGGTCAAGCTCGAGGACGCCCAGGTGCTCGTCACCCGTCCCGACGACGAGCGCGAGTCGCGCTCGCTGCACGGCCTCACCCGCACCCTGATCGCGAACCAGATCATCGGCGTGACCGAGGGCTACTCCAAGAGCCTCGAGGTCGTCGGCACCGGTTACCGCGTGGCAGCGAAGGGCAGCTCGGTCGAGTTCGCCCTCGGCTTCTCCCACTCCATCACCGTCGACCCGCCCGCCGGCATCACCTTCGAGGTCGAGGGCAACAACAAGCTCCACGTCCGCGGCATCGACAAGCAGGCCGTGGGCGAGGTGGCCGCCAACATCCGCAAGCTGCGCAAGCCCGAGCCCTACAAGGGCAAGGGTGTGCGGTACGCGGGCGAGGTCGTCCGCCGCAAGGCCGGAAAGGCTGGTAAGTGATCATGGCTGGCATCAGCAAGTCGGCGCAGCGCAACCGTCGTCACGCGCGCCTGCGCAAGCGCATCGTCGGCACCGCCGAGCGTCCGCGTCTCGTCGTCACCCGTTCGGCCCGCCACGTCTTCGTGCAGGTCGTCGACGACGCCAAGGGCCACACCGTGGCATCCGCGTCGACGCTCGAGGTGGACCTGCGCACCTTCGACGGTGACAAGACCGCCAAGGCGAAGAAGGTCGGCGAGCTCGTCGCCGAGCGCGCCAAGAAGGCGGGCATCGACGCGGTCGTGTTCGACCGCGGCGGCAACAAGTACGCCGGGCGCGTCGCGGCTATCGCCGAAGGCGCCCGCGAGGAGGGCTGGAGCTGTGAGCGACGCCACCGAAGCGCCTACGGGCGCCGAGAACAAGGAGAACCAGGACGTGCAGTCCGAGGAGATCGCCGAGGGGCAGGTCGTGGAGACCGCCGCGGGCACCCAGCAGGCTCAGGAGCCTCGCGAGGCCCGTCGCGGCAGCCGCGAGCGCAACCCGCGCAACGACCGCGGTTCGCGTAACCGCGAGGAGAGCCAGTTCCTCGAGCGCGTCGTGACCATCAACCGCGTGTCGAAGGTCGTCAAGGGCGGCCGTCGCTTCAGCTTCACGGCGCTCGTCGTCGTGGGCGATGGCAACGGCATGGTCGGCGTCGGCTACGGCAAGGCCCGCGAGGTGCCGCTGGCGATCTCGAAGGGCGTCGAGGAGGCGAAGAAGAACTTCTTCCGCGTGCCCCGCGTCGCTGCCACCATCCCGCACCCCGTGCAGGGTGAGGCCGCCGCCGGTGTCGTGCTGCTTCGCCCGGCCGCTGCCGGTACCGGTGTCATCGCCGGTGGTCCGGTGCGTGCCGTGCTCGAGTGCGCCGGTATCCACGACGTGCTGTCGAAGTCGCTCGGCTCGTCGAACACGATCAACATCGTCCACGCGACGGTCGAGGCCCTCAAGCAGCTCGAGGAGCCCCGTGCCGTCGCCGCCCGCCGCGGCCTCGAGTTCGAGGACGTCGCCCCGGAGCGCCTGATCCGCGCCGAGGAAGAGGCACGGCAGGCCGCTACCGCGAAGGTTGGTGCCTGATGGCCGCCCGTCTCAAGGTGACCCAGATCAAGTCCGTTATCAGCGAGAAGCAGAACCAGCGCGACACCCTGCGCAGCCTGGGCCTCAAGCGCATCGGCGATGTCGTCGTGCGCGAGGACACCCCGGCGAACCGCGGGTACGTGCGCACGGTTGCTCACCTCGTGAAGGTCGAGGAGATTGACTAATGGCTGACGAGAAGAAGCCGGCCGAGAAGGCCGCCGAGAAGAAGGCTCCTGCCAAGGCTGCCGCCCCGAAGGCTGCTGCCGAGAAGAAGCCGGCCGCTGAGAAGAAGCCCGCGACTTCGAAGGCTGCCGCCGAGAAGAAGCCCGCCGCCGAGAAGGCCGCCCCCAAGGCGACCGCTTCGAAGGCCGCTGCCGACAAGCCGGCCGCCGAGAAGAAGGCGCCCGCCAAGGCTGCAGCCCCCAAGGCTGCTGCTGCGGCGAAGGCGGATGACGCGGTCGCCGAGAAGAAGCCGGCTGCCAAGAAGTCGGCCGCCAAGAAGTCGGCCGCCAAGAAGTCGGCCGACGTCGCAGCGCGCCCGCAGGTGCTCAAGGCCCACCACCTCCGCCCCGCCGAGGGTGCGAAGAAGGCCAAGACCCGCGTCGGACGCGGTGAGGGCTCCAAGGGCAAGACCGCCGGCCGCGGCACCAAGGGCACCAAGGCCCGCTACCAGGTGCGCGTCGGGCTCGAGGGCGGCAACCTGAACCAGGTCATGCGCGCTCCCAAGCTCCGCGGATTCAAGAACCCGTTCCGGGTCGAATACCAGGTCGTGAACCTGGATCGCCTCGCCGAGCTCTACCCCAAGGGGGCGACGTCACCATCGGTGATCTGGTCGCCAAGGGCGCCGTTCGCAAGAACGAAAAGGTCAAGGTTCTCGGCACAGGCGAGATTGCGGTTAAGCTGAACGTCGCGGTCGACAAGGTCTCGAGCTCTGCGGAGCAGAAGATCGTCGCCGCCGGCGGCTCCGTCAAGTAGCCATCGGGAAGGTGGCCCCACCCGGGGCCACCTCCTCGCCGCACCGACCCGTGTGCGGCTTGCGTCACAATCTCACCCGGGAGGCGTCGTGTTCAGAGCCGTCGCGCGGATCTTCCGCACGCCGGACCTCCGCCGCAAGATCGCGTTCACGCTGGGCATCATCGCCCTGTTCCGGCTCGGGTCGTTCGTACCCGCGCCCTTCGTCGATTTCGGCAACGTCCAGCTGTGTCTCGCGGGTAACGCGAACGCCGGAGGTCTCTACGACCTCGTCAACCTGTTCTCCGGCGGCGCCCTGCTGCAGCTCTCGATCTTCGCGCTCGGCATCATGCCGTACATCACCGCGTCGATCATCGTGCAGCTGCTGCGTGTGGTCATCCCCCACTTCGACACCCTCTACAAGGAGGGTCAGGCGGGTCAGGCCAAGCTCACGCAGTACACGCGCTATCTGACGATCGCGCTCGGCGTGCTGCAGTCGACCACGCTCATCACCGTCGCCCGCTCCGGCGCGCTCTTCGGCACGAGCGGCGTCGCGGAGTGCTCGCAGCTCATCGTCGAAGGCGGCGACACCTGGTACGGCATCCTGCTCATGGTCGTCACCATGACGGCCGGCACCGGCGTCATCATGTGGATGGGCGAGCTCATCACCGAGCGCGGCGTCGGCAACGGCATGTCGCTGCTGATCTTCACCTCGATCACCGCGACCTTCCCCAACGCGCTCGGCCAGATCGCCGCCCAGCACAGCATCGAGACGCTGTTGATGGTGATCGTCATCGGGATCGGCATCGTGTTCGCCGTGGTCTTCGTCGAGCAATCGCAGAGACGCGTGCCCGTGCAGTACGCCAAACGCATGGTCGGGCGGCGTACCTACGGCGGCAACAGCACCTACATCCCGATCAAGGTCAACATGGCCGGCGTCATCCCGATCATCTTCGCGTCGTCGCTGCTGTACCTGCCCGCGCTCATCGCGCAGTTCAACCAGCCGCGGCAGGGCGAGACGATGCAGCCGTGGGTGCAGTGGATCTCGACCTACCTCACGCGTGGCGATCACCCGATCTACATGGTGCTGTACTTCCTGCTCATCATCGGGTTCACGTACTTCTACGTGGCGATCACCTTCAACCCGGATGAGGTGGCCGACAACATGAAGAAGTACGGCGGCTTCATCCCCGGCATCCGTGCCGGGCGACCGACGGCCGAGTACCTCGACTACGTGCTCACGCGCGTGACCCTCCCCGGGTCGCTCTACCTGGGCATCATCTCGCTCATCCCGCTCATCGCCCTCGTGCTCGTCGGAGCGAACCAGAACTTCCCGTTCGGCGGCGCGTCGCTGCTCATCATGGTGGGGGTCGGCCTCGAGACGGTGAAGCAGATCGACTCGCAGTTGCAGCAGCGCCACTACGAGGGCCTGCTGCGATGACCGTCCGGTTGCTCATCGTCGGCCCTCCGGGGGCGGGCAAGGGAACTCAGGCGGCACGGATCGCCGAGCGCTTCGGCATCCCCACGATCTCGACCGGTGACATCTTCCGCGCGAACATCGCGAACGAGACCGAGCTGGGCAAGCGCGTCAAGGAGATCGTCGACGCGGGAGACTACGTGCCCGACTCGCTCACCAACGAGCTCGTGAGCGATCGTCTCTCGGAGGCGGACGCCACGACCGGCTTCCTGCTCGACGGGTACCCGCGCACACCCGACCAGGTGCGGTTCCTCGACGAACTGCTCGCCTCTCGGGGGCACTCGCTCGACGCCGTGCTCCGGTTGAAGGCCGACCAGGACGAGATCGTGCGGCGGCTCACCAAGCGCGCCGTCGAGCAGGGCCGTGCGGATGACTCGGAGGACGCCATCCGGCACCGCCAGGAGGTCTACCGTCGTGAGACGGCCCCCGTGCTCGAGATGTTCCGAGACAAGGGCCTGCTCATCGAGGTCGACGGTCTCGGCACGGTCGACGAGGTGACCGAGCGCATCTGGAACGCCTTCGACGACGCCGGCATCGGCGCCGTGGAGACCTCGGCCTGAGGCACGTCCCCGACGGCGTCAGTCGTCGATCAGGCGCGTGAGCTCGGCGACGAGCGACGGCACGTCGGTCGCGCGGGCGACCAGACTGCGCACGTTCTCGCGATCGGAGAACACCTCCACGAGCTGGTCGAAGACCTCCTGGAACGAGGCCCGACCGGATTCGCTGAAGGCGATGAACGCGACGACCTCGACCCGCGCATCCCCCACGGCATCGAGGTGGAGTTGAGCACGAGCGCGATCGTCGTACGCTCGGCCGTCATCTCCATCGCGTGCGGCATCGCGAGCCCCTCGGTGAAGGCGGTCGACGACAGCCGCTCGCGCTCGATCGCGCCGGTGACGTAGGCCTCGTCGATCACACCGGCCTCGACCATCCGGGCGCCGAGGGTGCGGATCATCGACTCCTCGTCGGGCGCGTAGACCTCGCGGAGGAAGAGTCGCTCGTCGAAGTACGACGCGAGCCGCTCCGCGAGCCGCGTGCGGCGGCGCTGACGTCGTACGCGGGCGATGGCCGCGTGCACGGTCTGCGCATCCGCCTCACCGAGGAACGGGTGCACCACGATGACACGCTCGCTCGGCGTCGGCGGATCGATGACCGAGATGACGAGGTCACCCGGCAGGGCGTCCCAATCCACGTCCGAGCGCGTGTCGAGCTGCTCGATCCGCAGCTCTGCCCCCACGGACGCCTCCACCCGTCGCAGCAGCTCGAGGTGCAGGCGGTGGTAGGCGGGGGCGACGATCGTGGCGGTCACGGCCTGGTCGGCCTGCCGCTGCTCCTCGAGCCGCGCGCCGAGGTGCATCGCCAGGTAGGCGATCTCGTCTTCGGGCACCGCGATACCGGAGTCGAGTTGCAGCTCACGCGCGAGGTACACGGCGAGCTCGTAGATCATCGGATACCCCGACTTGATCGATCGGGTCAGCGGGTTGCGCGAGAACGACCCCTCCTGCGCGCGCCGTTGCAGCTGCCGGATGTGCATCGCCAGCCGCAGCAGGAAGTCGCCATCGCCCTCGAGATCGACGAGGTACTCGCGGGCGGCCTTGTCGACGATCGTGCGCACCCGGGCGAGCTCGTCGTCGTCGAGCGGCGGGGGCATCGTGTCGACGGGGGCGACCGCGACGCGGGTGCCGAGCAGGAAGCCGAGATAGTCGAGGTCACCGGGCGCGAGTCGCACGTCGAAGTGCAGGGCGACGAGTTCGTCGAGCAGGGCCGCGAACACCCGCTCGTCGCCGCTCGTGCGGTCCGGCAGCGTGTGCCGCGCCTGGGTGCGGTCGACCGCGATCGCGAGATGCAACAGCACGGTGCCGAGGCCGTAGTCGTTGATCTCGTAGCCGTCGGCCACGAGTCGCGCGATGAGCGCCGTCTTGAACGCCGTGAGGTCGCCCGCCGCGAACCAGCTCTCGATCCGATCCACCTCGCGCATGCCACGCGTGGCCTCGTCGCGGAACAGCGCCCCGATGAGTCGACGCCGCGAGCTCTCGGCACCCTCGAGCTGCACGTGCTCGCGGGTGCGTACGATCGTGAGCCCCACGGCCCCGGCGCGCGAGCGTGCCCGCGCGAGATCCGACTCGAGCGTCGAGTCGCTCACGTGCAGCCGCTCCGCGAGCGCGTAGACGTCGACCCCGTCGGAATCGGGGGCCGCATCGAGCAAGGCGCGCAGGATCGCCGAGACGCGGGCCGCAGGCGTCGCGACCTCGTCATCCGGCTCCGCCCGCATCCGGCGCCCCCACTCGGAGCGGTCGAGGCGATACCCCGATGGGCCCGAGTCGATGAGCGGCGCGATGCCTGCGGCGTTGAGCGCGGCCACGTAGCCGCGGATGCTGCGGTCGGTGACCCCGAGGCGCGCCGCGAGGTCGGCCGCGGTCACCCAGCCGCCGTGCTGGGCGAGCGCATCCGTGAGCTGCTCGTGCCGATCGACCACGCGACTCTCCCTTGACGCCGTAGGGGCGCTCCTTCGAAGCCGAACCCACCCAGTCAAGCAAAGTCCCGGATGCCGTGGGCCGCTTCCGCGGTAATTTCCGGGGGTGCGGAAGCCCCCGGGCTGGCACCCCGTGCCCGCGCGAGGCACACTGGCCTCGCCCGCCGGGAGAGGGAACCGGCGGGCCCCGAACGGGAGTCCGGGGAGGCAGCGTGGCCGTGGATGCCGCGGCGGGAGAGACGGAGAGGTCGTGCGGGTGCTGATCGTCTGCGGCGCGGGTGCGTCGAGCACGTTCCTCGCCCAGCGCCTCCGTCGCGCCGCCATCGCGCGTGGGGTCGATCTGACGCCCGTGCCGACATCGTCCGCTGCCGCCCCGGAACTCGTGCCCGCATCCGATGTGGTGATCGCGGGCGCCCACCTGGGCGCCGCGATCGCCGCACTCGGTTCTGCCGCGGCCGCCGCCGACGTGCCCTTCGTGGTGATCGCCGACGCGGCGCGGGAGGATGGCGACACGCTCCTCGATACGACCCTGGCGGCCTTCGCCGTCGATCACGGAAGGACCCCTGATGGAACGCACGGTCACGATCGCCTCCGGACACGGCTTGCACGCCCGCCCCGCCAAGCTCTTCACGCAGGCTGTGGCGGCATCCGGGCACCAGGTGACGATCGCGCGACCGGGGGCAAGGCGGTCAACGCGGCGAGCATCCTGGGCATCATCGCCGCCGGCTTCGAGAACGGCGACGAGGTGGTGCTGAGTGTTGAGGGCGACGAGGCCGAGCGTGTGCTCGACGAGCTCGCCGCGTTCCTCACGACCGACCACGACGAGGCCGCCGGATGATCGAGGTGCACGAGCTGCGCGGCGTCGGCATCGGCACGGGTGTCGTCGTGGGTCCCGTGCTGCACGTCGCCCGGCAGACGGCTGCCGCGCCCAGCGATGTCGCGAGCACGATCGGCGCGGATGCCGAGCTCGGGCGCGCCCGTGAGGCTCTCGCCTCGGTGTCGGAGCAGTTGCGCGAACGGGCGGCGCAGGCGGATGAGGCCACGCGCGACGTGCTCGAGGCGCAGGCGCTCATGACCGACGACCCCGCCCTGCTCGACAGCGTCACCGCGAAGCTCGAGGGCGGCATCACCGCCGAGAAGGCCGTCACCGACGCCTTCGCCGAGTTCGCCGCGATGCTCGCCGAGGCGGGGAGTACTTCGCCGAACGCGCCGCCGACCTGCACGATCTGGCCGACCGTACCGTCGCCGTGCTCCAGGGGCGGTCGACGGAACTCGTCGTCGACCCCGGTCATCCCTACGTGCTCGTGGCGCGCGATCTCGCGCCCGCCGACACCGCCGTGCTCGATCTCGAGCGGGTGCTCGCCTTCGTCACGAGCGAGGGCGGCCCCACCTCGCACACGGCGATCCTCGCCCGCCAGCGCGGCATCGTGGCGATCGTCGGGGCGGCGGGCGTGGAGTCGTTGCCCGACGGCACCCAGGTGGTGGTCGACGCGGAACGGGGTCGCGTGTACGCCGATCCGGATGCCGCCGAGCTCGCCGACGCCGAGGCGCGGATCGCCGCACGCGTCGCCGCAGCCGATGCGCCGGCCGGCCCCGGAGCGCTCGCCGACGGAACCTCCATCAAGTTGCTCGCGAACCTCGGCAAGCCGGGGAGGCGGCGGAGGCCGTCGAACTCGGCGCCGAGGGTGTCGGTCTGTTCCGCACCGAGTTCCTCTTCCTCGACGACGACGCCACGGCTCCCACCGTGGAGAGCCAGCAGGAGAGCTACCGCGAGGTGCTCGCCGCGTTCCCGGGCAAGCGCGTCGTCGTGCGGCTGCTGGATGCGGGAGCCGACAAGCCGCTCGCCTTCCTCTCGCTGGGCGAAGAGGAGAACCCCGCTCTCGGTCGACGCGGGCTGCGCGCCCTGCGGGCGTCCGAGTCCGTGCTGCGCGACCAGCTCACCGCTCTCGCACGGGCCCAGGCCGACACCGACGCCGAGCTGTGGGTCATGGCACCCATGGTCGCCACCGTCGAGGAGACGGCGTTCATCACGCGCGCCATCCACGACGCGGGGATCCGCACGGCGGGCGTCATGGTCGAGATCCCCTCCGTCGCGCTCATCGCCGACCGGGTGCTGGCACGCACGGACTTCGCTTCCATCGGCACCAACGACCTCACGCAGTACACGATGGCCGCGGACCGCCAGCTCGGCTCCGTGGCGGCGCTGCAGGACCCCTGGCATCCGGCGGTGCTGCAGCTCGTCAAGTCGGTCGGTGCCGCGGGTGCCTCCTCCGGCAAGCCGGTCGGCGTGTGCGGCGAGGCCGCAGCCGACCCCTTCTCGCCGTGGTGTTGGCCGGGCTCGGTGTCACGAGCCTGTCGATGTCGCCCACGGCGCTCGCAGATGTCCGCGTATCCCTCGCGCGGTACAGCCTCGACGACGCAACCGCGATCGCCGAGGCAGCCCTGGCGGCCGACGAGGCCGCCGATGCCCGAGAGGCGGCCCGCGCGGCCGCCGACACCATCACCGCCGGGCGCTAGTCCGGCATCCGAGCCAGGAGGCACAACCATGACGACGACGTCACAAGCGACGACTTCGCGGGGCGGGGAGCCCGCGTCGCCGTCCAGAGATTCGGCACCTTCCTTTCCGGCATGATCATGCCCAACATCGCGGCGTTCATCGCCTGGGGCATCATCACGGCGCTCTTCATCCAGACCGGCTGGGTGCCATTCGCGCCGCTCGGCGGCTTCGAAGACGCCGACGGCGTCTCGTGGCCGGGCCTGGTCGGCCCGATGATCACCTACCTGCTGCCGCTGCTCATCGCCTACACGGGTGGCCGGATGGTCTACAACGTGCGAGGCGGTGTCATCGGTGCCGTGGTGACCATGGGTGTCATCATCGGCGCTGCCGGCACCGTCATGTTCCTCGGTGCGATGATCTGCGGCCCGCTCGCCGCGTGGATTCTGAAGCAGGTCGACAAGATCTGGGCCGGCCGGATCCGCCCCGGATTCGAGATGCTGGTCGACAACTTCTCGTCCGGCATCCTGGGCTTCCTGCTCGCGCTGGGTGCGTTCTTCGGTCTCGCACCGGTGATCAAGTGGTTCAGCGACGTACTGGGCGGCGCGGTCGGATGGCTTGTCGACACGGGGCTGATCCCGCTGGCGTCGATCATCGTCGAGCCGGCGAAGGTGCTGTTCCTCAACAACGCGATCAACCACGGCGTCTTCACCCTCTCGGGACGGAGCAGTCGCTCGAGCAGGGCAAGAGCCTGCTGTTCCTGGTGGAGGCCAACCCCGGACCGGGCGCGGGCCTGCTCATCGCCCTCACGCTGTTCGGCGTGGGTGCTGCGCGCGCCACGGCGCCGGGCGCGTTCATCATCCAGTTCCTCGGCGGCATTCACGAGGTGTACTTCCCGTATGTGCTCGCGAAGCCGCTGCTCATCGTCGCGATGATCGGTGGTGGCGCCACGGGCGTGCTCACCAACGTGATCTTCCGATCGGGGCTCGTCGCCCCGGCCGCCCCGGGCTCGATCTTCGCGGTGCTCGCGCAGACGGAGCGCAACAGCTACATCGGTGTGATCCTGTCGGTCGTGCTCGCGGGCGCGGTGACCTTCCTCATCGCGATGCCGATCCTGCTGGCGAGCCGCAAGCGAGACCTGCTGGCAGAGTCCGAGGCCGACGCGCGGCTCGCGGCATCCGTCGCGCAGACCACCGCGAACAAGGGCAAGCAGAGCTCGGTGCTCTCCGGCCTGGCAGCGAGCGTCGGCTCCGGGGACGTCGCGACGAAGACGATCGAGAAGGTCGTATTCGCGTGCGACGCCGGCATGGGCTCGAGCGCGATGGGCGCCTCGGTGCTGCGCAACAAGTTCAAGAAGGCGGGGGTCGAGGCGGATGTCTCCAACGCCGCGATCGCGAACCTGACGGGCGACGAGGATCTCGTCATCACCCAGGCGGAGCTGACCGAGCGCGCGCGGCAGAAGTCGCCCAACGCGGTGCACGTGTCGGTCGACAACTTCATGAACTCGCCGAAGTACGACGAGGTCGTGGAGCTCGTGAAGAACCAGAAGAACGGGGCCGCCGAATAGGCCCGTGGGGTCCGGCGGCGAGAGAGGAGCACACCATGAGCGACGACATCCTGACAGCGGAGCGCGTGGTGCTCGCCGACCGGACCCCGACCCGCGAGGAGGCGATCCGCGACGTCGGACGCCTCCTCGTGGACGCCGGCGCGGTGCAGCCGGGCTACGTCGACTCGATGCTCGCCCGGGAGGCGACCGTGTCGACCTCGATGGGCAACTATCTCGCGATCCCGCACGGCACCAACGAGGGGCGCGAGTTCATCGACCGGACGGCGCTCGCCGTCATCCGCTACCCCTCCGCCATCGACTGGGGCGGAGACGAGGTGCGCTTCGTGGTCGGCATCGCGGGCCGAGAGAACGAGCACCTCGAGATCCTCGGCCGGATCGCCGTGCTGTTCTCCGATGACGACGACGTGCAAGCCTTGCTGGCGGCGCCGGATGCCACGGCCCTGTTCGAGATCATCTCCGCCGTCAACGAGGCCTAGGGCGCCAGACCGCGATATCGCGTAAGTGCGATATCCGAATCAACGTAATAATGATATCGAAATTAACGTAATACTGATATCGTTGACTGGTGGCCGAGTATCGAAAACGACTGGCGGATCGGGCGATCGATAGCGCCCTCGCGACCTTCGGGGCCGTGATCATTGAGGGGCCACGCGCTGTGGGGAAGACCACGACCGCGCTACAGCACGTGGCGAGCGCGGTCAGGCTCGACTCAGGACCCGAACTTGCAAATCTCGCCGAGGTATCGCCATCTCTCGTGCTTGCCGGCGACGTCCCGCGCCTTGTCGATGAATGGCAGCTCGCACCGAGCATATGGAACGCAGTTCGGCATGCCGTCGACGAGCGGGGGCGGCCCGGGCAGTTCATCATGACCGGATCGGCTGCTCCGACAGACGATGTCACGCGCCACAGCGGTGCGGGGCGCTTCCGGCGTGTGATCATCCGCCCGATGTCGCTCATGGAGAGCGGAGACTCGACGGGAACTGTCGACTTTGTCGATCTGTTCGCAGACGGTCCAGTTGCGGGACTCGGCGGCCCGACTGTAGCGGACTATGCGCGGCTGATAGTTCGCGGTGGATGGCCTGCCCTGGTGGCCCAGCGCGGGCGGTCGCCCGGGGACTACCTCGGCTCGTATCTTGACGACGTGGCGCGGGTCGACATTCCGGCGCTCGGTTCGCGCGTCGACCCGATGCGAATGAAGGCGTTGATTCGCTCGCTCGCACGCAACTCAGCGACCGAGGCGCCGGCCACGCGCCTCGCCGCCGAGGCGGAGGTCGATGACGGAGGAGTGTCCCCGCAGAGCGTCCGAAAGTACCTTGATGCGCTGGCGCGGGTCTACGTGTTGGAAGAACAGCCCGCCTGGCTTCCTCACCTTCGCTCTGCCGTGCGACAGCGAGTGCGCCCGAAGTGGCACCTCATCGACCCGTCCCTCGCCGCGGCGGCGCTTGCCGCATCGGAGACGGTGCTGCTTGGTGAACCGAAGACGCTCGGCTTCCTTTTCGAGTCGCTCTCCATCCGCGACCTTCGCATCTATGCAGACGTAGTGGGCGGGACGGTGTCGCACTATCGCGATGAGCAAGGGCTCGAGGTTGATGCGGTCGTTGAACTCCCTGACGGACGGTGGAGCGCATTCGAGATCAAGCTCGGCGGACAGGCGAGCATCGACGCCGCCGCGACCAACCTGAAGAAGCTCGTCGCCCGCGTGACCGAGTCGCGCGCCGCCGCATTGGCGCGGCTCGTCGTGCTCACCGCTGGCGCCACGAGTTACGTGCGCGACGACGGGGTGGCAGTGGTGGCGTTGGGGCACCTCGCGATTCGCTGACCCGCGATCGCTGCGGAGATGCACGCTGGCGATTAATCAGCTAGGATCGATCTTTGGTGCCTTGTGCCCACTGGCTTTCGGCCGGTCGGGCCGTCCGCACCACATCAATCACCCGCATGACCGAGCGTCATTGATAGCGACTACGAGGGTATGGCCAAGAAAGACGGCGTCATCGAGATCGAGGGATCTGTGATCGAGGCTCTGCCGAACGCGATGTTCCGCGTCGAGCTGAGCAACGGGCACAAGGTTCTCGCCCACATTTCGGGCAAGATGCGACAGCACTACATCCGGATCCTCCCCGAGGACCGCGTGATCGTGGAGCTGAGCCCCTACGACCTGACCCGCGGCCGTATCGTCTACCGCTACAAGTAACGCTCGGAAAGTAACGGCCGACGCCCCGCGGGGTGCCGGTACGAGGACAGCGAGAAGGAAACATGAAGGTCAACCCGAGCGTCAAGCCCATCTGCGACCACTGCAAGGTCATCCGTCGCAACGGCCGCGTGATGGTCATCTGCAAGTCGAACCCGCGCCACAAGCAGCGTCAAGGATAAGAAAAAGGTCCTTTCGGACCTTTTTCCTTGACGCCGAGGCCCTCTGGGCCTCGGACATACTGCCAACCGCGGTAGACCACAACTCAATAGACAAGAAGCACCGCCAAGAACCTCCCGCTCCCGGCGAGAGGCGACACCTCGGGTCGGAGGCCCGGGCACCGGCGGATGCTCCACACCTCCGAACGACTCCTGAAGGAGAAGCCGCCATGGCACGTATCGCCGGCGTCGACATCCCACGCGACAAGCGCGTGGAAGTCGCCCTGACGTACATCTACGGCGTGGGACGCACTCGTGCGCTCGCGACCCTCAAGGACACCGGGATCTCCGGCGACGTCCGCGTGAAGGATCTGACCGACGACCAGCTCGTCGCCCTTCGCGACTACATCGAAGGCAACTACAAGGTGGAGGGTGACCTGCGCCGCGAAGTGCAGGCCGACATCCGCCGCAAGGTCGAGATCGGCTCGTACGAGGGTCTCCGCCACCGTCGCGGCCTGCCCGTCCGCGGTCAGCGCACCAAGACCAACGCACGCACTCGCAAGGGCCCGAAGCGCACCGTGGCCGGCAAGAAGAAGGCAGGTAAGAAGTAATGGCTGCTCCGAAGGCCGCCGCGCGCAAGCCGCGCCGCAAGGAGAAGAAGAACATCGCGGTGGGCCAGGCCCACATCAAGTCGACGTTCAACAACACGATCGTCTCCATCACCGACCCCGCGGGCGCTGTCATCAGCTGGGCCTCGTCGGGCGCCGTGGGCTTCAAGGGCTCGCGCAAGTCGACCCCTACGCCGCGCAGCTCGCCGCCGAGTCGGCCGCGCGCCAGGCGCAGGAGCACGGCATGAAGAAGGTCGACGTCTTCGTCAAGGGACCGGGCTCCGGTCGCGAGACGGCTATCCGTTCGCTCCAGGCCGCGGGCCTCGAGGTCGGCACGATCAACGATGTGACGCCGCAGGCGCACAATGGCTGCCGGCCCCCGAAGCGTCGCCGGGTCTGATCTCGTCATCCGGATGACCGGGAGCCCCTGCGCTCCGGTCGTCCGGATGCGTCGCGTTTTCCCATAACTCAACAAGAACGGCGGCCCAGCCACCCGCCGCATCTGTCGTGGGCGTCATATGGCGGACGCCCTCGCCGAAAGGAAACCACGTGCTCATTGCACAGCGTCCCACCCTCTCCGAAGAGGTCATCTCGGAGTTCCGCTCCGCGTTCGTCATCGAGCCCCTCGAGCCCGGCTTCGGCTACACGCTCGGCAACTCGCTGCGTCGCACGCTGCTGTCGTCCATCCCGGGCGCTGCGGTCACGAGCATCCGTCTCGACGGCATCCAGCACGAGTTCGACACCATCCCCGGTGTCAAGGAGGACGTCGTCGAGATCGTCCTCAACATCAAGAACCTGGTCGTCTCGAGCGAGCACGACGAGCCCATCACCGCCTACCTGCGCAAGACCGGCGCGGGCGAGGTGACCGCCGCCGACATCTCGGCGCCGGCGGGTGTGGAGATCCACAACCCCGAGCTCGTCATCGCGACCCTCAACGACAAGGCGAAGTTCGACCTCGAGCTCACCATCGAGCGCGGTCGCGGCTACGTCTCGGCCACCCAGAACCGCAGCGAGTTCAGCGAGGCCGGCCAGATCCCGGTCGACTCGATCTACTCGCCCGTGCTGAAGGTCACCTACCGCGTCGAGGCCACCCGTGCCGGTGAGCGCACCGACTTCGACCGCCTCGTGGTCGACGTCGAGACCAAGCCGGCCATCTCGCCGCGTGACGCGATCGCATCCGCGGGTCGCACGCTCGTCGAGCTGTTCGGTCTCGCCCGCGAGCTCAACACCGCGGCCGAGGGCATCGAGATCGGGCCCGCCCCGGTCGACGCCGTGCTCTCGACCGAGCTGTCGATGCCGATCGAGGACCTCGACCTGTCGGTGCGTTCCTACAACTGCCTCAAGCGCGAGGGCATCAACACCGTCAGCGAGCTCGTCGCCCTCTCGGAGACGCAGCTCATGAACATCCGCAACTTCGGACAGAAGTCGGTGGATGAGGTGAAGGACAAGCTCGTCGAGCTCGGCCTCTCGCTCAAGGACAGCGTGCCCGGCTTCGACGGTGCGCACTTCTACGGCGGATACGACGACGAGACCGTCTGAACCCCGCCACTGACCTGATTCATTTTCTGGAGAACGACTGATCATGCCCCAGCCCACCAAGGGTCCCCGTCTCGGCGGCGGTCCGGCGCACGAGCGCCTGCTGCTCGCGAACCTCGCCGCGGCCCTCTTCACCCACAAGAGCATCACGACCACCGAGACGAAGGCCAAGCGCCTGCGTCCCCTGGCTGAGCGCCTCATCACCTTCGCCAAGCGTGGCGACCTGCACGCGCGTCGTCGCGTGCTGTCGGTCATCCACGACAAGTCGGTCGTGCACGAGCTCTTCACCGAGATCGCGCCGCTCGTCGCCGAGCGTGAGGGTGGCTACACCCGCATCACGAAGACCGGTTACCGCAAGGGCGACAACGCGCCGATGGCCGTCATCGAGCTCGTGCTCGAGCCGGTCGTGAAGAAGCCTGCGTCGTCGAAGAAGTCGGCGGCGCGCGTGGAGACCCCGAAGGCTGCTCCGGTCGAGGAGACCGAGACGCCCGCCGAGGAGTCGACGGAGGAGACCGCGGAGGTCGAGGCTAAGGCCGACGAGACCCCCGCCGAGGAGTCGAGCGACGCCGCCGAGGAGTCCGAGGAGAAGTAACTCCCCGCATCCGCTGTGCGCCGAGAGGCCCCGCTCACCCGAGCGGGGCCTCTCGCGTTGGAACCAGCCCCAGCTCCCGCCGGCCCCTCACACTCAAGCGCCACGAAACGCGAGCACGAGCGGGTCCGATCACACCGGGCGGGGAGGGACTCGTTCGCGACCTCGTCACGGAGCGGCGGCAGCGCCGCAAGGCGCTGCAGCGCCTCGGTGATGGTGGCGGTGAAGATCGTGGCGCCCACGTGCCCGAAGTGCACCTGGTCTCGGGCCAGCTCGCCGAGATGCGGCTGGATCGCCGTGTACCAGTCCGCCAGCTCGACATTGCGGTACTGCCACGCGAAGGCGGCGAGCTTCTGGTTGACGCCCGGGATCCATCCGCGGGGCGCCTGCGCCGTCACGAGCACGAGCTCACGCTGCGGACCGATGATGTCGCGGATCGCGCCGAGCGTCTCATCGCCCACCGAGCCGTTGGTGCCGAGCGCGACGATCACGACGGGTCGCAGCGCCCCCGCGTCGCGCAAGCCGCGCAGGATGTCGGGAGCCGTCGACATCTGCCGAGAGACTGTCGCATCGATCTGGATGCCGGGGTAGGCCGCCTGCAACTCGGGCACCGCGGCGAGCATGACCGAGTCGCCGACCGCCGTGATCTGGTCGCCGCTCAGCTGCGCGGGGGCGCGGAGGGATCGGATGTCGCATCCGGCGTCGGCGTCGGGCTCGGCGTGGGCGTCTCGCGGATCGCCTGCTGTCCGGCTTGCACGCGCTGCTCGACCTCGCTCGAGTCCGGCTGCAGCACGAGCGCCGCCGCGGTGCCCGCGATCCCGCCGGCCACCAGCACGAGCACGACGGCGCTTGCGACCGCCGCGAGCCGCGACCGACGCCATCCGCCCGCCCAGCGCTGCCAGCTCGCGCGGAAGCCGTCGCGCCGGATCGGCGTCTCGACGAAACGGAAGCTCAGTGCCGCCGCGCCGAAGGTGATCACCGCGGCGACTCCGCCGAGTGCCCAGGCGAGCCCCGCATCCCGAGTCCAGGTCGGGAACGCGGCTGCCAACAGGACGAACACGGGCCAGTGCCACAGGTAGATGCCGTAGCTGCGCTCACCGACCCACCGCATCGGGGCGACGTCGATCGCGCGCGCGAGCGGCGACGCGGGCACCAGGAAGGCGGCGATGAGCACCGCGGTGAGTACGGCGACCGCGAACAGTCCACCGCGATAGCTCACGTCGGCTTCGCCCGGCATGACGACCGTGAGCGCGAGCAGGCCGGCGAGCGCCACGATCCCCGCGATGCCCAGGCCGCGCCGGGCCGCGCGCGGCCACTCCAGCGCGCGCGTCGGCCACCAGCGGCTCACGACCGCGAGCAGCGCGCCGAGCGTCAGTCCGAAGGCGTGCGTTCCCGTGCCGTAGTACACCGAGGTCGGCGAGCCGGGCACGAGCAAGAGCCCCATGGCGACCGCGGACGCCGCCGTCACCACCGCGAGCAACGCGATCCGCGCGCTTCGCGAGACCCGCAGCACGATGAAGAGCAGCACGAGGGGCCAGAGCAGATAGAACTGCTCCTCGACCGCGAGCGACCACAGGTTGCGGAAGAGCTCGGGGCGGAGCCCGCGAAGTAGTCCGAGCCGGTCACGATGAAGTACCAGTTGCTCGAGAAGGTGAGCGACGAGGCCAGCTGGCCCCCAGATCCACGAGCACGTCGCCGCCCACGGCGAGGGCGGCCGTGCAGCACACCAGCAGCAGCAGCACGAGCGCCGGCAGCAGACGGCGGGCCCGCCGCACCCAGAACGCACCCAGTCGGATGCCACCCGTCGAGACATGCTCGATGAGCAGCAGCCGCGTGATGATGAAGCCGGAGACGACGAAGAAGATGTCGACGCCGAGGTAGCCGCCGATCGCGAAGCCGGGCGTCAGGTGAAACAGCAGCACGACGATGACCGCGATCGCGCGCAGACCGTCGAGTCCCGCCACGCGGGCGAGCGGGCGGGTCGCGGGCGCGTCGTCGGGAGCGGTCGGTGCAGCGGTCATGGCAACGCATCCCAGCCTAAACTCGCTTCGTGACCAGCCCGGAAGCCACCACCCGCATCCGGCTCGATCTCGCCTACGACGGCACCGACTTCACGGGCTGGGCGCGTCAGCCGGGGTTGCGCACAGTGCAGGGGTGCTCGAGGAGGCGCTCGCGACCCTGTTCGGTCGGGCCGGTGTCGAGCCGCCGCGGCTCACGGTCGCCGGGCGTACGGATGTCGGGGTGCACGCGATCGGTCAGGTCGCCCACCTCGACCTGGCAGCCGAGCAGCTCGAGCAGCTCGCTCGGCGGCCCAGGGGCGCGGTGCGGGTGCTGCCGGGGCCGAGTCGCTCGCCCGCCGCATCAACGGCATCGTCGGGCAGGCGGCCGATGTGCAGGTGCTGCGCGCGAGCGAGGCGCCGCCGGGGTTCGACGCCCGCTTCTCGGCGGTCTGGCGCCGCTATGAGTACCGCATCGCGGATGCCGTGGCGCTGCGCGACCCGCGCACGCGCGCCTTCACGCTGTGGCATCCCGCGGCCCTCGACCTCGACGCGATGGATGCCGCGGCCCGGGGTTGCTGGGACTGCACGACTTCGCGGCGTACTGCCGTCCGCGGGAGGGGGCGACCACCATCCGCACCTTGCAGGATTTCGGCTGGCGGCGCGACCCCGACGGCGTGCTCGTGGCCGCGGTGCGCGCCGACGCGTTCTGCCATTCGATGGTGCGCGCCCTCGTCGGCGCGTGCGTCGCGGCAGGCGAGGGGCGCTTCGCTCCCGAACGTGCGGCGGGCATCCGCGACGAGGCGCGACGGGGCAGCGAGTTCATCGTCATGCCGTCGCGCGGCCTGACGCTCGTCGAGGTCGGCTACCCGCCGGATGCCGAACTCGCGGCGCGCGCGGAGCAGACGCGGGCCAAGCGGGTGGCCGGCGGTTTGCCGGATGAGGCACCCATCGACTAGTCTGTTGAGGTTGTCTGCGCGCCGCGCGGACGACCAGTTGGGCCCTCCACCGTCGGGTTCCGCATCCCTCGGATCACGGAACGCACACCGGAGCGGGATTCACGAACATCACCGACCAGAATTGAGTCATTTCATGACGCGTACGTTCAGCCCCACGCCGGCGGATGTGAAGCGCGAGTGGGTCGTCATCGACGCGACCGACATCGTGCTCGGCCGCCTCGCGAGCCACGCCGCCGCCATCCTCCGCGGCAAGCACAAGTCGACCTTCGCTCCCCACATGGACATGGGCGACTTCGTGATCATCGTCAACGCCGAGAAGGTGGCCCTCACGGGCCAGAAGCTCGAGAAGAAGAAGGCGTACCGCCACTCGGGCTACCCGGGCGGCCTCACCGCGACCACCTACGTCGAGATGCTCGAGAAGCACCCGACGCGCGCGGTCGAGAAGGCCATCCGCGGCATGCTGCCGAAGAACTCGCTGGGTCGTGCCCAGATCAAGAAGCTGAAGGTGTACGCCGGCGCCGAGCACCCGCACGCCGCGCAGCAGCCCAAGCCCTACACCCTCACCCAGGTCGCGCAGTAAGCGCCGAGAGACTTCCAAGGACATCACTGATGGCGAAGATCGAAGACACCGTGTCGGACGAGGTTCTCACCTCCTTCTCGACCGAAACCCCGGCTGACGAGGCGCCCCGCGCCCCGCGCGCCGTGCTCAACGTGCCCGGCGCTGCCGTGGGCCGCCGCAAGGAGGCCATCGCGCAGGTGCGTCTCGTTCCCGGCGGCGGCGAGTTCGTCGTGAACGGCCGCTCGCTCGAGGAGTACTTCCCGAACAAGCTGCACCAGCAGCTCATCAACGACCCGTTCAAGGTGCTCGACCTGCTCGGCTCCTACGACGTCAAGGCCAAGATCACCGGTGGCGGCCCCTCGGGTCAGGCGGGCGCCCTGCGCCTCGCGATCGCCCGCGCGCTCAACGAGATCGACCGCGAGAACAACCGCCCCGCGCTCAAGAAGGCCGGCTTCCTCTCGCGCGACGCCCGCGTCATCGAGCGCAAGAAGGCCGGTCTCAAGAAGGCCCGCAAGGCGTCGCAGTTCTCGAAGCGCTAAGCGCGCACACGGGTTTCGCGCATGCCGCGTCTCTTCGGTACTGACGGGGTGCGGGGGCTGGCGAACGGTGAGGTGATCACCGCCGACCTGGCCCTCGGCCTCGCTCAGGCCGCCGCTGTGGTGTTGACGCAGGGTCGTCACGCCGAGTCCGTGCGTGGCGAGGGGCGTCACCCCCGCGCCGTGGTCGCTCGCGACCCGCGCGTGTCGGGCGAGTTCATCGCCGCCGCCGTCTCGGCGGGTCTCGCGAGTTCGGGCATCGACGTGCTCGACGCCGGGGTCATCCCGACGCCGGCCGCCGCGTTCCTCGTGGCCGACGCCGACGCCGACTTCGGCGTCATGGTGTCTGCGTCGCACAACCCGGCACCCGACAACGGCATCAAGTTCTTCGCGCTCGGCGGCGTCAAGCTGCCCGACGAGGTCGAAGACCGCATCGAGTTCGCCCTCACCCAGCCCAAGCTCGCGCCGACCGGGGCGGGCGTGGGCCGCATCCGACGCTTCGCCGACGCCGAAGATCGCTACCTGCTGCACCTGCTCGGCACGCTCGACGTGCGCCTCGACGGGCTCAAGGTCGTGATCGACGCGGCCCACGGTGCCGCGGCGGGGGTCTCGCCGCAGGTGTTCGCGGATGCGGGCGCGCAGGTCACCGTGATCGGTGCCGACCCCGACGGCCTCAACATCAACGACGGCGTCGGCTCGACCCACCTCGAGCGGCTGTGCGAGACGGTGCGCCTCACGGGTGCCGACCTCGGTATCGCGCACGACGGTGACGCCGATCGCTGCCTCGCGGTGGATGGAGCGGGCAACGTCATCGACGGCGACCAGATCATGGCGATCCTCGCCGTCTCGTTGCAGCGTCGCGGGCGCCTCGCCCACGACACCCTCGCGGTGACCACGATGAGCAACCTCGGGCTGCGCGTCGCGATGGAGGAGCACGGCATCCGGATCGTGCAGACGGCGGTCGGCGACCGCTACGTGCTCGAGGCGATGACGCAGCACGGGCTCTCACTCGGTGGCGAGCAGTCGGGGCACATCATCTTCAGCGAGCACGCGACGACCGGCGATGGCGTGCTCACGGGCCTGCAGATCGCAGCCGAGATGGCGCGCACCGGCAAGACCCTCGCCGAGCTCGCGTCGGTCATGACGGTCTACCCGCAGGTGCTCGTGAACGTGCGCGGCGTCGATCACCACGCCCTCGCATCCGACGAGACGATCGCGGATGCCGTGCGCGGTCACGAGGCGGAGCTCGGCGACACCGGTCGGGTGCTGCTGCGTCCCTCGGGAACCGAACCGCTCGTGCGGGTCATGGTCGAGGCGGTCGACGCCGTCGAGGCTCAGCGCATCGCGGACGATCTCGCGGGAATCGTGCGCGAGCGTCTCGCGTTGTCGTAACCGGGTCGTCGCGCCGCGTCACCGCCTCTGCTCCTACCGACGTCATGTCGAAAATGCAGGAGAACTCGGGCGTGTCGTGCGTGAGGGGCCCGGATGCACGGGACATGACCGTCGGGACTCCTGCATTTTCGACATGGGATGCGGGCGTCAGCGCGGCAGAACGAGACACAGGGAGCAGCAGGATGCCGTTGACAGGGGAGTACGCACCGAGCACCTCGGAGTGGGCACGCACACAGGCGGAGACCTTCGAGGCCTCGGCCGGCGCCGAGGCGAACGAGTTGCGGGGCAAGCCCATCATCGTGCTCACCTCGGTGGGCGCCCGAAGCGGCAAGCTGCGCAAGAACGCACTCATGCGCGTCGAGCACGACGGGGCGTACGCGGTCGTGGCGTCGAAGGGCGGCGCACCGCAGCATCCGTCCTGGTACTTCAACCTCGTCGCGAACCCGGATGTCGAGCTCCAGGACGGCGCGGTCAAGCGCGACTACCGCGCACGGCTCGTGAGCGGTGAGGAGCGCGCCGTGTGGTGGGCACGCGCAAACGAGGTGTGGCCCGATTACGACGGGTATCAGGCGAAGACCGAGCGTGAGATCCCCGTGTTCGTGCTGGAGCCGGTGGCGGGCTGAGACTCGCCGGGGGCGCCGCGGGCGGGATCTCGATACGCCCCGCTAGGGCTGGGCTACTCGATCTTGACGCGCTGGGAGCGCGTCAAATCTTGCGGATGAGCACGTTCGAGACCGTGTGGTCCGCCGCCTTGCGCAGCACGAGCGAGGCACGCGCCCGCGTCGGCGCGATGTTCTGCTCGAGGTTCGGACCGTTGATGCTCTGCCATATCGAATGGGCGAGCGCGATGGCGTCGTCCTCGTCGAGGGCCGCGAAGCGGTGGAAATAGGAGCGGGGATCCGCGAACGCTCCGCGCTGTAGGCGGAGGAAGCGCTCGACGTACCAGCGCTCGATGTCGACCGTGCGTGCGTCGACGTACACGGTGAAGTCGAAGAGGTCGCTCACCGCGAGGCGTGCGCCGGGGGCGGGTGGCTGCAGCACGTTGAGGCCCTCGACGATGAGGATGTCGGGCCGCCGCACGACGATCTCGGCATCCCGGACGATGTCGTAGTGCAGGTGCGAGTAGACCGGCGCACGCACCTCTTCGACGCCGCTCTTCACGCGGCTCACGAAGCGCAGCAGGGCGCGCCGGTCGTAGCTCTCGGGGAAGCCTTTGCGCTCCATGAGGCCGCGGCGCTCCAACTCGGCGTTCGGCAGCAGGAAGCCGTCGGTCGTGACGAGCTCGACGCGCGGGGTGTCCTCCCATCGCGCGAGCAGCTCGCGCAGCAGTCGGGCGGTCGTCGACTTGCCCACCGCGACCGATCCGGCCACCCCGATCACGAACGGCGTGGGCTCGTCGTTCTGCCCGAGGAACCCCGGGTCGAGCGGTGCAGTTCGCGGGCGCCCACCGCGTAGAGGTTGAGCAGGCGGCTGAGCGGAACATAGACATCGGCCACCTCGCGCAGGTCGAGCGTGTCGCCGAGACCCCGCAGCCGAACGAGCTCCTGCTCGCTGAGCGGATGCGCGGCCGTGGGGGCGAGGGCCGCCCAGGCCGCGCGGTCCATCTCGAGGAACGGGGTCGCGTGTGCATACCGCTCGCCGTTCTCAGCCACCCCCGAGCGTAGTCCGCCGCAGGCATCTGTCAGGTCGCGCTCATCTAGGATCGAGTGCATGTGCGGAATCGTGGGATACGTCGGCCCGGGCAGCAGCCTCGAGGTGCTCGTCGGGGGTCTGAAGCGGCTGGAATACCGCGGTTACGACTCCGCAGGCGTGGCCGTGCTGTCGCGCGACGGCGAGCTCGGCGCCCGCAAGCGCTCCGGCAAGCTCGGCATGCTCGTCGACGAGCTCGCCGAGAACCCCATCCACGACGGCGGCACCGGCATCGGCCACACCCGCTGGGCGACGCACGGCGGCCCCACCGACGTCAATGCGCATCCGCACTTCGGCGACGGGGGCAAGCTCGCCCTCATCCACAACGGCATCATCGAGAACTTCTCCGAGCTCAAGGCCGAGCTCGCGGATGCCGGTGAGGTGTTCGAGAGCGAGACCGATTCCGAGGTGGCCGCGCTGCTCGTCGGCCGCGCCTACCGGGAGACGGGCGACCTGACCGAGGCCATGAGGCGCAGCGTCGCCCGGCTCGACGGCGCCTTCACCCTGCTCGCGGTGCACCAGGACGCCCCCGGCGTCGTGGTCGGCGCCCGCCGCAGCTCCCCGCTCGTGATCGGTCTGGGCGAGGGCGAGAACTTCCTCGGTTCGGATGTCGCCGCGTTCGTCGAGCACACCCGCCGCGCCATGGAGATCGGCGAGGACCAGATCGTGACGATCCGGCCCGACAGCGTCGAGGTGATCGACTTCGCCGGCGCGCCCGCCGACTCGAAGGAGTTCGAGGTCGCCTGGGACGCATCCGCTGCCGAGAAGGGCGGCTGGCCGAGCTTCATGAAGAAGGAGATCTCGGAGGAGCCCGAGGCGGTCGCCAACACGCTGCTCGGTCGCGTGCACGACGGCGCCGTGACGCTCACCGAGCTCGACGGCGTCGCGGAGGCGCTCGCAGGCGTCACCCGCGTCGTGATCCTGGGCTGCGGCACGGCGTCGTATGCCGGCATGGTCGGCAAGTACGCGATCGAGGCGTGGGCACGGATCCCCGTCGACGTGGAGCTCTCGCACGAGTTCCGATATCGCGACCCGGTGATCGACGAGAAGACGCTCGTGGTGTCGGTGAGTCAGTCGGGCGAGACCATGGACACCCTGATGGCGGTGCGGTACGCGCGCCAGGCGGGTGCCCGCACGCTCTCGATCTGCAACACGCAGGGCGCCACGATCCCGCGCGAGTCGGATGCCGTGCTCTACACGCACGCCGGCCCGGAGGTCGCGGTGGCCTCGACGAAGGCCTTCGTGGCTCAGGTCACGGCGCTCTACCTGCTCGGTCTGCACCTCGCGACCCTGCGCGGCACGCTCACCGAGGCCGAGATCGCCGGGCAGCTGACGGAACTCGAGGCGGTGCCCGCCAAGATCGGCCAGATCGTCGAGTCGGCGTCGGGTCGCATCGCCGAGCTCGCCCACTGGATGAGCGACACCCAGTCGGTGCTGTTCCTCGGCCGGCACGTGGGTTACCCGGTGGCCCTCGAAGGGGCGCTCAAGCTCAAGGAGCTCGCCTACATCCACGCCGAGGGCTTCGCGGCGGGCGAGCTCAAGCACGGACCGATCGCGCTCATCGAGCCCGGTCAGATCGTGTTCGTCGTGGTGCCGAGCCCGCGCGACCCGAAGTCGCTGCACAAGAAGGTCGTCTCGAACATCCAGGAGATCCGCGCGCGCGGCGCACGCGTGATCGCGATCGCCGAGTTGGGCGATGTCGCGGTGGTGCCGTTCGCCGACGAGGTCGTGCGGGTGCCGCTCGCCGAGCCGTTCTTCGAGCCGCTGCTCTCGGTCGTGCCGCTGCACATCTTCGGCATGGAGCTCGCGACCGCGAAGGGCCTCGACGTCGACCAGCCGCGCAACCTCGCGAAGTCCGTCACGGTGGAGTGACCGTGATCGTCGGACTGGGCGTCGACGTGGTCGACCTGGCCCGGTTCGAGCGCGCCGTCTCGCGCACACCCCGATTGCGCGACAGGCTGTTCGCTGAGAGCGAACGCTCGCTGTCGTTGCGCTCGCTCGCAGCGCGGTTCGCGGCGAAGGAGGCCCTCGTGAAGGCACTCGGCGATGCAGAAGACGTGCACTGGGTCGACATGGTGATCGCCTCCGACCACACGGGCAACCCCTCCTTCGTGGTGAGCGGCCCGCTCGGCGGGCTGCTCGAGCGTCGCGGCATCGCGGCCCTGCACGTGTCGATGAGCCACGATGCGGGTGTGGCGGTGGCCACCGTCGTGGCGGAGGCCCGCGGATGACGTCCCCGCGACGCGAGGCCCGCATCCGTCTCGAGGCGCTCGCCGGCAACGTCGAGACACTGCGTCGCACCGTGGCGCCCGCGCAGCTCATGGCCGTCGTCAAGGCCGACGCCTACGGGCACGGGGCGCTGCCCATCGCGCGCGCGGCCGTCGATGCGGGGGCGGACTGGCTCGGGGTCGCCGACCTGGATGAGGCGCTCGCCTTGCGTGCGGCGGGCATCACGGCGCCGCTGCTGGCTTGGCTGCACGGGGCCGAGCCCGACTTCGGCGCGGCCGTCGATGCGGGCATCGAGGTGGGGGTGTCGACCCCGGCCCAGCTCGAGGCGGCGGCGACGGCCAGCGCCACCGTGCACCTCAAGTTCGACACGGGGCTCAGCCGCAACGGCATCGCGTCCGCCGACGTCGCGGGGGTGCTCGGCCGGGCCGCCGAACTCGAGCGCGCCGGTCGCCTCCGGGTGCGCGGGCTCATGAGCCACCTCTCCGGCGCCTCCGAGGCCGACGACGACGCTCAGCGGGCGGTCTTCGAGGGCATCGTGGACGCCGCACGAGCCGCGGGTCTCGAACCCGAACTGCGGCATCTCGGCTCGAGCCTCGCCGCGCTCACGCGTCCGACGTCGCGCTTCGAGCTCGTGCGCGTGGGCATCGCCCTCTACGGCGTCTCGCCCGACCCCACGATCGACCCGCCGGCCTGGGGCCTGCGGCCCGTCATGCAGCTCGCGACCGAGGTCGTCGCCGTCCGGCGGGTGCCGTCCGGCACGGGCGTCTCCTACGGGTACACCCACCGCGCGGGCGCCGAGACGACGCTCGCCCTGATTCCCCTCGGCTACGCCGACGGCATCCCGCGACAGGCCTCCAGCCGCGCGCACGTCGCGATCGGCGGCGCGCGGTTCCCGGTCGTCGGCCGCATCGCCATGGATCAGTTCATCATCGACGTGGGCGATGCTCCCGTGCGCATCGGCGACGAGGTGATCGTGTGGGGCGAGGGCGGGCCGAGCGCCGACGAGTGGGGCGCGGCCGCCGACACGATCGGCTACGAGATCGTCACGCGCGTCGGGCCGCGGGTCACGCGGGTGCCGGTGTGAGTCTCGAGCTGACGCCCGGTGCCGTGGTCGAACTCGTGGTGCCGGATGCGGATGCGATGGAGGCGCTCGGCGCGCGGCTCGCTGCCGCGCTGCGGGCCGGCGACCTCGTGCTGCTGAACGGCGAGCTCGGCGCGGGCAAGACCACCCTCACGCGCGGACTGGGCGCCGCGCTGGGCGCCCGCGGTGCCGTGACGAGCCCGACGTTCGTGCTCGCTCGCACGCATCCCACCGCATCCGGGGTCCCGCTCGTGCACGTCGACGCCTACCGGCTCGCCTCGGCTGCAGAGGTCGAGGACCTCGACCTCGATCTCGCGGGTTCGATCACTGTCGTCGAATGGGGGCGGGCAAGCTCGACGGAGCGGTCGAGGCGTGGCTCGAACTCGACATCGAGCGCCCCGTCGGCGGCGACCCGGAGGCGGACGACGCACCCCGCCACGTGCGGCTGACGTCCCACG
Source organism: Homoserinibacter gongjuensis (assembly GCF_030161875.1). Classification (GTDB taxonomy): domain Bacteria; phylum Actinomycetota; class Actinomycetes; order Actinomycetales; family Microbacteriaceae; genus Homoserinibacter; species Homoserinibacter gongjuensis. The sequence goes on from NZ_BSVA01000001.1 coordinate 1,546,270, forward strand.
GTGAGCGGTGGGCGGGCGTCACCCTCTGAGGCCATGCGAGGCGAGGGTGTGTCGTCTGCGGCCCAGCAGTGCGCTCGTCCGGCTCGGTCACCCGCGCGCGCCGTAGGCTGGTGCGGTGCTGCTCGCGATCGACACCTCGACGGGAACGAGCGTCGCCGTCGTCGGCCGCACCGGCACCCTCGCCGAGCGCACGAGCGCCGACACCCGGGGGCACGCGGAGGTGATCGGCACGTTCATCACCGAGGTGCTCGCCGAGGCGGATGTGGCGCCTCCCGCCCTCGAGGGCGTCGCGGTGGGCATGGGGCCGGGCCCGTTCACGGGCCTGCGCGTCGGCATCGCGGCCGCCCGGGTGTTCGCGCTCGGCATCGACCGCCCGGTGCTGCCCGTCGTGTCGCATGACGCTGTCGCCTACGGCCGCAGCGAGCGGGTGCTCGTGGTGACGGATGCGCGCCGCCGCGAGCTCGCCTGGTCGCGGTACGCCGCCCCGGGCGCCGATGGTCTGCCCGTGCGGGTCGAGGGGCCGGCGCTCACGCCTGTCGCGGAGTTCGACACGGTGACCTCCGTCGCCGGTTACGTGCGCATCGACGCCGCCACGATCGACGCGGGGCTCCTGGGCATCCTCGCCCTGGCCCGCCGCGACGCGGGGCTCCCGCCCGGCCCGAGCGCGCCCGTGTATCTCAGGGCGCCCGACGTGACGCTCGCCGCGCCGAAGAAGGTCACCCCGTGAGCTGGACGCTCCGGCCGGCCGCCGCATCCGATCTCGACGCGATCGACGCCCTCGAACACGCCACGTTCCCGAGCGACGCATGGTCGCGCGACATGCTCGCCATCGAGCTCGCGGGCGAGCACACGCACTACCTCGTGGCCGTCGACGACGCGGATGCCGTGCTCGGTTACGCGGGCCTCCTCGCCCCTCGTGGCAGCGGCCAGGGCGACATCCAGACGATCGCGGTCGCCGCATCCGCTCGCCGCCGTGGGATCGGGGCGGCGCTGCTCGACGCGCTGCTCGCCGAGGCGCGCTCCCGCGACGCACGCGAGGTGTTCCTCGAGGTGCGCGCCGACAACCCGGTGGCCGAGGCGCTCTACGCGAGCCGCGGCTTCGAGCGCATCGCGGTGCGCCCCGCCTACTACCAACCCGACGGCGTCGATGCGGTCGTGATGCGCAGAATCGTGCCAGGTGGTCGAAACGAGGCCCCGGAATCGGCCAACTTGCACGATTCTGGGCCCCGTCGCCCGCTTGTGCTGGGCATCGAGACGAGCTGCGACGAGACCGGCATCGGCATCGTGCGCGGCGACGAGATGCTCGCCAACGTCATCGCGAGCTCGATGGACGAGCACGCCCGCTACGGCGGCGTCGTGCCCGAGATCGCGGCGCGCGCGCACCTCGAGGCTCTCGCTCCGGCGATCGAGCAGGCGCTGCAGGAGGCGGGTGTCGCCCTCGACGAGCTCGACGCCGTGGCCGTCACGAGCGGCCCGGGCCTCGCCGGCGCCCTCATGGTCGGCGTGGGTGCGGCGAAGGCGCTCGCGATCGCCACGGGTGCACCCTTCTATGCGGTCAACCACCTCGTGGGTCACGTCGGAGCCGACGTGCTCAACCACGAGCCGCTCGTGGGCGACGGCGGCCTCGAGCTGCCGACCGTCGCGCTGCTCGTCTCGGGCGGGCACACCTCGCTGCTGCTCGTGCGCGACCTCACCTCGGATGTCGAACTGCTCGGCGAGACGATCGACGACGCCGCGGGCGAGGCCTTCGACAAGGTGGCGCGACTGCTCGGGTTGCCCTACCCCGGGGGCCCCGAGATCGACCGGGTGGCCGCCGACGGAGACCCGCACGCCATCCGGTTCCCGCGGGGACTCACGGCGGCCAAAGATCTCGAGCGCCACCGCTACGACTTCTCGTTCTCGGGGCTCAAGACGGCCGTCGCCCGCCACGTGGAGGCGGCGCAGGCCGCGGGAGAGTCGGTTCCCGTCGCGGATGTCGCGGCGAGCTTCCGCGAGGCCGTCGTCGACGTGCTGCTCACCAAGGCGCTCGCCGCGTGCCGCGACCTCGGCGTTCCGCGTCTCCTCCTCGGCGGTGGGGTCGTCGCCAACCGTCGGCTGCGGGATGCGGCCGTCGAGCGATGCGCTGCCGCGGGCGTCGCCCTGCGCATCCCGCCGTTGCGGCTGTGCACCGACAACGGGGCCATGATCGCGTCGCTCGCCGCCCAGCTCATCGCGGCCGGACATCCGCCGTCCAGACTCGATGTGGGCGCCGACTCGACGCTGCCGGTCACCGTCATCCAGGCGTAGGCGTTCGCGGATGCCGCCCTCCCCGAACGGGCGGGTTGCCGCCCGTCGGTCGCGGCTGCCAGCATGGCGGAGACACCGAGGAGAAACATGCCCGACACCGGGAACCAGCACGGCGACGCGCCCGAGCCCACCGCATCCGACGACGCCGGCCCCGCGGCACCCTCTGCCGACGCGCCCTCTGCCGACGCGCCCTCTGCCGACGCGCCCTCTGCCGACGCGCCGGTCGCGGATGCGTCGGTCGTCGATGCACCCGTCGCCGTCGACGAGAACTACGTCGCCCCGAACGAGTACACACCGGTCGCGCCCTACGTGGCGAGCGACCCCTACGCCGGGCAGAACGCCTACGCGGTGCAGAACCCCTACGCAGCGCCGAACCCGTACGCGACTCAGAACCCCTACGCCGCGCCGAACCCGTACGCGGCGCAGCCCGAGTACGTGCAGCAGGCGCCCTATGCGCAACAGGCGCCCTATGCGCAGCAGGCGCCCTATGCGCAGCAGGCGCCCTACGCGGAGCAGGCGCCCTACGCGGAGCAGGCGCCGTATGCGCAGCAGGCCCCGTATGTGCAACAGGCGCCGTACGTCGCGCAGGGCGGTTCGCCCGCGAACACGCCCGCCTACCAGGCCGTGCCCACGACACCGCCGCCGCAGCTGCTCACGCCGTACACGACCGCGGGTCAGGCGTACGTCTACACCGCGCGCACCAACTCCCTCGCAATCGCGTCGCTCATCGTGTCGCTCGGATCGCTGCTCGTCGGCGTGCTCGCCGCCGTGGTCGGAGTCGTGCTCGGCCACATCGCCCTCAAGCAGATCGCTCAGCGCGGCGAGGCGGGCCGGGGTCTCGCGCTCGGGGGACTCATCACCGGATATGTCCTGGGCGGCATCCTGTTGCTCTTTACGATCGCCTATTTCGGGCTCCTCCTCTCGTTCTTCACTGCCTGGAGCTAGCGAATCCCTTCCCGGATGCGTTGACACTCCCCGGAGGCGCTGCGAGCATGGGCGAGTCCGAACGTTGAAGGAGCTCCTCATGTCCGATCCCACGACTCCCGCCACGCCTGAGGAACCCGCACCCCAGACCTCCGCCCCCGAGACCCCCGCCCCGGAGACGCCCATCGTGCCCGAGCCGGCCGCCGCCGAGCCCGCGTCGCCTGCCGTCGCATCCGACCCGCTGCACGTGGCGCAGACCGAGGCCCCGAGCGCGACGCCCTACGTCGCCCCGGTCGCGCCGGAAGCCCCGGCCGCGCCCGCCGCGCCTGCGGCGAACCCCTACGCGGCTCCCGCCGCTGCCGCGGCACCCGCGGCGAGCACCGGCGGCAAGAGCCCCGTGTTGAGCATCATCTCGCTCGTCGCCGGCATCATCGGCATCGTCGGCTTCGCGATCGTGTTCATCCCCTTCATCGGCGGGGTGCTGCAGCTGTTCATTCCGGCGGCGGCGGTCGTGCTCGGTTTCCTCGGCAAGGCCAAGGAGCCGTTCGCCCCGAAGGGTCTGTGGCTCACCGGCGTCATCCTGGGCTTCGTCGGCATCGGCATCGCCCTGCTGTCGCTGCTGCTGTGGACGCTCGCCTTCTCGAGCTACACCTACTACTGAGCCGGCTCAGCCCACGCGGTCGACGAGCAGGGCGGTGCGTCGGCCCGCGAGGCGGGTCAATACGAGGGTCGCGACATCGGAGCCGCGGAGCGAGAGCCGTGTGCGCAGCTTCGCGGGGTCGACGTCCACGCCTCGCTTCTTGATCTCGAGCGTGCCGATGCCGCGCTCGCGCAGCGCCGACTTCAGACGTCGCTCATCGAACGGCAGTTCCTCGCGCACGCGGAAGACCTGACCGAAAGGTGTCTGGGGCGGCGCGTCGCAGGTGATCCAGGCGATCGTGGGGTCGAGCATGCGTCCGTCGACGCGCCGCGCGAGTTCCCCGATGAGGCGGGCACGGATGACGGCGCCGTCGGGTTCGAGCAGGTACTCGCCCAGCGCGCCGACCGGGGCATCCGGCGCGGCCTCGGCTCCCGTCAGCTCCGTCGCTCCCGCGCCCGTGAGCAGCAGTGCTGCGCGGCCCACGCCGGCGCGCGCGAGCGCCCCCGTCCACACCACGAGCTCGACGACCTCGCGGTCCACCGAGACCCACTGCGCCTCGACCCCTCGGGCAGCAGCGCGTGGTCGAGCGCAGGGCCGAGCTTGACGCCCGTGGGGCGCTCGGCGGCCCGCGCGAACACGGCATCCAGCGGTGGCGACCAGTCGGCGGGGTCCGCGTGGCGGCGACCCCCTGCGCGCCGGGCGGGATCGAACCAGAGCGCGTCGACATCCGCGGGTTCCGCCTCGAGTGCGTCGCCGTTCACCACCCGCGCCTCCGGGAAGGGTGCGAGGTTGTAGGCCGCGATCGCCGCCGTCACCTCGTCGCGTTCGACGGCGACGACGCGCAGGCCGAGGCTCGCGAAGGCGAGCGCATCCGCTCCGATACCGCAACCCAGGTCGGCGACGGATGTCATGCCGGCCCGCGCGAAGCGGCCCGCGTGCTGCGCGGCGACCTGCAGGCGCGTCGCCTGCTCGAGTCCGTCGGGGGTGAACAGCATGCGGTCGGCGAACTCGTGGAACCGCGATCGCGCTCGGGTGCGCAGGCGTGCCTGAGTGAGCACCGCAGCGACGAGGGCGGGGAGTGGCCCGCCGCCCGCAACCGCGACACGATGCGCACGACATCCGCATCGGCCGTCACCGCACCCACCTCGTCGAGCAGCCGCAGACCCTCCGGGGTCAACAGGGCGCGCAACTCCTCGGGCGTCATGCCCTCACGCTAGTTGCCAAACGCTGTAGCGTCGTGCCCCGCGCGCCCGTCATCACTGGCGCGGGAGGCCAACCGCTGCAGCGTTTGCCGTCACATCCGGGCGGGTAACTGGCAGTCGGATTGAATGAGTGCTAACTCACGCCCTATAGTTGTTCTGGCACTCTCGAAGTGAGTGTGCCAAACCCTGAGTCTTCAGAAAGAGGTCACACGTGTCGGTCTCCATCAAGCCGCTCGAGGATCGCATCGTCATCAAGCAGGTCGAAGCCGAGCAGGTCACCGCGTCGGGTCTGGTCATTCCGGACACCGCCAAGGAGAAGCCGCAGGAGGGCGAGGTCATCGCCGTGGGTCCCGGCCGCATCGACGACAACGGCAACCGCGTTCCGCTCGATGTCGCCGTGGGCGACAAGGTGCTCTACTCCAAGTACGGCGGCACCGAGGTCAAGTTCGGTGGCGACGAGTTCCTCGTGCTCTCCGCTCGCGACGTGCTGGCGGTCGTCGTCCGCTGAGTCGTCTCGCGCTGTGGTCACCGCAGCGCAGGGCGTCCGGATGCCGCCTCCGCGACATCCTGCCGAAAGGCCCCATGGCTCTGCCATCGGGGCCTTTCTCGTCTTCTCGGTGCATTCGCGCCCACTAGCCTCGAGTGATGAGTGCCGAGCCGACCCGACGACGCGGCGGCGGCACCGGCCTCGTCTTCGCGATCGGGGCGTACGTACTCTGGGGCTTCCTTCCGGGCTTCTTCCTGCTGCTGGAACCCGCGAGCGCGTGGGAGATCGTGGCCTTCCGCGTGCTCATGTCGCTCGTGTTCTGCGCCGTGCTGCTCACCGTCACGCGCGGGTGGCGCGGCCTCTTCGGTCTCTCCCGCCAGCCGCGGGTGCTGTTCACCATGGCGCTCGCGGGCGCGCTCATCTACGTGAACTGGCAGGTGTTCGTGATCGCGGCGCTGACCGGCCACGTCGTGGAGGGCTCGCTCGGATACTTCATCAACCCCGTCATCACGGTCGCCCTCGGTGTCGTGCTGCTGCGCGAACGGTTGAGGCCGCTGCAGTGGATCGCGGTCGGGGTGTCGGTCGTCGCGATCCTCGTGATCGCGATCGGGTACGGCGCCTTCCCGTGGATCGCCCTCACGCTCGCGCTCTCCTTCGGCTTCTACGGCTTCATCAAGAAGCGGGTCGGCGCCCAGGTCGACGCCGTCTCGGGGCTCACCCTCGAGACCGCGTGGCTCGCGCCGGTCGCGGTCGTGCAGCTCGCCGTCACGGGTGCCGTGGTCGGGTTGTCGTTCGGCAGCCTGGGCCCCGTGCACCTCGCACTCATGATCGCCACGGGTGTCGTCACGGCCGTGCCGCTGCTGCTGTTCGCAGCCGCCGCCCGGCGTCTGCCCCTCGTCGCGCTCGGCCTCACGCAGTACCTGACGCCCGTGCTGCAGTTCCTGACGGGCGTCTTCCTGCTGCACGAGCCGATGCCCACAGGTCGCTGGATCGGCTTCTGTCTCGTCTGGCTCGCGCTCGTGCTGCTCACGATCGACATGATCCGGGCCGCCCGCGCCGGTCGCCGCGCCTCCCTTCCCGTGGCGTGAGCGCGCGATAGTGTCGCCGCGTGCCACGTCGACGCCGTCCCGCCCTGCTGACTGCGGCATCCGCGCTCGCCCTCGCCGCCGTGCTCGCCGGCTGCACCGCCGCCCCGATGCCGGTGCCCACGCCCACCCCGAGAAGACCGTCGCGCCGAGCGGTGACGGCGTGCTGCGCATCGGCACCCTGTTCCCCACGACGGGTGCCACCTCGTTCCTCGGGGCCGCGCAGGTCGCGGGCGTGAACGCCGCCGTGCGCGAGATCAACGCCGCGGGTGGATTCGACGGCGCACCGGTCGAGGTGGTCAACCGCGACTCCGGTGACGCGACGACCGAGAAGGCGGAGGAGTCGTTCGCCGCGCTCGTCGAGAAGGGCGTCGACGTCATCATCGGACCGAGCTCCTCGGTGCTTGCGGAGCGCCTGCTGCCTCGCGCGATCGAGGCCGGCATCCCCCTCATCTCGCCCGCCGCCACCTATCCGGGAGTGGGGACGGATGCCGAAGGCTTCTTCGCCCGCACCGTCCCGGCCTACCCGCTGCAGGGTGTCGCGCTCGGCGAGCTCCTGACGGCCCAGAAGGCTGCCGAGGTCGCCCTTGTCGTCGGCACCGACGACGTCTCGGGCTCGATCACCCCCACCCTCACCGAGTCGCTGAGCGCGAACGGGGGCGAGCTCGTCGTGACCGCAACGGTCGCCGATGCCGCGGCGGTCGCATCCGCGGTCTCGAAGGTCACCACCGCGAAGCCGGATGCCGTCGTGCTCGCCACCCCCGACAACGGCGACGTCACCAAGGCCCTCATCACGGCGCTCGTGAAGGCCGGTTACGGCGGCACGAAGCTGTGGCTCACGAGCCAGAACCTCGCCGACTACTCGCAGGCGCTGCCGGCGGGCACCCTGAAGGATGTCAACGGCGTTCTCGAAGGTGGCCGGCCCGATGACGCCTTCATCGCGAAGCTCAAGGTCGAGGACCCCGGACTCGGCGACGTGCGCTATGCGGCCGAGGCCTACGACGCGACGGTCATCGCGGCCCTCGCCGCGATCCTCGCGCACGACGACGGCGGGGCGTCGATCGCGTGGAAGCTCGGCGCTGTGACGCAGGAAGGCATCCGCTGCTCGAGCTTCGGCGAATGCGCCGACGTGCTGAGCACCGAGCCCGACATCGCCTACGAGGGTGTCGTGGGGCCGCTGCGCTTCGACGCCGCGGGGGATCCCACGCGGGCGCGGTACGACGTGCTCACCTACAACGGCGAGAACAAGGCCGCGCGAACGGCGACGACCGAGGGCTGAATCGTCGCGGCGGTGCGGATGCAGTGGTCTCGGGGCGTCAAATGTAACGATTCGGTCGCTTTACAGACCGTTAACACATCGCAACACCGGTGACACCGGGTGGCAAGTAAGTTTGAGCAACCGGGGAGGCCGGTAGGCCGCCCCACGGAACCAACAAGGAGCACAATGAGCGTCTTCACGCGTTCACGCCGCGCGAGCATCCTGGGCGCTGTCGCCCTGGTCAGCGCGGGCGCACTCGTCCTCGCCGGCTGTTCGACGGGCGGAGGAACCGAATCCGACCCGGAGGCCGACGCCTTCGACTTCCCGATCGACTGCGACGAGGCGGCGCCCGCGTCGTACACGCCGACGTATTCGTCGACGTCGACCGGTCCCGCGAGCGGCCTGACCTACAAGATCGGTACGGCCCTGCCCGCGACCGGAAACCTCGCGTTCCTCGGACCGCCCGAGATCGCAGCCACCGAGTACGCGGCATCCGTCGTGAACGAGGCGAACAAGGGCATCACGATCGACCTCATCCAGGGCGACTCGGGTGACACCGACAACAAGGCCTACGAGACGGAGATCCCGCGCGTCCTCGGCGAGGGCGCCACCGCCGTCGTCGGCGCCGCGTCGTCCGGTGTCTCGCTGCAGTTCATCGACCAGGTGATCGCAGCGGGCGCCATCCAGTTCTCGCCCGCGAACACCTCGGCTGCCTTCACCGGCTACGAGGACAACGGCCTGTACTGGCGCACCGCCCCCTCCGACGTGCTGCAGGGCGAGGTGCTCGGCAACCTCATCGCTGCGGACGGCGCTGAGACCCTCGGCATGCTGATCCTCAACGACTCCTACGGAACGGGCCTCGCCTGCTTCGCCAAGGCTGCGTTCGAGTCGGCGGGTGGCTCGGTCGTCTCGGCTGCGCTCTACAACACCGGCGACACGAACTTCTCGTCGCAGGTGGAGGACGTGCTCGCCGCCGACCCCGACGCCATCGCCCTGATCACCTTCGAAGAGGTCAAGACGATCATCCCGGAGCTGCTCGGAGCCGACTTCCCCGCCGACAAGATGTACCTCGTCGACGGCAACCTGGCGAACTTCGGTGACGAGTTCGACCCGGGCACGCTCGAGGGCGCCAAGGGCACCTACCCGGCAGTCGACCCCGCGTCGATCGCCGAGTTCCGCGACAGCCTCCAGGCCTTCTGGACGGGTGCCGGCAACGAGGAGCTCAAGGACTTCACCTACGGACCCGAGTCGTTCGACGCCGTGATCCTGCTCGCCCTGGCGGCCCTCGAGGCCGGCTCGACGGCTGGTCCCGACGTGGCGGCGCACCTGCAGCAGGTGTCGGGTGGTTCCGGTGACGGCACCAAGTGCACCACGTACGCCGAGTGCGCCGACATCATCATCGGAGGCGGCGTCGCCGACTACGACGGTGTGTCGGGCCCGATCACGTTCAACGAGGTCGGCGACCCCACGGAGGCGTCGATCGGCGTCTTCCAGTACGGGAGCGACAACAACTACTCGTTCCTGAACGTGGGCTGATCCACACACAGCACGTCGCGGCCCCGGTCTTCGGACCGGGGCCGCTTCGTTTGTGCGGGGTGGTTGTCCGACTCAGCGCGATCCTGGCACCCAGCCGCCGCGAAGGAGGGCGTCACGCACGAGGGTCACGCCCCGCTCCGGATGCTGCCGGACCTGAATGCCTGTGAGGCGCACGGTCTCGTAGCCTTCAGCCGCGTATGCCGCCTGCTTCTCGATGTCTCGTGCCCACTGACGCCTGTCGGTGCGGTGATGGTCGCCCTCGACTTCGATCAGTACGCGAAATCGCGGGTACCTCATATCGGCGATGCCGCGGAGTCGGCCCCCAACACTCCGGATCTCCACGTCGAGCTCCGGTTCCGGCAGGCCCGCGTCCTCGGCGTTGAGGCGCACGTCCGTCTCCAGCGGCGACATACTGCCTACTCGGACGCGGGCCAGGGCTCTGCGGAGGCGCGCGGTTCCCGGACGGCGCCCGATGTCGACGGCGGCGCGGAGTTCATCGAGCGTTGCGAGGCGCCATTCGGGGCGAGGGACGCCGCGGTCGTCGCGGGGAACACGCACGATCGCGTCCCCGAGTCGCACGAGGTCCCGTTCGCTCATTTCGCTGCCGAGCATCGTCCACGCGGACGCCGGGCTCGCCACTCGCAGGTCGTCGCGCACCTGGACGTCGACATACGCGGCATTCAGTGCTCGCCCGCGGATCCCGCGACCTCGCGGTGCCCGCCGCGGGGCGAACACTCCCACCTCGAGTTCGGCGCCATGAGGCGCAGGGAGGCCGAGCAGAACGGCCGCGGTGCGGCCGGCGAAGAACGCGCCCGGCGACATCACCGCGGCATAGGAACGTGCGTCTCGAATAACGCGCGCCCGCATCGCGCGGTCCCGCGCGAGCGGTGCGTCATCTGCACGCCCGGGTGGCGCATCGGCCCTTCGTCGACGTACGCCGTAGAAGGGCGCATCCAGGTCGCGCGCCCGCAGGCGCCGTGCACTCACGCCGGCTTGCCGCGCGAGCGAGTAGGAGAAGCTGTCGTCAAGCGCGGCGGGCAGCTCGCCAGGTGACCTGGGCATGCCCCAGACGACCACGTCGGGAACTCAACATGCCCCTGCCGAGTAGTTGTCCACATCCGCTGCCCCAGCGTCGTGTGTGTGCAGGAGCAGTGCCACAACTCCACTCGTCACAGATTGTTGCTTCCGCCCTCTCTAGGCGGCAATCTGCGACGAGCGAAGCGGGTCAGCTGCCCAGGGTGCCGAGGTAGAGCCCGATGACGTTCGGGTCGTTCAGCAGCTCGCGGCCCGTGCCGGTGTAGGCGTCGCGTCCCTGGTCGAGCACGTAGCCGCGGTCGCAGATCTGCAGGCAGCGCCGCGCGTTCTGCTCGACCATGATCGTCGTCACGCCCGCCTTGTTGATCTCCGAGACCCGGATGAACGCCTCGTCCTGGCGAGACGGCGAGAGCCCGGCAGACGGCTCGTCGAGCAGCAGCACGTGCGGGTCCATCATGAGCGCGCGGCCCATCGCGACCATCTGGCGCTCGCCGCCCGACAGGGAGCCGGCCCGCTGCTGCAGGCGCTTGCCGAGGTCGGGGAAGATCGAGGTCACGAAATCGATGCGCTCGGCGACGATCTTGGGCCGCTGATAGGCGCCCATCTGCAGGTTCTCGGCGATCGAGAGGCTCGGGAAGACGTTGTTGGTCTGCGGCACGAAGCCCACGCCTTTGGCGACGAGCTTGTTGGCGCGCAGGCCCGTGATGTCCTCGCCGTTGAGCTTGACGACCCCCGAGCGGATCTTCACCTGCCCGAAGATCGCCTTGAGCATGGTGGACTTGCCGGCGCCGTTCGGCCCGATGATGCCGATCAGCTCGCCCTTGGCGGCCGTCAGGCTCGCCCCGTTGAGGATGTTCACGCCGGGCAGGTAACCCGCGACGACGTCGTCGAGTTCGACGACGTACTCGGTCGGTTCCGGCGCGGTCGTGGCGGCGACCGAGGCCTGGGTGTCGCTCATCGGGCGTCCTCCTCGCCGTGGGATTCGGCATCCGCTTCGATCGCGGCGTCGACCTCGCCGGCCTCTTCGGCGAGTTCGCGCCCTCGGCGCTCAGCTCACCGGCGTGGCGGCCCGTCACGACGCCGAGGTCGACGTCCTGGTGGGCGCCGAGGTAGGCGTCGATCACGGCCTGCTCCTTCATGACCGACTCGGGCGGCCCCTCGGCCACGACCCGACCCTCGGCCATCACGACGACCCAGTCGGCGATGTGCCGCACCATGTGCATGTCGTGTTCGACGAACACGACAGTCATGCCGAGGTCCTTCAGGTCGAGGATGTGGTCGAGCAGCGACTGCGTGAGGGCGGGGTTCACGCCCGCCATCGGCTCGTCGAGCATGACGAGCTGCGGGTCGCTCATGAGGGCGCGCGCCATCTCGAGCAGCTTGCGCTGGCCGCCCGAGAGCGAGGCGGCGAAGTCCTTCTCCTTGGTGTCGAGCTTGAAGCGCGCCAGGAGCTCGCGCGCCTTCTCCTCGATCGCGGTCTCCTGCCTGCCCCACAGGAAGGGCAGGAGGCCGGCCCAGATGCGCTCGCCGGTCTGCTTCGTCGCGCCGAGCTTCATGTTCTCGAGCACCGTGAGCAGGCCGAGTGACTTCGTGAGCTGGAAGGTGCGCACCTGACCCATGCGCGCGGTCTTGTAGGCGGGGATGCCGGAGATCGCGGTGCCGTCGAACGACCAGCTGCCGGCGTTGGGCTTATCGAAGCCCGTGAGCAGGTTGAACAGCGTGGTCTTGCCCGCCCCGTTCGGCCCGATGAGCGCCGTGATGGCGTTGCGGGGGATCTCGAGGTGCTCCACGTCGACAGCCGTCAGACCGCCGAACACGCGGCGCACGCCGTCGATGACGATGATCGGGTCGACCTTGGCGACACCGGGACGGATATCGCCCGTGTGCAATCCGGTGGTCTTGGGGCGCGGGGTCGGGGGTGCGACGTCAGCGGACAAAGGTCAGCTCCTTCTTGTTCCCGAGGATGCCTTGCGGGCGGAAGATGACCAGCAGCATGAGGGCGACACCCACGAGCACGAACACGAGCATCTGGCTCTGCTGGGTGGTGAGGAAGGGCAGCCAGCCGATCTGCACGAGCGCGGGCAGCAGGTTCGACAGGAACGCTCGCACGACCCAGAACAGCACGGCGCCCAGCACGGGCCCGAAGATCGTGGCGGCGCCGCCGAGCAGCAGGGCGGTCCACACGTAGAAGGTCTGCGAGGTCACGTAGACGTTCGGGTTGACGTTGGTGCCCATGGCCGTGACGATGCCGCCCGCGGCGATGATGATGCCGCCCACGATGAGCGCCTGCATCTTGAACGCGAAGACGTTCTTGCCGAGCGAGCGAACCGCATCCTCGTCTTCGCGGATGCCGCGGATCACGCGACCCCAGGGGCTGCGCATGAGCATCCACACGAGCAGCACCGCGATCGCGATGAGCGCGAGGCCCACGACGATGACCCACCACTGGTCGGACTGGTACCTCCACGGACCCCAGCCCCACTTGCCGGGGGCAGCGGATTGCTCGCGCGGAAGCCGTTCTGGAAGCCCGAGAGACCGTCGGCCGAACCCGTGACGGTGCGGAACGTCGAGGTCAGGAACAGCAGGCGCACGACCTCCGCCGCCGCGATCGTCACGATCGCGAGGTAGTCACCGCGCAGCCGCAGCGTCGGGATGCCGAGGATGAGCGCGAAGATCACCGCAGCGATGAGGCCGATGATCGCCGCGAGCGGCCACGGGATGCCGAAGGTGAGGATCGAGATCGCGAAGCCGTATGCGCCGATCGCCATGAAGCCCGCGACGCCCATGTTGAGCAGGCCCGCGAAGCCGAAGTGCACCGAGAGCCCGATGGCGGCGAGCACGTACCCGAGCGTCGCCGGCGCGAGGATCTGCGCAGCGGTGAGGGACAGGATCTGCAGGAAATCCATCGTCGTTATCCGATTCTCTCTTTACGCCCGAGGATGCCTTGCGGGCGGAACAGCAGCACCACGATGAGCACGACGAGCGCGCCGACGTACTTCAGGTCGGACGAGATCCACAGCGTCGAGATCTCCACGAGCAGGCCGACGATGATCGATCCGACGAGCGCTCCGAAGGCCGTGCCGAGGCCGCCGAGCGTGATCGCGGCGAACATCAGCAGCAGGATGCTCGTGCCCATGTCCCACTTGATGCCGGGGCGGAAGTACGCCCAGAGCACGCCCGACAGGCCGGCGAGCGCGGCAGCGATGATCCAGACGATGCGCACCACGGCATCCACGTCGATACCGCTCGCGGATGCGAGAGACGGGTTGTCGGAGACGGCACGCGTCGCGCGACCGATGCGGGTGCGCATGAGCCACCAGGCGAAGACGAGGATCACGATGACCGAGATCGCCATGCTGATCACGTCGGTGAGCGTCAGCCGGATCGGGCCGAGGCCCGGGATCGTCTCGGTGACGGCGCCGGGCAGCTGCTGGGTGCGTCCGCCGATGAACATCTGGATGACGTAGCGCAGCGCAAGCGAGAGACCGATCGACACGATCATGACTTGAACCAGCCCCAGGCCCTTTCGCCTGAGCGGTCTCCAGATGCCCGCATCCATCCCGAGCCCGAACAGCGCCGAGACGATGACCGCGAACGGCACCGCGATCCAGATCGGCATCACCCCGGACGCCAGCAACGCCACGAGGGCGCCGAAGGTCACCATCTCGCCGTGGGCGAAGTTGGCGAGGCCCGTCGTGCCGTAGACGAGGGTGGCGCCGATCGCCGCGAGGGCGAGCATGAGTCCGAAGTTGAGGCCGTTCACGGCGCGCGAGAGGAACTGCTCCCAGAAACCGATCGTGTCGCGCTCGGCCGCACCGAGCGTGAAGTTGCGCGTCACGGTGCTCGTGGCTCCGAACTCGGCCTCCGTCGTGAACGAGAAGCCCTCGGGCACCTCGACGCCCGCCGGCAAGCTCGACTCGACGAGTTCGACGGTCCAGACGCCGTCCTTGCTCGGCACGGGCACACGCCAGGTGCCCTTCGCATCCGTCGTGTCTTCGCCCTCGAATCCGTCGCCGCCGGTGACGCGGACGGTTGCGCCCTCGACGGGCTCGCCCTCCGTGCGCACGTTGCCGGCGATCGCCTGAGGGAAGTCCTCGGTGAGCACGCCGGTGTCGGCAGCCGCGGGACCGGCGATGCCCATGAGCAGCGCCCCGCCGAATGCGCTGGCGAGCAGCGCCATGAGTGCGCGCCGCCAACGGATGTCCGTGTGCGATTTCCGGGTGATCGCCACCGGCACCTCCTGTGTGATCGGTCGACGCCGCGGAACCCGGAGGCGGCCACGGCGACACCTGAACGTAGTCAGCGGATGTTGCCTTCGTGTTTCGAACGCATCATCGCGTTCGAACAGTATGGACGCGTCATGGGCATCCGTCCAACGCGAGGCGCGCGCGGAATGCCATCGCCGCCGAACCGTTAACATGGATTACCGGTCTTCGATGCTGCAGCCGGGCTCACCTCATCGCGACCTCAGGGGACACCATGGACCAGCCCGATCCGTTCGGTTTCGTCGGACTCACCTACGACGACGTCATGCTGCTGCCCGGGCACACCGACGTCATCCCGAGCGAGGCGGACACGTCCTCACAGCTGACCCGCCGCATCCGAGTGAGCGCACCGCTGCTGTCGAGCGCGATGGACACCGTGACCGAGTCGCGCATGGCGATCGCGATGGCGCGCCAGGGCGGCATCGGCATCCTGCACCGCAACCTCTCGATCGAGGATCAGGCCACGCACGTCGACAAGGTCAAGCGTTCCGAGTCGGGCATGATCACGAACCCCGTCACGACGACGCCCGACGCGACGGTCGCCGAGGTCGACGAGCTGTGCGGCAAGTTCCGGGTCTCCGGGTTGCCGGTCGTCGAGGGCGACGGGATGCTCGTGGGCATCATCACCAACCGCGACATGCGCTTCGTCTCGCCCTTCGAGAAGTCGACGACGCTCGTGCGCGATGTCATGACGAAGACCCCGCTCATCACGGCACGCGAGGGCATCGACCCGGATGAGGCGGTCGCGATCTTCGCGCAGCACAAGATCGAGAAGCTGCCGCTCGTGGACGGCGAGGGCGCCTGCGCGGGCTCATCACGGTCAAGGACTTCGACAAGAGCGAGCAGTACCCGAACGCGACGAAGGACGAGGAGGGCCGCCTGCGGGTCGGCGCCGCGATCGGCTTCTTCGGCGACGCGTGGGAGCGCGCGGGCGCGCTGCGGGATGCCGGCGTCGACGTGCTCGTGGTCGACACCGCGAACGGCGACTCGGCGGGGGTGCTCGACATCATCCGGCGTCTGAAGAGCGACGCGGCCTTCGCGGGCATCGACGTGATCGGCGGCAACGTCGCGACCCGCTCGGGGGCGCAGGCGCTCGTCGACGCGGGCGCGGATGCCGTGAAGGTGGGTGTGGGACCGGGATCGATCTGCACGACGCGCGTGGTGGCCGGGGTCGGCGTGCCGCAGGTGACCGCGGTGTACGAGGCATCGCTCGCGGCGCGCGAGCGTGGCATCCCCGTGATCGCGGATGGCGGCTTGCAGTACTCGGGCGACATCGCGAAGGCCCTCGTGGCGGGTGCCGACACGGTCATGCTCGGATCGCTGCTGGCCGGCACCGACGAGTCGCCCGGCGACCTCGTGTACGTGGGCGGCAAGCAGTTCAAGAACTACCGCGGCATGGGCTCGCTCGGCGCGCTCTCGGATCGCGGCAAGAAGACGTCGTACTCGCGTGACCGCTACTTCCAGGCCGATGTGCCCTCGGATGCGCAGCTGATCCCCGAGGGCATCGAGGGTCGCGTGGCCTACCGCGGCTCGCTCGGGGCCGTCGTCTACCAGCTCGTGGGCGGCCTGCGCCAGTCGATGTTCTACGTGGGCGCTCGCACGATCGACGAGCTCAAGCAGCGCGGCAAGTTCGTGCGCATCACTCCCGCGGGCCTCAAGGAATCCCACCCCCACGACATCCAGATGGTCGTGGAGGCCCCCAACTACTCGCGCTGAGGTCGCGGCTCGTCACCCCCGGGCCTCTTGCGCGTAGAGGTTCCGTCCTCGGCGCCGAGTCCGTCGGCGGGAGCAACCACACCGTCGGCGGGAGCAACCGCGGGCGCGGGCGGCGAACGACACAGGCGGCGGGAGCAGTTGCTCCCTCCGGCCGACCGCTTCTCCGCCCGATGCCGCGCTCTGTCGGCGCACGGCGGCGTCTTCCGAGCGTTTCCACAGAGAACGTGTCTGCGGTTTTTCCACAGATCGACCGTGGGCGGCTCCGGTGCCGGCTGCGGGCGTAGATCCTGCTCGGCATGGACCTCACCTCAATCGCAACGTCGCACGGCCTTGTCTTCACCTCCGATTTCCTCCGCATCGGCTCCGATACGCGCGAGCTGGCGCGAGCGGTTGCGCGTGGTGAACTCGTCAAGCTGCGGCGAGGCGCTTATGTGCGTTCCGCGGAATGGGAGGCGGCTGACGAACGGTGGCGCCACCTGTTGCGCGCGGAGGCGGTCGCGCGTGACGCTCGCCGGGAACTCCCATTCGCCGGCGCGACCGCGGCGGCCGTGTGGGGGATGTGGCAGCACAGCTACCCGGATGACGTCGTCTTCCTCGACAGGTGGAAGGGCGGCGGGCGCTCCGAACCCGGCGTCCGGCGGATCACCGCAGCAGCGAGCACGGCGCGCCTCCGACGTGTCGAGGGACGCCTCGTCACGGATGTTGCTCGCACCGCCATCGACGTCGCGCGGTCTGCGGACTTCATGACGGCCGTCGGCACGCTCGATTGGACCCTCTGGCGTCGGAACCCCTTCCGTGTGACCCGCGAGCAACTCGCCGCCGAGCTTGAGAAGTTTCCGCCGACGCTGCGGCGCCGCTTCGTTGAGCGCGCCATCATGTTCGCCTCGCCGCTTTCGGACTCCTATGCCGAATCGTTCGCGCGCGCTCTCATGTTCGAGCTCGGGTACGAGTTGCCAGAGCAGCAGGTCGAGTTCCCGCACGCGACCGGGGTGTATGCCGTGGACTTCGCCTGGCGACGGCTTCGGGTGATCGCCGAGATAGACGGGTTCGGCAAGTACCTCGATCCGTCGATGAACGGAGGCGACCCCGCGCGGGTGGTGCTAGCCGAGAAGCTGCGCGAAGACGAGCTTCGACGCCAGGGTTACACCGTCATCCGGCTCTACTGGTCGGATCTCATGAACCCGGCGGCGCTCATGGCGAAGCTCGACGCCGCCGGCGTTCGGCGCGGGCGGCGATGACGCGACGCGGAGTGAGTAGTTGCTCCCGCCGCTCGAACGGAATGCCGCCCGCGGCGGCGATTGCTCTCGCCGAAGGTGCGGTTTCCCCCGCCGCTGGGTCACCGCTCCCGCCGCGCCACGGACGGGTCGGGCGCCCGCACCCCGGGTAGGGTGGAGCGGTGAGCGACATCGAGATCGGCCGGGCGAAGCGCGCGCGCAGGGCGTACGCGTTCGACGACATCGCGATCGTGCCGAGCAGGCGCACGCGCGACCCGCAGGACGTGAGCATCAGCTGGACGATCGACGCGTTCACATTCGACATCCCGGTGCTCGCGGCCCCCATGGACTCGGTCGTGAGCCCCGCCACGGCGATCGCGATCGGGCGGTTGGGCGGCCTCGGCGTGCTCGACCTCGAGGGCGTGTGGACGCGCTACGAGAACCCGGAGTCGGTGCTCGCCGAGATCCGCGAGCTCGCGCCGGAGGACGCCACGGTTCGCATGCAGCAGCTGTACGCCGAACCGGTGAAGCCCGAGCTCATCAAGGAGCGGCTCGCCGAGATCCGCGAGGCCGGCGTGCCGGTGGCCGGCGCGCTCAGCCCGCAGCGCACCCAGGAGCACTACAAGACCGTGGTCGACGCGGGCGTCGACCTCTTCGTCATCCGCGGCACGACCGTGAGCGCCGAGCACGTGAGCAAGGCCGTCGAGCCGCTCAACCTCAAGAAGTTCATCTACGAACTCGACGTGCCGGTCATCGTGGGCGGCGCGTCCACCTACACCGCGGCCCTGCACCTCATGCGCACGGGCGCGGCGGGCGTGCTCGTCGGGTTCGGCGGGGGAGCCGCGAGCACCACGCGAACGAGCCTCGGCATCCACGCGCCCATGGCGACGGCGGTGGCGGATGTCGCGGGCGCGCGCCGCGATTACCTCGACGAGTCGGGTGGCCGCTACGTGCACGTCATCGCCGACGGCGGTCTCGGCACGAGCGGCGACATCGTGAAGGCGATCTCGATGGGCGCGGATGCCGTGATGCTCGGATCGACGCTGGCCCGCGCCGAGGAGGCACCGGGTGGCGGCTTCCACTGGGGTCCCGAGGCGCACCACCCCGAGCTGCCGCGCGGCAACCGCGTGCAGGTCGGCACCATCGCGCCTCTCGAGCAGGTGCTCTTCGGGCCGTCGTCGCATCCCGACGGCCAGGTCAACCTCATGGGCGCCCTGCGGCGCTCGATGGCGACCACGGGCTACTCCGAGCTCAAGGAGTTCCAGCGCGTCGAGGTCGTCGTCGCGCCCTACCTGCAGAGCTGAACGCCTGCCACGGCTCCAGCCGCGCCATGAAGCCGGCCGCGGCCTAGGCTGGACCCATGGCGGAGCTGAGCCCCGCGGGGCGGCAGGCGGCACTCGCGGCGATGCGCGAGCAGCAGCTCGACGTGCTCGTCGTGGGCGGGGGCATCGTGGGCGCGGGCACGGCGCTCGAGGCCGTGACGCGCGGCCTGAGCACGGGCATCGTGGAGGCGCGCGACTGGGGCTCCGGCACGAGTTCGCGCAGCAGCAAGCTCGTGCACGGCGGCATCCGCTACCTCGAACAGCTCGACTTCCGTCTCGTGCGCGAGGCGCTCATCGAGCGCGGCTTGCTGTTGCAGCGCATCGCCCCGCACCTGGTCAAGCCCGTCAAGTTCCTCTACCCCGTGACGGTGCCCCTCGTCGAGCGCGCCTACATCGGCGCGGGCATGACCCTCTACGACCTCTTCTCCTGGACCGGCGGCCGCGAGCCCGGCGTGCCGCACCACCGCCACCTCACCAAGCGGCAGCTCGCGAAGGCCGCGCCCGATCTTCGGCCGGATGCCTTCCGCGGCGGCCTGGTCTATTACGACGCCCAGGTCGACGACGCGCGCTACGTCGCGAGCCTCGTGCGCACGGCTGCCGAGTACGGCGCCCATGCGGCGAACAGGGTGAAGGTCGAGGGTCTGCTGCGCGAGGGCGCCCGGGTCGTGGGGGTCGAGGCGGTCGATCGCGAGACGGGCGAGCGCCTCGAGATCCGCGCCCGCGAGGTGGTCTCGGCGACGGGCGTGTGGACGGATGAGCTCCAGGCGATGGCGGGAGTGCGTCCGTTCCGCGTACGCGCGTCGAAGGGCGTGCACCTCGTGGTGCCGCGGGATCGCATCCGGGGCACCCTCGGCCTGCTGCTGCGCACCGAGAAGAGCGTGCTGTTCCTCATCCCGTGGGGACGCCACTGGCTCATCGGCACGACCGACACCGACTGGGAGCTCGACCTCGCGCATCCGGCGGCCACCGCTGCCGACATCGACTACCTGCTCGCGCACATCAACTCGGTGCTCGCGACTCCGCTCACGCGCGACGACGTCGAGGGTGTGTACGCGGGTCTGCGCCCCCTGCTCGCGGGCGAGAGCGACGAGACGAGCAAGCTCAGCCGCGAGCACATCGTGGCGACGCCGGTTCCCGGCTTCGTGTCGGTCGCGGGCGGCAAGCTCACGACCTACCGCGTCATGGCGAAGGACACCGTGGATGCCGTGGCGCGCGGGATCGAGCGCCCCACCCCGCCGTCGGTCACCGAGCACATCGGGCTCACCGGCGCCGAGGGTTATCCCGCTGCCTGGAACCGCCGCGGTCGCATCGCCCGCAAGCACGGACTCACGCCCGGCGCGGTCGGCCACCTGCTCAACCGCTTCGGCACCCACGCGCGCGAGGTGCTCGCGCTCATCGACGCGCGCCCCGAGCTCGGTGCGTTGCTGCCGGGCTCGGAGGACTACCTCGCCGCCGAGGTCGTCTACGCGGTCACCCACGAGGGCGCCTTGCATCTGGACGACGTGCTGGCCCGCCGCACGCGGATGTCGATCGAGGCGTGGGATCGCGGCGTCTCGGCCGCGCCGGTCGCGGCACGTCTCATGGGCGAGGTGCTGGGCTGGGACGACGCCCGGGTCGACCTCGAGGTCTCCCGCTACCTCGAGCGGGTGGAGGCCGAGCGCGCCAGTCAGCTCGAACCGGATGACGCATCCGCCGATCGCGTGCGGCTCGCCGCCCGCGAGGTCTAGCCCCCGTCCGGGGCGGACCGGTTGCTGGATGAGGACCACTCGGCTACCGTGGAAAAGCGCCTTCTGGCCTGAACGGAGAACCCGAGTGTCTCGCAACCGCCGCACCCTGTCCGCTGCGCTCGTCGGCGCCCTCGTCGTCTCCGGGTCGGTGCTCCTCGCTGCACCCCCGGCCGCCGCCGCCACCACGCACGTACCGGCAACCGCTATCGCGCCGGATAGTACGAGCTACTTGGGCTGGCACGCAGAAGCCGGAACCTTCGCGGATGCCTGGAACGGCCTGCGAGTCGGCGCCGGAGCCGACAGCTACATCCTGAACGGACTCGTGGCCAGCGGTGCCCCCGGCCTCACCACCACGGGGACGGCGCTCGGCGCCCTCATCACGAGCGCCTCCATCACGGGAGTCGGGAGCGTGCAGATGGAGGTGCCGATCTCGGTAGGCGCCGTCAATCCGCCCGCGAGCGACTCCTGGGCCACGCTGTACTCCCGGTACTCCGTCATCGGCGCCTCGCCGCAGCTGACCGACTTGTGGATCTCGTCTCGCGCGATCACCCTCAACGGCGCGAACGTGCCCGCCAACGCGCCCCTCCCGCTCGGCGACATCCTGGCCGAGCTCGACGTCGCGGGAGACGTCAAGTACTCGGGCTACGGCTTCTACGCCGCCGACCAGAGTCCTGCGGCGGCCGTCGCGAGCATGACGTTCGGTGCCGACACGACCACCTTCGGCCGTATCGTCTCGCCGGTCGCCGCATCGTCGACCGTCGCCGTCGCGTCGTCCGACATCCGTCCGGATGAGACGAGCTACCCCGGCTGGCACGAGGGCTACGCGAACGCGACGCCCGCCTTCGCGGTGGACAGCGACGGCCTTCGTCTCGGCATCGGTGCGAACTCGCAGATCATCAACGGCCTCGCGACGCCGCTCGCGACGACCGACCCGTTCTCGCTGCTCGTCTCCGCGTCGGTGACCGTGGCGTCCGGCGAGGCGTTCCTGCAGGTGCCCGTGTTTTTCGGGCCCGGCACCGACTTCGCCACCCTGCGCCCCGCGGCGGGGGCGGGCGCAGGTACCACCGGTGTCGCTCTCACCGACCAGTGGATGTCGAGCCGTGCGATCCCTGCGACGGCGGCGACCCCGGCGATCGCGGCCAACACCCCCATCGTGCTCGGCGACCTGCTCGAGGCGTTGCTGGCCCAGGGCGGATCGCTGCGGGTGCTCGCGTTCGGTGTGCTGGCTCAGGCGACTGCGCCGACCGTCGTCACCGCCATCGTCTGGAACGGGGTCACCTACAGCTTCGTTCCCACCCTCGCGGCGACGGGCGTGCAGGGTCTCGTGCTGCCCGCATCCGCGGCCGGCGCGGCGCTTCTCCTGGGTGGCCTGCTGCTTCTTCTGCGACGTCGTCTCGCGCGCCGCGGGGTGTAATCAGAACCAGCGCTCGAGTTCCGCCCCTTATAAGGTGGACGGGTTCCGAACGAGCGGAGGGGTCGCGATGGTCGACGTGCGGCGGGTCAAGCTTCCCGGAGTGGGAGTGTTGCACACCTTCGTCACGGTCGACGGCGGCAAGGTGGGCGTCATCACGCACCGTTCGGGCGCATCCGATCTGTTCTGCTTCTCCGACGCGGAGGACGGCGAGGCGCACAAGGTGACCGTGCGGCTCGACGACGACGAGGCCCATACTCTCGCCGAGCTGCTCGGCGGCACCCGCATCACCGAGTCGCTCAGCGGCCTCGAGCAGGTTCCCGGGCTCTCGATCGACTGGTTCCACGTCGACTACGACCATCACGTGGCCGGTCAGCCGCTCGGCTCGATGACCGATCGCGGGCTGCCGGGCGTGACCGTCGTGGCGGTCGTACGCGGAGACTCGACGAATCCCGCCCCCGATGCCGACTTCAAGGTATTCCCGGGTGACACCCTTGTGGTCGCGGGCGCCCCCGAGAAGGTCGCGAAGGCGTTCCAGTTCTACCGCACCGGCGAGTTCAAGCCGCGCACCCCCGACGCCCCGCCGGGCGGCTGAGCCGTGGACGGGCACCTCGGCGAGGAACTCATCACCCTCGGCGTCCTGTTCCTCATCGCATACGCACTGGGGCGCCTGGGGAAGCTCATCGGATTGCCGACGATCCCGATCTACATGCTCGTCGGGCTGATCGCGAGTCCGAACTTCCACCTCTTCCCGCTGTCGTTCGAGTCGGATTACGTCGCGCTCATCGCCGTGTTCGGGCTGCTGTTGCTGCTGTTCAACCTCGGACTCGAGTTCGACCAGGACGAGTTCTTCGGCAACGCGGGCAAGATGCTGCTCTCGGGCGGCAGCTACGTGCTCGTGAACCTGAGCGTCGGGTTCGGGTTCGGCATGCTCGTGGGGTGGGGCACGCGCGAGGCGCTCGTGATCGCCGGGATGACGGCGACCTCGTCGAGCGCGATCGTCACCAAGCTGCTCATCGAGCTGCGGCGCCTCGCGAATCCCGAGACCCCGATGATCCTCGGGGTCACGGTCGTCGAGGACATCTTCATCGCCATCTACCTCGCGATCGTGTCGGTCGTGCTCTCGGGCGAGACCGACTTCTGGGCGGTCGTACTCAAGCTGCTCGTGGCGTTCCTCTTCCTCGCGGTCATGATCGCCGTGGCCCGCTGGGGCGGCCGGGTCGTCTCGCGACTCGTGCAGACCCGCGACGACGAGCTCTTCGCGCTGCTCATCTTCGCCCTCGCCGTGACCTTCGGCGGCATCGGCGATCTGCTGGGAGTCACGGATGCCATCGGCGCCTTCCTCATCGGACTCGCCCTGGGTGCCACCCGCTTCCGGGCGCGCATCGAGGCCCTCGCGACGCCTTTGCGCGACGTGTTCGCGGCGTTCTTCTTCCTCAACTTCGGATTGCTGCTGGATCCGACGACATTCGGCGACGTGCTGCTGCCCGTGGGGCTCGCGATCCTGCTGACCCTGACGCTCAACCTCATCGCCGGTCAGGTCATCGCTCGCGTCAACGGTTTCGGTCCCCAGGCGGGGCTCAACACGGCCGTCATCCTCGTGAACCGCGGCGAGTTCGTGCTCATCCTCGCGACCCTCGCCGCGACGGCGCCCGGCGGTGGGCTGGACGCCCGCCTCACGCCGTTCGCGGGCCTCTACGTGCTTGCGATGGCGCTGCTCGGTCCCGTGCTCGCCTCCAACTCGGAGCGCATCGGCGGCCTGTTCCGGCGGAATCGGCGTTCGGTGCGGCGTCAGCGCGCGGTCGATGGGGAACGTGAGCGCACGATCGCGCTCGCGGAGGCGGCGATGGCGGGGGAGCCGGCGGCCGACGAGGTCGCTGCCGGATCGGCCGACGGCCAGGCGGCGGGCGCCGCGGAGCTCGCTGCTCCGGACACCGAGGCGGTCGCCGTGCTCGAGGAGACGGCTCCGGATGTCGAGTCGGCCCGCGAGCGCGAGCAGCGTCTCGCCGACGCGGCTCGCGAGCAGGCGGAGACCCTCACCGAAGACGACGTGCGCCGCTCCCGCCAGATCGATCCCGAGTACTGAGCCGGCCCCTGCCCCGCACGCGTGCGCGATCGGGCCGGTGTCCAGCCGAGACCTGGCAGAGTGAGAGGGTGACCGAGGCCCCCGTCGACCGTGATGCGCGCCCGCCGCGGCCGACCCTCGCCCAGTTCCTGAGCGTCGCGCGCCGGCCCCGCTGGATCGGCGCCCTCGTGCTGTCGCTCGCGATCGCATCCGGATTCGCCGCCCTCGGCCAGTGGCAGCTCGACCGCAGCGTGCAGAACGCGACGGTGCCCGAGGTCGAGACCGAGACTCCGGTGCCCCTGGAGACGGTGGCGCGCCCGCAGGCGCCGATGACCGATCCGGCGATCGGCCAGCGCGTCACCGCATCCGGAACCGTCGTGCCGGGCGATTTCAGCGTGCTGAGCCCGCGCGACAACGACGGGGTCGAGGGGCGTGGCTCGTCGCGCACGTCGTGACCGACGAGGGCGTCTCGCTCGCCGTCGGGCTCGGCTGGGCGCCGGATGCCACTGCCGCACACGCCGCGGAGGCCCGCGTTCCCGAGACGCTCGAGATCGCCGGGCGCTACCTGCCGAGCGAGTCGCCGACGCTCAACGAGGTCGAGAAGGGTGAGCGGCGCGCGCTCTCGATCGCCGAGCTGCTCAACGTGTGGGCCGATCCGGGCCCCGTCTACGCCGGCTACGTCGTGCTCGTGGAGCCGACGCCCGGGCTCGACGCGATCCACCAGCCGCCCCCATCCGCGATACGAGCCTGAACTGGCTCAACGTCTTCTACGCCGTCGAGTGGGTGATCTTCGCGGGCTTCGCGGTCTTCCTGTGGTACCGCCTCGTGCGCGACGTCTGGGAGCACGAGCAGGAGGGTCAAACGCTGTAGCGTCTGGCCCGGCGCGCCCGTCATCCCTGCCGCCCGGTGGCAGGCGCTACAGCGTTCGACACCAAGGTGAGCCGTCTAGGCTGGGGGCATGCCCGCTGGTCCCCGTCCCTCCGACGTGCCTCGACTTCGCACCGCTCTCAAGGTCTACCGCGTCTCCGCAGCCATCACGGGAACCTTCCTGCTGCTGCTCGTCGTCATGATGGTGCTGCGCTACGGCTTCAAGGTCGACATCGAGCTGGGCGGCCCCTTCGGCTTCCTCGCGCTGACGCCCGTGGGACAGATCACCGCGATCAACCTCTCCATCGTGATCCTCACGGTGCACGGCTGGCTGTACGTGCTCTACCTCGCGTGCGACTTCGTCATGTGGCGGCTCGCCCGCTACAGCTTCGGGCGCTTCCTGTTCATCGCGCTCGGCGGCATCATCCCGTTCCTCAGCTACTACTTCGAGTTCCAGGTGCCCCGCTACATCACGGGTCGCATCCAGGCGACGACCGAAGCGGATGCGGCCCCCGCCGCCAAGGAGGTCAGCGCGTGAGCGAAACGGCTCAGCGTCCCGTGCTCGTCGTCGACTTCGGCGCCCAGTACGCCCAACTCATCGCGCGGCGCGTGCGCGAGGCGGGCGTCTACAGCGAGATCGTGCCGCACACCATCACCGCGGCGGAGCTCGCCGAGAAGAACCCCGTGGGCATCGTGCTCTCGGGCGGGCCCTCGAGCGTCTACGAGCCCGGCTCGCCCGACCTCGACGCCGGCATCCTCGAGCTCGGGGTTCCGACCCTCGGCATCTGCTACGGCTTCCAGGTGATGGCCCGCCAGCTCGGCGGCGAGGTGGCCCAGACCGGCGCGCGCGAGTACGGATCGACCGAGGTGCGCCTCGTCGGCGGCACCGACGGCGGCATCCTGCTCGCCGAACAGCCGATCGAGCAGACCGCGTGGATGAGCCACGGCGATTCCGTGGTGAAGGCTCCCGACGGGTTCGAGGTGCTCGCCGCATCCGACTCCACCCCAGTCGCCGCGTTCGCCAACGACGAGCGCGGACTCTATGGCGTGCAGTGGCACCCCGAGGTCAAGCACTCCGCCTTCGGGCAGCGGGTGCTCGAGAACTTCCTGCACCGTGCGGCGGGCATCCCCGCCGACTGGAACAGCGGCAACGTCATCGCCGAGCAGGTCGAACGCATCCGCGCCCAGGTCGGCTCGGGGCGCGTGCTCTGCGCCCTCTCGGGCGGCGTCGACTCGGCGGTCGCCGCGGCACTCGTGCACAAGGCCGTCGGCGACCAGCTCGTGTGCGTCTTCGTCGACCACGGCCTGCTGCGCGCGGGCGAGCGCGAGCAGGTCGAGCAGGACTACGTCGCCTCCACGGGCGTGCGGCTCGTGACGGTGGATGCGCGCGAGCGGTTCCTCACGGCGCTCGCGGGGGTCAGCGACCCCGAGCAGAAGCGCAAGATCATCGGACGCGAGTTCATCCGCACCTTCGAGGCCGCGCAGGGCGAGCTCGTCGCCGAGTTCGCCGCCGAGGGCGACCCCATCCGCTACCTCGTGCAGGGCACGCTGTACCCGGATGTCGTGGAGTCGGGAGGCGGAAGCGGAACCGCCAACATCAAGTCGCACCACAACGTCGGCGGTCTGCCCGACGACCTGCAGTTCGAACTCGTCGAACCGCTGCGCACCCTCTTCAAAGACGAGGTGCGCGCGATCGGCCGCGAGCTCGGACTGCCGGAGGAGATCGTCGCCCGGCACCCGTTCCCGGGTCCCGGCCTCGGCATCCGCATCGTGGGCGAGGTCACGGAAGACCGGCTCGAGACCCTGCGCGCCGCCGACCTCATCGTGCGCACCGAGCTCACGGCGGCAGGCCTCGACGCCGAGATCTGGCAGTGCCCCGTCGTGCTGCTCGCCGACGTGCGCTCGGTCGGCGTGCAGGGCGACGGTCGCACCTACGGGCACCCCATCGTGCTGCGGCCCGTTTCGAGCGAAGACGCGATGACCGCCGACTGGACGCGCCTGCCCTACGAGTGGCTCGCGCGCGTATCCAACCGCATCACCAACGAGGTGCCGAACGTCAACCGCGTCGTGCTCGACGTCACGTCGAAGCCGCCGGGGACCATCGAGTGGGAGTGACGGGGGCCTCTCGGCGCGCTGCCGGGTCAGAGATTCCGTCCTGAGCCGCATGCCCTCGCGTATCGCCTGACGGCGATGCGCTCCCGCCCGACCCGGTGCCAGCGGCTCAGAACGGAATCTCTGACCCGTCTGCGCTCGACAACCCAGCTGGGTGAGGAGGGGCGCGCGCAGCGGACGCTCGAGCCCTGACCCCGGTCGGCTCCCTGCTCAGCTGGTTGAGGAGCGCCGCGCGTAGCGCGACGCGTCTCGAAACCAGCGTCGTCTCTCCGCCGAATGGGGGAGGCGGATGTCGGAGCCGGGTGCGAGGATCGTGCGGTGAGTGGGGAGACAGCTGTGCCGCGGGCCGGGTGGAGGCGCGACACCGCCGTGTTCCTGTCGGGGCAGACGGTGTCGATGTTCGGGTCGATGCTCGTGCAGTACGCGATCATGTGGCACCTGACGCTCGAGACCAAATCGGGCGTCGTGCTCATGGCATCCGCGGTGTTCGGCATGCTGCCCCAGGCGATCGTTTCGATCTTCGGCGGGGTGTGGGCCGACCGGCTCAACCGCAAGACGCTCATCATCGCCGCCGACGCGTCGATCGCGGTCACGACCCTCGCGCTCGCGATCTTCATGATGAGCGGCTACCAGGAGCTGTGGCTCATCTACCTGACGCTCGCGATCCGCTCGACGGGCGCCGGCATCCAGCAGCCCGCCGTCATGGCGCTCATCCCGCAGCTCGTGCCGACCGACAAGCTGCTGCGCGTCAACGGTGTGTTCCAGTCGATCCAGTCGGCCATGATGCTCATCGCGCCCGCCGCAGCGGCCGGCATCTACGCCTCGATGTCGATCGTCGCGATCTTCTGGGTGGATGTCGTCACGGCGATCATCGGCATCGGCCTGTTGCTGCTCATCGCCGTGCCCACGGTGCGCACGGTGGTCGACACGGGCTACTTCACCGATCTCGCCAAGGGTGTGCGCTACACCTTCACCCACGCCTTCGTGCGCTGGCTGCTTGTGCTGTTCGCGATCGTGTTCGTGCTGACGGTCGCCCCCTCGATGCTCACGCCGCTCATGGTGGTGCGCAACTTCGGTGCGGAGGTGTGGCTGCTCACCGTCAACGAGCTCGCGTTCAGCGTCGGGATGCTGGTCGGCGGCGTGCTCGTCGCCGTCTGGGGCGGCCTGAAGAACAAGGTCGTCACGGTGCTCATCGCATCCGTGCTGTTCGGTGCGCTCACCCTCGCCCTCGGCCTCTCGACGAACGTGTGGGTGTTCTTCGGGTTCATGCTGCTCGTGGGCGTCGCGGTGCCGTTCTTCTCCACGCCGTCGACGACGCTGCTGCAGCAGCGCGTCGAGCCCGCGTACCAGGGTCGGGTGTTCGGCTTCGTCGGCGTGGTCATGGCGACCGCCATGCCGGTCGGGATGGTCGCGTTCGGTCCGCTCGCCGACATCGTGCCCGTCGAATGGGTGCTCATCGCGGCGGGCGTCGTGACCTTCGTCGTGGTGGCCATCGCCGCCCTCATCCCGGCCGGCCGCCGGGCCATCGCGGTCGGCGCGGAGCCCGCGCCGACGATGCCGGCCGCTCCCGAGAGCGGCGAGGCAGCGCAGGCCGACGAGGCGACGACGCCCGCGAACTGAGTCGGCGCACGGGTGTGGCCCCGATGGGGGATACCCCTTCAGGGGACTCCCGGCGGATGCCGCACGCGGCATACGCTCCCCTCATGCAGCGGAACGACGGCACGCGTGCGCGCGCGGCCGACGACACGGGGGCGGCCGCCCCCACCCCGCTCTTCCTCGCCTACCTGGCGTCGCTCGGGCTCGCCGCCGCGGGATCGTTCTTCGGCGGCTTCGGGACGGATGCGGTGATCGACTTCCTGCTGCTCGCGGCGATCGTCTCCGGCAGCGTGCTCGTGCTGTTCGCCGTGCTCATGATCTGGTCGGCTCGCGCCGGTCACCGCGTCGCGGCGCTCGCTGCCGCGCGCCCCGGCGCGCTCGTGCTGCGCGGTGCGCGCGCGCGGGGCTCCGGCGGGCCGTGCGCGCCCTGCGCACCGACGTGCCCTTCGTGCCGGTCGGCCTCACGCTGCTCGCCGACGACACGGGCTTCGAGGTGTGGTGCGGATCGGCCGAGCATCCCGTGCGGCTCGGACGCGCACCGTGGGAGCGCGTCGCCGACATCCGGGTCACGCGTGTGACGCGTCTGGGTCGGGCCACGGGCGGCATCACGGTGACGATGCTCGACGGCGCCGACGAGACGGGGGTCGAGCTGCCGTTCGCGGTGCTCGGTTCGGGCCTGGGCGGACTCGCCGTTCCCGACGGGCCCGAGTTGGAGCACCTGGTCTGCGCGCTGCGCGCCCGCCGCGCCGCGAGTGTCGACGCCTGATGGGCGTCAGCGTCGTCGACGGCGATCGATGAGCTGCGCGAGCCATCCGGCCGCGAGCATCGCGACCCCGACGATGCCGAGCGCCGTCAGCATCCGCGTGTAGTCCTGGCCGAACGCATCGCCCACGAGCAGGGCGACCATCGCGACCGGAACGGCGGTCAACGCCGCGAGGGCCGATCGGTGCCGCACGAGCAGCCACAGCAGGTAGGGCACCACGAGCACGATCACGAAGCGTGGTCCGGCGAGCAGCAGCCACATCGTGAGCGTCGCGGGGGCGACCGCGACGGTGCGCCGCCATCCGGCCGACGGCAAGAGGCACCAGCCTGCTGCGTGCGCGACCGTGCCGAGCGCGAGCACCCAGAGGGCTTCGGTGTTCGACCCCGCGATCGCGGCGCCGCCGCCCACCAGCAGCCAGGCGCCCGCCCACAGCCTCGTCGGCACATCGCCCCAGCGCAGCGGCGGGAGCGAGGTGGGCATGATCGGAGCGTAGCGGCGCGGCGACTCCGCGCGTTCGCCTCAGCCACGCCCGGCTAGGGTTGCCTGCATGATTCGAGAGCGGCGCCCGTGGGTCATCGGGCACCGCGGGGCGAGCGGCTACCGCCCCGAGCACACGCGCGCGGCGTACGAGCTGGCCTTCGCCCTCGGAGCCGACGCCGTCGAGCCCGACATCGTCGCGACGCGCGACGGCGTGCTCGTGCTGCGGCACGAGAACGAGATCTCGGGAACCACGGATGTCGCCCGCCGTCCCGAGTTCGCCGATCGTCGCACGACGAAGCAGTTCGCCGACGTCTCGGCCACCGGTTGGTTCACCGAGGACTTCACGTGGGACGAGCTGCGCACGTTGCGGGCGGTCGAACGCCTGCCTCAGCTGCGCCCGGCATCCGCGACCTTCGACGGCCGCTATCCGATCGTGCGGCTCGACGAGCTGATCCAGCTCATCCACGACGCGTCCGAACTCTTCGCTCGTCCGATCGGCCTCGTCGCCGAGATCAAGCACGCGGCGTACTTCGACTCGATCGGCTTGCCGCTCGGTGAGCTCGTGCCCGAGGCGCTCGCACGATTCGACGGGCCCCTCGTGGTGGAGAGCTTCGAGGAGACGGTGCTCGGGGAGGTACGCCAGCGCGGCGTCGACGCGAAGCTCATCTATCTGCTCGAGGGCAAGGGGACCGCGCCCGACCTCGCCCTGCGGCTCGGCGCATCCGCTCCCGACTACAGCGCGCAGTTGAGCGACGAGGGCCTCGCCGACCTCGCCACGCGCGTGCACGGCGTGAGCGTCGACAAGGGGCGGCTGCTCAAGCCCGACCCGCGCGCGGGCATCGAGCTCGTCGACCGTGCCCACCGCGCCGGCCTCGAGGTGTTCACTTGGACCCTGCGTCCCGAGAACAAGTTCCTCACCGCGCCGTTCCGTTCCGGCGCGGCGGCCCGCGAGTGGGGCGACTGGCGCGGCGAATTCGACGCGGTGCTCGCGACAGGGCTCGACGGGGTGTTCGCCGACCACCCGGACCTCGCGCTCGCGGCGCGCGACGAGCGCTGACCCGCGCGAGGACAATCGCCCCTGGATTCCGGGACGTGGGACACGGCATTCTTGCCTGCAGTGACTGCGCGACGCGGAAGGATGCAGGATGAGCGCCCCGGCGGACGCCGCGCGGTGGAACCCGCGACGGGTTCCCGCACGTCCGCGCACGAGCGACCGGGTGCGCGGCATCTGCGTGCTCGCCGTGGCGTGGTCGCTCGTGCTGGCCGCGGTGATCCTGGCCGCCGTGATCGGGCCGCCCTACGCGGTCGCCGGCGACCTCTCGATCATCTATCTGGGCTACGCCGTCGTGTGGGGCGGGGTCGCCTGCATCATCGTGAGCCGCGGACCCACGATCACGGGGGTGATCCTCGCGGCGCAGGGCATCGGAGCCGGGCTCTCGCTCCTGTTCACGGTGCTGCTGCGCGCCGAGCCGGGTCCCCCGAGCTCGTCGGCGTGCTCGCGCACACCGCCGACCGCTTCTGGCTGCCCGGCGCGCTCACGAGCTTCGCCGTGCTGCCGCTGCTGTTGACGACCCGCACGACGGGGCGGCGCATCCGGATCCTCGTGGGCGCCGCGATCGCGATCTCGTTCGTGCCGGTGCTGCTCTCGCCGTTCCGTCAGCGCGCGGGTGTCGTCGCGAACCCGCTGGCTCCGGATGACCCGGTGCTGCAGGAGCTGCTGCGCGCGATCATCGTCGCGGCCTTCACCGCCGAGGTCGTGATCGGTGTCGTGAGTCTCGGCGTCGCGGCATGGCGACGGTGGCGCGGCCCGGTCGCCGATCGGCCCGGACAGGGCTGGGTCGTGCTCGGCCAGGCGCTGCTGGTGACATTCGCCTCACCCATCTTCCTGCCGATCCTGCCCGAGGTCGCCGCCGCCGTCGACGCGGTCGCGCCGCTTGCCCCGCTCGTGGCGCTGCTGTTCATGCCCGCGACCGTCGTGCTGTTCGCTCTCGGGCGTCGGACCCGCGGTGTCGAGGTCGCCGTCAACCGCACGGTCGTCAACGTGCTGCTCGTCGCGGTGCTCGTGCTGGCGTACTCGACGATCGCGACCACGATCGCATTGACCCTGCCGGTGCCGCCGCTCATCGCGGGTGTCATCGGGGTCGCGGCGCTCGTGCTGAGCCTCGAGCCGTTGCGCGCCTGGATCCAGAGCCGCGTCGACGAGCTCGTGTACGGCGACGCCGCCGACCCCCGGCAGCTCGTGCGCACCCTCGGCGATCGCGTCCCCGATGACGTCGACGGCGACGCCCTGCGCGCGCTGGCCGAGGAGCTGCGTTCGGCGTTGCGCCTCGCGCGTCTCGAACTCCACTCGGCCGAGCCGGGCGGGGTGCGGGCCGTCAGCGGGGTGGGCGGCGGGCCGGTCACCCGCATCGCGCTGCGCGGTTCCGCGGGCGAGGTCGGCTGGCTGGAGGCGGCGGCTCCCGGCAGGCAGCGCGTCGATCCGCGCGTCGCGCATGTGCTCGACCAGGTGTCGGGCGTGCTCGCGATCACCGTGAGCCTGGCGGAGATCAATCGCGACATCCTGGAGGCCGGCGATCGCGCACGCGATGTCGCCGCCGAGGAGCGGAGGATGGTCGCCCGCGAGCTCGACGAGGGGCTGGGGCCCGGCCTCGCGAGAAGCGTCGACCGTCTCGACAGGATCCCTCAGCTGGTGGTCGCGCGGTCGCCCGAGGCCGGCGCCGAGCTCGCCGCGGTGCGCGAGGAGCTCGCCGAGCGCACGAGCGAGGTTCGCGACCTCGCCCGCACCCTGCTGCCGGGAGCCCTCGACACGGGCGACGTCGACACCGCCCTCCGCGAGCTCGCGACCCGGTTCTCGAGCGCGCGCCTCGACATCACCGTCGAGGGGCGTCTCGGCGACGCCGTGCCCGATGGGCGCGAGGCGGCCATCCATCACCTCGTGGCCGAACTCGTGCTGCTGGCGCGGAGGGCGCCGGATGCGCGCACGGCCGTCATCACGATCGACGTCGCCGCGCGTGAGGTGCGCATCGCGCTCGAGGTCGACGGCCGCGGGCGCCCCGGCGATGAGGGTCCGATCCTCGCCTCGGTGCGCGACCGGGCCGACGAGCTGGGAGGCGATCTGGAGGACACGGTCGTGGGCGCGGGTCGAGTGATCGTCGTGGCGGTGCCGCGATGATCCGTCGCCGCGTCGCCGTCCGTCGCATCCTCGCGGTCGGTGTTCTCGTGACCTCGTGGGGGCTCGCGCTCGCCTCGATCGTGATCGCGTGGGTCTTCCAGCTTCCCGAGCTGCCGGTGGCGGGGGCATTCCTCTCGGCCTCTCCGCCGCTCGTGCAGTCGCGTTTCGACGAGATCGGCGTGGTGGTGGCCCTCATCTACGGTCTCTTGAGCGCCGTGCTCCTGCTGCGTCGCCCGCATCCCGTGGTCGTCGTGCTGGCCGTGCACGCCGTCGGGTCGGGCATCGCCGCGTTCGGGGTGCAATGGG
Source organism: Homoserinibacter gongjuensis (assembly GCF_030161875.1). GTDB lineage: Bacteria > Actinomycetota > Actinomycetes > Actinomycetales > Microbacteriaceae > Homoserinibacter > Homoserinibacter gongjuensis. The sequence goes on from NZ_BSVA01000001.1 coordinate 1,579,739, forward strand.
GACTGCTCGGCGAGCGGGTTCCCGACCTGCCGCTCTGGGGTCTGCTCGCGCACGCCGCAGGGTGGGGCTACATACCGGGCACCGTGGGCACGGTCATCGTGCCGGTCATCCTGCTGCGCAAGCCGCTCGGAGCCGCAGGGCGCACGGTCGTCACCGTCGTCGTGGCGCTCGCCGCCGTGAGCTGGCTCGCGGCCGTCGTGCACCAGGCGCCGCTCGATCCGGTGACCGGCGGGCCGATCAATCCGTTCGCGATCCGGGATGCCGCAACGCAGGCGATCCTGCCGTGGATCTACGGGGTCGCGGTCGTGCTCGCGGTGCTCATCTCGGTCGGCGTCGCGGTCTGGGTCGTGATGCAGTGGCGCCAGGCGACCGCGGATCGGCGCGCCCGGGTGGGCTGGCTCACCGTCGGCCACGCCTTCCTCACCCTCTCCTATGCCGCGCTCGTGGTGCCGGCGGACCCCGAGATCCCCGCGCTGCTGTGGGACTTCGGCATGATCGCGCCCGTGATCGGCCAGATCTTCTACCCCTCCGCCGTGCTCGTGCTCGTGCTCGGCACCCGTCTGCGCGGCATCGACCTCGCGGTGACGCGCGTGCTGCTCTGGACGATCCTGACCGTCGCGGCCATCACGGCGTATCTCATCGTGAGCGAGCTGCTGACCGCCGTCACCTCGCTCGACCCGGTCGCGATCGGCATCCTGAGCGCCGCGATCGTCGCCATCCCGCTGCAAGCGGCGCGGCGGGGATCGAACTCGGCATCGACCGGCTCGTGTATGGACCGGATGGTGACCCGGCACGCCTGCTCGGTCGGCTCGGTGAGCGGGTGGGCGAGTTCGACTCCGGTGCCGAGGGGCTCGTGGCTCTCGCCGCAGCGCTGCGCAGCGCGCTCGGCGTGGCGGCCGTCGAGATCGTGCCCGACCGCACGGGCGCCGCCCCGATCGGCGTCGGGAGGGTCGGAGAGGACGCCGTGGCCGTGGAGCTGCGCGCCGCGGGGGCACGGCTCGGTGAGATCCGGGTGCATCCCTGGCCGGGGAGCGGCTCTCGGGCAGCGTGCTGCAGAACCTCGAAGAGCTCGCCGGCGTCGTCGCGATCGCTCTGCGGCTCGCGCTCGCGAGCGCGCGGCTCGGCGCTGCCCGGGATCTGCTCGTCGCGGCACGGCAGGACGAGCGCCGCACCCTGCGTCGCGAACTGCACGACGGCATCGGGCCCTCGCTCGCGGGCGTCGGCTTCGGGCTTGCCGCTGTCGACAACCTCCGGGCGAGTGATCCTGCAGCTGCGGGTGCCCTGGCATCCCGTCTCGCCGACGATCTGCGCGAACAGCTCGGTGAGGTGCGCCGCGTCGCGCGCAGCGTGCGCACCGATCGTGCCGTCTTCGAGCTCTCGGTCGAGCTCGCCGAACTCGCGGCGGACTTCGCCGGCTCCGGTGTCGAGGTGAGCGTCGACGCTCCCGCTGCGTGGCGCGTGCCGGTGGCTGCCGTGCGCCCCTTGTACCTCGTGGCCGCGGAGGCCGTTCACAACGCCGTGCGGCACGCGCGGGCCACGCTCGTCGAGATCGAGTTGCGCGAGGACGGCGAGGGGTTCGTGGCGCTCGGCGTGCGTGACGACGGCCGAGGCTTCGACCCCGACGGCGTCGCGGCCGGCGTCGGACTCACGACGATGCGCGAGCACGCCATCGAAGCGGGCGGCGACCTCGACCTGCGCTCGGGGCCCGCGGGAACCACGATTCTGATCCGCGTGCCGGCGTCGGCCGGCGCGGCCACCACCGTTCTGGAGACCACCACATGACCACAGACTCAGCAAGCATCCGCGTCGTCGTCGTCGACGACCATCCGCTGTTCCGGATCGGCATCATCTCGCTGCTCGAGACGCTCGAGGGCGTCGAGGTCGTCGGGTCGGCCGGGACCGCCGACGAGGCAGTCGAGGTGGTGCTCGAGACCTCTCCCGCGGTCGTGCTCATGGATCTGGATCTGGCATCCGGCAGTTCGGGCATCGACGCGACGCGACGCATCAACCGCGAACGTCCCGACATCGGGGTGCTCGTGCTCACGATGCTGGGCGACGACGAGTCGCTCTTCGCTGCCGTGCGCGCGGGCGCCCGCGGCTACCTCCTGAAGACGGCGGCTCCCGGCGAGGTGCAGCGGGCGATTCACGCGGTCGCCGCGGGCGACATGCTGCTCGGCGCGGATGTCGCACGTCGCGCCGTCTCGTATCTCACCGAGGCGAAGCGCACGGGTGGCAACCCGTTCCCCGAGCTCACCGAGCGCGAGCGCGAGGTGCTCGACCTCGTGGCACGCGGCCAGGACAACCCGACGATCGCGCGCACGCTCGTGCTCACCAACAAGACGGTGCGCAACTACGTCTACGGCATCTCGACGAAGCTCGGCGCGACCGACCGCTCGGCGCTCATCGTGATGGCGCGCGAGGCGGGGGTGGGGATGGATTCACCCGCCTGAAAGGCAATTCGAAACCCATATCGGGTGCGACTGGCAGGAGTCCACCATCCTTGTGGATGCGACGGCCCCGGTGATCGCGCTCTACGGGATCGTCGACGGTGGCCGGTACGCCGTCGGTGAGGAGCTCTTCGTCGAGTACCAGTGCGGCGACGCGACCTCAGGGCTCGTCGGCGACGACTGCACGGCGGACCTGCCGGATGGAGCGCGCGTCGACACCACGACGCCGGGCGACTACACCTTCGCGATCCGGGCCACCGACCTCGCGGGCAACACGACGCGTATCGTGCGCTCCTACAGCGTTGTCGCACCCGACACGACCGACCCCGTCGTCGAGGTCGACGTGCCTGCGGAGCCGGCATCCGGCTGGTACCTCGATACGGTCACCGTGCGCTTCACCGCGAGCGACGAGAGCGGCATCCGTCGCATCCACTACGAGTACGACACGACGCAGGGCACGGTGAGCCGCGACATCGAGGCGGAGACCGCGGAGGTGACGTTCGACCGCAGCCAGTACTACACGCTCAGCTACTGGGCCGAAGACAACGCTGGCAACCGCAGCGAGGGTCGCGACCTGCACCTCTACGTCGATGCAACCGCGCCCTGGATCAACCTGGTCTCGCCCGACGAAGACGAGCTCTCGATCCTGCCGAACGGCCACTTCGCCCAGCACGAGCGCGTCGTGATCGACTTCAGCTGCGACGACGACGCCTCGGGCATCGCGAGCTGCGATGCGACGACCCCGGATGGCCAGCTGCTTCCGACAGGGACGCCCGGCACCCATGAGCTGCGCATCGTGGCCACGGATGTCGCCGGTCACCGCACCGAGCGCGTGGTGAGCTACACGGTCGACGCGGCGGCGCCGAACGGCAACGGGGTCGTCGGACGGGGCGCCCCGCGCCTCGCGTCGACCGGCGCCGAGGGACTCGTCGGCGGTGTCGCGCTCGCCGTGCTCCTGCTGGGGGCAGGCGCGGTGCTCGCGATCCGTCGACGCGTGCGCACGCGGTAGAGAAACCCGTGCGCACCGGTGGTCCGGCCCTTCGGGTGGGCCGGACCACCCGTCCGTCCCAGGACGCATGTCCCGGATGTCCCGGCGCTCTCGGGCCGCTGATCGAGGGCACCCGACTCTGGGCACCGGGACGCCCGGCCCGCGAATGTCGGATGGCGGCTTCGGTCGCACCCGAAAGGACACCTCCACCATGACCTCCACCACCCCCGTGCGCCGGCTCGCCGCGGGCGCGACCACCGCGCTGCTCGCACTCGGGCTGCTGACGCCCGCCGCGCTCGCAGTCGCCGACGAGCTGCCCGTCGAGGACCAGACCACCACGGTCCTCGACGAGGCGACCGCCCCCGTTCCTGATGAGATCCCGGATGCCGCCGCGGCGCCCGCGAGCGATCCGGAACCGATCGAGGAGGGCGCCCCTGCGTCCGAGTCCTCGGCGCCGGAGTCCTCGGCGCCCGAGACCCCGTCGGCCGAGGCTCCCGCCTACGACGCCTCCGCATCCGGCGCCCCGGCTTCCGGCGCCCCTACCGCCCAGGCGTTCGCCGCCGTGACTGACGCTCCCGCTCAGTTCTTCACGCCCACGATCGCGGCGGGCGCCACCTGGACCGGAACCGTCGAGGTCACCGACATGGTCTTCATGAACCTCGGTGCGCTCGGGGCGGAGCTCTCGGGCCGGCTGCGCTCGCCCGCCGGAACCAGCTACGCGTTCGTGAGCCGCCCCGAGGGCAGCGCCGCGGTGGCCTTCTCCACGTCCACCCCGCAGAGCGGCACGGTGACGCTCAGCGTGCGCAACGAGGGCAGCACCGAGCGTGTCGTGCCCATCGGCTTCAGCTACCGCACGAGCACGGTCGACAACGGCGCCTTCTCGAGCATCGGCAAGACCTTCATCGAGCTCAACGTCACCCCGCAGAAGGACGGCGTGCTGCGCCCCGACGCGACCGCCCGCGCCCGCATCGTCGGACTCGATGCTGAGTACACGGCCGAGATGACCCCGATCGTGCCCAGTTCGCCTCAGCGGCGCGCCCGCTTCGACGGCGTCGTGCCGGGCCCCTACCTCGCGTTCGCGACCGTCACTCTCGACGGCGAAGAGCACTCCGTGCTCGTCGTGACCCACGCGGCTGCGACCGACACGACCCCTCCCGTCGTCGAGTACCTCACGAATCCCGCCAGCTCGAACGCGCGCGGCTGGTTCCGGCAGGCGGTCACGGTGACCCTCACGGCGAGCGACGCGGGCGCGGGCGTGTGGCGCCTGCAGCACGGCCTCGACGGCGGTCCGCTCACGACGCTGTACGGCCCCGTCGCGACCGTGAACATCGGCGAGGGCGTGCACGAACTGCGCTATTCAGCCGAGGACTACCAGGACAACGCGAGCCTCATGCACACGCGCACCATCCAGGTCGACCTCACCCCGCCGACGGTCGAGATCACCGGCATCCCCGACGAGATCGACGCGGGCGACGACCTCACCGTCAGCTACAGCTGTGCCGACGCGCTCTCGGACGTGTTCTCGTGCACGGCCCCGATCGCCTCCGGTGGGCAACTCGACACCTCGACGCCCGGACGCCACACCTTTACCGTCGTCGGCCTGGATCGCGCCGGCAACGAGACCCGCGAGACCGTCGAGTACCGCGTGATCGGCGCCGACACCACGGCGCCGGAGGTGCGCGTGGACCTTCCGACCGAGCCGGCGAGCGGCTGGCACACGAGCGCCGTGACGCTGCGCTTCACAGCGACCGACACCGAGAGCGACATCGCGTACATCCGCTGGGAGTACGGCACAGGGTCGGGCACCATCGTCGGCTCGGTGAACGGGCCTGACGGCGAGCTCGAGCTCGCCTCCACGGGCGAATACACCGTGCTTGTGTGGGCCGAGGATGCCCAGGGCAACCGCAGCGAACCGCACCAGCTCCCGGTGAACATCGACCTGCACGCGCCCGTCATCGAGGTGAACTCGCCCGAGGCCTCCTCAGGCATTCTGCCCAACGGGCACTACGCCCAGCACGAGCGCGTCCTGGTCGAGTTCGACTGCGCGGATATCGGCTCCGGGGTCGACCGCTGCGACGGGACGACTCCCGACGGCGTCCTGCTGCCCACCGGCACCCCCGGCACGCACGAGCTGCGCATCGTCGCCACCGACGTGGCCGGCAACCGCACCGAGCGCACCGTCAGCTACATCGTTGACCCGGCCGCGGCATCCCCCGCGAACGGCGATCGAGACCCCCGACTGGCACAGACCGGCGCCGAGACCGTGATCCCCGGGATCATCCTCGTCGCAGTTCTCCTCGCGGCGGGAGCCATGCTCCTGACCACGCGGAGGCTCGGCGGCCGCTAGTCGGGTTGCGGCCGCCGCGCGTCCGGGCGGGATATCCGGGGGTTCTCCGCCCGGACGCACCCGCGGCCCAGCACCACCCTGCACCACCCACAGCACCACCCCCGACCCCCGGAACCACCAATCCGACACAGAAAGAGAACAGGACGATGTCCCGAACCACCACACGCGCCCTCGCGGGCGCTCTCACCGCAGGCGCGGCCGCGATCGCGCTCGCCGGCTGCAACCTCATCCCGATTCCGGGCGGTGCTCCGGCCGAGCCCGGCAAGGCCGTCGGCTTCGAGCAGGTGCAGCAGGCCGTGATCCAGCTCGAGGCGCGCGGAACCTTCGTCGACCCGCAGTACGGCGGCTACGAGGGCGCAGGCCGAGGATCCGGCTTCATCATCAGCGAGGACGGCCTCGCCGTCACCAACAACCACGTCGTCGTGGGCGCGGGCACGATCGACGTCTGGCGCGGAGGCGACCAGAGCGACACGCTCGACGCTCGCGTGCTCGGCGCATCTGAGTGCCTCGACATCGCCGTGGTGCAGCTCGAGAAGGACGAGTACCCCTACCTCGCCTGGCGCAAGGGCGACATCGCGACCGGCATCGACGTGTACGCCGCGGGCTTCCCGCTCGGCGACCCCACGTTCACCATGACGCGGGGCATCGTGTCGAAGGCCGACATCGAGGGTGACACGGCGTGGGCGTCGATCGACTCGATCATCGAGCACGACGCGCGCATCCGTCCTGGCAACTCGGGCGGCCCGCTCGTCGACACCGACGGCCGGGTGGTCGGCGTGAACTACGCCGGCGAGGACACCTACGACTACAACTTCGCCATCCACCGCGACGAGGTCAAAGACGTCATCGAGCAGCTCGCCGCGGGCGAGAGCGTGCTGAGCCTCGGCATCAACGGCCAGGGCGTGGCCGGCGAGGACGGCGGGCTCGGGGTCTGGGTCGCGTCCGTCGCGGCCGGCTCGGTCGCCGACAAGGCGGGCGTCAAGCCCGGCGATCTCATCACCCGACTGGGCGGTGTGAGCGTCGGCACCGACGGCACGATGCGGGAGTACTGCGACGTGCTGCGCACCCACGGAACCGAGGCGACGCTCGACATCGAGCTCTACCGTCCGGCCGACGAGTCGTACTACCGCGGCCAGGTCAACTCGGAGCGCGTCGTGACCGCTGTCGCGAACGTCGGCGGCGGGGGCGGCCAGCCCTCGGGCGACTTCGTCGACATCTCGGATGACTCCGGCCAGGTCGGCGTCTCGGTGCCGGTCGAATGGAAGGACGTCGACGGCTCGGGCTTCACCGACGACTCCGGCAACGTCTGGTACGGCGTGACCGCGAGCACGAGCATCCAGAAGCTCAACAGCGGCTGGAGCGTGCCCGGCGTCATCGTGATGGCGACGCCCGGCGCGTCCGACCCCGCCTATGTCGACAACCTCCTCAACACGACGCGCTCGGGTGTGCAGTCCGAAGGCTGCAGCTCGAACGGGGTGCAGAGCTACGCCGACGGCTACCACACCGGCAAGTACGAGTACTTCACCGGATGCGGTTCGACGAAGGCCGACTACGTCGCCATCGCGGCGATCGCGGACGACGGCAGCTACCTCATCTACGTGACCATCCAGGCCGTCAGCGACGACGACGCCGCCGCCCTGGACCGCATCGTCAGCAGCTTCATCGCGGGCTTCTGACCCCTCGGGCGAGGCGCCGCGTCCTCCTGCGCAGCGCCTCGCCCGCCAACGCGCTTTCCTCCACCTCCACCTCCACCTCCACCTCCACGCGGGCCTCCCGCACCACCTGAATCAAGGAGCGAACCACCATGACCGCAGCCACCGCTCGCGATCGCCTCTGGCCCCTCTGGGGCGCCGCAGCCGGCCTTGCCGGATTCACCGCCACCGTGCTCTTCGACCATCGGCCGTCGAGCGAGATGGAGGCCGCTGCCCGCGGAGAGGACTTCGTCGTGACCCCCGAGGTCATGCACGAGCTCACCCGCATGCCCAACTACCTCGGCTACCTCGTCGGCTTCGCCGCGGTCGCCCTGCTCGTGATCTTCGCGGCCGCCTGGCGCTCGCGCGTCGAAGCGCAGCATCCGCGGTCGATCGCGGCCGGCGTCGTGACCGGCGGCGTGCTCGTGTCGGCGGCGGGTCTCGCGCTCGCGTACGGCTGGAAGGGCGCGCTCGCCAACTACGGCTTCGACGGCCCCGAGAAGGGGCTCTACGAGAACGACGGCCTCTTCGTCTACTTCATGCTCACCGATTTCGGGCCCTACATCCCGTGGCTGGGTGTGCTCGTCGCCTTCGCCGGCATGGCGTGGATGGCGTGGGTCGAGCGTCTCGTCTCGCGCGTGCTGGGCACGGTGCTCGCGATCTACGTCGCACTCATCGTGTTCGCCTACATCGCGATGGGCGTGCCCGGTATCGCGGGCCCCGCCTCGGGCCTCGTGCTCGCCATCGCGGGCATCTGGCTCAGTGCCGGCCGCAGCCGGATCACGCTGCGCCCCTGCTCGTGGGATCGCGTCGCGCGCGGGCCGGCGTCCCGGCGGATGAGGCGGTCGCCCGGCCGGAGGAGCTGCCGGCGTGACGCTGCGCCGAGCCGGCGGCATCGGGCTCCTGGCCGTCGCCGCAGTCGCGCTGAGCGCCTGCCGCGACGCCGAGCCGATGCCGATCCCGACGGGCACCGCATCCCCGACCTCCGACGCGGTGCAGGGCGAGCCGCCTCCGCAGCTCGATCCGCGCTGCGTCGAGCAGTACGGAGCGAAGGCCGGGTTCGTGTACGAGGGCGACATCCGGATGCGACCCGACGGCTGGCCGACCCCCGCCGAGTTCGCGGTGCTGTGCTGGGTCGAGACGATCTCGACCACCGAGCAGGCCGGGCACTACGCCACGAGCTACTACACCCCGTACGACACCGTGTTGCGCTTCTACGAGGGTGCGCTGACCGCCGGCGTGCATGGGCGCGCCGACTCGACCGACGGCGAGCTGCTCACGGGCGTGCTCGGCGACGCGTCGTTCTACATCGTCGAGACCGGCACGAGCCGATACGCCATCCACTGGGCGATCGACGGCGAATACCTGGACTGATCGAGAGGACCACCATGACCCCCACATCGACGCGCGCGGCCACCCGCGCGCTGCACCTCGCCGCGATCGGCGGGCTCCTGCTCGCGCTCAGCGCCTGCGCGCCCGACCCGAACGGCCCCGCTGTCTCCGGGCCGGCGCTCGGCGATCCCGGCCCCGCCGGACCTGCGGCGGGCGACGCGTGCGAGCGCGCCTTCCCGGGCAGTCCGTTCGGCACCGACCTCGCCGACGCCCCGACCGTACCGGCGGACTGGACGCATCCGGATGGCGTCGAGCTGTGCGGCGTCTACCAGTCGAGCGACGCGAACGCCGTTCTGCAGTACGTGACCGAGCTCGAGCCGGATGCCGTGCTCGACGCCTGGGAGCCGCTGCTCGGCGGGTACGCCCTCGAGCGCAGCTCGGGCATGGGCAGCTGGCCGATCCTCAACGCGGTGGCGGGCGACCTCGAGTTCGCGATCCAGACCGACGGCGACACCGGGGCGATCATCATCGGCTTCGCCGAGGGTGCGGCCTGAGTGCATCCCGTCCGGGAGGAGGTCGGCGGCGCGACCTAGACTGGATCGGTCATGACCTTCCTCCTCGACGGGTTCGACTCGGATCCCGGTGATTCCGGCTTGCCGTCCTCCGCGCCCGCCGTCGACGAGGCGCTGCTCGCGGGCCTCAACCCGCAGCAGCGCGAGGCCGTGCTTTATCGCGGCCCGGCGCTGCTGATCGTCGCCGGCGCCGGCTCCGGCAAGACGAGCGTCCTCACGCGGCGCATCGCAAGCCTCCTGCAGACCCGTGAGGCGTGGCCGAGCCAGATCCTCGCGATCACCTTCACCAACAAGGCCGCGAACGAGATGCGCGAGCGCGTCGAGCAGCTCGTCGGCGGCGCGGCCGACGGCATGTGGATCTCGACCTTCCACTCGGCCTGCGTGCGCATCCTGCGGCGCCAAGCGGAGGCGATGGGGCTCAAGTCGGCCTTCACGATCTACGACTCCGCCGACACGCGCGCGATGCTCAAGCGCATCATCAAGGAGCTCGAGGTCGACACCCTCGGTCTCACCGTGCCGAGCGTCGCGGGCAAGATCTCCAAGCTCAAGAACGAGCTCGCCGACGTCGACACCTATGCACGCCAGGTGAACGCCGACGACCCGGCCGACGCGGCCTTCCTCGAGGTGTTCCGCCGCTACAGCGAGGGGTTGCGCCGCGCGAACGCCCTCGACTTCGACGACCTCATCGCCGAGACCGTGCACCTGTTCCGGGCCTTCCCCGAGGTCGCGGCGCTCTACCAGCGGCGCTTCCGCCACATCCTCGTCGACGAGTACCAGGACACGAATCACGCCCAGTACGCGCTCATCCGCGAGCTCACGCGGCCGGTCGAGCCGCAGCACGTGCCCGCCGACACCCGGACGCGGCTGGATGCGAACGGCGGCATCCCGGGCGCCTCGCTCACCGTCGTGGGCGACTCGGACCAGTCGATCTACGCGTTCCGCGGCGCCGACATCCGCAACATCGTCGAGTTCGAACGCGACTACCCCGAGGCGCAGGTGATCCTGCTCGAGCAGAACTACCGCTCGACGCAGAACATCCTCGACGCGGCCAACGCGGTGATCGCCTCCAACTTCGACCGCCAGGAGAAGAACCTCTTCACGACGGCCGGGGCGGGCGACAAGATCACCGGGTTCACCGGGTACAGCGCCTACGACGAGGCCCAGTTCGTGGCGGATGAGATCCAGAAGCTGCACGAGGCGGGTGCGGCCTACAAGGACATGGCGGTGTTCTTCCGCGTCAACTCGCAGACGCGAGCGCTGGAAGATATCCTGATCCGCTCCGCGATCCCGTACCGCATCGCGGGGGCACCAAGTTCTACGAGCGCGCCGAGATCAAGGATGCGATGGCCTACCTCGTGCAGGTCGCGAACCCCGCTGACGACCTGGCTCTGCGCCGCATCATGAACACGCCCAAGCGGGGCATCGGCCCCGCCACCGAGGCCGCCCTCCAGGCGCACGCCGACCGGCTCGGGGTTCCGCTGCGCGAGACGCTGCGTGAGGCCGACCAACTCGGGCTCGGCCCCAAGGTCACCAAGGCGATCATGGACCTCGGGCAGATCCTCGACGAGGTCGAGGCCATGGTGCCCACGAAGCCGCCGGCCGACATCCTCACCGAGCTGCTCGTGCGCACCGGCTACGTCGAGGCGCTGCGGGCCACCCGCGACGCGCAAGACGAGGTGCGCGCCGAGAACGTCGAGGAGCTGCTCTCGTTCACCAAGGAGTTCGCGCGACGCAACCCCGAGGGGCGTCTCATCGACTTCCTGACCGAGGTCGCCCTCGTCGCGGCGGCCGACGAGATCGACGACGCCTCGGGCACCGTCACGCTCATGACGCTGCACACCGCCAAGGGGCTGGAGTACGAGACGGTGTTCCTCACCGGCATCGAGGAGGACCTGCTGCCGCACCGCATCTCGGCGGGCGAGCCGGGGGCATCGCGGAGGAACGGCGGCTGTTCTACGTGGGCATCACCCGGGCCAAGAAGCGCCTCTACCTCTCGCTCGCGATGACGCGCTCGTCGTTCGGCGACACCGCCGTCGCGATGCCGAGCCGGTTCCTGCAGGACGTGCCGGGGCACCTCATCGAGTGGCGGCAGTCGCCCGGCATGGCCAATTCGCGCGGTGGTACGCGCTCGCGCGCCCTCAACGCGGGCCGGCCGCGACAGACCTTCAGCTACAGCACCTCGCTGCCGCCCGCCCCGCCGCGGGAGAAGCGCGAATGGACGAGCGCGGTCACCAACACGGTGCGCGACAACGGCGACCTCACCCTCGCACCGGGTGACCGCATCCGGCACACCGACTTCGGCGAGGGGCGCGTCGTGGATGTCACGGGTCAGGCCCCGAAGGCCGTCGCCGAGGTGCAGTTCGACACCGCCGGCCGCAAGCGACTGCTCATCAAGATCGCGCCGATCGAGAAGTTGTGACGCCCTCCTCAGCTGGGTGAGGAGCCGCGAAGCGGCCTTGCTCAGCTGGTTGAGGAGCCGCGTGGCGGCGTTGCTCGGCTGGGTGAGGAGCCGCGTAGCGGCGTCTCGAAACCAGCGTCGGTAGCCTCGCATACCGTCACCCCATGGACACGATCGACTGGCTGCTCGACTCCGACCCCGCGATCCGGCACCAGGTGCTGCGCGACCTCACCGACGCATCTCCGGATGTCGTCACCGCCGAGCGTTCCCGGGTCGCCCGCGAGGGCTGGGGCGCGCAGCTGCTCGCGCTGCAGGATCCGGAGGGCACCTGGGATCACGGCACCTACCGGCCCGGGTGGGTCGACGAGTCGCGTCCATTCTTCTCCGCGTGGACCGCGACGCACTTCTCGGTGACGCTGCTGCGCGACTTCGGCGTCGATCCGCACGACCCGGGGGTGCGCGATGCCATGAATCGGGTGGCGGAGAACGTGCGGTGGGATGAGGTCGACGGCGGCGAGCTCTACTTCGAGCAGACGACCGAGGCCTGCGTCGCCGGCGTGCTGCTGTCGAACATCGTGTACTTCGGCTTCGATGCCGCGCGCGCCCTCGACAGCATCCTCGCCGACCAGCAGCCCGACGGTGGGTGGAACTGCGAACAGAACACCGCCGTCTCGTCCTTCCACCCCACGATCTGCGTGCTCGAGGGTCTGCTCGCCTGGGAGCACGCGGCCGACCCGGCTGACCCACAGCGCTCACGCGTGCGCGAGGCCCGCATCCGCGGCGAGGAGTACCTGCTCGCGCGACGGCTGCTGCGCCGGCTGTCGACCGGCGGGTTCGTCGACCCGCGCTTCACGATGACGACGTTCCCGACGCGGTGGCACTACGACGTGCTGCGCGCGCTCGAGTACTTCCGCCGCGCGCGACCCGAGGGCGACGAGCGCCTGCTCGAGGCGGTCGAGCTCGTGCGTGGCAAAGCGGATGCTGAGGGCCGCTGGCCGCTCGAGAACGAACTCGACGGTCCCACGTGGTTCTCGATGGGGAGTGGGAGGGCGCTCCGAGTCGCTGGGTGACCCTCGCGGCACTGCGCGTGCTGCGCTGGTGGGACGGGCTCACGCCTCGCTGATGGCGTCGCGCTCGCTGGCTGCGACCTCCACCGCACCGGTGGCCGGCATCCGGCGCCGCCAGGCGAGGGTCACGACGAGCATCGCGGCCGCGGCCACGAGCAGCAGGGCGGCATCGATGCCGATCGCCCAGGTGACGCCGAGCCACGCGCCGATCGCGCCGATGAGGATGCCGGATCCGGTGCGCGACCCGCTCGAGGCGACGGCATAGGCGCCGAGGAAGCGACCGCGTCGGTCGGCCGGTGCCTCGAGCTGCACGACCGCCTGCGAGGTCGAAGAGGAGATGAGGTTGGCCATGCCCGCGACCACGAGCACGAGCAGGCTGAGCACGAAGTTGCGCGAGATCGCGAACACGAGCACCGCCGCGGCGAACGCGATGGTCGCCACGATCGCGAGCCGCGGGCTCACCCGTACCCGCCCGATCGCCTCGAGGCCGACACCTCCGATCACCGCCCCCGTCGCCATCGCGACGAGCAGCAGGCCGTAGCCGAGGCCCGAATCGTCGAGCCCCAGGAGCGCTCCGAACTCGGGCAGCAGAGGCAGCAAAGCTGACCCGATGAAGAGGCCGACGAAGGCCTGCAGCAGCATCACGCTGAGGATGGCCGGGAACTTCGGCACCTCGCGCATCACCCCGAGCAGGTCGCCCAGGCGCAGCGGCGTGCGGTGCTCGCCGACGCGGCTGTGACCGTCGTAGGGCACGAACAGCAGGTAGACCACGAAGGGCACATAGAGCACGACGTTGACGGCCATGCCCCACGCGGGACCGACCGTGAACAGCAGGGCGGCGCCGAGACCCGGGCCGACGAGCATGCCGAGGTTGAGCCCGGTGGCCATGAGACGCACGGCGGAGGGCAGGTCCTTCGGGCCGACGATGTCGTAGAGCATGAGCTGATCGGCGGGGCCCCAGAAGGTTCCCGCGAGCCCGTGCAGCAGCAGCAGCACGACGCAGTGCCAGGGCTCGAGCGTGTTCGTCGCGATGAGCACGGCCCAGCCGGCCGAGGCGACCATGAAGCACGCGGCACCGAGCTGGATGAGGCGGCGGCAGTCGAAGCGGTCGGCGAGCGCCCCGAACGGGATCGCGAACAGCAGTTGCGGCACCCAGTGGCTGATGACGGCGAACCCGGCGAGCACGGGCGACTCGAACAGCTGCCACATGACGAAGTAGGTGATGGCGTGCTCGACGTGGTCGGCGCCCATCATGAGCGAGCCGCCTGCGAGGTAGCCCTTGTACCAGGGCGCGCGAAGGGCGGCGAATCTCACCCGCCGAGCCTATGCGGTTCTCGCGCCAACTCGTGCCGACCTCTCCAGCCCATGATTCGGACAGGTGCTTCGCAGCCGCCGGCCGCCCGATCATGCGGTTGCTCGGAGTCGTTGCAGGGCGGGGCTGCGGGTGGGCAGGGGGTGCGGCGGAGGATGCCGTCGGCGTCGGGCTGTTCGAGGAAGTAGGTGCCGCCGTGTCGGCAGATGCGCCAGTTCTGGTTGTGCAACAGCAGGTGGCAGTGCCGGCACAACAGGACTCCGTCATCGATGTCGGTTCGGCCGTGGTGTTGGTCCCAGTGGTCGATGTGGTGTGCTTCGGTCCAGGCGGGTGGCCGGTCGCACATCAGGCAGCCGCCGTCACGGGCGGCCATGGCCTGGCGTTGCTCCGCAGAGAACAGGCGTTGTTCCCGGCCAAGGTTGAGCACCCGTCCGTCGGTGTCGAAGAGGATCGGCACCGCCCCGCTGCTGCAGATGTAGCGTTCCGCGGTGGCGATCGAGACGGCATCGGGTTGCCCTTCGAAGAACGCCGCGCCCTCGCGCACCCCCTCACTGTTCGTGGGGGCATCGAGGTCGCCCTTGGTGACCAGGATCCGCACCGCGGGCTTCTTGTCACCCAGAAGCTTGCCGTCTTCGACGCGGGCGCCGAGGCGGATCAACTCGACGAGGGTGTCGAGGGTGAGCTGCTCGGTGCTGCGGGTGTCCCGCACGACATCGTCGGCCCGCGCCACCGCATCCGGGTTCACGAAGCGGGGCCCGCCCCTCCGGGGTGAGGTCGCGGCATCGAGGATCGGCACCACGATGGCGGCGGATTCCGGATCCAGCAGCCCGTGGATGCGGGTCATCCCGTCCAGTTGCCGATGCACCCGCAGGTACCGCTGATCCCGCAACGCGTCCTCGCGCGCGGCAATCCCCGCCACATCGAGATCGTCCCGGGCGCGCGATGCCCGCACCGCGAGCTGCTCGATCGTCAGGTGCGGCGCTTCGGCCGTGAGTCGCTGCGCGGCGTCAGCCAGCCGGGTCTCGAGCTCGGCACGTGCCTCAGCGGTTGCCCCATCGGTCTCGTGAGAGAAAGCCGCGTCGAGCCGTTTCGCCGCATGGCCCAGGCGAGTACGGATCACGTCAGCCGCCTCCACCGTGATCGTCGCACGGGCGACTGCGTCACCGATCACCGCCGACCAGCGCGGTATCGCCGGTGCTGCGGGAGCGCCCGTGTCTGCCGGCGGCGTCCCTGTCCGCGCGGTCGCGGTGGGCTGCAGCTCGCCCGCCTTCACCAGGGTGCGCGCATCCCGCAGCGAGGTGCCCGTCAGCTGCGAGATCAACCCCTCCGCCGTGCGTTGCCCGTTCGCGGCCGCCAACCCCGCATGCCCGAGCTCCCGACGCGAGCGATGTGCGATCTCGGCCGCCACCACCGCCGCCTGCGTCTCCACCCGACGCCGCACCTCCGCCACAGCGCGCTGAGCGGCCAGCAACGCATCATCCGGCAAATCACCCACCGGCAGGGGCGCGAACGGCACCGACAGATCCCCCAAGGTGGGGAGCGCGTCGGTGAAGGAGGGCATGCGTCCATTCTCCCGAGTTTCGAACACATGTTCCAGCGATTCTGAGGATTCGTGGAGAGGTCGCACCGGCCGTCCCTGGGGAGGAGAGGAGAACCCGATCTCGCACTGCCCAGTCCCCGCCAGGCCGCCGCGCGGGCCCGCGCAACCCATCCGGGGGTCTTGCACGCGGGAGCCGTATCGGCCACAGTGGTCGCAACTTGGACGACCGTCCAAGTCCGGCCGCACGACCCCGACGACGAGGTGCGATGACCCGCAACACCATCAGCCGCGGCTGGCTCGCGGCCCTGCTGCTCGCCACCGGCGGCGTGTTCGTGGGTTGGTTCGGCCCGATCCAGATCCTGCTGCCCGCCCAGGCTCAGGCGCTCTCCGGAGACCTCGGCAAAGAGGCGCTGCTGGCCCTCGTGACGGGCATCGGCGCGGTCGCCTCGATGATCGCCAACCCGCTCTGGGGCCTGCTCTCCGATCGGATGTCGCTCGTGCGCCCGCGGCGCCGCCCGGTCGTCGTCGCGGGGGTCGCGATCGGTGCGATCGGTCTCGTCGTGCTCTTCCTCGCGCCCGACCCCGCCTGGATGATCGTCGGCTGGGTACTCGTGCAGCTCGGTCTGAACGGCCCCTTCGCGGCCCTCATCGCGATGATCGCCGACCGGGTTCCGGCCGAACGCCGGGGGCTCGTGGGCTCGCTCTTCGGCATCGCCCAGGTCGCCGGCGTCGTGCTGGGCACGGCGGTCGCTGTGGCCTTCGAGGAAAGCGTGGTCGGCTACCTCGCGATCGCCGTGGCCGTGCCGCTGCTGTGCGCCGCCATCGCGCTGCTGCCCGAGCTGCGGATCGCGAACGCGACCCCGGATGCCGCGCGCATCTCGCCCGAGCGGCGTGGCATCCGCGAGGTGCTCGCCACCGTGCGGCCCACGGCCACCTTCAGCTGGGCGTGGATCATCCGGCTGCTCGTAAACCTCGTGAACGCGCTCGTGCTCGTCTACCTCTACTACTTCCTCGCCGACGGGGTCGGGCTCGACGACCCGGGCACCTGGGTGCTCGTGCTGACGCTCGGCAATGTCGTGCTCACGGCGATCGCCGCGGGCGTGGGCGGGGTGTGGTCGGATCGCCTCGCGCGCCGCAAGGTGTTCGTGGTCGCGGGCGGCGTCTCGCTCGCCCTGGGCGCCGCGCTGTTCGCGGCGTTCCCGGTGCTCCCGATCGTGCTCGTCGGCTCGCTCCTCGTGGCGATCGGATGGGGTCTCTACGTGAGCGTGGACGTCGCGATCATCACGCAGGCGCTGCCGTCCGACCGCTCGACCGGCAGCATGCTCGGCATCGCCAACATCGCGAGCGCGGCCCCGCAGGCCCTCGCGCCGCTCATCGCGGCCCCCATCGTCACCGGCCTCGGCGGCTACCCGGTGCTCTACGCCGTCACCGGCGCCGTCGCCCTGCTCGCCATCGCCTGCCTGCCGCGCCTGCACCAGGTGGCGTGACCGCATCCGAAGGAGACCCATGAACGACCAGACCGATCAGACCGAGCTGCCCCGCCTGCCCGCCGGATTCCGCTTCGGCATGTCGACCGCCTCCTACCAGATCGAGGGCGCCGTCGACGAAGACGGTCGTGGTCGCTCCATCTGGGACACCTTCACGCACACGCCCGGCCGCATCCGGGATGGCGACACGGGCGACGTCGCGATCGACCACTACCACCGCTGGGAGGGGACCTCGCCCACCTCGCAGAGGCCGGAATCCACGACTACCGCTTCTCGATCGCGTGGCCGCGCATCGTGCCGGATGGCACCGGAGCGGTCGAACCGCGCGGCCTCGCGTTCTACGACCGGCTCGTCGACGGGCTGCTCGAGCGGGGCATCCGTCCGGTGCCCACGCTCTACCACTGGGATCTGCCGCAGCGATGCGAAGACCGCGGCGGATGGATGGTGCGCGACACCGCCGAGGCGCTCGCCGACTACGTGGAGGTCGTGGCGGCGCGGCTCGGCGACCGGGTGCGCGACTGGATCACCCTCAACGAGATGAGCGTGCACACCCTCTACGGCTACGCGCTCGCCGACCATGCACCCGGCCGGGGGCTCGGTTTCGGGGCGCTGCCCGCCGCCCACCACCAGCTGCTCGCGCACGGGCTCGCCGTGCAGCGGCTGCGTGAGGCGGGCGCCGAGCGCATCGGCGTCGCCCAGCAGCACTTCCCGGTCGAGCCCGCCTCGGATGCCGAGCAGGATCTCATGGCCGCCGGCACCTTCCACGCGATCACGAACCGGCTGTTCTCGCAGCCGATCCTCGCGGGCAGCTACCCCGACGAGCTGCGCCCGCTCATCCCGATCGACGACGCGCAGCTCGCCGCCGACCTCGAGCTCATCTCGGCGCCGCTCGACTTCTACGGCGTCAACTTCTACGAGCCGGTGCGCGTCGCAGCCCCCACCCCGATCTCGACACGACGGGTGCCATCGAGGTCGAGCTGCCGGAGGGCCTTCCGTTCGCACCCGTGCCCTACCCCTCCGACGAGCGCACCGACTTCGGCTGGGCGATCGTGCCGGCGGCGCTCACGGCCGTGCTCACCGAGCTGCACACGAGCTACCCGAGCATGCCGCCCATCGTCATCACCGAGGGTGGGGCGTCGTTCCACGATGTGCCGGGTGCCGACGGCAGCGTGCATGACCCGCGCCGCATCGCCTACCTCGACGCCCACCTCCGGGCGGTCGCGGATGCCGTGGCCGCGGGCGTCGACGTGCGCGGCTACTACGTGTGGTCGGCTTTCGACAACTTCGAGTGGGCGGCGGGCTACCAGGAGCGCTTCGGTCTCGTCTATGTCGACTACGCGACGCAGCAACGCATCCGCAAGTCGTCGTGGGAGTGGTATCGCGAGGTGATCGCGGCGAACGCGCAGCCCCGGACCTCGAGCCCCTCTCCGTGAACGCGCACCCCTGACCTCGAGCCCCTCTCCGTGAAAGTACGCACTTTGGGCCCGAAAGCGGCCCCATCGCGAGGCAAAGTACGTACTCTCGCGGATCAGGCCGCCGGCAGGAGCAGGCGCGACGGCAGCTGCCGGATGCGGCGGGGCGTGAGTCGCACGAGCACGCGGACGAGCGCGAGTGCGGCACCCTCGCGCCGGGGGCGTCGCGGCAGCCCGTACGCATCGCGCACCGCGCCCGGCAGCAGCGCCGCCGTCATGAGCCGCCCGAGGGGAGCGCCGCGCGCACCCACCACGGCACCGTGCCGCGGGCCGGCCGCAGGATAGCCGCCGCAAGTGCGCGCGCCTCCTCGCCGACGGCGAGCGCGGGCAGCATCCGCTCCCAATACCCCGCGAACTCGGCCCGGGTCGCGGGCCACAGCTCGGGCGGCACCTGCAGGCTCGTGCCGAAGCGTCCCGAGACGGCGTAGACCTCGTCGGCCACCGCATCCGCGAGCGGCGGGGAGAGCGCGTCGTGCACCCGCATCCCGACCTCGTAGAGCGTGGCCGCGACCCACAGCTGCGGCTCGGCGTCGCGCGCTCCCGGGATGCCGGCGTGCGCCCGGTCCACCGCGGCGGCCGCCGTCGCCGCCACCTCGGGAGTGCCGAGGGCGATCGCGTACACGTAGCCGAGCGTGTGGCGCAGCCGCCGCATGGGATCGCTCATGAACCCCGAATACGCGGCGACCGCGTGGCCGACCGTCGGATGCGCGAGCTGCAGCAGCAGCGCCGCACCGCCGCCGAGCACGAGCGAGCCCTCCGCGAGGTAGTCATCGGAGCTGCGCACGGGTCCATCCTCCCGAATGGAGCAGGTAGCATGGCAAACGGTCATTTATCTCGATATCGAACTATCTCGGCGTCGAGACACTCCGACCCCCTCCATCCCCGACGCATTGGAAGAAGCGACAAGCGTGGATCTCTACGAGTACCAGGCCCGCGACATGTTCGAGAAGCACGGGGTTCCTGTGCTCGCCGGCATCGTCGCCGACACCCCCGCCGAGGCGCGCGCCGCGGCCGAGAAGCTGGGCGGTGTGACCGTCGTCAAGGCCCAGGTGAAGACCGGAGGCCGCGGAAAAGCCGGCGGCGTCAAGGTCGCCAAGACCCCCGCGGATGCCGAGGCCGCAGCCGAGGCCATCCTCGGTCTCGACATCAAGGGTCACGTCGTGAAGCGCCTCATGGTCGCTGCCGGCGCCGACATCACGCAGGAGTACTACTTCTCGGTGCTGCTGGACCGGGCCAACCGCTCCTACCTCTCGCTCGCCTCCTTCGAGGGCGGCATGGAGATCGAGCAGCTCGCCGAGGAGCGCCCCGAGGCCCTCGCTCGGGTCGAGGTCGACCCCTCGTCGGCATCACCCTCGACAAGGCGCGCGAGATCGCCGTCGCCGCGAAGTTCCCCGCCGAGCTCGTCGAGAAGGTCGCGCCCGTCTTCGTGAAGCTCTACGAGGTGTACACCGCCGAGGATGCGACGCTCGTCGAGGTGAACCCGCTCGTGCTCACGGGCGCCGGTGACATCGTCGCCCTCGACGGCAAGATCTCGCTCGACGACAACGCGAGCGAGGTGCGCCACCATGAGCACGAGGCGCTCGAAGACAAGGGCGCTGCCGACCCGCTCGAGGCGAAGGCGAAGGCCGCCGGCCTCAACTACGTCAAGCTCGACGGCGAGGTCGGCGTGATCGGCAACGGCGCGGGCCTCGTGATGTCGACGCTCGACGTCGTCGCCTACGCGGGCGAGGCCCACGGCGGCGTGAAGCCCGCCAACTTCCTCGACATCGGGGGCGGCGCATCCGCCGAGGTCATGGCGAACGGCCTGGATGTGATCCTCGGCGACGCGCAGGTCAAGTCGGTGTTCGTGAACGTGTTCGGCGGCATCACCTCGTGTGTCGCCGTCGCGAACGGCATCGTGAAGGCGCTCGAGATGCTCGGCGACGCCGCCACCAAGCCGCTCGTCGTGCGACTCGACGGCAACCAGGTGGAGGAGGGGCGCGCGATCCTCGCGGCCGCGAACCACCCCTCGTGACCATCGCCACCTCCATGGACGACGGCGCCGACAAGGCTGCCGCGCTCGCCGCGTAAGGACGGAAAAACATGTCGATCTTCCTCACCAAGGACTCCAGGGTCATCGTCCAGGGCATCACCGGCGGCGAGGGCACCAAGCACACCGCGCTCATGCTCAAGGCGGGAACCAACATCGTGGGCGGCGTCAACGCCCGCAAGGCCGGCACCACCGTGTCGCACACCGACAAGGACGGCAACGCGCTCGAGCTGCCGGTGTTCGCATCCGTGGCCGAAGCCATCGAGAAGACGGGCGCGGATGTCTCGGTCGCCTTCGTGCCGCCGGCCTTCACCAAGGACGCCATGATCGAGGCCATCGACGCCGAGATCCCGCTGCTCGTGGTGATCACCGAGGGCGTGCCCGTGCAGGACTCCGCCGAGGCGTGGGCCTACGCGCAGTCGAAGGGCAACACGACCCGCATCATCGGCCCGAACTGCCCCGGCATCATCACCCCGGGCGAGGCCCTCGCGGGCATCACACCCGCCAACATCACGGGCAAGGGCCCGATCGGGCTCGTCTCGAAGTCGGGCACGCTGACCTACCAGATGATGTACGAGCTGCGCGACCTGGGCTTCTCGACGGCCATCGGCATCGGCGGCGACCCGGTGATCGGCACGACGCACATTGACGCTCTCGCGGCGTTCGAGGCCGACCCCGAGACGAAGGCGATCGTCATGATCGGCGAGATCGGCGGGGATGCCGAGGAGCGTGCGGCCGAGTTCATCAAGGCGAACGTGACGAAGCCGGTCGTCGGCTACGTCGCGGGCTTCACGGCCCCCGAGGGCAAGACGATGGGTCACGCGGGCGCGATCGTGTCGGGTTCCGCCGGCACGGCGCAGGCCAAGAAGGAGGCCCTCGAGGCCGCCGGCGTGCGCGTCGGCAAGACGCCGTCGGAGACGGCCGCGCTGCTGCGCGAGGTGCTCGCGGGCTGACGCCTCCGCTTTCTCCCCTGAGGGGTCGCAAGGTGCACTCAACACGCCGTTGAGGACGCACATTGCGACCCCTCAGCCGTTCGCCCACCCGACGAGGCAGACTGGCACCATGAGCACCGACGCCCTCCGCCGCAGCACGCCGTCCGCCGAGGGGATCGACGCCGCGGGGATCGAGGCGCTCCTCGACGCATTCGAGGCGCACCCCCACATCCGTCCGCACGGGATGGTGCTGCTGCGTCACGGCGCGGTCGTCGCCGAGGGCTGGTGGCAGCCGTACAGCGCCGACCGCGTGCAGCTGCTGTACTCGCTCAGCAAGAGCTTCACTTCCACGGCTGCGGGCTTCGCGCGCGCCGAAGGCCTGCTCGACCTCGACACCCCGGTGATCGAGTACTTCCCCGAGTACGACCCCGAGATCACCGATCCGCGCACCCGCCGCATGACGGTGCGCCACATCGCCGCGATGGCGAGCGGTCATGCCGGCGAGACGCTCGATCGCGCGCTCGCGGCGGGCGAGGGCGACCTCATCCGGGGCTTCCTGCGCACGCCGCTGGATGCCGAACCCGGCAGCATCTTCGCCTACAACCAGCCGTGCACCTACACGCTCGGCGTGATCGTGCAGCGGGCGGCGGGCCAGACGCTGAGCGACTACCTGCGCCCGCGGCTGTTCGAGCCGCTCGGCATCCGCGACACCTGGTGGGAGCAGGCGCCCCCGGTGTCGAGATCGGCTTCAGCGGCCTGCACGCCACGACCGACGCCGCCGCTCGCCTCGGCCAGCTCTACCTGCAGCGCGGGCGCTGGGGCGACACGCAGCTGCTCGACGCGGAGTGGGTCGACGAGGCGACGCGCGTGCAGGTGGCGACGGATGGCGAGGGCACGATCGACTGGAACCTCGGCTACGGCTTCCAGTTCTGGCAGTCCCAGCACGGCTATCGGGGCGACGGCGCGTACGGCCAGTTCTGCCTCGTGCTGCCGGAGCACGACGCCGTGCTCGCGGTGACCACCGAGTCGACCGCGACCCAGGACCTGCTGCAGGCGGTGTGGTCGCTGCTGCTGCCCGCGTTCGACCGGGAGACGGATGCCGCAGCCGACGTGCGCCTGGCATCCCGCCTCGCGAGCGCGCGGCTGGCGACCCCGGCGCTCGCCCCGCATCCGCGCGACCCCGCAAGTTGGAGCGACGTGGTTTTCTCGGTCGCCGACGCGGACGCCGCGCAGCCGACGAGCTCGGTGCGCGAGGTGCGGTTGCGCCCCGATGGCGAGGGCTGGGTGCTCGTGCTGGTCGATGCGCTCGGTGAACTCGCGTGCCCGGTCGGTGCCGATGGCTG
This sequence comes from Homoserinibacter gongjuensis, assembly GCF_030161875.1. GTDB lineage: Bacteria > Actinomycetota > Actinomycetes > Actinomycetales > Microbacteriaceae > Homoserinibacter > Homoserinibacter gongjuensis. Next base: position 1,602,696 of record NZ_BSVA01000001.1, read on the forward strand.
GACGGTCTCGGAGCCCGAGGGCGTGCCGGTCGGCGTGACGGGCGGGTGGGGTGACGCGGGCTTCGAAGCGGAGGTGGCGTTCATCGAGACCCCGCACACGCTGCGGGTGGTGTGCGCGCCGAGCGGGGCGGCGACCACGAGCTGGGTGACCGAGCCGCTCGGGTCGCACGACGTCCGCTCGCTGCGGCGCCTGGGTTGACACTCTCCACAGCGGTGCGCCCGCGGGGGCACGCCGCATGCCAGCCCGTAGGCTGAACGCATGACGACCCCCGCCGCCTGGGTGCCCTCGCCGTCGTGCTCACCGCAGCCCTCGCGCTCAGCGGATGCGGCATCCTGCCGTTCTTCCCGGGCGGAGGCGGAGGCGGTGCCGAGCGACCCGGGCCGACTGGTGAAGACGTCGCGGCCGAGCTCGAGCAGTATTACACGCAGGAGCTCGACTGGTCGGGCTGCGGGGGAAGTGGCATCGACTGCACCGAGGTGACCGTGCCGCTCGACTGGAGCGACCCGACGGGCGACACGATCGAGATCGCCATCGCCCGCCACAAGGCGAAGGGCACCCCGCTCGGCTCGCTGCTCATCAACCCGGGCGGCCCTGGTGGGTCGGGCTACGACTTCGTGCACGACTCGGTGAACTACGTCGTGAGCTCCGACGTGCTCGCGAAGTACGACGTGATCGGCTTCGACCCGCGCGGGGTCAACCACTCGAGTCCCGTCGAGTGCTACACCGACACCGACGATCAAGACGACTACCTCTACGGCACCTACTCCGCGGCCTACGGCACCCAGGGCTGGCTCGACGAACTGACCCAGCGCGAGAAGCGCTGGGCCGCCGCGTGCGAACAGAACACCGGCGCCCTTCTCGGCCACCTGGATGCCGCATCCGTCGCCCGCGACATGGACGTGATCCGTGCCGTGCTCGGCGACACCCAACTGCACTACCTGGGCTACTCCTACGGCACCTACCTCGGCACGATGTACGCCGAGCTGTTCCCCGAGAAGGTCGGGCGCATGGTGCTCGACGGCGCCGTCGACCCGCAGGTGGGCGACCTCGATGCGCTCGCCGTGCAGATGGCCGGGTTCGACTCGGCGCTGCGGGCCTACATGGAGTGGTGCCTGCAGGGATCGGAGTGCCCGTTCCGTGGCAGCACGGATGCGGCACTCGCCTCGGTGCGGCAGATGCTCGACACGGTCGACACCCGTGGCTTCGTCGCCTCCGACGGGCGCGAGCTCGACTCGGCCACCGTCGCGACCGGCATCATCTTCACGCTCTACTCCGATCGCTATTGGAGCGAGTTGTCGAACCTGTTCACCCAGCTGCGTAAGGGTGACGCCGACACGGTGTTCGTCTACGCGGACGCCTACAACGGCCGCAGCCCGAGCGGCTACGAAGACAACTCGATGGACATCTACACGGCCGTGACCTGCAACGAGGGAACGCTCGCGACCGACGGCGTCGACGTGTTCGACGGGCTCGAGAAGATCGACGCGGCGGCCCCCATCCTCGGCCGCTACGCCGCCTACGACGACTACGCCGTGCTCAAGGTCGTCTGCTCCAATTGGCCGGTGCCCACGGCCCAGCTGCCCGAGACCTTCAGCGCCGAGGGAGCCGCGCCCATCATGGTGATCGGCACCACCAACGACCCGGCAACCCCGTACGCGAACGCCGTGTCGCTGGCGAAGCAGCTCTCGAGCGGCTTCCTCGTCAGCTATGAGGGCGAGGGTCACACGATCTACGCGCAGGGTGTGACGTGCATCGACGACACGGTCGACGCGTACCTCATCTCGGGCACCGTGCCGGATGCGGATCCGCGGTGCTAGTCGGCTGAGCGCCGTGGGCGGACGGCGTGGCCGACGATGGCCCCCAGCAGGGCGAACAGGATCGCCGCGAGGAACCACGCGGCGGGTGAGTCGTCGGGCTCACCGCTGACGAACTGACCGATCAGCACTCCCATGCCCACGAGGAACACGATCGCGCCCGGGGCCAGCAGCCCGACAACGAGGATGCGCGGCGTCGCGCGCCTGCGGCTCTGCATCACCGGCCGCGTCCCGCGATACCTGACATGCGAGGATCCCTCCTACTCGGTCCACGCGAGTCTTTCGCGCGTCGTCAGGCCTGTCAACAGCTCCCGCCCGCCTTCGGCGCCTGCGGATTCCGACGGGATCGCGTGAGCGTTGCGCGGCACCCCTGCCTGGCCCCCGCAGTGTCGTAGGGTCGCCACGTGACTCGCCGCCTCACCCTCCTCTTCGCGGGCTTCGAGGCGCTTCTCGTCGCCGCGATCGGCGTCGCGATCCCGCTCTTGCTCGCGACCCTGATGTGGGCGATCCAGTTCGGCTTCGGCCCCGATTGGGCGATCTTCTGGCGCGGGGCGGTCGACGTGTGGCTCATCGGCCATGGGGTGGATGTGACCTTCACGCTCGATGAGCTCACCGCTGCGACGATCGGCGCGCCCGCCGGCACGGTCGTGCTGGTCACGATCGCGGCGCTCGGCTTCGCCCTGCTGACCCTCGTGCTCGGCGTGCGAGCGGGCGCCCGGGTCGCGGAGACCGGGCATCGGCTGCTCGGCGAGCTCACGGCGTTCGTCGTCTTCGGTGGCGCCTCGCTGCTGCTCACGCTCTCGGCCGTGCACCCTGCGGCGCGTCCCTCGATCTGGCAGGGTGCGCTGCTGCCCGCCATCGTCTTCGGGGCGGGCCTCGTGCTCGGGGTGCTGCGCGCGGATGCCGACCGCGGTGCCGAGACGCACGGTCGCCTCGCGACGTGGGTGGCATCCGTGAACCCCCGGGTGCGTGCGGCACTGCGGGCCGCACTCACGGCGGGTGCCGCATCCGTGATGCTCGTGATGCTCGTGAGTGCCGTGACCGCCACGGTCGTGCTCGCGACCGGCTACGCGCAGGTGATCCGGCTGTACGAGGCGCTGCACACCGAGGTGCTCGGCGGCATCGTGCTCACGGCGGGGCAGTTCGCGTTCGTGCCGAACCTCGCGATCTGGGTCGCGTCGTGGTTCGCGGGCCCGGGCTTCGCGCTCGGCGTCGGCTCGCAGGTGTCTCCGCTCGGCACCGCGGTGGGGCCGCTACCGGCGATCCCGCTGCTCGGCGCGCTGCCCTCGGGCGAGCTCTCGTTCGGCTATGTGGGGCTCGCGGTGCCGGTCGTCGCCGCGTTCCTGGCGGCGACCGCGGTGCGCCCGGCGCTCGTGCGTGCTGTGGGCGACGGATCGCGGCTCGCGTGGTCGGCGTTCGTCACGCTCGTCGGCGGTGCGGCCGGGGGCGTGCTGTTCGGAGTGCTCGCGGCGGCTTCGGCGGGCGCGCTGGGCCCCGGCCGCTTCGACCACGTCGGGCCCGATGCGCTCGCGGTGGGTCTCGCCTCGGCGCTCGAGTTCGCGATCGGTCTCGCGCTCGGCTTCGCCGCGGCGTCCGTCCCGTCGCTCCTGCGTCGTCGGCCCTCCGGCCAAACGCTGTAGCGGTTTGCCCCCGGCGCCGGCGATCACAGCGGCTCGACGGCAGGCGCTACAGCGTTTGGAGCCATGCCGCGCCCGGTAGGCTGTGCGCGTGCTGCGTGTCGTCGTCCTCATCTCGGGGGCGGCTCCAACCTTCGCGCGTTGCTCGAGGCGGCGCAGAGCGCCGAGTACCCGGCGCGGGTCGTCGCCGTCGGGGCCGACCGCCAGGCCGACGGGCTCGCGCACGCCGAGCAGTTCGGCATCCCGAGCTTCGTGGTTCCCTTCACCTCGTTCGCGTCGCGTGAGTCGTGGGGCGACGAACTGCTCGCCCAGCTGCGCGAGTGGCAGCCCGACCTCGTCGTGCTGTCGGGCCTCATGCGGCTGCTGCCCGCGCAGCTCGTGGCCGAGTACGCCCCCGCGATCATCAACACGCATCCCGCGTACCTGCCCGAGTTCCCCGGAGCGCACGGTGTGCGCGACGCGCTCGCGGCCGGCGTCACGCAGACGGGTGCGAGCGTCATCGTCGTCGACAACGGTGTCGACACCGGCCCGATCCTCGCCCAGCGGCGGGTGCCGATCGAGCCCGGCGACACCGAGGCCACCCTCCACGAGCGCATCAAGCCCGTCGAGCGCGAGCTGCTGATCCAGACCGTGCGCGACATCGCGACTCACACCATCGACCTCAAGGAGTTTCGTTGAGCGGCCCTGCCATCGACCCCACCCGCTACCGCGATCGCGATCGCGTGCCGATCCGTCGCGCACTCGTGGCCGTCTCCGACAAGACCGGACTCGTCGAGCTCGCCCGCGCGCTCGCCGATGCGGGCGTCGAGATCGTCTCCACCGGCGGCACCTCGAAGGCGATCGCGGATGCCGGCATCCCGGTCACCCAGATCGGCGAGCTGACGGGCTTCCCCGAGCACCTCGACGGCCGCGTGCGCACCCTGCATCCGAAGGTGCACTCGGGGCTGCTCGCCGACCTGCGGCTCGAGAGCCACGAGGCCGAGCTCGCCCAGTTCGGCATCGAGCCGTTCGAGTTGCTCGTGGTGAACCTCTACCCGTTCGCCGAGACCGTCGCCTCGGGCGCGGCCCCGGATGCGGTGATCGAGCAGATCGACATCGGCGGCCCCGCGATGGTGCGCGCGGCAGCCAAGAACCACGCCAACGTCGCGGTCGTCACCTCTCCCGCGCGCTACGACGTGATCGTGGCGGCCCTCGCGGCCGGCGGCACGACGCTCGCCGAGCGTCGCGAGCTCGCGCGTGACGCGTTCCGTCACACGGCCACCTACGACATCGGCGTGGCCAGCTGGATGGGTTCGGTCGTCGCCCCCGACGACGAGGGCTCCGGCTTCCCGGCGTGGACCGGCGCGAGCTGGGAGCGCGCCGACGTGCTGCGCTATGGCGAGAACTCCCACCAGGGCGCCGCGCTCTACCGCAGTCCAGGCGGGCACGGCATCGCCCAGGCCGTGCAGCACGGCGGCAAGGAGATGTCGTACAACAACTACGTCGATGCGGATGCCGCCCTGCGCGCCGCCTACGACCACGACACACCCGCCGTGGCGGTCATCAAGCACGCGAATCCCTGCGGCATCGCGACCGCCGCGACGATCGCCGAAGCGCACGCGCTCGCGCACGCGTGCGATCCGGTGTCGGCGTACGGCGGGGTGATCGCCGCCAATCGCGTCATCACGAAGGAGGCGGCTGCCTCGATCGCGCCGATCTTCACCGAGGTCGTCGTGGCGCCAGGCTTCGAGCCTGAGGCGCTTGAGATCCTGCAGGCCAAGAAGAACCTCCGCCTGCTCGAGCTGCCCGCCGACTACGCGCGATCGGCAACCGAGCTGCGCCAGATCTCCGGCGGCCTGCTGCTGCAGCGCGCCGATGCCCACTTCGCCGACCCCGCCGAGTGGACCCTCGCCGCAGGCGAGCCCGCCGACGAGGCGACGCTCGCCGACCTGGCCTTCGCGTGGCGAGCGGTGCGCGCCGTCAAGTCGAACGCGATCCTGCTCGCCTCCGGCGGCGCCTCGGTCGGCGTCGGCATGGGCCAGGTCAACCGGGTCGACTCCTGCCGTCTCGCCGTCGAGCGCGCGGGGGAGCGGGCGGCCGGATCGGTTGCCGCGTCCGATGCCTTCTTCCCCTTCGATGACGGCCCCCGCATCCTGCTCGAGGCAGGCGTGACGGCGATCGTGCAGCCGGGTGGCTCCATCCGCGACGCCGACGTCATCGCAGCGTGCCAGGAGTACGGCGTCACCCTCTACCTGACGAGCGAGCGGCACTTCTTCCACTGAGTTTGTTCGGCACGGCGGCCGTTCCCGTTCAGCAGGGCCGCCGCACCCGCCCGAAGGGGTGCCGACGCCGTCGGGCTTCGCAACTCAGGAGGAACGTCGCGGATGCGGCACTACGACGCCCGCAGGCACGGGATCTCCTGAGTTGCGAAGCTGACCGGGCGCGGGTCAGGCGAAGAGCGCCTCGATGGGCCCGCGGGCGAAGTAGATGAGGAAGCCGACCGCCACGACCCACAACAGCGGACTCACCTTGCGCGCCTTGCCGCTGAGCGCCTGCACGAGCACCCAGCTGATGAAGCCTGCGCCGATGCCGTTCGCGATCGAGTAGGTGAGCGGCATGACGGTGACCGTGAGGAACACCGGCAGCAGCACCGCGAAGTCGGTGAGGTCGATGTGGCGGATCTGCGACATCATCATGGCGCCCACGATCACGAGCGCGGCGGCCGCGATCTCGGTCGGCACGATCGAGGTGAGCGGCGTGAAGAACATCGCGAGCAGGAACATGGCGCCCGTGATGAGGTTCGCGAAGCCCGTGCGCGCGCCTTCGCCGATGCCCGAACCCGACTCGATGAACACGGTGTTCGAGGAGGATGACGTGAGACCACCCGCGACGGCGCCGACACCCTCCACGATGAGGGCCGACTTGATGCTCGGGAAGTCGCCCTTCTCATCCGCCAAGTTCGCCTCCTTCGCAAGGCCCGTCATGGTGCCCATGGCGTCGAAGAAGTTCGTGAAGACGAGCGTGAACACGAGCATGATGAGCGTCACGATGCCGACCTTGCCGAGGTCGAAGCCGAAGTCGACGGCCCCCACGAGGCTCAGGTCGGGCAGCTGGAACGGCGAGCCGGCGAGCGCCGGAACGGTCAAGCCCCAGCCGCCGGGGTTGACGCCGTCGTCGGAGAACATCGGGCCGATGTGCCAGATCGCCTCGACGATCACCGCGATCACGGTTCCGGTGATCAGGCCGATGAGGATGCCGCCCTTGACGCGCAGCGCGACGAGGATGCCCGTCAGCACGAGGGTGATCACGAACAGCAGCGTCGGGACGGTCGCAACAGACCCGGCGATGCCGAGGCCGACGGGCGGCGACGCCTCACCGGTCGCGGTGACGAAGCCCGAGTTCACGAAGCCGATGAAGGCGATGAACAAGCCGATGCCCACCGTGATGGCGATCTTGAGCGCGAACGGCACCGCGTCGAAGATGAGCTTGCGCAGGCCGGTCGCCGCCAGCAGCACGATCACGAGACCGTTGATCACGACGAGGGCCATGGCTTCGGGCCAGGTCACCTGACCCACGACCGAGAACGCGAGGAAGGCGTTGATGCCGAGGCCGGCGGCGAACGCGAACGGCAGGCGGGTGATGAGACCGAACAGGATCGTCATGACCCCGGCGGTGAGTGCCGTCACGGCACCCAGGGCGGCGAAGTCCAAGGTGTTGCCGTCGACATCCGGCTTCCCCGACAGGATGATCGGGTTGAGGATGACGATGTAGGCCATCGTCACGAAGGTCACGAGTCCGCCGCGCACCTCGGTGCCGATGGTGGACCCGCGTTCCGAGATGCGGAAGAAGCGGTCGAAGGCGGACGTGGGCTGTTTCGACGTGGTGGTGTTCACGAAGGCTCCGGAGATCGAGGCGGGCGAGCGGCAGTGCTCCGGGCCTGAGTCTAGAGCCGCGCAGCCCGCGCTCAGCGCCGATGATCGCGTGTTGCGTCGCGACGGATCGCGGGCATATTCTGTAGGGCTGCTCGGGCATCCCTCCGGGCGGACGAGCTCGCATCACGAGGAGGCATCATGACGTACACCGGCACTTCGCGCCCTGTTCTGGCCGCGATCCCGGTCGTCGGCGCCTCCGTCGCGCGACGCCGTTAGCGGCTCAGCCCGCCCGCCCTTTCGACGGATCCGGAATCCGTCGCCCACGTCCCACGTTCCACCTCCTGTGCGCCGCCGTCTGTGCGCGCCCGTCTCGGATGTCTCATGCCTGATCAGTCGACCCCACCCACCCGCGGCACTGTGCGCACGCTCGCGCGCATCCTGCCGTTCGTCCGTCCCTACCTCGGGCGCACCGTCACGAGCCTCTTCGTGTACGTGGCGCTCACGATGGTGTCGCTCAGCGTGCCCGTCGTGCTGCAGTGGATCATCGACGGCCCACTCACGACCGGCGACGCCCGGCAGGTGTGGCCCGCGGCCGGCATCGTGCTCGGTCTCGGCATCGCCGAGGGGCTGCTCATCATGGTGCGCCGCTTCCTCGTGCTGACCCCCTCGACCCATATCGAGGCGAACATGCGCAACGCGCTCTACGCGAAGCTGCAAGATCTGCCGGTGGCGTTCCACGACCGCTGGCAGTCGGGTCAGCTGCTGTCGCGCTCGATGAGCGATCTCTCCACGATCCGCCGCTGGCTCGCCTTCGGCGTCATCCTGCTGGTCGGCAACGTCGTGGTGATCGTCGTCGGATTCGGCATCCTGTTCACCTGGTCGTGGCAGCTCGCGCTCGTGTTCATCATCGCGTCGATCCCGATGTGGGTCGTCGGGTTCCGCTTCGAGCACCGCTACTCGCTCGTGTCGCGCCGTGCGCAAGACCAGCAGGGCGATCTCGCGACCACCGTCGAGGAGTCCGTGCACGGCATCCGGGTGCTGAAGGCCTTCGGACGCGGCAAGCACAGCCTCGAGAACTTCCTGCGTCAGGCCGAGGAGCTGCGCGGCACCGAGCTCGAGAAGGCGCGCTCGATCGCCGGCCTGTGGCTGTGGCTGCTGCTGATCCCGGATGTGGCGTTCGCCCTGTCGCTGCTCGGTGGCGTCGTGCTCGCCGCGAGCGGGCAGCTGACCGTGGGCGGCCTCATCGCGTTCTTCGCGGCCGCCGCCGTGCTGCGCTGGCCCATCGAGTCGATCGGCTGGTTGCTCTCGATGACCTTCGAGACACGTACCGCCGTCGAGCGCGTCTTCGAGGTGCTCGACGAGCCCAACCCGATCCGCGACCCCGAGCATCCGTCGACCGTCGCCGAGCCGCGCGGCCGGCTCGTGTTCGAGAACGTGCACTTCCGCTACCAGGACTCGCCGCCCTCGGTTCCCGACCTGCTCGACGACGTCGTGCTCGAGGTGGAGCCGGGAGAGACCATGGCGCTCGTCGGGCTCACGGGCTCGGGCAAGACGACGCTCACGGCGCTCGCGACGCGACTGTACGACGTGACGGGCGGGCGCGTGCTGCTCGACGGCGTCGACATCCGGGAGCTCACGCGCGACGAGCTGCGCGCGCGTATCGCGATGGCGTTCGAGGAGGCGACGCTGTTCTCGGCGTCGGTGCGCGAGAACGTGCTGCTGGGTCGCCCCGAGCTCGATCTCGATTCGCCCGAGGCGGATGCCGTGCTCGCCGAGGCGCTCGAGATCGCGCAGGCCGACTTCGTCGAGCGGCTGCCGCTCAGCGCCGACACGACGATCGGCGAGGAGGGGCTGAGCCTCTCGGGCGGGCAGCGGCAGCGGATCGCTCTCGCGCGTGCGATCGCGGCGCGGCCGTCGGTGCTCGTGCTCGACGACCCGCTGTCGGCGCTCGACGTCGACACCGAGGCGCGCGTCGAGGCGGGCCTGCGGCGCGTGCTCGCCTCGACGACGGCGCTCGTGGTCGCGCACCGGCCGTCGACCGTCATGCTCGCCGACCGCGTGGCGCTGCTTGAGAACGGGCGCATCACGGACGTCGGCCGGCACTCGGAACTGCTCGCCCGCAACGAGCACTACCGCTACGTGATCTCGTCGCTCGACGAGGATCGCGAGACCGAACATGAGGAACAGGAGGTGATCGCGTGACGCTCGCAGGTGTGGAGGGCGAGGACCGCCAGGACTACACGCGCGAGGAGAGCCGCGCGATCCGCGCACGCTCCTCGCGGCTGCTCGGCTCGCTGCTGCGACCGCTGCGCGGCCGTGTCGTGGTGGCGATGCTCATCGTCGCCACGAGCACGGCGCTGCAGACCGCCGGCCCCGCCCTCATCGCGTTCGGGATCGACGCGGGTCTGCCCGCCATCCTGAACCACCAGGATGCGATGCCGCTCGCCGTCGTCGTGCTGCTGTACCTGGGCGCCGCGATCGTGGGCGCCGTGCTCATGTGGCATTACACGATGCTGTCGGCGCGCATCAGCCAGGCGTTCCTCTTCGACCTGCGCGGGCGCATCTACCGGCACGCGCAGCTGCTGAGCCTCGAGTTCCACGAGAGCTACACCTCGGGGCGCATCATCGCGCGGCAGACGAACGACCTCGACTCGATCCGCGAACTGCTCGACTCGGGCATCCAGGGCCTCATCCGCGGCGCGCTCTACATGGTGTTCATCGCGGCGACCCTGCTGTTCCTCGACCCGATCTCGGCGCTCGTGATCGCGTGCTCGGTCCCCGTGCTGCTCGTGCTGACGCGCTGGTTCCAGGTGACCTCGCAGCGCGCCTTCCGCGCGACGCGCGTGCACTCGGCGCGCCTCATCGTCAAGTTCGTCGAGACTATGACGGGTATCCGTGCGGTGAAGGCGTTCCGCGCCGAGCAGCGCAACGCGGGCGAGTTCGGTGCCACGAACGAGAGCTACCGCGACGCGAACGCCAAGGCGATCGGCGTGTTCGGCATCTTCGACCCGAGCCTCGTCGTGATCGGCAACATCGTCGTCGCGGTCGTGCTGCTCGTGGGCGGGCTGCGGGTGGCGGATGGCGGGCTCGCCGTGGGCGTGCTGCTCGCGGCCCTCATGTACACGCGGCGCTTCTTCGACCCGATGGAGGAGATGGCGCAGTTCTACAACTCGTACCAGTCGGCATCCGCCGCGCTCGAGAAGATCTCGGGCGTGCTCGAGGAGAGCCCGAGCGTGCCGGATCCGGTGCGCCCCGTCGACCTGTGGACGGCGAAGGGCGCGCTCGACTTCGACGACGTGCGCTTCGCCTACCACGAGGACCGCGTCATCCTGCCCGACTTCGAGCTGCACATCCCTGCCGGGCAGACGGTGGCGCTCGTCGGCTCCACGGGTGCCGGCAAGTCGACGCTCGCGAAGCTCGTCGCGCGGTTCTACGACCCGACCGACGGTGTGGTGCGGCTCGACGGCGTCGACCTGCGCGACGTGCACCCCAAGGATCTGCGCCGCGCGATCGTCATGGTCACCCAGGAGGCGTACCTGTTCTCGGGCACCGTCGCCGACAACATCGCGCTCGGCAAACCGGGGGCGACCCTCGACGAGATCCGGGCTGCAGCGCACGCGGTGGGGGCCGACACCTTCATCGAGGCGCTGCCCCAGGGCTACGACACGGATGTCAACAAGCGTGGCGGCCGCGTCTCGGCGGGCCAGCGGCAGCTGCTGTCGTTCGCGCGCGCGTTCCTCGCGGATCCGGCCGTGCTGATCCTCGACGAGGCCACCGCATCCCTCGACATCCCGAGCGAGCGGTTGGTGCAGGAGGGCCTCACCACCCTGCTGGCCGACCGCACCGCGATCGTCATCGCGCACCGTCTGTCGACGGTCGCGATCGCCGACCGCGTGCTCGTGATGGAGCACGGCCGCATCGTGGAGGACGGCACGCCCGCGGAGCTCATCGGCGGAGACGGCCGCTTCGCGACGCTGCACAAGGCATGGCGGGACTCTCTCGTGTGAGCTGCGGCCGGAGGCTTCGGGACGCGTCCGCTGCGCGGGCGCTCCTCGGCCACCCGACTGTCGAGGTGGTTGAGGAGCCGCACGGCGGCGTCTCGAAACCGCCGCCGTGGGGGCGCTCAGCCGATCGTGTTGACGATCACCGTCAGCACGACGATCACCGCGATCACGCCACCCGCGGCGACCGCGAGCATCGCGACGAGCTTCTTGCGGTCGAGCGTCTCGCGGAATCCGAGCCCGCCCGCCTCGCGCCGCACGAGCCGACGGATCGGCTCGGCGCTCACGTGCAGGTCGACCTCGTCGCGCAGGCTCTGCTTGGGGCCGCCGGTGGGGGCCGCCGACAGGCGCGGCCGGTCGTTCTCCCAGTCGATGTAGCGCGGCGTCTCGATGATCGTGAACTTCGAGTCGATCTCGTCGGTGACGATCTGGTAGCTCGCGGTCTCGGTGAGGTTGGTGCGCGCGATGATCTCCCACCAGCGCGGGTTCTGGATGTCGAGGTCGACGGAGAATCCCTTGGCGGTGCGGGTGAAGACGAAGGCGGTGCCGCTCATGTGCCTCTGCATCATCGCCATGAGGTCATCGGTTCGGGTCATGGCATGAGAGGCTACCGGCCTTCACCGGCGGCGCGAACGCGCCCATTCGGGGATGCCGCGGTGCGCGGCTCAGTCCGGAGCGTGGCGCGCCCGCGCGAGGTCGACGCGGAACACGTGGCCATCCCGCGACCACACGAGCGGCGTGCCCTCGGCGCGGTAGAACTCGAGCGCGCGGCCCTCGTGGCACTGCGGCGGATGCCCGCTCGCCCGCACGACCCGCCACCACGGCACGTCGCTGCCGTAGTACGCCATGACCTGACCGACCCCGCGTGCCGCGCGCGAGCCGATCGCGGCCGCGACGTCGCCGTAGCTCATCACGCGACCCTCGGGGATCGAGGCGACCACCTCGAGCACCGCGCCCACGAAGTCCTCGTTCGGCTGCGGCATCCGGATGTCCTCGCGACTCGCAGGGATGCTAGAGCTTCAGCGCGCCGAGGTTCTCGCCGTAGGGGTCTCGCCCACGACCTCGAACCCGACGGCCTTGAAGAACTGCTCGGGCCCGGCCTCGCCGGAAGCCCACACGACGGTGAGGCGCTCGAAGCCGCGGCGGCGCGCCTCGTCGGCGAGCGCCTGCACGGCGAAGCGTCCGACACCGGAGCCCTGCGCATCCGCTTCGACGTGGATGCGCCAGAGGGCGGCCTTGAGATAGTCCTCGGTCGCGTCGGGGTCGAAGGTGCCCATGACGTAGCCGACGAGATGGTCACCATCGAGGATGACCCGGGGCCAGGAGCCCGCCGGATCGAGGTCCGGCTCGACGTGCACATAGGTCTCGGGGGCGATGAACGCCTCCTGGCCCGGCTTCAATGCGAGGTTGCGGGCCGCGACGATGGTCTGCGCCGTCAGCTCTTCCAGTCTCAGGTCCGCCATTCAGCCAGGCTAACCCTCTCGAGCGCTCGCGCGCATAGATATCTCGATGTCGAGATACCTAGCGGGGCAAGGTAGGCTGGGCGGCGGCTTAAACGCGAAAGCGCATTCAACGAAAGGTTGGCACGTGGTCGACAAGATCAAGGTCGAGGGAACGGTCGTCGAGCTCGACGGCGACGAGATGACGCGCATCATCTGGCAGTTCATCAAGGACCGTCTCATCCACCCCTATCTCGACCTCACGCTCGAGTACTACGACCTCGGCATCGAGCACCGCGACGCGACCGATGACCAGGTCACGATCGACGCGGCGCACGCCATCCAGAAGCACGGTGTGGGCGTGAAGTGCGCCACGATCACCCCCGACGAGGCGCGTGTCGAGGAGTTCGGCCTCAAGAAGATGTGGAAGAGCCCCAACGGCACCATCCGCAACATCCTCGGCGGCGTGATCTTCCGCGAGCCGATCGTCATCTCCAACATCCCGCGCCTCGTGCCTGGCTGGAACAAGCCGATCATCATCGGCCGTCACGCCTTCGGCGACCAGTACCGCGCCACCGACTTCGTGTTCCAGGGTGCGGGCACGCTCACCATGAGCTTCCAGCCGGCCGACGGCTCCGAGGCGCAGAGCTTCGAGGTCTACCAGGCGCCGGATGGCGGCGTCGCCATGGCGATGTACAACCAGGATGCGTCGATCCGCGACTTCGCGCGCGCGAGCTTCAACTACGGGCTCGACCGCGGCTACCCCGTGTACCTCTCGACGAAGAACACCATCCTCAAGGCCTATGACGGCCGCTTCAAGGACCTCTTCCAGGAGGTCTTCGACGCCGAGTACAAGGACAAGTTCGAGGCGGCCGGCCTCACCTACGAGCACCGCCTCATCGACGACATGGTCGCCTCGGCGCTCAAGTGGGAGGGCGGCTACGTCTGGGCCTGCAAGAACTACGACGGCGATGTGCAGTCCGACACCGTCGCGCAGGGTTACGGCTCGCTCGGCCTCATGACCTCGGTGCTCACGACTCCCGACGGCAAGATCGTCGAGGCGGAGGCCGCGCACGGCACGGTCACGCGGCACTACCGTCAGCACCAGGCGGGCAAGCCCACCTCGACCAACCCGATCGCGTCGATCTACGCGTGGACCCGCGGGCTCATGCACCGCGGCAAGCTCGACGGCAACCAGGCGCTCATCACCTTTGCCGAGACGCTCGAGGACGTCGTCGTCAAGACCGTGGAGTCGGGCAAGATGACCAAGGACCTCGCGATGCTCGTCGGCCCCGAGCAGGAGTGGCAGACGACCGAGGAGTTCCTCGCGACGCTCGACGAGAACCTGCAGGAGCGTCTCGCGTAACGTCCCCGAGAGCGCACGTCGCTTTCGCGGAGAGGGGTCGGGTCGAAAGGCCCGACCCCTCGTGCGTACCCGGCGCGTAGCGTGGAGGCATGACAGCCCCCACGACCGTCACCGTCACGGGCGCCGCCGGCCAGATCGGCTACGCGCTGCTGTTCCGCATCGCCTCGGGCGCCATGCTGGGCGACAACCCCGTGCGCCTGCGCCTACTCGAGATCCCGCAGGCCGTCGGCGCCGCGGAGGGCACGGCGATGGAACTCGCGGATGCCGCCTTCCCGCTGCTCGACTCCGTCGACGTCTTCGACGACGCGGATGCGGCATTCGAGGGCGCCGAGGTCGCCCTGCTGGTCGGCGCCCGGCCACGCACCGCGGGCATGGAGCGCAGTGACCTGCTCGCCGCCAACGCCGGGATCTTCGGGCCCCAGGGGCGTGCGATCAACGACCACGCCGCCGACGGCATCCGCGTTCTCGTCGTGGGCAACCCCGCGAACACCAACGCGCTCATCGCGGCCGCCCACGCGCCCGACGTGCCGGCCGAGCGCTTCACGGCGATGACGCGCCTCGACCACAACCGCGGCCTGGCCCAGCTCGCCGCGAAGCTCGACGTCGGCGTCGGGCGGCTGCGGCGCATGACGGTGTGGGGCAACCACTCCACGACCCAGGTGCCCGACCCCTCGCACGTGCTGCTCGACGGTGAGCCCGTCGGCTTCGATGCCGCGTGGCTCGCCGAGCACTTCGTGCCCACGGTCGCGAACCGCGGCGCCGCCATCATCGCGGCGCGCGGGGCATCATCCGCAGCTAGTGCGGCATCCGCGGCGATCGATCACGTGCGCGACTGGGTGCTCGGCACCCCCGAGGGGACTGGGTCTCGGTGGCGCTGCCGAGCCGTGGCGAATACGCCGTGCCCGCGGGGCTCGTGAGCTCGTTCCCCGCCGTCTCGGTCGACGGAGCGTGGCGCGTGGTCGAGGGCCTCGAGTCGTCGGATGCCGTGCGCAGCGGGCTCGCCGCGTCGGTCGCCGAACTCGCGGCCGAGCGCGACGCCGTGCGGGCGCTCCGGCTGTTGCCGCAGTAGGGGATCGCGCCAGCCGAAGCGCGTCTCAGTAGAAGGCCTCGCCGCGCTCCATCATCTCCACGAAGCGGCGGGCGTTGCGTTCGCGCGTCTCGGGCCGCTTGGCCTGCGAGATGCGGAAGATGAAAGCCCAGCGGTTCTGCGCGGTGAGCGTCGAGAAGAACGCGGATGCCGTGGGGCTTTTGTCGAGCGCTGCCTGCAGCTCGGGCGGCACCGCGGCATCCTTCTGACGGTAGGCGGCGTCCCAGCGCCCGTCTGCCTTCGCGCGGTCGATCTCCGCCTGACCCGCGGCGCGCATCCGCCCCTCGGCGATGAGCCGGGCCACGTGGTCTTGATTGATCTGCGACCACGGGCTGCGCGCGCGGCGGGGTGTGTACGCCTGCAGGCTGTAGTTCTCGTCGAACGCGCCGGCCTGCCCGTCGATCCAGCCGAAGCACAGGGCGACATCGAGCGCCTGCTGGCGGGTGATGCCGGGCACGTCCGCCTTGGCCTTGAGGATCTTGACCCGCACGCCGTCGTGCGGTGGGTCGTTCTCGAGAAAGGCCTCCCACTCGCGCCAATCGGTGAAGTGCAGGATCGGCTTCTCGGCGAACGACGACATGCCGCACACGATACGGGCCCCGGATGACACGCATCCAGGGCCCGATCGCCGTTGTTACGCCTCGGCGGGCTCGGCGTGCGCCTCGATCTGCTCGCTGCGGGCGCTCGTCTGCACCTCGATCTTGCGCGGCTTCGCGGCCTCGCTGACCGGGATGACGACGCTCAGCACACCGTTCTCGTAGCTTGCCGAGATGGCGGCGATGTCGACGCCCTGCCCGAGGTTGAGCTGGCGCAGGAACGATCCGCCCGACCGCTCGCGCGCGATCCACTTGACGCCCTCGACGCTGCGCGGGGTGCGCTCAGCGCGGATGGTGAGCAGCTGCCCGTCGACGTCGATGTCGACGCTGCCCGGGTCGATGCCCGGCAGGTCGGCGTTGAGCACGTAGTGGTCGCCGTCGCGGTAGAGGTCCATCGGCATCAGCCGCGGACCCTGACGGGTGTCGAGGAGCTGGCCGGCGACACGGTCGAGCTCGCGGAACGGGTCGAAGAACATGGTCATCGGATACCTCCAGATTTTCAGATGTGAGTCGTGGTGACTCAACTTCTCGATATCTGTTTTAGCACTCGGAGGTAGAGAGTGCCAGCCTGCTCGCGCAGGGCGAACGGGTCTGCCTCGCAGGCAAACTCGCCTGTGTCGACACGCGGAATCGCGGCCCCTCGCGCGGGGCCGCGATTCCGGTCGGCGCTGCGGATTACCGCAGCGCAAAAAACACTCAGTAACCCAGGAAGACGTCGGTGCGGATGCGGCGCACGCCCGCCGCGCGGAGCGCCCGCCGCAGGCGCGCCACGTCGCGCGGCGCGCCGGAGAGATACACGGTGCGCGACGTGACATCCGGGATCGCCCGGCGCACGGCAGAGGCGTCGAGCGCATCCGTTCCGAGCCACGTGCAGTGGGCAGGCAGGTCACCCGGGTCGTCGGGGCACAGCACGCTCACGCGGCACCCCGTGGCGGCGAGCTCGTCGCGGTAGGCGAGTTCGGACGCCGAGCGCACCGCGTAGACGACCTCGACATCGGAGGCGCGCGCCTCGCGCGCGAGGGCGCCGAGGTGCGCGACGAACGGCGTGACCCCGATGCCGGCCGCGACGAAGGCGAGTTTCGCATCCGGCGTGCGCGGCAGGGTGAAATCCCCCAGACGCCCGTGGCGCGCACCCGTGCGCCGGGCACGAGTGCGAGCAGCGCGCGCTTGAAGCTCGAGGCCTCGTCGCGGATTCGCACGCCGATCGTGAGCTCGGCGTCACCGGGCGCGGAGGTGATCGAGAACACCCGCCGGATGCCGCGGGCATCGGGGTGCGGATGCGGAAGCGTGAGCTCGAGGTACTGTCCGGCATCGAAGCGCAGCGGTGCCATCGGCCGGAAGCGGAACTCCCACGCGGTCGGGGTGAGCTGCCGTCTGCCGATGAACTCAAGCCGAACGGCTCGCCGCTGTCCGAGCAGGAACGCGAGCACCCCGCCGATCACGAGGGCGAGCTCCGGCGTCGTGCGGAACGGCCCGACGGTGTACGGCACCGTCGCGAGCAGCGCCACCACGACGGCATAGGCCAGGCGCTGCCAGCGTCGTGGCGGCAGGGTCAGCGGTTCGCTCAGCATGTACCCGGCGGCGAAGACGAGCGGGCCGGAGAGGAAGGTGAGCGACAGCGCCGCGGGCAGGTCGCCCCCGCGCCCAGCACGACGGCGATCTGCACGGCAGCGCCCACGGCGAGGAACAGCACCCCCATGCCGAGACGCCGCGTGCGCCACAGGATGAGCAGCGCGCCGAGCGCGACCGCGGGCAGCATCGCGGCTGTGCCGACCCACCACGACGAGAAGGCCAGCCCGCTCACGCCCGCGACGAGCGCTCCGAGTGCCGCGGGGTTCACGAGGTGCCGGCCGCGCCAGGCGATGAGGTACTTCGACGCCGCCGCGATCGCCGCCGCCGCGACGAGCCCGAGCAGCCCCGCCGGCTCGCGCGTCGGCTCGAGCACGAACAGCAGCAGGAGGGCCGTGATGATGCCGGACTCGGTGAGCGGTCGACTGCGGAAGGCGATGCCCAGCACCTGGTTCGCGATCCAGGAGGTGGCCACGAGCACGACGGTCGACACGAGGATCGCGAGCGGGTCGATCGAGATGACGCCGGTGAGGGCGAGCACGAGGGCGAGCGCGGTGAGCACACCGAGGATGCCGATCATCAGCAGGTACATCGTGACGCGGCCGAGCAGCGCATCCAGTCGCGCGATCATGCGAACACCTCTCCGGGGAAGTCGGGGCTCGCCTCGAGCGCGCCGTCGTGCAGCATCCTGACCCACGCGATGCTCCTGCGGCTGAGCCAGGCCGGATCGACATCGAAGAACAGCGCCGTCGCCGCCCCGTCGGCCGTGAGGTCGTCGGAGGCGACCGCCCAGGTCGCGACGACCTCGCGTGCGGGAAGGCCGGTCACGGCATCGAGCACGTGGTGGCGGTCACCGACCACGCGGCGGTTGCCCGCGCTCGCCGAGAGCGCGCCGTCGCGCAGCTCGGCGATGCCGACAGCCTTGGACGGGTGGGCCGGATGCTCGAGCGCGATGCGCATGGGCACGTCGCGGATGCGCAGATCGCCCGATCCGTCGACGACCGAGCGGGCGATCCCCGCGTCGGCGAGCAGCTCGCTCACGAGGTCGACGAGCAGCCCCTTGCCTGCGGCTCCCATGTCGAGCAGCACGGGGGAGGAGGTGGCCAGGTGGGTGCCGTCCCAGGCGAGCGCGTCCTGCCAGCGCGGCACGGCATCCGGGATCCCCGCGAGCCGCGGGCCGAAGCCGGATGCGGCGAGGGCTCCGCCGACGAGAGGCGAGACGCGCCCGCGGGTCGCGGCATAGAGCTCCGCGTAGAGCCCGAGGAGCGGCGCGGCCTCCTCGGGAAGGCAGTGGTGCCCCGGCTCGCGGGCGATGCGGGACACGAGGGAGTCGTCGCGGTAGCGCGACCATGCCCGGTCGAAGCGCTCGACGCGGTCGGCGACGGCCGCGCGCACGTGCTCCCCGAGCGGCTCCTCGGTGTCGATGCGCCACGGGGTGCCGAGCGCGTCGAAACGCCAGGCGGCGGGGAGGGGGTCGGAGATCACGGCCGGTCGGGCGCGCGGAGGGGAGGGGCCGTTCAGCCCTCGAGCGCCTCGGCCTTGATCGACTCGATCGCCTTGGTGAAGCCCCCGCTCGTGAGCGAGGAGCCGGCGACGCGCGAGACGTCGAGGGTGTCGATGTCCTTGCCGACGATGACGTCGGAGATGCCGCCGGCGAACTTCTGCTGGAAGCCCTTCGCCTGCGGGTCGTCGGCCTCGGGGGTCACGGTGACGGCGGTGACGGCGTCGTCCTTCAAGGTGAGCTCGACCTTGACCGACTGCTCGCCGGCGGGGGAGATGTAGCTGCCCTCGGCGGAGTAGTCGCCATCCGCGTAGGACGCCGAGGTGTCGACCATCGCGTCGGCGGCTCCACCGGCGCACCCCGCGAGGGTGAGCAGGCCGAGTCCGGCGGTTCCGACGGCCGCCAGACGGGCGGTGGCGAGGCGAGGGGAGGTCGTCATGCGGTTCAGAATGTCAGCGAATCCTTGGTCGCGGCTGGCAATCTCCATGATTCCGCATGGACCGTGTCGTCGTCGGCGATACGCTCCGAGATAACGACTTCGTAACCGGCGCATCCGCATCTTGCGCGATGTTTGTTCGTACGCTTTACTAACAAACATGCCCGCACCCGAAGCGCAGCGCAGCGCTCTCCGTGCCCTTCGCCCCTCGGCGAAGGTGCTCCCCGAGCACGCGCGTCGTCACAACCGCTCGCTGGTGCTGCAGAACCTCTACCGCGGCGGCCTCCAGAGCCGCGCCGACCTGGCCCGCGAGACCGGCCTCACGCGCGTCACGATCTCCGATCTGGTCGCCGAGCTCATCGCCGACGGCCTCGTCGTCGAGACCGGGCAGCGCGACGAGGGTCGCCCGGGCAAGCCCGCGATCCTGCTCGACATCAACCGTGAGGGCTACCGCATCATCGGCGTCGACCTCTCCGACGCGGGTGTGTTCCGGGGTGCCGTGCTCGACATCGACGGCCAGGTCGTCACCCGCAGCGAGCTCGCGACCGATGGGGCCGAGGGCGCCGAGGTCACCGCGATCCTCGTGCAGCTCGTGCGCGACCTCGTGGCGTCGGTCGACATCCCGATCCTCGGCATCGGAATCGGCTCGCCCGGCATCGTCGACCTCGCCGGCACCGTGCTCTCCGCCCCCAACCTCGGCTGGACCGACGTGGCGCTGCAGGGAATCCTGGAGGCCGCGACCGACCTGCCGGTGCTCGTGGCGAACGACGCCAACGCCGCAGCCCTCGCCGAGCACAGCTTCGGGGATGCCATGGGCGACTTCATGGTCATCCGCGTGGGCCGCGGCGTCGGCGCCGGCCTCATCCTGGGCGGGCGTCCCGTCTACGGCAGCCGCTTCGCCGCCGGCGAGCTCGGCCACGTCGTGGTCGGCACCGACGGTGGCGACCTCTGCGTGTGCGGTAAGCACGGATGCCTCGAGACGTGGCTCTCGGTGCCGCGCCTCACCGCGGGGCTCGCCGCCGCATCCGATGCCGACGCGCGCGATGCCCTGCTGCGCACCGCGGGTGAGCGTCTCGGCATCGCCCTCGCGCCGGTCGTCGGCGCCCTCAATCTCGACGAGGTCGTCATCAGCGGCCCCGTCGAACTGCTCGACGGTCCGCTCACCCAGGCGGCCATCGAGACCTTCCGTGCCCGCACGATGGCCGAGTTCCACGGCGATCTGACGGTACGGATGTCCCACCTCGGCCAGGACATCGTCATGCGCGGCGCCGCCGCCATGGTCCTGTCGGGGAGGCTCGGGGTCTCCTGACCCGATCAACGCAACATCCCTGCACCATGCGGTGTCGCCACCCGGCAACAGCGCAATTCAATGAAGAAGGAAGCACCAATGAAGCGAAAGATCGCAAGCATCGCCGCGGCGACTGCTGCGCTCGTCGTCCTCGCGGGCTGCTCGACCCCGTCGGAAGCCCCGAACCCGGACGACGCCAAGGGCCAGAACATCACCTTTTGGCTGATGGGGGTGACACCCCGGACACTCTCCGTGACTACCTGAAGACCGAGTACAAGAAGGCGACCGGGGGCACCCTGACCATTGAAGAGCAGGGTTGGGGTGACGCTCTCGCGAAGCTTCAGACCGCCCTGCCCGATGCCGACAATACTCCCGACGTCACCGAGATCGGCAACACCTGGTCGCCGACGTTCACCAACGTCGGCGCCTTCAGCGACATCTCCGACATGTACGACGAGCTCGGGGGCGACAAGCTGCTGACGTCGTTCGTCGACGTGGGCAAGGTCGACGGCAAGAACTACGCGCTTCCGTACTACTTCGGATCGCGCTACGTGTTCTACCGCAAGGACCTCTACGCCGCTGCCGGTGTCGAGGTGCCGACGACCCTGCCGCAGCTCACCGAGATCGCGCAGAAGCTGCACAACGACTCGACGTCCGGGTTCTACCTCGGCGGCGAGGACTGGCGCAACGGCGTCTCGTGGATCTTCGCCTATGGCGGAGACCTCGCGAAGCAGGACGGCGACCAGTGGAAGTCGAGCCTCTCCGACCCGAAGTCGATCGAGGGACTCGAGGCGCTGCAGGAGCTCTACACCTCGGCGTCGAACGCTCCCGTCACGGAGGCCGACAGCACCCCGTGGGTGAACATCAACACCCAGCCCGAGGCCGCAGGCCCCGAGGCCGCCACGATCATCGCACCCGGATGGGCGCACTGGTCGATCGGCGACCTGGCTCCCGACCCCAAGGACGACACCAAGCAGGTCGCCACGTGGAACGACGAGGTATTCGGTGCCTACGTGCTCCCCGGTGTCGACGGCGGTGTCGCCCCGGTGTTCGCGGGTGGCTCCAACATCGCGATCTCGGCCTCCTCGAAGAACCAGGCCGGTGCGCGCGAGCTCATGAAGATCATCTTCAGCAAGGAGTACCAGGAGATGCTCGGGGCGAACGGTCTGGGACCTGCCAACTCGGACTACGTCTCGTCGCTCGGTGACGACCAGTTCGCGAAGGCGCTCATCGAGTCGGCTCTCGGTTCGAAGCTCACCCCGGCCGCCGTCGGCTGGGCGGGCGTCGAGGGCTCCGGCCTGCTCGAGGAGTTCTTCGGCAAGGTGAACGCGGGCGGCGACGTCGCCTCGCTCGCCGCGGAGTACGACAAGAAGATCGACGAGCTCATCAACAAGAGCTGACATCGTCTGCCGGTCGGGCAGCGTGCAGTCGCTGCGCTGCCCGACCGGCACCCTCTCCACCTCAACCCGAAAGCCCCATGAAGGGAGGATCCCGCATGTCCGCACCCACCCGAACCCCGGCCCGGGCCCGCATGTCGTCACCGGCACCCGGCCCCCGCATCCAGCCGCGGCGCACGACGGGCGTCCCCTACGTGCTGATCGTGCCGGCCCTCATCGCCCTCTTGCTGGGCCTCGGGTATCCGCTCATCTGGCAGATCGTCACCTCGTTCCAGAAGTACGGTCTGTCGCAGCAGTTCGGCAAGCCACCGGAGTTCGTCGGCTTCGACAACTTCGCCAATCTCGTGTGGGACGGCGAGTTCTGGGCGGTGCTCGTGCGCTCCCTGCTGTTCTGCGTCGTCACCGCCGCCGTCACCGTCGTGATCGGCGTGCTCATGGCCGTGCTCATGAACGCCGTGGGTCGGACCGTGCGTCTCATCCTGCAGATCTCGATGCTCTTCGCGTGGGCGATGCCGGTCGCGGCGGCCACCACGGTGTTCATCTGGCTCTTCGACCGCCGTCGCGGGGTCGTCAACTACCTGCTCGATGCGATCCCGGGCGTCGACATGAACCGCTACGACTGGCTCGGCAACCCGCTCACCTTCTTCTTCGTCGCGAGCGTGCTCATCATCTGGATGTCGGTGCCGTTCGTGTCGTTCGCCATCTACGCGGGTCTCACCCAGATCTCCGAGGAGGTCATGGAGGCCGCCCAGATCGACGGCGCGGGTGCGTGGCAGCGCTTCCGTCGAATCATCCTGCCGATGGTGCGCCCCGTGCTCTCCATCGTGCTGCTGCTGCAGCTCATCTGGGATCTGCGGGTGTTCGCGCAGATCACCCTGCTCAAGGACGCCGGCTCGAAGTCCGGCGACTTCGACCTGCTCGGCACCTACATCTACAAGCTCGGCACGGCAACGGGCGACTTCGGTATGGCAAGCGCCGTCTCGATCGTCGTGCTGCTCGTCACCCTCGCCATCAGCTGGGTGTACGTGCGTGAGCTCATCAAGGAGGATGAGGCACAGTGACCGCCGTCAAGACCGGGCGCATCGCCCTTAGCGCGCTCGCGATCGTGCTCGCGATCGTATGGATCTTCCCCGTCTACTGGATGGCCAACTCGGCCTTCATCTCCACAGCCGTGCTGCAGCAGTTCACGCCGCACTTCTTCCCCGGTGAGTACTTCACGTTCGCGAACTTCACCGGCGCGATCTCCGACGGCTCGTTCTTCGGAGCGCTCGGCATGAGCGTCACGATCACGCTCATCGTGGTGGCGGTGTGCCTCGTGTTCGCGTTCCTCGGTGCGGTGGCCATCAGCCGCTTCAAGTTCCGCGGGCGCAAGAGCTTCGTGCTCGCCCTGCTGCTCATCCAGATGCTGCCGGCAGAGGGTCTCTTCATCGCGCAGTACAAGATGGTCTCCTCCGTGGGGCTGCTCAACACCGTGCTCGGCGTGAGCGTCATCTACATCGCGGCCGTCATCCCGTTCACGGTGTGGATGCTGCGCGGCTTCGTCGCGGGCGTGCCCGCCGAGCTCGAGGAGGCCGCCATGGTCGACGGACTCAGCCGCTTCCAGGCCTTCATGCGCATCACGTTCCCGCTGCTCGCCCCGGGGCTCGTCGCATCCGGTGTCTACGCCTTCCTGCAGGCGTGGAACGAGTTCACGGTCGCGGTCGTGCTGCTGCCCGCCGAGGCGGCGCAGACCCTGCCGCTCTGGCTGCGTGGTTTCGTGCAGGCCTCGGCCACCCGCGAGACGGACTGGGGCCAGGTGATGGCCGCGTCGACGATCGTCGCGATCCCGGTGATCGTGTTCTTCCTCATCGTGCAGGGACGCATGACGAGCGGCCTCGTGGGGGGTGCGGTCAAGGGATGATTTCGACGGGCTCAATCCGCGAAGAGCGGATCAGCGCCGCCGCCGCACCCGTGCTGCTGCCCGGCTTCGTGGGTACCGAGCTGCCCGAGTGGCTCGCCGTGCGGCTGCGCGGCGGCCTCGGCGGGGTGTGTCTCTTCGCCGAGAACATCACCTCGCCCGAACAGCTGCGCGCCCTCACGGCGGCGATCCGCGCGGCCAACCCCCGGGCCCTCATCGCGATCGACGAGGAGGGCGGCGACGTCTCGCGCCTGCATGCCGCGACGGGGTCGCCCTACCCGGGCAACGCCGTGCTCGGGCGCATCGACGACACCGAGCTCACGGCATCCGTGGGTGCCGCCGTCGCGACCGAGCTGCGCGCCGCGGGCGTCAACCTCAACTTCGCGCCCGACGCCGACATCAACTCCGACCCCGACAACCCCGTCATCGGCGTGCGCAGCTTCGGAACGGATGCGGCGCTCGTCGCGCGGCACACCGCCGCGTGGGTGGCCGCTCACGAAGCGCAGGGCGTCGCGGTCAGCGCGAAGCACTTCCCGGGGCACGGCGACACCTCGGCCGACTCCCACCACGCGCTCCCCGTCGTCGACCTCCCGCTCGACACGCTGCGGTCGCGGGAGCTCGAGCCCTTCCGCGCCGCGATCGCCGCGGGGGCTCGCACCATCATGTCGAGCCACATCCTGCTGCCGCAGCTCGATGCCGACCAGCCTGCGACCTTCTCGCCGCGGATCCTCGGCGAGCTGCTGCGCGGCGCTGTTGACGAAGGCGGCCTGGGTTTCGACGGTGTCGTCGTCTCCGACGCCCTCGACATGGCGGGTGCCTCGGGCGAGATCGGCATCGCCGCCGCCGCCGTGCGCGCGCTCGCGGGAGGCTGCGACCTGCTCTGCATCGGAACCCGCAACACGGATGCGCAGCTCGCCGAGATCGAGGCGGCGATCGGCGCGGCTGTCGCATCTGGTGCGCTCGCGGCCGACCGGCTCGCGGATGCCGTGGCACGGGTGAGCGCCCTGAGCGTCTCGCTCGAGCAGGCGCCGGAGGCCGCGCCTTCGACGTTCGTTCCCGATGCGGCGCGCATCGCATCCGCGTTCGAGGTGCGTGGCGGCGTCGAGGTGCCTGCCGGCGCGCGTCTCGTGGCTCTCGAGACGACCGCCAACATGGCCGTCGGTGACGTGCCGTGGGGGCTCGCGAGCGCGGGCCTCGCCCCCGAGCGGCTGCGTGAGGGCGACGCCCTGCCGCCGTCGGACGTGCCCTACCTGATCGTCGGCAAAGACAACCACCGCCGCGGCTGGACGCGCGACCTCATCGACCGTGCGCGCGCCGCACAGCCCGCGACCGTCGTGATCGACATGGGCTGGCCAGGCGCCGATCGTGCCTACGCTGACATCGCGACCTTCGGGGCCTCGGCGAGCGTGTCGGCGGCGCTGCGCACGGTGCTGGACGGCACCGTGCAGGACGGGAGATCACGGTGAGGCTCGGGCTCGACATCGGCGGCACCAAGACGGATGCCGTCGCGATCGGCGAAGACGGTCGCGTCGTCGAGACCCTGCGGCTGCCCACGGGCTTCGGCGCCGAGGTCGTGCTGCTGACCGCCGTCTCGGCCGTTGAGCAGCTCGCGCACGCCACCGGAATGCCCATCGCCGAGTTCACCTCGATCGGCATCGGCATCCCCGGCGCGGTCGACGCCGACACCGGCCGAGTGAGCCACGCCGTCAACCTGGGCCTCGCCGACCTCGAGCTCGGCGGGTTGCTGCGCGATCGCCTCGGACGCCCCGTGCGGGTGGAGAACGACGTCAACGCCGCGGCCCTCGGCGCCTTCCACCTGCAGGGCCTCGGCTCGGGCCAGTCGATGGCCTACCTCAACCTCGGCACGGGCCTCGCGGCGGGCCTCGTGCTCGGCGGCGAACTGTGGCGCGGCGTGAGCGGCGTCGCGGGCGAGATCGGGCACATCCCCGTCGACCCCGCCGGTCCCGTCTGCCCGTGCGGGCAGCGCGGCTGCCTCGAGCTGTACGCGTCCGGCTCGGCGGTCGCGCGGCAGTGGCCGAGCGACGACCCGCTTCCGGTGCGTGCGCTGTTCGATGCTGCAGCATCCGGGGATGCGGTGGCCGCGGCCGTGCGCGATCGCGTGCTGCAGGGTGCGGCCGAGGCCGCGCGCCTGCTCGTGCTCACGGTCGACGTCGACGATGTGGTGATCGGAGGCGGCATCAGCCGGCTCGGCGAACCGCTCATCGCGGGGGTGCGCGGCATCATCGCGCGGTGGGAGGCCGACTCGCCCTTCGTCGCCTCGCTGCGACTGGGCGAACGGGTGCGCCTGCTGCCGCCCGACTTCCCCGCCGCAGCCGTGGGCGCAGCCTTCGTGGGCGACCCCGAAGCGAATGCCGTGGAGGTGGTCTGATGGCCGAAGTCGTCATCCTCCCCGGAACGCCGGAAGAGGCCCGCGTGACCGCGGGCGAACTGGCCGCCGGCCTCATCGCGAGTGTCGTGCAGAGCAAGCCGGATGCCGTGCTGGGCCTCGCCACCGGCTCGACCCCGCTGCCCATCTGGAGTGCGCTCGCGCGCCTCGACCTCGACTGGTCACGGGTGCGTGGCTTCGCGCTCGACGAGTACGTCGGGCTGCCGGCCGACCATCCCGAAAGCTACCGCGCGGTCATCACGCGCGAAGTCGTCGACCCCCTCGGCCTCACGCCGTCGCTCGTCCACGTGCCTGGGGACGACGGCGGGCCGATCGCATCCGCGGGCGACCGCTACGAGGCTGCGATCCGTGAGGCCGGGGGCGTCGACATCCAGGTGCTCGGCATCGGGCGCACGGGGCACATCGGCTTCAACGAGCCGGGTTCCTCGTTCGCCTCGCGCACCCGGGTGAAGACGCTGACCGAGGCGACGCGCGCCGACAACGCGCGCTTCTTCGCCTCGGCCGACGAGGTGCCCATGCACTGCCTCACGCAGGGGCTGGGCACGATCCTCGACGCCCGCGCGCTCGTGCTGCTCGCCTTCGGCGAGGCGAAGGCGGATGCCGTGGCCGGCGCGCTCGAGGGCCCCGTGTCGGCGTCGCTGCCGGGTTCCGCGATCCAGCTGCATCCCGAGGTCACGGTGCTGCTCGATGAGGCGGCGGCCTCGAAGCTGCGCTTCGCCGACTACTACCGCTACGCCTGGGACAACCGCCCCGACTGGGCGCGCTGACGCGCAGAACTCAGCTGGTTGAGGAGCCCGCGAAGCGGGCGTCTCGAAACCAGCCCACAGGCACTCACGCCAGGCGCGACCCCGCGTTCCATACGTCGCTCAGATCCGTGACGTGCGCACGCGGGCGCGTCTCGTCCTGATCCCTGAGTGCAGGTAGAGCACGCCCGCCACGAGATACCAGCATGCGTTCAGCACCCATGGTGACGGAGCCGCGACGTAGAGCGGCAGCGTCAGCGCGGCGTTCAGCACTCCGAGCGACCCCAGCACGAGCGCCGAGCGCGCGCCTCCTGTCATCCGCCACCACGGCCGCGGCGGCGCCACCGCCTCATCGCGGCCGCGGAAGATGCGCACCCCCAGCGACAGCGATGCTGTATCCCACGCGAGCAGGGTGGCGACGATAATGGCGTCCGCGACACCGCTGAGGATGACGTTCGCGAGCACGACGCCGAATCCATACCAGACCACGACGTAGGCGAGCTTGACCCACACGTTCGTGATCCGCAGCGGCGACGATGTCATTCGCCCATCCTGGCGCACGCCGAGGTGCTTGGAGTCGGGAGGCGACATCGATGCTGGGCCGGCTGAGGCGACGGCGGTTTCGAGACGCGTGCCGCCTGCGGCGACCCGCTCCTCAACCACCTGGGCTTCAGCATCAGCTGGTTGAGGAGCGGCGGAGCCGCGTCTCGAAACCAGCGCCACGCACTACCCGAGCCGCGCACCCGCGGCCCACACGCCCGCGACGTGGCCCTCCGCGTCGAGCACCACGGCATCGGCGGCGTAGCCGGGCTCGAAGAGGCCGAGGCGGTCACCGTAGCCGAGCGCGCGGGCCGGTACCGACGTCACGGCGGCCACGGCATCCGGCCACGACAGACCCACGACGTCGACGGCGCGGCGCAGCGCCGCGTCGAGCGTGAGGGTCGACCCGGCGATCGTGTCGGTGCCCGACAGCACGGCGAGACCGTCGCGCACGGTCACGTTGAGTTCACCGAGGCGATAGTGGCCGTCTTCGCTTCCCGCGGCGGCCATCGAGTCGGTGATGAACGCCACCCGGCCGGGCGCCTCGTCGAGCGTGAGCGCCACCACCTGCTCGTGCACGTGGTAGCCGTCGAGCACGATCTCGAGCGTCACGCGCGGGTCCGACAGCGCCGCGACGATGGGGCCCGGCGCGCGATGGTGGATGCCGTTCATGGCGTTGTAGGCATGTGTCAGAATGCTGGCCCCGCGGTCGAACGCGCGCGCGGCGGTGTCGTAGTCGGCCTCGGTGTGCCCGATCGCGACCGTGACGCCTGCCGCGAGGAAGCAGTCGATGGCGTTGTCGGCGCCGGGTAGCTCGGGGGCGATGGTGATCTGCCGCACGGCACCGTCGCCGGCCTCGATGAGCTCGTCGACCGTGATCTGGTCGGGCTCGCGCAGGTAGTCGACATGGTGAGCGCCGCGTCGCGCGGGGGCGAGGAACGGACCCTCGAGGTGCGCGCCCAGCACGAGCGGGTCGCGCGCGGCACGGGCGGCGACCCCGGCGAGCCCCGCGCGGAGGACTGCGAGCGGGTTCGCGACGAGCGAGATGACCGAGCGCGTCACACCGTGCGCACGATGCGTCGCGAGCGCCGCATCGAGGGCCTCCCCGCCGTCGTCGTAGGAGTGCCCGCCGCCGCCGTGGCCGTGGATGTCGACGAAGCCGGGAACCAGCCGCGCACCGTGCAGATCGATGCGCTCAGCGGCATCCGGGGCCTCACCCGTGCCGGTCGCGGCGATGGTGTGCCCGTCGAACAGCAGCCAGCCGTCGGGTCGCTCGCCGCGTTCGTCGGTGAGCAGGGCGGAATGCAGCAGCAGCGTCACGCTCCGAGCGTAGCGAGGGCCTACGTGAAGATGATGGTGCGCGCGCCGTCGAGCAGCACGCGATCCTCCGCGAACCACTTCACGGCCTGGGTGAGGGTGCGGCTTTCCTCGTCTTGCCCGATGGCGACGAGCTCCGAGGGTGCGGGTGTGATCGACCCGCACGATGTTCTGCTCGATGATCGGCCCCTCGTCGAGGTCGCTCGTGACGAAGTGGGCGGTGGCACCGATGATCTTGACGCCGCGCGCATGCGCCTGCCGGTACGGGTTCGCGCCCTTGAAGCCCGGCAGGAAGGAGTGGTGGATGTTGATGACCCGCCCGGCGAGGGTCTCGCACAGCTCGGGCGAGAGGATCTGCATATACCGGGCGAGCACGACGAGCTCGATGTCGTGCTCCTCGACGACCTCGAGCACGCGCTCCTCGAAGGCGAGCTTCTGACCGGGAGTCGTCACCGCATGCGATTCGAACGGCACCCCGTAGAACGCGGCGAGCTCACCGAGGTCCGGATGATTCGACAGCACGAGCGGGATGTCGATACCCAGCTGCCCGGCTCGCTGACGGAACAGCAGGTCGTTGAGGCAGTGGCCCGCCTTCGACACGAGCACGAGGGTGCGCAGCGGGCGACCCACGACATCCAGCTTCCAGGTCATCCCGTACCGTTCGGTGACGGGGAGCAGGGCGGCCTCGACGCGCTCGCGGGAGGCGGTCGTCTCGACCTGCAGGCGCATGAAGAAGGTGCCGGTGTCGTCACTCGAGAACTGCTGCGACTCGGTGATGTTGCCTTGGGCCTCGACGATCGCACCGCTGATGGCGTGCACGATGCCCGGGCGGTCCTCGCACACGAGCGTGAGGATCCAGTGCGTCGACGTCATAGCTCCCCAGCGTAGGCCGTCGGGAGGGGTGCCGAACGCTGCAGCGCTTGCCCCGCCGCGCCCGTGATCACTGCCGCCCGACGCCAACCGCTACAGCGTTTGACACACGGATGCGGCAGCTAGGCTCGTGGCTCGTGAGCACGACGAACGACGGCACCGGGTTTCCCTTCTTCCGCCTCCTCGTGCTCACCGGGGCGATCTTCGCATCCGTCTCGAGCGAGTTCCTGCCCACGGGCCTGCTGCCCGAGATGGCGGCCGAGCTCGGCGTCTCCGAGTCGCGCATCGGGTTGCTCGTGACGGTGTTCGCGGGCACGGTCGTGCTCACCACCGCGCCGCTCACGGTGCTCACCCGCAACTACTCGCGCAAGTGGTTGATGGTGGTTCTGCTCGGGGTCTTCGCGCTCACCAACGTGCTGTGCGCCATCGCGCCGAGCTACGAGTTCCTCGTCGGCGCGCGCATCGTCGGCGGGCTCGCGCACGGGTTGTTCTGGGCGGTGACCGGACCGTATGCGGCCCGGCTGGTTCCCCGGCATCAGCTCGCGCGCGCGATCTCGGTGACGAACGCCGGCGGCACTCTCGCGTTCATCCTCGGCGTGCCGCTCGCCACCTTCCTCGGTCACGCACTCGGATGGCGCCTCGCGTTCGGCGCGATGGCCGCCGTGGTCGTCGTGTTCCTGGTGTTCGTGATCGTCTACCTGCCGCCGGTCGCCCACATCGTGCCGCTCACGACGGGCGAGATCGCGGTGCCGGCTCGCAAGGATCGCTCGCTGCCCGCGGTGCTCATCGTGTGCGTGGCGGTCGTGCTCGTCATCACGGGGCACAACACCTTCTACACCTACATCGCGCCGTGGGCCATCCAGATCGGCGGGGTGGACGAGGCGGGTGTCAGCGGGCTGCTCTTTGTCTACGGCGCCGCGGGTGCGATCGGTCTCGCGCTCGGCGGCGCCTTCGGCGACCGCTTCCCGCGTGGCTCGGTCAACGTCGCGCTCGCGGGCGTCGCGCTCAGCGTGCTCGCGCTCGCGGTCTTCGGCACCTCGGCCCTGCCGGTCGTGATCGGCATGATCGTGTGGAGCATCTTCTTCGGCGGCGTGCCGGCGCTCATGCACACGCGCGTGCTGCATTCCGCATCCGAACGCATCCGGGATCTCGCTGCGGCCTGGCTCACGACGGCGTTCAACGTGGCGATCGGGGGCGGCGCGCTGCTCGGCGGCGTGCTGCTCGACCAGTTCGGCATCGCGGTGCTGCCGTGGATCGCCTCGGCGATCATCGCGGCCGCCCTCGCGTTCGTGCTCGCGAGCGACCGCGCGCGTCTCGCCGCGCACCGCTGAGCCCCGGCGGCCGCTGCACGACTCAGGAGGGCGTCTGCCCCTCCTCGGTGGCCGAGAACCACCCGACCCACCCATCGCCGTAGGGCACGACCTCGTAGTCGCCGCAGAGGAACACGTCGCCGAGCAGCCCGCCGTCGGGCAGTTCGAGCATGTCGGCGGGCGCCCAGTCGGGTGTCGCGAACGGGAGCCCGCGGCGTTCCGCATCCGCACATCCGACCGGTTGGCTCTCCGAGCTGACGCCCACGACCGACTGCGCCTCGTTGAAGGTGGCGTAGTTGTGCAACTGGGTCGCGTCATCCGGGATCCACGACGGGATGTCGACCCCGACCCAGCCCTCGGCCGCCTCGCTGTAGCTCGCGAACGACTCCTGGTGCACCTTGTGCAGCTCGTCGAGCAGTTGCGAGCAGCCGCTGAGTGCGGCGGCGGCCAGCAGCACCGTCGCGCCCGCGACGATCGGGGTGAGCAGCTGACCCGTGGATGGCATGGTGCGGTTCGACATGCCTCCAGCGAAGCGGATGCGCTTCCGGCGGCGCGTCCCTCGCTCGGCGGAAGCGCGTCAGCCGGTGTGCTGATTTCGGGCCGCCGGCAGCGACCGTCAGGGCCACGGGATGCCGTGCGGGCGCAGGTAGTGCACGCCCTCGGCATCCCAGTGGCGCGCCAGCGTGACGAGGCGCGGCACGAACTCCGCATAGTCGCGTGCCGCCTGCGGGGTCCAGGCGACCTCGGCCATCGCCGCGAGCCGCGGCATCGCCATCTGCTCCACGTCATCCATCGTGCGCAGGGTCTCGGTCCACATCGGCGCCTCGACGCCGAGCAGCTGCTCCTCCTCGACGCCGGGCAGCACCGCGGCCGGATCCCAGCCGTAGGCGTCCTCGATGCGCGTCGGGCCTTTCGCCCAGGTGAGCCCATGAGGCGTCAGGATGTCGTACTTCATGTCGAGGTAGGCGACATCGGCGGGCGACATGATGAGCTGCCCGCCCTGGTCGACGATCGAGCGCGCCTCCGCGGCGTCGTCGCCCTCCGGCTCGAGGTAGCCCCAGTACTGCCCGACGGTGCCGGGTGGCAGCTGGTCCGACTGACCGAGCTGGTGCCAGCCGACAACCGTCTTGCCGGTGTCGGCCGCGATCCCTGCCGCGCGCGCCACGAACGCGCGGTAGTCCTCCGGAGCGGTCGCGTGCGATTCGTCGCCGCCGATGTGCAGATAGGGCCCGGGGTGAGCGCTGCGAGTTCGGTGAGCACGTCCTCGATGACGGCGTACGTCGCCTCGGACCCCGTGTCGAGGCTCGAGAACCCCACCTCGATGCCGGTGTAGGGCTTCGCGACCGTGCCGTCGGGATTGAGCTCGGCGAGTGAGGCGAGAGCCGCATTGGTGTGCCCCGGCATGTCGATCTCGGGCACGATCGTGATGAAGCGCGCGGCGGCGGAGGCGACGATGCGGCGGTAGTCCTCGTGCGTGTAGTAACCGCCCGGGTCACTGTCGACCGCGTAGCGGCCGCCGATCTCGGCGAGCTGCGGATACGCATCGATCGCGATGCGCCAGCCCTGATCGTCGGTGAGATGCAGGTGCAGCACGTTGAGCTTGAGCGCGGCGAGCCGGTCGAGGTAGCGCTCGACGTCGGAGACCGAGAAGAAGTGCCGCGCGACGTCGAGCATGGCCCCGCGGTAGGCGAATCGCGGAGCATCGTGCACGGCGACCGCGGGCACCCGGCTCGCGTCGTCGGCCGCCGGCAGTTGCAGCAGCGTCTGCACGGCCCAGAAGGCGCCGGCCGGCGCGCCCGCCGCGACCTCGATGCCCTCGGCGTCGACCTCGAGGCGGTACTCCTCCTCGTCGAGCGTCGCGTCGAGGGTGAAGCGGATGCGGGGGTTGTCCCCGTCTGCCGACGGTGCGTCGGTCGCCAGCGCAACGTGCGACAGCGCGAGGTGCGCCCGCTCGGCCACCGCATCCGCATAGGCCGCAGCGACCGGATCGAGGCTCGCGTCGTCGGTGGCGATGCTCGTGCCCTCGCTGAGGGTGAAGGGCGCCCCGCCGCGCACCACGAGCTCGACGGGAGCCGGGACGACCGAGACGGGTGCGGCATCCGAGGCTCCGGGGGAGCGGATGCGAGCCCCGCCGCCTGCAGAACACCCACCACGAGGCCTCCCATCGCCAGCGTTGCGAGCCCGGCGAGGCCGAGGGTCGTCGCGGTGCGCATGTCCGGTAGTCTGGCAGGGTCGCGACTGGCGTTCGGGTGGGTCACCATCGGGGAGCGACGAACACGAGGACGGCGGCCGTACGCCTGGGCTGCCCCGCAATGACCGGGTAGTTTTCTCGTGAGCCTAAGGAGCGCCAGTGTCCGTCGAATCCACCTTCCTTTCCCCGTTGGCTGAGGTCGACCCCGAGGTCGCCGCCGCGCTGGAGGCCGAACTCGGTCGCCAGCGCTCGACGCTCGAGATGATCGCCTCCGAGAACTTCGTGCCGCGGGCCGTGCTCGAGGCTCAGGGCTCGGTGCTCACCAACAAGTACGCCGAGGGCTACCCCGGTCGCCGTTACTACGGCGGATGCGAGTTCGTCGACGTGGTCGAGACCCTCGCCATCGAGCGTGCCAAGCAGCTCTTCGGCGCCGCCTACGCCAACGTGCAGCCGCATTCCGGTGCCTCCGCCAACGCCGCCGTGCTGTCGGCCATCGCGCAGCCCGGCGACCGCATCTTGGGCCTCGAGCTCGCGCACGGCGGGCACCTCACGCACGGTATGAAGCTCAACTTCTCCGGCAAGCTCTACGAGGCCCACTCCTACAAGGTCGACCCCCAGACGTTCCGCGTCGACATGGATGAGGTGCGCCGCGCCGCCCTCGAGGTGCAGCCGCAGGTGATCATCGCCGGCTGGTCGGCCTACCCGCGCCAGCTCGACTTCGCGGCGTTCCGGGCGATCGCCGACGAGGTGGGCGCCAAGCTCTGGGTCGACATGGCGCACTTCGCGGGGCTCGTGGCCGCGGGCCTGCACCCTCGCCCGTGCCGCACGCGCACGTCACGAGCTCGACCGTGCACAAGACGATCGGCGGACCGCGCTCGGGCTTCATTCTCAGCAACGACGAAGACATCGCCAAGAAGATCAACTCGAACGTCTTCCCCGGTCAGCAGGGCGGGCCGCTCATGCACGTCATCGCGGCGAAGGCCACGGCGTTCAAGCTCGCGGGCACCGATGAGTTCCGTGACCGCCAGGAGCGCACCGTGCGGGGTGCGGCGATCCTCGCGGAGCGGCTCACGGCATCCGATGCGAAGGCCGCCGGGGTGGACGTGCTCACGGGCGGCACCGACGTGCACCTCGTGCTCGTCGACCTGCGCGAGTCGGAGTTCACGGGCAAGGATGCCGAGAACCGGCTGCACGAGGTGGGCATCACCGTCAACAAGAACTCGGTGCCGAACGACCCGCGCCCGCCGATGGTGACCTCAGGAGTGCGCATCGGAACCCCGGCGCTCGCCACGCGCGGCTTCGGCGATGCGGAGTTCACCGAGGTGGCCGACATGATCGCGCTCGCCCTGCAGCCGGATGCCGACATCCCGGCCCTGCGCGCGCGCGTCGCGACGCTG
Source organism: Homoserinibacter gongjuensis (assembly GCF_030161875.1). GTDB lineage: Bacteria > Actinomycetota > Actinomycetes > Actinomycetales > Microbacteriaceae > Homoserinibacter > Homoserinibacter gongjuensis. The sequence goes on from NZ_BSVA01000001.1 coordinate 1,637,351, forward strand.
GCAGACGCCTTCCCGCTCTACGAGGGCCTCACCTCGCCCACCACCTGGGCCTGACCATCCCGCCAGGGTCCGCGAGAGTACGCGCTTTTGCGGGCTGTGGCCTCGTTTTGGCCCCAAAAGTACGTACTTTCACGGAGATGACATGAGCGCACGGGTACTCGACGGGATCGCGACGGCGAGCGCGATCAAAGGCGAGCTGAAGGAGCGGGTGGCGGTGCTCGCGGAGCGGGGCGTCGTTCCCGGTCTCGGCACGCTCCTCGTGGGCAGCGATCCCGGCTCGGTGAGCTACGTCACCGGCAAGCACCGCGACTCGGCCGAGGTCGGCATCCGCTCCATCCGCGAGGAACTGCCGGCGGATGCGAGCGAAGCGGATGTGCGCGCGGCGATCGCCCGCCTGAACGCGAATCCCGAGGTCACCGGCTACATCGTGCAGCTGCCGCTGCCGAAGGGCATCGACGAGAACGCGATGCTCGAGCTGATCGACCCCGACAAGGACGCCGACGGCCTGCACCCCACCAACCTGGGCCGCCTCGTGCTCGGGGTCGAGGGCGAGCTGCACTCGCCGCTGCCGTGCACCCCCGCGGGTGTCGTCGAACTGCTGCGTCGGCACGACGTGCCGATCGCGGGCCGACACGTGACGATCATCGGCCGAGGGCTCACCGTGGGCCGCCCGCTCGGGCTCGTCTTCACCCGCAAGGGCGTGGACGCGACCGTCACGCTCACGCACTCGCGTACGACCGACATCGCATCCGAGGTCGCGCGCGCGGATATCGTGGTCGCCGCCGTCGGGGTGCCGCACTTCGTGAAGCCCGAGTGGGTGAAGCCGGGTGCGGCCGTGCTGGATGTCGGGGTCACCCGCGTCGGCACCACCGAGTCGGGGCGCGCCAAGCTCGCGGGGGATGTGCATCCGGATGTCGCCGAGGTCGCCGGGTGGCTCTCGCCCAACCCCGGCGGAGTGGGGCCGATGACCCGCGCGATGCTCATCGCGAACGTCGTGGAGGCGGCGGAGCGCCGGGGCTAGCGACGCTTCGCGGGGAGCGGATTCGGTTTGCGGACGCATGCCCCCGCGTATCGCCTGGCGGCGATGCGCTCCCGCCCGGCCCGATGCCAGCGTCCGCAAACCGAATCCGCGCCCCCGCTCCGCTCGACGGACCCACTCAGGTGGCCCGGGAGCGGCGCGCGTCGGAGGCTTCGAGACGCGGCGCTGCGCGCCGCTCCTCAGCCACCTTGGCAGTCCGCTCCAGCAGCCACCTCGGCAGTCCGCTGCAGCAGCCACCTTGGCAGTCCGCTACAGCGCCGACGCCTTGTCGAGCAGCACCTGACGCTCGCGGTCGTTCGCGGCGAGGGATGCGGCGGTCGTCAGCTCGCTGCGGGCCTCCTCGACGCGTCCGAGCCGCGCGAGCAGCTCGCCGCGCACGCTCGGCAGCAGGTGCGAACCGCGCAGCGCTCCCTCGGATGCGAGCTGGTCGACGATCCTGAGCGCCGTGGCGGGGCCCGTCGCCATCGCGACCGCGACGGCGCGGTTGAGCTCCACCACGGGGCTCGGAGCGATGCGTCCGAGCGCCTCGTAGAGCACGACGATGCGCTCCCAATCGGTGGCCTCGACGCTCGGAGCGACGGCATGGCACGCGGCGATCGCCGCCTGCAGCGCGTACGGACCGCGCCCACGGCCGAGCGCGTCACAACGCGCGAGCGCCTCCCGACCGCGCTGGATCTGCGCCCGGTCCCACCTCCGCCGGTCCTGATCGGTGAGCAGCACGGGCGCCCCCGTCGCATCCGTCCGCGCCGCGAAGCGCGAGCGCTGCAGCTCGAGCAGCGCGACGAGACCGTGCACCTCCGGCTCGCGCGGCAGCAGCCCGGCGAGCATGCGTGCGAGACGCACCGCCTCATCCGCGAGCTCGGGTCGCATCCAGCGTTCCCCGCGGTCGCGGCGTAGCCCTCCGTGAACATCAGGTAGACGACCCCGAGCACGGCGCCGAGCCGTTCCGGCCACTCGCGCGGCTCGGGCAGCTCGAACGGCACGGATGCCGCCTGCAGCGTCTTCTTCGCCCGCACGATGCGCTGTTGCACCGTTGCGACCGGCACGAGGAAGAGCCGTGCGATCTCCTCACTCGTCAGGCTCCCCACCACCCGCAAGGTCAGTGCGAGCTGCGCCTCCCGGGAGAGCACCGGATGGCATGCCGTGAAGACGAGCCGCAGCACGTCATCCGGGATCGGCTCCCAGACGTCGTCGACGCCCTCGTCGAGTTCGTTGGCGAGCAGCCGGTAGCGCTCGGTGAGCTTCTCGCGCCGCCGCCACGCGTCGATCGCGCGCCGCTTGCCGACGCTCGTGAGCCAGGCTCCCGGGTTGTTCGGGACCCCGGTGCGGCCCCAGCTCTCGAGCGCCTCGGCGAGCGCCTCCTGCGCGAGGTCCTCGGCGTCGCCGACATCCCCCGTGTACCGAGCGAGGGTGGCGACCACCCGCGCGCCGTCGATGCGCCAGACGGCATCGACGGCGCGCCGGATGTCGGTCATGGTCGGAGCTTCCGGCCGAGCCTCAGCGGCCGTCCGCCCGCCACTCCTTCTCCTTCTGCACGTACTCGTTGTCGGCGAAGTCGGCGAAGTCGGTCTCGTCGGTCACCCGCCGCACCTCGAGCTTGTTGCCCGGTCCGAGCGGCGCGCGGCGCGCCCACTCGGCGGCTTCCTCGCGGCTCGACACCTCGACGAGCCAGAAGCCGTTGAACAGCTCATGGGTCTCGCCGTAGGGCCCGTCGGTCACGACGGGCGGCTGGGTGCTGAAGTCGACGACGAAGCCCTGCTCGGCATCCGTCAGACCGTCGCCACCCACGAGCACGCCGGCTTCGATCATCGACTCGTTGTAGGCGCCCATCGCGTTGATGATCGCCTCGAAGTCCTGCTCCTTCGATGCCGCGACGGCCTCGTCGGTGCTGCGCATGATCAGCATGTACTTCACGGTGTTCTCCCTCGTTCGTGGGGCCGCTGATGCGTCCCTCTACTATCCATGTCGAACGAGGGTCAGGGGAATCGACACCGCCCGCGAGTTTTTCTCGCGGGCGGTGTCGGTGCGTACCTCGGCCGCTACAGCTGCGGCGCGAGGGCGAAGCGGATCTCGCCCTCGGGCGTGATCACGGCGTCGAGGGTCATCTCGTCGAGCACCTGGGCGACGGGCGCATCCATGAAGACGCGTGCGCCCGCGCGCTCGACGACGACCTCGCTCGGGGCAGGCGCCTCGGCGATCGCGATGTCGAAGCGGTTCTCGCCCTGCTGGATGCGCAGGCCCGCGGTGTCGGTCTCGCTCGCGCGGGCGACGAGGTCGGAGACGACAGTTCCGGCGTTCTCGGTGAGGGTGAGCATTGCGGTTCCCCTTTCCATGGGTCTCTCGGAGTCGGCCACGATTCCGAGGATCCGCACCGCCTGCAACCCCGGCACCGGCGGTTCGGCCGGATGCGGAGGGGATTGCCAGGGTTTCGGAACCCTAGGCCTACTCCCGGCGCGCGCCCTCCGACGGCGTCACCATGAAGGTGACCGGCTGCGCGTACCCGTGCTCGGCGAAGGCGCCGTCGACCGCGACCTGCACGTGCGACACGAGACCGCGGGGCACGAGCGCGATGGCGGAACCGCCGAAGCCGCCCCCGGTCATCCGCGCCCCGATCGCCCCCGACGACTGCGCCGTCTCGACCGCGAGATCGAGCTCGGGCACCGAGATCTCGAAGTCGTCGCGCATCGAGCGGTGGGATGCGTCGAGCAGTTCGCCGATCGCGCGCGGCCCGTCTTCTGCGAGCGCCGCGACCGTGTCGAGCACGCGCTGGTTCTCGGTGACCACGTGGCGCACCCGGCGGAAGGTGACGTCGTCGAGCACCTCGCGTGCGCGTTCGAGGTCGGCGAGCGTCACGTCGCGCAGCGAGGCCACGCCGAGCGCGGCCGCGCCCGCCTCGCACGACGCCCGGCGCTCGCGGTAGCCGCCGGAGGCGTGCTGATGCTCGACCTGGGTGTCGATCACGAGGATCGTGAGGTCGTTCTCGGCGAGCCGCAGGTCGATCGCCCGCGCCTCCTCGGTGCGGCAGTCGATGAACACGGCGGCGTCGTCGCGGCCGAGCAGCGACGCCATCTGGTCCATGATGCCGGTGGGCGCCCCGACGAAGTCGTTCTCGGCGGTGCGGCCGACGCGCGCGAGTTCGACGCGGTCGAGGCCGAGCCGCCACAGCTCGTCGAGGGCGAAGGCGACCGCTCCCTCGATCGCGGCGGACGACGACAGTCCAGCACCCACCGGAACATCCGATTCGAGCATGATGTCGACACCGGGAACGGCCTGCAGATCGGCGTGGCCGAGCCGGCCGAGCGCCCAGACCACGCCGAGCGGGTACGCCGACCAACCGCTCACGGCATCCGGGTGCAGCTCGGCGAGCGCGATCTCGGCGATCTCATCCGAGAAGGTCGAACCCACCCGGATACGTGCGTCGTCGCGCAGGCCGACCGCGGCGAAGGTGCGCCGATCGATGCCGAACGGCAGCACGAAGCCCTCGTTGTAGTCGGTGTGCTCGCCGATGAGGTTGGCGCGTCCCGGAGATGACCAGATGCCGGCCGCCTCGGTGCCGTAGGCCGCCTCGAACTCGCGCCGAACCAGGTCGCGCAGATCCTCGCTCATACCGATGCCACCGCCTCCCGCAGCCGTGCGGCCGCATCCTCCGGAACGATATCCGCAACCCACGCGCCCATGGCCGCCTCCGACCCCGCGAGGAACTTCAGCCGGTCGGCACCGCGTCGCGGCGAGGTGATCTGCAGCATGAGCCGCACCTCGTCACGCCCCTCGCGCACGGGGGCTTGGTGCCAGGCCGCGATGTAGGGCGTCGGGGTGTCGTAGAGGGCGTCGAAACCGAGCAGCAGGCGCTTGAACACCACCGCGAGCTCCGCGCGCTCCGCCTCGTCGAGCGCGTCGATGTCGGGCACCTGCCGATGCGGCAGCAGGTGCAGCTCGAGGGGCCAGCGGGCCGCGAACGGCACGAACGCAGTCCAGTGCTCGCCGGCGAGCACGACGCGCGGGCCCGCTTGCTCGCGCTCGAGGATGCGCGCGAAGAGGTCGGGACCGAGCTCGCGGATCGCATCCAGCGTCGAGCGCGTGCGGGGCGTCACGAAGGGATAGGCGTAGATCTGGCCGTGCGGATGCCCGAGGGTCACGCCGATCGCCTCGCCGCGGTTCTCGAAGGGGAACACCTGTGCGACGCCCGGCAGCGCCGAGAGCTCGCGCGTGCGATCCGCCCAGGCCTCGATGACGGTGCGGATGCGGCCCACGCTCTGGGTGCCGAGCGAACCGGTCGACTCGGGGCTGAAGCACACCACCTCGCAGCGGCCGACGGCGGGGGAACTGCGGTCGAAGCCGCGACCCTCCGGGGCGAGCGGACCGCCGGTGTCGGGCCCGAAGGAAGGGGACTTGTTCTCGAACACGACGACGTCGTACTGGTCGGGGATCTCGGAGGGATTGTCGGGTGTCTGCGGTGCGAGGGGTCGAGGTGCGCGGGCGGTAGGAAGACGCGGTTGTTGCGGCCCGAGGCCACCGAGATCCAGTCGCCGGTGAGCACGTCTTGGCGCATCTGGTTGGTGGCGGGACGGGGGTCGAGCTGGCGCTCGTCGAGGCGGCGCTCGGGCGGCAGCGTCGTGTCGGCGTCGTCGAAGTAGATGAGTTCGCGGCCGTCGGCCATGCGCGCCGTGTGGCGGGTGACACCGGTCATGTGCTTACGATAACGTAACTGCATCTTGCACATTCGAAAGGATTCGTAAGGGATGACTGCCGCGCTGCCCGCCGAGGAGCGCCGCGCCCGGATGGCCGAGCGGGTGCGCGACGAGGGCATCCTGCGGGTCGCCGACGCCGCCGCCGAGTTCGGGGTGAGCGAGGTGACGGTGCGGGCCGACCTCGGCAGGCTCGAGGCGGCCGGACTCGTGCGGCGCGTGCACGGCTCGGCGCTGCCGGCCCGCGGCGGACCCCGCGAGGAGCCGCTCGAGCGCGTCTCCGCGCGCGACGCCGCAGCCAAGCGTGCCATCGGACGCCGGGCCGCCGCACTCGTCGACAGCGGCACGAGCGTGCTGCTCGACGTCGGCTCGACGACGCTCGCCGTGGCCCACGCGCTCGTCGACCGCGCCGAGCGCGGCGAACTCGACGAACTCGTCGTCGTCACCAACGGACTCTCGATCGCCCTCGCCCTCGAGCCCGCGGTGCCCCGCATCACGGTCGTGCTCACCGGGGGCACGCTGCGCCCGCTGCAGCACTCGCTCGTCGACCCCGGCGCGTCGGAGTCGCTCGCCGAGCTGCACGTCGACCTCGCGATCCTGGGCTGCAACGGCGTCGACGATGAGGGCCGCATCACCAACCTCAACCTCGCCGAGGCGCAGGTGAAGCGCGCGATGCTCGCGGCATCCGCGGCACACCTCGTGGTGGCCGAGAGCGCCAAGCTCGGGGTGCGACACCTCGGCACGATCGGTGCGGCCTCGCCGGCGACGACCCTCGTGACGGCGGGCGCCTGGACGGATGCGGCGGGCCGCTGCGCCGCCGCCCTCGCCTCGTTCGGCGCCCGCGTCATCCGCGCCGACACCTGAGCGAGCTATGTCGAAAATGCAGGAGAACCCGGGCGTGCCGCCGAGACGGGCCCTGCAATCACGGGCATGACGCGGCGACTTTCCTGCATTTTCGACACAGGTGCGGGCGGCCGAGCGGAGCAGGCGCGGGTCTAGGCTCGAACCCGTGCCCACACCCTCGGCGAGATCATCGAACTGCGCACTCCGCACGCATCCGCGACCGTCGCGACCCTCGCGGCCGCCCTCGCCGGACTCGAGGTGCACGAGCGCGAACTGGCCGAGCGCACCCCGCCGACCCGCATCCCCTCGCACGGCCACGGCATCGTGCTCGCGCCCTGGCCCAACCGGGTGCGGGATGCGCGCTGGACCCATGACGGAACGGTGCAGCAGCTCGACGTGACCGACCCCGGCAACAACACCGCCATCCACGGGCTGCTGCGCAACACCGCGTACCGCATCTCCCAGCGCAGCGACGACGCGGTGACGCTCACCGCGACCATCCATCCGCAGCACGGCTGGCCGTTCCTGCTCGACACGGCGGTGCGGTACGCCCTCAGCGACGAGGGGCTCACCGTCACCCACACCGCCACCAACCGCGGCTCGACCGCCGCGCCGTGGGCGGTCGGCGCGCACCCGTACCTGCGGATCGGCGCCGGGCCCCTCGAGGCGGTGACCCTCGAGGTGCGCGGCACGCACTACCTCGAACTCGACGCGCAGCTGCTGCCGGTGGCCGTGCACGAGGTCGAGCCGGGTGGCGACTTCGACCTGAGCACCCCGCGCGCGCTCGGCGAGCTCGACCTCAACGTCGCATATCAGGATGTGGCCACCGGGCGCGGGGGCGCCGCCGTGCTCACCTCGCCCGACGGGGATCGCACGGTCGTCTGGCAGGACCCTGAATTCCGTTGGCTGCAGGTGTTCACGCCCCGCAACTTCCCGCACGTCGCCGCCAACGGCTCGTCCTCGCCCGCGCTCGCAGTGGCGCTCGAGCCCATGACCGCCGCACCCGACGCGCTCAACTCCGGGGAGGGGCTCGTCTGGCTCGAGCCGGGGGAACGCTGGGAGGCGTCGTGGGGCATCCGCTACGAGGGGAACGCATGAGCACGCACACGGGAGTCGGCGAGCGCTTCGAGCTGCGCGCCGGACAGGCTTTCGCCGAGGTCGGCACGGTCGCGGCCGTGCTGTGCGCCCTGCGCGTCGGCGACGTCGACCTGACCGAGCCGCTGCCGCAGGATGTCGCACCCCCGCCGTTCTGCTCGGGCATCGCGCTCGCCCCCTGGCCGAATCGCGTGCGCGCGGGGCGCTGGAGCCTCGACGGCGCGGTGCAGCAGCTCGACATCACCGAGCCCACGCGCGGCGGCGCGCTCCACGGCCTGCTCGAGTTCACCGAGTACGAGGTGCGCGAGCGCTCGGATGCCGCGATCACGCTGGGTGCGGTGATCCACCCCCAGCACGGCTGGCCGTTCCTGCTCGACACCTGGGTGCGCTTCGAGCTGGCGCCGGATGGACTCAGCGTGACGCATGGCGCGCGCAACCTCTCGGAGCGGCGTGCGCCGTACGCCACGGGCACGCATCCGTATCCGCGGGTCGGTACGGCCGACGTCGCCGACCTCGTGCTCACGGTGCCCGCCGACGAGTACCTCGAGGTCGACGAGCGGCTCGACCCGATCCGGTGGCTGCCGGTCGAGGGGGTACCGACCTACGCGGCGGGGTGCGCGTGGGCCAACTCGCGCTCGACACCGCGTTCCGCGGACTCCGGCCCGACGGCGACGTCACCGCGACCCTCACGGCCCCCGACGGCTCGCGTCTCCAGGTCTGGCAGCAGGACGACTGGCGCTACCTGCAGGTGTTCACGACGCCGATCTTCCCGCGGGGCGGCGGCCTCGGCACCGCGGTCGCGATCGAGCCGATGACGGCTCCTCCCGACGCCCTCAACTCGGGCGACGACCTCATCTGGCTCGAGCCCGGCGAGTCGTACGAGGGACGCTGGGGCCTGCGTTACCTCGCGAGCTGACTCCGGCATCCGCGCGCCCCGGCGCCTGCCACCCCCGCCGGCCGCCCCCGGTGGCACCCGCCGCCTTGTGTCGAAAATGCAGGAGAGTTGCGGCGTCATGCCCGCGATGGCAGGGCCCGCCTCGGCGACACGCCCGGGTTTCCTGCATTTTCGACATAGCTCGCTCGGCTGTCGGCGCGGCGGGTCGGACGCCGCGAGGTGCCGACCCCCGTGGCAGCCGACGGATTCGGCGCCCCGCAACTCGTATGCAGTGGGCAGAATGCATCAGGTGACCTCGCCGACTCCCTCCCAGATCCGCCGGTGGCGGCGCTATCTCGCCGCCGAGCGCGCCGAGCGCGACATCTACCGCGACCTCGCCGAGCGCCGCGACGGGCGCGAGCGCGACATCCTGCTGGGTCTCGCCGAGGCGGAGCGCCGGCACGAACAGCACTGGCTCGAGCTGCTCGGCGAGCATCAGTCGCCCGCTCCGACCCCGGATGCGCGCACCCGGTTCCTCGGGTTCCTCGCGAAGCGCCTCGGCTTCCTGTTCGTGCTCGCCCTCGCGCAGCGGGCGGAGGGGCGCTCGCCCTACGACGTCGACGCCGACGCGACCGAGCGGATGGCAGCCGACGAGCGCATCCACGGCGAGGTGCTGCGGGGTCTCGCCGCGCGCGGCCGCACCCAGCTCTCGGGCGTGTTCCGGGCGGCCGTCTTCGGGGCGAACGACGGGCTGGTCTCGAACCTCGCCCTCGTGCTCGGCATCGGGGCGACGGGAGCCCCACCGCACGTCGTGCTGTTCACCGGCATCGCAGGCCTTCTCGCGGGCGCGTTGTCGATGGGGGCCGGGGAGTATGTCTCGGTCAAGTCGCAGCGCGAGCTGCTCGCGGCATCCCGACCCGACCCCGACTCGCAGACCGCACTGCCGCACCTCGACGTCGACGCGAACGAGCTCGCACTCGTCTACCGCGCCCGCGGCATGGCGCAGGGCGAGGCCGAGGAGCACGCCCGCGAGGTGCTCGCGACCCTCTACCTCGACGCCGACACCCCGCCCGACGACGTGGATCCCGATGAGGCGGTCGGCTCGCCGTGGCACGCCGCCGGGTCGAGCTTCCTGTTCTTCGCCTCCGGCGCGCTCATCCCCGTGCTGCCCTATCTGTTCGGGATGACGGGCATCGACGCCGTGCTGCTCGCCTCGGGGCTGGTGGGCGTGGCACTGCTCGGCACGGGTGCGATCGTCGGCATCCTCTCCGGCACCTCACCGCTCACCCGCGCCCTGCGTCAGCTCGCGATCGGGTTCGGCGCCGCTGCCGCCACGTATCTGCTCGGGCTGCTCTTCGGGGCGACGCTCGCATAGGCGAGACTGGAGCCATGGACCGCGCCGACCTCGTCCGCTTGCGCAAGGCGCGCGACCGCATCGACCGGGAATACGCCGATCCTCTCGACGTCGAGTCGCTCGCGCGCACGGCCCTCATGTCGGCGGGCCATTTCTCCCGCAGCTTCCGCGCCGCCTACGGTGAGACGCCCTACGGCTACCTCATGACGCGCCGCATCGAGCGCGCGAAGGCTCTCCTGCGTCGCGGCGATCTCAGCGTCACCGAGGTGTGCGTGGCGGTCGGGTGTACCTCCCTCGGCTCGTTCAGCACGAGCTTCGCCAAGCTCGTCGGCGTCCCCCGAGCGAGTACCGGGCGACCGTCACCCCCGACGTCGCTGATGCAGCGCTCGACGGCATCCCGTGCATCGCCAAGACGGTCACCCGACCGATCAGGAATCGAGAAGCGCCCACCGGGTGACGCGCCGTAGCGTGTCGGCATGACAATCAGAATCCAGCACAGCTACATCGCCTTCGACGACGCGGATGCCGCGCTCACCTTCTATCGCGACGTTGTCGGTTTCGAGGTGAGCAACGACGTCGACATGGGCGGCGGCATGCGGTGGATCACCCTCAACCCCGCCGGCCAGGATGTCTCGATCGTGCTCACGCCGGTGGGCGCGGGTGAGTCGGATGCCGACCGCGAGGTGATGGCCGATCTGCTCGCGAAGGGCGTGCTCGGCGGCATCGTGCTCGCCACCGACGACCTCGACGCCGACTTCGAACGCATCGCCGCATCCGGGGCCGACATCATGCAGGAGCCCATGGATCAGCCGTGGGGCGTGCGCGACGCAGCCTTCCGCGACCCGGCGGGCAACCAGCTGCGGCTCACCCAGCACTGATGTGCGCGATCATGCTGCCTGACGGGCGGTGGACGCACGTTCCTGCCTCGGCGGCGGGTTTCGAGACGCCGCTGCGCGGCTCCTCAACCAGCGGGGCTGCCCTCCACGCCCCCGAGCACCCCGACGACGCACGTGCCGTCGCGCTCCTCGTCGCGCACGACCCGCACCTGGAACCCCTGCTGCTCGAGCAGTGAGGCCGTGCGCGGCGCCTGCCGACGGCTCGTCTCGATGATCACGCGGCCACCCGGTGCGAGCCACTCCCGGCTCCCGGCCGCGATGCGCCCCTGCACCGCGTGACCGTCGGCTCCGCCGTCGAGCGCCACCCGGTGCTCGTGGTCGCGCGCCTCGGCGGGCATGAAGGCGATCTCCTCCGTGGGAACGTACGGGGCGTTGGCCACGAGCACGTCGACCCGACCACGCAGGGATGCCGGCAGAGCGTCATACAGGTCGCCTTCGCGCACCCGATCGGGCGGCAGATTGCGCCGCGCGACCGCCACGGCATCCGGGTCGATGTCGCTCGCCCACACCTTGGCGTCGGGTCGCGCGGCGCGCACGGCCGCCGCGATCGACCCGACCCCGCAGCAGAGCTCGACGACGATCGCCTCATCCGTGAGCGCCTCGAGCACCGCGTTCACGAGCAGTTCGCTGCGTCGCCGCGGCACGAACACCCCCGGCGCCACGGCGACGCGCAGCCCCGCGAACTCCGCCCAGCCCACGAGCACCTCGAGCGGTTCACCCGCCACCCGGCGCGCCACGAGCGCCTTGAGCGCCTCGCCGGACGCCGCACCGCGCAAGAGCGCAGCCTCGTCTTCCGCGAACACGCAGCCGGCGGCGCGCAGGCGTGCGACGAGCGGATCGGGTGGGGGCATCGCGGCAACGCTACTCGCGGTCGCCGATCACCGCCGCCATGAATGGACACCGGCACGGCGCCCCGCCATACTGACGACATCCGGCGCGGCGCGCCGGGGAGAGCACGACGACGTGCAATTCGAAGTGAAGGCCGACTCCGGCGGCAACTACTCCTGGTGGCTCAACTCGAGCAACGGTCAGACGGTCGCGTGGGCGGGTGAGTCGTTCGCCTCCAAGTCGAACGCCAACCGCGCCGCCGAGGCGTTCAAGGCCGGAGCCGCTGAGGCCACCTACGAGCTCTACGAAGACAAGGGCGGCAATTGGCGCTGGCGTGCGCATCGCGGCAACAACGTCGTCGCGGTGCCGGGTGAGTCGTTCGCCTCGAAGTCGAACGCGCAACGCGCGGCCGACAACGTGCGCGACAACGCCGGGGTGCGACGGGGCCGTAGGGCTCAGCCGGTGGTCGCGCCGACGTCGGGCTCGTGTTCGGCGCGGCGCGGTTCCGCCGGCACGAGCTTCAGACCCACCACCGCGCCCACGATCACGGCGAGGAAGAGCAGCTTGAGCGGCGACGCGGCCTCGTCGCCCACGGCGATCGCGTATCCGACGGTGAGCGCTGCACCCACGCCCGTCCACACCGCGTAGGCGGTGCCGATCGGGATGCGGCGCGCGGCCCAGCCGAGTCCGAGCATGCTCACGACGAGGGCGCCCAGAAAGACGGCGGTCGGCAGCGGGCGGCTGAGCCCCTCGGAGTAGCCGAGCGCGGTCGCCCATACCGCCTCGAGCACGGCGCTTGCGAGCAGCACGATCCACGGCATCCTCAGCTCACCACCTTGAGCCCGACGACGGCGCCGACGAGCGCGCCGATGAGTAGCAGGCGCACGAGCCCGGCCTTCTCGGTGCCCGTGATCATCGCCCACAGCACCGTGAGCGTCGCGCCGATGCCGACCCACACGGCGTAGGCGGTGCCGGTGGGGATCTCCGACATCGCGTAGGCGAGCCCCACCATGCTCGCGGTCATCGCGACCACGAACACGATCGTCGGCACGGGCCGACGGAACCCCTTCGAGGCCCCGAGCGCGGTGGCCCAGACGGCCTCCAGCATCCCGGACGCGATGAGCACGATCCACGTCATGACGAACCCTTCCGAGTCAGTCTTGTCGTGGTGCGGGTACTGCTCCCTCGTCCGCGAGACCTGCATCGGCCCCCAGCACCGACGTTAGCGGCGGATGCTGTGCAGCGCGTGTGCAGGCCGCAGCGGCGGGTGCGCGGCGCCTGGCAGACTCGTCGGGTGACATCCTCCGATCGCGCCGTGCCCGGACGATACGTGCTCGCGACCGACGGTGCCTGCAAGGGCAACCCCGGTCCCGCGGGCTGGGCGTGGGTGGGGAGGACGGCCACTGGGCCGCCGGCTCGCTTCCGCAGGGCACCAACAACATCGGCGAGCTGCTGGGTCTGCTGCACGCCATCCGCGACCACCTGAACGTGCGCGAGCTGGTCGTGCAGGCCGACTCGAAGTACGCGATCGACACGTACTCCTCGTGGATGGACGGCCACAAGCGCCGCGGCTGGGTCACGAGCGCGAAGAAGCCTGTGGCAAATCGCGAGATCCTCGAGCAGCTCATCGAGGTGCGCGACGCCCGGCGCGCGGCAGGGCTGCCGGACGTCGTGCTCGAGCACGTGCGCGGCCACGCGGGGCATCGCCTCAACTCCTGGGCCGACGAGCGTGCCGTTCGGGCGTCGCGGCACGCGGCGAAGGGCACGGCGTCGGAGTGGTCGTCGCTCGGCGGCGCGCAGGAGAAGCTCGACGTTTCGGTCGACCCGCCGCGGGGGTCGGGCGACAGGCGGTAGTGCTAGCTTCGTGTCGTCGTTACACGAGGAAAGAACGGAAACCACCACGATGTCCCCCGTCGTCTTCTGTTGTCCGCAGCCGCCATCGCCGCCTGTGTCGCGCTCGCGGGATGCCAGGCGGCCGAACCGCCCGCCGAAAGCCCCACGACCGCGCCGCTTCCGAGCTACACCGTCGTCGACGAACCGGGCGGCGTCGCGGGGTGCGTGCACGACGGCGATACCGTGCTGACGCTCGGCGACGATCCGCTCCCACGCAGCGAGTCGCTCGCCTTCGGCGAGGGCGAGAGCGCGGTGATCCTCGCGCACCAGGCGGGGCAGCGGCCGTGCTCGTGGAACGACTACGGGCGCGAGCTCGCCGCGCGGGGCTTCCAGGTGTTCATCCCGTCGCTCACGGGAACCCCGGATGCGGTGATCGGTGCCGCGGTCGTGTGGCTGCGCGAGAACGGTGTCGAGCGGTACGCCCTGGTCGGCGCATCGATGGGCGGCACGTACGTGCTCGCGGCCGCCCCCGCGCTCACGCCGGCCCCGAGTCTCGTCGTGGCGATCTCGGCACCGACCGAGTACGCGGGTGCAGATGCGCTCAGCGCGATCTCCGAGATCGACGCCCCCGTTCTGCTCATGGCAGGCAACGGAGATGGTGACTTCCCCGCACAGGCGCGCGAGCTCGCCGACGCCCAGCCGAACGCGGAGCTGCTCGTGGCGACCTCGAATGCGCACGGCATCGAGCTGCGGGCCGACAACGCACCCGTCGCGGAGCGGCTCGACACGGCACTCGCCGACGCGCTCGGCTAGGCCGCGCCTCCGTCACCCGTCCCGTTCCGCGGGCGACCGCATCCGCTTCGTGTGCGCGCGGTTCAGACCTCGGGCAGCAGGCCGTCGACGAGGGCGTCGACGATGTCGTCCAGGCTCTCATCGGGCATGAGGGGCGTCGTGAGGCGATCGAGCAGCAGCCCGTCGATTGCGTAGTGGAAGAGCGCGATGTGGCGCGCGTCGCCCGGCAGGCCCGCGGCGGCGTTGAACTCGACATCGGCGGCGAAGCCCGCCCGGAGCCACGCGCCGAGCACCTCGGCGACCTCCGGCCGGCGGATGCTCTCGAGACGCAGTTCGAGCAGCGCGATCGTGACCTCGCGATGGGTGAGCAGTCGTTCGACGATGTTCCGCAGGTACTCGGCGAAGAGCTCGCGCGTGGGGGCAGCCCCGCGCGTTCGTCGACGAACTGCTGGGTGGGGGCGAGTCGCTCCCCGATGCGTTCGACGAGGCCCTGAAGCAGCTGCGACCGGCTGCGGAAGTAGTTGGTGGTCGTGCCGATGGGTGCACCGGCGGCCTGGTCCACCGCGCGATGGGTGAGGCCGCGAGCGCCGGATTCGGCGAGCACTCGGATGCCGGCGTCGGCCAGGTCCCGTCGGCGGGCATCGTTGCGTGCCATGTGGGCAGCCTAGCGCAACCACAGCAGGTGATGTACATTAACCGGAACACCTGCTGTGATTGGAGAACCACATGCGTGAACTCATCTACTACGTCGCCGTGAGCATGGACGGCTACATCGCGGGCCCCGACGGCCAGTTCGACGCGTTTCTCATGGAGGGCGACCACATGCAGGGCATCAACGAGGGCTACGCCGACACGATCCCGACAGCCTTCGCGGCATCCCTCGGCCTCGACCAGAGCGGCGGTCGCTTCGACGCCGTGCTCATGGGCTCGGCAACCTGGGGCGTCGGACTTCCTGACCACCCGAGTCCCTATGGGCACCTCGCGCAGTACGTGTTCACTCACCGCCCGCAGCAGCCGGTCGAGGGGTCACCTTCACCGACCGTGACCCCGTCGCGCTCGTGCGGGAACTCAAGGAGCAGCCCGGCAAGGACATCTGGCTGTGCGGAGGCGGTCGGCTCGCGGGGCAGCTGATCGGCGAGATCGACCGCTTCCTCCTCAAGCGGCAGCCGGTGCTGTTCGGGAACGGCATCCCCCTGATCGCGGGTGGCGCCTACGATCCGCGACTGTTCACCCACGTCGGAACGCGCGAGTTCACCTCGGGCGTCTCGTTCGCAGAGTACGAGCGGGTCGCGGTCGCCTGAGCCAGGTGTGCGCGGCGTGGTCCCACCTGCTGGTTCTTGCGCTGCACCGCTCACACGAGCACGCCGATCTGCGGCCGGGAATCGGTGGGCCCGGAGGGGCTCGAACCCTCGACCCGCGGATTAAAAGTCCGATGCTCTACCGACTGAGCTACAGGCCCGACCCATCCAGGGTAGTCGCCGAGCGGGTTGCCGCGCGCGGGGGCAGAATGGTGCGAATGGCCGACGACTTCCACAAGCCCACCCTGTTCGGCGGACGCGAGTTCGAGGCGTTCCCCGGATCCTTCGTCGACCCGGCCGTGAGCCGCCGCATCGCCCACGACACCGCGCGCGGGCTCGTGGCGCGCGTGCGCGACAGCGACGATCCCGAGGTGCTCGACCGCGTCGTACGCTTCACCGACGAGCACGGCCTCGACGCGGTCGCCGAACTGTGGGCCATGTCGGGCCCCAACACACTGCCCGGTGCGCTATGGCGCATCTACCTGCTGCGCACCATGATCCGGCAGGACCCGGATGGCGTGGCGCTGTTGTTCCAGCGGGGAACCGAGACGCTCGTCACGATCGATCCCGTCATCGCGGGCGCACCGAGCCCCGCGGGACCGGAGGAGGTGCTCGAACTCTCCGACCGCATCCTGCGCGGGGTCTTCGACGGCGACCTCGCCCACGCGCTCGAGCGGGCATCCGCGTTCTGCCGCGTGGAGGCATCCGGTGCCGCCTCCATCGCCGACGACCAGGAGGGCGCCGCGCCCGAACGCTCGACCGAGCTGACGACCCGCGCCGCACGCCTCACGACCGTCGCCGAGGAGCTCGCCGTGTGCGCGCGCCTCGCGCGCGACGACGCGCTCGAGTAGCGCGCGTCGTCCGCCCCCGGCGGCCGCGCCTCATTGTCGAAAATGCAGGAGATCTGCGGCGAAGGGGCCGTGTTTCCGGGCTCGCCTGGGTGCTAGCTGTGCAGTTCTCCTGCATTTTCGACACGACTGCGGGGCGGGCGGCCCTCGCGTAAACTGTCACGGCCGGGCCGCAGTAACCCCGGGCTCCACTTTTCGCCGCTTCGAGCGGCCTCGCGCCGAGAGGCGTTCTGCGGCCCGGCACTCACGTCTCCGCCCCTGTTTTCTGTTGTGCAGGAATTCCCGCATCCTCTCGTGCCCGCCGTCCGGAAAACCCCTGGTCAGCGTCTGGGAGGCCTCGGAGCCTGCCCGAGAACTCCTGCACAACAGCAGAACTCCTGCACAACAGCAAGGAGCGCTGAGCGCGCGGATGCCGCACCCGCCCGTGGATCACCCGAACTTGCCCGAGACGTAGTCCTCGGTGGCCTTCACCGACGGCATCGAGAACATCTTGGTCGTGTCGTCGTACTCGATGAGCTTGCCCGGCTTGCCGGTGCCCTCGATGTTGAAGAAGGCGGTGCGGTCGGAGACGCGCGAGGCCTGCTGCATGTTGTGGGTCACGATGACGATCGTGTACTCCTTCTTGAGCTCCTCGATGAGGTCTTCGATCGCGAGCGTCGAGATGGGGTCGAGGGCCGAGCAGGGTTCGTCCATGAGGATGACCTCGGGCGAGACGGCGATGGTGCGCGCGATGCAGAGCCGCTGCTGCTGACCGCCCGAGAGCCCGGAGCCGGGCTTGTCGAGGCGGTCCTTCACCTCGTTCCACAGGTTCGCGCCGCGCAAGGAGCGCTCCACGAGGTCATCGGCATCCGAGCGCGAGATCTTCTTGTTGTTGAGCCGCACCCCGGCCAGCACGTTCTCTCGGATCGACATCGTCGGGAACGGGTTCGGCCGCTGGAACACCATGCCCACCTGCCGCCGCACGAGCACCGGATCGACGCCCGGTCCGTACAGGTTGTTGCCGTCGATCAGCACCTCGCCGTCGACGCGCGCGCCCGGGATCACCTCGTGCATGCGGTTGAGCGTGCGGATGAAGGTCGACTTGCCGCATCCGGACGGCCCGATGAAGGCCGTCACCGTGCGGGGCTCGATCGTGAGCGACACGCCCTCGACGGCACGGAAGGCGCCGTAGTAGACGTCGAGGTCGCGGACTTCGATGCGCTTGGACATGGATTCCTTACCGGTCAGCGCCCGAGCTTGGGCGAGAAGAAGTGGGAGACGAGTCGCGCGACCGCGTTCAGCAGGGCGACGATGATGATGAGCGTGAGCGCCCCGGCCCAGGCCCGCTCGAAGTAGAACGACGAGTCGGTGCCGGGGCTCACGTACTGGGTGTAGACGAAGACGGGCAGCGACATCATCCGCTCCCCGAAGGGGTTGTAGTTCATGGATGCCGTGAACCCCGCCACGATCAACAGGGGGCCGTCTCGCCGATGACGCGCGAGATCGAGAGCATGATGCCGGTCGTGATGCCGGCCACCGAGGTGGGCAGCACGATCTTCAGGATGGTGCGCCACTTGGGCACACCGAGCGCGTAGGAGGCCTCCCGCAGTTCGTTCGGCACGAGTCGCATGATCTCTTCGCTCGAGCGCACGACGACCGGGATCATCAGGATCGTCAGCGAGATCGACCCCGCGAACCCGCTGCGCACGCCGTCGCCGAACAGCAGCGAGAACAGGGCGTAGGTCGCGAGCCCCGCGACGATCGAGGGGATGCCGGTCATGACATCCACGAAGAAGGTGATGCCGCGCGCGAGCCGGCCGGTGCCGTATTCGACGAGGTAGATCGCGGTCATGAGCCCGATCGGGATCGAGATGAGCGCCGCGAACCCCGTGATGAGCAGGGTGCCGACGATCGCGTGCAGCGCTCCGCCGCCCTCGCCGACGACGTTGCGCATCGAGTGGGTGAGGAACGTGCCGTTCAGCAGGGTCGGCAGGCCGTCGGCCACGACCGTCAGTGTGAGCCAGATGAGCGGGATGAGCGCGAGCACGAACGCGGCCGTCACGAGCGAGGTCACGAGCCGGTCGGTGGCCTGTCGCGCGCCTTCGACGAGACGCGAGATCAGCCAGTTCGCGAGCACGAAGAGCGCCACGCCCGCGATGAGCGACAGGATCCAGTTGAACTCCTCGTCGGTGCTGAGCGCCAGGAACGCGCCCGTGCCGAGGCAGACGGCGAGGGATGCGGCGAGCACCGCCCACGGTGCCGCCCGTGGCAGCTTGCCCGCGGTGAGCGAGTTGGCGAGCGGACGCGCCTGGAGGTCGGTCGTCATCAGTTGGCTCCCGAGAATTCCTTGCGGCGCGCGACCGCCCAACGAGCGGCCGAGTTGACCGCGAAGGTGATCACGAACAGGATCAGCCCCGTCGCGATGAGCACGTTGACGTTGATGCCGTACGCCTCGGGGTAGTTGAGGGCGATGTTGGCGGGGATCGTCGTGGGGTTCTGCGAGCTCGTGAGCACGAAGCTGATGATCGTGGCGGGCGAGAGCACCATCGCCACCGCCATCGTCTCGCCGAGGGCGCGGCCGAGCCCGAGCATGACGGCCGAGATGATGCCGGGTCGCCCGAAGGGCAGCACCGCGAGCTTGATCATCTCCCAGCGGGTCGCCCCGAGGGCGAGCGCCGCCTCCTCGTGCAGCTTGGGCGTCTGCAGGAAGACCTCGCGGCACAGCGCCGTGATGATCGGCAGGATCATCACCGCGAGCACGATCGCGACCGTCAGGATGGTGCGGCCGGTGCCCGAGACGGGCGGCGCGAACAGCGGGATCCAGCCGAGGTTGTCGACGAGCCAGGAGTAGAACGGCTGGATCGCGGGCGCGAGCACGCGTGCGCCCCACAGTCCGAAGACGACCGACGGCACGGCCGCGAGCAGGTCGATCGTGTAGCCGAGCCCCTGCGCGAGACGGCGCGGGGCGTAGTGCGAGATGAAGAGCGAGATGCCGAGGGCGATCGGCACGGCGATGAGCAGCGCGAGCGCGGCAGCCCACACGGTGCCGAAGGCGAGCGGCAGCACGTAGGCCCAGAAGCTGTCGGGCGATCCCTTGATCTCGGACGGATCGACGACGAAGGCGGGCAGCGACTGGGCGATCAGGAAGACGGCCACCCCCGCGAGAACCACGAGGATGAGGGCGCCCGCTGCGAGCGCCCCCGTCGAGAAGAGCGTGTCGCCGAGACGTCTCTTGGCGGTGATCCGGGCCGGGGCGGCGGTCATGCGTCCTCGTCTGGTGGGGGTCGGGTTCAGTGTGTCGGGATGCGGCCCCCGGCGCAATGCCGGAGGCCGCATCCCGTCGTGGTTACTTGATCGAGGCGATCGCGTCGGCGACCTTGGCCGACAGCTCGCTCGAGAGGGGGCGGCGCCCGCCGACTCGGCGGCGACCTTCTGGCCCTCGGGGCTCGTGATGAAGCCGATGTAGGCCTTCACGAATTCGCCCTTGGCGGCATCCGCGTACTCCTGGCAGACGATGCTGTAGGAGACCAGCACGAGCGGGTAGTGGCTCGGGTCGGTGGTCTTGCGGTCGAGCGTGAACGCGAGGTCGTTCGCGTCGCGGCCCTCGACGAGCGGCGAGTCGGCGACGACCGCGGCCGCGGCCTCCGGCGTGTAGCCCACGAACTCGTCGCCGACCTTGATCTTGGCGGTCTTGAGCGCGCCCGCCTTCGACGCGTCGGCGTAGCCGATCGTGCCCGTTCCGGTCGCGACGGCGTCGACGACACCGGTCGTGCCCTGCGCGCCCTCACCGGTCTGGTAGGGGAACGGGTCCGCCGGCTTCGCGTCCCACACCTCGGGGGCGAGCTGGTTCAGGTAGTCGGTGAAGTTCTTCGTGGTCCCCGAGTCGTCGGAGCGGTGCACGGCGGTGATCGTCTGATCGGGGAAGGTCGTTCCCTCATTCAGGGCGGCGATCGCCGGGTCGTTCCAGTTGGTGATGTCGCCCTTGAAGATCTTCGCGAGGGTGGCGGCGTCGAGCTTGAGCTCGTCGACACCGTCGACGTTGAAGATCACCGCGATGGGCGAGATGTAGGTCGGGATGTCGATGGCCGGGCTGTCGGCGGCGCACGCACCGAAGGAGCCGGCGAGCTCCTCGTCGGAGAGCGCCGAGTCGGAGCCGGCCCAGTCGGAACCGCCGCCGATGAAGGTCTCCCGGCCCGCGCCCGAACCGCTCGGGTCGTAGTTGACGGTGACGTCGGGGTTGGCGGTCTGGAAGGCGGCGACCCAGGCATCCTGCGCCGAGCCCTGCGACGACGCTCCTGCACCGTTGAAGGTGCCCGACAGGGTGCTGCCGGTCGTGCCGCCGTCACCGGACGGCTGCTCGTTGGCGGCGCACGAGCTGAGGGCGAGGGCGCCTGCGAGGGCGAGGGCGCCCCATCCGGCGAGGCGGGCTGCGCCGCCGATACGCGTGATCTTCACTGTGTTCCCTTCGGGAATGTCGGTCAGGTTCGAGGCTCTTGGCGGCCTCGCTGCCGACGCTAGGAAGCGACAGTGACCAGCGTCGTGGGCGACGGTGAACGGGAGGTTAACAGGCGGGCAACGGTGGTGGCCGGTTCAGACGGTCGGGCCGTGCACCTCGACGGCGACGAGTCCGGATTCCGGATGCTCGATCGGCACGTGCAGCACGGCGTACTCGCCCGTGCCGAGGGCGGCAGCGCGCTGCAGCTTCGAGCTCCCGGCGGTTCCGGTGAGCTCCGCCACGGCGGCGATGATCTGGGGCAGCACGGGGCCGTGACTGCACAGAACCGTGCTCTCGGCCGCGTCGATCCGCTCCGCCACGAGCGCGCGCACGGCCTTGCCGCCGGAGCGGTACTCGTCCTGGCTGATGACGTGCTCCTCGTCCACCGGAAGCCCCGTCACCCGTGCGGTCGGCGCGATCGTGCGCAGGCACCGTTCTGCTGTCGAGCTGATGAGCGCACGCGGTCGGAAGGCGGCGATCCCGTGGGCGACGCTCATCGACTGGTTGACGCCGCGCTGCATGAGCGGTCGCGTCGCGTCCGGGCCGTCCCAGTCCTCGGCGGGCACCGCCTTGCCGTGCCGCAACGCGACGATCGCGAAGGTGCGCGCCCGGCCCTGCGCGAACAGTTCGGCGAAACGCTCGACGATGTCGACGTCGTGCGGGTAGCTGAGCACCTTCCGGGCCTTCGTGATGCCGACCCAGTGCAGTTCCTCGATCTCGTCGTTGGCGACGAAGGTCGAGTTGGCACGCGACTCGGCACTGACCTCGCCCGCCCAGTAGTACACCTGCTTGTCGCGCCCGCCCGGCAGTCGATACTCGACGACCCCGAGCGGGGCGCCGAGCCCGATGATGAGCCCCGTCTCCTCGGCGATCTCACGCACGGCCGTCTCGGGCAGTGTCTCGCCCGGGTCGACCTTGCCCTTGGGCAGCGAGACGTCCTTGTGCTGGGTGCGGTGCACGAGCAGGATCTTCGGCTTGCCCTTCTTCGACACGCGCCAGCACACAGCGCCTGCCGCGAGCACGGGCCCCGGGCTCATCGGGCGCCCACCGGACGTCGACGGCTCGACACCTGACGCCAGCGCTCGTCTTGCAGATCGACGAGCGGCTCGCCCGCGGCATCCCGATCGTGCCGCACCCAGTCGCCGTCGGGTTCGAGATGCCACGCGGAGGTGCCCGGGTCCATGGCGAGGTCGAAGAGCTCGCTCGTCTCGGCGATGTGGGCAGGGTTGTCGAGTCGCACGAGAGCCTCGACGCGGCGGTCGAGGTTGCGGTGCATGATGTCGGCGCTGCCGATGTAGACCTGCGGGTCGCCGTCGTTCTCGAAGTGGAAGATGCGGGAGTGCTCGAGGTAGCGGCCGAGGATCGACCGCACCCGGATGTTCTCGCTGAGCCCCGGCACGCCCGGTCGCAGCGAGCAGATGCCCCGAACCCACACGTCGACGGGCACGCCCGCCTGGCTCGCGCGATACAAGCCGTCGATGATGGCCTCGTCGACCATCGAGTTGACCTTGATGCGGATGCCACTGGGCCGCCCGGCAAGCGCGTTCGCCGTCTCCGCCTCGATCTGCTTGAGCAGGCTGCGACGCAGGTACCGGGGCGCCACGAGCAGGCGCTTGAACTTCTTCTCGATCGCATAGCCCGAGAGCTCGTTGAAGAGGCGCGTGAGGTCTTTGCCGACGACCGGGTCGGCGGTCAGCAGCCCGAGGTCCTCGTAGACGCGGCTCGTCTTGGGGTTGTAGTTGCCCGTGCCGATGTGGCTGTAGTGGGTGAGCGTGCGCCCCTCCTGCCGCACCACGAGCGCGAGCTTGCAGTGGGTCTTGAGCCCCACGAGCCCGTAGACGACGTGCACGCCGGCGCGCTCGAGCTTGCGCGCCCACGAGATGTTGGCCTGCTCGTCGAAGCGCGCCTTGATCTCGACGAGGGCGAGCACGGCCTTGCCGGCCTCGGCCGCGTCGATGAGCGCCTCGACGATGGGGCTGTCACCGCTCGTGCGATACAGCGTCTGCTTGATGGCGAGCACGTTCGGGTCGGCCGCGGCCTGCTCGAGGAAGGCCTGCACGCTCGTCGCGAACGACTCGTAGGGGTGGTGCAGCAGGATGTCGCCCGCGCTGATCGAGGCGAAGATGTCGGGTCGTTCGGTGGGCTCGGCGGGCTGCAGGGCGACGGAGGTGGTGGGCACCCGCCGCGGGTACTTGAGGTCGGGCCGGTCGAGCCGGTTGAGCTCGAAGAGCCCGCCGAGGTCGAGAGGCGCCGGCAGACGGTACACCTCGCGGTCGGTGATGCGCAGCTCCTGCATGAGCAGCTCGAGCGTGAGCTCGTCCATGTCGTCCGAGATCTCGAGCCGGATGGGCGAGCCGAAGCGCCGCCGCAACAGCTCCTTCTCGAGCGCCTGCAGCAGGTTCTCGGTCTCGTCCTCCTCGATCACGACATCCTCGTTGCGCGTCACGCGGAACTCGTGGTGCTCGAGGATCTCCATGCCCGGGAACAGCTCGCCCAGGTGGTTGGCGATGAGGTCTTCCAGCGGGATGTAGCGCAGGATGCCGCGCACGTCGGGCAGCTGCACGAACCGCGGCAGGTTGGTGGGCACCTTGAGGCGCGCGAACTCGACCTTCTCGGTCTTGGGGTTGCGCACCCGCACCGAGAGGTTGAGCGAGAGCCCCGAGATGTACGGGAACGGATGCGCCGGGTCGACCGCGAGCGGCATGAGAACCGGGAAGATCTGGTTCTGGAAGACGTCGTGCATGCGGTCCCGGTCGGCCTCGTCGAGGTCGTTCCAGGTCTCGATGTGGATGTCGGCCGCATCCAGCGCGGGCTTCACCTGGTCGCGGAAGACGCGGGCGTGACGTTCCTGCAGTTCGTGGGCGCGATCCGAGATGTCGGCGAGCACGTCGAGCGGGGCGCGACCGACGTTGGTGGGCACGGCGAGCCCGGTGTCGATGCGGCGCTTGAGGCCGGCGACGCGCACCATGAAGAACTCATCCAGGTTGGAGGCGAAGATCGCCAGGAAGTTGGCGCGCTCGAGCAGCGGCTGGCGAGGGTCTTCGGCGAGTTCGAGCACCCGCTGGTTGAAGGCGAGCCAGCTGATCTCCCGGTCGAGGAAGCGGTCGGGCGGCAGCGTCCCGTCGTCGAGCGGGGCGGGATCGGCGTCGTAGTCGTCGAGCAGGTCCGCTGCCAGCGTGGCGTCTCCGAACGGGCTGTTCGTCTCCATCGCACCATCCTGCCAGCATCACGGTTAACGGCGGATGACGTGTCAGGGTTCTCACCCGGCGGGCGCGTCCGCCGGCACGGGCGCGGGCTCGTCCTCGTAGACGTTGAAGCGGTAGCCGACGTTGCGCACCGTGCCGATGAGCGAGTCGAGCTCGCCGAGCTTGGCGCGCAGGCGCCGCACGTGCACGTCGACCGTGCGGGTGCCGCCGAAGTAGTCGTACCCCCACACCTCGGAGAGCAGCTGCTCGCGCGTGAACACCCGGCTCGGGTGGGTGGCGAGGAAGCGCAGCAGCTCGAACTCCTTGAAGGTGAGGTCGAGCGGTCGCCCGTGCACCTTCGCCGAGTAGCTCGCCTCGTCGATCGTCACCCCCGAGGCCTGGATCTTCGAGTCGGTGCTCTGCTGGGCCAGCCGGTCGATCACCAGCCGGATGCGCGCATCCACCTCCGCCGGACCCGCGGTCGTGAGGATCACCTCGTCGACCCCCAGTCGGCCGACACGGCGGTGAGACCGCCCTCGGTGAGCACGAGCACGAGCGGCACCCCGAGTCCCGTCGTGCGCAGGATCTTGCACAGCGACTTGGCGCTCGCGAGGTCCTGACGCGCGTCGACGAGCACGACATCCGAGGTGGGAGCGTTCACGAGCGAGGCCGGCTCGGCGGGGATGACCCGCACCCGGTGGCCGAGCAGTCCCAACGCCGGCAGGGCATCCGTGTCGGCGGCGGGGCTCAGGATCAGCAGCTGCGCCACGCAGGTCCTTTCGGGGCGGTCGGGTCTCGTCGCTACGCATGAGTGTACGACCCGCGTAGTCTGAAGCGCGTGGCCATCTCGTTGCGCAGCGTCATCCCGGTATGGGTCGCCGCTGTGCTCGGGGCGATCGCGGTGGGCATCTTCGCGCTCCCGGGCCTGCTGACCTGGATCCCCGTCGTCATGGCGGGGGCCGTGCTGCTGACCTTCGCGATCCAGCTGAGCCTGGCCCGCAAGGAGGGGCTCGTCGAGCGCATCACGGCGAGCCTCGGTGGCGCGCTCATCGTGCTCGTGGTCGCGACGGGGGTGCTCGTGGGGATCGGGCTGTCGACGTACACGACGATCGAGATCGCGTTCCCCCGCTGAGGTCAGCGACGCGCGGTAGCCCCGCGGTAGAGTGGGCAGCATGATGCTGGCGCTCGAGCTCTTCTTCATCGGTCTGCTCGGTCTTGCGACGCTCTCGATCGGCGCCGTCTCCGTCGTGGTGCTCGTGAACCTGTTCCGCGGCCAGCGCTGACGGTGTTCGAGCTCGACGTCGACCTTCCGGCCGAACTCGTTCCGCTCTCCTGGCTCATCGGCGTCTGGGAGGGGTCGGGCGTGATGGCCTACAAGGTCGGCGACGAGGTGCACGAACGCGAGTTCGGGCAGCGCATCGCCTTCAGCCACGACGGCACCCCCACCTGCAGTACTCGTGCACCGCGTGGCTGCTGTCCGCCGCGGATGCCGAAGCCGATTCTGCGGGCGAGGAACCGCATCCGCGTCACCTGTTCTCGGAGATCGGCTACTGGCGTCTCTCCCGCCCGCTGAGCGCGGGGGATGACGGCCCCGGCATGCTGCCCGCCACGGCCGAACCGGTGTTCCAGACCGCCGAGGCGGTCGAGACGCTGCGCAACGACGCCGGCGGCTTCGACATCGAGGTGCTGCTCGTGCAGCCGGGCGGCGTGAGCGAGCTCTACCTCGGCGCGATCACGGGGCCGCGCATCGACCTCGCGACGGATGCCGTGCTGCGTTCCGCGACGGCGAAGGAGTACGCGGCGGCGACGCGCATGTACGGGCTCGTCGACGACCACCTGCTGTGGGCCTGGGACATCGCGGCGCTCGGGCAGGACCTGCGCACCCACGCATCCGGGCGCCTGGGGCGGGTCGAATGACCACCCCTTCGCCGCACGCCGCGGCGCCGTGGGCGACCCGCCCGAGCATTACGGAGACCCGATCGGCGAGCAGCGGCCGCTGGCATCCGGCGACGCTGTCGTCGACCTCTCCGACCGCGACGTCGTGACGATCACCGGCCCGGACCGTCTGAGCTGGCTCGACTCGCTCACCTCGCAGGCGATCGCGACGCTCGCCCCCGGTACCTCCGCCGAGACGATGCTGCTCGACCCGACCGGCCGCATCGAGTACGTCGCGCGCGTGGTCGACGACGGCACCACGACCTGGCTGCTCATGGACGCGGGCACCGGCTCCGGGTTCGCGGCCTTCCTCGACCGCATGCGGTTCATGCTGCAGGTCGAGGTGGCTAACCGCTCGGCCGACTTCGCCACGATCGGCACCTTCGGCGATGCCCCCGCGGCGACCGCTGCACCGAACGGTGTGCCGCTCGTCTGGGTCGACCCCTGGGGGTCGTGCAGCCGGGTGGGTTCCAGTACGCCGCGGGTGAGCATCCGGCCGAGGGCTGGAGCTACCGCGAGGCGCTCGTCGAGACCTCACGCCTCGCCGAACTCGCGACGCTGCCGGCCGCGGGCACCCTCGCGCTCGAGGCCCTGCGCATCGCGGCCTGGCGTCCGCGCGCCGTCACCGAGCTCGACGAGCGCGCCATCCCCCACGAGTTCGACTGGCTGCGCTCGGCCGTGCACCTCGCGAAGGGCTGCTACCGCGGGCAGGAGACGGTGGCGAAGGTGCACAATCTCGGTCACCCGCCGCGCCGCCTCGTGCTGCTGCACCTCGACGGCAGCGACGCCGTGCTGCCGGATGCCGGTGCCGAGGTGCGCCTCGGACGCCCGGATGACGAGGGCGCGGTCGTCGGACGGGTCACCGCATCCGCGCGGCACCACGAGCTCGGCCCGATCGCGCTCGCGCTCGTGAAGCGCTCGGCCGACGTGGCATCCGAGCTCACGATCGACGCGGCCGGCGTACTCGTGCCTGCCGTGCAGCAGGTCATCGTGCCGCCGGGCGCCGGTGCCACCGCCGACGTGCCGCGTCTGCCGCGCCTCGGCGCCCGCTGAGCCCCTCACGTCGCGGGAGCGGGGCGACGGCGATCCACGGCACCGAGAGCTCCCCGAGACGCCACCGCCCGCGGCCGCCGAGCGGCGGCCGATCGAGCACGGGCCACCCCGCTTCCCGCACGGATGCCACCGCCGCCTGCCAGCGCTGCACCGGTCCGTAGACCCCGAGCGGCGCATGCGTCGCCCACGCCCGGTCGAGCTCGACGAGCAGCGCGTGCACGCGCTCGCCGGGCACGTTGCGGTGGATGAGCGCCTTCGGCAGGCGCTCGGCCACGATCGACGGCGCCTCGAGCTCGGCGAGGCGCAGCGAGATCGTGAAGGTGTGCGGGCCGTCGGCGTCGAGTGTCACCCAGCTCGCGACGCGCCCCAGCTCGGAGCAGGTGCCCTCCACGAGCTGCCCGCCGGGGGCGAGGCGTGCGCGCATCCGTGCCCAGGCATCCGCGACCTCGCTCTCGTCGTACTGCCGCAGCACGTTGAGCGCCCGGATGACGGCGGGGCGGCGCCCGTCGTCGGTCGGCACCTCGAAGCCGCCGAGCCGGAAGCTCACGCCCGGCCGCGCCGCGCGCGCGGCGATGCGCACCCGCTCCGGGTCGATCTCGATGCCGAGCACCTCGACATCCGGACGTACGCGCGCGAGGCGCTCGTGCAGCTCGTTGCTCGTCGTGGCGGAGGCCCCGTAGCCCAGGTCGACCACGAGCGGGTCGGCGGCCGACCGCAGCACCGGCAGCGCCGCGATCCACCGGTCCACCCGCCGCAGGCGGTTGACTCCCGTGGTGCCCCGGGTGATGCGTCCCTCGGGCTTGCCTGCTCTCCCCATCTCCTGCCAAACGCTACAGCGGTTGGTGGGGCGCGCCCGTGATGACTGCCGCCGGGGGCCAGACGCTACAGCGTTTTGCCGATGACCCACCTCGGTAGGCTGGATGCATGACGTCGACGCTCATCCTGCTCCGCCACGGCAACTCCGAATGGAACCAGAAGAACCTCTTCACCGGATGGGTCGACGTGCGGCTCTCGGAGCAGGGCGTCGCGGAGGCCAAGCGGGCGGGCGAGCTGCTCGCCGAGTCGGGACTGCACCCCGACATCCTCTACACGAGCGTGCTGACCCGCGCGATCCAGACCGCGAACCTCGCGCTCGACGTGGCCGACCGCGCGTGGATCCCGGTGAAGCGCAGCTGGCGCCTCAACGAGCGTCACTACGGCGCGCTCCAGGGTCTCGACAAGGCCGAGACGCTCGAGAAGTACGGCGAGCAGCAGTTCATGGAGTGGCGCCGCTCCTTCGACGTGCCGCCGCCGCCGCTCGCCGACGACGCCGAGTTCTCGCAGTTCGGCGACCCGCGCTACGCCGACGTGCCCGACGCCGAGTTCCCGCGCACCGAGAGCCTCAAGCTCGTGATCGACCGGATGCTGCCCTACTGGGAATCGGACATCACGAAGGATCTCGCGGCCGGCAAGACGGTGCTCGTCACCGCCCACGGCAACTCGCTGCGCGCCCTCGTGAAGCACCTCGACGGCATCTCCGACGACGACATCGCGGGGCTCAACATCCCCACCGGCATCCCGCTCGTCTACGAGCTCGACGACGACTTCCGCCCGACGGGCCCTCGCGCTACCTCGACCCGGATGCCGCCGCCGCGGGAGCCGCCGCGGTCGCCGCCCAGGGCAAGAAGTAACAACCACGTCTCTGCGCCGCGTGCCATAGTGGTGCCATGGACGGCGTCGGCAATGCCGTAGGCGCGTTCTTCCTCGTCACCGGTTCGTTGTGGCAGCTGCTTGCCGGCCTCATCGTGGTCGCGGCAGTCTACGTCGTCATCTCGATGACGCTGGGCTACGGTGTGAGCGCCTTGCGGGCATGGTTCCGCCGGCGACGCGCAGCTGCGCCGACCGCGCCCGAAGTCAACTCCGACCACTAGAAGGACCCACCAATGCTCGTCGCATTCTCGGTAGCCCCGACCAGTTCGAGCCCCGACGGCTCCGTGCACGACGCCGTCGCCGCGGCCGTGCAGATCGTGCGCGACTCGGGGCTGCCCAACCGCACGACCTCGATGTTCACCGAGCTCGAGGGGAGTGGGACGAGGTGATGGATGTCGTGAAGCGTGCGACGGAGGCTGTCACCGCGTACGGTTCGCGTGTCTCGCTCGTGCTGAAGGCCGACATCCGCCGCGGATACTCGGGCGAGCTCGACGGCAAGATCGAGCGGCTCGAGCGCGCAATCGACGAGGGTCACGGCAGCTAGCGAATCGGGGCGGAGAAACCGGCACGCGGCGGGGGATGTTGCTCCCGCCATATGCGGATAATGCCGCCCGGTTGCGCGGTTGCCCCCGCCGACGCGCTCCGCCGCGCGCACCTCCCCTAAGCCTGCGCGTCGAGGAAGCCCGCCACCGCTCGGGCCGACCGCACGGGGCTGTTGAGCCACGGCGCATGGCCACCCGGTACGACCGTCACCTCGACGTACGGGATCGTCGCGAGCCCGGCGTCGCCGACCTCGGGGTCGAGGAAGACGTCGTCTTCGCCGAACAGGGCGAATACGGGTGCGGTCACGCCCGCGAGCTCCTCGGGCGCGAGCTGCAGTTCGCGCCGCCCCAGCCCGCGGTAGTACTGCGGTGCCGTCGCGCGGAACTCGGGCCGCAGCGAGGCGTACCAGCCGACATCGACGAGCTCGCGCGGCCACCCGCCCACGGCGCCGGGACCGAGCGTCATCGCGCTGTTGCGCTCGTACCGCTCGCGGCTCACGGGGCGCGTGAGCATGCTCGCGAAACCGGGCAGCGCGAGCATCCGCATCCCGAACGGCGTCGACGTGCCCGGCAGCGCGACGCCCGGCGCGCCGAGCACCGTGAGACTCGCGACGCGCTCGGGGCGGGCGAGGGCGTAGTACAGGCCGAACTGGGCGCCCATCGAGTGGCCGACCAGGTGTGCGCGCTCGAGGCCCGCGTCGTCGAGCACGGCGTCGAGCCAGGGGAGCGAGGCGTCGCGGATGCCGGTGCGCGGAATCGTGGTGGCATCCGAGAGTCCGTGGCCGGGCCAGTCGGGCGCGATCACGCGGCGTCCGCCGAACGCGGGGATGAGCGGCACAGCGGCCGCCGTGACGGCCGCCATGCCGTGCAGCAGCACGACGGGAACGCGCTCGTCGCCCGCGAGCTCGATGACGTGCAGCCGCATCCCGGCGCCGGGCATCTCGACCATGCGGTCGTCGGCGCGCTCGAGCGCGTACTCCGCGAGCAGCCGGGCCTCCGCGTCGCGGTAGGCGCTCGGGATGTCGGCCGGCTGTGGGGTCACGGTGCCAGCGTATGGCCATCGACGCGGATGCCGTGGCGGGGAAACGACCATCGACGCCGATGCCGTGGCGGGGAAAACGACCGCGCGGCGGGAGGCGTTTCTCCCGCCGACGGGTCACGGCTCCAGCCGCGCCAGGAGAGGTCGGAGGGTGCGGGCTCAGGCCCAGTCGCCGGTCGCGAGGTATTGCACCTTCTTGGCGATCGAGACGGCGTGGTCGGCGAAGCGCTCGTGGTAGCGGGAGGCGAGGGTCGCGTCGACGGTGTCGACCGTCTCGCCCTTCCACGTCTCGCCGAGCACCTTGTCGAACACGGCGAGGTGCAGCGCGTCGACCTTGTCGTCCTCGTTGCGGATGTGTTCGGCGATGTCGGTGTCCTGGGTGCGCAGCAGCTCGGTCAGGTTGCGTGCGATCTCGACGTCGAGCGCACCCATCTCGCGGAACGTCGAGCGCAGCCCCTTCGGCACGACCTTCTCGGGGAAGCGGTAGCGCGCGAGCTGTGCGATGTGCTCGGCCATGTCGCCCATCCGCTCGAGGGAGGCCGAGATGCGCAGGGCGCTCACGACGATGCGTAGATCGCGTGCGACCGGCTGCTGGCGGGCGAGGATCGTGATCGCCAGCTCGTCGAGCTCGGCGGCGAGCACGTCGATCCTGCGGTCGTTCTCGATGACGCCCTCGGCGAGCGTCACATCCGACTCGTTGAAGGCGCGCGTGGCGTCGTCGATCGAGTCGGCCACGAGGGTCGCGATCTCGACGAGACGCTCCTGCACCTCGTGCAGCTCCTGCTGGAACACCTCGCGCATAGCTCGTCCTTTCGCCGGACCGGGTCCGGTGTCTCCGCGGCAGCGTTGTCATCACGCCGACCGCCCTGCCACGGTCTCCCGGGAAGGTTAACGCGCGGTGGCCGGATGATGAACGACCCGCGAAGGGTTGCCGAGACCTCCCGCGTTCGCCGGTCGCCGGGGTGGGTCCGCCCTAATCTAGTCGCATGGACGCCGCCTGGCTCGTGCCCGCCGCCCTCGGCTTCGGGCTCGCCGTCGGCATCGGCGGATCCGCCGCCGTCGTGGTCGCCCATTCACGCGGACAACGCGCCGCCGCCGTCGTGACGCCGACCGTTCCCGACGGGGTCGAGCAGGTCGTCGACGCCCTCGACAACGCCGGCATCGTGCTCGACTCCTCGAACAACGTCGTGAGCTTCTCACCGGCCGCGGTCACCCTCGGGCTCGTGTGGAACGGCGCCCTCGTGCACCCCGAGCTCGTGGCGCTCGTGGATCGCGTGCGCACCGCAGGCGAACCGGCGGGGGAGGAGCTCGAGCTGCCGCGCGGCCCCTTCGGTGAGGCCCGGCTGCAACTCGCCGTGCGTGCCGCCCCGATCGGCAGCCGCTTCGTGCTCGTGCTCGTCGACGACCGCACGGAGGCGCATCGCCTCGAGGAGGTGCGGCGTGACTTCGTGGCCAACATCTCGCACGAGCTGAAGACCCCGATCGGCGCGATCGGGCTGCTCGCCGAGGCGATCGGGTCGGCGGCCGACGACCCGGATGATGTGCGCCGTTTCGCCACGCGGCTCACGATCGAGTCGGAGCGGTTGCGCTCCTCACCCAGGAGATCATCGAGCTGAGCCGCCTGCAATCGGCGGACGCCCTCGAGAACGCCGAGCGGGTCAGCGTCGACAGCGTGATCGCCCGCGCCGTCGACGCCAACCGCGTCGCCGCCGAATCGCACCGCATCACGCTCGTCGCGCAGACCGATCCGGATGCCGTGGCGTGGGGCGACGAGTCGATGCTCGTCACCGCTGTGCACAACCTCATCGCCAACGCGATCCAGTACTCGCCCGACGGCACGCGGGTCGGTATCGGTGCTCTGCACCGCGACGGCGCGATCGAGATCGCGGTCACCGACCAGGGGGTCGGCATCCCCGAATCCGAGCGCGAGCGCGTCTTCGAGCGCTTCTTCCGGCTCGACAACGCCCGCAGCCGCCAGACCGGAGGGACCGGGCTCGGTCTCGCGATCGTCAAGCACGTCGTGCAGAACCACGGCGGCGAGGTGCGCGTCTGGTCGCAGCAGGGTCACGGGTCGACCTTCACCATCCGCCTCCCCCAGGCCCCAGAGGCCGCCGCCGTTCCGAGTCGTGGAGCCCGCACGTGACCCGCATCCTCATCGTCGAAGACGAGCCCTCTCTCGCCGAGCCGCTCGCGTTCCTGCTCGAGCGGGAGGGTTACGAGACCGCGATCGCGAGCGATGGCCGGGCCGCGCTCACCGCGTTCGACGCGCACGGCGCCGATCTCGTGCTGCTCGATCTCATGCTGCCGGGACTCCCCGGAACGGAGGTGTGCCGCGAGTTGCGTGCCCGCTCGAGTGTGCCGATCATCATGCTCACCGCGAAGGACTCCGAGGTCGACATCGTGGTCGGCCTCGAGCTCGGCGCCGACGACTACGTCACGAAGCCGTACTCGAGTCGCGAACTGCTCGCGCGCATCCGGGCCGTGCTGCGGCGGCGTATCGAGGCGAGCGACGAGCTCGAGGAGGTCGTGCTCGAGGCGGGGCCCGTGCGCATGGACATCGAGCGTCACGCGGTGTCGGTCGACGGCGCGGAGGTCGCCATGCCGCTCAAGGAATTCGAGCTGCTCGAGTACCTGCTGCGCAACGCGGGCCGCGTGCTCACCCGCGGGCAGCTCATCGATCGCGTGTGGGGGTCCGACTACTTCGGCGACACCAAGACGCTCGACGTGCACATCAAGCGCCTTCGCGCGAAGATCGAGCCGGATCCCTCGGCTCCCGTGCACCTCGTGACGGTGCGCGGACTCGGCTACCGCTTCGAGAACTGAGCGGGCCGCCGAGCGCGGTGCGTCGCGCGGGGCGTCAGCCCTCGGTGGACGCGTCGGGCTCGGTCGAGGCGGTCTCCACCGGGGTCGGTGTGGGGGTCGGGGTCGGCAGCACCTCGTCGTACTCGGGCAGGGTCGCGTCGAGCACCGGGATGCGCAGCGCCTTCTGACCGTCGTCGATGTGCACGACCGCCTCGAGCAGACCGCCCGCGGGCTCCCCGAGCGGCTGCAGGGTGACCTGATCGTCGACGCCGAAGTTCGTGCGCCCGTTCGCGTCGGCGGTCAGCGAGACCTCCTGATAGGCGCCGTCTGCCTTCCACTGCACCGTGAAGTCGATGTCCGACCCGGTGAGGTTCACGGCCGTGCCCATGAGGTTGCCGAGCTCGCCGTCTTCGGTCAGCACGACCACGTTGCGCAGCTGAAGGTCGCCGAGGGTGATGTTCACGCCGTTGCTCGGGTGGTACGGCCGAGACGTCTCGACGTGCATCCACATGGTGCAGCCGGACAGGCCGAGGGCGAGCGCCCCACTCAGGGCGATGGCGGCCACGGCACGTGCTCTCACGGGTTCCTCCAGGTGTCGATGACAGACCCTCCTAGCCTAGCGGCAGTGGCGCGGAGCGGATGCGGCGACCCCGGCCGGGGGCCTGTCTCCGTGATAGAATGGGGGGTCTGCGGAAGGAATAACTCCATGCTCTTCGAGGTCGGCGAAACCGTCGTTTACCCCCATCACGGTGCGGCAACCATCATCGAGGTGAAGGACAGGGTCATCAAGGGTGAGACCAAGAAGTACCTGAAGCTCAACGTCACGCAGGGCGACCTCGTCATCGAGGTGCCCGCCGAGAACGTCGACCTCGTCGGCGTGCGCGACGTCATCGGCAAGGAAGGCCTCGACAAGGTCTTCGAGGTGCTTCGCGCTCCCTTCACCGAGGAGCCCACCAACTGGAGCCGCCGCTACAAGGCGAACCTCGAGAAGCTCGCCTCGGGCGACGTCATCAAGGTCTCCGAGGTCGTGCGCGACCTGTGGCGCCGTGACCAGGACCGTGGCCTGTCGGCCGGTGAGAAGCGGATGCTCGCGAAGGCCCGCCAGATCCTCATCTCGGAGCTCGCGCTCGCCGAGAAGACCGACGAGGAGAAGGCCTCCACCGTGCTCGACGAGGTGCTCGCCTCCTAGGGGCGCACCGAGCAGCACTCAGCTGGTTGAGGAGCGGCGAAGCCGCGTCTCGAAACCGGCGCCCTCGGCATAAGCTCGAGCCATGGATGACCCGCGCCTTGCGATCGTCGTTGTCGCGGCGGGTAGCGGCACGCGGCTGGGCCACGAGACGCCGAAGGCGTTCGTCGAGCTGCGCGGCCGCACGATCCTGGAGCACGCCCTGCACGGGGTGTTCGGGGCGACGCATGCCGCTCAGGTGATCGTCGTCGCGCCCGCACACCTCGTGCCACAGGCCCGCGGCATCGCGGAGCGCGCAGCAGGACCGGCATCCGCATACGTCACCGTCGTCGCCGGGGAGAGACGCGGCAGGCCTCCGTGGCGGCGGGGCTCGCAGCGCTCGCCGACGGGGTCGAGGCGGTGCTCGTGCACGACGCGGCGCGTGCCCTCGCACCGAGCGCGCTCATCGATCGCGTGGCATCCGCGGTCCTGGCGGGAGGCAGCGATGGAGTCATCCCCGTGCTGCCCGTCGTCGACACCATCAAGCGTGTCGACGGCGAGCGGGTGGTGGGTGCTGTCGATCGCAGCGACCTCGTACATGTGCAGACCCCGCAGGGTTTCCCGCGGGCCGAGTTGCTCGCGGCCTACGCCGCGGCGACCGACGACCACACGGATGATGCCGCGCTCTACGCGGCGGCGGGCCACGGCGTGGTGACCGTGCCGGGCGAACCGCGGGCCTTCAAGATCACGACCGCGTGGGACCTCGGCAGGGCGGCACGCATGCTGGATGCCGGTACGGGCGTGCGCACCGGGGTCGGGATCGACGTGCATCGCTACGACGACACGGTTCCGATGTGGCTCGGCGGCGTGTACTTCCCTGACGAGCCGGGACTCGCCGGGCACTCCGACGGCGACGCCGTCATCCATGCCATGTGCGACGCCCTGCTCTCGGCGGCGGGCCTCGGCGACATCGGCTCGCGCTTCGGTTCGGCGGCTCCCGAGTTCGCCGGAGCCGCGAGCGAGGTGTTCCTGCGCGAGACGCTCGCACTCGTGCAGGGCGCAGGCTTCCGGGTGGGCAACGTCTCCGTGCAGGTGATCGCGGCGCATCCGCGGCTCGCGCCCCGCCGCATGGAGCTCGAGGCCCATCTGGGCGCGCTCCTCGGAGCCCCCGTCAGCGTGGCCGCCACGACATCCGATGGCCTCGGGTTCACCGGCGAGGGCGACGGTCTCGTCGCGGTCGCGACGGCGCTCGTCACGCGCTGAGCGATCGCCGCCGCAGCACCACGACCACGATCGCGCCGATGAGGCCCAGAACGGCGAGCGCCACGATGAGCATCGTCGCCCACAGCGGCCAGCTCTGCGCGAAGGCACGGCAGTCGCCGTCCACCGTCGCGGTCAGCGTGATCGGGTCGAGCACCTCGTTCGGCTCATAGGTGCCGAAGGCGGCGGAGCCGTCCGCAGTCAGCACAGCGGGGATCTCGGTGACCGTGAGAACGTCGCCGTCCTGGCTGCGCTCGGCGGCCGCGAGGTCGAGCTCGGCGAACGCGACGCTCTTCTCGTCGACCGCGTCGCCCGCCTGCGTCGTGCCATGCACGTCGAGCCGAAGTACTCCCCGGTCGCCCTCGAGCACGAGGCGTGGGTTCTCGACCGTCGTGTCGAGCACGCCCCCGTGGCCCGTGAAGCGCACGGCGCCGCTGAACTCCACGACGAGGGCGCCATCCCCCTCGCCTCCCCTGCCGCCGCTCCACGTGAAGAGGGGGTGGCGTAGCTCGCGTCGCCCGAGGTGGTCCACTCGCCCTGGGCGATCGCGCCGTCGATGTAGGCCCGGAAGCTCTCCTTGAACCCCCACACGAGCTCGGCATCCGACACCGTGCATCCGGCCTCGTCCGCGGTCGTCGCTGCGGTCGCGGGCGTTGACGGCACGACGACGCCGCCGAGTACGCACAGCGCAGCCAGCACCGCGGCGACCCGGGCGAGGCGTCGGCGGGCGTGGACGGACGCGTGGGGCACGACGATTCTCCGGTGCTGGGGATGAAGGGATTCGTGGCAAGGTGACGGGCGACGCGACGGGCGCCGGAAGCACACCAGGTAAGGCTGACCTTAGCGACCCGAATTCCGGATGTCGAACCCCGCGGTGCAACCACCGTCGCCGGCAGAGTGCGATGGCACAGTGAGACGGCACAGTGAGACGGCGAGGCGCGCCGGTAAACTCACCGGGTGACGATCCGTGTGTACGACAGCCGCGCGCAGGCGCTGCGCGACTTCGAGCCCCTGCAGCCGGGCCGTGTCGGCATGTACGTGTGCGGTCCGACCGTGCAGTCGTCGCCGCACGTCGGCCACCTGCGTTCGGCGCTCGCCTATGACCTGTGGCGGCGTTGGTTCGCGCACTCCGGCTACGACGTGACCTTCGTGCGCAACGTCACCGACATCGACGACAAGGTGCTCGCGAACGCGAGCGAGCACGAGGAGTGGTGGGCCGTCGCCTACCGCGTCGAGCTCGAGTTCACCGAGGCGTACCGCACGATCGGCATCCTGCCTCCCACCTACGAGCCCCGCGCCACCGCGAGCATCCCGCAGATGCAGGAACTCATCAGCCGCCTCATCGAGCGCGGCCACGCGTACGTCGCTGACGACGGCTCAGGCGATGTGTACTTCGACGTGCGTACCTGGCCGAGCTACGGCGAGCTCACGCGGCAGAAGCTCGACGACATGGCCGAATCGCCGGATGCCGCCACGCGCGGCAAGCGCGACCCGCGCGACTTCGCGCTCTGGAAGGGCACCAAGCCCACCGAGCCGGAGTCGGCATCCTGGGCCTCCCCGTGGGGTGCCGGGCGCCCCGGATGGCACATCGAGTGCTCGGCGATGTCGCGCCGCTACCTGGGGGCCGAGTTCGACATCCACGGTGGCGGACTCGACCTGCGCTTTCCGCACCACGAGAACGAACTCGCCCAGTCGACGGCTCTCGGCGACGGCTTCGCGCGGTACTGGGTGCACAACGGCATCGTGATGGTCGAGGGCCAGAAGATGTCGAAGTCGCTCGGCAACTCGATCTACGCCTCGGAGTTCCTCGCCCTCGCGGCGCCCGTGGTCGTGCGGTACTACCTCGCGAGCGCGCACTACCGCTCGACGATCGACTATCACCCGGGTGCGCTCGAGGAGGCCGAGGCGGCGCTCGATCGCGTCGCCGGCTTCCTCGAACGCTCCGCACGTGTGCTCGAGGACGCCCAGGTGGCCGGGCCGG
Organism: Homoserinibacter gongjuensis; assembly: GCF_030161875.1. Taxonomy (GTDB): domain Bacteria; phylum Actinomycetota; class Actinomycetes; order Actinomycetales; family Microbacteriaceae; genus Homoserinibacter; species Homoserinibacter gongjuensis. Next base: position 1,674,861 of record NZ_BSVA01000001.1, read on the forward strand.
GAGACGGGCGCGTGCCCGACGCCTTCACGGCGGCGATGAACGACGACCTCGGCGTGCCCGAGGCGCTCGGCGTGCTGCACGAGACGGTGCGGGCCGGGAACAGCTCCTTGGATGCCGGCGACACCGCCCAGGTCGCCGTGTTGCGTGAGCGCGTGCGGGCGATGGCCGGGGTGCTCGGCGTCGATCCCACCTCGCCCGAGTGGGCGCACGAGGGCTCGCACGCCGTCGAGGCCGCTCTCGCATCGCTCGTCGAGAAGCTGCTCGCCGACCGAGCCGCCGCGCGCGCTGCCAAGGACTGGGCGGCATCCGACCGCATCCGTGATGAACTCGCCGCAGTGGGCATCACGATCGACGACACACCCGCGGGCTCTCGCTGGAGCCTCGCGTGATGACACACCGACAGGGGAGCTGCTGATGGCCAAGCCGGGACGCCCGGGGGCGCGCAAGACCAAGAAGGGTGCCACATCCGGCACCGGCGGCCACGGGCGCAAGGCGCTCGAGGGCAAGGGCCCGACCCCGAAGGCCGAGGACCGCAGCTGGCACGTCGCCGGCAAGCGCAAGGCCGCGAACGAGCGCCTCGAGGCGGCGCGGTCACGCCACGGCAAAGGTGGGGATGCGGTGGCCAAGCGGCCGGGCCGCCCGCGGAAGTCGGAGGATGCCGAACTCGTCACCGGGCGCAACTCCGTCGTCGAGGCGTTGCGGGCGCGCATCCCGGCGACGACGCTGTACGTCGCCGCCCGCGCCGACATGGACGACCGCATGAAGGAGGCGCTGTCCCTCGCGACGAAGCGCAACATCCCCGTGCTCGAGGTGATGCGCCCGGAGCTCGATCGCATGACGGGACCGGATGCCGTGCATCAGGGCGTCGCGCTCAAGGTGCCCGCCTATGAGTACGCGCACCCCATGGACCTGCTCGAGCGGGCCGTGGATTCCGGCAGCACGCCGCTGCTGGTGGCGCTCGACGGCGTGACCGACCCCCGCAACCTCGGGGCGATCGTGCGCTCGGCGGCCGCGTTCGGCGCCCAGGGCGTGATCGTGCCGCAGCGCCGGTCGGTGGGCATGACGGCATCCGCGTGGAAGACCTCCGCGGGCGCGGCGGCGCGCGTGCCCGTCGCGATGGCGGCGAACCTCACGCAGGCGCTCACCGCCTTGAAGAAGCAGGGCGTCTTCGTACTCGGCCTCGACGGCGGAGGCGACACCCCGCTGCCCGGGATCTCGTTCGCCGACCGGCCGATCGTGATCGTCGTGGGCAGCGAGGGCAAGGGCCTCTCGCGACTCGTGACCGAGACGTGCGACGCGATCGTGTCGATCCCGATCTCGGCCGACACCGAGTCGCTCAACGCCGGCATCGCCGTGTCGGTCGCGCTCTACGAGGTCGCGAAGCTGCGCTCGGCCTGACCCTTAGGGTCGGGCGTCAGCCCTCGTCGAGGTACCGGCGGATCGCCTCCGCCGCCGTCGCGTGGTCGACGACATCGGGCTCGCCTGAGGTCGTGATGGTGCCGACGACCTCGCCGTTCACGCGCAGCGGGATCGACCCGCCGTGCGCGCGCAGCAGCTCGTGGTCGACATCCGTGCGTGCCTCGAAGGGCGTGCCGGCCTCTTCGTGGCGGCGGCGCACCAGCAGCGACGGCTCGCCGAACCGTTCGGCGACGGCCGCCTTGCCCGCGAGCCACGGGTCGTTGCCGGGGCCGGACGCGCCGAGCTTCGCCTGGAAGACCACGTCGCCCCGCAGTACGATGCGAACCGCGAGGTCGAGCCCGCGCTCGTCGATCACCTCGAGAGCCGCGAGGCCGAGGCCCACGGCGTCGTCGTTGTCGAACGCGGGAACGTCGAACACCGGCTCACGTTCGAGGTCGGCCACGGTGTACTCCGGGAGCTCGCTCATCAGACCTTGTCTCTCCAATCCTCTTCGCCGTCGTCGACGACCGCGACCGGAAGCGTGATGGCCGAGGTCTGCGGACCCACGACGGTCACCTCATCACGACGGTGCCGCAGCACGGTGTCGACGTAGGAGGTGAGTGCCTCGGCGAGCGGCACGTTGCGCTTCTGCTCCTGCGAGAGGTACCAGCGGTGGTCGAGCAGCTGGTGGAACACCTCGGCCGGCTCGAGCTTGCCGCGCAGCTCACGCGGGATCGAGCGCACGACCGGCTCGAACACCGACACGAGCCACTCGTGAGCCACCATCTCCTCGTCCTCGTCCGACTTGCCGCGCATGGCGCGATAGGAGTCGAGGTCGTTGAGCAGGCGGCGGGCCTGGTTCTCGCCGGCGTCGAGCCCGGTGAGCCGCAGCAGGCGCCGCGAGTGGTGACCCGCGTCGACGACCTTGGGCTGGATCCGCACCTGGGTTCCGCCATCGGCCGTGCGGATCGACATCTCCTCGATGTCGAATCCGAGCTCGTTGAGGCGCTCCACCCGCTCGCGGATGCGCCACCGCTCCGACTGCGGGAAGGTCTCGGATGCGGTCAACTCGCGCCACAGTGAGCGGTACGCCGCGACGATGCCGTCGGCGATCTCGACGGGGTCGACGGCCTCGTCGAGGCGGCCGCCGGACTGCAGGTCGAGCAGCTCGCCCGCGATGTTGATGCGCGCGACCTCGAGGTCGTTCTCGCGCTGTCCGTTGGAGAGCCCGCCCTCGTAGAGCTTTCCCGTCTCGGCGTCGACGAGGTACGCGGCGAACGCTCCCGCATCCCGGCGGAAGAGCGTGTTGGAGAGCGACACGTCGCCCCAGTAGAAGCCCACGAGGTGCAGGCGCGCCAATAGCAGCGCGAGGGCGTCGACGAGGCGCGTCGCGGTGTCGGGCCGCAGGGCCTGCGAGTAGAGCGCGCGGTAGGGCAGTGAGAACTTGAGATGGCGGGTGACGAGCGCGGGCGCGAGCTCCTCGCCGTCGTCCGCGACGCGGCCCGTGACGACCGCGACGGGTTCGACGCACGGCACCTCGAGGCGCTGCAGGGTGCGCAGCAGCTCGTACTCGCGGCGGGCGAGCTCGGCGGTCGTCTCCTTCACGGCGACGATGTAGCCCTCGAGGTGCACGAAACGCACGAGGTGGCGCGAGATGCCCTTCGGCAGCGCGGCGATGGTCTCATCCGGCCAGATCTCCAGCGGCAGATCCCACGGCAGATCGAGCAGCGCCGGGTCGGGCACGGCGGAGGTGATCGAGAGGCTGGAGCTCACGTCTCGAGCCTAGGGTGCAAACGCTGCAGCGGTACGCCTGGTGCGGCAGTGATGACAGGCGCGGGCGGCGAAGAGCTACAGCGTTTGGCAGAGAAAACGGCGGAGGCCGCACCCGAGATGGGCGCGGCCTCCGGTGACGGGGATGCGGTTCAGGCCGTGGCGCCCGCGGCGATCGCGGCGGCGTTGAGGCGCTCGCCCGACTCGACGTCGAACGCGTGCACGTGCTTCGGAACCGGGGTCACGACGACCGTCTCGCCCGCCTCGGGGTGGTTGCGGCCGTCGACGCGCGCGATGATGTCGACGCGGTGACCGTCGAGCTCCGTGTGGCCGTACAGGTAGCCGTCGGCGCCGAGCTCCTCGACGACGTCGACCTCGACCGACAGGCCCTCGCCCGAGCTCGCGATCGCGACATCCTCGGGGCGCACGCCCACGATGACCTTGCCGTTCTTGGCGTGCGCGAGCACCTCGCGCTCGATCGGCGTGGTCGAGGTGCCGAACTTCACGCCACCGTCGACGACATCCGCCTGGAACAGGTTCATAGCGGGCGAGCCGATGAAGCCGGCGACGAACACGTTGCTGGGCTTCTCGTAGAGGTCACGCGGCGAGCCGACCTGCTGCAGCACGCCGTCCTTGAGCACCGCGATGCGGTCACCCATGGTGAGGGCCTCGGTCTGGTCGTGGGTCACGTAGACCGTGGTGACGCCGAGGCGGCGCTGCAGCGAGGCGATCTGGGTGCGGGTCTGCACGCGCAGCTTCGCGTCGAGGTTCGACAGCGGCTCGTCCATGAGGAACACCTGCGGCTGACGCACGATGGCGCGGCCCATGGCGACGCGCTGACGCTGACCACCCGAGAGGGCCTTCGGCTTGCGGCCGAGGTAGGGCTCGAGGTCGAGCAGCTTGGCGGCCTCGAGCACGCGCGCGGCGCGCTCCTCCTTGCCGACGCCGGCGATCTTGAGCGCGAAGCCCATGTTCTCGGCGACCGTCATGTGCGGGTAGAGGGCATAGTTCTGGAAGACCATCGCGATGTCGCGGTCCTTCGGCGGCACGTCGGTGACGTCGCGGTCGCCGATCAGGATGCGGCCGTCGTTGACCTCTTCGAGGCCGGCGAGCATGCGGAGGGTCGTGGACTTGCCGCAGCCCGAGGGGCCGACGAGCACGAGGAACTCGCCGTCTTCGACCTGGAGGTCGATCGCGTCGACCGCGGGGCGGGTCGAACCGGGATAGATGCGGGTGGCCTTGTCGAAAGTGACGGATGCCATGGTGATTCGTTCTCCTTCACCGGCAGGTACGTGCCGGACGATCCGTAGTGAATGGAAAGACCGCCGGCGTCGGTGCCGACGATCCCGGCAAGTATGACACAGCAACGCAGTGCCGCCGTGCCCGGGTCGCGTGGAGGTTCAGGATGCGTGCGGGCGGCTCCCAGATTGGCTCCCTAGCATCGCAGGGCGGCCCGCCCGATTGGCGCCGTGCCGCGTGCGCGTCGTATTCTCTCGAACGCGCTCCATACCCGAGGACGAGGATCGATGACGTACGGCGAGCCCGATCGCGCGGAGCCCGGCAGCAGTGACGCCCGGGCCGCGGCGAAAGAGCGCGCCCGCGAACTGCGTGCCCTGCACCGCAAGCAGGAGCGTCGCCGTCGACTCATCGTGCAGCTGAGCGTGCTGGGTGGGGCGCTCGTCGTCATCGGCATCGTCGCGGTGACCCTCATCAGCATGAACCAGTCGCCCGAGCGCGGTCCGCTCAACATGGCGAGCGACGGCATCAAGATCGGCACCGACCTCACGGCCGTGCGCACCGGTGGCCTGGCCCCGAGCTCGACCCCGGTGCCATCGGAGGTCAATCCGGTCGATGTCGTCGAGATCCGCATCTACGTCGACTACCTCTGTGCCAACTGCGGCACCTTCGACCGCAAGAACTCGGAGCAGTTGCGCACCTGGGTGAGCTCGGGCGCCGCGACCCTGGAGATCCACCCGATCGCGCTGCTCACCACGAAGTCGGCGGGAGGCTCGCAGTACTCCTTGCGTGCCGCCAACGCGGCCGCCTGCGTGGCCGAGTACTCGCCCGACAGCTTCTTCGACTTCCACGAGGCGCTCTTCCGCGATCAGCCGGAGGAGGGCTCGGAGGGGCTCACCGACGAGCAGCTCGTGCAGCGTGCGAGCAAGGCGGGCGTCACCAACCTCTCCAAGGTCGCGACGTGCATCGAGAAGCGGCGGTTCACGAGCTGGGTGCAGCAGGCCACCGTGCGCGCGCTCAACGGCCCCATCCCCGACGCCGACATCGAGGCGATCACGACGGCGCCCACGATCATCGTCAACGGCAAGAGGTTCCAGTACACGAAGGAGTTCGACGCCAAGGAGCTCGCGCAGTTCGTGACCGAGGTGCAGGGCGACGAGTACACGGCCACTCCCGAGCCGACGCCGCCGCCCACACCGAGCGCGACGCCGACGCCGGTAGGCTGATGCGCGGCGCCGCCGCGGCGCACGCCTCCTTAGCTCAGTCGGCCAGAGCATCGCTCTTGTAAAGCGAGGGTCGTCGGTTCGAATCCGACAGGAGGCTCAGAGACCGAAACGGGGGTCGATGTCACACGACCATGCACTGCGTCCCTTCGTGACGAGCATCGCGGTCACCGTCGCCGTGGTCGTCGGCGGGTTCATCGCGCTGCAGGCCCGCATCAACGGCGAGCTCGCGCTCGAACTGCACGACGGGATCGTCACGGCCCTCATCTCGTTCGGCACCGGAACGGTCGTGCTCGGCCTCGCACTGCTCGTCTGGTCGCCGGGGCGACGGGGCATCGTGCGCATCCGGGATGCGGTGCGCGAGCGCCGGATGACGGTGTGGTTCCTGTTCGGGGGCGTCGCCGGCGCGCTCATGGTGGTGTCGCAGGGGGTGACCGCCCCGATCGTCGGGGTGGCGCTGTTCACGGTCGCGCTCGTCGGCGGTCAGACGGTCGGATCGCTCATCCTCGACCGCCGCGGGGTCGGCACGATGCCGGCGAAGCCGCTGACGCTCACGCGGATGCTGGGCGCGCTGCTCGCGGTCGCTGCGGTCGCGTGGGCGGTGTCCGACCGCCTGCAGACCGGGGTGCCGTGGTGGCTGCTCGTGCTGCCCTTCGTGGCCGGGGCCGGCACCTCGTGGCAGCAGGCCGTCAACGGGCAGCTGCGCGGCGCATCCGGCTCGGTGCTGAGCGCGAGCTTCGTGAGCTTCCTCGCCGGAACCGCCGTGCTGGCCATCGCGAGTTGGATCGACCTCGCGAGCACGGGCGCCCGCCTCGAGTTTCCGGCGGAGCCCTGGCTGTACGCCGGGGGCGTCATCGGCATCGTCTTCATCGCGAGCGCGGCGGCGATCGTCCCGCTCACGGGAGTGCTGCTGTTCGGGCTCGCGACGATCGTCGGTCAGCTGGGCGCCGCTGTGCTGCTCGACCTGTTGCTGCCGGTGGCCGATGCGGGCCTCGACCTCGCGACGGTGGGCGGCGCCGTGTTCGCGGTGCTGGCGCTCGCGGTGGCGGCATTCCGACGCCCCGGGCGCCGGGCGCGCGTCACAGACTCGACAGGTGCTTCTTCGCGTTGATCGGTGCGCGCCGCCCGCTCTTCTTGGCGGGCCTGGCCCCCACGTAGAGCCAGCCCAGCAGCCGCTCCTCGGGGGCGAGCCCGTGGGCGCGGTGCACGGCATCCGCGCGCGTGTAGTGCCCCGAACGCCACATGACGCCCCAGCCTGCCTCGTCGAGCAGCAGGCTCAGCGCGTGAGCGACACCGGATGCCACGGCCTCCTGCTCCCAGTCGGGCACCTTGGCGCTCGGCTGGGGCGACACGACGACGGCGAGCAGCAACGGCGCGCGCAACGGCTTGCGGGCGAGCTTCTCGGCGTCCGATCCGGATGCACCGCTCGCCTCCGCGATCGCCCGTCCGACGCGCTCGCGCGCCTCGCCCCTGATCGCGATCACCCGCCACGGCCGCAACGCGGCGTGATCGGCGACGGTGCCCGCCACCTCGATCGCGCGACGCAACTGCTTGTCGCTCGGCGCATCATCGCCGACGGAGGAGTGAGACCGCCGCCGCAGCATCGCCCCGGCAACGGCCCTCTCTCGGGCACCGTCAGCTCTCGGCCGACTCGCTCTGCGTGGCCTCCTCGGGCACGGCCTGGAAGCCGAGCGAGAGCGAGTTCATGCAGTAGCGCAGTCCCGTGGGCGTGCCGAACCCGTCGTCGAAGACGTGTCCCAGGTGCCCGCCGCAGGTGGCGCAGCGCACCTCGGTGCGCACCATGCCGAGCGAGGTGTCCTCGAGCAGCTGAACGGCATCCGGGTTGACCGAATCGTAGAAGCTCGGCCAGCCGCAGCCCGAATCGAACTTCGTGCCGCTCTTGAACAGCTCGGCGCCGCACGCCGCACAGGTGTAGAGGCCCGCGCGGTGCTCGTCGAGCAGCTCACCCGTCCAGGCGCGCTCGGTGCCCGCCTGCCGCAGCACGCGGAAGCGGTCTTCGCCGAGCTCCTCGCGCCACTGCTCATCCGTCTTGGTGACCTTGTACCCCATCGCGTTCCCTTCCTCGTCCATCGTAGGAGCCGGTCTCGGGCTCCGCTTGATGCAACGTCGCGGGACGACATCGAGTTCCCGCATGATGGGCGGCATGGCTGAATCGACCCGCGAGTGGTACCTGCGGGCCGCGCGCGAGCTCGCGGCGACCTCGTCGCGTCAGGTGGAGTGGTGTCGCGGGGTGGCCGACGACCCCCGCATGATCGGGTTGCTCGAGTCGGTGCCGCGCGCCGCCCGGCAGCCCTCTCTGCTGTTCGCGGTCGCCGCGTACCTCGGGGTTCCGGCAGCGCCGTATCCGGCGTGGGCGGATGCCGTGCTCGCCCGCGCGGACGCGGTCGCCGCCGAACTGCCGCGGCGACGCGTACAGACCAACGAGCCCGCCCGCAGCGTGCCGCTCGCGGTCGCCCTCGCGCGCATCCCCGGGCCGATCGCCCTCATCGAGCTCGGTGCCTCGGCGGGTCTGTGCCTGCTGGCGGATCGTTACGGGTACCGGTTCCGCAGTTCCGAGGCAGAGGCGGTGCGGCTCGGCGACGGCACCCCCGTGCTCGAGGCGGAACTCGACGCGTGCCTCGTGCCGTCCGCGCTGCCCGACATCCGCTGGCGGTGCGGCATCGACCTCGCGCCCCTCGATCCCACCGACGCCGACGCGCGACGCTGGCTCGAGGCGTCGCTGCCTCCCGACCGCCCGGAGCGGCTCGCACGCCTGCGCGCGGCCCTCGCCCGGGCCTCCCGCGGCACCCCGCGCGTAATGACGGGCGACGCGCTCGACGCGCTCCCGGCGCTCGCGGCCGAGGCGCCGCGCGGGACGAGTCTCGTGGTCGCCTCGCTCGGCACGGCCGTCTACCTGCCGCCGGCCGATCGCGAACGGCTCCTGGCCGGCATCCGGGCGGTGGGCGCTCGCGCGGTGACCTTCGAGGCGCGTTCCGCGGTGCCGGAGGTGCGCGCACGCTGGGACGCGCTCGCGGCCGAGGGGCGTGCGGATGCCGATGCGAGCTTCGTGCTCGCGATCGACGGGGAGCCGATCGCGAGCGGCAGCGCGCACGGCGACCGTCTCGTCTGCGTGCGCCCCGCGGGTCGCACCGGCACAGACGAGTTCCGCTCGTAGGCTGACCCCGACACGGCCTGTCGGCCGTCGTCGACGCGGTCGAGAGGTGGTGCGCATGGCGACGAGCAGCGGCGCGGCACGCCTCGACCCCGACGCCTCCGCCGGGGGCCTCGACGCCTTCTCGGTGCGCCTGCTCGCCTTCGAGGACGCCTGGTCGGGGCGCACGGGAGCCAAGGCCTCGGCGATCCGCGCAGAATTCGGTGTGGCGCCCGCACGCTACTATCAGCTTCTGTCGGCCATACTCGATTCGCCGACAGCGCTGCGCCACGATCCGCTCCTGGTGCGTCGCTTGCAGCGGATGCGGGATTCCCGCGCCGCAGCCCGTGCCGCCCGCACCTTCCGCATCGACACCCAGGACCCGATCGACTAGATGGCCAGCTTCCCCCGCGACCGCTTCGACGACATCCCCCACGACGTCGACCGGGTGGGCGCACACCGTGCGCCGCGCAAGCCCGGGAGGGGATGGATCGCGTTCGCCTGGGCCGTCGTCGCGACGGCCGTGCTCGTGGTGGTGGGGCTGTTCGGGCTCTCGCTCGTGAACCCCGACTTCGAGCTGCCGTTCGCGCCGGGCCAGACCGAATCGCCGACGCCGAGCGAGACGGTCGTCGAGACCGCCGCGCCCATCACCGATCCGACGACGGTCGACCCGGAACGCCTGGCGACGCTCTCGATCGCGGTGCTGAACGGAACCCCGACGACCGGACTCGCGAATACGGCCGGCGACCAGATCGCGGCGGCCGGCTGGCCCGACCCGAGCCGCGCGGCCGCCTCGGCCACCAACGAAGAGGTCACCTACGTCTACTACTCGGATCCCGCCGACGAGGGGATCGCGCGCGGCCTCCTGCAGCTCATGGGCGCCGGAGACGTGCGTCTCTCGGATGCCTTCCCGGCAGCGAGCATCACGATCGTGCTCGGGAGCGACTACGCACCGCCGCCCGCGGGCTGATCGACCCCGGAGCTGCGCACGGCAGAGACGGCCGATGACGCGCCGCCGCCGCTGCCCCGCCGCCGGGGTGGCCCGGCCTAGCATGACCCCATGCGACTGAGCGTGCGTCGATTCCTCGCGGTCGCAACCCTCGGGGCCCTCGCGCTCGTGGCGAGCGGATGCGCTCCGGCCGAGCCGATGCCGACGCCCACGCCGACCCCGAGTTACACCTCCAGCTACGAGACGCCCGCCCCCGTCGTCTACGCGCCGCTCACCGGAGTCCCGACCGAGGACCCCGCGAGCCTCGCGCACTCCTCGCTCGCCGCGAAGATCGACAACCACTGGGACGCGCGACCGCAGGTGGGCCTCGAGCACACCGACCTGGTCTTCGAGGAGCTCGTGGAGGGCGGCCTCACCCGCTACGTCGCGATCTGGCACTCGAACGTGCCGGCCGAGATCGGCCCGGTGCGCTCGATTCGTCCCATGGACCCCGACATCATCTCGCCCTTCGGCGGCATCGTGGCCTACTCCGGTGGGCAGTACCGCTTCGTCGAGCTCATGCGGTCGACCAACGTGTACAACGCGATCCACGGGCAGCGTGACACCGCGGATGTCATGTACCGCACCAAGACCAAGGCGGCACCGCACAACGTGCTCGTCAAGGCGCCCGAGCTGATCGCCATGCATCCCGACATCGCGGCGCCCGCGCAGCAATACGCCTACGCCGCGGATGTCGCCGGGTCGACGGGTGCGCGCGAGGGCACACCCGTCGCGGGCGTCGATCTGGTGTTCGGCAGCTCGGCACATCCGTCGTGGCGCTGGGACGCCGCATCGTCGCGGTGGCTGCGCTTCCAGGATGCGGCGGTCGATCTCGACTCGGCGGGTGGCCAGCTCTCGGCCGCCAACGTCGTGGTCGTGCGGGTCGGTGTCTCCAACGACGGCGGCGTGCCGAAGACCGAGCTCGTGGGCGGGGGAGAGGCCTGGGTGCTCTCGGGCGGCGGGATGGTGCACGCGACGTGGTCGAAGGCCGATCGACTCGCCCCGATCCGGCTCGTGGACGACACCGGAGCGGTGATCCGCCTCGCGCCCGGCAACAGCTGGTTCGAGCTCGTGCCGAACTCGGGCTCCGTCACGCAGCTGCCCGCCGCCTGAGGCTGCCCGTCGGCTTGCACTCCCCGAGGTCGAGTGCCAGACTGATCTCTGGCACTCCTCATCTGCGAGTGCCAGTTCACTGTGGATCACGTCCGGGAGGGACGACACTAACCCATGGCTAAGATCATCGCTTTTGACGAGGACGCCCGCCGCGGTCTCGAGCGCGGCCTCAACACCCTGGCCGACGCCGTGAAGGTCACACTCGGACCTCGCGGCCGCAACGTCGTACTCGAGAAGAAGTGGGGCGCCCCCACCATCACGAACGACGGTGTCTCCATCGCCAAGGAGATCGAGCTCGACGACCCGTACGAGAAGATCGGCGCGGAGCTCGTCAAGGAGGTCGCGAAGAAGACCGACGACGTCGCCGGTGACGGCACCACGACCTCGGTCGTGCTCGCCCAGGCGCTCGTGCGCGAGGGCCTGCGCAACGTCGCGGCCGGCGCCGACCCCATCAGCCTCAAGCGCGGCATCGAGAAGGCCGTTCAGGCCGTCGAGACCGAGCTGCGCGCCAACGCCAAGGAGGTCGAGACCAAGGAGGAGTACGCGGCCACCGCATCCATCTCCGCGGCCGACCCCGAGATCGGCGCGCTCATCGCCGAGGCCATCGACAAGGTGGGCAAGGAGGGCGTCGTCACCGTCGAGGAGTCGAACACCTTCGGCACCACGCTCGAGCTCACCGAGGGCATGCGCTTCGACAAGGGCTACCTGTCGGCGTACTTCGTGACCGACCCGGAGCGTCAGGAGGCGGTCTTCGAAGACCCGTACATCCTGATCGTCAACGGCAAGATCTCGAACATCAAGGACCTGCTGCCGATCGTCGACAAGGTGATCCAGGCCGGCAAGCAGCTGCTCATCATCGCCGAGGACGTCGACGGCGAGGCTCTGGCCACGCTCGTCGTGAACAAGATCCGCGGCATCTTCAAGTCGGTGGCCGTCAAGGCCCCCGGCTTCGGCGACCGCCGCAAGGCTCAGCTGCAGGACATCGCGATCCTCACGGGCGGCCAGGTCATCTCGGAGGAGGTCGGTCTCAAGCTCGAGAACGCCACCCTCGACCTGCTCGGCCAGGCTCGCAAGGTCATCGTCACCAAGGACGAGACCACGATCGTCGAGGGCGCCGGTTCGGCCGACGCCATCGCCGGCCGCGTCAAGCAGCTGCGCCAGGAGATCGACAACACCGACTCCGACTACGACCGCGAGAAGCTCCAGGAGCGCCTCGCCAAGCTCGCGGGCGGCGTCGCCGTCATCAAGGCGGGCGCGGCCACCGAGGTCGAGCTCAAGGAGCGCAAGCACCGCATCGAGGACGCGATCCGCAACGCGAAGGCGGCCGGCGAGGAGGGCATCGTCTCCGGTGGTGGCGTCGCGCTCATCCAGGCGGGCAAGACCGCGTTCGAGAAGCTCTCGCTGGACGGCGACGAGGCGACCGGGGCGAACATCGTCAAGGTCGCGATCGACGCGCCGCTCAAGCAGATCGCGCTCAACGCGGGCCTCGAGCCGGGCGTCGTGGTCGACAAGGTGCGCAACCTGCCCGTCGGCCAGGGCCTCAACGCGGCCACCGGCGAGTACGTCGACATGCTCGCCTCGGGCATCAGCGACCCGGTGAAGGTGACCCGTTCGGCGCTGCTGAACGCGGCCTCGATCGCCGGTCTGTTCCTCACCACCGAGGCCGTCGTGGCCGACAAGCCCGAGAAGAACCCGGCCCCGGCCGGTGGCGACATGGGCGGTGGAATGGACTTTTGACCTGAAGGGTGAAGGTTTCGGAGAAACGTTCACCCGAAAGGTCAAGGTTGAGGAGCGCCGCGCGAAGCGCGACGCGTCTCGAAACCCACGCCGATACGACAAAGCGGGCGGCTCCCACAAGGAGTCGCCCGCTTTCGCGTTGCCGGGGTGACGGCGGTTTCGAGACGCGTATCGCCTGAGGCGATGCGCTCCTCAACCACCTGACAGGGTCACCGGCTGGAAAACAACCGCTGGTTCTGCTGCTCGATCTCGGCGTACTGCTGGCCGGCCTGCGCGAGCGCGGTGCCGATGGTGGCGAGGTTGTCTTCCACCCGCTGCTGCGTGGCGCGCCATTCGGCGACGAGGCCACGGAAGGCGCTGGCGGCACCGCCCGTCCACGAGCTCTGCAGCTGCTCGAGCTGGGCGTGGAGGGCGCTGACCTCACCCTGGATGCGCCCGACGGTCTGCCGGGCGGCCGCCGCGTGTGCGAGGACGGCTTCGCTGTCTACCTGGAATGTGCTCATGCCGCCACGCTAGGAGCGCGGCGTGGTCCGCGTGGCGGGCGCATCGGCATCCGGGGACGACTCGAGCGTTTCGGCGGTGTGCAGGAGCGGAATGCTCACCCGAAACGTGGCGCCGCCGCCTGGGGTCTCCAGCACCTCGACGTGGCCGTCGTGCTTGGCCACGATGCCCGCGACGATCGCGAGGCCGAGACCCGATCCGCCCGTCTCGCGCGTGCGCGAGGTGTCGGCCCGCCAGAAGCGCTGGAAGATCTTCTCCCGCAGTTGCGGGGGATGCCCTCGCCGTGGTCGACGATCGAGATCACCCCGTAGCTCCCCGAGCGGTCGACACCGACCTCGAGTTCGATGGGGCTGTCATCCGGTGTGAACCGCATGGCGTTGCCGATGAGGTTCGTCATCACCTGCCGCAGCTTGTCTTCGTCGCCGCGCACGATGGGCCCGACCTTGGGCAGCGGGGTCGCGCTCGAGATCGTGGTGGCGGCCGTCGTCTCGATCGTCGCGGGGCGGCGGCGGCGCAGTCGGGCGAGCGCCGAGCCCGCGAAGGCGATGGGCCCGGTCGCGGTCGTCGACGGGGGCGTGGTCGGGCGGCCTGCGGCGACCGGCGCCACCGGTTCGGGCTCCGCCTCGCCCGCCTCAGGCGCCTGCTCGGGCTCGATGAGTTCGGGCACCACGACCGTGATCCGGCGGTTCGGTGCCGACGCGGAGGCGTCGAGGGCGGCATCCTGCGCGATCGGCAGCAGGTCGACGGGCTCGTGCACGACCGTGCGGGGCTCGTCGAGGCGCGCGAGCTCGAGCAGGTCCTCGACGAGGCCGCCCATCCGGATGGCCTCGCGCTCGATGCGGTCCATCGCCTGGGCCACGTCATCCGGCTTCTGCAGGGCACCCATCCGGTACAGCTCGGCGTAGCCGCGCAGCGACACGAGCGGCGTCCGTAGCTCGTGGCTCGCATCCCCCACGAAGCGGCGCATCTGCTCGACGGCGCGTTGACGGTCGGCGAGGGCGAGGTCGATGCGCGCGAGCATGGCGTTGAGCGAGCGGTTGAGACGGCCGACCTCGGTGTTCGGGGTCGCCCCGCCGAGGCGCTGGTTGTAGTCGCCGGCGGCGAAGCGGGCAGCTGTGCGCTCCACGTCGCGCAACGGCGTGAAGGTGCTCGTGACGAGCAGCTGGGTCACGGCGGCGCCGAGCAGCACGACGGCGATCGCGAACAGGAAGAAGATGAGGCCGTAGCGGGTGATGGTCGCGTCGATGTCGGTGATGTCCATGCCCGCCACGAGCGTCACGAAGCTGCCGTCGGTGCGGGGCGACAGGCTCGTCATGACGTGCCACTGCACCTTGCCGGTCTCGTCGACGACCTCCGTGATGCGGCCATCGTGCAGGTACGTCCACGACAGCGTCATGTTCGAGAGGTCGGGCTGCGGATAGCTCCGCGGCACGTTCGTGCACAGCTCGTCGCCGCTCGAATCGACCAGCGCGACCAGGTAGCCGTTGGGCTGGTAGCGCACCGTGCATTCGGCGAGCTGCGCGCCATCCATGCCCTGCACCTGCTGGAACCACGCCGTGACGGTCGCGTCGCGCTGCTCGAGCAGGTAGGTGCGCAGCACGGTCATGGTGCCCATGCCGGCCACCGCGAGCCCGAAGGTGAGCAGCAGCACCGTGACGCCCGTGATCTTGGTGCGCAGCGAGATGCCGTTCCACCACCGGTCGAACGACGCGTGCAGCTTCGCCATCAGCTGCTCCGCATCCGCTGCCCCCGCTGCAGGGGCGTCACGCCTTCGCGGTCTTGAGCATGTAGCCGAAGCCGCGCTTGGTCTGGATCATCGGCTCGGCCGAGTGCTGGTCGATCTTGCGGCGCAGGTAGGAGATGTAGCTCTCGACGATGCCCGCGTCGCCGTTGAAGTCGTACTCCCACACGTGGTCGAGGATCTGCGCCTTCGACAGCACCCGGTTGGGGTTGAGCATGAGGTAGCGCAGCAGCTTGAACTCGGTGGGGGAGAGCTCGACGGGCACGTCGCCCACGGTCACCTCGTGGGTGTCCTGATCCATCGTGAGCTCGCCGGCGCGGATGATGGCGTCTTCTTCGTCTTGCATCGTGCGGCGCAGGATCGCCTTGATGCGCGCGACGATCTCGTCGAGCGAGAAGGGCTTGGTGACGTAGTCGTCGCCGCCGACGGTGAGACCGGTGATCTTGTCTTCCGTATCGTCTTTCGCGGTGAGGAACAGGATGGGCGCCGTGTAGCCGGATGCGCGCAGGCGCTTGGTGACGCCGAAGCCGTTCATATCGGGCAGCATGACGTCGAGGATGATGAGGTCGGGCTCCTCGTCGAGCACGGCCGAGATGGCCTGCGCGCCGTTACCGACCGCGCGCACGGCGAAACCGGCGAATCGCAGGCTCGTGGTGAGCAGGTCGCGGATGTTGGGCTCGTCATCGACGATGAGGATCTTGGGTCCGTCGCTCATTCAGCCATTATCTGCATGTTCGCTGTATGCGCGCTGGATCGTTATCGGATCGCATCCTGCGTGCGGGTGATCCGCACGCAGCATCCGTCGTCGAGCGGGGTGACGGCCTCGACCATCTCGGGGTCGGCGCCGGCGCCTTCGGCGATGCCGCGCAGCAGAGCCGCGTTCGCGTGGCAGACGAGCTCGGTGTGCGCGGAGGCGAGCCGATGGAACGGGCAGTTGGCGAGCGCGATGCCCCCGGCCTCGTCGGCGCGCGGCTGGTACCCGCCCTCCTCGAGGGCGGCATCGAGCGACCCCGCTTGCGCCCCCAGTCGACGCCCGGTCGCCGTCGCGACGCTCGCGAGCGCCTCGCGCACCGGCAACTGGGACCGGTCGGCCTCGTCGATCGCCGAGGCGAGCAGTTCGCTCGCGAGCTCGTACTGGCGCGGGGGATCGATACCTGCACATCTCCCGGTGCGCGGCGGTACAGCTTGGCCGGCCGGCCGGACCCCGGTCCGGTGCGTCCGCTCAGCCGTCGGTACTCGGTCACGAGCAGCCCCTGCTCGACGAGCCGGTCGAGGTGGAACGCCACGGTGCTGCGCGAGATCCCGAGGTGCTCAGCCGCGTCGTCGCGCCCGACGGGTTCGCTCTGTCGGCTCACGAAGTCGTAGAGGGCCGCCCGCTGGGGGTCGTCGACGGCGGCGACCGCGGCGATCTGCTCACGACGGGAAGAGCCCATGTCGGCATCCTATCTCTAAAAATGCGAATCTTGACAAAAGAAATCCGGCGGTCCTAGAGTCCAGGCATACCGACCCCGGAGAGGACGATCGCCATGACCACCACACACACATCCGAGCACACCCGGACCTGGCTGCGCGATCCGGCATCACAGGCGTTCGTGCTGCTGCGCACCGTGTTCACCGTCGCGCCCATCCTGTTCGGCGTCGACAAGTTCCTGAACCTGCTCGTCGACTGGCCGAGCTACCTCGCGCCCATCGCGACCGACATCCTGCCCTTCGATGCGCAGCAGATCATGTACGCCGTCGGCGTCGTCGAGATCGCCGCGGGCATCGTCGTGGCGCTCGCTCCGCGCTTCGGAGCCCTGCTCGTCGCTGTCTGGCTCGCGGGCATCATCGTCAACCTGCTGCTGGTTCCGGGCTACTTCGATGTCGCCCTGCGCGACTTCGGGCTGCTCGTGGGGGCACTCGCGCTGCAGCGGCTCGCGACCGCCCATCACCGCGGCCAGCTCGTCGCACGGAGCTGACGCGGCATGGGGGCGCATGACGGAATCGTCATCGTGGGGGCAGGGCTCGCCGCCGCCTCGGCGGCAGCCGAGCTGCGGGCGCAGGGATACGAGGGCGGCATCCGGATGCTCGGCCGTGAGGCCCACCCGCCGTACCTGCGCCCGCCGCTCTCGAAGGGGTACCTGAGCGGGGAGGAGGGGCTCGATGGCGTGTTGCTCCACACGGAGGACTGGTATCGCGACAACGCCATCGAGCTCCGCACCGAGACGCAGGTATTCGCCGTCGACGTGCAGGAGCGCGAGGTGACGTTGCGCGGCGGCGAGACGCTGCCCTACGCGACCCTGCTGCTCGCGACGGGATCGGCGCCTCGCCAGCTTCCGATCGACGGTGCCGAACTGCGCGGAGTGCACTATCTGCGCACGCTGGATGACTCGCGTCGCCTCCGCGAGCAGCTCGCCCGCGGGGGCGGCGTCTCGTGCTCATCGGCTCCGGCTGGATCGGCATGGAGGTCGGCGCGACGGCGCGCGGCCTCGGCAACGAGGTGACGATCCTCGAGCGCGACGCGGTGCCGCTCGCGAACGCGATCGGCGAGACCCTGGGAGGGATGTTCGCGAGGCTGCACCGCCAGAAGGGCGTCACCATCCGCGCGGGGGCGCTCGTCGACCGCATCGTCGGTGACGCCGGGGGTGTGCGCGCCGTCGAGCTCGTCGGCGGTGAGCAGGTGCCCGCGGATCTCGTGGTCATCGGCGTGGGCGCGGTGCCGAACGTCGGACTCGCGGAGTCGGCGGGACTGCTCGCCGACGACGGGGTGCTCGTGGACGAGCGGATGCGCACGAGCGATCCGCACGTCTTCGCGGCGGGCGACATCGCATCCGCGGTGCACCCGCTCGTGCGCAAGAGGCTGCGCAGCGAGCACTGGGCCAATGCGAAGCGCGGGGGAAGGCTGCCGCGCGTGGGATGCTCGGCGTCGAGGGCGACTACCGCGACGTGCCGTACTTCTACACCGACCAGTTCGAGCTGGGCATGGAGTACACCGGCTTCGCGCCGTTCACCGTCGGTGCGGAGATCGTGTATCGCGGTCGCCCCGAGGACGGCAGCTTCATCGCGTTCTGGCTGCGAGACGACCGCGTCGTCGCGGGCATGAACGTCAACCTGTGGGATGTCGCTGACGACATCGCCGAGCTCGTGCGCGGCGGCGCCGCGGGGCGTCGGATCGATCGCGCACGGCTCGTCGACGTCGACGTGCCGCTCGGGGAGGTCTGATGGCCGCCGCGGGCAGCCGGGCAGGCCGCGCCCCCGGGCACGGGCCTAGCATCGGGAACATGGCCGATCACATCCTCATCGTCGGAGCGGGACTCGCCGGAGCGGGCGCCGCCGTGGAGTTGCGCGAGCGGGGCTTCGACGGCGACATCGAACTCATCGGCGCCGAGGCCCACGCGCCCTACATCCGTCCGCCGCTGTCGAAGGGCTATCTCGCGGGCACCGACGAACGCGCGTCGTTCGAGGTGAAGCCCGCGGGCTGGTACGCCGAGCACGGCATCCGCTTCGTGCCGGACGCGACCGTGACAGCGCTCGACACCGCGGCACGCAGCGTCACGCTCGCGAGCGGCGACACGCTCGGCTACGACAAGCTCCTGCTCGCGACGGGCTCGACGCCGCGCCCGCTGCCGGTGCCCGGCGGCGAGCTCGCGGGAGTGCACCTGCTGCGCACCGTCGACCAGGCGGATGCGCTGCATGCGGCGCTCGCGGATGGGGGCCGGCGCGTCGTGCTGATCGGCTCCGGCTGGATCGGCATGGAGGTGGCCGCGACGGCGCGCACGCTCGGCAACGAGGTGACGGTGCTCATGCGCGGCGCGGTGCCGCTGCACTCCCAGCTCGGCCCCGAGCTCGGGGCCGACTTCGCGCGTCTGCACATCGAGAACGGTGTCGTGCTGCGCGCCGACGTCAGCGCGAGCGAGGTCGTCGGCGTGGGGGCGCGGTGACGGGCGTGCGCCTCGAGGGTGGCGAGCTCGTGCCGGCGGATGTCGTGGTCGCGGCGGTGGGGGCGTCGCCGGTGACCGAGTTGGCGGCATCCGCGGGCCTCGCGACGGGCGACGGTGTGCACGTGGATGCGCGACTGCGCACCTCGGACGCCGCGGTCTGGGCCGCGGGCGACATCGCGGCGATCGCGCATCCCGTGTTGGAGGCCGCGGGGTTGCCCGCCCGCATCCGCAGCGAGCACTGGGCCAACGCCGAGAAGACCGGCCCCGCGGCCGCCCGTTCGATGCTCGGCGACGACACCGCCTACGACGCGATCCCGTACTTCTACACCGACCAGTTCGATCTGGGCATGGAGTACACCGGGTTCGCGCACCTCACGCGGGATGCCGAGGTCGTCATCCGCGGCGACCGTGCGGCGCGCGAGTTCATCGCGTTCTGGGTCCGCGAGGGCGCGTGCTCGCGGGCATGAACGTCAACGTCTGGGATGTCGCGGATCAGGTGGAGCGGCTCGTTCGGGCGGGCTTCGCCGGGCATGTGGTCGACCCCGTGCGGCTCGCCGACCCCGGCGTGGCCCTCGACGAGCTCTGATTCCGGGATGCCTGCCCGCGGCTCAGCAGTCGGGCTTGCCGTCGGTGAGGCGGCAGAAGTCGAGGGTCCAGCTGTAGTCGAGGGTGTGGAGTTCGCCCGGCCCGTCATCCTGGCAGCTGAACGAGCCCTCGACCTGGAAGTGCCGCACCGAGGGGTCGCCGATGTCGGCGATCGAGGGCAGCTTGCCACCCGTGATCATCGGGGTGCCGTAACAGACCTCGTACTGCGAGGCCACGATCGGCTCGTTCGGCTGCACCGGGTCGCCACAGTGCTTCCACAGCTGACCGCCGACGGGCTGGCCCGCCGCGAAGAGCGTACGCGGCTCGGGGATCGTCACCTGCAGCGTCGAGTCGTAGTCGCGCACGCCGCAGTCCTGCGCCGGCTCGGCGTCGTCGTCGCCCGTGCCGCCGGCGCCCACGCCGTTGCAGGCGGCCGAGTCGGTGACGTGGTCGGGTATCGGCGCCGTGCCGGGGAGGCGACCGACTTCTCGACCGTGTAGTGCACCGGCATCGAGAACATGCCGACGCCGCTCTGAGCGACCTCGCGCATCGTGAACTCATCCTCGCCGCGCGGCACGAAGACGAAAGCCTGATCGCCCAGGTTGCCCACGTCGTTGCTGATGAGCAGCGCCGTCACCTCGACCGGGTCGGCCGTGAGGGTGCCCTTCTCACGCGTCGACCGATTCTTGCCGGGGATGTCACTGCAGGCCCAATCGATGTTGTAGGCGCTGCGTCCCTCGAGCGTCCCGATCGCGGTCACCTCGAAGTCGGCGTCGAGCTTCCAGTCGCGCACGGCGATCTCGCCGTAGGTGGTGATGTTCTTACCGCGCGAGATGAGCTCCGGCAGCAGGCTCACCCCGAAGTTCTCAGAGAAGTCGGCGGCATCCCAGGGAATCGAGCCGAGGTCGTTCAGCAGGTCGCTGCCCTTGAGGTCGTTGCGCGCGTGCACGCCCACGGTGAGATCGTCGGGAACGGCCTGCTTCGGAACGGGCTCGGCCTGAGCCGCGCCGGAGAGCTGGAAGGTCACCTTGCCGTCGCCGTCGGTCTCGGCCGAGTTGACGGTCGTGCTGCCCGTGCCGCCACCCACGAGCACCTCGTCGATGTCGTCGGAGAAGAGCTCGACGTCGATGCCGGACGGGGCACCCGCCTGGCTGCCGGGGATCTCGATGCCCGTCGGCGCCAGGAACAGGTTGAGGCACTCGCGCACCTTCTCCCACTTCTGCCCGTCAAAGCCGTAGGTGATGTGCAGATCGCGCACCTCGCCCGGATGCGTGTCCTTGGTGCGCACGAGCGGTGCGTTGTCGAGGAGTACGTCGCCGTGATGGCGGCGAACTTCGCGATGAGGCTTGCATACGCCGAGAAGGTGCGAGCCGTCGACACCCACTCGCCCGCGCTCGTCATGATGCCCGACTTCGCGAGATACTTGAGGCCCTCGTCGAAGATGAACTTCGCGTGCGACTTCATGAACTGGTTGAGGATCTGCTGGCCCCATGGGCTGCCGCTCAACTCACACGGGCGCTTGTCTGCAGCGCGCGAGCCGGACGAGCGCACGCTCGCCAGCTGGACGCCGGCGGATGCCGCATCGTGCGTGTACGCGACGGTTACGGCATCCGGATCCAGCTCGAACCCGGTGACGACCGCTTCCGCCGCGAGACGGCGCAGCAGCAGTTCCACCTGCGCGAAGTCGAGGAAGACCTGGTCGGCCGCGACGAGCCCGTGCTCGTCGGTGAGGCCGGGGCCGACGGCCCAGAAGACCTCCCAGAAACCGTGGTCGGGGATGCCCTGAAGCTCGTCGTAGAGCTGTTGCGTGAGCTCGGCGTCGCCCAGGTCGAACGCGGCGTCGAGCACGTGGGCGAGGTCGGTGAGCATGAAGCCGTCGCGGTCGGCGGCGAGCGCCGCATGCGTGCGCAGCTCGGCGTCGCTGAGCGGCCAGCCGGAACCCGTGACGCCGTCGAGCGCGACCGGGGTGCCGTCTGGGCCGTCGACGGCGATACCGGCGACCACGAGCAGCGACTCCCAGGCGGCGACGGCGTCCTTGCCGCCCTTCGCCGCGGTGGCGGCGAGCTCGCCGACGGCCTTCTGGTGGGCCTCGGCGACTGCCTGTTGCTTCTGGTACGCCGTGGAGTACGCGTCGAGCCCCGCCTTGTAGGCGGCCATCGCCGTGCTGTCGGTCACATCGGCCGGGCGGTGGGGCAGCGCAGGCAGTTCTGCGGCGGGGGCAGCGGGGCCGGCGGCGGCAGCTCTCCCATGTAGAGGTTCGTGTCGGCGGAGGTTCCGGAGGCGCCGGCGGTCTGCGGCGAGATGCAGGCCGTGAGGAGCAGCGCGACCGCGACCGCGAGTGCGGCGGCATGGGTCGCTCGATTCGAGAGGAGCTTCAGCATGATCGGGTCTGAGTCCGGTGCGGCGTCGGTGCCGGCGCGGAAACTCTCGGAGGCTAGTCCTCCTCAGGACGTGCGTCAAGGTTTTCGGGGGCTTGTCGGGACGGGCTCTAGCATCGAGAGCGTGACCGCTT
Organism: Homoserinibacter gongjuensis; assembly: GCF_030161875.1. Taxonomy (GTDB): domain Bacteria; phylum Actinomycetota; class Actinomycetes; order Actinomycetales; family Microbacteriaceae; genus Homoserinibacter; species Homoserinibacter gongjuensis. The sequence continues at coordinate 1,696,736 of NZ_BSVA01000001.1, forward strand.
CCTCGCTCGTGCGCCGCATCGGGGCCCGCGAGTTCGACTTCTCGCGTCGCGTGGCGGTCATGGCGATCGTCAACCGCACGCCCGATTCGTTCCACGACAAGGGCGCCACATTCGCGCTCGATCGCGCGGTCGAGGCGTCGCTCGCGGCCGTCGCCGACGGCGCCGACTGGGTCGACGTGGGCGGCGTGCCGTTCGGCCGCGGCCCGGTCGTGGAGCTCGCCGAGGAACTCGAGCGCATCGTGCCGGTCGTCGAGGCGATCCGTGCGGCGAGCGACGTCGTGATCTCGATCGACACCTTCAACGCCCGCGTGGCCGAGGCCGCTCTCGCGGCGGGGGCGGATGTCGTCAACGACACCTCCGGGCTGTGGGACCCGGACATGGCGGGCGTGGTGGCCGCAGCGGGCGGCACCATCGTGCTGACGCACTCGCTCACCCCGCCCCGCACGCCGCATCCCTCGCCGCAGTACGACGACGTCGTGAACACGGTCGTCGCGCACCTGGGCGAGCGCATCGAGAGGGCGCTCGCGGCGGGCGTGCCGTTCGAGAAGCTCATCGTCGACCCCGGTCACGACCTCAACAAGAACACGCTGCACTCGCTCGAGCTCACGCGTCGGCTGGGCGAGCTCGCGGCGCTCGGGGCACCCGTGCTCGTGGCGCTCTCGAACAAGGACTTCATCGGCGAGACCCTCGATCGCCCGCAGTACGAGCGCCTCGAGGGCTCGCTCGCCGCGGCCGTCGTGTCGATCATGAACGGCGCACGGATCGTGCGGGTGCACGATGTGAAAGCCACGGTCGCGGCCGTGCGCATGACGGAGGCGATTCTCGGATGGCGGGAGCCGGCGTGGCTGAAGCACAACATGTAGCGATCGACCGGGTGTGGCCCGACGCCGCATCCGATCTCGACGACGACGCGCTCGTCGCGGTGCTGCGCGAGCCCGTGCTGCGCGTCAACTTCGTCTCGTCGGTCGACGGCGCTGCCACCCGCGACGGCCTTTCGGGCGGGCTCGGCGACGCCGCCGACCGTCGCTTCTTCGAGCTGCTGCGGCGGGTGGCGGATGTCGTGCTCGTCGGGGCGGGCACGGTGCGCGCCGAGGGCTACGGCCCGATGCGGGTGTCGGATGCCTCGGTCGCCTGGCGCGAGGCGCACGGCTTGACCCCGCATCCGGTGTTCGCGATCGTGTCGGGTTCGCTCGACCTCGACCCTGCCTCGCGCATCTTCACCGAGGCGCCGATCCGTCCGATCGTCGTGACGACACCGGGGCGAGACGTCGCGCCGTTCGCCGAGATCGCGGATGTCGTGGAGACCGGCGTGGGCGAACGGATCGATGCCGCCGCCGCGACCGAGGCGCTGCGAGCGCGGGGCCTCGCCCACATCCTGTGCGAGGGCGGACCGCACCTCTTCGGCTCGCTGCTCGCCGCCGACGTCGTGGACGAGCTCTGCGTCACGCTCGAGCCGAGCCTCGAGGCGGGGGAGTCGCGCCGGATTGCGGCCGGCATCCTGCCCGCGCCGCGCGAGCTCGAGCTCGTGCACGTGCTGCGCTCGGGCTCGACGCTGCTGCTGCGCTACGCACGAGACGCGTAGCGCAGCAGCACGCGTCACACGTCGCGGCTCTTGATGAGCGCCGCGCCACCGGCGAGCGCGAGCACCACCCAGCCGAGCAGGGCCAGGGTGGCCTGGCCCGGGTCGAGTGCGATGACCTCGCTGCCGGGCATGCCGCCGCCGAGGAACGGCGAGTACATCGTCGATCCGAGGCTTGAGGGCAGGAACGCCCCCACGTTGAACGCCCAGGTGGCCCGCAGCAGGCCGCCGATCACCTGGAAGATCGTCGGAACCACGAGCAGCAGGCCGAGCACGGCGGCGATCGAGCCGGCGGAATTGCGCAGCATCGTGCCGACACCGGTGGAGAACACCGCGACGAGCGCCGGGTAGAGGGCGCCCAGCACGACGCTCAGCCACACGCGGGTGTCGCCGGCGTCGGTCGGGATGTCGAATGCGCTCAGCACGACCCCGCTGAGGGCGGTGCCGATCACGAGTGCCGCGAGCGTTACGCCGAAGACGGCGCCGCCGATCACGAGGGACTTCGCGAACAGGGTCGACAGGCGCCGCGGAGCGGCGGCCATCGTCGAGCGGATCATGCCCGTGCCGTACTCTCCCGTGATCACCAGGCAGCCGAGCACGGCGGCCGCGAGCACGCTGAAGCCGATCGGGATCGTCACCACCGTCATCCACATGGAGTACACGTCGTCGGGGCCGGCGCTCGTCACGCCCGCGGCACCGAGTGCGAGTGCGATGAGCGGCGGCAGACCCGCCGCGACGATGGCGAGCACGCCGAGGCACCACCACGTGGAGCGCAGGGTCACGAGTTTGACCCATTCGGAGCGGACGATGCCGACGCCGCTCAGGCGCGTGCCGGCGAGCGCGTCGGGGGCCTGCGTGGTCGCGGTCATGCCGCACCTCCTGCGTGATATTCGACCTCGTCTTGGGTGAGGGCGAGGTAGGCGTCTTCCAGCGAGCCGGCGACGGGCGTCAGCTCGTGCAGCACGATGCCGTCGCGCGCGGCGAGCTCGCCGATGCGCTCGGTGGGGATGCCGACGACGGTGAGCCCCGTGGCATCCGGCGTCGCGGTGCCGTTCTCGGCAGCGATGGCCGCGGCGAGCCGGTCGGCGTGGGGGCTGCGCACCCGCACCGCGCCCTGCCCGGTCGCCGAGGCGACGATCTGCGCGACCGGGGCATCCGCGATCACCCGACCGCGGCCGAGCACGATGATGTGGTCGGCGGTCTGCGCCATCTCGCTCATGAGGTGGCTGGAGAGGAACACGGTGCGCCCCTCGGAGGCCAGATGGCGCGCGAGCTTGCGCACCCAGATCACGCCCTCCGGGTCGAGACCGTTGACGGGCTCGTCGAGGATGAGCGTGGCCGGGTCGCCCAGCAGCGCCGCGGCGATGCCGAGGCGCTGGCCCATGCCGAGCGAGAAGCCCTTGACGCGCTTGCCGGCGACGGCGTCGAGGCCGGTGAGCCCGATCACCTCGTCCACGCGGCGCAGCGGGATGCCGTGCGTGGCCGCGAGCGCGCGCAGGTGCCCGCGGGCGCTGCGCCCGGGGTGCACGGCCTTGGCATCCAGTAGTACCCCGACCTCGCGCAGCGGAGCGGGGAGGGCGGCGTACGGGGCGCCGTTGATGGTGACCGCGCCGCTGGTCGGGCGGTCGAGCCCGACGATCATGCGCATCGTGGTGGACTTGCCGGCGCCGTTGGGCCCCAGGAATCCGGTCACGATGCCGGGGCGGACGGTGAAGGTGGCGTCGTCGACGGCGGTCTTGGCGCCGTAGCGTTTGGTCAGTCGGGTGGCTTCGATCATCGAGTCGTCCTCATGCCATCGACCCTACGGGGCACGGGCGACCGCGGTCTATCGGGGCAGCCCCCGGATGCGTGGCAGGTCAGCAGTCGCCGGGGCCGGCACCGCGTAGGGTTGCATCGATGTCGTCGGCAATCCACCCCTCGGTAAGGTCCCCAGCATCCGGGACGCCGTCGAGGCCGCGCTCGATGAGGCGATCGCATCGGGCGAGCTGGAGCCGGGGATGCTCGTCACGGCGCCGAACCTGGCGGGTCGTTTCGGGGTGTCCGCGACGCCCGTACGCGAGGCGATGATCAATCTCGAGCGTCGGGGGCTCGTCGAGTCGGTGCCGCAGAAGGGCTTCCGGGTGCTCGGCATGGGCAGTGCCGAGGTGCAGGAGCTCCTGCAGATCCGCAGCTGGCTGGAGGCACCGGCGATGGCGTTGGTCGCGCGCACCGCGTCGCGCGACCAACTCGAGGATGCGGTCGCTCGCCGATGAGACGGTGTCGGCCGCTCGGGAGAGCGACCTCGCGCACTTCGTCGCCGTCGACAACGCCTTCCACCTGGGGCTCACGGCGCTCACCGGCAGTCCGCGGCTGGTCGAGCTCATCGCCGAATTGCGCGGCCGGATGCGCCTTGTCGGATTGTCGGGCATGTCGGGGACCGACGAACTGGTCACCTCGGCCGAGGACCATCATGTGCTGCTCGACCTGCTTCTCGCGGGCGACGCCGAGGGGCGGAACTGTTCACCCGCAGGCACATCGGTGACGTCGTCGGCTGGTGGTCGGCCCGAAGCCCGAGCTGAGATGACGATGCGCCGCCCCGGAATCGGAGCGGCGCATCGCGTGCACGGATCAGCCGAGCGCTGCGCGGGTTTCGTCGAGCAGAGCTGCGGAAGCATCCTCCGGGCTCATCCGATCGAACAGCACTTCGGCGGTGTAGCGGCGCATGTTCTCCTGGAACGACGCTCCACCGGCGGGGGCGAGCGGCGTCGCCACCACCTCGTCCGAGATCTCGGCGACGAAGTCGACGACCTTCGCGTCATCGGCGCTCAGCAGGGGTAGCAGCGCGTCGCGCACTTCGCTGTTGGCGGGGGAGCCACGGCCCACGAGTAGCAGCTTTCCGGCCTCCGGCGAGTTGGCGAGGAAGTCGATCAGCAGCTGAGCCTCCTCGGGATGCTCGGTCCGCGCCGACGCCGACCAGTACTGCGAGGCGACGAACGACATCTTCTGATCTCCCGCCTTGCCGCTCGTGGTGGGGTACCTCAGCAGTTCGAGGCCCGACTTCGAGATCTGCTCGAGCGAGGAGCTGGTTGGACGCCCAGAAGCCCATCGCGTAGCGGTTGAGGGCGGTTCCGGTCTGTTCGAGCCCAAGGGGATCTGCTCGATCGCCTCGTCGGCGCTCGGGGCCGCGCCGCTGGCCACCAGCTCCTTGGCGAAGGCGTAGAAGCCCGCGACCGTCTTCTCATCGGTGCCGAGCTGGCCGTCGGCGGTGAACAGGTCGCCGCCGTGCTGGCGCGCCCACATCGCGATCTGGTTGGAGTCGCTGCCAAGCGACTGCGTGCCGAAGATGCCGTCGGGGGTGCTCGCGGAGATCTGCTGGGCGATCTGCGCGTACTCCTCCCATGTCCAGCTCTCGTCGTCGGGCATCGGCACGCCCGCCTGCTCGAAGATCGTCGGGTTGGCGACGATCGCGAACGTCGCGATGCCGGTGGGAACCCCGAGCTGCTCGCCGTCGAAGTTCACGACGCTCGTGGTGGCGGGATCGAGCAGATCGGTGGAGACATTGGCCAGGTCCAGCAGCGCGCCGCGGGTGCCGTACTCGACGACGAAGTCGCCGGTGAGCTGCTGCACATCGGGTGCGTCGTTCGCGGCGACCTGGGTGGAGAGCCGGTCGAAGTAGCCGTCGAACGGCAGCGACTCGGTCTCGACGGTGATGTTGGGATGCGCGTCCTCGAACGCGTCGACGGCGGCGCGGGTGACGGCGGCGCGGTCATCCGAGCCCCACCACACCAGGCGCAGGGTGACCTTCTCATCCGCGTCGTCACCGCCCGTCGGGGCGCAGGCGGACAGCAGCAGGCCGGCGGTCGCGGCGACGGCGAGGAACGCGGTCGCGGCCCGTCGTTGTGGGGTAGTCACGGCAAATCTCCTTTGATCGGGGATCGGCCCGGCGATCCGGGCCGCAAGGGTTCCCGCTTCGCGGCGGATTCTCGCAGTACCATTTCACTGTGAGTTGCGGGCAAGACTAGCGGGACCAACCCTGGAGCACAAGGCGCGAAGAATCGGGAGACTACTTCCGTTACGGGTTTGGCATCTGCCTGAGTAAAATGTTACCGTGTGGCGAACCGGCTGCGGATGCGATGCTGCAGCCCGAGCCGGCGGATCGGAAGGAGAACGGGATGAGCGTCCTCGGCGAACTGCGCCGACTGCGCGCCGGACGCGCCGGACGCGCTGCGCCACGGCGGCGCGAGACCGCGATCGGGTATCTGTTCTTGACGCCCTGGCTGCTCGGCGTGGTCGTGATCACCGCTGTGCCGATGCTCGCCTCGCTGTACCTGGCGTTCACGGACTACGACCTCATCAGGCCCCCGGAGTGGGTCGGGCTCGACAACGTCGTCGCGATGCTGAACGACGCGCGGCTGGCGAACTCGCTGCGCGTGACCTTCACCTACGTGCTGGTCTCGGTGCCGCTCCTGCTGGCGTTCGCGCTCCTGGTCGCGGTGCTGCTGGATCGGAAGCTGCGCGGCCTCTCGTTCTACCGCTCGATCTTCTATCTGCCCTCGCTGCTGGGCTCCTCGGTGGCGATCGCGATCCTGTGGCGGCAGATGTTCGGCCGCGACGGCCTTATCAACCAGGTCCTCGCATGGTTCGGCGTCCAGGGGCCGAGCTGGATCTCCAACCCCGACACGGCGCTCGGCACGATCATCCTGCTGCACGTGTGGACCTTCGGCACGCCGATGCTGATCTTCCTGGCGGGCCTGCGGCAGATCCCGGTCATGTACTACGAGGCGGCGCAGGTGGACGGAGCGAGCGCCTTCCAGCGCTTCACGCGGATCACGCTGCCGCTGCTGAGCCCGATCATCTTCTTCAACCTCGTGCTCCAGATCATCGGCGCCTTCCAGTCCTTCACCCAGGCCTACGTCGTCTCCGGAGGATCGGGCGGCCCCGCCGATTCGACCATGTTCTACACGATGTACCTCTATCAGCGCGGGTTCGCCCAGCTCGACATGGGGTACGCATCGGCGCTCGCCTGGGTGCTGGTGCTCATCATCGGCGCCTTCACCGCCGTCAACTTCATCGCCTCGAGATTCTGGGTCTTCTATGACGACTGACATCGCACCCGTGAGGCGCACGCGCCTCCTGCGCACACCCGCCGCCGGCATCGTGCGGCACGTGCTCCTGATCGCGGCGAGCATCGTCATGATCTATCCGCTGCTGTGGATGCTCGCCTCCTCCTTCCGGCCGAACGACGAGATCTTCAGCAACCCGGGGATCATCCCCGAGGGGCTCGACGCGACCAACTACCTCGAGGGCTGGAACTCGCTCGCCCATCCGTTCGGGCGGTACCTGATGAACTCCGCGATCGTGGTGCTCGGCTGTGTGCTCGGCAACCTGCTGTCGTGCTCGCTGACCGCCTACGCCTTCGCGCGCATCAACTTCCGGTTCCGCGCGCCGCTCTTCGCCGTCATGCTCGTGACGATCATGATCCCGGTGCATGTGATCGTCGTGCCGCAGTACATCATGTTCAACCAGCTCGGATGGGTGAACACCTTCGTGCCGCTCGTGCTGCCCAAGTTCCTGGCCACCGATGCGTTCTTCATCTTCCTGATGGTGCAGTTCATCCGCTCGATCCCGCGCGAGCTCGACGAGGCCGCGCGCGTCGACGGGCTCGGCCATATCGGGATCTTCTTCCGGATCATCCTGCCGCTCATGCTGCCGGCACTCGCCGCGACCGCCATCTTCACCTTCATCAACAGCTGGAACGAGTTCTTCACGGCGCTCATCTACCTGACCTCGCCCGACATGATGACGGTGCCCGTCGCGCTTCGCTCGTTCCTCGACGTGACCGCCGGATCGTCGTACGGGCCCATGTTCGCCATGTCGATCGTCTCGCTGCTGCCGGTGTTCTTCATCTTCCTGTTCGGGCAGAAGTACCTCGTGCGGGGCATCTCGACGACGGGCCTGAAATGACCGCCACCCCGCCATCCGCCCGCCACGAACCCGGGAGCCCCCGATGACCCCCACCCGCTCGCCCCGACCGGCGCGCCGCTCTTCTTCCCCGCCACGCCGTTCGACGCCGCCGATCGCGTGGATGCCGTAGCCCTCGAGGCACACATCGAGAATCGCCTGGCCTGGGAGCCGAGTGCGGTCGTCGCGGCGAGTGGTGCGGGCGAGTTCCACGCCATGTCGCAGGACGAGGTCGCCGCCGTCGCCCGTATCGCGGTCTCGGCCGTCGCGGGGCGGCATCCGGTGCTCGTCGGATGCGGTGGCCCGCTCGGCAATGCCCGTATCGTGGCGCGCGCTGCGCAGGAGGCCGGCGCCCAGGGGCTGCTGCTGATGCCTCCGTACCTGGTCGAGCCGATGCCGGGCGGCATGGCCGCCTATGTGCGTGCCGTCGCGGCGTCGAGCGAGCTGCCCATGATCGTCTACCATCGCGGACACGGGACGCTCTCGGTCGACGATGTTCGCGAGCTCGTGCACGATCCGCTCGTCGCGGGTATCAAGGACGGCGTCGGCGACCTGGCGCTGGCGCGGCGGTTCGCCGAACTCGTGCGCGAGTCGGGTCGCGAGCTCCTCCTGCTCAATGGAATGCCGACCGCGGAGGTGCATCATGCGGCGTACGCCGAGATCGGCATCGACCGCTACTCGTCCGCGGTGTTCACGATGGCGCCGGAGATCGCGATGGGCTTCCACTCTCCGTCGGAGCCGGGGATGCGCGACGCGCTGCTGCGGGAGTTCTTCGAGCCCTTCGTGCGCCTGCGCTCCGAGGCCCCGGGTCTCGCGGTCGCACTCGTGAAGACCGGACTCCGGCTGCGCGGCGAGGACGCCGGGGTGCCACGCCCTCCCCTGCGCGATGCGGAGCGGATGCGCCACCGACTGGCAGAGTTGCTCGAGCGCGGCACCGCGATCATCCGAGGAGGCACCCGGTGAGCTCGATCATCGCCACGGTCACGACGCGACGCCTGGAGGTGCCGCTCGCCCGCCCGTGGTCGCCGACCGTGCGACGCGTGGCGGTGCTCGCGGTCGACGTCACCGACAGCGAGGGACGGGTGGGCCACGGCTTCTCGTGGGTGCCGGCTATCGGCGCCGGCGCCGTGCAGTCGCTCCTCGACGAGGACATCCGCGAGTTCGCGATCGGGCAGCCGACGGATCCCGAGGCGCTCTGGCCCAAGATGTGGCGTCACCTCCACGAGGCGGGATCGGGCGGTCTCACGACGATCGCGATCGCCGGTCTCGACCTCGCCCTCTGGGATCTCGCCGCTCGCCGCTCCGAGCTCTCGATCTCGGCCCTCCTCGGAGAGCGCCGTTCCTCGGTGGAGGTGTACGCCAGTGGCATCAACTTCTATTTCGACCTGCGCGAGGTGCGCGCCCAGGCGCGGCGCTGGGAGCGGCGCGGCTACCGCGCCGTGAAGATGAAGGTCGGTCGCAGCAACGTCGCGCATGACGTGGCGCGCGTCGCCGCGGTGCGCGAGGTCATGGGGCCCGAGTGCCGGATCATGGTCGACGCCAACCAGCGCTGGAGCGTCGAGGAGGCGGTCACCGCGCTCGCGGCGCTGCGGGAGTTCGATCTGACCTGGGTCGAGGAGCCGCTGCGCGCCGACGACCTGCCCGGTCACCGACGCCTTCGCGAGGAGACCGACATCCCGATCGCCCTGGGCGAGAATCTGTACACGGCGTACCGGTTCGCCGAGTTCGTCGATGCGGGCGTCGTCGACGTGATCCAGCCCAACATCGTGCGCGTCGGAGGCATCACGCCGTTCCGGCGCATCGCGGAGCTCGCCACCGGAGGGGTCACGCTCACGCCGCACCTGCTGACCGAGCTCTCGGGCCAGCTGGCCCTGACGCTGCCCGACGACACCCTCGTCGAGGATGCGGACGGCGCCGACTTCGCCTCGCTCGGGCTGCTCGCCGGGGACTCCCCGGTGGCGATCGACGACGGTCGGCTGCACTCCACCGGCCGTCCCGGGCTCGGGCTCGAGTTCGTCGAGGAGGTCGGCGATGTCGAGTAATCCGTTCGAGGTCGGCGAGGCGACCGCGGCCGCGGCCCTCGCCGCGCCGATTATGCGCAGGTCCACCGCGGCTCAGCGCGCGCGCTGGCTCTCCACGATCGCCGACGCACTGGACGCTGCGGCCGGTGAGCTCTTGCCTCTTGCCGAGGCGGAGACGCATCTCGATGCGTCCCGCCTCGCCGGCGAGCTGGCACGCACCACGCGCCAGCTGCGCTTCTTCGGCGAGGTGATCCTCGACGGCGGCTACCTCGAGGCCGCGGTCGACCATGCGCGACCGGATGCCACCCCGCCGGCACCGGACCTCCGCCGGATGCTGGTGCCGATCGGACCGGTCGCCGTGTTCAGCGCCTCCAACTTCCCCTTCGCGTTCTCTGTCGCGGGCGGTGACACCGCCTCCGCGCTCGCGGCCGGAGCACCCGTGGTCGTGAAGGGGCACTCGGCGCATCCGCGGCTCTCACGACGCACGGCGGAGCTCGTGCGCCACGCGCTCGAGGCAGCGGGGGCGCCGTCCGGTGCCTTCGGGCACCTCACCGGTCGCGAGGCGGGAGCATCGCTCGTCACCGACCCGCACATCGCCGCCGTCGGCTTCACCGGCTCGCTCGCGGGGGACGGGCGCTGTTCGACCTCGCCGCGGGCCGTGCTGATCCGATCCCGTTCTACGGCGAGCTCGGCTCCGTCAACCCGGTCGTGATCACGGCCGAGGCGCTGCGCTCTCGGGGCGACGAGCTCGCGGCCGGCCTCGCCGGCTCATTTCAACTCGGCGCGGGCCAGTACTGCACCAAGCCGGGGATCGTCTTCGCGCCGCGCGGCGGCGGGTTCGCCGAGCGCGTCGCCCGTCACCTGGCGCCTGCGTCTCTCGCCCTGCTGAGCGACCCGATCTCGAACGGCTTCCGCGACGGTCTCGACACGCTGATCTCCCTGCCCGGGATGACCGTCCACCGCGACGCGACGGGCGGCGACGGCATCCGGCCGCTCGTGCTCGCGACGAGCATCGACCGCGTGCTCGAGAACCCGTCTGCCCATCTCGTCGAGTGCTTCGGGCCGGTGACCGTGGTGGTCGAATACGCGTCGTCGGATGATGTGACGACCGCGATCCGCGCCATCGGCGGCAGCCTCACGGCCACGCTCCACGGCGCGCCCGGCGAGGGCCTCGCGGCGCTCGCCGACGAGCTGTCGGCCATCGCCGGCCGGGTGCTGTTCGACGGCTGGCCCACAGGTGTCGCGGTCGGATGGGCGCAGCAGCACGGCGGGCCGTGGCCCTCGAGCACTGCGCCGCACACCTCGGTCGGCGCGACCGCCATCCGCCGCTTCCTCCGGCCGGTGGCATGGCAGTCGGCGCCGGATCACCTGCTGCCGCCGGAGCTGCGCGAGGCGAATCCGCTGGGCATCCCGCGCCGTGTGGACGGCGCGCTCGTGCTCGCAGACCGCGAGGGCGGTGCGTGATGGACCACGAGCTCAGCGCCTTCCGCCCGCACGCCGATGGGCAGCGGCTCGACACCGCCGCGATCCAGGAGGGCATCGACGCGGTCCACGCCGGCGGCGGAGGCACGCTGCGGATCGGCGCCGGCCGCTATCTGGTGGGCGGCATTCGGCTGCGCAGCGGCGTGACGCTGCTGCTCTCCGCGGGTGCCGTGCTCGTCGCGAGTCCACGCTACGAGGACTTCCTCGCCCACGAGGCCGCGACCGAGGTCGAAGGGGCCCGGCATGCGGTCATCTATGCGCGCGATGCGCGTGATGTCGGCGTGCGAGGTCCCGGACGGATCGTGGGCAGCGCCGACGCCTACTTCGAGACCGTCGCCGACGAGCAGGGCTACCGCCGCCCGCTGCCCCGTCGCCCGCGCGTGCTGCTGTTCGAGGGCTGCGAGCGCGTCGCGATCGAGGACGTCGTCATCGAGCAGGCGCCGATCTGGACCGTGCACCTGGTGGCCTGCCGCGATGCCTCGATCGTCGGCGTGACCATCGACAACGACCTGCGGATGGCCAACACCGACGGGATCGATATCGATGGATGCCAGCGGGTGCGGGTCGCCGACTGTCGCATCAGCTCGGCCGACGACGGCGTCTGCATCAAGACCACCCGGCGTCCGGGCGGGCTCGGCGGGCCCGCCGAGCACATCGTCGTGACGGGCTGCATCATCCGCTCCACGAGCTGCGCCGTCAAGGTGGGCACGGAGACCGTCGAGGATGTGCGGTTCGTGGTGGTGGCGGACTGTACCATCTCGGCCAATCGCGGGGTGGGCCTCATCTCGCGCGACGGCGGTGCGCTGCGCCACATCGTCGTCTCGGGCGTCACCATGGAGTGCACCCTCGCCGGCTGGGCGTACTGGGGCAAGAGCGAGCCGATCTTCATCTCGGCCGGTCGACGCGCCCCGGGCAGCAGCCCGGCGCCATCGAGCATGTGCGGTTCTCCGGCATCTCGGGCGACGCCGAGGGGCGATCACTCTGCATGCCGAGGACGACGCCGCGATCTCGGATGTGGTGCTGGAGCGCATCCGGATCGTCCAGCGCGCGTCCGCCTCGCCTCTGCAGGGCATGCGCGACCTGCGCCCGGTGCCGTCGAGCGAGACCGGTCCGGATGCGGCGCCGGGCGGCGGTACGACGGGGGTGTCGCCCTACCCGGGAGGGCTGCCCGGTGTGCACGCCCACGGCATCCGGGGGCTGCGGATCGACGACCTCGTGGTGCACCGCCCCGATCCCCTTCCCGCGGGGTGGAACCCCCGCACGATCGTCGAGACCCGATGAGCAGGATCACGATCACCGGGGCGAGCGGCGAGATCGCGAGCGCGATCCGTCCGCTGCTGCACCGGCATGACCTGCGCCTCGTCGACCTGCGTGAACCGGCGGGCGCGCTCGGATCGCACGAGGAGTTCGTGCGGGCGGATGTGACCGACGTCGACGCGATGACGGCGGTGTGCGCCGGCGCCGAGCTCGTGGTGCACCTGGGAGGGTTCCGCCAGGAGCGCGCCTTTGACGACATCCTGCGCGTCAACATCGGCGGCACGCGAACCGTGCTCGAGGGCGCCCGGCTCGCGGGTCGCCCCACGGTGCTGCTCGCGGGCTCGGTGCACGCCGTCGGATACACGACGGTCGCCACGGCGCGTGACCGTCCGGTGCCGGCTCCGCGCCCCGACTCGCTCTACGGTGTGGGGAAGGTCGCGGCCGAGGCGCTTGGCAGCCTGTACGCCGACCGCTTCGGCATGGCGGTGGTCACGGCACGGATCGCCGCCTTCCTCCCTCGGCCGGTGGATCGGCGCGGACTCTCGCTCTGGTGCTCGCCCGCGGATCTCGTCCGTCTCGTCGAGGCCTGCCTCAGAATCCGCACACCGGGCCACCGCATCGTCTGGGGCGTGTCGGCCAACAGCCGGGCGTGGGTGGATGCCGGTGCCGGTGCCGAGATCGGCTTCCGTCCGGTCGACGACGCAGAGGCCTTCGCCGACGACATCACGCTGAAGGGCGCAGCGGACGAGGATGCGGCGGCGATCGCCGCAACGCCGCTCGGCGGCGACTCGGTGCTACGAGATCGTCCTCTCGGCACCGACTGGGATCCGCGCGCGCAGTAGCGCCGCGCAGCAGGAGTCGATCCCTACGCCGCCAGCTCGTGGGCGTCGAGGATCGTGTAGCTGTAGCCCTGCTCCGCGAGGAAGCGCTGCCGGTTCTGGGCGAAATCCTGATCGACAGTGTCGCGCGCCACGAGCGTGTAGAAGTTGGCGGGGAGTCCCGATTCCTTCGGGCGCAGCAGGCGTCCGAGGCGCTGCGCCTCCTCCTGGCGCGAGCCGAACGAGCCCGACACCTGGATCGCGACGGTCGCCTCCGGCAGGTCGACCGAGAAGTTGGCCACCTTCGACACCACGAGCACCTTCGTCGTTCCGTCGCGGAACTCCTGGTAGAGCCGCTCGCGCTCGGCCACGGGCGTCGCGCCCGTGAGCTGGGGCGCGCCCAGGGCATCCGACAGCTCCTCGATCTGATCGAGGTACTGGCCGATCACGAGGATCCGCTCGCCGTCGTGCTTGGCCACCAGATCCTTCACGACCTGCAGCTTCGCGGGCGCGGTCGCCGCGAGCCGGTAGCGCTCGTCGTCGGCGGATGCGGCGTACTCGAGGCGCTCGGACTGCGGCAGGTCGATACGCACCTCGAAGCACGATGCCGGCGAGATGAAGCCCTGCGCCTCGATCTCCTTCCACGGCGCGTCGAAGCGCTTGGGGCCGATGAGGCTGAACACGTCGGACTCGCGGCCGTCTTCGCGCACGAGGGTCGCCGTGAGGCCGAGGCGCCGACGCGCCTGCAACTCTGCGGTGAGCTTGAACACGGGCGCGGGCAGCAGGTGCACCTCGTCGTAGACGATGAGGCCCCAGTCGAGCGCGTCGAGCAGGGCCAGGTGCGCGTACTCGCCCTTCCGCTTCGCCGTGAGGATCTGGTAGGTCGCGATCGTGACGGGCTTGATCTCCTTGACCTGGCCGGAGTACTCGCCGATCTCGTCGTCGGTGAGGCTCGTGCGCTTGAGCAGCTCGGCCCGCCACTGACGTGCCGACACGGTGTTGGTCACGAGGATGAGGGTGTTGGTGTCGGCCGCGGCCATGGCGCCCGCGCCGACGAGCGTCTTGCCCGCGCCGCACGGGAGTACGACGACGCCCGAGCCACCCGCGAAGAAGTTGTCGACGGCTTGCTGCTGGTAGGGGCGTAGCGCCCAGCCGTCCTCGACCAGTTCGATCTCGTGCGGGGTGCCGGGCGTGTAGCCGGCCTGGTCGTCGGCGGGCCAGCCGATCTTGAGCAGCTCCTGCTTGACCTGGCCACGCGCCCAGGGCTGCAGGGTCCACTCGGTGCTCGTGCGGCGGATGCCGAGGAACGGCGCGATCTTGGAGTTGCGGGTGATCTCGGCGAGCACCGCGGCATCCGAACCCCGGATGACGAGCTCGCCGGGCTCGTCGGCGCTCGCCTCGTCGCGCGCGATCACGAGGCGGCCGTAGCGGCCGACCGTCTCGTCGATGTCGATCTGCACCGTCTGCGGCACGGGGAACTTCGCGTAGCGTTCGAGAGTCGCGAGCATCTGCTCGGCCGTGTGGCCGGCCGCGCGGGCGTTCCACAGGCCCAGCCGCGTGATGCGGTAGGTGTGCACATGCTCGGGCGCGCGTTCCAGCTCGGCGAAGATGGCGAGCTCGTGGCGCGCCTCTTCGGCATCCGGATGCGCCACCTCGAGCAGCACGGTGCGGTCGCTCTGCACGATCAGCGGTCCGTTCATAACCGAGCAAGCTTACCCGCGGGGCGAACCCTCGTGCTGGTGCGGCGCCGGCCGCGGGGAGCGGGAGGGGATCAGTCGGCGGGGTCGACGGCGACGATGTGCGAAAGGGGAGAGTGCGTTCGATGTCGGCGCGGCGATCGCGGGCGCGGAGGCGGCCGCCCGCGAGCGCGGCGGGCTCGAGCAGGTAGGGCACCTCGGTGCCGTCCGGCATCCGCACGACGACCGTCACCTCGAGTTTCGCCTTGATCGCGAGCTCGAGCTGGCGTGCGTTCCAGGCCGCGCCGCTCTCGGCGGGCTGGTGCTCGGCGGCCTCACGGATGCGCGCCACGAGACGCACGGCCGGATCGGGTGCGGGCTCGGTCACCACGGGCCGTGGGGGCGTGCGCTGCACCGCGCGGATGACGCCATCCGGTCCCTCGAACACCGCCGGATAGCGCGCGTCGACGAGCGCCCAGTAGAGGGTCTCGGCGTCGAAGCGGCTCACCGCGCGGTGGTCGCCTGTGCGACGGGGAGCGAGCGAGGTGAGCGCCTGATCGATCACGAGCTGCCCGATGAGCGTCGGGTCGTCGGCGCGCACATAGCTGTGGGCTCCGCCGTCGGGCCCCGGCTCGCCGTCGAGCGGCCCGACCCGCAGGATGCCGAAGCGCCCGGCAGTCTCCGACAGCAGGTATTCGAGCGGCTGCGGGATGCCGGTGAGCGAGATCTCGCCGAGCAACGCGCGCAGCTGCTCGACCGTCTGGCCCGTCGTGAGGGCACGCGTCACGGATGCTGCGGTGATGCGGTAGCTCGAGGCCAGTCCCACCGATTCCACATCCGCCACCTCGCGCAGGCGCAGGTCGACGTCGGAGGCGAGCGGGCCCGGCGCGATGATCGAGAGGTCGTGCTGGATGTAGACCTGGCGCACCTCGGGCGGGAACAGCTCGGCCATCGCGGCCTGCGCGGCCTCGGCCCCGCTCAGCAGCAGCGCGGAGCCCGCGCTCGAGGGCACCGACGCGTCGGCGATGCCGAGCGCCTCGGCGGCGGCGATCACCTCGCGCGTGCGGTCGGGCAGCCAGGCGCCGCCGGCCGGATACAGCCAGGAGAGGTACTCGAGCAGCCCGTCGCCCCAACTGGCTCCCGCCCGAGCGCGCAACTGCGCGCGCAACTCGGGGGCACCTGCTCGAGCCAGCTCGCCGCGAGGCGCGCCCAGCGCTCGACGCGCGGCGAGGAGCGCCAGTGCTCGGCCCGCTCGGTCGCCCGCCAGGCCCCGGTGGCCGGTGCCACGAGCCCCGCGCCCTCGGTGATCGCGAGCAGCGTCGCGAGCTCGGCATCCGTGTTGGCACCCGTGGCCCCGAGCAGCCGGCGCCAATCGGGCAGCGCGATGCCACCCCGCTGCAGGATGCGCGCCGGCTCGCGTTCGATTGCCCCGACGAGTTCGCCCACCGCCGTGACCGCCGTGAAGGCGCGCTCGCTCGCGACCCGGTCGGCAGACGCGCGGTCGGCGCGGCCGACGGGCTCGAGCGCCGCCGGAGGGCTGCCGTGGATGAGCTGCTCGAGCGACGGGAGACCGTCATCCGGCCAGCCGCGCAGCACCTCGGCGACGGCGCCGGGCACGATGGTGCGCCCGTCATCCGGGATCAGCAGCGCGAGCTCGGTCAGGTGGGTGATCGCCGCCGCCACCTCGGCGACCGGTCGATCGATCCGGTGCGCGATCGTCTTGGCGTCGGAGCTCTCGGGGGCGAGTGCTCCCGCGGCGAGCACCCCGAGGGCGGTGCGGTCGAGGTGGGCGAGCGACGCCTGGATCGACCCGGCATCCAGCAGGGCCTCGGCGAGATCGAAGACATCGCGGATGCCGAACTCGCGCACGGGCCGCGCGTGCAGGAGCGCCGTCAGCGCAGCATCGGACCGCGCGCGCAGCGACGCTGCGAGCGCGAGGGCCGAACTGCTAGCGGCCACCGTCCCGGGCCGTGCGGCGGCGGCGCGCGCTCACGATGAGGAAGGTGACGATGAGCAGGAACGCGATCGGCAGCCCGATGTAGCCCACGAGCATGAGCGACGGCCAGATGCCCCCCGACATGTCGAGCCCCGCGCCCGCGCCGAGCATGGTCGCGACGATCGCCACGAGCGAGATCGCGATGATGGCCAGGATCATCGCGGCGAGCACACGTTCGATACGATTGAGCGGGACGGGGGCGTTCTCGGGCACGAGACAACACTATGCCCCGCATCCCCGCCCCCATGAGCAGCGAAAGAGGCCCGCGATGCCCACCGGCAAGGTCAAGTTCTACGACGAGGAGAAGGGCTTCGGCTTCGTCACGTCCGACGACGGCCAGGAGGTCTTCCTGCACGCGTCGGCGCTCCCGGCGGGCGCCGTCGTGCGCGCGGGCACGCGTCTCGAGTTCGGCATCGCCGACGGGCGCAAGGGCGCCCAGGCGCTCTCGGTGCGCGTGCTCGACGCCCCGCCGAGCCTCAGCAAGCTCACGCGTCGCTCGGCCGACGACATGGCGATCGTGATCGAAGACCTCGTGAAGCTCCTCGACGGCATCGGCGCGGGGTTGCGTCGGGGTCGCTACCCCGACCGCGCGCACGGTGCGAAGATCGCCGCCGTGCTGCGCAAGGTCGCCGACGATCTGGACGCGTGATCGCCCCGTGACCGACGAGGAACGCGCCCGTCTCGCCCGCGAGGCCCTGCGGGAGATCACCGCGGATGCCACCGTCGGTGAGCTCGTCGGCCAGAGCGACGAGGGCGAGGGCGTCACGACGCTGTCGTTCGCGACGACGATGCCCGGCTACCCCGGATGGCACTGGACGGTGAGCGTGGCCGATCTGCCCGGCGAGGCGCCCTCGGTGCTCGAGGTCGAGCTGATGCCCGGCGACGGCGCCCTGCTCGCGCCCGACTGGGTGCCGTGGTCGGAGCGCCTCGAGGAGTACCGCGCCGCCCAGGCGGCCGCCGCCGCGGAGGCGTCCGAGGCGGAGGACGACGAGACCGACGACGAGGACGACGAAGACGACGACGAGGACGGCGACGACGACATCGATGACGAGCTCGACGAGCACGACATCGACGACGACTTCGGCGACGACCCCGACGATGGCATCGACTTCGAGCACGACGACGTGGAGCCTGCCTCCGAGGAGGAATGACCGGGTTTCGAGACGCGAACCGCCTGCGGCGGTGCGCTCCTCAACCGCCTGAGTGTGAAACCAGCGTCAGCGCTGCCGCGCGCGTCGGTGCACGTAGACGAGGGTGACGAGCCCCAGGCCGATGCCGACGAGGCACGTCCACAGCCACCACACGCGCCCGGCCTCCACGAGCGGCCCCACGAACACCAGCAGCGCCGCCAGGGCGATCACCCACAGCACGAGCCCCGCCAGGATCGCGGCGCGGTCATCCGTGACGACCGGCACCGGATCGGGTCGCCGCTCCTCGTCGCTCAGCCAGAACCGCATGCCGCGAGCCTAGTCGTGCCGGGTCAGAGCGCCTCGACGACGTAGTCGATCGACGCGGTGAGCGCGCGCACATCGTCGGGCTCGATCGCCGCGAAGGTTGCGACGCGCAACTGGTTGCGGCCGAGCTTCCGGTAGGGCTCGGTGTCGACGATGCCGTTCGCGCGCAACACGGATGCCACCTGGGCCGCATCCACGCGCTCGTCGAAGTCGATCGTGACGACGACCTGCGAACGGTGGGCGGCATCCGTCACGAACGGCGTCGCGAAGGCGCGCTCCTCGGCCCACGCGTAGAGGTGGCCGGAGGATTCGCGGGTGCGCGCGTCGGCGAAGGCGAGGCCGCCGTTGGCGTTCATCCAGTCGAGCTGCGCCTCCATGAGCAGGAGCGTCGAGATGGCAGGCGTGTTGAGAGTCTGGTCGAGGCGCGAGTTGTCGACGGCGTTCTTGAGGCTGAGGAACTCGGGGATCCAGCGACCGGATGCCGCGATGCGTTCGATGCGCTCGATCGCGGCGGGGCTCATGAGGGCGAACCACAGTCCGCCATCCGAGGCGAAGTTCTTCTGCGGGGCGAAGTAGTAGACATCCGTCTCGGATGCGTCGATGTCGATGCCGCCCGCGGCGCTCGTCGCGTCGATCACGGTGAGCGCTCCGGCGTCGCCGTGCACGCGGGCCACCGGCGCCATCACGCCCGTCGAGGTCTCGTTGTGCGGCCAGGCGTAGACGTCGACGCCCTCGACGATCTCGACCTCCGAGCGCGACCCGCCGGGTGCGTCGATCACGTGGGGGCCTCGAGGTGCGGCGCGGCGGCGGCCTTGGCGAACTTGGCGCCGAACTCGCCGAAGGTCAGGTTCTCGCTGCGATGCTCGATGAGCGAGAAGGCCGCGGCGTCCCAGAAGGCGGTCGACCCGCCGTTGCCGAGCACGACCTCGTAGCCCTCCGGCAGTCGGAAGAGCTCCGAGAGACCGCCGCGCACGCGGCCGACGAGCGACTTCACGGGCTTCTGCCGGTGGGAGGTGCCGAGCAGCTCGGCGCCCGCCTGCAGGTGGGCGAGCTGCTCGGGGCGGACCTTGGACGGCCCGCAGCCGAAACGGCCGTCGGCGGGGAGGAGGTGCGGGGGATCACGATGTCGGGCACGCCCACGAGTCTATTGAGCCTGCGGCTAGGCTGGGATCGACGTGCAAGGGAGGCCACGATGACCGATCTCGTCGACACGACGGAGATGTACCTTCGCACCATCCTCGACCTCGAGGAAGAGGGGATCGTGCCGCTGCGCGCGCGCATCTCCGAGCGCCTGGGGCACTCGGGCCCGACCGTGTCGCAGACGATCGGCCGCATGGAGCGCGACGGGCTCGTGGTCGTCGAAGGCGATCGCCATCTCGTGCTCACGGTCGAGGGGCGGCGCCGCGCCCTGCACGTCATGCGCAAGCACCGGCTCGCCGAGCGACTGCTCGCGGATGTCATCGGCCTCGACTGGGCGTACGTGCACGACGAGGCCT
This sequence comes from Homoserinibacter gongjuensis, assembly GCF_030161875.1. GTDB lineage: Bacteria > Actinomycetota > Actinomycetes > Actinomycetales > Microbacteriaceae > Homoserinibacter > Homoserinibacter gongjuensis. The sequence continues at coordinate 1,716,455 of NZ_BSVA01000001.1, forward strand.
GCCGCTGGGAGCACGTCATGAGCGAGCAGGTGGAGCGCCGGCTGCTCGAGCTGCTCGATCACCCCACCGAGTCCCCCTACGGCAATCCCATCCCCGGTCTCGACGAGATCGGCGGCACGCCCGCAGGCGCGTTCCTCGACGGTGTCGAGAACCTCGTGACGCGCGCCTCATCCGCAGCGGGCCAGGTCACGGGTGTCATCCGCCGGCTGGGGGAGCCCGTGCAGTTCGAGCCCGAGCTGCTCGTGCAGCTCCGGGAGGCGGGGGTCGTGCCGGGTGCGGTGGCCAACCTCTCGACCGCCGGCTCGTATGTGATCGTGCAGGTCGACGGTTTCGGTGACGGGCTCGAGCTGCCCTCCGAGGTCGCCTCGCACATCTACGTCGAAGCCTGAACGACGAATCCTGCCGATTCTCAGCTAACCCGGCCTAGGCTCGCCGGGTCCTCTCGGTCACGCATGTCGATCGGAGGCCGCCAGGCAGGGCGTCCCGTCTCACCCATCCTCTGCCGGCGACGTGACATACGAAAGGGATGGGGTCGCCCGACAGAGCGACCGGGACGCGGGAGTTCTCGTGTCAGCTAACCCGAATCGCCGGCCCACCCAGCCGGCGGCGCGATCCGTTCTCGGATCGCTCCGCAACGCGTCCATCGTCGCCCTCGTGGTGCCCGCCCTCTTCGCCACCGTCGCGCTGCCTGCCTCGGCGTATGCTCCGGCATCCGACGACACCGCATCCGACGGTGCCGCGCGGCTGAGCGCCATCGAGCAGCTGCGCCAGGACAAGGCTCAGGATGTGGCCGTCGCCTCGGTCGCGCTCGCCCCGCAGTCGCGCGACGGCTACGACATCACCTCGGCCGCCGAACTGCGCCGCGCGCAGCAGCGGGCCGCCCTCGCCGCCTACTCCGGGCCGACCGTGCGCGAGTACCTCGCCAACCCGCCCTACCCCTCCTTCGACCTGAACCAGGTCGTGCAGGTGGGGCTGCAGTATCAGGGCGTGCCGTACGTCTTCGGCGGCGCCTCGCCCGCGGGCTTCGACTGCTCGGGCTTCGTGATGTTCGTCTACGCGCAGTTCGGGATCGCACTGCCGCACTCCTCGAGCGCGCAGGGCCGCGGCGTCGGCGGCGGACACCTCATCTCCCGCGCCGATGCGCTTCCCGGCGACATCGTCGTCATGGACGGCGGCGGGCACTCGGGCATCTTCATGGGCGGCAACACGATGGTGCACGCGCCCAAGCCCGGCGGCGTCGTCGAGGTGCACCCGATCTGGGACCCGAACGCCTGGTTCGTGCGCTACGGCATCTGAGTTCAACGTGCGCTGCGATAATCCGCAGCGCCGGCCGATCGGCCGGCCGCGCGCGAGCGCCCGGCCGATCGAGTGCCGACACCGTCGAGCATCCTGTTCGTCGCCGGTTGAGCAGCGGCGCAGCCGCGTGTCGGAATCGGCACGCGCCCCCGCATCACGTGTCGTGCCGACGGTGGTCACCGGTCGGGTCTACCCTGGGGTTCTCGGAGATCTTCGGATCGGGGAGGGCACATGAGAACCGCGCACAGCATCCGCACCATGGATGTGCGCGCCCAGTTCCGCATGCAGCTCAGCAGCCGGCCCGACGTGCACTGTCTCGTCGCGGTCGAGTAAGGCGCTGTCGTTCGCGACGGCGCCTTTTTCTGTTCTCACCCCGTTTCGACGGAGCTCCGGGAGGTTCGACAGCCTGCACGCCATGCAGGCTCCCTCGAGAGGAGACCCGTTGCGTACCCTGGTTCTCAATGCCGGATACGAGCCGCTGGCCGTGGTGTCGTTCAAGCGAGCCCTCGTGCTCGTCCTGACCGAGAAGGCCGTCGTGGTGGCGAGCGATGACGACAACCCCGTGCACGGCATCGGCTCCGATTGGGAGCGACCATCGGTGATCCTGTTACGCCGCTACGTGCGCGTGCCGAGCGGACGCTCGGTTCCCGTGTCGCGGCGTGGGGTGCTGCGGCGCGACGACCAACGGTGCGCCTACTGCGGTGTGCACGCGTCGACGATCGACCACGTGATCCCGCGTTCGCGAGGGGAGCCGACAGCTGGGAGAACCTCGTGGCGTGCTGCCTGCGCTGCAACAACATCAAGGGCGACCGCACACCTCGGGAGATGGGGTGGACTCTACGGTTCGCCCCGCGTGCGCCGCACGGCACGGCGTGGCTCGTGCGCGGGGTCGAGCGGGCGCAGCCGGAGTGGCGGGAGTTCCTCGCCCCCGCGGCGTGAGTCGCCGCCCTCGGCGCTTCCGCGTGGAACAGCGTCGGCGACGGATTTCGTTGTGAGAAGCAGCATCAAGCTGGGAAACCCCTGTGCAAACGGGCTGTCTGCCCCGCAAAACGGGTCGTTACCGAGACGTGACATTCGGATGGATGTCGCGTAACGTCGTTCTGGTCGTTTCAACCCGGAAGACTCTTCATTCACGTGACTGACTACGAGACCCTCGCTGCCCTCGGCTTCACCGAGCCGGCTGCGAAGACCTCGGAGCACGCCTCGCAGGCGCGTCCCGACGGCATCTCGAGTGCCCACGCGGCCGCTGAGCTGCCCTCGCGTCGTTCGCTTCGTGCCACCACGCAGGCTCCGATCAACGATCTCCCCGCCACCCCCACGACCCCGGCCATGCCGGGGTCGCGTCGTGCTGCCCGCGAGGCGCGTGCGGCGATGGACTCCGCCGCGCCGGTCGTGCCCGCCGAGGCGACCGCCGCGGCAGTTGCGGCTCCCGTCGCCCCCGCGCCGACTCACCCGGCGGCGATTTCCGCGGCGGCGGTTCCTACGGCGCCGCAGGTGGCCGCGCCGTTCGGCATCTTCGCTGCGCCGACCGAGGAGCCCGCGTCACGTCGCGGCCGCCGCGACCGCGGGGCGAGCACGCACCCGGCATCCCGGCCCGTTGCGCCTGCGGCACCGCGCACGCCGTCCGCATCCGCTGCTCGGCCGTCGGTGCGCAAGCGTCTGAGCGCGGCCGGCACCATGGTGCTCGTGGGCGGTCTGTTCGTGTCGCTCACGCTTCCGGCTTACGCCTCCAACGACTACTCGGGCGGCGAGCTCGCGGAGCCCGCAGCGGCGAAGATCGACGCGCAGGCCCTCGCCCTCGACGACTCGGCCATCCAGGCGGCGAGCACCGTCGAGGCGCGCGACGGCTACGAGACGACGAGCGCCGTAGAACTGCGGCGGCTGTACCGCGACGCGCTGCGTCAGCAGCGTCTGCAGGAGTACGCCGCATCCGGCGCGATGGCGATGGGCGACGACTACCCGTGGGCCACCGAACTCGGGATGTCGCAGGGCGGTGGGCTCTCGCCGCTGAACTACTTCATCCGGCAGTGCACCGACTTCGTCGCGTGGCGCCTCAACCGCGACGCGGGCAGCACCCACGCGCCGTTCAAGTACACGTGGTCGTACCTGACCCCCGGCGGCGGTAGCGCCCACTCGTGGAAGAGCCAGTGGGAGCGTCACGGCTGGACCGTGAGCAGCACCCCGGCTCCCGGCTGGGTGGCCTGGTTCCCGGGTGGCAACCACGTGGCATACGTGAACAGCGTGCTCGCCGACGGCTCCGTCTTCATCGAGGAGTACAACTGGGGGCCCGACACCTACAACCAGCGCATCATCCCCGCCGGTTCGGCGCTCTACCTGGCCCCGCCACCCGCCTGATCCGGCCCTCGCGCCCGCGCTGCTCCTCCGCTTCCGCTCGGTAGACTCGGGCGGTCAGCCTCTGTAGCTCAATGGAAGAGCAGTTCCGTCCTAAGGAAAGGGTTGGGGGTTCGAGTCCCTCCAGGGGCACAAGGGCGCCGGTAGGCGGCGGCGATGGGTTCGCGAGGTGAGGAAACTCGATCCCTCAGGATCCACACCGCGAGATTGTTCGACGCTATGTGTCAGCCAGGTTCCCTATACTGACGCTTATCTCCATAAGTGTCAGAGGTAGGGGTTTCCAGTGACAGATCGGTCGCCGTCAACAGCCCTTGGTGTGCGCGTGGCACCGCTCACTTTCGACGACCACGTCTGGAACGTCACAGACGAAGGTGCCAGTCGCGCCGAACGGGAACGGGAATCGGGGCCCTACCGTTCAGCGGTCACCCCCGAACTATCGGACCTCGAGTTGGTTCTGCCGGGTGCCATCGCCGCCAACATCGGCGAAGCCACGGTGGCGCTGGCCAAGTTTGACGTCTACGCAACGACGATCCTCGGCGCGGGCGAACTGGCGCCCATGTCGGCGATCTTGCTGCGAACGGAGAGTGCGTCGTCCTCGAACATCGAGCAGATTACTGCCGGTGCTCAGCAGATCGCGCTGGCGGAAATCGGAGAATCTGGCTCTGAGAATGCGAACCTCGTCGTCGGCAACGTGCGTGCGATGGAGGCAGCGCTCGAGCTCGCGGACGATCTGAGCGTCGATAGCATCTTGCGGATGCACGCGCGCCTCCTCGCGCACGAACCTCAATGGGCGGGCCGGTACCGTGATGGGCTCGTGTGGGTGGGTGGCGACAAGCTGGGGCCGCGCCGCGCAACTCACGTTGCACCGCAGCGCGAACTCGTGGTCGACGCGATGACAGACCTGGTGCAATTCATGGCCAGAAATGACCTCCCGCCGCTTGCTCAGGCGGCAATCGCGCACGCCCAGTTCGAAACCATCCATCCCTTCGCGGACGGGAACGGACGTACCGGACGAGCATTGGTGCACGCGATCCTCCGCGGCAAGGAGGTCGTGACCCGGGCCACGGCGCCTGTATCTGCGGGCCTACTCCGAAACACAGGCGACTATTTCGCGGCGCTCACCGCATACCGCGAGGGTAACGCAAGCCCGATCATCGCCCAGTTCGCGGACGCATCCCGTTTCGCGGCCGCGCGGGGACGTCGCCTCGTCGATGACCTCGCGCAACAAACCCGCGAATCTGAAGAGCGGATCGTGGACATCCGAGCGGACGCCGCCGCTCGGCGAGTGATACCGCTACTCGTCGGTCAGCCAGTCGTGAACGTCGCCTACATCCAGAAGCGCCTCGACCTTAACGAACGCGCCGCATTCCGGGCGATCGATGCCCTCGTCACCCGCGGCATCCTGGTCGAACGCGCCGGACGGAGCCGCAACCGTGTCTACGCGCATCGGGGGATCTTGGGAGTCCTGGACTCCTTCGCGGCCGACATCCGGCGAGGCTAGCTCCGGCCCATGCCGAAGACGTCGTGGACGGCTGAATCGTAGGCGGCACGCCTCAGAAGCTGCCGAGCACGTCGAGCCGCAGCTGCGCCGCGACCGCGATCACGACGTAGTTGACGAGGGTGATCGGCGCGAGCCACGTGCCGATCACCTCGCCGACGCGCCGCGGGGAGCCACCCCAGACCCCTGCGCGGAGCGTCCAGGCCACCACCGACCAGAACAGCGGGATGGTCATGAGCCACACGAGCATGCACCACGGGCACAGCGAGCCGAACTCGAAGATGCTCCGGAAGGCGAACATGTGCACGAGCGCGTAGCCACCCAGCACGAAGAGGGCGAAGACCCGCCAGTACCAGGCCCGCATACCGCCCGGTGAGGCGAGCGCGCCGATGGCCGCGTAGATCGGGCCGAGGAAGAGCACCATCCCGAGGAGGGCGTTCGTGAAGCCCAGCAGGTTGCCGGCCGGCGAGAGCAGGTTCGGGCCGCAGGTGACGAGCGGGCTGATGTCGCACGAGATGGCCGGCTCGGCGTTCGTGAGCTGCCCGACGTACTCGAGATAGAGCAGGAACGACACCGTCCAGGCGACGAGGCTCAGCACGATCCACAGGATCGCCGTGCCGATGCCGGGGCGGAAGGTACGGGATGCGGGGGCGACGATGGTCACAGGCTCAGCCTCTCTCGCGGGTCGGTGTCGACGTCGGCGCGCTCACCGGGGATATCCGACGCCCGCGCGCTGCGCCCGGTGAGGCGTCTCGCAAGATCGACGACCATCCCCGCGGCCGTCAGGCACCACACGCCGAGCCCCACCCAGAACCAGAGTGTGCCGATGGTCTCGACCACAGGCAGGCGATCCGCGCGCCCCAGGTAGATGCTCGCCGCCGCGTACATCCCCATCGGGAACACGAAGCTCCACAGTGTCGGCTGGTAGCGCAGCGGGATGCGATGCACGAGGTGGCGCCACACCCCGGCCGCCAGCAGCACCGGGATCAGCCAGCTCGCGAACGCCCAGAAGATCACCGAGAGTCCCGCGATGAGCTCGCGCGTCACGTCGATCATGGGCGCGTCCGCCATCTCCACGATCCGCGCCCCTGCGACGACCGTGATCGCCACGGCACCCATCGCGACCCAGTACGGCGGGTCGAGGTCGTGCGGGTCGAGCCGGTAGAGCATCGCACGCAGCATCACGAACAGCGCGCACGCCGTGTAGAGCACGACGCCCGTCGACCATGCCACGATCGCGATGATCGCGAGCCACTGCCGCAGCGCCGGGTAAAGCGGCTCGAGCCCCGCGGCGACCACCGCGATCGACTGGCTCGCGACCACCCAGATGAACCACGTACCGTTCGCGCGGTCGAGCATCGGGCGGCGCGGGTTGCCGAGCACCGCGGTCCACGGGATCACGTAGCCGAATACGACCCAGGCGAGCGTCGCGATGGCCAGCAGCACGGCGGCGGCCAGCCCCAGGCCGACCCCCACGAGCATCGCCCCGATGACGTTCGTCGCGGCGATGAAGGTGAAGAAGCCGAACGCGCGCGCCGGATCGTGGAAGTCATCCGACATCTGCCGGCGGTACGCCGCGAAGCGCCACACGTTGAGCACGACGAGCACGAGGTAGAACACCACCGCGATCCAGAACAGCACGGATGCGAGCACCGCACGGTCGGTCAGCTGCGCCCCGATCGACACGATGCCGGTTCCCATGACGCCGGCGAAGTAGCCGGGGTGAGACCCGCGGGGCCGCGCGGGGTGCTTCGGCATCCCGGATGCGTTCCTCGGCTTCGGCGCTGCTCACGTGAGGTCCCTTCGTCGCCGAACGGTTGCTGCACAGGGTACGACCCCGGCGGCGGTGCGCTTCCTCGGATCACCGTGCAAATCCGCCCCGCCGCACGGGTGCGCCGGTGTCGGTGGGGGAGGCGTTGAATGGGGGCATGCCCGCCCGGGGACTCCGCACGTACTACAAGACGCTCGATTCGCTGAGCCGGATCAATCTGCTGCACGCGCTGCAGACACGTGGTGCCCTGACGGTCGACGAGCTCGCACAGGCGACGGGTCTGCACCCGAACACGGCGCGCGAGCATCTGCATCGACTCATCGCGGTCGGGCTCGTGCGCGCGGAGCCGATCCTGCGCGGCGTGCGGGGGCGTCCTGTGCTGCGATACCGCGCATCCGGGGCGACGACCGGCGGGGAGCGCGGCCGCGAGGCGCGCGCGGCGCAGCAGCTCGCGGCGCTCGACGGCCACCTCGCCCGGTGCGGCTTCACCGCCGCGATCGATCGCGGCACGAGCCGGCTCACCCTGCGCGACTGCCCGTTCGCCGCACTGTCAGAGGGCAATCCGCAGGTCTGCGAGGTGCACCGCGCCCTCATCGCGGATGCCCTGGCCGCCTCGCCGGGGCCGGTGCGCGCGGGGCGGTTGCAGCGTCTCGTGACCGAGCACGAGTGCACGCTCGAACTCACTCGCACGCCAGAATCCACAACATCTAGTGGCGAGGTTCCGTGATAAATACCAGATGTAGTGCCGGCTGCCTAGCCTCGTCGTAGGCGCGTGGCGAGGGACCCCGCGCGAGAAGGAGGAACCCGGATGCCACAGCCCACCGCGACGGCCGTCGACGTCGCATCTACGATCGACGAGTACCTCGACCGCTCCGATTGGCGCGTCAACGCCAACGCCAACCAGGGCTACTCGCTCGGCGGACTCATCCTGAACACCGCAGGCAAGGTCGTCGCGAACTACTGGCTCGACGAGGTCTACCCCGCCGAGATCGGTCGCGCGCACCGCGAGGGCGACCTGCACATCCACGACCTCGACATGCTCGCCGGCTACTGTGCCGGCTGGTCGCTGCGGGTGCTCCTCGAGGAGGGGCTCAACGGGGTGCCCGGCAAGGTCGACGCCCTGCCCCCAAGCACTTCGGATCGGCGGTCGGGCAGATCGTGAACTTCCTCGGCACGATGCAGAACGAGTGGGCCGGCGCGCAGGCGTTCAGCTCCTTCGACACCTACATGGCGCCGTTCGTGCGCATCGACCGGCTCGGCTACGCCGAGGTGCGCCAGCACCTGCAGGAGCTCGTCTACAACCTCAACGTGCCCTCGCGCTGGGGCACGCAGACCCCTTCACCAACCTCACCTTCGACTGGGTGTGCCCGGCCGACCTGCGCGAGCAGGTGCCGGTGATCGGCGGTGTCGCGCAGGATTTCAGCTACGGCGAGCTGGCCGAGGAGATGGCGCTCATCAACCGCGCCTACATTGACGTCATGACGGCAGGGGATGCGAGCGGACGCGTCTTCACCTTCCCGATCCCGACCTACAACATCACCGAGGACTTCGACTGGACCTCCGAGAACGCCGAGCGACTGTTCGCGATGACGGCCAAATACGGCACGCCCTACTTCCAGAACTTCATCAACTCCGAGCTCGAGCCCGGGCAGATCCGGTCGATGTGCTGCCGCCTGCAGCTCGACCTGCGCGAACTGCTCAAGCGCGGCAACGGACTCTTCGGCTCGGCCGAGCAGACCGGGTCGCTCGGCGTCGTCACGATCAACTGCGCGCGGCTCGGCTACCTCAACCCGCGCGACGAAGCGGGCGTGCTGCACGACCTCGACCGCCTGCTCGAGCTCGCGCGCGACTCGCTCGAACTCAAGCGCGAGGTCGTCGACCGCTTGATCCGCGACGGCCTCTTCCCGTACACGAAGCGCTATCTCGGCGGAGGCCTGCGCAACCACTTCTCGACCATCGGCGTCAACGGCATCAACGAGCTGGTGCGCAACATGACGGGCGACGAGCACGACATCACGACGCAGGAGGGCCACGCGATCGCCGTGCGCCTGCTCGACCACGTGCGCGCCCGCATGATCGAGTTCCAGGAGGCGACAGGCCACCTCTACAACCTCGAGGCCTCGCCCGCCGAGGGCACCACCTACCGCTTCGCGAAGGAGGATCGCAAACGGTTCCGCGGCATCCTGCAGGCGGGCACCGAGAGCAATCCGTACTACACGAACTCCTCGCAGCTTCCGGTCGGCTTCACCGACGACCCGTTCGAGGCCCTCGATCGCCAAGACGAGCTGCAGACCAAGTACACGGGCGGCACCGTGCTGCACCTCTACATGTCGGAGCGGCTCTCGAGCGCCGACGCCTGCCGCGAACTCGTGCGGCGCTCGCTCGCCACCCACCGGCTGCCCTACATCACCGTCACACCGACGTTCTCCATCTGCCCCGAGCACGGCTACCTCGCCGGCGAACACCCCAGCTGCCCCAGCTGCGGCGGCGAATGCGAGGTGTGGACGCGCGTCATGGGCTACTTCCGCCCGGTCAGCTCGTTCAACATCGGCAAGAAGGGCGAGCACGCCGAGCGCACGCACTTCGTGGAGTCCGCGCTCGCCGGGGTGAGCTGACGATGCGCGGCCCGGCCCTCGCATCCGGCACGTCCGCACCGGTGGCAGAGCAGCTGCAGATCGCCGGTCTCGCGCGCCTGTCGAGCTGCGACTGGCCGGGCAAGCTCGTCGCCACGGTGTTCCTGCAGGGCTGCCCGCTCGACTGCGGCTACTGCCACAACCCGGGCCTCCTCGATCCGCGGGTGCCGGGCGTCGTGGCGTGGCACGAGGTGCTCGAGCTGCTGGCCCGTCGTCGTGGCCTGCTCGACGGCGTCGTGTTCTCGGGTGGCGAGCCCACCCGGCAAGCGGGTCTGCCGGATGCCATGCGCCAGGTGCGGGAGTTCGGCTTCGGCGTGGGACTGCATACCGCGGCACCGTATCCCCGCATGTTCGCCGAGGTGCTGCCGCTGTGCGACTGGATCGGGCTCGACATCAAGGCGCCGCAGCGGATGTACGGCCAGGTCACCGGGGTGGCCTCCGCGGGGGCGAAGGCGTTCGCGTGCCTCGAGCTGGCGCTCGCGGCGGGGGTGCCGCTGCAGGTGCGCACGACGGTGGACCCCACGACGATGAGCGAGGCGGATGTGGCCGAGCTCACCGCGACGCTGCACGGTCTCGGCGTCGCCCGGCACGTGCTGCAGGAGGTGCGCATGGAGGGCGTGCGGCAGGAGTACCGGGACCTTGGTCCCGTTCACCCCCGTTCCGCGCGGGAGTAGCGTGAAGAGAGTAGGAAGGGACACGACATGACGGCAGAACCGATCGAGTTGCGCGCCACCAAGCCGCACGAGGCTGCGAGCGGCGGATGCGCGTGCGGGCACGAAGACGAGAGCGAGATCGTTCTCGACACGCGCCAGATCCCGCACGCGATCCGACACGCCACGATCTTCGGCGCGCTCGGCGCGATCGCCCCCGGGTTCAGCCTCGACCTCATCGCCAACCACCGGCCGAACCCTCTCGTGTCGCAGCTCGAGGAGCGTCACCCGGGCGAGTTCGCGGTGTCCTTCGTCGAAGACGGACCTGAGTTGTGGAGACTCCGCTTCACGCGTCAGTGAGCAGTGCCGCGCCCGTGAGCAGCGAGCCGCGGCCCTTCGACGACGCCGAGCTCGCCGCGATCCGCGCCGATTTCCCGATCCTCGACGGGCGGGTGAACGGTCGCCTGCTCGTCTATCTCGACTCGGCGGCGACCTCGCAACGCCCGCGGCAGGTGCTGGATGCCGAACGTGCCTACGTTCTCGGCACCAACGCCGCCGTGCATCGCGGCGCCCACACCCTCGCCGCCGAGGCGACCGAGCTGTTCGAGTCGGCCCGCGAGCGCGTCGCGCGCTTCGTGGGCGCGGATGCCGAGGAGCTCGTGTGGGTCTCCAACGCCACCGAGGGCGTGAACCTGGTGGCCTACGCTCTCGGCAATGCGAGCCTCGGGCGGGGAGGCGCAGCGGCCGAGCACTTCCGGCTGGGGCCCGGCGACGAGATCCTCACGACCGAGCTCGAGCACCACGCGAACCTCATCCCGTGGCAGGAGCTCGCCGCGCGCACGGGTGCCGTCTTCCGCTACCTGCCGGTCGACGACGAGGGGCGTCTGCAGCTCGAGCGGCTCGATGACCTGCTCACCGAGCGCACCCGGGTGTTCGCGTTCACCCACGTCTCGAACGTCACGGGCGAGGTGCAACCCGTCGCAGCGCTCGTGGCGCGTGCGCGCGCGGTGGGTGCGCTCACGGTGCTCGATGCCTGCCAGTCGGCTCCGCACCTTCCGCTCGACCTGCACGAGCTCGGGGTCGACTTCGCGGTGTTCTCCGGCCACAAGATGCTCGGCCCCACCGGGGTCGGCGCGCTCTACGGGCGACGCGAGCTGCTCGAGCACCTGCCGCCGTTCCTTGCCGGGGGTCGATGATCACGACGGTCACGATGGAGGCCGCCGAGTTCCTGCCCCCGCCGCACCGCTTCGAGGCGGGAACCCAGCGCGTCTCGCAGGCGATCGCGCTCGGCGCGGCCGTGGACTATCTGAGCGAGCTCGGCATGCAGCGCGTCGTCGCGCATGAGGCGGCACTCGGCGCGCGGCTGCTCGCGGGGCTCGCCGCGATCGACGGCGTGCGCGTGCTCGGGGCGACGGCCGAGGACCGCGTCGGGCTCGCCGCGATCGACGTGCCCGGCATCCACGCCCATGACCTCGGCCAGTATCTCGACCTGCAGGGCATCGCGCTGCGGGTCGGGCATCACTGCGCCCAGCCGCTGCACCGCCGACTCGGCGTCACCGCCTCGACCCGCGCGAGCAGCTACCTGTATACGACGCCGGATGAGATCGATGCCTTTCTCACGGCGCTCCCCGCGGCGCTCGCCTACTTCCGGAGCATGCAGTGAGCGACCTCGACGCGCTCTACCCCGAGATCATCGCGGACCACGTGAAGCATCCGCGACGCAAGGGCGAGCTCGCCGACGCGACCGTCGAATCCCGGCAGCTGAACCCGACGTGCGGCGACGAGGTGACGCTGCAGCTCCTGCTCGACGGGGACCGCATCGTGGATGTCGCCTGGGCCGGCCGGGGCTGCATGATCTCGCAGTCGTCGGCCTCGATCCTGGCCGAACAGGCACCCGGCCTCACGATCGGCGAGCTCGAGGAGCGCATCGCCTCGTTCCGCGCCTCGATGCGCTCTCGAGGCGAGCTGCCGGTCGACGAGGAGCTGCTCGGCGATGCCGTGGCGCTCGAGGGGGCCTCCCGATTCGTGGCACGTGTGAAGTGCGCCCTGCTGCCGTGGGTGGCGGCGGAGGCGGCGCTCGCCGAACGCTGAGCCGTCGTCCGCCGGGTCTACGGTGGATGAGTGGATCTCTCACTCTCCGGCATCGGCGCCCGAGCGCTGCGAACCCGCTGGTTCGTGCGCGCCCCGATCTGGCTCTACCGCCACGGACTCGGATGGCTGCTCGGCAGCCGCATCCTCATGCTCGAGCACACCGGCCGCAGCTCCGGGCAGCCGCGATACGTCTGCCTCGAGATCGTCGAGCGGCCGGCCCCCGACCGCATCGTGATCGTGTCGGGCTTCGGCGAGCGCGCTCAGTGGTACCGCAACCTGCAGGCCGACCCGAACTGCTTCGTGAGCACGGGACGGATGCGGCGCGCCCCCGCGGTGGCTCGCCTGCTCACCGGGCCCGAGGCATCCGCTGCGCTCGAGCGGTACCAGCACGCGCACCCGCGCGACTGGGAGATGCTGCGGGGTGCGATCGAGAAGGCCGTCGGGCATCCGGTACAGGGGCTGCCCATGGTCGAACTGCGGCTCGAGGCAGCCGGGAGCTGATTCCGGCGCGTCCCCCTGACGGGCGGCAGGCGCGGGCCGCGCAACCCGCTAGTTTTATCGCATGGCGACACGGGCGGAGAAGAAGCGCGCGCGCGAACTCGTCGACACTCTCGTCTGGGATCTGCCCGAGATGAACCCCAAGCTCGGCACCCTGCCCCCGAACCCCGACGGGCTCGAGCACTGCGCCGAGTTCGAGGTGCTGCCCGGCATCAAGGCCGTGTGCTTTCCCGATGGCGACAGCTGGCGGGGTCTGCTCGTGCAGTACGACCCGGCCACGGGCCAGGTCACGAGCACCATGGAGCACCAGATCCGGGCCCAGTCCGACGAGGACGCCCCGCGGTGGGCGCAGCTCGTGATCTACGACATCCTCGCGAGCGCCGTCAAGAGCGCCCCCTCCGAGGCCGCCGCCACGATGCCGCGCGAGCGCCTCGCGAAGGTGTCGCAGCTGCTCGAGCGTCTCTGAGACACCACTGAGGCGTCACGTCGCGTCGCGCCCGCGCCGTGTAACACGACAGAAATCGACGCCTCATACGCTGAGCTCGTGCCGCAGTCAGCCCCCGTCATCGCCCTCGGCGACCTGAACGACCCGCGCGTGCTGCGCCTGCTCGACGACCACCTCGCCGACATGTACGCCACCTCGCCGCCCGAGAGCGTGCACGCCCTCGACGTGTCGGGACTGCAGCATCCCGACGTCACGTTCTGGGCGCTCGCGGAGGGCGAGCAGCTGCTCGGCTGCGTCGCGCTCAAGCAGCTCGACGCGCGGCACGGCGAACTCAAGTCGATGCGCACGGATGCCGCAGCACGCGGCCGTGGGTTCGGTCGCCTGCTGCTGGAGCACGTGGTGGCCGAGGCGCGGGCCCGCGGCTACACCCGGCTGAGCCTCGAGACGGGCGCGGAGGACTTCTTCCGCCCGGCCCGCGCGCTCTACGCGCGGTACGGCTTCCTCGAGACGGAGCCGTTCGCCGACTACGCGCTCGACCCCAACAGCGTCTTCTTCACGCTCGAACTCGTCTCCTAGGCCAAACGCTGTAGCGGTTCGCGACGGGCGCCCGTCATTCCTGGGGCCCGCGGCGAATCGCTACAGCGTTTGACATGATCGGCGGGCACGTGTTTCGCTCCCGGGTTCCCGAGGGCGCGCGACCTATCGTGGCCGTGTGTGGCCTGCCAATCGACGGGATGATGACTCCGGGGAGATCCCGGTGAGTCCTGATGCATCCGTGCAGCCGGCGACGCCGCTGCTCGCACCCGCCCCTGCGGTCCGCGGTGTCGCGGATACCGCTCGTGACGCCTGGCGTTCCGAGCTCGCCGAGCTCGGCGGCACCTCCCCTGCTGCACTTCGTCGACGCGCCGACCACCCGCATCGAGCTGTCGACGACGCACCCCGGTGGCCTTGCGCGCTTCATCACCGGCAAGTCGACGCTGCTCTCGCAGCTCATCCGCGACGACCTCGCCCTGCGTCGCGCCCGCGTCGCCGCGGAGCGCATCACCGCGAAGGGCCTCGAGCTCTCGACCACCCGCGGCCTCGACGTCGTGCACCTCGGGATCGGCATCGTGCGGTGGACCCACGATCGCGTCGACTACTGCGCGCCGCTGCTGCTGCGCCCCTCGCCATCCGCCGCCACGGACGCGACTACGAGCTGCGCCTGCGCGGCGCCGCCGTGCTCAACCCGGCGCTCGCGCGCGCGCTCGAGAAGCAGTACGGCATCTCGCTCGACGCCGCCACCTTCGTGGCGCTCTCCGACGACGACGGCACCTTCAAGCCGAACGCCGTGATCGACCAGCTGCGGCGCCTCACCGGCCACCTCGGCGAGATCGTGGTGCAGCCGCGCCTGGTCGTCTCGTCGTTCGAGGAGGTCGCGCCCGCGCTCGTCGCCGATGCCAAGAGCCTCGACCACCCGGTGCTCGACGCCGCGGCGGGGGATGCGACGGCCAAGTGGACGCTCGAGGAGGGCTACCAGGCGGTCGAGGCCGCCGACGCCGACCGCCGCGACCCGTCGACCGACGTGCTGCTGCTCGACGCCGACGCCGAGCAGGAGCACATCGTGGCGCAGATCGCCGCGGGCAACTCGCTCGTCGTGCGCACGCTGCCCGGCACCGGCGCCACCCAGACCATCGTCAACGCACTTGGCATGCTCGTGGGCCAGAACAAGCGCGTGCTCGTCGTGAGCCCGCGGCGCGCGAGCCTGCGCGGCATCGCCCAGCGGCTCGGGGATGTGGGGCTCGCCGGCATGGCCGTGTCGCCGTCGTCGCTGCGTCGCGACGTGGTGCGCGGCATCGCGCGCAACGAGAAGGCCATCCAGCCGCAGCTCGCCGAGGTCGACGAGGCGCTCGTGCGGCTGCGCAGCGTGCTCATCGACTACCGCGAGGCGCTCTCGCGCACCGACGAGACCCTGTGGGTGTCGGTGTTCGACTGCGTGGCCGAGCTGTCGCGTCTCGCGCTGCTGCCGCATCCGCCCACCACGACCGCGCGGCTCACCCCGCAGGCCGTGCGCGCCCTCGCGGGCGACCGGGCGAGCGTCGCCGCGACCATGGTGGAGGCTGCTCGCCTCGGGGAGTTCCGCTACGGGCCGGGCGACTCGCCCTGGTACGGTGCCCAGTTCGCCACCGGCGACGAGGCAGCCCGCGCCCACGGGATCGCCAAGAAGCTGCACGCCGACGGCCTTCCGCGGCTGCTCATCAAGGCGAACGCGCTCATCGGCTCCACGCGGATGCGGCCGTTCACCACGATCGCCGAACTCGGCATCTATCTGCGCCTGCTCTCGGAGCTGCGCGACACGCTCGACAAGTTCGACGCGAGCGTGTTCGACCGCTCGCTCTCGGAGCTCATCGTGGCGACCGCGCCGCGGCGCGACGCCCCGAGATGTCGGGCGCCAACCGCCGGCGGCTCAAGAAGCTCGCGCGCGAGTACGTGCGCCCGGGCATGCATGTGGGCGATCTGCACGAGGCGCTCACCGCGATCCAGCAGCAGCGCATCCTGTGGCAGCGCTACGTCGCCGCGGGCGTGACGCCCGAGGTGCCCACCGGCATCTCGGACGTGCAGGTCGCCTGGCAGCAGGTCTCCGCCGACCTCGCCGAGCTCGACGCCCCGCTCGGCCGCACCACCCCGAGACGCGTCTCGCATCCCTGCCGCTGCACCAGCTCGCCGACCTGCTCGAGGAGCTCGCCGCCGAGTCCGACGTGCTGAACAACCTGCAGGAGCGCAGCGCCCTCATGCAGCGGTTGCGCGACCTCGACCTCGACGAGTTCATCGCCGACCTCGCCGCGCGCCACGTGCCTGAAGATCAGGTGGCGGCCGAGCTCGAGCTCGCCTGGTGGCGCTCGGCACTCGACGGGCTGCTCGTGAACGACCGCGCCCTGCTCGGCGCGAAGACGGATGTGCTGCAGCGTCTCGAGGCCGACTTCCGGCTCGTCGACGAGGCGCACCAGCAGGGCAGCGCGGGCCTGCTCGCCTGGCAGCTCGCCGAGAACTGGCGGATCGGGATCATCGACTGGCCGGATGAGGCCGCCGCGCTCAAGCAGCTCATCACGGCCGGCGCCCTCACCGCGGAGTCGCTGCAGCGACTCGCCCCCACCTCTCGCGCACGGTCGCGCCCGTGTGGCTCGCCTCGCCGTACGAGATCGACCAGGTGAGCGACACGATGCCGATCGACGTCGTGATCCTCGTCGACGCGGGGGCCACGACCCTCGCCGAGAACGTCGGCGCGATCCGCCGTGCGCGTCAGGTGCTCGTCTTCGGCGACCCCGTGACGCAGACCCCGGCCCCCTTCCGCATCGGGCTCGACGAGGGGAGGAGTCGCCCGTCGCGGTGGCGTACCCCTCGGCGCGCGCGTCGATGCCGGTGCGGGGTGCGGATGTGGACGAGGCGGATGCGGCGGATGCGGTGGAGACCGCGGACGCGGATGATGCTGATGCGGGTGATTTCGATACGCCGCCCGCGGCGGCTACTCAATCCGCGGGGGTGCCCCTGCGGCTCCTCCCTCAGCTGAGCAGGTGGACGACGCACCCGCCGACGACCTGCACGCGCGCTCCGCGTTCGCGCAGCTCGCATCCGTGCTGCCCGTGCTCTCGCTCACCCGCAGCTACCGGGCCGGCGGCGAGGACCTCGCCGAGCTCGTCAACCGCCGCTTCTACGGCGGGCGCATCGACGCGCTGCCGTGGGCGGGGTCGTTCCTCGGGCACGGCAGCCTCTCGCTCGACTACATCGAGAACGGCACGGGCCTTCCCGACCCCGACACCGGGGCGGTGGAGTCGGTCGACGCCGAGGTGGCGCGCGTCGTCGAGCTCGTAGTCGAGCACGCGGCGACCCGGCCGCGCGAGTCGCTCATGGTCGTCACGGCGTCGGAGAAGCACGCCGTGCGTGTCATGAACGCGGTGTTGGCCCGCATGTCGGCGCACCCGCAGCTCGGCGAGTTCGTCGTGGGCGAGAGCGCCGAGCCCTTCGCCGTGCTGCCGGTCGAGCGTGCGGTGGCCCACAGCCGCGATCGCGTCGTGTTCTCGCTCGGCTACGGGCGCACCCCGCACGGACGCGTGCTGAGCGACTTCGGCGCCCTCGGCCAGCCCGGCGGAGAGCGCCTGCTCGCCGTCGCCATGACCCGAGCGCGTCGCTCGCTCGTGATCGTGACGTGCGTGCAGCCCGACGACCTCGACGAGACGCGCATGAAGCACGGCGCGGTGGCACTCGCCGAACTGCTCGGCGAGATCGCCAACCGCCGCGCCGAGCCGCCGCTGCCCGACGACTCCGACCCGATGCTCGTCGACCTGTCGCGCCGACTCGAAGCACGCGGGCTGCGCGTCGCGCTCGGGCATCGCGGCAAGCTCGGGCTCGTGGCCGCCAACGGCGGCATGTGCGTCGTGGTCGACACCGACTCGGTGCTCACCGGCCGCAGTCTGCGCGAGGCCCTGCGCCTGCGCCCCGAGGTGCTGCGCCGACTCGGATGGCACTACGCGCGGGTGCACGCCTTCGAGCTGTTCACCGATCCGGATGCCGTGGCCGACCGCATCGCGCGGATGGCCGGCCTGCCTGCCGGACCCGTCACCGAGGAGATCCCGATCGTTGCCGCACACACCGCGAGCTGACCCCGAGGGAGACGACGACGAGCAGCGGCCTCGCCGCCCACGCCGCCGCGTGACGACGCCGCCCCCGGCGGGCAGCGACCCGCATCCGACCCCCGAGCCGAAGCGGCACACGCCCACCGAGAACGACGAGCGGATGCGGCGGGAGAAGCCGCCGCACTACTAGCTCTTTGCGCCGCGATAATCCGCGGCGCTGCGCCGGTTCCGGGCACGAGCGCGGTCGCGCCCGGAACCGACTGCGCACTCGCTCTGGGTCTGCTGGGGGCCGCGGCGCTGCCGTCGAGGTGGCTGAGGAGCGTCCGCGCAGCGGATGCGTCTCGAAGCCTCCGTCGCTGCCGACCCACCGGTCCTGCTGCGCCCTCACCCGGTGGTGTTGCGCTCCGCCAGCAGGTCGCGGATCTCAGCGAGCAGCTGCGTCTCGGTGGGGCCGGCCTCCTCCTCGGCGATGCCCTTCCTCGCGGCCTGACGCTCGCGCAGCTTGTTCACCGGCAGCACGAGCACGAAGTAGACGACCGCCGCGATGATGAGGAAGTTGATGGCCGCGCCGATCACCGCACCGAAGTACATGGTGGCTTGGCCGCCATCCGTGGTGGGGATGGTCACCGGCAGGGCGGTGTCGAGCGAGTCCGCGCGGAACAGCGCCCCGATCGCCGGGTTGATGACGGCGTTCACGATCGAGTTGACGATCGCCGTGAACGCGGCGCCGATGACCACCGCGACGGCCAGATCGATGACGTTGCCGCGCAGTACGAAGTCTCTGAAACCCTTCATGGTGTGCTCCCGTTCTCTCCCGTTGGGTGAGCCCAGGCTACGGCGGCGTCAGCCGCGCGAGAAGGAGACGATGCCGCCGGGCGTCACGACGCCGTCGACCGGCATGTCGTGCGGCTCGGTGGGCACCGCGTCGACGAGCTCGTCGTCGTAGATGACGGCGTACACCGGCGGGCCGCCTTCCATCGAGCCGAGCGTCTTGTCGAAGTAGCCCCGCCCCCATCCGAGTCGCATGCCGTCACGAGCCACACATGCCGCGGGCACGAGCAGCAGATCGACGCCGTTGATCGCGATCGGGCCGAGCAGCTCGCTCGTGGGAGTCGGCATCCCGAGGATGTCCTGCTCCTCGTCTTCGCCGTCGTACGGCGCCCAGTCGAGCAGGCCGTCTTCGCGCGACACCGGCAGCAGGATCCGGATGCCGTGGCCGTCTGCCCAGCGCAGGAAGTCGCGGGTTCCGGGCTCGTCGGGTGTGGAGAGATAGGCCGCGATGAACGTCGCGCGGAGGTCGCTCGTGAGCTGCACGAGTTGCTGGGTGAGGGCCGTCTCGGCCGCCTCGCGCTCGGTCGCCGTGCGGATGCGGCGGCGCCCCCGGAGCTCCGCGCGCAGGGCGCGCTTGCGATTCTCCGGATGGTCGGGCATGCCCCGATTGTAGGAGACTTGCGACCGGATCTCAGGAAGAGGTGGATAGCCTGGCAGGCATGGCTTCCCCCGCACTGTCACGAAGGCCGTCATCCCCGTCGCCGGGCTCGGAACCCGGTTCCTGCCTGCCACCAAGGCGATGCCGAAAGAGATGCTCCCCGTCGTCGACAAGCCGGCGATCCAGTACGTCGTGGAGGAGGCGGTCGCGGCCGGCCTCACCGACGTGCTCATGATCACGGGCCGCAACAAGACGGCGCTCGAGAATCACTTCGACCGCGCGGGTGAGCTCGAGGCCGTTCTCGAGAGCAAGGGCGACGACGAGAAGCTCAAGAAGGTCGACTACTCCACGCACCTCGCCGATGTGCACTATGTGCGGCAGGGCGATCCGCTCGGACTCGGACACGCGGTGCTGCGCTCGAAGATGCATGTGGGGCACGAGCCCTTCGCCGTGCTGCTCGGCGACGACATCATCGACGTACGCGACCCCCTGCTGGGACGGATGCTCGAGGTGCAGCAGCGCGAGAACACGACGGTCGTGGCGCTGCTCGAGGTCGACCCCTCGCAGACCCACCTCTACGGCATCGCGACGGTCGAGCCGACCGAGGAGGACGACGTCGTGCGCATCACGGGGCTCGTCGAGAAGCCTCCGCCGGGCGAATCGCCGTCGAACTACGCCATCATCGGTCGCTACGTGCTGCGTCCCGAGATCTTCGAGGTGCTCGAGCGCACGCCTCCGGGGCGGGGCGGGGAGATCCAGCTCACCGACGCCCTGCAGGAGCTCGCGGCCGGACCCAACTGGGCGGGGGTGTGCACGGCGTCGTGTTCCGCGGGCGGCGCTACGACACGGGTGATCGGCTCGACTACCTCAAGGCGATCGTGCGGCTGGCGAGCGACCGCGACGACCTCGGCGTCGAGTTCCGTCCGTGGCTCAAGGAGTTCGTCGCGGGGCTTCCGGATGAGGGGGCCGTGTCGGCAGGCGAGGGTGCGTCGGAGGGCGAAGACGGCTGAGTCGCTCGTTGCGACCTCGCCCCCGGCTTTCGTGCGACTTTTCGGGGCGCGGGCGGGCGTCGACCCGCCGCGGGGATGGGTAGTCTGGCGCCGATGGCAACACCGACCCTCAGCGACGAGCATGTGACGATCCGCCCCATCCGGATCCGCGATGCGCGCACGCTCGAGAACGAACTCATGCGCAACCGGGCATGGCTGCGTCCGTGGGAGGCGAGCAACCCCTACGGTCCCGCCGGCTTCGACGTGAAGGCCTCCATCCGCTCGCTGCAGACGCATGCGCGCTCCGGCTCCGGATTGCCGTTCGCTGTCGAATGCGACGGGGAGTTCGCGGGGCAGCTCAATGTGTCGGGCATCGCCTACGGGTCGCTGTCGTCGGCCACGCTCGGCTACTGGGTGGCCGAGCGGTTCGCCGGGCGCGGGGTCACACCCACCGCCGTCGCGCTCGCAACCGACCACTGCTTCTTCGGCATGGGGCTGCACCGCATGGAGATCTGCATCCGCCCGGAGAACGCTCCGAGCCTGCGCGTCGTGCAGAAGCTCGGCTTCCGCTATGAGGGGCTGCGTCGCCGCTACATCCACATCAACGGTGACTGGCGCGACCACTTCTGTTTCGCGCTGCTCGTGGAGGAGGTACCCCAGGGCGTGCTGCGACGCTGGAAGGACGGCCGCGCGCCCGAGTCGGCGGCGCAGGTTCCCGAGGGCGACCTGCAGGCCGCGACGCGCCCCCTGCGGTTCTGAGCCGCGGCCGCCGCTGTCCATCCCGGTGGTCGAGGAGCGCCGCGCGGAGCGCGACGCGTCTCGAAACCGCCGTCGGGACGGCTTGCTCAGGTGGTTGAGGAGCGCCGGAGCGGCGTCCCGAAACCGCCGCCGGGACGGCTTGCTCAGGTGGTTGAGGAGCGCCGCGCGGAGCGCGACGCGTCTCGAAACCGCCGCCGTAACTGCTGGGTAACGACTTGGTAACACCCTCGTTCATCGGTGTGGATTTGGGTCGTCTCGGCGTCGTTTCCGCCCCGGGATGTCGGTGGCCTCGGATGGTCTTGCTTCATGGAACCCCGCCCCGACCCGATCGCTGCAGCGGACGCTGCGCTGGATCGTGTGGTGGCGTTGCAGGCGCAGATCGATGCGCTCAGCGCGGCGCGTGCGGAGGCGCTCGTGGAGTTCGAGAAGGCGTTCACGGCCGCGTACCCGCCGAACGCTGCGGCGCTGCGGGAGCGGGCGTTGACGGCGGAGGCGGCGTGCGCGTTGCGGATGCCGGAGCGCAGCGTGCAGCGTCTGTTCGGTGAGGCACGCATCCTGACGCGTGAGCTCCCCGCGACGCATGCCGCCTTGGCGGAGGGCCGGTTCTCGTACCGCCACGCGCAGGTCATGATCGACGAGACCGCCGGGCTGGAGGCGGATGACCGTGCCGTGGTGGAGCGGCTCGGGTTGGCCACCGCAGGCACGACGACGGTGTCGCAGTTCCGCACCCGGGTGCGGAAGCTGCGGGAGAAGCGCGCCCCGGAGTCGATGGCGGCGCGAGCGCGGGAGGCGCGGGAACAGCGAGAGCTCACCCTCGATCCGGTGAGCGACGGGATGGCCTACCTGACCCTCTACACGGGGGTTGTCGAAGCGACGGCGATCTTCGACCGGGCCACCGCCGCGGCCGCCCGCGCCGCCGCGGACGGCGACCCCCGCACACTGGCCCAACTCAGGGTGGATCTGGCCGTCGATGCCCTGCTGGACCGCGATACCGTGCTGGGACCGTCTCGCACCCAACTGGAGCTGATGGATCTGGATCCCGCGGAGGCGGCGCTCGTGCAGGAGGCCGAGTTCGGTCCGTTCACCGGGATCGTGCCGACGGTCGTGGTGACCGTTCCGGTGCAGACCCTGCTGGGCGGGGCCGAGCCGGGCACGCTGGAGGGTGTCGGGCCTATCGACGCGGCGACCGCCCGAAAACTCACCGCCCAAGCCCCATCGCTTTATCGATTGTTGACGGATCCCGAGACCGGGGTGGCATTGTCGATGTCGCGCACGAGCTACCGCATCCCGGAACCACTGCGACGATGGCTCAGGCTGCGCGACGAGACGTGCAGGTTCCCGATGTGCCGCATCCGCGCCGGAAGGTGCGACATCGACCACACCCGCGACTGGCTTCACGACGGGAACACCGATCACGACAATCTGGCGCACCTGTCGCGCGGGCACCACACCCTCAAACACCACGGCGGTTGGAAAGTGAAACAGACCCGCCCGGGTGTGCTCGAGTGGACCAGCTACCTCCGCCGCCAGTACGACACCCACCCCGCCACGGTGTGACGGGTTCGGCAGACTGCCAGGTGGGCACGCGCGCGCCTTCCGGGGAGCGCGGCATCCGCTCGTACCCTGGGGCGCATGGACTTCACGGGTGCGGGAACCGCGATCATGCTCGCGCTCGCCGCCGTGCTGTGGTTCCTCTATCTGCTGCCCAGCTGGATGCGGCGCCGCGAGTTCCTGGCCACCGAACGGAACGCCACGCGACTGCAGCGTGCCATCCGGGTGCTCGCCGAGACCGCGGAGGCTCCGGCGGAGCTGCGGGTCGAGGCCAACGCGCGCGAGGTCGCACGCACCGAGCGCCTGCTCGCTCAGGAGCGACGCCGGGTCGAAGCCGCCACCCGCGCCGAACTGCACGCCGCCGAATTGCGGGCCCGCGCGGCCGAGACCCAGGCCGCCGAGATCGCCCGTGCCGCCCGGCGCGACGCGCCCATCCCGGCCCCGATCGCGCAGCGCCCAGCCGCGGCAGACGTCACGCCCGTGCTGCTCGCCTTCGCGCGGCTGCGCCGCGCCCGCCGTGTCGCCGGGCTGCTGTTGCTCGCCGCCGTGACGGTCGGCGCCGTGCAACTGTGGCTCATGGCGACGACCGGGATCGCCGTCGGGTCGTGGATCGTGGTGGCGGGATGCGTGCTCGCCGCCGGTACTTCTGTGCGGCTCCAGCGGCGCATCGCCGACCGCGCCCGCGTGCTCGCCTCGGCGCCCGCGCAACGTCAGCGCCGCGGCGCCTCGACCCTGATCGACGCCGAGATGCGGCAGGAGCGGCCCGCACGCGCGTGGACCCCCGTGCCCGTGCCGAAGCCGCTGTATCTCGAGCGCGGCGAGGCTCCCCGCGTTCCCGTCGTGCCGCCCGTCGCCGCGGAGGCGCTGCTCCTCGCGGCCGCACAGGAGGCCGAGCGCGCCCTCGCAGCTGCCCACGCCGAGCCGGAGGTCGTGGCGTTCCGACCCCGCGAGAGTGCGCCCGCCGCCGCGTCCGCCCCCGCGCCGGCCGTCGCATCCGCGCCCAGCCCCTTCGCCGCGATGGGACGCATCGACGACGTCGACACCGCACGCCCCGACCTCGACGAGGTCCTCCGCCGCCGCCGCTCGGC
Organism: Homoserinibacter gongjuensis; assembly: GCF_030161875.1. GTDB lineage: Bacteria > Actinomycetota > Actinomycetes > Actinomycetales > Microbacteriaceae > Homoserinibacter > Homoserinibacter gongjuensis. The sequence goes on from NZ_BSVA01000001.1 coordinate 1,740,112, forward strand.
GGGCTGAGCCGCCGCCGCTCGGCGGGCTGAGCGGCCTCCCGCATGGTCAGGCGCGAGGGCGCCGGGGTGATATCGTGTTCAGGCAGTCAGGGCCCATGGCGCAGTTGGTAGCGCGTCTCGTTCGCAATGAGAAGGTCGGGGTTCGAATCCCCCTGGGTCCACCACATCCGTCACGCCACCACCGCGCGAGCCGTTATCCGGCGGTTGGCGTGTGCGCCAGCCAATCGGTGAGGCGCACCGTCGCGAGCGTGGCGCCCGCGAGCGGCACGAGGGTGTCGGCGCCCGGATGCCCACCGAAGTAGCTCGCAGCGGCGTCCGTCACCACGGGGCGCGGGTCGCGACGGGCCTCGAGCACCGTGCGCACGAAGCCGTCGAGAGTGAGGCGCTCCGGGCCCGCGAACTCGACCACGCCACCACGCGGGGCCGCCAGCGCGACGCCGGCCACGGCATCCGCGACCTCGCTCGACGCCATCGGCTGCACGGGCGCCGGCGGCAGCCGCACCACTCCTCCACGGTGGAGGCGTCGGCGATCCCGAGCGCGAACTCGAAGAACTGACTCGACCGCACGAGCGTGAACGGGATGGCGGATGCCTCCACGAGCTGCTCCTGCACGCGCTTGGCCCGGTAGAAGGCCGAATCGGTGAGCCGGTCGGTGCCGATCGCCGCGAGGGTCACGTGGTGCCGCACGCCCGCATCCGCGCCCGCCCGCAGCAGCTGCGTCGTGCTCTGCCGGTAGTAACGCAGCACCGCCTCGTCGCCGTAGCTGTGGGGCTTCGAGACGTCGATGACGACCTCAACCCCCGCGAACGCGTCGGCGAGGCCGGCGCCCGTCGCGGCGTCGACCCCCGCGCTCGGCGACGCTGGGACCACCTCGTGACCGGCGGATTCGAGCCGGGAGACGAGCTGTCTGCCCACCAGTCCCGTCGCCCCCACCACGAGGATCTTCCCCGCCGCCGTCCGCTCCGCCATGCCTCGATTGTGCTCCTGTCGTCGAGCGGCCCTGGCCGCCCGGCTGCGTGGCTCTGCTACTGTGTGGCCACCCGATCCGCCACCCGACGAAGATGAGGCCCGACATCTCCACCCGTCGCCCGACGGCTGCCGCGCGCCGTCGCACCCGTTCCGCTGTCATCGCTGTCCTGGCCGCGAGCCTCGCTGCCCTCGGCGCCGCCGCACCCGCCGTCGGCGCTCCCGGCGAGCCCGTCACGGATGCCGCATCCGGTTCCGCGATCGCCTTCGGTTCCGCGGCCGACGGGCGCACCACCGTGCCGCCGCTGCCCGCGGGCATGACGTACATCGCCGCGGAGGCGGGGCTGGACCACACCGTGTTGCTGCGCTCCGACGGCGCCGCCATCGCGTTCGGTGCCGACGACGCCGGCCAGACCGACGTGCCCGCCCTCCCGGCGGGAACGAGCTACGTGGCGGTGGCGGCGGGCAACCAGTTCACCGTATTGCTGCGCTCCGACGGCGAGGCTGTCGCGTTCGGGGCGAGCTGGGCGGGTCAGACGACGGTGCCGACGCTGCCCGCCGGTCTCACGTACACGGGTGTCGCGGCGGGGGCCGACCACGGCATGCTGTTGCGCTCGGACGGCACCGCGGTCGGATTCGGCTTCAACGGTGCCGGCCAGACCTTCGTGCCGGCGCTGCCCGGCGGCATGAGCTACATCGCGGCCGCCGCGGGCACCGATCACAGTGTGTTGCTGCGCTCCGACGGCACCGCGATCGGGCTCGGTGACAACGGGTCGGGGCAGCTGGACTTCCCCGCACTGCCTGCCGGTGTCAGCTATATCGATGTGGCCGCGGGCAGCGCACATACCGTGCTGTTGCGCTCGGACGGCCAGGTCGTGGCCGTCGGCGAGAGCATCGACGGCCAGCTCGCAGTTCCCGCCCTGCCCGGCGGGCTGAGCTACACGGCTGTTGCGGCGGGTGAGCTGCACACCGTGTTGCTGCGCTCCGACGGCACCGCGGTCGCCTTCGGCCTCGCGGCCGCCGGTCGCACTGCCGTGCCCGCGCTGCCCGCCGGTGGTCGCTACTCGGCCGTCGCCGCGGGCGGAGAACACACCGTGCTGCTGCGCGCGGCCGCACCCACGACGGTCGCGGTGAGCGGCGACACGGCCGCGGCGCTCGGCGACACGGTTGCGCTGATCTTCGCCGTGTCGTCGGCGCCACCCTCGGTCTGCCGTTCACGGGGTCGGTCGTGGTCGACTTCGGTGACGGTACGACGCAGACGCTTCCCGTCGACGCGACGACCGGCATCGCGGCGGCCTCCCACAGCTACGCCACGACCGGCACGATGTCGGTCACGGCGAGCTACAGCGGTGCGACCGACGGCGCCTACCGCGCCTCGCCCGTCTCGAGCGCTCACGAGGTCGAGATCGCGGGCGGTCCGGCCGTCGCCCTGACGTTCGTGCCGGCCGCGCCGACCGTCGCGGTCGGCGATCCCGTCACGCTCCTGGTGACAGGCGAAGACGCCTTCGGCACCGACCTCGGCGACCTCACCGCCGACGTCTCGTTCAGCATCGGCGGAGTGCCCTTCGTCAACGGCAGCGTGCTGCCGGCGGGAACCCACACGATCACCGCGACCCTCACGAGCAACCCCGCGGTCACAGCGGATGCGGTGGTCACCGTGGTCGCCGCGGGTCCGGCGGCGATTCCCGACACCGGGATCGACGCCGCGGGGCCGATGCTCGCGGCTGTCGTGCTGCTCGCACTCGGCGGCGTGCTCATCGGCATCCGCGTCCGTCGCGCGGCGCGCCCGGCCACTCGCTGACGCAGGCCGAGCCGGGCCGGGAGCGAGCCGCCCCCGTCACTCCACGAGCTTGCCCGCGACCGCCGTGTCGATGTCGGCGTAGGCGAGGTCACGGAACGACTCCGGTGCCTCGGCGACCGGCTCGAACGTCACCCCCGTGGTCGGGCTCCAGACGAAGCTGCCGCGCAACGCGTCATCCTGCTCGGGGAAGTCGGAGCGGTTGTGGGCCCCGCGGGTCTCGCGCCGCTCGAGCGCGCACTCGAGGGTCGCACGGGCCGCGAGCAGCGATCCGTACAGGTCGAAGGCGTGTGCCAGGTCGTCGAATCCCGCGATGTCGGGGTGCACGCCCAGGTGCGTCGCGCGCTCCTCGAGCTCGGCGAGCTTCGCGAGCCCCGCGCGCAGTCCTCCTCGCTGCGCACGACGCCCGCGTGCTCGGTCATGACGTTGCGCACCTGGCGCTGCAGCATCCGCGGCGTCTCGGTGCCCCGGTCGCCGAGCAGCTTGGCGACCTCGGCGCGCGCCTCGGCCACCGCCTCGGGAGAGCGCCGGATGCTGGTGAGGCCGGTGGCGTACCCGGCCGCCTCCTCGCCCGTGATGCGGCCGTAGACGAGCAGTTCGATGAGCGAGTTGCCGCCCAGCCGGTTGGCGCCGTGCAGACCACTGGATGCCTCGCCGATCGCGTAGAGACCGTCGACGCCGGTTCCATGGTCGTCGGCACGCACCCACACGCCGCCCATCGAGTAGTGGGCGGTCGGCGCGACCTCGATGGGCTGCTCCGTGATGTCGAGCATCTGCAGGTCGATGAGCGTGCGGTAGACGCGCGGCAGCTTCTCGAAGATCGTCTCGCGGGGCAGGTGGGAGACATCCAGCAGCACGCCGCCGTTCTCGGTGCCGCGGCCCTCCGCGATCTCGGTGTAGCTCGCGAGCGCGACCCGGTCGCGTGTCGAGAGCTCCATGCGCTCGGGGTCGTAGCGCTCCATGAAGCGCTCGCCGAGCGCGTTGCGCAGGATGCCGCCCTCACCCCGCGCGGCCTCCGAGACGAGCGTGCCCGCGGCATCCGCCGGCTCGAGGATGCCGGAGGGGTGGAATTGCACGAGTTCGGCGTCGCGGATGCGGGCGCCCGCGAGCGCGGCGAGTCGGAACGAGTCGCCGGTGTTCTCGTCGCGTCGTGACGAGGTGTTGCGCCAGATGCGCGTGTGACCGCCCGCGGCGAGGATCACGGCATCCGCGTGGATCAGCACGGGCGTGCCGTCGACGATGTCGAAGCCGTAGGCGCCGAAGATGCGGCCCTCGTCGACGAGCAGCCGGGTGATGTAGATGGAGTCGACGATCGGCACCTCGAGCTCGCGCGCCCGGCGCAGCAGGGTGCGCTGGATCTCGAGGCCCGTGTAGTCGCCCGCGTAGGCGGTGCGGCGATAGCGGTGCGCACCGAAGAAGCGCTGGCTGATGCGGCCGTCGGCCTCGCGCGCGAACGGCATGCCCCAGCGCTCGAGGTCGTCGATGCCGCGGGCGGCGTTGCGGGCGACGACCTCGACGATCGCCGGGTCGGCGAGGAAGTACGACTCACGCAGCGTGTCTGCGGCGTGCTGCTGCCAACTGTCTTCCGGGTCCATGGTGCCGAGCGCCGCGTTGATGCCGCCCGCCGCGAGCGTCGTGTGCGCGTCGTGCTTGCGCCGTTTACCCACGGCGAGCACCTGGATGCCGCGCTCGGCGAGTTCGATCGAGGCTCGGAGTCCCGCGCCGCCCGTGCCGATCACGAGCACGGAGGTGGAGAGCAGTTTTTCGTCACGCATGCTGCCCACGCTAGGCACGTGGCGATGATTACTCCAATGAATAGTTTGCAACGTAGCGATGCAGTTAGGCTATGGCTGTGAACCTGGAGCAACTGCGGGGCTTCGCGGAGATCGCGGCGACCGCGAACTTCACCCGGGCGGCCGAACGGCTGCACATCGCCCAGCCCACGCTGAGCCGTCAGATCTCCACGCTCGAGACCGAGCTCGGGGTCGAGCTGCTGCATCGAGCCCGGGGGCACGTCGCGCTCACGGCGGCGGGGAGCGGCTGCTGCCGCTCGCCCGGCGGATGCTCGCGGATGCCGACATCGCGCGCACCGAGATGGCGGAACTGGCAGGGCTGCGGCGGGGCCGCATCCGACTGGGCGCCACACCGACGCTCTGCACGAGCCTCGTGGCCGAGGTGCTCGCGGAGTTCCACGCGCAGTACCCCGGCATCGACATCGAGATCCTCGAGAGCGGCTCGCGCACGCTGAGCGCCGCCCTGCTCGAGGGCGCGCTCGATCTGGCGCTCGTGGTGACGAGCGAATCGTCGGGCACCGCCCGCGCAGTGCTCGAGCTCGAGCCGATCCTCACCGAGCGGCTCGTGGCCGTCTCGGCAGCCACGGCACCCGATCCGTTCACGCACACCCCGGTGCGACTCGAGGAGCTCGCCCGGGTGCCCCAGATCGCCTTCCCCGAGAACTACGAGCTGCGGGTCGCGGCCGACGCGGCATTCCGCGCCCGTGGGTTCACGCCGCAGATCGTCGTGCAGGGCGCGGAGATGGATGCCGCCCTCAGTTTCGCGGAACGCGGGATCGGCGTGGCGATCGTGCCCGCGATGGTCGCGGCGCTGCGCCCCGCCCTGCGCGCCGCTCGGCTCGCGGAGCCGGCCCTCGCGCGCACGGTGAGCATCGCGCGCCGCTCCGACATGGCGCCCGCGCACGCCAACGCGGCGCTGCAGGCGCTCATCCGTGGGGTGGCCGACCGGCTCGCGGCACCGGACAGCGCGACGGCATCGCTCGTCACCCGCGTCGGCTGACGCAGCCAGCCGGCGCGAGACGCCGCGGCTAGGCTGGCGCGGGGAAAGGGGCGCGGTGACCGACTTCAACCAGCGCATCATCGGCGAGTTCCGGGCGAACGGGGGCACGGTCGAGACGGCAGGCTTCGGACGCAGCCTCGTGCTGCTGCACCATCGGGGTGCACGCTCGGGCGTCGAACGCGTGACGCCGGTCATGGGCATCCCGAGCGAGGCCGGATGGTTCATCGCCGCGTCGAAGGGCGGTGCCCCCGAGAACCCCGCGTGGTTCGGCAACCTGTCGGCGCATCCGGAGACCGTGATCGAGACGCCCGACGAGGGCGAGGTCGCCGTGCGGGCGGTCGAGCTGCACGGCGACGATCGTGACGCCGCCTGGGCGCTGTTCACGAGCCGCAGCCCCGGGTTCGCGGAGTACGAGCGTCGCGCGAACCGCACCATCCCCGTGGTGGAGTTGCAGCGACGATGAGCGACGCCCCGCGCGCCGGGGTGAGCCCCGTGGTCACCCTGCTCGCTCTGGCTGCCGAGTGGGAGTCGCGGCTGGATCGGGAGCTGCGCGAACTGGGGCTCACGACCCGCAAGTACGGTCTGCTCGCCCACATCGACGTCACGCCGGGCATCTCGTTCTCGGAGCTCGCGCGGCGCTCGCGCATCACCGTGCAGTCGGCGCACGCGGCAGTGCACGCACTCGTTGACGCGGGTCTCGTCGCGGATGCCAAGGCGCACGCGGGTGCGGCCTCGGTCTTGGAGGTGACGCAGGCGGGCGCGCGGGTGCTCGCCACCGCTCAGGCGGTCCTGGACCGCTTGGATGACGAGCTCCGTGCGGAAGCGTCGTCGCTGAGCACGGCGCTCACCACGCCCCACGAGGGTGCGCTCGCGGACGGTCAGCGCGCCTGAATTCCTTCAGCTAAACTGAAGGTGTGTTCCGCACCCCCGCATCCCTCTTCCGTGTGCTCGCGATCGCGGAAGCCGTCTCGTGGACCCTGCTCATCGTCGGCCTCATCCTGCGCGCGACCGCCGGGCTGGCGATCGCCACCACGGTCGGTGGTTCGATCCACGGATTCGTGTTCCTCTCCTACGGCGCAACCGCCGTGCTCGTCGCCCTCAACAACAGGTGGCGTCCCTGGCCGACCGTCGTGGCGATCGTGAGCGCGATCGTGCCGTACGCGACCGTGCCGGCCGAGCTGTGGCTCGCACGCACCGGCCGCCTCGCGGGCGGGTGGCGCACGGAGGCGGTCGATGCGGCCGGCGATCTCTGGTACGACGGCCTGCTGCGCTGGTTCCTGCGCCGTCCGTGGGTGCTCGCCGTGCTCATCGCGGTCGCCGTGGCCGCGATCTTCACCGCGTTGCTCGTCATCGGGCCCCCGGCGGTCGGTGAACCGGTGCGCTCCTCACCGCGTCAGTGGCTGCACCAATCGGCCGACATGCCCGTCACGCCACGTGACGTGGCGCCGGATGCCGCATCCACGTAGTAGATCGTCGTGCCGCTCCAGCCCGGTGCGCTCCGGTAGTCGTCGCGCACCGCATCGCCCGGCACCACCTCCACGGCCAGGTATTGACCGTTCGGAGAAAGGCACACGGTGCCGATGCGGCTCGTCGCCGTCGCGGGCCGGAAGAGCTCGCGCGTTCCCGTCGCGTTGACGGCGTACAGGATCGACCGGGCGCCGACCTCCGCAAATCCCATCGGATCATTGTAGAGCTCGACGTAACTCGCGGGCGAGGTGAGCACGAAGGCGTCGGGGTAGAGTCCCGGAGGCACCTCGGCTACGGGCAGCTTCAGCTCCGTCGTCGTGCCGTCGGCGAGGTCGATGACCGCTCCGCGGTCGGGGTCGGCCACGACAGTCCGCAGCGTGCCGGGCAGGAAGCCGCGCAGCTCGGTGTGCTGTCCGAGGGGAGTCGCCTCCGTGCCGGCGACGGGGTCGACGAGGTAAAGCTGCTGGTCGATCGCCTGGACGACGAGGAGGTCGTGCCGGGCACGAACGTCCAATCGAGCGCGGCGAGGGGCGTCTGCGCGGGCCCCCGCACCTCGAACGGCACCCATGAGGCATCTGTGAGATCGAGCACGTAGAGCGTGGCCGTTCCTGCGGTGACCTCGCCCTCCACGAGGTAGCCGAGGAGGTCTCCGCCCGACGCGAGCCCGAGGGCGCGGATGCCACGCGCCGGCGGCACGCTCACGGGCGTCGGCGTTCCGTCAGGAGCCACGAGGACGAGCGACGGCACGTCGCTCTCGTCGAGTACGACCGCCGCGATCGCCTCGCCGACCGGCACGTACTCCTGGATGCGCGGAGCCTCGAGCATCGTGGCATCCGCGGTGTCGCCGGAGAGGCTGTGCCGCACGATGCGATCCGTGCCGCCGTCGCCGGGGTGATGCCGTACGAGCGAGAAGGTCGCGACATCGGGCGTCGCGAAACGGTAGTCGAGGCGACTCTCCGCGCCTGTGGCGGCGCTGCGCACCGCGACACGCACGCGGTACTCGGTGGCATAGCGCAGCATCCCGGTGAATCGCACGGTGAGCCGGGCGCCCTCGGAGCTCAGCTCGACAGGCGCCTCCGGCTCGACGGTCACGGCATCCGCGTCGACAGTCACGAGCGGCTGGTCGGCCTGCAGTACGAGGCGCTGGCCCGAGCGCTCGACGGCGGCGCCTGCGTTGAACGCGGCCGAGGACAGCCGGGGCCCCTGGGTGACGCTCGCGACGCCGAGCGCGGCGGCCGCGACCGCGAGTGCCGCGACGACGGTGAGCCAGGTGCGCTGGAAGCGGCGGCGCTCGGCGCGCTCGCGGAATGCCGCACGCGCATCCGCCGGCGTCGACCGGACTCGGGGTTCAGTAGACATAGGGATCCGTCGGCTGATCGATGGGCGCCACCCTCGTCGGGTCGATCGCGAGCGGCTGCATGCTCGTGGCCGAGGGGTTGGGCACGAAGCGGCCCGAGACCTGAACCCAGCTGTCGACCGGATGGTCCTGCTGCCATCCCGGCAGGTACACGGGAACTCCTACAGGTTGCGCATCGACGGCACAGCAGGTGACGACGAAGCGCGCGACGTAGAAGACATTCTCGGGATCGTCCGGATCGGGCGTGACGAAACCGGTGAGGTCGGGCTGTGCGTCGGCGAGGTAGCGCTCGTCGACTCCCTGACGCAGCAGCCCGGCCCAGTCCTTCACTGAGAAAGCGCTGCCGTCGCCTGCCACGAGCGCGGGGGCGTCGCCGGCATCCGCCGCGCCGGCCGCGCTCGAGTTGATATCGCGCTGGGCGACGGTGCTGCTCGTGAGCGTCGACGGCGGCACGACGAGCAGCGCAGTCGTCGTCGCCATGAGGAGCACGATCGAGCCGACCGTGAGCCACCTCGCGCGACGACCGGACGATGCCGCATGACCGTGGTCGTCGTCCTCGGGGCCGATCTGCGGCACGAACGCGGCTGCGACGATCGCGACGACACCCGCGAGCACGGCCATGATGACGGTGAACTCGAAGTATCGCGGATGGATGTAGAGGCCTAGTCGCCCCGAGGACGCGAGCCAGACGATCGCGGCGACGCCCACGAGCACGAGCAGCAGCCCGCGGCCATGAGACAGGAACCGGTCACGCAACGAGGTTCACCCCGAATCCGAGCACAAGGCACGCGAGCGCGACGACGGCCGTCATACGGGCGAGTGCGGCTGTCGCGAATGTCGTGCGCAGCAGGGCGAGCATCTTGACGTCGACCATTGCACCGAAGACGAGGAAGGCGACGATGCCGCCCGGCATGAAGGTAGAACCGAACGACAGGATGAAGAAGGCGTCGACGTTCGAGCAGATCGCGATCACGAAGGCGAGCACCATGAGTGCGAGCACCGACCAGACCGGGTTCGAGCCGAGCGCCACGAGCACCTCGCGCGGCACGCCCACCTGGATGAGGCCCGCGAGGAACGAGCCGATCACGAGCGCGGGCAGCATCGCGGTCGACTCCTCGGCGAAGCCAAGGGCGCTGCGCCGCATCCGGTGACCGTGCGCCGGGTGATCGTGGTGGGCGCGGCAGCTCGCCTCGAAGCGCGGGGTGAGCAGCTCGCCCGGTCGCGGGTGGCGACTGAAGAGCCACCCGACGAGGTTGGCGATCACGAAGCCGCCCACGATACGGCCCACAAGGATGCCGTGATCCCAGCCGAAGGCCTGGTAGGTCGTGACGATCGTGACCGGGTTGAGGATGGGTGCCGCGAGCAGGAAGGTCATGGTCTCGGGCATCGTGAGGCCGCGCATGAGCAGCCCGCGTGCGAGGGGCACGTTGCCGCACTCGCACACCGGCAGCAGCACGCCGAGCAGTGACATGACGGCGCGACGCAGCAGGGGTGTGCGTGGCAGCAGGCGCTCGAAGACCGAGGTCGGCACCCACACCTGCACGAGCACCGAGAGCAGCACGCCGAGGAACACGAAGGGCAGCGACTCGATGAGAACACTCACCGCGAGGGTCAGGAGGTCGCGCAAGGCGTTCGGCAGCGCTTCGACGGGAAGCGATCCGGTGGCAACGCGCAGCCCGAGCAGGGCCGCGAAGAGACCGGCTGCGAGCAGGATCCACCATGCGGGGCGCGAGCCGGCTGGCCGCGACGGGGCGAGATGCGGCGGGGTCGGGCGCGTCGGGGCGGGCGTGCGGGTGTCCACCGGGTCAGCGTAGGCGGCTGTCGTGTACGGGATGCGTCGACCGCGCCGGCTTATTCGTTTTGACAATCATTATCAATAAGGTCTAGCGTCTCCTCATGACCTTCCGCTCCTGCATCGTCCTGCACGTCTCGGTGATCGCCGCCGCATCCTCGCGCTCACCGGTTGCGCGACCGACGACGGGGGCGGCGGTGCCGACGACGCGATCCTGCGGATCGTCGCGTCGACCAACGTCTACGGCGACATCGCCGCGACCATCGCCGGCGACGCCGCCGAGGTGACCTCGATCATCCACGACGCTGCGCAGGACCCCCACGAGTACGAGGCGACGCCGCGCGACGCTCTCGCGATCGCGGATGCCGACCTCGTGATCGTGAACGGCGGCGGCTACGACGAGTTCATGCACACCCTGCTCGAGGCGCACGACAACGACGCCGTCGTGGTCGACGCGGTCGGGCTCTCGGGCCTCGCACCGGACGACCACGACCACGAGGATGGCGGCGAGGGCGAGGGCGAGGACGCCGACGAACACGACCACCACGACCATGGCGAGTTCAACGAGCATGTCTGGTACAGCCTCGATGCCATGGCGTCGCTCGCCGAGGAGCTGGCAGTCCGACTCGGTGAGCTCGACCCTGCCGACGCCGACGCATTCGTCTCCAACGCTCAGGCCTTCACGGCGGCCCTCGGCGATCTGACCGCACGCGCCTCGGGTATCGCCGAGGCGCGGAGCCACACCCACACCCACATCGCCATCACCGAACCCGTCCCGCTCTACCTGCTCGAGGCGGCCGGGCTCGAGAACGCGACGCCCGAGGAGTTCAGCGAGGCGGTCGAGGAGGGCACGGATGCGCCGGCGCTCGTCGTGCGCGCCGTGATCGACCTCGTCACCGGGCCCGGCATCGCGCTGCTCGCCTACAACGAGCAGACGGTCGGTCCGCAGACGGAGCAGGTGCTCGCGGCCGCGCAGGACGCCGGCACACCCGTCGTGTCGTTCACCGAGCTGCTGCCCGAGGGGAGGACTACCTCGGATGGATGGCGGCGAACCTCGACGCGATCGAGGCGGCGCTCGCGGGGTGATGGGGGCGCCGGTTTCGAGACGCGAGTCGCTGCGCGACGCGCTCCTCAACCAGCGGAGCGTCAAGCGGGTTGAGGAGCGCCGCGGAGCGGCGCGTCTCGAAACCAGCGCCGCCGAACCGACTCAGCGACCCCAGGCCGAGGCGGGAGCCTTGACGACCGGCACCGGGTTGTAGTGCCAGTGGGAGCCGTTGGCGTAGTGCCCGGAGGCCCAGGGCGATGCCCAGATCGCGGCCTCGATCGTGGCCGTGTCGGCACCCTCCTGGAAGGCCGCCCGCATGCCCGCGTACCCGCGGTTGGTGAGCAGCGCATCCGCGGCATTGCGGGCCGCAGCCACGAGGTCGACGTTGCTGCCGGTGCCGCCGGGGCCATAGCTCGCGCCCCAGCCGTTGTTGAGCGGGTTGTTGCGGTTCCACCAGGAGTCGGTGTAGTTCTCCTGGCGCATCCAGCGGGTGATGACCGTGACGTTCGCGTCGCTCATCGGGAAGCCCGCGAACAGGCACACCATCTTGGCCCAGTCGTGGTTGGTGCCGGATGCGATGAGCGATTCGAGTCCCTGGCTCGCGCCGTAGTCGTCACGAGCGAGGGCGTCCGTGGCCTCCAGATGCGCGACCGTCTCGGCGGTCGACACGTCGACATCCTGCGCGTTCTCGGTGGCGTAGGCCGCGAGCGCCGCGGCCTCGGTCGGGGGAGCCGGCGGCGCGAAGGCGAACGGCACGGTGAGCGCGAACGAGGCTGCGACCGCGAAGATCATGAGGCTCACGCGGGTGCGACGGCTCGCACGGGAGGCATCGAACCTCTCGCGAAGCGTGCGATAGACCGGGGAAGTTGCGTCATAAGCGTTCCGGCGCCGCCGCGAAAACGGGCGAACGACGCTCGTCCAGGGTACCAGCGCAGGTGTGAGCGACCTGGGAGCGCGACCCCCGTGCGAGGGTCGTGATCATGGGTTCAGAGCGCCGGATGCAGGTGCCGCGTCTCGAGTGCGACGACGGCCTGGCGGGCGCCCGCGTGAAGCGCCGGGGCGAGGTCGGCATCCCGCAGCCACGCGTCGAGGAAGCCCGCGAAGAACGCGTCGCCCGCGCCGTTGGTGTCGACCACCGCGGCGGGCTCGGCGGGCGTCGAGGCACGCCGCCCGTCGGCGTCGAGTGCGATCGCCCCCTCGGCACCGAGCGTGCAGACGGCGAGGCGCGGGCCCGCCTCGAGGCAGCGCGCCAGAAGTCGCCAGGGGTCGTCGGTGCGGTCGGCGTTCATGAACACGACCTCGGCGGCCTCGAGGAACGGCCGGTGGAAGGCGCTCTCGCCGTCGTAGTCGTGCAGGTCGGTCCAGATCGGGATGCCGCGCTCACGTGCCGGTGCGAGCAGGTGCGCCGAGCGCGGGGCCAGGTCGAGCACCGCGAGCTCGACCCCGTCGAGCACCTCGGGGGCGGTCGCGGCGGCATCCGGGTGCTCGGGGGTCGCGAGATAGAGCGAGAGGCGCGCCCCTCGGGTGTCATGAGATTGAGGTGCTGCTCGCTGCGTGCGGCGGAGTGCCACCGCGTGACGACCCCGGCGCGGGCAAGAGCCGTGCGGATGTGGTCGCCCGCCTCATCGGCCCCCACGAGCGCGTCGAGCACGACCTCGCGCCCGAGGGCGTGCAGGTGCAGGGTCTTGCCCGCCGAGGTGCCGCCGAGAGTATCGAACCAGTCACGCGCGAACTCCATGTGCGGGCGCGGCTCGGGCAGCGCATCCAGCACGACCATGCGGTTCCAGGAGGCGGCGCCCGCGACGAGGATCCGGGTCACGCCGCCGCACCACCGCGCAAGAGCGAGGCGGAGGTGCGCATGTGCAGGCGCATCGCCTCGGATGCGGCGTCCGCGTCGCCCGCCGCAACGGCAGCGTGCACGCGCTCGTGCTCGACGACGGCGAGCTCGGCGTGGCGGCGAGAATCCGGCTCGGTGGCGACGCGGCGGCGCAGCAGCCCGTGGGTGATGTCGAGCAGATCTTGCAGGGCCGTGTTGCCGGTCGCCTCGGCGAGCTCCCGATGGAAGGCCTGGTCGGCCTCGATGAAGGCCTCGAGGTCGCCGAGACTCGCGCGCATGCGGTCGAGGTGGTGGGCGAGGCGCATGCCGACCGCGGCATCCTGCCGCTCGGCCGCGAGCCATGCGGCATGGATCTCGAGCGCCGTACGCAGCTCGAGGAGCTCCTCGAGCTCGCGCTCGCCGATGAGCATGTTCCAGCGCACGTTCTCCGACAGCACCGCGGTGCGGGTGGCCCGCAGGAAGGTGCCGGCTCCGGGCCGGGCCTCCACGACCCCCAGGGTCTCGAGGGTCGCGAGCGCCTCGCGCACGGCGGAGCGGCCCACGCGCAGCACCTCGGCGAGGCGGCGCTCCGGCGGCAGGCGCTCGCCGAGCGGCACCGAGCCGCTCGCGAAGAGCTCCAGCAGGGCGGTGGTGACGTCGGATGCCGTGCTGCCGGCGGGCAGCGCGACGAGCGCATCGCAGATGGGATGCACGTCGCTGCGGGGGTACGCCGGCATGGCGACACGCTAGCAACAGCGTGCGACGTGCGGCATCGCCCGATCGGGGAGGACCGCTGGGGTGCTGGTTTCGAGACGCGTCGCGCTGCGCGCGGCGCTCCTCAACCCGTGGGGGTGCGAATGCGCTGGGGGTGGCGCTTCTCAACCCGCGGGTGTGCGTATGCGCTGGGGGTGGCGCTTCTCAACCCGCGGGTGTGCGTATGCGCTGCGCGCGGCGCTCCTCAACCAGCGGGGGTGGCGGGCGGGGCGGGCGGGGCGGGCGCGCGCAGGCTGCGGCCGCGCAGGAACTCCAGCAGCGCGACGGCGGTGTCTTCGAGCACGGGTCCGCGTCCGAAGCTCCAATCGGCGTCGGTCGCGTGCAGGGCGTGCCCCGCGATCACGGCGCGGATCTCGGTCGGTGCTGCGGCGGCACGGCCGAGCGCGACGGCGCCCGAGGCGCGGGGCGGCAGCTGCGGCTCGACGCCGAGTCGCGCGCAGAGGTCGAGATAGGCGTACACGGCGCGATCGAGCTCGGCGAGCTTCACCGGGCGCGGGCGGCCAGCTCGCCGGGGACGCGGCGTGCGCAACGCGACCTCGAACTCCGCAGCTGCCACGGCATCCGGATGCGACGCGAGCGCCCGGGAGGCCGCCTCGCGCACCGCCTCGAGTTCGGCCCGCCAGCCGCCGCCGACCCCCGACTCGTCGAGGCGCGCGCGCCCGGAGAGGGGCAGCTCGCGCCAGAGATCCGACATGCGCCGAGCATAGGGTGCTCCGAATGTGACTGTCACATTCGCTGCCGATCGTGTGGGATCATGGCCGCACGGCATCCCGCGCCCGCCCGTGCCGACACCCGCGCGAGGGGACCACGTGACGCTCGAACCGGCCCCCGGCCGTCCGCCCAGCATCCGTGATGTCGCGCGCCTTGCGGGTGTCTCGCATCAGACCGTGTCGCGCGTGCTCAACAACCATCCGAGCATCCGCGACACGACCCGGCAGCGCGTGCTCGACGTGATGGCCGAGCTGCAGTACCGCCCCAACCGGGCCGCTCGTGCGCTCGCCTCGAGCCGCTCGCGCACCATCGGCATCCTCTCCGCCATGAGCACCGACTACGGCCCGGCGTCGATCATGACCTCGGTCGAGGCGGCGGCGCGGGCGAGCGGCTACTGGGTGAGCATCGCCAACATCGACCCGAGCGTCGACGGCTCGGTGCCGGATGCGCTCGACCAGCTTCGCGCGCAGGCGGTCGAAGGCATCGTGGTGGTGGCCCCACAGAAGCGCGTGTTCGAGGCGCTCGCGACGCTGCCGTTCGAGGTGCCGTACGTGACGCTGCAGGCGACCGGCGACGACGGGCATGCGCTCTTCTTCGACCAGTACGCGGGTGCGCGCCTCGCGACGCGGCACCTGCTCGAGCTCGGCCACCGCAGCATCTACCACCTCACCGGCCCGCAGGACTGGATCGAGGCCGACGCGCGCATGCAGGGCTTCCTCGACGAGATGAACGCCTGGGATGCCGCCACGACCGCGCCGATCCTCGGCGACTGGACCGCCGACTTCGGCTACTTCGCGGGCCAGGAGCTGCTGCGCATCCGCGACTTCACGGCCGTGTTCGCCTCGAACGACCAGATGGCGCTCGGCCTGCTGCACGCGTTCCGCGACGGGGGACTGGATGTGCCGGGGGAGGTGAGCGTCATCGGCTTCGACGACATTCCGGAGGCGGCACACTTCTGGCCGCCGCTCACGACCGTGCGTCAGGACTTCGCCGAGCTCGGCCGCCGGGCGGTCGCCTTCCTCCTCGGTGAGCTCGACGCCGAGGCGCGCACGATCGCGCCGCAGCTGCTCGTGCGCGCATCGACAGCACCGGCCCCGTGAGGGCCCCGCTTCTCGTTACCGTCTCGAGACCTTCGCCGACTTGACACGTCGCGCCCGAACTCACGTATAGTGCTCGGATGTTACCGGTCACAGTGACCGGTCACATCTGAGGGACGACGGAGTCGGGAGGATCGCGTGAACCGCTTCGAGCCGCGCATCGAGGTGGCAGTGGCGCGCGTGCGCGCCGACGTCGCCCGATTGCACAAGCTGCTCGTGCGCGGCGGTCTCACGAATTGGACGAGCGGCGTCGTCTCGGGCCGCGTTCCCGGCGCCGACCTGTTCGTGATCAAGCCCGGCGGGCTCGACCACACCGACCTCGCCCCCGACAACATGGTGCTCGTCGATCTCGACGGCTCGGTCGTCGAGGGCACCCCCGGCAGCGAACGGCGCCCCTCGCGCGGCGTCGCACTGCACGCTCAGCTCTACCGGCACTCGGATGCCATCGGCGGCATCGTGCACACCCACTCGCCCTACGCGACGGCGTTCGCGCTGCGCGGCGAGCCCGTGCCCGTGCTGTCCACGACCGTCGCCGACGAGTTCGGCGGCCCCGTTCCGCTCGTGCCGTTCGTGAACGCGGAAGCGGATGTCGCATCCGCCATCGCGGGATCGCTCGACGCCCAGCCGAGCCGCGCGGTGCTGCTCGAGCGGCACGGCGTGTACGCGGTCGGCGAGCGACCACGCGATGCCGTGCGGGCCGCCGTGCTCGTCGAGGACGCCGCACGGGCGGTGCAGCTCGCCCGTGCGACAGGGGCCGACATCCGCCCCCTCGACGCGCACGACGTCGAGACCATCCGCGCCCGGCGTCTGCACGCCGACGCCGCGCGTCGCCGCGTGCAGCGCGACGCCGAGTCCGCACCCGCGGGCTCCTACCCGACCTCCCGACCGGGAAATGCCCGGTCTGGCGGCGAGACCGGTTCATGGACGACACCGGGATCGACCAGCTCCACCCCGACAACCACGTCCGCATCCAGACACAGTGAAAGGAATGACCGTGAAGACGAAGAAGTTGGCTCTCGCCACGATCACGGCCGGCGCGATGCTCGCGCTCGCCGCATGCTCCGGCCCCGCGGGCGGCGGTTCCGGTGACGGCTCCGGCGACGGCGGCCTCATCGGCGTCGCCATGCCCACCAAGAGCTCCGAGCGTTGGATCCAGGACGGCGACGCCGTCAAGGCCGCGCTCGAGGCCGAGGGCTACTCGGTCGACCTCCAGTACGCGGAGGACGACATCCCGACCCAGGTCTCGCAGATCGAGAACATGATCACCAAGGGCGCCGAGGCCCTGATCATCGCGTCGATCGACGGCACCACGCTCTCGGAGGTGCTGCAGACCGCTGCCGACTCCGACATCCCGGTGATCGCCTACGACCGCCTCATCAAGGGAACCGAGAACGTCGACTACTACGCGACGTTCGACAACTTCCTGGTGGGTCAGCAGCAGGCCTGGACCGTGCTCAACGGGCTCGGCCTGACCGACCTCGAGGGCAACCCCGCCGCGGACGCTCCGGAGGGCCCGTTCAACATCGAGCTCTTCGCCGGATCGCTCGACGACAACAACGCGTTCTTCTTCTGGAACGGCGCGATGGATGTGCTGCAGCCGCTCATCGACGACGGCACGCTCGTCGTGAAGTCGGGTCAGACCGCGATCGAGCAGGCCGCGACGCTGCGGTGGGACGGCGAGACCGCGCAGAGCCGCATGGAGGACCTGCTGACGGCGAACTACTCCGACGGCAGCAAGGTCGACGCGGTGCTGAGCCCGTACGACGGCATCTCGCGTGGCATCATCTCGGCCCTCACCGACGCCGGCTACTCGGTCGGTGACGAGTGGCCGATCATCTCCGGTCAGGACGCCGAGGTCGACTCGGTCAAGGCGATCCTCTCGGGTGAGCAGTTCGCGACCATCTTCAAGGACACGCGTGAGCTCGCGAAGGTGGCCGCCGGCATGGCCATCTCGGTGCTGAACGACGAGGAGGTCGAGGTCAACGACACCGACACCTACGACAACGACGTGAAGGTCGTGCCCTCGTACCTGCTCGCGCCGGTGCCGGTCGTGAAGGACAACGTGAAGGAAGCGCTCGTCGACACGGGCTACTGGACGGCTGAGGACCTCGGTCTCTAAGCAGCCCTGTTTCTGACACGGATGGTGGGGGAGGATGTTGTCCTCCCCCACCATCTCCGACAGACGACGACAGACGACGAGGAAGACGGCGATCGTGACTGACAACATCCTGGAGATGCGCAGCATCACCAAGACCTTCCCCGGCGTGAAGGCCCTCTCCGACGTGACCATCGAGGTCGCCCGCGGCGAGGTGCACGCCATCTGCGGCGAGAACGGCGCCGGCAAGTCGACCCTCATGAAGGTGCTCTCGGGTGTCTACCCGCACGGCACCTACGAGGGCGACATCGTGTTCGAGGGCGAGCCGGTCGCGTTCCGCGACATCTCCGACTCGGAGGCCAAGGGCATCGTCATCATCCACCAGGAGCTGGCCCTCAGCCCCTACCTCTCGATCGCCGAGAACATCTTCCTCAACAACGAGCAGAAGGGTGCGCTCGGTCTCATCGACTGGAACACCACGAACCTCGAGGCCCGCAAGCTGCTCGAGCGCGTGGGGCTGCGCGAGAACCCGACCACGCCCATCCGTCAGCTGGGCGTCGGCAAGCAGCAGCTCGTCGAGATCGCGAAGGCGCTCTCGAAGGAGGTCAAGCTGCTGATCCTCGACGAGCCGACGGCCGCGCTCAACGACGAGGACTCGGATCACCTGCTCGGCCTGATCCTGCAGCTCAAGGAGCAGGGGATCACGTCGATCATCATCAGCCACAAGCTCAACGAGATCAAGAAGATCGCCGACTCGGTCACCGTCATCCGCGACGGCAAGACGATCGAGACGATGCCGCGCTCCGCCATCTCCGAGG
The DNA here is from genome assembly GCF_030161875.1 of Homoserinibacter gongjuensis. Taxonomy (GTDB): domain Bacteria; phylum Actinomycetota; class Actinomycetes; order Actinomycetales; family Microbacteriaceae; genus Homoserinibacter; species Homoserinibacter gongjuensis. Next base: position 1,758,641 of record NZ_BSVA01000001.1, read on the forward strand.
AGCGCATCATCAAGGACATGGTCGGTCGCGACCTCGAGCACCGCTACCCCGACCACACCCCGCACATCGGCGAGGAGCTGCTGCGCGTGGAGAACTGGACCGCGCACCACCCGCAGGATGCCAGCCGGGTCGTCGTCGACGACGTCTCGCTCACCGTGCGTGCCGGCGAGATCGTCGGCATCGCGGGGCTCATGGGCGCGGGCCGCACCGAGTTCGCGATGAGCCTCTTCGGCCACTCCTACGGCTCCCGGATCTCGGGCCGTGTCTACCTGCGCGGCAAGGAGATCCGCACCCGCACGGTGGCCGAGGCCATCCAGAACGGCATCGCCTACGCGACGGAAGACCGCAAGACCTACGGACTCAACCTCATCGAGGACATCAAGCGCAACATCTCGGCGGCCTCCCTCAGGAAGCTCGAGAAGTGGGGCCTCGTGCACGACAACGAGGAGTACAAGGTCGCGGACGAGTTCCGTCGCTCGATGAACATCAAGGCCCCCAACGTGCTCGTGAAGACCGGAAAGCTCTCGGGAGGCAACCAGCAGAAGGTGGTGCTCTCGAAGTGGATCTACGCGGATCCCGAGGTGCTCATCCTGGATGAACCCACGCGCGGCATCGACGTCGGCGCGAAGTACGAGATCTACACGATCATCAACCGGCTGGCGGCCGAGGGGAAGGGCATCATCGTCATCTCCTCGGAGCTGCCCGAGCTGCTGGGCATCTCCGATCGCGTCTACGCCCTCTCCGAGGGCCGCATCACGGGCGAGCTGCCCATCGAGGACGCCACACCCGAGGCCGTCCTGACCCTCATGACCATGGAACGTCCCCGCTGAGCCGCGGGCCAAGAAGAGGAACAGCAATGTCCAACCCCACCTCTCCGACCCCGACGGAGTCGCAGGCTGTCGGCGGCAACATCAACCCGACCGAGAACAGGTTCACCTCGTGGCTCTCGCACGTGATCGCCGACCTCGGTAAGAACGGCATCTTCATCGCCCTCGTGGCGGTCGTCGTGCTGTTCTCGATCACGACCAACGGCATCCTGCTGCGCCCGCAGAACATCTCGAACCTCATCGTGCAGAACGGGTACATCCTCGTGCTCGCGATCGGCATGGTGATGGTGATCATCGCCGGCCACATCGACCTCTCGGTCGGATCGGTCGCGGCCTTCGTCGGCGCGTGCTCGGGTGTCTTCGCCGTGCACTGGGGGCTGCCATGGTGGCTCTCGATCGTGCTCTCGCTGCTGATCGGCGCCCTCGTGGGCGTGTGGCAGGGATTCTGGATCGCGTTCGTGGGGATACCCGCGTTCATCGTGACCTTGGCGGGCATGCTGATCTTCCGCGGTCTCGCCCTCGTCGTGCTGCAGAACCAGAACATCGGCTCGTTCCCCGCCGAGTACCGCGCGCTCGGCAACGGGTTCCTCACCAACGTGTTCGGCGAGTTCGAACTCGACCCGCTCACCCTCGCGATCGGCGGGCTCGCGATCGTGCTCATCGTGATCCAGCAGTTGCGCACCCGCAGCGGTCGCCAGAAGTACGGGCAGGAGGTCGAGCCCGTCGTCTGGTTCGTCGCGAAGCTCGTCTTCGTGTCGGTCGCGATCGCCTTCTTCGCCTACGCGCTCGCCTCCTACAAGGGCATCCCGGTGACGCTCATCGTGCTCGCCGCGCTCGTGCTGATCTACGGCATCACCATGAACCGCACGGTGTTCGGGCGTCACGTGTATGCGATCGGCGGCAACCGCCACGCGGCCGAGCTCTCGGGCATCAAGACGCGCCGCGTGGACTTCTGGCTGTTCGTCAACATGGGCGTGCTGTCGGCGCTCGCGGGCCTCATCTTCACGGCGCGGCTCAACCTCGCCGGCCCGAAGGCGGGTGACGGCTTCGAGCTCGAGGCGATCTCGGCGGCGTTCATCGGCGGCGCGGCCGTGCAGGGCGGCGTGGGCACGATCGGCGGCGCGATCATCGGTGGTCTCATCATCGGCGTGCTCAACAACGGCATGTCGATCATGGGCATCGGCATCGAGTGGCAGCAGGCCGTGAAGGGTCTCGTGCTGCTGCTCGCGGTCGCCTTCGACGTGTACAACAAGCGGCGCTCGGGCGGGTCGTAGCGCGCGCTAGGGTGACGCCATGAGCAAGCGGGTGACGGCAGCGGATGTCGCCCGCTCGCTCGGCCTCTCGCGCGCAACCGTCGGGTTCGTCCTCAACGACACCCCGGGGCAGACGATCTCGGAAGCCACCCGCGCGCGCGTGCTCGCGGAGGCGAAGCGACTCGGGTACCGCCCGCATTCCGCGGCGCGTGCGCTCGCGAGCGGGTGCAGCCACCTCGTGCTGCTGCTGCTGCCGGACTGGCCGATGGAGTACAGCATGCGGGCCCACCTCGACGAGGCAGCGCTCGTGCTCGATCGGGCCGGGTACTCGCTCGTGACCACGACGCCGCATCCGGGTGGGCAGGCCGCGCCGCTCTGGGAGGTGCTGGATCCCGACGTGGTGATCGCGCTCGCCCCGATCTCCGACGCGCAGTTCGCGGCGATCTCGGCGACGCGTGCCCGAACGATCATCCCGGGTCGCGACGAGCTCGAGACCGGCGAGGAACTGCACTTCGCCGACGGCCCGCGCCTGCAGGTCGAGCACCTGGTGGCGCGCGGCAGCAGACGCATCGCGTTCGCCGGGGCGACGGATGCGCGACTCGCGGGCCTCGTGGCCGAGCGCCGCGAACTCGCTGCGGCGACGCTGGGTGAACTCGCGGGCGCGCCGTTGGCGGCGTCGGCGAACGTGGACGCCGACGGCGTCGCCGAGGTCGTGGCCGGCTGGCTGGCCGACGGCGTCGACGGGGTCGTGGCGTACAACGACGACGTCGCCGCACTCGTGCTCGGCGCGGCGCTGCGCCAGGGCATCGAGGTGCCGGAACGGCTCGCGATCGTGGGCCATGACGACACCCCGCTCGCGCGTCTCATGGTGCCGGCGCTCTCGAGCGTGCGCATCGACGCGGCCGGACTCGGTCGGTTCGTCGCCGAGCTCGCACTGAGTCGTGCGACGGATGCGGCCCCGCCGCTCGCGGGACCGGTCGCGAGCACGACGCTCGTGCGGCGCGAGACGAGCTGAGGCCGTCGCGGGTTGCGGTGGAACGTTTCATCGCCTAGCCTCCTCAGGTAGCGCGCGCTAGCTATGCGCCGAACCCGACAATGGAGTCACCCATGACCATCGAGAACGAGTCCCCGATCCCCGCCGCGGTCGCACCGGTCGCGCCGCCCGCCGCGCCCGAACCGGAGAAGAAGGTAGGCGGTCTCTTCCTGACCCTGTTCGGCCTCGTCAACTTCGGGCTCTACCTGACCGTCATGATGCCGGCGCTGTTCAGCCTGCCCTACAAGGTGGGCGTGCTCGCTCCCGACGACAAGGTCGCCCTGCTGGGGGTCGTCGCAACCGTGGGAGCGGTCGTGGGACTCATCGCGGGCCCCGTCGCCGGAGTGCTGAGCGACCGCACGCGCACCCGCATCGGTCGTCGTCGCCCGTGGCTCATCGGCGGCGTGGTCGTGCTCGCGCTCGGTTCGACGCTCGTCGCGCTCTCCGACTCGATCCCCGCCCTGCTCGTCGGGTGGATCGTCGTGTCGCTTGGCGGCGCGGCCAGCGCAGCGGCGATCACCCCCATCGTGGCCGAGCGGGTTCCCGAGGCGCAGCGCGGAACCGTCGGCGCGATCGTCGGTGTGGCGACGCAGCTCTCGGGCGTACTCGGCTACACCCTCGGCAGCGCCCTCACCGGCAGCATGCTGCTGCTCTTCCTCGTGCCGGTGATCGCACTTGCCGTGTTCGGGGTCGTGTACATGGTGGTCGTGCGTGAGCCGATCGTCGAGCTGCCGCGCACCACCGTGGCGCAGACCTTCCGCAGCCTCGTGTTCAACCCGGCACGGCATCCGGACTTCGCCCTCGTCTGGGTGGGCAAGCTGTTCATGCAGATCGCGCTCGCCTTCCTCACCACCTACCAGCTCTACTTCGTGATCGACCGGCTCGGGTTCACCGCGGAGGAGGCGGGCGGCAAGCTCGCGCTCGTGGGCGGGATCGGCATCCTGGTCACGATGACCTTCGCCGTCGTGTCAGGCATGCTCTCCGACAAGCTGCGGCGTCGCAAGATCTTCATCTACCTCGCCTCGGCGCTCACGGCGGTGGGGCTCGTGCTCATGTCGTTCACCGACGGGTTCGGGCTCTTCATCGCGGCCGTGCTGTTCATCCTGGGCGCGGCAGGCATGTTCGGCTCGGTCGACGTGGCGATGGCGAGCGACCTCGTGCCCGAGCGCGATCAGGCGGGCCGCTGGATGTCGATCTACAACCTCGCGGCGACCCTCTCCACCGCGCTCGCGCCCGTGTTCGGCGCGGCCCTGCTCGTGCTCGGTTCGAGCGACAGCACCAACTACACGGCGCTGTTCCTGGTGGGGGCCGGCCTCGCGCTCATCCCGGGCATCGCGGCGGCGTTCGTGAAGGGTGTGCGGTGACCGCCTCCGCACCTGCCCACGCACCGCTGCAGGGGCAGCTCGCCGAACTCACCCTCGAGGAGAAGGTGCGGATGCTCGAGGGCGTCTCCTCGTGGCGCACCTTCGGCGTCGAGCGGCTCGGCATCCCCGCCCTGTTCCTCACCGACGGACCGCACGGGGTGCGCAAGTCGCGGGATGCTGACGGGGCGTTCGGGGTGGCCGACAACGTGCCCTCGACGGCGTTCCCGACCTCGGCGACGCTCGCGAACTCCTGGGATCCCGAGAACGCGCGGCGGGCGGGCGCCGCGATCGGGCGCGAATGCGTCGACCTCGGGGTCGACGTGCTGCTCGCACCCGGGATCAACCTGCAGCGCAGCCCGCTATGCGGCCGCAACTTCGAGTACTACTCCGAGGATCCGCTCCTCTCGGCCGCATTCGGCACCGCGTTCGTGCGGGGCGTGCAGGCGCAGGGGGTCGCGGCCTCCGTCAAGCATTTCGCGGCCAACTCGAACGAGGACTACCGCTTCGTGGGTGACTCGCTCGTGGACGAGCGGGCGCTGCGCGAGCTCTACCTGCGGCAGTTCGAACGCGTCGTGCGGGAGGCGAAGCCGGCGACCGTGATGTGCGCCTACAACGCCGTCAACGGCACGTTCAGCTCTGACAATCGCGAGCTGCTCACCGATATTCTGCGCACCGAGTGGGGTTTCGACGGGCTCGTCATGACCGATTGGGGCGCCACCCACGACCGCGTCGCGAGCCTGCATGCCGGGTGCGAACTCGACATGCCGGGCGACGCAACGCACAACCGCGAGGCGATTCTCGCGGCGGTGCGGGAGGGGCGCCTGCCGATGGAGACGCTCGACGAAGCGGTTCGTCGTGTGCTCGCCCTCGTGGACTGGTGCCGCACCGCCGAGAAGCCGACCGAGCCGCACGACCCTGCCGCGCACGCGGCGCTCGCGGTCGAGCTCGCGATCGAGGGCGCGGTGCTGCTCGCGAACGACGGCGCCCTTCCGCTTTCCGCGGATGCCACGGAGCTCGTCGTGGTCGGCGAGTTGTTCGAGCGGATGCGGTTCCAGGGCGCGGGCTCGTCGCTCATCACGCCGAGCGCGCTCGTCACGCCGCGCGACGCCTTCGAGGCGCGCGGCATCCGCTACCGCTACGCGCGCGGCTACCGGGCACTCGCCGAGGAGAGCGACGCCGACCTCGCTCGGCAGGCGATCGCCGCCGTCGATGCGGGCGACACCGTGCTCGTCTTCGGCGGCCTCACCGATCTGGAGGAGAGCGAGGGCTTCGACCGCACGACGATGGCGCTGCCGGCGAGCCAGGTCGAGCTCATCGAGCAGCTGCTGGCGACCGGCGCGCGCGTGGTGCTCGCGCTCTTCGCCGGATCTCCCGTGGAGCTCCCCTTCGCCGATCGGCTCGCGGCCGTGCTGCACCTCGGGCTGCCGGGCATGCAGGGCGGGGAGGCGGCCGCGGCGCTGCTGTTCGGCGAGGCGAGTCCTACGGGCAAGCTCGCCCAGAGCTGGCCACGCACCGCGGCGGAGCAGAGCGCGCTCGACTACAACACGGGCTACCGCGCGCGGTACGCCGAGTCGATCTACGTCGGCTACCGGTACCACGACGCGGCGGGCACGCCGCTGCGCTACGCGTTCGGCCACGGCCTCACGTACACGCGCTTCGCGTATCGCGACCTCCGGGTCACCGTGCGCGACGGCCGCGTCGAGGCGCGGGTGACCGTCGAGAACACGGGCGGGCGCGACGGCGCCGACGTCGTGCAGCTCTACGTGCGCACCAACCGCGGCGAGGTCTTCAAGGCCGAGAAGGAGCTGCGCGCATTCGCCAAGGTGCGCGTGCCCGCCGGGGGTAGCACGGATGCCGTGCTCGCCTTCGACCTCGCTGACCTCGCGTACTGGGACGTCGACGCGCACGACTGGGTGCTCGAGAACGGAACGTACGAGCTGCAGGTGGCGGCATCCGCATCCGACATCCGCCTGCGAGCGCCGCTCGAGGTCACGACGGGGCGGGAGTCGCGTTCGCCGTACCCCGCGGAGGTGGATGCGGCCTACGCGACCCCGCCGCGGGAGGTGCCCGCGGCCTTCGGTGCGCTGCTCGGCCGGGAGCTGCCGCGGGCGGCGCCGCGCAAGGCGGGCCGTCACCGGCTCACCATGGAGACCCGGCTGGTCGACGCCCGACGCACCCTCGTCGGCGCGATCATGTATCGGGCCGTGCTCGCCCGCGTCGAGAAGGACTACCGTGCGGCCTTGCGCATGCCCGACGGGCCCGAGCGCGACGCCCGCGTCAAGAACACGCACTTCCTCGTGCGGATGATGCCGTTCCAGTCGCTGCGCAGCCTGGCGATGTCGTCGTCGGGGGCGCTGCCCGGTCACGCGGCGGCGGGCATCGCGCAGCTCGCGGCCGGCCACCCCTCCGGGCGCTGCGGACCCTGCGGGGAGCACGACGGGGGGCGTCGTCGTGAGGGTCACCTCGCTCACCGTGCAGGGGCTCGCCACCGGATGCGTTACCGACGAGGCCCCTCGGATCGCTTTCGCCCTCGCCTCCGACCACCCCGGGGAGGCTCTCGCGACGGCCCGCATCCGGATCGGAGACGACACGATCGAGACGAGCGAGCAGCTCGGCATCGTGTACGACGGGCCCCTCGCACCGTTCACGGAGTACGAGGTCGAGCTCGAGGCGACGGGCACGAGCGGCGCGGTCGCCCGGGCGCAGACGAGCTTCCGCACGGGCCGCCTCGGCACCCCGTGGACCGCACGCTGGATCACGGATGCCGCCTCCGTCACCCCGAAGAAGCTCTCGCCCGTGCCCATGGTGTTCCGCACCCGGGTGCCGACGCGCGCGGGGCTCGTGCGGGCCTGGCTCGAGGCGACGGCGCTCGGCGTGTACGAGCTGACGATCGACGGCGTCAAGGTCGGCGAGGACTACTTCGCACCCGGCTTCACCTCCTATCACCACCACATCGCCTACCAGAGCTACGAGGTGACCGAGCAGCTCGTCGGGCATCCGGATGACGGCGCCGAGCTCGTCGCGACGGTCGCCGGAGGATGGGCGGTCGGCTCGTTCACCCACAAACGGGTCAACCGGATCTACGCCGACCGGCAGGCGTTCCTGTGCGAGCTGCACCTCGAGTACGCCGACGGCACGGTCGAGGTGCTCGGAACGGGCCCCGACTGGCAGGTGAGCACCGACGGTCCGTACCGCATGGCGGAGTGGTACGACGGCGAGATCTACGACGCGCGCGTCACGCCCGAGCAGCAGAGCTGGAAGCCGGCCGACGTGACCCGCCCGAAGGGTGATCCCGTGCTGTCGGCCGCCGTCGGCGCACCCGTGCGGGCGCACGAGGTGCTGCGGCCCGTCGCGCAGACGGTGAGCCCGAGCGGCGAGCTCGTCTACGACCTCGGACAGAACTTCGCGGGCGTCGTGCGCGCCCGCATCCGGGGCACCGCGGGGCAGGAGGTCGTGTTCCGGCACGCGGAGGTGCTCGTCGACGACGAGCTCTTCACGACCTCGCTGCGCACCGCGAAGGCGACGGCGACGTACACGTGCGTCGACGGCGCGCAGGAGTACTCGCCGCGCCTCAGCTACATGGGGTTCCGCTACGTCGGCGTGACGGGCATCGACGCCGCTGATCTCGAGCTCGAGGGCGTCGTGCTGCACTCCGCGGTGCCCGAGACGGGCGAGTTCGCCTGTTCCGACGAGCGCCTCAACGCTCTGCAGTCGGCCATCCGCTGGGGTGGCAAGTCGAACTTCGTCGACATCCCCACCGACTGCCCGCAGCGCGACGAGCGCGAAGGCTGGACGGGCGACTACGCCGTCTTCGCATCCACCGCTTCGTACAACTTCGACATGAGCCGCTTCCTCGACAAGTGGCTGCGCGACATCAACGCCGAGCAGTCGCGCGGAGGCGGCATCCCGATGGTCGTGCCGCGCGCCGGCAACCCGTTCCCCGTCGTCGCGACGGCCGCGTGGGGCGACGTGTGCGTGCTCGCGCCGTGGGCCGAGTACCTCGCACGCGGCGACCTCGGGATGCTGCGGCGCCAGTATCCGACGATGCGGCGCTTCCTGAAGGCGGCCGCGTGGTGGGCGAGCCTGTTCTCGGTGCGCCCGGACCGGCGGCGCATCTGGCGCTTCCTGTTCCACTTCGGCGACTGGACGGCCCCCGACACGGATGTGAAGGGCTGGCTGCGCCGCGGACGGTGGGTCGCGACGGCGTACCTCGCGAACTCCTACGGCATCGTCGCGCGCATCGCGGAGCTGCTGGGGGAGCATACGGATGCCGTGCGCTACCGCCGCGAACGGGAGCGCGTCATCCGCGCCTACCGCAATGTGTTCACCGACGGCGCGGGAACCCTGCGCGAGGAGTTCCAGACCGGCTACGTGCTGCCGCTCGCCTTCGGGATGACGGAGGGGGCGGAGACGGAGCGCATGGTCGACAACCTCGTGCGGCTCATCGACGAGGCGGGAGGTCATTTGCAGACCGGTTTCACCGGCACGCCCTTCATCCTGTTCGCGCTCTCGGACAGCGGTCGCCTCGACGAGGCCTACCGGCTGCTGCTGCAGACGGGATACCCGTCGTGGCTGTACATGGTGGAATCCGGCGGCACGACCATCTGGGAGCGCTGGGACGCCCTGCGCCCCGACGGCACCGTCAACACCGCCGACCTGCAGACGGGTGAGGACACCGGCGGCATGGTGTCGTTCAACCACTACGCCGCCGGCGCGGTCGGCGACTGGATGTATCGGCGGATCGCGGGGCTCGAGCCGCTCGAGGGCGGCTACCGGCGCTTCCGCGTGCGGCCGCTGCCCGGCGGCGGGCTCAGCTGGGCGCGGGGAGCGTGCGCACGCCCTACGGACGGGCGTCGTCGTCGTGGAGGATCGAGGGCGAGCGGATGCTGCTGACGGTCGAGGTGCCCGTGTCGACCCGCTGCGAGGTCGAGCTGCCCGACGGCACGGTGCACCTCGTGGAGAGCGGCGTGCACGAGTTCGCGTGTGCGGTCGGTTGAGGGTGCTCAGCGGGTTGAGGAGCGGTGCGCGGAGCGCGGCGCGTCTCGAAACCAGCGCCGCGTAGTGCAGGGCGACGGCGGTTTCGAGACGCCGCTGCGCGGCTCCTCAACCACCTCGTCACTCAGCGGGTTGAGGAGCGGCCGCAGGCCGCGTCTCGAAACCAGCGTCGTGGCGCCCTACGGCTCGAAGCGCGTCACCGGGAACGACCGCGCCACGAGCGCCCGCAGTGCCTCGAGGTCGCCCGAGACCAGCCCGTGGGCGCGCGCCTGCACGAGCACGTTGCCGATTGCTGTCGCCTCGACCGGGCCCGCGACGACCGGCAGCCCGGTGGCCTCGGCGGTGAGTCGGCACAGCAGAGTGTTCTGCGATCCGCCGCCCACGAGGTGCACGGTGCGCACCGGCACGCCCGAGAGCTCGGATGCCGCGCGGATCGTCGACGCGTACGCCTCGGCGAGGCTCACCAGGATCGAGCGCACGAGCTCGGCCCGCGAGCCGGGCGCGCGGAGGCCGCGCTCGCCGAACCAGGCCGCGATGCGATCCGGCATGCCGCCCGGGGCGAGGAACACCGGGTCGTCGGCGTCGAATACGGGCACCTCACTCGTGACCGCCTCGGCGGAGGCGAGCAACTCGGCGAGATCGACCGTCTCGCCGGACTTCTCCCACTCGCGCACCGATTCCATGAGCAGCCACAACCCCATGACGTTGTGCAGGAAGCGCACCCGCCCGTCGACGCCCCCTCGTTCGTGAAGCCTGCCTTGCGGGCCGCCTCTGACACGACCGGGCGGTCGAGCTCGACTCCGACGAGCGACCACGTGCCGCACGAGATGTAGGCGATGTCGCGGTCGGTCGACGGCACCGCCACGACCGCGGATGCGGTGTCGTGCGATCCCACCGTCGTGACCACGGCATCCGTCGCCCCCGTTCCGCGCAGCGCACTCGGCAGCAGGCGGCCGAGCACCGTTCCGGGATCGACGAGGCCGCGGGCGAGGTGCGCGGGAATGTCGAGGCGCTCCATGAGCGCGGTATCCCACTCGCCCGTGCCCACCTCGACGAGGCCCGTCGTGGAGGCGTTGGTGCGCTCGGCGACCTGGCGTCCCGTGAGCCAGAAGGCGAGCAGATCGGGGATGAGCAGGAAGGTGTCGGCCCGCTCGAGCGCGCCCGCAAGCCGGTCGGCGGTGAGCTGGAAGAGGGTGTTGAACGGCAGGTGCTGCAGGCCGTTGCGCGCATAGAGCTCGGCTGCCGACACGCGCTCGTGCACGACGTCGACGGCCGCGAGGTTGCGGTCGTCGCGGTACGAGTACGGCTCGCCCAGCATCCGTCCATCGCGCAGCAGCGCGTAATCGACGGCCCACGAGTCGATGCCGATCGAGACGAGACCGGGGAGCGGCGCACGGCATCCGCGAGCCCCTCGACGATGTTCCGGTACAGCTCGGTGACCGACCAGTGCAGGCCGTCGGGGGTGCGCACGGGGGCGTTCGGAAAGCGCGCGACCTCCTCGAGACGCAGCTCGCCGTGCGTGAGGTGGCCGAGGATCACGCGCCCGCTCGTGGCGCCGAGGTCGACGGCGGCGACGGTTCCGTGGCGCGGAGGTGCGGGGGTGACGGCGGTGTCATGGTTGTCTCCTTTTCGCGAGCGCTACCCGTTTCGGCGAGCGCTGCCGGTAGACCGGTAGCGCTCGCGGATCTCGGTAGCGCTCGCGGCTGGTCGGCGGCTGGGGGCGGCTGGGCGGCAGCTAGCGCAGGAACGCCGCGGCGACGCCCGCGTCGACCGGGATGTGCAGGCCGGTCGTGTGCGAGAAGTCGGGCCCTGTGATGGCGGCGACCGCGTTCGCGACGTTCTCGGGCAGCACCTCGCGCTTGAGGATCGTGCGCTGGGCGTAGAACTCGCCGAGCTTCTCCTCCTCGATGCCGTAGGTCTTGGCGCGGTTGGCGCCCCAGCCGGAGGCGAAGATGCCGGAGCCGCGCACCACGCCATCCGGGTTGATGCCGTTGACCCGCACGCCGTGCTCGCCGAGCTCGACCGCGAGCAGCCGTACCTGGTGGGCCTGGTCGGCCTTCGTGGCCGAGTAGGCGATGTTGTTGGGGCCGGCGAACACCGAGTTCTTGGAGGCGATGTAGACGATGTCGCCGCCGAGGCCCTGCTCGATGAGCACGCGGGCGGCGGCCTTCGACACTAAGAAGCTGCCCTTGGCCATGATGTCGTGCTGGAGGTCCCAATCCTGCTCGGTCGTCTCGAGCAGCGGCTTGGAGAGCGACACGCCGGCGTTGTTCACGACGAGGTCGACCCCGCCGAACGCGAGGATCGCCTCGTCGAGGGCGCGCTCCACCTGCGCCGAGTCGGTGACGTCGACCTGCACGCCGATCGCGACGTCGGTGGAGCCGAGTTCGGCCGCGGCGGCCTGCGCCTTGGCGAGGTCGAGGTCGGCGATCACGACGCACGCCCCGTCTGCGGCGAGGCGTGTGGCGATGGCCTTGCCGATGCCGGATGCGGCGCCCGTCACGAAGGCGACGCGCGTGGCGTGCGACTTCGACTTCGGCATCCGCTGGAGCTTCGCCTCCTCGAGCGCCCAGTACTCGATGCGGAACTTCTCGGCATCCGAGATGGGCGTGTAGGAGGAGATGGATTCGGCGCCGCGCATGACGTTGATCGCATTGAGGTAGAACTCGCCGGCCACGCGCGCGGTCTGCTTGTTGGCGCCGAAGCTGAACATGCCGACTCCCGGCACGAGCACGATCGCCGGGTCGGCGCCGCGCATCGCCGGGGAGTCGGCGGTCTTGTGGGCGTCGTAGTACGCGGTGTAGTCGGCGCGGTAGACCTCGTGCAGTTCGTTCAGGCGCGCGATCGACTCCTCGACGGAGGCATCGGCCGGCAGGTCGAGCAGCAGCGGCTTGACCTTGGTGCGCAGGAAGTGGTCGGGGCAGCTCGTGCCGAGGGCCGCGAGGGCGGGCGCCTTCTCGGACGCGAGGAAGTCGAGCACGCGCGGGTCGTCGCTGAAGTGCCCGACCATGGGCTTGTCGTGGGATGCGATGCCCCGGATGGTCGGGAACAGCGCCGCGGCCTTGTCACGGCGGTCGGCATCCGGAAGCGACGCGTTCTGCTCGACGGTCGCGCCGAACGGATGCTTCGCGCCGTGCTCGTCGAGGTACGCCTGCGCGGTCTCGATGATCCAGAGGCTGTTCTTCTCGGCCTCGTTGCTCGTGTCGCCCCACGCCGTGATGCCGTGGCCGCCGAGAATGCAGCCGATCGCCTGCGGGTTCTCGCGCTTGATCGCGGCGATGTCGAGGCCGAGCTGGAAGCCGGGGCGACGCCAGGGCACCCACACGACCTTGTCGCCGAAGGCTTGCTTCGTGAGCTTCTCGCCGTCTTTCGCCGTGGCGAAGGCGATGCCCGAGTCGGGATGCAGGTGGTCGACGTGAGCGGCGTCGACGAGGCCGTGCATGGCCGTGTCGATGCTCGGCGCCGCCCCGCCTGTGCCGAACAGGCAGTAGTCGAACGCCGCGACCATCTCGTCCTCGCGCTCGACGCCGGGGTAGACGTCGACGAGCGCGCGCATGCGGTCGAGGCGCAGCACCGCGAGGCCCTTCTCGGTGAGGGTGCCGAGGTCGCCACCCGAGCCCTTGACCCACAGCAACTCGACGGGCTCGCCGGTGACGGGATCCGTGGCTGTGCCCTTCGCGGAGGTGTTGCCGCCGGCGTAGTTGGTGACCTTGGGGTCGGACCCGAGGCGGTTGCTGCGTGCGATGAGTTCGGCGGGGGTGGACGTCGTCGTCATGAGGGTCCTCTGCTGGCGGTTCTGTTGCGTGTGTGAATCGTTTCAAAGGGTAGCGGGATGCTCCGCTGCGTGCAAGGCCGTGACACCCCGCCTCAGCGCGCGAAGGTGAGATGCACCGTGCCGCTCTCCGCGGTCTCGGCGGTGACGGTGTAGCCGGCCTCGAGCCCGCGCAGCTCATCCCAGAGGCGGATGCCGCGTCCCAGCAGGATGGGCGCGATCGCCACATGCAGGCGGTCGACGAGGCCCGCCTTCAGGAACGGGCGGATCGTCGTGGGGCCGCCGCCGATGCGCACATCTCCGCCGGATGCGGCATCCGTCGCCCGCGCGAGCGCCTCTTCGGGACTCGCCTCGAGGAAGTGGAAGACGGTGCCGTTGGCGAACTCGATACTCGGCCGCGGACGATGGGTGAGCACGAAGACGGGCACGTGGAACGGCGGTTCCTCGCCCCACCAGCCACGCCATCCGGGGTCGTCGCCGTGCGCGTGCAGGCCGAACATGCCGGCACCCATGATCTCGGCCGCGACATCGGCGAAGTACGCCTGAGCGTAGGCATCGTCGACGCCGGTCGTGCCCGCGCCGCTCGTGTCGTGCAGCACGCGCTCGCGGAAGGTGCGGGTGGCGACGTACGCCTCGGTGAGCCGTCCCCAGTCCTCGCCGAAGGGATTCTCGGGGGTCTGGTCGGTCGTCGTCGCGAATCCGTCGAGCGAGATGTTGAGGTCAACGCGCACGGTCATGTGGCGATTCTGCCCCTCTTCGCGAGCGCTACCGAAATCCGCGAGCGCGGCTGGTCTACGAACAGCGCTCGCGGAATTCGGTAGCGCTCGCGGGAAGGTCAGTCGAGGCGGGCGCCCGGGGGCGCCTCGAAGAGTCCCCTCTCTTCTCGGGCCGCGAGATCGCGCATCCGACGCTCACACCGCGGTTTTCAGCGTCGAATGGGCGGTCTCGCGCTGCTCAGGCTCCCCAGCCTGCCTGGGCGCCGCCGACGCGCGAGGCGGCGATCGAGGAGCCGTAGCCGGATGCGGCGTAGGCGGCCATCGGGTCGGCCGGCAGCCCGCGTGACTCGCGATAGGCGGCCAGGCCGGGGCGCACATCCGTGTAGAAGGCGTCCATGAGGATGCCGTTCGCCGCGAGCACGTCACCCGCGGCCTGGGCTGCGGCGAGGGCCTCGCCGTCCACGAGCAGCGCGCGCGCCGTCATCTCCTGCACGTTGAGCACGCTGCGGATCTGGCCGGGGATCTTGTCTTCGATGTTGTGGCACTGGTCGAGCATGAAGGCGACGCCGGAGTCGGCGCCGTAGCCGCCCCCGCGCACGACCTCGTACAGGATGCGGAAGAGCTGGAACGGATCGGCCGCACCCACGATGAGGTCGTCATCCGCGTAGAACCGCGAGTTGAAGTCGAAGGAGCCGAGCTTGCCGAGACGCAGCAGCTGCATGACGATGAACTCGATGTTGGTGCCCGGCGCGTGGTGGCCCGTGTCGAGGCACACCACGGCGCGCTCGCCGAGGGCGGCCACCTGCGCATACGCGGTACCCCAGTCGGGAACGTCGGTGTGGTAGAACGCCGGCTCGAAGAACTTGTACTCGAGCACGAGGCGCTGCTCGGGGCCGATGCGGTCGTAGATCTTGGCGAGCGAGTCGGCGAGGCGGTCCTGGCGGGCGCGGATGTCATCCTGGCCCGGGTAGTTGGTGCCGTCGGCGAGCCAGATCTTGAGGTCGCGGCTGCCGGTCTCGCCCATGATGTCGATGCACTCGTAGTGGTGGTCGATGGCCTTCTGCCGGATGCGGGGGTCGCTGTGGGTGACCGAGCCGAGCTTGTAGTCGTCGTCTTGGAAGGTGTTCGAGTTGATGGTGCCGAGCGCGACACCGTGGTCTTCGGCGTGGCGGTGGAGCTCGGCGTAGTCGTCGACCTTGTCCCACGGGATGTGCAGGGCGACGGTCGGCGCGAGGCCCGTGACGCGGTGCACCTGGGCCGCATCCGCGATCTTCTCGAAGGGGTCGCGCGGCACGCCCGGCTGGGCGAAGACCTTGAAGCGCGTGCCCGAGTTGCCGAAGGCCCAGGAGGGCAGCTCGATGGCCTGCTGGTCGAGGAGGGGCGCGATCGCGGTGAGGTCGGTCATGGGATTTCTGCAGTCTCCTCGTTGAAACGATTCATTACCCTTCGTAGAGTAAGGGGATGCCGGGCGCGCGTCAAGCCGTCCACTAGGGTCGGACCTGCCCGGCGGAAGGAGCGTGAATGGCGGTCTCGATCCGCGACGTCGCCGAACGCGCCGGCGTCTCCGTCGGCACCGTCTCGAACGTGCTCAACAAGCCCGATCGCGTCTCGGAGGCCGTGGCGACCCGCGTGAGCGACGCCATCCGCGAGCTCGGCTACGTGCGCAACGACGCCGCCCGCCAGCTGCGCGCGGGACGCTCGAGCTCGGTCGGCCTCGTGGTGCTGGATGCCCGCAACCCCTTCTTCACGGATGTCGCACGCGGTGCCGAAGACGCCGCGGCCGAGCACGGGGTCGCGGTGCTGCTCGGTGACAGCGACGAGAAGCCCGAGCGGGAGGCGGCCTACCTCGACCTCTTCGAGGAGCAGCGCGTGCGCGGCGTGCTCGTCTCACCGCTGGGCGACATCCGGGACCGGCTGCAGCGCCTGCGCGCCCTCGGCGCGCCCGTCGTGCTCGTCGACCGCATGGCCGAAGACTCCTCGCTCAGCTCGGTCTCGGTCGACGACGTCGCAGGAGGACGCACCGCCGTCGCGCACCTGCTCGAGACGGGCCGGCGTCGCATCGCCTTCGTGGGCGGACCGCTCGGCCTGCGTCAGGTCGCCGACCGCCTGGCCGGTGCGCAGCACGCGGTCGCCGCGGTGCCCGACGCGCAACTCGAGGTGCTCGAGGGCTCTGCGCTCTCGGTGTCGGAGGGGCGCCGCATGGGGGAGCAGCTCGTGGCGCGCGACCCCGCGGAGCGCCCGGATGCCGTGTTCACCGCCAACGATCTGCTCGCCGTCGGCCTGCTGCAGGCGCTCGTGATGCGCGGCGGCGTGCGCGTGCCCGACGACATCGCGCTCATCGGGTTCGACGACATCGACTTCGCATCGGCCACGATCGTGCCGCTCAGCTCGTTGCGCCAGCCGAGCCGCCTCATCGGGCAGACGGCGCTCGGCATCCTGCTGGAAGAGGCCGACGACCCGACCCTCGCGCCCCGCCAGGTGGTCTTCCAGCCCGAGCTCGTGATCCGGGAGTCGAGCGCGGGGTGACCTGTCGCGTGCGCCGCATGGCCCGCTAGGGTGGCCGAACCGCCCGTTCCGTCACCCGAAGGATCGACCATGCTGTCCCGATCGCACTCCCTCCGTCGCACTCGACTCGCGCGGGCAGCACGTGCCGCCGCCGCGGGGTTCGCCGCCACGGTGCTCGCCACGGCGATCGGCCTCGCGGGCGCGAGCACGGCATCCGCAGCACCCGCGACGCCCATCGGTGACGCGACGCAGCTGGGCTCGCTCTTCGCCTCGGGTGGCACGGGAGTGCTCACCGGCAACATCGTCGTGAACTCCGGGCTGTCTCTCGCGCCGGGGGTGACGGTGGTCCTCAGCCTCGACGGCTGGAGCCTCACGGTGTATGGAGCGGATGCGGCGGGTGCGGGCGGCGCGGGCGGGACCGGCTTCGTGATCCCTGCCGACTCCACGCTCATCATCGATGCGTCGAGCGCCAGCGACGGCTTCTCGGCGTTCGGCGGGGACGGCGGTGACGGTGCGCCCGGCGGCGCGGGCGGGGCAGGCGGCGCCGGAGCGCTCATCGACGGCTCTCTCGTCGGGAGCGGCGTTCCCTTCTGGGCGACGGGCGGCGATGGCGGCAACGGCGGCGTCGGAGCGGGAGGCGCTGGCGGGGTCGGCGCCGCGTCGGCCGGCGGTGCAGGCGGAACGGGCGGCGATGGCGGATCCGGCGGCGCGGGTGGCGCAGGCGGCGCGGGCGCCGTGGTGACGGGCGGCGTGGGTGGCTTGGGCGTCGACTTCGCGGGAATCGGTGGCGCAGGCGGTGCGGGTGGCGACGGAGGTAGCGGCGGCACAGGTGGCGGCGGGGCCGCGGGCATCTCGGGGGCGACCGGCATGGCGGGCGGTGCGGGCGGCGACGGCGGCGACGGCGGAGCCGGAGGTGCGGGCGGCGCCGGAGGCGATGGCGTCGTCGTCACCGGCACGGTCGACCCCGACAGCTCCTCGACGTCGGGGATCGGCGGCGACGGCGGCTCGGGTGGCGCGGCCGGAGCAGGGGTGCCGGCGGCCCCGGCGCTCCCGGCGGCACGGGAAGTTCCGTCGGCGGCGCGGGCGGCGCCGGAGGCGACGGTGGCACCGGCGCCGCGGCGGGCAACGGCGGCGCGGGCGGCTCGGGCATCGCCAACGACGGAACCGTCGGGGGAGTAGGCGGCAACGTGTTCGGCGAGGGTGGCGCGGGCGGCAACGGCGGCGACGCGGGCTTCGGGGGCGTCGGCGGTGCGGGCGGCAACGGCGGCGACGGCACCGACACCCCGGGAGTCGGCGGCACCGGTGGCACCGGCGGCTCCCTGTTCGGCAATGACGGCAACGGTGGCGCCGGCGGCGACGGGTTGGACAACTCGGGCGGCGCGGGCGGCCCCGGCGGCGGCGTGTTCGGCGACGGCGGCGCCGGTGGCGACGCAGGATCGGGCGGCACGGGCGGCTCCGGTGGTCGGGGCGGCGACGGCGGCGGCAGCGAGGGGCCATCCGGCGCCGCGGGCGCCGGCGGCACAGGCGGTAGCGCGTCGAATGGCGGTGCCGGTGGCACGGGCGGCGGAGGAATCGCGAACTCGGGTGGCCTCGGCGGCACGGCCACGGGCACCGCGGGGTCCGGCGGAGGCGGCGGGGTCGCCGGCAGCGGTGGCGCGGGTGGCGCGCCCGGCGCGACCGGTGGCGGCACCCAGGGCGCGCCCGGGGTCGGGGCGTCCGACGGCGCGTCGGGCGCCGCAGGCACGGGCTCGACCGGCCCGAGCAGCACCGTGACCTTCGATCCGAACGACGGCGGTGCGCCCTACGTGGTCGCGGCCGCGACCGTGGCCGCGGCTCAGAGCGCCGTGCCGAACGACTGGCCCGCCCGCAGCGGGTACACCTTCCTCGGCTGGCGCACGGCACCCACCGGGGGAACGGCTCCGGTCGGCACGGATGCGGCCAGCGGTCAGCAGTTCTTCGCGCAGTGGCACCTCGTGCCGGCGGGCCCCTCGGGGCCGAGTCTCGCTGCGACCGGAGTCGAGCCCGCTGGTGCGCTCACCGCAGCGGTGCTCGCGCTGCTGCTGGGCGGCATGCTCGTGGTCGCGGACGGATCGCGTCGGGCTGCCCGGGGAGTCGACCTGGGGCCTGACGCGCGGCATGATGAGGGCGTGAGCGACACGAGCACCCCCGATTCCGTCGAACCGACAGCTGCGGTGCCCCGAGAGCCGGATGCGGTCGAGACCGCGCCGCGCTCCGACGCACCAGAGGCCCGTGCGGCATCCCGCGACTCCGCGGTCGCGCACGACCTCGCGGCTCAGCAGCGGCGCAAGGCGCGCCGGGGCGCGATCATCTCGGGTGCCATCTCGCTGCCGCTCGTGACGCTCGGCGCGGTGCTGCTCGCGGTGCCGCTCGCCGTCTGGTACCTCAGCACCGTCATCCGCACGCTCGTCGTCGTGGTGGCCAACATCGTGAGCGGTGGCGACGCGGCGGGCGACGCGAACTCGACGCTCGGGCGCATCGACCCGGCTGCGCTCGGCGGGGTCACGCTGGGTTTCGCGATCGTCGGTGCCGTGTTCGTGCTGGCCGGATGCCTCATCAGCTTCTTCGTGCTCCGCGCCCACGGGGTAGGTCGCCCCGGCCATGTCACGGGGTTCGGCATCGCCGTCGGGCTCGTGATCTCGGCCGTGCTCTCGGCGACGGTCGGCGCGCTCACCGGGCTCATCTTCGGCACGGCCCGCACGGTCGGGCAGGTGCTCGGCAACGCGGCCCTCGGCATCGCACTCACGACGATCGGGTCGGTCGCCGTCACCGTCGCGACCGGTGTGCTCGTGTGGCTGTGGATGGAGCGCCTGTTCCGCGCCCCCGAGGCGGGCTCCGCTACGGCGTCCGCCACCCCTACGGCGAGCTCCGCCACCCCCACGGATTGAGCGTCTTCGTGCTGGCCGTGCGCCAAACGCTATAGCGCTTGACCTCGCGCACCAGGAGTTGCTGGCGCATGAGGTCGAAACCTGACGCGCGACGCAAGGATGCCGTTCGGATGCGGGACGTGCGGATGCCGAACCTGCGCAGCCAGCCGAACCTGCGCCGCGTGGATGCGGCATCCGAGCGTGTGTGCAGTGTCGCGACGTGAGCGTCGCGCGCCTCGTGTGCGCACCAGTCGGCATCTCGCGCTACACATTTTGCATTCGTGCGCCGGAAACATCTGGTGCGCGTGGTCGACCGCTACAGCGTTTGGCCATCGCCGAGAGGGGCGGAGGGGTGAAGGCTCGCGTCTCAGTCGGAGGCGCCGTGGGCCTCGAGGAACTCGTACAGCTCGCGGTCGTCGACGCCCGGGTAGGTGCCCGACGGCAGCGGCGAGAAGATGTGGGCGTGCACCTTGGCGCTCGTCCAGGCCTTGCCCGCCCAGCGCGACGCAAGCTCTGACGGCGGGCGCCTGCAGCAGCTCGCATCCGGGCACTGCGACCGCTCCCGGCGGCTCGCCTCGCGCCCCCGGAACCACTTCGACTCGGCGAACGGCACGCCGATCGTGATCGAGAACTCCGACGACGCGCTCGTGCCGGTCTGCGTCGACTCGAAGAAGGTGCCCTCAGGAGTGTCGGTGTACTGGTAGAACTCGGTCGTGCGGTTGGTGCGGGCGAACGCGGTGCGCGCCGACCAGTAGCGGCACACGATCTGCCCCTCCACGCCGCCCGTGACATCCGTCGGCAGCCGCAACCCGTCGTTCTCGTACGCCTTCGCGACCGAGCCGTCGTCGCCCACCCGCAGGAAGTGCAGCCGCATGTCGAGGTGGGCGGTGGCGAGGTTCGTGAAGCGCAGCGCCGCGGCCTCGTGCGTCACGCCGAACGCGTCGCGGAAGTCCTCGATGGCGATGTCGCGATCGGCCTTCGCCTGGGTGAGGAATCGCACTGCCTGGGCACGCGGCATGAGGCAGGCCGCCGCGAAGTAGTTGATCTCGAGCCGCTGCTGCAGGAACTCGGCGTAGTCGGCGGGAGCGCGATGCTCGAGCAGGCGGTGCGCGACGGCCTGCAGCGCCATCGAGCGCAGGCCGTGGCCGCCCGGGATGGACGCGGGCGGCAGGTAGATCCGCCCGTTCGCGAGGTCGGTCACCGAGCGTGCCGAGTGCGGCAGGTCGCCCACGTGCACGAGCTCGAAGCCGAGTCGCTGGGCGATGAGGGCGACCATGCGGTGGGTGACCGCACCGCGCTCGTAGCCGACGTCGCGCATGACGTCCTCGGCGAGCTGCTCGATCTCGGGGATGTGGTTGTCGCGTTCGCGCATGCGGGCGCGCAGTTCGGTGTTGGCGCGCCTGGCCTCCTCGGGGGTGGCGATCTTCTCGCGCGAGCGCCGGTCGAGCTCGCGGTGCAGCCCGACGAGCGTCGTGAGCACCTCGTCGGGCATCGAGCGGCCCGGGCGCAGCATCGGCAGGCCGAGCTCGGCGTAGAGCGCTCCCGATTGGGCACGCTCGAGTTCGATCTCGAGGGCAGCGCGCTCCGAGGGCGGGGTGTCGTCGAGCAGCTCCGACACGGGGATCTGGAGATGATCGGCGATCGCCGACAGCAACGAGAGCCGGGGCTCGCGCTTGCCGTTCTCCATGAGCGAGAGCTGGCTCGCCGAGACGCCCACGGCATCCCCCAGCTCGCCGAGAGTGTGGCCGCTTCGGGTGCGGAAGTACCGCATCCGCTGGCCGAGCGTCGTCAGATCGGGCATGAATGCACGTTAGGGCAAAAACGTGTGAAATTTCCACTCTCACCGGGGTGCAGCGCCCCAATCCGTGCACCAAGGTGGAATCAACGCCGATTCTTCAGGAGGTCATCATGGCCGCGTCGCCCACCCCCGTCGCCCCCGTCCGCTCCCTCGACGCGTGGATCGCCGAGAACGTCGAGCTGCTGCAACCCGACCGCGTGGTGTGGGTCGACGGCTCCCGCGGCCAGCTCGATGCTCTGCTGCACGAGATGGTCGAGGAGGGGCGCATCATCCGACTGAACCCCGAGCATCGGCCCTACAGCTTCCTCGCGCGCAGCGATCCGGATGACGTCGCGCGCGTGGAGGCGCGCACCTTCATCTGCTCCGAGAACGAGGCCGACGCCGGCCCCACCAACAACTGGCGCGATCCGGATGCCATGCGCGCCGAGTTGCGAGACCTCTTCGCCGGAGCCATGCGCGGCCGCACGATGTACGTCGTGCCCTTCTCGATGGGTCCCGTCGGAGGCGCGCTCTCGCGCTATGGCGTGCAGCTCACCGATTCCGCATACGTCGTCGCCTCGATGTCGATCATGACGCGGGTCGGCGAAACCGTGCTGGAGCGCATCCGCGCGGGAGCGCGATGGGTCGCGGCGCTGCACTCGGTGGGCGCCCCGCTCGAGCCCGGTCAGGACGACGTGCCCTGGCCCTCCAGCCCCACCAAGTACATCTGCCACTTCCCCGAGGCGCGCGAGATCATCTCGTTCGGTTCGGCGTACGGCGGCAACGCGATCCTCGCCAAGAAGGCGTTCGCGCTGCGCATCGCCTCCGTCATGGCGCGCGACGAGGGCTGGCTCGCCGAGCACATGCTGCTGCTGCGGGTGACCGACCCGAAGGGCCGTCGCTTCCACATCGCCGCCGCGTTCCCGTCGGCGTGCGGCAAGACCAACTTCGCGATGCTGCGCTCGAGCCTGCCCGGCTGGGAGGTCGAGACGCTCGGCGACGACATCGCCTGGCTCGCCCCCGGATCCGACGGCCGCCTGCGCGCCATCAACCCCGAGGCGGGGTTCTTCGGGGTGGCACCCGGAACGGGCTACGGCACGAACCCGACCGCGATCGACACCCTGTGGGGCAACACGATCTTCACGAACGTCGCGCTGCGCCCCGACGGCGACGTGTGGTGGGAGGGGCTCACGCCCACCCCGCCCGAGGGCCTCGTCGACTGGCGCGGGGAGCCGTGGTCTCCGGATGCCGGCGCGCCCGCCGCGCACCCGAACTCGCGCTTCTGCGTCTCGGCCGCGCAGTGCCCCTCGATCGCGCCCGATTGGGACGACCCCAACGGGGTGCCGATCGACGCGATCATCTTCGGCGGGCGCCGCGCGAGCAACGTGCCCCTCGTGGTGGAAGCGCGCGACTGGGAGCACGGCGTGTTCCTGGGTGCCACGATCGCGTCCGAGCGCACGGCAGCGGCCGAGGGCCAGGTGGGCGAGTTGCGACGCGACCCGTTCGCGATGCTGCCGTTCTGCGGCTACAACATGGGCGACTACATGCAGCACTGGCTCGAGGTGGGCCAGCGTCTGCGGCGCACGGGCGGCGTGCCCGCCGTGTACCAGGTCAACTGGTTCCGCAAGGATGCCGACGGCTCCTGGCTGTGGCCGGGGTTCAGCGAGAACGGTCGTGTTCTCGCCTGGATCATCGAACGGATCGCGGGCGAGGCTGCGGCATCCGACACCCCGCTCGGCAAGGTGCCCGCGGTCGGCGCGATCGAGTACCGCGAGGCCGGCGTGACCGACGAGCAGTGGCAGGAGCTGTTCCGCATCGACGAGCGTGCGCTGCTCGCCGAGGCGGATGACACCGCGGCATTCCTCGACGGATTCGGCGACCGGCTACCCGAGGCGGTGCGGCGGCAGCTGGGTGGGCTGCGCGAGCGGCTCGAGCAGAGCGCGGGCCTCTCGCGGAGGGCTGTCGCGTGAGCTTCGTGCTGGGAACCGCGGTGCCCGACCGCAACCTCGCGCTCGAGCTCGTGCGTGCGACCGAGGCCGCCGCCATCCGTGCGTCCGACTTCATCGGGCTCGGCGACAAGAACGCGGCCGACGGCGCCGCAGTGGATGCCATGCGCGCGTTCCTCGGAACGGTCGCGTTCCGCGGCACGGTCGTGATCGGGGAGGGCGAGAAGGACCACGCCCCGATGCTGTTCAACGGCGAGGTCGTGGGCACCGGCGACGGGCCCGAGTGCGACATCGCGGTCGACCCCATCGACGGCACCGCCCTCACCGCTGCCGGGCGGCCGAACGCGATCTCGATGATCGCGGCATCCGATCGCGGCACGATGCTCGACGCCTCGAGCGTGTTCTACATGGACAAGATCGTGACGGGGCCCGCGGGCGTCGACATCGTCGACATCCGGCGGCCGATCGGCGACAACCTCCGCGCGCTCGCGAAGGCCTCGGGCAAGAAGGTGGGCGACCTCGCGGTGGGTGTGCTCGACCGGCCGCGGCATGAGGGGCTCGTGGCCGACATCCGTGCCGCCGGGGCGGGCGTGCGGTTACTGCTCGACGGTGACGTGGGCGGCGGGATCGCGGCGGCGTCGCTCGACGGCGACCTCGACATGTGCGTCGGCGTCGGCGGCAGCCCCGAGGGCGTCGCAACGGCGTGTGCCGTGAAGGCGCTCGGCGGGCTCATTCAGGGGCGACTCGCCCCGCGGGATGACACGGAGCGCGAGAAGGGCGAGGCCGCGGGCCTGCTGTTCGACCACGTCTACGAGGCCGACGAGCTCGTGCGCGGCGAGAACACCTTCTTCGTGGCGACGGGCGTGACCGACGGGGCGCTGCTCGAGGGGTGCGCAAGCTCGGGCCGGTGATCCGCACCGAGTCGATCGTGGTGCGCGGCCGCTCGGGCACCGTGCGGCGCATCACCGCCGACTACCGCGCCTCTCGCTGGGAGTGAGTCCGCGAGAGTACGTGCTTTTGGGCTCGCCGGGCTCGTTTGTGGCCAAAAGCACGTACTCTCGCGGACGCGGATTGTTAGACAATCTGGTATTGTCTGACAATCATGGGCACGGGAGCGACGATGGATGCAGCGATGCGCCCGGATGCCGTCGTCGCCTCCCTGCGCGACGCGATCCTCACGGGCGTGCTCCCGCCCGGTGACGCGGTGACCGAGGCGCTCGTCTCCGAGAGCTACCGCGTCGCGCGCCCGACCGCGCGCATCGCGATCGACCGGCTCGTCGCCGACGGGCTGCTCGAGCGCGAACCGCACCACGCGGCACGCGTGCGGCGACTCGGCCGCGACGACCTCGTCGACCTGTTCGCCGCGCGCGCCGCCGTCGAGTCGGCCGCCGTGGAACTGCTGGCCGGCACCGCCGCAGTTCCGGATGCCGCATCCGCCGCTCACGAGCGGCTGAGCGCGCTCGACGCAGACGCGTCCTACTGGGCGATCGACATCGCCTTCCACCGTGCGCTCGTGCAGGGTTCGCCCTCCACCCGGCTGCCGCGGCTGCATGACCAGCTCATGGGCGAGATCGAGCTCGCGATCGCCCAGGTCGACGCCCATCGCCTGCGCTCGACCCGCGAGGTCGTGGCCGAGCACGGCCGCATCCTCGACGCCGTCGCCGCGGGCGACACGGCGCTCGCCGAGCACCTCACCCGCAGCCACATCCTCGCGTCGCGCGATCGCCTGCTCGCGCACTACGACGCGCATCTCGAAACCCTGCACGAAAGGTGACCCCCGTGGTCAAGCGCCAGTTCCCCGACCCGTCGAGCTCGTCGAGCTCATGCGGTTCAAGAAGCCCGAGTTCAACGGCAGGAAGCGCCGGCTCGCGAAGGCGCTCACGATCTGGGACCTGCGTGACATCGCCCAGCGCCGCACGCCTACCGCCGCGTTCGACTACACGGATGGGGCTGCCGAGGGCGAGCTGTCGCTCGCGCGCGCACGCCAGGCGTTCCAGGATGTCGAGTTCAGCCCCCGCATCCTGCGTCCCGCCACCGACGTCGACACGAACTCCACGATTCTCGGGGGCCCGAGCGCGTACCCGTTCGCGATCGCGCCGACCGGCTTCACGCGCCTCATGCAGACCGAGGGCGAGATCGCCGGGGCGAGCGCCGCGGGCGCGGCCGGCATCCCGTTCACGCTCTCGACGCTCGGCACGACCTCGATCGAAGACGTCAAGGCGGCCAACCCCGAGGGGCGCAACTGGTTCCAGCTCTACGTCATGCGCGACCGGCAGATCTCCTACGGCCTCGTCGAGCGGGCGGCCGCGGCGGGCTTCGACACCCTGCACTTCACCGTCGACACCCCGGTCGCGGGCGCGCGCCTGCGTGACAAGCGCAACGGATTCTCGATCCCGCCGCAGCTCACGGCGGGCACGATCCTGAACGCCATCCCGCGCCCGTGGTGGTGGTTCGACTTCCTCACCACGCCCAAGCTCGAGTTCGCCTCGCTCTCCACGACGGGCGGCACCGTGGGCGAGCTGCTCGACGCGGCCATGGACCCGACCATCTCGTTCGACGACCTCGACGTCATCCGCGGCATGTGGCCCGGCAAGATCGTGATCAAGGGCGTGCAGAACGTCGACGACGCGAAGGCGCTCGCCGACCGCGGGGTCGACGGCATCGTGCTCTCCAATCACGGCGGGCGCCAGCTCGATCGCGCGCCGATCCCGTTCCATCTGCTTCCGGATGTGGTGCGCGAGGTGGGCAGGGACGTCGAGATCGGCGTCGACACCGGCATCATGAACGGGGCCGACATCGTCGCCTCCGTCGCACTCGGCGCGAGGTTCACGATGATCGGGCGGGCCTACCTCTACGGCCTCATGGCGGGCGGGCGCGCCGGTGTCGATCGCGCGATCGAGATCCTCACCGGTGAGCTCGTGCGCACCATGAAGCTGCTGGGCGCCTCGAGCCTCGCGGAGCTCGAGCCGGCGCATGTGCGCCAGCTCGAGCGTCTCGTGCCGCGGGTGCGGTAGGCCGCGCGGCCGTTAGGCCCGCCGCACCGAGCGGATGTTCTCCCACGCCGAGGTGGCGATCGCGAGCGCACCCACCACGATCACCACGATGTTGGTGACCCCGATCACCGACTGCGGCCATCCGGCGGCGTCGAAGAAGGCCGGGTTCAACAGGTGGTCGGTCGCGCCGAGCACGATGATCGCGATCGCGCCGGCGACGTCGATGAGCGTCGCGGCCACCGCATACGGCATGGTCCAGTGGCCGCGCAGCTTGAGCGCGCCCGCGCCCACCTGCAGCAGCGGAACGAGAACGAGCACGATCAGGATGCCCGACTGCCAGATCCACGGGTCGAACAGCGGCACCACGGCGCCTGCGGCATCCGTGAACGGGCTCACGAACGGAGACAGCACGAAGGCGGTCAGGAAGAGGGCGGCGAGCACGGTCTCGACGATGAACTCCGTGCGGCTCGTGCGCTGGGCGGCCGTCTCGGGGAGCATGTCGGGCGTCCAGATCATGAGTTTCTTCGCCGCCATCGAGGGGCTGCGCTCGATGAGCACGAACGTCACCGTCACCCAGAAGGCCAGGTGCACGCCCACCGAGAGGCCGGTCCAGACCGCGCCGCCGACGATGCCTCCGAAGGTGTCGCCCTTGACGGCGCCGACGATCACGAGGGTCGCCACCACGATCGGCACGATGATGAACTCGAGCACCGTGAGCAGGCGCCGCCAGTCGGCGTATAGCTCGGGCCCCACGAGGTGCAACGGACGGCCGGCGTAGCGCGCGGCGAGCACGATGGGGTCGCCGAGTTCGACGATGGCCTCGCGCTCGGCGGTCTTCGCCTCGGCGCCGCCCTCGACGCGCGCGTCGATGTCGTCGGCGAGGGATGCGCGCAGCTCCTGCTCGAGGTCGGCGCGCTGGCGATCGGGCACGCCGCGCACGACGGCGGAGACGTAGCGGTCGGTGAGAGTGCTGGTGGTCATGGCTGGTCCTTGAGGGTGTCGAATGCGGTGTCGATGGTGCGCCACTCGGCGCTGAGGAGCTCGGCGAGACGGGCTCCGTCGTCGCTCGTGCGGTAGAACTTGCGCGGCCGCGCCTCGGCGGTGTCCCACTCCGAGACGAGCAGGCCCTGCTTCTCGAGTCGGCGCAGCAGCGGGTAGAGAGTGTTGGCGTCGGTGGCGAACCCGCGCTGCTCGAGGGTCTCGATGAGCGCGTAGCCGTAGCCGGGGTTCTTCAGCAGCAGCAGGCACGCGAGCACCACGGTGCCGCGGCGCAGTTCCTGCAGGTGGGTGGCGAGCACCTCGTCGTCGTACATGTGTCACACCATACTGTGTGGCACACACTAATGCAATAGAACCGGATATCGTCCTAGCGGGCGGCCTCGATCACGCGGTGCAGAGAGCCGCGCAGGGCATCCAATTCGTCGAGTCCCATGCCCAGCCGCTCGATGATGCGCGGGGGCACGGTCTCGGCCTGCGCACGCAAGGCGGCGCCGGCATCCGTGGTGGTGATCTCGAGCACGCGCTCGTCGGAGGTGCTGCGGTGGCGGGCGACGTAGCCGAGCGCCTCGAGTCGCTTGAGCAAGGGGAGAGGGTGGCGGGATCCAGCTGCAACTCCTTGCCGAGGTCGCGCACCGAGCGGGGGCTGCGCTCCCAGAGGGCGAGCATCACGAGGTACTGCGGATGCGTGAGCCCCATCGGTTCCAGCACGGGCCGGTAGAGCGCATTGACACTGCGCGATGCCACCGCGAGTGCGAAGCACACCTGGTTCTCGAGGGCGAGCAGGTCGACGGGTTGGTGGGCCATGGCCTCAGCCTAGCGAATTAGTTAGTACACTAATGGTTATGGCACGTATCGGCAGCGACTTCCATCGTGGCAATGACTTCGCGAAGGGTCGCGGCTTCGTGAACCGGCTCAACCGCATCCTCTTCCCGTGGATCGGGCCGCCGCCGCTCGGCCCCTACGACCAGGCGGCGCCGGCGCCCGCACCCCAACGCGCGTGCCCGCTGTGCGGCACCGCGATGACCGGCCACACCAAGGCTCTCGCCGACGGCCGCACGATCCTGCACTGCCCCTGAGCGCGCATCCGGCCGTGCGGGGGCTGCCGCCGATTGTCATGTTTCGCAATGCAAGGGGCTCAGACGGAGTCACGGGGCTACTCTCACGATGTCTTCACCCGAGAGAGGAAACCCCATGACCGACACCGCAACCGTCGACAACGGAGTCAACAGCGACGCGCTCCTGGGCGCCCGTGACGCTCTGCGCCAGGCCCCCGAGGCCGCGCAGTTCACCTGGAAGGCGACCTCGGAGTGGATCCGCGGCACGCACTCCCGCCAGACCATCGAGAGCTTCACGGGCCTCGGCCAGGAGCACCAGCACAAGAAGCCCTTCGTGCTCGAGGGCGACCACCCGGAGCCCTTCGCGTCCGAAGACCACGCCCCGACCCCCGTCGAGACCGTGCTCGCGGCGCTCGCCGGGTGCCTCACCGCGGGCGTTGCCGCCGTCGCGCAGAACCGCGGCATCCAGCTCAAGAGCGTCAAGGCGACCGTCGAGGGCGACCACGACATCCTCGGCATCCTCGGCGGCGACCCCGAGGTGCGCAACGGCTTCAACGAGGTGCGCGTGACCTTCGACATCGACGCGGATGCGAGCGACGAGGACATCGCGGCGCTCGTGGCGCAGTCGCAGAAGCGCTCCGCGGTGTTCGACGCGCTCACGAACCCCACGAACGTCACCGTCTCGGTGGCGTAAGGGGCACGTCGCTCCACGTGCGCACCGAGGTCCTGATCATCGGGGCCGGTCACTCCGGCCTCGCCATGAGCCGTCGGCTCACCGAGCACGGCGTCGAGCATGTCGTGCTCGATCGCGGCGAGCCCGGGAACGCCTGGCGCACCGAGCGCTGGGAGTCGCTGCGGCTGCTCACGCCCAACTGGCAGACCGGCCTGCCCGGTCACGACTACGCAGGCGACGACCCCGACGGGTTCATGGGCTCGCGCGAGGTCGCCGACCACCTGGCGGCCTACGCGCGGGCCATCGGGGCCCCGGTGCGGGCGGGGGTGACCGTCACGAGCGTCGCCCCGCTCGAGCGCGGCTATCGCGTCACGACCGACCACGGGGTGTGGGAGGCGGATGCCGTGGTGCTCGCGAACGGCGGCAGCGGCATCCCGAACGTGCCCGCGCACGCCGAGGGCGTGCCGTCGGGCGTCCTGTCGCTGAGCGCCAAGCACTACCGCTCGCCGGAGCAGCTGCCCGAGGGCGGCGTGCTCGTGGTGGGTGCATCCGCGAGCGGGGTGCAGCTCGCCGACGAGCTCGCACGCAGCGGGCGTGAGGTGACGATCTCGACGGGCGAGCACGTGCGCATGCCGCGCAGCTACCGCGGTCGCGACATCTTCTGGTGGATGGATGCCGCCGGCGTGCTCGACGAGCGCTGGGACGAAGTGGACGACATCGTGCGTGCACGCCACGTGCCCTCGCCGCAGCTCGTGGGCAGCGCCGACCGTGCTGTCGGCATCGGCGCGCTGCACGAGCGCGGCATCCGCATCGTCGGGCGCCTCGGGCGGGTGCACGAGGGCGTCGCCCAGTTCTCGGGCGGTCTCGCCAACACCGTGCGCCTCGCCGACCTCAAGCTCGACAGGCTGCTCGAGCGCTTCGACGCCTGGGCCGCCGAGACGGATGCCGAGGTCGGCCCGGTGGAGCGCTTCGACCCGACCGTCGTCGACGACTCGCCCCGACTCGAGCTCGACCTCGTGGGCGAGAAGGTCGGCACCGTGCTGTGGGCCACCGGCTACCGCCCGGACTACTCGTGGCTCGAGGTGCCCGTGCTCGACTACAAGGGGCGGCTGTGGCACGAGGGCGGCGTGATCCCCGACGCGCCGGGCCTGTATGTGCTCGGCACGAGCCTGCTGCGTCGTCGTCGCTCGACGTACATCAGCGGCGCGGCGCACGACAGCGCGGAGCTCGCCGAGCACCTCGTCGAGTACCTCGGCGGGCGCGAATCGGCGCGCGCCGAGCTCGCGAGCTGAGGGCGTCAGCGCATCGTGTAGAGCCGCGGCGGTGGACCCTCGAGACGCGCGATCGTGATCTTTACGTCGGTGAGTTCGTGGGTCAACGCAGCTGTCTGCCCCTCGAGGCGGTCCATGCGCGATTCGATGCGGTCCATGCGCGCCTCGAGCCGACCTGTCGCGTGTTGCAGTTGTGCGTCGGTGCGGCGGATCGTCCACCCGAAACCGGCGACGATCGCCACCAGCAGCCCAGCGAAGCTGCCGAGCGTGGTGAGCACCTCGATCGACACGTACATCGCCTCCATTCTGCCGGTCTGCCTCCACCGTATCCAGTGCGCCAGCAGCGTCCCGGGCCTGGACGCAGATTCGTGGAGAACACGCCACACGACGGTTTGTGGAGGAAAGGGTTCGCCGAGCCTTACCCGCCTGCGAGCGCCGGCTCCCGCGCCACCGCATTCGCGACGAGCTGACTGCGCACGAGCGGCAGCGCGCGCGAGAGCGAGGTCTCGATGCGCTCGTCGAGGTCGTCGGAGGTCACCTGGTAGTCGGTGAAGTCGCGTTCGTTGGCGAAGATGCCGAGTGGCAGCGTGAGCGCCTGGAAGAACCCGAAGAGCGGCCGCATCTGGTGCTCCACGAGCAGCGCGTGGCGATCCGAGCCGCCGGTGGCCGTCAGCACGATGGGCGTGTCGACGAGCGCGTACTGGCCGACGTAGTCGAAGAACAGCTTGAAGAGGCCGGAGTAGGTGGCGCGGTAGGCGGGCGAGCCGACGACGAGCACATCCGCGGTCTCGACGGCCTCGAGCGCATCCTGCGCGGCGGGACCGAGGCTCGGTCGGTAGCCACCTCCCGCGAGGGCGGGCAGCACGGTCGCGAGCTCGATCACCTGCGTCTCGCCGCCGAGCTTGTCGGCGAACGCCTCCGACACCCGCCGCACGAGGGCGGTGGTGCGTGAGGGGTCGGTGGGGCTTCCGCTCACCCCGACCACGCGGATGGTGTCGCTCATGCAGGTCTCCTTCCGCCGCTGTGGGCGCGGCGCCCTGCCGATCCTGTCACCGTGGTCGGGGACGAGGGGGCTATGCGTCCCGAGGTTGCATTCCGTGACTTCGTGTTGCAGCAGGCGGCCCTGCGGCGGCCGTTCAGCCGTCGGCGGGCTCGCGCACCCACGGCACGGGCTCGGTCGAACGCCCCTCGGCGCGCAGGCGGGTGAGCCGTCGCTGTGCCGCAGCTTCGGACGTGGAGGTCTGTCCGAGGATCCGCTCGACCACGCGCAGCGCCACGCGCGTCGCGGTGATGGCGGGCCACCAGGGGCGACGCAGGCCCAGCATCCGGCGGAACTCCACAGGGAGCGACGCGACGGCACCGCCGAACAGGATCGCGTAGGGCACGCGCATCGAGAGTGCGAGCGGCGGGCGGCGGATGAAGCGCACGATGTCGTCGACGCGGTCGTCGCGCTGCAGCACGCCGGCCCGGCGCAGCGAGTCGAGGCGTTCGCGCAGCTCGCCGGCGGTGCGCGGCGGGTCGACGACGCCGACCAGTTCACCCGCGATCGCCCATTCGGCCACGTAGCGGTCGGCGCCGCCCGGGATGCGCGGTGCCCAGCGCTCGGCGGCACCCAGGAAGGCATCCGTGAAGGCGAGGTGCACCCAGTCGAGCAGCGGGGCATCGTGAGCCGAGTACGCCGCGGTACGGCCCGAGGCATCCGTGTACTCGCCCGACACGCGGTCGTGGAAGCGGTTCACGCGCCCCGACTCGCGGCGGGCCTGTTCGGCCGAGCCGAACGTGACGGTGATGATCCAGCGGATGGTGCCCGAGAGTCGCCCGAGCGGGTCGCTGCGGTAGCGCGACCAGTCGTGCACGCCGGCCATCGCGCCCGGATGCAGCGTCTGCATGAGCAGCGCCCGGATGCCCGCCACGAGCGTGCCCATCGATCCGTGCACATGCCACGCGGCCGAGCCTTCGCCGAAGTACCCGGCGTCGTCGCCCTCGTCGACCTCCCGCACCCACTTCGGCCGTCCGTCGGGTTCGCCCGAGAACATGATGAGCAGGCGCGATCGCCAGGGTTCGATGCCGGGTGTGCGCGCCATGCGCCGAGCGTAACGAGCGGATGCGGTGCGACGCGGGAGCCGAACGTCCCGTGGCGCTATCCTCGCGCCATGCCTGCACGACGCGCTCTCGTCGCTCTCGGGCTCGCGCTCGCCGCGCTGCTGGCCGGATGCGTCGCGGCGCCGCCCGCGCTGCCCGAGGGGGTGACGGTGCTCGTCATGCAGCAGCGCTCCGATGTGGCCGAGCGGATGGCCCAGTTGCGCGTGCACAACGGATCGCATGCCGCGCTCGCGTTCACCGCAGCGCGCCTCGACGACAGCAGGTTCGCATCCGCCGTCGACATCGACCGCGAGGTGCGGCTGGAGCCCGGCGCGACGAGCGACCTGCGCTTCGCGCTGCCGGAGCCGGTGTGCGAGGGCAGCGCGGTGCGGCGCACGCTGACGCTGACGCGCGACGACGGCACCAGGTTCGTGGCCGACCTGCGCTCGGCCGAGGACTTCACGATCGGCCTGCACGAGCGCGAGTGTCTGCTCGTGGAGATCGAGCGCACGTCGTCGCTCACGTGGACGGGCTTCACGGCGTCGCCGCCCGGCGAACCGGCGATGGCCATGCTCACCGCGACGCCGACCGGCGCAGGAGAGCCCGTGTTGCTCGCCGAGCTGCGCTCGACGAACCTCGTGCAGTTCGCCCCGAAAGACGGCGACCGCTGGAGGCTCGGCCTCGCGCTGGATGCTCAGTCTGTCGAGACCTCGATCGAGGTGCCGCTCGTGCCGCAGCGGTGCGATCCGCACGTCGTGCAGGAGGACAAGCGCGGCACGATCTTCACGATCGATGTGGGGGAGCCCCGTGCCGGCACGATCGAGCTGCCGATGCCGCCCGAGCTGAAGTCGCAGGTGCTCACCTGGGTCGCCGAGTGGTGCCGCTTCGGGCAGTAGTCGCGCCGCGACGCCAACGATTCAGTCGAAGTCGAGACTGAGCTTCCGCAGCAACCCCGCGAGCCGCTCCTGATCCGCCGCGGGCAGCGCCCCGAGCAGCTGCGCCTCTCGCGCCACGAGCTCGCCCATGGCGTCGTCGACGGCGGCGCGTCCCGCGTCCGTCATCGCCACCACGACGCCGCGCCCGTCGTGCGGATCGGTGTGGCGCTCCACGAAGCCGCGCTCGACGAGCCGGTCGATGCGGTTGGTCATGGTGCCGCTCGAGACGAGGGTCTGCTGCAGCAGTGCCTTCGGGCTCGCGTGGAACGGCGGGCCCTCACGGCGCAGGGCCGCGAGCACGTCGAACTCCCACGGTTCGAGTCCCGAGCTCGCGAAGGCGTCGCGTCGCGCCCGGTCGAGGTGCTTCGCGAGCCGGGCGACGCGCGAGAGCACCTGCAGGGGCGAGAAGTCGAGCCCCGGATGCGCGCGCTGCCACGCGGCCACGATGCGATCGACCTCGTCGTTCTCGGGCATCTGCCCATTATTGCGAGTGACGGTGCCTTCCCCGTCATCCGCGAGGATGGGTGCATGCCCATCCCGGTGATCCTCGACGTCGACACGGGCGTCGACGACGCGCTCGCCCTGCTGTTCGCGGCCGCCCACCCGGAACTCGATCTCATCGGCGTGAGCTGCGTGGCGGGCAACGCTCCGCTGCTGCAGGTGGTGGAGAACACGTTGCGGGTGCTCGCGCTCGCGGGGGCGACGGATGTGCCGGTCGCCGCCGGTGCGCACCGCCCGCTCATCGAGTCACCGCGCGACGCGAGCCACGTGCACGGCGCCGACGGCCTCGCGGGGGTCGAGCTGCCGCCTGCCGTCCGCACCGCGGAATCGGATGGTGCGGTCGCCTTCCTGCGCCGCCGCATCCTCGCGTCACCCGAGCCGGTGACCCTCGTGGCGCTCGCCCCGCAGACGAACCTCGCGCTGCTGCTGCGCACGCATCCGGAGGTCACTGCCAATATCGGCCGCATCGTCTTCATGGGTGGCTCGGCGAGTGTCGGCAACGCGACCGCGCTCGCCGAGTTCAACGTGTGGCACGACCCGGAGGCCGCCTCGATCGTGCTGGGTTCGGGCGTGCCGCTGTTCATGTACGGCCTCGACGTGTTCAATCACGTGTCGGTGGCGAGGAGACGACCGAGGCGCTCGCGGCATCCGACGACCTGCTGCCGTCGGTGGTGGGGCGCCTGCTGGATCACCGCATCGCGTCACCCGATGGCACGCGCGGCGACTACATCGGGTGGATCGGTGACGCGGGGGCTGTGTGCAGCATCGTCGACCCGGATGCGTTCCAGGTTGCGCGGTTGCCGGTGCGTGTCGAGCTGGCCGGCTACGGGCGCGGGCAGACCGTCGTCGACCGGCGCGAGCACCCGGGAGAGGACGCGGCGCACGGACTCACGACCGAGTGGGCGTCGGTGGATGTGGCGCTCGGCGTGGACGCGGAGCGAGTGGCGCGGCTGTTCCTCAACACGGTGCTGCCCGGGCGCTGAGGCGCGGCTCGCGCCGGGTCGCGGCGCTCGGTCGTGCCAGACTTGACGGGCGCAATGCGCGATCCGCTGTGGTGTAACGGCAGCACGACAGCCTTTGGAGCTGTTAGGTCCAGGTTCGAATCCTGGCGGCGGAGCGTCGAGGGATTCCCGTAACTCGGCGATTTTTCCCGTAACTGAACTAGGCACGAATGGCCTGGTCGCGGGTCAGGTTGGTGTCCGGCGCATCGCTGTCCCCGCGCCAGCGAGACTCGGCGCGGGCACGGGGCGGGACATCGCGCAACCGCAGGGGTCCGGGACATGTCCCTTGTCCGCTACGGCTGAGCCGGTCGGTCCCGACCGCGGCGGCGCGCGTCGCGATGATCGTTGTCGTTGAAGACGTGACGCCGTCACGGCTGGCAGTATGTTCGCCGCGTGGACTTTGAGCTCCTCTATAGATTCTTTACTGAATCCCATGACGCACTGGTTGACGGGCCCGGTGAGCTCGACCTGGCAGTCGCCAACACGGTCGTTTGGGCATGTGCTGTCGACGAGGCGTTGGAAGCCAGTGGCGGCGAGAACTACAAGCTGGCCCGGAGTGCGGACGCACACGGCGCAGTGCTCGTAGGGTTGCGTCTCGCTCGAAACGCGATTCTGCACGGCCAGTCGTTTGCCGTGCGGTATCAGGGGTTGGAGTATCCACTGAAGTACCCGCTTTTCTACGGGCCGCTCGTCTGGAGGAGCTACGGCGACCTGATCGCGAACGCAGGCCTGCGCAAGCCCGGTCGCCCGGCCTCCCAGTCATCCTGGATCGCTTCCTCGGCGTCTACGCGTCGGGTGTGCGCTCCGAGGTCGCAGCCGTCAAGGCTCCTGGCTTCCCAGAAGGCGTGTCGACGTGACCCTATGTGCACGAGTCGCACGGTGCCGATGCGGCGGCCGGTGAGGTCTGTCACTGGTTCTGGCGCGCCCATTCTTCGAATATACGTTCGACTCCCACGCTTGCCAACATCCGTCCGTCGATCCTGGTCCGGCGAACTCGCACCCGGTTCGACGTTCGCGGCATAGGGCGGAGGTGACCAACTCCGAAAACAACCACAGCCCCACGAACCCGCTCGTCTTCGGGCGCGGCTTTGGCCTTCCGGCCGACGCCCCCGGTACGGGCCCGCGCCCTCTTGGCATCCGCCGATGTTGCTGCGCGAAAGCCGCGAGCTCGTCGAAACGTCTGAGCCATAGGACAACCCTTGTGGGGCCATTCCATGTCTGCCGTGTCCGGTAATAAAGGACTGACAGTGCATCGTCCGCGTTCAGCAGGTGGTCGCGTGACGATGCGAGAAGACTCCATCGTGTGGTCGGCTCCATGTTCCCCTCCGGGGCCGCACCGGGCCCCGAGGTGCCTATGCGCGGCATCCAGGGGTTCCCTACGAAGGGGTGAAAGGGGGCGCAAGAAATAGCCGTGAGTAAAAAATCCGTTGCGAAATACTGGCCATAGCGCTACGTTTAGAGTCATGACCGCGCAAGACGACGCCCTGGCCAGCCTGAGCCGCTCTGGCCTACTCGCCGTGGTCGGATGGGCGGCGCCCGTCGGATTCCGGATGACGGCGGATGACTACGACGAAGAGCGTGGCCATGATCAGGCGATCCTCGGGCTCCACAACTTCGTACACATTCGCGACCTAATGGATCGGGCGACGTCGAATGGGCGGTTCGCTCTCTCGGACGACGTCAGCGGCGAAGGGAGGGACGTGGTGCGCCGTGGAATCTCGCCGGCGGCCCTCGCCTCCATGCCGCAGATCCCGAGCGGGGCCATCATTCGCAAGGACTACCACGGCTCACCCGGCTGGGCGGCGGATGGGCACCGCCTTCTGCTGCAGTCGTACAAGTTCGACGGCATCGACAAGATCCAGTGGGGGCAGCGGAGCAATGCAAAGAGGCAGGTCGCCAATCAGCACTACGTGCACGGGGTCACCCTGTTCGACGACGCTGACTACGGCCTCGAGACCCTTCCGGGAATCCCCGATGACGACGACTTCGCCGGCGTCACCCTCGTCGCCGCGCATGCGTACGACCCTGTGACCGGCCGCTACGAGCTCTTCATCGGCCAGAGCAAGAACCCCGCCTACCGTGGGGACGGGTGCTGGTACTGGCGTCAGCTCATCCTTCGCGGCGGCGGCGGCCCCAAGTCGACGCCGCCGATACTCGACCCACACTGCCGGGCGATCCCGCCTCGATCGAGGCGGAGGAGATCGCCGTGCGTCTTCGCCGACCTCGGTCGGGCGAGGCCGCTGGGTCCAACGATGAATAAGAAGACCCACGACTCGCGCCTCGTCGATGCGACCTCGTTCTTCAACGCGCGCCGCCTGACCATGGCCCGTCAGCTGGCCGGCATCAAGAAGTCGAAGCTCGCCGAGCTGATCGGCATGTCACCCGCCTCGGTGACGGGTTGGGAATCTGGGGCGAAGCAGCCAAACCGATCGACCGTCGCGAAGCTCGCTCTCGCGTTGGGTGTCGAACCGCTCTTCTTCGCCGGGGGCCTCCGCCGAGCATCTCTCGTCCGCACTTCAGGTCGCTCCGCTCCACCCCACAGGTCGCTCAAGACGAGGCAGAGGCATACGGTCGCTTCGTGGCCGAGGTTGCGGGCCTGCTCGAGGCGAGCGTTGAACTGCCTGAACTGATGCTGCCCGACCTGCCAGTAGAGCCGGATGACCCCGACGGGCCCGAGCGGGCTGCGCGCCACGCGCGAGAGCACTTCGGTCTTCCCCGGGGCCCGTCCAGCATGTCGTGCGGTTGGCGGAGCGTCATGGTGTCGTGGTCGTCTACAGCGAACCCGGTGTCGCCTCGATCGATGCCTACTCGCTGACCTCCAGCACCCGCCCGGTCATCGTCCTCAACCCCGTCAAGGACGACTACTACCGTCAGCGTTTCGATGTTGCTCACGAGCTTGGGCACCTGATCATGCACCACGATTCCGAGCCAGGAAGCAAAGTGCTCGAGGACCAGGCGCACAGGTTCGCCTCGGAGTTCCTCATGCCCGCTGCCGAGATCCGTCCTCTCCTGCCCGCGACCACTGCTGGGAAGGGGTGGCGCGAGTTGGCGGCACTGAAGGAACACTGGGGTGTGAGTCTTGCGGCCCTCCTCTACCGGGCGCGCACTCTCGGAGTGATGAGCGACGTCACCTACCGAAACGCCATCATTCGGATGTCGCAGAATGGCTGGCGCCGCGCAGAGCCCGGGAAGGTCTCTGTGCTCGAGATGCCGTCGATGCTCGCGCGAGCGAGGAAGCCCTGGCCGACGCAGGCATCGATGACGACCAACTCCTTGCAGGTTCGGGCCTGCAACGTGTGCTCTATCTGATTGCCGTCGCTCGAACTCCTCGACAGTTGTCGTCCAAGTAGCCGCAACATCCGTACCTAGAAGGAGGGCATCAATGCCTGCAAAGCCCGTCGTCTTGGACAGCTTCGCTTGGTCGACCCAAACGGCCGCGGAAGCTGCTTTCCGCGCGATCCTGAGGGACTCCGGCTACGGGGTGGACGATGACATCACAGATCCCGTCCACGACTTGATGCTCAGGGAGGTACTTGAACGACATCCCGACCGAGACGAGAAGGCGGGACCCGGGGTGGAAGCGTTCTACATCGGGCGGACGGTGGACGGCGGACGCTACAACGTCAGGCCCGACGCGATCGGCATATGGATCCGGCGAGTCGACGGGACCCGGGTGGATTTCAGCTACCGCACCGCGATTCTGGGGGCAATGCCAAGACTGACGCAAAGGAAGCCATGCGATTTGCGGTTGAGGATGTCAGGTATGACTTCCGAGACGCTGCATTTGAAGCTGGCGCGGTATACAGCACGCTAACCGGCGAGCAGATCCTTGATCCTTCGGACGCGCAGGTGATCTACGTTGGGCCGACTTGGGGCCAGCTCACCTATCGCTTTGCTGAATCTGAGGGTGGCTGGGCGTCGATCGAGGTGCACTCGGGTTTCGGCCACGCTCAGGTCGGTGGGGCGTTCGTCGATTCTGCAGTGCGTGATCGCTGGCTTGACTTCCACGCAGCGCATGCCCGGTACGGTCTAGCCACCATTACTGAAGCTGCGCGGCGTACCCGAGAGCCCGACACCGGCTGGGCGCCCTAGCGGCAGCGGCAGCGGCTGCGGCAGCGGACAAGACGGCTGAGTGGCAGCCGCTTCGACTTGACTAGTACCTCGGGTCAAGTCCGGCCGGCGTGGCCGGCGCCGATCCTCGGCGCGTCGCTCCTCCCGCCAGAGCGCAGCGTCCGCTCCCTCCTGTCGCGCTAGGGCGTGTTGATCAAGAGGTTCCGCTCCTCGGTGGGTGAGTCTTGAACGGTGACGCGACAGGAGATCTCTGACGAGGTGTGGGCCGTGATGGAGCCGTTGATGCCGACGGTGACCGGTCGGTCGCGGCCGTGGACGGATCACCGGCTCGCTATCGAGGGGATGGCGTGGAAGTACCGGACCGGTGCGCCGTGGCGTGACGTTCCGGAACGGTTCGGGAAGTGGAACTCGATCTACAAGCGGTTCAACCGGTGGGCCGGGGACGGCACCTGGCAGAAGCTGCTCACCGAGGTGCAGAAGCAGGCCGACGCCGCTGGGGAAATCGACTGGGTCGTCTCGATCGACTCCACGATCGCGCGCGTGCATCAGCACGGCGCGACCCTCGCCCGGGACACAGGGGGCTGTGCCGAATCACAAGAATCCGTGGTCCGAGCCGCCTGATCACGGGATCGGACGCTCCCGCGGCGGGCTGACGACCAAACTGCACGTGGTCTGCGACGGCCGCGGCCGGCCGCTGAGCATGATGATCATCGCCGGGAACATCAACGACACCACGATGATGAGCGCGGTGCTGGAGAACATCCGCGTTCCCCGCGACGGGAAGGGCCGCCCCCGCACCCGCCCCGACCGGGTGCTCGCCGACAAGGGGTACCCCTCAAGGGCGAACCGCGCCTGGCTCCGCGACCGGAGGATCGCGGCGACCATCCCCGAGCGGGACGACCAGATCGCGCACCGCCGCAAGAAGCCGGGCCGGCCGATCGCTTTCGGCGACAAGCAGAAGGAACGCTACAAGGGACGCAACGTCGTAGAACGCTGCTTCAACCGTCTCAAGCAGTGGCGCGGCATCGCGATGCGCTCGGACAAACTCGCCCGCAACTACCGAGCCGCCGTCAGCCTCGCCGCGGCGCTGATCTGGATCAAGACCGATCTCCGCTGAGCGCTTCGCGCTCCTGCAGCGTGCGCTCAAGCTGTCCCACCGTCGGCGCACCCGCAAAGCCGCGCTCGGTCAGATAGACCCTGCACGCCAAGTCGGCAGTGTTCCCCTGGGACGGGAACAAGTCCTGACCGTCCAGAAGAATCGTGGGCGAGCCCGCGAAACCAGAGCTCACCGCCTCAGCCTCGGTGCGGATCAACACGAACTCCACCGGAACATCGCCCCGTCCGATCGAGTCGAGCACCAGCCGTACTCGATCGCCCGCCTCCTGCCAATTCGGGCAATCCTCGATATGCAGCACCTGGATCTTCACACGCCCATTCTCCCGCGCAACTCGCGGCGGCTGGCCACCCCGCACCTTCTTGATCAACACGCCCTAGCGAGCTGGGCGTCACAGAGAAGCCGGCCGACGGCGAGCGCCACCTTCCTCCGGGTTGCGCCGCGACCTTCAGCCATCGAGGCCAAGGCCCGTGCCAGGCTGGGAAACGTGGAACTCAGCACGGTGCTTGATCGGCTTGACAAGGCGGCCGCGAACCTCGCGAAGGTTGAAGCACTCTGGGCTCGCGCCCGACCGTTCATACCTTCGGGGCCCTCGTTGGGGTCCGACGCCGCGTACGACGACCTTGCGCGTTCCTGGCCCGAACTGCTGAAGGGTTTGCCGCCAATCGACGGGTTCACGATCCGTGATGCTCTTCCGGATCTCGACGAGGTCGGGCGGGCATTTCTCGAGTATGCGGAGATTGGTGAACTTCCAACCGGAGCGTGGGAGCTTGCCGAAGGCCCGGCCAAGGATATCGAGGAGTACCGTTGGCGCCTCCGTCGCGCCCGGCGAAACGCGGTGCGGGCACGGCTCGCGGAGATTGCTGACGAGGGCACGAACCTCCTTGAGCGCATTGTCTCGAGCATGCCCGAGGGGTCCGATCCCGTAGAAGGACCGGAGACACTGCGATTCCGCGAGATCTTCGCCGAGATCGAACGACTTCTCGGGGACAGCGTGACTCGCCAAGGACGATGGAGCGATCTTCACCGGCATCTGCGGTTCGCGCAGCCGCACGACTGGATGGACATTCTTGAGTTGGACTGGCCGTCGATTCGCGCGGATATTGACGCGGGCGCGCTAGGAGCCGACGAACCGATCTTGATACCAATGGATGACCTCGGTGTGATCGCAGCCTCCCATCCGACCGGTGGCGTCACAACGCAGCTCAACTGGGCCGCGATCTCGGACGATGACTTCGAGCGCTTGATGTTCGACCTCTGCCGAGGCTTCGAGAACTGGGAGAACGTCGAATGGCTCACGCACACCAACGCTCCCGATAGGGGACGAGACATAAGCGCGACGCGCCGTTTTGCGGACGGAAGCGGCTCGGTCCGAAGTGAGCGAACGATGGTTCAGCTCAAGCACTGGCAAAGCAGGTCCGTACCGCCGGACGAGGTCTCAGCCACTGTGACGAAATCGCAGTTGTGGCAACCGCGGTTTGCGGCCGTAGTCGTCGCAACGAGCGGACGCTTTACCGCTGACGCCGTTGCCTGGGCAGACCAGCACAACGAGGCGGGGTCTCGTCCCCATGTGGAACTTTGGTCCGAGAGCAAACTGGAGTCGCTTCTAGCGCTACGTCCAGACCTGGTGGCCGCCTACGGGCTGCACTGATTAGAGGCGCCGCGGCGCGACCGGAAGCTTGGCCTGTGAGCGGCTCCGGACAAGCGCCCGCTACCGCACCTATTCGTCCAGGTCCCGCGGAGCGCGGGTGCCCTCCTCCTGGTAGGCGTCCCAGAGCAGATTGATGACGATCATGATCGTGACCACGACATAGGCAAAGAGGCCCAGTGTAAGTGAACTCAGTGCGACTTGGACCCAATGGCCAACCACGCTTGCGCAAGGCCAGCTGAAGCTGACGAGCGTGACGATAGCGACTGTCGCTCCCACAGACGCCATCGTTCCCAAGAGAATGTGGGCGGCCGCCTCGTTCAACGCTCGGATCCGCATCGGTCCGACGGTGTCGTCGCGGGCCAGAAGCCGCTCCCGCCAAACTGCGACCTGCGAGAAAGTTGCCACCAACGCTCCGACGAGGAGGGCCGCGCCGGCCAGAAGCTCGCTTGCGGCGTCGAGTCGCACCCTTAGCGCGATCGCAAGGATGAGAACCGCTGTCGGCGCCCCCAGCAGGACGACCCAAGTCCACCAGTCAACGGGCTCCGAGGATTGAGCTGCCTCCCCGAGGCGTCGCTTGCGAACTCCAGCCGCTAGTGCACTGAGCAGTGGCCTGGGATCTAGCCGTCCAGCCAACCCTCGATCTCCTTGGGGTTCAGTTTCCGCACCCGTATTCCTTCTTCGCGAGCGACAGCCGAAAGGCGAGGTGCAACCTTGTCGTAGTAGTAGTACACACTCGGCCTACCGTCCGACACTGGGTACGTGAACACGTCGCGCAGTGTGTCAACGGCGATGGTTGTGCGGCCACCGTCGGAACTCGCGACGCTGAGGGTCGCCTCCTCATAGCCGTCCGTTTCTCCCTCGTCCACAAAGCCGTGAGAACCGAGGACATCGCCGAGCTCCGACACGCCGGTCTTACGCGACGGGGAGTGGTCCCCACGCATTTGCTTGAGCCATCTCTTGCCCGTGTCGCGCGCAGCGATCTTGCCGCGTTCGTCGCGAAGCTCAATCGTGAGGGTTCTGCTCACGACCTGACGGTCGCCCCCACGGGGCGACGGCTCGTAGCGCTTGAACTTCGCGGTGACAGATTTCGCCTCCGCGAGTATGTCGCTGAGGTAAGCGTTGTCTGCGGCCTGAGCGTACCGGAAAACCAGGCGCCTATAGGGCACTTGCTGGCTCGCCTTTTCGCCGCTTTTCCGAGCTGCGGCCTGGGCCTCGTCTGACGCTTTCTTCCTTTTCAGGTCCAGTTCCTGCAGGCGACTGAAGAGGCGCTTCATTGGGTCGCGGCCGCGGATCGTTTCGGTGACGACAACGAACTTGTCGCCAGCGCTCGGGAACGCTATGAGCACGTAGTGGCTCGCCTCGGGCGACCACCCAGCGAGGTCTTGAGGATCGCTAGCAGGCCGCTTGGCGCTCTTGTGACTGCCTGTTTCTCCTATTTCAACTTCGAGCGCGACCAGGTCGTCATCGACGGCTGGGAACCCAAGTGTGATGGACGTAGAAGCCCTCGGTGGTTCGCCTGCGGGCGGCGCTGGGGGCGAACTGAAGTGGGTGCCGGCTGCATGAGCGTCAACGATGAGGTCCACAACGCGCTTGGCTGTTGCGGAGCCCGCTGCCACACTCAGGGCGTCGTTGCCTGCCTGGCGGTTCGGGAAGCATTGAACGACGTAGATGCGAAATGAGTGAACTCTAGACATCGAATATCTCCCGAATAGGCCTGCGCGGGAGAATAGCGATCTTCCCTGGCGCCCAATAGCCCGCGCACAGGGGGCGTTCGTGGAACTTGGGTCGGCGTTGGCGTCGTGCCACTCCTGTTCATCGCGCGACAGATCCTGCATGCGTGGCGGACGTCTGAGTTGTCCCGGTCGGCAGGTGAGAAATGTGGGACACCAATGTCCCGCAGAGCATCCGGGGAAGATGTTGTCCCACTTCCGCCCCCGCGGACGCCTCCGACGGGTGCCGCGGCATCGTGTACAGCTGGCCGCCTAAGGCTGTAAATAGCGCTCTTGAATGACCCCAGCCAGGCCCGGTTCTAAGGGCTACTGGGCGGTTACGGGAACCCCTCGCGTCAGGTCGTCGTGAGCAGACCCGCGACCGCGTCGAGCGAGCCGGGAACGAGTCGGTAGTACGACCAGGTGCCGC
The DNA here is from genome assembly GCF_030161875.1 of Homoserinibacter gongjuensis. Lineage (GTDB taxonomy): Bacteria > Actinomycetota > Actinomycetes > Actinomycetales > Microbacteriaceae > Homoserinibacter > Homoserinibacter gongjuensis. The sequence continues at coordinate 1,802,199 of NZ_BSVA01000001.1, forward strand.
GCTTGCTGCGGGTGAGGAAGCCGGCGTCGACCAGGAGCTTGAGGTGGTGCGACACCGTCGGCTGGCTGAGGCCGACGGGTTCGGTGAGGTCGCACACGCACGCCTCCTGGTCGGCGGATGCCGCCACGATCGAGATGAGACGCAGGCGCGTCGGGTCGGCGAGCGCCTTCAAGCGATGGGCCAGGTCGGCCGCCTGTTCGGCCGGGATCGTGTCGCGAGTGAGGGGAGCGCAGCAGGCGGCGAGATCCCGCACGGGCAGCAACTCGATCATGGACATGCGCCCAGCATAGCCCCTACATTGACATTCTTCGATGAAAGGCGAATACTCCTTCATCGAAGAACGTCGATACCCTGGAAGGCGACCATGACCCTCACCGAACTCGAACTCCCCGTGCGCCGGAGCGCACGCCTCGACGGGCTTCCCGTCGCGATCATCGGCGGTGGGCCCATCGGTCTCGCCGCGGCAGCGCACCTGGTCGAACGCGGCATCGACTTCGTCATCTACGAGAAGGGCGACACCGTCGCCTCATCGATCGCATCCTGGGGTCACACGCGGCTGTTCTCGCCGTGGTCGCTGCTGATCGACCCGGCCGCCGAGCGCCTCTTGCGCGAGACCGGCTGGCAGACCCCGCCCGCCGAGGTGTTGCCCACCGGCGCCGAGCTGATCTCGGCGTACCTCGCCCCGTTGGCCGCGAGCGACCAGATCGCACCGCGCATCCGGTACGGCGCCGAGGTGATCTCGGCGTCTCGCGAGGGCATGGACCGCACCCGCTCCGCCGGCCGGGAGGGCGTGCCCTTCGTCCTTCGGGTTCACACCGACGAGGGGATCGCGGATGTCACCGCGCGTGCGGTGATCGACGCATCCGGCACCTATGCGAGCCCCAATCCGCTTGCGTCGTCCGGCCTGGAGCCGCTCGGGTTCGACGAGGTCCGCGACCGGATCACCCATGCGCTGCCGGACGTGCTCGGTCGCGACCGGGCGCAGTTCGCCGGGCGCCACACGCTCGTCGTCGGCGCCGGCCACTCCGCCGCCAACACCCTTCTCGCGCTCGCCCGCTTGGCCGCGCTCGAGCCCGGCACGCGCATCACCTGGGCCATCCGCAACGCAAGCGCCGTGCGCGTCAGTTCGTCGGATGACGACCAGCTGCCCGCGCGCGCCACGCTGGGGAGCGCGGTCGACGCGCATGTCGCGAGCGGGCTCATCGCCAAGCTCGACCGATTCGAGATCGTCTCCCTCGCTCGCGCCGGCGAGCGGGTGCTCGTCACGGGGCGCCGCGGCGACGATGTCACGACGGTCGAGGCCGACATCGTCGTCAACGCGACCGGCTTCCGTCCCGACCTCGACATGCTGCGCGAGATCCGTCTCGATCTCGATGAGATCGTCGAGGCCCCGCGCTTGCTCGCGCCGATGATCGATCCGAACCTGCACTCCTGCGGCACCGTCTCGCCGCACGGTGTAGCCGAACTGGGGCATCCGGAACCGAGCTTCTTCATCACCGGCATGAAGAGCTACGGGCGAGCTCCGACCTTCCTGCTCGCCACCGGGTACGAGCAGGTGCGCTCGATCGTCGCCTGGCTCGCGGGCGACGTCGAGGCGGCCGCGCGGGTCGAACTCGTGCTGCCCGCGACCGGCGTGTGCAGCACCGACCTCACCCCGGCGGAAGCTGCTGCTCGTGAGCGAGAAGCCCACCGTGCTGTTCGTGTGCGTGCACAACGCCGGGCGCTCGCAGATGGCCGCCGGCTACCTGACGGCACTCGCGGGCGATCGGGTCGAGGTGCTCTCGGCGGGCTCCGAACCGAAAGACCAGGTGAACCCGGTGGCCGTGGCGGCGATGGCGGAGGCGGGTATCGACATCTCGCGCAACGAGCCGAAGATCCTCACCGTCGACGCGGTGAAGGAATCGGATGTCGTGGTCACGATGGGGTGCGGCGACGCGTGTCCGATCTTCCCCGGCAAGCGCTACGAGGACTGGGAGCTCGACGACCCCGCGGGCCGTGCGATCGAGGCCGTGCGCCCCATCCGTGACGAGATCCGGCGCCGCGTCGAACAGCTCATCTCGGAACTCGAGCTGCGATGACCATTGCGCTGCGCGAGATGCGGGCCGAGGACTGGCCCGAGGTCGAGCGCATCTACGCCGAGGGGATCGCCACCGGCCACGCCACCTTCGAGGCCGCCCCGCCCGAACGGGAGCCGTTCTTGTCGACGCGCGTATCGGGGCTCTCCTGGGTCGCGGTGAGCGGCGACGGGCTCGTCGGCTGGGCGGCCGCCTCGCGGGTGTCGGCGCGAGAGGTCTACCGGGGTGTCGTCGAGCATTCCGTCTACGTCGCCGACGCCGCGCGCGGCACCGGCGTCGGCCGCGCTCTCCTCGAGCGCCTGCTGCAATCCGCCGACACCCTCGGCATCTGGACCGTACAGTCGTCGATCTTCCCCGAGAACGCGGGAAGCCTCGCACTCCACGAGCGATGCGGCTTCCGCATCGCGGGGCGGCGCGAGCGCATCGCGAAGATGACCTACGGCCCAGAGGCCGGGCGCTGGCGCGACACCGTGATGGTGGAGCGACGCAGCGCGCTCGCCGGCACCGACTAACGCCGGGACGCATGCCTTGCCGAGGCATCGACATCCGGCGCGCCAGCCTCGACATCCGGCGGCGCGGCCTCGACATCCCCGAGCGCTACCCGAATCCACGAGCGCTACCCGTAGACCGGTAGCGCTCGCGGAAATGGGTAGCGCTCGCGGAGATGGCCCGGCGGCGGGTGGGACCAGTCGCGTTCTGCTTGGCGCAAGCCCAGGGGAGGGGCCGCCTGAAACCCGGTGCTCCCGCTCTTAGCTCGCGACGAGGCCGGGCCATCTGCAACAAAGACCTCGCAATGCACGCGGATGTGACCGAGTGGGGGTGGATGATGATGCCGTGACCCGATCGGCTTGGGTGCTTCTCGCACTCATCGTGGCGCGCCTCGTCGCGACGCTCGGTTTCGTGGTTGCGGCTCTCGCCGCGGTTGCGGTCTGGCCATCGCCGTGGGCGTTCGCGCTCGCCGCCGCCTCGGCGATGCTGCTGCTGGCCGTCATCTGGTTGTGGTGGCGCGTGCGGCAGTCGCTACGCGCGAACCGCACAGAATAGAGACCCCGCACCCAGCGCGGCCGCCCGGTGCGCGAGAGACTGGATGCGTGCCCGAGCCCGCCGACCCCACCGTGCGTTTCGAGCTGTTCAGCTCGGCGTTCTGCGGCGCATGCCACAGCACCCGCTCGGTGCTCGCGCAGGCTGCGGCTCTCGTGCCGGGCGCCGTCGTCGAGGAGCACGACGTCGCGTTCGAGCCCGACTACAGCGAGGCCCACGACATCGAGGCAACCCCGACGGTCATCGTGCGCGCCTCGGACGGGCGGCAGGTGTTCCGAGCACAGGGGGTGCCGACGATCCACCAGGCACTGACCGCTGCCGCGCTCGCACTCCCGGCCTGACGCCGCAAGCGCCACCTCCGGCGGCTCGCCCCTCGCGAGCGCTACCCGTATCCGCGAGCGCTACCGGTCTACAAACAGCGCTCGCGGATACGGGTAGCGCTCGCGAGCAAGGGGCGGCGTTTGCTTGACTGGGCGCATGCCGCAGCCGCCCCGCGTCGCCGTGCTCCACATCCGCTCGTCGCGTCCGCACGCGCCGCACTTCCAGGCGGAACTCGACATGCTCAACGCGGCAGCACTCGACGCGATTGCGGCTGAGGGGTGGGCCGCCGAACTCGTCGCCGTGACGGAGCGGCCCGCGGATGAGGTGCGCCAGCTCGCGCGCGCGGCCGACGTCGTGCTCGTCATGGGTGGTGAGGATGTCGACCCCGCGCTCTACGGCGGGCTCGCTGAGTATCCCGGAAGCGGCATGCACGAACCGGAGGCCGACCGGGTGACCTTCGACGTCATCCGCGATGCCGTCGCCGATCGGCGTCCGCTGCTCGCCATCTGCCGCGGCGTGCAGCAGCTCAACGTCGCGCTCGGCGGAACTCTGCACGAGCACATGATCGGCCACGTCGTGAAGGCCGACGACCCCTTCGTGACGACAACCGTGCACCCGGAGGCCGACACCGAGATCGCCCGCCTGGGCGCCTCCGCACCCGTCAAGTGCTCGCACCACCAGGCCGTCAAGGAGCTCGGCGACTGTCTGCGGGTGACCGCCCGCGCGGCCGACGGCACCGTCGAGGCGATCGAGCACACCGATGCTCCCGTCGCGGGGGTGCAGTGGCATCCGGAGCACCCTGCGGTCGCGCGCGAGCAGCTCGCGCCGCTCGTGCGGCAGCTGCTCGTGCGGTAGCTGCCAGCGCTACCTGCCGGGCCTATCGGGCGTATTCCGCAGGGAGGTCGCGGCTGGTGTGCAGTACGCGGTGCACACGGACTGCGTCCGCGTCTTCGGAGTAGAAGACGAGGTAGGGAAAGCGTTGCAGGGCGATAGTGCGAATCTCGCTGATCCCCGTTTCGATGGCGAACCTCGGAGACCCGATCGACGGGTGCGCGGCGATGCGGTGGACGCACGCCTCAAGGGCGTCGACGAAGTCGTCGGCACGCCGTGGTGATCCCGCGTGAAGGTAGTAGGCGACGGCGCGCTCGATGTCTTCGTCGGCACGCCCGGTTGTGACGACGCGGTGCGGGCTCACGCGTCGGCCGCTTGGCGGATGCGCCCACGAAGCCTCGTGAAGTAGTCGTCGTCGAGCTCCGAGCCGGGGCCGGACGCCATGCCGTCGGCGATGAGCGCACGCAGTTCGGTGCGCGCCTGCTCATGCCGGATGAGATCGCGCACGAACTCACTGCTGGTCCCGTACCCGCGTTCGCCCACCTGTGCCTCGACGAATGCCTTGAGCGCGTCGGGGAGAGAGACGTTCATGGTCGCCATGGAGCCACGATACCAGCGATGGCAAAGTTTGCCATCGCTGAGAGTCGGATGTCGCTCCACCGCAGGAAGGGCAGGCATCCGCAAGCGGAGGGAAAACGATCCCCAACCCGCCTGTGGCGTCCGAGACGGCGCTAGTTTGTCGCCATGGTCCGACGCGAGAACCAGTTCACGGCCCTGAGACGGCTACCGTGGCTCATCGAACCGCTCGGCGCCGTCGCGCTCTTCGCGGCCTGGTTGACCCTCTCGGCGCCACCGGTCGTCGACTACGTGCAGGTCCGCGACGATCTGACGGTGACCAATCCGTACGGTGTCGCCCTGGCGCTCGCCTTCGCATCCTCCTTCGCGGTGGCCCGGCGGAGCCCGGAGATCTCGCTCGGCCTGGTCTGTCTCGGACTCCTCGCCCAATTCGTCGGTTGGGCGGGACGATTCAGCGACACTGGCTGGAGTGCGTATCTCTTGCTCGCGCCGACCGCGCTCGCACTGTCGGTGCACGCGAAGGGGCACACTCGCAAGCTCGCCGTGGTGCTGGCACTACCGCTCAGCTTGGGGGTCTCGGCATTGCTCAACGTGCCTGCGCTCTCATCTTCGGGAACGCAGGGACTGATCAACGGCCGCGAGAGCCTCGACTCGGACGCGCTGGCTGGCCTCGTCGTCTGGACCTTGGTCGCCCTGCTGGTCGGAGCCTTGATGTGGTGGATGCCGACATGGTTGCGCAGCCTGCGCGCCGCTCCGAGCTTGGTCCAGGCAGAACCGGAGGCGCAAGCGGCGTTGTCGGCGTTGTCAGCGCGCGAGCGCGACATCTACCTCTGGGTCGCTCGCGGGATGACCAACGCTGAGATCGCCGCCGCCGCGCACATCGAGGAATCGACGGTGAAGTCGCACATCTCGCGCATCCTCGCCAAGCTCGAGCTGTCATCGCGCACCGCCGTGATCGCGCACGCCTACCGCTCCGGCGTGCTCGCTGCCGAAACTGCGCCTAGCGTCGCATAGAGCACGCCCGAATCCTCATCGCGCACCCAGCCGACCGCCCGGCATCCAGGCGTATCGTGGGCCACAACGTCGAGAGGACTCCGACATGCGCGCGACACCTTCACACGGGTTCGACATCTGGGAGGCCGTCGACGGTCTCCGTGAGACGCTCGCGGGCACCGGGCCTGGCGAGCCCGACATCCGCACCGCCGTGCTCGTCTCACTGCTCGAGAAGCCGCTGCACGGGTACGGCGTGATCCAGGCGATCGAAGAGCGCACGGGATGGCGCCCCGGCGCCGGCGAGGTCTACCCGACCTTGCAATTGCTCGTGGACGAGCAGCTCGTGACCGCCGAGCAGGTGGGCGAGCGCAAGCTGTACAGCCTCACCGAGGCGGGCCGTGCCGCCGCCGAGGCGGCCGTCGAACCCGCCGAGCCGGCCGAATCGGCCAGAGAGCGCATCGGGCGCAACATGGCCCTTCCGAAAGCCGGGATGAAGCTCGCGCAGGCCGCAGCCGTCGTCGCCCAGAGCGGTACGCCCGAGCAGGCGGAACGCGCGGTCGCGGCCATCGACGAGGCGCGCCGCACGCTCTACGCCATCCTCGCCGAGGACTGACCGGATGCCGCAGCCGACCGGCGGCGCCCCGGCACCGCCCGGCGGGCGGCAGCTGCGCGGGCGCTACCGCCGCATCATGCGCTTCGCCACCCGCATGCTCGTGCAGGAGTGGTGGTTCGAGCTCGTGCTGCCGCGCCTCGGTTTGCGCGGCGTCGCTGAACGCGGTCGCCCCGCACGCCTCCAGACCTTCGCCCGCAGGTTCCACGACCTGGCCGTCGACCTCGGCGGGCTCATGATCAAGGTCGGCCAGTTCATGTCGTCGCGCCTCGACGTGCTGCCGCCCGAGGTGACCCGCGAACTCGAGGGCCTGCAAGACGAGGTCGCCGCCGAGAGCTTCGACCGCATCCGCGGCCAGGCCGAAGCCGAGCTCGGGCTGCCACTCGAGGTGGCCTATGCGTCGTTCGACCCCGTGCCGATCGCCGCCGCATCCTCGGTCAAGCGCACCGCGCCCGCCTGTCGCCCGCCATCGCGAGTGACGTCGGCTTCGCGGATGTCGTGGTGAAGGTGCAGCGCCCCGGCATCGCCGAGATCGTCGCGGTCGACCTCGCGGCCCTGCGCCGCGTCGCGCGGATGCTCGCGCGGATCCGCTTCATCTCCTCGCGCGTCGACGCGCCCGCGCTTGTGGAGGAGTTCGCCACCACGAGCCGCGCCGAGATCGACTACCTGGGCGAGGCGGGCAACGCCGAGCGGTTCCGCGCCGACTTCGCCGCCGACGAACGGATCCTGGCCCCCGAGGTGGTCTGGGACCGCACGAGCCTGCGCGTGCTGACCCTCGCCGACGTCACCGCCATCAAGATCAGCGACGTGGCGGCGCTGCAGGCGGCGGGGATCGCCCCGGATGCCGTGGCACAGGAGCTCGCGCGCGCCACGTTCCAGCAGATCTTCGTGGCGGGCTTCTTCCACGCCGACCCGCATCCCGGCAACATCTTCGTCACGCCGGGGGCGACCCCGGATGCGTGGCGGCTCACCTTCGTGGACTTCGGCATGATGGGCCAGATCGACGATCGCCTCCGCGCGGGGCTGCGCGACTTCGCCCTCGCCGTCGTGGCGCGCGACGGCACGGCGCTCGTCGCCTCGCTCGAACGCCTCGGCGTGCTGCTGCCGAGCGCCGACACCGAAGAGCTCGAGCGCGCGATGGCGGCCTCCTTCGACCGCTTCGGCGGCATGGGGGTCGCCGAGCTGCGGGCCGTCGATCCGCGCGAGCTCGAGGCGTTCGCGCGCCAGTTCGGCGACACCATCCGCTCGCTGCCGTTCCAGCTGCCCGAGAACTTCCTGCTGCTCATCCGCACCATCTCGCTCGTGTCGGGTGTGACGAGTGCGCTCAATCCGCAGTTCAACATGTGGGATGCCGTCGACCCCTTCGCGCGCACCGTGCTGCGCGGATCGGGGGTGACGTGATCGCGGTCGGCCAGAAGGCGCTGCGCTACGCGACGACCCTCGCCCGTCTGCCACAGCGGATCGACGAGCTCGCCACCCGCATCGATCGCGGACAGCTCGCGATCCGTGCGCCCGGGGTGGAGCGCCGCATCGCGATGATCGAGTCGGTGCTCGGCCACCTCATCTCGGCGATCGTGTTCGCCGCGCTGCTTTTCTCGGGGTGCTGCTGCGGCGCGGCGGGGACGAGGTGCTCGCCTGGGTGCTCATGGGCGCCTCGGTGGTGCCGCTGCTGTACCTCGTGCTCACCTGGCGTCGGCGCTGACGCCCGCGTGCTCAGCCGCTCCGGCGGCCGAGGCGCAGCAGCAGCTTCTGCACGAGCGGCGTGAGCAGCATGAGGAAGAGCGCGTAGTAGCCGATCGCCGGCACCAGCAACGCCACCGTGAGCGCGATCGCGAAGAGCAGCACGGTGGAGAGGTCGGCCGCGATCCCCGCGGTGAGGGCTGTCGCGGCGTTGCGGTGCAACTGCGGATGCCGCCGCAGGTACAGGCGGATCGCGAGCGAGAAGAACGCCGTGGCGATCATGCTGCCTACGTACACGATCTTCGCGAGGTCGTCGCCCTCATCCATGGCTCCCGTGATCGCGGTGGCGACCGGGAGCCACACGATCGTCAGCAGCCACCCCACGAGCAGCCACATGAGCCGGCTCGTGATCGCCTCGACGAGCACGAACAACCGGTGGTGGAACATCCAGAACATCGCGATGATCACGAAGCTCAGCACGAAGCTCACGAGCTGCTGCTCGTGCTCGGCGAGCCAGTGCAGGGTGGTGCCGCCCGCATCCCCGATGTCGCTCACGCTCTCCATGAGCGGCAGGATGAGCAGCGTCATGGCGATCGCCACGACCGCGTCGATGAAGGCGCTCGCGCGCTCCGCGCCGAAGAGCCCTCGGGTCTCGGCCTCCTCGGTCGCCGCCACCTAGCGCACCCCGCGCATGAGCGCCAGCACGGGCTTCGCCGCAAGCCAGAGGGCCACGCCGAGGGCCGCCGCGATGAGGCCCAGCACCGTGAAGTACGGCACCTCGTCGTCGGGGTTGTAGAAACCGGCGAGCCATCCCGCGAGGGAGGTGCCGAGCGCGACAGAGAGGAAGTAGAGGGCCACCATCTGGGTGTGGAAACGCTCGGGGGCGAGTTTCGTGGTCACCGACAGCCCGGGCGGCGAGATGAAGAGCTCCGCCACGGTGAAGACGAGCAGGATGCCCACGATCGCGAGCAGGGGCGTGGAGTTCGCCGCGCCGTTCGCCCACGGCAGGAACAGCAGGAACGCGCCGCCCATGATGATGGCGCCGAGCGCGAACTTCACGGGGGCCGACGGCTGGCGGGCGGCGAGCTTCGTCCAGATCGCGGCGAAGACGCCCGAGAGGATGATGATGAAGATCGGGTTGATCGAGTTCACCCACGACACCGGCATCTCCCAGCCGAAGAGCTCCCGGTTGAGCCGTTTGTCGGAGTAGATCGTGAGCACCGTGAACTGCTGTTGATAGAGCGACCAGAACCCGACGTTCACGATGAAGAGCGGGATGAATCCGATCACGCGCGAGCGCTCATCCGCCGTGATGTGTCGCGAGGCGATGATCACGATGAAGTAGGCGATCGCCGCAGCCAGGATCACGATGATGACGACCCCGGCGAGATTGTCGGCGCGGATGATGCCCAGCAGCACGAGCGCCGCCGCGACCACGATGCCGGCCACGGCGATCCCGGCCATGACCGCGTACCGGTTGCGCGGCAGCGGGTCGGCCACCGCACGGGCCGCCGCGGGCAGCGCCCGACGCCCGAAGGAGTACTGCACGAGCCCGATCGCCATGCCGACCGCCGCGGCGCCGAAGCCCCAGTGGAACCCGACGGAGGTCTGCAGCAGTCCCGTGATGAGCGGGCCGAGGAAGGCACCCAGGTTGATGCCGAGGTAGAAGATCGAGAAGCCGGCGTCGCGGCGCGGGTCGCCGCGTCGATAGAGCGTGCCGACCACCGCCGTCGCGTTCGCCTTGAGGCCGCCCGAGCCGACCGCCACGAGCACGAGCCCGACCCCGAGCCCCCACACGCTCGGCAGTAGCGCGAGCGCCAGGTGGCCGCACATGATGACGATGGCGCTGAAGAACAGCACGCGCTCGGAACCGAGCACCCGATCCGCGAGCCAGGCGCCCAGGATCGTGCACAGGTACACCGTGCCGCCGTAGGCGCCGACGATGCCGGTCGCGACCCTCTCGTCGATGCCGAGGCCGCCATCCGCGACCGTGTAGTACATGTAGATGAGCAGGATGCCCTGCATGCCGTAGAAGCTGAAGCGCTCCCACATCTCGACGCCGAAGATGTGGGCGAGAGCCCACGGCTGACCGAAGAACCGGGAATCGGCGCGAGTGTCCTCGCTCGTGCCCTCGCGTGCGCCCCGGCTCGTGCCCTCGCTCATGCGGTCAGGGTAGTCCCGAGCATCCCCTTCGGCAGTCCCTTGCGGTCCGGCCCGGGACAGGGTGGAATTCGTCGTTTCGTCGGAGGCCGCGCATCCGATAGCGTCTCCTCAACCCGCAACGGCGCGGGCAACCCGAGCTCGGCCGCCCGAGCGGATGAGAGAGCAGCAGCATGGCCACGGTCACAACGGATGTGGCTTCGCTTCGCGCGCCCGCGCGCGCCCTCGATGTCGTCGCGATCGTCTGCGCGGTCGTGCTTCCGCCGGTCGGGGCGATCCTCGGCCTCGTGTCCCGATCAGCCGCGAAGGAGGCCGCGCTCGTACCCAATCTCGTCTCGAGCGCGGCGATCGTCATCGGCACGCTCATCACGGGCATCGCCGTGCTGTTCGTGCTGGCGCCGCTGCTCGCGGTCGTCGTATTCCTCGGCTGAGATCGCGGGCGGAATCGCCGGTCCAGCTGCACCGCGGTACACCGCCGGCGCCCGGCGCGACAGAATGGGTGCATGACCGACCCCCGTCTCGCCGTGATCGTGCTCGCCGCTGGAGAGGGCACCCGGATGCGCTCCAAGCGCGCCAAGGTGCTGCATCCGATCGCGGGGCTGCCGATGATCGCCCACGTGCTCACCACGGCCCGCCACCTCGAGCCCGCCTACGTCGAGGTGGTCGTGCGGCACCAGCGCGATGAGGTCTCGGCGGCGGTGATCGAGTTCGCGGATGACGCGATCGTCGTCGATCAGGACGAGGTTCCCGGCACCGGGCGCGCGGTCGAACTGGCCGTGCAGGCCCTGCCGGCCGACTTCGACGGCGACGTCGTGGTCGTCTCGGGAGACGTGCCCCTGCTCGACGCCGTGACCCTCGGGGCGCTCGTGGAGCAGCACCGGGCGGCCGCCGCATCCGCGACCGTCCTCTCGGCGGTGCTCGACGACGCCACCGGCTACGGGCGCATCGTGCGCGACGCCTCGGGCGCGGTCACCGCGATCGTCGAGCACAAGGACGCCGACGAGACGGTGCTCGCGATCACCGAGGTGAACTCGGGCAGCTACGTTTTCGCGGCATCCGCGTTGCGCGAGCTGCTGCCGCGCATCGGCACGGCCAACGCGCAGGGCGAGAAGTACCTCACGGATGTCGTGGCACTGCTGCGCGAGTCCGCCGCGCCCGTCGCGGCCGTGCCGGTGGCCGAGAACTGGCGGGTCGCGGGCGTCAACGACCGCGCCCAGCTCGCCGAGCAGGCCGCCCGCCTCAACGCCATGATCGTGCGCGGGCACCAGCTGAACGGCGTGACCGTGCACGACCCGGCGACCACGTGGATCGACCTCACGGTGTCGATCGGCGAGGATACCGAGCTGTGGCCGAACACGCGGCTCGCGGGTGCCACCACGATCGAGCGCGACGCCGTCATCGGGCCCGACACGACCCTCGTCGACTGCGAGGTGGGCGAGGGCGCGATCGTCAAGCGCACGGACGCCACCCTCGCCGTCATCCGCGCCTACGCGACCGTCGGCCCCTTCGCGTACCTGCGCCCCGGAACCGAACTCGGCGGCGGTGGCAAGATCGGCGCGTTCGTCGAGACGAAGAACGCCCGGATCGGCCGGAGCTCGAAGGTGCCGCATCTGTCGTACATCGGCGACACCGAGGTCGGCGAAGGTTCCAACATCGGCGCGGGCACGATCACCGCCAACTACGACGGGGTGAACAAGCACCGCACCACGGTGGGCTCGCACGTGCGCACCGGATCGCACAACGTCTTCGTGGCGCCGGTCACGATCGGCGACGGCGCCTACTCGGGGGCGGGGGCCGTCATCCGCAAGGACGTGCCCGCGGGAGCGCTCGCCATGAGCGTGGCCCCGCAGCGCAACCTCGACGGCTGGGTTCTGACGAACCGTCCCGGTTCCGCGGCGGCGGAGGCTGCTGCCGCCGCCGAGGGCGGTGCCGGCACCGATCCCTCGGGCGCTTAGCTGTGGCGTTTCGGGGATCTGCTGCACAGAACCCCGAAACAGGTGGTGGGAACCGCGATCGCGGCCGCGTGTCGTCCCTAGCATGTGAAGATCCTGAGCCTGGCGACAGGCACCGCATGCGAGTGGCGAGAGTGGTGATGAGGTGACCGGAGCGCTCAGGAAATTCCGGATGCGCCGCGTGTGGGCGGTGATCGGCGCGCTCGCGCTCGTGGTCACCGTGGCGCCCGTCGCGCACACCGGCGCTTCGTTCACGGCACAGGCGGTGAGTCCCGGCGGCACCACGACCACGGCTGTTCTGCCCCCGCCCGCCGTCGCAGCCGAGAGCTCCGCCATGGGGCTTGCCCAGCTGAGCTGGGACGAACCGACGATCCGCCCCGAGGTGGCGAGCACCTTCACGGTCGAGCGGACGATCGACGGGCAGACCACGGCGATCGACGTGGGCGACGGGCTCACGGGCGATGGCATGACCGTGCCGCCTCTCGGCCTCGCTGCGACGCCCGTCACCCAGATCTCGGCGAACCTCAGCAGCTGTGCGATTGCCGGTGGTGAGGTGTACTGCTGGGGCGGCAGCCTCTTCATGAGCGGACCGGATGCTGAGAACGTCTGGACGCCGATGCGGATGCTCGGCGAGCTGGAGGGGCATGTCGCCACCCGGGTGAGCGTCGGCCCCCATCACGCCTGCGCTGTCGCCGACGGTGCTGCGTATTGCTGGGGGAACAACACCCTGGGTCGCTTGGGCGATGGCACGATGACGTCCCGGCTCGCGCCCGCCAAGGTCGGTGGCGCACTCGCGGGAAAGGTCGTCACCGACATCTCGGCAGGGGCTTCCGGCACCTGTGCGGTCGCCGATTCCCGCGCCTACTGCTGGGGAGACGGCGGGCTGGGGCAGCTCGGCGACGGTCTGGGGCAGTGGTCTTTGGTTCCGGTCGCGGTGCGTGGGGCGCTCGAAGACACCGATGTCACCTCGATCGCCACGGGCAGCGCCACGAGCTGTGCCGTCGTGGAGGGCGCCGCCTACTGTTGGGGCTGGAACGCCGCGGGCCAGCTCGGCGACGACACCCGCGTGAACCGGATGATGCCGGTGGCCGTGTCGACCGAGGGCGTTCTCGGCGGGCTCGTGGTCACCCAGGTGGCGGTAGCCGAGCGGCACAGCTGCGCACTCGCCGCAGCCCGCGTCTTCTGCTGGGGCGAGAACGTGTACGGCAGGCTGGGCGACGGCACCGTCGCCTCGAGCGATGTTCCCGTCGCAGTCGACACGAGTGGTGTCTTGGCCGGCCGGGAGGTGACCGCGGTCACGCTCGGATCCAGGTACGGATGTGCGCTCGCCGGCGGACGCCCCTTCTGCTGGGGTGCGAACTCCAGCGGTGAACGCGGCGATGGTGCCGCGACCGGCGACCGTCTCGCACCGGTCGCGGTCACGGCGATCTCCGGCACCGTGACGGACTTCACCGCCGGGGGTTCCACGCGTGCGCTGTCGTCTCGGGGGTGGCCAGCTGTTGGGGCTCGGGGAGTGCGGGCCGTCTCGGCGATGGCACGACGTCGGGCTCGCTGACGGCGCGTGCTGTCGATACGAGCGATGCCCTCGCCCTCGCGGAGTGCGAACCCGGTTGGAGGCCACTGCGTGATCCGTTCCGTTGCGGCGCACCTCCCGGTAGCGGTGTGCCCGGGCTCGTCGATGATCTGCGTGTCCCGCGCTCGCTCAAGTCGGTGACCCAGCTGAGCGCCGGCGACGCACACAGCTGCGCTGTCGCGGACGGCACGGCCGTGTGCTGGGGGCAGAACTTCGCCGGGCAGCTCGGCGACGGCAGCGTCGAGGTGCGTCTCACGCCGGTGCAGGTGTCGGGCATGCTCTCGACTCGCACGGTCACCCAGGTGAGTGTCTCGGCCCGGCACAGTTGTGCCATCGCGGATGCGCGCGCCTACTGCTGGGGAGAAGGTTTCGACGGGCAGCTCGGCGGCGGTCGTTCGGAGCGTCGGAGCACGCCCACACCTGTGTCGTCCGTCATCGGCGGAAAGACGGTCACCGACATCAGCGCGGGCTACTCGCACAGCTGTGCCGTGGGCGACGGTGTCGCCTACTGCTGGGGGTCGCGCGAAGACGGTCAGCTCGGCGACGGAAGCACCAACCACTACGCCGTGATGCCGATCCCTGTGGGGGTGAGCTCTCGGGGCTGACGGTCACCCGCGTCACCGCGGCGCGCGGGATCAGCTGCGCCATCGCGCATCCCCCGCCGCGCCGCTGGAGACTACGGTCTACTGCTGGGGGTCCGGAGCAGAGGGCCGACTCGGCAACGGCGACACGGTCTCGAGCGCGATTCCTGTGGCCGTCGCCATGAACGGCGCTCTCTCGGGTCGAACCGTGACCGAGATCGCTGCCGCGTCCGATTCCGACGGGAGCAACGCCACGGTGTGTGTGATCGCCGACGGCGATCCGTTCTGTTGGGGATCGGGCACCGCCGGACAACTCGGCGACGGTCGTGCCACGAACAGCTCGGTTCCGGTTGCCGTGCAGAGCGGTGGCGCGATCGTCCCTGGCACGACCACGCGCATCGCCCTCGGGCATCGTACGGCGTGCGCGGTCGCCGCCGGGACGCCGGTGTGCTGGGGGTTGCGCGCCGATTCTGCGGTGCCCGCGGCGGTCGACGCCTCGGGGGCGCTCTCAGGAACCGTCACGAGCGACATCGACTTCGGAGACCGGCACGGATGCGTCGTCGCGGATGCGCGGGCCCACTGCTGGAGCGTCGGCGCCTCGTTCGAGCTCGGCATCGGCGGCCCCGCCCACGACTCCCCGCCGGTCGCAGTCGACACGAGCGGTGCGCTGAGCAGCTGCGCCACCGGATGGCTCCCGGCGATGCTGGGAGCGGGCCAGTGCGCACCGGGGGAGGGCATCGAGGTGGGCTACCGGGTCAGCTACCAGAAGGCGGGGTGGTCCTCCCCGGATACCGTGGTGATCTCCGCGTGGAGAGGGCCGGCCTCGTAGATAGAGCCGCGCCCGCGTGAAGAACCACCTGAACTGGTGGTTGGAAGCTTCTTTGCGCGCTCGGCGTCTTTCCTAGCCTGATCCCAGGGCGCATTACCAGTGCCCGCCGGCTGTCGTGCAAAGGGGTTCGATCATGTCCGAAGCAACCACCGCATCCGCTCTCCACGCGGCGCGGCCGCGTTCCGCACGCGCTCGCAAAGTCGGAGTCGCTGCTGCTGCCGTCGTCGGCGCAATGGCGCTCGCTGCCGGCGGCGTCTACGCCGGCGCGTACTTCACCTCTCAGGCGACCGTCGGCGGTCAAACGGTCGGCACCGCAACCGTCGAGATCGCGGCGGGCACCGCGACGAGCTCGGCCGTTCTTGCCGTGCCGAGCCTGCTGCCCGGCGACACCGAGACCACCGTGATCACGCTCGAGAACACCGGCAGCGAAGACATCTACTACACCGTGAGCCTGCCCGCGACGGCGGGCGACGACGCCCTCGAGGACGCCCTGCAGGTGACGGTCGTCGCCGGCGCCGAGACGCACACGCGCTCGCTCACCGCCTGGCAGGGCGGTGCCTACCAGTACGGTGTGGCGCTCGGCGACGGCGAGAGCATCGACCTCACCGTGAGCGTCGCCCTCGCCGGCACCGCCGACGACACCCTGCAAGGCCTCGACGCCGGCTTCGCCGTCACGATCGACGCCATCCAGGCCCGCAACCACCCGGTGACCGCGGGCTGGGTCGCCTGAGGCGAGACCCACAGCAACGACGATCACGACGGCAAGGAGGACGATGAGGCAGCGGTCCGCCGCGCACGCCGCGCATGCAGCGCTCGTGCTGACGCTCGCGGTGGTCGTCGCCGTGCCCGCCGTCGGTTCCACGTCGGCGTCGTTCACGGCCTCGGCGGCAGCCGTCGGGGGCGACGTCACCACGATCGAGCTGCCACCGCTCGCCGGAGCGTCGGCCGTCGTCGCGGATGACGGCAGCGCCTCGCTCAGCTGGAGCGCCCCGACGCTGCGACCGGAGACGTTCACCGGCTATCGCGTCGAGCGCACCGTCGACGGCGAGACGACGATGCTGAGTCCGGCGGTGACGACGGAGGCCACCTCGCCGGACGACCTGGATCCCGAACTCACCAGCAAACAGGTCACGACCGTCAGCATCGGCGATCGGGTCGGCTGCGCGATCGCCGAGGCAGAGCTGTACTGCTGGGGCAGCTACGGCGGGCCCTCCTATCCCGCCAATGTCGGCGTCGGCGACGGGGATCCCCACCTCTCGCCCGTGCGGGTCGGCGGCCTGCTCGCCGGCAAGACGGTCACCGACGTGAGCGTCGGTTCCGGCGCCGTGTGCGCGGTCGCCGACGACTCCGCCTACTGCTGGGGGTTCGGGCCGATGCTCGGCGCGAGCGCGACGCCCGGGAGCACCAGCCTCGTGCCCGTCAAGGTGGCGGGAGCCCTCGCGGACGCACGCGTGACGCGCGTCTCGGTCGGTGGCACGAGCGTATGCGCGATCGCGGACGATCTCGCCTACTGCTGGGGCTGGGGTGGCAGCGGGAGGCTCGGCGACGGCGGCACCGCGAACCGGTACCTGCCCGTGGCGGTGGCCGGCCCGCTCGCCGGACGCATCGTCACCGACATCACGGTCGGCATCGCGCACGCCTGCGCCGTGAGCGCCGGCGAGGCGTTCTGCTGGGGTGAGGGCGACTACGGTCGGCTCGGCAGCGGCAGCTCGGCGGACCGGACGCTGCCGCGCGCCGTCGACACCTCGGGCGTGCTCGCGGGGCTCGCCGTGACCCGAGTCGCGGCGGGATCGGCGCACAGCTGCGCGGTCGCCGACGCGCGTGCGTTCTGCTGGGGTTGGAACTCCTCCGGGGGCTGGGCGACGGCGGCTCGGTGAACAGCGCGACGCCCGTGGCGGTC
This sequence comes from Homoserinibacter gongjuensis, assembly GCF_030161875.1. GTDB lineage: Bacteria > Actinomycetota > Actinomycetes > Actinomycetales > Microbacteriaceae > Homoserinibacter > Homoserinibacter gongjuensis. The sequence continues at coordinate 1,819,321 of NZ_BSVA01000001.1, forward strand.
TCACCGACGGGCCCCTTGGCGGATGGTGCGGCGGTCAGCGAGATCGTCGCCGCGGGAGAGCACAGCTGCGCGATCGCCGATGGGCTGCCGGCCTGCTGGGGGAGCAACATCGGCGGAGCGCTGGGCGACGGCACGGTCATCGGTCGCGCGACGCCCGTCGCGGTCGACGACTCGGCATTCGGCGGCCCCGTCACGGCGCTCGCGACGGGCGACTACAACGGCTGCGCCGTCGCATCCGGGACCGCCGCCTGCTGGGGTGCGGGATCGGAGGGGCGGCTCGGCACCGGTTCGACGGCGTCGAGCACGATCCCGGTTCCGGTCGATGCGACCGGCGGACTCGCGAGGGCCGTGTGCGCGCCCGGGTGGCGCGTGCTCGACGACCCCCGCGCTGCGGTGCGCCGCTCGTGGGCGGCGAGCAGACGGGGTTCGTCGATGACCTCACGCGCGCGGGGCTGCCCCGTGTGGCGACCGCGGTGAGCGCGGGCGACGAGCACAGCTGCGCGATCGCCGGCGGCGTGCCCGTGTGCTGGGGCGGCGGTGCCGACGGCAGCCTCGGCAACGGCTCCACGAGCGACAGCGCGGTGCCCGTCGTGGTGGACCGCGGCGGTGCGCTCGCGGGAACCGTCGCGACCGACATCTCGGTCGGCGCGGGCGTCTCGTGCGCCGTGGCGGATGCGAAGGTCGCCTGCTGGGGCAGCAACTACTCGCGCATGCTCGGCGACGGCGCGACCGCGCAGTACAGCACGGTGCCGGTCGCCGTGACGGGGGCGATCTCGCCGGTGCGGAGGTCGTGCAGGTGGCGGTCGGATACCGGCACGTCTGCGCGCTCACCGTCGACGGCCGGGTGGCCTGCTGGGGCGACAACAGCGAGGGCGGGCTCGGCGACGGCACCCTCACGAACCGTGCGGTTCCCGCCTTCGTGCAGGGTGCACTGGCCGGCAAGACCGTCACTCAGCTCGCGCTGGGCAGCTTTCAGGGCTGCGCTCTCGCCGACGGGCTCGTCTACTGCTGGGGCGGCGGCTATGAAGAAGACGGCGTATTCGACACGCAGCCGAAGCTCGTGCCGGGTCTCAGCGGCGTGACGCAGATCGACGTCGACGGGCGATCCTCCTGCGCGCTCGTGTCTGGCGAGCTGTGGTGCTGGGGCTGGCACGACTACGGCCTCTGGCGCGGGGCGGGATACGAGTTCCCCTTCCGCAGAAGGTTCCGATGACGGGGGCACTCTCGGGCGCCGTGATCACGGACGTCACGATCGGTCAGCACGTGAGCTGCGTCGTCACCGGCGACGAACTCGCCTGCTGGGGTACGCGGGCGGGCGGGGAAGAGATCGTGGACTGGGTGGACGACGGCGCGCTCTCGGCGTCGGGTGCGCCCGAGCGGATATCCGCGGGCTACCAGCACGCGTGCGCGATCGAAGACGGCATCCTCGCCTGCTGGTACGGCTCGACGGCCCTGACGCTGCTCGGACGGACCGGCGTGACCCAGAGCGCGGCACCGGTCGCGGTGGACGCGACGGGCGCGCTCGCGGGCGGCAGCTGCGCGGCCGGCTGGGTGATGACGGCCGCCGAGCGATGCGCGCCCGGGACGGGCATCGACATCAGCTACCGGGTCAGCTACACGAAGCGCGGCTGGGCATCGCCCGCCGTCGATGCCCTCGTCACGTGGGCGGACGCAGGAGGCGCGGAATGAACTCGGTGTGCACGGTCGCGGTCGGCGAGCTCGCGGAGACGGGATCGAGCACGCTCGCGTGGCTCGTGGCCGCGGCCGGGCTGGTGATGCTCGGTGCCCTGGTGCTCGTGATGTGGCGGATGCGGCGGGCGCGCCCGCCGCCGCGGCACTGCTGCTCGTGGGCCTCGTCGCGCTCGCCGTGGCCGGACCGCAGCCGGCGGCACCCGCGCAGGCCGCCGCATCCGACGTCGTCTACAGCGCGGGGTGCTCGCTCATCGAGGTCGACGAGGCGGGCGTGCTGCTCCACCCGGTGACCTCCACGCTGCTGCCGGGCGACAGCGTCATCGCGATCACCGCACCCGTCGCGAGCGCCTTCGCAGGCGAGATCGAGCTCTCGGGGAGGCCGTGCTCGGCACGGGCCTCCTCGCGGCCCAGCTCGTGACCGAGGTGCGCTTCGACGGGGCCGCGGGCCCCGTGACGCTCGCCGCGGGCGAGAGCGTCGTCGTGACCGTGGTCGTCGCGCTCTCGCCTCATGCCGACGACACGGTGCAGGGGCAGGCGGTCGACGTCGAGCTCGTGCTCACGGCGTCCGAGGCGTGAGCCGAAGGGGTTCCGGATGATGGCCCGCCTCCGCGCCGCGGCGATCGCCCTCATCGCGCTCGTGCTGGTCGTCCCGGTGCTCCTGCCCGTGGTGACGGGTCATCGGCTGATCGTCGTCGACGGCGCATCCATGTCGCCCACCTTCGAGATCGGCGATGTGCTGCTGACCGCGGCGCCCACCGGTGACGACCTCGAGGTGGGGCGGATCGTCGTCGTGGGGGAGCCCGGCGCCCTGTACACGCACCGCGTGCTCGAGGTCGATCGTGACGGCGCCGATGTGCGTGCTCGGTTGCAGGGCGACGCCAACACCGTGCCGGATCCCGGATGGGTGCACCAGCGCGAGGTGTTCGCCGTCTACGAGACCCACGTGGCGGGCCTGCCCGCCGTGCTCCTGCGCGGCGCCATCACCCCGCCCGGCACCGTCGTGCTGCTCGCCATCGCCGTCGTGCTGCTGCTCATCGGTGCAGGTGGGGCAGCTCTGCGACCTGCTCGTCGCTCGCGGCGCTCGCCGCAGCGGGCCGACCCGCAGGAAGAACCCGTCCCGTGAACCGCCCCGCGGCGGTCTCGTCGAGGCGCGCCGCGAGCCAGCCGGCGATCCGGTCGAGCTCGGCCTCGTCGAGTTCACGTCCATCGGGGTCGTCGAAGATCGCCACGTCGACCCCACGGCCGCGGGCGGCCGCGGCCGCGTCGACGAGCGGATGCCGGGCGAGCCGCGCGGCGCGGTAGCCGTCGCGCAGGCGCCCCTCGAGCACGACGCACTCCCGCCGCAGCGCGGTGTCGAGCTCGTCCGGTCCCGCGAGCCGCTCGAGCAGATCGCCGATGAGCGCCTCCAGCTCGGCGGTGCGGCCGCGCAGCTCGCGCGAGCTCGCGTCTCGGTAGCTCTCCTCGCGCACGGCGCGCAGCTCCTCGCGGCGCAGGGCCGTGGTGCGGGCGCGCACCCGCAGGATTCCCAGCACGAAGCCGCAGCCGATGCCGACGATCGCGAGCATGCGCGTCGTCGCGGCCACGACATCCGCGCCGTCGTTGTGCTGCACGATGACACCCAGCAGCGTCAAGACGGCGGTGCCGGCGGCGGTGAGCAGCGCGGCACGCGGGCGGCCGCGCATCGCGAGCACGACAAGCACGAAGCCGAGCGAGGCGATGAACCAGACGTCTCCGTAGCGTTCCGGATCGCGTGCGACGGGCAGCCAGCTCACGGCCCCCGTCGTGAGCGTGATCGCGGCGACGAGCGCCGTGCGTCGACGGCTCGGCACGCGCGGGCTCATCGGGCCGAGCACGGCGAAGCCGCTCGCCACTCCCGCGAGGGTGAGCGCGGGCGTCGCCACGTCGCCGGTGCGTAGAGCCGCCAGCACCGCGAGGACGGCCTGGGCGAGCAGCAGCACCGCGACGGCGACGCCGTACAGGCGATCCGCGGCGCCGCGCGCGAGCATCACGGACGCCGTGGCCGGTTGCCCCGGCCCGGGCGGTGGCGTCGTCGCGGGCCGCCAGCCCAGTTCGACCGCGGTGCCTTCGCCGGGCCTCGAGACGAGCCGAGCGGAGCCGCCCGGCAGCGATCGCATCCGACCGAGGATGCTCTCGGCGATGCCCATGCGGTTCGGTGCCACGGCATCGGGATCGAAGCCCTGGCCGTCGTCGTGCACCACGAGGCGCACGCCGTCTCCGTCGCAGTGGAGGGTCACCGTGCGGCGGGTGTCGTCGCCGGCGTGGGCGACGCTGTTCGCGAGGGACTGGCGGGCTGCGGCGAGGAGGGCGATCTCGACGTCGGCGGGCATCGTCGGCGGTGCGCCCGGAACGATGACGAGGCGGGCGTCGGGCGCGAGCTGCGCGACGACGGCGGAGAGTCGCGCGGCGAGACCGGTCTCCGCGGGCCGCGCGGCATCGGCGGTGCCCGGCGCGTCAGGCGCGGCCCTCAGTTCGCGGATGAGTCGTCGGGCACGGGCGGCCTGCCTTCCGACGGCCTCGCGCAGCGATGGCGCAACACGGGCCGCGAGCGCGAGCGTCGAGAGCAGCTCGTCGTGCACGAGCAGGCGCAGGCGCTCCGCCGTGGCCCGCTGCGCCTCATCCGCCGAGCGCCGCGCCGCCGCAGCGGCCGCGACCGCCGTCGCCGCATCGAACTGGCGCGAGGCGGCCACGAACTGTCCGGTGAGCAGCAGGAGGGTCGCGGCGACGAAGAGCGCGAAGGTGTCGTTCGCGATCGCATCCTGGGCGTCCCCGCCCGACACGACCCGGATCACCTGCACGAGCGCGGTCGACGCGCCGAGCCAGACCCACGCCGCGATGCGCCCCCACGCGACGAGCGCTGCCGTCACCGGCGCAGCCGTGACCGTCAGGAACCACGGGATCTGCGCTGCCGGTCCGAGCGCCGGCACCTCGAGCAGCAGGAAGCCGACGAGCAGCACCGCGAACGCGATCGCCGTGCCCGCGTTCAGCGCCCGCAGCATCCGCTTCCCCGACCAGGGGCGCACGCGCCCGCGACGAGTGGAACCGCGATGACCGCCACGAGCGCCGCACGGTAGGCGGGCGGGGCCGACACCGCGTTCGGCAGGCCCGTCGCGAACCCGGCGGCGACGGCTGCGGCGAGGGTCGTCACCGCGATCATCGCGGTCAGGAGGCGCAGCGCGCGGAGCTCGGACGCGATCGGCGCGCGCGAGGCGGGCTTCGTCACGAGGTCGGCGGCGGGAGGAAGCCGTCCTCGAGCCCCCGCTGGTACAGCTCGACCTTCGTGTTGGCCGGCCTTGCGAGCTGCGCGTATACGGTGCGAATGCGGCGGATGTGATCCGCCACCGTGTTCTCGGTGACGTTCAGCCGCTGCGCCACCGCCTTGGCGCCGAGGCCCGTCGCGTAGAGCGCGAGCACCTCCCGCTCGCGCGCCGTGAGGGCGCGCTGCGCAAGGCCGGGTCGGAGTCGACGGCGACGGCCCATTCGGTCGTCGGCACAGGCTCCCCGCGCGCGATGCGTGCGATCACGTCGAGCACCTCGTGGGAGGGCGCCGACTTGCGCACGATGCCGAGCACGCCGCTGCGCGACACCTCGCGCACGAGGTAGGGGTTCTCGGCCGAGGTCAGCACCACCACCTCGGCTCCGCGGCCGCGGAGCGCCTCGACGTTGTCGGCCGGATGCGACCCGTCGCGCAGGTTGAGGTCGAGCACCACCAGATCGGCGCGGACGCCCTGCGCGCGCAACTCGGCCACGGATGCGGCGTGACCGGCGAAGACGAGCTCGTCGTGCGAACTGATCAGCTCGCCCATCGCGAGCGACACCAGCTCGTGATCGTCGACGACCGCCACCCTGACGGGCTCGGCCATGTCATCCTCCCTTGCGGCGAGGCACCCCCGCCCCATGATACGGAGACGGCGTGCGCGGCTGCGCCACTAGACTCGGAGCACAGGGCGCCGAAGGAAGCGGGTAACGGGGAAGTGTCCGGCATCAAGACCAGCGGTCAGAAGCGTCTCGTGCTCATCTCGGGGCGCGCGCACCCTCAACTCGCCGAGGAGGTGGCGGCGGCCCTCGGCACCGAACTCGTCGAGACCGACGCGCGCACCTTCGCCAACGGTGAGATCTATGCCCGGTTCGGGGAGTCGATCCGCGGCACCGACGTCTTCATCATCCAGTCGCACACCTCGCCCATCAACGAGTGGCTCATGGAGCAGCTCATCATGGTGGATGCCGCCAAGCGCGCCAGCGCCAAGCGCATCACCGTCGTGGCCCCGTTCTACCCCTACGCGCGGCAAGACAAGAAGGGCCGGGGGCGGGAGCCCATCTCGGCCCGCCTGGTGGCCGACCTGTTCAAGGCGGCCGGTGCCGACCGCATCATGAGCGTCGACCTGCACGCCGCACAGATCCAGGGCTTCTTCGACGGCCCGGTCGACCACCTCTTCGCGATGCCCGTGCTGCTCGAGCACTTCCAGGGCCACCTCGACCCCTCGACTCTCACGGTCGTCAGCCCCGATATGGGCCGTGTGCGCGTCGCCGACATCTGGAGCGACAAGCTCGGCGCGCCGCTCGCCATCATCCACAAGCGCCGCGACCCGCTCGTGCCCAACCAGGTGAGCGTGCACGAGATCATCGGCCCGGTCGAGGGCCGCACCTGCCTCATCGTCGACGACCTCATCGACACCGGCCGCACGATCGTCAAGGCCGCCGAAGCGCTCAAGGCTCACGGCGCCACGAACGTCGTCGTCGGGGCCACCCACGCGGTGTTCTCCGACCCGGCCACCGAGATCCTGCAGTCCGAGTTCATCGATCAGGTCGTCGTGACCGATACGCTCCCGCTCGCCGACGACAAGCGGTGGGACCGTCTCACCGTGCTGCCGATCGCCCCGCTCATCGCGCGCGCGATCCACGAAGTGTTCGACGACGGCTCGGTGACGTCGATGTTCGACGGCGCCGCCTGATCCGACCTGCTCAGACGTTGACGCCGGGGTTGAGACGACCTTCACCTCGGGGATGAAGCCGAGGAAGCGCAACTGCACCTCGCGCCCGCCGAAGGCGGTGGCGTAGCAGTACCAACCGGGGCCCTCGGCGCCGGTGAGCTCGAAGCGCGCCTCGTAGGCGGCATCCGGTGCCGCCGTCGAGCCGACGATCCGGCAGGCGAGCTCGGCGGTGCGGCTCGCCGTCGTGATGCCGATCAGCACGCCCGGCAGCACGAGCGCGACGATCGCGACCACGACGACGACGCGCTGCATCCGCTGCATGCGCTCGCCGGGAGGCGTGCGCGCCTCGCCCGGCTCGTAGTCGGCGAGCTCGCGGGGATCTCGTCGTCGCTCACTGCACCAGTGTCGCACCGCCGTGCGCGAGCCGCCCAGCTGGTTGAGGAGCCGCGCAGCGAGCCACCCAGCTGGTTGAGGAGCCGCGCAGCGGCGTCTCGAAACCACCGCCGCGTGCTCGCGGCCCCTTCCCGCCCCTCCTGCGCCCCGGTAGCGTCGGGTCATGGCGGCTTCAGCGGATGCGCACCTTCGGCAGCAGCTCACGGAGGCGCTCGACGTCGACGTCGCCCTTGTCAACATCACCGGGCGGGCAACGCTCGAGTCGGCGTACCCGGTGTCGGACCTGGCCGCCGCATCCGTCGCCGCCGCGGGCGCGGCGCTCACGGCGCTCATGGCGTCGGGCGGCATCCCGGGGCTTGCAGCCACCGTGCGCCGCGAGCGTGCCGACGCCTGGTTCCGCGCCGGCGTGCGCCCGGTCGGATGGGTGGCACCCCCGCGTGGGACGACATCGCGGGCGACTACGAGGCATCCGACGCCTGGATCCGCCTGCATACGAACGCGCAGCACCACCGCAACGCCGCACTGCGGGTGCTCGGCGTCGAGGCGGAGCGCGGGGTCGTGGCGCGCGCCGTATCGATCTGGAACGCCGATGAGCTCGAGGCGGCCATCGTCGCCGAGGGCGGGTGCGCGGCCCGGATGCGGCGGCCCGAGGAGTGGCGGCGGCATCCGCAGGGCGAGGCGGTCGGGCAGGAGCCGATCGTGGCGCGCGAGGCCACCGACCCGGATCGTGCCGTGTCGGCCTGGCGCCCGACCCACGAGCGCCCACTCGCCGGGCTGCGCGTGCTCGACCTCACGCGCGTGCTCGCCGGGCCGGTGTCGACGCGGCTGCTCGCGGGTCTCGGTGCCCAGGTGCTGCGCATCGACCCGCCCTCGTGGGATGAACCCGCGCTCGCCCCCGAGATGACGCTCGGCAAGCGCACCTCGCGGCTCGACGCCCTCGATCCCGCCGGGCTCGCCCAGCTGAAGCGTCTGCTCGCCGAGGCCGACGTGGTCGTGCACGGCTATCGCTCCGACGCGCTCGAGCGGATGGGTCTCGGCGAGGAGGTGCGCCGCGCCACCCGGCCGGGGCTCGTCGACGTGTCGCTCGACGCGTACGGCTTCACCGGCCCGTGGGCCACCCGGCGGGGCTTCGACAGTCTCGTGCAGATGTCGGCGGGCATCGCGGATGCCGGCATGCGCGCCGCCGCCGCCGAACGTCCCACGCCGCTCCCCGTGCAGGCCCTCGATCAGGCGACCGGATACCTCATGGCTGCCGCCGTGCTCGCGGGGCTGCGTGATCGTCTCGACCACGGCACCGGGTCGACGGCACGCCTGTCGCTCGCCCGCACGGCGGCGCTGCTCGAAGACGCCCGCGGCCTGCCGCGGGCGACCCCGACGGCCGTCGAGGAGCCCGACGACGGCGAGCTGCTGCAGACGGAGTGGGGTCCGGTACGGGTGCTGCCGGCACCGCTGGAGGTGCCGGGCGTGCGCATCGGGTGGGAGCGGGCGCCGCGAACGTTCGGCAGCGACAACCCCACCTGGTGAGCCTCAGCGCCCGAGCCAGCCCCCGTCGACCGGCAGCACGATCCCCGAGACGTAGTCCGATGCGGCCGAGGCCAGGAACACCGTGGCCCCTGCCAGGTCGCCGCCGACACCCCACCGGCCGGCGGGGATCCGCTCGAGGATCGCCTGCGAACGGGCCGGGTCCTCACGCAGCGCCTGCGTGTTGTCGGTGGCGATGTAGCCGGGGGCGATCGCGTTGACGTTGACCCCGCGCGCCGCCCACTCGTTGGCGAGGGCCTTCGTGAGCCCGGCGATGCCGGACTTCGCCGCGGTGTAGCCGGGCACGTTGATTCCGCCTTGGAAGCTCAAGAGCGACGCCGTGAAGATGATCTTGCCGTGACCCCGCTGCAGCATCGTGCGGCCGAGCGCCTGGGCGAGCACGAACTGGCTCGACAGGTTCACCTGGATCACGCGGTCCCACGACGCCAGCGGATGCTCCGCGGCGGGGGCGCGCTCGATCGTGCCGGCGTTGTTGACGAGGATGTCGACCTGCCGCGCGGCGAGACGTTCACCGAGGGCGACTACGGCATCCGGATCGGCGAAGTCGCACGCGATGCCCTCGAAGTTGCGCCCAGTGGAGGTGACGGCCTTCTCGATCTCGGAGCCGTGCGACTCGAGCGAGGCGCTCACGCCGATGATGTCGGCCCCCGCCTCGGCGAGGGCGGTCGCCATCGCGAAGCCGATGCCTCGACGTGCACCGGTGACGACGGCCGTGCGGCCGCTCAGGTCGAAGAGCTCGTTCATCGCTGCGCCGCTACATCCACGAGGATCTTCATGGCGCGTCCGGTTTCGAGGTCGTCGAAGGCCGAACGCGTCTCGGACAGCTGCACGATGCGCGTGATGAGCGTCTCCGCGGGGATGTCGCCCCGGTTCAGCAGCTCGACCGCCGTCTCGAAGTCGGCGCGCTGGTAGACCCGCGCCCCCAGGATCCGCAGCTCGCGCCAGAAGACGCGCTGCAGGTCGAGTTCGCGCGGCGTCGGGTGGATGGCGACCACCACGAGGGTGCCGCGGACCTTGGCGAGCGAGGTGGCACCGAGCACGGCCGCCGCAGCTCCCGAGACCTCGAACACCACGTCGGCCCCGGCCCGGGAGGTCCACTCCTCGACCCAGGCGACCTGGTCGACGGCTCGAGGATCGAGCGTCGTGAAGCCGAGCTGCTCGGCCTGGGCGCGGCGTGCGGGGTCGAGCTCGATCACGACGACCTCACCCCGAAGGTGCGGGCGACGCTCGCGATGAGCAGGCCGATCGGGCCGCCACCGATCACGACGGCGTGGTCGCCGGGGGCGAGCTCCGAGCGACGCACGTCGTGCACGGCGACGGCGGTCGGCTCGACGAGGGCCGCATGATCGAGGCGCATGCCCTCGGGCAGGCCGACGAGGGTGGCGACCGGCACGTTCCAGTACGCCTGGAGCGAGCCGGGGAGTCGATGCCGATGAAGTCCAGGTTCTGACAGATGTGCCCGTTGCCCGCGAGGCACGCAGGGCAGGTGCCGTCGGCGACGAGCGGCATGACCGTCACACCCTGCCCCACCGACCAGCCCTCGACATCTGCACCGAGGGCGGCGATCGTGCCGCTCATCTCGTGGCCGAAGATCAGCGGGGTGCTGACGCGCGCGTCCATCGCTCCATGCAGGATGTGCAGATCGGTGCCGCACAACCCCGTGTACGCGACGGCCACCTGCACCTCTCCGGGGCCGGGCGGGGCTGGGGGCGCTTCGGCGATCTCGATCGCTCTCTCGCCGATGTAGCTCGCTGTCAGCACGGAGACTCCTTATAGGTCAGATGAATTGCGGCAGCACCCATTCTGCACCGCGAGAGGGAAATTGTCGCCTTGCACGGCAGACGGGCGTGGTTTACGATGATCAAACGTTTGATCAAGTAGTCGCCTCCGGGAGGGCTTCGCACATGACCGCCACAAAGGTCCTACCCCTCGAGGGAATCCTCGTGCTCGACTTCAGCCAGTTCCTGGCCGGGCCGGTCGCTGCGCTGCGCCTGGCCGACCTCGGTGCGCGCGTCATCAAGATCGAACGCCCGGGGGTCGGCGACATCGGTCGAACGCTCGCCTTCGCCGGTCGAACGATCGACGGCGACACCGTCTCGTTCCACGCGATGAACCGCAACAAGGAATCGGTGACCGCGGATCTCAAGTCGGCATCCGACCTCGCCTACGTCAAGCAGCTCGTGGCACGGGCCGACGTGATCATCCAGAATTTCCGCCCGGGGGTCATGGAGCGCATCGGCCTCGACTACGAGGCCGTGCGCGAGCTCAACCCCACGATCGTCTACGCGAGCGCCACGGGCTACGGCACCGAGGGTCCCTGGCGCGACCGCCCGGGCCAGGATCTGCTCGCGCAGTCGATCTCGGGGCTGCCGTGGCTCAACGGATCTCGCGACGACGGCCCCGTGCCCGTGGGCCTCTCGATCGCCGACCACCTGCTCAGCTGTCACCTCGCCCAGGGCGTCACCGCGCTGCTCGTGCGGCGCTTCCGCACCGGGGAGGGCGGGCTGGTCGAGTCGAGCCTGCTCGAATCGGCGCTCGATCTGCAGTTCGAGCTGCTGAGCACGCGCCTCAACGACGACAGCATCCGGGTGCAGCGCGGCGGAGCGCATTCCGCGCACGCCTTCCTCGCTGCGCCCTACGGCACCTACCCGACCTCCGACGGCTACCTCGCCCTCGCGATGAACCCGATCCCCGTGCTCGGCCGACTGCTCGAGCTGCCCGAGCTCGAGCAGCTCACCGACCCCCAGGAGGCCTGGGATCGTCAGGAGGAGATCGAGGCGGTGCTCGCCGAGCGGTTCGCCACCGGCACGACGCAGTCCTGGCTCGACATCCTCGACGCCGCCGACGTGTGGTGCGCGCCCGTGCTGACCCTCGACGAACTGCTGGACTCCGAGGGCTTCGCGGCGATCCGGATGACGCAGCAGGTGGAGCGCGGTGGCGTGCGGATCTCGACGACGCGGGGGCCCATCCGCATCGACGGTGAGGTGCTGACCCACCCCAAGGCGGCGCCGCTGCTGGGTGACGACGACGAGCGCGTGCGTGCGGAGTTCCCGCCCGAGCCGGAGTCGGCGGAGGACCCCTCATGACCGTCGTACTGCGCGGCATCACCTGGGAGCACGCGCGCGGCTACGGCAGTGTCGTCGCAGCGGCCGAGGCGTACCGCGAGGTGGCGCAGGATGTCGAGGTGCGCTGGGAGTACCGCTCGCTGCTCGCCTTCGGGGATCAGCCGCTCGACGAGCTCGTCGAGCACTACGACCTGCTCGTGATCGATCACCCGCATATCCCCTTCGCCGCGGAGCGCGGGCTGCTGCTCCCGCTCGACGGCGCCGGCCACGACGACGAGCTCGCCGTGCTCGCGAGCCAGTCGGTGGGCGTCTCGCACACCTCCTACCGGCACCTCGGTCGGCAGTGGGGCCTCGCCACGGATGCGGCCGCACAGGTCGCCGCCTGGCGCCCCGATCTGATCGACGCACCCCCGCGCGACTGGGACGAGGTGCTCGAACTGGCCGGCGAGGGGCGCGTGCTCTGGCCGGCGAAGCCCGTGGACGCCTTCTCGAGTCTCGTCACGATCGCGGCGAGTCATGGCACCGGGCCGATGCGCGAGCCGGGCCGCTTCCTGCCGCGTGAGGCGGCGCGTGACGCGCTCTCCCTCATGCGGCGTCTCGCGGCGCTCGTGCCGCCCGGCGACCTCACTGCGAACCCGATCGAGGTCTCCGATCGACTCGCGAGCGGCGATCGCTACGCATACAGCCCCCTCCTGTTCGGCTACACGAACTACGCGCGCGAGGGCTTCCGCGAGAATCGGCTGGCCTATGCCGATATCCCGGCAGGCAGCGCGGGCGTCTCGGGCTCGCTGCTGGGCGGCGCCGGGATCGCCGTCTCGGCGCGCACGCGGTATCCGGCCGAGGCCGTGGCCCATGCCTTCTGGCTCGACTCCGCAGCGGTGCAGGAGGGGGTCTACTTCGACGGCGGCGGCCAACCCGGCAACGCGGTGGCCTGGGAATCGGAGCGCACCAACGCTCTCACCCTCGACTTCTTCCGCGGCACCCGGGCCACGCTCGAGGGTGCCTACCTGCGCCCGCGGCATCCCGACTACCCCGAACTGCAGAACGAGGTCGGCGTGCTCGTCACCGACGCGTTGCGGGGCAAGCTGACCGACGATGAGCTGATCGCTCGCCTCGACGAGGCGACCGCACGACACCTGGAGAGCTGACCATGGCCACGATCGACCGCTGGTTCGAGGACATCGAGATCGGGGAGCGCCGCACGACGGTGGGCCGCACCATCACCGAGGCCGATATCGTGCTGCACGCCGGCCAGACTGGCGACTTCTTCCTCATCACATGGATGCCGCCTGGATGGCCACTCAGCCGGCCGGTCAGCGCATCGCGCACGGCACGCTCATCCTTTCCGTCGCGGTCGGGATGACCGCGGGCGACATCAACCCGCAGTCGATGAGCTACGGCTACGACCGCATCCGCTTCATCCGTCCGGTTTTCATCGGCGACACCATCACGGTCACCGCGGAGATCACCGAGAAGGCACCGCATCAGAAGCGCTCCGACGTCGGGCACGTGCACGAGCTCGTCACCGTCGTGAACCAGCACGGCGAGACGGTCATGGTGCTCACCCACCTCTATCTCGTGAACAGGCGCGCCGAGAACTGATCCCTACACTGAGGCCATGGTCACGCTGAGCGACGTCGCCGCGCGCGCGGGCGTCTCGGTCTCGGCGGTGTCGCGCGTGCTGCGGAATGCGCCGAGCACCCGGGTGAGCGCCGAGACACGGCAACGTATCGAGGATGCGGCCCGCGAGCTCGGCTACCGCCCCAACTTCGCGGCGCGGGCGCTCAAGTCGTCGCGCACGAACGTCATCGGACTCGTCGTGCCGGTTGTGACGAACGCGATCTTCGCCGACATCCTCCGCGGCGCGGAGGAGGAGGCGCAGCGGCACGGGTATCTCGTGTTCGTGGCGCGCACCGAGGGGATGATCGACGGCGAGGAGACGATCCCGCGCCTCATCGGCGAGGGTCGCGTCGACGGTGTGCTGTTGCAGGTCGGGGATGCGATGCGTCCCGAGGACCTGCACATCTTTCTGGACGGCGCGCTGCCGCTCGTCGTCATCAACTCCGTGCATCATGGGCACGCCGGTTCGGTCACGCTCGACGACGCCCGCGGGATCCGGATGGCGACGGAGCACCTGATCGGCCTCGGCCACACGCGCATCGGCTTCCTCGGCGGGCTGCCGCGCTCCGACTCGGGGCGCCGACGCGAACAGGGCTTCCGCGAAGCGATGGCGGATGCGGGGCTCGCGATCCCGGACGGCTTCGTCACCCAGCTCGGCTACGAGCCGCGTCAGGGGGCGCGGCGCTCGCGAGTCTCGCGGCACGGGGGAGCGGCCCACCGCGATCGTCGTCGCGAACGTGAACGCGGCCCACGGGGCGCTACTGGAGGCGCGACGGCTCGGTATCGCCGTGCCGCAAGAGCTCTCGATCGCCGCGATGCACGACACCTGGACGGCCGAGAACGCCTGGCCGCCGCTGACCACCGTGCGCATGCCGCTCGTCGAGTTCGGCAGGCAGGCGGTGCGGGATCTGCTCGCGCGGATCGAGACGGGCGTGCTCGTCGACCGTGTGGTGAGCGACCCGGCTCCCGAGCTCGTCGTGCGCGAGTCGACGGCCCCTCCTGGCCGATAGACCTGATCTTTTCCGGTTGTTTCCGCGTAATCCTGCCGATTTGCGGCACCTGATTCCCGATTGATCTAATGTTTGGGTAAAGTGACGTCAGTCGTCGAAAGGACCCAGATGCGGACTCGCGCAACGTCGCGCGGACTCGAGTTCACCGAACTCGGGCTCGGAACGGCCCAGCTGGGCAACCTCTACCGGGAGACCAGCCCGGACGAGGCGGACGCGACCCTCACTGCGGCCTGGGAGGGTGGCATCCGCTACATCGACACCGCACCGCACTACGGCCTGGGCCTCTCGGAGCGCCGCGTCGGCGCCTGGCTGCGAGAGCGTCCGCGCGACGCGTTCGTGCTGTCCACCAAGGTCGGACGACTGCTCGTGCCGAGCCCGGAGACCGCGGGGCAGCAGGACGACGAGGGCTTCGCCGTGCCCGCCGACCGACGACGCGTCTTCGACTTCAGCCGCGACGGGGTGCTGCGCTCGGTCGAGGCCTCGCTCGAACGGCTCGGGCTCGACCGCATCGACGTGCTCTATCTGCACGACCCCGACGACCACTTCGAGCAGGCATCGGGCGAGGGCATCGCCGCGCTCATCGAGCTGCGCGAGCAGGGGTCGTGCGCGCCGTGGGCGCCGGAATGAACGCCGCCGCGCCGCTCGCGGAACTCATCAGGCGCGCGGATGTCGATGTCGTGATGTGCGCCGGTCGCTTCACGCTGCTCGACGCCTCCGCCCTCGAGGACCTGCTGCCGCTCGCGCTCGAGCGCGGCGTCGGGGTGGTCGCGGCGGGCGTCTTCAACTCGGGGCTGCTCGGCCGCTCGCGTCCCTCGCCGGATGCGACCTTCGACTACGGCCCCGTCCCCCGTCACTGCTCGCACGCGCGACACGCATCGCCGAGGTGTGCGAGGCGCACGGCGCGAGCCTCCCCGAGGCGGCGGTGGCGTACGTGCTGCGGCATCCCGCCGTCGTCTCGGTCGTGCTCGGCTCCCGCGGTCGCGCCCAGGTCGAGCAGAACCTCGCCCGCGCCGCCACCCACGTCCCCGATGCACTGTGGGGCGACCTCGCCTCCGCAGGCCTGATTCAGGAGTTCTCTCGATGACCACGATCACCGCCGTCACCGCTCACGATGTACGGTTCCCCACCTCGCTGAGCATGGACGGCTCCGACGCGATGAACAAGGACGGCGACTACTCCGCCGCCTACGTCGTCATCCACACCGACGATCCCGAGCTGAGCGGCTACGGCTTCACCTTCACGATCGGCCGCGGCAACGACCTCTGCGTCGAGGCGGCACGACAGCGCGGCCTGCCGCTGGTGGGCCGCTCGGTCGAGGATGCCGTCGCCGACCTCGGCGGCGTCTACCGCGAGCTCTCCTCCGACTCCCAGCTGCGCTGGCTCGGCCCCGAGAAGGGTGTCGTGCACCTCGCGATGGCCGCCGTCATGAACGCCATGTGGGATCTCGCGGCGCGGGTGGCCGGCAAGCCGCTGTGGCGTCTGCTGGCCGAGATGACGCCCGAGCAGCTCGTCGACGCCGCCGACCTGCGCTACCTCTCCGACGCGCTCACCCGCGAGGAGGCCATCGCGATCCTCGCCGAGAAGATGCCGACGCGGGCGCAGCGCATCGCCGAACTGGATGCGCAGGGCGGCTACCCCTGCTACACGACGAGCGCCGGCTGGCTCGGCTACTCGGACGAGAAGCTGCGCCGACTGCTGCAGGAGGCCGTCGACGAGGGCTACCAGCACGTCAAGCTCAAGGTGGGTGCGGATCTCGACGATGACATCCGCCGGCTGCGTATCGCGCGCGAGGTGATCGGCTGGGATGCGAAGCTCATGATCGACGCCAATCAGGTGTGGGACGTGCCGCAGGCGATCGACTGGGTGGGGCGGCTCGCCGAGTTCGAGCCCATGTGGATCGAGGAGCCCACGAGCCCCGACGACGTGCTGGGCCACGCGGCGATCCGCCGGGCGGTCGCGCCCATCGGTGTGGCCACCGGAGAGCACGGGATGAACCGCGTGCTGTTCAAGCAGATGTTCCAGGCCGAGGCGATCGATTACTGCCAGCTCGACTCGGCGCGGCTCGCGAGCGTCAACGAGATCCTGTCGGTCTACCTCATGGCCCACAAGTTCGGGGTGCCGGTGTGCCCGCACGCGGGCGGCGTGGGGCTGTGCGAGCTCGTGCAGCACCTATCGATCTTCGACTACGTGTGCGTCTCGGGCACCCTCGAGAACCGCGTCACCGAGTTCGTCGATCACCTGCACGAACACTTCGTCGACCCGTGCATCGTCGAGAACGGGCACTACGTGCTGCCCCAGCAGCCGGGGTACAGCGCCCAGATGCACGATGCATCGCTCGCCGAGTACACCTTCCCGGGTGGGAGCTACTGGACGGGACGCTAAGCCGAGACGCTCGGATCAGTGGGCTTCGGGATCCTCGCCGGCATGCGCCGCACTGAACTGCTCGACCCCCAGCAGGTGCGTCGACATGCGGATGCGGGCGCGGCCCGGATCCCGGCGCACGAGCTCGTCGAAGATGGCGCGGTGCTCGCCCTGCGTCTCGCGCACCGAGCCGCGGTTGCTGATCGCGCGCCACAGCCGCGCGCGGAAAGTACGGCCGACGAGCGCGTCGATGAGCGCTGCGAGCGGTGGGTTGCCGCTCGCGAGGGCGATCGCGCGGTGGAACTCGGTGTCGGCCTGGATGAACTCCTCGAGGTCCATCTCGTCCTCGTTCTCGAGCGCTCGGTCGACGCGGCCGAGGATCTCGTCGAGGTTCTCGAGGTCGGCGTCGGTGAGGCGGGTCGCGGCGAGCGAGACGCTCTCGGCCTCGAGCACGCGTCGCACCGCGAGCAGGTCGGCGGCGTGCGCGGGCTGCTGCAGGTCGGCCAGGAACCCGAGCGGACTCAACAGCACCGCCGGGTCGAGGGCCGTCACGTAGGTGCCGTCGCCCTGTCGCGTCTCGAGCACCCCGAGCGTTGCGAGGGCGCGCACGCCCTCACGCAGCGAGCCACGGGAGACACCCAGCAGCGAGGCCAGGTCGCGCTCGATGGGCAGACGGGAGCCGGGCTTCAGCTCGCCACGCGTGAGCATGCCCTTGATGCTCTCGATGACGACATCGGTCTGCGATCGGGCACCAGGTACGGACTCGGCCATGCCGATGATCCTATGCGTAGCGAGCGGTATCATCCGATCAATTCTTGTGATCAATCGTTTGATCACCTAGCATGGCGGTCAAACGTCCGATCTGAGCCGAAGAAGTCGAAGATGAATGACCTCGCCGCAACCGTCCGAGCAGTACGGCCCGTGCTGCTCTCGCACCGCTACGCACCCGGTGAGGAGCTCGTCTGGGTCGGCGGCACCATCCACTCCTGGGATGCCGCGCTCGTCGAGGTCGAGCTCAGCGACGGCACTCGAGGTATCGGTGAGGCGGGGGCCGGCATCATGGCGGCGACCGCGGTGCCCGGCATCGTGGACGCCCTGCGCCCCTACCTGCTCGACGTGCCCTTTGCGGGGCCGCTCGACGTTGCCGACCACCTGCGCGCCTACACCGCCTTCTGGTCACGCGGGGGACTGCTGGGCGGCGTCATCGGCGCGGTCGAGCTCGCCGTACTGGATGCCGTGGCGAAGCGCGAGGGTGCCCGCCTACGAGGTGCTCGGCGGGGCCGCACGACCGCGCATCGAGGCCTACTCGAGCGGCGGGCTCGGCACGACCTTCGAGGAGGTCGCGGCGTGGGCGGATGCCCAGTTCGCCGCGGGCTTCGGCACCGTCAAGTTCCGCGCCATGTCCGACCCCGACACGACGATCCGGCTGCTCGACCATGTGGTCGCACGGCTGCCGGAGGACGCTCGCTTCGTGATCGACGCCGTGCAGGCGTGCGCGTCGGCTCCGTGGTCGATCGACGACGCGATCCGGGTGGGTCAGCGGGCGGCCGAGCTGGGAGCGCGCTGGTACGAGGAGCCGTGCCAGGCCGATGACGTCGCCGGATTCGCGCGCGTGCGCGCCTCGCTCGACGTGCCGGTCTCGGGGTCGAGTCCAACGGAACCGTGCGCGAGTTCGCCGAGCTCATCGCGGCTGGCGGCGTCGACATCGCCCAACCCGACGCAACCTTCGTGGGCGGTCCGCGTGCGTTCTCCCGGGTCGCGGCGCTCGCCGCGGAGGCCGGCATCGCGTGCGTGCCGCACGTCTGGGGCAGTGGGGTCACCTTCGCGGCCAATCTGCACACGGTGCTCGCGGAGCCCACCGTCGAGCTCTTCGAGTACTGCACTCTTCCCAACCCGCTGCGCGATGCGCTGCAGGTGGAACCGGTCGACTTCGTCGACAGCACGATCGGGGCGCCGACCGCTCCGGGCCTCGGTGTCCGATTGACGGAGGACATCGAGCGCGAGTTCGCATTCCGTCCTGGAGGTGGTCATGTCATCCGCTGAGTCCGGCTTCACCCCGCAGCCCGGAGACGACAGGCTCTCGACGGCGATCCTGAGCGACTCGTGCGACGCCGTCGGGCTGCGTCATCAGGTGCTGCTTGAGAGACTCGCGCCCCTCGTGCCGGGGTCGCGTGCCATCGGCCGTGCCCGCACGACGCGCTTCGCTCCGGCCTTCGAGGCCGACGCCGACGATCCCTACCGTGAGGCGATCGAGGCGATCGACGGACTGCGTGCGGGACAGTTCGCCGTGATCGCGACCGACTCCAACAACGACTCCGCGTTCTGGGGCGAGCTCTTCAGCGCCGCGGCGATCGGCGCGGGAGCGGTAGGCGTGCTCACCGACGGCAACCTGCGCGATACCGACCGGGTGGCCGCGCTCGGGTTCCCCGCGTTCTCGCGGTCGCGTCGCCCGATCGATTTCCGCGGCCGGATGCGCGTCGTCGGCCAGGACGTCTCCGTCGTCGTCAGCGGCGTGCGCATCGACCCGGGCGACCTCGTGATGGCGGACGACGACGGCGTCGTGGTCGTGCCGCGCGCCCACGAGGATGAAGTGCTGGCCCTCGCGCGCGAACGCGCCTCGCGGGAATCCACCGTGCTCGCCGAGCTGTTGGCGGGCGAATCCCTCCGTACCGTCTGGAACCGTCACCGAGTGCTCTGAGGAGTCCCTATGCCCTTCCCCGTCATCGACAGCCACCAGCACGTGTGGGATCCCTCGCGCGCCGCCTACGACTGGCTCGGTCCCGAGCTGTCGCCCATCGACCGGGCCATCGGCTTCGAGGAGGTGCAGCCGGAGCTGCAGGCGGCGGGCGTCGACTTCACCGTTCAGGTGCAGTCCGCCGACAACCCCGAGGACACCGAGCTCATGCGGGAATCCGCGGCCCGGCATCCGGAGGTCGCCGGCATCGTGGGGTACGCGCCCATCGACGATCCCGGCGCGTGCGCCCGCACGATCCAGTCCTGGCAGGGCGACCCGCTCATGGTCGGGGTGCGCACGCTCATCCACACCCAGCCCGACCCCGAGTGGCTGCTGCGGCCGGAGGTGGGCGAGGGCCTCGCGTTGCTGGAAGAGGCAGGTCTCAGCTACGACGTCGTCGCGGTGCTGCCGCGGCACCTCGAGCTCGTGCCGATCATCGCCGAGCGGTATCCCCAGCTGCGCCTCGTGATCGACCACCTCGCGAAGCCCCCGATCGGTCTCGAAGCTCGGGAGCCCTGGTGGGGGCTCATCGCGGGGGCCGCGGAGTACCCCAACGTGTACGCGAAGATCAGCGGACTGTACTCGGCGACGGCGGATTCCGGCGCGTGGACGACCGACTCGGTGCGCCCCTTCGTGGAGCGCGCGCTCGAGGTGTTCGGAGCCACCCGCCTGATGTACGGGGGCGACTGGCCCATCTCGGTGCTCTCGGGTGGCTACACGCGCGTCTGGAACGGCCTGCGTCCGATCTTCGACGCGCTCGCGCCCGCTGATCGAGAGCAGATCCTCGGGCGCACGGCGGCGGAGTTCTACCGCCTGTCGGCGGAGCGACTCGGCCAGTAATTGAGCAGATCATCCGATCTCTAGGGAGGTATATGCCCGAATATGCCGCAAGTGTCGGCACGTGATTCCACATTCGTCAGATCTCTTGTAGTATCAGGTCCACCGCGGCGCGATGCCTGCGCCCGTCCACACCAAGGAGTGTCAATGAAGACCACGAGGTTCCTCTCGGCGAGCGGGGCGATGGCCGTGCTCGCTGCCGCAGCGCTCGTCATGTCCGGGTGCTCAGCCGACGCCGGGGGCGGCGGCGGCGAACAGACTGATTCCGGCGGCAAGATCACCGTCTGGGTCGACCCGCCCCGCGTTCCCGCCGCAGAGGCGTTCCAGCAGGCCTACCCCGACATCGAGATCGATGTCGTGCAGATCGACGGCACCGTCGGTGGCAAGACCGTCAAGCAGTCCTTCGCGAACTTCGACTCGGCCGGCTCGGGATGGCCCGACGCCATCTTCTTCCCGTCGAACGATGACATCGCCTGGGCGACCAACTCGACGAGCAACTACGCCGCCGATCTCACCGACCTGCTGCCCGACGTCATCAAGGGGTACGACCCCGCGGTGCTGTCGTTCTGCGACATCGACGGCAAGATCCGCTGCCTGCGCAACGACGCCGCGCCCGACGTCTTCTGGTACAACAAGAAGTTCTTCGACGACAACGGCTACACGCTGCCGACCACGTGGGAGGAGTACGGCGACCTCGCCGTCAAGATCGCCGCCGAGCACCCTGGAAAGATCAGCGGTTTCCTGGGCGATGCCTACGCGATCAACCGTTACCTCCAGGAGCGAACTGCCCGACGAACGAGCGCGTGTCGGAGTCCGAGGCGCACATCGACCTCTCCGACCCGAACTGCGTGCGGGCGACCGAGCTGCTCACCAAGATGTACGACGGCAAGGCGCTCTCGACCCAGGGCATCTTCGATGGTGACGCGGCCGAGGCCGGCGTCAACCTCGTGATGAGCCCCGGTGCGGTGTGGTGGGGCAACTACCTCTTCCGTGACACCTGGAAGATCCCCGCGGGTGAGATGAGCGCAGCGGCGCCTCTGGCCTGGAAGGGCGAGTCTGCGCCGTCGACCGGCAACGAAGGCGGTGGCCTGTGGGGCGTCTCGTCGCACATCACCGGCAAGCAGCTCGAGAACGCGTTGACCTTCGCGACCTTCGTGGCAACCGACCCGCGTTGGCAGGTCGACCTGTCGACCGGCCTTCCCGGCTACGGCCCCGTGCAGGACGACTGGCTCGCCAAGATGGAGGCCGACGCCTACTTCGCCGACATCCCGGGTACCCAGGCGGCCTTCAAGGAGGGTGCGGCCGCTGTGATGCCGTACTCCTACATGCTGTACGACACGGGTTCGGTCTGGACCGAGAAGGTGAGCCCGACGCTCATCGCCGGCGGCTCGATGCAGGACGCCATCGAGGCGTTCGGCGAAGAGCTCGTCAACCAGGCCAAGTCGGTGGGCTACACCGTCAAGTAATCGAACGCGGTGTGGGGGCGTCCGCCTGGCGGGCGCCCCCGCACCACGACACCGCGATACACACATCGAAGAGGATGACGAGAATGACATCGGCGATCGACGTCGACCGCACGGGCCGCCCTCCACGTGCCTCCCGGCGCAAGGCCCCCATCGGGTCGAGGCGCGAGGCGCCCTCATCCTGCTCAGCCCCTACATCCTGCTGTTCCTCGTGGCCGCGGCCATCCCGATCGGCTACGCCTTCTGGATCAGTCTGCAGAAGGCGCCCACGCTCGTGAACCCGCAGGCCGGGTTCGGGGGCTCGAGTCGTTCGTCACCGCCGTCACCGACTATCGGTTCTTCGGCACCTTCGTGAACATCTTCACGGTCATGGCCATCTGGCTGCCGATCATGATCATCGGCATCGTGGGGCTCGCCCTGCTCGTGCACGCGAGCCCGAGCCGCTTCGGCGGCGCGATGCGCTTCATCTACTACATCCCCGGGGCACTCGCGGGGATCGCGAACTTCGTGCTCTGGGTCTACCTGCTGCACCCGACGCAGTCGCCCATCGCCTTCCTCTGGCAGGACCTCGGGCTGACGACCCTCAAGCAGGTCGTCACGACGGGCAACATGCCGATGATCCTCACCGCGATGCTGTTCTTCCAGGGGCTCGGCACCTGGATCGTCATCGTCAACGGCGGGCTCAACGGCATCCCCGACGAGATCTTCGAGGCCGCCGCCCTCGACGGTGCCAACGCGTGGCAACTCGCCTGGCGCGTCAAGCTCCCGCTCATACGGCCCTGGGTCGGCTATGCGGCCCTCATGAATCTTGCGTACGGGTTCCAGCTCTTCCTCGAGCCCTATCTGATGCGCCAGATCTCCGCGGGCTCGATCGACAGCGAGTGGGCACCCACGCAGCTCGGCTACGCCTTCGCGTTCACCAACCGCAACTTCCCCGCGGCGGCGGCGATGTCGATCATCCTGCTCGTCATCACCCTCGCCATCGGCGTGATCATCGTGTTCCGCAGCGGCCTCTTCGGCGAAGGCAAGGAGAACGCCCGATGAGCACGCACGAGACGAGGCGAGTCGCCGGAGCAACCCCGTGGTCGGCGGGCCGCATCGCCCGCATCGTCGTGATGCTCGCGGTCGCGCTGTTCTTCATCCTGCCGATCGTGGGCTTCATCGCCATGGCCTTCCGCAGCCAGGAGGGCATCGAAAGCGGCGCGGACGGCTTCCTCGGCCTCGGTGGGATGTCGCTCGAGAACGTCATCTACAGCTGGGGTCAGCTGCTCGGCTTCGGGCCGGCGGGCGGCGGGGTCTTCGTGCGCTGGATCCTCAACTCGCTCATCGTCTCGGTCGTAGGCGGCGTGCTCGCACTCGTCGCCGCCCTGCCCGCGGGTTACGCGCTCGCTCGCTTGCGGTTCCGGATGCGTCGGGCCTGGTTGTTCGCCACGCTGCTCGCGATGGTGATGCCGAACACCGTGCTCGTCATCCCGCTCTTCCTCGAGGTGAACGCCATCGGGGCCATCGGACAGCTCTGGCCCGTCGCCGTGATCATGGGCTTCTTCCCGTTCGGCGTGTATCTCAGCTACATCCACTTCATGACGACGATGCCGCCCGAGCTCGTCGAAGCCGCCCGGATCGACGGGCTCGGCGAGGTGCGGATCTTCTTCCAGGTGGCGCTGCCCATCGCGAAGCAGGTCACGGCGCTCATCGCGTTCTTCTCGTTCGTGGCGAACTGGACCAACTTCTTCCTGCCGCTCGCGCTGCTCACCTCGAGCCAGAACAACAAGACGATCTCGATCGGCATCCAGGAGCTCATCGGCGCCAGCCCCTGTTCAACGCGACCGTCGCCGCGGGGCTCGACGTCAAGCTCTACATGCCGCAGCTCGCTCTCGCCACGGTGATCTCGATGCTTCCGCTGCTCGCCGTCTTCCTCGGCGCGCAGCGCTTCCTGATCCGCGGCCAGACCGTCGGAGCCGTGAAGGGGTGACCATGTCCGATTCGCCGCCGTTCGACCCGCCCGAGTTCCATCCGGCCGAGGCATATCGCCCGGCCCTGCCCGAACATCCGCGCCCGATCGTGCTGGTCGGGGCGGGCGGGATCGTGCGCGACGCGCACCTGCCCGCGTACCGCAAGGCAGATTTCCCGGTGTGGGGCATCGCCGACATCGACATCGCCCGCGCCCGCACACTCGCGGACGAGTACGGCATCGACCGCGTCTTCGGCAGCGCCGCCGAGGCGATCGCCGCGGCGCCGGCCGAGGTGGTCTACGACGTCGCTCTCATGCCCGAGCACTTCCCGGCGACCCTGGAGCAGCTGCCGGACGGCGCGGCCGTGCTCGTGCAGAAGCCGCTCGGGCAGACCCTCGCCGACGGCATCGCACTGCGCGAGTTGTGCGCGCGCAAGGGCCTCATGGCGGCTGTGAACACCCAGCTGCGCTTCGCCCCGTACGTCGCGGCGGCGCGGCAGTTGATCGCCGACGGCGTCATCGGCGAGCTCTACGACCTCGAGATCCGCGTGCAGACCGACACGCCCTGGCACATGTTCCCGAGCGTCTTCGGGCTCCCGCGCCTCGAGATCAACATGCACAGCGTGCACTACATCGACCTCGTGCGGTCCTTCCTCGGCGACCCGAGCTCGGTGAGCGCCGTCACCGTGCGGCACCCCGAGAAGCCCGAGATCGCCAACACCCGCTCGACGATCCTCATGCGCTACCGCGACCGCCCCATCCGCGTGACGATCAGCGTCAACCACGACCACGCCTTCGGCTCGGGCTACGACGAGAGCTTCATCAAGTGGGAGGGCACCCGGGGTGCCATCCGCGCGCAGATGGGGCTGCTGCTGGACTACCCGACGGGCGGACCCGACAAGCTCGAGCTCGCGCTGCTGGCCGAGCGGGAGAGGGGCTGGGTGCCGGTGCCCTTCGAGGGCTCGTGGTTCCCGGATGCCTTCATCGGCTCGATGGGCGCCGTGCAGCGGTTCGTCGAGGGATCGGTGCCGTCGCTTCCGACCTCGGTCGACGACGTGCTGCACACCATGGCCGCCGTCGAGGCGGCGTACGAATCCGAGGCACGCGAGGGCGTGCCGATCGACATCACAGGGGAGACAGCGTGACATTCGCACGACGGGGGCCGATCGGGCAGGAGATCCCGGTGGTCATGCAGGGCGACACCGCCTATGACCTGCGAGGCCTCACGCACGACATCGACGGGGCCTTCCTGGCCTCGGGCGGGATCGCTGCGGCACGTGCCGCGCTCGCCGCGGGGGAACTGCCCGAACTCGAGACGGCGTCGCTGCGGGTCGGGGCGCCCATCGCGCGCCCCGGCAAGATCGTGTGCGTGGGGCTCAACTACCGCGACCACGCGGAGGAGACGGGCGCCGCCATCCCCGCCGAGCCGGTCGTCTTCATGAAGGACCCGAGCACGCTCGTCGGCCCGTTCGACACCGTGCTCATCCTCGCGGCTCCACCAAGACCGACTGGGAGGTCGAGCTCGGTGTGGTGATCGGGGCGACCGCGCGGTATCTCGACTCGCCCGCCGACGCCGCGGCGGTCATCGCCGGCTACGCAGTCTCGCACGACGTGTCCGAACGCGCGTTCCAACTCGAGCGGGGCGGCCAGTGGGACAAGGGCAAGAGCTGTGAGACCTTCAATCCGTTCGGGCCGGTGCTCGTGCCCGCCGACGAGGTGGAGGACGTGCAGGCGCTCGGCCTGCGGCTGCGGGTGAACGGCGAACTACGTCAGAACGGTTCCACCGCCGACATGGTCTTCTCGGTCGAGCACCTCGTCTGGTACCTCAGCCAGTTCATGGTGCTGCACCCGGGGGATGTCATCAACACGGGCACTCCGGCGGGCGTGGCGCTCGGGCTGGCCGGCAACCCGTACCTGCGTGCGGGAGACGTCGTCGAGCTCGAGATCGACGGGCTCGGCACCGCGCGACAGGAACTGGCCCAGGCATGAGCACCTTCGACGGTCTCGTCGCGGTCGTCACGGGCGGTGCCAGCGGCATCGGTCTCGCCACGGCGCACGCCTTCGCCGCGGCGGGCGCCCGGGTGGCCGTGCTCGACCTGAACCCCGAGGGGCTCGCGCCTAGCCTCACCGGCATCCGGGCGGATGTCACCGATCACGATTCGCTCGAGGCCGCGATGGCCGAGGTCGTCGAACGCCTCGGCGGCCTCGACATCCTCGTCAACAACGCGGGTATCAGCGCGATCGGCACGGTGGAGGAGCTGCCCGACACCGAGTGGACGCGCGTGCTCGACGTCAACGTGACCGGCATGGCGCGCGCTTCCGCTGCCGCCCTCCCGCACCTGCGCCGCTCGGCGCATCCGGCGATCGTGAACCTCTGCTCGATCGGTGCGCTGAACGGGCTCCCGCGTCGTGCCCTGTACAACGCCTCGAAAGGAGCCGTGCTCGCCCTCACCTACGCGATGGCGACCGACCACATCGCGGAGGGCATCCGGGTGAACGCGGTGAGCCCGGGCACGGTCTTCACGCCCTTCGTCGAGAACTTCCTGCAGAAGTTCGACGACCCCGAGAGCGAGCGTGCGGCGTTGGATGCGCGCCAGGCAACGGGCCGGATGGTGACGCCCGAGGAGGTGGCCGGTGCGATCCTCTACCTCGCGAGCCCCGATTCCGGGTCGACCACCGGCACAGCACTCGAGGTCGACGGCGGCGTGACCCACCTGCGGGTGCGGTCATGAAGCGCGTCGCCTCGGTGATCGGTCTGCCGCCCGAGAACCGCGCCGAGTACGAGCGTTACCACGCCGCGGTGTGGCCGGGCGTGCTCGCGCGACTGGCGGCGAGCCATGTGCACAACTACTCGATCTACCGGCACGGAGACCTGCTGTTCTCGTACTTCGAGTACACGGGCGACGACTACGAGGCCGATATGGCCGCGATCGCCGCCGACCCGGAGACTCAGCGTTGGTGGGCCGTGCAGATGCCGCTGCAGCGCCCCTCGAGGATCGCGCCGACGGCGAGTGGTGGAAGGATCTGCCGGAGGTCTTCCACACCGATTGAGCGCGGCCCGGGCCCCGCCCCGACTCAGTGCGTGTCGACGGCCGAGACCTCGCTGCGGTCGCCCGACCACAGCGTGTGGAAGGTGCCCTCGCGGTCGATGCGCTTGTAGGTGTGCGCCCCGAAGAAGTCGCGCTGCCCCTGCACGAGAGCGGCCGGCAGCCGGTCGGCGCGCAGCCCGTCGTAGTAGGCGAGCGAGGAGGAGAACGCCGGCGAGGGGATGCCCGCCTCCGCGGCGGCGACCACGACGCGACGCCAGGCCTGCTGGGTGCGGGTCACGGCATCCGCGAAGTACGGCGCCGTCACGAGCGCGACGAGGCCCGGGTCGGCGGCGTAGGCCTCGGTGATGCGGTTGAGGAACTGCGCACGGATGATGCACCCGCCCCGCCAGATCGCGGCGATGTCGCCCTTCTTGATGTCCCAGCCGTACTGCTCGGCCCCCGCCACGATCGCGTCGAAGCCCTGCGAGTAGGCGATGATCTTCGAGGCGTAGAGCGCCTGGCGCACGTCCTCGACGAAGGCGTCGGCGTCGTGGATGTCGAAGGTGCCGTCGGGCCCCGGCAGCTCGGCGGCGGCGGCGCGCTGGGCGGGCTTCGACGAGAGCGACCGGGCGAACACGGCCTCCGCGATGCCCGAGACGGGCACGCCGAGGTCGAGGGCGGTCTGCACC
Organism: Homoserinibacter gongjuensis; assembly: GCF_030161875.1. Classification (GTDB taxonomy): domain Bacteria; phylum Actinomycetota; class Actinomycetes; order Actinomycetales; family Microbacteriaceae; genus Homoserinibacter; species Homoserinibacter gongjuensis. Next base: position 1,846,656 of record NZ_BSVA01000001.1, read on the forward strand.
GTCCAAGCTCCCGTGCCCTTGGCGCCGGCCTGGTCGAGGATGACGTCGACGAGCGGCTCACCGGTGGCGGGATCTGTCTGGCGCAACACCTCGGCGGTGATCTCGATGAGGTAGCTCTCGAGCTCGCCACGGTTCCACTCGGCGAAGATGTCGGCGATCTCGGCGGGGCTCTTGCCGGTGCCGCGGCGGATGAGGTCGTAGGCCTCCGCGATGAGCTGCATGTCGGCGTACTCGATGCCGTTGTGGATCATCTTGACGAAGTGGCCGGCCCCGTCGGTGCCGACGTGGGTGACGCACGGCTCGCCCTCGGCGACCGCGGCGATCGAGCGCAGGATCGGCCCGAGCGTCTGCCATGCCTCGGCCGAGCCGCCCGGCATGATCGAGGGCCCGTTGAGGGCGCCCTCCTCGCCGCCCGAGATGCCGGCGCCCACGAAGTTGATGCCCGTCTCGCGCACGGCCTTCTCGCGGCGGATGGTGTCGGTGAAGAGCGCGTTGCCGCCGTCGACGATGATGTCGCCCGGCTCGAACACGCGCACGAGCTCGTCGATGACGGCGTCGGTGCCGCGTCCGGCCTTGACCATGATGATCGCGGTGCGCGGCTTCGCGAGCGTCGCGGCGAACTCCTCGTAGTCGCGCGCCGGCAGGAAGCCCGCCTCGGGGTGCTCGTCGAGCAGCTTCTGCGTCTTCTCGTAGCTGCGGTTGAGGATCGCGACCGTGTTGCCTTCGCGGCTCGCGAGGTTGCGGGCGAGGTTGGAACCCATCACGGCGAGTCCGACGACTCCGATATTGGCCTTGCCTGCGTTTCCGGACACGCGTGTGCTCCTCGAGATCTGGGGGTGGGGTGCGTCCAGGCTATCGCGTGACGCATTCCCGGATGCAGCGGGCGAGGTCGTGCCGCGCGGGGATGGATGCGAACGCGAGGGGAGGCGCCAACGAGGGGCGCGAGCTCGCGCGACTCGGCATGCCTGCCTCCCTGACAGCCGCCTGGCCGACGGCACCGTGCACGACGGGTAGCGCGTAGCTGGTTGAGGAGCGGCCGAAGGCCGCGTCTCGAAACCGGCGTCACGCCCGTGCGGGGTCGGGGCTTCGAGACGCGTCGCCCGTGGCGCCGCTCCTCAGCCACCTCGACAGGCGGGCCGCGATGCCTCAACTGAAGCCGAGGATCGCGCCCGAATCGAGATGCAGCATCTCGCCGCCGGGCGCCGCGATGCTCTGATCCCAGATCGAGCTCATCTCGGCCATCGTGCGCTGCATGATGGCGAGCATGGCGCTCGCGGCCTTGTCGGCGTTGCCCGACTGGATGGCGGTGGCCACGTCGACGTGCAGCTGCAGCGCCTCGGGGGCGGGGTAGCGCGGCATGAGGCCGTAGTGGGTGCGGCCGCTCAGCACCTCGTCGACGAGGTGGTGGAGTTTGGCGAACATCTCGTTGCCGCTGATCTCGAGCACGAGCGCGTGGAACTGGGTGTCGAGCCGCAAGAATCCCTCGGCGTCGCCTTCGCGTCCGGCCTGCCACAGCCGCCCGGCGAGGCCCACGAGTTCGGATGCCTGCGTGAGCGGGGTGCGGATCGCGGCCATGCGCGCCGCGGCCGGCTCGATCGCGCTGCGCAGTTCGGTGAGGAGCGCAGCTGCGCCACCCGGCTGGCTCCCGCGAGGCGCCACCGGATCACCTGCAGGTCGTAGACGTTCCACGCGGTGAGCGGCTGCACGGTCATGCCGACGCGCCGCTTGGGGGTGATGAGTCCGAGCGCCTCGAGGCCGCGCAGCGCCTCGCGGACCACCGGCCGGGAGACCTCGAATCGGCCCTCGACCGACTCCGTCGTGAAGGTCGCCCCCGCGGCGATCGTGTTGCCGCAGATCTCGCGCCCGAGCGTGTCGAACACCAGGTCGCGCAGGTCGCCCGTCGGCGCCGCGGCCGCGGTGGGGGCGTGTCGTCCTCGACCGCCTCGCTCATGGTCATGCACCGATCATATCTTTTGGGTCACAGAGTTTGATATGTATGACAAATAGGTTTAGCATCCTGTCACTAGGCAGATGTATAGGCGCGTCTGCTGCGGGCCGTGACGAAGGTGCACGGTCCCTGATGGGAGTTACAGTGAAGTACGGATCATCTGCCGCACGCGTTTTCGCGGTGGCAACAACAGCGGTGGTCGCGGCATCGCTCGTGGCATGCAGCTCGGACAGCGGCATCGACGAGGGTGACAGCATCGAGGGCACGACCATCCGCGTCACGCTGGCGAACCACGTGTGGACGGAGACCATCAAGGATCTGATCCCCGAGTTCGAGAAGGAGTCGGGCGCGAAGGTCGAGATCACCCAGCTCGCCGAAGACCAGCTCTCCGACCAGTACAACGTCAAGCTCAACGCGGGCACCGACGAGATCGACGTCCTCATGTACCGGCCGCTGCAGGAGAACAAGCTGTTCGCCGACAACGGCTACCTCGCGAACCTCACCGACCAGGTCGAGGGCGACAAGGAATGGGATTGGTCCGACTTCCAGGAGGGCCCCGCATCGCTCACCACGTATGACGGTGAGGTCGTCGGCGTGCCGATCATCACCGAGCGCACGGTGCTCTACTACCGCAAGGACCTGCTGCAGGCAGCCGGTCTCGAGGTTCCCACCACGCTCGAGGAGCTCGAGGCGGCCGCCAAGGCCATCCACGAGGCCAACCCGGATGTCGCCGGCTACGTCGGCCGCACCGGCAAGTCCGCCGCGGTGACGCAGCTGAGCGCGTTCCTCTACAGCTTCGGTGGCGACTGGCTCGACGGCACCGACTCGCTCATCGGCTCGGACGAGGCGCGTGAGGCGTACAAGTACTACGGCAACCTCATCAGCGGCTACACCAACGCCACGGTCAACCCCGAGATGAGCTGGCCCGAGGCCTTCGCCGTGTTCCAGCAGGGCCAGGCGGCGTTCATCGCGGATGCCGACAGCCTCTACAAGAACATGACCGACCCCTCGCAGTCGACGGTTGCCGACAACGTCGGATTCGCGGCGTTCCCCGAGGGGCCGGCCGGTTCGAAGCCCTACAACGTGGCGGCGTGGGCGCTCGCGATCAACGAGCAGTCGGCCAACAAGTCCGGCGCGTGGGAGTTCATCAAGTGGGCGACCTCGAAGGCCACCTCGCTCGAGATGGCGAAGCTCGGTGTCTCGGGTGCTCGTGCCTCGGTCTGGGAGGACCCGACCGCGAACGCGGACTACCCCGCTGAGCTGCTCGAGGCCATCAAGGTCAACGGTCAGAACGGCGTCGGCTACGACCGCCCGCTCGTGATCGAGGTCGCGAAGGCTCGCGAGATCGTCGGCGAGCCGATCGTCGTCGCCATCGCCGGCGGTGACGTGGACGCCGCGATCGACGCCGCCGACAAGGCGTTCGGCGAGTTCCTCCTCGAGGACGCCGAGTAGTCCCCTCTCCAGAATCAGCCTGCCGCCGCTCCGGCGCACCCGGGGCGGCGGCAGGCACCGGACGGATGACACCATGACTGCTGTACAGAACCGCACCCCGCGGCCCGCGGCGCAGCTGCCCCCGCGTGAACGCCTCAGCCGGTGGGCGAACAAGAACCGGAAGTGGCTGTTCGCCGGGCCCTCGATGGCCTTCGTGGCCCTGCTGCTGGTGATCCCCCTCGCGTGGACGCTGGTCCTCAGCCTCACCGACTCCAAGCGCTCGGTGCGCCGGCCCTTCGACTTCATCGGCCTCGAGAACTACGTCGAGGCCCTCACCGACACCGAGCGCTTCTGGCCCTCCGTCGGTCGCACACTCGCCTTCACCGGTGGCGCCCTCTTCTTCGAGCTGATCCTCGGCATGATCATCGCCCTGCTGCTGTGGAAGCCGTTCCGCGGTCAGGGCCTCGTGCGCACGATCGTGCTGCTGCCGCTCGTGGCCACTCCGGTCGCGGTCGGCATGATGTGGCGGTTGCTCTTCGAGCCCAACATCGGCTTCGTCAACGAGTTCCTCAGCTGGTTCGGCATCCCGGCGCAGCCGTGGCTCGCCGACCCGAACACCTCGCTCGCGACCCTGACCTTCGTCGACATCTGGCAGTGGACGCCCATGGTGGCCCTCATCCTGCTCGCAGGCCTCACGGGCCTCTCGGAGGAGCCGCAGGAGGCCGCCCGCATGGATGGTGCGAACGCCTGGCAGCGCTTCTGGTACGTGACCGTCCCGCTCATGCGCCCCGTCATCATCGCCGCCGTTCTGCTGCGCGGGATCGACGCGCTCAAGACCTTCGACATCCTCTACGCCACCAAGGGCAAAGGCGGGGGAGCCTTCCACGATGTGGAGACGCTCAACGTCTACGCCTACGGGCTGAGCTTCGACTACAACGAGTACGGCCTCGCATCCGCTGTGCTCATCCTGTTCTTCCTGATGATCCTCGCGATCATCTGGGTCATTCAGATGCAGAGAAAGGCCACGTCGTGACCGCGCTTGCCGAGGGCCGCGTGAGCGCGCCTGCCCGCCGCCGTCGTCGTCCGTTCCGCTGGGGCCCCGTGGGCCGCTTCGTCGGGCTCGCCGTGATCATCGTGATGTTCCTCGGCCCGATCGTGTGGATGGTGCTCGCGAGCTTCAAGCTCAACGTGCAGATCTACGACTCGAGCCAGGCCATCATCTTCGAGCCCACGCTCGAGAACTACGGCACGGTGTTCGATCCCCGACGCGGCAACTACCTCGTCTACATCTGGAACTCGTTCTTCATCGCCTTCATGGCCACGGGGCTGTCGCTCGTGCTCGCCGTGCCGGCGGCCTACGCGATGAGCCGGTTCCTCATGAACAAGTCGGCGACGACCGTACTGCTGGCGCGCATCATCCCGGGTGTGAGCCTGCTGGTGCCGTGGTACTACATCTTCGCCCAGCTGCGCATGACCGGCAGCTTCCTGCCGCTCATCCTGTCGCACATGTTCGTGTCGCTTCCGCTGATCCTCTACATCATGATGTCGTTCTTCGATCAGATGCCGGAGGAGCTCGAGGAGTCGGCGCAGGTCGACGGGCTGACGCCCATCCAGGCGTTCTTCCGGATCACGCTGCCGCTGTCGATCTCGGGCATCGCGACCGCGACGATCCTGTCGTTCATCTTCAGCTGGAACAACTTCATGTTCGCGCTCGTGCTCGCGGGGCCGTCGACCAAGACTCTGCCCGTGGCGATCTTCGACTTCATCGGCTACGCCTCGATCGACTGGGGAGCGCTCATGGCGGCATCCGTCGTCGTCACGACGCCGATCATGCTCATCGCGCTCTTCACCCAGCGATACATCGTGTCGGGCCTCACCGCCGGCGCCACGAAGGGCTGAGCATGGAGCAGGATCCCACCGTCTCGATCGTCGTGATGGGGGTGCAAGGGGTCGGCAAGACCACGATCGGCACCCAGCTCGCCGCGCGTCTCGGTGTGCCGTTTATCGACGGCGACCGACTGCATCCGCCGCGCAACGTGGAGCTGATGGCATCCGGGCACCCGCTCACCGACGAGGATCGCGAGCCATGGCTGCGCCGCGTCGGCGAGACGCTCGCCGAGCATCGGGCCACCGGAGGGCTCGTGATCGTGTGCTCGGCGCTGCGTCGTCGCTACCGCGACGCCCTGCGCAGCTTCGACTCCGAGGCGTTCTTCGTGGAGCTCTACGGACCCATGGAACTCGTGGCCGAGCGGATCGGACGGCGTACGCACGAATACATGCCGCCCGCCCTGCTGCAGTCGCAGTACGACACGCTCGAGCCGCTCGCGGCCGATGAGCACGGCATGCGCGTGAGCATCGAACCGGCGCCGGAGGTGATCGTCGACGAGGTGCTCGCGCGGTACCTCTCGACCGCGGAGGGTCGGTCGTGAGCGGGTCGCTGTCCGGGTCGCAGATCGCGCGAGTCGAGGCGTTCCCCGTCGCCCCGCGCTGGGTCTTCGTGCGCATCGAGACCGCCGACGGGCTCGTCGGCTGGGGCGAGGCGTCGCTCGAGGGCTACGCGGATGTCGTGTCGGCCGCCGTCGAGCAGTTCGCCGAGTACCTCGTGGGTCGCGACGCGGGCCTCATCGAGGACCACTGGCAGGTGCTCACCAAGGGCCAGTTCTACCGGGGCGGGCCGGTGCTCGCGAGCGCCGTCGCGGGCGTCGACCAGGCGCTCTGGGACCTGCTCGGCAAGCGCCTCGGCGTTCCCGTGCACGCCCTCCTGGGCGGCGCGGTGCGCGACCGCATCCGCGCGTACGGCTGGGTGGGGGAGACGACCCCTCCGAGGTCGCCGACCACATCTCGGCGCAGCTCGAGGTGGGTCTCACCGCCGTCAAGATGAACGCATCCGGACGGATGAGTCGCAACGGCTCCGTCGCGGAGCTCGACGCCGTCGTCGCCCGGGTGGCGAGCGCTCGCGAGGTGCTCGGACCGGACCGCGACGTCGCCGTCGACTGCCACGGGCGCTTCACGCTCGCCACCGCGCGCCGGCTCGCGCCGCTGCTCGAACCGCTGCATCCGTTCTTCATCGAAGAGCCCGTGGTGCCCGAGAACTCGCACATGATCGGCCACATGGTCGAGGCCACGACGATCCCGATCGCGACCGGCGAGCGGCTCTACAGCCGGCAGGAGTTCCTGCCCGTGCTGCAGGCGGGCATCGCGATCGCGCAGCCCGACCTCTCGCACGCGGGCGGCATCTCCGAGGTGCGGCGCATCGCGGCGCTCGCCGAGACCTTCGACGTCGTGCTCGCGCCGCACTGCCCGCTCGGGCCGCTCGCGCTCGCCTCGTGTCTGCAGGTGGGGTTCGCGACTCCCAACTACCTCATCCAGGAGCAGTCGATCGGCATCCACTACAACACCGGCGCCGAAGTGCTCGACTATGTCGCCGACACCGCGCCGCTGAAGTTCGTGGACGGCTCCTTCGAACGACTCACCGGCCCGGGGCTCGGCATCGAGATCGACGAGGCCGCCGTGCGGAAGGCATCTGCGGGGTGGGAGCGCTGGCAGAACCCCGTCTGGCGGCACGCGGACGGATCGGTCGCGGAATGGTGACCGTCGATCGCGACACTCTGCGGGCGCGCGTCGCGGCCGAGCGCATCGTGGCCATCGTGCGCGGTACCGACGTGGAGGCGACGATCGCCTCGGCGCGCACGCTGTTCGACGCGGGCATCCGCGTGCTCGAGCTGCCGCTCACCCTGGGCGGCGCGCACGAGGCGATCCGCGAGGTCGTGGCCGCGGCTCCCGCCGACGCGCTCGTGGGGGCCGGCACCGTGCTCACCCCGGCGCAGGTGGACGGAGCAGTGGAGGCCGGGGCGCAGTTCATCGTGACGCCCACGCTCAGCGGCTCGGTCGGCTACGCCATCGAGGCGGGCATCGGCGTGCTGCCGGGCGCCTACACACCCACCGAGATCCAGGCCGCGCACGACCTCGGTGCGGCCGCCGTCAAGCTCTTCCCCGCATCCGCTCTCGGCCCCGGCTACCTGCGGGCGGTGCGCGATCCGTTCCCGGATGCCCGCATCATCCCCGTCGGCGGAGTGTCGCTCGACAGCCTCGATGCGTTCTTCGCCGCGGGCGCCATCGCGGTCGGCGTCGGCGGACCGCTGCTCGGCGATGCGCCGACCCCCGGGGGCGACCAGCACGCACTCGCCGAGCGGGCGCGCGCCTTCCACACCGCTGTCTCATCCCTCGGCCCCGGCCGCTGACCCGGCTGCGAACCCCAGAACACAGGAGCACCCATGATCATCGACAAGGCAGAAGTCATCGTCACGAGCCCCGATCGCAACTTCGTGACGCTCAAGCTGACGACGGATGACGGCCTCACCGGGCTGGGGGACGCCACGCTCAACGGACGTGAGCTCGCGGTGGTCGCCTACCTGCAGGAGCACGTCGTGCCGCTGCTGCTCGGACGGGATGCGCACCGCATCGAGGACACCTGGCAGTTCCTGTACCGCTCGGCGTATTGGCGGCGGGGTCCCGTGACGATGGCGGCGATCGCCGCTGTCGACATGGCGCTGTGGGACATCAAGGGCAAGGCGGCCGGCATGCCGGTGTACCAGCTGCTCGGCGGCGCGTCGCGCACCGGCCTGCTCGCCTACGGCCACGCATCCGGCAAGACCCTTCCCGAGCTCTTCGACTCCGTGCGCGCGCACCAGGAGAAGGGCTACAAAGCGATCCGCATCCAGGCGGCCGTACCCGGGCTGAAGTCGATCTACGGCATCGCGTCGAACGCGACCTACGAGGCCAACTCCGGCGTGCGCTACGACCACGAGCCTGCGCAGCGCGGCGGGTTGCCGAACGAGGAGGACTGGGACACCCGCTCCTACCTGCGCCACATCCCGACCGTCTTCGAGGCCGTACGCAACGAGTTCGGCCCCGAGATCCCGCTGCTGCACGACGGGCATCACCGGATGACGCCCATCCAGGCGGCGCAACTCGGCAAGTCGCTCGAGCCGTACGACCTGTTCTGGCTCGAGGATTGCACCCCGCCGAGAACCAGGAGGCGCTGCGCCTCGTGCGTCAGCACACCACGACGCCGCTCGCGATCGGCGAGATCTTCAACACCGTGTGGGACTACCAGCAGATCGTGCGCGAGCAGCTCATCGACTACGTGCGCTCCGCGGTGACGCACACGGGCGGCATCACGCATCTCAAGAAGGTGCTCGACTACGCCTCGCAGTACCAGATCAAGTCGGGCATGCACGGGCCGACCGACATCTCGCCGGTCGGCATGGCGGCCGCGATGCACCTGGGGCTCGCGATCCACAACTTCGGCATCCAGGAGTACATGCAGCACGGCGAGAAGACCGACCAGGTGTTCGAGCAGTCGTACACCTGGAACGACGGCATGCTGCATCCGGGAGATGCGCCGGGTCTGGGTGTCGAGCTGAACACGGACGAGGCGGGTAAGTACCCCTACGTGCAGGCGTACCTGCCCTACAACCGCCTGGCCGACGGCACCGTGCACGACTGGTAGGGGGCTCCGTCGGTCGGCGGCTTCGAGACGCGGCTGCGCCGCTCCTCAGCCACCTCGACAGGCGCCGTGCGGCACTCAGCTGGTTGAGGAGCGCATCGCGAAGCGATACGCGGCTCGAAACCGGGGTCGCCGTGATTTGTAAATATGTAAGGACAAAGTTAGGCTAGCCGCATGACCGAGCAGCCGATCATCCCCGACGCCGAGCGTCTCGAGGTGATCGCGCTCGGCCGATCGGGAGTCGACCTCTACCCTCTGCAAGACGGTGTGGGCCTCGCCGAGGTGAGCACCTTCGGCAAGTACCTCGGGGGCAGCGCGACCAACGTCGCCGTCGCCGCGGCACGCCACGGCCACCGGGTGGCGATCATCACGCGCGCGGGGAGGACCCCTTCGGCGACTTCGTCGTCTCCGAAGCGGGCCGGCTCGGTGTCGACACACGCTACATCTCGCGCGTGCCGGGCCTCCCGACGCCCGTGACGTTCTGCGAGATCTTCCCGCCCGACGACTTCCCGCTGTACTTCTACCGGTTGCCCAAGGCTCCCGACCTCGAGATCGAGGCCTCCGAACTCGATCTCGACGCCATCCGCGCCGCCCGCATCTTCTGGGCGACCGTCACCGGCCTCAGCCAGGAGCCGAGCCGCACCGCGCAGCTCACCGCTCTCGCCGCGCGTGACCGGCAGGGCACGACGGTGCTCGATCTCGACTACCGGCCGATGTTCTGGTCGGATCCCGCCGAGGCGAGCGGATGGGTGGCGCGCGCCCTCGAGCACGTCACGGTCGCGGTGGGCAACCGCGAAGAGTGCGAGGTGGCGGTCGGCGAGACCGACCCCGATCGGGCGGCGGATGCGCTGCTCGAGCGCGGCGTGCGGCTCGCGATCGTCAAGCAGGGCCGCGCGGCGTACTCGCGAAGACCGCAGACGAGCGGGTCGAGGTGCCGACGCATCCGGTGCAGGTGGTCAACGGCCTCGGCGCGGGTGACGCCTTCGGCGGCGCGCTGCTGCACGGCCTGCTCGAGGATTGGCCGCTCGAGCGCACCCTGCGTTTCGCGAACGTCGCGGGAGCGATCGTCGCGGGGCGGCGCGAGTGCTCGACGGCGATGCCGTTCACCGACGAGGTGCTCGCCGAACTGGGGGAGGCATGACTGCGCCCGACGTCGCGCTGCTCGACAGCTGGCGGGCCGAGAACCCCGGCAGTGCGGGCGAGCGCTACGCCGCGCGCACCCGCCGTCCGCTGCTCGCAGACGATGGTCGGCTCTTCATCGTGGCCGCCGACCACCCGGCGCGTGCCGCCCTCGGCGTCGGGGCCGACCCGCTCGCGATGGCCGATCGCCGGGAGCTGCTCGGCAAGCTCGTGCGCGCCCTCGCGACGCCGGGCGTCGACGGGGTGCTCGCGACCGCCGACATCCTCGACGACCTCGCCGTGCTGGGGGCGCTCGAGGGCAAGGTGGTGGTCGGTTCGCTCAACCGCGGCGGCCTGCGGGGCGCCGCGTTCGAGCTCGACGACCGCTTCACCGGGCCCGGCATCGACGCCATGGCCGACACCGGCTACGACATGGCCAAGCTGCTGCTGCGCATCGACCGCGACGACCCGGGCAGCGTGCGCACGCTCGAGGCGTCGGCGGCGGCCGTGACGCGCGCGGCGGAGCGCCGGATGCCGATCATGCTCGAGCCGTTCCTCTCGCGCCGCGTCGACGGGCGGGTGGTCAACGATCTCAGCCCCGATGCCGTGATCGAGTCGATCGCCGTCGCATCCGGACTCGGCGCATCGAGCGCCTACAGCTGGCTCAAGCTGCCGGTCGTCGCCGAGATGGATCGCGTCATGCGCGCGACCACCCTGCCGACGCTGCTGCTCGGCGGTGACGGCGGCGCGAGCCTCGACGAACTGCTGCACCTGTGGCGCGAGAGCCTGCGACTTCCGGGCGTGCGTGGACTCGTCGCCGGCCGCTCGCTGCTCTACCCCGACGGGGGCGACAGCGACGCAGCCGTGGCCGCCGCCGCCCGCGCCGTACACCAACCCTGAAGAGGAGAACCATGTCTGCCACCCCCGACGTCGTGTCGCACTGGATCGGCGGCGCCCGCACCCGCGGTGGCTCGCCGCGTACCGCGCCGGTCTACGACCCCGCCACGGGCGCGGTGCAGCGCGAGGTCGCGCTCGCCGACGTCACCGACGTGGATGCCGCGGTCGCGGCCGCAGCCGAGGCGTTCCCCGCGTGGTCGGAGCTCTCGGTCTCGCGCCGTCAGCGCGTGCTGTTCCGGGCGCGCGACCTGCTCGAGCAGCGCATCGACGAGCTCGCCGCGATCATCACGTCCGAGCACGGCAAGGTGCTGAGCGACGCCGCGGGCGAGATCACGCGTGGGCTCGAGGTGATCGAGCTGGCATCCGGATTCCCGCAGCTGCTCAAGGGCGAGTACTCCGACAACTTCTCCACGGGGGTCGACGTGCACTCGATCCGCCAGCCGCTCGGCGTGGTGGGCGTCATCAGCCCGTTCAACTTCCCCGCCATGGTGCCGCTGTGGTTCGTGCCCATCGCCATCGCATCCGGCAACGCCGTCGTGCTGAAGCCCTCGGAGAAGGATCCGTCGGCCGCGCTCTGGATTGCGGAGCTGTTCGCCGAGGCGGGGCTGCCCTCGGGCGTGCTCAACGTCGTCAACGGCGACAAGGTCGCTGTCGATCGCCTGCTCGAGCACCCGCAGGTGGAGGCGATCTCGTTCGTGGGCTCGACGCCCATCGCGCGCTACGTCTACGAGACGGCGACCGCGCACGGCAAGCGCGTGCAGGCGCTCGGCGGCGCCAAGAACCACATGCTCGTGCTCGCCGATGCCGACCTCGACGGGGCGGCCGATGCGGCGATCAACGCGGGCTTCGGCTCGGCGGGGGAGCGCTGCATGGCGGTCTCGGTCGCCGTCGTGGCCGAGCCCATCGCCGACGCGTTCATCGCGGCCGTGGCCGAGCGGATGTCGGGCCTGCGTGTCGGCGACGGCCGACGTGGGTGCGACATGGGTCCGCTCATCACGCGCGAGCACCGCGACCGTGTGAGCGGCTACCTCGATATCGCCCTGGCCGACGGCGCGCGCATCGTCGTCGACGGGCGCGGGGTCGAGCCCGACGGCGCGGCCGACGGGTTCTGGCTCGGGCCGACGCTCATCGACGGGCTGCCGACGACATCCGCCGCCTACCGCGACGAGATCTTCGGGCCCGTGCTCGCCGTCATCCGGGTGCCCGGCTATGCCGAGGGCATCGAGCTCATCAATGCGAACCCCTACGGCAACGGTGCGGCCGTGTTCACCCGCGACGGCGGGGCGGCGCGGCGCTTCGAGCGCGAGGTCACCGCCGGGATGGTCGGGGTGAACGTGCCGATCCCGGTGCCGGTGGCGTACTACTCCTTCGGAGGCTGGAAGGCATCCGCGTTCGGCGACACGAAGGCGTACGGGCCGCAGGGCTTCCACTTCTTCACCCGCGAGAAGGCGATCACCCGCCGCTGGCCCGAGCAGGCCGCCGGCATCGACCTGGGCTTTCCGGTCGCGGGCTGATCAGCGCTCGACGAGGGTGATCTCGAAGGTGTACAGGTCGGGGACGTAGCAGTGGGAACCGGTCTCAACGCTCGCGCCGGAGTCGTCGAAGACGACGCGCGTCATGGTGAGCACGGGCGCGCCCGCGGCGATGCCCAGCAGCGGGGCCTCGTCGCGGGTGGCCGCGCGTGCGCCGATCGTCTGACGGGCGACGCGCATCGATACGCCGCGGTTGCGGAGGATCGCGTAGAGGCCCTGTTCTTCGAGCTGTTCGGGGGTGATGTCGCTGAGCCCCGGCGGCAGGTGGTTCTCGAGCACCGCGAGCGGCACGCCGTCGGAGAGCCGCAGCCGGCGGATATAGAGCACCGGGGCGCCGGGGGCGATGCCGAGCTGGGATGCGACCGCGGGCGATGCCGGCACGAGTTCGTGGCGCAGCACCTGGGTCGTCGTGGCGTGGCCGCTGCGCGTGAGGTCTTCGTGCAGACTCGAGAGCTCGAGGTGCCGGTGCACGCGCGCCCCCACCACCTGGGTGCCGACGCCGCGCCGCCGCACGAGCAGGCCGCGGTCGACGAGGTCTTGGATGGCGCGCCGCATCGTGGGACGCGACACCCCGATCCGTTCGGCGAGCGCCACCTCGTTCTCGAGGCGGCTGCCCGTCGGCAGGGTGCCGTCGGCGATCGCCTCACGCAGGCGCGTGGCGATCTGGTGATAGAGCGGCAGATGGCCCGTGCGATCGAGGTCGTGCAGCACGTCGCCGAGCTCGATCGGGGTGCGGTCGGTGGGCGCGCGGTCGGCGGGCGTGCTGTCGGCCTGCATGCGGCTCCTTCGCGTCGGGTGCGCCCATGCGACGACAGGGCTTGCCAATATGTAATAACAAATACACGGATGCGCGCAACACGGTCGCGCGGAACGGGAGGGCGGCGATGACCGCACAGACGATGTCGGCCGTCGTGAAGCGCGGAGACGGGGTGGAGGGCATCGAGATCGCCCAGGTCGAGGTGCCGACGGCGGCGCCTGGGCAGGCGGTCGTCGACGTCGTGGCGGCGGGCATCTGCGGCACCGATGTGCACATCGCGCACGACGAGTACGCGCACGAGCGCCCCGTCGTGATGGGGCACGAGGTGCTCGGTGTCGTGGCCTCGGTGGGGTCGCCGGATGATGCCCACTGGGTGGGTGCGACGGTCGCGCTCGAGACGTACTTCGCGGCGTGCGAGGTGTGCGAGCTGTGTCGCGCGGGACGACGCAATCTGTGCGCGAACCGTCGGTCGATCGGGTCGTTCCGCAACGGCGGCTTCGCGTCGCAGCTGCTCGTGCCGGTGATCAACCTGCACCGCCTGCCCGAGACCCCGGTGAGCTCGACGGCGTGCTGAGCGAGCCGCTCGCGTGCGTGGCGCAGTGCCTGCTCGACCCGCCCGTCGTGCAGCCGGGCGACCGCGTGCTCGTGACGGGTCCCGGGGCGATGGGCCAGCTTGCGGCGCAGGTGGCGCGGGCGTCAGGTGGCGAGGTGACCCTCGCCGGCCTGCCGGCGGATGCGGAGCGGCTCGCGGTGGCGGCATCGATCGGCATCCGCACCGAGACGGGCACCCCCGAGGAGGGCGCCTTCGATGTCGTGATCGAGTGCTCGGGCAGCGCGCCGGGTGCGGCGACCGCGCTGCGCTCCGCGCGTCGGGGAGGCCGCTACGTGCAGGTGGGCATCTTCGGGCGCGACGTGGCGCTGCCGTTCGACCTGGTGCTCTACAAGGAGCTCACGGTGACGAGCGGCTTCGCCTCCACCCCCACCTCATGGCGTGCCGCGATGCGCCTGATCGAGGCGGGGGATGTGGTGCTCACCCCGCTCGTGACCCGCCGCGTGCCGCTCGCCGACTTCTTCGACGCCCTGGATGCCGCCCAGCGCGGCGAGGGACTGAAGACGGTCGTGGTGCCGTAGCGCGGCAGCTCACCCCGGTGGTTGAGGAGCCGCGCAGCGGCGTCTCGAAGCCGCCGCGCTCAGGTGGTTGAGGAGCGGCGCAGCCGCGTCTCGAAGCCGCCGCACTCCGGTGGGTGAGGAGCCGCGCAGCGGCGTCTCGAAGCCGCCGCCCCATAGGCTGGCACCATGTCCGGCCGCCTTCGCGTCGTCATCGCCAGCCCGCTTTCGCGGGAGCTCGTCGAGCTGCTCGCACGCGACGAGCGCCTCGAGATCGTGTGGGAGCCCGAGCTGCTCACCGATCCCGAGATCGACTGGATGGTGGGCCCGAAGCAGCGCACGCCCGAAGAGCAGGCTCGCTTCGAGCAGCTGCTCGACTCGGCCGACGCCCTCTTCGGCGTGCCCGACCAGTCGGGCCGCGCCCTCGGCCGCACAGTGCGCGCCAACTCTCGGCTGCGGTGGGTGCACACGATCCCGGCGGGCGGCGGCCAGCAGGTGCGAGCCGCGAAGCTCGACGACGGCGACCTCGAGCGCGTGCTGTTCACGACATCCGCGGGGGTGCACGCCGAACCGCTCGCGGAGTTCGCGGTGTTCGGCGTGCTCGCGGGCGTCAAACGTCTGCCGTGGCTGCTCGGCATGCAGCGCGCCAAGCAGTGGGGGCCGCGCGAGCCGCTCGGCGCGCTCACCGAGACCACCGTGCTCGTCGTGGGCCTCGGCGCGATCGGCCGGCTCACCGCCGCGCACCTGACCTCGCTCGGATGCCACGTCGTCGGCGTGCACCGGCGCGAGGTCGACGCCGAGGTGGAGCGCATCGTTCCCGTCGAGCAGTTCGCCGATGCCGCATCCACCGCCGATGCGATCGTGCTCGCGCTTCCGGGCACCGACCAGACCCGCGGCATGCTCTCGGCGGAGGTGCTCGCGGCGATCAAGCCCGGCGCGACCGTCGTGAACGTGGGGCGCGGCACGACCGTCGACGAGCCCGCCCTCATCGAGGCGCTGCAGGACGGCCGCGTCGGCCTCGCCGTGCTCGATGTCACCGCCACCGAGCCGCTACCCGCCGACAGCCCGCTGTGGGAGCTGCCGAACGTCCTGCTCGCTCCGCACACCGCGGCCATCAGCCCCCACGAACCGCGCCGCATCGCCGAGCTCTTCGCCGAGAACGCGCGGCGGCTGCTCGATGGCGAGCCGCTGCTCAACGTCGTCAACACCCGCGAGTTCTACTGACCGCATCCGTTCCGCCCCCACGAGAGGACCCCACCGTGCGCACCGTCATCAGCCTCGTCGTCGCCCTCCTCGCCTCGCTCTTGGGCACCGTGCTGCTCTGGTACGGCGGCGGTCACGCCGTGTTCGAGCTGGGGCGTTTCGCCGCCGAGGGCGCGGGCTTCTTCCCGCTGCTGGTGGCACTCGGATGCCTGCTGCTGGCGGGGGCGGCCGTCACCGTGCGCTGGTCGCGGGCGGGGGTGATCGCCGCGGGCGCCGTGCATGTGCTCTTCTCGCTGCTCGGCATCCTCGTGCCGTTCCAGCCGATGGACGGGATCTCGTCGCCCACGACCCAGCTGCTGGGCATGCTCTTCGACGTCGACCCGGCCCTCGCGACGGGCGGCTACTACTTCGTCGCCTTCGGCGCCGGCCTCCTCATCGGCTTCGCGCTGCTCGGGGTCGGCATCCTCGCCCGCCGCGGCCGTCCGACCGTGCTCGCGCGCGTGCTTTCCGCCGTCGGCGGCCTGCTGGCGCTCGGCGCCTGCGGGTGGGCCTTCGCGGCGGGCGGCGACTTCTACCGTCGCACCTTCCAGATGCTGGACTGGGATGCCGTGACCGCGGTCACGCTCGTGGTGGCGGCCCTCATCTTCGGCGCGCTCATCGCGCTGTCGGGTCGCAGCGCGATCGGCAGCTGGATCGCGGGCGGGGTGATGTCGCTCGTCGGGGTGATCCTGCTGGTCGCCGACCCGGTCGCCTACGCGGGGTTGGGGTCGGAGGTGCTGATCATCCTCCCGGTGCTCGGGTGGAGCGGCGCGATTCTCGCGGTCGGCATGACCGTGCTCGGGCTTGCGCTCGGGGTCACGCTGCGAGCTGCGGCATCGGCGGGCGCCGAGCGGCACACGGCATCCGGCTTCACCCAGGATGCTGCCTCCGGCGCCGTGTAGACTCACGGCTGAACTTCGGCGAGGGTTTCGCCCTGCATGCAGGCGGAACCGTGATCGACGCGGTGGTAAGGCCCTCAGTCTTTCCTCACGCTGTTGCGCGTTCGAGTTGAAAACAAACCACGACGGGCCCTGAGCCCACCACAAGGAGTCACCATGTCCGACGACAACAAGCTCGTCGCGGAAGCCCGCGACCAGTTCGGCAAGGGCGCTGCCCGCAAGATCCGCGCGGCGGGCAAGATCCCCGCTGTCATCTACGGCCACGGCTCCGAGCCGCAGCACGTGACCCTGCCCGGCCACGAGGTCAGCCTCATCCTGCGCAAGGCGAACGCCCTGCTCGACCTCGAGATCGGCGGCAAGAGCCAGCTCGCGCTCGTGAAGGACGTGCAGAAGGACCCGGTGCGTCAGATCATCGAGCACATCGACCTCATCGTCGTGAAGAAGGGCGAGAAGGTTCAGGTCGAGGTGCCGGTGCACGTCGTGGGCGAGGCCGCCCCCGGCACCGTGCTCGAGCAGGAGGCGCACACGCTCCTCGTCGAGGTGTCGGCCGTGGCGATCCCGGAGGCGCTGCAGATCAGCGTCGAGGGCGTCGAGGCGATCACCCACCTGCCCGCGACCGAGGTCGTGCTGCCCGAGGGCGCCGTGCTCGTGAGCGACCCGGAGACGCTCGTCGTGAGCGTCGTGCTGCCGACCGTCGCGGCGGTCGAGGAAGAGGCTGAGGCGCCGGTCGCGGCTGCCGAGGCCCCCGCCGCCGAGGCCGAGGCTGAGGCCGCCGAGTAACCTCCGCCACCCCTGGTTGAGGAGGGTCACATCGTGACCCCAATCGCTGGTTGAGGAGGGTCACATCGTGACCTCACCCGCTGGTTGAGTAGGGTCACAAGGTGACCCGTATCGAAACCCGCGACACCTGGCTGGTAGCCGGGCTCGGGAATCCC
Organism: Homoserinibacter gongjuensis; assembly: GCF_030161875.1. Lineage (GTDB taxonomy): Bacteria > Actinomycetota > Actinomycetes > Actinomycetales > Microbacteriaceae > Homoserinibacter > Homoserinibacter gongjuensis. The sequence continues at coordinate 1,864,032 of NZ_BSVA01000001.1, forward strand.
GGGCCCGGCTACGCCAGCCACCGCCACAACGTCGGTCAGATGGCGCTCGACGTGCTCGCCGAGCGGATCGGCGCACGTTTCTCGCGCCACAAGACCAACACCCAGCTGGCCGAGGCGCGGCTGGGGCCGGGGCTTCCCAAGCTCGTGCTCGTGAAACCCAACTCCTTCATGAACCTCTCGGGCGGGCCGGTATCGTCGGCTGCGAAGTTCTTCGGCCTCGACGCCGACCGGGTCATCGTGCTGCACGACGAGCTCGACATCCCCTTCGACACCGTGAAGCTCAAGGTGGGCGGGGGCACGGGGGACACAACGGCCTGCGCGACATCCAGGCCGCGCTCGGCACCCCCGACTTCGCGCGCGTGCGCATCGGCATCGGACGCCCGCCCGGGCGCCAGGACGCCGCCGACTTCGTTCTCTCGCCCTTCTCCAAGGCCGAGCGCGAGCAGCTTCCGTCGCTGCTCTCGGATGCCGCCGACGCCGCCGAGGACCTCGTGCGTGAGGGCCTGCTCGCCGCGCAGCAGCGCTGGCACTCTCCACGCGCGTAGCGACCCCCGCAGCCTCCGCCCCACCCGCATCCGCATCCGCATCCGCACCGCATCCGCCGCGGGTCGATGTCGAAAATGCAGGAGCGGATGCCCCTGTCGCCTGTGCGCACGGGGACCAGGGCGGCGACACGCCCGGGTTCTCCTGCATTTTCGACACGGGGCGCGGTGGCGGCAACGGGCCGGGACGGATAAGGCGGGATGACTCACGCGGCCGAGCGGCGCGTCGCGAGCTCGCCGACATCAACGCGGTCGCGGCGCCGTATCGGCATCCGGTCGTGCTCGCGAAGGAGTTGCCGAGCCTCGACGCACTCCCGCGGGGACGCATCCTGCTGCGGGCCGGGCTCGGGTGGATGGCGGAGGAGTTCGCCTCGCCCGGCATACCGCGCACCAAGTCCGCGTGACGAGCTGCCGCCGAGACCCCGCATGTGACGCTCACCGGGCCCGTTTTGGCGTCTGATGCGCGGTCTCGTCGCATGTCGCACGCCCCGCGTAAACTCGATCCAATGGGCCTCGCCTCGTTGATTCCGGTGCTGGCGCGCGCCCATACCTTCGAGGCGGCGCTCGCCGCGGCCCGTTCGGATGCCGACTTCTCGGCCGTCGAGGGTCTGCGCGTCCCGCTCCTGGCGGGTTTGCTGGAGCGTCGGGCCGCGAGCGCCGAACGCGGGCAGGCGCTGCTCGCGATCACGGCCACGAGCCGGGAGGCCGAAGCCGTCGGCGCCTCGTTCGCGAGCTGGACACCCGACGCTCTCGTGCTGCCGTTCCCCGCATGGGAGACGCTGCCCCACGAGCGGCTGAGCCCCTCGGCCGAGACAGTCGGCCGACGACTGCGCAGCCTGCGCGAACTGCGCCGCTGGGCGGACGGATCGCGTGAGCGCCCGCTCGTGCTCGTCGCCTCCGTGCGCGCCGCGTTGCAACCCATCACCCCCGGTCTCGATGAGCTCGAGCTCGTGACCCTCACCGCGGGCGGCCGCGGGTACGACCTCGCCGCCCTCGGCGTCCGGCTCGCGGAGCTCGCCTACGCCCGCGTCGACCTGGTGACCCGGCGCGGCGAATTCGCGATGCGTGGCGGAATCCTCGACGTGTTCCCGCCCGACGCCGAGCATCCCGTGCGCGCCGACTTCTTCGGCGACGAGCTCGAGCAGTTGCGCGCCTTCTCGGTCGCCGACCAGCGCTCGCTGCCGCATGAGGTGGGGCCCGTCGAGCTGGGCCCTGCGCGTGAACTGCTCATCACCGATGCGGTCAGGTCGCGTGCCCGCGAGCTGCAGCATGAGTACGAGGGCGTCGCGCCGATGCTCGCCAAGATCGCCGAGGGCATCCCCGTCGAGGGGATGGAGTCGCTCACGCCGGCACTCGTCGGCCGGCTCGTGCCCCTCACCGACTACCTCCCCGCGGATGCGGCGGTCGCCGTGCTCTCACCGGAGCGCGTCGCGACCCGTGCGCTCAGCCTTGCCGAGACCAACCGCGAGTTCCTCGAGGCGGCCTGGAACGCCGCCACCGCGGGGGCCGCGGCCCCCATCGACCTGCAGGCGAGCCTCGACACGGGCGACTTCCTCACGGTGTCGGCCCTGCGCGCCGAGGCCCGGCCGCGCACCTGGTGGACGGTGAGCCCCTTCGACGCCGACGACGATGAGGTCACGCGTCTCGACGGCCGGGCGATCCCGAGCTTCGCGGGCAGCGCCGAGGGAGCCGTCGGACACGTCGTGTCGCTCGTGAAGAGCGACTGGTCGGTCGCCGTCGCGGCGGCGGGTGCCGGTCTCGTCGATCGCGCCGCGCAGGTGCTCGCCGAGCGCGAGGTCGCCGCGCGCGTCGTCGACGCCGTGCCGCGCGATCCGGAACCCGGCGTCGCCTACCTCGTCACGGCATCCGTCGAAGCCGGCTTCGAGCAGGACGAGGCGCGCTTCGCGCTGCTGTCGGAAGCAGAGTTCTACGGCCGGGCCGCGGGCATCGACTCGCGTCAGCCGAAGAAGCTCGCGAGCCGCCGCCGCAACGTCGTCGACCCCCTCCAGCTCAAGTCCGGCGACTACGTCGTGCACGAGACGCACGGCATCGGGCGTTTCATCGAGCTCGTGACGCGCGAGGTCACGGGGGCGGGCGCGTCTCGCGCGGCCCGCTCGGCACCCAGCACGAGAAGGTCACCCGCGAGTACCTCGTGCTCGAGTACGCGCCGTCGAAGCGCGGGCACGCCGGCGACCGGCTGTACGTGCCCACCGACCAGCTCGACCAGCTCACGCGCTACGTGGGCGGCGAGGGTCCGGCCCTGTCGAAGATGGGCGGATCGGATTGGGCGGCCGCGAAGGGCAAGGCGCGCAAGGCGGTTCGCGACATCGCCGTGGAGCTCGTGAAGCTCTACAGCGCGCGGATGGCGAGCGCGGGCCACGCCTTCGGCCCCGACACCCCCTGGCAGCGCGAGCTCGAGGAGGCCTTCCCGTTCGCCGAGACGCCCGATCAGCTGCAGACCATCGACGAGGTGAAGGCCGACATGGAGCGGCCCATCCCGATGGACCGGCTCATCTCGGGGGATGTCGGCTACGGCAAGACCGAGATCGCCGTACGTGCCGCGTTCAAGGCGGTGCAAGACGGCAAGCAGGTCGCGATGCTCGTGCCGACGACGCTGCTCGTGAAGCAGCATCTCGAGACCTTCGCCGAACGTTTCGCGGGCTTCCCGGTGCACCTGCGCGCGCTCAGCCGCTTCCAGACCGACAAAGAGGCGAAGGAGACGATCGACGGCCTCGAGCGCGGCGAGGTGGATGTCGTGATCGGCACCCATCGCATCCTGTCCGATCAGGTGCGCTTCAAGGATCTCGGCCTCGTGATCATCGACGAGGAGCAGCGGTTCGGCGTCGAGCACAAAGACCAGCTCAAGAAGCTCAAGACCAACGTCGACATCCTCGCGATGAGTGCGACCCCCATCCCGCGCACGCTCGAGATGGCGGTCACCGGCATCCGCGAGATGTCGACGCTCGCGACCCCGCCGGAGGACCGGCATCCGATCCTCACCTTCGTGGGGCCGCGCAGCGACAAGCAGATCGCGGCCGCGATCCGTCGAGAGCTGCTGCGTGAGGGTCAGGTGTTCTTCGTGCACAACCGGGTGTCGTCGATCAACCGGGTCGCCTCCGAGCTGGCCGAGCTCGTGCCGGAGGCGCGCATCGCCGTCGCGCACGGCAAGCTCACCGAGCATCAGCTCGAGCAGGTGATCGTGGACTTCTGGGAGCGGCGCTTCGACGTGCTCGTCACGACGACGATCATCGAGACCGGCATCGACATCGCGAACGCCAACACGCTCATCATCGACCAGGCCGACAAGTACGGGCTCAGCCAGCTGCACCAGATCCGTGGGCGGGTGGGCCGCGGGCGCGAGCGCGCGTACGCCTACTTCCTCTACGACGCCGAGAAACCGCTCACCGAGACGGCGCAGGATCGCCTCGAGACGATCGCGGCGAACAACGAGCTCGGCGGCGGCATGCAGATCGCGCTCAAGGATCTCGAGATCCGCGGGGCCGGCAACCTGTTGGGCGGCGAGCAGTCGGGTCACATCGCGGGCGTCGGATTCGACCTGTACCTGCGCATGATCGGCGAGGCCGTCTCGGCGTTCCGGGGCGACGTCGCCGAGGGGCAGACCGAGTTGCGCCTCGAGCTGCCCGTCGACGCGCGCATCCCCGAGGACTACATCGAGTCCGAGCGGCTGCGCTTGGAGGCGTACCAGAAGCTCTCGACGGCATCCGCCCCGGCCTCACCCGACGACGCGGTCGATCGGGTGGTCGAGGAGCTCACGGATCGCTACGGCGAGCTTCCGGATGCCGTGCAGCAGCTCGTCGCCGTGTCGCGGCTGCGGCGCCAGGCCCAGAAGGCGGGTCTCGGCGAGGTCGTCGCCATGGGGGACGGATGCGGCTGGCGCCGTTGGACCCGCCCGACTCGATCCAGGTTCGGCTGCAGCGCATGTACCCGGGCGTCAAGTTCTTCGCCGCCCAGCATGCCGTCAACGTGCCCATGCCCGAGGGCGCATCCGACGCCGAGCTCATCGCCTGGGTCGACCAGCTGCTGACGGCGGCGACGTCCTAGGGGCGGCGGTTTCGAGACGCGGCCGCCGGCCGCGTCACCCGGCTGGTTGAGGAGCGGCCGCCGGCCGCGTCTCGAAACCGGCGCCCCACCGGTCTACCCTGGCGCCATGCTGTACGAACACCTTGGCCACAGCCCGCGGGTCGACCCCACTGCCGTGATCGCGCCCACCGCCGTCGTCTCGGGCGACGTCACGATCGGTGCGGGATGCCAGGTGCTGCACGGCGCCGTCATCAGCGCCGAGGGCGGTCCGATCACGATCGGCGAGTCGAGCATCGTCATGGAGAACGCCCTGCTGCGCGCGAGCGCGACCGACCCCTGCACATCGGCGACCACGTGCTCGTGGGCCCCATGGCATCCATCTCGGGGGCGACCGTGGGCGACGAGGTGTTCCTCGCCACCGGCTCGCGGGTCTTCAACGGCGCGCGCATCGGCGCCCGCAGCGAGGTGCGCATCAACGCCGTCGTGCACCTGCGCACCGTGCTGCCCGAGGGCTCGACGGTGCCCATCGCGTGGGTGGCAGTGGGGGAGCCGGCGCAGATCCTCAGCCCCGATCGGCATGACGACATCTGGGCGATCCAGCAGGGCCTCGACTTCCCCGGCTACGTGTTCGGCCTCGATCGCTCCACCCCCGACCTCATGGTGCAGCTCACCGAGCGCTATGCACGCCACCTCGCGCGCCACGCCGACGACCGGCCCGTGGGCTAGGAGCGCGTGCCCCACACCTTGCCGAGCACGAGCGGCAGCAGCACGAGCGCGCGCAGGTCGACGAGCAGGTGCAGCGCGATCGGCAGCAGGATGGTGCCCGACACGAGGTAGAGGTAGGCGAAGACCGCGCCGAGCAGCGCCGCCGTGAGCACCCCCGTCCACTTCTGATAGAGGTGCAGCAGGCCGAAGAGCACGGTCGCGAGCACGAACGCGAGCGGCCCATCGGCCCAGATGCCGAACAGCAGGGCGGGCAGCGCGAGGCGGAACATGAGCTCTTCGAACACGCCCGCCGAGACGGCCAGGCCCGCCCCGTAGGGCAGCTCGCCACGGGTGCGCGGCAGGAGCGCGCCGATGTCGCCGAGCTTCGGCACGTCATCCGGGTGGGCCTTCCGCAGCAGCAGCACGGGCACCACGAGCGCGAGCACGGCTCCCAAGCCGAGCCCGATCGCGAGGCCCCGGCCGAGCGAGGTGTCGAAGAAGAAGTCGCGGGATGCGGCGATCGGCGCCCACGCCTGCGCGTCGCGCAGCGCCGTCGGCACGTACGCCCACGCCGCGAGCAGCACGGCGGCTGTGAGTCCCGAGAACACGAGCGCCGACTCCACGAGCCAGCGGCGCATGACCTTCTGACGCGAACTCGTGGCGCGCATCCGCTTGAACTGCGCGTACTCGCGCCGCTCGCGCGTGACGGCCCGCCACACCAGCAGCGCCACGACCACGAGCAGGAGGGCGAGCAGCTGCAGGTTCACCGCCCCATTCTGCCGGTCGGGAATGCCCGGCGCCGTTCGGGACTTGAATGGATGCGATGACGAAGACGGATGTGGGGCTGCGGTCCGAGCGTGGGCCGATTCTGCTGGCCGTCATGGTGGCCACCGCGGTGGTGGCGATGGACGTCACCGTGATCGCCACGGCCGTCACCTCGATCGTGGGCGACATCGGCGGCTTCGCCCAGTTCCCGTGGCTGTTCTCGGCGTACGTGCTGGCGCAGTCGGTGACGGTTCCCGTCTACGCGAAACTCGCCGACACCATCGGCCGCAAGCGCATCATCCTGTTCGGGCTGAGCGTGTTCCTGCTCGGCTCGGTGCTGTGCGCGCTCGCCTGGGACATGCCGAGCCTCACCGCCTTCCGCGCCGTGCAGGGCATCGGCGCCGGGGCGATCCTGCCGATCACCATCACGATCGTCGGCGACATCTACACGATCGAGGAGCGCGCGCGCACGCAGGGCTACCTCGCGAGCGTCTGGGCGATCGCGGCGGTCGCGGGCCCGTCGCTCGGCGGGCTCTTCGCGATGATCGACTTCTGGCGCGGCATCTTCCTCATCAACATCCCGCTGTGCGCACTCGCGATCTGGCTGCTCGCCCGCGGCTACCACGAGACGCTCGAGCGTCGTGCGCACCGCATCGACTACGCAGGGGCGGCGCTGCTGACCGTGTCGCTGAGCCTGCTGCTGCTCGGGGTGCTCGAGGGCGGGAACTCCTGGGCGTGGATCTCGCCCGCCTCGTTCGGCGTCTTCGGCGCGGGCCTCGCCGTGCTGGTCGCCTTCGTGCTGGTGGAGCGCCGGGCCACCGAGCCGGTGCTCGCGCTCTGGGTGCTCACGCGTCGGCTGTTGCGCGCCACCAATCTCGTGAGCCTCGCGGTGGGCGCGGCCCTCATCGGCCTCACGGCCTTCGTGCCGACCTACCTCGTGGTGGGGGTCGGCGCGAGCCCGCTCGTGGCGGGTCTCGCGTTGGCGACGCTGACGATCGGATGGCCGATCGCGGCCTCGCTGTCGGGTCGTGTCTACCTGCGCTTCGGCTTCCGCTCCACCTCGATCCTCGGCGCCGTGCTCGTGGTGGCCGGCACCGCGGCGCTCGCGGCGTTCGGGCCCGCGCCCTCGATCGTGACGGTCGCGATCGTGTCGTTCGTGATCGGGCTGGGATTCGGGTTCGCATCCGTGCCGGCCCTCATCGCGGCGCAGTCGAGCGTCGGCTGGGACGAGCGCGGCGTCGTCACGGGCGCCAACATGTTCGCGCGCTCGGTGGGCCAAGCCCTCGGTGCTGCCGTGCTGGGCGCCGTCGCCAACGCGGTCATCGCCGACCTGGGTGGCGACGAGACCGATCCGGCCACCATGATCTTCGCCTCGACCGCCGTCTTCGTGGGCGCCTCGGTCGTGGCGGTGCTGCTGCTCGCGGCCGCGCTCATGATGCCGAGGGAGCGACGCACGCCCGATCCGACCGCGGTGGCATCCGAGCCCGAGCCGGTGACCGGCCCCGTCCCCGACGCGAGCTGAGGCGCCTCGTCAGCAGGCGCCCCGTCAGCAGGCGCCCCGTCAGCAGGCGCCCGTCAGCACGCGCCCCAGATGCCGCGCGACGCGGCCTGCGCCGCATCCTCGGCCGCCTCGACCTCGGCAGCCCACAGCACGTTCGGCTCGAGAACGACCGCCTCGGCGTAGCCATCGCGGATGAGGCCGAGATTCACGAGCGCGCCGTCGTCGGTGAAGAGGAACAGCAGGCTGCGGCCGTACTGATCCAGGGCCTGCACGTCGGCGACGGTGCGCACGTGGGTACCCTCGGGCAGCAGCGCCCGCAGGCGCTCGCGGGCCACGTCGCCGTAGCACTCGGCGTGGTCGCCGACCTCGGGCGTGTCGATGCCGAGCAGGCGCACCTTGCGACCGTCGGTGAGAAAGAGCGTGTCGCCGTCGTGCACGTACTCGATCCAGGCCTCTCCCGCACCCGCGGGCACCGCCGGGTCGACCGGATCGGCGGGCACCGCGGGGTCGGCGGGTGCGGCATCCGGCGGCGCGCCCTCACTCACGGGCGGCACGGCGACCCCCGTGGGCAGCTGCAGCCACCCGCGTTCATTGCCGAGGAAGAGCAGGGCCGCGAGCGCCACCACGAGCAGCACCGCGAGCAGAGCACGACCGGTCTTCACGGCACGATTCTGGCAGTCTGGGCGCATGAGCGAGCTCGCCGCATCCGGTCCCGTCGTGCCGACCACGCCGCATCCGAAGCTCGAGGAGCTCATCGCGGTGCTCGAGCACCTCCGCGCGCCCGGCGGCTGCGCGTGGGACCGGGATCAGACGCACGCGTCACTCGTGCAGTACCTCGTCGAGGAGACCTACGAGCTCGTGGACGCGATCGAGGCCGGAGACGACGCCGAGCTCGTCGAGGAGCTCGGGGATGTGCTCTACCAGGTGATCTTCCACTCCGATATCGCGGCGGAGGAGGGGCGCTTCACCCTGGAGGACGTCGCCGCGCACATGACCGTGAAGATGGTGGGCCGGCACCCGCACGTCTTCGGTGACGCGGTCGCCGATACGCCGGATGCCGTGATGGCCAGGTGGGACGAGCTCAAGCGGGTGGAGAAGCCGGGTCGCGAGAGCGTGCTCGACGGCATCCCCCAGGGCATGCCCGCTCTCGCGCTCGCGGCCAAGCTCGTGGGGCGCGCCGAGAAGGTCGGGCTGGCGCCGGTGGCCACGGATGCCGTGCCGGCCAGCGAGGCCGAGCTCGGCGACGAGCTGCTCGCGACCGTCGTGGCCGCCCGGGCCGCGGGCCTCGACGCCGAACGCGCACTGCGCGACGCCTTGCGGCGGCTGCAGAGCGACATCCGGGGTGCGGAGAACGCCGCCGCGGGGTGAGGCGCGCTGACCTCGGCCCGACACACGGCCGTTCCCGACGGCCGGGACGGATGTCTGCGCTGGCTTACGGCTCCACCGCGCGCGCACGATAGGCGCGCACCGCGATCCGATTGCCGCAGCGCGCCGAGCAGAAGCGCTTCGAGCCGTTCTTGGAGAGGTCGATGAAGACGCCCGTGCAGTCGTCGGCCTCGCAGTCGCGCAGCCGATCGAGACGGTCGGCGCGCACGACGTCGACGAGTGCCATCGCCGCCTCGACGAGCATGCGCTCGGCGAGCGGCGACTCGTCGGTCGTGGCGTGGATGTGCCACCCGAGATCGTCGTGGTCGACGAGCCGGGGCACCGCGTCGGCGTCGGCGAGCGTCTCGTTGACCCACGCGACGACGGCGGCTTCGTCCTGCCCCCAGATGTCGCGCACGCGCTGCCGTGTCTCGCGCACCTCCTGCAGCTCGCGCGCATCGCGATCGATACGGCCGGTGAACTTCCATCTGCCCAGGAGATCGCTGAGCTGCTCGGGCGTCGACAGCTCGTCCTCGCCGCTTTCCGAGGCGCCCGCGACGGTGTCGAGCAGCGCCGCGAAGAAGACGAGGTTCACCTCGGTGTCATGGGTGAAAAGCATTTGACTCCTGACCAATACGGAAGGTACTGTCACGACCGTATCCAAGTTAGCCCATGACAGCTCCGGGAGTCGCATGACCGTCACCACGCGCCGCAGCGCGCTCGGCATCCTCATGGGCCTGGCCGCGGGCTTCGCGTTCGGAGCCGGTGGCACGATCGTCAAGCCGCTCTTCAGTGAGGGGTGGTCGCCCGGTGCCGCCGTGCTCGGTCGGCTCGTCGTGGCCGCCGTCGTGCTCGCGGTGCCGGCGCTCGTCGTGGTGCGGTTCGATCTGCGGCCGCTGCTGCGCGCGTGGCGGCTCGTGCTCGCCTATGCCGTGCTCGCCGTCGCGGGCGTGCAGCTCGCCTTCTATGCGGCGATCGAGCGCATCCCGGTGAGCATCGCGTTGCTCGTGGAGTACCTCGCCCCGGTCGCGCTGCTGCTCGTGGCATGGGGGCGCACCCGCCGGATGCCGCATCGCCTCGTGCTGATCGGCGCGGCTCTCGCGGTGCTCGGCCTCGTGCTCGTGATCGGCCCGAACGGGGCAGGGGCACTCGACCCGGTCGGCGTCGCCCTCGCGGCCATCGCGATGATCGGTGTCGCGTTCTACTACATCGTGGGCGACAAGACGCCGGATGGCGTGCCGCCCATGACGCTCGCGTGGGCGGGCTTCGTGCTGGGTGCTGTCGCGCTCGGGCTCGCGGGCCTCATCGGCGTGCTGCCGATGCGCGTCGGCTTCGGCGAGGTCGCGTTCTTCGGCGCGCAGACGCCATGGTGGGTGCCGCTCGTGACGGTCGGGGTGCTCTCGACCGCCTTCGCCTACGTCGCGGGCATCACCGCTATCACGATGCTCGGGGCGCGCGTGGCCTCGTTCCTGGGTCTCTCCGAGGTCGTCTTCGCAGGGCTGGTCGGCTGGATCGTGCTCGGCGAGGCGATCGCGCCGATCGGCCTCCTCGGCGCGGGCCTCATCCTCGGCGGCATCGTGCTCGTGCGACTGGAGCCGGGCGCGGTCGATCCGGAGCCGATTCCCGAACCGATGCCGATCACCGCTCCGATCGCCGTGGCATCCGACCCGGGCCAGGCAGCCGAGGGCACGGGTGCACCCGCGCCCGCACCGCTCGGCTGATGAGTGCTCTCGGCTGACGAGGCCTACTGCGCCGTGTAGCCGCCGTCGACGAGGTGGTAGCTGCCCGTGATGAACGAGGCGGCATCCGAGGCGAGGAACACGGCGAGAGCCGCGACCTCCTCAGCCTCGCCGAGCCGGTTCATCGCGTGCTTGCTCTCGAGGAAGGTGAGCGTGTCGGCGTCGAGGCTCGACTCCACGAGCGGGGTGCGGATGAAGCCCGGTCCGATCGAGTTCACGCGCACGCCCTGGGTGGCGTACTCGAGTGCCGCGTTCTTCGTCGCGCCGACGACGCCGTGTTTGGCCGAGACATAGGCGACGGAGTTCGCAAACCCCACCGACCCGAGGATCGAGGCGATGTTCACGATCGACCCGCCGCCGTTGGCGACCATCGCGGGCAACTGTGCGCGCATCCCGTAGACCACGGCCGACAGGTTGATGTCGATGACCTTCTGCCAGCCGTCGAGCGGGTAGTCACCCGTGGCTGCCGAGGGACCGCCGATCCCGGCGTTGTTGATCGCGATCTTGAGCGGTCCGAGTCCCTGAGCGGCCGCGACCGCCGCCACCGCGTCCTCGGGATCCGAGACGTCGCCGACGTGGGCGACGGCCGTGCCGCCCGCGGCCTCGATCTCGGCGACGACCGCATCGGCCGACTCCCTCTTGAGGTCGGCGACGACGACCCTCGCGCCGTTCTGCGCGAGGAGGAGCGCCACAGCGCGCCCGATCCCCGAACCTCCACCCGTCACGATCGCCGATCGGTCTGCCACATCGTAGGTGGCCATGGTTGCCCTCCATCTCTGCGCACAGGACGAGGGGTCGATCCCGTTCGACCCGGGCGACTCACCGACACGCGTCGGCTGCTGCGCAGTCAAGCCGATCGACCTGGAATCCGGATGAGAGGTCGGCGCCCGGCCGGAAGCTCACGCGACGCGCGACCCCGCCGCCATCCGCTTCGCCGGCGCGTGGGTGCGTGCGATCGCGCCGGCGATGAGCCCGCCCGCCAGCAGCAGGTGCAGCAGCATCCCCACCGCCCAGCTCGGCACGGTGCGCGAGATGACCTCTTCGGGGCTCGGATACGGAGTCTGGTCGAACATCTCGCACTCCGACCAGCTCGGCGTGTCCGGCGGGATCTGCGCCTGGCGCACGCCGTACTTGATGCCGCCGAAAAGGTCATCCGGGTTGCCGAAGCTGTCGTAGTGCGTCGGCACGGCATCGGCGAGCAGCACGTAGGGGTTCGCCGCGAGCATCCACCACACGCGATCGAAACGCGGCACCGTGATCTCGTTCTCGACCGTCGTGCACACGAGCTTCTCGGGCAGGCCGGTCTGCGGGTCGATCTCGGTGGACGAGGCCTGCCAGTCGACGGCTTCGTAGCGTTGGATGGCCTTCTCCTGGGCGACCATGCCGCCCAGCCCGAACGCGATGAGGGTGCCGATTGAGAGCAGCGCGACGACGAGGTAGGTCGCGACGACCGAGAACAGCGGGCGACGGATCAGTCCCGAGAGCCCGACGCCCACGGCCGACACCACGCCGAGCTCGAGCGCGAGCACGAGGATCGACACGATCGCGGATGCGGTCGAGGCCCCGCCCAGCACAAGCGCGAACAGCAGGAACGGCAAGGCCGCTACGAGGAAGCCGAGAGCGGTGATCCACGCGGCCAGCAGCTTGCCGATCACGAGCTGCGAGGTGGTCACGAGGGTCACCTGGGTCGTCGCAAGCGTGCCGGCTTCGCGGTCGCCGTTGATCGCGTTGCCCGAGAGCGCGGGAACCACGAGCGTGCCGAGCAGCAGCACGAAGTAGACGATGAGGGAGTAGAGCACCGCTCCCGGGGCGTCGGAGTTCGCGGTCGCGATGGTCGTGAACACCGTCACGACGAGCACCACGAACACGAAGATGCCGAGCAGGATGTACCAGGCGGCCCCGCGCACCCGCTGCTGCAGCTCGATCGAGGCGACGGTCCACATCCGGGTCAGCCAGGTCATCGGTCCTCCTCCCCATCGGTGCCGGGATCCGCGACTTCCGCATCGAGGCCGTTGCTCAGATCGAGGAAGGTGTGCTCGAGGTCGCCGACGGCGGGCGCGAACGCCACGACCGGGATGCCGGCCCGCACGAGCTGCGCGAGCAGCGCGGCGGCGTGGTCGTCGCCTGCGATCGGCACGACGAGACCCTGCGGTTCCTTCTGGATGCGCGCGGCGTCGATGCCCGACTCGACGAGCGCGCGATACAGGCCCTGCGCGTCGAGGGCCCGGATGCGCCATCCGCGTTCGGTGCGCTGGGCCGCCTCGATGCGCTCGGCGCTCACCGAGCTGCCCGCGTCGAGGAACACGGCCCGGTCGGCGAGCTCGTCGAGCTCGGCGAGCACGTGGCTCGACACGACGATCGTGCGCCCCTCCGCGGCGAGCCGCCGCAGCAGCACACGCAGGGCGATGCGCGCCCCGGGTCGAGCCCGGATGCCGGCTCGTCGAGCAGCAGTACGCGCGGGTCGTGCACGAGGGCACGGGCGAGACTCAAGCGCTGCTTCTGACCACGCGAGAGCACCCGGGTGGGCTGATCGGCGAGCTCGACGAGGTCGACGAGTTCGATGAGCTCGGTGGCGCGCTCGGCGGCGGCCGAGCGCGTGAGGTCGTAGAGCCGCGCCGTCAGCTCGAGGCTGCGGCGCACGGTGAGGTTCGGCCAGGCGCCCAGCACGTCGGGCATCCACCCGAGCGTGCTGCGCACGGCGGCGCTCTCGGTGACGGGGTCGTGGCCGCCGATGCGGATCGTGCCGCGGTCGGGCACGAGCAAGGTGGCGAGCATGAGGAGGAGCGTCGTCTTGCCCGAGCCGTTGGGGCCGACGAGCCCCGTGACCTCTCCGGCGCGCGCTGCGAAGCTCACCGAGCGCACCGCGTGCACCTCACCGAAGGAGCGGGCGACATCCGCCACCTCGATGTCGACGGGGTGGTCGACGGGAACGGGCGGGATGAGGGCGTCGGGGCTGCTCATGCTGCGACCATAGGCCCCCGCGCGCATGACGCGCGTCACCCCGGGGATGATCTCGAGCATCCGTCGTTCGCCGTGCCCCCGGTGCGCTGACAGAATCGACGAGTGGCAAGTCAGGTGAACCCTCCCCGGGGGATGCGGGATTTCCTTCCGGCCGAGAAGGCGCGGCGTCAGCGCATCCTCTCCGTCATCATGGAGTCGTACCGCTCGCACGGCTTCGACGAGATCGAGACCCCCGTCATGGAGGACTCCTCGCGGCTGAACGCCGGGCTCGGCGGCGACAACGAGAAGCTCGCGTTCGGCGTGCTCAAGCGCGGACTCACGCGCGATGAGCTGCAGGCCGCCGAGCAGCCGCTCGACCTCGTCGACCTGGGACTGCGCTTCGACCTGACCGTGCCGCTCGCGCGCTTCTACGCGACCCACCGCGCCGAACTGCCGAACGTGTTCCGCAGCATCCAGATCGCGCCCGTGTGGCGGGCCGAGCGCCCGCAGAAGGGCCGCTACCGCCAGTTCGTGCAGTGCGACATCGACATCATCGGCGAGCCCGGCATCCAGGCCGAGGCCGAGCTGCTCGTCGCCTCGCTCGCGACCGTCGACGCGCTCGGGCTCGCCGACGCCACCATCCGCGTCAACGACCGTCGCCTGCTGATCGGCATGCTCGCGGGCTTCGGGTTCGCACCCGAGCACCACGACGGCGTGCTCATCACGATCGACAAGCTCGACAAGCTCGGGCCCGAGGGCGTCATCGCCGAGCTCGCGGAGCGCGGGGTCGACCCGGATGCCGTGGGGGCGTTCCAGGCGTTCCTCACGCGCCCGCAGACCCGCGAGTTCCTCCCCTTCGGCGAGCGAGCGATCCGCCGGGCCCTGCCCGACGGCGCCGACGCATCCGTGATCGCCGACCTCGTGGCGATCGGGGAGGCCGTCGCCGCTGCCCGCGGCGAGGAGTTCGCGCCGCTCGTGTTCGACCCGTTCCTCGTGCGCGGCATGGGCTACTACACCGGTCCGATCTTCGAACTCGCGCACCCGAGCGTGCCGTACTCACTCGGCGGCGGCGGACGCTACGACGGCATGATCGGGCGCTTCCTCGGCAGCGAGGTGCCCGCGACGGGCTTCTCGCTCGGCTTCGAACGCCTCGTCGACCTCGTGGAGCTGCCCACGGCATCCGGAGGCGCAGCCGTCGCGCTGGTGCATGATGCGGATGCTCCGCTCGCCGCGCTGCTCACCCTGCAGTCCGCGCTCGTGGCACGTGGCGACCGCGCGCGACTCGTGCGTCGCGCCAAGAACACCAAGCTGCAGCTCGAGAACCTCGCCGAGCAGGGCTTCACCTCGTTCGCGTTCCTCGGTGCCGACGCCCCATCCGAGCTCGACGCCCTCGAGCTGCGCCCGCTCGACTGAGCGGCGGCCCGGCCTCCCGCTGCCGTCCGATGTCGAAAATGCAGGAGAGTTCGGGCGTGTCGGCGTGAGCCCGCCTGTCAACGCAGGCAACGGCATCCGCGACTCCTGCATTTTCGACACAGACCGGCTCGAGCTGCGCCCGCTCGACTGAGCGGCGGCCGGGCCTCCCGCTGCCGTCCGATGTCGAAAATGCAGGAGAGTTCGGGCGTGTCGGCGTGAGCCCGCCTGCCAACGCGGGCAACGGCATCCGTGAGTCCTGCATTTTCGACATTGGGGGCGCGCGGGATGGTCCCTGCGCAGAGGGCACGAGGAGAGCGGATGCGGTGAATCGGTAGGATCGCCAGCGGGCGCAGTAGCCCCTCACCACACAAACCCCCTAAGGAGTACCCCGTGTCTGCAATCGAGGCCGTCGGCGCCCGCGAGATCCTCGACTCCCGAGGCAACCCGACCGTCGAGGTCGAGGTGCTCCTCGACGACGGAACCGTCTCACGTGCCGCTGTGCCCTCCGGCGCCTCCACGGGCGCCTTCGAGGCCTACGAGCTGCGTGACGGCGACAAGAGCCGCTACCTCGGCAAGGGCGTGCAGAAGGCCGTCGACGGCGTGCTCGACGTGCTCGGCCCCGCCATCGAAGGCTTCGAGGCATCCGACCAGCGCCTCGTCGACGCCGAGCTCATCGCCGCCGACGGCACCGACAACAAGTCCAAGCTCGGCGCCAATGCCATCCTCGGGGTGAGCCTCGCCGTCGCCAAGGCCGCCGCCGACTCGGCCGACCTGCCGCTCTTCCGCTACGTGGGCGGCCCCAACGCGCACACCCTCCCGGTGCCGCTCATGAACATCATCAACGGCGGCGCCCACGCCGATAACGGCCTCGACGCGCAGGAGATCATGATGCTGCCCGTCGGCGCAGGAAGCTTCCGCGAGGCGCTGCGCTGGGGTGCCGAGATCTACCACGCCCTCAAGGCCGAGCTGCACGCCAAGGGCTACGCCACGGGCCTCGGCGACGAGGGCGGTTTCGCCCCGACCTCTCCACCGCCCGCGAGGCGCTCGACTTCATCACCGGCGCGGTCGAGAAGGCCGGCTACACGCTCGGCGAACAGATCGCACTCGGCCTCGACGTCGCATCCACCGAGTTCTTCGAGAACGGCGTCTACCGCTACGAAGGCCAGGAGCTCAGCGGCGACCAGATGATCGACTACTACGCGAAGCTCATCGCCGACTACCCGATCCTCACGATCGAAGACCCGCTCGCCGAAGACGACTGGGACGCCTGGGTCGCCCTCACCACCCAGCTCGGCGACAAGGTGCAGCTCGTCGGCGACGACCTGTTCGTCACCAACCCCACGCGCCTGCAGACCGGACTCGACCGCGGCGCCGCCAACTCGATCCTCGTGAAGGTCAACCAGATCGGCACCCTCACCGAGACCCTGGATGCGGTGGCGAAGGCCCAGCGCCACGGCTACACCGCGATCCTGTCGCACCGCTCGGGCGAGACCGAGGACACCACGATCGCCGACCTCGCGGTGGCCACGGATGCCGGCCAGATCAAGACCGGCGCCCCCGCCCGCTCGGAGCGCGTCGCCAAGTACAACCAGTTGCTGCGGATCGAAGAGGAGCTGGGCGACGCCGCGGTCTACGCCGGTCGCTCGGCCTTCCGGGCGTAGCTCTCTCGACGCCGCAGGCGCGGCGGAACCCCTCACGAGCCGCATGCCCTCGCGTATCGCCTGCGGCGATGCGCTCCCGCCCGGCCCGGTGCCAGCGACTCGCGAGGGGTTCCGCCGCGCCCGCGGCTGAGTCCTGCGGCAGGGCCGGGCGGGGCTCGATGCGGTGCCGCTGGTGAGGGATGACATGCGCGTTCACCACCGCGTGGTGCGTACGCACCCCCGCGGGTTGAGGAGCTCGCGGAGGCGAGCGTATCGAAACCCGGTCAGCACCGCCGCGCGACGCGGCGTGTGCATGGGTCGGTATGCCGCGCGGCACTCGACCGGCGTGCGATCCCGTCGCCTACCCTGGAGACCGTGAGCCCGAAGACCCGCACCGAGCGCGTGCCCGTGGCGATGGCCGAGCCGTCGCGCGCGGCCGCGTGGTTGCGCAACTTCCGGATGTCGGGGTTCGCGCTCACCGTGCTCGGGCTCATCGTGGCCGCCCTCGTGGTGCTCGCCCCGCAGCTCAAGACGCTCGTCGAGCAACGCCAGCAGATCGCCCAACTCGAGCAGCGTGTGCACGACGCGAAAGACGACCTCGACGACCTCGACGCCGAGGTGGCCCGTTGGGGCGACCCCGCCTATGTCGAAGCGCAGGCGCGCGACCGGCTCTACTACGTCTATCCGGGCGACGTGACCTACCTGCTGCTCGACGACGACGGCACCCCCGTGGTCGACGACCAGCAGCCCATCAGCGACCAGCTCCAGGCCACCGAGGTGGACTGGATGACGGCCTTCCTCTCCTCGGTCTACACGGCCGGCTCGACCTCGGCGACGCCCGAGCAGCTCGACGGACAGCTCGACAGTCCCGTGCAGGGCGCAGGCACCACAGAGGGGAGCAGCGGATGACGCGGCCGCCGTTCGAACAGCCCACCGACGCGGACGTGGCCGTGGTGTCGCGCCAGCTGGGCCGCCCCGCGCGCGGGGTGATCGGCATCGCCGCGCGCTGCGTGTGCGGCAACCCCACGGTCGTCGCGACGAGCCCGCGACTGCCCGACGGCACGCCGTTCCCGACGCTCTACTACCTCTCGCATCCGGGCGCCACAGCGGCCATGTCGACACTCGAGGCGACCGGGGTGATGCCCGAGCTCGCCGCGACGCTCGAGGACGAGCAGGTGGCCGCGGCCTACCGTGCCGCGCACGAGTCCTATCTCGCCGACCGCGAGAGCATCGAGGTCGTGCCCGAGATCGCGGGCTTCTCGGCGGGCGGCATGCCGGATCGCGTCAAGTGCCTGCACGCGCTCGCCGCGCACGCGCTTGCGGCGGGTCCCGGCGTCAACCCGATCGGGGATGCCGCCCTGGCGCGTGCGAGCTGGTCGCCCGAACGCTGCACGTGTGCCGAGCCGGGCGCCGCGCGCGGAGCCTGAGGTGCGCCGCCGTCGCGTCGCCGTGCTGCTCGCCGCGGCATCCGCGCTCGGGGTGACCGTCGCACCCGCCGCACCCGTCGCGCCCGCCGCGGAGGCCGCCCCCGAGGCGCCCGCCGCCCGCGCCGACGCCGTGCGCGACGCGGAGTACTGGCTCGACGACTACGGCATCCGTGACGCGTGGTCGGTGACGCGCGGCGCGGGGGTGACGATCGCGGTGATCGACACCGGCGTCGGCTCACCCCGCGAGCTCGAGGGCGCCGTCGTGGGCGGCACCGATCTCTCCGGGAAGGGGTCCGCCGACGGGCGCACGCCGGTCGGGTCGGAGGGCGAGCACGGCACCCTGGTGGCCTCGCTCGCGGCCGGCCGCGGAACCGGTGCCGACGCGGGCATCATCGGCAGCGCCCCCGAGGCATCCGTGCTCGCCATCTCGATCGGCTTCAGCGGGGAGACTCCGACACCCAGATCGCCGAGGGCGTGCGGTGGGCGGTCGACCACGGCGCCGACGTCATCAACATGTCGCTCACCCGCAACACCCTCGACTGGCCCGAGAGCTGGGATGACGCCTTCTCCTACGCCATGGACCACGACGTCGTGATCGTCGCCGCGGCCGGCAACCGCGGCTCCGGCACCGAGGAGGTCGGCGCGCCCGCCACGATGCCGGGCGTGCTGACGGTCGCCGGGGTCGACCGTTCGGGCGCGACGAGCGATTCCGCATCCGCGCAGGGCGTCACGATCGGCGTCTCGGCCCCCAGCGAGCGCCTCGTGGGCGCCATGCCCGACGGCAGCTACGTGCGCTGGAACGGCACGAGCGGCGCCACCCCGATCGTCGCGGGCGTCGTCGCGCTCGTCATGGCGGCCCATCCCGAGCTCGACGCCGCCAATGTCATCAACCGCATCACCGCGACGGCGCGCGATGCGGGCGATCCCGGCCCCGACGTCGCCTACGGCTTCGGCCTGCTGGATGCGGATGCCGCGGTGCGCGCCGAGGTGCCGCACGTCGAGAAGAACCCGATGGGCGATCTCGCCGACTGGATCCGCGTGAACCGGCGGCAGCCGGCATCCGTCGACGGCGTGACGCTCGCCCCGCCGCCGGTGACGCAGGCCCGCCCCGAGCAGCCGTTCGACCCGGTGGGAGTGCTGCTGCCGACGCCGCTGCAGCTCGGACAGGTCGGCGCGCCGCTGCTCGGAGCACTGCTCGTGGCGTTCGTGATCGGGGGTTTCCTGCTCGGCGTGACGCGCGCGTACAGCGGCACCCGCCGCAAGCGGTAGATTGGACCCGACTTTTTCCCCAGCGAGGAGATCCCCCAGCGTGCGCAAGATCCTGATCGTCGGCGGCGGCTACGCCGGTTTCTACACCGCTAAGAAGCTCGAGAAGCACCTGCGCCGCGGCGAAGCGGAAGTCACGATGGTCGACCCGCTGCCGTACATGACGTACCAGCCCTTCCTGCCGGAGGTCGCCGCGGGCTCCGTGGAGCCCCGTCACGCGGTGGTGCCGCACCGCCGTCACCTGCGGCACACGAAGGTCGTCACGGCCAAGGTCACCAAGGTCGACCACGCCACCAAGACGGCCGAGCTCACCCCGCCCGTCGGCGACCCGTGGACGATCGAGTACGACACGATCGTCATGACCGCCGGCGCCGTGTCGCGCACCTTCCCGATCCCGGGCGTCGCCGACCAGGCGATCGGCCTCAAGACGATCGAAGAGGCCGCCTCGATCCGCGACCGCATGACCGAGAACTTCGTCAAGGCCTCGACGATGCCCCCGGCCCGGAGCGCGACCGGCTGCTGACCGTCGTCGTCGTGGGCGGCGGCTTCGCCGGCATCGAGGTGTTCGCCGAGCTGCGCAGCTTCGCGAGCGCGCTCGTGGGCGCCTACGACACGATCTCGTTCGACGACACGCGCTTCCACCTCATCGAGGCGATGGGCCGCATCATGCCCGAGGTGTCGCTCCCGACGAGCCACTGGGTGCTCAAGAACCTCGACAAGCGCGGCGCGACCGTGCACCTCGACACCCAGCTCGCATCCGCGGTCGACGGCAAGATCGAGCTCTCGACCGGCCAGACCTTCGAATCCGACCTCATCATCTGGACCGCGGGCGTCATGGCGAACCCCGTGGTGCGCGGCACCGACCTCCCGCTCGAGGAGCGCGGCCGGCTGCGCACACAGGCCGACCTGCGGCTCGTCGACGAGAACGGCGAGGTCGTTCCGGATGCCTGGGCCGCCGGTGATGTCGCCGCGGTTCCCGATCTCTCGGGTGGCGGCGTCGGCGGCTACTGCGTGCCCAACGCCCAGCACGCGGTGCGTCAGGGCAAGCGACTCGCGAAGAACCTCGTCGGGGTGATCCGGGGCGACGCGCCGGTCGACTACTTCCACAAGAACCTCGGTGCCGTCGCCGGTCTCGGGCTCTACGTGGGCGTCTACCAGTACCGCAAGCTCGCGATCACGGGCTTCATCGCCTGGGTCATGCACCGCGGCTACCACGGCTTCGCGATGCCGATGTGGGAGCGCAAGGCGCGCGTCTTCGGCAACTGGATCATCAACTTCCTGTTCCGGCGCGACCTCGTCGGCATCCCGGCACGCGATGTGCCGCGCGAGGCGTTCGAGGAGTTCGCGGCGCGCCCGAAGGGGTAACTCCGCAGTAGACAACCTCTCCGACCCCTCGAGAGGGGATTGGCCGCGCCGCGCGGACTTGCGACAGTGGGTCAACTCGATGAAGAGGAGACCGCTGTGTCGCGCACTGCACCCGTCGCCGTTCCCCCGTCGGCCGCACCCTTCGCCGAACCGCAGCGCGCGGTCGGCTCACTGTGGATCGCCGCCTTCGCCGCCGCCTGGGTCGGGGTGTGGATGGCGCAGCTCGGGCCGTTCCGGGTCGCCCTGCCCCTGCAGGTGTCGGCCGAACTCGGCGAGACCGCCGCCTGGACCGACTCGGTGCTCGCGTTCGGCGTCGTCTCGGGCATCGCGGGCGCGTTCCTCATCGTCTCCTTCCCGGTGGCCGGCTACCTCTCCGACCGCACGATCTCGCGCTTCGGCCGCCGGCGCCCCTGGATCCTCGGCGGCTCCGTGCTCTTCGCGCTCGCCCTGCTCGCGCTCGGCATGGTGCACGGCCTCGCCCTCGTGACCGTGTGCTGGACGCTCGCCCTCATCGGCTTCAGCGTGGCGGCATCCGCTCTCACCGCCCTCATCAACGACCTCGTGCCGGTACGGCAGCGCGGCTGGGTGGCCGGATGGATGTCGTCGCCGCGCGCGGTCGGCATCATCCTGGGCGCGGTGCTGTTCACGAGCGTGTTCGCGACGGTGACCCTCGGCTACCTGGTGCTCGCCGTGCTGCTCGTGGTGCTCGTGCTGCCGCTGCTCGTGCTCGTGAAAGAGGCGCCGATCACGCGCGAGGAGCGCCCGACGACGTCGTTCGCCGCGATGCTGCGGGGCATGTGGATCTCGCCGCGCCGGCATCCGGATTTCGCCTGGACGTGGGCGAGCGGCTTCCTCGTGAACGCCGGAAACGCCCTCGGCACGGGCCTGCTGCTCTACTACGTCGCCGAGGGGCTCAGCTTCGGCCTCGAGAACGCCCGCTCGGCGTTCCTGCCGCTCACCCTCGTCTACCTGCTCGGGGTCGTCGTGTCGGCACTCGTGTGCGGCTGGATCTCGGACCGCATCGCACGGCGCAAGGTGTTCGTGATCTGGGGCGCTCTCCTGCAGGCGCTGTCGGCGCTCATCCTGGTGTTCGTGACCGACTACACGGCCACCTTCGTCGCCGGTGCCGTGCTCGGCCTCGGCTACGGCGCGTACCTCGCGGCCGGTCAGGCGCTCGCGACCCAGGTGATCCCGGATGCGCGCGACCGCGCGAAGGACCTCGGCATCATGAACGTCGCCTACCAGGTGCCCGTGGCGATGGCGCCGCTGCTCGGCGCGATCATCGTCGCCTCGGTGGGCGGGTTCTCGAGCCTCTTCCTGCTCGCGGGCGTGCTCACCGCGATCGGGGGCGCGCTCGTCGCGCTCGTGGCGGGGGTGAAGTAGCAGCTCCGCGCGGATGTCACAGGCCGCAGCGCCGTCTCGTCTCGGGTTCGAGAGCACAGTGCTCGAGCAGAGAGGAGACGATCGTGAAGGTGTTCGTGGCGGGGGAACCGGGGTCATCGGGCGGAGGCTCGTGCCGCTGCTCGTGGCGCGCGGTCACGAGGTGGTCGCGACGACGACGCGGCCCGAGAAGCGGGCGGGGATCGAGAGCCAGGGCGCAACCGCGGTGCTCATGGACGGACTCGACGCCGCATCCGTCGGAGAGGCCGTCGCAACCGCCGAACCCGAGGTGATCGTGCACCAGATGACCTCGATCCCGCAGAACCTCGACGTCATGCACCCGGAACGGGAGTTCGCCACGACCACCCGGCTGCGCACCGAGGGGCTCGATCACCTGGTCGCCGCGGCCGACTCGCTCGGCGGGGTGCACCTCGTGGCGCAGAGCTATGCGAGCTGGAACGGCATCCGGCACAGCGGCTGGGTGAAGACCGAGGCCGATCCGCTCGATCCCGAGCACCTGGCGACGCCCTCGCTGCGGCACATCGACGATGTCGTGCTGCCTCGCGGCGGGGCCGTGCTGCGTTACGGCTGGCTCTACGGGCCGGGGGCGAGTGCCGGGCTGGTCGGGCCGATCCGCAAGCGGCAGTTCCCGCTCGTCGGCGGAGGGGCCGCCCACACCTCGTGGGTGCACGTGGACGACGCGGCGAGCGCTACCGTGTTGGCTGTCGAGCAACGCGCGGGAGGCGTATTCAACATCGTGGACGACGACCCGGCCGCCGTGTCCGAGTGGCTGCCCTACCTGGCGTCGCGGCTCGGCGCGAAGCCGCCCTGCGGGTGCCCGCCTGGGTGCTGCGCATGGCGGGCGGCGGGTTCGTGGTGTGGATGATGACCGAGGGCCGCGCCTTCTCGAACGCCAAGGCGAAGCGGGAGCTCGGATGGCAGCCTGCTTTCGCCTCCTGGCGGGACGGTTTCGCGACGGGGCTGGAGTGACCCGCGCCGAGCAGTTCCAGGAACTGCGTCCCCTCCTCTTCGCGATCGCCTACCGGATCCTCGGCAGCGTGAGCGAGGCGGAGGACGCGGTGCAGGAGACCTGGCTGCGCTTCCAGCAGACGCCGACGACGCCCGTGTCGCCCAAGGCGTTCCTGTCGGCGGTCGTGACGCGGGTGTCGATCGACGTGCTGCGTTCGGCGCGGGTGCGCCGCGAGCAGTACGTCGGCAGCTGGCTGCCGGAGCCCCTCACGTCGGACCCGTACGACGACCCGGAGCGCGCCGCCGAACTCGCGGACTCCGTCTCGATCGCAGCGCTCGTGCTGCTGGAGCGGCTCACCCCGCTCGAGCGCGCGGTCTTCGTATTGCGCGAGGTGTTCGCCTTCGACTTCCCCGCGATCGCCGCGGCGGTCGACCGGTCCGAGGCGGCCTGCCGGCAGATCGCGGTGCGCGCGCGTCGGCACATGGATGAGGGGCGTCCGCGGTTCGACACCGATCGGCGCACGCGCGAGCGACTCGCATCCCGGTTCTTCGACGCCCTTCGTGACGGCGACGTCGAGAGCCTGCAGCGGGTGCTCACCGCCGACATCCAGCTCAGCTGGGACGCCGGCGGCAAGGCGCCGCAGTGGCCGCAGCCCGTGGCGGGCGTGGAGAACGCGGCGCGCGTGCTCGCATCCCTCTTCCCCCGCTTCCTGCGGATCGGCGGCCGCGTCGAACCCCAGCCCATCAACGGGCAGCCGGGCGCGATCATGCACGACGAGCGCGACCGGATCGTCGGCACGATCGCGCTCGACATCCTCGACGGCCAGGTGCAGGCGGTGCGCATGGTCGTCAACCCCGACAAGCTCGCCCACCTGGGCCCCGTCGCCGACGCCTGGGAGGTCGTGCGCGCGGTGTACGAGGTGCGCCGGGACCCGGATGCGTGAGGTGCCCTCGGTGGGGCTCGAACCCACACTTGGCCGATTTTAAGTCGGCTGCCTCTGCCGATTGGGCTACGAGGGCGTGCCCCTATTGTGCTCGTTCGTTCGTCACTCGTTGTCGCCTCAGCGCGTGCGAGGCGACAACGAGTGGCAAGTGAAGGGGACGCACCCGCGAATAAACACGGCCCCCGAGCAGGGGAGTGGCGTCCAGGTCGCGCGTCTGGGACACTTGTCCAACTTCGGGCTCGGCGGTGAGGGGAGAGGGCGTGGCACGGATGTCGGCAGCCGAGCGCCGCGTGGCCCTCGCGCGCGCAGCGCTCACCGTGGTCGACCGTGACGGCGTTCACGCGGCCACGACGCGCGCGATCGTCGCCGAGGCGCAGATGCCGCTCGGCAGCTTCCACTACGCCGTTCCCTCCCGCGACGAGCTGCTGCGCGACGTCGTGGAACTCGTCGTGGCCGACGAGGGGGATGCCGCCCTCGCGGGTCTCCTCGGCGAGGCCGTCGACCCGCGTGACGCCATCCGTCGCACCCTGACGGCCTACCTCGATCACGTGCGCGCGCAGCCTGGGCGCGAGCAGGCCATGTTCGAGCTCACCCAGTACGCGCTGCGCTCACCCGAGCTCGACGATCTGCCCGCCGAGCAGTACGCCCGCTACCACGCCCTCGCCGCCGAGGTGCTGACGGCCGCCGAGACGCACCTCGGCATCCGCTGGACCGTGCCCGTCGCCGAACTTGCCCGCCTCGTCGTGACGATCACCGACGGCGTCACCCTCGCCTGGCTCGCCGACCGCGACGACGCGGCCGCCGAGCGCACCATCGACCTCGCGACCGCCGCTCTCGCGCCGTTCGCCGCATCCGCCTGACCACCACCGACACTCAGGAGCTCGCATGTCCACACCGCAGTACACCGCCACCGGGGCGCCCGCCGCCTTCGCCGAACCGCAGCGCGCCGTCACGGGCGCCTGGATCGGCGCCTTCGCCGCCGCCTGGTTGGGGGTGTGGATGGCGCAGCTCGGTCCGTTCCAGGTGCTCCTGCCGTTGCAGGTCGACGCCGAGATCGGCAAGCCGCAGGATTGGACCGACTCGGTCGTCGCCTTCGGCATCATCTCGGGCATCGCCGGGTTCTGCGCGATCCTGGCGTTCCCGATCACGGGCTTCCTGTCCGACCGCACGACCTCAAAGCTCGGGCGCCGCCGCCCGTGGGTGATCGGCGGCGCGGCGCTCTTCGCGGTGTCGCTCATCGCGCTCGGTCTCGTGCACGGCATCGTGCTCATCGCGGTCTTCTGGTCGCTCACGATCGTGGGCTTCTGCGTTCTCGCCTCGGCCCTCACGGCCCTCATCTCCGACCTCGTGCCGGTGCGTCAGCGCGGCTTCGTGTCGGGATGGATGTCGGCGCCGCAGGCCATCGGCATCATCCTCGGAGTGCTGCTGATCACCGAGGTGTTCGCGACGATCACCCTCGGCTACCTCGCGATGGCGATCGGCCTCGCGATTCTCGTGCTGCCGGTGCTGTTCGCCACCAAGGAGATCCCGATCACCAAGGAGCAGCGGCCCGAAGCGAGCTTCGAGGCGCTCGTGCGCGGCATGTGGATCTCGCCCCGCAAGCACCCCGACTTTGCCTGGACCCTCGCCAGCCGCGTGCTCGTCAACACCGGCAACGCGCTCGGCACGGGCCTCCTGCTCTACTACCTCGCCTTCGGCCTCGAGATCGGCATCGACAACGCCGAGGAGGCGCTGCTGCCGCTCATCGTCGTCTACCTCGTGGGTGTCGTCATCTCGGCGCTCGTGGTCGGCTACCTCTCCGACCGCATCGCGCGCCGCAAGGTGTTCGTGATCTGGGGTTCGCTGCTGCAGGCGATCGCCGCGTTCGTGCTCGTGTTCGTCACGACCTACGAGGCCACCTTCGTGGCCGGTGCGCTGCTGGGCCTGGGCTATGGCGCCTTCCTCGCGGTCGACCAGGCTCTCGCCACCCAGGTGCTGCCCGACCCGCACGATCGCGGCAAGGACCTCGGCATCATGAACATCGCGTTCCAGGTGCCGCAGGCCCTCGCGCCGCTGCTCGGGGCGTTCGTCGTGGACGCCCTCGGCGGCTTCCGCGGGCTCTTCATGCTGTCGGCGTTCGCCGCGATCGTGGGAGCCCTCGTCGTCTCGCTCGTGCGCAACGTGAAGTAGGCGCACGCGGATGCTGTCCCTCACCCCCAGAACGACCGTCCGTGGCGGAGGCCCGCGGAGTGGTGGCCGCAGCTGGCCGCCGCCACGGACGGGCTCGAACCGCCCTACGGGGTCATCTCCGTCGAGGCGCTCGCCGCCAACGCCTTCGACATGCTCGACCGCGCGCAGGGCACCCCGATCCGCGTGGCGAGCAAGTCGGTGCGCGTGCGGGGCGTGCTGGATGCCGTGCTCGCCTTGCCGGGTTTCCACGGCATCCTGGCGTACACGCTGCCGGAGGCGCTCTGGCTCGCTGAGACGCACGACGACATCGTGGTCGGCTACCCGACCGCGAACCGCGCGGCGATCGCCCGCCTGGCCGCCGACGAGCGGCTCGCCTCGCGCGTGACCCTCATGGTCGACTCGCTCGCCCAGCTCGACCTCATCGACGCCGTCGTGGCCCCGGGCAAGCGCGCGAGCATCCGACTGTGCCTCGAACTCGACGCGAGCTACCTGAACCCGCTGCTCGGCCACATCGGCGTGCGCCGTTCGCCCGTGCACGAGGCAGCGGATGCCGCGGTGCTCGCCGCCGAGATCGTGGGGCGCCCGGGGTTCACCCTCGTCGGGATGATGGCGTACGAGGCGCAGATCGCGGGCGTCGGCAACAAGGGGCGGGCAAGCTCGCGATTCGCGCCATGCAGAAGGCGTCGGCCGCCGAGCTGCGCGAGCGCCGCGGGGTCGCCGTCGCGGCGGTGCGCGCGATCGCCGAGCTCGAGTTCGTGAACGGGGGCGGCACGGGCTCGCTCGAGTCGACCCACGCCGACCCCGCCGTCACCGAGATCGCCGCGGGCTCGGGCCTCTTCGGCCCGCTGCTGTTCGACGGCTACGAGCACTTCCGCCCGGCGCCCGCCGCCTCGTTCGTGTTGAGCGTCGTGCGCCGGCCGACCCCCGACATCGCGACCGTTCTGGGCGGGGGCTGGATCGCATCCGGACCCCCGGACAGGACCGCCTGCCGCGCCCCGCCTGGCCCGAGGGCCTGCGGATGCTGCCGCGCGAGGAGGCAGGCGAGGTGCAGACGCCGCTGCGCGGTGACGCGGCGCGCGAACTCGCGGTGGGCGACCGCGTGTTCTTCCGGCATGTGAAGGCAGGGGAGCTCGCCGAGCACCTCGACGAATTCGCCCTGGTGCAGGATGGCCGCATCCTCGCATCCATCCCGACGTACCGCGGCGAGGGGAAGGTGTTCCTGTGACGGCGACGACGCCCGATCAGACAGCGGAGGCGCTGCTGCGTACCTCCGGAGCATGGCGCAACTGGGGGCGATCGGAGGGCTCGCGGCCGGTGTTCCGCGCCTCGCCCTCGAGCGTCGACCAGGTGCAGGCGCTCGTGCGCACGGCGCGCGAGCGCGGCCTGCCGGTGAAGACCGTCGGAGCCGGGCACAGCTTCACCGCGATCGCGGCAACCGATGGCATCCTCGTCGACCTCGACCAGCTGCAGGGCGTGATCTCGGCGGATGTCGAGACCGGCCGCGTGCGCGTCGCCGCCGGCACACGGCTGCACCGGCTGCCCGAGCTTCTCGCCCCGTACGGGCTCGCGCTGCCCAACATGGGCGACATCGACAGGCAGTCGATCGCGGGCGCGACCTCGACCGGCACCCATGGCACGGGTCTGGGCTTCGGCGGCCTTGCGACGATGATCACGGCCGCCGTGCTCGTGACGGGCGACGGATCGCTGCTGCGCGTCTCCGAGGCTGAGAACACCGAGCTGCTCCCCGCCGTGCGCCTTGGCCTCGGCGCGCTCGGCATCCTCGTCGAGCTCGAGCTGCAGCTCGTGCCGGCGTTCCTGCTGCGCGCCGTCGAGCATCCGGAGCCGTTCGAGGTGATCGACGAGTTCCGCGCGCGCGTCGAGGCCGCCGACCACTTCGAGCTCTACTGGTGGCCGCACACCGATCGCGTCATGACCAAGACCAACACCCGCCTGCCGCTGGATGCGGGACGTGCGCCGGTCGGGGCCTTCTCGAACTGGATCGAGGAGGAGGTCATGTCGAACGGCGCCCTCGCCCTCATGTGCAACCTCGGGCACCTGGCGCCCGGAGTCACGCCGTCGATCAACCGCCTCGCCACCAAGGTCTACGGCGACCGCGAGTACGCCGACGATTCGTACGAGGTGTTCACGGCGCCGCGCCGGGTGCGCTTCCGCGAGATGGAGTACGCGCTGCCGCTCGACGAGGTGCCCGCGGCGTTGCACGAACTGCGCGCGATGATCGACGCATCCGGATGGCGCATCTCGTTCCCGGTCGAGGTGCGCGCCGCCGCCCCCGACGAGAACTGGCTCTCCACCGCCCACGGCCGCGAGTCTGGCTACATCGCCGTGCATCGCTACGTGAAAGACGACCCGGAGCAGTACTTCCGCGCCGCCGAGCAGATCTTCCTCGCGCACGGCGGTCGCCCGCACTGGGGCAAGATGCACTACCTGGATGCTGCGGTGTTCTCCGAGCGCTACCCGCGCTTCGGCGACTTCCTCGCGGTGCGCGACCGGCTCGACCCGCAGCGGGTGTTCCGCAACGCCTACCTCGACCGCGTGCTGGGGGCGTAGGGCCCCGCGCTCCCGCGTTTCTTGTCGAAAATGCAGGAGTCATCCGGGCCTTCCCCCGTCAATACAGGGCGAGAGCGGACGACACGCCCGGGTTCTCCTGCATTTTCGACAAGGGGAGAGCGGATGCGGCGGGGGCCGGTCAGGCCGTCTTCCGCCGCAGGGTGAGCGCCGCGAGCACGAGCGCGCCGAGCGCGAACGCCGCCACGATGAGGATGTCGACGAGCACCTCGCCCGTGTCGCCGCCCGTCTTCACGAGGTTCAGCGCGTCGATCGAGTACGACAGGGGCAACCAGTCCGAAATGGCCCGCAAGGCATCCGGCATCTGATCGCGCGCGAGGAAGATGCCGCCGAGCAGCACCTGCGGCGCCACGAACACGGGCATGAACTGCACCACCTGGAACTCGGTGGTGGCGAAGGCGCTCGCGAGCAGGCCGAGCATCGTGCCGAGCAGCCCGTTCACGACGGCCACCAGCACGAGCAGCCACACCGACCCCTCCACCTCGAGGCCGCAGCCCCACACGGCCCAAGCGACCGCCGCGGCCGCCTGTAGCGCGGCGAGGAGTCCGAAGGCGATCGCGTAGCCGCCGATGAAGTCGCCCTTGTGAAGCGGCAGCGTGAGCAGCCGCTCGAGGGTGCCGCTGCGTCGCTCGCGCAGCGTCGTGATGCTCGTCACGAGGAACATCACGATGAACGGAAACATGCCGAGCATCGCGGGCCCCACCTGGTCGAACACGGGGGTGTCGTCGAAGATCCAGGCGATGAGGCCGACGAGGAGGGCCGGCACGACCACGAGCAGCGCGATCGTGCGCGGGTCGTGCCGCACCTGGGTGAGCACGCGCCCGGCGGTGGCGAGCGTGAGTCGCGGGTTCATGCCGCCCTCCGATCCGGCCGCGATGTCGCGTTCGACGAGCCGCAGGAACGCCTCGTCGTGATCGGATGCGCCGGTCACCGCGAGCAGGCCGTCGGGCGTCTCGTCGGCGATGATGCGGCCGTCGCGCACGAGCAGCAGGCGGTCGCAGCGCCGGGCCTCGTCCATGACGTGGCTCGAGACGAGCAGCGTCGTGCCCGTCTCCGCGAGCCGGGCGAAGAGCCCCCATAGCTCCTCGCGCAGCACGGGGTCGAGGCCGACGGTCGGCTCGTCGAGCACGAGCAGGCGCGGGGTGCCGAGCAGGGCGATGCCCAGCGAGACTCGGCTGCGCTGGCCACCCGAGAGCTGGGCTGCCAGGTTGCGCCGCACCGAACCGAGGCCGACCTCGTCGACGACGCGGGCGACATCCGTCTTCGGCGCCCCGAGCACGCGGCGGAAGTAGTCGAGGTTCTGCTCGACCGTGAGGTCGTCGTAGATGGCCGAGGACTGCGCCATGTAGCCGAGCTCACGACGCAGGGCGGCGTGGCCGGCGGGGCGGCCGAACACCTCGACGGTTCCGGATGCCGTGCGCTGCGCCCCGATGATCGTGCGCATGAGGGTGGTCTTGCCGGCGCCGCTCGGCCCGAGCAGGCCCACCACCTGGCCCTCGGGGATGTGCGCGTCGACGCCGCGCAGGATGTCGCTGCGCCCGCGCCGTACGACGAGGTCGCTCACGACGACCGCCGCGGAATAATTCATCACGCGGTGAATTATTCGCCTGTCGCCCCCGGGGTGTCAAGAGTGCCGAAGTCCACGAGGTGCCACTGCACTACGGGACCGATGCGGGCTACCACGTCGTCGATGGGCGCCGAGGCGAGCGGCTCCGCCTGCAGCCCGGCCCGCACGACCATGAGGCCCACGATCTGCGAGGCGGCGAGCGTCGCGCGGAACTGCGCATCCGGGGCATCGATCGCCCCGGCGATGCGGCCCAGCACCTCGCGCAGCACGAACTGCCGCAGCATCCGCGCCGCGAAGTCGTGCCCGAGCGCGGTGCGCACGAGCTGCCGCATGCGGTCGCGGGTGGCGGGTGTGTCGAGTGCCTCGAGCACCGCGCGAACCACGGTCTCACCGATGCGGTCACGCGGCGCTGCCAGCGCACGACGCACGATGTCCTGCGGGCGAACGGGCGCCTCGAGCGACTCCATGAAGAGTGCGGCCTTGTCGTCGAAGTAGTGGTGCACGAGCGCCGGATCGACCCCGGCCCTCCGCGCCACCGCCCGCAGCGAGGTACCGTCGTAGCCGTTCGCGAGGAACTCCGTGCCGGCGGCCTTCAGGATCGCACCCCTCGCGTCGCCGTCGCCCTTGCGTCGCCTGCCGCGCCGGGGGCCGCATCCGCCTCGCTCACCCTCGCAGCATAGGCCGACCGCCCCGGGCGCACCCCGCGAGAAATGCAGGAGCTCCGCTCCCCCTCCTGCCAGAAATGCAGGAGTTCCGCCTCCGGGCGGGGCGACGACCCCCGGGATAGCGGGGTCGATCAGCCCACCCTCCTGCATTTCTCGCATGGGCGGCGGGAACTGGGGGCGCGCACTCCTGCATTTCTGGCGTGCGGGCGGTCGATCGTGCGGGCGTCGATCGCGCCGTCCCTCGCAGAGCGGGTCAGCGCGCCCAGAGCGAACGGCCAGCGGATGCGTCCCTCCGTAGCCGTAGGATGCTCGCTATGGATCCCATCGCGCTCGTCATCCTCATCATCGTGGTGGTGCTCGTCGCCATCGTCGGCATCTACCTGTGGTCGACCTACAACGGGCTGGTCAAGCTCAACGTGCGTGTCGACGAGGCCTGGAGCGACATCACGGTGCAGCTCAAGCGTCGTGCCGACCTCATCCCGAACCTCATCGAGACGGTCAAGGGTTACGCAGCGCACGAGAAGGGCGTCTTCGAGCAGGTGACCGCCGCGCGCGCCGCCACGGTGAGCGCCTCGACGCCCGCCGAGGCTGCGGTGGCCGAGAATCAGTTCCAAGCGGCGATGAAGTCGATCTTCGCGGTGGCCGAGGCCTACCCGCAGCTGCAGGCCAACCAGAACTTCCTGCAGCTGCAGGGCGAGCTCGTCGACACCGAAGACAAGATCCAGGCGTCGCGTCGCTTCTACAACGGCGGCGTGCGCGAGCTCAACACCAAGATCAAGATCTTCCCGAACACGCTCTTCGTGCGCGGGCTCGGATTCACCGAGCGCGAGTTCTTCGAGGTGGCGGATGCCGCCGCGATCGCCGAGCCGCCCCGCGTGCAGTTCTGATTCAGACCCGTTGGTCGAGTCGCCGCGCAGCGGCGTATCGAGACCCCCGCACCTAGCACAGGCACCCCATGTACTCCGCCATCGCGAAGAACAAGCGCAACACGATCCTCATCATCGTGCTGTTCCTCGTCATCATCGGCGCCCTCGGCACGCTCACGGCCTGGATCGTCGGCAACTGGTGGGTGGCGGGCATCACGCTCGTCATCGCCGCCGTGTACGCGGTCATCCAGTACTACGCGGCCACGAGCGAGACGCTCGCCCTGACCGGCGCCATCGAGATCTCGAAGTGGGACAACCCGCGCCTGTACCGCATCGTCGAGAACCTCGCGATCACCGAGGGGCTGCCGATGCCGAAGGTCTACGTGATCAACGACCCGGCGCCCAACGCGTTCGCCACGGGACGCGACCCCGAGCACGCCGTCGTCGCGGCCACCACGGGCATCCTCGAGATCATGGACGACGCGGAACTCGAGGGTGTCATGGCGCACGAGCTCGGCCACGTGAAGAACTACGACATCCGCGTCTCGCTCATCGTGTTCGGCCTCGTGATCGCGATCGGCCTCATCGCCGACATCGCGCTGCGGCTGACATTCTTCGGCGGGCGGGGCCGCTCGAACAACAACGGCGGCGGTCCGGCTGCGATCGTCATGCTCGTGATCGGCCTCGTCGCGGCGATCATCGCCCCCTCATCGCCGGCGTGGTGCAGGCGGCCGTGTCGCGTCAGCGGGAGTATCTGGCGGATGCGACGGGTGCCATGACGACGCGGCATCCCGAGGCGCTCGCCCGAGCCCTGGAGAAGCTCAAGTACTACGGACGCCCGGTGACGCGCACCAACACCTCGATGTCGCACCTGTGGATCTCCGACCCCAACAAGCCCGGATTCCTGCAGCGGCTGTTCGCGACGCACCCGCCGCTGGACGACCGCATCGCGCGCCTGCGCGCCAACGCCGACCGCTTCTAGGGTCTATCTGATCGCGCGACGTCACCGCAGGTTGAGGCTGACGGTGACGTAGGAGTGGGCGGGGAGGTCGAGTTCGAGCCCACGCGGGTGGGGTCGCACGGCACCGTGCGCGGCCGGCGCGACCGCGTCAAGCTGCTCCGGGGTGTTGTGCGCATCCGGCGCGGGCGCGGTCAGCACTCGGGCCTCGTGTCCGACGACCTCGCGTCCGCGCAGGTCGAGCACGACCGTGCGGTCAGTGTCGACGTCGAGGTTCGACAACGACACGAGTGCTGAGTCGCCCTTGACCGAGGCGGATGCTGAAAGCAGCGGCAGCTCGGAGCCGTCCACGGTGCGGGTGTCCACGCCGCGCAGGTGAACCGTGAGCGCCGAGGCGTCGTGATGCGCGACGTTCATGGCGAACACGTGGTACGTCGGGGTGAGCACCAGTGCACCCGAGTCGGGATCGGTGAGGATCATCGCCTGCAGCACGTTGACGGTCTGGGCGATGTTCGCCATCACGACCCGCTCGGCGTGCCGGTGGAATGCGTCGAAGTGCACCGAGGCGACCAGGGCGTCGCGCAGCGTGTTCTGCTGGTACAGGAACCCCGGGTTGGTGCCCTTGGCGACGTTCCACCAGGTGCCCCACTCGTCGACGACCAGGCCCACCTTGCGGTGCGGGTCATAGCGGTCCATCACGGTGGAGTGGCGGGTGAGGAGCTCATCCATTCGGCGCGCCCTGGCCATCGCCGTGTACCACTCCTCCGTGCTGAACCCGGTGGCATGGCCCTTGTCGGCCCAGGTGCCTGTCATCGTGTAGTAGTGCAGCGACACCGCCTGGAACGGGCGGGCCGGCTCGGTCGGGTCGGCAGCCAGGTCGTCGAAGGAGCGCATCAGGGTCTCGGTCCAGTGCAGATCCGCGTCGCTGGCGCCAGCCGCGATCCGGTACAGATCGTTGCCACCGTGGTTGCGCGAGTACGTGGCGTACTGCCGAGCCAAGGAAACGAACTGCTCCGCCCGCAGGTTCCCGCCACACCCCCATGGCTCGTTCCCCAGCCCCCAGAACGGCACCCGCCATGGTTCGTCGCGCCCGTTCGCCCGTCGCAACGCCGCCATGGGAGAGTCATCCGCGCGGGTCAGGTACTCGACCCAATCCGATACCTCGCTGACCGTGCCGGACCCGATGTTCCCCGACACATACGGGACGGCGTCGAGCAGTTCGCACAGGTCCATGAACTCGTGGGTGCCGAAGGCGTTGTCCTCCACCACGTCTCCCCAGTGCGAGTTGACCATCCGTGGCCGCTGATCGCGCGGTCCGATCCCGTCGCGCCAGTGGTAGTCGTCGGCGAAGCAGCCGCCCGGCCAGCGCAGGTTCGGGATCTGCAGGGCCCGCAGGGCCGCCACGACATCGGACCGGATGCCGCGCACGTTCGGGATCGGCGAATCCTCGCCCACCCAGAAACCGCCGTAGATGCAGCGCCCCAGGTGCTCCGCGAAGTGCCCGTACACGTGCCGACTGATCGTCGCTCCGGGAACGTCGAGGTCGATGATCGCTGTGGTGGGAGTCGTCATGTGTGCTCCTGTTGTCCGATGGTCTGCAGAACGAGTCGCACGAACCGGGCGTGCGTCGAGGAGGAGGGCTATGCCCTGGCGCGTGTGGATCCGCGCACCACGAGTCGGACGGGGATGATGACGTGCTCGGCCGGACCGCTCCATCCCGCGATCCGTTTGTGCAGCATCCCGATCGCCGTCTCGGCGAGCTTCTCGTGGTTGGCGTCGACCGAGGTGAGGCCGGGCGGGACGAACTGCGACATCTCGAGGTTGTCGAAGCCCGCGACCTGGACATCCTCGGGGACGCGCAGCCCGCGCTCTGCCAGCGCCGACATCGCTCCGAGAGCGAGGATGTCGGTGGTCGCGAAGACCCCGTCGAATGGCAGTCCCGAGTCGATGAACCGCAGCAGCACGTCACGCGCCGGGGCCGAACCGTAGTAGGGGAGCGGCAGCACGTACCGCGGGTCTATGCCCAGGCCCGCGTCGGTCACGGCGCGTTCCCACCCGAGACGGCGGTCCGACGACATCGTGTGCCCGGCGTCGATCGTGCCGCCCAGCACCACGATACGCCGGGAGCCGCCCTCGATCATGTGCGCCGTGGCAACTCGGGCGCCCTCCTCGTTCGCGAGTCGGACGTGGTCGAAACGCTCGGGCGAGTCGCGCTCGCCGAGCAGGACGATGGGCTTCGCGGTGCGGGCCCGCTCCAGCCGGGCTGCATCGAGGCCGGCCACGGAGAGCAGTACACCGTCGTAGAGCTGCAGACGGGCGGAGCTCAGCGCCTCCATCTCCTCCTCGGGCATCGCGCTCGTGCGTGCGAGCACGAGGTGGCGCCCTCCGCCTCGATCGGCAGTGCCAGCTTGTCGGCCAACTCGCCGAAGTAGTCGTGGAACGACGGGGCGATGAAGGCGATGGTGTCTGTTCGTCCGGCGCGCAGATGGCGTGCCGTCAGATTGACCTGGTATCCGAGTTCGTCGACCGCTGCCATGACGCGGGCTCGCGTCGGTTCGCCGACCGGAACTCGATCGTTCAGGACGTTCGACACCGTCATGACTGAGACGCCAGCCGCGCGGGCGACGTCTGCCATCCTCACTGCCACCCGGTACCTCCGACTTCCCGCTTCATTGTGCCAGGGCGCGGCCTGGCACGAGTTCGGATGCAGTACCGGCCGTGCTTCGGAGCGTGCTCTGAATGTATCGATAAAGTTGCGAAACTTTATCCCGCGAAGTTTCGCTGTGCAAGCTCTTGCCCGCTGACGAGATCCTGTGTATTTTATCGCTACAATCCCTCGGGATGGACCTCGAGGCCTGCCGCCCCGGGGGAGTATCACGAATATTTCGCTCCGAGAAACACGAATATTTCGCTCAACGAAGAGAGAACCTTGTGAAACCTGCAAGCAAGAAACTGTCAGCGGTGGCCGTGGCTGCCGCCCTCTCCCTCAGCCTGTTCGGGTGCACCGCGGGTGGGGATGAGAAGGAAGCCGTCATCCCCGAGGGCGACCTCGCGGACCAGTCAGGGACGCTGACCCCCAGCAACCCGACGGAGCTCTCGATCTACATCGAGTCGCCGGAGCAGGCTCCGGCCGCCGACAACAAGATCACCAAGCTCCTCAAGGACCAGCTCGGCGTCACCCTCAAGTACGAGATCATCACCCCGGAGAACTCGGACCAGAAGATCGGTGTCATGCTCGCCGGCGGCGACTTCCCCGACCTCATCGGTACCGGCGACATCAAATTGCGGTTCCTGGAGGGTGGGGCGCTCACGCCCCTCGACGAGATGCTCGCCACCGGCGACTACCCGAACGTCGAGGAGTACGTCGAGCCGTACATCAAGCGAATGAGCTATACGGGCGGCGCGATCGAGGACGGCCTCTACATCCTCCCGAACTTCAACCGCTTCTTCGGCGAGGTCACCGCCGGAACCTACTACGGTCCCGCGTTCTGGATCCAGAAGCGCGTGCTCGCCGACGCCGGGTACCCCGACCTGAGCAACATGTCGATCGACGACTACTTCAGGCTCATCGAGGACTTCCTGGCGAAGAACCCGCAGACAGAAGGCGCCCCGACTGTCGGCTTCGAGGCCCCGCCCCGACGGGAGCGGAGTGGATCCTGACCAACCCGCCGGCGCTGCTGGCCGGCTCGCCGAACAACGGCGGCGTCATCGTCGAGAGCAACGACGACGCGGAGATCTACGCCAACAAGGACATCGCGAAGACCTGGTACAAGAAGCTGAACGAGGAGTACAACAAGGGCGTCGTCGATCGCGAGACCTTCACCCTGACGGACGACCAGTTCCAGGCCAAGATCGCCACGGGCGCCGTGCTCGGCATGCACAACCAGGGTTGGCAGTTCGGTACCGCCACCGCGTCGCTGCAGAGCGCCGGTCAGGATGAGTACACCTACGTGCCGCTCATGCCCGTCTATGACGGTGCGGAGCCGTACTATGCGGACCGACCTGTCATGAACCTCAACCAGGGCTTCGGCGTCTCCTCCACGAGCGATCAGAAGGAGAAGGCCTTGAAGTTCCTCGACATGATGCTCTCCGAGCCCTGGCAGAAGGTGCTCTCCTGGGGCATCCAGGGTGAAGACTACGAGGTCGGCGATGACGGCATCTTCACCCGAACCGAGCAGCAGCGCGCCGACTCCAAGGACCTCACCTGGAGGTCGTCGAACAAGCTCATGGCTCTGAACAGCATGATCCCGAAGCACAACGGCACATTCTCTGACGGCAACGCCTTCAGCCCGGACGACCAGCCGTCCGAGTTCTTCGAGACCCTGTCCGACTACGACAAGGACTTCATGCAGCACTACGGCACGCAGACCTGGATGGACTTCGTGAACAAGGCACCGGACAACCCGGTGTACTACCCGGCGTGGAACATCAGCCTGTCGGACGCAGCCAACCAGGCCAACCAGCAGATGACGGACGCCGCCTTGCAGAACCTGCCGAAGATCGTCGCGGGCAAGCCCGCCGGCTTCGAGAAGGCCTGGAAGGAGTACACGGACATCTTCAAGAAGATCGACGTGGCGACCTACGAGGATGAGATCAACGCGGGCATTCAGGACCGGTTGGCCAACTGGTAGCAGTCAATCAGGAGTCGTGGTGGGGGCACCTGCGCCCCCACCACGACTCACTCTCTCTCGCTATGAACTTCTGACGATGAGGTTGGATAGATGACTGCTACGACGGTGCGTCCTCCTGTGATCGAGCCTGGGCCGGAGCCCGACCCCAGCTCGCACATCCCCAAGCGCGAATCCCGGCGGAAGACCGAGCAGCCTCCCCGGCGCAAGATCACCTGGAATCTGATCAAGGCGCAACGAGCTCTGCTCGTGATGGCCGTCCCGCTGGTGCTGTACCAGATCCTCTTCAAGTACGTCCCGGCGTACGGCTGGGCGATGGCCTTCCAGAACTTCCGGCCCGGACGCGGCAGCATCTGGAACCAGGAATGGGTCGGCTTCTACAACTTCGTCAACCTGTTTACCGGTCTCAACGGCGAACGGTTCGCACGGGTCGTGGTGAACACGCTGGGGCAGTCGATCCTCACCCTGATCGTGGGGACGCTCGGCGCCATCATCCTCGCGCTGCTCTTGAACGAGATCAAGAACCTGCCGTTCAAGCGCGTCCTGCAGAACATCACCTACATGCCGCACTTCCTGAGCTGGGTGGTCGTCGCAAGCCTCGCCGCGGTGGCCCTGTCGCTGCCCTCCTCCGGCGGCTTCATCAACCAGCTGCTCCTGGACCTGCACATCGTCGACGAGCCAGTCCTGTTCTTGACCCAACCGAACTACTTCTGGGGCATCGTCGCGGGCACGAACCTGTGGAAAGAGCTCGGGTGGAACACCATCCTGTATCTTGCCGCGATCACGGCTATCAGCCCAGCCCTGTACGAGGCGGCCGAGGTCGATGGGGCCGGCCGCTATCGCAAGATGTGGAGCATCACCCTCCCCGGCATCATGCCCACGATCGTCGTGCTGCTCATCATCAACAGTGGCTGGATCCTGTCCACGAACTTCGAGTTGCCGTACTTCCTGGGCAACGGTGTCGTGGCCGAGCGGGCCGAGACCATCGACGTCTTCGTGCTGAGGTACGGATACCAACTCGGCAACTACAGCCTTGCCGTCGTCGCGGGCATCTTCAAGACCGTCGTCGCCATCATTCTGGTGGGTTCGGCGAACATGGCCGCGAAGCGCCTCAATCAAGAGACCCTGGTCTAGGAGGACGCCATGACAACGCTGACCGCGGACTCCACGACTCCCCGCCCGGACGCCCCTCGGCGTCGCCGCAAGAGGTGGACCCTCGAGCAAACTATCTTCACGACGCTCAACACGAGCTTCCTGGTGCTCCTCGCAGTGGTCATGCTCTACCCGCTGCTCAACACCCTTGCCATCTCGTTCAACGACGGCTCCGACGCCGTGCGCGGCGGGATCGGCATCTGGCCTCGAGTGTTCTCACTCAAGAACTACGACGTCGTGCTCCACATGGGCTCCATCTACCAGGCGTTCTTCATGAGCGTCCTCAAGACGGTTGTGGTCGTGGCGACGAACCTGTTTTTCACCTCGATGCTCGCCTACGCGCTCAGCCGGAGCGAGTTCGTCTTCCGCAAGCCGATCACCATCATCTTCGTGCTGACGATGTACTTCGATGCAGGGCTGATCCCCAACTATCTGCTCATTAAAGACCTGGGGATGCTGAACACCTTCCAGGCGTACTGGGTGCCGGTGATCATCAGTGCATTCAACCTGATCCTCCTCCGCACGTACATCAAGTCGATCCCGGAAGAGATCATCGAGTCGGCACGCATCGACGGCGCGGGCGAGTTCCGCACCTGGTGGCAGATCGTGATGCCGCTGTGCAAGCCGACACTCGCTGTCGTCGGTCTGTTCGTGGCCGTCGGGAGCTGGAACTCCTGGCTCGACACCCTGCTGTACAACTCCGGCGAGCAATGGCTCACGACCCTGCAGTACGAGCTGCAGAAGTTGCTGTCGAGCTCGATGAACGCCGGTCTGGACAGCGCGCAGACGGGAGGCGCAGCTGCCGCGGCAGCCGGAGGCGGGCAGGTCACCACCCCCGTTGCGCTGCGGTCGGCGATCGTCATGGTGGCAGCGGTCCCGATCCTGTTCGTGTACCCGTTCCTGCAGAAGCACTTCGTATCCGGCATCATGATCGGCTCGGTGAAGGGCTGATGACGTCGGGGGTATCGGCACCTACTGAGGGGACGGATCATCTTTCGCTTCAATCCCGCCTCGTGGCTGTGGCGCTTCCTCAACCTGCTCGGCTCCGCCATCCTGATCAGTGTGTTCTGGGCGGCCAGCCTCGCCCTGGCGGTGACGGCGGGGGCGGGCACCGTGGTCGCCTACGAGCTCTGTCGGCGCTGCGTCTTGGGCAAGGACGGGAGCCAGTGGGCCGTCGCCCGAGAGGCATGGCGGCAGAGCGGGAAGCAGGCGACCCTGGTCGGGCTGGTGGTGGTCGTCGTGGCAGCCCTCGGGATCGTCACCCTGTCGTTCGTGCCGACCGTCGGGCTTTCCGATGTGCTGATCCCGCTCATCATCATCACGCTGTTCCTCATCCTCCTGCTCTTCTGGTGCCTCCCCCTCGTCGCCCGCTTCACCAACCCCACCTGGCGCCAGCTGCTCAACGGGTTCACCTTGGGGCTGACGAGGCCCAGCCTGACGTTCCTGCTCGCGATCGCCGTCGTCCTCGGGAGCGTCATCGTGTGGTTCTTCATGCCGGCGGTGTTCGTGGTGCCCGGCCTGATCCTCATCTGGTGGTGCTTCCTCCTCGAGCGGTTCTTCGTCGCCCGGGGCTACGTACAACCCGAGCCGGACGAGACCGATGATTGATGCCCTGTCGCCGAGTGATGCGCCCCTGCGTCATGTGTGGAACGAATGCGTCGGAGCGGGCCGCGCGAACGAGGCCCTGCGCGCCGACTGGCAGGCACAGTTCCGTGAGGCGGTCGAGGTGCTGGGCGCGCGGTACGTTCGCTTCCACGGCCTGTTTCACGATGACATGTTCGTCTACCGAACGGAGAACGGCGGCGGGTTCGGCGCGTCAGGGCAGCTGCCGACGCCGGTCTACACCTTCGCGTATGTCGACAAGGTGTTCGACGCCATCCTGGATACGGGCGCTCGCCCGTTCGTCGAGCTGGGGTTCATGCCGCGCCAGCTCGCCACCCAGACCGAGACACTGTTCTGGTGGAAGGCCCACTGCAGTCCGCCCCGCAACATGGATGACTGGGTGGCGCTGGTCACCGCGACCGCGCTGCACTGGATCGAACGGTACGGGATCGACGAGGTTCGGCAGTGGCGCTTCGAGGTGTGGAACGAACCGAATCTGGTTCCGAAGTTCTGGACCGGAACCCGCACCGAGTACTTCGAGCTCTACGCAGCGACCGCCCGGGCGCTCAAGTCGATCGACGCGCAGTTGCTGGTCGGGGGTCCCGCGACGAGCGTCTTCGTTCCCGACGCCCGCTACGCCGGGGAGTACTACGACCCGTCGCCGGAGGTGGCGACCGCCGTCGCAGAGGATCCCGACGCGCTCGACTGGCAGCCCGTGTGGATTCGCGAGTTCATCGCGTACTGCGCCGAGCGTGATCTCCCGCTCGACTTCCTGTCGACCCACCTGTACCCCACGGACTATGCGGCAGACTCGCTCGGCAAGGTCAGCGCGATCACCCGACACAAGGACGCCACCTACGAAGATCTGCTCGTGATGCGCCAGATCATCCAGGACAGCCCGTACCCGCACGCAGAACTGCATATCAGCGAGTGGTCGACCTCGCCGTCCAGCCGGGACGCGATCCACGACACGGTCTTCGCGGCGTCGTACATCGTCCGCGCATTCCTCAAGGGCGCAGCGCTGGCCGACTCCATCTCGTACTGGACGTTCACGGATGTGTTCGAGGAGGGCGGCGGCGGCATCGGCCCATTCCACGGCGGGTTCGGTTTCGTCAACGAGAACGGCCTGCACAAGCCGACGTTCCACGCTATGGCCATGCTCAACCGGCTCGGTGACCGCGTGCTGGCCGAACTTGACGATGGCGTCATCACCCGCTCCTCGGTGAATGGCGAGGTCTCGGCGGTCTTCTACAACTACCCGGCAGATATGGGCCGAGCCGGGCTCGTCGCGCAGAACTCGTATGTCGAAACGCGTTTCCTCGCCGAGGTCGGCCCCAGTCGACGGGTGCAGCACGTCATCCGAGGACTGACTCCCGGCGACCGCTTCGCGGTCGACATCCTCGACGGGAATCACGGCAACGTGGCGGAGGCCTGGTACCGGCTCGGCGCCCCCTCAACCTCACCCGCGAACAGACCGCCCATCTGCGGGAGGTCGCCGACGAACTCGACCATCGCATCATCGTCGTCGACCCAGACGGCACACTCGCGATTGACGTCGAGCTTGCTCCCTGGGCGGTCATGTCGATCGCGGTCGCATCGTGACCCGCTGTTGGCAGACAACGGAAGGAGTGCTCCTGTGACCAGGCGGTTCGTTCCCGAGCTCGAAGCGCGTCGGCACCTCATCGAGGGCTACGCCGACCATCCGTCGATGCCTCAGTCCGTCGTCGACCGCTGGAAGGCGCCCTTCGGCCCCGCCGAGGAGTGGGACCTCAGCATCACCGATGTGGAGCTCCCGGGTCCGCACGGACCCGTACCGGTACGCGTCTACACCCCGCCGGGGCCGGTGCCCGAGGGCGGTCGCGCGTGCCTCATCTGGATGCACGGCGGCGCGTTCGTCTGGGGCAACCTCGACATGGCGGAGGCGCACGAGGTCGCCCGCGGCGTCGCGGGGCGTGCGGATGCGGTGGTGATCTCGGTCCATTACCGCCGATGTCCCGTGCCCCCGAGCTCGACGGAACCATCGACGGGAGAGTCGACGAACTCGGGCAACCGGTTCGTTTCCCCGTGCCGCAAGACGACTGCGCGGCCGTTCTCGATGACGTCCGCAGCAACGCGGCACGTTTCGGCATCGACCCGGCGCGCATCGCCGTCGGAGGGGCGAGCGCCGGCGCCTCGCTCGCTGCCAGCGCGACCCTGCGCTCGGCCCGTGCCGGTCGAGCCCCTGGCAGACGCTTCTCGTCTACCCGCTCCTGCACCCTGAGCTGCCGACCCCTGACGACGAGCTCGCCGACGCCCTCGCCGCGGCTCCGGCCGCGCTCGAGATTCCGCGGTGGATGCACGACGCCATCCAGCGCACGACCCTCGGAGACGTGAGTCGGCCGCGGGAAGAGGACTTCACCCCCGGGATCAGCGACAGCCTGGGGCTCTTCCCGCCGACGTACGTCGAGAACTGCGAGTTCGACTCCTCCGCGCAAGCGGACAGCTCTTCAGCGAGCAGTTGCGCGCAGCCGGTGTCGATGTCGTCGAGTCCCTGCGAGCGGGCGTCCCTCACGGCCACCTCGATCTCGTCGGGTTCCGACCCGCGGCCGAGACTCTCGACGCACTGGCCAGCCGTCTGCGGGAGGCGCGGCCGTGACCGTCTGGCACGTCGCCACCACCGGATCCGATCGTGCCGACGGGTCGGTCGACGCGCCGTTCCGCACCATCAACCGTGCTGCTGTGGCCGCCATGGCGGGCGACACCGTCACCGTGCATGAGGGCGTGTATCGAGAGTGGGTGAATCCCATGCGCGGCGGCACCGCCGATGCGCCGATCACCTATCAGGCGGCGCAGGGCGCTGACGGACACTTCGAATCGGTGACGATCTCGGGCGCCGAGGTCGTCACCGACTGGCGTCCCCATCCCGGCGGCGAGGGCCGAGTCTGGGTCGCGCAGGTGCCGAACGCCCTGTTCGGGGAACGCAACCCGTACGCCGAACGCATCGGCGGGGATTGGTTCTTCGACCGGGTCAACAGCTGGCACACCGGTGAGGTCTACCTCGACGGCACGTCCATGTACGAGGCGCTCACGCTGGGTGGCGTCGAGCGCCCCGAGGTCACGAAGGACTCCTTCGACCCCGAGGGCTCACTGCTGGTCTGGTATTGCGAGGTGAACGATGAGGTCACAACCATCTGGGCGAACTTCGGCGGCGTCGACCCGGCCCAGCACCAGATCGAAATCAACGCCCGCACCTTCGTGTTCTGGCCGCAGGCCACAGGAATCGACCACATCACGGTGCGCGGCTTCACCCTGACGAAAGCGGCCACGCAGTGGGCCCCGCCCACCGCGCTGC
The DNA here is from genome assembly GCF_030161875.1 of Homoserinibacter gongjuensis. Taxonomy (GTDB): domain Bacteria; phylum Actinomycetota; class Actinomycetes; order Actinomycetales; family Microbacteriaceae; genus Homoserinibacter; species Homoserinibacter gongjuensis. Next base: position 1,907,558 of record NZ_BSVA01000001.1, read on the forward strand.
AGGAGGGTCTCATCGGCCCACACTGGGCGAAGGGCTGGGTGATCGAGGACAACCTGATCACCGATTCGAAGAACGTCGGCATCTCACTCGGAAAGGAGGCCAGCACCGGCCAGAATGAGGCCGCTGCGGCGCCGAAGGGTGCCAAAGGCGGGACGCAGCGCGAACGCGAGGTCATCCAGCGCGCGCTCGTGCTGGGCGGCCCCGACGCTGGCGAGCCCCACCCGTGGACTCGCGATCACGTCGGATCCCACACGGTGCGCCGCAACACGATCCGGGACTGTGAGCAGGCGGGCATCGTCGGGCACCTCGGCGCGGCGTTCTCGACCGTCGCCGACAACCACATCTTCCGTATCCATGTGAAGCGGCAGTGGCACGGCGCCGAAGTCGCGGGCATCAAGCTGCACGCCGCTCTCGACACCGTCATCAGCGGGAACACCATCCATCACACGCATCGCGCCCTGTGGCTCGACTGGCAGGCGCAGGGCACCCTCGTGCGGCGCAACGTGCTTTACGCCTCGACGGCCGAAGACTTCATGGTCGAGGTCTGCCACGGTCCGTACCTCGTGGACTCGAACCTGTTCCTGTCGCCATGGGCGGTGAAGGACATGTCGACCGGCGGGGCCTACGTGCACAACTTCTTTGCAGGTCGTATCGCGAACTGCACCGAGCACCAGCGGTACACCCCGTACCACATGCCGCACTCCACAGCCGTCTACGGGGTCTCGAACATCCTCGGAGGCGACAACCGGTTCTACAACAACATCTTCGTCGGCGACGGTGCGTCCGACCCCGCCGCCGAGCCGGTGCTCGCCAGCTTCTGGTCGGGCGCGGTCGACATGGATGGCGTGCCCGGTCAGGCGACCTTCGTGCCGACCCCGGTCGGCACGTCGCAGTACGACGGCTACCCGACGGTCCAGGAGTACCCGGACGAGGATGGCAGCGACCTGGCCGGGCCGCGCCTGCCCGTCTGGGTCGAGGGCAACCTGTACGCGGAGGGCGCCGAGCCGTTCCGTGCCGAGCCCACCGCCCGCGTTGTCGAGAGGTCTCCGGTGCGCGCCTGGGTCGTCGACGCCGCAGCGGGCACCGTGCGCGTCGAGGTGAGGGATGCTGCGTCGCTGCCCGTGGTCGCTCCGGTGACGACGGCGCGGCTGGGCACGAGCTATCAGGCGGAGTTGGCCTATACCAACCCCGACGGGTCCGACCTGGACTTCAGCGCGGACGCCGTCGGCGCTCCCCGAGGCGAGGTCGTGCCTGGGCCCTTCGCGGCGACGGCGCCCACAACACGGGTCCTCGCTGCGCCGGGCCCGGTCGGGTGGCGCTAGCTCTCTCCCTGTCCCCGAGATGGGGTCGGCGTCACGCCCGCCTCCGCCGCCACCGCGCGAGCCAGATCCCCCGGTCGACGACCTCGAGCTCGCCGAGCCCTTGCCACGCCGCGAGTTCGCGCAGCGCCGGCACGACGCGCTCGGCCACGGCATCCGCGACCCCTCCTCGCGCCAGGCGGACTGCACGCGCAGTACGCCGCGCTTACGGTCGTTCTTCAGGTCGATGCGACCCACGAGCGCGTCGTCGACGAGCACGGGCAGGGTGTAGTAGCCGTAGACGCGTTTGGGTGCCGGAGTGTAGATCTCGATCCGGTAGTGGAACCCGAACATGCGCAGGGCCCGATCGCGCTCCCACACGACGGGGTCGAACGGCGAGAGCAACGCGGTCGCCTCGATACGGCGCGGGATGCGGGCATCGCGATGCAGGTAGGCCGCCTTCTTCCAGCCCGGCACGCTCACCTCGTGAACGACGCCCTCGTCGACGAGTGAGGCGAGGGCGGGCTTCGCGTCTCCGGTCTTGAGACGGTAGTAGTCGGCGAAGTCCGAGAGGGTGCCGATGCCGTGCGCGCGCGCGCGCGCTCCATGAGGGTGCGCACCGCCTCCTCGCGCGGCACCTCCCGGCGGTACACCTCCGTGGGCATCACCTGCTCGGGCAGCGCGTAGGTGCGCTCGAAGCCCGCGCGCCCGGCCGAGACCACGTCGCCGAAGCGGAACATGCGCTCGAGACCGCGCTTCACCTCGTCCCAGTCCCACCAGCTGCCGCGGCGGGGTGCGGCGGCATCGCGTTCGATCTTCGACGCCGGCAGCGGGCCCTTCTCGGCGAGTTCGGCGCGCAGCCAGGCGAGGGTGTCGGCATGTGCCGCGAGCCATGGGTCGTTCGCCACGGAGTAGTAGTCGCGGTAGTCCTGCCGCCGGAAGCCGAACAGCGGCCAGTCCTCGAGGGGGATGAGCGCCGCCTCGTGCGCCCAGTACTCGCGGTAGGGCGCCTTCTTCGCGAAGGTGAGGCGGTCGAGCAGCGCCTTGTCGTAGGCGCCGAGCCGCGCGAACATCGGCAGATAGTGACTGCGCTCGAGCACGTTGACCGAGTCGAGCTGCAGCAGGCCGATCCGCTCGAGGGCGAGGTTCAGCTGCCGCGTGCCCACGGCATCCGGGCGAGGTCGTGCGAACCCCTGGGCGGCGAGCGCGATGCGACGGGCGGCGGCGGGGGAGACGGAGTCGACCACGCTGTGACCCTAGCGCCCGCCTCCGACCCCTTCGGGAATGGAGGGGTGCCTAGACTTGTGAGGTGGCCTTCGGATTCCGCAGCGAGCGTGCGCGCGACGACGAGTCGCGGCGCCTCGCCGAGGCGCGGGTCGCGGATGCCGTGCCGCCCGGGATGCGGATCGCCGCCGCCTGGTCGTGGCGCCTGCTCGTGGTGGCCGGCCTCGCCGCGCTCGTGATCTTCCTCGTCATCCAGCTGCGCTACATCGTCGTGCCGCTCATGGTGGCGATGCTGCTCGCGGCCCTGCTCGTGCCGTTCTCGAACTGGCTGCAGAAGCATCGCTGGCCGAAGTGGGCCGCGATCGCCGTCTCCGAGCTGGGTGTGCTCGCGATCATCGCGGGACTCATCTGGTTGACGGTGCGCACCGTCATCAGCGGCTACCCGGCCCTCGTCGACCAGACGCTGCTGCGCTGGGAGGACTTCAAGCACTGGATGCTCGAGTCGCCGCTGCATCTCTCCGAGGCCGACATCCAGGCCTGGATGGATCAGCTCATCCAGGGCCTGCAGGAGGACTCCGCGACGCTCTGGTCGGGGGCGCTCTCGGTCGGGTCGGGCGTCGGGCACTTCCTCGCGGGGTTCCTGCTCGTGCTGTTCGCGACGCTGTTCATCCTGATCGACGGCCGCGGCATCTGGCATTGGATCGTGCGGATCTTTCCGCGGAAGTCGCGGGCCGCGCTCATCGGGGGTGGAGAGGCCGGCTGGATCACGCTGTCGACCTTCGTGCGCGTGCAGGTGCTCGTGGCCTTCATCGACGCCGTCGGCATCGGGCTCGGCGCCTTCATCCTGGGCCTGTTCTACGGCGGCTTCCCGCTCGTCGTGCCGATCGCGATCGTCGTGTTCCTGGGTTCCTTCATCCCGGTCGTCGGCGCCGTCATCTCGGGGGCGATCGCGGTCTTCGTCGCGCTCGTGTTCCTCGGCCCGTGGCAGGCCTTCGTGATGCTGCTCATCGTGATCGGCGTGCAGCAGCTCGAGGGGCACGTGCTGCAGCCGTTCCTCGTCGGCAACGCCGTCAAGGTGCACCCGCTCGCGGTCGTCATCGCGGTCGCGGCGGGCGGCTTCCTGGCCGGCATCCCCGGCGCGCTGTTCGCCGTGCCGTTGGTCGCCACCGTCAACGCCATGATCGTCTACTTCGCGCGCGGCGATTGGCGCACCCATCCGCATCCGTCGGTGGCGGATGTCATCCCGCCCACGAGAGGCCGCATCACCCGTGACTGAGCTGCCCGGACCGACGCTCGACGAGATCCGTGCCGCGCGGGAGCGCGCGAGCGCGGTCGCCGTCGTGACCCCCATGGAGTCCTCGCGATTCCTCACCGAACTGCTCGAGGTGCCCGTGCACCTCAAGGCCGAGAACCTGCAGCGCACCGGGTCGTACAAGATCCGCGGCGCCTACAACCGGCTCGCCCGGCTGAGCGACCAGGAGCGGGCGCGCGGGGTCGTCGCCGCCTCCGCCGGCAACCACGCTCAGGGTGTGGCCCTCGCGGCGCGCGAGCTCGGCATCCGGGCCACGATCTTCATGCCGATCGGCGTCGCGCTGCCCAAGCTGCAGGCGACGCGCGACTACGGCGCCGACGTCGTGCTGCACGGGCACGTCGTCGACGAGACGCTGCAGGCGGCCGCCGAGTTCGCCGAGCGCACCGGCGCCGTCATCATCCCTCCGTTCGATCATCCGGATGTCGTGGCCGGCCAGGGCGGCATCGCGTTCGAGATCCTGGAGCAGGTTCCGGACGTCACCGACGTGATCGTGCCGATCGGCGGCGGCGGCCTCATCGCGGGCATCTCCTCGGCCTTCGCGCAGCTCGAGCCGGAGCTCGGCCGTCGCGTGCGCGTCGTGGGGGTGCAGGCCGACAACGCGGCCGCCTACCCGCCCTCGCTCGCGGCGGGGGAGCCGCTCGCGATCTCGACGGGGCCCACCATCGCCGACGGCATCGCGGTCGGTCGACCGGGGGCGCTCAACTTCGCGATCGTGCGGGATGCCGTCGACGACGTCGTGACGGTCGGCGACGACGACACGGCGCGCGCGCTCGTCGTGCTGCTCGAGCGTGCGAAGCTCGTCGTGGAGCCAGCCGGCGCGGTGGGGGTGGCCGCCGTGCTCGCCGAGAAGGTGACGGTGAGCGGGCCGACCGTGATCCTCCTCTCGGGCGGCAACATCGACCCGATGGTCATGGAACGCGTCATCAGTCGCGGTCTTGCCGCCTCGCACCGCTACCTCAAGGTCAACATCCCGTTGCCCGATCGCCCCGGCCAGCTCGCGCGCATCGCCGAGCTCATCGCCGAGGCGAACGCGAACGTCGTCGAGGTGCTGCACACGCGGCACGGCTACGGCCTGCAGATCAGCGAGGTCGAGATCGAGATCCACATGGAGACGCGCGGCGCCGAGCACGCCGAGCTCGTGCTGCGCCGACTGCGCGACGCGGGCTACAGTCCGCGCGTCGACGAGTGACGCCTCACCATTGCGCGTGGGTTGCGGCGGACGTAATATAGGCGAAAACCTATATTGAATGGAGCTGCCATGACCCTCATCGACGATCCGATCGGCACCGCCCGCCTCGTCACGCGCGAGCTGCGCACCGGCGAGCGCGACGGCGCGACAACCCGCATCGCCGTCGCGCGCCGCGAGTACCCGACCGACGCATCCGACCTCTGGAACGCGCTGACCGACATCGAGCGCATCCCGCGCTGGTTCCTGCCCGTGACGGGCGACCTCACGGTCGGGGGACGCTACGCCTTCGAAGGCAACGCATCCGGCACGGTGCAGAGCTGCGACGCGCCGCGTTCCTTCACGATCACCTGGGAGATGATGGGCGCGCCGTCGTGGGTGACCGTCACGCTCGCCCCCACCGCATCCGGAACCGAGCTCGAGCTCGTGCACGAAGCCCACGTTCCCGAGGAGTTCTGGGGCGTCTACGGCCCGGGGGCGGTCGGCATCGGCTGGGACGGCGCGCTCATGGGGCTCGGCCTGCACCTCGCCTCCGGAGAGGCCGTCGACGCGGAGCTCGCGATGACGCTGCCGTTCACCGAGGAGGGCCGCGCCTTCTACCGCACCGCCGCCGACGGCTGGACGGATGCGGCGATCGCCGCCGGCGAGGACCCGGATGCCATGCGCGCCGCGGGCGAGGGAGCGTACGCCTTCTACACGACCGCGCCCGAAGGGTCATGAGCGCCCTGCCCGCCGACCCGGTCTTCGAAGCGCTCGGCGATCCCGTGCGGCGCCTGCTCGTGCAGCTCGCGGCGGTCGGCGAGCAGCCGGCGGGCTCGCTCGTCGACGGCGTGCAGCGTGTGCACACGATCTCGCAGCCCTCGGTCTCGCAGCACCTGCGCGTGCTGCGAGATGCGGGCGTGCTGACGGTGCGCGCCGAGGGGACGCGCCGGTACTACGCGCTCGATCCGGATGCCGTGGGCGCCGCCCAGCAGTGGCTCACCGCGCTGCTCGACCCGCTCGCCGGTCTCGCGAACCCGCTCGACGCGCTCGCGACCGAGGTCGCGCGCGGCAAGCGCGAGGCGCGCCGCACGGATGGCGGGACGACCGCATCCGAGGCGGCTGCATCCGACGACCAGGCCACCGCCTGATCTCGCGGAGCGGAGTCGGGCGTCAGCCCTGGTAGGCCTCGACCTTGACGATCTCGACGGGGATCTCGCGTCCGTTCGGGGCGGTGTAGCTCAGCTTCTCGCCCACCTTGCGGCCGATGATCGCCTGTCCCAGAGGGCTCGACTCGGGGTAGACGTCGAGGTCGTCGGCGTCGGCCGCGATCTCGCGGTTGCCGAGCAGGAACAGCGACTTGTCGCCCGCGATCTTCGCCGTCACGAGTGTGCCGGGGGCGACGGTGCCGTCCTCGGCGGGAGCTTCGCCGACGGTCGCCGAGCGCAGCAGCTGCTTGAGCTGCAGGATGCGTGCCTCGATCTTGCCCTGCTCGTCTTTCGCCGCGTGGTAGCCGCCGTTCTCCTTGAGGTCGCCCTCCTCGCGCGCCGCCTCGATCTTCTTGGCGATGTCCACGCGAGCGGGGCCCTCCAGCTCTGCCAGCTCGGCCTTGAGGCGGTCGAACGACTCCTGGGTGAGCCACGTCGTGGTCTCGGGCATGGTGCTCCTCACAAACAATCGAGACCGGCACTCGGCCGGTCTCTGCAGGGTGATGCGTTGCCGACAGCCTAGGACAGATTGTCGATAAAAGCACCTGAGACGGCCGGTGAACCGCTCAGCCAGCAGCGGTAGACGGATCCACTTACGGTCGGTTCGCTCGTGCGCAGCGTCGCCCTCAGCACCCGGGTCGTCTCGGAGGAGGGCGGCACCTCGACGACGAGCCAACCGACCACCGCATGCTTCTCGCTCACCGCCTGCAGCGCACACGACACCGGGGTGTCGGCGGGAGCCGTCAGCTGCCAGCGCACCTCACCCGAGTCGTCGGAGTGGGCGACGTAGCCCACGTCCTTGGTCTCGAGCGAGGCCGAGAGCCCGAGCAGCCCCACCCAGACGACCCACGCGATCACGACGACCGCGACACCGATGGCCACGGCGATCGCGACGAGCCGCGTGCGTGCGGCACGCGCAGGTGTGCGGCCGTACCTCGCGGCGAGGTCGTCGTGGGTCATCTGGGGGCCTCCGAGCGGATTACGCTGCTTCTAGGCTATTCGGTTCGAGAAGGGCGATCGTGCGGTACTTCCTCCAGGCGGCGACGCCGTCCCCCAGCCCCACGACGCCGTTCGATCCCGATCTGGTGACCCCGGGTGTCATCGGCTTCGTCGTCACGCTCGGCCTCATCGTGGCGACGATCGTCATCCTCATCAGCATGAACCGGCGGGTGCGTCGCGTGACCTACCGTGCCGAGATCGCCGAGCGCCTCGACGCCGAGGAGGCCGCGGCGCACCCGGATGCCGAGGACCGCCCGAACGACCGCTGACGCAGACGCGGCCGCGCAGGATGCGTCAGACGTACACGGGGTTCAGCACGATCAGCAGGATCGCCGTCCAGTGGCACAGGAACGCGATCACGGTGCACGCGTGGAAGAGCTCGTGGAACCCGAAGACGCCAGGCACCGGGTTCGGTTTCTTGAGCGCGTAGAACACGGCACCGACCGTGTAGGCGACGCCGCCCACGAGCACGAGCACCATCATGGCGACGTTGGCCTGCACGAGGTCGACGATGTACATCATCGCGGCCCAGCCGAGCGCGAGGTAGAGCGGCACGTAGAGCCAGCGCGGCGCCTTCAGCCAGAAGATGCGGAATCCGATGCCCAGCAGGGCCCCGCCCCACACGATCGACAGCAGCACGACCGCCTTATCGGGTGGGAGGGCGCACACCGCGAGCGGGGTATAGGTGCCCGCGATGAGCAGGAAGATGTTGGAGTGGTCGAGGCGGCGGAACACCGCCTTGACGGTCGGGCGCCAGTTGAAGCGGTGGTAGACCGCCGAGATGCCGAAGAGCAGCAGCGAGCTCGCCATGAACACCGCAGAGGCCCACTTGGCCGCCGCGCCGTCGGCGAGGGCGATGAGCACGATGCCCGCGGCGATCGCGAGCGGGAAGGTGCCCGCGTGGATCCAGCCGCGCCACAGCGGCTTCGTCTCGACGGGCGGATGGTCGAGCTCGTCTTCGAGCAGCGGCAGCCGGGGAGGCCCGCACCCGGTTCCTGCTCGGCCTCCGCCTCGACGCGCGAGCCGGCGGGATCATCCGCGGTGCCGGAGGTGTGCTCGGACGGTGCCGGCGCGGGAGTCATGTCGCGAGATTATCGCGCGGTCATGACGCGAGCCTGGGAGCGGACTGGATCGCGCCTGGGCATGGCCTCGGCTAACGTAGCTGCGTGAGCAGGCGGGACGAACCGGGGGCACCGGGCTGCTCTACGGCCTCTATCAGGCGCGCCTGCGTCGCCAGTTGCAGAACGCGACCCTGCCGCACCACGTCGCCATGATCATCGACGGCAACCGCCGCTGGGCGCGCGATCGCGCCCTCGAGACCACCGCATCCGGACACCGCGCCGGCGCGGAGAAGATGCGCGAGTTCCTCGGCTGGTGCGACGACCTCGGCATCCGCGTCGTCACGATCTACCTGCTCTCGACCGACAACCTCTCCGGCCGCTCGAGCGACGAGCTCGACCAGCTGTTCGAGATCATCGCCGACCTGGCCGACGACCTCTCCCGCGCGGCCGACTGGCGCATCCAGCACGTGGGCACCACCGATGGACTGCCCGACCCGCTCGTCGCCGTGCTCGCGGCCGCCCAGGACCGCACGGCGGGCAACCGGGGCCTGCACGTCAACCTCGCGGTCGGCTACGGCGGGCGCCGGGAGATCGCGGATGCCATGCGCAGCATCGTGCGCGACCACGGTTCCAAGGGCGGCAGCATCGACGACCTCGCCGGCATCCTCACGCCCGAACTGATCGGCGAGCACCTCTACACGCAGGGGCAGCCCGACCCCGACCTCATCATCCGCACCTCGGGTGAGCAGCGCCTCTCGGACTTCATGCTGTGGCAGTCGGCGCACAGCGAGTTCTACTTCGTCGAGGCCCTGGGGCCCGACCTGCGCGAGGTCGACTTCCTGCGCGCCCTGCGCGCCTACGCCACACGGCACCGCCGCTACGGACAGTGAGCCCCCGATGACACTGACGATCGACGACTACATCGCCCGCTTCCACGAGGAGCCGGGCTACCTCGACTTCGCCGCGGCCGGACCGATCGGCGACTCGGTGCGGGCCGAGACGGAGGCGTTCCACACGCTGCTCGCCGGGGGCGCTTCGGCTCCTTCGCGCCGATCTTCGAGCAGGATGCGCGCGTGCGCGCCGCGGTCGCCGCCCTCACCGGGTTCCGCTCCGACCAGATCGCCTTCCAACCCAACACGAGCCAGGGGCTCATGCACGTGCTGTTCGGACTCACGGGGGCGTCGCCCTCTCGCCGAGCGAGTTCCCTTCGCTCCCGTTCGCGGCCGTGCGTGCGCAGCAGGCCCTCGGCGTGGTCACCCCGCAGTGGCTCGAGACCGACCACGGCCGCGTGACGCCCGGCAACATCCGCGACCAGCTCGACTCCTCGACCGTCGCCGTGGCGGTGAGCCTCGTCGACTTCCGCACCGGACACCTCGTCGACCTCGAGGGCATCCGTCAGGTGATCGGCGACCGACTGCTGATCGTCGACGCGATCCAGGGCTTCGGCGTGGTCGACGCCCCCTACGAGGTCGCGGATGTCGTGGCCGCGGGTGGTCAGAAGTGGGTGCGTTCGGGCTGGGGCACGGGTTTCCTCGCGCTCTCCGATCGCGCGCTCGAGCACCTCACCCCGGTCTGGTCGGGCTTCACGGCGTCGACGGCCGAGGGGCTGCCGCTCGACGAGGTGCCGCCGCCCGCGAGCGATGCGCGCGCCTACCAGGTCTCCAACAACGACCCGATCGCGATGGCGCGCTTCTCGGCCGCTCTCGAGGAGATCGCGGATGTCGGAGTCGCCGCCGTGAACACCCGGCTCGCCGAGCGGGTGAGCGAGGTCATCGACATCGCCGACGAGTTCGTGCTTCCGGTCGTCTCGCCGCGTGCCGAGGCGGAGCGGGCGGGGATCGTCGTGCTGCAGCCCGAGCCCGAGCAGTTCACCGTGCTCGCGGTGGCCCTGCACAATCACGGCGTGAGTATCACGACACGGCAGGGCACGGTGCGCATCTCCCCGCACGCGTCGACGGATGCCGAGACGCTCGGCCTGCTGCGTTCGGCCCTGCTGTCGTACGCGACGGCATCCGGCGCCCGCTGAGGTCGCTCGATCGATCACCGCGGGTCATCCACCCGGGGCGTGTCGCGCCCCGGAACCCGAGCCGCGGGCTTAGCGTCAGGTCATCAGGCACCGTGCCTGATCGGAGCGGCCACATAAGTTCGCTACCGTCGAGCCCCTGGCCGATCCGCGACAGGATCCGGGTGGCCTCCCACCCGGGGATGGAGTGGGAGTGCCCGAGCTCGAGAGCCCCAAGCAGAAGTCGACCACCACCGCGACTCGCACGTCGAAGCAGAAGGAGCGCACCTATGTGCTCGACACCTCTGTTCTGCTGAGCGATCCGCGCTCCATCTACCGGTTCGCCGAGCATTCCGTCGTGCTGCCGGTGGTCGTGGTGACCGAGCTCGAAGCCAAGCGCAACGACCCCGAGATCGGCTACTTCGCGCGCGCGGCCCTCCGCCTGCTCGACGATCTGCGCGTCGAGCACGAGCGTCTCGACTTCCCGATCGCGGTGGGGGATGCGGGCGGCACGTTGCGCGTGGAGCTCAACCACTCCAACCTCTCGGTGCTGCCCTCGGGGCTGCAGCTGAACGACAACGACTCCCGCATCCTCGCGGTGGCGCTCAACCTCGCCAACGACGGACTGGATGTCGTGGTGGTCTCGAAGGACCTCCCGCTGCGCGTGAAGGCGGCATCCATCGGCCTCGCCGCCGAGGAGTACCGCGCCGAGCTGGCCGTGGACTCCGGATGGACGGGTGTCGCGGAGCTCGAGATCTCGGGTGAGCAGATGGCCGAGCTGTACGACGCCGAGACGCTCGTCTCGCGGCAGGTGCAGGACATGCCGGTGAACACGAGCCTCGTCATCCACTCCGAGCGCGGTTCGGCGCTCGGTCGCGTGACGGGCCGGGGTGAGCTGCGGCTCGTGCGTGGCGACCGCGACGTGTTCGGGGTGCACGGCCGCAGCGCCGAGCAGCGTCTCGCGATCGACCTGCTGCTCGACCCGGAGGTCGGCATCGTCTCGCTCGGCGGACGTGCCGGCACCGGCAAGTCGGCGCTCGCGCTGTGTGCGGGGCTCGAGGCGGTGCTCGAGAAGCAGCAACACCGCAAGATCATGGTGTTCCGCCCGCTCTACGCCGTGGGCGGCCAGGAGCTCGGCTACCTGCCGGGCGACAAGGAAGAGAAGATGAGCCCGTGGGGCCAGGCCGTCTTCGACACCCTCGGCGCGCTCGTCTCCGACAACGTGCTCGAGGAGGTCGTGGAGCGCGGCATCCTCGAGGTGCTCCCGCTCACCCACATCCGCGGTCGCTCGCTGCATGACGCTTTCGTGATCGTCGACGAGGCGCAGTCTCTCGAGCGCAACGTGCTGCTCACGGTGCTCTCGCGCATCGGCCAGAACTCGCGGGTCGTGCTCACGCACGACGTCGCGCAGCGCGACAACCTGCGCGTCGGGCGGCACGACGGGGTGGCATCCGTGATCGAGACCCTCAAGGGCAACGCGCTGTTCGGCCACATCACCCTCACCCGCAGTGAGCGCTCCGCGATCGCGGCGCTTGTGACCGAGCTGCTGGAGGGCACCGAGCTCGCCTGAGCCGCCCGCGCATCCGCTTCGTCCCCGTCTTTGTCGAAAATGCAGGAGTCCCGCCGACGGTCGCCCGAAGTTTCGGGCGGTTCCGGTGGGTCACGAGCGCCGACTCCTGCATTTTCGACCTGGGGGAGTAGTCCGGGCGGATGACGCACCGCTCTGCTGCTTCGGGGTGCCGCCCTCCCGCATCCGTCCCGGTTATGTCGAAAATGCAGGAGTCATCGCGCCACACCCCTGACATGGCGGGGCACAGCTGCCCGCGAGTGGCGACTTCTCCTGCATTTTCGACATTGGCGTGGGGCCACGTGCGGATGCGGGAGCGTTTCGCGGCGCCCGCTCAGCCCGGCTGCGTCATCGAGAGCACGTCGAGCGCGCCGTCGAGCTGCTCCACCGTGAGCTCGCCGCGCTCCACGAAACCGAGAGCGATCGTCGCCTCGCGCACCGTGATGCCCTCGGCGACAGCGTGCTTGGCGATCTTCGCCGCATTCTCGTAGCCGATGAACTTGTTGAGCGGCGTGACGATCGAGGGCGACATGCCCGCGAGCGCGGCGGCGCGCTCGACGTTCGCCTCGAGGCCCTCGACGGTCTTGTCGGCGAGCACGCGCGAGCCGTTCGCGAGCAGGCGGATCGACTCGAGAAGCGCCGTGCCCATCACCGGGATCGCCACGTTGAGTTCGAAGCTGCCGCTCGCGCCCGCCCACGCGATGGTGGCGTCGTTGCCGACGACCCGCGCGGCGACCATGAGCACGGCCTCGGGGATCACCGGGTTGACCTTGCCGGGCATGATCGACGAGCCGGGCTGCAGGTCGGGGATGTGCAGCTCACCCAGGCCGGTGTTGGGGCCCGACCCCATCCAACGCAGGTCGTTGCAGATCTTGGTGAGCGACACCGCGATCACGCGCAGGGCCCCGGATGCCTCCACGAGGCCGTCGCGGGCACCCTGCGCCTCGAAGTGGTCGGCGGCCTCGGTGATCGGCAATCCGGATGCGGCGGCGAGCTCGGCGATGACCTTCTGCGGGAAGCCCTTCGGCGTGTTGATGCCGGTGCCGACCGCTGTGCCGCCGAGCGGCACCTCCGCGACGCGGGGAGCGCCGCCTCGATGCGCTCGATGCCGAGCCGCACCTGGCGTGCGTAGCCGCCGAATTCCTGACCGAGCGTCACCGGGGTGGCGTCCATGAGGTGGGTGCGGCCGGGCTTCACGGCGTCGGCCCACAGCGCCGCCTTGGCCTCGAGGGCTGTGGCGAGGTGGTCGAGCGCGGGAACGAGGTCGCCGATGAGGGCGCCCGTCACGGCGACGTGCACCGAGGTGGGGAACACGTCGTTCGAGGACTGCGACGCGTTCACATGGTCGTTCGGGTGCACCGGGGCACCGAGCTTCTCGGTCGCGAGGGTCGCGAGCACCTCGTTCATGTTCATGTTCGAGCTCGTGCCCGAGCCCGTCTGGTAGGTGTCGATGGGGAACTGGTCGTGGTGCGACCCCGCGATGATGTCGTCCGCGGCGGCGACGATGGCATCCGCGATGCCCTGGTCCAGCACGCCGAGCTCGGCGTTCGCGATCGCGGCGGAGCGCTTGATGCGCGCGAGCGCCACGATCTGGGCGGCCTCGAGCCCCGTGCCCGAGATGGGGAAGTTCTCGACCGCGCGCTGCGTCTGCGCGCGGTAGAGAGCGGATGCGGGAACCCGCACCTCGCCCATCGTGTCGTGTTCGATGCGGTAGTCGGCGTCGATGCTCATGACGTGCCTTTCGTGCGGTGTCGCGATGCGGAGTGCGGTGTCGCGAGGGTGTTCGGTTCAGACCTCGGCGCCGATGTCGCCGATCACGATCGACGGCACGACGACGCCTTCGAGGAGCTTGTAGTTGGCGCCCACCACGGCCAGGCGGCCGTCGGCCACCGCGTCCGAGATGAGCTCGGAACGGGCGACCAGTTCGGTGACCGTGCGGCGCAGGTGGGTGATCCCGACGGTCTCGGCGTCACGCGTCTCGGAGGAACGCACCGCGGGTCGGATGCCGGCCACGAGGCCCGCGATGTGCGGCGGCAGGGGGTGGCGCCCGGGGCGTCGAGGTCGATGGCGGCGCGGACGGCGCCACAGGTGTCGTGGGCGAGCACGACGATGAGCGGCACATCCAGCAGCGCAACCGGATACTCGAGCGACGCGATCGCCGAGTCGGTGATCACGTGACCGGCGTTGCGCACGACGAACAGGTCGCCGAGCCCCTTGTCGAAGATGATCTCGGCCGCCAGCCGGGAGTCGCTGCATCCGAAGAGCGCGACGTGCGGCTCCTGGAATCCGGCCAGCTCCTCGCGCCGCTCGACGTTCTGTCGTGGGTGTCGCGGGGTGCCCGCGACGAACCGCTGATTGCCGCGCACCATCTCCCGCCACGCGTCCGCGGGGGTGCGGCGGGTGTCGGTGTCGGTGGCGGTCATGCGAGCTCCTTCGCGATAGCGGTGGCCAGGAACGCGAACTCCGCGTCCTCTGCGGTTCCGGCGAGCACGATGGTCGAGTCGTCGGTGGTGGTCACGAGCGCATAGGCGACATTGCCCGGATCGGATGAGGTGCGTCGGTCGTAGCTGGTCCAGTCGACGCCGTCGATGGTGACGGTCGCGCCGGCGCGCGCGTCGCGCACCTGATCGGCGACCCAGCTCGCATTGGCGTCGATGCCCTGGATGATGGCGAGGTAGTCGCCCGCGGGGGTCGTGAAGCCGGCCGTCCAGACGGTGACCCCGTCGGAGCCGGTGGTCAGCTGGGCGTGGTTCGCGCTCCAGTCGTCGGGGAGCGGGGTGCGATGATCGGCACATCGCTGACGCCCTGCGCGGCGGCGGCTGATCCCGCGTAGTCGGCGGGCTCGTACAGCGCACCCCGATCGGGCCGCACGACGACCATGACCAGGAACGCCACGATGGCGAGGGATGCCAGTACCGCGATGAAGAGGTTGAGCGCGGTCTGACTGCCGCGGCGTTTGGCGCTCGCGGCGGCCTTGCGCTCGGCCGTCTCCTGCGGGGTCTCGGCACGGCCGAGCTCCGCGACGATGGGCCGTCCGGTCTCGTCGACTCCGGTGTCGCGGGGGCTCACGATTCCTCGGCCGCGGCACGCGCCGCGTCGAGGCGTGCCTTTGCGCCGACGAGCCACTCCTCGCAGCGACGCGCGAGCGCCTCGCCGCGCTCCCACAGACCCAGCGACTCCTCGAGGGTCGCCGCGCCCTGCTCGAGTCGGGCGACGACCTGCACCAACTCGTCGCGGGCCTCTTCGTAGCTGAGGGACGCGACGTCGGCCCGGTGCTCGTCGGCCCGGGCCTCGTCCGCACGGGGGCGTCGGTCATGCTCCCAGCTTACTCAGCCGTGGCCGCGAGCTCGCCGCGAGCGACGCGGATGCGCAGAGCCGCGCCCGAGGCGACCTGTGCAGGATCGCGCACCACGGCATCCGCCGCGTGCACGACGGCGTAGCCGCGGTCGAGGGTGCGCTGTGGCGAGAGCGCCCGCAGCTCGGAGCTGAGCCGGTGCACGGCCGTCTCGGCGCGCTCGACGCACAGCTGCACGAGGTGGGTGCCGCGATCGACGAGGCGGATGAGGTCTTCGGCCCGCGGCTGGACGAGCGCCTCGGGGTCGGCCAGCACGGGGCGGGAGCGCAGGGTGGCGATGCGGTCGATCTCGCCGCTGACGAGCGCGCTCATGCGCATCGACATGCGGGCTCGCGCCTGCTGCATGAGCGCCACCTCCTCGGCGACATCCGGCACGACGCGCTTCGCCGCATCGGTGGGCGTGGAGGCGCGCAGGTCGGCGACGAGGTCGAGCAGCGGGCTGTCGGCCTCGTGCCCGATGGCCGAGACGAGCGGCGTGGTGCAGGCGGCCGCCGTGCGCACGAGCTGCTCGTCGCTGAAGACGAGCAGGTTCTGGAAGTCGCCGCCGCCGCGGGCGACGATGATGACGTCGACCTCGGGATCGGCGTCGAGCTCCCGGATGGCGGCCGCCACCTCTCGGGGCGCCGCGGCACCCTGCACGGCCGCGTGGCGCACCCGGAACGCCACCTGCGGCCAGCGCAACTGGGCATTGCGCAGCACGTCTTTCTCGGCATCCGAGTCCTTACCCGTGACCAGGCCGATGCACTGCGGCAGGAACGGGAGCGGCTTCTTGCGGTCGGCGTCGAAGAGACCCTCCTCGCGCAGGGCGCGCTTGAGCCGCTCGAGCTGCGCCAGGAGGTCGCCGAGCCCGGCGTGCCGCAGGTCGGAGGCGACCATCGAGAGGGTGCCGCCGCGCATCCAGAAGTCCGGCTTGACGAGGGCCGTGACACGGTCGCCCTGGGCGAACTGCTCGGTGAGGCGCTGGAGCGTCGAGCTCCATACCGTGAGCGAGACGGTCACATCCTGCTCGAGATCCTTGAGCTTCGCGTAGACGATGCCGCGCGCGAGGTTCCACTGCGTGAGCTCGCCTTCGACCCACACCGATCCGAGGCGGTCGATGTAGCCCTTGAGCTCGCCGGAGAGGCGTGCGACGGGCCAGGGGCGTCGGCTGTCGGCTTCTCGGTCACGCCGCTCAGGCTACGCGAACCCGCCGACTCGCTCCCGATTCCGTGGCGCGGCTGGAGCCGTGACCTCGTGGCGGGAGATACGACCCCCGCTGCCGGGTCACGGCCCCAGCCGCGCCCAGGTACGCCACCGTAGACTCGAGGGCGTGAGCGGCATTACGAACGGGGCGTTGGGGGTCACCCTCGAGGCACCGCGCATGCCCGTCGCCCGGGAGCGGCTGCGCGATCTTCCGGTGGTCGGGTCGAAGCGGGTGCTGCTCGCGGCGCCGCGTGGCTACTGTGCGGGCGTCGACCGCGCCGTGATCGCTGTGGAGAAGGCGCTCGAGAACTACGGCTCGCCCGTCTACGTGCGCAAGCAGATCGTGCACAACGTGCACGTCGTCTCGAGCTCGAGCGGCGCGGTGCGATCTTCGTCGACGAGGTCGACGAGGTGCCGCCCGGATCGCACCTCGTGTTCAGCGCCCACGGTGTCTCGCCCGCGGTCGTGCAGGCGGCATCCGATCGCGAGCTGCTCGCGATCGACGCGACCTGCCCGCTCGTCACCAAGGTGCACCGCGAGGCGACCCGCTTCGCGAAGCAGGACCTGCAGATCCTGCTCATCGGCCACGCCGGTCACGAAGAGGTCGAGGGCACGATGGGGCACGCGCCCGAGCGCACGATCCTCGTCAACTCGCCCGACGACGTCGACCGGATCGAGGTCGACGACCCCGACAACCTGGTCTGGATCTCGCAGACCACCCTGAGCGTCGACGAGACGATGGAGACCGTGCGGCGGCTGCGTGAGCGCTTCCCGAAGCTGCAGGATCCGCCGTCCGACGACATCTGCTACGCCACCCAGAACCGACAGGTCGCCATCAAGAAGGTCGCGCCCGAGGCCGACCTCGTGATCGTCGTCGGCTCGGCCAACTCCTCCAACAGCGTGCGGCTCGTGGAGGTCGCACTCGAGCACGGGGCGAAGGCGGCGCACCGTATCGACTACGCGAGCGAGATCCGGCAGGAGTGGCTCGACGGGGTCGCGACGGTGGGCGTCACGAGCGGCGCCTCGGTGCCCGAGGTGCTCGTGCAGGAGGTGCTCGCCGACCTCGCGGATGCGGGCTACGCCGACGTCGAGGAGGTGCGCACGGCCGAGGAGGACCTCATGTTCTCGCTGCCGAAGGAGCTGCGTCGCGACTCGGCGGGCAACACCGATGCCCGGGCCCTGGGAGGGCGCGCGCGCACCTGACGCGCGTCGCCGGCCCGTGATCCGCAAGAATTGACGGAAGAGGCGAGGAGGCCGGATGCGTGTGACGCTGCTGCCCCGTGATGCCGCCGCACGCGTCATCACGGGCGCGATCGCGTACCTCGCCTGGTTCGCCGGTGCGGCGATCATCCTGCTCGCGGTGCCGGTGCTCGTCGAGACCCTCGTGCGGGTCGACGCGGAGGCCCTCATCCCGCTGCCGCTCGCGCTGCTGTTGCTCATCTTCGCGGCGATCGGCACGGCGATCTACCGCATGACGGCCCCCGTCGTGATCGCCTATCTCGTGATCGCCTCGGCGGCCGCCCTCGTGTACGAGGTCGTGCTGATCCAGGCGAAGCCCGGGCTGTTCGAGCACGAGCTGTTCCTCGTCAACCGCCCGACGCTCGCGCTCGTGACGATCGGCGTCGCGGCATCCTCGGCGCTCGGCGGGATCGCGTGGTGCCTGCTCGGCTACGGTGCGGCCGGCGTGGTCGCGGTGGCGGCCGCGCTCATCACGGGCACCGAGGTGCGCCCGGGGCTCGGGCCGACCATGGTGCTCCTGCTCGCCGTGCTGCTGTATCTGACGCTGTTCACGATCCAGGCCCGGCAACGCCGCAAGCTCCCGCGCTTCGAGGAGCTCGAGCGCGCCACCCGCCGGCGTGCGGCATCCGCCGACCTCGCGCGTCGCACGACGGCGGTCGTGCACGACACCGTGCTCAACGACCTGGCCGTCGTCATGAACGCCCCCGACACGCTCGACTCCGCCACGCGCGAACGACTGCGCGCCGACCTCGACACACTCGAGGGCGGCGCGTGGATGCATGCCACCAGTCAGGTGGCGGTTCCCGACGAGGCGCAGGCGGCGATCCGCAACGAGCTCGCGCGGCTCGCGAGCGAGTTCCGATGGCGTGGCCTCACTGTCAATGTCACGGGTGTCACGAGCGGTGTGTACATCTACGAGCCGCTCGCGGGGAGGCGCTCGTCGGGGCGCTGCGCGCGACATTCGAGAACGTGCTGCGGCACTCGGGCAGCACCTCCGCGAACGTCGAGATCATGTACAGCGACACCGAGGTGAGCTTCATGGTGTCGGATGAGGGGAGGGGTTCGACACGACGGCGATCGATCCCCGTCGGCTCGGCATCCGCGACTCGATCATCGGGCGCATGGAGGCGGCGGGTGGCACGGCACGCATCTGGTCGTCGCCGGGGGCGGGCACGACCGTGCTGCTGAGCGTTCCCGTGCTCGAGGTGCGCGACCCGGGTGAGCCTTCGACGCATCAGGGGCCCGACTATGCCGACTAGCACGATCCGTGCGCTGCGCTATTCGGCGCGCGACGTCGACCCGATGAGCTGGTTCACGGGGCCCTACGTGCCGCTCGTCTTCGCCGCGTTCATCGCCGTCTACGGCGGCACGATGACGATCGCCTCCTGGTCGCAGCCCGAGTTACCTGGCACCCAACTCGTCGGCGTCGCCCTGTGCGTGCTCGCGTGCCTGCTCGTGCAGGTGCTGACCTCGTTGCGCAATCGCTTCAACTGGCAGCTCGGCGCCGTGGTCTTCGTGGTCGCGGGGGCCGGATTCATCGTGGCGGCGCTCGGTTATCGGCGCCAGGACTTCCTGATGGAGCAGTGGTGGGCGCCGTTCTGCTTCGCGATCGCGCTGTCGTCGCTCGCCCCCTACCTCTCGACGTGGCGGCTGCTGTTCTGGGGCGTGCTGCCGCTCCTGACGATCGTGCCCGCCGTGTTCGTCATCATCGACGCGCGCGTTCCCGACTGGGGTTCGGTGTCGGTGTTCCTCATCCTCGCGACCCCGCCCGCCGTCGCGGTCGCGGCGACGACGGCCTTCTCGTACAGCGTCGTGCACCAGATGCTCCCCATCGTCGAGAACCGGTCGAGCGCCGTGGTGTCGCCGGCCCTCGAGCTCGACCCGGAGGACGAGGAGGCCGAGCGCGTCATGCTCGCGCGCTACACGGCGCGTGCCGTGCCGTTCCTGCGCACGGTCGCCGAGCGCGGCACCGTCTCGGAGGGGATCGTGCGCTCGCGGGCGAGATCGCCCGCTACCTGCGCGACGACCTGGTGTCGCGCAGCGATCTCGCCTGGCTCGGCCTCCGGGCCGATGACACCCGGGTCGTGGTGGTCGATCCCGAACGGCGGGCTCAGACGATGCGCTCGGCGCAACGCACCGCCATCCGGGATCTCGTGCGTGCGGTGCTCGATGACCCGTCGACGGATGCCACCACGATCTTCATGGAGCTGCGCGCGCAAGACGACGGCTCGACGGCGGTCGCGGTCACGCTCGACACCGAACTGCCCGAGGGCAGACGGGTGCGGCACATCGCGCCCTACTACTTCAACCTGCGCGGTGCGATGAAGGATGTGCGCCTGGGGCGCGACAGCCTGTCGTTCCGGGTGCCGCCGAGCTGACCCACCCGCGAGTCGACCCGCTGCCGAGCTGAAGCGGCCGACTCAGCGGCTGATGGCGTGCCCTGCCGAGCCGAGCTGCTGCGTCGCGGCGATCACACGCTGGGCCATCGCCGTCTCGGCGTGCTTGCCCCACGCGCGCGGGTCGTAGACCTTCTTGTTGCCGACCTCGCCGTCGATCTTCAGCACGCCGTCGTAGTTCTGGAACATCCATCCGGCGATGTCGCGCGTGTAGGCGTACTGGGTGTCGGTGTCGATGTTCATCTTCACGACGCCGTTCGCGACCGCCTCGGCGATCTCGGCATCCGAAGAGCCCGAGCCGCCGTGGAAGACGAGGTCGAGCGGCTTCTCGCCGGTGCCGTACTTGGCCTGGATGCCGTCCTGGATCTCCTTGAGGAGCGAGGGGCGCAGCTTGACGTTGCCGGGCTTGTAGACCCCGTGCACATTGCCGAAGGTGAGCGCCGACATGTAGCGGCCCTGCTCGCCCAGGCCAAGCGCCTCGACGGTCGCGATCGCGTCGTCGAGGGTCGTGTAGAGGTGTTCGTTGATGTCGTGGCTCACGCCGTCTTCCTCGCCGCCGACGACGCCGATCTCGACCTCGAGGATCGCGCGGATGTTCTTCATGCGCGGCAGCAGCTCCTTCGCCATGTCGAGGTTCTCGGGTAGCGGAACCGCGGACCCGTCCCACATGTGCGACTGGAAGATGGGGTTGCGGCCGGCCCGGACCTCCGCCTCCGACGCCTCGATGAGCGGCAGCACGAAGCCGGGCAGCGCGTCCTTCGGGCAGTGGTCGGTGTGAAGCGCGACCGTGATGGGGTAGTTCTTGGCGACCTCGGTCGCGAAGGCGGCGAAGGCGAGCGCCCCGGATGCGCGAGCCTTCACGGTCTGCCCGGCGAAGTAGTCCGCGCCACCCGTGGTGACCTGGATGATGCCGTCAGAGCCTGCCTCGGTGAGCCCCTGCAAGACGGCGTTGATGGTCGACGACGTCGAGACGTTGATGGCCGGGAACGCGAAGCCGGTCTTCTTCGCGGTATCGAGCATCTCGGCGTACTGATCCGGGGTGGCGACGGGCATGGGGGTCCTCCTGGAAGGGATGCGGTGGGTCGCCTCGAGTCTAGAGCGTCGGCTATTCCACCCAGTCCAGGGTGCGCTCGATGGCCCGGTGCCAACGCGCGATGCCGTGCTCACGCGTGGCAGCATCCGCGGCGGGCTCCCAACGGCGGTCCTCCGCCCAGAGCGCGCGCAGTTCGTCGGTGTCCTTCCACAGCCCCACCGCGAGTCCCGCCGCGTACGCGGCCCCGAGGGCCGTGGTCTCGGTGACCGCGGGACGCACGACGGGGATGCCGAGCACATCCGCCTGGAACTGCAGCAGCAGCTCGTTGCCGACCATGCCGCCGTCGACGCGGAGCTCGGTGATGGGAGCTTCGAGCTCGGAGTTGGCCGCCTCGAACACGTCGAGGGTCTGGTAGGCGACCGCCTCGAGCGAGGCACGCGCGATGTGCCCCTTCGTCGCGAAGCGGGTGAGTCCCACGATCGCGCCGCGCGCATCCGGGCGCCAGTAGGGCGCGAACAGCCCCTGGAAGGCGGGCACGACATAGACGTCACCGTTGTCGTCGACCGTCTTCGCGAGCGCCTCGACCTCGGGCGCGGAACGGATGATCCCCAGGTTGTCGCGCAGCCATTGGATGAGCGAGCCGCTCACCGCGACCGAGCCCTCGAGCGCGAACCGCGGTGCCTCGTCGCCGAGCTGGTAGGCGACGGTCGTGATGAGGCCGTTCTCGCTCAGCACGCGCTCGGTGCCGGTGTTGACGATGAGGAAGTTGCCTGTGCCGTAGGTGTTCTTCGACTCGCCCGCGTCGAACGCGACCTGGCCGAAGGTGGCCGCCTGCTGGTCGCCGAGGATGCCCGCGATCGGGGTCTCGCGCAGCAGGCTCTTGGGCTCGGCGTGGCCGTACACCTCGGAGGACGAGCGGATGTCGGGCAGCATCGCGCGGGGAACGCGGAACGCGGCGCACAGCTCGTCGTCCCAGTCGAGGGTTGCGAGATCCATGAGCAGGGTGCGGGAGGCGTTCGTGACGTCGGTCGCGTGCACGCCGCCGTGCACGCCGCCCGTGAGGTTCCAGAGCACCCACGAGTCGGGTGTGCCGAAGGCGAGTTCGCCCCGCTCGGCACGCTCGCGGGCGCCCTCGACGTGGTCGAGGATCCAGGCGATCTTGGTGGCGGAGAAGTAGGTCGCGAGCGGCAGCCCGGTCTTCTCGGCGAAGCGCCGGATGCCGCCCTCCGCGGCGAGCGCATCCACGGCATCCTGCGTGCGGGTGTCCTGCCAGACGATCGCGCGGTGGATCGGCTTACCCGTCGCGCGATCCCACACGATCACGGTCTCGCGCTGGTTGGTGATGCCGACCGCGGCCACCTCGTGGCGCGTGATGCCGGCATCCGCGAGGGCCACCCCGATCACGTGTCGGGTGCCCTGCCAGATCTCGGTGGCGTCGTGCTCGACCCAGCCGGGCTGCGGGAAGTGCTGTCGATGCTCGCGCTGTCCCGAACTGACGACGCGGCCGCGGTCGTCGAACACGATGGCGCGGGTGCTCGTGGTTCCCTGGTCGATCGCGAGGATGTGGCGGGGGCCGGCAACGGGTGCACTCATGTCCGCGAGAGTACGTACTTTTGGATCGCGCGTGCGGCGTGGCGGGCCCGAAGTGCGTACTTTCGCGGAGGGAAGTTGCGGAGTGAGCGCTCACTCACTTATGCTCGCCCGGTGGCATTGCCCCCGGAGTTCCTCGTCGTCAGAGAGCGCGCGCGTCCGCTCGCGCCCGAGGAGCGCCGCGAGGCGATCCTGGATGCCGTGCTGCCGTTGCTGCGCGAGCGCGGTCGCGAGGTGACCAGTCGCGAACTCGCCGAGGCGGCCGGCGTCGCGGAGGGCACGATCTTCCGCGCGTTCGGCGACAAGGACTCGCTGCTCGAGGCGGGGCTCATCAAGCTGCTGGCACCCGAGGTCTTCCGCGAGGAGCTGCGCCGCATCCCGCTCGACCTGCCGTTCGAAGACAAGCTCGCGTGCATCATCGACGCGCTGCGGGTGCGCTTCGGCGAGGTGTTCCGCATCATGACCGTGTTCGGGCTCGAAGGTCCGCCGCCCGTGCGAGAAGCCGGGAACCCCGAGTGGCTGCAGATCGTGCGCGAGCTGCTCGCCCCGGATGCGCACCGGCTCGGGGTGCAGGTCGACACGGTCGCCTGGTATCTGCGCCTCGTGGCATTCGGCGCCTCGATCGAACCGTTCAACCACTTCCGCTCGTTCGACTCGGCGGAACTCGCCGGCATCATCGCGCACGGCGTCGCCGTCGCGGGGGTGCCTCCCCATCCGCCGGCCCGCACGACCGCGTTCCCCGCGACGCGCCCGTCCGTGGCCTGACCCCTCCGATTCACCCACCACCTGAAGGAAGACCGTGCTCGGCAAACTCCTCGTGCGCTACCTGCGACCGTATTGGCCGCTTCTCATCGGTGTCGTCGTGTTCCAACTCATCCAGTCGATCGCCTCGCTGTACCTGCCGGCCCTCAACGCCGACATCATCGACGACGGCGTCGCCAAGGGCGACACCGAATTCATCATGCGCACCGGCGCCGTGATGCTGCTCATCACGCTTGGCCAGATCGCCGCCGCCATCCTCGCCGTCTACTTCGGTGCGAAGGCCGCGATGGCGCTGGGCCGCGACCTGCGCGCATCCGTGTTCCGTCGGGTCGGCGAGTTCTCGGAGCGTGAGGTGGCGCACTTCGGCGCCCCGTCGCTCATCACGCGCTCGACCAACGACGTGCAACAGGTGCAGATGCTCGTGCTCATGACGTGCACGATCCTCGTGTCGGCGCCCATCCTGTCGATCGGCGGCGTCATCATGGCGCTGCGCGAAGACCTCGTGCTCTCGTGGATCATGGTCGTCGCCGTGCCGGTGCTGCTGCTGGCGGTGGGGCTCATCATCGTGCGGATGGTGCCGCAGTTCCGCAAGATGCAGTCGCGCATCGACAACGTCAACCGGGTGCTGCGCGAACAGCTCACCGGCATCCGCGTCATCCGCGCCTTCGTACGCGAACAGCGCGAGCGCGAGCGCTTCGAGGTCGCCAACGAGGAGCTCACCGACACCGCCCTTCGTGCGGGCCGCCTCTTCGCGCTGATGTTCCCGGTCGTCATGCTCGTGCTCAACGTGTCGAGCGTCGCCGTGCTGTGGTTCGGCGCGTTCCGGATCGAAGACGGCGGCATGCAGGTCGGCTCGCTCATCGCGTTCCTCAGCTACCTCATCCAGATCCTGATGGCGGTCATGATGGCGACGTTCATGGCGGTGCTGCTGCCGCGCGCGACGGTGTCGGCCGACCGCATCGGCGAGGTGCTCGAGACCGAACCCTCGGTGGTCGCGCCGGTGTCGCCCATCACGGAGGTCGCCTCCCAGGGCGAGGTCGAGTTGCGCGATGCCACCTTCGCCTACCCCGGCGCGGAGGCCGCCGTGCTGCATGAGCTGTCGTTCCGCGCCCGGCCGGGCAAGATGACGGCCATCGTGGGGTCGACGGGAGCGGGAAAGACGACGCTCGTGAACCTCTTCCCCGGCTCTTCGACGTGACGGGAGGAGCCGTGCTCGTCGACGGTGTCGACGTGCGCGAGCTCGACCCCGAGGTGCTCTGGAGCCGCATCGGCCTCGTGCCGCAGAAGCCCTACCTCTTCTCGGGCACGGTCGCCTCGAACCTGCGTTACGGCAACCCCGACGCGAGCGACGAAGAGCTGTGGCACGCCCTCGAGATCGCGCAGGCGCGCGACTTCATCGAGGCGATGCCCGAGCAGCTCGAGGCGCCCATCGCCCAGGGCGGCACGAACGTGTCGGGCGGTCAGAGACAGCGATTGGCGATCGCCCGGGCGCTCGTGAAACGGCCCGAGATCTACATCTTCGATGACTCGTTCTCGGCGCTCGACACCGCCACGGATGCGCGACTGCGCCAGGCGCTGAACCGCGAGGTGGGCGACGCGACGATGATCGTGATCGCGCAACGCGTGTCGACCATCCTGCAGGCCGACCAGATCGTCGTGCTCGATCACGGCACGATCGTCGGCCTCGGTACCCATGACGAACTGCTGTCGAGTTCCGCGGAATACCGCGAGATCGTCGAGAGCCAGCTGAGCGCGGAGGCGGCAGCGTGAGCGACAACGAACCCCAGACCGAAGCTCAGACCGAGGCACCCGCTCGGCCGGCTGCGCCCCGCGCCGCGGACCGGGAGGTGGTGGCCCGTTCGGCGGCGCCGGCATGCCGGCCGAGAAGGCGATGTCGTTCGGTCCCTCGGCCAAGCGCCTCATCGGCCGGCTGCGCCCGGAGCGCATCGGCGTCATCTTCGTCATCCTGCTGGGAACGATCGGTGTCATCCTCGCGGTGATCGGGCCGAAGGTGCTCGGCGAGGCGACCAACATCATCTTCGAGGGGGTCTTCTCCGCGCAGCTGCCCGAGGGAGTCACCCAAGAGCAGGTGATCGCGGGACTCGAGGCCGACGGGCAGAACACGCTCGCCGACATGATGCGCAACATGAACCTGCGCCCGGGGAGGGCATCGACTTCTCGGCCCTCGCCCTCGTGCTCGGCATCGTGCTGCTGCTGTACGTGCTCTCGTCGGTGTTCATGTGGCTGCAGGGCTATGTGCTCAACGGCATCACCCAGCGCACCGTGCTGCGGTTGCGTCGTGACGTCGAGGAGAAGATCCACCGGCTGCCGCTCAAGTACTTCGACCGGATGCCGCGCGGCGAGTTGCTCAGTCGCGTCACGAACGACATCGACAACGTCTCGCAGAGCCTGCAGCAGACCCTGTCGCAGCTGCTGACCTCGTTGCTCACGGTGGTCGGCGTGCTCGTGATGATGTTCGTGATCTCGCCGGTGCTGGCCCTCGTGGCGATCGTGGCGATCCCGATCACGCTCGGCATCACCGTGATCGTGGCCAAGCGCGCGCAGAAGCTCTTCGTGGCGCAGTGGACCCACACCGGCACCCTCAACGCCCAGATCGAGGAGGGCTACACCGGCCACGCCCTCATCAAGGTGTTCGGCCGTCACCGCGAGGTGCAGGAGCGCTTCGACGAGAAGAACGAGGAGCTATTCCAGGCGAGCTTCGGTGCGCAGTTCATCAGCGGCATCATCATGCCGGCCACGATGTTCGTCGGGAACCTCGTCTACGTCGCGATCGCCGTGATCGGCGGGCTCTTCATCGCGAACGGCACGATGCGACTGGGAGACGTGCAGGCGTTCATCCAGTACTCGCGCCAGTTCACGCAGCCGCTCTCGCAGCTGGGTTCGATGGCCAACCTCCTGCAATCGGGTGTCGCATCCGCCGAGCGGGTGTTCGAACTGCTCGACGCCGACGAGCAGACGCCCGACCCCTCACCGGCGGAGTCGCCCTCGGGCACCACCGGCCGACTCGCCTTCGAGAACGTGTCGTTCTCGTACGACCCCGCGAAGCCCCTCATCGGCGACCTGTCGCTCGTGGCGGAGCCGGGGCACACGATCGCGATCGTGGGGCCCACCGGGGCCGGCAAGACGACGCTCGTGAACCTCATCATGCGGTTCTACGACCCGGACTCGGGACGCATCACGCTCGACGGCATCGACACGACGCGGATGACGCGCGACGACCTGCGGGGTCGCACCGGCATGGTGCTGCAGGACACCTGGCTGTTCGGCGGCACGATCCGCGACAACATCGCCTACGGACGGCCCGATGCCTCGGAGGAGGAGATCATGGCCGCGGCGACGGCGGCGTACGTCGACCGCTTCGTGCACGCCTTGCCCGACGGCTACGACACGGTGCTCGACGACGAGGGCGGCAACGTCTCGGCCGGCGAGAAGCAGCTCATCACGATCGCGCGGGCCTTCCTGGCGAAGCCTTCGGTGCTCATCCTGGATGAGGCCACGTCGTCGGTCGACACCCGCACCGAGCTGCTCGTGCAGCGGGCGATGAGCGCGCTGCGGCGCGACCGCACCTCGTTCGTGATCGCCCACCGGCTCTCGACGATCCGTGACGCCGACCTCATCCTGGTGATGGAGAACGGCGCGATCGTCGAGCAGGGCACGCACGACGAGCTGCTTGCGGCCCACGGTGCCTACGCCCGGCTCTACGAGGCGCAGTTCGCGGCGCCGCTCGACGACGGGTCGGCGGATGCGGTGCCGGCGATGGCTGGGGCGCTCGCGGGGCCCGAGCCCACGACCGGCTCGATCGTGCACGACGTGCTCGCCGAGGAGGGTGCCCCCGAGAACGCCGAGTAGCCGCGCCCGCGCGTGGCACGCGAGCGTGCCTGCGTGGGCGGCGCGAGAGCGCGAGCGCGTGCGCGTGCTCGGGCGTTCGCGTGCGCCGGCGCGAGAGTGTGCGCGGGCGCCGCGCTGGCAGGCATCGAACGCCCATCCGGGCACAGGGCCCGAGTCTGGGTCGCGACTTACGCGGTCTGGCGGTCGGCAGGGCCGTCGGCGGTCGCGGCGGTGCGCTCGACCGCAGGCAGCTCGAGCTCGGGGCGCCCCACGCCCAGTTCGTCGAGCACGGCGAACTCGTTCTGCGTGAGGTGCTTGGGCGACTCGTCGATGGTGCGCGGCTCACCGATCACCTTCGACTCGTCGAGGGCGTCGAGCTTGCGCGCCGTGACGAGCACGCGCTGTTCGAGCGAACTGGCGAACTTGTTGTAGTGGGTGACCGTCGACTCGATCGCGCCGCGCAGACGGTCGGCGTGATCGGCGAGTGTCGCGAGGCGCCCGTAGAGCTCCTTGCCCAGGTCGAAGAGCCGCTTCGCATCCTCGGTGAGCACGTCCTGCTGCCAGGTGAACGCGATCGTCTTGAGCAG
Source organism: Homoserinibacter gongjuensis (assembly GCF_030161875.1). GTDB lineage: Bacteria > Actinomycetota > Actinomycetes > Actinomycetales > Microbacteriaceae > Homoserinibacter > Homoserinibacter gongjuensis. Next base: position 1,935,387 of record NZ_BSVA01000001.1, read on the forward strand.
CGCCCACAGCGTTCCGGGGTTCGCGAGGATGATGCGCTTCGAGAACGCGTAGTCCATGAGGTTCGGGTCGGCCTCCATCGCCGCGGCGAGCAGCGGCTCGTTCGGGATGAAGGCGATCGTGAAGTCGGGGCTCGCGTCGAGCCCGGTCCAGTACGACTTGGACGCGAGGGCGTCGACGTGGCTGCGCACCTGCTTGGCGTGCTGGGCGAGCAAACGCGTGCGTTGCGCCTCCTGCTCGCCGGTCGCCGTCGAGGGGATCGCGCTCGCCTCGATGAAGGAGTTGTACGGCACCTTCGCATCCACGGGGATCGACTTGCCGCCCGGCAGCAGGATCACCATGTCGGGGCGGCGCGTGCCGCTCTCGGAGGTGATCGTCGACTGAACGCTGAAGTCGACGCGGTTGAGCAGCCCCGCCGATTCGACGAGGGTGCGCAGCTGGGTCTCGCCCCACACCCCGCGCGTGGCGTTGTTGCGCAGGGCGCTCGCGAGTTGCTCGGCCGTCTGGCGCAGGCGCTCCTCCGACTCGCTCGCGGTCTTGAGCTGCTGGGAGAGTTCGCCGTGCTGTTGCGCGCGCTGCGTCTCGAGTTCGACGACCTTGCGCTGCATCGTGCTGAGCGTCTCCTTGACGGGCGCGAGCTCCTGCAGGATCTTGTGCTCCGCCGCCGCCTCCGCTTGGCGTTGCTTGGTCTCGAGCTCGTGACGCTCGAGGGCCTCGCGATACTGAGCCTGAGCCCCCGCGAGCTGCTCGCGTAGCCCCGCGAGCGACGCCTCGGCGGCAGCGAGGGTGCGCTCGACCTCCGCGCGGGCGGCCGCCTCGGATGCCCGCACCTCAGCGACGACCGCGTCGTGCCGCGCCTGAAGCAGTTCGGCATCCGCCTGCGACCCGCCGCCCCCGACCGGGCGCGCGCCACGAGCGTCGCGGCGGCGACGCCGACCAGGAGACCGACGATCAGGCCGATGAGCAGGGGAAGCAGAGCATCCATGCCGCCAGTGTCGCAGCGGCCGCCGACATCTGCGGGGCGACCGGCCGCCGCATCCGCTCTCGAATGTCGAAAATGCAGGAGAACCGCACGCTCGGCCTCCCTCCGCCCCCGGAATACCGGGGGTCGCGCGGCAGAACTCCTGCATTTTCGACACGGAAGCCGGCACGGGAGCCGACACGGGATGTGGTCCGGGCGCGGATGCGTACCCCGTCTCGACGAAGTCGGAAATGTTAAGCGAATGTCTCCGGGTAGCCTCCTGGCATGACCACCGAGATCCTCGACCACTGGGTGGGCGGTGCCGTCTATCATGGCGGATCGTCGCGCACCGCGCCCGTCTACAACCCCGCCAAGGGTGTCGTTCAGAAGGAGGTGCGCCTCGCATCCGTCGCCGACGTCGACCACGCGGTGCAGGCCGCGAAGGCGGCGTTCCCGGCGTGGGCCGACATGAGCTGGGCGAAGCGGCAGAACGTGATGTTCAACTTCCGCGAGATCCTGCACACGCGTCGCGAGGAGCTCGCCGCGATCCTCACCGCCGAACACGGCAAGGTCACCTCGGATGCGCTCGGCGAGATCGCGCGCGGGCTCGAGGTCGTCGAGTTCGCCTGCGGCGTGCCGCACCTCGCGAAGGGGAGTACGCCGAGAACGTGTCGACCGGGGTCGACGTGTACTCGGTGCGCCAGCCGCTCGGGGTGGTGGCGATCATCAGTCCCTTCAATTTCCCGGCGATGGTGCCCCTGTGGTTCTTCCCGCTCGCGATCGCGACGGGCAACGCCGTCGTGCTGAAGCCGTCGGAGAAGGATCCGAGCGCCGCGATCTGGATGGCGCAGGCGCTCAAGGAGGCGGGCCTGCCCGATGGCGTGTTCAACGTCGTCAACGGCGACAAGGAGTCGGTCGACGCGCTCCTGGACCACGCCGATGTGGCATCCGTGTCGTTCGTCGGTTCGACGCCGATCGCGAAGTACGTGTACGAGCGCGGCACGTCCGCGGGTAAGCGCGTGCAGGCGCTCGGCGGGGCGAAGAACCACATGCTCGTGCTGCCGGATGCCGACCTCGACCTCGTGGCCGACTCGGCCGTCAACGCCGGCTTCGGTTCGGCGGGGGAGCGTTGCATGGCGATCTCGGTGGTCGTGGCGGTGGAGCCCGTGGCCGACGAGCTGATCGCGAAGATCGGCGAGCGGATGTCGGGCCTGCGCGTCGGGGACGGCACGCGCGGCTGCGACATGGGCCCGCTCATCACGCGCGAGCACCGCGACAAGGTGGCGGGCTACCTCGACGTCGCGGTCGCCGACGGGTCCGAGCTCGTGGTCGATGGACGCGGGGTGCAGGCCGACGGCGACGCCGATGGGTTCTGGCTCGGGCCGACCCTCATCGACAAGGTGCCCACGTCATCCTCGGTGTACACCGACGAGATCTTCGGGCCGGTGCTCTCGATCGTGCGCGTCGGCTCGTATGACGAGGGCCTCGAGCTCATCAATTCGGGCCGCTACGGCAACGGAACGGCGATCTTCACCAACGACGGTGGCGCGGCGCGGCGGTTCCAGCGCGAGGTGCAGGTCGGCATGGTGGGCATCAACGTGCCGATTCCGGTGCCGGTCGGGTACTTCTCGTTCGGCGGTTGGAAGGACTCGCTCTTCGGCGACACGAAGGCGTACGGTCCGGATGCGATCCGCTTCTTCACGCGCGAGAAGGCGATCACCTCGCGGTGGCTCGACCCCTCGCACGGCGGCATCAACCTGGGTTTCCCGCAGAACGGCTGAGGCGGCTCGGCCGGGGCAGCGGCCCCGGTCTGCGCCGCGGTGACTCAGATGGCGGAGTCGAAGCGGTAGGGCACGGTCGTCGGGCCGTCGTGCGGGCCGACGTTCTCGGCCCCGCCGGAACGGCGATAGATGAGCTGCCCCTGCTCCCACGGGAGCACGAGCTCGTCGTCGACAGCATCGAGGTCCGTTGCCTCGAGCGGGATGATGCGCGCGTCGAGTGGGCCGCCGGCGAGGCGCCCCAGGATGGTGTCGGCCATGACTCCTCCGTTTCAGCGTCAGCCTACGCTCGGCGCGGGCCGAAACACGGTCGCGCGGAGGAGTCGCTGCTCGGCCCGCGAGCGCTCAGGATGCGACGGCGACCGCGGGCGGCACCGTGCAGGAGATGCGGATGCCCGCGAGCTGCGCGAGCTCCGGGAGGTCGACCGCCCCGTGCCGATCGGCGGCGTGGATCATGATCGCGGCGCACGCTTCGGCATCCGCGACCGCGTCGTGGTGCGGGAAGTCTTCGAAGCCGGCAGCCATGGCCACCATCGGCAGCCGGTACGACTCGAGCGTGTAGGTCTTGCGCGAGAGCTGCAGGCTGCACATGTAGTCGTAGGCGGGGATGGGCTGCCCGGTGGCGGCGCAGGCCGACTTGATGACCCCCATGTCGAATCCGGCGTTGTGGGCCACGAGGATGTCGGCCTCGGCGAATTCGATGAGGTCGGGAAGCTGCTCCACCCAGCCGGGCGCCTCGAGCACGTCGGCGGCGCGGATGCCGTGGATGCGGGTGTTCCACTCGACGAAGTGGTCGTGACCTGGCGGGGGCTGGATGAGCCACCCGATGCGATCGACGATCTGACCGTCGCGCACCTTCACGAGGCCGACGGAGCACGCACTGGCACTGGACCCGTTCGCGGTCTCGAAGTCGATCGCGGTGAAATCCAGTGGCACGTTCCGACTCTCGCACGGGGCACCGACAGCGCCCCGCGGGGCACGCCGGAGCGTCGCGCATCCGAACATGCGACGGGGCCGTCGCCGGTGTGATCCGACGACGGCCCCGATGGCGGTCTCGCGGTGTGCGTGCTGCGCATCACCGAACCCGGATGAGCGCATGCTCCATGGAAAGGGCCCGCTCCCGCTCGAGCTCGCGGCGCAGAGCCTCGCGCTCGCGCTGCAGGAGGCCCAGCTCGAAGCTGTTCGCCAGCCGTTCGTGCCGGGCGAGTTCGCGCCCCGGCCGGCGGCCCCAGCGGATGAGCGCCATACCCAGGTGCAGCGCGGCGCGGTCGACGAAGCTGAGCCGGCGCGCGGCGTGCGGTTCGTGCAGCACGTGCTCGGTGGCCGCTTCGTGGGGCGGATGATCGTGACGCGTCGTGTGCGTCAGCGTGGTGTTCATGATCGGTGTCCTCAGGGTGTGGTGGACGACGAGGCGCCGGGTGCGGCGCTTCGGAGTTGCCGTTCGTGACGGCACGGTACCGACCACCACCGACATGCGGAGGGGTCGTGGACGGGGCGTGATCCGGGATGCGAAACAGCATCCGAGGGATCGGGCTTCGTGAGCGTCGCCACCGTCGAGGACGGCGGCGCAGAGACGCTTAGCCTTCCCGAGCGGTGAGGACGCCGACGAAGCCGGCTGCGATTGCGAGCGCTCGCTCGCGGCTGATGAACGGTGCGTTCATGGCCGACTCCTTTCGGTGTAGGTGGCGTCGACGTTCGACGCGAGTTGCCACGTTAGCGGTCCGGCGCGCCGCGACGCAAGCATCCCGGGCGTGTCGCGCGGAATCGTTTCTTGAAAGGACGCAGACATGAATCGGGAGCTCTGAGCGAGTGACCCATCTCCGCGCGAGCGCGACCACCTGGCAAACGGACGACTGATCGCGTGCTTCCTTCAAAAGCCAGAACGCCCCTCCACACCCGGCGCGGGCTTGTGGAGGGGCGTTCCCTAGTGCCTGTCTAGAGACCGACTGCGGTAACCCCGTATTCGGCCTCGGCCTGGGTGAAGCCGTCAAAGACGAGCTGGTCGATGAGCGAGCTACGCGAGAACGGCATCACATCGAGATAGCTCTGTGCCTTCTTGGCTGCCTGCTCGTTCCAGTCTGCGCCGAGCTTGTCGACTCCGTAGGTCGCGTCCTCGGTGCTGTATCCCTCGAACTCAAGCTGACCGATGAGGCCTGTGCGAGAGAAAGGCATGACTCGCAAGTAGTTCTCGGCGGCGCGCGCGGCGTTCGATTGCCCCGCGGTTTCGGCAGGGGCGGCCGGCGCTGCAGGCTCGGCGGGTTCTTCCGAGGGCTCAGCTACTTCGATGGTCTCGTCGTCGGCTGGCTCTTCCGCGGCGACGGAGGGCGTGACATGGCGATCGAGGTCGCGGGCCGCGTTGATTGCTCCGACTCCGGCAACCAAGGTGATGGTGGTCAAGAGGGATGTCAGAACGGCGACCGCGCCAAGGATGAGCCCGGTGAGAGCCATGCCCTTGCTCTGTTGCTTCTTGAGGGCGAGAACCCCGAGGACGACGGCGGCAGCCCCGGCGATAATGCCCCAGAACGGTGCGAGCCCGGACAAGAAGGCGACGATGCCAACCACGAGGGCGGTGATTGCGAGAGCGCTCGACTGCGTGGCGGAAGGTGGCGGGGTACCGCCTGGCGGCGGGGTCGGGGCAGGTGTCGGAGTAGCGTCAGGCGGTGGGGGTGTAAGGGGTTGTTGTGTGGCATCGGGCATGCTCATGCGCACATTCTCGCGCCGCTTCAAATGGCCCGGCGACCCCTAGTGAGGGGGCCGGTAGGCTAGACCCCGTGGCTCTCACCATCGGCATCGTCGGCCTGCCCAACGTCGGCAAGTCCACCCTCTTCAACGCGCTCACTAAGAACACGGTGCTCGCGGCGAACTACCCGTTCGCCACGATCGAGCCGAACGTGGGCGTCGTGAACCTGCCCGACGAGCGCCTCGGCATCCTCGCTCAGATCTTCGGCAGTGAGCGCATCCTGCCCGCCACGGTGAGCTTCGTCGACATCGCGGGCATCGTGAAGGGCGCCTCGGAGGGCGAAGGACTCGGCAACCAGTTCCTCGCCAACATCCGAGAGGCGGATGCGATCGCGCAGGTCGTGCGCGGATTCGACGACGCGGATGTCGTGCACGTGGCGGGTGCGGTGAACCCGCAGGACGACCTCGAGGTCATCACGACCGAGCTCGCGCTCGCCGACCTTCAGACGCTCGAGAAGGCGATCGTGCGGCTCGAGAAGGAGGTGCGCGGCAAGAAGGCCGACCCCGCGGTGCTCGCCGCGGCACAGGATGCCAAGGCCGCTCTCGATGCCGGCACACCGCTGTCGCGCGCGACCGGCATCGACCTGAGCCTGCTCAAGGAGCTCGGGCTCATGACGGCGAAGCCCATCATCTACGTGTTCAACGTCGACGAGGCGGTGCTCACCGACGACGCCCGCAAGGCCGAGCTCGCCCAGCTCGTCGCGCCCGCGAAGGCCGTGTTCCTGGATGCGAAGGTCGAGTCGGAGCTCATCGACCTCGACCCGGAGGATGCCGCCGAGCTGCTCGCCTCCACCGGCCAGGACGAGTCGGGCCTCGACCAGCTCGCCCGCATCGGCTTCGACACGCTCGGCCTGCAGACCTACCTCACGGCGGGCCCGAAGGAGGCGCGCGCCTGGACCATCCGCAAGGGCTGGAAGGCTCCTCAGGCGGCGGGCGTCATCCACACCGACTTCGAGCGCGGGTTCATCAAGGCGGAGGTCGTCTCGTTCGAGGACCTCGTGGCCGCCGGCTCGCTCGGCGAGGCCCGCGCGCGCGGCAAGGCCCGCATCGAGGGCAAGGACTACGTGATGCAGGACGGCGACGTGGTGGAGTTCCGCTTCAACGTGTGAGTCGCCTCACCGCACGGTCATGCCTCCTGCAGCCGTCGGCCGCACGCACTTTGACGTCGATCGCGTGGATACGTCATGTTTGCACGATGGCCGAGCTGCTTGTCGAGATCCACGTCCCGCTCACCCCGAGCGATGTGCCCGAGGGCGAGTACCCCTTTCCGTGGATCGACTCCGCGATGGAGTTCCTCTTCGAGCTCGACGACTCCCGTGGCGAGATGTACGACGACGGGGAGGAGCTCGGCGACGAGTACCTGTTCTTCGTTCACGCCGGCTCGGAGTCGGACCTGCTCTCGATCGCTCGCGAGATCGCGCGTCTTCCCGGGATGCCCTTGGGCGTGTACGCCACGGTGACCGACACCGAGGCCGACATGGGCGGTGGCCGCCGCGTCGATCTCGACTGAGCCTCGCCGTGCCGCGCGATGGTCTCGGGCGCCAGCGTGCTCTAGGTTTTCCTCATGTCGATGCAGGCCCCAGCGACGAGCGGTCCCGAACCCTACGCCATCGATCCCGCCGGGCAGATGAACGCACCGCCGCGGTCGCGCGGGCTGGGGCGGGTCGCGATGTTCCTCGGCCTCGGCGTTCTCGCGGGTTCCGTGCTCGCATCCGTGCTCATGGGGTTCGCGGCGGCGCCCTATGCGATGAGCGGACCGATGGGGTTCAGCGTGAATCTGCAGCTCGACCCGAACGACTCGGTCGAGTCGACGCTCGTGGTGCTCGCCGTCGCACACGTGCTGCTCGGCACGCTGCTGGGCGTGTGGGCGCTCACGCAGGGCATCGTGGCGATCGTCACACGACGCGGCCGCGGATTCGGCGTCGTCGCCCTCGTCGCGGCGACGCTTGCTCCCGGCTTCTCGCTCGTCATCTACATCGCCACCGCCTTGGCCAACGCGCCGCGCTGACACACGCTGCGAGCACCGCATCCGACGCCTCACCTTCCCGGTTCCGCGTCGAGGTAGGCGTCGTTCAGCAGCTGGAACATGAGGTGGTCGCGCCACTTGCCGTTGATCTCGAGGTACTTCGGGGCGAGGCCGAGTATCCGATCGCGCACGACTGCAGGACTCGCAGCCTACGCACGCCGCGCCCCCGCCGGTCGACCGCGACCCGCCGCTCGATAGCCTGAGAGGGTGTTCTGGCAGAGCGATCGGGGCCGAAGTGCGCGCGCACTCGCGGCCGAGACCTGAGCGCCCATGCCCTTCACCCTCGCCGAGCCGCACTACAGCGAGCTCGTCATCAAGAAGAGTCGCTTCCTCGGATGTGTCGAGCCGGTTTCGGGGCGCGACGAGGCGCTCGCGCGTGTGGCCGAGCTGCGGCAGCAGCATCCTGATGCGCGGCACGTGTGCTGGGCGCTCATGGCGGGCGGGCACTCGGCGGCCAACGACGACGGCGAGCCGGGCGGCACCGCCGGTCGCCCGATGCTCGACGTGCTGCGGCACCAGGAGCTCGAGGGCGTGCTCGCGACCGTCGTGCGCTACTTCGGCGGGGTGAAGCTGGGCGCGGGCGGCCTGGTGCGGGCGTACACGGATGCCGTTGCCCAGGCGATCTCGGACGCGCCGCGCGTTCCTCTGGTGCGCACGCGCAGCATCCGGGTCACCGCGCCGTACGCGCTCGAGGGGTGCTGCGCCGCGAGATCGAGGCGCAGGGTGCGGCGTTGATCGGCGTGCGGCATGGCATCGCGGTCGAACTGACGATCGAGCTCGGCGAGGATGCCGTGCCCGCCTTCGCCGCGCGCGTGGGCGACATCTCGCAGGGCGCCGCCACGGTCGACGGGGCCTGATCCTCACCGAGACGACACATTCGACCCGAAACCCGCGACGGGATGGGTGCGAACTGCCGTCTCGGCGTCACAGGTCACGCGCGAGCGTCGTTCGCCTTACTGAGGCGCACGATCAGCGCGTACATGGGGTCCGGCGCGGGTTGCACGCGACACTGGACGCATGCCTCTCTTCGACCATCTCGTCGTCACCGTCAGGGATCTGCAGCGCGGCGTCGAGCAGTTCGGCCCGGTGATGGCGGCGCTCGGGCTGCCCCGCACCGAGGATGCGAGCGGGGTCTCCTGGTACCGCGAGGGTGAGACGGAGTTCGGCCTGCTGCCGGCGCGCGAGCCCGACTCCGGGCCCCACCAGCACGGCCGGGTCGGGTGGCAGCATCTCGCCTTCGCCGTCGACTCGCGCGACGAGGTCGACCGCCTGCACGCGGTCGCCGTCGCCGCGGGCTGGAAAGTGGTGCGCGCGCCGAAGCCGTACCCGCGCTTCACCGAGCGGTACTACGCCTCGTTCGTCGAAGACGACAACGGCATCCGCATCGAGTTCATGTACAACCCGCCGCACTGAGCATCAATCCGGGGGATGCCGATCAGACCGACGCCGGGCCGTCCTCCGCCGACAGGCGCGGCTCCACACGGCGCTCGGGGTGGAAACCGGCCTTGTCGGCGTAGAAGGCGCGGATGCGGTCCATGTCGGCCGGGATGTCGCCGGTGAGCGAGAGGGTCGGCCCGAGCCCCGTGGTCATGGTCGTGCGGTCTACGTAGCCGAGCGTGACGGGCATGTCGGTGTCGCGCGCGATGCGGTAGAAGCCCGACTTCCAGCGGGTGTTGCCGCCGCGGGTGCCGTCGGGGGTCACGACGAGGCTGAAGACCTCACCCGCGCGGATCCGCGCCACGATCTCGTCCACGACGCGGCTCGCATCCGCACGGTCGACCGGGATGCCGCCGAGCGCGCGCATGATCGGCCCGCGCCAGCCCGCGAACAGACTCTTCTTCCCCAGCCAGCGGAAGTCCACGCCGAGCTTCCATGCGATCGCGAGCATGAGAACGAAGTCCCAGTTGGAGGTGTGCGGGGCGCCGATGAGCAGCGTGGGGCGGGTGGGCGCCGGCTCGGTGACGAGCTTCCATCGGGAGAAAGTCCAGAAGATCCGAGCGATGAGGCGACGCATTCGGCCACGTTACGTCGCGACCCATGGCGGGCACGGCATCCGTTGTCGAACCCCGCCGCCGGTTGTCGATACGCTTCCCTCACAGCCGCATCCTGGAGGAACGACATGGCCACCACACCCGCGAAGAAGTCAGGCGCCAAGAACCCGATGACCCCGGATTCCGATGCCACCTGGAAGCCGACCGCCGAGGCGAAGAAGAAGGCGACCACCCTGCGGATCGTGGCGATCGTGCTGTGGGTCGTCGCCATCGCGGGCGAGGCCGTCGGCATCTTCTGGCTGCTGCGCCAGCGCCAGGCCGCACAGACGGCGGCCGACACGACGACGCTCGAGCGCGATCCCGAGACGGGGCTGCTGGTGCAGGGGTCTGTCGACTACGAGTTCCCGCAGTGGGCGCTCATCACCCTCATCGTGCTCATGGTCGTGATCGCGGCGCTCTCGATCACCGGTTCGTTCCTCTGGAAGAAGGCGAACCGCCTCGACCCGGCGTCGAAGAAGGACACCGTGCGGTTCTTCGTGCAGAACCAGCTCGGCGCGATCATCGCCATCGTCGCGTTCCTGCCGCTCATCATCATGGTGTTCCTCAACAAGGACATGTCGAAGGGGCAGAAGTCGCTCGCGGGCATCGTCGGCATCGTGCTCGCGGTCGCCGCGGTCGCCCTCGGCATCGACTTCAACCCGTCCTCGACCGAGCAGTACACGGCCGACCGTTCGGCGGTAGTGCAGCTGCTCGGCGAGGACCACGTGTACTGGGTGGCGGGTGGCTCGGTCTACCACGTGTGCAACGAGGTCTCCGACATCCAGAATGCGAGCACCGAGCAGGCCGACGGCACGACCTCCGAGGCGGTCGCCGCGGGCAAGAACCGTCTGACGCTCGAGCTGCGCTCCGAGCTCAACGCGTGCGGGCTGCCCGTGCCCGAGAACGTCGACGAGATCGTGGATGCCCTGCGCTCGATCCAGGGCGGTGACGACGCCACGCTGCTGCCGCAGCCGGTCTACGCCGACGGGGTGACCCCGCCGCTCGACCTCGGCTGAGCCGGCGCCTCTCGCCCGCTGACATTCCCTCTATCGCACCTGGAGTTCGCTCACTAAGGTGAGCCGTATGACCGCGGTGCGCGTGTCAACGGGATCTCTTCCGGGGTGGGAAGAGGTAGACCGGCTCGTGGTCGAGGCCCATCGGGATGCGCTCGAGACGCACGAGGGCGAGGTCGCCACCTACATCCCCCGGCTGGCGTCGGTGGATCCCGAGCTGTTCGGCGTGAGCGTCGCCGAGGTCGACGGCGCCGTGCACACGGCAGGCGACGCCCACGCGACGTTCTCAATCCAGTCGATCTCGAAGGCATTCGTCTACGCGCTCGTGTGCGAGGAGCTCGGGCACGACACGGTGCGCGAACGCATCGGCGTCAACAACACCGGGCTCGCCTTCAACTCCGTCATGGCGATCGAACTCAACGACGGCCACCCGATGAACCCGATGGTCAACGCAGGGGCGATCGCGACGACCGCCCTCGTTCCCGCGCGCTCGACCGACGAGCGCTGGGAGCGCATCCAGCGCGGACTCTCGGCATTCGCGGGGCGCCGCCTCGAGCTCGACGGCGAGGTCTACACCTCCGAGGCAGACACCAACCAGCGCAACCGCGCGATCGGAATACTCCTCCAGGCCTATGGGCGCATCGACGCCGACCCGCTCGCCGCGGTCGACGTGTACACGCGGCAGTGCTCCTTACTCGTGAGCGCGACGGACCTCGCCGTCATGGGGGCGACGCTCGCCGACGGCGGCGTGAACCCCGTCACCGGTGAGCGTGTCGTCGCGGCATCGGTTGCGCGCGACACCCTCGCGGTGCTGGCATCCACCGGACTGTACGAACGCTCGGGGGAGTGGCTGTTCGAGATCGGTCTGCCCGGCAAATCGGGGGTCGCGGGTGGCATCGTCACGGTCTCGCCCGGCAAGGGCGGCATCGGCGTCTTCTCGCCGCGCCTCGACCGCGTGGGAAACAGCGTGCGCGGGCAGCGCGCCACGCGCTTCCTCTCCCGATCCCTCGGACTCGACGTCTTCGCATCCGACACCCACGAGCACGGACCGTACCCCTACACGAGAGAGAAGGACGGGCGATGACGACCACCGAAACCACGGAGGCGACCACCTCGTGGAGGCCGATGATCGGCCTCTTCCTCGCGCAGATGCTCATGTCGTTCAACGTCGCGGCCCTCCCGGTGTCGATCGGCGGCATGGTCGACGAGTTCGGCGTGCCGCCGACGACGGCAGGCACCGCGATCGTGGTCTACGGCCTCGCGGTCGCCGCGCTCGTCATGGTGGGCGCGAAACTCGGACAGCGCGTCGGCTGGGTGCTGATCTTCCGGATCGTGGTGGCCACCTTCGCGATCTCATCGCTCATGATGCTGATCGGGCCGAGCATCGGGTGGATCATCGCCGCGCAGGTCGTCGCGGGCGCCTCGGCGGCCATCATCGTGCCGTCGCTCGTGGCGCTCATCGCGGAGAACTACCGGGGTCGGCAGCAGGCGACGGCGGTGGGATCACTCGGCTCGGCACGCGCCATCTCGGGCGTCACGGCGTTCTTCATCGGTGGTGCGCTCGGCACGCTCGTCGGATGGCGTCCGGTCTTCGCGGTCGTGCTCGGCATCGCGGTGCTCGTCTTTCTGCTGAGCTTCGCGCTGCGCGGCGACAAGGGAGATCCGGGCATCAGCATCGACCTGGTGGCCGCGGTGCTCATCGGTCTCGCGATCGTGTCGCTCACTCTCGGCTTCAACAACCTCAACGGATGGGGCGTGCTGTCCGCCACCGACGATGCCCCTTTCCACATCGGGGGCGTCTCACCCGCGCCGCTGCTCATCGTGCTGGGCGTCGTGCTCGGCCAGCTGTTCTTCCTGTGGACACGCAGGCGAACGCGCGCGGGCAAGGTGCCGCTCGTGAGCCTCTCGGTGCTCGGCCGCGGCAGCGAACGCGCGGCGGTCTACGCCATGTTCATCGTCGTGATGCTCGAGGCGGCGCTCAACTTCACCGTGCCGCTCTACATCCAGATTGTGCAGGGGCGCACCCCTTCGACACCTCGCTCGCGATGATGCCGTTCAACCTCACCGTCTTCGTCACGGCGACCCTCATCGTGCGGTTCTACGGGCGGTTCAACCCCGAACGATCGGCGTCTTCGGCTTCATCTTGACGACGGCAGCGCTCGTCTGGCTCTCGTTCGTCGTGACCAACAACTGGGAGACGCTGCCGACCATCCTCGGCCTCTTCGTCTTCGGTGTCGGCCAGGGCGCGCTCGTGACGCTCGTGTTCAACGTGCTCGTGACGGCGGCGCCCAAGGAGCTCGCGGGGGATGTCGGATCGATCCGCGGCACCACGCAGAACCTCGCATCCGCGGTCGGCACGGCGGTCGCGGGGGCGCTGCTCGTCGGCATCCTGTCGTGGGGGATCGCGCAGGCCGTCATGGCGAACACCTACCTCCCGCCCGAGCTCACCGAGGAGGTGAGCCTCGAGAACGCCAACTTCGTCAGCAACGACCAGCTGCGTGAGCTCTTGGCGGGTACCGACGCGACCGGGTCGCAGACGGATGAGTTCGTGCGCATCAACGAGGAGGCGCGCCTGTCGGCACTACGCGCCGGCCTGCTGGTGCTCGCGGGCATCTCGGCGCTCGCGATCGTGCCCGCGGCGCGGCTTCCGCGCTACCGGCCGGGCGAGATCCCGGATCCGTCGACGGCATCCGCCGACGAGGCGGGCGAGAGCAAGCGGGCCTAGGTTCCGCTCAGGAGGGCCTCGCGCAGCTCGGGTGACAGGCCGGGAGGATCGTCCACCGGCACCGCCAGGGCGTGCAGTGCGCGCGAGTAGAAGTTGCGGGCGGCCGCCACGAGGGCCACGTCGACGATCTCCTCGTCGGAGAGACCGAGTTCGCGCAGCCGAGCGCTGTCGGCATCCGTCATCGATGCGGAGTCGCCCGAGACCTTCTGGGCGAACTCCATGATGGCCACCTCGAGCTCCGACAGCCCGGCATCGTGGAAGTCGCGTGCGAGGCGCACGAGTTCTGCTTCGTCGATGACCGTCAGGGCGTTCCGGCCGTGCGCGAGGCGGCAGGCTCGCGATCCGATCGCTTGCGCGGCCGCGAGCGTCACGAGCTCATAGCGGCGCAGGTCCATGGTGCGACGGCCGGCGCGCACGAGGGCCTCGAAGGCCCGCTCGGCGGCGGGGTTGTTCGCCATCACCCGCGTGTGCGAGGGCACGTAGCCGAACTTGGCGATATCCGCCGCGTAGAGCTCGGCGGCCTCGCCGGTCACCTCGGACGGTTCGGGGGTGCGGATGATCGTCATGGGGCCTCCCTGCGATGAGCCTGCCACCATGTGCCGGTGCGGGGAAGAGCCGGGCGCTAGCATGAGCCAATGGGCACCCTCTTCTACGCCGACCAGGCGATCGAGATGGACGATCGCACCCTGGCGCATCTCAAGGTCGCCGTGGTGACCAAGCTGCGCCGCGGCGAGAGCTTCACCCTCTCGTGGACGCATGCCGAGGATCAGCCCATCGGTCGAACGACCATCTGGATGCACGAGTCGATTCCGCTGCGTTTCGAGTTCGGTGAGCCCGAAGCACCCCCGCTGCACCGGGAGTGGATCGAGGAGATCCTGCGTTCCGCGAACACGACGGGCGGCATCCAGCTGACGGCCGAGCACATCGAGACCGGACCCACGGCGGTCGCTTCGGCGATCGACACGGTCTAGCGTGCGCTAGCACGTCTTGCCGCGAAACGGAACGGGTTCGCGGCATCCGATACCCGAGCGGAGCATATAGACCGGGGAGACGATGAGAACACTGACCTACGGCGGATCCGAACTCGTCACGACCGATGCTGTGGCCGAGGCGCTCCTCGACTATGTCGTGACGCTGCCGCTCAATCGACCGCCCGAGCCGGTGACGATCCCGGCGCTCCAGCAGGGCCGCCCGGTGACCGCGCGCTTTCTCGTCACCGCGCTCACGCCCTTGCTCGTGACGACGGCCGAGCGCCCGGACGTGCCTCTCGACGGCGAAGCGCACGCGATCGACGTGCTCCGGCACAAGGCCGACCGGCTCGACAGCATCGGCTACGAGTTCCACGGCTGACGCGGCGTGCGCCCCCGCGTGGGATCTCAGCGCGCGGGGTGGTCCTTGCGCTTCACCGAGTTGTCGCGTGACTTCACCGGCTGATCGGTCACCGGATCGTCGGCGAGCACGAGCCCACGGGTGGAGCTGGCCTCCATGACGAGCTCCTCGAGCCACTCCTTATCGATGAGCGGGATGCGGCTGCCCGAGTAGCGGAAGTACAGCGGGATCGCGGTGTCGAGCCAGATCGAGCTGCGCCCGTCGCCGACCGCGGGCGAGTCGCGCCAGCTGAGCATGAACGACTCACGGCGTCGCAGCTTGGCGTTGATCACGAGTTCAAGGTGTGCCAGCACCCGGTCGTCGAACGAGATCTCGATCCCCGAGGTGCCGTAGATGAGCGATCCCACGTACGTTCCCCTCCCGGCGCCCGTGCGCCGCTGCTGCCGATCGTACGATACGCGCGGAGGTTCGATAACCTCCCTCATGAGCGATGCCGCCCCTCCCGCCACGCCTCGGCCGGTTCTCCCCGCATCCGCCTCGCAGCCGATGCCGGTCGACCCGTTCCGCACGGCGACCCTCAGCCCATGGGGGCACGCCGTCGCGGCAGGCCTCGCCGCCGTCGGCATCGCGCTCAACGTGATCGGCGGTGCCGGGTTCCCGGCCAACGCCCCCGTCGAATGGATCATGAACGCGGGCATCACGATCGACCTCGTCGCGGTGTTCATCGCGTGCGCGATCGGCTTCGGGGTCTCGGTGCGGATGCGACCCGCACGCCCGTCGCGCGTCTTCCCCTGGCTGGGGCTCGGCTTCTCGGCCCTGGCTCTCGTGGCCTGGGCGGTGACCTCGCAGGGCCTGTGGGACACGCTGCTCGCCGACGGCCGGGGCCGCTACATGAACGACATCGCTGGCGCGTTCACGCTCGGGATCCCCTGGGCGCTCGGCGCGATCTTCAGCGCCTATGGCGTACGCGGGCGCACCAGGCCGCACCTCAACGCCGTCGCCTTCACCGGCATCGGGCTGTGGGCGGTCGTGCTGCTCGGCGTTCTCGCCTCGGCCCTCCTCTACGCCGCGGATCTCACCGACTGAGCCGGGCGGCATCCGCTAGGCTGGCCCCACAATCGAACATCGGGCCGCATGCGATGCGGGAGAGCCGGGGCCACGCCGCCGGCACCGAAGGAGCAAGCCTCCCCGCCAATCTCTCAGGTACGTGTACCGCATCGACAGGCCGCTCTGGAAAGCGCTTCAGCACACCCCCGCTGATCGTGTGCCGCCGCAGGCGGCGTACCGAGATCATCGGGCCCCAGCCGAGGCCGCCCACGGTGAAAGCGACCAGGAGTCGCGAATCTCTCAGGCACCGATGACAGAGGGGAGTTCCACCGACAGCAGTGATCGGAGAACTCGACCATGACCGATGCTTCGAACGGCGAACGCCGTTCCCGCTCGACGCCGTGCACCGCGCGGCGGGGGCGAGCTTCACCGACTTCGCGGGCTGGCAGATGCCGGTGCGCTACAGCTCCGACCTGGCCGAGCACCACGCGGTGCGCGAAGCCGCGGGGCTCTTCGATCTGAGCCACATGGCCGAGATCCTCGTGCTCGGCGGCGAGGCCCCCGCCGCACTCGACTACGCCCTCGCCGGCCGCATCTCGGCGGTCGAGGAGGGCCAGGCCAAGTACAGCCTCCTGCTGGCGGAGGATGGCGGCATCATCGACGACCTCGTCGTGTATCGCACGGGCGCCGACCGCTTCCTCGTGGTGGCGAACGCCGGCAACCGAGCGGACGCCGTCGCGGCACTGCGTGAACGGGCCGCCGGTTTCGACTGCGTCGTGGACGACGAGTCCGACGACATCGCCCTCATCGCCCTGCAGGGGCCGCGCTCCGAGGAGATCCTGCGGGGCGTCGAGGGCTTCGACATCCCCGAGCTCGACGGACTGCGCTACTACCGCGCCGTCACGGGCGACTTCCGCGGCCACGAGGTGCTCGTGGCCCGCACGGGCTACACGGGCGAGGACGGCTTCGAGTTCTACCTCGATCCGGATGCCGCGCCGGCGCTCTGGGAGGCGCTCGCGGAGACCGGTGCCGGCGCCGGACTCGTGCCGTGCGGCCTCGCGGCGCGCGACACGCTGCGTCTCGAGGCCGGCATGCCGCTCTACGGGCACGAGCTCTCCCGATCGACCCTGCCCCAGCAGGTGGGGCTCGGGCGACTGCCCGTGCTCGGCAAGCCGGGCGGATTCGTGGGTGAGGCGGCGGTCACCGCGGGGCCTGACGCCGACGCACCGGTGCTCGTGGGGCTCGCCGCCGAGGGCCGCCGGGCCGGACGTGCCGACTACGCGGTCTTCGCATCCGAGGATGCCGCCGAGCCGGCAGGCGTCGTCACGAGCGGCGTGCTCTCGCCGACCCTCGGCCATCCGATCGCCATGGCGCTCGTGCACCCCGACCTCCACGAGGTCGGCACCACCGTCTTCATCGACGTGCGGGGAACACGCATTCCCGCCTCCGTCGTGACCCTGCCGTTCTACTCGAGAAAGAAGAACTGATGCCCGAGCTCGACCCGCTCTGAAGTACACCGCCGAACACGAGTGGGTCGCCGTCGACGGCGACGTCGCCCGCATCGGCATCACCTCATACGCCGCCGAGAAGCTCGGCGATGTCGTGTTCGTCGAGTTGCCCGCCGTGGGCTCCTCGGTGGCCTCGGGTCGCGTCGTCGGGGAGATCGAGTCGACCAAGTCGGTCGGCGAGCTCTACGCCCCGCTCGACGGCGAGGTGGTCGAAGCCAACCAGGCGGTGGTCGACGACCCCTCGCTCGTGAACTCCGACCCGTTCGGAGCCGGATGGATGATCGCGGTGCGCTTCACGGAGCTTCCCGAGCTGCTCACCGCCGACGCGTACGCGGCGCTGATCGCGGAATGACGCGCCTCTTCGCCGATCGCCATATCGGCACGGATTCCGCTGCCCAGAAGGCCATGCTCGAGGTGCTCGGCTATACGAGTATCGACGCGCTCATGGATGCCGCGATCCCGTCCGGCATCCGGGTCTCGCCCGAGGTGTCGACGACGCTGCCGCCCGCGGCATCGGAGACCGAGGCGCTCGCCGAGCTGCGTGCGCTCGCTGTCCGCAATCGCGTCGCGCGCCCGATGATCGGGCTCGGCTACTACGGCACCCACACCCCTGCGGTGATCCAGCGCAACGTGTTCGAGAACCCGAGCTGGTACACGGCCTACACCCCCTACCAGCCGGAGATCTCGCAGGGTCGGCTCGAGGCGCTCATCAACTTCCAGACGATGGTGACCGACCTCACGGGCCTCGCGACGGCGAACGCGTCGATGCTCGACGAGGGAACCGCCGTCGTCGAAGGGATGCTGCTGGCGCGTCGCGCATCCGGCGCCGATTCGCGCGTGTTCCTCGTCGACACCGACCTGCTGCCGCGCACCCGGGCGCTGCTCGCGCATCGCGCCGAGGCGGTCGGCATCGAGCTCGTCGACACCGACTTCCAGGGAGAGCTGCCCGCGGCATTCGGTGCGGCCATCCAATATCCCGGCGCCTCCGGCCGGGTGTGGAACCCCGCGGATGCGATCGCGCGCGTGCAGGCGGCCGGCGGTCTCGCCGTCGTGGCCGCCGACCTGCTCGCCCTCGCCCTCATCACCTCGCCCGGCGAGCTCGGAGCGGATGTCGCGGTCGGCACCACCCAGCGCTTCGGGGTCCCGCTCGGCTTCGGTGGCCCGCACGCCGGCTACATGGCGGTGCGTGCGGGGCTCGAGCGGCAGCTTCCCGGACGCCTCGTGGGCGTCTCGCAGGACGCCTCCGGGTACCCCGCCTACCGCCTCTCGCTGCAGACCCGCGAGCAGCACATCCGGCGTGAGAAGGCCACGAGCAACATCTGCACGGCGCAGGTGCTGCTCGCGGTGATGGCCTCGATGTACGCGGTCTACCACGGACCGAGCGGCATCCGGGCGATCGCCCACCGCACCAACCGTATGGCGAACCTCATCGCCGATGCGTTGCGCGCGGGCGGCGCCCAGCTCGTGCACGACGAGTTCTTCGACACCGTGCGGATCGCGGTGCCCGCACGCGCCTCCGAGGTCGTCGCCGCAGCGAACGCCGAGGGGGTGCTGCTCTGGCAGGTCGACGAGGACCACATGCAGTTCTCGACGGACGAGACGACGACCGCATCCGATGCCCTCGTCGTGCTGCGTGCCGTGCTCGGCGACGAGGCTCCCGCAGAGCTCGGTTTCAAGCCGGTGGGGCGATCCATCGGACCCGATCACATGCGGCAGACGGCATATCTGACACACCCGGTGTTCACCACGCACCACTCCGAGACCGGCATGATGCGCTATCTGAAGTACCTCGCCGACAAGGACTACGCCCTCGATCGGGGCATGATCCCGCTCGGCTCGTGCACCATGAAACTCAATGCCGCTACCGAGATGGCGGCCGTGAGCTGGCCGGAGTTCGCCGACATCCACCCGCTCGCCCCGCGTGCCGACACCGAGGGCTACCTCGAGCTCGTCGGTCAGCTCTCCGGCTGGCTCGCCGACGTCACCGGGTACGACGAGGTGTCGCTCCAGCCCAACGCCGGAAGCCAGGGCGAACTCGCGGGCCTGCTCGCCATCCGCGGCTACCACCGGGCGAACGGGGGCGAGCACCGCACGGTGTGCCTCATCCCGTCGAGTGCCCACGGCACCAACGCGGCGTCCGCTGTGCTCGCCGGTATGCGGGTCGTGGTCGTCGCGTGCGACGAACTCGGCAACGTCGACCTCGACGACCTGCGGTCCAAGGTGACGCAGCACGCCGACGAGCTCGCCGCGCTCATGGTGACCTATCCGTCGACGCACGGGGTGTACGAGCACGAGATCCGGGCGGTCACGGATGCCGTGCACGCGGCCGGCGGGCAGGTCTACGTCGACGGCGCCAACCTCAACGCACTGCTCGGCTACGCGCGCTTCGGCGACTTCGGGGGAGACGTCTCGCACCTCAACCTGCACAAGACCTTCTGCATCCCGCACGGCGGGGGCGGTCCCGGCGTGGGCCCGGTGGCGGCGAAGGCGCACCTCGCGCCGTACCTGCCCGGCGTGACGCCCGGTGCGAACCCCGTCTCCTCGGCCGAGTACGGCAGCCCCAGCATCCTGCCCATCTCGTGGGCCTACGTGCGCATGATGGGCGCCGAGGGCTACGCCGCGCGACGGGAGCCGCGGTGCTCGCCGCGAACTACGTCGCCGAGCGTCTGCGCGAGCACTACCCGGTGCTCTACGCGGGCGAGAACGGCCTCGTCGCGCACGAGTGCATCCTCGACCTGCGGCCGTTGCGCGAGGCGGCCGGGGTGACCGTCGACGACGTCGCGAAGCGGCTCATCGACTACGGGTTCCACGCCCCGACCATGTCGTTCCCCGTCGCCGGCACCCTCATGGTCGAGCCGACCGAATCCGAGGACCTCGCCGAGATCGAGCGCTTCATCGAGGCGATGATCGCGATCAAGGCCGAAGCGGATGCGGTGGGGGCCGGAACCTGGCCCCGGGACGACAACCCGCTCGTCGGGGCGCCCCATACGGCCGAGTCGGTCATCGCGGGGGAGTGGACGCACGCCTACGATCGCGAGACCGCGGTCTACCCCGTGCGCTCGCTCGTGCACGGGGGCAAGTACTGGCCGCCCGTGCGGCGCATCGACCAGGCCTACGGCGACCGGAACCTCGTGTGTGCCTGCCCACCGGTGGAGGCGTTCGCGTAGGCCCTCTCGACGCTTCGCGCAACACAGGTGGTTGAGGAGCGTCGTGCGGAGCGCGGCGCGTCTCGAAACCGCCGTCGCGAGTGTTCGTCGGGTCGAGGCTTCGAGACGCGGCTGCGCCGCTCCTCAGCCAGCTCTGGTGGCTCGGCCGGGCGGCGGCAGATCGAAGCGGGCCGCTCCTCAGCCACCTCTGGCCGCTCAGCCGGGGGCGGGGGCAGGTCGAAGCGCTTGGCCCCGTCGCCGGGAGGGGGCAGTTCGAAGCGGGGGGCTCCGGCGGGGGAGGGGGCAGGGCGGGCCCGTCTGCAGGCTCCTGGCTCTGCGTCGCGGTCGCCGACTCCCCCGGGTCGGGCTGAGACATGCGAGAGATTCTACGCCCGCTGCGAAAGGGCTCGGGAGTCCCCCTAACCGGGGAGGCCGAACAGCCCCGGCCACCAGCCGGCGGCGAGCGGATAGCCGACGAACACCACGGCATCGAGCACGAAGTGGGCCACGAGGAACGGCAGCAGCCGTCCGGTGCGCGCGTAGAGCCATCCGAACAGCAAGCCCATGAGCAGGTTGCCGATGAAGGCGCCCGGGCCCTGATACAGGTGGTAGCTCGCGCGCAGCACCGAGGTGGCCACGATGATCGGCCAGATGCCCCAGCCCAACTGCTTGAGCCGGGCGAAGAGGTAGCCGAGCACGACGAACTCCTCCTGCACCGAGGCCCGCGCCGCCGAGAGCAGCAGCACGGGGATGGTCCACCAGTAGTCGCCGAGGCCGTCGGGCCGGATGGCCACGAACAGCCCGAGCGCGCGGCCGAGCGCGTAGAGCCCGAGCCCGGGGATGCCGATGGCGGCCACGAGACCGACCCCCAGGCCACGTCGCGACCGACGCGACCGCCGCCGAGCCCCAGCCGGTGCAGGTGCGGCGGCCGCGACGACCACAGCAGGAAGCACACGAGCAGCACGGGCGCGAGCGCGAAGGCGTTGCCGAGCAGCTGGTAGACGAGGTCGAACACCTCGCGTTCGCTCAGCGAGGGGTTGAGCACGGCGCTCTGATCGCCGAGGGCGGTGCCTCTCGTGAGGCGCGCGACCAGGGCGACGATCGCGTACACCGCCGACTGCCCGAGCCCGAGGCTCAGCACGACCGCGATCTCCCACCAGATGCGGCCTTGCGAGGGCGTCGACGTCGTGATCGGCTCCTCCGGCGCGGGCATGCGTCGATGCTAACCGGGCGCGAGGCTCCGGATGCCGGATGCCACGGGAGTGCGGATCGCACCATTCCGGCACCGCGATGAGAAATCCTGCGCATGTGGAGGTATCGCGCAAAAATCCCGCGTCGCGGTTTCCTCCATGTAACGATTCCGCGATCCGGTTTGGCGGTCGCGACATCGAGACTTAAGGTTGCACGCATCACCGCCATGCGCGCGCACGCCCGCATGGCGTCACATTGTGTACAGGAGGAACCGTGCGAATCACTCGCATCGCAGCAGCAGCCGGGGGCATCGCAGTCGCCGCCGCGCTTGTCCTCTCCGGTTGCTCGTCGGACAACGGCGGCAACAACAACGGAGGAGGATCGGCATCGACCGGCGTCGTCAACGTCGCCTGGGGCGAGCCGGAGAACCCGCTGATCCCAGCCAACACCAACGAAGTCAACGGCGGTCAGGTTCTCAACAACATGTTCGCCGGTCTGGTCTATTACAAGGCCGACGGCTCGTGGGACTACGACGCCGCAGAGTCGATCGAGTCCGACGACTACATCAACTGGACGATCAAGCTCAAGGCTGACCAGACGTTCTCGGACGGCACGCCGGTCACGGCCGACTCGTTCGTGAAGGCCTGGCAGTGGGCCGCGTCGAACCCCGACCTCCTGAACCAGTGGTGGTTCATCGACGCGATCGCGTTCGAGGGCGGCACCTACGACGGTGGCGAGGACACCCTGGCGCTCGACGTCGTCGACGACACCACCTTCACCGTCAAGCTCGCCCAGCCGCGCGCGGACTTCCCGGTGGCCCTCGGCTACACGGTGTTCTTCCCGCTGCCCGAGTCGTTCTTCGACGACCCGGACGCGTTCGGTGACGCCCCCGTCGGCAACGGCCCCTACAAGCTCAGCGAAGACGGATGGGTGCACGGCGAGAGCCTGAACCTCGTGCCGAACGAGAGCTACACCGGCCCGCGCAAGGCTCAGAACGGTGGACTCAACTTCATCGTCTACGCCACGCAGGACGCCGCGTACGCCGACCTCCTCTCGGACAACGTCGATGTCATCGACACCGTTCCGACGAGCGCGCTCGAGACCTACAAGGACGACCTGGGCGACCGTGCCGTCGAGCAGGGTTCGGCCGTGTTCCAGTCGTTCACCATGAACTACAACCTCGAGCACTTCGGTAACGACGACGAGGGCAAGCTGCGTCGCGCCGCGATCTCGCACGCCATCAACCGCGCCGAGATCACCGACGTGATCTTCCAGGGCACCCGCCAGCCCGCCGAGGACTTCACCTCGCCGGTCATCGCGGGCTTCGACCCCGAGGGCATCGAGGGCTCCGACGTCATGGAGTACGACGTCGACAAGGCCAAGGAGCTCTGGGCTCAGGCTGACACGATCAACCCCTGGTCGGGCACCTTCCAGCTCGCCTACAACGCGGATGGCGGCCACCAGGAGTGGGTCGACGCGACCGTCAACTCGATCAAGAACGCTCTCGGCATCGACGCCGTCGGCCTCCCGTACCCCGACTTCGCGGGGCTGCGCACCGAGGTCAACGACCGTACGATCAAGGCCGCGTTCCGTACCGGATGGCAGTTCGACTTCCCGTCGCAGGCCAACATCCTGGGTGCGCTCTACGTGACGGGTGCCGGCTCGAACGACGCCGATTACTCGAACGCCAACTTCGACAAGCTGTTCCGTGAGGGCCTCGCCGCCCCCACCCAGGAGGAGCAGTCGGAGCTCTTCAATGAGGCTCAGGGTCAGCTCTTCGAGGACCTGCCCGCGATCCCGCTGTGGTACGGCTCGGTTACCGCCGGGTACTCCTCGCTGGTCGACAACGTGGAGTACGGCTGGGACAGCTGGCCGATCCTCTACAACGTGACCAAGTCCGAATAAGGACTCGTTCCGTTCAACGCACCGTGGGGCGGCGTCTCGGCGCCGCCCCACGGGGTGCGTTCACCCCGAATCTCTGAAACGCTGTAAACCCTATGATCTGGTACATCATCCGGCGCCTGCTGCAGGGCATCCCGGTGTTCTTCGGGTCGACGTTCATCATCTTCTCGATGGTGTTCGCGATGCCGGGCAACCCGGTGCTGCGCATGTTCGGCGACCGCACCCCGTCGCCCGAGCAGATCGCGGCACTCGAGGCGAAGTTCCACCTCGACCAGCCCTTCCTGTCGCGCTACTTCCTCTATCTCGGCGACGTGCTGCAGGGCAACCTCGGCACGACCTACGCGGGCCAGTCGGTCAACGAGATCCTCGCCCGCACCTTCCCGACGACGCTGCGTCTCGCGCTGCTCGCCGTCGTCATCCAGCTCGGCATCGGTGTGCTGGCGGGGCTCATCGCCGGCCTGCGCAAGGGCGGCGTCTTCGACAACGCGTCGCTCGTCATCACGCTGCTCATCATCTCGATGCCCGTCTTCGTCTTCGCCTTCGTGGCGCAGTGGCTGTTCGGCATCCAGCTCGGCTGGGCCCGACCGACAGTGGGGCCAGGCGCTCCATGGAGTGATCTCTTACTCCCTGCCATCGTGCTCGCGGGCCTCAACCTCGCCTACGTGCTGCGCCTCACGCGCGCGTCGGTGATCGAGACCAGCCAGAACGACTTCGTGCGCATGGCGTACGGCAAGGGCCTTACGCGAGGGCGCGTGATCCCCGTGCACATCCTGCGCAACTCGATGATCCCCGTCACCACGAACATCGCCGCCGACTTCGGCATCCTGATCGTCGGGGCGACGGTCACCGAGGGCATCTTCAACGTGCCAGGTGTCGGCAACGAGCTGTTCAAAGCCATCAACCGACACGACACCCCCGAGATCGTCTCGATCGTGACGATCCTCGTGATCGTCTACGTGCTCGTGAACATCGCCATCGACCTCCTCTACGGAGTGCTCGACCCGAGGATCCGCTATGTCAAGTAAGAATCCTGTCCGCAGAGCGCCGCGCTTCGTCGCCGAGGTCGACGAGGGCGGCCTCGGCGCCGTCGACGCGGTGCGCGTGAGCGACCGCAAGTCGAACCTCTGGCTCGACGCGTGGCGTGACCTGCGGAGCCGCTGGATGTTCTGGATCTCGGCGGTGATCATCCTCTTCATCGTGTTCGTGGCGATCTTCCCGGGCGTGTTCACCTCGGTGCCGCCGAACGACAACTGCATCCTGAGCGTGCAGACCCAGGCGCAAGCCGAGGAGTTCGGCGTGCCGGTGGGAACCCGCATCTCGAACCACGGGCCGCTGCCCGGGCACCCGCTCGGCTTCACCAAGCAGGGCTGCGACGTGTTCTCGCGCATCGTGCACGGAACCGGCACGTCGCTCTCGGTCGGCATCATCGTCACGGTGCTCGTGGCGATCATGGGCATCGTGCTCGGCGCCTTCGCCGGCTACTTCGGCGGCTGGCTCGACTCGTTCCTGATGCGCATCGGCGACATCTTCTTCGCGATCCCCTACATCCTCGCGGCGGTCGTGATCATGTCGAT
Source organism: Homoserinibacter gongjuensis (assembly GCF_030161875.1). Taxonomy (GTDB): domain Bacteria; phylum Actinomycetota; class Actinomycetes; order Actinomycetales; family Microbacteriaceae; genus Homoserinibacter; species Homoserinibacter gongjuensis. The sequence continues at coordinate 1,960,354 of NZ_BSVA01000001.1, forward strand.
GTTCTTGCACGACCGGAACATCTGGATCATCTCGCTCGCGATCGGGTTCTTCGCCTGGCCATCGACGGCGCGCATCCTGAGATCCGAGGTGCTGCGCGTGAAACAGCTGGACTTCGTGACCGCATCCGAGGCGATCGGTCTCTCGAAGTTCCGCACGATGTTCACGCACGTCATGCCGAACTCGATCGCACCCGTCATCATCATCTCGACGGTGGGTCTCGCCGGCGCCATCACGGCCGAAGCGACGCTCTCGTTCCTCGGGGTCGGCCTGCCCAACAACATCTTCATGTCGTGGGGCAATGACATCTCGGCCGCCCAGACGAGCCTGCGCACCGCGCCGCAGACGCTCATCTACCCCTCGATCGCGCTGTCGCTGACGGTGCTCGCCTTCATCATGCTCGGCGAGACGGTGCGCGACGCGCTCGACCCGAAGGCGAGGGCTACCCGATGAGCGCACTGGAACCCCTGCTCAAGATCGAGAACCTCGAGGTCGCGTTCAAGACGCAGGACGGCGTCGTGCCGGCCGTGCGCGGCGTGAGCTTCGACGTGTACCCGGGCGAGACGGTCGCGATCGTGGGCGAATCGGGGTCGGGCAAGTCGACGACCGCGCACGCGATCATCAACCTGCTCCCCGGCAGCGGACGCATCACGGGTGGCAAGGTGCTGTTCGAGGGTCGCGACCTGACGCAGTTCAAGCGCCACGAGATGGAGTCCCTGCGCGGGCGCGAGATCGGTCTCGTTCCCCAGGACCCGATGAACTCGCTCAACCCCGTGCACCGCATCGGGTTCCAGGTGGAGGAGACCATCCGGGCCAACGGGCTCGCGACCTCGCGCCGCGAGGTGCGCAAGCGCGCCATCCAGGTGCTCAAGGATGCGGGGCTCGCGGATGCCGATCAGCGGCTGCGGCAGTTCCCCCACGAGTTCTCGGGGGTATGCGCCAGCGCGTGCTCATCAGCATCGGCCTGTCGTCGCATCCGAAGCTCCTGATCGCCGACGAGCCGACGAGCGCGCTCGACGTGACGGTGCAGAAGGTCATCCTCGACCACCTCGAGAGCCTCACGACCGAGAGCAACACGGCGGTCATCTTCATCACGCACGACCTCGGCCTCGCCGCGGAGCGTGCCGAGAACCTCGTGGTGATGCACCGCGGGCGCATCGTCGAGTCGGGGCCCGCGCGCGAGATCCTGCAGGATCCGCAGCATCCCTACACGCAGCGTCTCGTGGCGGCGGCTCCGAGCCTCGCCTCTCAGCGCATCCAGTCGGCCGTCTCGCGCGGCACGAGCCTCGACGCGGAGGAGACGAAGGGCGCCGACGCGTCGGTCGACCTCGTCTCGGTCGCCGAGCGCACGGTCGAATCGGCGGGAGACGCATCCACGCCCGTGATCGAGTTCCGCGACGTCACGAAGGTCTTCAAGATCCGCACGGGTGGGCCGCGGTCGATCCCGTTCACCGCGGTCGACAACGTCTCGTTCCAGGTGCCCAAGGGCTCGACGATGGCGCTCGTGGGGGAGTCGGGGTCGGGCAAGTCGACGGCCGCGAAGCTCTTGCTGCGGCTGGAGGACATCACCTCGGGGTCGATCCACGTCGACGGCAAGGACGTGGCCAAGCTCGGCAAGCAGGAGCTCATGCGCCTGCGCAGCAAGATGCAGCCCGTGTTCCAGGACCCGTACGGATCGCTCGACCCGCTGCACAACATCGGCAACACGATCGCCGAGCCGCTCAACGTGCACAAGCTGGGCGACGCCGCGTCGCGTAAGGCGCGCGTGCGTGAGGTGCTCGAGCAGGTGGCTCTGCCGGAGACGGTGCTGACGCGGTACCCGAACGAGCTCTCCGGTGGTCAGCGCCAGCGTGTCGCGATCGCTCGCGCTCTCGCGCTCAAGCCCGAGATCGTCGTGCTCGACGAGGCCGTCTCGGCCCTCGACGTGCTCGTGCAGGCGCAGGTGCTCAACCTGCTGGCCGAGCTGCAGTCGGAGCTCGACCTCACCTACCTGTTCATCACGCACGACCTCGCGGTCGTGCGCGTGATCGCCGACCATGTGACGGTGATGCAGCGGGGCAAAGTGGTGGAGCAATCGACGGTCGACGAGGTCTTCGACAACCCGAAGACCGAGTACACGCGTGAGCTGCTCGCCGCGATCCCCGGGGCCGACATCCCGCTCGGGGTGTGAACCGGTCGACACCGAGCCGGGTGGGGAGCGCATCGCGCGGCGATACGCCTCTCGGAACCTGCGACCGCGCTTAGGGTGGACAGGGTGAGAACCCCCGTCTGCTCGCGCTCGTCGCCGCCACTCTCGTGGCGGCGACGGCGCTCGCGGGCTGCACTGAGCAGGACACCGTGGTGGAGGGTTCCCGGGCCACCGTGGCCGTCACGGGCTCGCTCACCTCCCTCAACGCGAACAGCACCTATGGCCGCGCATCGAGCCTCAACGCCGACGTCGCCTACCTCACGGGCAGCTCCTTCGCCTACCCGGATGCCGACTACGCGTTGGTGCACGACACGAGCTTCGGCACCGCGGAGGTGACCGAACGCGATCCGCTGACCGTGCGCTACACGATCGCCGACGACGTCGTCTGGTCGGATGGGGTGCCCGTCACCCCCGCGGACCTGCTGCTCGCGTGGGCGGCCAACTCGGGCTCGCTCGACACCCCCGACCTCGACGTCGACGCCTACATCGACCCCGAGACGGGTCGGTTCGGCGAGCTGCCCGACGACATCGTGTACTTCGACGGGGCGCGCGGCCGCGGGCTCGAGCTCGCGACGCAGACGCCTCAGCTCGGCGACGACGGTCGCTCGCTCTTCGTGCACTACGACGCGTTCACGCCCGCCTGGGAGACCGCGCTCGCGCCCGGTCTTCCCGCGCACATCGTGGCCTCTCGCGCCCTCGGCCTCTCCTTGCGCGCTGACGACACGGCGGCGACCGCCGACCCGGATGACGCCGAGGCGCGCCACGCGCAGCAGGCCCTCGTCGATGCGGTCGCCGACGGCGACACGGCGGCGCTCTCGGCCATCGCGGATGTCTGGAACGGTGCGTACGACCTCACCGGCGCCGAGCCGGACGCCGAGCTGCTCGTGGCCAACGGTCCCTACCTGGTGTCGGCCGTGGCCGACGGCGCGGTGACGCTCACGGCCAATCCGCGCTACCGGGGTTCGCGCGCGCCGACGATCGAGACGATCGTGCTGACCACCATCGGCGACCCCGACGAACTCGTGCGGCGGCTGCGCGCGGGCGAGGTCGACGTGGCATCGCCCGCCCCCGACGCCGAGCTGGCAGGTGAGCTCGGCGACATCCCGGGCCTCGCCGTCACGGCGGGCTCGGAGGCGACGTTCGAGCATCTCGACCTGCAGTTCGCCGACTCGAAGAGCGGGCTCTTCGACGACGAACGCGTGCGGCGGGCGTTCCTGCATGTCGTGCCGCGGCAGCAGATCGTCGACGAACTCGTAGCCCCCGTGCAGGCGGATGCCGGCCAGCTCGATTCCTTCGTATTGCGTCCCGGCGTCGAGGGCTACGACGAGGCGATCGCCGAGAACGGCTCGGCCGAGTACCAGTCGACCGACGTCGATGCCGCGAAGGAACTGCTCGAGCAGGCCGGCGTCACCTCGCCCGAGGTGTGCATCCTGTACGACCGCAGTGACGAGCGGCGGGCCGCGGAGTTCGCGGTCATCACCACCTCGGCCGCCCGTGCCGGCTTCCGGGTGACCGACTGCTCACGCCCCGACTGGTCGAGTCTGCTGGGCGTCGCGGGCGCCTACGACGCCGCGCTCTTCGCCTGGGACACCACGCGGCTCGGCCCGTCCGCGATCGCCGCGGTCTTCCGCAGCGACTCCCAGATCGCCAACCTCAATCGTTTCGCCGACCCCGAGGCCGACGCCCTCGTCGACGAGATCGCGGGCAGCGACGACCCCGAGACGCAGACGGCGGCGCTGCAGAAGCTCGACGCGATCCTGTGGGCGGATGCCTACGGCGTACCGCTGTTCGCGCATCCGACGCTCACGGCCGTCTCCGACCGCCTGACCGGCGTCAGCCGCTCGCCGCTCGCGCGGGGAGTGCTCTGGAACGCCTGGCAGTGGGCCCCGGCGAGCCCGTCGCCGAGCCCCGCCGGCTGACGCATCCCGCGCGCTCGGTGGCTCTCCGCTAGGATGGAACGTCGCCCACTCGGCGCCGACGACTCCCCTCTCAGCATCCGAGGTCTCTGCATGCCCATCGCCCACCGTTCCGACCTGCGTAACGTCGCCATCGTGGCCCACGTGGACCACGGCAAGACGACGCTCGTCGACGCCATGCTGCGCCAGACCAACTCGTTCGGCTCGCACGAGCACGTCGAGGAGCGCGCCATGGACTCGAACGACCTCGAGCGTGAGAAGGGCATCACGATCCTCGCCAAGAACACGGCGATCATCTACGAGGGCGTGCACGCGACCGACGGTCCCGTGACGATCAACGTCATCGACACCCCGGCCACGCCGACTTCGGCGGCGAGGTGGAGCGCGGCCTCTCGATGGTCGACGGCGTCGTGCTGCTCGTGGATGCCTCCGAGGGCCCGCTGCCGCAGACCCGCTTCGTGCTGCGCAAGGCGCTCGAGGCGAAGCTGCCCGTGATCCTCGCCGTCAACAAGACCGACCGGCCGGACGCGCGCATCGAGGAGGTCGTGGGGAGAGCCACGACCTGCTGCTCAACCTCGCGAGCGATCTGGCCGACGACATGCCGGACCTGGATGTCGACGCGCTGCTCGACCTGCCGGTCGTGTACGCCTCGGGACGCAACGGTGCGGCATCCCGCAACCAGCCCGCCAACGGCGAGCTGCCCGACAACGCCGACCTCGAGCCGCTGTTCGAGGCGATCCTCGAGCACGTTCCGGCGCCCAGCTACGACGACGAGGCGCCCCTGCAGGCCTGGGTCACCAACCTCGACGCCTCGCCGTTCCTCGGCCGCATCGCGCTGCTGCGCGTTTTCGCCGGCACCATCAAGAAGGGCCAGACGGTCGCCTGGGTGCGTCACGACGGCTCGCACTCCAACGTGCGCATCACCGAGCTGCTGAAGACCCGCGCGCTCGACCGCTACCCGGCCGAGTCGGCATCCGCGGGCGACATCGTCGCCGTCGCCGGCATCGAGGACATCACGATCGGCGAGACGATCGCCGACCCCGACGACATCCGTCCGCTGCCCGCGATCCACGTCGACGAGCCCGCGATCTCGATGACGATCGGCACCAACACGAGCCCGATCGTGGGCAAGGTCAAGGGCCACAAGCTCACCGCCCGCATGGTGAAGGACCGCCTCGACCGCGAGCTCATCGGCAACGTGTCGATCCGTGTCGTCGACATCGGCCGCCCCGACGCGTGGGAGGTGCAGGGCCGCGGCGAGCTCGCGCTCGCGATCCTCGTCGAGAACATGCGACGCGAGGGCTTCGAGCTCACCGTCGGCAAGCCGCAGGTGGTCACCCGCCAGATCGACGGCAAGGTGCACGAGCCTTTCGAGCACCTCACGATCGACGCGCCCGAGGAGCACCTCGGCGCCATCACGCAGCTGCTCGCCGCCCGCAAGGGCCGCATGGAGGGCATGACCAACCACGGCACCGGCTGGGTGCGCATGGAGTTCATCGTGCCCTCGCGCGGGCTCATCGGCTTCCGCACCGAGTTCCTCACGATCACGCGCGGCACGGGCATCGCCAACGCGCTCGCGCACGGTTACGAGCCGTGGGCGGGCGAGATCACGACGCGCGTCAACGGCTCGATCGTGGCCGACCGTGCCGGCGTGGTGACGCCGTTCGCGATGGTCGCGTTGCAGGAGCGGATGTCGTTCTTCGTCGAGCCGACGCAGGAGGTCTACGAGGGCATGGTGGTGGGCGAGAACTCGCGCGCCGACGACATGGACGTCAACATCACCAAGGAGAAGCAGCTCACCAACATGCGCTCCTCCACCGCCGACAGCTTCGAGAAGCTCACGCCCTCGCGCAAGCTGACCCTCGAGGAGTGCCTCGAGTTCGCGCGCGACGACGAGTGCGTCGAGGTGACGCCGGAGATCGTGCGCATCCGCAAGGTCGTGCTCGACCAGACCGAGCGCGCCCGTGCGACCTCGCGCCTCAAGCGACAGAACGCGAGCGCGTAACCCGTCGTCCTCACCCCGGTGCCCCATGGATGAGGGGTACAAGAGTGAATTTTCCTTTGCTAGTTTTGGCGGGAATGCCCGTCGACAGCTGAGGATCTGATGTACCCCGAATCTCCCGCCGCCCACGCACGCCCGATGGCGGGTCGCGTCGCCGTCGCGCTCGCCGCCCTGCTCGGGCTCGCCACTCTCGGTGTGCTCCCCGCGACCGCGGTGCACGCTGACACCGACCCCGACAAGCTGCACGTCGATGCGTATCTCGTCTCGACCAAGTACGGCGGGATCGCGGTCGACATCAAGGCTCTCGACACGACCGCCGTCACCACGCTCGACGAGGTGCGGGTGACAGTACATCGCAGCGTCGGGCCGGATGTCGTCAAGGTCAGCAAGGGTACCGGCGTCGTCACGACGCTCCAGGCGGGCAGCGCGGTCACGGCGCCCATCGTCATCACGCCCGGCAGCTACGACGAGGCCGGCAGCTCGAGCTGGGTGAAGCCGGACGCCGTGTGGTCGGCCGAGACCGTTCCCACCGGGCTGACCGTGGAGCTGCTCGACGCGGCCGACGCGGTGCTGCTGAGCAAGACCGTCGGCACGCCCTCGACGGGCCCGACCGGCACGACGCTCGCGGATGTCATGCCGGCGAGCCCTGGCTTCACCAACCCCGCCGCGAACGTGCACACGGGCGCCGACTACCTCGGCATCGCGGTCGACGTGCGCGTGCAGGGTTTCACCGACGCCGAGGAGATCAGCGTGCGGGTGAACCGCGAAGATGCCGCGCCGGTGATCAAGACGAGCAAGCCGGCGCTCATGGCGAGTGTCAACACGGGCCAGGCGCGGTCGGTGACGGTGCCCATCGTCATCCAGCCAGGAACCTACAACGAGGCGGCCAGCAGCAGCTGGCAGCTGCCCGGCGGCGTGTGGACGCCCTCGACGGTGCCCACCTCGGTCACGATCACGATCACGCGCACCTTCGGGCCCCAGGTGGAGACGACGATCCCGATCGGCGGATCCGTCGCGAGCGTGCTTCCGACCTCCGCTGACCCCGTCGAGTTCGAGCTCCCGAGCGACGCGCCCCTCGACGTCGTGATCCCCGAGGGCGCTGGGGAGGTCACCGTCAAGCTCGGCACGCCGACGGCCGGTGTCGTGACCACGCCCGTCGACTTGACCGTCTCGGCGGCAGATGGTGCGAGCCTCGTGATCCCGGCCGGCACGACCGTGTCGGCCCCCGACGACCCGACGTGGGACGGCGTCATCTCACTGCCGACGATCGTCGAGGATGTCGCGGTGCCGACTCCCGCCGGCGCGGAGAAGACCACAGTCGGCTACGCGATCCAGGTCGGCTCCGCGACGACACGCCTCACCTTCGACGCCCCGGTGAAGCTCGTGCTTCCCGGCCAAGCGGGGAGCAGGGCCGGCTTCGTCGAGGTCGGTGGCACCTTCACCGAGATCACCGACGTGTGCCCGTCGGCGACGCCTTCGCTCTCGAGCGGGGCGTGCCGGATCGATGCCGGCGACGACCTCGTGATCTGGACGACGCACTTCACGACCTTCGTCGCCTACAACGTGGTCGCCGCGGCGCCGGGCTCCGGCAGCCTCGCCGCCACGGGCGCCGACATCGGGCTGCTGCTCGGCGTGGCAGGCACGCTGCTGCTGCTGGGCGTGGGTGCGACAGTCGCCGTGCGGGTGCATCGCCGTCGCGGCGTCGCGCTCGGCTGATGAGCTGACGAGGAAGCGGGTCGGATGTGGTGAGCATCCGGCCCGCTTCGTCAGTTCAGCAGCGTGTCTCCGATCGAGTCGCCCTCGTGTGCGCCGGGCGGAATCGCGAAGACAGCCGAGCCGACGTGCTTCAGGTACTCGTTGAGCCCGTCGCTCGCGAGCGAGCGCTGCACCGTCACGAAGTGCTCCGGGTCGTTCTGGAAGCTCAGGAAGAACAGGCCCGCGTCGAGCCTGCCGAGCGCGTCGTTGCCGTCGACGAAGTTGTAGCCGCGCCGCAGCAGGCGGATGCCGCCGTTGGTCTCCGGATGCGCGAGCCGCACGTGCGCGTCGCGTGCGATCACCGGACTCCCATCACGCGCGGTCGCTGCGAGGTCGATCGCCGCGAACTCGCCGCCGCCCGACATCGGTCCGCCCTCGCCCTTGGTGCGCCCGAAGAGCGCCTCCTGCTCGGCGAGCTGCACGCGGTCCCAGCTCTCGATGATCATGCGGATGCGGCGCGCCACGAGGTAGCTGCCCCCGACCAGCCACTCGGGGCCTTGCTCACGCGACACCCAGACGTGCTCGGCCACGGCATCCGGCTCCTCGGCCTTGATGTTGGCGGTGCCGTCTTTGAAGCCGAACAGATTGCGCGGCGTGGTCTGGCTCGTCGAGGTCGACGAGGTGCGACCGAAGCCGAGCTGCGACCAGCGCAGCATCGCGCGCCCGAAGGCGATGCGGCTGAGGTTGCGGATGGCGTGCACCGCCACCTGCGGGTCGTCGGCACACGCCTGGATGCAGAGGTCGCCGCCGCTGCGCTCCGGCACGAGCGCGTCGCCCGAGAACCGGGGGAGCGGCTCGAGGGCGGCCGGGCGGCGGGCGGCGAGACGGAAGCGGTCGACGCCGTCGGCGGTCCCGAACAGCGTCGGCCCGAACCCGAAGGTGATCGTGAGCCCCGATGCCGGCAGTCCGAGCGCCTCGCCCGTGTCGTCGGGCGGAGCGTAGGGCGAGCCGCCGACGGCTCCTGCCTCGCCCACCTCGAGGCCCTGTGTGAGCCGCGCGGCGGCCTCCGTCCAGTCGGCCAGCAGCGAGGCGAGGTCGTCGCGCGTGGCGTCGGGTGCGAGGTCGAACGCCGCGAAATGCAGGCGGTCCTGCGCGGGCGTCGTGATGCCGGCCTGGTGTTCGCCGAAGAACGGATAGCGAGCGGATGCGGGGGTGCCGCCCGTCGCATCCGGTGCCGACGCGATCGCCGCCCCCGCCGCCAGCCCGGCGACCGCGCCGATGCCGCCTGCAGCGGCGAGGCCGAGCAGGCCGCGGCGCGAGAAGGAGGCGTCGGGGGTCGGGGTGGCGTCGGGTTCGGTCATCAGAGTCCGAGAACGGTGCTGGTGAGCTGCGAGAGCGGCTCCGCGAGGGCGTTGACCGCGTCCGAGAGCTGCTTGCGCTGCGCGTCGGTGAGCTGATCGTAGGGTGTGAAGCCCGCCTCGATCGAGCCGTACTGCGCGAGCACGCGCTCGAGGGCGTCGAACTGCGTCTCGATCTCCTCCGCCAGTTTCGCGCCCTCATCGCTCTGCGCCGCGAGCTTCTGCACGTTGCCGAAGGCGACGGATGCCCCGTCGACGTTGGCGGCGAAGTCGGTGAGGTCGGTGTGCGACCACCAGTCCTCCTCGCCCGAGATCTTGCCCGTGGCGACCTCGTCGAGCAGGCCGATCGCGCCGTTGGAGATATCGGAGAGGCTCACGCTGAAGTCGGCGTCGGTCACCTGGTCGAAGAGCTGCTGCACGTCGGCCACGAGCTGGTCGCCGAACTGCGTACGCTGCTCGGGCGTCGAGGGCCGCCAGTCGAGCCAGGCGCTCGTGCCGTCGGAGTTCAGACCGTCGGCGGCCGGCACCCAGAGGTCCTTCTCGATGCGGTGGAAGCCGGTCCAGTCGAGTCCTCGGCCACCGCGTCGACCTCGCGGTAGTCGATCTTGGGGTCGAGGTCGCCGAAGGCCTCGGCTGTCGGCTCGATGCGCTCGTACGAGACGCGCGCGGATGCGAAGAGCGAACGCGCGAGCTCGTCGTCGCCCGCCTGGTAGGCGTCGACGAGCGCCTGCACCTGGGGCAGCAGTTCGCCGACCTGCGCCCGCACGTAGCCGAGGTAGTTCGCGACCGCCTCCTGCTCGAGGGCGGCGCGATCCTCGTCCACGGCCACCGCCTCGCCCGTGACGGCGAACTCGGCCAGGCCGGTCGGCGCTCCGACCATCTGGAACTTGCAGGCCGTGAAGTAGATGCCGGGATCCAGCTGCGCCACGTAGCTTACGGTCTGGCCAGGCGTGATGTTCTCCTTCTCGCCGACGATGCGCAACTGGTCCTCGGCGAGGATCTCGAACTCGTTGACGTCGGTGCCGTTGTTGGTGAGCGTGAAGCTCACCGCACCCGCGACGGCCGTGTTCGCAGACACCGCGCATCCGCTGTCGGTGATGTCGACCGTGAGTGCCGTGCCGCTCGGCGCGTTCGGCACGCACCCGGCCAGCGCGAGGGCGGCGAGCGTCAGGGTCGCGAAAACCGGGGCGGCGGCTCGGGACGCCGTGCTCGCGGTCGCGGGCGTACGGGCGGATGACGGGGCGGGCATGGGGCTCCTCGGAATCGGGATGTCGGATGTTCGAGTGGTGCGCAGGGATCGCGGGTCAGGCGACCCGTTCCGCCGCATCCGGTGTGCCGCGGGGCAGCACCGGGTCGGCCGCGGGCGCCCGACGGGGCGCGCGGCGGCTGAGGCGGAGGAACACGGTGCTCGTCACGACGATGTAGGCGAACCAGGCGATGAACTGAGCCCAGGTGGGCTCGGGGGTGAAGTTGAAGACGCCCGCGAGCAGCACGCCGTACCAGCTCGTGGCGGGGATGAGGTGGGCGAGGCTGAACGCCGACTGTCCCCATCCGGGAATCAGCCCCGCTTCCTGCAGGTCGCCGATGCCGTAGGCCAGCACCCCCGCGGCCACGAGCACCAGGAACAGGCCCGTCCAGCGGAAGAAGGCGGCGAGGTCGATGCGCACGAAACCGCGGTAGATGAGGTAGGCGATCACGACCGAGGCGAGGATGCCGAGCACCGCCCCGAGCGTGCCGAGCAGCGGGTCGCCGGTCGACTTGGCGGCGGCCCACACGAAGAGCGCCGTCTCGACGCCCTCCCGGCCGACGGCCACCACGCCGAGCAGTACGAGTCCCCAGCCGGCACCGTGCGCCGACCCCGCGATCGCGGAGTCGAGGCCGTGTTCGAGTTCGCCGCGCAGGCCGCGGGCGTGGCGCAGCATCCAGAAGATCATCCAGGTGACGAGTCCGACCGCGAGGATCGAGAGACCGCCGCCGAGCAGCTCCTGCGCCTGGAAGCTCATGCCGTAGGGGCCCCAGGTGAGCACCGCGCCGACTCCGAGCGAGAGCGCGATCGCCGCGCCGATGCCGAGCCAGAGCCGGGGAGCAGGTCGTCGCGACCGAGCTTGCGCAGGTACGCGATCAGTATGCCGACGACGAGGCCGGCCTCGAGGCCTTCGCGAAGACCGATGAGCGCGTTGGCGAGCACGGGTGACTTTCCGGGAGCTTTAGGTAAGGCGACCCTTACCCGCGCTGAGCCTACGCCCGGGCGCGGGCGGCTGTCCACTCGGACTCGCCGCTCTGACAGCCGCTATCGTTGCGCCGTGCCCCTCGCTCTGCGCATCGTCGCCCCGTTGCTCGCGTTGCTCGTGGGTGCCGCGATCGGCACGGTCTCGACCTTCGCCCACGCGAGCCTCGTGCCGTGGGTGCTCGCCGCGGGGCTCGTGATCGTCGCGGCCTACGTGCTCGGGGTGCGGCTCGCCTTCGACGAGCGGATGCCGGGCATCGCGGCCGCCGTCGGCGTCGGTGCCGCTGTCGTGCTCATCGCCGTCGCCCCGGTGGACGCCGTCGTCATCCACCCCGACCGGCGACTCGACCTCGTCTGGCTCGTCGCGGCGCCGCTCGTGGCCGCCGCGGCACTGCTCTGGCCGATCCGGCGGCGACCGGAAGCGGCATCCGAGTCGCCATAGGATGGAACGGTGACCTACGTCATCGCCCTTCCCTGCGTGGATGTCAAAGACCGCGCCTGTGTCGACGAGTGCCCCGTCGACTGTATCTACGAGGGCGACCGCATGCTCTACATCCACCCCGACGAGTGCGTCGACTGCGGTGCGTGCGAGCCGGTCTGCCCCGTCGAGGCCATCTACTACGAAGACGACCTGCCCGAACAGTGGTCGGACTACTACAAGGCGAACGTCGAGTTCTTCGAAGAGATCGGATCGCCCGGCGGCGCCGCGAAGATCGGGGTGATCCCGGGAGACCACCCGATCGTCGCCGCTCTCCCGCCGCAGGGCTCGTCTTGACCCACGCGCTTCCCGACTTCCCCTGGGATCTGCTGACGCCGTACGGCGACGAGGCCCGCGCGCATCCGGGCGGCATCGTCGACCTGTCGGTCGGATCGCCCGTCGATGCGACACCCGCCCCCGTTCGTGAGGCGCTCGCGGCCGCGACGGATGCGCACGCCTACCCCGCGACGGCCGGGTCGCCCGCACTGCGCGAGGCGATCGTGGCGTGGTACGCGCGCCGGCGGGGCGTTCCCGACCTGACCACCGACAACGTCATCCCGACGATCGGCTCGAAGGAGTTCGTGGCACTGCTGCCGACCCTTCTCGGACTCGGCCCGGGCGACGTCGTCGTGCAGCCCACCGCCGCCTACCCGAGCTACGCCGTCGGCGCCGCCGTGGTGGGGGCGAGCGTGCTCTCCTCCGACGACCCCGCGGAGTGGCCCGCCGAGACCAAGCTCGTGTGGCTCAACAGTCCGGGCAATCCCGACGGGCGGGTGCACTCGCTCGAGTTCCTGCGGAGCGCCGTCGCACGCGCGCGTGAGCTCGGCGCGGTGATCGCGAACGACGAGTGCTACGCCGAGCTCGACTGGAGCTCCGACGAGCCGACCCCCAGCATCCTGCACCCCGAGGTGACCCAGGGATCGCGGCGCCTGACGCTCTCGGTGTACTCGCTCTCGAAGCAGTCGAACCTCGCCGGCTACCGCGCCGGATTCGTGGCCGGATGCAGTGAGCTCGTGGGCGAGCTGCTCGCGGTGCGCAAGCACCTCGGTCTCATGCCGCCGGCCCCCGTGCAGGCCGCGATGATCGCGGCGCTCGGCGACGAGCAGCACGTCGCGGCGCAGAAGGAGCTGTACCGCCGCCGCCGCGACGCGCTCGTGGGGGCGCTCACCGCATCCGGGTTCCGGATCGACGGATCGCGGGCGGGCCTGTACCTGTGGGCGACGCGCGACGAGGACTGCTGGCAGACCGTGGCGGCCCTCGCCCGGCGCGGAATCCTGGTCGCGCCGGGGTCGTTCTACGGCGCCGCCGGGGCCCAGCACGTGCGGATCGCGCTCACCGCATCCGACGAGCGAGTAGACGAGGCTGTCTCCCGTCTCGGCTCGTGGTGACTCCGCGCGCCGGTAGTCTGTCATGGTGAGCGACGTGACGAGCAGCGAGAAGGTGACCCTGAGCCTCGGCGATCGGGTCGCGGAGTTCCCGGTGCTGAAGGCGGTCGACGGGCGCGACGCCGTCGACATGTCGACCTTCACCAAGCAGACCGGTTTCAACGCCTACGACCCCGGTTTCGTCAACACCGCATCCACCCGCAGCGCCATCACCTACATCGACGGCGACGAGGGCATCCTGCGCTACCGCGGCTACGCGATCGAGGAGATCGCGGCGCACTCGACCTACCTCGAGGTGGCGTGGCTGCTCATCTACGGCGAGCTGCCGACCCAGTCGGAGCTCGCCGAGTTCTCGGAGAAGGTGCGCAGGCACACGCTGCTGCACGAAGACCTCAAGCACTTCTTCTCGGCGCTGCCGCACACCGCCCACCCCATGTCGGTGCTGTCGGCCGCGGTCTCGGCGCTCTCGACCTACTACGAGGACTCGCTCGACCCGCGCAACCCCGAGATGGTCGAGCTCTCGATGATCCGGCTGCTCGCGAAGCTGCCGGTGATCGCGGCCTACGCGCACAAGAAGTCGCTCGGGCAGGCGTTCCTCTACCCCGACAACTCGCTCGACTTCATCGAGAACTTCCTCAAGCTCAACTTCGGCAACCTCGCCGAGCCGTACCAGGTGAACCCGGTGCTCGTGAAGGCGCTCGACCGGTTGCTCATCCTGCACGAAGACCACGAGCAGAACGCCTCCACCTCGACCGTGCGGCTCGTCGGCTCGACCGAGGCGAACCTGTTCGCCTCCATCTCGGCGGGCATCAACGCGCTCTACGGTCCGCTGCACGGCGGTGCCAACGAGGCGGTGCTCACGATGCTCGGCCGCATCCGCGACTCGGGCGAGTCGGTGTCGAAGTTCGTGGAGCGCGTGAAGGCCAAGGAAGACGGCATCCGTCTCATGGGCTTCGGCCACCGCGTCTACAAGAACTACGATCCGCGCGCGAAGCTCGTGAAGGAGTCGGCCGACGAGGTGCTCGCCGACCTCGGGGTCAAGGACCCGCTGCTCGACATCGCCAAGGAGCTCGAGGAGATCGCGCTCAACGACGACTACTTCCAGGAGCGTCGGCTCTACCCGAACGTCGACTTCTACACGGGCGTGATCTACAAGGCTATGGGCTTCCCGACGCGGATGTTCACCGTGCTCTTCGCGATCGGCCGTCTGCCCGGCTGGATCGCCCACTGGCGCGAGGCGAACGCCGACCCCGCCACCAAGATCGGCCGCCCGCAGCAGCTCTACGTGGGGCCCGCCCCGCGCCCCTGGCCCGCCGGCCGCTGAGCCGCCCGCGGCCCGCTCGCCGCTGAGTCGCTCGCGGCCTGCTGAGTTGCTGAGCCGCCCGCGGCCCGTTCGCCGCTGACCCACGGCCACATCCGCTGCACCCTGCCGTCGGCATCCGCTCGCCTACCTTTGTCGAAAATGCAGGAATCTTCGACGCTCAAGCCCGCGCTGACAGGGCTGAGTTCGCCGACACGCCCGAGTTCTCCTGCATTTTCGACATTGGCGACGGAGTGAGCAGCGGGTGTGTCACTCAGCGGTGGTCGCCACGGGCGAGAGCAGCGCAGATCGCGGCGAGCACTTCATCCGGGCGATAGACCACCTGCGCGTAGCTGAAGTGCAGCACGCGGTATCCGCGGATGCTGAGCCGCGCATCCCGTGCGCGGTCGCGTTCGAATGCGGTGGGGTTGTCGTGATGTTCCTTCCCGTCGACTTCGACGACGAGCCGGCCGATCAGGAAGTCGACGCGCATGTCGTCGATCCACTGCTGGATGCGGAACGGGATGCGGGCCTGCACCAGATACCAGCGCAGCACAGACTCGGGAAACGACTCGGAGCGCGGGTCGACCAGGTCGATGATCTGGCTGCGCGTGCCCGGCAGCCGCCGACGCAACTCACGGAGGTCTTCGCGGGTGAGCACCCGTCGCGCGAGCCCGCTGTCGAGCGCGGCGAGCACCCAGGCGGGAGAGTGGCACGCGGCGAGATCGATGAGGCATTCGAGCGGTGTCGCACGAAAGCGGTCGTGGGCATCGGCCTCTCGCCAGTGCACGACGACGCGATCGTCGGGGCTTTCGCTGAGACGGGTGTGCCGATCATCGTGCCGACGCATCCGGGCGTGATTCGGTGGCACGACCACGTGCAGCTGCTCGTCGGGTGGCGTCCACATCCCGTGCGACGCAGCACCGGTGGCGCAGGTCGCGAGCCCGCCGACACGCCATGTCGACGACAGCAGCTCGTCGATCTCGGTGAGGGCGTACCAGCCGTTGCGAACTCGTTGCACCCACCCCTGCCGGGCCGCATAGTCGAGCGTGCGGTAGGTCCAGCCGAGCTGGAGAAGCGCGTGGGCTGGCGCGAGGCCACCCAACTGGCGGATGTCGGCACTGAGGCTCATGGGCAGCATGCTGTCCAGCCGCGGGAGGCGACCGCGGCGCTGACCCCTCAAACGGTGGACAACATCCGCTCGCCTCGCCTGTGTACGACTTGAGCTATGTCGAAAATGCAGGAGTGCTCGGGCGTGTCGTCACGCGTAACCCAGCATTGACGGGGTTTGCCGTCGAATACTCCTGCATTTTCGACAAAAGCCGAGGGGATGCCGGGGCGGAAGCCCGCGGGGGCGGCCGCCTACGCGTGCAGGGCCTCGTTGAGCTGCACGCCGTGGCCGGTGCGGGGGAGCGCCTCGACGGCGCCCGTCACCGAGTTGCGGCGGAACAGGATGCCGGGCACGCCCGACAGTTCGAGAGCCTTCACGGTGCGCGGCCCGGCCGGCAGCAGGTAGGTGACCTTCGTGCCGGCGGTCACGTAGAGACCCGCCTCGACGACCGAGTCGTCGCCGATCGAGATGCCGATGCCCGAGTTGGCCCCGAGCAGCGAACGCTCGCCGATCACGACGCGCTCGGTGCCGCCGCCCGAGAGCGTGCCCATGATGGATGCGCCACCCCCGATGTCGGATCCGTCGCCCACGACGACACCCTGCGAGATCCGCCCCTCGACCATCGAGGCGCCGAGGGTGCCGGCGTTGTAGTTCACGAAACCCTCGTGCATGACGGTCGTGCCGGGCGCGAGGTGCGCGCCGAGGCGCACGCGGGCGGCATCCGCGATGCGCACCCGGTCGGGCACGACGTAGTCGAGCAGGCGCGGGAACTTGTCGACCCCGATCACCGACACCCCGGCACGCTGCAGTCGGGCGCGCCCCTCGCGCAGCACCGACGGATGCGCGGGGCCGCCGGTGGTCCAGGCGACGATCGGCAGGTGGGCGAAGATCCCGTCGAGGTTGACCTCGTTCGGCCGCACGAGCAGGTGCGAGAGAAGGTGCAGACGGAGGTAGGCGTCGGGGGTGGAGGCGGGTGCGGCATCCGTGTCGATCTCGACGAGCTGCGCCTGGGTCGTCACGGCGCGCACGGCATCCGCGCCCACGCCGTCGGTGACCTCCGCGGGCGCGGCAGCATCCGCGGGGGCCTCGCCGAGCGCGGGCGAGGGGAACCACGTGTCGAGCGTGGTTCCGTCGGCGGCGATCGTGGCGAGTCCGTAGCCCCAGGCGGTCGTCATGCTGCCAGGCTATCGGCTGCGGCGGGCGCGCCTCGCGGCCTCGGTAGGGTGGACGTCGTGCGCGCTCTCGACCTGTCCGCCTCGACCCCCGAGCTCACGCGGCAGCTCGTCGACATCGCATCCGTCTCGGGCGCAGAGCGCGAACTCGCCGATGCGATCGAGGCGGTCGTGCGCGCCCAGCCGCACCTCGAGGTGACGCGCGACGGGGATGCCGTGGTCGCCCGCACGACGCTCGGCCGGTCCCAGCGGGTCGTGATCGCCGGTCACATCGACACCGTTCCGATCAACGCGAACCTGCCCGCCCGGCTCATCGACGAGGGTGCGACGCTGTGGGGGCGCGGCACGGTCGACATGAAGGGCGGCTGCGCCGTCATGCTCGCGCTCGCGGTCGAGCTCGTCGAGCCCGCCGTCGACGTCACCTGGGTTTGGTACGACAACGAAGAGGTCGACTCCTCCCTCAACGGTCTCGGTCGCATCGCCCGCGAGCACGCCGAGTTGCTCGAGGCCGACTTCGCCATCCTCGGTGAGCCCTCGGGCGGCGAGATCGAGGGCGGATGCAATGGCACGATCCGGGTCGACGTCACCACCCGCGGTCGCCGCGCCCACTCCGCGCGTGCCTGGATGGGCGAGAACGCCATCCACGCCGCCGCCCCCGTGCTCGACCGGCTCGCCGCATACCAGCCGGGGAGGTCGAGGTCGACGGTCTCGTCTACCGGGAGAGCCTCTCGGCCGTCGGCATCTCGGGCGGCGTCGCGGGCAACGTCATCCCCGACACGTGCACCGTGCACGTCAACTACCGCTTCGCGCCGAGCCGCAGCGGTGCCGAGGCGCTCGCACACCTCGAGCAGCTCTTCGCCGGGCTGCCCGTCGAGATCACCGTGGCCGACCTCGCCGAGGGTGCGCGTCCCGGCCTCGACGCGCCGCTCGCTCAGCAGTTCGTCGCCGCGGTCGGCGGCGAGGCGCGCCCCAAGTACGGCTGGACGGATGTGGCCCGCTTCAGTGCGCTCGGCATCCCGGCCGTCAACTACGGCCCCGGCGACCCGAGCCTTGCGCATGCCGACGATGAGCGCGTTCCCGTGGAGCAGATCGAGCGGGTCGAGGCGGGCCTGCGGCGATGGCTGACCGCCGGCTGATCACCCCCGCCCTCGTGCGCTGGCGGCTGCTGCCGTGGTGGGCGCGTGTGCTCGTCGTGTTCGGTGCGAGCCGCATCGTCACGACGATCGTGCTGCTGTGCTTCGGCGTCGTGCAGGCGCGCGAGACGGGCGGGGCGGTACCCGACCTCTTCACCCTCTCGGCCAACTGGGACGGCCAGTGGTACTGGAGTATCGCCGCGGGCGGTTACCCGAGCGAACTACCCACGAACGACGCGGGTCACGTCGTCGAGAACGCGTGGGCGTTCCTGCCGGTGTACCCGCTCTTCCTGGGGCTCTTCATGCGGCTCGGATTCCCGTTCCCGATCATCGCCGTCTGCGTGACGCTCGCCGCGGGCGCGTGCGCCGCGTTGCTGTTCGAGCGGCTCCTCCGGGGTGCCGGGATGGATGCCGCATCCGCTCTCTTCGGCGTCGTGCTGCTGTGCACGGCGCCGGTGTCGCCGATGTTCCAGGTGGCATATGCCGAGGCGCCCGGGCTGGCGCTGCTGTTCCTGGCCCTGCTGCTCGTGCAGCGGCGCCGCTTCGTGGTGCTGCTGCCGGTGCTGATCGTCATGTCGCTCACGCGCCCGACGGGCCTCGCGTTCGCCTTGTTCCTGCTGCTGTATCTCGTGCTGCGCATCGTGCGGTGGCGGCGCACGCCGGATGCGCATCCGCTGCCCCGAGGGGAGTTCGCGGCGATCGTGGGTGCCGGGCTCACGAGCTTCGGCGCGGGACTCGCCTGGCCGGGAATCGCCTGGGCGGTCACGGGCTCACCGACGGCCTACACCGACACCGAGCTCGCCTGGCGGGTGGGATACGTCGGTCACGGCGGCCTCGTGCCGTTCGAGGGATGGCTGCAGGGGTTCGCATTCTGGCTGCGGTTCGCGGGGGTACCGGGGGCGGGCCTGGCGCTCGCGGTCGTCGTCGTGCTCGTGCTCGTCGCGCTCTTCGCGGTGTTCCTCCTGACGCCGTGGGCGAGGCGGCTCGGGGTGGAGCTGCGGCTCTGGCTCGTGAGCTACCTCGTCTACCTCATGGCGGTGTTCTTCCCCCAGTCGAGCACCTGGCGCCTGCTGCTGCCTCTGTCGCCCGCGCTCGGGGCGTTCGCCGTTCCGCGTTCGCGGGCCCTGCGGGTGACGCTCGTGCTGCTCGGGATCGCGGGGCAGCTCGTGTGGGTGTATTTCTGCTGGATCCGGGTGCCGGGGGATTGGTCACCGCCGTGATCTCGGGAGGCGCGCCACTCGACGCGTGGTGCGGGGAACGCCGCGGATTAGCCCGTGTCAGCCGCATGCGAGATAATGGGGGTGAGCAACCGTCGAAAGGGGACAACTCATGGCAGCCATGAAGCCGAGGACCGGTGACGGCCCGATGGAGGCTGTAAAGGAGGGTCGCCTCATCATCGTGCGCGTTCCGCTCGAGGGCGGCGGCCGTCTGGTGGTGTCGGTCAACGACGACGAGGCCAAGGAGCTGCACGACGCCCTCGCGGGTGTCATCGCGGGCTGACATTCGCGTTGCGCGGCGATACCTTCGGGATCGTCGCGCAACGCTTCTGTGTTTAATGGCGCGCCGCGGTCATCCGCGGCGCGTTCGATTCCGGGCGCGGGCGAGCGCGCTGCCCGGTCAGTCCCCGGTCTTGACGAGCTGCAGCAGACCGTCGCCCGCCGTGCTGAGCGCGGCCGTCACGGCGCTCGACTCGGCGATCGTCGTGAGCAGCGCGCGGAAGTCGGCGACCGTCTCATCGCGTTGGGCGGGATCGGCGACACGACCCCGCCACAGCGCGTGGGCGACCACCACGACGCCGCCCGTGCGGGCGATCCGCAGTCCGTGCTCCACGTAGTCCAGCACGGATGCCGCATCCGCATCCACGAGCACCAGGTCGTAGGCGCCGTCGTTCATGCGCGGCAGCACGTCGGTGGCGCGCCCCGCGATGAGGCGCGTGCGGGCGGCCGGGATGCCGGCGTCGGCGTACGCCTGCCGTGCACGATTCTGATGATCGATCTCGACGTCGATCGTGGTGAGCGTCGCCCCGGGTGCGCCCTGCAGCAGCCAGAGGCCGCTGACTCCGGCGCCCGTGCCGATCTCGAGGATGCTGTCGGCGTCGATCGCCGCGGCCAGCACGGCGAGCTGCGCGCCCGACGCGGGAGAGATGGGGTCGATGCCGAGCTCGAGGGAGTGCTGACGGGCGAGCTGGGTCGCGGGAGGCTCCACGGGGAACTCCTCCGCGTACTTCCAGCTCAGGTCTTTGTCGCTCACATCGCCTCCGCCCCCAGCGTAGAGGCGAGGTCGGGTGGCGACGGTTATCCTGAGCGGGTGTCCTTCGGGTTGACCTTCGACAAGATCCTGATCATCTTGGTGATCGCGATCTTCCTCGTGGGCCCGGATCGCCTTCCCGGCTACGCCGCGCAGCTCGCGCGGCTCACGCGTTCGCTGCGCGACATGGCGAACGGGGCCAAGGACCGCATGCGCGAGGAGATGGGGCCGGAGTTCGACGAGGTCGACTGGGCCAAGCTCGATCCGCGCAAGTACGACCCGCGCCGCATCATCCGCGACGCCCTGCTGGAGGAGTCGCCGAGCGACCCCGTGCCCGCCGGCCCGACGACGCCGGCGCGCTCGACGGCGACCGCGTACGAACTGCGGCAGCGCCGCCTCGGCAAGGGGCCGGTGCCTCCGTACGACGCCGAGGCGACGTAGGCGCGTTCGCCTCGAGAGAAGCTTGCTCCTGAGGTGCGACCTGCGGGCCCGGCGCCCGCGTCCGGGAACTCAGCGGCGGCGGATCGCCTTGAGCGACTTCAGCGTGACCACCATGATGCCGACGAGCTTCGCGAACTCGGGGCCTGTGCGCGGCAGCTGCAGCAGCCCGGTCGCCTCGGCGACCGTCGTGGCCTCGGTGAACCGCAGCAGGCCGTCGAGGCCGTTGCGGCGGCCGACCCCGGAGTGCTTGACCCCGCCCATCGGCGCATCGATCGAGCCGAAGGTGGCGCGGTAGCCCTCGTTGATGTTGACCGAACCCGCGCGAAGACGCGCCGCGACCTCGCGGGCGCGGCGGCGGGAGGCGCTCATGACGGATGCGTTGAGGCCGAACTCGGAGGCGTTCGCGGCGGCGACCGCGGCATCCGCGTTCTCCACGACCGTCACCGCCACGAGCGGGCCGAAGGTCTCGCCCGCGAAGCACTGCATGTCGTCGGTCACGTCGGTGAGCAGGGTCGGCTCGAGCACGAAGGGGCCGATGTCGGGGCGTGCGGCGCCACCCGCGAGCACGGTCGCGCCCTTCGCCACGGCGTCATCGAGGTGCGCCGTGACGCGCTCGAGCTGGGTCTTCGTCGCGAGCGATCCGACATCGGCGGTGTAGTCGAAGTCGACCCCGAGGCTCAGGTTGCGCACGCGCTCGGCGAAGGCCGGCACGAAGCGATCGGCGATGGCTCGCTCGACGTACACCCGCTCGATCGAGACGCACAACTGACCGGCCGCGGAGAAGCATCCGTAGGCGGCATCCGCGGCGGCCTTCTCGGGGTTCACGTCGTCGAGCACGATGAGCGGGTTCTTGCCGCCGAGCTCCATCGAGGCGCCGATGAGGCGGCCGGCGGCCCGCTCCGCGACGGTGCGACCGGTCGCGGTCGAGCCCGTGAAGCAGATGTAGTCGGCCTCGTCGACCACGGCCGAGCCGATCTCGGCGCCGGGGCCGGTGACGACCTGCCACAGCTCGGGTGGGAGGCCTGCGTCGAGGAAGGCGCGGCGGGCGAGCAGCACCGAGAGCGCGCCCTGGTCGTCGGCCTTCTGCAGGATGCCGTTGCCGGTGGCGAGGGCCGGCGCGATGTCCATGAGGGTGAGGCTCAGCGGGTAGTTCCACGGGGTGATGACCCCGACGACCCCCTTGGGGGTTCGGCGCACACGCGTGCGCATCACGAGCGGGATGCCAGCGCGGCGGCCGACGGTGCGCAGCACGCGGCGGGAGCTGAGGGCGGCATACCGGGTGGCGGCGGCGGAGTTGAAGACCTCTTCGAAAGCCTGCCCCCGCGTCTTGCCGGTCTCGGACTGCACGGCATCGAGCAGCAGCTCCCGACGCTCGAGGAACAGGTCGTGTGCTTTCAGCAGTACGGCGCGTCGGTGCGCGTCGCCGGCGGCCCACCACGCGCGCTGGGCGTCGCGGGCGCGGCGGGCGGCATCCGCCACCTCCGCGACGGATGCCTGGGGGAGTTCGTAGAGCACCTCGCCGGTGAAGGGCGCGATGACGGAGACGGGAGTGGCGGCACGCCCGGCGAGCTCGGTGGTGAGCTCGTCGGCGAGCGTCCGCGGCAGCAGCTGGCCGGGCATGGCGCGAGTCTACTTGGACGCTCGTCCAAGTTCAGGCCCCTGTGCGGGGGCGGATGCGACCTTCACTGGTCACTCGTTGTCGCCTGCGAGGTCGTGAGGCGACAACGAGTGACATGTGAAGCGCGCGATCCCGCGCAGCACATAGACTGACCGGGCGAAGGGGAGTATCCCACCTCGTCGCGACCGTCATCACGGGCTCCGATGCCGCAGCCCCGGTCGCGACCGCGGCATCCGCACCGGCACCGCCGGCGGAACCGCGCGGGAGAGACGTTCGAGGCACCTCCGTCCCCGAAACCTGCGAAAGGCTCCCCGTGCAGCTGGCGCTTCCCATCTGGTTCGAGATCGGCACCTACGTGGTGCTGCTGCTCATCCTCGGCTTCGACCTGTTCCTCGCGTTCAAGAGACCGCACGTGCCCTCGAGCCGCGAATCCGCGCTCTGGATCGGCTTCTACGTCGTGCTCGCCCTGCTCTTCGCGGGCCTCATGCTGTGGCTCGGCGACGCCGAGCACGCGGGCCAGTTCGTGGCCGGCTGGCTCACCGAATACAGCCTGTCGATCGACAACCTGTTCGTGTTCCTGCTGATCATGTCGCGCTTCGCTGTGCCCCGCCGCTACCAGCAGGAGCTGCTCATGGTGGGCATCATCCTCGCCCTCCTCTTCCGCGGCATCTTCATCCTGCTGGGCGCGGCCCTCATCGAGAACTTCAGCTGGGTGTTCTACATCTTCGGCGCGTTCCTCGTGTTCACCGCGATCCAGCAGGTGCGCACGGGACCGCACGACGAGGTGGCCCGCGAGAGCCGGATGATCACCTGGGTGCGCAAGCGCGTCGCCATCACCGACACGTTCGACGGCGCGAAGCTGCGCACCCAGATCGACGGCAAGCGCGTCTTCACCCCGGTGCTCATGGTGCTCATCGCTCTCGGCACGACCGACCTCGTGTTCGCGCTCGACTCGATCCCCGCGATCTTCGGCATCACGCAGAGCCCGTTCATCGTGTTCACCGCCAACGTGTTCGCCCTCATGGGGCTGCGGCAGCTCTACTTCCTGCTCGGCGACCTCGTCGACAAGCTCGAGTACCTCAAGTACGGCATCGCGTTCATCCTGCTTTTCATCGGGGTCAAGCTCGTCTTCCACGCCATGCACGCCAACGAGCTGCCCTTCATCAACGGCGGACAATCGATCGAGTGGGCGCCCGAGATCAACACCTGGACCTCGCTCATCGTGATCGTGGCCGCGATGGCGGTCGCCGTGGTCGCGAGCCTCATCCGCATGCGCGTCGTCGCCGCCGCGGCCGGCGCCGAACGCGATCGCACTTGACGCGGCATGCCCGCATGGAAATGATCAAGGGGTGAACGAGCGCACGCCGGGGTGGGAGCCAGAACAACCTGTGCTGCGCCCCCGTGGCTCTCGGGCGATCTCGACCCGAGCCTCGTCGACACCCGCACCAAGGTCGTCGGGCGCGGTCTTCCGCCCCGCGACCCGTCGGAGCCCGTGTTCTTCCCCGGCGGCCCGCCCGAGCACGTGAGCGGATGGGTGCTGCTGCTCGCCGACGGCAACCGCGTCATCGTGGAGGGTCCCGTCGTGGTCGGCCGCAAGCCGTTCGAGGTCGAGGGTTTCCGGGCGCCCAACTGCTCGCCGTCGAAGACCGTGAGAAGACGGTTTCGAAGAACCATGCCATCCTGCTGCCCTATGACGGCGGCCTCTTCGTGCTCGACCTGAACTCCACGAACGGTGTCTCGGTGGTCGCCAACCGCCGCCGCACCCCGGTCACCTCCACCGAGTTCTCGCCGGTTCCGGATGGCGCGGTCGTCGAGCTCGGTTCGTACCTGCTCGGGGTCGACTACGTGGCAGCAGCCGCCCCCGAGGCCTGATCGCGCGCTCGCATGGGGAGTGCTCCCCATCGGTGTCGCGCCGCACCGGGCCTGCGGCTTGCTAGCGTTGCACGGACTGCGGAGGGCGGAAAAGGTGTCGGTGGAGACGCGCGAGGACTTCGCGATCGGCGACGCGACAGTACGCCTGCGCCACGCCGGCCACAGCCACGTCGGCGCCGTGCGCTCCAACAACGAAGACAGCTTCCTCGCCGCACCGCCCTTCTGGATCGTCGCCGACGGCATGGGCGGGCACGCCCACGGCGACCTCGCGAGCCGCTCGGCCGTCGAGGTGTTCGACCGCATCCGCACTGAAGCCGCCGCGAATGCCCGCAGCGTGCTGCGCGCGATTCAGGATGCCAACGCCGCCGTCGTCGGACTTCGTGACGGCGCGCTCTCGGGCACGACGCTCACCGGGGTGGCGATCGTCGACATCGACGGCGCAGGCCCGCACTGGATGACCTTCAACGTCGGCGACTCCCGCACCTACCTGTGGGATGGCCGCCGCCTCGAGCAGCAGAGCATCGACCACTCCGCCGTGCAGGAGCTCGTCGACGCCGGGGTCATCACCCCCGAGGACGCCGCCGTGCACCCGCAGCGCAACGTCGTCACGCGCGCGCTCGGCGCCGAAGACGAGATCGAGCCGGACGTCTGGCTCGTGCCGCTGCGCGGGCGCCAGACCTTCCTCCTGTGCAGTGACGGCCTCACGAAGGAGCTCGACGACGACGAGATCGCACGCATCATCGTCTTCCACGACCAGCAGGCCGCGCGTGAGCCCGAGGGGCCGAGCCTGGCCGAGCGGCTCGTCGGCGCGGCGGTGGCGGCTGGCGGACGCGATAACGTGACAGTCGTGGTCGTGGAATCGGAGGTTCCCGAAGGGGCGTTCGATCCGGAGGAGACGATCGACCGCGACCCGCGACTTCTCGAAGACACCATGCCGAGGGCCTAGAACGTGACGCACCGCTACACCGCCGCGAGCGACGGCTGGCTCGCCTTCATCACGCCCGCCCGGCAGCTGTTCGTGGCGGGCGACCCGGATGCCGCGATCATCGACCGGCTGTGGACCCGCATCCGTGACGAGCGCGGCCCTGCGGGCGTGCTCGAGACGCTCGCCGCGAACGGCCTGTTCAGCACCCCGCCGTTCGCCTTCATCGAGCTCGGCGACGGCGGTGTGGATGTGATCGTGCGCGGTGACGCCGTGGTGCGCGCGGGCGCCGAGCACGTCTCCGGATCGGGTGCCGCGACCTGGATCGAACGTCGCCTTCCCGGCGGCTCGGTCGGGGTGACGCTCGCCGGCTCGGGCTCGCTGGAGCTGCCCATCGAGGCGGGCGTGGTGCGTGCCGCCGCGTTCGCCACCGGCACCGCGCTGCCGCGGCAGGCGGCCGCCCCGGCCGCGACCCCCGAACCCGCCTTCGTCGACGTGCCGCCCGACGCCACCATCCCGCTCGCGCAGTTCATCGCCGAGGAGGAGGCCCGTGCCCGCGCGGCAGAGGCAGAAGGGCCGACCGGCGTCTCCGAGGAGACGGTCGTCGAGCTGCCCGATGCCGCGGCGCCGCCCGCGACGCCGACCACCGCCGAGCCGCCTGCCGTCGGCGCGGGCGCGGCCGACGCGGGTGCGGCATCCGGCGACGGCTACGACTACCTCTTCGGTGAGACCGTGTACCACTCGGTGCAGGATGCCGCGGTGCGCACCGAGGCCCCCGCAGACGACGAGACCCCCGCCGAGCAGCAGGCGGCCGAGCAGCCGGCCGAGGGCGACCACGACGGCAGCACGGTGTTGGCCTCCTCGATCACGCGCACCGGCCGCCAGCGTCGGCCGCGCGGGAAGGCGGCGGCCCCGGCTGCGCCCGCGATCGCCGTCGTGCTGCCCACCGGCGCGCGCGAGCCGCTCGAGGAGGCGCTCGTGCTCGGCCGCTCGCCGAGCGTGTCGGGCGTGCCCGGCGGGCAGCTGCCGCGACTCGTGACCCTCTCGAGCGGCGACCAGGACATCTCGCGCTCGCACGTGCGCATCGCCCTCGAGGGTGGCACCGTCGTCGTGACCGACCTGCACTCGCGCAACGGCACCACGATCGTGCTGCCGAGCGGCGAGACGCAGAAGCTGCGCGGCGGCGAGCCGACCCCGTGATCCTCGGAACCGTGGTCGACCTCGGCGGGGGAGTCGAACTGCGGCTCGAGGAACTCTGATGCGCCGGCCCGCGTCGACACCTCCCGAGCTGCCCGGGCACACCTTCGTGCGGCTGCTCGGCTCGGGCGGGTTCTCGGACGTCTTCCTCTACGAGCAGCAGCTTCCCCGGCGTCGCGTCGCGGTCAAGGTGCTGCTGCTCGACGAGCTCACGCCCGCGAATCGCGCCGCGTTCGTCGCCGAGGCGAACCTCATGGCGCAGCTCTCGGCGCACCCCTACATCGTCACGATCTACCACGCCGATGTGGCGTCGGATGATCGCCCGTACTTCGTCATGGAGTACTGCTCGGGCCCGAGCCTCGCCGAGCGCTACAAGCAGGCGCCGCTGCCGGTCGTCGACGCCCTGCGCACCGGGGTGCGGCTCTCGAGCGCCGTGCAGACGGCGCACCAGGCCGGCATCCTGCACCGCGACATCAAGCCCGCCAACGTGCTCGGCAACGACTACGGCTGGCCCGCGCTCACCGACTTCGGGATCTCGTCGGCGGTCGACGATGCGCTGCCCGCGCACACCACGACGGTCGCCGGCGCCCTGGCCGACACCGGCACGGGCGGCACGAGCGGCCAGGTGGGTCTCTCGGTGCCGTGGTCGCCGCCGGAGATGTTCGAAGACGACCCCGACCCCGACGTGCGCAGCGACGTGTTCTCGCTCGCGGCGACCATCTGGACGGTGC
Organism: Homoserinibacter gongjuensis; assembly: GCF_030161875.1. Lineage (GTDB taxonomy): Bacteria > Actinomycetota > Actinomycetes > Actinomycetales > Microbacteriaceae > Homoserinibacter > Homoserinibacter gongjuensis. Next base: position 1,987,345 of record NZ_BSVA01000001.1, read on the forward strand.
TCGCGGGGCAGACGCCCTTCGAGGTGCGCGGCCGCGGCAACGGCACCCTCGACCTCATCGGGCGCATCGAGCGCGGCGCCATCACGCCGATGGACCGCACCGATATCCCGCGGTCGCTCGTCGCGGTGCTGCAGAAGGGCATGGCGACCGAGCGCGAGGATCGCTTCGCGAGCGCCCTCGACTTCGGCCGGGCGCTGCAGCGCGTCGAGATGGAGCTGGGCTACGCGCGCACCGAGCTCGAGGTGCCCAACCTGCGATTCGACGCGCCCGAGCGGCCCGCGGATGTCGGCGGGGCCGACGAGACGCGTGTGCGGCAGGTCGCGACGATCGAGGCGCAGCCTGTGGTGGCGGCCCCCGTCGCGGCGGCACCCGCGCCGTCGACCGTCGACGAGACGCGCGTACGCGGCACGACGACCGTCGACGCCCAGCCCGCCGCGGTATCGGCGCCGCCCTCGGTCGCACCCGCGCCGCCCAGTGCGGCGACGCCCCGCGGGACATCGGATGCGCTGCCCACCGAGACGGTCGTGCGCCCGCGCGGCCCGGTGGCGCCGCCCCCGAGACGCCGGCCGCTCAGCCGGCCCCGGCATCCGCTCCGCGATCCCGTCGGGGCCTCGTCGTCGGCATCGTGGTGGGAGTGGTCGTGGCCCTCGTGGCGGCGGCCGTGATCGTCGGCATCGTGCTGTTCGGCGGCGACGCCGCGGATCCGACGCCGAGCCAGACGCCGCAACCCTCCACGACCGCCGCCGTTCCGCAGCGCATCGAACCGCCGGTGCTCGCAGCCGATCCCGTGCTCGACGGCGCCACCGTGGTGTTCGCCGTCGAGAACCCGGCCGCGGCCGACGGCGACACGCTGATCTGGAAGCTCAGCAACCGTCCCGACCAGCCCGAACAGCATCCGGTGGGTGCCGACGGCGTCATCCGGGCCGACGGCTACGCCGGCAGCCCGCTGTGCGTCGATGTGCTCATCGTGCGCAAGGGCAAGACCTCCGAGCCGCTGACCGCCTGCTACCCGCCGGCAGGGAGCGACGGATGACGGCGCCCGCGACGCTGCGTGTCGAGTTCTGCGGCGAGCGGTACACGGCGACCCCCGGCACCGACTTCGTGGTCGGACGCGAGGGCGACCTCGAGATCGACGACAACCCCTATCTGCACCGCCGGTTCCTGCTCATCACCGAGGAGGCCGGGCTGTGGTGGATCGCCAACGTCGGCAGCCTGCTGTCGGCGACCATCACCGACGGCTCCGGTGGTGTGCAGGCGTGGCTGCCGCCCGGCGCGCGCCTGCCGATCGTGTTCCCGCGCGTGCAGGTGCTCTTCAGCGCGGGCGCCACGACCTACGACTTCATGATCGAGAACGACCGGGAGTACTTCTCGACCACCAACATCCACGCGGGGGCCTCGGGCACGACGACGATCGGAGCCGTGCCCCTCACGAGTTCGCAGCGTCTGCTCGTGCTGGCCCTCGCCGAGCACGTGCTCAAGCAGGATTCACCGGGACGCGGACAGATCCCCAGCTCGGCCGAGGCGGCCGAACGACTCGGCTGGCCGCTCACGACCTTCAACCGCAAGCTCGACAATGTGTGCGAGAAGCTCGACAAGGTCGGCGTGCAGGGCCTGCGCGGAGGGCGCGGCAAACTCGCCACCAACCGACGTGCGCGCCTCGTCGAATACGCCGTCGCGAGCCATCTCGTGAGCCGCGACGACCTCGTGCTGCTCGAGCGGAACGCCGCGTCGGGCGCCGAGACGCCGGGCGACGTCGACGGGGAGTAGTCCCCATGGCCCGGGCCCGGCCGCGCCCGGGGGCCGTGTTAGCCTGATCCGGCTGTACCCCGATTCGGGGCAGAACACAGCGCACATGATTGCCAACACACGCGGGGGCTTTGAGGTGATCGCGGAGGTCTGGCGCGCGCGTCGCAAGACCATCGCATCCGCCACCGTCATCGCGCTCATCGCGGGCGGCACCCTGACCGTCGCGGCGTTGCACCCCGGGTTCCCGGTGAGCGATGTCGATCTCACCTCGCGCGATGTCTGGGTCACCAACGGCTCGGAGCTGCTCGGCGGCCGACTCAACAAGCAGATCGACGAGCTCAACGGCTCGATCACCACGGCGTCACCCGCGAGCGATCTGCTGCAGCACGGTGACGCCGTGTTCGTGGTCGACCCCGACAACGACCGCCTCGAATCGGTCGACCCCGCGACCACCTCGATCACGAGCTCGGTCGACCTGCCCCCGGACGCCGAGGTCGCCTACGGGGAGAGGTCATCGCCGTCGTCTCGCACGGCAAGCTGTGGGCGCTCTCCTCGGTCGGCGACCTGCGGCTCGACGTCGTGTCGCAGCCTCCGCTGCTCGACCTCGGCGTGGGCGGGCACGCGGTCGTCACGGCGGAGGGCGAGATCGTCGCGGTGTCACCCGACGACGGCGTGCTCTACCGCATCCCGACGCTCGCCGACGCGCCCGTAGAGTCGGCGTTCCCGAAGATCGGCGAGTTCCAGCTCGCGGCGATCGGCGACCGCGTCGTCGCGCTCGACGAGTCCACCAACGAGCTCGTGCTCGACGACGGCACGGTGCGCCCGCTCGGCGAGGACCGCGCGCTCGAACTTCAGCAGAGCGGCCCGGCATCCGATCACGCCATACTCGCGACGGGCACCGGACTGCTCCGAGTGGCCTTGGGCTCGGGCGACGTCGAGGTCGTCGACGCCGAGGTCTCCAGCGGCGCGAGCGACGCGGATGACGTGGCCGCCCCGGTGAACCAGGACGGGTGCGCGCACGGCGCGTGGGCGCAGGCCCAGCGCTATGTGCTCGCGTGCGCGGGAGCCGACGCGCTCGTGCAGGACATCGACCAGCCGACCGCCGGCAATCGCCTCGAGTTCCGGGTGAACCGCTCGATCGTCGTGCTCAACGATCTCGACAACGGCAACGTCTGGCTGCCGGCCGACGACATGCGCCTCGTCGACAACTGGGACGACGTGACGCCGCCCGAGGAGCAGGAGACCGAGGAGGAGGGCGACGACAAGTCGGCCCTGCAGTCGTTCGAAGACACCCTGGCCGAGCGCACCGACGAGAACCGCCCGCCGACCGCGGTCGACGACGAGTTCGGCGTGCGCCCGGGCCGCACCACGATCATCTCGGTGCTCGACAACGACACCGACCCCGACGGCGACGTGCTCATCGTGGCCGACCACGGCGAGGTCGCCGAGAGCACCGGGCGACTCGACTACATCGACGGCAACCGCGCCCTGCAGTTCACCCCCGCCGAGGGCTTCGTCGGCACCGTGCAGTTCGACTACACGGTCGACGACGGTCGAGGGGTCGCGCGAGTGCGCACGTCGTGGCGCGCGTGGTGTCGGATGCCGTGGGGCAGCCACCGATCGAGTTGCGGCGTTCCGCGGTCAGCGTCGAGCTGAACCAGACCATCGACTACAACGTGCTCGCCAACTGGCGCGACCTCGACGGCGACGACCTGTTCCTGGTGGGCGCCGCCCCGACCTCGGGCGACCTCGTGCGGTTCACCCCCGACGGGGCCATCACCTTCACGCACCAGACCTCCGAGCTCGGCGAGAAGGAGGTGCAGTTCCAGGTCACCGACGGCACGGGCGATCCCGTGACGGGAACGCTCGTGGTCGACGTCAAACCCGCCGGGTCGCTCGATCCGGTCGGCACGCCCGACTTCGCCACCGCGTTCGTGGGCGAGCAGGTCACGATCTCGCCGCTCGCCAACGACCTGTCGCCCAACGGCTCGCCGCTGCACATCACGGGCATCGAGGATCCGGGCAGCGGCACGGTCGCGAGCCTCGACACCGACGACGACACGGTGCGGTTCCAGGCGGATGCGGCGGGCGTCCACTACTTCACCTACACACTGCAGGCGGGACCCACCGACAGCGTGGGCATCATCCGCGTCGACGTGCGGGAGGTGCCCGCGGATCTCGCGCTGCCGCCCATCGCCGTCAAGGACACCGCCTACCTGCGCCCCGACCAGCCGACCACGGTGTCGGTGCTCTCGAACGACGTGAGCCCGACCGGGCGCATCCTCGCCGTGCAGTCGGTGAACGTGCCCGCCGAGGTGCAGGCCAAGGGTGTCGTGGTCGAGCTGCTCGAGGCGACGCTCATCCGGGTGACCGCCCCGCAGGCGCTCACGAGCCAGGTGGGCTTCAGCTACACGATCTCCGACGGGCTCAACACGGCAACTGCGGGCGTCACGATCGTGCCGGTTCCGGCGCTCACCAAGCACCAGCCGCCGATCGCCGTCGACGATCAGGCCACCGTGCGCGCGGGCGACATCGTGACCGTGCATGTGCTGGACAACGACACGCACCCCGACGATTCGCGGATGTTCCTGGCCGACGAGCTCGTCACGCAGCCCGCGGACGGCATCGCCTTCGTGGGCGGCGACACCGTGCGCTTCCAGGCGCCCCGAACGCCGGGGCAGTACACCGCCTCCTACCGCGTGCTCGACCCCTATGGTGAGAGCGCCGCCGCGACGGTGACGTTCACCGTGACGCCCGAGGACGAGGAGGGCAACCGCGACCCCGACCCGCGCACCGTGACGGCGCGCGTGCTGGCGGGTGGCACCATCCGCGTCGACCTGCCGCTCGACGGGGTCGATCCCGACGGCGACTCGGTGTACCTGCTGCGCCTGCCCACCGGTCCGACCCTCGGCACGATCGCCGAGCAGGGCGACGACTTCCTCGAGTACACGGCCGCCGAGGGGTGTCGGGCACCGACGAGTTCAGCTACCAGGTGTACGACGCGTACGGCGCGACCGGTACGGCGACCGTGCGCATCGCCGTCATCCCGCCCCCGGATCAGCTCATGAACCCCAACCCGGTGCCCGACAGCATCTCGGTGCGCCCGGGGCGGATCGCGCAGGTCGACCTGACGGCGAACGACTCCGACCCGCAGGGCTCGCCGATCAAGGTCGCCGACGAGCTCATCGACGTGCCCGACGGCGTCGAGGCCGAGGTCGTCGATGGGCGCTACCTCGTGCTCACGGCGCCGAACGAGGAGGGCGCCTTCTCGCTGCGCTACACCCTCGAGAACGAGTTGGGTGGCTCGGCGAAGAGCTACGTGCAGGTGCAGGTGACCCCGGATGCGCCGCTGCTGCCCCCGAGCGCCACCGATCTCACCCTGACGCTCAAGCAGATCGCGGGCAAGAAGAACGTCACGGTCGACATCTTCGACGGCTACGCCTTCAACCCGGCAGGCACCAACGCCGAGCTCGAGGTGAGCCTCGAGGGGCCCAATGCGGACGCCGCCGCGCTCGTGGAGGCGCAGCACGGCAAGATCGTCGTGACGCCGGGGAGCGCCGCCAGGCGATCGCCTACCGGGTCACGAACGTCGACGACGAGCTCGCCGCGACCGCCTTCATCGTCGTGCCGCCCGCCGTCGACGACTCCTACGACGACCCGCCCTTCATCGACCCGAACCTGCCGATCCAGTACGTGTCGATGAACGAGTCGCGGGAGTGGAAGCTCTCCGACCTCATCAAGGTGCCCTCCGGCCGTGCGGCCTGGATCCCGGATGCCTCGAGCGTCAGCTCGATTCAGAGCGACGGTACCTCGAACTACGTCGACAAGGACACCATCCGCTTCCAGGGCGCGCTCGACTACCGCGGGCCGGCATCCGTGAGCTTCACCGTGACGGATGGGGCGTCGAAGGACGACCCGAAGGGCAACACGGTTCCCCTCACCTTGCGCATCGTGGTGGGCGACCCGGAGTTCCGCGACACCCCGCCGACGTTCACGACCCCGAGTCTCCAGGTCGAGGTGGGCGAGCAGACGACCTTCGATCTGCGCTCGGCGACGGGCCACCCGAACCCGACGATCCTGCAGCAGGTCGGCTACTCCGAGCTGACGGGGACGAGCACGCGGCTGACGGGCGCCATCGACGGCTCCACCCTGACCATCTCGACGCCGCGCAACACCCCCAAGGGAACGACCTTCACCCTCGGTGTGACGTTGCGCTGGGATAAGTTCACGGTGCCGGGCACGATCGAGGTGACCGTCGTGGGGTCGACGAGACCCCCGCCCTGGCCGTGGCCGACAGCTACGAGACGCAGCGCGGAGACGGCGCCGTCGTGGCGAGCCCGCTCGTGAACGACTCCAATCCGTACGCCGCGACGGGGGAGCCGCTCACGATCGTCGGCGCCACGGTGCAGAACACCGGGGAGCCTGCCGGCGTCACCTTCACCGCGGACACCGTACGCGTCACGCCCAACCCGGCGCTCAAGTCGGGCACGATCGTCGTGGTCTACACGATCCAGGACGCCACCGAAGATCCCGATCGCGAGGTGAGCGGCACGATCACGGTCGTCGTGAGCGATGTGCCCGACGCGCCGCAGAAGCCCACGGTGCCCGCGCAGGGCGACGAGGGCACCGTGCAGCTCGGCTTCCAGGCGCCCGCCTCGAACGGCAAGGAGATCACCGCCTACGAGGTGCGCTCGAACCCCTCGGTCGCGACGCCGGCGAACTGCGCGCCGCCGTCGTGCCTCATCACGGGCCTGACCAACGGCACGAGCTACCAGTTCTCGGTGCGCGCGATCAACGAGCACGGGCCCGGTGCCTGGTCGGTCTGGTCGAACGCGGTGATCCCCTACGGCACGCCGGGTACCCCGTCGAGCGTTGCGCTCGCCTACGGCGATCAGTGGACGGGATCCAGCGACAGCGGAGCCCTGAACGGCAGCTGGAGCAGCGTGAACGCCAACGGCGGGTCGGTGACCTTCCACTGGCAGCTGCTGCGCGGAGGAGCGCGGTCTCGGGCAAGTCGGGCACCACCACCGGAACGACGACGGGCGCGATCTCGGGTCTCGGCGCGGGGTCGTACACGCTGAGCGTCTACGCGGTGAACTCGGGTGGCAAGCAGGGAGCCGCGGGAACCTCGGCGGCGAGGAGCATCACGGCACAGGGCACCCCAGGCCGGCCCTCGGTGTCGGCGACCGTGAACTCCGCGTATGCGCCGAACGGTCGGATCACCTGGAGTTGGGGTGCGGTCACGGCGTCGCCCGGCGGTTCGGCGAACATCAGCTACCGGGTGAGCACCAACGGCGGCTCGAACTGGACGAATGTCGGCACCGACCTCAGCTACAGCCGCTCGGGTCTCGGGGCGGGCAGCCACTCGCTCGTCGTGCAGGCGGTCAACAAGTCGGGCGCGGGCCCCTCCTCGGCCGCCTCGAGCGCGACGATCCAGCCGCAGCCGAGGAACCCGAGTGTCGAGATCGTCGGCACGAGCTCGACGACCTACACGTGCTCGAACGGCAACTACGCGTGCAAGAAGATCGCCGTGCACTTCACCGACACCGGCGGCACCTACAACGTGGCGATCCAGGTCGAGGGTGGCGGCACCTCCAACACCACCTCGATGCCCGGATCGGGAACGCACCTCACGCAGTCGTTCCAGGCCTCCACGGGGGCAAGTCGGTGCGCGTCGTGGCGAGCGGCGGCAGCGACGGCACGCTGTACTCGCGCTGGTACAGCTCGAGCGAGTGGGACAGCTTCCGCAACAACGGTCCGTTCTACTGAGCCGCGCCGCGAGCACCGCTACGACCATGACCCCGGCGACAACGAAGAGAAATTGAGGAACATGCCCGTCACGCAGGAGCAGGCGACCTGGTTCGCCGACGCCTTCCAGAAGCTCATCGCCAACGTCGACAAGGCGATCGTCGGCAAGGACCAAGTGATCAAGCTCGTGCTGACCGCGCTCGTCTCCGACGGGCACGTGCTGCTGGAGGACTTCCCCGGCACCGGCAAGACGGTGCTGGCCAAGTCGCTCGCCAACACGCTCGACGGCTCGACGAGCCGCATCCAGTTCACGCCCGACCTGCTGCCGTCGGACGTCACGGGGGTGCAGATCTACGATCAGTCGAAGGGCCGGTTCCAGTTCCACCCGGGACCGATCTTCGCCTCGATCGTGCTCGCCGACGAGATCAACCGTGCGTCGCCCAAGACCCAGTCGGCGCTGCTCGAGGTCATGGAGGAGGGCATCGTCACGGTCGATGGCGAGGGCCACGCGGTCGGCGCGCCGTTCCTCGTGATCGCCACCCAGAACCCCGTGGAGCAGGCCGGTACCTACAAGCTCCCCGAGGCGCAGCTCGACCGCTTCCTCATCAAGACGAGCCTCGGCTACCCGGATGCCAAGACGGCCGTCGGTCTGCTCATGGACTCCTCGACGCGCGCGCGTGCCTCGCTCGTCTCGCCCATCATCAAGCCCGAGTCGATCGTGGCCATGTCGGCGCTCGCCTCGGAGGTGCACGTCGACGAGGCCGTCATGCAGTACCTCTCCGACATCGTGGATGCCACACGCTCGCACCGGGACGTCGCGCTCGGGGTGAGCATGCGCGGTGCCATGGCGCTCGCCCGCGCCGTGAAGACCTGGGCGATCGCCGCGGGCCGCACCTACGTCATCCCCGACGACGTGCGCGAGCTCGCCGTGCCCGTGCTCGCCCACCGGCTCGTGATCGACCCGGAGTCGGACTTCGCCGGGGTCAAGGCCGAGGACGTCGTCTCGCGCATCCTGCTCGACATCGAACCGCCCGCCTACCGCGCCGCCTGAGCATGACGGCAGCCCCTCTCGAGAACGCATCCGCGCTCGCGCGGCCCTCGGCGTGCGCCTGCGCCGGTTCGCGCTCGGGTCGGGCCGTGTGCTCGCGATCGTCGGCCGCGCGATCTGGCGGATCGCCGGGCCCGTGCTGCGCGTCGTGACCCCGGTCGGCTGGGTCGTGATCGGCCTCGCGGTGCTCGCGCTCGGGCTGAGCGCGATCTTCGCGTGGCAGGAGTTCACCTTCCTCGGCTTCGTGCTGCTGGCTGCCGTGCTGGTCGCCGCGTTCTTCCTCATCGGGCGCTCGAGCTACGGCGTCTTCGTCGAGCTGAATCCTCGCCGCGTCGTCGTGGGAGACCGCGCCATGGGGCGCATGGTCGTCACCAACACGGGCGCCCGCAAGCTGCCGCCCACGCGGATGGAGCTTCCGGTCGGGCGCGGCGTCGCGGAGTTCCAGCTGCCCACCATGGCACCCAAGCAGGAGCAGGAGGAGCTCTTCCAGGTGCCGACCAACCGCCGTGCGGTGATCGTGGCGGGGCCTGCCGAGTCGATCCGCGGCGACCAGCTGGGGCTGCTGCGCCGCGCGGTGAAGTGGGCCGACCCCGTCGACCTGTTCGTGCATCCGAAGACAGTGCGCCTCGTCTCGAGCGCGGCCGGCCTGGTGCGCGACCTCGAGGGCCAGGTCTCGAACAAGATCACCAACAACGACCTCGCCTTCCACGCGCTGCGTCCATATGTGCCCGGCGACGACCGCCGCTATGTGCATTGGCGCACCTCGGCGCGTATCGGCCAGCTCATGGTGCGGCAGTTCCAGGAGACCCGACGGTCGCAGATCATCGTGGTGGTGCCGACGGCCGCGCGCTACTACGCCGACGAGCAGGAGTTCGAGCTCGCGGTGTCGGTGGGCGCCTCGATCGCCGCCCAGGTGATCCGCGATGGCACCCAACTCGACGTCGTGAGCGAGCGAGGCGGCTGGCGCACCCGCACGGTCACCTCGATGCTCGACTCGTCGTGTCGACTCGAGTACGGCGACACCGGGGGTTCTCCTCGTTGCGTGAGCTCGTGCGCGAGCGCACGCGGCGGCTCGCCACCCCGAGCGTGGTCGTGACGGTCGGAGGGTCGGCGATGTCGGCGGGCGACATCCGCACCGTGCAGACGGTCTTCGGGCCCGACACCGGCCACATCGGGGTGCTCATCGAAGCGGGGGCGCAAGCACGCCTCGGCAAGGTGGGCGGCACGCTCGTGTTCACCGTGGGTCGGCTCGACGACCTGCCCGCGCTCTTCCAGGGGCTCGCCTCGTGACCGCGCCGGTTCAGGATGCCGCGGTCGCGCCCGCCGCAGCGGCTCGCCGCGGTCTCGCGCTGCCCTCCGGCCGCACCTGGGTCGACGTCGTCGTGCTGCTCGTGCTCGCGACGCTCGGCGTGCTGGGCTTCGCGCCGTCGTACGGCGGCTACAGCTTCCTGCTCGCCGGGCTCGGCGGGCTCGCGCTGGGGGCCGTGACCGGCATCCTGACCTCGATGCTGCGCTTCGGCGGACTGCTGACCCTCGCGGCGGCGATCGTCGGCTACTTCGCGCTCGGCCCGGCGCTCGCCGTGCCCAGCCAGTCGATCTGGGGCGTCGTGCCCACCCTGCAATCGCTCGCGAGCCTCGCGATCGGCACGGTGTTCGGCTGGGCCGACCTGCTGACCCTCTCGACCCCGGTGGGGGCGCCCGCCTACATCGCGGTCGTGCCCTTCGCCGCGAGCTGGCTCGTGGCGCTCGTCTCGACGGTGCTCGCGACGCGGTGGCTCGCCGCGCGGCCGCGCACCGCGTGGCGGTTCGCGATCGCCGTCGTGCCCGCCTTCGCGCTCTACCTCACCGGCATCCTCGTGGGCACCTCCGAGGCCTACCAGGCCGGCATCCGCGGCGCGGTCTTCGCGGTGCTCGTGCTCGTCTGGCTCGGCTGGCGTCGTCCGGTCGGGGGTGAGGCGGCGACGGCGATCGGGTCGCTCCGCACGCGCAAGATCGTCGGCACAGTGCTCGTCGTGGCCGTCGCGGTCGTCGCGGGAGGCGGCGCCGGGTTCTGGTTCTCGCCCGCGAAGGATCAGCGTTTCGTGCTGCGCGACGAGATCGAGCCGCCGTTCGATCCGCTCGACTACCCGAGCCCCCTCGCCGGCTTCCGGCACTTCACCAAGCAGGTCACCGACGACGACCTCTTCACCGCGACGGGCCTGCAGCCGGGCGACCGCATCCGCATGGCCACCCTCGACTCCTACACGGGCAAGCTGTGGAACGTGACGGGCGCGGATGCCTCCACGGGCGGTTCCGGTTCGTACGAGCTCGTGGGGCGCAACCTGCCCGCCGCGCCGCTCGTCACCCCGGTGCCGCACGACGAGGTCGCGATCACGATCTCGGGCTACCGCGACGTGTGGGTGCCGGGCGTCGGCTACCCCCGCGACTTCGCCCTCACCGGCGGACCGTCGGCGGGCCTCTCCGACGAGCTGCGCTACAACGCGGCCACCGGCAGCATGGTGCTCACGACGGGTCTGCGAGAGGGCGACAGCTATGTCGTCGACGCGGTCACCCAGGAGCAGCCGAGCGCCGACGCGCTCGCCGAGGTGCCGATCGCGGCCGTCGAGCTGCCGCCCGTGCAGAGCGTTCCGGATGTCGTGACGGCGAAGGCGCAGGAATGGGCGGGCACCGCGACCTCGCCCGCCGCGCAGCTGGAGGCGATCCGCCAGGCGATCGTGACGCAGGGCTACCTGAGCCACGGCCGCGCCTCGGACTCGGCGCCCTCGCGCGCGGGCCACGGGGCCGACCGCATGAGCGAGCTGCTCGAGCGGCCGCAGATGGTGGGCGACGAGGAGCAGTACGCCTCGCTCTTCGCGCTCATGGCGCGCAGCCTCGGCTATCCGGCGCGCGTCGTCATGGGCTTCGCCCCCGAGGTCGTCGACGCGGGCTCGCCCGTCACCGTGACCGGGGATGACGTCACGGCCTGGGTCGAGGTGGCCTTCGACGGCGTGGGCTGGGTGAGCTTCGATCCCACGCCGGACGAGACCGACATCCCGCAAGACCAGGTGCCGAAGCCGCAGAGCGAGCCACAGCCGCAGGTGCGACAGCCGCCGCGCTCCGACAAGGAGCCCGAGGACCTGCTCACGCCCGTCGAGCTCGAGCAGCAGGACGACGACGAAGACGACCTGCCCTTCGCGCTGCCCGGCTGGGTGTACGGCATCGCGGGGGTCTGCTCGGCCTCGCGGCGCTCGTCTTCGTGCCGCTGCTCGTGATCGCCGCTGTGAAGTCGCACCGCATGCGCAAGCGCCGCCGGGGCACGACCGCCGACCAGGCGGCCGGTGCCTGGGAGGAACTCGCCGACCGGTACTCCGAGCTCGGCTACCACGTGCCGCCGAAGCTCACCCGGCCGCTGCTCGCGACCCGACTCGAGCAGCAGTTCCCGGCGACCGAGCAGCAGGCGCCGCCGCGACTGCGGGTGCTCGCCACCTCCACCGACGAGCTCGTCTTCTCGGGTCGCGAACCCGCGCCCGACGAGGCGGAGTCCGTGTGGGCCGACGCCCTCGGCGCCGTCGAGGTGGCACGCAGCTCCGCCGACGGGCGCACGCGCCTGCTGAGCCGCTACCGCGTGCGGTCGGCACGCGACCTCGCGGCGCGCCTGACCGCATCCGGCACCACCACGACCACTGGCAGCACCACCACTGGCACCACCACCGCCCCGCGAAGGAGCGACAGTTGAAACTCAAGCTCACCCTGCAGCGCCACTCGGGACCCGAGGCCGACATCGTCGTCACCGCGGATGCCGGAGCCACGGTCGGCGACGTCGCCGCGGGCATCCGCGGTCGTGACCCGTACCTCGCGAAGCTCGGTGCGGGAACCGGGGGACCTGTCACCCTGACCGTCACGGATGCCGGCGGCACCGCGCCGCGCGTGCTCGACACCGACTTCGCCATCGCCGAAGCCGGTATCGGCTCGGGCGCCTCGATCGCGATCGTGCCCGAGGGGGCGGCCGCGGCACCGGTCGCCGCGGGCCCGGCGGCGCGCCTTGTGGTGGTCGAGGGTCCGGATGCCGGCACCGAGTTCCCGCTCGCGATCGGCACGGTGTTCATCGGTCGCGACGCCTCGATGAGCGACCTGACGCTCAGCGACCCGCTCGTCTCGAAGCGGCACGCGCGCGTCGACGTGTTCAGCTCGACGATCCGTTTCGTCGACCTCAACTCGGCCAACGGCCTCGAGGTCGACGGCGGCGTCGTCACCCGCGTCGACCTGGAGGACGGCGACACCCTGCGGCTCGGCGACACCGTCGTGCGCGCGGCGATCGCGGCGCCCACCGTGGCGGCATCCGATGGTCCGCCGCCCGGACCGATCGCGTTCAACCGGTCGCCGCGGGTCGAGACGCGCTACCCGGGCACGGAGTACGAGGCGCCCGCGCCGCCCGTCGAGCAGGATGCCCAGCCGTTCCCGTGGATCTCCCTGGTGGCGCCGGTCCTCGTGGGCGGGACCATGTTCCTGCTGTTCCCCGCCCGCGGTGCGCAGATGCTCGTGTTCGTGGCTGCGGCACCGCTGCTCATGATCGGCACCTGGCTCACCGCACGCGCGACGCGCAAGCGCAAGCGCAAGCTCGACATCGAGCGTTTCGACGCCCGCGCCGCCGAGCTCGAGAAGACGCTCGCCGAGGAGGCCGAGAAGGAGCGCGCCATCCGCCGAGCCGAGAGCCCCTCGACAGCCGAGGTGTACCAGCAGGCGATCGAGCTGGGGCCGCTGCTCTGGACGCGACGCCCCGAGCACTGGCAGTTCCTCTCGGTGAACCTCGGCCTCGGCACGATGGAGTCGCGCAACCGGGTCACGAGCACGAAAGAAGACACGGGGCTTCCCGAGTACGCCGCGCGCATCAAGCAGACCCAGGACGCCTTCCGCTACGTCTCCGACGTGCCGGTCACCGAGAACCTCTACTTCTCGGGCGCCCTCGGCATCGCCGGCCCCCAGCCGCTCGCGGCGGATGCGGCGCGCGGCGTGCTCGTGCAGCTCACGGGCCTGCACTCGCCCGCCGAGCTCGTCGTGGCGGCCGTCGTCTCGAGCACCTGGACGAACGAGTTCGAGTGGCTTAAGTGGCTGCCGCACACGGCTTCCCCGCACAGCCCGCTCGAGGCCGTGCACCTCGCCAACAGCCAGGCGACCGGCGGTGCGCTGCTCTCGGCGATCGAGGAGCTCATCGCCGCGCGCGCCAAGGATCAGGAACTGCGCGGCGCCAAGATGCTCGAGAACTCGGCGCTCGTCGCGGGTGCCGCGGTCGGCGACGGCGCCGACGACGTCGCGCCCCCGCCCGCCGCGACTCCCGCCGTCGTGCTTCTCATCTCTGACGACGCACCCGTCGACCGGGCCCGCCTCGTGCAGGTGGCGGAACGCGCGGCCGACGCGGGCATCTACCCGATCTGGGTCTCGGCGACGCAGCAGCAGCTGCCGGCCGTCGCCCGCACCTATCTCGCGGTCGACTCCGAGGGCGCACGCGTCGGCCTCGTGCGCCTCGGCGACGCCATCACCGATGTGCGTCCCGAGCCGGTGAGCCGCGAGCAGGCCCTGTGGTTCGCCAAGCGCCTCGCACCCGTGACGGATGCCGGAGCCCTCGTCGAGGACTCCAGCGACCTGCCGCGCTCGATCATGATGCTCTCGCTCATCGGCCCCTCGCTCGCGACGAGCCCGTCGGCCGCGGTCGGCCGCTGGCGCGAGAACGACTCGATCCACGATCGCTCCGGCGGCCCTCTCGTGCGGCGTCGCGCGGGGAAGCTGCGCGCGATCGTCGGATCGGCGGGGGTCGACGCCATGCACCTCGACCTGCGCACCCAGGGACCGCACGCGCTCGTGGGCGGCACCACGGGATCCGGCAAGTCCGAGTTCCTACAGGCCTGGGTGCTCGGCATGGCGGCCGAGTACAGTCCCGACCGCGTCACCTTCCTCTTCGTCGACTACAAGGGCGGCTCGGCCTTCGCCGACTGCGTCAACCTGCCGCACTGCGTGGGGCTCGTCACCGACCTCAGCCCGCACCTCGTGCGCCGCGCGCTCACCTCGCTGCGCGCCGAGCTGCACTACCGCGAGCACCTCTTCAACCGCAAGAAGGCCAAGGACCTGCTCGACCTCGAGAAGCGCGGCGACCCGGATGCGCCTCCCGCACTCGTGCTCGTGATCGACGAGTTCGCGGCGCTCGCGGGCGAGGTGCCCGAGTTCGTCGACGGCGTCGTCGACATCGCCCAGCGCGGGCGTTCGCTCGGCATCCACCTCATCATGGCCACCCAGCGCCCCGCGGGCGTCATCAAAGACAACCTGCGCGCCAACACGAACCTGCGGATCGCGCTGCGCATGGCCGACGAGTCGGACTCGATGGATGTCGTGGGCGACAAGATCGCCGGCACCTTCGATCCGTCGATCCCGGGTCGCGGCATCGCGAAGACCGGCCCCGGGCGCCTGACCCCGTTCCAGTCGGCCTACGCGGGCGGCTGGACGAACGACACGCCCGCCCCGCCGAGCGTCGAGGTCGCCGAACTGCGCTTCGGCGCCGAGCACCAGTGGGAGCTTCCCGGCCGGGACGAGGCCGAGAGCGCCGAAACCCAGGCGGACCCCGGCCCCACCGACCAGGCGCGTCTCGTCGCGAACCTCATCGCGGCGGCGGGCGAGGCCCGCATCCCGGCCCCCGGCGCCCGTGGCTCGACGAGCTCGCGCCGGTGTTCGACCTCACCCGGCTGCACCAGCGCACCGATGCCGAGCTCGTGCTCGGTGTCGTCGACCTGCCGCAGCTGCAGAAGCAGCAGGAGGTCGTGTTCCGCCCGGATGTCGACGGCAACATCGCCTATTACGGCGCGGGCGGCGCCGGCAAGACCGTCGCCCTGCGCACCCTCGCCGCGGCCGCGGGCATCACCCCGCGCGGCGGCCCCGTCGACGTGTACGGGCTCGATTTCGGCACCGGGGCCTGCGGATGCTCGAGGCGCTTCCGCATGTCGGCTCGATCGTGTCGGGGGATGATCCCGAGCGCGTCGTGCGCCTGCTGCGCATGCTGCGCGGTGAGCTCGAGCGACGCAGCGAGGACTACACGGCCGCCGACGCCGGCTCGATCGTCGACTACCGCCGCATCGCGGGCAAGCCCGACGAGCGCCGCATCCTGCTGCTCGTCGACAACTTCCCGTCGTTCAAGAACGACTTCGAGATCGGCGCCACCCGAGCCCCTGGTATGGCGTCTTCCAGCAGATGCTCGCCGAGGGGCGCGGGCTCGGCATGCACGTCGCGATCACGGCCGACCGCCCGGGCAGCGTGCCCACCGGCATCTCCTCGGCGTTCCAGCGTCGCGTCGCGCTGCGACTCGCCGACGAGGGCGGCTACCTGCTGCTCGACGCGCCCGCCGACATCCTCTCGCCGTCGTCGCCTCCCGGACGCGCCGTGATCGACGGCGCCGAGGCGCAGCTCGCGATCGTGGGCGGTGACCCCGGCGTCGCCGAGCAGGCGAAGGCGCTCGGCGCGCTGGCCGAGGCGATCGCCCGCACCGGGCGCGCCCCGGCCGCCGGGGTCGGCACGCTCGGCACCGAGATCCCGCCCGCATCGCTGCCCGCCGACGTCGGCGGCCTGCCCGTGCTCGGCGTCTCGGACGACACGCTCGCCCCCGTCGGCTTCGAGCCCTCGGGCGCGATGGTGCTCTCGGGGCCGCCCGCCTCGGGCCGCACCAACGCGCTGCGCTGGCTCATCGCATCCGTGGAACGCGCGCACCCGAAGGTGACGCGCTACTACTTCGGGTCGCCGCGCTCGGTGATCGGCCAGCTGCCCGGCTGGGAGGCCACCGCGCTCACGGTCGAGGATGCCGGATCGCTTGCCAAGGAGGTCGCCGCCACGATCGCCGAGACAGGGGCGGGCGAGAAGATCCTCGTGGTGATCGAGCAGATCGGCGACTTCCTCTCGACCTCGGCCGACTCGGCGCTCGTCGAGATGATCAAGGCCGCGAAGCGCAGCGACCACCTGCTGATCGCCGAGAACGAGAGCGGCGGCTGGGGCTCGTCGTGGCCGCTGCTGCAGGAGGTCAAGGCCGCACGCACGGGCTTCCTGCTGCAGCCGGAGTCGATGGAGGGCGACACGATCCTCAAGACCTCGCTGCCGCGGGTATCGCGTGCCGACTTCCCGCCCGGACGCGGGTTCTTCATCGCCCGCGGCAAGTCGATGCGGGTGCAGCTGCCGCTCGTCGAGTAGGGCACGGGGAGCGGTCATGGGGAGTCTTCCCCATCGACCCTTCCTCGACAACTCAATACAGTCGAAGACACAGGCCCCGCGCCTCGCGGGAATCATCAAAAGGAGCATCATGGCCAACCTCAACGTCACCTACGACGACCTCCGCGACGCCGCCCGCCGCCTCCAGGTCGGCAAGGACGACCTGCACACCAAGCTGACCGACCTCTCGAACCTGATCCACGAGCTCACCGCGAACGGCTTCCAGGCCGAGCAGTCCTCTGCCGCCTACCGTGACTCGTTCGAGCAGTTCCGCACCGGCACCTCGCAGGCCATCGACGGCCTCGACGGCCTCGCCAACTTCCTCGTCTCCGCTGCCGACGCGCTGCAGCAGACCGACGAGGGTCTCGCCAACGCCATCCGCGGCTAGTCCGCGTCCTGCGGCCGGCCTCCCGCCACCACGGGGGCCGGCCGCACGGCATCCCACCACCGACAACCCAGGAGACGAGCCATGTCCGGCGGCGAGCAGATGAAGGTCGACTACGACCGACTCAGCGAACTTCAGCACAACCTCAACACGGCGCTCACCGTCATGAATCACGACGTCGAGTCCGCCTGGGACCTCCAGCAGGTGGTCGGAGACGCGCGGCTCGGGCGTGCCGCGCGTGACTTCAGCGACTCATGGGACAAGCACCGCGTCGACATCCGCGATCGGCTGCAGTGGCTCCATGACTCGATCAAGAACATCAGCGAGCAGCTCGTGCAGGTCGACACCGACCTCGCGAACGGGCTGACCACTCCGCCCTCCGGTTCCGGTGGCGGCGGACGAGCACCTCAGGCGGTCTGACCATGTGCTACCTCTGCGACGACGTCGTTCCCGGGCGACTCGACGGGGATCCGGCTCGCGTGCGAGCTCACGCCCGCGCGTTCGACGACACGGCGGAAGCCCTCCGCGACGCCGCGCGCGAGCTGCGCAACCTCGCCAACGAGGGCGTGACGATCAGCCTCGCGATCGACGAGGTGCGCGACAAGGCCGAGGAGTCGCACAGCGAGGCGACCAAGGTGGCCACCCGCTACGCGGGCGCGGGCAGCACCCTCGGCACCTACGCCGACGCCTTGGCCGACGCCCAGTCGCGAGCCGACTCGGCGCGCACGCAGATCGACTCGAACAACAGCAACGGGCGCTACTGGCGTCACCGTCGCCGCGACCTCGAGCAGGAGCGGTGGACTCGCGGATCCGACCCCGAGTTCCTCGAGGACCTCGCCGAGGCCACGCGGCGCGCGGCCCAGTACGACACCTGGTTCGCGGGCTACCTCTCGAGCTATCAGCAGGCCGTCGAGGACTTCGAGACCGCGGTGAACAACGCGATCTCGGGCCTCTCTGCGGCAGCGGAGGCGGCCGGGCTCAACGACGGCTTCTTCGAGGGCATCGTCGGGGACTTCCAGGTGGCCTGGGAGACGATCTCGAAGTATCTCGGGCCCGTGATCGAGGCGCTGCGCGACGTGCTCGAGGTGCTCAAGAAGATCGTCGACATCCTGGCGCTCATCGTCACGATCGCCGCGATCTTCTTCCCCGCCCTCGCGCCGATCGCCCTCGCGCTGACGGCTATCTCGGCGATTCTCGGCGTTGCGATCTTCGCCTGCTCGCTCGCCCTCTTCGCCATGGGACGCGAAAGCCTCGGCCGCGTGCTCGCCGACGGCATCATGGCCGTCGTGGGCGTCGTGACCGCCAAACTCGGCGGCTCGGGCACCCTGGGCAGCATGATCACCGACGGCGTCTCCGCCCTGCGCGCTCCGGCCGCGTTGTTCGTGACGCGCGGCACGATGCTCAATCTCGGTCTCACTGTCGGTGGCGAAGCGGTCGAGCGGTATGGCCAGGCCGTCACCCAGGTGGCGGTCGACGGCATCAAGTCGGGAACGCTCAGCGCGAACGCCACGCCCTTCGCCTTCGTCATCGGTGAGGGCCTCGACTTCCAGCTCGGCACGGGGAGCCCCGCGTGGGGCGAGCAGCCGTCGCCGGCGTGGGACATGAGCGGTGCCGACGGGCTCGACATGATGCCGGGCCTGATGGACAGCCCCAGCCTCGGTATGGCCAGTCCGATCGCCGGTATGTTCGACGTGAGCGAGTCGTGGAACTCGATGATCGACAACTTCGGGGAGGTTGGCGACACGTGGAGCCAGATGTATGCGGTACCCGCCACATGAGCGGGGCAACCGGATGACGGCGTCGCCCAAGCTGCCCGCGAGCGTGCTCGACCAGATCACCTCCGGCGTGATGGCTCACCTCGAGTTCCATTCCGGGTACATCGCGGCACCCAGCGGCTACCAGTTCCAGCTGCCCGAGGGACGCCTGCTCACGCTCAATGACTATCCCCTGAAGCGCACCCGCGCCCTCTACTTCTACGGCTATGCACCCATTCGTACGTATCGGAAAGTGTCGGCCGTCCTGGCGCGCCCGCGCGGCATGGGCGTCGACGGGCCGTGGTTCGCCGGCTGGACGGATCGGAAGCTGCGCCGGGCGTTCAAGGTCGTGCGCTACGCGGTCGGGTTCTCCTATGGCGGAGCTCTCGGCGGCGGCGACGTCGACCGCGTTCCCGCGATGATCCTTCTCGATCCCACCACGCCACCGGAGCGGCTCTCCGAGTTGCCCACGGGCCATCGGCTGATCGGCGGGGGCGAGGAGTGAGGGTGCGTCGCGGCGAACGGAGCGACACGTGACCGACAACATCCGAGATGACCAGCTGCAGGTCGAGCTCGGCGGCAACTGGTTCGCGCTTCCGGCGGCCGATGAGCCGATCGACCCCGCGCTCGACGAATTGCTCGCGAGCTTCGAGCCGCTCGAGGGGAGCCTCGGAGGCAGCTGCGCGGCGGTCTCGGCATCGTGACCCGGCTTGCCCATTCGCTGGCGCCCGGCTCGCGCACGAGCTACGCGCTCGTATTGAGCCCGGACTCCGGACGCGTGCAGGCGCTGTTGAGCATCCGTCTCAGCCGCGTGACCCCCGACGCCTACGCCAACTACCTCGCGGCGGCGCGGGCGTATGCGGGAGACGCGCGCATCGAGGTCGTCAACCGCGTCGTCGAGGAGGTGCGGCTGCCTGCCGGGCCCGGCATCCTCAGCCGCGACTTCACGCTGCCGATCGAGCGCGAGGGCGTGCCCGCCCCGGCGCTCGAGCGCTGCTTCCTCGCCGTGTTCCCCGAGGGCTACGAGACCGCAGCCGAGTTCACGCTGCTGACCCAGAACCTCGCCCTCTTCGACGACGCGGGCAGCTACCTGCTGGCCATCGCCGCCGGAGAGCGGCCGATCATCCCCGGCCACGAGGACGCATCGTGAGCGAGCAGAGCACGCCCCGTTTCGCGCTCCCGGGCAAGTGGGGGCGCATCAATCTCCGCTCCGAGGCGAGCATCCAGCGCTCGATCCGCCGGGTGCTCGACGAGGTGACGCGGCGCCGCGACGATCTGGTCGAGCCGCGCGCCGAACTGCGCCGGCGCTTCCAGAAGGCGGCCGAGATCGCGAAGGAGGGCGGCGCGACCGACTTCTACGTCGCGTTCCAACTCGTGCCCACGATCCCCCTGCCCGCCTGGGTGGCCGTGTTCACGCCCGAGATCGAGTCCACCGACTTCGATTCGCTGGGCCTCGGGGAGCTCACCCAGTTCCTCGATCGCGGCATGGGGTCGTGGGGAGACACGGATGCGACGGTGCGGCCCGCGACGACCGGTCCCGATGGCGAGATTCACGCGGTGCGGCACTCCTGGCGCCGGGTCGCCGAGGTGGTCGAGGGGAGGTCGAGCAGCGTTTCGAGTTCGTCGAGGCCGACTACTGGCTCGCCGCGCGCGACCCGAACCGCATGGCCCTGCTCACCTTCTCGACGGCCCTCGCCGAGTACGAGGAGGAGATGCTCGCGCTCTTCGACGCGGTCGTGTCGACCATCCGCTGGCCCGCGCCGAGCAGCACCCACGTGGGCTGAGCCCACCACCACCGCCACCACGACAGGGGAGTCATGAGCGATCTGCGTTTCGAGCTCGACGCGTTGCGTGACGCGAGCGGTCGCATCGAGCGCGTCTCGGGGCGCCTCGACGGCGCCGGTGACGACAGCCGCCACCTGCCGGATGCCGCCGGGCACGACGCGCTCCGCGGGGCGCTCTCCGACTTCCGCGACAAGTGGTCGGTGCACCGCGAGGACCTGCTCGACGAGCTGCAGTTCCTGCGCGACTCGCTCACGGCGATCGCCGACACCTTCGATGAGCTCGACTCCGATCTCGCGGATCGGGCGCGGCACTTCCTCGAGATCGCCAACGAGACACCGGGGGCCTGAACCATGCGCCAGACGATTCCCGGCGACGCTGCGGTGCTCCGCTCCGGGTCGAACTCCATCGAACGCACCGGAGAGCTCGTGCTCGAGCTCGCCGTCGAACTCGAACGCATCGCCGCCGATGACGGCTCGATCGGGGATGCCGCCGACACCATTCGCGGTCGCACGCGCGAAGCGGCCGGCACCCTGCGCCGGGCCGAACCGCGCTACACGACCACGGCGGGAGCCGTGCAGGAGTTCGCCGTGACCCTCGCCGACGTGCAGAGCGCGCACCGCGACGCCGTGAGCCGCCATGACGACGCGCGCAGCAAGGTCGTCTACTACCAGCACGAGATCGCCGAGATCGACGCGCGGCGCCTGCGCATGATGATGTCGCTGCCCGACCCCGAAGAGGAGGCCGATCTCGCCCGGCGGCGTGCCTACCTCGCGGCCGAGCTCGGCACCGCGCAGAACCACTTCCACTCCGCCGAGGCGGCGGCGCTCGAGGCCGAACGACGCTGGGACGAGGCCGCACGTGCGGCGGCCGATCGCATCCATCCCGCGCTCGAGGCGCTCAACGACTCGTTCCTCGAGAAGGTCGGGGCGGCCCTCGACGACATCGGTGCGTTCCTCGTGGCGGTGGGCGAGTGGGTCGTGAAGATCCTCGACACCATCATCACGACCGTGCTGCTGATCGTGATGGTCGTCGTGGCGATCGTCGTGGTGCTGTCGTTCGTGTTGAGCGTGTTCGGGCTCTATCTGCTGTTCCTGCTCGCAACGGGCACGACCCTCGACGAGATCGTCGAGATCCTGGTCGGCATCGTGCTCGTGGTGGTGCCGATCCTGACGAGCGTCGTGGCGCTGCTCATGCTGCGCGAGATGCTCACACCCACGCCGACGCCGGTGCCCGTGGGGCCGGGCGGCGGCCGACTCGTCGACCGGGGCGAGAAGGTGCCGTACGAGTACCTCTTCGACAACAACGGGTCGCTCGACAAGCAGGGCGGCACCGACGAGACGATCGTCGAGATCGTGCAGGTGATGAATCCGGATGGCACCCCCGCGGTCGACGAGAACGGCAACCCGATCTGGCGCGTCACGCTTCCGAGCACGCAGGACTGGCAGCTGCCGGGCCTCAGCGAGGGCATCGGCGACCACGGCGGCGTCAACGATCTGGGATCCAACCTCGCGCTCATCCTGACCCCCGAGCAGCAGGCGGCCTACGAGCGGGCGGTGCTCCTCGCGATGACGCAGGCGGGCATCGGCCCGCAGGATTCGGTGATGCTCGTCGGATGGAGCCAGGGCGGCATCGTGGCGGGGGCCATCGCATCCGACCCGAACTCGGGCTTCACAGTGCGCGCGATCGCGGTCGCCGGCTCGCCCATCGATCACATGCCGATCCCCGACAGCGTCTCGGTGCTCGCGTTCCAGCACGACGGCGATCACGTTCCGCGCCTGGACGGCACCCGGCCCGTCGATCGCGACAACTGGACGACCGTGCAGCAGGCGGCGACCGGCAGCGGCTATCCGCACGCCTCGGACAAGTACGCCGACACGGCGCGCGCCGCGACGACCGGAACGGTCGACCCCGATGTGCAGCGCATCATCGATCGGCAGGAGATGTTCTTCTCACCCACCGAGATCGCGCGTCAGTACTCCATCGAAGAAACGGACACGGCCCTCCTGTGAACACCGATCGCATCGTCGCCGCGACCGCGGCGCTGCTCGCCACGCCGCTCCTGCTGTCGGGGTGCACGGCGTCTCCCGTGGGCGACTTCCGCAGCCAGGTGGCGCCGGCCGTGATCGCGGCCGATTCCAACATCCGCGACACCCAACTGTCGTTCTCGACGGGACCGGCAGGGGTGGGCTTCTGGCTGCGCATCTACGTCGACGACGCCTCCGACGATGCCGTGGCGCGCTCGCTCGTCGCGGCGCTCGACGCGGCCTACTCCGCCTCGCCCTCGCTGCCCACGAGCATCCAGCTGGACGTCGCGCGCGCTCCGAAGCCCGACGATGTCGAACTCGCCCTCGGTGACATCCCGATCTCGGCCGCCGCCGAGGCAGCCGGGCTCTCGTCGTATCGGCTCAACAACTCCATCGAGTTGGGCTCTGCCGACCTCGAGCAGCGCTACGGGCCCTGGGGCGTCGAGGGGTGACGACGCTCGAGGCGCTGCCGTCGATGCGGTTCCGGCTGCCGGGCGACTGGTGGGCTGTCGACCTCCACGATCGGGATGCGGCGGTCGCCTCCGCCCATCGGCTCGCGCGGCACCGGATCGGCGCGCAGGACGACCGCGTGCTCGTGCGTCAGCGTGTGACGCGCGAGCTGACCGAGGCGATCGACGCCGCCATCCGCGCGGGTGGGCAGAGCATGTTCATCGCGGTGAACATCCTCGACGGGATCCCACTGCCGATCTCCTTCGCCGTCTACCTGCCGGAGACCGGCATGACGCCCGCCATCGGCACCGACGCCGACCGGGTGCTCGACATCCTCGAGCGGGGCATCACGCAGGTCGCCAGCACCGGGCACGCCGACCCCGGCGACCCGGCCGACCGCATCCGCGTCGAGCTCTCCGAGACGAAGGCGACCCGCCTGCACCGGGTGCGCACGATCGACGTCGGATCGGGTGCCGACACGGGCACGATGGAGACGCTCGTCGTGGACTACTGGACCGCGGTACCCGGCACCAAGCGCGTCATGCTCGTGAGCTTCTCGACCTCGATGGCCGAGCTGCAGCAGCAGCTGCTGCAGTTCTTCGACGCGATCATGCGCGCGGCGCGGTGGGAGCATCCGGGGGAGCTGGCCGACTGATCGCTCCGCTACTCTCGTGACGAACGGATGCTCGGGCGGGAGGCGACGATGGCGGACAGCGACGACGAGGGCTTCATCACCCTGCCGCCGGGCATCTTCGACACGAGCACGCTCAAGGCGATGCCGAAGCCCGAGCGCCCGCGCCGCGAGGCCGACGACATCGTCTTCGTGCCGGTGGCGCCCGGGATGCCGGTGCCCCCGTCGAGGACGCGCCGGCCGACGTGATCTCGGTGCCCGAAGCACCGCCCACCCCACCCGTCGCTGCGCCCGCCCCTGCGGTGCCGGAAGCCGCGCCGGCCTCGCCCGGCACGCCGGCCCCGGCGCCGGCAGCCCGCGCTGCGTGGACCCTCGTGCTGGCCGACGGCTCCGAGGTGCCGGTGCGCGGTGTGCTGCTGCTCGGCCGCAATCCCGCGCCGTTCGCCGCCTGGCCGGATGCCCAGCTGCTCGCCGTCGCCGACACCACGCAATCGGTCTCGAAGACCCATGCCGCCTTCGAGGTCGACGATTCGGGCCTGTGGGTGCACGACCTCAACTCCACGAACGGGGTGTGGGTCGTGCGGGGCGAGGACGTCACCGAGGTCGCGCCCGGCCGCCGCGTCAACGTGCGCAGCGGCTCGACGATCGAACTCGGCGACTACGTGCTGAGCGCCCGCGGCTGAGGGCCGCGACGGCGACCTCCGGCACGCGGTGATATCCTCAGGGGATGCTCGCCCGGCGCCTTCTCCTTCGTCGCCGCGACGAGGCCTAGCCCCGGTCTCCCTCGTCGCGGAGTCCTCCCATCCCCGGATGGCACGGTGGCCGACCCACTTCGTTGAAGGAACCCACTCATGAGCATCGTCTCCCAACCCGAGACCACCCCTGCGGCCGACGCGCACATCCCCGAGCGTCCCCGCACCCTCGCCGAGAAGGTTTGGGATGCCCACCTCGTCGCCAAGGGCGAGAACGGTGAGCCCGACCTCATCTACATCGACCTGCACCTCGTTCACGAGGTCACGAGCCCGCAGGCCTTCGACGGCCTCCGCCAGGCGGGCCGCCCGGTGCGGCGCCCCGATCTGACGATCGCGACGGAAGACCACAACACCCCGACGATCGGCATCGACCGGCCCATCGCCGACCTCACGAGCCGCACCCAGATCGAGACGCTGCGCCGGAACGCCGAGGAGTTCGGCATCCGCCTGCACTCGCTCGGTGACATCGAGCAGGGCATCGTGCACGTCGTGGGCCCCCAGCTCGGGCTCACGATGCCCGGCATCACGGTGGTCTGCGGCGACTCGCACACGAGCACCCACGGGGCCTTCGGGGCGATGGCGTTCGGCATCGGCACGAGCGAGGTCGAGCACGTGCTCGCCACCCAGACGCTGCCGCTCAAGCCCTTCAAGACGATGGCCATCACGGTCGAGGGCGAGCTGCGCCCCGGCGTGACGGCGAAGGACATCATCCTGGCGGTCATCGCCAAGATCGGCACCGGCGGCGGCCAGGGCTACGTGCTCGAGTACCGCGGCAGCGCCATCCGCGCCCTCTCCATGGAGGGCCGCATGACGATCTGCAACATGTCGATCGAGGCCGGCGCCCGCGCGGGCATGGTGGCGCCCGACGAGACCACCTACACCTATGTGAAGGGCCGCCCGCACGCCCCCGAGGGCGAGGACTGGGATGCCGCGGTCGCCTACTGGAACACCCTCGCGACCGACGAGGGCGCGGCGTTCGACGCCGAGGTCTTCATCGACGCGAACGAGCTCGAGCCGTTCGTCACGTGGGGCACCAACCCCGGACAGGGCGTCTCGCTCTCGCAGACGGTGCCCGACCCGAGCGCGTTCAGCGACCACAACGAGCGGGCCGCCGCCGAGCGCGCGCTCGAGTACATGGACCTCGAGGCGGGCACGCCCATGAAGGACATCAAGGTCGACGCGGTGTTCATGGGTTCGTGCACCAACTCGCGCATCGAAGACCTGCGGGCCTTCGCCTCGATCGTCAAGGGGCAGAAGAAGGCGGATCACGTGCGCGTCATGGTCGTGCCCGGCTCGGCGCGGGTGCGCATCGAGGCCGAGGCCGAGGGTCTCGACAAGGTCTTTACGGAGTTCGGGGCCGAATGGCGCTTCGCCGGATGCTCGATGTGCCTCGGGATGAACCCCGACCAGCTGGCACCGGGGGAGCGGTGCGCATCCACCTCGAACCGCAACTTCGAAGGGCGCCAGGGCAAGGGCGGACGCACCCACCTCGTCTCACCGCTCGTCGCGGCGGCCACCGCGATCCGCGGCACGTTGTCGAGCCCGTGGGACCTGATCGAGGGGGCCAACTGATGGAGAAGATCACCACGATCGAGGGCGTCGCCGTTCCCTTCCGCCGCTCGAACGTCGACACCGACCAGATCATCCCCGCCGTCTTCCTCAAGCGCGTCACCAAGACGGGCTTCGACGACGCGCTCTTCCACGCGTGGCGCCAGGACCCCGACTTCATCCTCAACCGTCGCGAATACCAGGGCGCGAAGGTGCTCATCGCGGGGCCCGACTTCGGCACCGGTTCGAGCCGCGAGCACGCCGTGTGGGCGCTGCGCGACTTCGGATTCCGCGCGGTCATCTCGCCCCGCTTCGCCGACATCTTCCGCGGCAACTCCGGCAAGCAGGGGCTGCTCACCGGCGTCGTCGACGAGCAGACCGTCGAACGGCTGTGGGAGCGGATCGAGGCGGAGCCGGGAATGAACGCGACCGTCGACCTGGTTGCACAGACCGTGACGGTCGGCGACCTCACAGTTCCCTTCGAGATCGACGATTACACTCGGTGGCGACTGTTGGAAGGGCTCGACGACATCGGCCTCACACTGCGCGACGAAGCGCGGATCACCGAGTTCGAGACCACCCGCGAAAGCTGGCGGCCCCGCACTCTCCCCATCCGCTAGCCTCCGGGCTCCATATGAACTAGGTAGACAACGTGGACTCTGTCGCGATGAACCTCGCGCGCGACGCCCAGAAGGCGGGAGCGCGGGTGGGCCTCACCTCGGATCGCATCACGATCAACGGGGGCAAGCCCCTCGTCGGCCGCATCGATGTGCGCGGCGCGAAGAACCTCGCGACGAAGGCCATGGTCGCAGCCCTGCTCGGCGACAGCCCGAGCCTGCTGCAGAACGTGCCGGAGATCAGCGACGTGCATGTCGTGACGCGCATGCTCGACGCCTACGGCGTCGCCGTCTCGCAGCCCGCCGAGGGCGAGCTGCTGCTCGACCCCGCGAACGTGCTCAAGGCGCACTTCGCGCAGATCGACGCGCTCGCAGGCTCCTCCCGCATCCCGATCCTGTTCTGCGGACCGCTGCTGCACCGCCTGGGCGAGGCGCTCATCCCCGACCTCGGGGGTTGCCGTATCGGCGACCGGCCGATCGACTTCCACATGGATGCGCTGCGCGCCTTCGGTGCGATCGTCGACAAGAGCTACGAGGGCATCCGGATCACGGCTCCCGACGGCCTGCACGGCGCGAAGATCGAGCTGCCGTACCCGAGTGTCGGCGCGACCGAGCAGGTGCTGTTGACCGGCGTGCGCGCCGAGGGCACCACCGAGCTCAAGAACGCCGCGATCGAGCCCGAGATCATGGACCTGATCGCGATCCTGCAGAAGATGGGGGCGATCATCTCGGTCGAGCCCAACCGCACGATCTTCATCGAGGGCGTCGACAAGCTGCACGGCTACACCCACCGGGCGATCTTCGACCGCAACGAGGTGGCGAGCTGGGCCTCTGCCGCTCTCGCGACCGACGGCGACATCTTCGTCGCAGGCGCCGCGCAGCAGGAGATGATGACGTTCCTCAACGTCTTCCGCAAGGCGGGCGGCGGCTTCGACATCCAGGCCGACGGCATCCGCTTCTTCCGTGCGGGCGAGCTCAAGCCCGTCGTCGTCGAGACGGATGTGCACCCGGGCTTCATGACCGACTGGCAGCAGCCCCTCATCGTGGCGCTCACCCAGGCACCGGGCGTGTCGATGGTGCGCGAGACCGTGTACGAGAACCGTCTCGGGTTCACGAGCGCGCTCATCGAGATGGGCGCCGACATCGTGGTGCACGAGAAGGGCCTCGAGTCGCCCGACTGGCGCGTGCCGCGTCGTCCGCTCGAGCAGGTGGCCGTGATCACCGGCCCGACGTCCCTGCGCGGTGCCGACGTCAACGTGCCCGACCTGCGTGGCGGCTTCAGCTACCTCATCGCGGCGCTCACAGCGGAGGGTCGGTCGACGGTCTCCAACGTGGGCATCATCGCCCGTGGCTACGAGCGGTTCGTCGAGAAGCTCGAGCAGCTCGGCGCGGACTACACGCTCGCCTGATGGGCGACGCGGCCACGCGCCCGGCGCGGGAGAAGACCTTCGGGTGGCGGCTTCTCGCCGCCCTCGTGATCCCGTGGTTGCTGCTCGCGGCGCGCTACCGCATCCGCGACGGCGAGAAGTTGCCGGCGTCCGGGGCCTTCGTGCTCGCCCCGAACCACTACACGAACCTCGACCCGGTCACGACGGGCTACATCGTGTGGAAGCTCGGTCGCGTCCCGCGGTTCCTGGCCAAGGCGAGCGTCTTCCGGGTGCCGATCGTCGGGCCGATCCTGAAGGCGACGGGGCAGATCCCCGTGCAGCGGCAGGGCGGTGGCACGCAGTCGCTCGCGGCCGCAGGGCGCCTCGTCGAAGACGGCCTCGCGGTGATCGTCTACCCGGAGGGCACCCTCACGCGCGAGCCCGACCTCTGGCCCATGCGCGGCAAGTCGGGTGCCGTGCGCATGGCGCTCGAGTACGACGTGCCGCTCATCCCGATGGCGCACTGGGGCGTGCAGCAGATCATGCCGCGCTACTCGAAGAAGGTCAGCCTCTTCCCGCGCAAGAGCGTCGAGGCGATCATCGGAGACCCGGTCGACCTGACGCCGTGGCGCGGTCGGCCCATCACGCACGAGCTGCTCGTCGAGGCCACCGAGGCGGTCATGGTCGAGATCACGCGGCTGCTCGAGCAGTTGCGCGGCGAGACCGCACCCCTCGAGCGCTGGGATCCGAGTGCCCACGGGCAGACCGAGACCGGCCGCTTCTAGCCCAGGCGGTCAGCCACCGGATGCGTGCGCCTCGCGGGCGAGCAGGGTCGCGGTCACGACGGCGGCGGGCATGACCGCGATCTGACCGCCCGGTACGAGGTAGCACAGGTGCACGGCCACCCCGAAGCCGAGCACGCGGGGGTTGCGGGAGCGCAGCATCCGCACCCGTTCACGACGATCGAGCCCGCGCGCCTCGAGCGGTCGGGCGGTCAGCTCGAGGGCCACCAGGCGGCTGGCCACGAGGAAGCCGAGCGCGGGCGCGAGCAGGCCCAGCACGGGGATGAACCCGAGGATCCAGATCACGAGGCCGCTCACGACGCCCTGCAGCACGAGCCGGGCGGCGTCGCCCACGCTGCGCCAGAACCCGGGCTCCCGCACCGGGGAAGGCCGCCGGCGTGCTCCTCGACACCGCGCCAGATCTTCTCGTAGACGGGGTCGCCCACGAGCAGCGTCACCGCCGTGAACGCGAATCCGACGAGCACGAGCGCACCGGCGAGGGTGGCGACGCCGATGGTGACCCGGATCGCGACCCGGGCCCACTCCCACCAGTTCGCGGCGAAGGGCGTCATCCAGGTGGTGATCGTGTCGAGGTTGATCGCGAGCAGCACGAGCAGCACCGCGAACACCGCCGCCACGATGACCGCGGGCACGAGTCCGAGCGCCATGAGACCCGGGCGCACCCGCCAGAAGGCGAATCCGTGCCGCAACGAGATGAAGCCGCGCGCGAACTCGCCGAACCAGCGTCGCATCCGTCCCGATCCGGCGGCCATGGCATCCAGGGTACCGACGCGGCGATGCGCACGGCGGCGGCATGTGCATGGGGGAGAATGGGCGGGTGAGTCTGGACGAGGTCGCCGAATCGCGGCGTGTAGCCGTGCTCGGTGCCGGATCCTGGGGCACCACGTTCGCGAAGATCCTCGCCGACGGCGGGTCGCGCGTGTCGATCTGGGCCAGGCGCCCGGAGGTGGCGCGCGAGATCATGCAGTCGCACCGCAACTCCGACTACCTGCCCGGCATCAACCTGCCGCTCGGCATCGATGCGTCGAGCATGCTGCCCGAGGTGCTCGCCGGGGCGCAGCAGGTGTATCTCTCGGTGCCGAGCCAATCGCTGCGCGAGAACCTGCGCATCGTGCGCGAGCTGATCCCCGAACGCGTGCCCGTGGTCTCGCTCATGAAGGGTGTCGAGAAGGGCACCCGCTACCGCATGAGCGAGGTGATCGCGCAGGAGCTCGACATCGCACCCGAGCGCATCGCCGTCGTCTCGGGCCCGAACCTCGCGCTCGAGATCGCCAAGCAGCAACCCACGGCGGCCGTCGTGTCGTCGTCGAGCCTCGAGACGGCATCCGCGGTGGCGCTCGCGGCCCGCAACCCGTACTTCCGCTCGTTCGTGAACACGGATGTCGTGGGCACCGAATTCGGTGGCGTGCTCAAGAACCTGATCGCGGTCGCGATCGGCATCGTCGACGGCGTCGGCTACGGCGAGAACACCAAGGCCTCGATCATCACGCGCGGACTCGTGGAGATGACCGACTTCGCTGTCGCGTTCGGGGCGCTGCCCGAGACCATGAGCGGCCTCGCGGGGCTCGGCGACCTCATCGCGACGTGCGAGTCGCCGCTCTCGCGCAACAACACCGCGGGCCGCCTGCTCGGACAGGGGTACGACTATCACGCGGTCATCGCGCAGATGAACCAGACGGCGGAGGGCATCACCTCGGTGGCTCCCATCCTCGAGCTCGCGGCGGAGCGCGGGGTCGAGATGCCCATCGTGAGCCAGGTGGCCGAGGTGCTGGCGGGTACGCTGGACCCGCGGGACATCGCCCCGCACCTCACGACCGACACCGACGTGCCGCAGGGCGAATGACCCGGGCCGTCCCGAGCCCGGAGGCCGCATGATCCGCGTCGCCCTGCTGTTCGGCGGGCGCTCGAGCGAGCACGGCATCTCCTGTGCGACCGCGGCGGGCGTGCTGACGGCCATCGATCGCGAGAGGTACGAGGTGGTGCCGATCGGCATCACGCGCGCGGGCGCCTGGACGCTGCAGCCCGACGACGCCGAGCTGTTCGCGTTGCGGGCCGAGCTGCCCGAGGTGGTCGACAACGGCACGCGCGTGCGTCTGCCGGATGCGGCGACCTCGCGGGCGTTCACCCTGGTCGACGCCGACGGGGTCGAGTCGTCGCTCGGCGACATCGACGTGGTGTTCCCGATCCTGCACGGCAGGTTCGGCGAGGACGGCACGGTGCAGGGCGAGCTGGATCTGCTCGACGTGCCCTACGTCGGCAACGGGGTGCTCGCATCCGCTCTCGCCATGGACAAGCACATGACCAAGTCGGTGCTCGTCTCGGCCGGGGTCGAGGTGGCCCCCTGGGTCTCGCTCACTCGAGCCAGGTGGGGCGGGCAACGTGAACTCTTCGAGCGTCGCATCCGCGGCCTCGGGATGCCGGTCTTCGTGAAGCCGTCGCGCGCCGGATCGTCGGTGGGCGTCACGAAGGTCACCGACGAGACCGAATTGGATGCCGCGATCGAGCTGGCGTTC
The DNA here is from genome assembly GCF_030161875.1 of Homoserinibacter gongjuensis. GTDB lineage: Bacteria > Actinomycetota > Actinomycetes > Actinomycetales > Microbacteriaceae > Homoserinibacter > Homoserinibacter gongjuensis. The sequence continues at coordinate 2,018,733 of NZ_BSVA01000001.1, forward strand.
GCCGAGGACAGCACGGTGCTGGTCGAGGCCGCGATCGTGGGCCGTGAGGTCGAATGCGCCGTGCTCGAGGGACGCGACGGCGGCGAGCCGCGCGTGAGCGTTGCGGGCGAGATCGTCGTGACGGGACGCGACTTCTACGACTTCGACGCCAAGTACCTCGACCCGGACGCCGCGCAGCTGATCTGCCCGGCATCGCTCGGGGACGGCGAGTTGCGCGAGATGCAGCGCATCGCGGCGCGCTCGTTCGAGGCGATCGGCGGGGCGGGGCTCGCGCGGGTGGACTTCTTCCTGACCGACGCGGGGTTCGTCGTCAACGAGATCAACACGATGCCGGGATTCACGCCGATCTCGATGTTCCCGAGCTGTTGGCAGGCGAGCGGGATGTCGTATCCCGAGCTCATCACCGAGCTCATAGAATTGGGTCTCGCCGCTCGACGCTGACGTTAAGTGGACTCCAGAGTCCGCTATATTCGAGAAGTGATCCGATTCACCGCTCTCGCTCTCGCGTTCGTCTCGGCCCTGGGGCTCGCGCTCGTGCCCACCGCATCCGCGTCGGCCGCCGACGACTTCGCGGCGACGAGCTCGATCGCCGAGTATTTCGAAGGCTCGACCGCCGACATCTACCTCGTGAATGCGCCGGCGGATGTCGTGAGCTACAGCTGGGAGTGGCGGCCGGAAGGCGAGAGCGCCTGGTACCCCGTGTCGGGCTTCGCCGACTGGATCATGTTCCCCGTCTACGCCGGCTCGGGCGGCGACTACCGCGCGGCGGTCACCGATGCAGGCGGCGTCACGAGCTACAGCGCGCCGTACACCCTCGTCGTGAAGCGACTCGAGTGGTCGCCGAGCCCGATGTACCTGCCCGAGGGGTGACGCTCAGCCAGACCGCGCACTTCGTGAACGGCGACGACAGCCTCATCCGCTGGCAGACCGCGACGAGCCCCTTCGGCCCGTGGACCGAGCTGGCAGGCGTGAGCGGACCCGAACTGTCGATCCCCGCGAGCCTCGCCCTTCACGGGCTGCTGCTGCGCCCCGTGGTGTCGGTGTCGGGAGTCGAGCTCGTCGGCGCTTTCGCGAACGTCTACGTCTTCGCGGCCGAGCCCGCACTCGTCGAGCAGACGGATGCCGAGACGGTTGCCGCGAACACCGCGCTCACGCTCATCCAGGGCGCCCACCTCGACGGCAGCACCCTCGTCGTCGACGTGCCGAGCGGTGATCCCTTCGGCGGGCACACCTGGTTCCACGGCACGGGATACTCGACGCCGACCTCGCTCGGCTGGAGCCGCGTGGTCGGCGGCCAGTTGCGCTTCGACGTGTCGAGCCTCGCCCCTGGTCAGCACCTGCTGCTGCTGCGGCTGCCCCGGCTCAACGGCAGCGGCCTGGCGCTGAGCGACGCCGTGAGCTTCACGATCCCCGCCGCGGTGCAGCCCGCCGCCGACGACCCGCAGCTCGCGGCGACGGGACCGGACGAGGGGCGGCACCCTGGGCGCTCGGTGCGCTCGCCATGGGCCTGCTGCTGCTCGTGAGCGCGCGGCGACGTTCCGTGCTTCGCTGATCAGTCCCCGGTGCCGTCGAGGCCGTGCACCCCGCGGTGATAGGCCTCGAGCGTCAGCGAGATGCTCTCGAGCGGGGTGGCGCCGGGCGCGCGCAGTCCGTCGAGCATGATCGCCACGAGGCGCATGCCCAGGATGTGCCGCATGGGGTCGGCCAGGTGCGCCATGCCGCCGAGCGCGAGCGGGATCGACGCGACGTCGTAGCCCCTCGCATCCGCTCGCACCACGCCGTCGGCCTGCGCGAGCTCGAGGTCGCGCAGCAGCGGGGCGACCCAGCGGTCACCCGGGCGGTAATCGGGATCGATCTCGGCCATCCGACGCATGACGGCGGGCAGCACGGGAAGTGCGAACATGAGCTCGACGCTGCCGTAGGCGAAGGCCTGCAGGCGGTCCCAGCCCGGCTGCTCGTTGCGCTCGATGATCGCCACGAGGTCGTCGACGCGCGCCACGGCGCGGTCGTAGAGGGCCCGGATGAGGTCATCGCGGCTCGGAAAGCGCCGGAAAAGGGTGGCGTTGCCGAGGCCCGCGAGCTCGGCCAGCCGATGCAGCGACGCGTCGACGCCGTGTTCGGCGAAGAACACCTCCGCGGCGTCGAGGATGCGCTCGCGGCTCTCCGCGACCTCCCGCCGTTCGGCACGCGCCCGCGCCACGGTCAGCCGCCCGACTCCGTACCGGCGCCCGCGCCCGAGTCGCCGTCGATGATCTCGGCGTCGTCGAGGTCGGTGCACGCGTGGCCGTTGGGGGTCGTCCACGACACGGCGCGCGAGAGATCCATGAGGGCGGGCGTCGTGCCCGTCTGCGTGGTGTCGACCACGACGTCGATCGCGGGCTCGCGGCCGTAGCTGCGCAGCACGTAGCTGGGCTTCTGGCTGTCGTCGACGAGCCAGTAGATGCCGTCGATCTGGATGCAGCGCTGCGTCGACGCGCTCGGCACCTCGACGCCGCAGTACAGCAGCACGGTCGTGGGCGATCCCCAGGCCCCGGTCGCCTGCGCGTTGGTCTCGCGACGCTCCTGGCCGGCGACGTCCTCGGGCAGCCGCACGATGACATCCGCGCACCCCGGATTGTTGGAATCGTCGGCCGCCTGCAGGGGAACGATGGCCGAGCATCCGGCGAGCGATGCCACGAGCGAGGCGGCCGCTGCCGCGGCGACGACGACTCGGGAGATGCGCACACTCCAGGCTAACCTGGCGAGGTGACGGAGGCGGACGAGACCCTGGGCGCTCTCGGGGAGTCCGCGGTGCTGCGACGCATCTTTCCGCGCCTGCCGGATGCCGCATCCGCTCTGCTCGGGCCGGGTGACGACGCCGCGGTGGTGGCAGCGCCCGATGGCCGGTTCGTGGTGACCACCGACACGCTCGTGCACGGACCCGACTTTCGACACGCGTGGTCGAGCCCCTTCCAGCTGGGCTGGAAGGCGGCCGCCACCAACCTCGCGGATGTTGCGGCGGTGGGGGCGCGGCCGACGGCGCTCGTGGTGGCGCTCGTGGCGCCCGCCTCGACGCCGGCCGCGTGGCTCGAAGCCTTCGCCGACGGGCTACGCGAGTCGTGCGCAGCGCTCGCGCCCGGGTGCGGCGTCGTCGGGGGCGACCTCTCGGTGTCCGACCAGCTCACGGTCGCCGTGACGGCGTTCGGCGATCTCGAGGGGCGCGCTCCCGTGCTGCGCTCCGGGGCCCGGGCGGGCGACATCGTCGCCGTGTGCGGTGAGCTCGGCCTCGCCGGGCGCGGGCTCGAGCTGCTGTTCGAGCGCGGCGTGGGTCATGCGGGCGAACCGGATGCGGACGCCGCCACGGCGCTGCGTCCCACCTTCGATCGCGAGCTCGACGCGCAGCTGGCCCCGCATCCGCCGATCGGGTCCGGGGTCGTGGCGGCGCGCGCGGGCGCGACGGCCATGATGGATGTGAGCGACGGCCTCGCCCTCGACGCGCGACGGCTCGCCGAGGCATCCGGGGTCGTCCTCGACCTCGACGCGGTAGCCGTGGGCTCGCCGCTCGCGCTCACCGGCGGCGAGGATCACGCGCTGCTCGCGACGTTCCCCGCGCCCCGGGAACTGCCGGCGGGCTTCCGCCCGATCGGCCGGGTGGTCGCGGGCGCCCCGGAGCTCCGCGTCGACGGGCGCGCCTTCACCCGCCGCGGCGGCTGGGACCCGTACGCCGACTGGGACGGCGGAAGCGGCTGACGCGGCGTCGCCGGCTGGGCGCGGCGTCGCCGGCTGGCGCGCGGCGTGGCGGCATCGCCGGCTGGCGCGGCGTCGTCCCTGCCGCCCTCCACTGCGCGAGTAGCCGTGCCGCAGCGTGCCACCGCCGCCCCGCGCTGTTGTGCAGGACTCTCGCTGTTGTGCAGGACTCTCGCTGTTGTGCAGGACTCTCGCTGTTGTGCAGGAACGGCCGCGCGGCGCGGCCGCGCCTGCCCCGGAAAATCAGGCCTCTCATCCGCGACAGGCCGCAACAGGCCGCAGATTTCCTGCACAACAGCACAACGACGGGCGGATGCGCGCGCTAGGCGGGGAGAGCCAGAAGACCGCCGTCTCGCCGTAGGCCGTGCGTCGGTCGAGCGTGAGCCCGGCGGGCCAGGCGGGCTCGGGATCGCGCGCCGAGCGCTCGACCACGATCACGGCATCCGGGGCCACCCGCTCGACGAGCAGCCGCAGGTCGTCGACGAGCTCACCGCCCGCGAGCTCGTACGGCGGGTCGAGGAAGACCAGATCCCAGCCGCCCGTCGAGCCGGTGAGGAACGCCTGCACGGGCTGCACCACGCAGCGGATGCGAGGCGCCCCCGCGGCGGGCGCCGCACGCCCGACGCGGTCGGCGTTGCGCCGGGCCACGCTGCCCGCTTCGCGGGAGCGATCGACGAGCGTCACCTCGTCGGCCCCGCGGGAGGCGGCCTCGAGCCCGAGCGCACCGGACCCCGCGTAGAGGTCGAGCACGCGGATGCCCGCGATGAGGTCGCGCGCGTCGAGCGCCGAGAAGATCGCCTCACGCACGCGGTCGCTCGTCGGGCGCGTGCCCGACTTCGGCACCGCGAGGGCGAGCGAGCCGGCGAATCCGGCGATGATGCGCGTCACGCGCTCAGGCTAGCGAAGCGCGGCTGGCCGCCGGCTCAGCCCTCGATCTGCGCGCGGCGGGCGGCGAGCGCAACAGGCCGCGGATGCCGCACTGGATCGCGCTGCGGGCATACGCGCCCTGCCACGATTCCGTCATGACGGTCGGATTCGCGGGGATCGGGATCATGGGGCTGCCGATGGCGACACGGCTGCTCGATGCGAGCGTCGAGCTCGCCGTGTGGAGTCGTCGTGCCGAGGCGTGCGCGCCGCTCGTCGAACGCGGCGCTCTGCTCGCGGCCGATCCCGACGCGCTCTTCGCGGCGTGCGACACGGTCGTGCTCATGCTGCGCGACGAGCTCGCGACGGATGCCGTGCTCGGCCGGGGCACGCCCGCCTTCGCCCGGCGCGTGGCCGGTCGGCGCGTGATCGTCTCGGGCACCAACTCGCCCGCGTACTCGGAGGCGCTCGCGGCGGAGATCCACGCGGCGGGTGGCAGCTACGTGGAGGCGCCCGTCTCGGGGTCGCGCGTGCCCGCGGAGCGCGGCGAGCTCGTGGTGATGCTCGCGGGGAGGACTCCGACGCGCTCGACGCGGCGGAGGCACTGCTCACCCCGCTCGGGAAGGCGGTCGTGCGGTGCGGTGAGGTGCCCGGGGCGCTGCGCACCAAGATCGCGGTCAACCACTACATGATGGCGATGGTGGCGGCGCTCGCCGAGGCGCTCACGGCCGCACGTACCGCCGGGGTCGATGTGGCATCCGTGGTGCGGGTGCTCGAGGCGAGCCCGATGGACAGCCCCATCGCTCGCGTGAAAGCAGCCAAGCTCGTGGCGGGCGACGAGTCGCCGCAGGCCGCGATCTCCGACGTCGTGAAGAACTGCCGACTCGTGCTCGACGCGGCGCGCGAGGCCGGCGCCACCACGCCCATCATCGACCTCGTGGCGGGCCTCTACGAAGCGACCGCGGCATCCGGGCACGCCGATGCCGACATGGTGGCCGTCGCCCGCATGTTCGCCGCGCCGCCCGCTGAGTGAGGAGCCCCGCGGGCGTCGCCACCCTCGGTACCCTCGGAACGTGGATACCCCGCTCGACCAGAGGCTCGCATCCGCGCTGGGCGGGCGCACGGCGCAGGTGCTCGAGAAGGCGTTCGGCATGCGCACGGTCGGAGACCTGCTCGCGCACTACCCGCGGCGGTATGCGCGCCGGGGTGAGCTGACGGCGCTCAGCGAGCTGCGCCTCGACGAGCCCGTGACGATCGTCGCCGAGGTGCGCAGCGTCTCCGAACGGCGCATGCAGAACCGGCGCGGCTCGATCCTCGAGGCCACCATCAGCGACGGACACGGCATCCTGACGCTCACCTTCTTCAACCAGCCGTACCGCAAGCAGGAGCTGCGGCCGGGAGTGCGCGGCATCTTCTCCGGCAAGATCGGCGCCTACCGCGGCGCCCGGCAGCTCACCCATCCGGATTACGAGCTCTTCGACCCCGACGAGGCCGCCACCATGGACGCCGACCAGGCGCGCCGCTGGGCCGAGACGCCCGTGCCGCTCTACCCGGCGACGGCGAGCTTCCCCAGCTGGAAGCTGCAGAAGGCGATCGAGACGATCCTCCACGTGCTCCCGCCGCTCAACGACCCGGTTCCGGATGAGGTGCGCGCCGCACGCGGGCTGCTCGCGTTTCGCGACGCGCTGCTCAACGTGCATCGGCCTGAGACGGATGCCGACTGGCGACGGGCGCGCGAGGCGCTGCGGTTCCAGGAGGCGCTCGTGCTGCAGCTCGCCCTCTTCGGGCAGCGTGCCGAGCGGCGTTCGGTGACGGGGCCGCCCCGCGTGCCCGGGGCGCTCTCGCAGGGCTTCGACGCGAACCTGCCTTGGCCGCTCACCGAGGACCAGCAGTCGGTCGGAGCCGAGATCGAGGCGGAGCTCGCGAGCGGCATCCCCATGAGTCGGCTCGTGCAGGGCGAGGTGGGTTCAGGCAAGACGCTCGTGGCGCTGCGGGCGATGCTCGCGGTCGCCGAGTCGGGCGGGCAGTCGGCGTTCCTCGCGCCGACCGAGGTGCTTGCGGGGCAGCATCTGCGCTCGATCGTGGCGATGCTCGGGCCCGACCTCGCGGCGCGGCTGCGCGTCACCCTGCTCACGGGCCAATTGTCGACGGCCGAGCGCCGAAAGGCGCTGCTGGCGGCGGCATCCGGGGAGCAGCGATCGTCGTGGGCACACACGCTCTGCTGGGCGATCAGGTGACCTTCGCCGACCTCGGGCTGGTGGTGGTCGATGAGCAGCATCGCTTCGGCGTGGAGCAGCGGGAGGCGATCCGGCTGAAGGGGCAGGCGCCGCACGTGCTCGTACTGAGCGCGACACCCATCCCGCGCACGGTCGCGATGACGGTCTTCGGCGACCTCGACGTGTCGACGCTCCGCACGCTGCCTGCCGGGCGGGCGCCCATCACCTCGCATGTCGTGCCGCTCGCCGAGCACCCGGGCTGGGAGGCGCGGGTGTGGGAGCGTCTCGCCGAGGAGCTCGCCGAGGGGCGTCAGGGTTTCGTCGTCTGCCCCGCGATCGAGGTCGCGGCATCCGGTGACTCCGTTCGAGACGACGACACGCCTGCCGAACTGGATGTCGAGCCCGACGCGCCACCGCCGGCGTCCGTGCTCGAGACGCTCGCCCGGCTGCGCACGCATCCGTCTCTCGCCGGGCGGCGCATCGAGCCGTTGCACGGACGCATGTCGGGTGAGGAGAAGGACCGCACGATGCGGGCCTTCGCCGCGGGGAGATCGACGTGCTGGTCGCGACGACGGTGATCGAGGTCGGCGTCGACGTGCCGAACGCGTCGACGATGATCGTGCTCGATGCCGACCGTTTCGGTGTCGCCCAGCTGCACCAGCTTCGCGGGCGCGTGGGCCGCGGTGGTGTGCCGGGCATCGCCCTCTTCGTGACGCGCGCCGAGCAGAACACGCTTGCGCGTGACCGCGTCGAGGCGGTGGCGGCGACGCTCGACGGATTCGAGCTCGCCCAGGCCGACCTCGAGCTGCGTCGCGAGGGCGACGTGCTCGGTGGAACCCAGTCGGGCAGGCGTTCGTCGCTCAAGCTGCTGCGGGTCGTGGAGGACGCCGAGGTGATCGCGGAGGCGCGCACGGTGGCCGAGGACCTCATGGATGCCGACCCGGCGCTTGCCGGGTTCGAGCCGCTGCGCGAGGCGATCGCCCGCCGCTTCGACGAGTCGGAGCGCGCCTTCCTCGGCAAGTCGTAGCGGCGACTGTCAGCCGGGCGCGTCTCGAAACCGGCGCCGCCGCCCGACTGTCAGCTGGTTGAGGAGCGGCCGGCGCAGCCGGACGCGTCTCGAAACCAGCGCTTCCCGGTTCAGCCGGCGAGCCCCCGCCGTGGACGCTGCTCACGCCCGGGGTGGTCGAGCGGCGGCACGAGCGCGTCGAGCGGCAGCCCGAGCACATCGGCGAGCGCCACGATCGTACGCAGCGAGGGGTTCGCGGCCACTCCGGGCCGCGAGAGGCCTTTCTCGAGCTGCTGGTAGTGCGAGCGGGTGAGTCCCGCGGCGTAGGCGAGCTCCTCCTGGGTGAGGGCGGCCTCGATCCGCGCACGGTGCAGCCGGATGCCGAACTCGCGCGCGAACGACGCCCACCCGTCGTCCGGTTGTTCCCCCACCCGGCCACCGTGCCGCGCGAACGGGGCAGAGCAGGCCTGATATATCCGGCATCCTGTCACGGTGCGGCTGAGCGGACGATGGGAGGCCGACGCGGCACGACGCACTCGCGGATCGGTCGCATCCGCCCGATAGGATCGCGGATATGACCAGGATCGCCGTCGTTCCCGGCTCGTTCGACCCCGTGACCCTCGGGCACCTCGATGTGATCGAACGTGCAGCGCACCTCTTCGACGAGCTTCACGTGCTTGTGGTGCACAACCCCGACAAATCGGCGCTGCTCCCGATCGCGCAACGGGTGTCGCTCATCCAGGAGTCGATCGCGGAGGCACGCATCCCGGGCAACATCCTGGTGACGAGCTGGAGCGTCGGCCTGCTCGTGGACTACTGCACGGATGTCGGGGCGAGCGTGCTCGTGAAGGGCATCCGCTCGCAGGTCGACGTGGCGTACGAGACCCCCATGGCGATCGTCAACCGCAACCTCGCCAAGGTCGAGACGATCTTCATGCTGCCCGACCCGGCCCACGCGCACGTGTCGAGCTCGCTCGTGCGGCAGGTCGCGTCGCTCGGCGGCGACGTGTCGCCCTACGTGCCGCGCGTCGTGGCTGACTTCCTCGAGCAGCCGCGCTGACGCGGCGGGGTCAGAGCTGGAGCTCCCAGCTCAGGTAGCCGTCGTCGGTGAGCTCGACCTCGACCAGGTAGGCACCGCCGCTGCTGTCGAATGCCGTGCACGTGAAGCTCGTGGTGGTGAGCGCAGAGACGTCGTCGGGGCAATTGGCGCTCACGACGTCGACACCATAGAGCGGGGCGGCGTTCGCGACGATGTCGTCTTCGACGAGCGAGGTGTCGAGCGCGAAGGCTCCCATCACCGTCACGACGAGGCTCACCGTGAGCGTGACCGACGTGGCGATGCCCATCAGCAGACCGCCGAGAGCCGACCACTTGCCGACACCGGCGCGCCTCGCGAGCACGAGGCCCACGATGCCCGCGACGATCGCAACCAGGCTCAAGACGCTCGGCACGATGAGGATGCGCCCGAAGATGATGAACGCGAGCGCGGCGAGAGAGCTGATGCCGGATGACAGGGCGAGCTTGGCGGCCTTGTTGCTGCCCGTGGGCGCCGCGTAGCTGGCCGGCGCGTAGCTCGGCGTGGGCGCATACCCGGGAGTCGGCGCGAGACCCGCTGCCGGCGCGAACCCGGGTGCTGCGCCCGGAGCGGCGTAGCCCCCAGGTGCCGGCGCGTAGCCCGGTGCCGCCCCGCCGGGTCCGGGGAGCGGCATCCCGGCCCAGCCGGGCTGCGCGGGCGAGGTGCCGAGCGGCGCGGGCGAGCCGCCGAGCGTAGGTGCGAGGGGTGTGCCGAGGGGAGCGCCGAGCGGGTCGGCTTCCGGTTGCTCCGGCGCGTGGATCGCCTGCCGGTACCGGTTGGCGATGGTCGGGTCGGCCGATGACGTGAAGCCGACGGGGGCGGGGGCGGGTGCCGCCTGCTTCGGCGCCTCCGGCACGTAGGCCGGCTCGTCGGCGTGGCGGCCCAGTGGCGCCGGCGCCTCGTCGGGCATGACGAGCGGAGTGGCCAAGTTCGGCATCACGAACCCCTCGGCGGCGGCAGCCGCCGGTGCGGGAGCGACCGGCTCCGCGAAGGTCGGAGTCGCGAAGGCGGGCTGGGCGGATGCCTGCGGGGCGGGAGGTTGTGGGGCGCCGGGCTGCGCTGCGCTTTGCTGCGCGGCGTTGGCCTGTGGCGCGCTGGGCTCGGTGAACGACGGCATCGTGAAGCCGGGCATCGCGGATGCGGTTGCCGCCGCCGCCGTGGCCACCGGTGCCGGAGCCGGCGCGGTCGGCAGCGCGATGCTCGGCTCGGGCTCGACCACGGGCACCGTCATCACCGGAGCCGCTGAGGCCTGCGCCTCGAGCAGAGCTGCCGGGACCGGCGGTCGCGACGGGCCGGCCAGGGGTGCTGTCGGCGCGGACTCCGATTCGGGCTCCGCGTCGAGCGGTGCCACATGGCGGCCCGGATGCGCGAGCTCGTCGACCGTGGATCGCACCGTTCCGTCGTCGGTCGTGGCCTCGGTCGCCGTCATCGCGAAGGCGAACTCGGGAACCCGCTCCTCGAGCGGAGCCTCGGCAGGAGCCTCGACGGGGGCCACGACGCGTTCCTCGACGAGAGTGCCCACGTGCGCCGCGAACGCCTCGGGCACAGCGGCACCCAGAGGCTGACGCGTGTGCTCGGTCCAGGCGTCTCCCGACCACCAGCGTTCGCTCGTCGAGCCCCCGGATCGGGAAACCACCCAGCCGCAGGCGCAGTGGCGGATTCCATACCTCTACCGTCATCGAGCAGACCCCCTATTCACTAGCCCCCGAACAGGGTGCCGCGTCACCTGACCGCCGCATCCGTGCCGCATCCGTGCGAACCTGCATCCGGCGCACTCGACGCGCCCCGCCCGCACCCGGAGTCGCCGAGACGGCAGTTTCGACCCGACTCGCCGACATCTTCGGGTCGAAACTGCCGTCTCGACGCGTGGCACACTTTCCCGCATGGTCACCGACGAGGAACGTCGGACAGCGGATGCGGCGCGCGCCCGGCTCGAGCGCGCTGCTCGAGGAGGCGCGCGCCTACCTCGACGCCATCACGCCGTAGGGCGCGTGTCGGGCCACACCTCGGGCTTCGGGAAGATCACGAGGCCCTCGCCGTCGGGCTCACCGTGCTCGTCGCGTGCGAGAACCGCGTGGATCGCGGGCCACAGCGCCCGCGCGCCGTCGGATCGGAAGCCGCGGTCCACTCCCTCGTGCGTCGTGAAAGCGACGAGGTCGGCGAGCTGGATGATCTCGCGGTCCCAGGTGGAGAGCGAGGAGTCGATCCAGAGCGGCCGGTCGAGCAGCAGTCGGTAATCGGCGCGCAGCCGACCCCGGCTGGCGAGCTCGTCGCGGATGCGGGTGAGCTCGTGGTCGCGGAAGGCCTTCTCATGCTCGGTCTGTTGGTCTGCCACCAGAACGCCGCCCTCGCCCGGGTGATCGCGCTCGAGCTCGAGGGCGATGCGGCGGTAGAGGAAGGCGTACGCCCAGCCGAGCGCCGGCTCGCCGGGCCGCTCGGCGAACAAGCGTCGCTTGTCGATGGCCACCGTGAAGACCATCGGGCGGAATCGCGCGAATAGGCCGGCGATCTCCGCCTCGACCTCATCGAGGTCTGCGGCATCCGAGATCGCTGCGTAGTCGGCCTCCGCATCCGCCCGGGCACCCTCGAGTCGGCGGCGGGTGATGGCGAGCCGGCGCCCCTTGAACTCCGTCTCGTTCCACGGGCGCTCGGTGCTCGCGCCGAGACGCGCCGTCTTGAGCGCGTCGAGCGCCTCGGCGAGCGGGCGACGCTCGGTGTCGCGGATGCCCACCGCCGACAGCACGAACCAGTCGGTCGTGTCGCGTGCGAGCCGATCGGGGTGGTGTTCGTCGGGGGCCATGCGGTGGTGACCCGACTCGTCGATGTAGAAGAGGAGCACCGGCGCCACGTTACCGCGCGCGGTTCTCGGCCCGGGGAAGCGCCGCGACGGCATCCGCCGCAGAATGGGGGCATGACACTTCCCCTTCGTCTCGGGTACAAGGCTTCAGCTGAGCAGTTCGCACCGCGGGAGCTGGTCGAGTTCGCGGTCGCGGCGGAGGGGCACGGCTTCGAGTCGGTGACGACCTCCGACCACTTCCAGCCGTGGCGGCACGAGGGCGGCCATGCGCCGTTCTCGCTCGCCTGGATGGCGGCGGTGGGGAGCGCACCTCGAACGTGCTCATCGGCACGAGCGTGATGACGCCGACCTTCCGCTACAACCCGGCCGTGATCGCGCAGGCTTTCGCGACGATGGGCGTGCTGTATCCGGGGCGGGTGTTCCTGGGGGTGGGCACGGGTGAGGCGCTCAACGAGATCGCGACCGGCTGGCGCGGCGAGTGGCCGGAGTTCAAGGAGCGCTTCGCGCGCCTGCGCGAGTCCGTCGACCTCATGCGTGAGCTGTGGACCGACGACCGCGTGAACTTCGCCGGCGACTACTACCAGACCGTCGATGCATCCATCTACGACCGGCCGGAGACGCCCGTGCCGGTGTACATCGCGGCGGGCGGTCCGATGGTGGCCCGCTACGCGGGTCGCGCGGGCGACGGCTTCATCTGCACCTCGGGCAAGGGTGCGGCGCTCTACCGCGACGAGCTGCTGCCGGCGGTGGCAGAGGGTGCCGAGAAGGCGGGTAAGCGCGTCGGCGACGTCGACCGCATGATCGAGATCAAGCTCTCCTACGACACCGACCCCGAGGTCGCGCTCGAGAACACCCGCTTCTGGGCGCCGCTCGCCCTCAGCAAGGAGCAGAAGCACGACATCACCGACCCCGTCGAGATGGAGAAGGCGGCGGATGCCTTGCCGATCGAGCAGATCGCGTCGCGGTGGATCGTGGGCTCCGACCCGGATGCGGTGGTCGCCGAGATCAAGCAGTACATCGACTGGGGGCTGAACCACCTGGTGTTCCATGCGCCGGGCCACGACCAGCGCCGCTTCATGGAACTCTTCGAGCGCGACCTCGCGCCGCGACTGCGCGCGCTCTGACGAACGCAGTCGCGGGCGCGGCGGCCTACTGCTGAGCCTGCGCGGAGTAGTCGGGCAGCTCCTGCACGGCCCAGCTGTTGCCGTCGGGGTCGCTGAAGTACACGAAGCGGCCCCACGGCTGCTCGTCGATGTCGCTCGCCTCGACACCGCGGCCGCGCAGGTCGGCGAGTGCCTCATCCGCTGACGACACGACGACCTGCAGGGCACGCAATGACCCGGGCGCCATCTCGCTGATGCCGCGGCCGAACGCGATCGAGCATGCCGATCCGGGCGGGGTGACCTGCACGAAGCGAACCTCGTCGCTCACGACGTGGTCGTGGTCGACCGGCCAGCCGAGGGTGTCGCCGTAGAAGGCCCTCGCCCGATCGACATCCGAGACGGGCAGTGCGACGAGTTCAATGCGGTAGTCGACCATGATGCTTCTCCTTCGTTGTGTGCCTCCAGGCTAGAAAGCGATGCGGACAGAAGGTGTCCGCGTGGAGAAATCCGTCCCGTCTACATGGCGGATCGGACCCGGGGGCCGGCCGAGCCGCCACAACGCCGCTTCGCCATGGAGGAGGGACGCGGCGCGCCCCACGGTCTAGCCTCGGAGCATGCGCGCGACCCTCATCCATGCACCAGGTGACGTCCGTCTCGAGGAGGTGCCGGATCCGCGGCTCAGCACGGGCGGCGACGCGATCGTGCGCGTCGTGGCGGCGTGCGTGTGCGGCTCCGACCTGTGGCCGTACCGGGGCGTGACGCCGACGCACGAGCCGCACCGCATCGGGCACGAGTTCGTGGGCATCGTCGAGGAGGTGGGCCCGGACGTCGCGCGCATCCGGGTGGGCGACTTCGTGATCGCCCCGTTCTACGACTGCGACATGACGTGCGTGAACTGCGTCAACGGCTTCTCGACCTCGTGTCTGAACGGCGGATGGTGGGGCTCCGACGACCGGATGGGTGCCTTCGCCGACGGCGGCCAGGGTGAGCTCGTGCGCGTGCCGCACGCCGACGGCTCGCTCGTCGCCACCCCGTCGATGCCGGACGACGCCCTCGTGCCGCACCTGCTGACCCTCTCGGATGTGATGGGCACCGGCCACCACGCGGCGGTCTCGGCGGGCGTCGGTCCCGGCGACACCGTCGTCGTCGTGGGCGACGGCGCCGTGGGCCTCTGCGCGGTGCTCGCCTCGGCGCGGCTCGGTGCCGAGCGCATCGTGGCGATGTCGCGGCATGCCGACCGTCAGGCCCTCGCGCTGCGCTTCGGCGCGACCGACATCGTGGCCGAGCGCGGTGACGAGGGTGGCCCGCATCCGCGAGCTCTTCGACGGCATCGGGGCGGATGCTGTGCTCGAGTGCGTGGGAACCAAGGAGTCGATGGATCAGGCGCTGCGCTCCGCGCGGCCCGGCGGTCAGGTGGGTTTCGTGGGCGTGCCGAACGGTGCCCCCGAGTTGCCCATCCGGCGCATGTTCAACTCGAACGTCGGCGTGCGCGGGGGAGTGGCGCCCGTGCGCAACTACGTCGGGGAGCTGCTGCCCGAGGTGTGGGACGGGCGCCTGCAGCCCGGGGCCGTGTTCGACCTCGAGCTGCCGCTCACCGAGGTGGCCGGGGCGTACGCCGCGATGGACGAGCGGCGGGCGATCAAGGTGCTGCTGCGCCCTGACCGCCGCCAGCGCTGCCGCGCCCCGGCCGAGCCCTCAGGTGAGCTTGCGCCGGTACACGAGCCGAGCCGCGATGACTGCCGCCACCAGGATGCCGAGGCACCAGGCGAGCGCGATCCAGATGTCGGCTCCCACGGGCTGCCCCGCGAACACCGCGCGGATGCTGTTCACGATCGAGGTCACCGGCTGGTTCTCGGCGAACCAGCGCACGGGCGCCGGCATCGTCTCCGTCGGCACGAATGCCGAGCTCACGAACGGCAGGAAGATGAGCGGGTACGAGAACGCACTCGCGCCCTCCACGGAGTTCGCCGAGAGGCCGGCGATCACCGCCACCCAGGTGAGGGCGAGCGTGAACAGCAGCAGGATGACGGTGACGGCGAGCCAGCCCACCACATCCGTGCCGGTGCGGAAGCCCATGAGCACCGCGACCGCCACGACGAGCACAAGCGACACGAGGTTCGCGGCGAGCGAGGTGAGCACATGAGCCCACAGCACACCCGTGCGGCCGATCGGCAGCGACTGGAAGCGCTCGAAGATGCCGCTCTTCAGGTCCATGAACAGCCGGTAACCGGTGTAGGACACCCCGGATGCCACGGTGATCAGCAGGATGCCGGGCAGCAGGTAGTCGATGTAGGGCGTGTCGCCCGTGTCGATCGCCCCGCCGAAGACGTAGACGAACATCAGCATGATGCCGATCGGCATGATCGCCGTCGTGATGATGGTGTCGATGCTGCGGGTCACGTGCCGCAGGGTGCGGCCCGTGAGCACCGCGGTGTCGCTGACGAAATCGATGGCGGTCATGCCGCTGCTCCGTTCTGGTCGCCGACGAGCGCGAAGAAGATCTGCTCGAGGGTGGGTTGCTGCTCGACGTAGCGCACCTCTGCGGGGGCAGCAGCTTCTTGAGCGCGTCGAGGGTGTCGTTGGCGATGATGCGGCCGTGGTGCAGGATCGCGATGCGGTCGGCGAGTTGCTCGGCCTCGTCGAGGTACTGCGTGGTGAGGAAGACCGTGGTGCCCTTGCGCGCGAGCGCCTTCACGGCATCCCACACCTCGATGCGCGCCTCGGGGTCGAGGCCCGTGGTCGGCTCGTCGAGGAAGATCACCGACGGCGCGCCGATGAGGCTCATCGCGATGTCGAGGCGGCGGCGCATGCCGCCCGAGTAGGTGCCCGCGCGGCGTGCGCCGGCCTCGGTGAGTGAGAACCGTTCGAGCAGCTCGTCGGCGACGGCGCCCGGGTTCTTCTCGTGCCGCAGCCGCGCCACGAGCGCGAGGTTCTCGCGGCCGGTGAGCACCTCGTCGACCGCGGCGAACTGCCCCGTGAGGCTGATGGCGCCGCGCACGCGCGCCGGCTGGGTCGCGACGTCGAACCCCGCGACGGATGCCGTGCCGGCATCCGCGGTGATGAGGGTGGCCAGGATGCGCACGAGCGTCGTCTTGCCGGCACCGTTCGAGCCGAGCAGCGCGAAGATGCTGCCGGGTGCGACCTCGAGGTCGACGCCCCTCAGCACCTCGAGCTCGCCGTAGCGCTTCTCGATGCCGGCGACGCGGATGGCTGCGGGCGCGGCGGTCTCACGGATTGCGGTCATTCCGCACCTCCGGCTGCGTCGTCGATCGCCCGGCGCAGCCGCGCGCGCCTTATCGATCCATTCCTTGCCCGCGTAGGCGGCGCGGAACGTCTCGGTGAACTCGACCGGGTCGTCGCCCACGATGTCGCGCACGGGCGTGCCGTCGGCCGCCGCGCGCTCCCACAGCTCGGCCAGGTCGCCCATCATCCGTACGATCGTGTCGCCGTCGGTGATGCTGCCCGACGACATGAGGTAGCGCTCGATCGCCTTCGCGGCCGTGAGGTAGGGCTCCGGCAGCGCCTCGAGGCGCGCACGGCTCTGCTTGTACTGCTTCTTCTGGTCGAGCGAACCCGTGACGAGTTCGATCCATTTGGCGGCCATGGTCAGTTTCCTTCGTTGTCGGTGCGGAGCTGCTCGAGTCGGCCGGCGAGGAAGCTCCAGTTGCCCCAGAACTCCGCGAGCGAGTCGCGGCCCTGGGCGTTGAGTGTGTAGACCTTGCGTGGCGGGCCCTTCTCGGACGGCACCTTCTCGACATCCACGAGTCCCCGCTGCTCGATGCGCAGCAGCACGGCGTAGACCGTGCCCTCGACGATGTCGCTGAAGCCGCGTTCGCGCAGTTCGGCGGTGATCTCGTAGCCGTAGGCGGGCCGCTCGGAGATGATCGCGAGCAGGATGCCCTCCAGGATGCCCTTGAGCATCTCGGTGGCCTGTTTGCCCATCGGGGTCTCCTGTCTGTCGTGTGGTTGCTACTCGGTGTTGCTGAGTACCGGTAGACGGTAACACTGAGTACCGGTACTCCGCAACACTAGGTACTCAAGTTTCCGGATAGCATCCCCGGATGCGCATCCTCCGTCGGATCGGCATCGCCGTCGCTGCCGTCCTCGTGGTTCTGACCGTCGCCGTCACGGGTGTCTACCTCTGGCAGGGACCGCTGCTGCTGACCGGCACCGGATATGCCGCCCACAACGCGTGCGCGGTTGAGCTCGTGACCGGGCGCGACGATCCGGCGTCCGACCTGCCGCCCAACCCGCTCGTGCCCTACCTCGACGTGGACGTCGACGGCGAGGTCGCCACGGCATCCGTGTTCGGTGTCGGCACCCCGCAGCAGGCGCGCTACACCGAGGGCTTCGGCTGCACCCTCGCCTCGGCGCCGCTCGACCTCGGCGAGGCGACCCCGGTATCCGGTGCTGGTAACCCCTTCACGGATGCGGCGACGCCCGCGCCGAATGCCGAGCTCGAGGCCGCGCTCGATCGTGCCTTCGCGGCGGGGGAGCCGGATGAGGTGGTCGCGAACCTGGGAACCCGCGGCGTCGTGATCGTGAAGGGCGGCGAGCTCGTGGCCGAGCGCTACGCCGAGGGATTCGATGCCTCCACGCCGCAGCTCGGCTGGTCGATGACGAAGAGCGTGACCTCGCTCATGACGGGCATGCTCGCGCAGAAGGGCGTCGTGTCGCTGGACGACGACCACCTGCGCCCCGAGTGGACCGACGAGCGCGCCGACATCACGATCGAGAACCTGCTGCGCATGAACGCGGGCCTCGAGTGGGACGAGACCTACGACCTCGGCACGCCCATCACCCGCATGCTCTACCTCGAGCCCGACATGGGGTCGTATGTGGCGGGCCTGCCCCTCGCGCACGGCATCGGTGAGGTGCAGCAGTACTCGAGCGGCTCGACGACGCTGCTGTGCTCGGTGCTGGTGTCGCGTACGGGCCTCGGCGCCGACCTGCCGCGGCAGACGCTGTTCTCTGCTTTGGGCCTGTCGTCGGCCGTGCTCGAACCCGATGCGTCGGGAACGCCGGTCTGCTCCTCCTACATGTGGGCGACGCCGCGCGATTGGGCCGCCGTCGGGCAGTTTGCCCTGCAGAACGGCGAATGGAACGGCGAGCAGCTGCTGCCGACCGACTGGATGACCCAGAGCCTGTCGGTGACCGACACCGACGTCTCCGACGACCCCGGCTACGGCATGGGCTGGCGCGTGAACGTGCTGCCCGACGGCTCGCTGCGCTGGCCCGGCCTGCCCTCGGATGCGTACTCGGCGAACGGCCACGACGGGCAGCTCATGCTCGTGATCCCGTCGGAGGAGCTCGTGGTGGTGCGGCTCGGCTTCACCCCCGCGGCGTCGGCGTCGGACACGGTGGCGCAGCTCGCGGCGGATGCGATCGCGGCGCTGAACTGACGGGCGACGCTCGGCTGACGAGCAGGCTCGACACCTAACGTGGTTGCATGAACGCCGCGATCGACCGCCACCCGATCACCCAGGAGCAGCAGGCCGCGATCCTGAACTCCGAGGTGGCCCGACTGGCTGCGCAGGGGTGGACCGTCGGCAGCGTCTCGGGCGGGCAGGGCATCCTGCAACGCAAGAAGCGCATTGGCTGGTTCTGGAACACGATCCTCGCGCTCGTCACCGCGGGGCTCTGGCTCATCGTCGTGATCGTGCGCGTCGTGAACCGCAAGGTCGAGACGCGCATCGTGACGGTCGACGCCTACGGCACGGTCACGGTGCGCTGAGTCGCCGCGGCGGCGCACGGCACACCACAATGGAGCCGTGACCACGCCCCACATCGGCTACGCCGCCATGCTCGAGCGCTTCGCGCCGAACGAGGTGATCGCCCTCGCGCAGGCGGCGGAACAGGCCGGGTTCACGGGCGTCATGGCGGCCGACCACTTCCAGCCGTGGGTGCCGCAGCAGGGGCAGGCGAGCTTCGTGTGGAACGTGCTGTCGGCGCTCGGCCAGGTCACCACGGGGGACCTCGGAACCGGGGTGACCGCGCCGACCTTCCGCTGGCATCCGGCGATGGTCGCGCAGGCCTCGGCGACCCTCGCCGCCATGTACCCGGGGCGGCACTGGCTGGGGCTCGGCTCGGGCGAGGCCATCAATGAGCACGTCGTCGGGCGCTACTGGCCCGAGGCACCCGAGCGCATCAACCGGATGTTCGAGGCGGTCGACATCATCAAGAAGCTGTTCGCGGCATCCCTCGCGGGGCGCGACGCGCGCCACGAGGGGCAGTACTACAAGCTCGAGTCGACGCGTCTCTGGACGATGCCGGATGCCGCCCCGCCGATTCTGATCGGCACCGCGGGTCCGGTCACCGCGAAGCGGGCCGGGCGCACCGTCGACGGGATCGTGGTCGACGGGGCGCCGATCGACAAGGTCGCGCCGCTGCTACAGCGTTTCGCCGAAGGGGCCCGCGAGGTGGGGCGCCGTGCCGAGACGCAGACGCGCATCATCCGGCTGCACCTGTCGTGGGCGCCGACGCGGGATGAGGCGGTCGCGGCGGCGCTGCGCGAATGGCCGAACGCGGGGATGCGGTTCCCGAAGTCCGACATCCGCTCGCCGTTCGAGCTCGAGCAGATCGCCCGCACCGTGCGGGCGGAGGACTTCGAGGGTCGCGTGCTCATCTCGGACGACCCCGACGCCCACCGCGTGCACATCCAGCGCTACCTCGACCTCGGCTTCGACCGCGTGTACCTGCACGGGGTGAGCCGCGACCAGGCCACGTTCCTCGAGGTGTTCGGGCGCGAGGTGCTGCCGAAGCTCAGCCGCTGAGGGCCGCTGCATCGAGCACCCGTGGCCGCTGGTTTCGAGACGCGGCCTGCGGCCGCTCCTCAACCAACGGGGAGCGAGAGTTCGTCGAGCGTCACGACGTGGGCGAACTCGCGCGCGCTGAGCACCTCGGCGGTGCGCTCGATCACCTGCTGCGCGCTCAGCGCGCCGGCCGGGTTCGTGGCCGTCGCATCGAGCACGACGGTCGTGTCGAAGCCCAGATCCGTGGCGATGCGCGCGGTGGTCTCGACGCACTGCTCGGTGCGGATGCCGCACAGCACGAGCCGGTCGACGCCCGCGTCGCGCAGCCGCTTCTCGAGCTCGGTCGAGGTGAAGGAGTTGATCGTGGTCTTCACGATCACCGGCTCGCCCGCGGCGGGCTGAAGGGTGTCGACCACCCGCACGAGGCCGCTCTTCGGATCGAACGCGCTGTCACTGCCGGGCTCGGAGTGGAGGATCCAGAAGACCGGCGCCCCAGCCGCCCGGAACCGCTCGACGAGCGCCTCGACGCGGGTGAGCACCTCGGGATCCGAGATCGTGCCCCATCGCTCCGTGCCGCGGAAGGATTCCTGAACGTCGATCACGAGAAGTGCTTGGGTCATGCCCCCACTGTGCAACCCTCGCCGAGCCGCGACAAGCGGCGATCCCGCCAAGCTGCCGCGACATCCCGACACCTCGGCGATCGAGACCGCGCATCTGCCGCGCAAACCGGCCCGGATGGCGTCGGATGCGCGGTCTCGGCGAGGATGGGGAGTGACCCCCACCGGCCCCACCGTCAGCATGTTCGCTCTGCTCGGTTTGCCCGAGTTCCGGCCCGGGGACGACCTGGCCGGCATCCTGGGCGACGCGCTCGCGGGCGTCGCGCACGACGGCGACATCATCGCGGTCACGAGCAAGATCGTGTCGAAGGCCGAGGGCCGGATCGTCGCTGCCGCCGACCGCGAGGACGCCATCACCGCCGAGACGGTGCGCGTGGTGGCCGAGCGCGCACACGCCGACGGCTCGGGCACGACCCGCATCGTCGAGAACCGCCAGGGGCTCGTGATGGCCGCCGCGGGCGTCGACGCCTCCAACGCGCCCGACGGCCACGTGCTGCTGCTGCCCGAGGATCCCGACCGCTCCGCCCGCCACCTCGCCGAGGTGCTGCGCGACCGGCTCGGCATCCGGGTGGGCGTCATCCTCACCGACACGCTCGGCCGCCCCTGGCGTGAAGGTCAGACGGATGCCGCCATCGGCGCCGCGGGAGTCGTCGTCTTGCAGGAACTCGCCGGCAGCGTCGACGGCAACGGGCGGCCGCTCGCGGTCACCGCACCCGCGATCGCCGACGAACTCGCTGCCGCCGCGGAGCTTGTGAAAGGCAAGGCCGGCAACCGGCCCGTGGCCGTCATCCGGGGTCTCGGCCACCTCGTGACCGGGCTCGACGTGCCCGGCGCGCGCGCCCTCATCCGCCCCTCCGAGCGCGACATGTTCCGTTGGGGCAGCCGCGAGGCCTATGCCGACGGCTACGCCGCGGGCCTCGCCGCGCGCGACAGCCAGGCCTGAGCGCCTTCACGTGCCGCTCGTTGTCGCCTCACGAGCTTCGAGGCGACAACGGGTGGCAACTGAGCGCCGGGTGCGGGGCCGCATCCTCGCGCGCCACCTTTTGGCCACCCGCGCCTGCAATCCCTGGTGCGTGTCGCCGAACGCTGCAGCGTTTGGCACAAGGGGGCCCGGATGCGGCGGGTCGTTCCGGATGCGGCCCGGCGCCGCGGGGGTCGGCGGCCAAGCTGACCGTCATCCTCAAGGAGGGTGACGGATCCACCACGCCGTGCAAGACTCGGACGATGGAACGCGTCCCCGAGACCGGGGAGGACGTCGGCATCGAGGCCGAGACCTCCACGGGACCCTTGTCCGCACCCGAGTTCCTGCTCGACGCGCGTGCCGTGATGGCCGCCGTCGAGACGGTGATCGACGGCAAACGCGACGTCATCGAGCTCGCCACGACCGTGCTGTTGGCCGAGGGGCACCTGCTCGTCGAAGACGTTCCCGGCGTCGGCAAGACGATGCTCGCCCGTGCGCTCGCCCGCAGCGTCGACTGCACCGTCAGCCGCATCCAGTTCACGCCCGACCTGCTGCCGTCCGACATCACGGGTGTCTCGGTGTTCAACCAGGCCGCGCGCGACTTCGAGTTCAAGCCCGGGCCGGTGTTCGCCAACATCGTGATCGGCGACGAGATCAACCGGGCGAGCCCCAAGACGCAGTCGGCGCTGCTGGAGTCGATGGAGGAGCGCCAGGTGTCGGTCGACGGCGCCACCTACGAGCTGCCCGATCCCTTCACGGTGATCGCAACCCAGAACCCGGTCGAGATGGAGGGCACCTACGCCTTGCCCGAGGCGCAGCGCGACCGCTTCATGGCCCGCATCTCGATGGGGTACCCGGATGCCGCGAACGAGGCCTCGATGCTGCGGCAACGTGAGCAGGGCAGCCCGCTCGACCGGCTGCGGCCCGTCGTGACGATCTCCCGTCTGCAGCGCATGATCCGCACCGTGCGCGAGGTGTACGTGAGCCCCGCGGTGGAGCAGTACGTCGTGGCGATCGCCGCAGGCACGCGCGCCGACCGCGAGTTGCGGCTCGGGGCGAGCCCGCGCGCGACGCTGCAGCTCGTGCGCGCCGCGAAGGCGCGTGCGGCCCTCGACGGGCGTGACTTCGTGTTGCCGGATGACATCGACGCGCTCGCCGTGTCGGTGCTCGCCCACCGCCTGATGCCGGCGAAGTCCTCCGGCGGCTACGGCCGTGAGGCGCTCGCCGACATCGCCGCACGCATCGTGCAGGCCACGCCCGTGCCGCTCGGCGCATCCGGAACCGCCTGAACCGCACCGAAGCCGCCGCCATGTCCGAGCCGACCTCGTCGCTCCGCCGCTCACGCAGCCTGCGGTTGACGGTGCGCGGATGGGCGACGCTCGTCGCCGGGGTCATCGTCTTCGTGCTCGCCTACACCCTGGGGCGTCGTGAGCTGCTCGTGGTGGCGTGTCTCGCCCTGCTGCTGTCGCTCGGCGGCCTGCTCATCACGCGACTCCGGCGGCCGAAACTCGACGTCATCCGGCTGTTCTCGCCGCCCGTGGTGGCGGCGGGCTCGTCGGCGCAGGTGACCCTGCGGGTCTACAACGCGGGCTCGGTCACGACGCCGACGCTGCGCTGGAACGACGCCATCCCGTGGCGCGAGCGGCAGGAGGCCCACGAGCTCGACCCCATCCGCATCGGCTCGGCGAAGGCCCGCACCGCCGTGCTGCACTACGAGCTGCACCCGCACCGGCGCGGGCTGTTTCCGATCGGTCCGCTCGTGGTGGAGTACTCCGACCCCTTCGGCATGGCGCGTACGCTCTCGGCGTGCGGGGATGTGGACCGCCTCACGGTGGTGCCCGCGGTGACGCAGCTGCCGGTCGGCGGGCCCATCCTCATCGACGGCGACGGCGCCGCCCAGCTCGTGCAGCGTCGCGCGGTCGGCAACGACGACGACCTCACGACGCGCGAGTACCGTTCGGGCGACGCGCTGCGCCGCGTGCACTGGCGCGCCTCGGCCCGGCACGGCGAGCTCATGGTGCGGCAGGAGGAGCACCGCAGCCACCCCGATGCCCGCATCGTGATCGACACCCGGCTCGCGGGATATCCGGATGCCGTGCCCGATGCCGAGAACTGGCCTCCCGCTCCGCACAGCGACGCCTTCGAGTGGGCGGTGCGCATGCTCGCCTCGCTCGCCGTGCATCTGGACGAGGCCGGCTTCCGGGTGGATGTCGTGGAGACGGCGACGCCGCAGGTGGAGCAGATCGGCGAGCGCTGGGAGGGCGGCCAGCGCGTCGAGTCCTTCCTCACGAGCCTCGCCGCGGTGCGGCTGCTCGACCGTCACCACGAGTTGCCCGCGGTTGCGGCCGACGCCGTGGGGCCGACCTTCGCGATCCTCGCGCAGCCGGATGCCGAGGCCGTCGACTGGGTGCTGCGGCAGCGCCGACCGGGCCAGTCGGGCGCGGTGTTCGCGATCGGCATGAGCATGGACTCGCGCGAGCGGTTCGCCGACGCGGGCTGGTTGTGCGTCGACGCGAACCCGTGGGACGACATCGCCGACGTGTGGCGTTCCTCGGCGACCGAGGCGGGATACATCCGTGGTGCTCACTGACACGCGCCGGCCGGCACCGGCCGCGCAGAACCCCGCACGTTCGCCGCGTCGTCCCCGCCCCGCGAACGCGCCGTGGGCGCGCACCGTCCTGGTGGGGGCGGCGCTCGTGGCCGCTCTGGCCTCGCTGCACGTCACCCTGCAGGGCATCTCGTGGTGGCTCGTCGGTACGATCTTCGTCTTCGCGGTGCTGTTCGCCGCTGCGGCGGTCCGCCGCCTGCTGCGGGGCCGCGCGTGGCCGCCGATCATCTCCGCCGCCGTCGGCGTCGCCCTGCTCACCCTGATCTACGCCGCCGACACGGCGATCCTCGGTGTCATCCCGACGCTCGGCACCCTCGGTCGTTTCGGCCAGATCATCGAGCAGGGCATCACCTCGATCGTCGAGCAGCGGGTTCCGGCCACACCCGAGCTCGGCATCGTGCTGCTGCTCGCGGTGCTCATGATCGTGTGCGCGTGGTTCGCGGATGTCGTGGTCGCCGCGCGCAAGCCGGCGCTCGTCGCGCTGCCGCTCGCCGCGATCCTCGCGGTGCCGCTCGCGATCAAGCCGGGCCTCATCGACGCCCTCTGGTACCTCGTGACCGCGGCGCTCTACCTCGCCGTGCTGCGCATCGGACGTCCGCGCGACAGCCGCCGGGCCGTCGTGGTGGTGGGCGCCGCCGTCGCCCTCGGCTCGCTGCTGCTGCCGTATGCGATCCCGGGGGTCGAGGAGCAGCCAGCGAGCCGCACCTCGGGACTGCGTTCGGGCATCAACCCGCTCATCACGCTCGGCGACGACCTGCGCCGAGGCGACCCGACCCTCGCGCTCAGCTACACCTCATCCGCGAACTATCCCGTGTACCTGCGGCTCACGACCCTCGACAGGTTCACCGGCGGCACGTGGGGACCCATCGTGGGCGACACGCGTGGAGACAACCTCGACGCGTTCCCGTTCCCGGCCGGGCTCACGCAGGCCACCGCGGTCAACGCCGCGGAGGTCGACGTGACGGTCGCCGACGTCTTCACCAACTGGCTTCCGACGCCGTATCCCACCACCTCGATCACGGGCGTGGAGGGCGACTGGTTCTGGGAGCCCGACGGGCTGACGGTGCGCAGCGTCGACACCGGTGCCCGCGGTCAGCAGTACACGGCCGCCTTCCTCGAACCGCGCCCCACCTCGGAGCAGCTCGCGGCGACGACGGTTTTCCCCGCCGACGCGCCGGAGGGCAGCCTCGCGCTGCCCGGCGACATGCCCGCCATCGTCGTCGACACGGCGCACCAGGTGGCGGATGCGGCCGCGAGCGCCTATGACAAGGCGCTCGCCCTGCAGACCTACCTGCGCGGCGTGGACTTCAGCTACTCCGAGGAGGCCCCCGTCGACGAGGGCTTCGACGGCACCGGCATGGACGCCCTCGCGATCTTCCTCGAGCGCAAGACGGGCTACTGCGTGCACTACGCCTCCGCGATGGCGGTCATGGCGCGTGAGCTCGGCATCCCCTCGCGCGTCGCCGTGGGTTTCCAGCCGGGCGATCGGCGGTTCAACGACGGATCGAACCTCTACGAGGTGAGCACCGACGACCTGCACGCCTGGCCGGAGCTGTATTTCGACGACATCGGCTGGCTGCGGTTCGAACCGACGCCGGGACGGGGGCGGTGCCGCGGTACGGCTCGGCCCTCGTCGACGACCCCACGACTCCCCAGGACGAGAGCTCGCCGACGCCCGCGCCGACCCCGACCGTCGATGCGGCGGATCGCCCGGATGTCGACGACGGCGTTCCGGATGTCGCCGAGGCCGAGAGCCGGCTGGCCGCCAACGTACTGCTCGGGCTCGCGATCGTGGCGGCCATCGTGGTGGTGCTGCTGCTGCCCGCGGGATTCCGCGCCGGTCTGCGGATGCTGCGCCTGCGTCGCATCCGCCAGGGTCGCGATCCGGCTGCCGCCGCCTGGGACGAGGTGCGCGACACCGCGCGTGACGTGGGCTGGTCGGCATCCGAGACCGAGACACCGCGCGCCTTCGCGCTGCGCCTCGCCCCGGAACTCTCGGGCGACGCCCTGCGCGACTTCCGCGGTCGCATCGAGGTGGCGGCCTACGGCCGAGCGGATGCCGCACCTCTGTCGGGTGAGCAGCTCGCGGCGGTGCGCCGCAGCATCCTGCGCAGCGTGGAGCTGCGCACGAGATTGCGCGCATTCCTGCTGCCGCCGTCGCTCGTGCACCGCTGGCGTCCCGACCGCGACGCGTGAGGCATCCGGGGGTGTGGAACGTGCTGTCCAGGCCACCAACTGGGGGTGCGCGGGTGCGGATAGACCGACCGTTCTGATCGGTAGCTTGTGCGAGGGCCCGACTACCCATCGAGTCCAGATCAGAGTCCGCACCGACCCGAACGGTACGACCCATGCTCCGCCCTGCCCTCGCAGCGACGGCCGCGCTCGCGCTCGCCCTCGCAGCGCTTGTCGCGCCCGCCACCATCGCACCCGTCGCTCCCGCCTCGGCGGCCGCGTCCGGCTCCGGCCTGCTCTTCGAGACGGGGGCGCGACGTGCGCCTCGGACATCACGACTCCCTGTCGTGCCGCCATCGAGTGGCGGAGCGATGTCTACGGGCCGACAGGCGCCGGGCAGACCAACATCAAGCGGCGCACCCTGTTCTCGGTCTACGCGGTGGCGGGGGAGCGGATCCTGCTCGGCTCGTCATCGATCGGCGTGGGCAGTGCGGATGCCGTCGTCTGGAATCCGGGGCTCATCTCCGAGACCGAGGTCAACACGCTGCCCAATGCGAGCCTCCCCACGCCCAGCTACCGGTGCACCACGCAACGGCAGAACAGCGGCAACACTACTCTGGGCGTGCTCGACACGCGCGCCAAGGAGCTCGCCGGGCCGCGCGCGATCAGCGGCGGCGGAAACGCCGCGGGCTACGTGCCGTGCTATTACACGGTGCAGACCACGGGCATCCACCGCGTCGCGTTCTACGGCTCGGCCGGAGCGGGCGCCACGGGAGACGGCACGGTCAACCCGGCCATCGCGCCCGCAGGCACCTTCGACAAGCCCACGAACTCGAGCGCCATCCTCGCCTGGGACATCACGGTGCGCCCGGACGACACCTCGACGGTGAACCGCACGGGCCGGGTCTACACCTACTCGTTCGCCCTGTTCACCGCGGCCAACCCGCGCCCCGTCGTCGCGACGATGTTCCTCAACACGACCGACGGGTTCCGCTATCGCGTCAACACCCGGGGCCTCGATGGCAACGGCTTCGCGTACTACGGCAACCGCGTGGGCTTTCTGGATGCCGATGGCACGCCGCTGAACCGCGATGTCGTCTCGAAGGCGAGTGCTCCGCAGAGCCTCAGCCAGCTGGAGGGCGGCACTCGGCTCGCGTTGCCCGAGTACCCGTTGTCGCTCGAGCCCCTCGCCCCCGAGACCCTCACGGCGCTCGGCGTTCCGGTGACACCGACCAACCCGGTGCTCAACTCGGTGAGTTACGCCGGTAAGAAGACCGCCACGGGGAGCTATGTGAACCAGGGCGGAACCTTCACGGTCGACACCGGCACGGCGGGAACCTATGAGATCGTGCTCTCCCGCGACGGGGTCGACTTCGATCCCGGCCTTCCCGGGAACGCGACGATCCGCGGCGTGGTCCCTGCGGCGGGCGTGTACCTCGTGGACTGGGACGGCAAGGACAACTCGAGCGCGGCGTTCCCGGTGGGCGACGACTACGCCGTGCACGCGACCCTCCGCGGCGGCGAGTACCACGCCCCGATGCTCGACATCGAGAGCTCGTACTGGGGCGGCCCGACGATCACGCTCGAGAACCCGCCCAGCGGCACCTGCCCCTTCACGGGCGTGCCGAGCGACACCACCAACTGCACGACGGCGTTCTTCGACGACCGCGGCTACACCACGAGTTCGGGCGTCGATGTCGGGACCCCGGGGGATCCCTCTGCGCGAGCTTCGTCGGCAAGGTGCCGAACCCGCTGTTCAGCGACCCTGTCGTCGGTTTCGACTCATCGGGGAGCGACCGCACGTTCGGCACTACCGAGAACAGCAACGCGAACGCCTGGTGCGACGCCACCAAGGGCACCCTGGGAGATGCCAAGGGGCTCGACATCTGGACCTTCTTCCCGAGCGCCGTGCAGACCGCCGCCGCCGACGTGCTGCCGCTGCCCACCTCGCCCGATGCCGTCGCCGACAGCGACACCACCGCGGTCGGCACGCCGATCACGCGCGATGCCGCATCCGGCGTGCTCGTCAACGATGTCGGCACCAACCTGACCGTGACGGCGAACACCGCCCCCGCATCCGGCACGCTCGTGATCAACGCGGATGGCTCCTACACCTACACGCCCGCGGGCACCTTCACGGGTACGGTCACCTCGAGCTACACGGTGCGCGACGACGCGGGCCAGACCGACACCGCGGTGCTCACGATCACGGTCAGCCCGCGCGCCACAGACGACACCGCGACGACGACGGCCGAGACCGCCGTGACCCGCGGCGCGGCGACGGGGGTCTTGGCGAACGACGCGGGTTCCGGCCTGACCGTCACGGGCAACAGCGGCATCCCGAGCGACACCGGGTCGCTCGTGCTGAACACGAACGGCTCCTACACCTACACCCCGGCGGACGGCTTCTCGGGCGTGGTCTCGACGACGTACACGATCCGCGACAGCGGCGGTCATACCGCCACCGCGACGCTCACGATCACCGTCACCCCCGTCGCGGTCGACGACAGCGACACCACGAGCGCGGGCACGACGCTCACCCGCGCCGCGAACTCGGGCGTGCTCGCCGACGATCTCGGCAGCGGCCTCACGGTGACCGCATCCACAGACCCCGGCTCGGGCACGCTCGACCTCAGGCCCGACGGCTCGTACAGTTACGTCCCCGCAAACGGATTCTCGGGCACGGTGACCTCGGACTACACCGTGCAGGACACGGCAGGCCAGACCACGACGGCGACGCTCACGATCACCGTCACCCCGCGTGCCGTCGACGACACCGACAGCACCTCGGCCGGTACCGCGATTTCGCGCACCGCCGGCGAACTGCTCGGCAACGACCTCGGCACCGGCCTCACGATCTCGAGCAGCAGCTCGGCACCCGCGGGCGTCGGCACTCTGTCGATCGCCTCCGACGGCGATTACTCCTACACGCCGGCCGCGGGCTACTCGGGCACCTTCTCCGTCGACTACGTCGTCACCGATGCGGCCAGCCGCACCGGCACCGCAACGCTCACGATCACGGTGACGCCGGTCGCCGTGAACGACACGGATGCCACTACGGCCGGCACCGCGATCTCGCGTGACGCGGCATCCGGCGTGCTGCCCGACGACCGGGGCACCGGCCTCACGGTGACCACCCACACGCCGCTGCCCGCGGGGCAGGGCACGCTGACGATCGCGGCAGACGGCTCGTACAGCTACACACCGGCCGCCGGGTTCTCGGGCGACGCCGTCAGCACCTACACAGTCGCTGACACGGCAGGGGAACCACGACGGCCACCCTCACGATCACCGTCACGCCGGTCGCGGTCGACGACACGGATGCGACTACGGCGGGCACGGCGATCTCGCGCGATCTCGCCTCCGGCGTGCTCGCCGACGACCTCGGCAGCGCCCTCACCGTCACCGACTTCACGATCCCGGTCTCGGGCACGCTCGTGATCCACGCGGACGGCTCGTATGACTACACCCCGGCGGCGGGCTTCTCGGGCGACGTGAGCTCCACCTACACCGTCACCGACGCGGCGAGCCGCACGACGACAGCGGAGCTCAGCATCCGCGTCGACCCGCTCGCGCTCGATGACGCTGTGGCGACGCCGCACGGTCAGACCGTCACCGCGACGGGCGGCACCGGCGGCACCGGTGTGCTCGGCAACGACCTCGGCACCGGCCTCACCGTCACCGACTACGACACCGTCCCGGCCTCGCGCGGCGTGCTCACGCTCGGCCCCGACGGCTCGTACACCTTCGTGCCTGCGAGCGGATACTCGGGCATCGTCACCAGCGAGTACACGATCACCGACGGAAGCGGCCGCACCGCGACCGCGACGCTCACGATCGCCGTCGGTCTCGCGGCGGTCGACGACAGCGACGCGACGACGGTCGATACGCCCCTCACGCGTGACGTCGCGGGCGGTGTGCTCGCCGACGACGGCGGCACCGGGCTCGAGGTCACGCACTTCACCGACCCCGCATCCGGCACGCTCGTGATCGCCGCCGACGGCTCGTACAGCTACACGCCCGCGAGCGGCTTCTCGGGCATCGTGAGCTCGACCTACACGGTCACCGACGACGACGGGCAGACCGACACCGCCGTGCTCACGATCAGCGTGACGCCCGTCGCGGTGGACGACACGGACGCCACCACGGCAGGCACCGCGATCTCGCGGGATGCGGCGGCCGGGGTGTTGCCCGACGACCGGGGCACCGGGCTCGAGGTGTCGGACTTCACGGCGCCGGCATCCGGGACTCTCGACATCGATGCCGACGGTTCGTACAGCTACACGCCCGCAGCCGGCTTCTCGGGTGTCGTGACCTCGACCTACACCGTCGAAGACACCGCAGGCCAGACCACCACCGCGACCCTCACGATCACCGTCACGCCGGTCGCGATCGACGACACCGACACGACGACCGCCGATACCGCCCTCACCCGCACGGGTGGCGACGGCGTGCTCGGCGACGACCTCGGCACCGGGCTCACGGTCGCGAGCTCGAGCGACCCGGCATCCGGAACCCTCGTCATGCAGAGTGACGGCTCGTACACCTTCACGCCCGCCAACGGGTTCTCCGGCACGGTGAGCTCGATCTACACGATCCGCGACGCGCTCGGTCAGCTCGACACCGCGACCCTCACCATCACGGTGACGCCCGTCGCCGTGAACGACACGGATGCCACCGCGGCCGGCACCGCGATCTCACGGGATGCGGCGGCCGGGGTGCTGCCCGACGACCGGGGCACCGGCCTCACGGTGTCGGGCTTCACCACCCCGGCATCCGGGACCCTCGACATCGACGCCGACGGCTCGTACAGCTACACGCCCGCGGCGGGCTTCTCGGGCGTCGTGAGCTCCACCTACACCGTGCGCGACACCTCGGCGCAGACCACCACCGCGACCCTCACGATCACCGTGACCCCGGTCGCGGTCGACGACGCGGATGCGACGCCCGCGGGCACGCCGCTCTCGCGTGACGCGGCGGCCGGCGTGCTCGCCGACGACCTCGGCTCGGGGCTCGTGGTGACCGGCCACGCCGCTCCGGCATCCGGCACCCTGACCATCGCGGCCGACGGCGGATACGACTACACACCGACCCCGGGCTTCTCGGGAACGGTCACGTCGACCTACACCGTCCGCGACTCCTCGGCACAGACCACCATGGCGACGCTCACGATCACGGTGACGCCGCTTGCGGTCGACGACGCGGACACCACCTCGGCCGGGGTGACCGTGTCGCGTGATGCGGCATCCGGGGTGCTGTCGGATGACCGCGGCACGGGCCTGACGGTGACGGGCTTCACGGCGCCGGCGTCCGGAACCCTGACGATCGCACTCGACGGCTCCTATGTCTACACGCCGGCGGCCGGCTTCTCGGGCCCCGTCGCCTCGACGTACACCGTGCAGGACGCGCACGGCCAGCTCACGACCGCCGCGCTCAGCATCGACGTCACCCCCGTCGCGGTGGATGACAGCGACCAAACCACGGTCGACACGGCCATCACCCGCGACGCCGCGAACGGTGTGCTGCCCGACGACCTCGGCACCGCGCTCACCGTGACCACCCACACGGCGGCGGCGCACGGCACGATCGTCATCGCATCCGACGGCTCCTACGACTACACGCCCGACAACGGATTCTCGGGAACCGACTCGGTCGTGTACACCGTGCGCGACGCGAGCGGGCAGACCACGACCGCGACGCTCGTGATCACGGTCGCGCCGGTGGGAGGCGACGATGTGGCCACCACCCCGGCGGGCACGGTGCTCACCGTCGCCGCGAGCGGGGTGCTCGGCAACGACGCGGGGACCGCCCTCGCGGTCACCTCGCACACCCAGCCGGGCGAGGGTTCCGTCGCACTCAACGCCGACGGGTCGTACAGCTACACGCCGCCGGCCGGCTACTCGGGCGTGACGAGCTTCGACTACACCGCGACCGACGGCCTCACGAGCTACACCCAGACGGTGACGATGACCGTGACCCCGGTCGCGGTCGACGACACGGCCGAGGGCGATGTCGATGAGGTGATCGTGCTCACGCCGACCGAGCTGCTCGATGACGACCTCGGCGTCGCCCTCGTCGTGACGAGCGGCACGGATGGGGCGCACGGCACCGTCGTCGTCGCGGTCGACGGCACGGTCAGCTACACGCCCGAGCCCGGGTTCTCGGGCCAGGACACCTTCACCTACACGATCACGGGTGCGGGCGGCGTGGCCACCGCGACCGTGACGGTGCTCGTGCGCCCGAGCGCACCCGACGACGAGGTCCGCACACGGGTCGATGAGGCGGTCGACTCGGTCACCGGGCGCCTGCTCGCCGCGGCCCGCGGCACCGGGCTCGCCGTGGCGCGCTACACGCCGCCGAGTCACGGCACCGTCGTGGTCGACGCCGACGGCACCTACCACTACACGCCCGCCACGGGCTACGTGGGCCCGGACTCCTTCACCTACACGCTCGTCGATGCGTTCGGCACCGAGGTGACGGGAACGGTCACGATCTCCGTCGTGCCCCAGCTGCCGAACACCGGCGTCGACGCGCGCGTGTGGACCCTGGGCGGCCTGCTGGTGCTGCTCGCCGGGCTCGCCTTCGCGTTCGCGGCGCGCACTCGGCGGCGGATGGGCTGAGCCCGCGGGCTGCGCGTGCGGGAGCGCCGCGCAGCGACGTGTCTCGGATCCCCCTTCCGAGACGCGTCGCTGGGCGGCGTTCCCGGCGGCGTTCCCGGCGGCGTTCTCGGGCTGCGTCCTCGCGGGCGGGCCTCAGGCGTCGGTGGCGAGCAGCGGCCCGCCGCTGAGCGGGTTGCGCGTCCACTCGGCGCGCACTCCGAACACCTCGCGGATGAGGGCGGGCGTGAGCGTCGGCTGCGTCGGCCCGTGAGCGGCGACACGACCCTCCGCGAGCACGACGACCGCATCCGCGTGGGCCGCCGCGAGGCTCAGGTCGTGCACCGCCGCGATCACGGTGACCCCCTCGGCCGTGAGGGTGCGCACGAGCGCGACCATGTCGAGCTGCGCCGCGAGGTCGAGGTGATTGGTGGGCTCGTCGAGCAACAGGATGCGGGGCCGCTGCGCGAGCGCCCGAGCGAGCAGCACGCGCTGGCGCTCGCCGCCCGAGAGAGTGGTGACGTCCCGCTCGGCGAAGTGGGCCGCCCCCGCGCGCGAGGGCTTCGGTGACCGCAGCATCCGCGTCGGGGTCGCCGCCGCCGAAGATCGACTCGTGTGGACTGCGGCCGAGTCGCACGACATCCCGGCCGG
Organism: Homoserinibacter gongjuensis; assembly: GCF_030161875.1. Lineage (GTDB taxonomy): Bacteria > Actinomycetota > Actinomycetes > Actinomycetales > Microbacteriaceae > Homoserinibacter > Homoserinibacter gongjuensis. The sequence goes on from NZ_BSVA01000001.1 coordinate 2,051,877, forward strand.
TGAGCGGCAACTCGGTCGTGGCGTCCTGCTCCACGAGGGCCAGGATGCGGGCGCGGGCTCGGCGAGGCAGCGCCAGCAGGTCGACGCCGTCGTGCAGCACCATGCCCGAGGCGAGATGCTCGATGCCCGCGATCGCGCGCAACAGGGTCGATTTGCCGGCGCCGTTAGGCCCGACGATGGCGGTGAACGCGCCGACCGGTGCGTCGAATGCCACCCGATCGACGAGCGTGCGCGCGCCCACGCGCACCATCAACTCGCGCGCCTCGACGTTCGCCGTCGCCAGCATGTCGCTCATGCCAGGCTCCGGCGGCGCAGCAGCAGCGCCGCGAACACGGGGGCGCCGATGAGCGCCGTCACGATGCCGACGGGCAGTTCGCGTGGATCGAATGCGGCGCGCGCGAGCGTGTCGGCCCACACCAGGAACACGCCGCCGGCGAGGGCCGAGAGGGGCAGCAGCGCCCGGTTGCCTGGGCCGATGATGAGCCGCACGGCGTGGGGCAGCACGAGCCCGACGAAGCCGATCGACCCCGAGACCGCCACGAGCGCCCCCGTGAGCAGCGCGCCCGCACCGAGCAGCGCCCAACGGGCGCCCGTCACGGGCACCCCGAGCGATGCCGCTGCGCGGTCGCCGAACGCGAACGCGTCGAGCACCCGACCGGTGAGCACGAGCGGCACGCCGATCACGAGCATCGCGACACCCGCGATCGTCGCCTCCGGCCACCGGGCGCCCGCGAGCGAGCCCAGCAGCCAGCCGAGGATCTCGCGGTAGGAGTCGCCCGTGACGGTCCAGAAGATCACGAAGCTCGTGAGGGCCGCTGCGAACGCCGACACCGCGACGCCCGCGAGCACCGTGCGCGTGGGAGTGAGGGGGCCGAACGCCGAGGCGAGCCCGAGGGTCGCGAGCAGGGCGAGCGTCGCGCCGCCGAACGCGGCGACCGGCAGCAGGATGCCCACCCCGAGCAGCAGCACCGCGACGGCGCCGAGCGAGGCGCCGGATGAGAGCCCCAGCAAGTAGGGATCCGCGAGCTGGTTGCGCGTCACGGCCTGCATGACGCAGCCGACGAGCGCGAGACCGGCGCCCACCGCGGCGGCCGTGAGCACGCGCGGCAGGCGCAGCTGCCACACGATGCCGTCGTGCAGGGGATCGAGCGGCGACGGCTGGCCCGTGAGGTGCGCGATCACCGAACCCCACACATCCGCTGCCCCGATGTCGGCAGAGCCCACCATCACCGCGAGCGTGATCGAGGCGACGAGTGCCGCCCCGAGCGCGGTCGCGGCGATGGCGATGCGCGTCATCGGGCGGGCAGCTCCTTCCACTGCGCGGCGATGGATGCGGCGGCCTCGACGCTGCGCACGCCCGCCTCGCTCGCCGCGAACGGCACGACGATGTAGCGCTGCTGCTGCACGGCGGTCATGGCCGCCGTCGCCGGGTTGCCGGTGAGGTAGTCGATCTTGTGCTGGGCGGAGTTCCAGTCGGAGTCGACGAGCACGATCACGTCGGGGTCGGCCGCGATGATCGCCTCCCAGCCGAGCGGCGACCAGGTCGAGTCGACATCCGCGGCGATGTTCACGAGCCCGGCGGTCTCGAGCAGCAGCTGCGGGGCGCCGATGCCCGCACCCACGTAGGGGTGTCGGTGCCCGACGACCACCACAGCGCCGTCGGAGACCCGGATGCCTTCTCGATGCCGTCGAGCTGGGCGCGCTGCTCGGCGACCACGGCGGCGGCCGCATCCGGCACGCCGAAGATCGCACCGGCCTCCTCGATCTCGCGGAATACCTCGTCGAAGTCGAGCTTGGTAGGCTGCTCCGCGCTCTGGCAGGCGGCCGGCTGCACGTAGCTCGCGACGCCCAGGCCCGCGAGCTCATCGCGCGCGCCCGCGGCATCCGGGCTGAACGCCGACTCCCAGCCGGCGTAGACGAGGTCGGGCTCCACCTCGAGCACCGACTCCTCGTTCGGCATCTTGGGAGCGAGGCTCGGGATGCCGGCGGCGGCACCCGCCCACTGCTCGGGTACGGGACCGTCCTGGAAGGCGGTGCCGACGATGCGATCGCCGAGGCCGAGCGCGAGCATCATCTCGGTCGAGGTCGACTTGATGGTGACGACGCGCTGCGGGGCGGCGTCGAAGGTCACCTCGGCGCCGCAGTTGTCGATCGTGAGCGGGAAGGCATCGCTGGGTGTGGGCGATTGCGGGGCTGCGACGGATGCGGCGCACCCGCTGAGCAGAAGGGCGGGCACGAGCAGGAGGGGCGCGAAGCGCGGGGCCATGAGAGTTCTCCGGTGTATGCGGGCAGGGGCATGCAGTGTTCGCCAACTGCGTGAAGTCGGACCTCATGGCGGGAACGACGTCGCCGGGCCAGATCGAGCCCGGATTCCCCGATCCTACTCGCGTCGCGCAGTGGCGGCTTCGAGACGCGGCCGCTTCGCGACCGCTCCTCAGCCACCTGCCCGGCTGGTTGAGGAGCGCCGCCGCGCAGCGGCGTCGCACTCAGCTGGTTGAGGAGCGCCGGGCCGCAGGCCCGACGCGTCTCGAAACCAGCGTCCCCTGTGGATAGTCCCCGCCGCACTCCGCGCCGCTGGGCCACACTCAGCACATGGCCTGGGTCTACATCCTCCGATGCGCCGACGACAGCTACTACGTGGGCAGCACCACCCACCTGGAGTTCCGTCTCTGGCAGCACCAGAACGGCGAGGGCGCCGAGTACACCAAGCGCCGACGTCCCGTCGAACTCGCCTTCGCACATGAGACGGAGTCGGTCGCCGAAGCGTTCGGCCTCGAGAAGCAGATCCAGGGCTGGCGGCGCGCGAAGCGCGAGGCTCTCATCAGCGGTGATTTCCACTTGCTGCCGGGCCTGGCGAGCCGTCGACGGCCGCGCGGCACGACCTGAGAGGCGGCGGCTTCGAGACGCGCCTGCGGCGCTCCTCAGCCACCTGGGCAGACGAACCTAGCTGGTTGAGGAGCGCATCGCGAAGCGATACGCGTCTCGAAACCGGCGTCGTCTGTGGCGCTCGGCGGCGGCTTCGAGATGCGCCTGCGGCGCTCCTCAGCCACCTGGAGTCCTCACGCCGTCTGCGCCACCGCGAGCGCCGCGCCCACGGCCTCCACCTCGTCGCGCAACGCCCCCACCGTGACGCGCACATACGGGTCCTGCCCCTCGCCGAGCTGGAACGGGGTACCCGCCGCCACCCGGATGCCGACCGCCGCCAACTGCACGGTCGCGGAGCGCTCGTCAGCCACCCGCAGCCACGCGTTGATGCCGTCGCCGCGGGCCAGCCAGCCGCCCGCGTTGCGCACCGCGGTGGCGAGCGCCGCCTGCCGTTCGGCGTACGCATCCCGCGCCGCCGCGATCTGGGCGACCGACTCCGGATGCGTGAGCAGCTCGTGCAGGATCGCCTGCATCATGCGCGAGGTCCAGCCGGGCCCGAGCAGTCGCCTCGCCACCACCCGATCGACGAGCGGCCGCGGCCCGCCGATCGCGCCGATCCGCAGATCGGGTCCGTGCGACTTCGAGAAGCTCCGCACGTGCAGCACGCGATCCGGCAGCCACGTCGCAAGCGTCACATCCGGCGCCGAGCTGATGGCGCCCGAGTGGTCGTCTTCGATCACGATCGTGTGCTGCGCCGTGCGGCTGCGGTCCAGGATGCCGGCGAGCTGTTCCGCGCGCGCCGCCGTCATCGAGATGCCCGTCGGGTTGTGGGTGCGCGGCTGCAGCAGCACGATCGCGGGCGCGGTGCCGAGCGCGGCCGCGAAGGCCGCGGGCCGCATCCCCTCGGCATCGAGGTCGACGCCCACCGCCTGCAGTCCGTAGTGGTCGAGCAGGTCGATGAAGGGCGGGAACGTCGGGTTCTCGAGCACGACGCGGTCGCCGAAGCGCACGAGCGCCGCGAGGGCGCGGTCGATCGCGTCGAGGGCGCCGTTGAGCACCGTGATCGACTCCACGGGCGCGGGCCAGGTGTCGCGAAGCAGATCGTGCAGCTCCGGGATGTCGGGCTTGGCCTGGTAGCTCTGCGTATCGGCACGCGCACCCACCCGGGCGAGCGCGGGGCCGAGCGACGGCAGCAGCTCGGGGTCGGGGGTGCCGCGCGAGAGGTCGAGGCGCGCATCCTGGCCGCCGTCGATGCCCCGGTAGCGGCGGGGCAGCCACTCGCGCGGCTCGATGCGCACGAAGCTTCCGCTGCGTCCGCGGCTCATGATGAGCCCGGCCGCCGAGAGGGTCTGCCAGGCGTGGCTCACGGTCGCGGGGGAGACGCCGAGGTCGGCCGCGAGCTGGCGCACGGTGGGCAGTCGGTCCCCGGGAGCCAGGTCGCCCGTCGTGATGAGCCGTGCGATTCCGGTGGCGATTCCGTGCGGTGTGCGCTCATCGATGGCGAGGGCTACCGATTTCATGCGAACCCCCGTAGGTTTACGGTCACGTCACATTGTGCAACGTCCGCAAAATGTTTACGCCCTTGGATAACAAAACGCAAGCATGAGGAGGCCATCATGACCGTGGTACGTGCCGCGATCAGCCAGACGACCTGGACAGGCGACAAGGAGTCGATGCTCGACAAGCACGAGCAGTTCCTGCGTGACGCCGCAGGCCAGGGTGCGCAGATCATGTGCTTCCAGGAGCTCTTCTACGGTCCCTACTTCGGCATCACGCAAGACCAGAAGTACTACCGCTACGCCGAGGCCGCCGACGGCCCGATCGTGCAGCGCTTCGCGAGCGTGGCCAAGGAACTGGGCGTCGTGACCATCCTCCCGATCTACGAGGAGGAGCACACGGGCGTGTACTACAACACGACCGTGGTGGTGGATGCCGACGGCACGATCCTCGGCAAGTACCGCAAGCACCACATCCCGCACCTCGAGAAGTTCTGGGAGAAGTTCTACTTCCGTCCCGGCAACCTCGGCTACCCGGTGTTCGAGACGGCCGTCGGCCGCGTCGGCACCTACATCTGCTACGACCGCCACTTCCCGGAAGGGTGGCGTGAGCTGGGCCTGCGCGACGCGCACATGGTGTTCAACCCCAACGCCACCAAGCCCGGCCTCTCCAACCGCCTGTGGGAGGTCGAGGGCCCGGCCGCGGCCGTCGCCAACGGGTACTTCGTGCTGCAGCCCAACCGGGTCGGGCTCGAAGACAACGAATACGGCGACGAGGCCGTCAACTTCTACGGCACGAGCCAGGTGATCGACCCGCGCGGCAACTTCGTCGGCGAGCGCGGCTCGGGGAGCACGAGGAGGTGCTCGTGCGCGATCTCGACATGGCGATGGTGCAGCAGATGCGCGACGACTGGCAGTTCTTCCGCGACCGTCGGCCCGACAGCTACACGATGATCGCGCAGCCCTGAGCCCTGGCCCGCTACTGAATCAACGGAGATTTCACATGGCAACCACACTCATCACGGGCGGCACGGTCGTGTCGTCCACGGGGCGCTCGGAAGCGGATGTGCTGGTCGACGGCGAGCAGATCGTCGCCGTGCTCGCGCCCGGTTCGCAGCTGCTGGGGAGCGACCTCACGCGGAGCGTCGACACCGTGATCGACGCATCCGGCAAGTACGTCATCCCGGGCGGCATCGACGCGCACACCCACATGGAGATGCCCTTCGGCGGCACCAACGCATCCGACACCTTCGAGACCGGCACGCGCGCGGCGGCCTGGGGCGGCACGACGAGCATCGTCGACTTCGTGGTGCAGTACCCCGAGCAGAACGTCCTCGACCAGTACCACCTGTGGCACGAGAAGGCCGCGGGCAACTGCGCGATCGACTACGGATTCCACCAGATCCTCTCCGACGTGCAGGACTCGAGCCTCACCGCGATGGACGAGCTGGTCGCCGAAGGCGTCACGAGTTTCAAGCTCTTCATGGCCTACAAGGGCGTGTTCCTCTCGGATGACGGCCAGATCCTGCGGGCGTTCCAGAAGGGTGCCGAGAACGGCGCGATGATGATGATGCACGCCGAGAACGGCGCCATCATCGACGTGCTCGTGCAGCAGGCGATCGCGGCCGGCAACACGACCCCGTACTACCACGGGCTCACCCGCCCCTGGCAGGCGGAGGAGGAGGCCACCCACCGCGCGATCATGATCTCCGACCTCACCGGTGCGCCGCTCTACGTCGTGCACGTGAGCGCCAAGCAGGCCGTCGAGCAGATCGCGGCGGCCCGCGACCGCGGCCTCAACGTGTTCGGCGAGACCTGTCCGCAGTACCTCTACCTCTCCCTCGAGGAGCAGCTGGGTGCCTCGAGCGAGGAGTGGGGCGACTTCGAGGGCGCCAAGTGGGTGTGCTCGACGCCGCTGCGCTCGCGCGCCGAAGGGCACCAGCACCACATGTGGCAGGCGCTGCGCACCAACGACATCCAGATGGTGTCGACCGACCACTGCCCCTTCTGCATGAAGGGCCAGAAGGACATGGGGCTCGGCGATTTCTCGAAGATCCCGAACGGAATCGGCAGCGTCGAGAACCGCATGGACCTCATGTACCAGGGCGTCGTGAACGGCCAGATCACCCTCGAGCGCTGGGTCGAGATCACCTCCACGACCCCCGCGCGGATGTTCGGCATGTACGGCACCAAGGGCGTCATCCAGCCGGGCGCGGATGCCGACATCGTCGTGTACGACCCCAACGGTCACACCTCGATCGGCGTGGGCAAGGCGCACCACATGAACATGGACTACTCCGCCTGGGAGGGCTACGAGATCGACGGCCATGTCGACACCGTCATGTCGCGCGGCACGGTCGTCGTCGACGGCGGCGAGTACCTCGGCACCACGGGCCACGGGCGCTACATCAAGCGCGGCCTCACCCAGTACCTGCAGTAGGAGAGGAACCCGATGGACTTCGGAGCGGTACTTCAGACCAATCCGCCCGCGAGCCGCACCGTGCACCTCGCGAAGCTCGCCGAGCAATACGGATTCAGCCACGTGTGGACGTTCGACTCGCACATCCTGTGGCAGGAGCCCTACGTCATCTACAGCCAGATCCTCGCCGAGACCCGCCGCATCAAGGTCGGCCCGTTCGTGACCAACCCGGCCACCCGCGACTGGACCGTCACGGCATCCGTGTTCGCGACGCTCAACGAGATGTACGGCAACCGCACGGTCGTCGGCATCGGACGCGGCGACTCGGCGGTGCGCGTCACCAACGGAAAGCCGACGACCCTCACCGAGCTGCGCGAGGCGATCCACGTGATCCGCGAGCTCGGCAACAGCCGCGAGGTCGAGTACAACGGCTCGACGCTGCGGCTGCCGTGGTCCGAGGGCTCGGAGCTCGAGGTGTGGGTGGCGGCTTACGGCCCGCTCGCGCTCAAGCTCGCGGGCGAGGTGGGCGACGGCTTCATCCTGCAGCTCGCGGACGTCGACATCGCCAAGTGGATGATCCGCACGGTGCGCGAGGCCGCCGAGAAGGCCGGACGCGATCCGGATGCCATCACCTTCTGCGTCGCCGCCCCCTTCTACGTGGGCGACGACTGGCAGCACATGCGCGAGCAGTGCCGGTGGTTCGGCGGCATGGTCGGCAACCACGTGGCCGACATCGTCGCCAAATACGGCACCTCGGGAGCCGTGCCGCAGGCGCTCACCGACTACATCGCCGGGCGCACGGGCTACGACTACAACACGCACGGCAAGGCCGACAACGACCACGTCGACTTCGTGCCCGACGAGATCGTCGACCGATTCTGCCTGCTCGGCGACACCTCCGACCACATCGCGAAGCTCGAGGAGCTGCGCTCGATCGGCGTGCAGCAGTTCGCCGGATACCTGCAGCACGACAATAAGGAGGAGACGTTGCGGGTGTACGGCGAGACCGTCATCCCGGCGCTCCGTGACACCGTCGCCGCCAAGGCGTGACGGGCAGCACCTTCAGAGAAAGAACAGGACGCACCCGATGAGCACCAACCGCGAGGTCATCGACCTCGACCACGCCCACGTCTTCCACTCGTGGTCGGCGCAGGCAGCGTTGTCCGACTTCGCTCTCGCGGGCGGCTCGGGAACCGAGGTGTGGGACTGCGAGGGCAACCGCTACCTCGACTTCTCGAGCCAGCTCGTCAACGTCAACATCGGGCACTCGCATCCGAAGGTCGTCGCCGCGATCCAGGAGCAGGCGGCGACGCTCGCCACCGTCGCACCTGCGCACGCGAACCTCGTGCGGGGCGAGGCGGCATCCCGCATCCTCGCCAAGGCCGGGCCCGCCTTCGGCAAGGTGTTCTTCACCAACGGCGGTGCGGATGCCAACGAGAACGCCATCCGGATGGCGCGCGTCACGAGCGGTCGCGACAAGATCCTCTCCACCTACCGCAGCTACCACGGCAACACGGGGGCCGCGGTCGTGGCGACGGGGGACTGGCGCCGGGTGCCGAACGAGTTCGCACGCGGGCACGCCCACTTCTTCGGGCCGTTCCCGTACCGCTCCGAGTTCTGGTCGGACTCGCCCGAGCAGGAGGCCGAGCGCGCCCTCCACCACCTCGAGCGCGTCATCGTCTCGGAGGGGGCCGCCTCGATCGCGGCGCTGCTGCTCGAGGGCGTGCCGGGCACGGCGGGCGTCATCATGCCGCCGCCCGGATGGTATGCGGGCGTGCGCGAACTGTGCGACCGCTACGGCATCCTGCTCATCATCGACGAGGTGATGTCGGGCTTCGGGCGCACCGGCGACTGGTTCGCGTGGCAGAACCCCGAGATCAACCCCACGGGGATCGTGCCCGACCTCGTGACCTTCGCGAAGGGCGTCAACTCGGGATACGTGCCGGTCGGCGGCGTCATCATCTCGGAGTCGATCGCGCATGCCTTCGACGACCAGGTGTTCCCGGGCGGGCTCACCTACTCGGGGCACCCGCTCGCCGCGGCGTCGATCGTCGCGTCGATGGATGCCATGGAGGAGGAGGGCATCATCGAGAACGCCGCGCGGATCGGCCGCGAGGTGCTGGGGCCGGGGCTGCACGCGCTCGCGGAGCAGCATCCGATGATCGGCGAGGTGCGCGGGACCGGCGTGTTCTGGGCGCTCGACCTGGTGACCGACCGCGAGACGCGCGAACCGGTTCCGGGGGCGACGATCGGGGCTCTCAAGAAGGAGCTCATGGCGCGCGGCTACCTGCCCTTCGCCGCCGACAACCGCATCCACGTGGTGCCGCCGTGCACCGTCACCACCGAGGAGTGCCTGCGGGCGCTCGCGATCCTCGACGAGGCCTTCACCGCCGTCGCCGGCTGAGTCTTCTCTGCCAATCGCTGTAGCTCTACGCCCCGCGCGGCAGGAATGACCGGCGCTCGAGGCGTAACGCTGCAGCGTTCGAGCAGCACGGCGAGGAGCCGCGTAAACTCATCGATCGTGCCTGCAACCAGCCCCTACCTCGTGCCCGTGCACGACCTCATGCACCGCCCCGGCGAGCTGCGTGAGCGCGTGCTCGAGTTCGACGTGCCCGAGCAGCTCGGCGAGTCGATCGCGGTCGTCAAGCAGGGCGAACCGATCCGCATCGACCTGAGGCTCGAGGGCCTGCACGACGGCGTGCTCGTCACCGGCGAGGTCGACACGACCGCCGACGGCGAGTGCGTGCGCTGCCTCGACCCGGTCGAGGTGCCGGTCGAGGTCGAATTCCAGGAGCTTTTCGCGTATTCTCAAGACGAAGCTTTCGACTTCGCGATTCGAGACGATCACGTGAATCTCGAATCCGTCGTGCGGGATGCGGTGGTGCTGGCACTGCCGTTCCAGCCGGTATGTCGACCGGATTGCCCCGGCCTCGACTCCCTCACGGGGGAGAAGCTGCCGGATGGTGCCGTGCCGCAGAACCGCGAGGCGACCGACCCCCGGTGGGCGGCGCTCGAGGGCTTCCGCCCTGAGAACAACACCGACACCGAATAACGAGCTCCGGCCCCTGCCCCGACGCGCAGGGTGCCGAACACGAAAGTAGAGACAGCCATGGCCGTTCCCAAGCGCCGCCAGTCCCGTGCCAACACGCACGCCCGCCGCTCGCAGTGGAAGGCGTCCGTGCCGACCCTTGTGAAGACCGTCGAGAACGGCAAGGTCACCTACAGCCTCCCGCACCGCGCGAAGGTCGTCGAGGACTCGGCCGGTACTCCGCTGTACCTGGAGTACAAGGGCCGTAAGGTCGCCGACGTCTGAGTCGGTGCTGTCCGGCAGTCCCTCCGCTGCGGATGGCGAGGTCGATCGCGCCGAGTTGAACTCGGTGCTGCAGCTCGAGATCGAACCCGAGCTGCTGACCCTTGCGCTCACGCACCGCTCGTACGCGTACGAGAACGGCGGCATCGGCCACAACGAGCGACTCGAGTTCCTGGGGGACTCGATCCTCGGGCAGGCGGTCACCGTCATGCTCTACCTCGAGAACCCGGATGTCGACGAGGGTGAGCTGGCCAAGCGCCGTGCCAGCCTCGTGAGTTCGGCTGCGCTCGCCGAGATCGCCGCCAACATCCAGCTCGGCCGCTACCTGCTGCTCGGCCGCGGTGAGGAGCTCACGGGCGGGCGCGAGAAGCAGTCGATCCTCGCGGACTGCGTCGAGGCGATCATCGGTGCCGCCTACCTCTCGGTGGGCCCGGATGCCGCGACCGCGCTCGTGCTGCGCCTCATCGCGCCGCTCATGGCCGACCCCGACCGCTTCGGCGCCTCCATGGACCCGAAGACGAGCCTGCAGGAGCTCTCGACCCGTCTCGGCAAGGGCCTTCCGCACTACAGCGTCACCGACTCGGGCCCGGATCACTCCAAGCGCTTCACGGCGGAGGTCGCGATCGCGGGCGAGACGATCGCATCCGGCGACGGCACCAGCAAGAAGCAGGCGGAGATGGCCGCCGCACTCGCCGCGTGGGCCATCTTGCAGCGCCCCAAGCGCTGAGGCGCGCGCGTGCCTGAGCTTCCCGAGGTCGAGGTCGTGCGCGCGGGCCTCGTGCCCGCAGCCACGGATGCCGTGGTCACGCGCGTGCGCGTGTTCGACGAGCGCTCGCTGCGCCGGCATCCGGGTCCCGCAGAGGACTTCATCCACCGCCTGACGGGCGCGGTGCTTGCCGCGCCCTCCCGCCGCGGCAAGTACCTCTGGCTGCCGGTGGCCGAGAGCGACGAAGCGCTCGTCGTGCACCTCGGCATGAGCGGCCAGGTGCTGCTGCGCGACCCGGATGCCGAGATCGCGAAGCTCACCCGGATCGTTCTCGACATGGTGCAGCCCGGCCACGGGCCCGTGCGCCTCGACTTCGTCGACCAGCGCATCTTCGGCTCGATGGCCCTCGACGAGCTCGTGCCGACAGGTGACCAGCCCGGGGAGCGGGTGCCGAGGTCCGTCGTCCACATCGCTCGCGATCCGCTCGACCCGCACTTCGACGACCGGGTCTTTCTCGACCGGCTCGCCCGACGCGACACGACGATCAAGCGCGCGCTGCTCGATCAGACCCTCGTGTCGGGTATCGGCAACATCTATGCCGACGAGGCGCTCTGGGCCGCGCGCATCCACTACGACCAGCCGACCCGCGCCCTCAGCAGGGCTCGGGCCCGCACGCTGCTCGCCGAGGTGCGCATGGTGCTCGCGAAGGCGCTCGCCGAGGGCGGCACGAGCTTCGACGCCCAATACGTCAACGTGAACGGCGCATCCGGCTACTTCTCGCACTCGCTCAACGCGTACGGGCAGCAGGGGCTGCCGTGCCCGCGCTGCGGCACGCCGATCGTGCGCGAGGTGTTCATGAACCGCGGCTCGCATTTCTGCCCCCGCTGCCAGCGCATCCGCGTGCCCCGCTCCGCCTGACCGCATCCGCGCGCCTGACCGCATCCGCGCGCCTGACCGCATCCGCGCGCCCCGCTCCGCCTGACCGCATCCGCGACCTCACCGCGTCGCGCGCCGCCCGCTATGTCGAAAATGCAGGAGTCGCCGCCCGCCCGCCGCGGATGTGCGGGCCTGTGGCCTCCGACACGCCCGAGATCTCCTGCATTTTCGACAAAGGCACGGGGCAAGCGGATGCGGCGATCGCACAGCCAGGAAGGCACCCGCCCCGGTAATCTGGGTCGAGGACCCGACGTAAGGACACGCCATGGCCAATCCCGCTTTCTCGACGAACCCCGCCTTCAACGGCAAGGGGTGCCCACGATCCCGACGCCGACCGCCGAGCAGTTGCAGACGCAGTTCGAGCTGCCGTCGGCGCCCGACCCGGCCGCTGCCGCACCGATGACGGTCGACGGCACCGTGCGCGTCTCGTTCGCGACCTTCGGCGTGCTGCTCCTGGGGGCCGCGATCGGATGGGTCACTCTGCCGATCGTGCCGTTCCTCTTCATCGGCGCCGCGATCGTCGGCTTCGTGCTCGCCCTCGTCAACATCTTCAAGCGCGAGCCCTCGCCGGCACTGATCCTCGGCTACGCGGGCGCGCAGGGCATCTTCCTGGGCGGCATCTCCTCGCTTTTCGAGTCGATGTATCCGGGGATCGTCACGCAGGCCGTGCTGGGAACCTTCGCGGTCGTCGGCGTCACCCTCGTGCTCTTCGCGAGCGGCAAGATTCGCGCCTCGGCACGGGCCACGAAGATCTTCCTCGTCGCGATGGTCGGCTACCTCGTCTTCTCGCTCATCAACGTGGGGCTCATGGTCTTCGGCGTCTCCACCGACCCGTGGGGCCTGCGCACCGGCGTCGAGATCTTCGGCATCCCGCTCGGCATCCTCCTGGGCGTGCTCGCGGTACTGCTGGGTGCGTACTCGCTCGTGCTGGACTTCGACTTCATCCAGAAGGGTGCGCAGAACCGCATCCCGAAGAAGTACCAGTGGACCGGCGCCTTCGGCATCATGGTCACCGTCATCTGGCTCTACCTCGAGATCCTGCGCCTCATCGCCATCGCGCGACGCTGAGGCCTCGAGCCGACGCTTCGAACACGGCCCCGCGGATCATCCGCGGGGCCGTCGTCGTCTCAGAGCTCGAGCTTCCAGGCGCCCTCGTAGCCCATCGGCACGAAGCCGAGCGCCTCGTTCACGTCGAGCATGTGGCGGTTCTCGTCGGCATTCCAGGTGGTGATCGAGGGTGCCCCGGATGCGTGCGCGCCAGCTGGGCGAGGTTCGCGAGCTTGAGCAGCATCCCGAGTGCGTGGCCGCGGTGCTCGCGCAGCACGAGGGTGTCGCGCTGCTCGACGGGGGCGGATGCCGCAGGCGGCACCGAGAGCTGCGTGAAGCCCGCGAGGTGGCCGTCGGGGGCCTCGGCCGCGACCGTCAGCAGAACCGTGCCGTCGCTGTTGGTGCGCTCCTCGTGCTCGGCGACGCGGTCGCCGGTCCAGATGTCCTCCGGTTCTTCGAGCGCCCCCTGCGGCGCGTCGGTGCTCATGCGCGTGTAGAGCACGGCCATGTCGTCGCGGAACGCCTCGGGTGTCGTGCCGGTCCACTCCCGGATCGTGTAGCCGTCGCCCGTGCGAGCGCGCGCCGCTGCGAGACGTGCGTCGAGCCCGTCGGCATCGAGCGGCAGCGGGAGGCGGCTGCCGCGCACCACTTGCTCGAGCCGGTAACCGCGGTGCAGCAGGAAGCGCACCTCGGGATTGTCGGCGGGAAGCGAACCCGAACCGGTCGGCGGCTCGATGCGCGGACCGGGGCCCTCGGGCGAGACGATGTAGACGATCGCGTGGGTGCGGCCCTCGGCCCGGGCACGCGCCTCGGCGTGATCCATGATCGCGGTGCCGATGCCGCGCCCGCGGTACGCGGGCAGCACCCGGGCGTCCACCCAGCACGCGCGCGTGTCGCCTTCAGCGAGGTGCTCGTACAGACCGCGTGCGACGATGCGGCCGTCCAGGCGCACGGCGAACAGGTGGTGCGGGGAGTGCGGGTCCTGGAACCACCCGAGCAGGGTCTCGGCCGTCACTCGCACGTCCGGGGTCCCGTAGCCCAGCTCCTCGACGGTGTTGCGCACCTCGACCGTCTCGGCGAAGTCGGCCCACGCGGTGCCGCTGCGCTCGCTGGGGATCGGCAGCTCCTCGACGACGATGTCGCTCATCCGCCCAGCCTGACACCGATGCCGGGCCACCGCATCCGACCAGCTGGCCAAACGCTGCAGCGTTGAGCGGCGCGCGCCCGAAATGACTGCCGCGCCGGGCATGGCGCTGCAGCGTTTGTGAACCGAGGCGAGCGCGCCGGACGGTAGCGTAGAGCGACGCGAGCCGCGAGCACGGAGGAGGTGGCCGGTGCATCTGAAGAGCTTGACCCTCAAGGGGTTCAAGTCGTTCGCCCAACCGACCACCTTCGCCTTCGAGAAGGGCGTCACATGCGTCGTCGGCCCGAACGGATCGGGCAAGTCGAACGTCGTCGACGGCCTCGCCTGGGTGATGGGCGAGCAGGGCGCCAAGACGCTGCGCGGCGGCAAGATGGAGGACGTCATCTTCGCCGGCACCGCCACGCGTGGGCCACTGGGGCGCGCCGAGGTGCAGCTCACGATCGACAACGCGGATGGCGCACTGCCGATCGAATACGCCGAGGTCACGATCTCGCGCACGCTGTTCCGCAACGGCGGCAGCGAGTACGCGATCAACGGCGAGCAGTGCCGTCTGCTGGATGTGCAGGAGCTGCTCTCCGACTCCGGTCTCGGACGCGAGATGCACGTCATCGTCGGACAGGGCCAGCTCGACCAGGTGCTCCACGCGACCCCCGAAGACCGGCGCGGCTTCATCGAGGAGGCGGCCGGCATCCTCAAGCACCGCCGCCGCAAGGAGAAGACGCTCCGCAAGCTCGACGCGATGCAGGCCAACCTCACGCGCCTCTCCGATCTCGCCGGCGAGATCCGCCGCCAGCTCAAGCCCCTCGGGCAGCAGGCGCAGATCGCGCGCGAGGCCCAGACCATCGCCGCGATCGTGCGGGACGCGCGGGCCCGCCTGCTGGCCGACGAGGTCGTCGAACTGCGCCGCTCGATCACGGATGTCACCCGCACCGAGTCGGAGCGCAAGACCGAGCGCGTCGTGCTGCAGGAGCAGCTCGACCAGTCGAAGCTGCGTCAAGCCCGCATCGAGCAGTCGGAGAGCTCGGATGCGGTCGACGAGGCCCGGCGCATCGCCTTCGGCCTCGAGCAGGTGCAGGACCGCCTGCGTTCTCTCTACACGCTCGCCAATCAGCGCCTCTCGTTGCTCTCGCAGCAGTCCGAGCTGCCGGGCATGGGGGCGACGCTCTCGGAGTCGACCGTTGCCGACGCCTTCGCCGAGGCCGAGCGTCTGCAGAGTGGTATCGCCGAGGCGGAGGCGGTGCTCGGGCGGGCGACGGCGGCGACCGCGACCGCACGGGCGAGCCTCGACTCGCTCGACGAGGAGATCAGCGCCCAGTCGGCGCTCGTGAGCCAGCACGACCTCGAGCAGGGACGCCTCGCGGGTGCCGTGCGCGCCGCCGAGGAGCGGCTCGGCGCCTTGCGTGCGCAGCTCGAGCGGCAGCGCACGGCGCTCGCGGCCTCCGAGGAGCGTCGCGAGGCTGCCCGGGCCGAACTGCTCGCCCTCGAGGGCGACGACGAGGGCGTCGCCGAAGACACCGAGCTCGCCCACGCCGTCACCGCGGCCGAACAGGCGGTCACCTCGCTGCAGGATCGCGTCGACGCGCTCCGGGAGGAACTGCACACCGCCGAGCGCGAGCGCGACGCCCTCGCGGCGCGCACGAGCGCCCTCACGATGGCGACCGACCAGCAGGACGGATCGCAGCAGATCATCAATCTGAGCGGCATCCGGGGCCTCGTGGCCGAGCACATCAAGGTCGAGTCCGGCTACGAAGCAGCGATCGCCGCCGCCTTCGGCTCGCTCGCCGACGCCGTGCTCGCCGAAAGCTGGGATGCCGGGGTTGCGGCCCTTCGGCATGCCCGCGACGCCGAGGCGGGGCGCGTGGAGATCGTCGTGGCCGACGCCGCGGCTCCCGCCGATCCGACGGGACTGCCGACCGGGGTGCGCAGTGCCGCGTCGCTCGTGACAGGACCCAACGGCATCCGAGGCGTGCTCGCCGGCGTCGTGGTGGCCGACGATCTCGAGGTGGCGCGCGCCGCCTGGCCCGCGCTCGCGAAGCTCGGCGGCATCACGGTGATCACGCGTGCGGGCGACGTGCTCGCCGAGCACGTGCTGCGCGGCGGATCCGGCGCCGGACGCAGCCGTATCGAGCTGCTCGCCGAGCGGGATGCCGCGCAGCAGAAGCTCGTGGGCGTCACCACCACGATCGAGCGCCTGGCGCACGAGCTCGCCGAGCAGCGCGAGAAGCTCGACCTGGCCCGCATCGACCTCGTGCAGGCCTCGACGGCGCTCAAGCAGTTCGAGGCGCGCCTCGCCGAGCGCTCGGAGGCCCTCGGACGTTCGCGCGTGCAGCTCGAGGCGGCCGCCGCCGAGAGCGAGCGCCTCGCGGAGGCGATGGGCGGTCTCGGCGAGCAGGTCGCGGTCGCCGAGGCGGGGGTCGAGAAGGCCATCGCCGATCGCGACGCCCACGCGGCGACGCCGCGCCCCATGCTGGATGTGTCGGCCCGCGACGAGCTGCTCAGCGAGCTCGAGAACGCGCGCACCGTCGAGGTGGCGGCCCGCGTCGAGCTCGAGACGGCACGCGAGCGTGTACGCGCCCAGCGCGAGCAGGCCGAGCAGTTGAAGCGCCGACTCGAGGCCGAGCGTGCCGCGGCGGAGGAGGCCGCGCGGCTCGCTGTGATCCGCCGCCACCAGATCGAGGCGGCGCAGGGCGTCATCGAGGTGCTGCCGGCCGTGCTCGACACCGCCGATCGCTCCGTCGCTGAGGCGCGCGTCGCGCTCGCCGCCGCCGAGGCCGACCGCGCCAAGCAGAACGAGGAGCTCGCCGAGCTGCGGCGCACCGAGGCGGGGCTGCGCGAGCGGCTCGCGGCCCTCAACGAGAACGTCCACGGCCTCGAGATGCAGGCCTACGAGAAGAAGCTGCACCTCTCGAGCCTGCTCGAGCGCGCCGCCGACGAGCTCGGCCTCGTCGAGGACGTGCTCGTCGCCGAGTACGGACCCCACGTGCCCGTTCCCGTCGACGCGCCTGCCGCAGCCGCGTCGCCCGCCGCCGACGTGCCCCCGCATCCGCCGCTCCGAGCCCTGCCGCAATGTCGAAAATGCAGGAGAATTCCGAGCACCCCCGAGAACTCGGGAGCGGATGCGGACGCTGAGGCCGGTTCTCCTGCATTTTCGACAATCGAGGCCGGCGACGACGTGCCCGACGCGGTGCAGCAGACGGATGCCGTGGCGACCGAGCCGTTCGACCGCGCGAAGCAGAAGGCGCGCCTCGAGAAGGCCGAGCGCAAGTACGCCCAGCTCGGCCGGGTGAACCCGCTGGCCCTCGAGGAGTTCGCGGCGCTCGAGCAGCGCCACAAGTTCCTCACCGAGCAGCTCGCCGACCTCACGGCCACCCGCAAGGACCTGCTCACGATCATCGACGAGATCGACGAGAAGATGCAGGACATCTTCGCCGCCGCCTTCGCCGACACGAAGGCCGCGTTCGACGAGGTCTTCCCGCTGCTCTTCCCGGGCGGCACCGGCTCGCTGCACCTCACCGACCCCGACAACCTGCTCACCACCGGCATCGAGGTCACGGTCAAGCCCGCGGGCAAGAAGATCGAGCGCCTGTCACTGCTCTCGGGCGGCGAGCGCTCCCTCGCGGCGGTCGCGCTGCTGTTCGCGATCTTCACGGCGCGGCCGAGCCCGTTTTACATCCTCGACGAGGTGGAGGCGGCGCTCGACGACGCCAACCTCGGCCGCCTGCTGAGCGTCATCGAGCGGCTGCGCGAGAACTCGCAGCTCATCGTGATCACCCACCAGAAGCGCACGATGGAGATCGCGGATGCCCTCTACGGCGTCTCGATGCGGCAAGACGGTGTGAGCGCGGTCGTCGGGCAGCGCGTCGTGACCGAGGCGGAGTCCCAGGGCGAACGCGCGAGCTGAGTGGCGCTACGCCACCGGCTCGCCGTTGACGGTGAGCACCCGCCAGCCGTCGCCGTCCCGCTCCATCGTCGACACGGCACCGTTGAGCACGACCTCGACGGGGTAGCCGGTGAGCCGGATGAGGGTGTACTTCATGATCGTGCCGTGGCACACCACCACCACGTTGCGCCCGGGGTAGTCGGCGTCGATGCGCGCGAGGCCCCGCAGGCCCCGGGCTACGACGTCATCGAGCGACTCTGCGCCGGGGTACGCGCGGTCGGGCCAGCGCTCGATCGCCTCCGCGCTCGGCGTGCCCTCGAGGGGGCCGTAGTCGCGCTCCGCGAGCTCGGGATAGGCGGGCCCGAGCTGCAAGCCGAGGTCTTCGGCGACGATGCGTGCGGTCTCGCGCGCCCGGGCGAGCGGGGAGCTCACGATGGCGTCCCACGTCCACTGCGTCAGCATCCCTTCCGCCTCGCGCGCCTGCTGACGCCCGGTGTCGTTGAGGTGGATGTCGCTCGACCCCTGGAGGAGTCCGTCGCGGTTCCAGTCGGTCTGGCCATGGCGGATGAAAGCAAGGGTCACCCGTCCATCCTGCCTGACGCTGCGGTGCAGGAGCTCCCGGGCGTGGGCGTAGAGGGGGCTCGGAGGTCCGGGCATCTCCGCCTCGGTTCCTGCACGACTGCATCCGACAGCGCCGGGTAGCCTGGCTGCATGGCGGCATCCTGGTCTCTCGGCGGCGCATTGCGCGGCATGTTCCAGAAGGCGACGATCGACGAGAACACCTGGGACGACCTGGAGACGGCGCTGCTGAGCGCCGACTTCGGCCCGGATCTCACCGAGACGATCATCGACGAGCTGCGCGCGAGCGTCGAGCGCTACCGCACGACCGATCCGAAGGACCTGCAGCGGATGCTGCGCGAGTCGATCGAGGAGCGCCTCGCGAAGCTCGACTCCACCTTGCACCTCACCGCGCGGCCCGCCGTCGTGCTCGTCGTCGGCGTGAACGGCGTGGGCAAGACGACGACGATCGGCAAGTTCGCGAAGTTCCTCACCACGCACGGCCGCAGCGTCGTCGTGGGGGCCGCCGACACCTTCCGCGCCGCGGCCGTCGAACAGCTCGCGACCTGGGCCGAGCGGGCGGGCTCACGCATCGTGCGGCCGCAGCAGGCGGGGCAGGATCCGGCATCCGTCGCCTTCCAGACCGTCGAACTCGCGCAGCGTGAGGGTGTCGAGATCGTGCTCATCGACACCGCGGGCCGACTGCAGACCAAGTCGGGTCTGATGGACGAGCTCAGCAAGGTGCGCCGCGTCGTCGAGAAGCTCGAGCCCATCGCCGAGGTGCTCCTCGTGCTCGACGCGACCACCGGGCAGAACGGGCTCGCACAGGCCGACGCCTTCATCCAGCACGCGGGAGTGACCGGGCTCGTGCTCACCAAGCTCGACGGCTCGGCCAAGGGCGGCTTCGTGCTCGCCGTGCAGCAGAAGACCGGCATCCCGGTCAAGCTCGTGGGGCAGGGCGAGGGCATCGACGACCTCACGGGCTTCACTCCGCACGTGTTCGCGCAGCAGCTCGTCGGCTGAGCGGGCCGCCGGCGGCGGGGGCGGTTCTCCCGCCGCAGGGGCGCGGCTCCAGCCGCGCCACGAATCACCGTCAGCTGAGACGGTGGTCTCCGGGGCGCAGCACCCGCAGCCAGCGGTAGCCGTAGGGCTCGAGTTCGACGTCGACGCGACCGCGCGGGCCGAGCGGGGTGGTGGCCTCGCGCAGCAGGTCGGCGAGCACGGTGTCGTCGGGCTCGCCCGCCACGGTGATCGGCACGGTTGCCGCCTCGGGCGCGAAGTTGTGCAGGGCGATCATGCGTCCGGTGTCGGAACGCACCGAGTGGGCGAAGACCGCCGGCACGTCGTGCTCGAGGATCTCGAGCTCGCCCCAGCCGATCTCCGAGGAGGAGCGGTAGCGCGTGATGAGCCGCTGCATGTGCCGCAGCAGGGAGTCGGGGTCGTGCCGCTGCGAGATCACGTTCACGTGCTCGGGCGCGTAGCCGCCGCTCGGGGGCCGCGACACGAGGCGTGAACGCGGCGCCGTCGAGAAGCCGCCATGCTTCTCGTCCGACCACTGCATGGGTGTGCGCACCGACATCCGTCCCGGAATCTCGAGGTTCTCGGCCATGCCGATCTCCTCGCCGTAGAACAGCACCGGCGTGCCCGGCAGCGAGAACAGCAGGCTGTAGACCATGCCGATGCGGCGCGGATCGCCGTCGAGCATCGACGGCAGGCGACGCACGATGCCGCGACCGTAGACCCGCATCCGCTCCTCCGGCGCGAAGGCCGCGAAGACCTCCTCGCGCTCCGCGTCGGACAGCTTGTCGAGGGTGAGCTCGTCGTGGTTGCGCACGAAGTTCGCCCACTGCATCTCGGGCGGCAGGGGCGGGCGGGTCGCGAGCATCTCGGCGAACGGCCGCGCGTCGGAGCGCGCGAGCGACAGGTAGAGCCACTGCATGCCCATGAAGTCGAACTGCATCGTGAGCTGGGATGCGCCATCGCCTCCGCCGAAGAACTCCAGCTGCTGCTCATACGCCAGGTTCACCTCGCCGAGCAGGATCGCCTCGCTCGAGCGCCGTTGCAGGAAGCGACGCAGGTCGCGCAGGTGGTCGTGCGGGTCGCCCCCGACGCCCTCCGGCAGCTCGAGCAGGAACGGCACGGCGTCGACACGGAACCCCGAGACGCCCAGCTCGAGCCAGAACCCCATGACCCGCGCGATCTCGTCTTGCACGAGCGGGTTGGCGATGTTGAGCTCGGGCTGGTGCTTGTAGAAGTTGTGCAGGTAGTAGCGGTCGACCTTCGGCTCGTAGGCCCACACGCTCGTCTCCTCGCCGGGGAAGACGGATGCCGCCTCCTTCTTGGGCTTCTCGTCGCACCACACGTAGTAGTCGTGGAAGACGGAGTCGCGGCTCTGCCGAGCCTTGCGGAACCAGGGGTGCTGGTCGGAGGTGTGGTTCACGACGAGGTCGATGATGACCCGCATGCCGCGATCCTTCGCCATGCGCATGAACTCGACGAAGCGGCCCAGGTCGCCGAGTCGTCCGTCGACGTTCAGGAAGTCGGTGATGTCGTACCCGTCGTCGCGCCCGGGGGTCGGATAGAACGGCATGAGCCAGAGGCAGGTCACCCCCAGGTCGGCGAGGTGGTCGATGCGGTGGGCGAGCCCCTCGAGGTCGCCGCGACCGTCGCCATCCCAGTCCATGTAGGTCTCGACGTCGAGGCAGTAGACGACCGCGGTCTTCCACCACAGGTCGCTCGTGTCGGTGATCTTCATCGCGCCGCCTTCAGCTCGGGGAGCACCTCGCGTCCGAACACGGTGAGGAAGCCCTCCTGGACCTGCCCCACGTGGTGCAGGTAGAGCTCGTCGAATCCAAGGTCGGCGAGCGCGAGCAGGTGCTCGATGTGCGCGTCGGGGTCGGATGACACGAAGACGTGCTCGGCGATCTCCTCGGGCGTGGCGTCGTCGCAGCGCCGGTCGAACTCCGCGGGATGGTCGATGTCCCACAACTCGGGTGGCGCGATGACGGCGTGCCGCCACTGGTCGTGAGCAAGCAGCAGCGCCTCGTCGTGGTCGGGTGCCCAGCTCAGGTGCACCTGCAGGGCGATCGGGCCCCGGCCTCCGGCGCCGCGGTAGGCGTCGATCACCTGTCGCAGCGATTCCGCATCCCGGGCGGCCGTGATGAGGCCGTCGGCCCACTCGGCCGCGCGCCGCGCCGTCTCGGGACCGATCGCCGCCGCGACGAGCCGCGGAGTCGCATCCGGCACCGACCAGAGCCGCGCCTCGTGCACCCGCACGTGTCTGGAGACGTCGACCTGCTCGCCGGCCAGCAGCTGCCGGATGACGTCGACGGATTCGCGCAACCGTGCGTTGCGGGTGGCCTGGTCGGGCCACGGCTCACCGGTGATGTGCTCGTTGACGTTCTCGCCGCTGCCGAGCGCGGCCCAGAACCGGCCGGGGAAGAGCTCGCCGAGGGTTGCGATCGCCTGCGCGACGATCGCCGGATGCGCGCGCTGCCCGGGCGCCGTGACGACGCCGAACGGTAACCGCGTGGTGGCGAGCGCGGCACCGAGCCAACTCCAGGAGTACCCCGAGTGGCCTTGGCGCTCGCTCCAGGGGGCGAAGTGGTCGGAGCACATGGCGGCGTCGAAGCCGACCTGCTCGGCGCGTTGTACCGCGGCCAGCAGTTCCGATGGCGGGCTCTGCTCGTGCGAGGCGTGGAAGCCGATGACGGTCACGCGGGCTCCTCTCGATCGTGTCGAGATTCGCCCGACGAGCGGCGGACGACAAGGGCGTTGCGAGCCAAGCGCACGTCGGCTAGGGCGGGCAGTAGTGAGCACCCCTGAGGTTCCGCTAGCATCACCTCAACCCGAGGGAGGCTCGATGTCGCTGGTCCGTCCGATGTTGGGTGTTCTCACGCTCGGCGCCGTGGTTCTCGGCACCTCGGGCGTGCCGTCGAGCGACGTGCACGGCGCGGCGTCTCCGGCGTCCGCCGCAGCGGGGAGCCCGCGGAAACAGGGCCCTGGACGCTGCCCATCTTCGAGGCGGCCGACCCCGTCGCGATCGCGACGGACGACGCGACCGCCGAGCGCGCCGACCCGGTGCCGGACGCTCAGGGTGCCGCCTCGAGCGGCGGCGGAGGGCTGCCGAATCCCCTCGGAATGGTCAACGGCACCTTCCCGGGACTGGTCTGGGCGGTCGCCGACGTGCGGGAGGTGCGTTCTGCGGTCAACGCGTTCCGCAGCTCGAAGGGGCTGCCGGCGCTCGGCGCCCCTCCGGCAGTTGCGCCGATCGCGGCGTGATCGCGACGCCCGCGTTCGGGATCCCCGCCGGAACGACACACGGCAAGCTGCTCGTGAAGCAGAATGCGGCGTTCCTCTCGGCCGTGCCGAAGGACGGGGGCATCATGACGGCCGATATCGCCGCGGCCGGCGACACCGACATCACCGGCACCTTCCGTCCGAACTCGACCGTGCTGCTGCGCCTCTACGAGTGCGGCGCCTCGATCACCGACAGCTACTTCTCACCGCCTCCCCAGGATCAGCCCGACCCCCAGCCGGCGCCGAGCCCGCAGCCGACGCCCACCCCGCAGCCCACGCCCACGCCCGCGCCAGCGCCGCCCCCGCCGCCCGCGCCGACCGACCCGATGCCGTCACCGTCGCCGACGGGCTCGCCATCGCCCGAACCTCCGACGGAGCCGGCCACGCCCTGATTCCGGCTGGAGTACCCGCCCGAGTGCGGCAGGATGGCACCGTGAGCGACGACGCGACGGCCCCGGCATCCTTCCTCATCGACGCGGGCGGTGACGCCGGCACCGATCCGCGCGCGTTCGCGACCGGGGCTGCCGAACTCGAGGCCGCCGGCTACGACGGCATCTTCGCCGCCGAGACCAAGCACGACCCGTTCGTCTCGCTCACGGCCGCGGCCATGCGCACGGAGCGCGTCGACCTGATGACCGGCATCGCCGTCGCCTTCGCCCGCAACCCGATGACCGTCGCCGAGACCGCGAACGACCTGCAGCTCGTGTCGGGCGGCCGCTTCATCCTGGGCCTCGGATCGCAGATCAAGCCGCACATCGAGCACCGCTTCTCGATGCCGTGGTCGGCGCCCGCCGCCCGGATGCGGGAGTTCGTGGCCGCCGTGCGCGCGATCTGGTCGGCGTGGGAGACCGGCGAGAAGCTCGCGTTCACCGGCGAGCACTACCGGCATACCCTCATGTCGCCGTTCTTCTCGCCGGGACCGAACCCGCACGGCAACCCGCCGATCTGGATCGCCGCAGTGGGGGAGCGGATGACCGAGACCGCGGGCGCCGTGGCCGACGGTGTGCTCGCCCACACGTTCACCACCGAGCGCTACCTGCGCGAGGTGACGCGTCCCGCGCTCGAGCGGGGTGCGGCATCCGCGGGCCGTGACGCGGGCGAACTCGGCATCAGCGTGCCTGCGTTCGTCGCGGTGGGCGAGACGGATGCCGAACTCGCCCGTGCGATCCAGGCCACCAAGCAGCAGATCGCGTTCTACGGCTCGACGCCCGCCTACCTGCCGGTGCTCGCTCTGCACGGCTGGGAGGGCGTGCACGAGCAGTTGCACGCGGCGTCCCGGCGCGGTGAGTGGAAGCAGATGGCGGAGCTCATCGACGATCGTCTGCTCGCGGCATTCGCCGCCGTCGGATCGCCCGGCGAGGTGGCCGGACAGCTACGCGAGCGCTTCACCGGGCTCGTCACGCGCCTGTCGTTCAGCGCAAGCTACCCCATCCGCCCGGAGGTGCAGGCCGCGCTGCTCGCGGGTCTGCGCGGCACCGCGGTGTGAGGAGCCGCCCGGCGATCAGCCGCTCGGGCTCGGCGTCGGCCCCGGCATCGGGATCTCACCCGTGGCCACGAGCACGAATGCCGAGATGACGGCGACCATGAGCATGACGATCACCGTGCCGCCGGTGATGAGCAGCACGACGGCCCAGGGGTGCGTCGTGGTCCATCCGATGGTGCCGGGGTAGCGTTCGGTGATGTCGACGACGGCGAGGCCTGCGGGGGCTCGCACGATCGGCGCCCCGATCGCCTCGGCGATGGCCTCGAGCTCGTCGTCGTCCCACACCTCCGCCGAGAGCACGAACATCCTCTCGAGCACGGGCGAGACGCCGTAGAGCGTCGCCCGCCGGGTGCCCGGCAGGGGAAGGAAGACGAGCGTCGAGATGGCGTGCACGGGCCATCTCCTAGTGCGCAGCGGGCCGCGGATGCGCAGCTCGCCGTCGGCGACCGTCACGCGCGTGCGGCGGAAGTACACCGCAAGCGCGACCCCGCCCAGCATGAGCGCGCCGCCGAGACCGATGAGGGCGAGGCCGAGGCTCGGCCAGGCCGCGATGAGGAGCGCCAGCACGAGCAGCGGCGCAAGCCACACCATGCGTGCGAGCAGGCGTCGGTGGAACGCGGGCCACGAGGGATGGAACTGCCGCGGCTCGCCCGTGGGGACGTCGGTCACGCGAGTTCCCGATGGCGCGCGGACAGCTCTCGATACACCTCCGCATTGTGGCGGATGCCGGCGACCTCCTCGTCGCTCAGCTCGCGTCGCACCTTGGCGGGCACCCCCGCCACGAGCGATCGGGGCGGGATCACGGTGCCCTCGAGCACGAGCGCCCCCGCGGCCACGAGTGACTCGCGGCCCACGACGGCGCGGTTGAGCACCGTCGCATTCATGCCGATGAGGCAGTCGTCTTCGATCGTGCAGCCGTGCACGACCGCGCCGTGGCCCACCGAGACGCCCGAGCCGATCGTCACGGGCACCCCCTCGTCGACGTGCACGACGACGTTGTCCTGCAGGTTCGAGCCGGCCCCCAGCACGATCGTGTCGCTGTCGGCGCGCAGCACCGCCCCGTAGAACACCGAGGACTCCGGATGCAGCACCACGTCGCCGATGATCGTCGCGTTCGGCGCCACCCACGCGGTGCCGTCGATGCGCGGGGTGCGGTCGTCGAAAGACAGGATCACGCTCATGCCGCCACGCTACCGCGCAGCCCTGATCCCCGGCCGTCGACCCGCATCCAGCAGGCCCCACGTAGGATGTAGCCGTCATGGCTACCTTCGGCACGCTCTCCGACCGGCTCACCGAGACCTTCAAGAACCTCCGCACCAAGGGCAAGCTCAGCCCCGCGGATGTCGACGGCACGGTGCGCGAGATCCGTCGCGCCCTGCTGGATGCGGATGTCGCTCTCGAGGTCGTGAAGGAGTTCACCGGAAGCGTGCGCGAGCGTGCGCTCTCCGACGAGGTCAGCAAGGCCCTCAACCCGGCCCAGCAGGTCGTGCAGATCGTCAACGAGGAGCTCATCGGCATCCTCGGCGGGCAGCAGCGCAAGCTCGAGTTCGCGAAGAAGCCGCCGACCGTCATCATGCTCGCGGGGCTCCAGGGTGCGGGTAAGACGACGCTCGCGGGCAAACTCGCGAAGTGGCTCAAGAAGGAGGGGCACACGCCCCTGCTCGTCGCATCCGACCTCCAGCGTCCGAATGCCGTGACCCAGCTGCAGGTCGTGGGCAAGCAGGCCGGCGTTCCGGTGTTCGCGCCCGAGCCCGGCAACGGTGTCGGCGACCCGGTCAAGGTCGCGAAGAACGGCGTGGCCGAGGCGGAGCGCAAGCAGCACGATGTCGTGATCGTCGACACGGCGGGGCGCCTCGGCATCGACGCCGAGCTCATGAAGCAGGCCTCCGACATCCGCAAGGCCACGAACCCCGACGAGGTGCTGTTCGTCATCGACGCGATGATCGGTCAGGATGCCGTCAACACGGCGCGCGCCTTCCAGGAGGGCGTCGACTTCACGGGCGTCGTGCTCACCAAGCTCGACGGCGACGCGCGCGGCGGCGCCGCCCTCTCGGTCGCCTCCGTCACAGGGCGCCCCATCATCTTCGCCTCCACGGGTGAGGGGCTCGACGACTTCGAGCCGTTCCACCCCGACCGCATGGCGTCGCGCATCCTGGACCTGGGCGACATCCTGACCCTCATCGAGCAGGCGCAGGCCGCGTTCGACGAGGAGGAGGCGGCGAAGGTCGCGGAGAAGTTCCGCACCGACACCTTCACCCTCGACGACTTCCTCGCGCAGATGCAGCAGCTCAAGAAGATGGGCTCCCTCAAGGGCATGCTCGGGATGCTTCCGGGTGCGCGCGGCATGAAGGACCAGCTCGAGAACTTCGACGAGCGCGAGCTCGTGCGCACCGAGGCCATCATCCAGTCGATGACCCCGGCCGAGCGACAGAACACCAAGCTGCTCAACGGTTCGCGGCGCCTGCGCATCGCGAAGGGTTCGGGCATGACGGTCACGGATGTCAACCAGCTCGTGGCGCGCTTCGAGCAGGCCGCCAAGATGATGAAGACGGTCGCCAAGGGCGGCATGCCGCAGATGCCGGGCATGGGGCCGATCCCGGGCGCGCACGGCGGCAAGAAGGCGGGCGCCAAGAAGAAGGGCAAGGGCGGATCGCGCTCGGGCAATCCCGCGAAGCGCGCGGCGGAGAACGCGGCGCTCGCGCAGGGTGTGAAGCCCGGGGCCCCTTCGGGTGGCGGCTCGGGCTTCGGCCTCGGCGGCGCGGGTTCGACCCAGCAGGCCCCCAGCGAGGAAGAGCTCGCCGCTCTGCAGAAGCTGCTCGGCCGCCGCTGAGCCAGCGCGGGCGGGAGCCGCTCGCTAGCGTGAAAAGCATGACTTCGCGTCCGACCCGTATCGCCCTTCAACTCCAGCCCCAGCACGCCGATTACCCCGCGATCCGGGATGCCGTGCGGCGCGCGGAAGACCTCGGCGTCGACGTGATCTTCAACTGGGACCACTTCTTCCCGCTGAACGGCGACCCCGACGGCAAGCACTTCGAGGCCTGGACGATGCTCGGCGCGATCGCCGAGCAGACGAGCCGGGTGGAGTTCGGATCGCTCGTGAACTGCAACTCCTACCGCAACGCCGATCTGCAGGCCGACATGGCCCGCACCCTCGACCACATCTCCGCCCACGACACGGGAACCGGGCGCTTCATCTTCGGCACAGGTGCTGGCTGGTTCGAGAAGGACTACACCGAGTACGGCTACGAGTTCGGCACGGCGGGCTCGCGCATCGACGCACTGGGCGAGGCGCTGCCGCGCATCGAGGCACGCTGGGCGAAGCTCAACCCGGCACCGACCCGTCGCATCCCGATCCTCATCGGCGGCAGCGGCGAGAAGAAGACGCTGCGACTGGTGGCGCGGCACGCCGACATCTGGCACTCCTTCCCCGATCCCGAGACCCTCACCCGCAAGCTCGGCATCCTCGCGGAGCACTGCGCGGCGGAGGGCGCGACCTCGCCGACATCGAGATCTCCGTCGAGAACCGCCACGGCGATGAGGCCAAGGCGGATGCGCTGCGTGAGCTGGGTGCGACCCTGTTCACGGTGGGCGTGTCGGGGCCCGACTATCCGCTCGATGCCGTGAAGCGCATGGTGGCCTGGCGGGACGCCAACAGCTGACGGCTAGCGTGGTCGTCATGCCGCGTCCCATCCGCATCGGCGTGCAGATCGCGCCCCAACACGCCTCGTATCCGGTGCTCCGGGATGCCGTGCGGCGCATGGAGGATCTCGGCGTCGATCTCGTCATGGGCTGGGATCACTTCTTCCCGCTCACGGGAGACGCGGAGGGCGCCCACTTCGAGGCGTTCACGGTGCTCGCCGCGATCGCCGAGCAGACGAGCCGTGTCGAGTTCGGCCCGCTCGTGGCGGCCACGCCCTTCCGCAACCCCGACCTCGTGGCCGACATGGCTCGCACGATCGATCACATCTCCGCCCACGACACCGGAACCGGGCGCTTCATCCTGGGTCTCGGCGCCGGCTGGAACGAGCGCGACTTCGCCGAGTACGGCTACGACTTCGGCACGGTCGGCTCGCGCATGACGACGCTCGAGCAGGCGGTGCCGCCGATCCGCAGACGGCTCGGCAGGCTCAACCCGGCGCCGACGCGCAGCATCCCCATCCTCATCGGCGGCGGGGGAGAGCGTCGCACCCTGCGGGTCGTGGCCGAGCACGCAGACATCTGGCACGCCTTCGGCGACGTCGACACGCTCGCGCACAAGATCGCGGTGCTCGAGGAGCACTGCCGGGCCGTCGGGCGCGACCCGCGTGAGATCGAGTACTCCACCGGCACGAGCGTGCGGGGACTCGGCGTGGGCGATGCCGCGACGGCCGAGCGGTTCGTCGAGCTGGGCTTCACGACCTTCGTCGTGGCGATCACGCCGCCCGAGCTCGACGACACCGCCCTGCGAGCCCTGCTGCGCTGGCGCGATCAGCGAGGTGCGTGAGGAGCCGCACAGCGGCGTCGTGGAACCACGCCGCGCTCGTCAGGCGGCTCCCATCCCGCCGCGGAACTCGCGGATGAGGTGCGCCGCCACCGCGCGCAGGTCGCCCTCGGCGTCGTCCGCCACCCGCAGCTGCCGCTGGTAGCTCGCGCCGGTCGCGAGGATCGTGCGCACCCTCCAGCTCGGCACGGCATCCGAGCTCCGCCGCGATCGGCAGCAGGTCGTCGAGCGTCTCCTCGAGGTGCGCCCGCACGGGCCGCTCCAGGCCGGTCGGATCGACGATGAGCTCGGCGTCGAGGCCGTAGCGCGCCGCTCGCCACTTGTTCTCGCGGTGGTACCACGGCTGCAGGATCGGCAGCGCGCGTCCGGCATCCAGTTCGCGCGAGAAGTACTCGACGAGGGTCTGGGTGAGCGCCGCGACCGCCGCGAGCTCGGCGAGCGTCGACATGCCGTCGCACGCGCGCACCTCGATCGTGCCCCAGCGGGGAGCGGGACGGATGTCCCAGCGCACCTCGGTGGCGTCCTCCATGATCCCGGTGCGCACCATGTCGTCGAGGTAGCCCTCGTATGCGGCCCAGTCATCGAGCGGCCAGGGCAGGCCCGCGGTCGGCAGCTGCTGGAACACGAGGGCGCGATTCGAGGCGTAGCCGGTGCGCTCCGCGGCCCAGAACGGGCTCGACGCGCTGAGCGCCTGCAGGTGGGGCAGGTAGCCCGAGAGCGCCCGGATGAGCGGCATGACCTTGCGTCGCTCCTCCACGCCGACGTGCACGTGGATGCCCCAGATCATCATGTTGCGGCCCCACCACTGGGTGCGGTCGATGAGCGTGTGGTAGCGGGTCTTGTCGGTGACAGCCTGGTCGAACCACTGGGCGAAGGGATGACTGCCCGCGCACATGAGCTCGACGCCGAGCGGGTCGCTCGCCCGGCGCACGGCGGCGATCGCGTCCGCGATGTCGGCGACGGCTTCGGCGACGTCGCGCCCGATGCCGCTTGTGATCTCGACCGTGTTGGTGAGCAGCTCGGCCGTGGCGGAGTACCGGTCATCCGGCGACGCGGCCGCCAGCACCTGGTCGATGATCTCGGGGCCGCGCCCCACCAGCTCCCCGGTCGCGGGATCGACGAGCATGAGCTCCCATTCGAGCCCGACGGTGCTGCGGGCGGACGGCGCGAAGTCGACCTTCATGCGGGGAGTCTGACATCCGCATGCCGCTGGCGGGAACGGGTTGTCTTCTGACCGTTGTGCAGGTATCGGGTGTCGGGGGCACCGCGTAGCGTCAGGCCGTGCCCACCATGCGTCTGTCGCCCGCCGTCCTCGCTGCGATCACCTTCACGATCCTGGCCTGGGCGAGCGCGTTCATCGTGATCCGGGGCACGGCGCCCGAGATCGGGGAGGGCGCTCGCGCTCGGCCGGCTCCTCGTCGGCACCCTCGCCCTCGGGGTGGTCATGCTCATCGTGCACCGCTGGGTGCGGCCCTCGCGGCGGGAATGGCTGCTGCTCGCCGTCTACGGCGTCGCGTGGTTCGGCGCCTACAACGTCACCCTCAACCTCGCCGAGCACACCCTCGACGCCGGCACCACGGCGATGATCGTGGGCATCGGCCCCATCCTCATCGCGCTCGGCGCGGGTCTCATGCTCGGCGAGGGTGTTCCGCGCTGGCTCGGAATCGGCACCGGGGTCGCCTTCGCGGGTGTCGTGCTCATCGGGCTCTCCGCGAGCGTCTTCGGGGGTGGGCACGTCGACCTCGTGGGCGTGCTGTGGGCGCTCGCCTCGGCCATCACCTACGCCGTCGGGGTGCTCGCGCAGAAGCCCGTGCTGCGGCACATTCCGCCGCTGCAGGCGACGTTCCTCGGATGCGTGATCGGGATGATCGCGTGCCTCCCGTTCGCCGGCCAGCTCGTGGCGGAGGCCGCCGTGGCATCCCCGAGCGCGCTTCTCGGCGTCGTCTACCTCGGCGTCGTGCCGACGGCCCTCGCGTTCACGACCTGGGGCTACGCGCTCGCGCGTGTTCCCGCTGGTCAGCTCGGCATCTCGACCTACGTCGTGCCGCCGCTCGCGATCCTCGCCGGCTGGCTCGTCTTCGGCGAGGTACCGGCCCTGCTCGCGATCGTGGGCGGGGTTCTGTGCCTTGCGGGCGTGGGCATTTCGCGTCGACGCGGCCGGGTTGCCACGCCCGCGCCGGTGCTGAGTGGCACCGCACCCGCGGACATGTCAGAATAGGACGTTGGATCCGCGCTGCCCGACCCTCTATCTGGCACGCAGGGTTCCCCTTCAGAGCTTTCTGCCGAGTGTGCCCCCACGCGCACGGGAGCAGTTCGACCCCACTTACACACGTTCAGGAGAATTGTGGCTGTCAAGATCCGCCTCAAGCGGCTCGGCAAGATCCGTGCCCCGTACTACCGCATCGTCGTCGCCGACTCGCGCACCAAGCGCGACGGTCGCGTGATCGAAGAGATCGGCAAGTACCACCCCACCGAGGAGCCCTCGTTCATCGAGGTCGACTCGGAGCGCGCCCAGTACTGGCTCTCCGTCGGCGCGCAGCCGACCGAGCAGGTGCTCGCGCTTCTCAAGCTCACCGGCGACTGGGGCACCTTCAAGGGTGAGAAGGGCGCCAAGAGCACCGTCAAGACGAAGGAGGCCCCCGAGGCCTTCGTCGCCGACGAGAAGAAGAAGCCGGTGCTCAAGCCCAAGGCCGAGAAGCCGGCTCCCGCGAAGGCCGCCGACGAGGACGCCGCCGCCGCGACCGGTGACGACGAGACCGCCGAGACGGTCACCGACGCCGAGGCCGCGGTCGACGAGGCCGCCGGTTCCGAGGCGACCGAGGCCGAGGCCCCGGCCGACGCCGACGCCGACAAGGAGTAATCGTGCTCGCATCCGCCCTTGAGCACCTCGTCAAGGGGATCGTCGATCACCCCGACGACGTGCAGGTGGATTCGTCGAGCTCTCCGCGCGGCGAGGTCCTCGAGGTGCGTGTGCACCCCGAGGACCTCGGCCGCGTGATCGGCCGCTCGGGGCGCACCGCGAAGGCCCTCCGCACCCTCGTGACGGCGCTCGCCGACGGGCGCCGGGTGCGCGTCGACGTCGTCGACACCGACGCGGCGTGAGCGGGACCAAGCGTCCCGGCACCACCCAGCTGCGCGTCGGGCGGCTGCTGAAGGCGCATGGACTCAAGGGCGCCCTCAAGCTCGAGCTCTACACCGACGACCCCGCCAAGCGCTTCGTGCCGGGAGCGACCTTCTCGCTGCAGGTGCCTGCGGCATCCGAGTGGCACGGCAAGAGCCTCGAGCTCACCGAGCTGCGCTGGTACAACGGCCACCCGGTGGCCTTCTTCGAGGGCGTCGCCGACCGTACGGCGGCTGAGACCCTCGTCAAGGCGATTCTCTGGATCGACGCGGATGTCGCGGCCGAGGAGCCCGAACCCGACGCCTGGTACGACCACCAGCTGGTCGGCCTGCGCGCGCTGCGCGACGGCGTCGAGGTCGGCGAGGTCGTGCGCGTCGAGCACCTGCCCGCCCAGGACCTGCTCGTCGTGAAGACGCCCGCCCGCGAGGTGCTCGTGCCGTT
Organism: Homoserinibacter gongjuensis; assembly: GCF_030161875.1. Classification (GTDB taxonomy): domain Bacteria; phylum Actinomycetota; class Actinomycetes; order Actinomycetales; family Microbacteriaceae; genus Homoserinibacter; species Homoserinibacter gongjuensis. The sequence goes on from NZ_BSVA01000001.1 coordinate 2,084,062, forward strand.
CGTGGCGGCGATCGTGCCGACCGTCGACGTCGAGGCGGGCACCCTGACCCTCACCCCGCCCGCGGGCCTCTTCGAGGACCTGCCGACCGATCCGGCTGACACCGTCCCCGACGACACCGGGGCGTAGCTGGAGCCGTGACCCGAGGGCGGGGGACACGCCCCCGTCGTGCGGTCGTTCCTCCCGCCGCGGACGGCTCAGGCCGCGACGTCGAGCCGGTAGCCGCGCTTCACGACGGTCGCGATGATCGGCGCGCCGAGCGCCCGTCGGAGTCGGCTGAGCGCCATCTCGAGCGCGTGCTCGTCGGCCGTCCCCGCCGCCCGCAGCAACTGCTCGCGCGACACGACGGCACCCTCGGCATCCAGCAGGGTGCGCAGCAGCGCGAGCGGCGTCGGCGTGAGCGGGATGCGCCGCCCGTCGAGCTCGACGATCGTGCCCCGCACCACGACATCGCCGTGCGCCGTGCGGGCCCGCGCGACCCGCAGCTCCGGCAGCCGCTCGCACACGAGGCGGATGAGCGCCCCCATCCGGTAGCGATCCGGTTGCAGGGGCAGGATGCCGGCCGACACGAGCGGTGCCGCGGTCACCGGCCCCACGGCGGCAGCGACCACGCCCCTGCGGAACGCCGCGAGCATCGCGTCGTACGCCCCCAGAGCATCCGCCGCGGCATACAGCGCATCGACGGCGGGCGCGCTCGTGAACGTGACGCAGTCGAGCTGGCCCTGGCAGATCGCGTCGACGAGACGCGGGATGCGTTCATCGGCGTCGTCGAGGGCGCGCCACCGGTAGGGCGCGACGAGCAGAACCCGATGGCCGGCCCGCCGCAGCGGATCCAGCAGCGCGTCCTCGAGGTAGCCGTGCGCCTGCACCGCGATCGTGAGCCCCGCCGCGTGCTCGGCGAGCACCTTCGCGACGAGGGATGCGGTGGTCTCCTCCTCGCTCATGCCCGCGTCGTCGAGGCCGGCAGCGCGCACCCCGCCGCGCGCCTTGGGGCCCCGCACGAGGATGCGCGAGGCCTCCATGGCGTCGAGGAGCGCCTCGCCGAGCCCCGCGGCATCCGCGACCTCGAGCCAGCGCCGGATGCCGAACGCGGTCGTCGCGAGCACGATGTCGGGCTCGGCCTCGATGATCGCGCGCGTGTCGGCGATGACGCGGTCGTCGTCGCGCGCGTGCTCCATGCGCAGCGTCGGGGCGTGCACGACCTGCGCGCCCCGGCGTTCGAGGGCGTCGATCAGATCGGCGGCCCGGCGCTCGCTCGTGACCCCGATGCGGAACCCTTCGAGCTGCGCGCGGTGGAACCCCGGCACGAGCTCGGCCCCCGGTGCCCCCGTCATGGCGCGATCGCGTCCTCTCCGGCGCGGCGCAGCACGGCATCCGCCGCGACGTCACCCTCGGCCGCGAGTCGCACGACCTCGCCGATCACGATCACGGCGGGCGAGCGAACCCCGCGCGCGCCGCGGCGACGGGCAGCTCGCCGAGCGGCGCGCAGGTCGTGCGCTGCCCGCTGCGGTGTCCGCGTTCGATGACGGCAGCGGGCGTGTCGGACGCAAGCCCGGCCGCGACGAGCCCGGGCGCGAGCGCCGGCAGGGCGCTCACCCCCATGAGCACGACGATCGTGCCGCCGAGCCCCGCGAGGTGGGTGAACTCGGATGCCGTGAGCGGCGCGTGCCCCGAGATCACGGTGAACGCGTGGCTGATGCCGCGGTGCGTGAGCGGGATCCCGGATGCCGCCGGCACCGCGACCGCGCTGGTCACGCCCGGGATCACCTCGACCGGCACCCCCGCACGTCGGCACGCGAGGACCTCCTCGCCACCCCGCCCGAAGATGTACGGATCCCCGCCCTTCAGGCGCACCACGCGAGCCCCCGCGAGCGCGTGCTCGACGAGCAGTCGCTCGATCTCGTGCTGCGGCACGGCGTGGTGGCCGGGCAGCTTGCCGACGTCGATGTGCACCGCGTCGGGGCAGAACTCGTCGAGCACCTCGATCGGCGCGAGGCGGTCGTAGAGCACGACGTCGGCCTGCCGCAGTGCTTCGACGGCGCCGAGGGTGAGCAGGTCGCGCGACCCGGGCCCGCCGCCCACGAGGGTGACGCGCCCGGGGGTGACGCCGTCGGAGCGCCGCTCAGTCATCCTCGCCTCCCCGCACCGGGATGCGCGCGCCCGCGAGCAGCACGCGCCCGTCCGGCACGCCCGCCGAGAGCTCCGCCGCGGTCGCCGGTCGCGCCTGCCCGCGCTCGATGACCCGGGGAATGCCGGGCGCCGCATCCGCCGGCGCGTTCACGAAGCTGCGGAAGCGCTTGAGCCGCTCCGGGTCGCGCAGCGTCGCGGCCCACTCGTCCTCGTAGTTCTCGACGTGCCGCGCCATCGCGGCCTCGAGCTCCGCGCCGATGCCGAGTGCGTCATCCACGACGACGGAGCGCACCCGGTCGAGCCCGCCGTCGAGCTCCTCGATCCAGCGGGCCGTGCGCTGCAGGCGATCGGCGGTGCGGATGTAGTACATCAGGAAGCGATCGATGTAGCGGATGAGGGTGTCGTCGTCGAGATCGCTCGCGAGCAGCTGCGCGTGGGCTGGCTGGAAGCCGCCGTTGCCGCCCACGTAGAGGTTCCATCCGGCCTCCGTGGCGATCACGCCGACATCCTTGCCGCGGGCCTCGGCGCACTCGCGCGCGCATCCCGACACCCCGAACTTGAACTTGTGCGGCGCCCGCAGCCCGCGGTAGCGCAGCTCGAGCTGGATCGCCATGCCCACCGAGTCCTGCACGCCGAAGCGGCACCACGTCGATCCGACGCAGCTCTTCACGTTGCGCAGGGCCTTGCCGTAGGCCTGCCCCGACTCGAAGCCGGCCTCCACGAGCTGCGCCCAGATGTCGGGCAGCTGGTCGAGCCGTGCCCCGAACAGGTCGATGCGCTGACCTCCCGTGATCTTCGTGTAGAGCCCGAACTCGGTGGCGACCCGCGCGATCACCGCGAGCTTCTCGGGGCTGATCTCGCCGCCCGGGATGCGCGGCACGACCGAGTAGGTGCCGTCGCGTTGCATGTTGGCAAGCGCCCGGTCGTTGGTGTCTTGCAGACCGCCAAGATCGCCGTCGAGGATGTAGCCGCCGCGCTGGCTCGCGAGGATGGATGCGACGGCCGGCTTGCAGATGTCGCAGCCGCGTCCGGTGCCGAAGCGCGCGATCGTCTCGTCCCACGAGGTGATGCCGAGCGTGCGGATGAGCTCGAAGAGCTCCTGCCTGCTGTGCCCGAAGTGCTCGCAGAGAGCGTGCGACACGGTGAGACCGGACTTCGCGAGCTCCTGCTCGAGGGTCTTCTTGATGAGCGGCACACACGATCCGCACTGCAGCCCGGCGCGCGTGCAGGCCTTGAGCTCCGGCACGGTGTGGCAGGGCTCGGCCCCGTCGACGCCGTGCACGGCGGAGCGCACCGCGCCGACCGTCACGTTGTTGCACGAGCACAGCAGGGCGTCGTCGGGCAGCTCGTCGGCGCCCGCGGGCTCCGCACCGGATGCCGAGAGGTACGCGGCAGGCTCGGAGCCGAGTTCGCGTCCGAGCAGGGGCCGCAGGGTGAGGTAGGGCGCGGCGTCGCCGACGAACACCCCGCCGAGCAGCGTGCGGGCGTCATCCGACACGACGACCTTCTGGTACATGCCACGCGCCGGGTCGGCGTAGACCACCTCGAGCGCGCCCGGGGTGGTGCCCATGGCATCCCCGAAGCTCGCGACCTCGACCCCGGCGAGCTTGAGCTTGGTGGCGTCGTCGATGCTCGTGAACGTCGCGTCGCCCCCGAGCAGTCGGTCGGCCACGACCTCGGCCATGGCGTTCGCTGGGGCGACGAGCCCGACGCAGCGACCCAGCACGTGCGCGACCTCGCCGATCGCCCACACGCGCGGGTCGGAGGAGCGGCACTCCTCGTCCACCACGATGCCGCCGCGCGGTGCCACCTCGATCGCGGCGGCGGATGCCAGCTCGTCGCGCGCGGCGATGCCGATCGCGAAGACGATGAGGTCGGCATCGATGCTCTGGCCGTTCGTGAGCCTGACGCCCGACACGGCGCCCGCGGTGCTGAGGATCTCGCGCGGGCGGGTACCGAGGTGCATCGTGATGCCGCGGGACGCGATGAGCCGGCCGAGCGCTTGCCCCGCCCCTCGTCGAGCTGGGCCGACATGAGCCAGCCGCCCGAGTGCACGATCGCCGAGTCGGCGCCCAGCTCGGCGAGACCGCCCGCCGCCTCGAGTCCCAGCAGGCCGCCGCCCGCGACCACGGTGCGCGGTGCGCGCCCGAGCACCGCCGAAAGCAGGGCGACCTCGGCGGCGAGGTCGTCGACATCCGCGATCGTGCGATAGACGCGAGCGTGCTCGGCGCCGGGGATCTCGGGAACGGGTGCACGCGATCCGGTCGCGAACACGACGTCGTCGTAGTCGAGCATGCGCCCCGCATCCGTCGTCACCGTGCGCGCGACGCGGTCGAGGGCGATCGCGCGTTCCCCGCGCAGCAGCGTGATGCGCTCGTGCTGCCAGACCGAGGGGTCGAGGGTGAGGTCGTCACCGCCGATGAAGCGCTTGCTGAGCGCCACCCGGTCGTACGGCAGCTGCTCCTCCTCGCCGATCACCCAGAGCCGGATGCGGCCCGCGGCATCGCGTGTGCGGATCGCGTCGGCCAGGCGGTGCGCCGCAGGCCCCGCCCCGATCACGATGACGCGGCGTGGTGCGTTCTCGTCGGTCATGCTGCCTCCCGTCGTGCTCGACAGTAGGCAGCCGCCGTTGCCCCGCTGTTTCCCCCGTGTAACAGGCACCTCACACGCACCCCACGGATGCCGCGTGACCGTGTGAGCACAGCGTCACAGTCCCGAAACCTGCCGCGCCGGTGGGCGAAACACGCGCCGCCTAGCGTGGCGGCATCCGCGATTCGCAAGGAGCACGCCATGACCCTCACGATCCCCGGCACTGCGACCCCGTCTGCCACGAGCGACGCGCGCGCGAACGACGTCATGACGGAGTCCGCATCGACCGGGCCCGCCTCGGCCGAGCCCGCCTCGGTCGGCTGGTTCCCGGTGTGCGAGGTCGAGGCCCTCGAGCCGAGCTGGGGCGAAGCCGTGCTCGTGGAGGGGCACCAGATCGCCCTCGTGCTCGCCTCGCCCGGCGAGCTGTACGCCGTCGACCACCGTGATCCGGTGACGTCGTCGTACGTCATGGCCCGCGGCATCGTCGGCTCGCGCGGCGACCGGGCCACGATCGCCTCGCCGCTGCTCAAGCAGGTGTACGACCTGCAGACCGGCGCATGCCTCGACGACCCCGCGCTCGCGCTCGCCGTGTACCGCACGCGTGTCGTGGGAGGCATGGTCGAGATCGAGGTGGCCGCGTGAGCTCCGCGGCGCTCGCCACGCGCACCGCTCCGGCGCTGCTCGCGGTCTCGCACGGCACCGCCTCGCCGAGCGGGGCAGCCGCCGTCGCCGCTCTCGTGGACGCCGTGGCCGCGCGCGGCGCGATCGAGGTGCATCCGGCTTTCGTCGACGTGCAGCAGCCGGATGTGCCGACCGTGCTCGGTGCCCTGACTCCCGGGCGCTCTTCGGTCGTCGTGCCGCTGCTGCTCTCGGCCGGCTACCACGTGCACGTCGACCTCGCGGCGGAGGCGGAACGGGCCCCGCACGTCGTCGTCGCGGGGGCGCTCGGGCCAGACGACCGGCTCGTCGCGGTGCTCGCGACGCGCCTTGCGCACGCCGACCTCGGGCCGGACGACGTCGTCGTGCTCGCTGCCGCCGGATCGAGCGATGCGCGCGCGGTCGCGGACTGCGTCGAGATGGCACGTCGCCTCGGCGTCGTGCTCGAACGGCCGGTGTCGGTCGGCTTCATCTCCGCAGCGCTGCCGCGCATCGCCGACGAGATCCAGACCGCGCGGCAGGCGCATCCGGGTCGCCGAGTGGTGGTCGCGAGCTACCTGCTCGCGCCCGGGTACTTCGCCGATCTCGCGGCGAGCGCCGGCGGCGACATCACCACCGACCCGCTGCTCGTGGCGGGCGGGCCCGTCGCCGAGGAACTCGTCGACATCGTGCTCGAACGGTACTCGGCAGCATCCGGCTGACCGCATCCGACTCGTCTCGCCCGTCGTCCGGGAGGACGACACGCCACATCCAGGCACACCTCTCGCCCACGATGGCGTGTCGTCCTCCCGAACGGCGGGCGGCTACGCTCGATCCGTGCGCATCGACGTCGTCACGATCTTCCCGGAGTTCTTCTCGGTGCTCGACGTGTCGCTGCTCGGCAAGGCGCGGGCGAACGGCCTCATCGACGCGCGCGTGCACGACCTGCGCGACTTCACCCACGATCGGCACCGCACCGTCGACGACACTCCGACCGGTGGCGGAGCCGGTATGGTCATGAAGCCCGAACCGTGGGGTGAGGCGCTGGATGCCGTGCTCGCGGATGCGGCGGACGCGGTGGTCGTGTTCCCGACGCCCGCAGGCGAGCTGTTCCGCCAGCCCATCGCGCGCGAGCTCGCCGCGGCATCCCACCTCGTATTCTGCTGCGGACGATACGAGGGCATCGACCAGCGCGTCATCGAGCACACCGCGAGCCGGCCCGAGGTCGCCGCGGTGCGCGAGTTGAGCCTCGGCGACTACGTGCTCAACGGGGAGAGGTCGCCGTCATGGCGATGATCGAGGCGGCGGCGCGACTCGTGCCCGGCATGGTCGGCAACCCCGAGTCGCTCGTCGAGGAGAGCCACGAAGACGGCCTGCTCGAGTACCCGAGCTACACGAAGCCCGCCGTGTGGCGGGGGCTCGAGACCCCGCCCGTACTGCTCTCGGGCAATCACGCGGCGATCAACGCCTGGCGTCGCGAGCAGCAGCTCGAGCGCACGCGGCGCATCCGTCCCGAGCTCCTCGGCTAGCGGTTCCCGCTCCGGCCCGCGCCTCACCTCGGGGTCTGCTCGATGTGACCCCTTCGTTCGCGGAGCGCAACAGAGTGCGACGGCGGCTGAAACATCCGGCGGGAATCCTGGGACGAACGCTTCCCCGTTCCCACCCCGGAGGTCCCATGTCCTACGTCACACCGGCCGAGCTCGTCAACCGCATGATCGATGCGGGCGAGTACAAGATCAAGCTCTCCACGCGCGACACGCTCATCCGCTCCTACATGGGGGCGGCGCTCCTGACGCTCGGCGCGGCGTTCGCGGTGACCGTCTCGGTGCAGACCGGGCAGCCGCTGCTCGGCGCCGTGCTGTTCCCGGTCGGCTTCGTGCTGCTCTACCTGCTCGGCTACGACCTCTTGACCGGCGTCTTCACCCTCGGGCCGCTCGCGCTGCTGGCGCGCCGCCCCGGCATCCGGGCGCGCGGACTGCTGCGCAACTGGGGACTCGTCTTCCTCGGCAACTTCGCCGGCGCGTTCACCGTCGCCGTGCTCATGGCGATCTACTTCACCTACGGGTTCTCGGCCGACCCGAGCCCCGTCGGGCACGCGATCGGCGAGATCGGGCACGGCCGCACGGTCGGCTACGCCGAACACGGGGCGGGCGGGATGCTCACGCTCTTCGTGCGCGGCGTGCTCTGCAACTGGATGGTGTCGACGGGCGTCGTGGCGGCGATGATGTCGGACACCCTGATCGGCAAGGTCGTGGGCATGTGGCTGCCGATCATGCTCTTCTTCTACATGGGGTTCGAGCACTCGATCGTGAACATGTTCCTGTTCCCCTCGGGCCTGCTGCTCGGCGCCGACTTCACCCTCGGGGACTATCTGCTGTGGAACGAACTGCCCACGATCGCCGGCAACCTCGTCGGCGGTCTCAGCTTCGTGGGGCTTCCGCTGTACGCGACGCACCGCATCCGCGCCGCGAAGCAGCTGCCGCTCGACGTGCCCGCCGTCTCGCGCACCCGCCGCGCCGCCCGCCCGGCGCTCGTGCCGGAAGGCTCGTAGCCGCGGGACTCCTGGCGGCGGGAGGAACGACCCCACGGCGGGAGTCGTTCCTCCCGCCGCCGTGTCACGGCTCCAGCCGCGCCACGAGGAAGGGGTCAGCTTGCGCGGGCGGTCAGCACGATCGGGCCGTCGTCGGTGAGGGCGACCGTGTGCTCGGCGTGGGCGCCGCGCGAGCCATCGCGCGAGCGCAGGGTCCAGCCGTCCTTGTCGGTGTAGATCTCATCCGTGCCGTGCATGAACCACGGCTCGATCGCCATGATGAGCCCGGCCCGCAGGGGCAGGCCCGCCCCGGGCGGCCGTCGTTCGAGACGTGCGGGTCGCCGTGCATCGTACGGCCGACGCCGTGGCCGCCGAACTCGAGGTTGACCGAGAGCCCAGCACCGCGCGCGACGTCGCCGATCGCCGCCGACACGTCGCCCATCCGATTGCCGACGCGGTACGCGCCGATCGCCGCCTCGAGCGCGCGCTCGGTGGTCGCGATGAGGTCGAGGTCAGCGGGATCGGCCTCGCCCACCACGATCGACAGCGCCGAGTCGGCGACCCAGCCGTCGACGGATGCCGCGAAATCGAGCGAGAGCAGGTCGCCGTCGCGCAGGCGGTAGTCGTGCGGCAGCCCGTGCAGCACGGCGTCGTTGACCGAGGTGCAGATGACCTTGCCGAACGGCGAGGCGCCGAACGACGGGTGGTAGTCGATGTAGCAGCTCTCGGCGCCCGCCTTGCGGATCATCTCGTGCGCGAGCGCGTCGAGCTCGAGCAGGTTGACTCCGACGTCTGCCGCGTCGCGCGTGGCCTCGAGCACGCTCGCCACGAAACGCCCCGCGGGCTTCATCTGCTCGATCTCAGCCGACGTCCGGAGTTCTATCACCCTTCGAGCGTAACGTTGCGACATGGTCGCACGCCGCGTCGTCTACCGCCTGTTGTTCCCGGCCGCCGTCGTGCTGCCCATCTGGCTGTTCATCGGGCGCGGCATCGTCACCGGTGACGCCTGGACGGCCGCCGGATTCCTCGTCATCTCGCCCGTGCTGTTCCTCGCGCTCGCGATCATCGCGGGCCTCGTGACCTGGCGACCGGGGGTGCGCGGCGAGCGCGCCGTCTCGATCGCGGATGCCGTGGCGCTGCCCGTGCTGTGGCTGCTGCTGATCGCGGCGGCGATCGCGACGCATCCGGCGCTCGCCGCGGTGACCGTGGTCGCGCTGCTGGCGATGTTCTGGTTCGCCGTGTGGGAGCTCGTCACCGAGAGCCGCCGCCGCATCCGCGCCGTCATGGACGACGTCGAGGCGACGCTCGGCGGGGCGCGCGCCTCGGTGCCCCAGCGCCCGGAGGCGACCGACATCGGTGAGGTGATCGTCGTGACCTCGGAGGATGTCACGCCCATCGACCGAGGCGATCGCACGTCGTGACGCCGTCCGGGGCGCCGCAGGGCGCAGCGCCGCGGATCGTGGCGATCGAGACGGCGGTGCCGCCGACGGTGCTGGCGCAGGAGCGGGCGCGTGACATCTTCGCGCGCCAGCCGGGTCGCTCGCGTCTCGGGGCGCGTCTCACGATGACGGCGTTCGACGCCTCGGGCATCGAGCAGCGGCACACCGTGGTCGACGCGCTCGCCACGGGGGAGGCCTCGGAACTGCTCGCCGCCGATGGCACGATCCGACCGGCGTCCACCGGCGTGCGCAATGCGCTCTACGCCGAGCACGCCTCGGCACTCGCACTCGAGGCGGCACGCCAGGCGCTCGCCACCTCAGGGTTCGATGCCGCGCAAGTGACCCACGTTGTCACGGCCTCCTGCACGGGCTTCGTGTCGCCGGGCCCCGATCTCGCGCTCGTGACCGGCTTGGGGCTCGCGCCGAGCACCGCGCGACTGCATGTGGGGTTCATGGGATGCTCGGCCGCCTTCCCCGCGCTGCGTGCGGCGGATGCGGTGTGCCGCGCCGACCCCGACGCCGTCGTGCTCGTGGTGTGCGTCGAGCTCTGCACGCTTCACCTCGGAGTGAGCGACGAGCCCGAGCAGATCGTCGCGATGTCGCTCTTCGCCGACGGGGCCGCCGCGGCCGTCGTGACGGCGCGCGACGCGCCGGGCCCCGCTCTTGCACTCGACGGCTTCCTCACCGGTCTGCTCCCCGACAGCATCGACGAGATGCGCTGGACGATCGGCGACACCGGCTTCGTGATGCACCTCTCGAGCAAGGTGCCCACGCACCTCGGCCGCGGCATCCGATCCGGGCTCGCGCCGCTTCTGCCCGAGGGTGCGGATGCCGTCGACGCCTGGGCGGTGCATCCGGGTGGGCGCAGCATCGTCGACAACGTGCAGCGGGCGCTCGCGCTGTCGGAGGCCGCGATGGCGCCCACCCGTGGCGTGCTGGCGCGCTACGGCAACATGTCGAGTCCGACCGTGCTGTTCGTGCTGCGCGAGCTGCTCGCCGGGGGCGCGCGCGGCATCGTGTGCGCGATGGCGTTCGGCCCGGGGCTCACCCTCGAAGCGGCGCGGATGCGGGTGGAGGCGGGGTGAGCGGCCTGCGGGAGCGCGAGACGCGGCTGCTCGAGCTCATGGACGATCCCGAGTGCGACCTGCGGCGCCTCGAGAACACCTACCGGCTGTTCGGACCCGTCAACCGCGCGGTCTCGGGCTGGCGCGGGCTCTACCGCGACCGCATCCGCCCCCTGTTGGATACGTCGCGGCCGTTCCGGTTGCTCGACCTCGGTTCCGGCGGCGGCGACATCGCGCGTTCCCTCGCCGGCTGGGCGCACCGCGACGGGCTCGCTCTCGAGGTGACGGCAGCCGATCCCGACGAGCGCGCCTATGCCTTCGCATCCGCGGCGCCGCATCCAGGCGTCGAGTTGCGGCGCGCATGGGCCTCGAACTCGCGGATGCCGGTGAGCGCTTCGATCTCGTCGTGTCGAATCACGTGCTGCACCACCTCGACGACGTGCCGGGATTCCTCGCCGAGAGCGCGCGGCTCGCCTCGCGGGCGCTGCACAGCGATCTGCGGCGCTCCGGCCTCGCCTTCGCGCTCTACTCCGCGGTGACCTGGCCGACGGCGCGGCGTTCGTTCCTGTTCACCGACGGGCGGCTGTCGATCCGGCGCAGCTACACGCTCGACGAGCTGCAGGCGCTGGCTCCGGAGGGCTGGCGGGCCGAGTCGGCTCGGCCGTTCCGCGTGCTGTTGAGCCGGGGCATGACGCGCAGTGGGGAGGACCACGGATGAGCGCCCGCCTCGCCGCGACGTACGCTGCGGTCTCCTACGCCGCGAATTGCGCGCTCGGCCTCGCCGTCGCGTCCGGACGACTCCGCACGGGCCGCGCCCGCTGGGTGCACCACACGCTCTTCATCAACACGGCCGCATCGACCACCGCGGCCACGGTCGCGCTCATCGCCGAGCGGGGCCGCGCGGGTGCTGTGGTTGCGCCGGCTCTCATCCCGCTCGCCGCGATCCCGTACGCGGGCACCCGCGGCTGGCGGCATCCGGCGCTCGCCGTCTCGATCGCACCGTTCATCGTCGCGGGCCTGATCGTGGCATGGCGGCGGCCCGCGACCAGCCGCCCGACCGAGAGAAGCCGCCTAGCGCGCAGAAGCCGCACGACCGAGAGAAGGAGAGCACGCTGATGGAGTTCCTCGACGTGGTGCGACGCCGGAAGACCACCAACGGGCCGCTCGCGCCCCATCCGGTGTCCGAGGAGCACCAGCGACTGCTCATGGAGGTCGCGAGCCGCGCACCCTCGCAGCTCAACAGTCAGCCGTGGCGGTTCGTGCTCATCGAGGAACGCGACACGATCGAGCAGATCGCACGCATCAGCGGGGAGTCGATGACGACAGCGATGTCGAACGGCACCTTCTTCGAGCGCTACAAGCCGTACTTCCGCTTCTCGAAGGAGGAGATGGCCGAAAAGCGCAGCGGGATGCTGTTCGACAAGCTGCCCGCGCCGCTGCGGCCGTTCACGGGGCAGGTGTTCACGAAGCGCGGGCAGAAGCTCATGAACACCATGCGTGTGCCGCAGCTGCTCGGCGAGGAGAACCGCAAACTCGTCGCGGGGGCGCCCCTGCTGCTCGGTGTGATGCTCGACCGCGCCGAGTACCGGCCGGGGAGCTGTCGTCGTTCTACTCGGTGTTCTCGATGGGCGCCGCGATGGAGAACGTGTGGCTCACGACGGTGGAGCTCGGGATGGGCATCCAGTTCGTGTCGTTCCCGATGGAGGTGCCGGGGCAGTGGGATCGCATCGTGGAGTTGCTCGCGGTGCCCGACGAGCTCGAGCTCATGGCCGTCTACCGCCTCGGCTACCTGCCGGAGTCCGACAAGCGCCCCGCGATCGACTGGACCAGCCACGAACGCAAGCTGCCGTCGCAGTACGTCTTCCGCGGCACCTGCGCCACCCCCGAGACCCGCTGGGACGAGCCGCCCGCCGATCGCTGACGGCCGATCCCTGACCGCCGGTGTCGCCGGGGAGGCCCGCGGTGTGGCAGAATTGCTCCTTGTGCTTCCGCACGGCCCTGCCACAGGGGAGCCGTGACTGCGAGAAGCGCGTCTGACACCCACTTTCTTGATACCCGCGTTCGACCTGTGGCGGGCGCAGAGAGCGAAACTCCCATGCACATCCTCGACGACGTCGACGCCGCCTCGCTGCGTTCCGACATCCCCGAGTTCCGCGCCGGCGACACCGTCAAGGTGCACGTGAACATCATCGAGGGCAGCCGCTCCCGTATCCAGGTCTTCCAGGGCGTCGTCATCGGCCGCTCCGGTCAGGGCGTCCGCGAGACCTTCACGGTGCGCAAGGTCAGCTTCCAGGTGGGCGTCGAGCGCACCTTCCCGGTGCACTCGCCGGTGATCGACCGCATCGAGGTCGTCACCCGCGGTGACGTGCGTCGCGCCAAGCTCTACTACCTGCGCGGGCTGCACGGCAAGAAGGCCAAGATCAAGGAAAAGCGCGACGCGTAACGCGCTCCCGCATCCGTCCGAAGCCCGGTTCCCGCATCGCGGGGCCGGGCTTCGTCGTCGGCGCGTGGGCGCGCGTTCCGCGCGACGGATGCCGCCACCGCATCCGGATGCCGTCACCGGGTGTCGCATGGAGGGCGGCGCGTGAGGCGGCGCATATGCTTGCAGAGACTTCAGGGGAGTGATGAGCGAGGACACTCGAGCGCGCGCGGACGACACCGCCGACGACGCCACGGCAGAGGCGGCTCCCGCCGAGCAGGCCGCGACCGAGAAGCGCGAGCGGGGCGGCTCCCGCAAGCGCGGATTCGCCCTCTTCCTGCGGGATGTGGCGCTCATCATCGTCGCGGCGATCATCATCTCGTTCCTCATCAAGACGTTCCTGATCCGGTCGTTCTACATCCCGTCGGAATCGATGGAGGACACCCTCCTCGTCAACGACCGCATCATCGTGAACCAGCTCGTGCCCGACGTGACCGCGATCGAACGTGGTGACGTCATCGTGTTCACCGACCCGGGCGGCTGGCTCGACCCGGTGTACGAGGCCCCGAAAGACCCGATCTCGGGCTTCTTCGAGTGGCTCGGGTCGATCGTGGGGCTCACGGCGCCCGACTCGAACGATCACCTGATCAAGCGCGTCATCGGACTCCCCGGCGATCACGTCACGTGCTGCAACGACTTCGGACAGTTGAGTGTCAACGGCGTCGCCCTCGACGAAGACCCCTACGTGCGCCTGCCGGACGGGGTCACCAAGGTGTCGCGCGACGACTTCGACGTGACAGTACCGGAGGGGTCGCTCTGGGTGATGGGTGACAACCGTTGGAATTCGCGCGACTCGCGCTACAACCGCGACAAGCCGGGGAATGGCTTCGTGCCGATCGACGATGTCGTGGGCCGCGCCATCCTGATCTCCTGGCCGGTCGAGCGCTGGACCTGGCTCGACAACTACCCGCTCGTGTTCGACGGCGTCGAGAACGACGCCACCCCGAGCCCCGAGCCGACCGCGACGGAGACCTCGGGCGGATGACGGTGGCCGATCCGACGCTGCGGATGGAGCGGGGCTCTTCCGCGAGGGAGCCGCGCTCGTGATCGGCTGCGACGAGGTCGGGCGCGGCGCGATCGCGGGCCCGGTCGCCGTGGGTCTCGGCGTGTTCCTGCCCGACGTGCGGCGGATGCCGAAGGGGCTGCGCGATTCGAAGCTGCTCTCGGAGCAGCGCCGCGAGGAGCTGCACCCGGAGGTGCTCGCCTGGGCCCCGCACTCGGCGGTCGGACTCGCCGACAACACCGAGGTCGACGCGCTCGGCATCATCGCGGGGCTCGGTCTGGCCGCGGTGCGCGCCTTCGAGACGCTCGTGCTGCAGGGGGTGCCGATCGAGTCGGCGATCGTCGTGCTCGACGGATCGCATGACTGGCTCACCCCGGCGCTCGCCGACTGGCCGGCGTCGTCGCGTCCGCGGGTGATGACCCGCGTCAAGGCCGACCGCGACTGCGCGACCGTTGCTGCCGCATCCGTGTTGGCGAAGGTGCACCGCGACCGCCTCATGATCGACGCGGATGGCGTGCACCCCGGCTACGACTGGCCCAGCAACAAGGGCTACGCCTCGGCGAGCCACTACGCCGCGATCGACCTGCTCGGCGCATCCGCTCTGCACCGCTGGAGCTGGCTCAAGCAGCCCGCGCTGTTCTAGGGGCAGACAACAGCCGGCAACAGCACGCTCGACGGGCGAGCCGCTCGCGCCCGCCCCAACTAGACTCATCCCGATGGATGACGACGACTTCGACGACTACGACCGCGAGGTCGAGCTGGCTCTCTACCGCGAGTATCGCGACGTGGTGGGCCAGTTCAAGTACGTGATCGAGACCGAGCGCCGTTTCTACCTCGCCAACGACGTCACGCTCGAGCGCCACGACACCGAGCACGACTTCTACTTCGAGCTCACGATGAACGACGTGTGGGTGTGGGATGTCTACCGCAACGACCGTTTCGTGAAGAGCGTGCGCGTGCTCACCTTCAAGGACGTCAACGTCGAGGTGCGCGGCGACAAGGACCTCGAGCTCCCGAAGGAGCTCGCTCTCGACGAGTGAGCGACTGCCCCTGCGGTTCCCTCCTCCCCTACGAGGAGTGCTGCGGAGTTCTCCACAACGGCGAGACCGCGCCGACCGCCGAGGCGCTCATGCGGTCGCGGTTCGCGGCGTTCGCGCTGGGGCGGGACGACTATCTGCTGGCCTCATGGCATCCGTCCACTCGCCCTGCGGCCCACGATCTGGATCCGGATGTGGTGTGGCGGCGCCTGCAGATCGTGGACACGGTCGCCGGCGGACCGGATGACGCCGAGGGCATCGTGGAGTTCCGCGCGTCGTATCGCGACGCCGATGGTGCGGGGCTGCTGCACGAGCGCTCGCGTTTCGTGCGCGTCGATGGCCGCTGGGCCTACCTCGACGGCGCGACTACCCTGACCCCATGACCGGCCTCGTTCCGTACCTCTTGCTCCCCGGCACAGCCCGCGCCGCCCTCACGCGGTACGCCGAGATCTTCGGCGGCGACCTCGCCCTCCACAGCTACGCCGACTTCGGCCGGGACGACGGCCCGGCGGATGCGATCGCGCACGGCATCCTGAGCGGTCCCGTGGCGCTGTTCGCGGCTGACGTCGCGGGTGACGACGAGCCCTTCGCGGCATCCGGGCTCATGTTCTCGCTGCTGGGCGCGGCGGATCCGGCGACGCTCGAGACGTGGTTCGCGGCGCTCGCCGAGGGTGGCGAGGTGCTCGAGCCCTTGCAGGCCCGCGACTGGGGCGACCACGACGGCCAGGTGCGCGACGCGTTCGGGGTGCATTGGCTCGTCGGATACCAGGGCTGATGCCAGCCGCGTACGCGTCGCTCATCGCCGGGTGGAACCCGGATGCGACAGTGTGGCTGCGCGACGGTTCGGTGGTGCAGACGGGCGACCCGCAGACGTGGATTCGTGAGGAAACGGGTGGTACGCGCGCGGTCTGGTCGCCCGCTGCGGTGAACTGAGCCTTCCGCCCTACTGACGTCGAGCCGCGGCCCGGCGGGCGACGTAGCGGCGCATCTTCTCCTGCGTGCCGCAGTCCTCCATCGTGCACCAGCGGCGGGTGCGGTTCTTGGTCGTGTCGAGCAGCAGGAAGCCGCATCCCGGGCAGATCCCGATCCGGTCGACGAGCTCTCCGCGCATGAGGTCGACGGCGGAGACGGCGATCCGGGCGAGCACCCCGTCGACCGTGGCGGTGTTCCACGACCAGGTGAGCCCCGCGCCGTCCATGCGGCAGGTCGCGCTGCGCAGCGCGACGGCGGCGGCAGAGGTCAGGGTCGTCAGCGCGCGCGCGTCGGGTTCCCGACCCGCGGCGAGCGCTTCTGCGATGGCGCGGAGGGCCGCGCGGAGGCGGCGCGCGCGGCTCATCGCGGACGGGCGATCGCTTGCGGTGTCGGTGTCGCCGTGTGCGAGGTCGGCCTCGCGCGCCCAGGCGAGGAACACCTCGGGGGACCTCAGGATGTCGGACTCCCGGTTGGCGCCCGCGAAGACGCCGGTGTTGACGAAATCGAGCACGACGTCTCCGGCGACCGAATGGGGCCATCCGCCTCGTTCCACGGTATCGATGTCGGACCCCCTGTTACCGTCTAAACACTTATAGATGGTAACACTTCGGGTGGCCGCAGCTGAGGAGGAACGCATGATCGACATGATGTTCGCGGCCGGACTGATGACCGCCGCACGCGCCGACGACGAGAACCGCTACGCGGGCACCACCATGTGGAGCGCCCTGCCGCATGCACCCGTGGTCGCTGAGCGGCCTCCGCGTTTCCGGCGCCTCCGCGCGGTGATGGTCGCCGGGGTGCGGGGGCGTTCAGCTGCGGGGCGTCGCCGCGGATCGGTCCGCCTTGCCGCGCAAAACGTTAGTGACTAACATTTTGGCATGGCCCTTTCCGAAGCGCCCGTCGGGCGCGCTGCTCGCACGCGGGCGAGCATTCTCCAGGCGGCTCACCTGCTGTTCGCCCAGCACGGCTATGAGAGCGTGACGGTCGCGCGGATCGCGACCGAGGTGGGCATCAGCGAGATGACCTTCTTCCGTCATTTCCCGACTAAGGAATCGCTCGTCGTCGACGACCCCTACGACCCGCTCATGGCGGAGCATGTGGCGCGGCAGCCGGCGGAGGCGCCACTCATGGCGCGGGTCGTCGGGGGCATTCGTGCGGCATGGGCCGCGGTGCCACAGCCGGACGCGGCGGTCGTGCGTAGCCGGCTGCGCATCGCCGCGGTCTCGCCCGTGCTGCGTGCCGCGACGCGCCAAGCCAATGAAGCATCCGCGCACGCCATCGCCGACAGCCTGGTGACGAGCGGCGCGGACGCAGTCGAGGCGCGCATTGCGGCCGAAGCAGCCCTGGCGGGCTTGACCGAGGCGCTGCTCAGCTGGGCGGCGCACGACGATCTCGAGCTCGGTGAAGTACTCGAGCAGGCGCTCAGCGTGCTGGAGGGCTCGCGATGACCGGTATCGAAGCCGCCCGACTCGGTCGCACCTTCGCGGGCGGCGCGGGCGTGCACGACATCGACATGCGCGTCGATGCCGGCAGCCTTCACGCGCTCATCGGCCTCAACGGGGCGGGCAAGTCGACGCTCATGCGCCTGCTGCTCGGGATGCTCGCGCCGCAGCGCGGGAGCGTGCGCATCGCGGGCCACGATCCCCGTCGGGCCGAGGCAGAGCTCGGCCCCCTCGTCGGGCATCTCATCGAGTACCCGCTCGCCTATGGCGAGCTGACCGCGCGGGCGAATCTGGAACTCGGCGCGCGACTGCACGGCGTGCCCGCGGCGGAGGTGCGGACCACGGTCGCGCGCGTGTTGGACGAGCTCGACCTCGAGCGCTTCTCAGACGTGCGGGCGCGGCGCCTGTCGCTCGGCAACCGCCAGCGCCTCGGGCTGGCGTCGGCGCTGCAGCACGACCCCCGGGTGATCGTGCTTGACGAGCCGAGCAACGCCCTCGATCCGGCGGGGGTCGTCCTCCTGCGGGAGGCGCTTGTGCGCCGTGCGCGAGACGGTGCCGCGGTGCTCGTGTCGAGTCATCATCTCGACGAGGTCGCACGCATCGCCGATGTGATCACCGTGATCAATGGCGGCCGCATCATCGGCAGCCTGGAGCCCCGGCAGAGCGAGCTCGAGCACGCCTTCTTCGAGTTGGTGCACGCCGATGATCGTGCACGCGCGGAGGTGGCGGCATGAGCCGTTGGTTGCTGGCGCTGCGGATCGAGACGGCCAAGGCGCTCGCCTCGCGCGTGGTGTTCGCGACAGCCGTGCTGACCGTCGCCGGGATCGCGGCGATCGTGATCTCCTTCCGGGCTGTGGCGGCATCCGGCGACCCTCAGGTTCTCGCCAAGCTGGGCGAGGCGGGCGCCGCTCCCGGTTGGCCGGGCATGCTGGCGACCGCGATGCAGGTGGCCGCGCCTGCCTTCCTGCTCGGCATCACCGTCTTGCACGCGTGGTTGGTCGGGCGGGAGTTCGCCGACGGTACGGTCGTCGCGCTCTATGGGCTGTCGGTCGGACGGGGACAGGTGGCGGTAGCGAAGTTCGTGCTCGCGGTGGGCGCGTCCGCTGTGATGGGCGTGATGCTCGCGGTGGCCCTGCTCGCGGGCGGTCTTCTGCTCGGGTACGGCGCGCCCAGTGGCGCCGACGCTGCCGTGCTCGGGCGCATCGCGGTGCTCGCGCCGTTCAGTGCTCTCGTGGCGAGCCCGGTGGCACTCGCCGCGACGCTCGGCCGCGGCATGCTCGCGGGCATCGCGACCGGCTTCGTGCTGCTTGCGAGCGCGCAGGTGCTCGTGGTGCTCGGGGTCGGGGGCTGGTTCCCGCTCGCCGTGCCGGCGCTGTGGGCGCTGTCACCGGATGCTGTGGCGCTGCCCGCTGTTGCGCTCGCCTTGGCGATCGGGGTCGCCGTGAGCGCCATCACCGCGGTGGCGTGGCGTCGACTGCAGCTCAACAGATGACAACGCGAGCTATGCCACGGGCGAGCGCAACTCCATCCGGTGGCACGGGACGGGCAGGTGGCCTGCCTCGCCGATCTCGGCGGGGTAGCTGAACTCGCCGGCATCCGTCCAGCCTTCGCGCTCGTAGAAGTGGCGGGCGCGCGCGTTGCCGCGGGCGACGGCGAGCCACGGCTTGGGATGCCCGGCGGCACGGATGCGATCGGCGGCGTAGGCGAGCAGCTGCGACGCGATCCCCGTGCCCCGGAAGGGCGCGTCGACGTAGAGCTGGTCGACCTCGTCGTCGTGCACCATCGTGAAGCCGGCGACCTCACCACCGGTCTCGGCCACCCAGGTGCGACCGATTGCGGCGTCGACGCGCGGCACGAAGGCGTCGTGATCGCGGTGCGCGAGCAGCTCGGGCGGGGCATCGGCGAGGTGCCCGTCGCGCCATCCTGTCGCCCAGATGTCGACGATGCGGGCCGCGTCATCGGGGCGGGCGGGGCGGATGCGGGCGGTCATGCGTCCAGTCTGCTCCTCTCGCCCCCAAGCAGGGTCCGCGGCTGGGCGATGAGCACGAAGTCGTGGTCGCGCGCGCTCGCCCCCGACTGTCATCCTGAAGGCATGCGCACAGAAGTCGTCCTTCCCGGAGACTTCACTCTCGCGCACGTCGACGCGATCCTGCTCGAGCTCGCGGGAGGTCGGCAGGGTCCCGTCAAGATGCCTTACCTTGCTGTCGGCGGCCGCAGACGCGTGGCCGGGGAGCTCTTGCCGCGCTCGGTCCATGTGTATCGGCGGCTCGGGACGGCTCAGGCGCTTGCGCGACGGCTCGACCTCACCCCCGACATGGCGAGCTACATGCACGGCGACCACGTTGTGGACTTCTGGTGGGATGAGCACGGGCAGGTGAAGCTCGTTCTCGTCGGTGAGGCCGGTCCCGTCATCGACGCGCTGCGACGGATCCACGGAGATGCGGCCCGAGTCGGGCCGGCGTCGGACGTCGCTGTCCAGCGGACTGATCGTGGGGTCGAGGAGATGGCGGCGATCACACGGCGTTCCTTGCCTCCGAAAGCGCCCCGATCCGTCGCCCCGGTGGCCGCGCCTTCGACATCTCGAGCGGTGTCGAAGGGGTCGGCCGCTCAACCCGGCGCGAGACCTCCGAGACCGACGGTCGACGGCCGCCGCACGACGTCACCGGCGCAGCGTGCCGATGCCAATGCGGGGCAGCGAGCGGAGAAACCGTCTGAATCCCGAGAGCTCAAGAGGTTCGTGACCTCAGTCTCGGCCGCCGTCGTCGCGGGGATCATCTTGCGGGCTCTCGGGTTCTGAACGAAGCGGGGTGTCTCCGTCCCTCAGTTGATGACGTGTCGTCGTTCACGTTCCCTCAACAGCCCACGCCCCGGGTGAGCTTTCCACTATTCGCAGTGGAGCCCCTGTCCTGCGTTTCTCGCTGCGCGAAGCTCGCCTCATGGCGGCGAAAGACGACTTGGGCAGGCGCGGCGAGCGGCTCGCGGAGCAGCACCTGCTGGCCCGCGGGTATCGACTCGTGGAGCGCAACTGGCGGTGTCGGCAGGGCGAGATCGACCTCGTCGTGCGCGACGGCGACGCGC
This sequence comes from Homoserinibacter gongjuensis, assembly GCF_030161875.1. GTDB lineage: Bacteria > Actinomycetota > Actinomycetes > Actinomycetales > Microbacteriaceae > Homoserinibacter > Homoserinibacter gongjuensis. The sequence continues at coordinate 2,104,459 of NZ_BSVA01000001.1, forward strand.
TCGTCTTCGTCGAGGTGAAGACCCGCACCTCGACCGCGTTCGGGCACCCCTTCGAGGCGATCACGCCCGTGAAGCTCGCCCGGCTCCGGCGCCTCGCCGTCGAGTGGTGCACGGCGCACCCGACCGAGCGCGGACGCATCCGCATCGACGCCGTCGCGGTGCTGGCGCCGCGAGACGCCGTGCCCGCGATCGAGCACCTCGTGGGGGTGTTCTGATGGGCGTTGGACGGGCCCATGCCGTCGCCCTGCTCGGACTCGACGGTGCGCCCGTCGAGCTCGAGGCCGACACCGCGAGCGGCCTGCCCGCGTTCGTGCTGGTGGGGCTTCCGGATACCGCGCTCGGCGAGGCGAAGGCGCGCGTGCGCTCGGCGATCGGCAACAGCGGGTTCGCTTTCCCGAGCGGCCGGGTGACGGTGAACCTCTCACCGGCGTCTCTGCCCAAGACCGGTGCAGCCTTCGATCTCGGCATTGCGATGGCGTTGCTCGCCGCCGAGGGCTGGGTCGACCCCACGTCCGTGACGGGCGTCGTGCACCTCGGCGAGCTCGGGCTCGACGGCCGCCTGCGACCGTGCCGGGGGATCCTGCCCATGGTGCTCGCCGCTGAGCGGGCGGGCTTCGACACCGTGATCGTGCCCGCGGGTAACACCGACGAGGCGTCTCTGGTGCCCGGCGTACGCGTGGTGGGCGTCGCGAGCCTGCGCGACGCCGCCATCTGGCACGGCGCCGAGCTCGAGCCGGTCGAGGTGGAGCCCCTCGTGCCTGCCGCAGTCGCCGAAGCCGGGGACGATTCCGGAGATCTCGCGGAGGTGGTGGGCAACCGGGATGCCGTCGAGGCTGTGCAGGTCGCGGCGGCGGGTGGGCATCACATGTTCTTGCTCGGCCCGCCCGGCGCCGGCAAGACGATGATCGCCTCACGGCTGCCCGGCATCCTGCCCGACCTCGACGAACGGGCCGCGATCGAAGTGAGTTCGATCCGTTCACTCGCGGGGCTGCCGGTCGGGCGCTCGCTCGCGACCCGGCCCCCGCTCGAGGCGCCGCACCACTCGGCATCACCGGCGGCCATCGTGGGCGGCGGCAGCGGAGTCATCCGCCCCGGGGCCGCGGCCCGAGCCGCGCACGGCATCCTGTTCCTCGACGAAGCCCCCGAGTTCGCGCCGTCGGCACTCGACTGTCTGCGGCAGCCGCTCGAATCGGGCGTCATCACGATCTCTCGGGCAGCCGCGACGGCGAGCTTCCCCGCACGTTTCCAACTCGTCTTGGCCGCGAACCCGTGCCCGTGCGGCAACGCGGGGGTGCGCGACGCGGAGTGCACCTGCACCCCCTTCGCGCGTCGACGGTACCTGGGGCGACTCTCGGGTCCGCTGCTCGACCGCGTCGACATCCGGCTCGACGTGCCGCGCGTGACGGCCGCCCAGCTGAGGGTGGCGACGGATGCGCCCACCACCACGAGCGCGGCGGCCCGGGCGCGTGTGCAGGAGGCCAGATCGCGCGCCGCGCGACGGCTCGCGGGCAAACCGTGGCGTCTCAACGCGCACGCTCCCGGAACCTGGCTCCGCAACGAGGGTGCACCCGGGTCCGGCGCGACGGCGGCGCTCGATCGCGCTCTCGAGCGCGGCGCCCTCACGATGCGCGGTTACGACCGCGCGCTTCGTCTCGCCTGGACCCTCGCCGACCTCGATGGCATCGACCGCCCCGGACTCGACCACGTCGGTCGCGCCCTCTACCTCCGAAAGGCCGCCGCATGACCATCCTCGGGATCGCCGAAGCCACAGTCGCGTCGCTGGTGCGTGCTGTCACCGATCCGGCGCACGACCGCGATGCGGTCGCGGAGCGCTTCGCCCGCGCGACCTGGACCGGCATCGCCGAACCCGGCGACCGCCTCGCGGGGCTCGTCGTCGGCGCGGTCGGGGCCGAGCAGGCGCTCGCGGCGCTCATCGCCGATCGCGAGGGCGGGGCACTGCGTCAACTGGTCAGCGCGTGCGACGGTGGTCTCGCCGGTCTCGGCATCGACGAGCGCGACCTCGACGACGCCGTCGCACGGTGGGCGCCGCGCATCTCGCAAGCGGATGCCTTGCGTGCGTTGCGTCAGGCCGCGCGCTTCGCGGTCCAACTCGTGGTGCCGGGGGATCCCGACTGGCCTGCTTCCTCGGCGATCTCGCCGAGCACGCCCCCATCGCACTCTGGCTTCGCGGACGTCGCGACGCATTGGCTGACCTCGATCGCGGTGTGGCGATCGTGGGTGCACGCGCGGCGACCGGCTACGGCGAGCACGTGACGATCGAACTCGCAGCCGGGCTCGTCGACCGCGGCTACGCGATCGTCTCGGGAGCCGCCTACGGCGTCGACGGTGCCGCGCACCGCGCCGCGCTCGCGAGTCGCGGCACCACCGTCGCCTTCCTCGCAGGTGGCCTCGATCGCTTCTACCCGTCGGGCAACGAGGCCCTCATCACGCGCGTCACCGAGCACGGTGCCGCGATCTCCGAGGTACCCTGCGGCGTCGCACCCACCAAATGGCGCTTCCTGCAGAGAAATCGGCTCATCGCGGCGGCAAGCATCGCCACCGTCGTCGTCGAGGCAGGGGCGCGGTCCGGATCTCTCAATACCGCGGGGCATGCGGCGGCGCTCGGTCGTCCGCTCGGCGCGGTTCCCGGGCCGATCACGAGCTCGGCCTCGGCGGGATGTCATCGACTGTTGCGGGAATACGACGCGGTGTGCGTCACCACGGCCGACGAGATCGCTGAGCTCGCGCCCCTTCCTGAGCCGCTCGAGCCGATGGCCGATGAGACGGACGCAGACGCTGTGCACGCCGACCCACCGACTGTCGAGGAGGCGGAGGCCCGGGGGCGCCGCCCGGCCGCGGACCCCACGGGCACCCGCATCCGCCTCCTCGACGCCCTCTCCGCCCGCAGCCCGCGCAGCGTCGAGAAGGTCGCCGCGCTCTCGGGCCTCGCCGCCGACCGAGTGCGCGCCGAACTCGGCCTGCTCTCCCTCGACGGAGCGGTGCGCGAGCGGGCGGGCGGATGGGTGCGGGCGTCATGATCCGAGCGGTGCCGGCAGGTCGCACTAGCGTGGGAGCATCAGGCAGCAGGAGGCGACGAGATGCGCGCGCACCGCGACGGATCCGCCGGAGACGCGGACTACGGCACGATCGGAGAGGGATACGGCCGGTACCGACAGCCGGAACCCGCGTTCGAAGAGGCCATCGCGCGCGCCCTCGGCGACGCACGCACGGTGATCAACGTCGGAGCGGGCGCGGGATCGTACGAACCAGCGCATCTCGACGTCATCCCCGTCGAGCCCTCCGCATCCATGCGCGCGCAGCGACCCGCGCACCTCGCCACCGCGATCGACGCGACCGCCGAGTCACTGCCGTTCCCCGACGATCACGTCGACGCCGCCATGGCCACCTTCTCAGTGCACCAGTGGGCCGACCTCGACGCCGGGCTCGGCGAACTGCGACGCGTCGCGCGCGGGCCCGTCGTCATCATGACCTGCGACCCCGAACGGCTCGACCGGTTCTGGCTCGTCGACTACGCACCCGAGGTGATCCGCACCGAAGCGCGTCGGTACCCGGCCATCGACCGGATCGCGCGCGGGCTCGGCGGCGATATCGAGGTCGTGCCGCTGCCCATCCCGCTGCAGTGTCGTGACGGCTTCGGCGAGGCCTACTTCGGCCGCCCCGAGATGCTGCTCGACCCCGCGGCGCGCCGAGCGAACTCCGCGTGGAGCTTCCTCGAGCCGGCCGAGGCCGAACGTGCCGTCGACCATCTGGCGCGCGATCTCGCATCCGGAGCATGGGACGCGCGCTACGGCGAGCTGCGAACGCGCCCCACCTTCGACGGATCGCTCGTGCTCGTGGTGGCGCGCTGACGGCGCCGCCGTCGGCGTGACGGATGCGGCGGCTACGCTCGCTGCATGGTGCAGCTCGGACAGCACGCCCCGCCGATCCATGCGATCGCGCACATCAGCGACACCCACCTGCTCGGGGAGGGCGCCCGCTCTACGGCGCCGTCGACACCGACGCCCATGTCGAGCGCGCCCTCGCCCAACTCGAGCGCAGTGGTGCGAACCCCGAGGCACGACGAGCGCGAGCCGTTCGCATCTATTCTCATGGTGGAGGAGCCCACTCGCGCTCGTAGGCTGATGCCTCTTGCATCACCTTGGCGCCAGTCTCCATGACCGCGACGAGGTCAGTAATCGTGCGGAGGAGTCGGTCGACGTCAACGGCGACGATGGCGTCGAACCGAGCGCGCGACGCGTCGGCGAGCATCCCAGCCCACTCCGTACCCTCGCCGCGACTCGAGGTCACCGACGCATCATTGTCCGTCTAGGTCGCCGCGAGGATAGAGCTTCGCGCGTCGCCGACGAGGTTCGGCCGAACTCGGCTTGCTCTCCCGCGAGGGAGCGATGCGTGAACGTGCGGGCGTCTGGGCGCGCGCAAGGTGGTTGGTGCCGCGGCCGCACGAGGCCGTTATCGTTTCCGCCGCCGAATACGTCGGGGCGCTGGGGCGCCGGCGCGACGCGGTGTATCGTGCGATCAAATGCCTTGCCGTTCTGTGTTCCAGATCCACCGGTGGCGTACGTCAGCGTTCGGCGAAGCGCTCAAGGCAGGGATCTGAGCGTAGCGGACAGGGTTCGGCGTGTTCTTGCGACCGCTACGGCGATCATCGCTCTTGTCGGTGCTCTGTCCGGTTGCGCGGATCCTCACCCGGACGAGCCTCCCGGTTATCTCGTAGCCCTGATCAACGCAACTGCACCGGATAACGATGTTTCGAGCACGCAATTCTGTACCGGCGTGCTCATAACTGAGACTGAGGTCCTAACAGCTGCTCATTGTCTACGTGATCGAGAATCACTCTCGATTGACGCCATCGTCGGCGCCAAGAACCTCTGCAATACCGGCCCCATACAAGGAGAGCGTGTGGGGGTCCAGTCGATGAACCTGAGTGATTCAGTCGACGCCGCGGTGCTCACTTTGAGCCGCGCTGTCGATCGCGCCCCCGCGGCAACTGATAGACCCGAGGCGGAAACTGGCTCTGTCGCGGTCGCGTGGGGTTGGGGAAAGGACTCGATGGGAGGCGTGGCGCCGTGCGACGCGGAGCCTAAGGAACTTGTAATCGTGTTGCCGTCAGCGTGCCTCGGTGCACCGGGCGCGGGCCCCGGCACGCTTTGTGGCATTCCCGCTGGCGATGCGAACACCTGCGAAGGGGACAGTGGAGGGCCGCTTGTCGGCCGCGATGGCTCCATCAAGGCAATAACTACGTCGGGACTTGGGTGTGGGCAAGACACGCAGGTGTCTACCTGAGTGTCGACGTCGCCCTTGCGGCGCTGCGCTAGGCAATCGTGACGTGCACCCGTCGCATTCAAACGAACTGACTAGGTGCAGGGCTCGGTCGAGAGCGTCAGACCCAAATGTGAGATGGTCTGGTACTGATCTCCATTGAAGGAATAGTTCACTCGAACGCCATCCAAGTGTCCTCCGCCTGCGCCCGTTGTGACACGGAGGACCATGTCGTAGGCGCCGTCCGTCGGAAGCTCGGCGTCAATGGCGGGCACCGCACGCCTCCAAGAATTGGGAGTCTGCCCGGTTGGCGGGAACGCATCCAGGAGCAGCCGTAGCCGATCCGCGGCTGGCATGACATAAACGCCGCCAAGCGCAACTCCGGATGCCCCCACGGGCTCAATCGAATTGAATACGATTCCGTCGGGAAGGTCGTCTGCCAAATTGATTCCCAAAGCGGCATCAGCGAACTGCGGAACTGGCGCACAAACTCGGGTCTCTTCGTCCGAAAGCACGAGCGGTCCGTCGGTTCGAATTGAGCCACATGCAGACAGCAGGGTGGTGCTCGCCAGCGTAGCGAGCACCACCACACCAATGCGGTTTCTCACAGGAGTGAGATGAAGCCGGGAGTTCCGCCGGGGTACCCACTGACTCCGCACAGATTCTTGCTGGACCCGGACGAGTTTGTGAACGCGACTTTCGTGGACGACGTGTAGCCGGTTCGCACGGAGAGGTCGATGCCGATATCCGCAATTAGCTTTGCCCCACTCGAGAAGGTGCCCGCGGTCGTGCTGCTCTTCGTTAACGTAGATCCATTTGCCAACGCCACGCAGTAGTTGGCGGGCGGTGCCGAGGTAACGCTTACGGCCGACCCGCCGGCAAAGCTGGACGCGCGCACCTTGTACGCATAAATGTCACTCGGATCATATGAGCCGCCGATGGGATAGCACCATTGGGCATATTTGCCGTAAACGTAGTACGTCTTGTAGAGGCGTCCACCGGTGCCGCCGGCGAATGAGACGGTGGTCGTCGAAGAGAGCGAAATGCTGCCAGAAGCTGAGTAGGAGCCATAGACACCGGTCATCGACAGCCCTACGCCGAGGGTCGACGAGGACCCGCTCGTGTATGTCAAAGAACCTGTACGACCGGCTCCGGCTGTGTAGGTCTGGCCGATTGCCACGGCCCGTGTGCCGTAGTTTGCGACCAGGGTCTCGCCACAAATTTGGGTCTTGTTGATGGGTCCCATGCGAGAGCCCTCGAGGTTGAGTACCGCATCGTTGGCTGGGAGAGAAACAAGATTCAACCCGACAAGGTCAGCGCGTTGCATGCGTGCCCCATTGAGTGCGTCCAACTCGCTGCTGAACGAGAAGGCGGCATAGTATGCGCCGCTGATAGCTCGGATCTCGAAATTGACAACGCCGAGCGCCGACGCATAACGCTTCAGTTTCGAAGGCTCCGCCAAACGCATCTCGAAATGACCGCTTTCATCGGTACGAGCTTTTGCGACGGGAGAGACCTGGATGGTGTCGCCCTCCTTCAGCGTTCGCATTACCTCCTCGGCTGGATATGCAACGAGTTCGACGGTTGCGCCTTCTGGGAAGGCGTGGCCGTCTGGGCTCGTGACGTTGCCGGAGCTGACGACGGAACTCGTGAGCATCGAGGAGTCAACTACGCTCGGTAGCCACTCATCGGGAGCAGGTGTTGCCGCTGCTGCCGGCTGCGCGAGACTCGCTATGAGGAGCGCACCCAGAAGCGCGCTCGCCGATCGATATGACTTGAGCACTGAAGTGCCTTTCGCTCATTCGATGGTCGGGCACCTCGATTCGGGTGATCTGAAACTACCCTCGGCGGGAATGTACTCTCGCGATCGCAGGCAATGCAAGCAGTTCTCAGGTGCGGGTACACGGAGGCGCCTCGCTCAAGAGCGGGCCCCTTCTCGAAGCTCACAGGCCGGTCCTTACATTTCGGTCGAAGGAGCAGGCCTTCGACCGTCACCTTGGCGCGAGCATTGCCCCCGAACTGGGGTAGGCCAAGCGGCCTCGATCGACCGGTAACTGGGTGGCTCCTTATGTAGGAGCGACCCGATCGAGTCGCCAACGTGTTCCGCGGATGCGGCGGCTACGCTCGCTGCATGGTGCAGCTCGGACAGCACGCTCCGCCGATCCACGCGATCGCGCACATCAGCGACACCCACCTGCTCGGAGGCGGGCGCCCGCTCTACGGCGCCGTCGGCACCGACGCCCACGTCGAACGCGCCTTCGCCCAACTCGAGCGCAGTGGTGCGAACCCCGAGGCCATCGTCATCACCGGCGACCTCACCGACCTCGGGGAGCCCGATGCCTACGAGCGGCTGAAGGCACTCGTCGAACCGGCTGCCGAGCGCATGAGGTCACGCATCATCTGGGTCATGGGCAACCACGACGAGCGCGAGCCGTTCGCATCAATCCTCCTGGGGGAGGAGCCCACCGCCGCACCGCAGGACCGTGTGTACGACGTGGGCGGGCTGCGCATCATCGCCCTCGACTCCTCCGTGCCCGGCTACCACCACGGCGACCTCGAACCCGCCCAGCTCGAATGGCTCCGCGACCAGCTCGCCACCCCCGCGCCGCACGGCACCCTGCTGGCGCTGCACCATCCACCGATCCCGACGCCCGTCGAACTCATGGCGATCATCGAGCTCGACCACCAGGCCGAGCTCGCCGAGGTGCTGCGCGGCAGCGACGTGCGCGCGATCCTCGCCGGGCACCTGCACTACTCGACCTCCGGAACCTTCGCCGGCATCCCGGTGTCCGTCGCGGCCGCCACCTGCTACACGATCGACTCGAGCGCCGAGCCGGGCACGCTCGCCGGCGTCGACGGCGGGCAGACCTTCAACCTCGTGCACGTCTACGACGACCAGGTCGTGCACTCCATCGTCCCCCTCGGCGACGCGCGCCGGGTGGCCGGATTCTCGGGCGCATTTCTCGACGCGCTCGCGGCCATGACGCCCGAGGAGCGGCGCGAGGCGTTCTCGAGCAAGGCGTCGACGTTCCAGCTGCCGCCGCTCACAGACTGAGCTGAGACGGCGGCTTCGAGACGCGCATCACTGCGCGATGCGCTCCTCAGCCACCTGAGTCCGCACCCGCTCGCTGAGGGCACCGTCCGCCCGCCGCGGATGAGCGCCGCGCGCAGCGCACCGCCTGCGGATGAGTGCCGCGCGCAGCGCACCGCCCGCCGCGGATCGAGTGCCGCGCGCAGCGCGGTGTGTCGAGATCGACGCCGCCAGTGCGACCATGGCCGCATGGAGCTGCGCGCCGCCGTCGAGGCCTACCTCGCTGCGCTCACACACGAGCGCGGCTACTCGCCGCACACCGTGCGCGCCTACGGCATCGACCTCGCCGACCTCGTCGGCTTCGCCGAGGCGCTCGGCCAGCCGGATGCGGCATCCCTCGACCTCGAGACCTTGCGTGACTGGGTCTGGCGCGGTTCGCAAGCGGGGCTGGCGGCATCCACTCTCGGTCGACGCGTCTCGTCGGCGCGGTCCTTCACCTCATGGCTCACCCGCCAAGGCGTCATCGCCGCCGACCCCGGCCTGCGGCTCCGCACTCCGCGGGCGGGGCGCCGCCTGCCCCGTGTGCTCACGCGCGGCCAGATGGACAGCATTCTCGAGCGCCTGCACGCCGCTGCGGGAGAGGGGAGCCTGGCGCCCTGCGTGACGTCGCGATCATCGAGCTTCTCTACGCCTCGGCCGTTCGCGTGAGCGAACTCGTGGGTCTCGACATCGACGACGTCGACCGTTCCGCGCGCACCGTGCGGGTGCTCGGCAAGGGCGCCAAGGAGCGCGTCGTGCCCTACGGCGGGCCTGCCGCCCACGCCCTCGACGACTACCTCGATCGCGGGCGTCCGCACCTCGCGGGCGAGGCATCCGGCGCGGCGTTGCTGCTGGGTGCCCGCGGTCGACGCCTCGGCACCCGCGCGGTGTACGAGCTCGTGGCTCGAGAGCTCAGCGAGCTGCCCGGCTCCGGTCCGGCCGGTCCGCACGCCCTGCGGCACACTGCGGCGACGCACCTGCTCGACGGCGGCGCCGATCTGCGCATCGTGCAGGAGCTGCTCGGCCACGCGAGCCTCGCCACGACGCAGCTCTACACGCACGTGTCGACGGAGCGGCTGCGGGAGAGCTACCGACTCGCGCATCCCCGCGCCTGAAGCGCGAGCGAGCGGTCAGGGCCCCGCGAGCGTCTCGGCCCGAGCCTTCGCGTGCTCGTCGGCCGTGATGACACCTCGTGCGTGCAGATCGTCGAGTTCGGCGAGTCGGGCCTCGAGGCTCGGCCGGGGAGCGAGCAGTTCCGAGTCCATGGCGCGTGCCGCGAGCTCCGTCTGCATCGTGAGCGGGTCGTGCCCGAGTTCCCGCGCCTTGGCGGCGTTCCGGCTGATCATCACGACCATCACCACTGCCACCGCGATGATGAACAGCACCGCCAAGGCGAAGAAGATCACGAAGCCGGCACCGAGGATGTTCATCGCCCCATCATGACGCATCGCCTTCCGCGGGAACGCGAAGCGCCGTTACGGCGGCAGCAGCACGGCTCGGGGCTGTCCGCCCAGAAACAGCAACGGCGACACGTACTCGCCGTGGATGCGCACCCCGAAGTGCAGGCATGCTCCGCTGGTGCAGTGGCTCGGAAGGAGCTCGCCGATCACCTGCCCACGCCGCACGACGTCACCTTCCTGCAGAGAGGTCACGACCGGCTCATAGCTCGAGAGCACACCGCCTCCCTGGTCGATGGAGAGCACCGGGCGGTCCACCACGATCCCGGCGAAATGCACGATGCCGTCGGCCGGGGAACGCACCTCGTCGCCGGCAGCGGCACGGATATCGATGCCGCGATGGCCCGATGCGTAGGGGTGGCCGGCGCGAGATACGGTCGCGCGATCGGATGCGGTGCCGCGATCGGCCACGACCACAGCGCCGCGACCGCCAGGGCCGCGGTGGCGAGGCGACGAACGGGAACGTGCATGCCCGCATCCTGCTCCCGTCCGCACGCGTGGCCGCGGCCGCCCGCAGGCATCCGCGAAGAACCCGTGCCGCGCGCGGCGGGGAGGAGACGTCAGAACAACTCGCCCACCGCCCGTGCGAACAGTTCATCGACATCGCACGCGAGCCCGCGCCGTGCGAACCACGTGCACACGTTGCGGCAGTCGCGCTCGAGCAGAGCCATGCCGTTGGGGTTGGCGACGACGTCGACGAGCTGGGGAAGATCGATCACGACGACGCGCCCGCGATCCACGAGCAGGTTGTAGGGCGAGAGATCCCCGTGGGCGCATCCGGCCCGGGCGAACCCCAGCACGATGTCCACCACCTGCGCGAAGAGGTCGGCGAGCTCACGGCCCACAGCATCCGACTGTGCGAGCCGCGGTGCCGTTTCACCGTCGTCGCCGATGAACTCGAGCAGCAGCTCGGTGCCGTTCACCTGCACGGGATAGGGCACCGGGATGCCGAGCTCATACGCCCGCGAGAGCGCGGCGAACTCCGCGTACGACCAGGCGACGGCCGCGACCGAGCGCCCGTAGGCGGTTCCGCGTTCCACCGCCCGTTGGTCGCGCGAGCGCCGCTCGATGCGGCCCTCCCGGTAGACGCTCGAGCGGTGGAAATCGCTGCGCTCGGCCGATCGATAGCGCTTGGCCGCCAGCAGCACCGTCTGCGCCGGCTCGTCGGGCACCGCGCGCTCGAGGAGGAACACGTCGGCCTCCTTGCCCGTCTTCAGGATGCCGAGCTCGGTGTCGATCGCCGCGGCTGAGGTGACGATCCAGTCCGGCCACGGCTGCGGGCCGCGCTCGGACGGGGTGATGGCCGGCCAGGTCGACCAGCGCTGTCCGTCGCCGGGTTCGGCGTCGGAGAAGGTGGGAACGACGAAGTCGTCGCCGAAGAAGTTGTTCACGTGGTGGCTCCGGATCGGAGACCACCACAGGTCAGTAGGCGGTGGCCTCGAAGATGAGGGTCGGGTCGTCAGGCACGACAAAGACGGTGCGCATCGAGTCCTCCTTCCCTCACAGAGCCGCGGGCCATCCGGGCCGCCTCAGCATAGACCCGTGGCGCGCGCGTGTACACCCGCGCTGCTACACTGAGGTCAGCACCCGCATCGCGCGGGTGACTTCGCGTGCCCATCGCACACGGTCCACATCCTTCAGTCCGCCTCGAACGAGGCAGCGGATGTTGCGCCGGGGCACCAGGGATCGCGACCGGCCGGTCGCGGCAGACAACTGAGAAAACAGCGGGACGGCTCTGCCGTGCCCGCGAGAGAAGGAGAACGGCCATGGCCGTCGTCACCATCCGCCAGCTGCTCGACAGCGGCGTTCACTTCGGACACCAGACCCGTCGCTGGAACCCGAAGGTCAAGCGCTTCATCCTCACCGAGCGCAGCGGCATCCACATCATCGACCTGCAGCAGTCGCTGGCCTACATCGACCGCGCCTACGACTACGTCAAGGAGACGGTCGCCCACGGCGGCACCATCCTCTTCGTCGGCACGAAGAAGCAGGCCCAGGAGGCCATCGCCGAGCAGGCCACCCGGGTGGGTCAGCCCTACGTCAACCAGCGTTGGCTCGGCGGCCTCCTCACCAACTTCCAGACGGTCTCCAAGCGTCTCGCGCGCATGAAGGAGCTCGAGGAGATCGACTTCGACGACACGACGAAGGGCTTCACCAAGAAGGAGCTCCTCATCAAGAAGCGCGAGCTCGACAAGCTGCACAAGACCCTCGGCGGCATCCGCAACCTCACCAAGACCCCGTCGGCGATCTGGGTCGTCGACTCCAAGCGCGAGCACCTCGCGGTCGACGAGGCCACCAAGCTCGGCATCCCGGTGATCGGCATCCTCGACACCAACGCCGACCCCGATGAGCTGCAGTACCCGATCCCGGGCAACGACGACGCGATCCGCTCCGTGAGCCTGCTCACGCGCATCATCGCCGACGCCGCGGCCGAGGGCCTCATCCAGCGTCACCAGAAGCCCGAGGCCGAGGGCAACGTCTCGGCTGTCGAGCCGCTCGCCGAGTGGGAGCGTGAGCTGCTCGAGGCGTCGAGCACGCCCGAGTCGACCGCCGAGAAGATCGAAGAGGTCGACGGCCGTGTCGACGGTGACGTCGAGGCCGGTGCCGAGAAGGTCGCCGAGGTCGTCGAGGCCGCGGTTCCCACCGAGCAGAACGACGCGGATGCCGTGGTCGCCGAGCACGAGGCCGAGGCCGACCCGAACCTGGTTCCGGCGCACGCCCCCGAGTCGGACGAGTTGACCGAGGCCAAGATCGAGGCGGAGAACGAGAAGCCCGCCCCGGCGAAGAAGGCGGCGGCCAAGAAGCCGGCTGCCAAGAAGGCCGACGCGGCGGACGCCGACGCGGCTGCCGAGTAACACCCCCTTTCGATTTCGAGAAGCTAAGGAACACATCCATGGCCAACTTCAGCCTGGAAGACGTGAAGGCCCTGCGCGAGCGCCTCGGTACCGGCATGGTCGACACGAAGAACGCCCTCGTCGAGGCGGACGGCGACATCGAGAAGGCCGTCGAGATCCTGCGGCTCAAGGGTGCGAAGGGCAACGCGAAGCGTGCCGACCGCTCCACGAGCGAGGGCCTCGTCGCCGTCGTCGAGTCGGCCACGGCCGCCACGATGATCGAGCTCGCCTGCGAGACCGACTTCGTCGCGAAGAACGAGAAGTTCGTCGCGCTCGCCGAGAAGGTCGTCGCGGCTCTCGCCGACTCGGGCGCCGAGACGGTGGATGCCGCCCTCGCGGTCGCCGTCGACGGCACCACCGTCGGCGCCCTCATCGAGGACCAGGCCGCCACGATCGGCGAGAAGGTCGAACTGCGTCGCGTCGTCCGCATCCCGGGCGACAAGTTCGCGGTCTACCTGCACCGCACCTCGAAGGACCTCCCGCCGCAGATCGGCGTCGTGGTCTCGTACACGGGGGATGACGCGGAGACCGCGCGCTCGATCGCGCAGCACATCTCGTTCGCCGACCCGGCGTACCTCTCGCGCGACGACGTGCCGCCGGCCGACGTCGAGAACGAGCGTCGCATCGTCGAGCAGATCAGCCGTGAGGAGGGCAAGCCGGAGGCCGCCCTTCCGAAGATCGTCGAAGGTCGCCTCGGTGCCTACTTCAAGCAGGTCGCCCTGCTCGAGCAGGACTACGCCCGCGACAACAAGCTGAACGTCGGCAAGGTCATCGCCGACGCCGGCCTGACCGTGACGGGCTTCGCCCGCTTCAAGGTCGGCGCCTAAGCAGCCGCACCGAGGGCCCCGGATCCGCGTGATCCGGGGCCCTTCGCGTTGTCGGAACCGCGTCGTACGCGGAGGTCAGTCGCGCCAGGGTTGGGGCCGGTCGGGTCCGCGCTCGCTGTCGTCGGGCAGTTCCGGCAGTTCGTAGCCGCCGGCGCGGATGCACAGCCAGCGCAGCTGCGTCGGGCTGTCGGGCACGCAGCGCCAGGTGCGCCAGACGCCCTGGCCGACGCGCACGACAGTGCCGGGCCCGACATCCACGACTTCGTCATCGAGTCCCATCTGGCCGTGCCCCTCGAGGAACACGTACACCTCCTCGACGCGCGAGTGCCGGTGCCAGTAGCCGGCCTGCTCGCCGGGTTCGTAGGCGTTGGCGGTGAACCCCAGATACTGCATGGTGAGCTCGAAGTCGACGACGCGGCGTCCGTCACGCGAGCTGTCGGGGCGGAAGCCGCCGTAGTGGTCGCGCCAGGTGTCGAGAGAACCCAGTTCGGTCAGCTGGTAGTCGCTCATCCGGCCACTCTAGGTACCCGCGCATGCCCGCATCGGTGCGCGCGCGATCCGCGTCCCCGCGCCGAAACGGCACTGCGGGGTCGTTGTCGAGCCGTGACCCCAGCGTGACCCGGTACGATCGACACGGCCCCCGGGCCCGCGTGATCCCCTCGGAAGGACCCCCATGTCGAAGCGCCGCCGCGTCCTGCTCAAGCTCTCGGGGAGGCCTTCGGCGCCGGATCGCTCGGCGTGAACCCGGATGTGATCGCCGGCATCGCGAAGGAGATCGCGGCGGCGACACCCGCGGGCGAGGACGACCCGGACGGTGTCGAGGTCGCGGTCGTCGTCGGTGGCGGCAACTTCTTCCGCGGTGCGGAGCTCAGCCAGCGCGGCATGGACCGCGGACGCGCCGACTACATGGGCATGCTCGGCACGGTGATGAACGCCCTCGCCCTCCAGGACTTCCTCGAACAGGCGGGCGCCCCCGTGCGCGTGCAGTCGGCGATCTCGATGATCCAGGTGGCCGAGCCCTACATCCCCTTGCGCGCCGAGCGCCACCTCGAGAAGGGTCGCGTCGTGATCTTCGGCGCGGGCGCCGGGCTTCCGTACTTCTCCACCGACACCGTGAGCGCCCAGCGAGCGCTCGAGATCGGTGCGGATGCCGTGCTGGTCGCCAAGAACGGCGTCGATGGTGTCTACGACGACGACCCGCGCAAGAACCCCGACGCCAAGAAGCTCGAGCGTGTGAGCTACCAGGATGCGCTCGTGCAGGGTCTCAAGGTGGTGGACTCGACGGCGTTCAGCCTCTGCATGGACAACAACATGCCGATGCTCGTGTTCGGCATGGAACCCGCGGGGAACATCACCCGGGCGTTGCGGGGCGAGCAGATCGGCACCCTGGTCACGGCGTGAGCGGTCGGAGCATCGCGTGACCGACCCCTACGGCCGCGACGTTCTCGCGGGCGACTGGCGTGCGCGCGGCCGCAAGGTCGTTCCCCAGGTGCCGGCGGAGAGGGCCTCGTCGTCGAGCTCGCCGACGGCTTCGTCGGCGCCGTGACGGGCATCGAGAAGGGCAACGTGGGCCTCGAGGATCGCCGTGGCAAGGTGCGCTGGTTCCCGCTCGGGGGCGGCTACCTCATCGACGGCGAGGCGGTGGTCTTGACCGCCCCGAAGGCTCCGGCCGCCGCGCGCGCGTACACGGCATCCGGATCCCGCGCCGCGGCGCCGCAGCGGGCGCGGGTGGCGCGCGAGAGCCGCATCTTCGTCGAGGGCCGCCACGACGCCGAGCTCGTGGAGAAGGTGTGGGGCCCCGACCTGCGCACGGAGGGGGTCGTGGTCGAGTACCTCGAGGGTGTCGACCATCTGCCCCAGGTGCTCGCCGAGCTGAGCCCGGGCCCCGATGCGCGGCTCGGCGTGCTGGTGGACCACCTGGTGCCGGGGTCGAAGGAGTCGCGGATCGCGGCGCAGGTCGCAGGCAGTCACGTGCTCGTCGTGGGCCACCCGTACATCGACGTGTGGCAGGCCGTGCGCCCCGAGCGCATCGGCATCCGCGCCTGGCCCGAGATCCCGCGCGGCGTCGAGTGGAAGCACGGCGTGTGCGAGGCGCTCGGCTGGCCGCACGCCGATCAGGCGGATATCGCGGCCGCCTGGCAGCGCATCCTCGGTTCCGTGCGCAGCTACACCGACCTCGAGCCGGCGTTGCTCGCGCGCGTCGAGCAGCTCATCGACTTCGTGACGACGCCCGCCGACGCCCCCGGTCACTAAGCTTGACCGGGAACACCCCGGAACTTCGAAGGAGCCCCCGTGATCAGTGACGTCCTCACCGAGGCGAAGGACAAGATGGGCCGGGCGGTCGAGGTCGCCAAGGACGACTTCGCCACCGTGCGCACCGGACGCGCGAACCCGGCGCTGTTCCAGAAGATCCTCGTCGACTACTACGGCACCCCGACCCCGCTCGGTCAGCTCGCCGGGCTGCAGAACCCCGAGGCCCGCACCCTCGTCATCACGCCGTACGACAAGGCGGCGCTCAAGGACATCGAGAAGGCGATCGTCAACTTCCCGAACCTCGGCGCGACCCCGACCAACGACGGCAACATCGTGCGCGTCACGATGCCGGAGCTCACCGAGGACCGTCGCAAGGAGTACGTCAAGATCGTGCGCGCCAAGGGCGAGGATGCCAAGGTGGCGATCCGCAACGTGCGCCGCAAGGCGAAGGATGACCTCGACGCTCTGCAGAAGGAGGTCGGCGAAGACGACGTCGCTCGTGCCGAGAAGGAGCTCGACAGCATCACCAAGGCGCACGTCGACCAGATCGACGCGGCCCTCAAGGTCAAGGAAGCCGAGCTGCTCGAGGTCTGATGGACGCCGATTCCGAGGGCGCCGCGAACACCTCGAAGACGGCCTCGTCGCGCAAGCGGACGCCGCGCGAGGAGATCGAGGCACGGGCGCAGCAGACGCGCGCCGACATCGAGGCGCACGCCCAGCACGCCCGCGAGGAGTTCGAGGCGCAGGTCAAGCACGCGCGCGACCAGTTCGATCAGACGCAGGAGAAGATCAAGCAGCGCACGGGGCGCAACCTACTCGCGGCCATCGGCATCGGCGTCGGCCTCGGCGCGATCCTGCTCGTGAGCCTGCTGTTCTACACCTGGCTGTTCATCCCCTTCGCCGCCTTCCTGGTGGGTTTCACCGTGTGGGAGCTCGCGACCGCCCTGCGCACAGCAGGACGCGACGTGCCCCGGGTGGTCTCGATCGTCGTGGGCGTGGCGATCATGCCCATCGCCTACTTCTTCCACGTGCCCGGTCTCTGGCTCGCGGTGATCGGCGGGGTCGTGATCATCAGCCTCTGGCGGATCGCGGAACTCGCCCGTCCGAGTCACCGCGGCCCCGCGCGCGTGGTGCTCGCCGACATCGGTGCGGGCGCGCTCGTGCAGCTCTACGTGACCTTCCTCGCGGGCTTCTACGTCGTGCTCTCGGGCGAGGACGGGGGCCAGTGGTGGGTGCTCGCGGCGCTCATCATCGTGGTCGTGGCCGATGTCGGCGCGTACGCGACCGGCCTGAGCTTCGGGCGCCACAAACTCGCCCCCAAGATCAGCCCCGGCAAGACCTGGGAGGGCTTCGCAGGAGCCGCCGTCTCGGCGATGATCGCCGGAACCCTGCTCGCGTGGCTCATGCTCGGGCAGCCATGGTGGGAGGGCACCATCATGGGTCTCGTGCTCATGCTCGTGGGCACGATGGGGGATCTCATCGAGTCGCTTATCAAGCGCGAGCTCGGCATCAAGGACATCTCGGGCTGGCTGCCCGGCCACGGCGGCTTCCTCGATCGGCTCGACTCGATCCTGCCCTCGGCAGCGGTCGCCTACGCCTTCTTCCTGATCTTCAGCTAGCCGGATCGGCCGCTGCACACCTCCGTTCGGCGGATGTGCGGGGCGCGCTCGCTAGCATGTTGCAGTGAGCATGACCTTCCCCCGCGCGCGCAAGGGCCGTCTCGGATACGACATCGACGAGGTCGAGGACTTCCTCGAAGACGCCCGCCGGGCCTACACCGCCGAGAGCCCGGACGTCTCCGTCGTGACGGCGGACACCATCCGCACCACCGCGTTCACGATGCGCAAGGGCGGCTACTCGGCAACCCACGTCGACGCGGCGCTCGAGCGACTCGAGGATGCCTTCGCGGCCCGCGAGCGCGAGCGTCGGATCGCGCTCGAGGGCGACGAGAGCTGGTACGCGTCGGCCCGTGAGACCGCGCAGGAGATCCTCGACCGGGTCGTGCGGCCCAAGGGCAAGAAGTTCCAGCGGGTCACCGTGCTCACCCTCGGCTACTCGGTCGCCGACGTCGACGGCTTCTCCGACCGCATCGCGGGCTACTTCCAGAGCGGCGAGCCGCTCACGCCCGAGGATGTGCGCACGGTCGCCTTCCGGCCGCAGCGTGGCGGGTATCGCGAGGCCCAGGTCGACTATCTGCTCGACACGGTGACGCGCGTCATGCTCGCGGTGCGCTGAGCCGGTGCCTGTTTGGCGCCGCGATAATCCGCGGCGCTCGGCCGATCGGCCGACCGTGCGCGAACGCTCGGCCGCTCGAGTGCCGACCTCGGGGCTGGATCTCCGCTTCGACTCTTCCCATGGCGTTATCGGGATCCGTCAGTACACTGGTGCGACTGTGAGCGGATATCGGCGCCGGGGGACGCTTCCCGAACCGCCCAGGCAGGCGGATGCGATGGTGCGCGCCCGCTCGGGCTTCGTGCGTCCACGCTGGGCGCTCGGTGTCTTCGCCTATCTCGTCTCGATCGGACTCGTCGCCGCTCTGCTCGTGGAACCGACCGGGCTGACCTCGGCGGCGACGCTCGCCGCAGCGAGCAATCCCATCGACGCACCGGGGCTCGAGGGGCAGAGCGTCGCGGTCGACGGCGAGGTCGCGGCATCCGGGCGCGACGGCTTCGAGGTCATCAAGCCGAAGCCCAAGCCCGTGCTGGCATCCGCGCCCGCCGTCGGCGTGCCCGACCCGGGAACCGCGCAGGCGATCGCCTACGACATGGTCATGGCGCGCGGCTGGAATCAGGCCGAGTTCGACTGCCTGGTGGCGCTGTGGAACAAGGAGTCGCACTGGAACGTCTACGCGCACAACGTGCGCTCGGGTGCCTACGGCATCCCGCAGGCGCTGCCGGGCGACAAGATGGCGACCGTGGGGGCCGACTGGGCCACCAACCCCGTCACGCAGATCACCTGGGGCCTCGGATACATCAGCGGCCGCTACGGCACCCTGCGGTGCGTGGGGCCACTCGCAGGCCAAGGGCTGGTACTGAGTTAGTCTGGCGCGGCGATAATCCGCCGCGCGCGCCGCGTTCGAGCACGAGCGCGGTCGCGCCCGAACGCGAGTGCGCACACCGGTGACATCGGATAGTCCACCGGGATCGACAACCTGCCCCATCGTTACGATGGGTGAATGGACTACGCGCTGGTGGCGATCGCGGGCATCGTCGCCATCGTCGCAGCAGCCGCGTGGAGTCCGAAGCTGGGGGTCGCTGCCCCGCTCATCCTCGTCGTGCTGGGGGTCGGCTACAGCCTGATCCCGGGTGTGCCCGAGATCGACGTCGAGCCTGACCTGATCCTGCAGGGCGTGCTGCCACCCCTGTTGTACGCGGCCGCCATCACGGTTCCGCTCGTCGATTTCCGCCGCAACTTCTTCACGATCGGCGTGCTGTCGGTCGTGCTGGTCGTCGCGAGCGCTCTCGTGACCGGGTTCGTGCTCTACATGATCC
Organism: Homoserinibacter gongjuensis; assembly: GCF_030161875.1. GTDB lineage: Bacteria > Actinomycetota > Actinomycetes > Actinomycetales > Microbacteriaceae > Homoserinibacter > Homoserinibacter gongjuensis. Next base: position 2,123,731 of record NZ_BSVA01000001.1, read on the forward strand.
TCCCCGACCTCAACCTCGCCGCGGCGATCGCCCTCGGCGCGGTCATCTCGCCGCCGGATGTGGTGGCCGCCACCGCGATCGCGAAACGCATCGGTCTACCCGCCCGACTGGTGTCGATCCTCGAGGGGAGGGGCTCGTCAACGACGCGACCGCGCTCGTGCTGCTGCGCACCGCGATCGCCGCATCCGCGCTCACGGCATCCGGTGCCGATGTGATCGCCTGGAATGCGATCGGCGAGTTCTTCTACGCCGTGTTCGTCGCGCTCGCGATCGGCATCGTGGTGGGCATCGCCGCAGTCTGGGTGCGCAAGCGGCTCAACAACCCCATGCTCGACACGGCCATCTCGTTCGCGGTGCCGTTCATCGCCTACATCCCGGCGGAGGAACTGCACGGATCGGGCGTCATCTCGGTGGTCGCTGCCGGTCTGTACTGCGGGCATCAGAGCGCCAAGGCGTTCACGGCCCAGTCGCGCATCTCGGAGCGCTTCAACTGGCGCACCGTGCAGTTCGTGCTCGAGAACGGTGTGTTCCTGCTCATGGGTGCGCAGATCCACACCATCATCATCGACATCGATCAGAGCAAGCTCCCGATCGTCGACGCCGTGCTGCTGGGCCTGCTGCTCACCGCCCTCCTCATCGTGATCCGCTACGCCTTCGTGTGGCCGCTCATCTTCGTGATGCGGGCGCAGGAGCAGCGCTTCGACGAGCAGGAGACGATGCTCACGCGAGGTCTTGAACGCATGCAGGCCATGGTGGGCCTCGGCAGCGAACGTTTCGAGCGACGGCGCGCGGTCGTCGAGCGCCGCATCGATCGCCGCCGCAACGACATCGCCCAACTGCGGGCGGAGGGTCTCGGATGGCGGGGTGGCGTCGTGCTCGGCTGGGCCGGGATGCGAGGCGTCGTGACGCTCGCGGCGGCGCAGTCCCTGCCGCGCGGCACCCCGTACTACGAGCAGCTCGTGCTGATCGCCTTCGTCGTGGCGGTGACGACCCTGCTGGTGCAGGGAGGCACGCTGCCGTTCGTGATCCGTGCCACCGGCATCCGGGGGAGCGATCGCGTCGCCGACCGTCGCGAGCTGGCCTCGTTGCTCGAGGTGATGTCGACCACCGGGCTGGCCCTGCTCGACCGCGACGAGGTGACGATCGACGGCGAGCCGGTGGCGCCCGACGTCGTCGAGCGCGTGCGACAGGACGCCCTGCTCGCCGTCGAGTCCGCATGGGAGCGGGCGGACCACGCCGACGAGGAGTCGTTGCGCCAGGCACCCCACCAGCAGTACCGACTGCTGCGCCGCGAGGTGCTCGCCGCCGAGCGGGACGTGCTGCTGGAGGCCCGCGCGCGCGGCGCCTACCCGTCGCGCATCGTGCAGCGCGCCCAGGCACTGCTCGACCTGGAGGAGGCGCGGCTCGAGCAGCTCGACACCGGCGGCCGGGTCGAGGAGTAGCAGCCCTCGTAGACTTGCGGTATGTCTCCGTCGCGCCGCCCTCGTCGCCGCGACGCGGAACCCGAGCCGCTCGATGTGGAGCGCATCCTCGGCGGGATGAAGCACACCGAGACGCGCCGCGACGGGCTGTGGAACGTGCAGCCGCAGAGTGCCGCATCCGCCGTCAAGGAGTACGTGTGCCCCGGATGCGGTCTCGGCATCGCGGTCGGCACGGCGCACGTCGTCACCTGGCGCGCCGACGGCCTCTTCGGCGAGGATGACGACCTCGCGGCCCGTCGACACTGGCACACCCACTGTTGGAGGATCCGCACGTGAGCATCCACATCCGCGGGGAGTGGAGCTCCCCGCCTTCCGCGAAGACATCGAGCTGCGTACCGCCGACGGTCTCACCCTCGTGGGCGAGCTCGCGCTGCCCGAGACCGCCGACCCCGTGGCGACGCTCGTGTGCCTGCACCCGCTGCCGACGCACGGTGGGTTCATGGACTCGCACATCATCCGCAAGGCGGCGGCCCGGCTGCCGGCGCTCGCCGACCTCGCGGTGCTGCGCTTCAACTTCCGCGGCGTCACCTCGCCGCGCGGCACGAGCGAGGGCGCCTTCGGCAAGGGCGTCGACGAGCAGCACGACCTCGCCGCGGCGATGGCCTTCGTGGCGCAACGGCACCTGCCGCATCCCTGGCTCGTGGGCTGGTCGTTCGGCACCGAGGTGGCCCTCAAGTACGGGCTGCAGCATCCGATCGAGGGCGCGATCCTGCTCTCGCCCCCGCTGCACCGCACGACTCCGGATGAGGTGGCCGCGTGGGCGGGCGACAAGCGCAAGCTCGTGGCGGTGATCCCGGAGCACGACGACTACCTGCGTCCCATCGAGGCGGCCGAGCGGTTCGCGTCGGTGCCTGAGATCGACCTCGTGCCCGTGCAGGGCGGCAAGCACCTGTGGGTCGGCGAGAAGCAGACGTATCGCGTGCTCAGCGAGATGGTGCGCGTCGTGAACCCGGCGGCGCTGCCGCTGCCAGGGAGTGGCCCGCCTAGCTACAGTTCGTTCTGCCGCGGGATGATGACCTGCTTCACGATGATGAGGATCGACGCGGCGACCGGGATCGCGACGAGTGCGCCCAGCAGACCCAGCAGGGTGCCGCCGGCGAGGGCGGCGATCACGACGACGACGCCGGGCACCTTGACGGCGCGGTTCATGATGTTGGGGCTCAGCACGTAGGCCTCGATCTGCATGTACACGAGGTACCAGATACCCACGACGAGCACGGCGGGCCAGCCCTCGAAGATCAGCACGAGCAGCGTGATGATGACCGAACCGGTGATCGTGCCGACGAGCGGGATGAGCGAGAACAGGAACGCGATGAATGCGATGAGCGCCGCGTACTCGATCACGTCTCCGCGGATCCATCCGAGCACCGTGAGGAAGAGGAAGCTCAGGATGCCGTTGCACGCACCCAGCGCCACCTGCCCGACCACGTAGCGGCCGACCGAGCTCGAGATCTGCTCCGAGATGTCGATGAACTTCTCGCGCTTGCTGGCCGGGACGAGCTGGTACATGGCCCGCTTGATGCTGCCGAGCGACGCGACGAAGTAGAGCATGAGGATGAGCACGATGAGGCCGCCGAACACGCCGCTGGCCACCGTGAAGACGGTGTTGAGCACACCGGAGGTGATGTTCTCGAGGTTGCTCGTGAACCACTCCTGCACGTTCTGGAGCGCGTCGTCGTACTTGATCCAGTTGACGTACGTCTCCCACCACTCGCGCAGCAGATCCTGTTCGGTGATCTGGGTGATGAGCTTCGGCACCTGATTGATGAGGTTGCCGACCTGGTCGGCGATCACCGGGATGATCGCGAAGATGAAGCCCGCGAACACGGCCAGGATCGCCGTGAGCACGGCGACGATCGCGAGCGGACGCGGCACCTTGCGCTTCTCGAGGAACGAGACAGCTGGATCGACGCCGAGGGCGAGGAAGAGCGCCGCTCCGACGTAGGTGAGGATCGTGGCGAGGTTGCCGAGCCCGGTGCCGATGAGCACGGCGACGAGCACGCCGAGACCGCCGAACAGGCCCAGCCGGAACGCGTTCTGGATCTTCATCGACACCCTCCTCGCTCGCGCCATGCGAGCGTAGGGAAAGGCTAGCGGGCCACTCGACGCGCGAGGCGCCGGTCAGCGCGTGTTCGCGTCCTCGGCTTCCGGCTCGGCCTCAGCGGCAGCGACCTCAGGCTCGGATGCGGGCTCCACGGCCGGCTCCGCCGACTCGACGGCGGCGACCGGCTCGGGCTCATCGCCCGGCACCGGGAAGCCTGCCGCGGGGGCCGTGAAGGCATCCGCGCCCGCGAGCAGACCGCGCAGGTTCTCGAAGTAGCCGGCGACGGCCTCGCGCTCGACGCGGATCTTCGCGAGGCGGTCTTCTGCATCCGCGATGAGCGCCTTCGCCTGCTTCTGCGCGTCGGCCACGAGCTTCTTGGCCGTCTTCTCAGCGTCGCGCTTCGTGGCGGTGGCGGCGGCCTGCGCGTCTTCGGTGATCGCGCGCGCCTCGGCGATGCCCGAGGTGCTCAGCTGCTCGACCTCCGCGCGCTTCTCGGCGGCACGGGTGGATGCCTCCTGCAGTTGCGCGGTCGCCTCGTCGAGGTACTTCTGCGTGGTGGCAGCGGCCTCCTGCTGCGTGGCCGTGAACTGCTTCTCCGCCTCGTCGCGACGTGCCGCGAGCTCGACGTCGAGGTCGGCACGTGCCTGCTCGGCCTCGGCGGCGAGGCGCGTGGCCTGCGCATCGGCCTCGTGGGCGAGACGGGCCCGGTGTGCTTCCTGTTCGGCGGCGAGCTCGGCACGGATGCGGGCCGCCTCACGGTCGGCATCGGCGCGCAGCTTGCCGGTCTCGGTGGCGGCCGCGTGCCGCAGCTGCGCGACCTCCTGCTCGGCCTCGGCACGGCGGGAGGCGAGCTCTGCTTCGAGTGCCTCGCGGGCAGCGGCGAGCTCGGCGGCCCAGCCCTCGCGGCCGGCGGTCTCCTCGGTCTCCCACGCGGTGCGCGCCGTAGCGAGTTCGGACTCCTGGGCGGCGCGACTCTGGGTGAGCTCGGTGGCGAGCGCCTTGCGTGCGTTGCGCAGTTCGGTGTCGAGCACCTTGCGGGCGTTCGCGAGCTGGCTCTCGTGGCTCTCCCGAGCCGCCGCGAGCTCGGTCTCCTGAGCCGCGAGGGCGGCGGCGAGCTCCGCCTCTTGCGTCGCCTTGGCCTGTGCCAGCTCCGACTCCTGCTGCTCACGCGCGGCGGTGAGCTCGGCTTCCTGCTCGGCACGCGCCGCGGCGAGCTCGGCCTGCACGGCGCTGCGGGTGGCGGTCACCTCGGCCTCGAGCGCGGAACGCGCGGTCGCAAGCTCCTGCTCGAGCTCGGATCGCGCCGTGGCGAGTTCCTGCTCGAGCGCGTTGCGCGTCGACGCGGTCTGCTGCGCGAGTTCGGTGGCGGTGCGCTCCCGGTCGCCCGCGAGCGACGCCCGGGTGGTCTCGACCTCGGTGGCGAGGGTGGATCGGGTCGTCTCGACCTCGGCTGCGAGCTCGGCGCGAGTGCGGGTGACTTCGGTCTCGACCTCCGACCGCATCCGCACGAGCTCGGTCTCGAGGGCCGCACGCCGGTCGGCGATCTCGGTCTCGAGGGCCGCGCGCTGGGCTGTCGTATCGATCTCGAGCTGCGCACGCGCGGCCGAGATCTCCTGCGCGAGCGCGGTGCGCTCGGCCGCCGTGCGCTCCTCGAGCTCGGCACGCGCCTTGCGGGTGTCGGCTTCTAGGCCGCACGCGCGGCCTCGGTGTCGATGCGCAGCCGCTCGCGGCTCTCGGTGGTCTCGCGCTCGAGGTCGGTGCGGCCCTGCTCGAGGTCGTGGGCGAGCTGGGCGCGCAGCCGCGCGTCTTCGGCCTCGAAGTCGGCGCGACCCTTCTCGGTGTCGCGCGCGAGTGCTGCCGCAGCCTCGCGGGCCTCGGCGACCTCGCGCTGCGCGACGACACGCAGTTCGGCGAGCTCGCGCTCGGCCTCCGCGCGCAACGCGGCCACCTCGCGGCGACCGGCGGCCCGAGTCTCGGCGACCTCCGTCGCCACGGCGCCGCGGATCGCAGCGGCCTCACGCAAGGCTTCCTGCGTGGTCGCCTCGGCATCCGACGACGCCCGCGTCACGAGCGCCTCGGCCTCCTCGCGCGCCCCGGTCAGGATGCGATCGGCCTGCGCCTGCGCATCGGCGACCAGGCGAGCGGCCGTCTCGGCGGCATCCGCGCGCAGCTCGTCGACCTCCTGCTGCACGGATGCCCGCAGCTTCTCGGCGTCGATGTCGGCCTGGGCGATGAGCCGGGTCGACTGCTCCTCCGCCACCCGCAGGGTGTTCTCGAGCTTCGTTCCGAGCCCGGCGTAGGTCGGGCTGCCGACCTCGTCGAGTTCCGCCTGCAGGTCTTCCGAGAGGGCCTGGAGGCGCTTGACCTCCTTGAGCGCGTCGCTGCGATCGCTGTTGGCCTTGATCAGATCGCGGCGCAAGCTGGCCAGGGTCTGGTCGACCTCGTCCTTCTTGTAGCCGCGAAGCTCGGTCGTGAATCCCGTGTCGTCTGCCGCCACGTGCGCTCCTCGCTCGGGAAAACTGGTGTTCTCACACGCCGGAACCGGCGGCGAACCCTCCCGAGTCTAATCGGCGGGTCACCCCGGCGTCTTCGCCCGGTCCACATCCCGGTCAGCTGACTCCCAGGGGCTTCCCGGAGTCCATCCGGAGTAACTCGGTGGTTCTCCGCTAATCTTGGGTGTCTTTGCCTGCTGCCCCGTCGAACCCCCGACGGCGGGGGTCTGCCTTCTGGATGAGATCCGGCGGACCGCGTGGAGCCCTCCGCGCCGCAGCTCGAGAGGAGTTCATCCGTGCGATTCGTGATCGCCATCCTGCTGTTCGTCGCAGCCCTTGTGTCGATCGGCCTCGGCGTCGCTCAGCGCACCGTGCTGCAAGGCCCCGACCACCTCACCGCCTCCGTGGAGGTGAGCGGCGGCGCGGCCTTCACGGTGATCGACGGGGCCGTGCTCAACGCCCACCCCGGCACGCAGCTCGTCACCGCCGACGCCATCGCGTCCGACCCGGTGTTCATGGCCTACGGCCGCACCGATGATGTGCGTGCCTGGCTCGACGGAACCCCCGCGGCGGCGCTCAGCTACGACGCCGAGCTCGGTGAGCTCACGTCGGGGCCGCTCAAGGTGCAAGACGGCGATGTCGACGAGACGCCCGCGCCCGCCGAGACGCCGACCCCGGGCGCCACGGATGCCGCGACCACCGGGCCGTCCGACGACGATGCGGCCGCCGACGACGCGACCACGGACGATGCGGCAGCTGCGAAGTCGGAGGCCGACCCGAACGCCTCGCCCGTCGGCAGCGACCTCTGGATCCAGGAGTTCGAGGGCGAGGGCTCGCTCGTGCGCAAGATCAACGTGCCCACCGATGTCTCGGTGATCATCGCATCCGACGGCACCGCTGCGGCTCCCTCCGACATCTCGATCACGTGGCCGCTCGACAACACGACGCCGTGGTCGGGGCCGCTCATCGTGGCCGGCATCGGCGCCCTGCTGCTCGGGCTCGTGGCGCTCATCTGGGCGCTCGTGCACGCCCGTCGCCGTCACGGACCGCGCCGCAAGACGCCCAAGATGCCGAAGCCGCCGAAGCCCGCACAGCTGAAGCCCGCGCCCCGTCGCGGGGCCATCACGAGCGGTGTCGACACCCGGGGGCGGCGGCGCGCATTCGTGGCACTGCCCGTGCTGCTCGTGGGGACTCTCGCGCTCTCGGCGTGCACCGGTAGTGGCGACGTCGCCCCGACGATCGATCCGTCGAGCACGGCGACGCCTGCGGCCGAGATCGATCCGCCGGTCGTCACGAAGCAGCAGTTCACGCGCATCGTCGCGCGCACGGCCGATGTCGTCGAACGCGCCGACGAGGCCCGCGACGCCGAGCTTGCGGCCGAGCGGCTCGATGGCGCCGCGCTCACCCTGCGCACCGCCAACTACGCCGCGCGGGGTGCCGACTCCGGGATCGCGGCGATCCCCGCCTTCCCCGACGGCGAGGTGACGCTCATCCTGCCGCAACAGCAGCCCGACTGGCCCCGCGCCGTGTTCGCCGCCGTGAAGGACGCCGACGGCAACGACTTCGGCCTCATGTTCGTGCAGGCCGCCCCGCGCGAGCAGTACAAGGTGAGCTCGCTCGTGCGACTCACGCATTCGATCCCCGAGGTCGCCCCCGTCGACCTGGGAGCTCCGCGCTACCGCACCGACACCAAGCTGCTCGCCTTCGCACCCGCCGAGATCGCGGCGCAGTACGGCGACGTGCTCATCAACGGCGACAGCTCCGAGTTCGCGGCCCGTTTCGACGCAAGCGAGGACTTCCTGCAGCAGAGCGTCGGCGCGAGCTACAAGGCTCAGCGTCGCGCGGACCTGCCGAACGCCGTGCTCGAGTACACGAGCGCCGTCGGCACCGACGCGCCGATCGCGCTTGCGGCGAACGACACCGGCGCGATCGTCGCGGTCGAACTGCGCGAGACCGAGACCGTGAAGCCCGCCGAGACGGGTGCGGCCATCAGCCCGACCGGGGCTGTGAAGGCGCTCGCCCAGCTGCAGACGACGACCAAGGGCGTCGCGGCGGAGTACGGCATCCAGATCCTGTTCTACATCCCCCGGCGACGGCGAACGACCCGACCGTGCAGGTGCTCGGCTTCGCACAGGGCCTCGTCGCCGCGAGAGAAGTAGCGTAGAAGCGTGACCGATCTTCCTTCCGCGAACCTGCGCGGCGCCGTCGACCTGTCCGGACTCGTGCGACGCGCCTCGGATGCCACGCGTCCCGCTGGCGATGCCCCCGCCTCCTCCTCGCTCGTCTTCGACACGAACGATGCGTCGTTCCAGAGCGTGGTCGAGCTCTCGACGCGCGTTCCCGTGATCGTGGAGTTCATCGCGCCGGGCCTCAGCTCGGCTCTCGGCCCCGTCGTCGAGTCGTACGGCGGACGCCTCGTGCTCGCGGTCGTCGACGGCAGCGTCAACCCGCAGCTCGCGCAGGCGTTCCAGGTGCGTGAGGTGCCGACCGTCGCCGCGATCATCGGTGGACGGCCCGTGAACCTGTTCATCGGCATCCCCTCGGATGCGGAGGTGCGTCAGGTGCTCGACGAGCTGCTGCAGCTCGCGGCCGAGAACGGCGTGACCGGCACCGTGCCGACGGGGGAGCCCGCCGAGGGCGAGGACGACGCCGAGCCGGCCCCCGAGCCGCTGCCGCCGCACCACCAGGAGGCGTTCGACGCGATCTCTGCGGGCGACTACCCGACAGCGATCGCCGAGTACCGCAAGGCGATCACCGAGAATCCGCGCGACCAGCTCGCCGTGGCCGGGCTCGCGCAGGTGTCGCTGCTCGACCGGCTCACCGGCACGACCGCGGGGAGATCCGGGATGCCGCCGCCGCGCGTCCCGGCGACATCGACGCGCAGCTGCGGGTCGCCGACCTCGACATGAGCGGCGGCCACGTGGACGACGCGTTCGGGCGCCTGCTCGACCTCTTCACGGGAGCGTCGCAGCCCGACCGCGACCGCATCCGCACCCGCCTGCTCGACTACTTCGAGATCGCAGGCGCGGACGACCCGCGCGTGACCGCGGCGCGGGCGCGGCTCGCCTCGTTGCTGTACTGATTGCGGAGGTGGTCGAGGAGCGGGCCGCGCAGCGGCACGCGTCTCGAAACCACCGGCTCACCCCCGCACGAGCCAGAGCGCGCCCAGGGGTGGCAGCGTGAGCTCCACCGAGGCCGGCATGCCGTGCCAGGGCTCGTCGCTCGTCGCGGTGACGCGCCCCAGGTTGCCGACGCCCGAGCCGCCGTAGATCGCCGCATCCGTGTTGAGCAGTTCGATCCATTCCGCCGCGGCGGGCAGCCCCACGCGATAGGGCCCGACGGGTGCGCCGCCGAAGTTGACGATGCACGCCAGTTCGCTACCGTCGCGCGCACGGCGCAGGAACGCGACGACGTTCGCGCCGGGGTCGCTCGTGATCCACTGGAAGCCGTCCGCATCCGCATCGAGCTCCCACAGTGCGGGGTGCTCGCGGTAGACCCGGTTGAGTTGGCGCACCAGCTCGGCGAGGCCCTGATGCACGGGCTGGTCGAGGATCCACCAGTCGAGGCCGTGCTGCTCCGACCACTCGGAGGGCTGGCCGAACTCGGAGCCCATGAACAGCAGCTGCTTGCCCGGATGCGCCCACATGAAGGCGAGGTAGGCGCGCACGTTGGCGAGCTTCTGCCACTGGTCGCCGGGCATCTTGGCCAGCAGCGAGCCCTTGCCGTGCACGACCTCGTCGTGACTGATCGGCAGCAGGAAGCTCTCGCTGAAGGCGTACAGGAACGAGAAGGTGATGTCGCCATGGTGGTCGGCGCGCCACATCGGGTCCTCGTGCATGTACTGCAGCGAGTCGTGCATCCAGCCCATGTTCCATTTGAGGCCGAAGCCGAGCCCGCCCTCCGCCGTCGACCGCGTCACGCCGGGCCACGAGGTCGACTCCTCGGCGATCATCACGATGCCGGGGTTGCGCTTGTAGGCGGTCGCGTTGACCTCCTGCAGGAAGCTGATCGCCTCGAGGTTCTCGCGCCCGCCGTGCACATTCGGCACCCACTCGCCGTCCTTGCGTGAGTAGTCGAGGTAGAGCATGCTCGCCACCGCGTCGACGCGCAGGCCGTCGATGTGGAACTCCTCGAGCCAGTAGAGCGCGTTGGCGACCAGGAAGTTGCGCACCTGCGAGTCGCCGAAGTTGAACACGTAGGTGCCCCAATCGGGATGCTCGCCCACGCGCGGGTCGGAGTGCTCGTAGAGGGGCTCGCCGTCGAAGCGGGCGAGTGCCCATTCGTCTTTCGGGAAGTGCGCGGGAACCCAGTCCATGATCACGCCGATGCCCGCCTGGTGCAGACGGTCGACGAGCAGGCGGAAGTCATCCGGATGTCCGAAGCGGCTCGTGGGGGCGTAGTAGCCCGTCACCTGATACCCCCACGACCCGCCGAAGGGATGCTCCGCGAGTGGCAGGAACTCGACGTGCGTGAACCCCATCCCGGTCACGTAGTCGATGAGCTCGTCGGCCGCCTCGCGGTACGACAGCCCCGGACGCCACGAGCCGAGATGCAGCTCGTAGACGCTCATCGGACCTTGGTGCGGGTCGCGGGCGGCGCGCTGCGACATCCACTCCGCGTCGCTCCACAGGTAGCTGGAGCGGCCGATCACCGAGCCGGTGGCGGGGGCACCTCGGTGAAGCGGGCCATCGGGTCGGCCCGGGTCACCCAGACCCCGGATGCCGTGAGCAGTTCGTACTTGTACACCCCGCCTGCCGCGAGGCCCGGCACGAAGAGCTCCCACACGCCGTTGTCGTCGAGGCGGCGCATCGCGTGCCCGGAGCCACTCCAGGAGTTGAAGTCGCCGATCACCCGAACGGCCTGGGCATGCGGCGCCCACACGACGAAGCCGGCGCCCTCGACGCCCTCGTGCTGCTTGAGATGCGCACCGAAGACGTGCCAGAGCTGCTCGTGCCGGCCCTCACCCCACAGGAACAGGTCGATCTCGCCGATCGACGGCACGAAGCGGTAGGGGTCGTCTGCCACCCAGTCGGGCCCGTCTGGATAGCGGGTCAGGAGGCGATAGGCCTGCCCGGCTCCGGGGGCGTAGCCCTGCCACAGCCCGTCTGCGACATGCTCGAGGGTGATCTCGGTGCCGTCGGCGCGCACGGCCACCACCTCGTCGGCGAGGGGGCGCACCGCGCGGATGACCCATCCGTCGCCGAGCGCGTGCTGACCGAGCCAGTCGTGCGGTCGCGGATGGCGCCCCTCCACGAGGCTCGCGATAAGGCCCGCGTCCAGCGGCGGCAGCGAGGAGCGGGCGGCCATGTCAGCGTCCCTTCGGCGGTTCGACGACGAGCAGGTGCACGGGTTCGACGAAGGCGTCGAGGCGCACGTAGTTGTTCTCGCCCCACGTCCAGCGTGCGCCCGTCACCAGATCGTGCACCCCGAAGCTGTCGCCCGGCTGCATGCCGATCGCCGTGAGGTCGAGGTGCACCGTCGTCTCGCGCACCGAATGCGGGTCGACGTTCGCGACCACGATGAGGGTGTCGGGGCGGCCGTTCGGCGTGAACTCGCCTGCGAGGTGCTTCGTGTAGACGAGGATCGCGTCGTCGTCCGACCAGTGCACGCGCAGGTTGCGCAGTTGGGTGAGCGCCGGATGCGCCTGCCGCGTGTGGTTGAGCATCGTGAGGTAGGGCGCGAGGCTGTTGCCGCTCGCCTCGGCGGCCGCCCAGTCGCGCTGCTTGTATTCGTACTTCTCGTTGTCGATGTTCTCTTCCGAACCGGGCCGCGCGACATCCTCGAAGAGCTCGTAGCCGGCGTACACGCCCCAACTGGGGAGGCGGTCGCCGCGATCGCCGCGCGCACCTTGTAGGCGGGGCGTCCGCCGAACTGCAGGTACTCCGTGAGGATGTCGGGGGTGTTCACGAAGAGGTTCGGGCGCAGGTAGTCGGCCGAGGCGCCGGCGATGCCGGTGAGGAACTCCTCGAGCTCGTCCTTGGTGTTGCGCCAGGTGAAGTACGTGTACGACTGGTGGAACCCGGCCCCGGCGAGCGAGTGGAGCATCGCGGGGCGCGTGAAGGCCTCGGCGAGGAACACGACATCCGGGTGCCGGTCGGCCACCTCGCCCAGCAGCCACTCCCAGAAGTCGAGCGGCTTCGTGTGCGGGTTGTCGACCCGGAAGATGCGGATGCCGCGTGAGATCCACAGCTCGATGATGCGCAGCACCTCGGCCCGGATGCCGTCCGGGTCGCGATCGAAGTTGATGGGGTAGATGTCCTGGTACTTCTTGGGCGGGTTCTCGGCGTAGGCGATCGACCCGTCGGGACGCTGGGTGAACCACTCGGGATGCTCCGTCACCCAGGGGTGGTCGGGGGAGGCCTGCAGCGCGAGATCGAGGGCGACTTCCAGTCCGTTGGCCGCGGCCTGCTTCACGAAGAAGCGGAAGTCGGCGACGGTGCCGAGGTCGGGGTGGATGGCGTCGTGCCCGCCCTCGGCCGATCCGATCGCCCAGGGGCTGCCCGGGTCTCCGGGGCCTGCGACCGTGGAGTTGTTCGGCCCCTTGCGGTGGCTGTGGCCGATCGGGTGGATGGGCGGCAGGTAGACGACGTCGAAGCCCATTGCCGCGACGCCCGGCAGGCGTTTGGCCGCCGTGCGGAAGGTGCCCGACTTCCAGCTGCCGTCGCGCAGGCGTTTGGCGCCTTCCGAGCGGGGAAGAACTCGTACCACGCGCCCACGGCGGCCCGCGCGGTCTCCACCACGAGCTCGAGCGTCTCCGACTCGGTGACGAGCGAGCGAACGGGATGCCGGTGCAGCTGTGCGACGAGGCGGCGGTCGGTGGCGACCTTCATTCGCTGCGCGGGGAGGCATCCGCATCCAGCAGGGCCGCGCGCGCATCCGCTGCGATCTTGCCGGGAACCTGCTCGAGCAGTTCGGCACCCATCGCGAAGATCAGGTCGGCATCGTCACCCACGCCGAGCTTGATCGTGGCAGCGTGTAGCCAGCTGCCCCAGTCGTCGGAGTATGCCCGGATGCGGTAGTGGTGCCTGCCCGTCGTCTGGGGGCGCACGTCGACGCGCCAGCGGTCGGTGCCGGGGGCCAGCAGGGTCATGGCGTGCGCCGTCTCGGTGCCCGCCGGGTCGATCAGCAGCAGCTCCGCTCCGATGAGGCCGTGCCCCTCGCGGAAGACGGTGGCCTCGAAGGGAACGACCTCGCCGAGGTAGCTCTTCGCGGGCCAGCGGTTCTCAGGCTGGCGCGGCGAGAGGTGGCGGATCGGGATGCGGCCGATCCGGGCCGTCCGCTGCCTCGGGGCCGGCGTGGTGTGTTCCGTGGGCACCATCCGACCGTATCGCGTTCGGTTACGGATGCCACGGGGGTATCGGGGTACAGAGCCGCCGTAGACCAGTTCGTCTGTCCTCGGTGTGCCCCCCACGGGGGTGGACCGCTCACGGGTGTACCCCGAATCGCGAGGGGGACAAAGTCCCTTGTGGAACGTGATGGCGTAATAAATACCAGGTCAAAGGCCTGTTTATCTCTCTCGTGGGAGCGCTCCCATGACCCCCACAGTGGGGCGTCGTCGTCCCCTTTGTCCTCACTATGGAGGACCGTACATTTGGGTGACGGGGGATAAACCCGACCTCCGCCCACAGACGGCCCGCGCAAGGCGCTGACCGGTAGACAACCCGACGTCTCGACGTGCCTCCGGCGCGCCTTGCGTCATGCGCGAACCACATCATCCGAAAGGGAACACCATGAACAAGATCACCAAGGCGTCCATCGCCGCCGGCGCAGCCGTCCTGCTGCTCATGGGCGGAGGCGGAACGCTCGCCTACTGGAACGCCAGCACGACGGCAGGGGCCGGCAGCATCACCGCAGGCGTCCTCACGGTCACGTCCGCCGGCGCGGCCACGGTCGAGCACGCGAACGGCGACCCGCTCACGCTCGCCGTCCCCGGCGACACCATCGTCATCGAGCAGGACCTGACGCTCAACGCCACCGGCGACAACCTCAAGTTCGAGGTCGCGATCACGCCCGGCACCGTCACGGGTTCGGCGGACCTGATCGCCGAGCTTCTTCCCACGGCCGACTACGAGGTCTCGGGATCCAACATCAGCGAGATCACCGCTGGCTCGGACGAGTGGCAGGTCGACGCGAACGGCACCACCACGGTGACCGTCAAGGTGACGATCACCTGGCCCTTCGGCACCGCGGTCGACAACGGAAGCCAGGGCGGAACCGCCAACTTCGCCGCCGCGACCTTCACCGTCACCCAGATCGCCTAGTCAGCTCGGCCCGATGGCGGGCCGGAGAACATCTGAGTTTTCCGGCCCGCCTCCCCCACCCCCGATACCCCCAAACGAGAGGAGCGCGACATGATCTGGATGGTTCTCATCGCTCTCGCACTCCTCGTCGCGGTCGCAGCCACGGTGTTCACGGCAAAGAGCCGCTCCCGTCGGCCGAGGCATCGGGTCTCGAACGTGAAGCGTCTGCTCGCTTCCGCCGCCGGCGTCACGGCGGGCCTCGTCATCGCCGTCTCAGGCGCCGGTGCCACCTACGCCTACCTCAACGCTCAGACGAGCGCGGCCGGAGCGACCCTGAAGTCCGGCACGCTCGGACTCACCGTCAGCGCGGTGGACTCCACTGCCTTTACTCTCCTGCTGCCGGGCGAAACCGTGCAGCGCGACATCACCGTCACCTCCACCGGCAACGCCAAGGCGACCGTCACGGTCAAGCGGGCAGCCGCCGGCGCTCTCGTGGTCTCGCTGGCGCCTGTCGCATGTGCGAGCGTCACCGGCTCCACGACGTGGACGACCGTGACGACCACCGCATCCAGCCTCGGCGACTTCGCCGCGGGGCAGGCTCGCACATACTGCGTGCGGGCCGTCGCCCCCACGTCCGGTCTCGCGAAGAGCTCGTCGACCGGCTTCACCCTCGACTTCGTCTCGATTCAGAAGGCCAACTGATGCGCCGCCGCCCCGCAGCCTCCGGCCTGCGCCGCCGCTTCAACGCGATGGCGATCGTCGCGGCGATCGCCGTCTTCTCGGTGCTCGCAGGAACCGGCGCGAGCTATGCGTACTGGTCGGCGAACGCGAGCCGCACCGTCAACTCGACGACGGGGAACGTGCAGGTCACCGTCAGCGGCTTCACCGCGGGACAGATCCAGAACCACGTCAAGCAGACCGTCGGCTACGTCACCGTGACGAACACGACAGTGCAGAACGCGTCGAGCACCACGCCCGCAACGCTCAGCCTGACGGTGGGCGCCGGCGGCGGGAACGCGTTCGCCACGGCGGCCGGCGTGGTCGTCTGGCCGGCCGCCGGCAACTCCTCGGCCAACTGCACGCTGGCCGCGACAACGCCCGGGTCGCAGAGCGGCAGCTGGAGCCCCGGGGTCACGATCACCGGGAGCCTCGCCAAGGGCGCATCCGCCATCTACTGCGTGCGCACCACCGTCGCCAATCCCGTCGACGCGGGCTCGGCATCCGGCACGACCTCTTTCGCGGCGACCGTGAGCGCCACCCTCAGCGTGCACAACTTCACCGGGACCGCATCCATGGCCCCGACGATGTCGACCGCTCACATCTACCCGCTTGGGAGTCCGACGCTGAACTCCTGGATGCGAGTTCGTCTCGGCAGCATCACCGGTCGCAACTGCCTCGACGTCTCGGGCTCCGGAGGGGCGGGGACGGTGGTGATCCAGTGGGGCTGCCACGCGAACCCGAACCAGAAGTGGCGGATCACGTCCGTCGCAGGCACCGACTACGTGCGGTTGGCACCCCAGCACGCCGACACGACACGTCTCGCTGCGACGTCGACGAGCAACGGCGCGGATATCACCATCCAGGCCGCGAACACCGCGAACACCCTTCAGGATTGGCAGTTCCAGCAGTCGGCTACCGGCCGCTATCAGCTGGTCAACCGCGCCACGGGATACTGCCTCACGTCGCAGAGCTTAACCGCCGACGTCGGCACGGCGATGACCCAGACGCCCTGCAACAGCTCCGACCTTCAGTGGTTCCTGCCGGACGTGTCGTTGCCGAACTTCACGTGCTCGGTCTCCGGGACGGGAAACACCCGCACCCTGTCGCTGTCGTGGGGGAGCACGGTGGGCACGTTTGCCCTGTGGATTGACGGCGCCGCCGTGGCGCCGTCAAGCGGCCCCTCAAGCACCGGGCTCACGCGGCAGATCGCTGAGGGCAGCTACAGCGTGGGCACGCACTCGTACGAGGTTCGGGACGCGAACGGGGCCACGGTCGGCGGCGGCCAGTTCACGATGACGAACGAGACGTACTGGATCGTCTGGCCGCTCTACCAGGGAACGCGGCTGGTGCTCACCGGATGCACGCCGTGATCCGGCGGACGTTGGCGGGCCTCGCCGCCCTCGCGACGACGGTCGGACTGCTCGTCGCGGCGGCCCCCGCGCAGGCGGCGCCGCATGCGCTCGAGTTCAGCACCGACGGGGTGACCTGGTCGGCGACGCCGCTCGGCAGCATCTTCGGCACCGACTTCCGCTACGTGCCGGGCGATACCGAGAGCAGCACCATCTATGTGCGCAACGTGCGCGCCGTTCCGACCTCGGTGATGATGGCGATCACGGATGTGACCTACGACGATACCGAGTTCGGCACCGCGCTCAGCATCGCTGCCACCGACTTCGCCTCGGGTGGGCTGCCGGCGACCTCGATCGGCGCCGTGCCCGCGTGCACGGTGATCGCCCCGCGACGCGACCTCGGTCCGGGGAGAGCTTTGGGGTGCGACTCGACATCGCGGTCGCCACCTGGCTGACCGACGGGCACGGGCAGTCGAGTTCGGCGAACTTCTCGCTTGTCGTCGGCATGGCCGACCGCGACACCCCGATCGCCGCGAACAGCTGCCTGAACGCTGCCGCATCCATCCCGGCCTTCGGCAATGGAGGACGCATCGCGAGCACCGGCGCGGACGAGCCGTATGCTGCTCTCAGCTTTGCTGGATTCGCGTTGGGGGCAGGATGCGTGCTGATCGTGATGGTGCGTCGTCGGCGCCGGAAGACGACGGTGTGAGCGCCGCGGGCTCCGAGACCGACGAGATCACGGGAAAGACCCGAGGCGGACTGCTGTCGGCCATCGGCACGGGGCTGAGCTTCGGCCTGCTCGCGCTTGTGGTGCTGATCGCCGTGCTGGTGATCGTCGTGCCCGCCGTCATCAACGGGCGCGCGCTCACGGTGCTGACCTCGTCGATGGAGCCGGGGTACCCGCCCGGCACGCTCGTCGTCGTGGCGCCGACGGCGCCTGACGACATCCGCATCGGCGACGTGCTCACGTATCAGCTCGAATCCGGAAAGGCGACTCTCGTCACCCACCGCGTGATCGAGATCGGCACCAGCACCGCGGATGGAACGCGAACCTTCACGACGAAGGGCGACAACAACGACATCCCGGACGCCGACCCGGTGCAGGAGGTGCAGGTGGTGGGAACCGTGCTGTACGCGATTCCCTACCTCGGGTACGTCAACACGGCGGTCAACGGAGATCTGAGGGCGCTCATCGTTCCGGTGATCGTGGGTGGTCTTCTCGTCTATGCGGTGTGGATGGTCGTGTCGAGCTTCCGCGACAAGCGCAAGAAGGCGCAGGGCGACGGCGGCGCCTGACCACGTCATCCGGTGTTAACACCGCGAGCCTAGGCTGGGCCGAGTGAAAGCCATCCGCCGGTTCACCGTCCGCCCCGTGCTGCCCGAGCAGCTGGCCCCGGTCGAGGAGCTCGCTGCGAACCTGCGCTGGTCGTGGCATCAGCCGACCCTCGAACTGTTCCGGGATATCGCGCCCGAGCTGTGGGACGAGCTCGGCAAAGACCCCTATGGGCTGCTCGGCGAGGTGCCACCCGCGCGCTTGGACGAGTTGGCCGCCGATGCGGCGTTCGTCGAACGGGCCACGGCGCTGCGCGACGAACTGCGGCGCTACCTCGTCGAGCCGCGCTGGTACCAGAGCCTCGCGGATGCGCCGGCCACGATCGCCTACTTCTCACCCGAGTACGGCATCGCCGACGCGCTGCCCCAGTACTCCGGTGGCCTCGGCATCCTCGCGGGCGATCATCTGAAGGCGGCCTCGGATCTCGGTGTTCCGCTCGTCGGCGTCGGTCTCTTCTACCGCTCGGGCTACTTCCGGCAGGCGATCTCGCCCGACGGCTGGCAGCTCGAGAGCTACCCCGTGCTCGATCCCGACGGCCTGCCGATGAGCGTGCTGCGGGATGCCGACGGCGCCGCCGCGCAGATCGAACTCGCGCTTCCGGATGGCGCCACGCTCACGGCGCGTATCTGGCTGCTGGCCGTTGGGCGCGTGCCGCTGCTGCTGCTCGACACCGACATCCCCGAGAACACCGACGCGCTGCGTACCGTGACCGACCGCCTCTACGGCGGCGGGGAGAACACCGCCTCCTACAGGAGCTGCTGCTCGGCATCGGCGGCGCGCGGGCGGTGGCGCTCTATGCGCGCATCGCGGGCATCCCCGAGCCGAGCGTCTTCCACACGAACGAGGGGCATGCCGGCTTCCTCGGGCTCGAACGCATCCGCGCCCTCATCGGCGAGGGACTGAGCTTCGGTGAGGCGCTCGAGGTGGTGCGCGCGGGAACGGTCTTCACGACCCACACGCCGGTGCCGGCGGGCATCGACCGCTTCGAGGCACCGCTCGTGGAGCGCTACGTCCGCGCCGGGCTGCTGCCCGGGGTCGACCCCGCCGACGTGCTCGCTCTCGGCGCGGAAGACTACGAGGGCGGCACGCCCGACACCTTCAACATGGCCGTCATGGGGCTGCGTCTCGCGCAGCGCGCCAACGGCGTCTCCCGCCTGCACGGTGACGTCAGCCGCCACATGTTCGGCGCGCTCTGGCCGGGATTCGACGCGGATGACGTGCCGATCACCTCGATCACCAACGGCGTGCACGCGGCCACCTGGACCGACCCTCAGGTGCGCGGCCTCGCGAGCTCGAAGCTCGGCACCGACGACGCCACCGCGTGCGACTGGACCTCGAGCGCCGTCACCGACGCGGAGCTGTGGAGCCTGCGCCGTCGCCTCCGCGGCCAACTCGTCGACGATGCGCGACGCCGGATGACGGCCGCGTGGGCGGAGCAGAATCCCGGCGCCGCGGCCCCCGCCTGGTATCGCGAGCTGCTCGATCCCGAGGTGCTCACGATCGGCTTCGCGCGGCGCGTGCCCACCTACAAGCGCCTCACCCTCATGCTGCACGACCCGCAGCGTCTCCGCGCGCTGCTCACCGACCCCGAGCGGCCCGTACAGCTCGTCGTCGCGGGCAAATCGCATCCGGCCGACGATGGAGGCAAGCGCCTCATCCAGCTGCTCGTGGAGTTCTCACAGGACCCCGAGGTGCGTGGGCGCATCGTCTTCCTGCCCGACTACGACATCGGCATGGCGCAGAAGCTCTACCCCGGCTGCGATGTCTGGCTCAACAACCCGCTGCGGCCCCTCGAGGCATGCGGCACCTCGGGCATGAAGGCCGCGCTCAACGGCTCCCTCAACCTGTCGATCCTCGACGGGTGGTGGGCCGAGTTCCATGCGGATGGCCTGGGCTGGGCGATCCCGTCGGCCGACACCGCGGGCGACGCCGCGGAACGCGACGCGCTCGAGGCCGCCGCGATGTACGACCTCATCGAGCACCAGATCGCCCCGAGGTTCTACGACCGCGGCGCCGACGGGGTGCCGAGCGCGTGGGTCGCCGACATCCGCCACACCCTCGCGGCGCTCTCGCCCGCCCTCTCGGCCGAGCGGATGGTGCGCGAGTACGTCGAACGGCTCTACCTGCCGGCCGGGGCATCCGAGCGCGCGGTGACGGCCGACGGCTTCGCGCCCGCGCGAGCGCTCGCCGACTGGGTGGCCCGGGTGCGCACCGGGTGGTCCGAGGTGCACGTGGCCCACGTCGAGTCAGGGGGTGTGGATGCGTCCCCGCACGTGGGGGAGGAGTTGCATGTGCGCGCCCTCGTGGAGCTCGGCGACCTCACGCCCGACGACGTCTCCGTGGAGCTCGTGCACGGCCGCCCGAGGGCCGGCGAGGAGCTGGGCGAGACCGCCGCAGTGCCGCTCGCGCTCGAGAGCCACGAACTCGGGCGGCCCGCCGTCTACACGGGCGCCGTGCGCTTCGCCCGCGCGGGAGCGTTCGGCTACACCGTGCGCATCGTGCCTCGGCATCCGCTGCTCGCCTCGGATGCCGAGCTCGGCCTTGTCGCGGTGGCGCAGTAGGCGGTTGCTCAGCTAGTTGGGGAGCGTCGGGAAGCGGCGCGTCTCGAAACCGGCGTCACCGCGCGATGTCGGCGACCACCGCGCCTGTCGCCCGGATGAGGTCGGCGGGCGCGAGCCCCAGGTCGAAGCCGCGACGCCCACCCGAGACGTAGACGACATCCCACAGTTCGGCGGTCTCGTCGAGCACCGTCTCGTGCCGGGTCTTCTGCCCGATCGGGCTGATGCCTCCCACGACGTAGCCCGTGCGTCGCTCGGCGAGCGTCGGGTCGGCCATCGCGGCGCGCTTGCCGCCGACGGCCGCCGCGAGCGCCTTGAGGTCGAGCTTGCCGGTCACCGGAACGATGCCCACGACGAGGCGCCCGTCGACGTCGACGAGCAGCGTCTTGAACACCTGGTCCGGGTCGAGCCCGAGCGCGGTCGCCGCCTCCATGCCGAAGTCGCGGTTGGCCGGGTCGTGCGCGTAGGCGTGCTCGGTGAACGGGATGCCGGCCGAGGCGAGCGCGGCCGTCGCGGGCGTCCCCGCCATCAGCGGCACCTCATCCGTGCGTTCCCTCCGGCTCGGAGCCCTCGGCCCGGAACAGCAGCATCGACGTCGACGCCATCATGAGCTCGTCGCCCGGGCGGTGATCGCCCTGCACCTCGCTGATGTCGTCGTGGCCCGAATCCCACAGCAGCGTGTAGCGATCGACGCCCTCGTGCGCGGGCAGGCGCACCGACACCTCGGTCTCGAGGCCGTGCACGACGAGCAGGATGCGGTTGAAGGGCTCCTCGACGGGGGTCGAGGCGGCGAGGTACTGCAGGGTGCGCTGCTCGGGCGAGTCCCAGTCCTCGATGCTCATCGTGGCGCCGTCCTTGTTGTACCAGTCCATCTGGCTGGCGCCCGGCGTCGTCTCCCCCAGCGTCCATAGCGCACGGGCCGCAGTGCGGGGTTCTCCCGACGTAGCCGGATCAGGGTCTTCACGACCTCGAAGAGGTCTTCCTGCCAGTCGCTGCGATCCCAGCTGAGCCAGGTGAGCTCGGAGTCGTGGCAGTAGGCGTTGTTGTTGCCGCGCTGGCTGCGTCCGAACTCGTCGCCCGCGGTCAGCATCGGCACGCCGGCCGAGAGCAGCAGCGTGCCGAGCAGGTTGCGCACCGCCTTGCGCCGGATGCGCCGCAGCTCGGGGTCGTCGCTCGGCCCCTCGACGCCGTGGTTGAAGGACTTGTTGTCGTTCGTGCCATCGCGGTTGTTCTCCCCGTTGCCGAGGTTGTGTTTGCGGTCGTAGGTCACGAGATCCGCCGCGGTGAAGCCGTCGTGCGCCGTCACGAAGTTCACGGATGCGAGCGGCCCGCGTTCGAGCGCGAACACGTGGTTGGAGCCCGCGAGCCGCCGCGCGAGCGAGCCGATCCCCTCACTCGCGGTGCCCATGGCGCGCGCCTGGGCGATGTCGCGCAACCAGAAGTTGCGCATGCGGTCGCGGTAGCCGTCGTTCCACTCCGACCAGCCGCGCGGGAAGTTGCCGACCTGCCAGCCGCCGAACCCGACATCCCACGGTTCGGCGATCATCTTGACGCCCTGCAGCGCGAGATCTTCGACGATGGCGCGCAGCAGCGGATGCTCGGGGTCGAAGGCGGCATCCGCGCCGCGTCCGAGGGTCGCGGCGAGGTCGAAGCGGAACCCGTCGACCTGCAGCTCCGTGGCCCAGTAGCGCAGCGAATCGAGCACGAGCCGCTGCGCCGCGGGCAGTGCGAAGTCGAGCGTGTTGCCGCAGCCAGTGGTGTCGATGTAGGTGCCGTCGGCGTCCTGCCGGTAGTAGCTCGCGTTGTCGATGCCGCGGAACGAGGTGGTCGGGCCCCCGCGGCCCTCCTCGGCGGTGTGGTTGTAGACCACGTCGAGGATCACCTCGAGACCTGCCTCGTGCAGCAGCTTGACCATGCCTTTGAACTCGCGCAGCACGGCATCCGGGCCCGCCTGTTGCGCCTCGCGCGTGGCGTAGGCGGCGTGCGGGGCGAAGAAGCCCAGGGTGTTGTAGCCCCAGTAGTTGACGAGACCCATCTTGGTGAGCCGCTGCTCCGACACGAACTGATGCACGGGCAGCAGCTCGACCGCGGTCACGCCGAGCTCGGTGAGGTAGGCGATCGTCGCCGGATGCGCGAGGCCGGCGTAGGTGCCGCGCAGCTGCTCGGGAACCTCCGGGTTCAGCCGGGTGAGTCCCTTCAGGTGCGCCTCGTAGATCACGGTGTGATCGAGCGGGATGCCGGGCCGCGTGGCGCCGCCCCAGTCGAAGTCGGTGTCGGGCACGGTGGCGCGCCACCCACCCTCGGGGGTGCGTGCGAGGCCGCGCGCGTACGGGTCGAGGAGGAGTCGCTCGGGGTCGAAGGCGTGGGTGGCGCCCTTCGGTCCGTCGACGCTGAGCGCGTAGTGGGTGCCCACACGGAGTGCGGGCGACGTGACGCTCCACACGTCGCCATCGCCGCGGGTGAGGGGAAGGCGCTCGGCGACCCAGTCGCTCTGGGGCTCGAGGATGCACAGCTCGATCGAGGTGGCGTTCGCGCTCCATACGCGCAGCTCGCCGCCGTCTGCGGTGAGGCGCACGCCGAGGTCGCGGATCGGGTCGGCGTGCGGCATGACGTCTAGGTTAGGTGGTGCGCGCGGCGCTCTCGTCAAGGGGCCGTGCGCGGGCGAACGGAGGGGTATGGCGGTCTACCTGGACCACGCCGCGACCTCGCCCATGCCGGATGAGGTGCTCGCCGCCTACACCGACGCGCTGCGGCTCGTGGGCAACCCTGCCTCGATCCACGGTGCGGGCCAGGCCGCGCGCGAGCTGCTCGAGTCGGGGCGCGAGGCGATCGCCCACGCGCTCGGCGCCGACCCCGTGGAGGTCGTGCTCACCAGCGGCGGCACCGAGTCGATCAACCTGGCCGTGAAGGGCATGTTCTGGGCCCGCAACGCGCACGCCCGGCGGCCCCGGATCATCGCCCCCTCGGCGAGCACCACGCGACCCTCGACGCCGTCGAGTGGCTCGGCCGCCACGAGGACGCGCGCATCGATTGGGTCGAACTCGACGGCGAGGGCCGCATCCGCCTCGATGCGCTCGCGGCGGCGCTCGCGGTCGACCCCGACGAGGTCGCCCTCGTGACGGCCCTGTGGGCCAACAACGAGGTCGGCACGCTGCAGCCCGTGGCCGAGATCGTCGAGCTCGCGCACCGCTACGGCGTGCCCGTGCACCTCGACGCCGTCGCGGCGCTCGGGCAGGTGCCGATCGACGTGCACGCGGTGGGGGCGGATGCCGTGTCGGTCTCGGCGCACAAGGTCGGCGGCCCGGTCGGCATCGGTGCCCTCGTGCTCGCCCGTACGGCGACCGTCGAGCCGCTGCTGCACGGCGGCGATCAACAGCGCGGACGGTCCGGAACGCAGGATGCCGCGGGGGCCGCGGCGTTCGGTGTCGCTGCGGCGCGCGCGGTTGGCGAGCTGCCGCTGACCCGGGTGGCCGCCCTGCGCGACCGGCTCGTGGCGGGCGTGCTGGCCACGGTCGACGGTGCCGTGCTGCGCGGGGCGCCGGGGGAGGGGCGCCTGCCCGGCAACGCGCACTTCACCTTCGCGGGTGCCGACGGTGACGCGCTGCTCTACCTGCTCGACGCATCCGGAATCGCCGTCTCGACCGGCTCGGCGTGCCAGGCCGGCGTGCCCGAGCTCTCGCACGTGCTGCTGGCGATGGGCGTGCCCGAGGCGGAGGCGCGGGGGCGCTGCGCATCACACTCGGCCATGACACGAGCGACGCCGACATCGACGCGCTGCTCGCGGCCCTGCCGGACGCGGTCGCCCGCGCCCGCGCGGCCGCCTCCGCCTCCGCCTCCGCCTCCTGATCGTGTCGAAAATGCAGGAGTTCTCCGCGGGCTTCCGCCTGTTTACCGGCGCGCCGTCGCCGACACGCCCGAACTCTCCTGCATTTTCGACATAGCAGGTCGGGGGAGAGCGGGGCGGTCAGCTCGCGGGGCCGTGGTAGCCGAGGCCGGAGCTGATGCGGTCGGCCGTCTCGATGACGATCCGGGCGAGCTCCGCCTCGCGCGTCTCGAGGTCGATCGTCGTGCGCGGCCCCGAGATCGAGATGGCGGCGACGATGCGCCCGAGCTGATCGAGGATGGGGGCCGCGACCGAGGCGCGACCGAGCACGAACTCCTCGACCTCGGTGGCGTAGCCGCGGCGCGCGGCGAGTGCCGCCTCGCGCTCGAGGGCGAGCGGATCCGTGATGGTGGCCTCGGTGAAGGCCGTGAGCGGTAGCAGCGCACGGCGCGCCGCGGCGCTGAAGCCGGGCAGGGTCGACTTGCCGATGCTCGTGGCGTGGATGGGCACGCGCTGCCCCATGAGGGTGTGCGACTTGGGCGAGTTGCGGCCCTCGAAGTGGCACAGGTAGACGAGCTCCGTTCCGCGCAGCATGGCGATGTTGACGCCGAGCCCCAGTTCGGATGCCAGATTCTGCGCGATCTGCCTGCCCACCCGGTGCACGGGGTTCTGGTTGATGGCGACGCCGGCGAGGGTCAGCAGTTCGGAGCCGAGGAAGTAGAGCGTCGTGATGGGGTCGCGCTCCACGAGCCCCGCGGTCTCGAGCGTCGCGAGCAGCCGCGAGGCGGTCGACTGCGTGATGCCGGCGGCCTGCGCGACGTCGCCCACCCGGCGCGGCTGCCCGTCGGCGAACGATTCGAGCACGGCAACCGCCTTCTCGACGCTCTGATTGGTGCTCTTGTCGGATGCCATCGGGTGTCCTTCGTAGGGGGCAGCGCGGAACAGACGACCGCAACATCCGGCCGTCTATTCACATAGTGCATGAGACTTGCGCGATATGGCAAGCCTGTGCACGATTGCAGCACACACCCGAAGGACGACGATGACCTCACCCTCTGTGCGCGGCGCCGCCCGACCCGACCGGCAGCGCCGCGGAACCCCGCTCTCGGAGCGCGCCTTCCTCGCGTTCCTGCTGGCACCCGGCGTCGTACTGCTCTGCGCGGTCGTGCTGTATCCGCTCATCCGCTCCCTGATCTCGGCGTTCTTCGACGAGAGCCTCCTGTTCCCGGGCATGACGTTTGTCGGTCTCGAGAACGTGCTCGATGTGCTCCGCGAGGACTTCCTGCGCCTCACCTACCAGACGCTCATCTTCACCGTCGGCTCGACGGTCTTCCCGTTCCTCATCGGCCTCGCCCTCGCGCTCGTGCTCAACCAGCGCTTCCGGGGCCAGTCGTACCTGCGCGGCGCGTTCCTCATCCCGTGGCTCATCCCGGGTGTCGTCGTGTCGTTCCTGTGGATGTGGATCTTCGACGCCAACTACGGCGTGCTCAACGGCATCCTCATGAGCACGGGCCTCACCGACTCGCCGATCGCGTGGCTCTTCCAGACCGACACCGCACGCGGCGCGCTCATCTTGGCCAAGACCTGGAACTCGTTCCCCTGGATCATGGTCATGCTGCTCGCGGGCCTGCAGACGGTCCCCGGCGAGCTGCACGAGGCGGCCGCCATGGACGGCGCCGGCGTGGTGCGCCGATTCTTCGCCGTGACCTGGCCGCACATCCGCGGTGTCGCCGGCCTCGTCGTGCTGCTCGAGTTCATCTGGAACTTCCAGCACTTCGACATGATCTTCGTGCTCACCGGGGAGGCCCCGCAGGTACCACCGCGACCTTCGCCACCGAGGTGTACGAGACGGCGTTCAAGGGATACGACCTCGGTCACGCGGGCGCCCTCGGCCTGCTGTGGATGGTGCTGCTCACGGCGCTCACCGTCGTGTACGTGTGGCTCTCCGAGCGCAGCGAGACCTCTGAGAAGGAGCGGCCCGATGACCGCCGTCGAGGCACGGGTGCTCGCGAGCGCCTCTTCAGCGCCCCAGGGCAGCGGCCGCCGCAAGGGACGCATCCGCTGGGGAACCTGGATCACGCTCGTCCTGATCGCGCTGTTCACCTTCGCGCCCATCTACTGGCTGCTCGTCACCTCGCTCACCCCCACCGATCAGGTGTTCCGCTTCCCGCCGACCCTGTGGCCGAGCGAGATCACCCTCGAGCACTACGGCGAGGTGCTCGGCAACCCCGCGATCTTCGGGTACCTGCGCAACAGCGTGATCGTGTCGGTCATCACGGCGGTGCTCTCGGTGGTCGTCTCGATGTACATGGGCTTCGCGTTCTCGAAGTACCGCTTCGCCGGCCGCAAGTCGCTCATGTACTTCGTGCTCTCGAGCCAGATGTTCCCGCAGGCGCTGCTGCTCGTGACGCTCTACCTGGTGTTCGCGCAGTTCGGTCTGCTCAACACCTATCTCGCACTCATCATCTCGTTCACGACGTTCACGCTGCCGCTGTGCGTGTGGATGCTGAAGGGCTTCTTCGATGCGCTCCCCGACGACCTCATCGAGGCGGCGCGCATCGACGGCGCGGGTCCGTGGCGGATCTTCCACTCGGTGATCCTGCCGCTCGCGGCCCCCGGCCTCATCGCATCCGGCCTGTTCGCCTTCGTGCGCGGCTGGAACGACTTCATCTTCGCGCTCACCCTCGCGGGCCCCGACAAGCAGACGCTGCCGCCGGGACTCGTGAACACCTTCATCAGCGAGGCCAGCACCTCGTGGCCGGCGCTCATGGCCGCATCGCTGCTCGTGTCGGTGCCGGTGTGCGTGGCCTTCATCCTCCTCCAGCGCTTCCTCGTCGGCGGTCTGACCGCCGGCGCTGTGAAGGGCTGATTCCCTCCCGCAACACCCATCCCCAATCACATGTTCGAAGGAGAATCATGACGATCGAACTCTCCCGCCGCGACCTTCTGCGGTACTCGGCTATCGGTATCGGCGGCGCCGCGTTGTTCGGCCTCGCCGGCTGCGCGCCGACGGGTTCACCCAACGCGCCGTCGACCGGCGGCACCGCGACCGACTTCGCGTTCGGCTCGTGGGGCCTGTCGGAAGACGCCACGAAGCCCGTGCTCGAAGCAGCCGTCGACGGCTTCGCGAGCTCGAAGAAGGTCGACTGGACGCCCGTCACCTACCCCTACAACGACTACCTGAACCAGCTCACCCTGCAGGTGCGTGGCGGGCAGTTCGCGGGTGCGGCTCAGCTCGATGTGGCCTGGATCTCGGCGCTCGCCGCACTCGGCAAGCTCACCGACCTCTCGAGCCTCACCACGGGTCGCGGCTACACGAGCGCCGGGCTCGGTGCGGGC
This sequence comes from Homoserinibacter gongjuensis, assembly GCF_030161875.1. Classification (GTDB taxonomy): domain Bacteria; phylum Actinomycetota; class Actinomycetes; order Actinomycetales; family Microbacteriaceae; genus Homoserinibacter; species Homoserinibacter gongjuensis. Next base: position 2,151,109 of record NZ_BSVA01000001.1, read on the forward strand.
AAGGTCGACGGCACGCAGTACGGCCTGCCGTGGACCATCGGTGCGATCGGCCCGGTGGCCAACCAGGAGCTCTTCGACAAGGCCGGCGCCTCGCTCGAGCCGCAGACCATCGAGGAGTTCGAGGAGGGCCTGCGCGCCCTCAAGGGCATCGGCGTGATCCCCTACGCCGCGTCGACCAAGGCCGCCCAGCTGAAGGACATCTTCGTCTGGATGCAGACCTTCGGCTCGCCGATCATCGAAGACGGCAAGACGACCGTCGGCGACGAGGCCTCCATCAAGGCCGTCGAGTGGTACAAGAAGCTCTTCGACGAGGGCCTCATCGCCCCCGACGTGGACCGTGCGGGCGCGCGCACGCTGTTCGCCCAGGCGGCGACGGCGCTCTACGACGACGCGCCGGTCGGCAAGGCGGGCGTCGTCGCCCAGTCGCCCGACAGCGGCTTCGGCGACAAGATGACGTCGATGGCGCGCCCGGTGCTCAAGTCGGGCGACACCCCGCAGCACGTGCTCTGGGGCCACCTCGTCGTCGTGGTCGACGGCGAAGGAGCCGGCACCGCCGCCGAGTTCGCCCAGTGGCTCACGAGCGACGAGGAGCAGACCGTCTCGTACTTCGAGGCCCTCGGCCTGCCGCCGACCACGGATGCCGCACTCGCCTCCGACGCGGTCGCCTCGAACACCTTCGTGAGCGACTTCACCTCGCGCGTCACCTCGACCGCGACGCCGAGCCCGCTGTGGGTCTACCCCGGCTACGCGCAGATGGAGACCGCCGTCGCCGAGCAGGTGCAGGCCGTGCTCATCGGGCAGTCGTCGGCAGCCGACGCCATGAAGAGCGCCGGCTCCACGATCGCCGGTCTCATCGGCTGACCTCGCATCCGCCCCGCCCACCCTCACCCGTACTGACACAGGACACCATGCGCACTCAGACCATCGACTCGGACATCACCGTCATCGGGGAGGTCTCGCCGGCGTCTGCGCTGCCATCAGCGCAGCCAGACTCGGCAAGACCGTCGCCCTGATCGGAAACCGGCCGGTGCTCGGAGGCAACTCGTCTTCGGAAGTGCGGGTGTGGGTGGTCGGGGCGACCGCCCACGGCATCCAGCGCTTCGCCCGCGAGAGCGGCGTGATCGGCGAGCTCTACGTCGAGAACCAGTACCGCAACCCGGAGGGCAACCCCGTCATCTGGGACGAGGTCGTGATGGATGCCGTGCGGGCCGAGCCGAACATCCGGCTGTTCCTCAACACGGATGTGCGCGAGGTCGACGCGGCCGACATCGAGGGCGAGCGCGTCGTGACGGGTGTGCGCGGCTGGACGATGGGCTCCGAGATCTGGACCGAGTTCACGAGCCCCTACTTCATCGACGCCTCGGGTGACGGGCTCATCGGGCACCTCGCCGGCGCCGAGTACCGCCTGGGACGTGAGGCCCGCAGCGAGTTCGACGAGTCGTGGGCGCCCGACGAAGCAGACGAGAAGTTCCTCGGCTCCACGATCCTCTTCTACACGAAGGACCTCGGCCGCCCGGTCAAGTTCGTGCCACCGAACTCGGCCAAGGACATCACCCAGACCCCGATCCCCGACTCGCGCATCCTGCGCAGCGGCGACTCGGGCGCGCACTACTGGTGGATCGAGTACGGCGGCGAACTCGACATCGTGCACGACAACGAGGAGATCCGCGACGAACTGCGCTCGGTGATCTTCGGCATCTGGGACTACATCAAGAACTCAGGCAAGTTCGACGCCGAGACGCTCGATCTCGAGTGGGTCGGCTCGCTGCCCGGCAAGCGCGAGTACCGCCGTTTCGTCGGCGACCACGTGCTCACCCAGAACGACATCCTCGAGCAGACCGAGTTCGACGACGCCGTCGCCTTCGGTGGCTGGTCGATCGACCTGCACCCCGTCGAGGGTATGTACGCGACCGAACCGGGAGCGCACCAGCGCTACTCGAACGGCATCTACGGCATCCCGTTCCGCAGCTACTACTCCCGCAACGTCGCCAACCTGCTGCTCGCGGGCCGCGACATCTCGGCGAGCCACGTCGCCTTCGGCTCCTCGCGCGTCATGGCGACCTGCGCGGCCGGCGGCGAGGCCGCGGGCACGGGCGCCTCGTTCGCCCTCGACCTCGGGGTGCGCCCGCGTGCGATCGCCGAGCACCACGCGTCCGAGCTGCGCCAGTTGCTGCTGCGGCAGGACGCATCCGTCTTCGGCGTGCGCAACGAGGATCCGGACGACCTCGCCCTGCGCGCGACCGTCACCGCCTCGAGCGAGGCGACCTCGATCGATCCCGCGGTCTTCGCCCCCGGCGGCGAGGACCAGCTGCTGCCGCTCACGCGCGACGTCGGCCTGCTGGTGCCCGTCGACCCGCACCTCGACGCCGTCGAACTGCTCATGCGGGTGCCCGCGGATGCCGAACTCACGGTGTCGCTGTGGACCACGGGGCAGCGTCAGAACGCGGTGCCGATCGACCAGCGCCTAACCACGCGGGTCGCGGTCATCGGATCGCCCGAACCCCAGTGGGTGCGCGTTCCCCTGGACTGGCACCCCGAGCACCCGGAGAGCGTGGTCGTCGTGGTCGAGGCGCAGGAGGGCGCAGAACTCGTCTACCGCGCGACCCAGGTGCCCGGGGTGCTGACGCTCGTGCACGACCCGCAGGCCGACGGCGACGCCAACGTCGAGGTCGACGAGTCCGAGGCGCTCATCGCCTGGCCCGCGTTCCCGATGCGCGGACGCACCGTGCGCGCACGACTCGAGCCCGCCACGGAGGCGTTCGCCGCCGCCAAGGCCGTCGGCGGCTACCAGCGCTACTACGGCGGTCCGCAACTCTGGGCGTCGGAGCCGATCGCGGCCGACAACCCGCAGCAACTGCGGCTCGAGTGGGACGAGCCCGTCGAGCTGCAGTGCCTGCGTGTCGTGTTCGACGACGACCAGGACGTCGAGCTCAACACCCTGCACCACCACCGCACCCCCGACGAGGTGTTCCCCGAGCTCGTGCGCGACTACGTGCTCGAGGTGCGCCGCGACGGCGAGTGGATGGAGGTGGCCCGCGTGGTCGAGAACCGTCGTCGTCAGCGCGTGCACGAGTTCGACCCGATCACGACGGATGCCGCGCGCATCCGTGTGCTCGCCACCAACGGAGCGGGACAAGCCCGCGTCGTCTCGCTTCGGGCTTACTGACCCGCCCGACGCTCACCCGGTAGCTGATCGAAGGAGATCACGATGCGTCACCACCACGCTGCGCGCTTCCGCGCGTCGACGACCACGACCAGCACCGGTCGCCCGCGGGTACCCCGGCGCGCGGTCGCGTTCACCCTCGCCTCCGGCCTCGTCGCGGCGCTGCTCGGCACGGCCGCCATGTCGCCTGCGGTGGCTGCCGACCTCGTGACCGTCACCGTCGAGGACCCGGGGTTCTCGACCTCCGGCAGCTGGTCGTCGAGCGCCGTGCTCGGACCCGACGCCGCCCCCACGGTTTACACGACGGGCACCGGTGCCTCCGCGAGCTGGCAGCTCACCGCCCCGGCCGACGGTGTCTACCGCGTCGAGGTGGCCGTCCCGGACGCCGCCAACTCGGATGGGAAGGCGGCCTATCGCGTCACGGGCGGCGCGGGAGCGCCGGTCAGCATGGTCGTCGACCAGAACGCGGCACGCGGAACGTGGGCGACGATCGGCCTCGTCGACCTCGACGCGGGTGAGGACGCGATGCTCGTGCTCACGCGCTCGGGCACCGCGGGCGGCCCCAACACGCGCGCCGCATCCGCACGCCTGGTGCCCGACGCGGGCACCGTGCCGCCGCTCGAGACGGGGCTCCCGTTCTCCGACGCGCACGAGGACGGCCTCGCCGACTGGACGGCCGTCGGCACGAGCGATCTGGGGGTCTGGTCGCCCGGCACGGCGGAGTTCGACTACCTCGGCGTCTCGAACGCGGCGTCGTCGTCGGGCAGCTACATCCGCCCCACGAGCCCGATCGAGCTCCCCGATCAGTACCGCATCGCGCTCTCGGTCAAGATCGACAGCACGGCCGGTTCGGTCAACCTGCTCACCGACCTGCTCGCGCCGTACTCGACGACCGCGAACAACCTCGCCGTGCAGCTCGCCCCGTCGGAGTTCAAGATCGCGCGCCCGAACGCGGGCACCATTCTCTGCAAGGGCGGTTCTCCCATCGTCGCGGGCGAGTGGTTCCAGCTCGAGGTCGTGCGCGCCGAGGGCATCACGGCGGTCTACGTCAACAGCGAGCTCGTGGCCGCCGTCGAGCCCGGCCTCGCGGGCGGAAGCATCTCGTTGGGCGCCTACAAGTCGGTCGCGCAGTTCGGCGGCATCGGCATCGAGCAGCTCAGCGCCGCTCCCGCGGGCCACCCCACGACCGCGAGCGGCTGCTCCTGGACGCCCAGCACCGGTGCGGGCTCGCCGCAGCCGGTCATCATCAACCAGACCGGCTTCGACCTCGGCGGTGTGAAGCGCTTCACCGCGCCGAGCGCGCTCGACGGCGAGACGTTCCAGGTGGTCGACGCGGATGACTCGGTGGTCTACGAGGGCACCATCGCGGGCCAGATCGGCGACTTCAGCGACTTCGACCCGGCATCCACGGGCCCGTACCGTGTGCTGCTGTCGGGCGAGGCGGGCGACGGCGAGTCGTACGAGTTCGGCATCGGTGCCAACTGGACCGAGCGCATCAGCTACCTCAACGCGATCGCCTTCATGACCGACGTGCGCTGCTTCTACGGCGCGCTCGCGGGCCAGGCGATGAACGGCACCGACGCGAAATGCAAGACAGGTCTGGCCTGGCGCGACTCGCACCAGTTGTCGTTCGAGATCCCGACCCTCGTCGACCTGTATCTGGCGAACCCGAGCGCGATCGGCGACATCCGCATGCCGGAGGCCACCTACTCCGGCCTGCAGTACCCGCTCGACGCCGACGCGCCCGAGGTGGCGCGGCTCATCTCGTGGGGTGCCGAGATCTACCTCACGGGTCAGTACGACCACGTGCTGATCAAGGAGCAGCTCGCCTCGTTCCTCTGGGTCTACCCCGAGCTGTCGGAGTGGATCCCGGCCGAGCTCTACGAGGCGGTGCGCGATTACCTCTTCCCGATCTGGTCGCAGGCGAGCTACAGCCGGTACTCCTGGTACGACTACACCGCGCACACCGCCGACCTGCTCCAGGTCTACACGCAGGTCGGAACCGGGAAGGGCGAGTTCCCGCCCGGTCACTCGATCGTGCCGAACCTGCGCATGTGGCAGGTGGCCGAGCGTGAGGGGCGGGCGGATGCGCCGCAGTACCTCGACGCGGCCCTCGCGCAGGCGCAGTGGATCGTCGACAACCTCGACGTGAGCGACCCGGCCACGACGAAGGGTCAGCGCCAGGCGGAGTACCAGCTCATGACGGCCCTCGCGACGCTCGCGCTCACGGTTCCCGCCGAGAGCGTGCCTGCGGGGCTCGGCGCCTTCGCCCAGGACTGGGCCGACGTCGTGATCGAGCGGTCCGACAACATGTGGGACTTCCGCAAGTACAGCGACGACCGCTGGACGATCCCGAACTTCACGGGCGGCGGATCGGGTGAGGACCCGAACGAGACGGGCAACCTGCTGGGCTTCCCGGCGGCGGCGCTCGCGGCATCCGTGCTGATCGGCGACGCCGACACGGATGCGCGCCTCGCCGAGATCGCCCAGGCGCACGTCGATGACGTCTTCGGGCGCAACCCCACGGGGCGTGCCGCGCAGTACCGCATCCACGATCCCGAGCTCGCCTTCGAGGGGCTCGACCTGGGGTGGTTCTCGGAGTACCAGGGCGGCAACGGCCTGCTGCAGGGCTCGCACGGCGTCTTCGACGGCAGCCCGAAGAACGGTCACTACCCGTTCAACCCCGGGGTGTCGAACATCGGGCACACGGAGGGCTGGGTGACGTTCAATACGGCCTGGCTCGAGGCGCTCGCGTGGCGCGCGTTCACGGCGACGGCGGTGTCGTTGGGTGCGGTGTCTGCTCCCGCGGACGGCTCGGTGGGTGTGGTGTTGCGGGCTCCGTTGAACATGGATGCTGCCGGGGGCAACACGGGTGAGGTGCGGGTGTCGGTGAACGATGGCGCGCCCACGCCGGTGACGGTGACGCAGACGGGTGCGAACGCGCTCGACTACACCGCCGACTTGGATCTCGCGGCACTCGGTGCCGTCCAGGGTGATGTCGTGACCGTGTCGTACGGTCTCGGGCCGTTCGAGCGGTCGGCATCCGTGACGGTCACGGCCGCGGGCACCGACCCCGACCCGGGTGCGGACCCGGGTGAGGAGCCGCCGACGACGACGCCGACGGTGGTGGATCCGGAGGATGCCGACCCGTCGCTCGAGCTGGCTGCCACGCACTTCGAGCTGGTGAACGGTGAGCTCATCGCGCAGCTGGGTTCGGCTGCCGCGGACCAGTGGTTCTATGCCGTGGTGCATTCGACGCCGGTGCAGTTGGGGTGGTTCCGGGCGGATGCGGCAGGTCAGGTGACGGTGCCGGTTCCGGCGGGTCTTCCGGCTGGGGTGCACACCCTGCAGCTGTATGACGCATCCGGTGCCCTCGTGGCGTGGGGGCAGTTCTCGGTCGCCGCAGCGCCGGGGAGTGCGGACCTGGCCGCCACCGGTGTCTCAGTCGGTGCGGTGGCCCTCACGTTGCTGCTGGCCGGCTGCGCGATCCTGACCGGCCTCATCCTGCAACGCCGCCGCCGCGCCACACCCTGACGCGCACGAAACAACCTGACGCGCACGAAGCAGAGCAACAGCTAACGCAGAGGAGCAAACCTTGAGCACAACACGCACCGGGGTGCGTCGCGGCATCGCCGTAACCGTGGGCGCGGCGCTGCTCGCGAGCCTCGGCCTCGCCGGCGCACAGAGCGCCGCCGCCGCCGAACCCTCGACCGTCGTCGCGACAACGCAGAGCCCCGGCTATACCGAGGTGGGTACGTGGACCACGGCGCGCGACCCCAGCTACGGAGGCATCCAGCCGCGCTACTCGCGCACCGAAGGTGACACCGCCAGCTGGCAGCTCGAGGCGCCCGCCGATTCGCGGTACCAGCTCGGCACCTACTACACCGAGTCGGTCGACAACGGCACCCAGGTCTCCTACAGCTGGACCACCTCGGGGGTGACAGCGGCGGACCGGTGCTCGTCGACCAGACCCGCAACGGCGGGGCGTGGAACGTGCTCGGCAACCTCGATCTCGACGAAGGCGAGGTGGTCACGCTGACCGTCACGGCGAGCCCCGGCGACGCGGTGACCAAGCCCGACCAGAAGGCCATCACCCGCGCGGATGCGGTGCGGATCGCCCCGCTCGGTGCGGCGTGCGAGACCGTCACGACCGCTCCCAGCGTGGTCGACGCGGCGCCCGCCGACCACGGTGCCTACACACTCACCCAGTCGGGCACGAGTGTGCGCATCGAGGCGGATGCCTGGGCCATGACCATCGATCGCGCCGGATTCCGCTACGGATTCGAGCGTGACGGTGCGAGCATCGCGCCTGCCCATGGCACGACGGGCCTGCTGCTCGGCGCCGACACCACCGAGCTGTGCGCCGCCGTCTCGGCCGAGCTCGTCTCGGCCGACGCCGACGGCGTGGAGTTCGCGGTGCTGTTCTCGAACGGCCGCACGGCGACGGTCGAGGTCGGGGTGAGCGAGGCGAGTGCCGACATCGACGTCGCGCCCGACGGCGCCGCGACGTCCGTCATCCGCGCGCAACTCGCGGGCGGCATGAACCCGGCCTACGGGCTCGGTGACCTCGGCGGTTGGCGCAGCAGCCTCAACGCCTACGGCGTGAAGAACCTCGACTACTACGCCCAGACCAGCGGCGGCACGACCGAGCAGCGCTTCGTGTCGAACTTCGCGGTGTTCCCGGACCGCGGTTTCGCCGAGGTCGCCTTCGATCGCGGCCATCTCGCGGTGCAGATCGATGGCCAGGCGACCCTGCTGGGCGTGACCGGCGAGCGCATGGACGGCCTGCACTACTTCTTCGGCGACCTGCCGACGATCTACGGCGCCTACAAGCACGCGCGCAACGCTGCCGGGTACTTCGACGCGCGGCCCGACTACACCTTCTTCGGAGTCGGCTACGAGTCGTACGGGGCGCTCGGCTACAACACGAACCAGGCGACCATCACGCAGTCGGTCACCGACTACCTCGCGAAGGGCTTCCCGATCAGCTGGGCGGTCACCGGTTCCGGGTTCTGGCCGTATGTCGGCGGCGCGCAGGGCACAACGTCGAGCTTCGGGATGTGGGGCGAGAAGTACCCCGACCCGGATGCCTACAAGAGCTTCTTCGCGGATAACGACATCGCGCTCATCCTGGGGTTGCGGCAGTCGTTCCCGGCCCTGCCGGAGGACGGCGGCACCTACGACCCCGAGAAGGACGGACCGTTTGTGCAGGAGGCGCTCGACGCCGGCTACTTCATCTCCGACGAGGACGGCGACCCGCTCACCTTCTCGACGATCTCGTTCCCGAGCGGACGCGTGTACCTGATCGATCCCGACAACGCGGATGCCGTGGCCTGGTTCGTGGAGCACGAGCGGCTTTGGGAGGCCGACGGCTTCAAAGAGGACCACATGTTCAACGCGACGGCGAACAACGCGTTCGCGATGAACGACCTCGTCAACAACATCGACGCGGCGCTCGCCGACGACGGGGCCCTCATGATGGTGCGCAACAGCGCCTACTCGGTACCCGGCTCGATCCTGCGCATCAACGACACCGACTACAACCAGGGAACCGGTGACCGCGACCGCACGGTGATCAACAGCCTCGCCTACGCGGCGAGCGGCCAGGCCAACTACTACCCCGACATCGTGGGCGGCCGCATCATGGCCGACCTGTCGACCAACGCCGACAAGCAGAAGTACCTCGCCCGCAACGCGATGTACGCCGCCATGTCGCCGTCGATGTCGTTCGGCAACGAGCCGTGGGTCATGAGCGACACCTCGCTCGTCGACGCCACGATCGCCGCCGCGCAGTGGCACGCCGAGTACCAGCCCTACATCTACGCGGCGGCCATCGCGTCGTACGAGACGGGCTACCCCTACACGGCGACGCCGTTGCCGATCGCCTACCCGCACGATGCCGCCACTTACGAGCTCGTGTCGAAGACGGCGAAGCAGTACGAGTGGATGCTCGGCACGTCGCTGCTCGTGGCGCCGCTCTACGGTGCGGATGCGACCACCGCGACCGCGCGTGACATCTACCTGCCCGCGGGGAGTGGATGGACATCGAGACGGGGAGACCTTCACCGGTCCCACGACGCTCGCGGCCTACCCGCAGCCCTTCGGCAAGATCCCGGCCTTCGTGGGCGGCGACGGCGTGCTCGTGCACGAGGTCGACGACGCGCTCGAGGCGCAGGTCTTCCCGATGGCGGCGGACGGCACCGTCTACACGACCGTGGGCGAGGACGGCACCACGACGGGCAGCATCCGGATCGACACGGCGGCGCTCGCCGACGTCGACGGGCGCGATCTGGTCGTGCGCGACGGCTCCGGCGCCGAGGTGGCGAGCACGGTCGACGCGGTGACGGGCGCTCTCGAATTCCCGATCGCGTACGGCGAGAACTACGTCGTCGCCGATGCCGACGACCCGGGCACCGATCCCGGGGCGGAGGAGCCCGACACCGAGATCGACCCGCTCGACCCGAGCGAGCTCGACCCGGCACTCGACCTCGGCACGCTGCGGCTCGTCGACGGCAAGCTCGTCGCCGAGCTCGGCGCGGGTGCGGCGAGCGAGTGGTTCTTCGGTGTCGCCCACTCCGACCCGGTGAACCTGGGCTGGTTCCGGGCGGATGCTGCGGGCACGGTGCGGATCCCGGTCCCGTCGAGCCTGCCCGCCGGTGCGCACACGCTCTCGCTGTACGCGGCCGACGGCACGCTCGCGGCGTGGGGTTCCTTCACGCTGGCGGCGGCATCCGATCCCGACCTCGCTTCGACGGGGGCCAAGGGTGTGTTCCTGATGGCTGCGATCGCCGCGCTCGCTCTCGCGCTCGGCTGCGCGAGCCTCGTGCACAGCAGGCGCCGAGCCGAGCGCCGGCTGCGCGAGTAGAGACCCGCACACCGGTCCGATATCGGTGTGCAGGCGGGCCGCGGGGGCTCTGTGCAGGTTCTCCCGCGGTCCGCCGCGTTCTCCCGCCGCGCGTTCTCGACTCGCGCGGACTCCAGCCGCGCGGTCTCACCGCCGGAACTGCACCGCCCGGGCCCGCGCCGTCGCCCGCATCCGCTCTCCAGCCCCCACCCCCTATGTCGAAAATGCAGGAGAACCCGGGCGTGTCGGGCGCGCGAGTCCCGAGAGTTTGCCGGCGGCTCCTTTCGACTCCTGCATTTTCGACATTCGGACGCGCTGACGTGGACGGGCGGATGTGAGCGGGCGGATGTGGGCGGGCCGGTGTGGGCGGCGGATGTGGGCGGGCGGACGCACGCGGGCGGCGCGGGCGCCGGGTGCGGACGCGGGCGCGCCGCGCGTACCCTGTTGAGGTGAAGATCCTTGCGGCGATGTCCGGTGGCGTCGACAGTGCCGTGGCGGCTGCGCGCGCCGTCGAGGCGGGCCACGAGGTCGTCGGTGTGCACCTGGCGCTGAGCCGCAACCCCGGAACCCTGCGCACCGGGTCGCGCGGATGCTGCACGATCGAAGACGCGATGGACGCGCGCCGCGCCGCCGCGAAGCTCGGCATCCCGTTCTACGTGTGGGACTTCTCCGAGCGGTTCCGCGCCGACGTGATCGACGACTTCGTGGCCGAGTACGCCGCCGGCCGCACGCCCAACCCGTGCATGCGCTGCAACGAGCGCATCAAGTTCGCCGCCCTGCTCGAGAAGGCGCTCACGCTCGGCTTCGACGCGGTCGTCACCGGTCACTACGCCGAGGTGCGGCAGGGCGCCGACGGCGTCGAGCTGCACCGCGCGGCCGCGTGGGCGAAGGACCAGTCCTACGTGCTCGGCGTGCTCACGGCCGAGCAGCTCGCGCACGCGTGGTTCCCGCTGGGCGCGACTCCGTCCAAGGCCGAGGTGCGTGCCGAGGCCGAGGCCCGCGGGCTCTCGGTGGCGGCCAAGCCCGACAGCCACGACATCTGCTTCATCCCGGATGGCGACACCCGCGGCTGGCTCGCCGAGAAGGTGGGCGCCGAGGAGGGGGCCATCCTCGACCGCTCCGGCGAGCGCATCGGCACGCACCCGGGTGCCGCCGCCTTCACAGTGGGGCAGCGCAAGGGGCTCAACATCGGCTACCCGGCACCCGACGGGCGCCCGCGCTTCGTGCTCGAGGTGCGCCCGAAGACGAACGAGGTCGTGGTCGGCCCCCGCGAGGCGCTGGCGATCGCCGAGCTCGCGGGCTCCCGGTACACCTGGGCGGGGGCTGCGCCCGCGGATGCCGTGGTCGGTTTCGCGTGCGAGGTGCAGGTGCGCGCACACGGCGACCCCGTGCCGGCGTGGGCCCGCCTCGACGGGGGCGAGTTCGTCACCCGTCTCGACGAGCCGATCGAGGGGTCGCTCCCGGCCAGACCGCCGTCGTCTACGTCGGCACGCGCGTCGTCGGCCAGTGCACGATCGACCGCACTGTCGCGGCGGATCTGGCGCCCGCCGGCTGAGGACTTAGGTCCGTAGCGCGCTGCGTACGGGAGCGGTAGACAGAAAACATGGATGCCGTGCCCGCCATGCAGACCGCGATCGTCTTCGTCTGGCTGGGCATGGTGCTCGGCATCTCCTTCCTCGAGGCGTCGCTCAAGTTCCGCGCACCCGGCATCACGATCGCGCTCGGCGTGGGCATCGGGCGGCTCGTGTTCCGTGCACTCAACCTCATCGAGGGCGTCTTCGCGCTCGTGCTCGTCGCGACGCTCGTGTTCGCGTGGCCGCCGGCGCCCTGGACGGTGACGATCGTGCTGGGTCTCGTGCTCGTGCTGGCGATCGGAGCCGGCGTGCTGCGTCCGCGGATGGATGCGCGGGTGCGTCGTGGCGAGCTGTCCGAGGGCCAGCCGCGGCACGCGCTGCACATCGGCTTCGTCGCGCTCGAGACGGTGAAGGTGCTGCTCCTGCTGGCGCTCGGCATCCTGCTGCTGGCGTCGTAGGGCGCTGGGCCGCAACCCCTTCCGGCGTCGGCGGTGCCGCCTAGGCTGACACTCGTGGCACGCGGAGCGAAGACCGACGACATCGAGCAGCTTCTCGACGAGACGAGCGCGGCGCTCCAGCGCGCGCACGAGGAGGCCGACGCGTTGACGTCGCGTATCCTCGAGTTGCGCGAGGCCTACTACGAGCACGACACGAGCCTCGTCGACGACGCCGAGTACGACGCCATGATGCGCCGCCTCGAAGAGCTCGAGCGGCTGTTCCCCGAGCTGCAGAGCCAGGATTCGCCGACCCAGACGGTGGGCGGCGGCGTCGAGGAGAGCGGCCTCGCCACGATCCAGCACGCCGAGCGCATGCTGAGCCTCGACAACGTGTTCTCGGCCGAGGAACTGCGCGATTGGTGCGTCAAGACCGCGGATGCTGCGGGTCGCGCGGTGCACTGGCTCACCGAACTGAAGATCGACGGCCTCGCGATCAACCTCCGCTACGAGAACGGGGTGCTCACGAGCGCTGCCACCCGCGGCGACGGGCGGGTCGGCGAGATCGTCACCGAGAACGCCCTGCGGCTCGCCGACGTGCCCGAGCGGCTGAGCGGCACCGGGCATCCGGCGCTCGTCGAGGTGCGCGGCGAGGTGTTCATCCCCGTCAAGGCGTTCGAGGGGCTCAACGAGCTGCAGGCCGAGCTGCGCGAGCGAGCGTTCCAGGATGCGGGGGCCGGGCCGCGGGGCGCGGCTCGTCGTTCGACGAGGAGAAGGCGCGGGCGGCAGCCGCACGACGCTTCCCGGCGTTCGCGAACCCGCGCAACGCGGCATCCGGCGGCCTGCGCCAGCAACTCGACAAGAAAGACGGGCTCGAGCTCGAGGCGGCACTCGCTCGCATCGGCTCGCTGCGGCTGTTCGTGCACGGCATCGGCGCGTGGCCGAACCCGCCCGTGTCGGCGCAGAGCGAGATCTACGAGCTGCTCGCCGGGTGGGGCCTGCCGACCACTCCTTACAGCAGGGTGAGCACCGACGTCGACGGCGTACTCGACTACGTCGCCCACTACGGTGAGCACCGGCACGACGTCGAGCACGAGATCGACGGCATCGTCGTCAAGGTCGACGAGCTGGCTCTGCACGACGAACTCGGCGCCACGAGCCGCGCGCCGCGCTGGGCGATCGCCTACAAGTACCCGCCCGAGCAGGTGAACACGAAGCTGCTCGACATCGTGGTGTCGGTGGGGCGCACCGGGCGGGCCACGCCGTTCGCCGTCATGGAGCCCGTGCGGGTCTCGGGGTCGACGGTGCGGCAGGCGACGTTGCACAACCAGGACGTCGTGAAGGCCAAGGGCGTGCTGATCGGCGACACGGTCGTGCTGCGCAAGGCGGGCGACGTGATCCCCGAGGTGCTCGGACCGGTCGTGGAACTGCGTGACGGCTCCGAGCGCGAGTTCGTGATGCCCGCCAACTGCCCCGTGTGCGGCACCCCGCTCGCGCCGGCCAAGGAGGGCGACGTCGACCTGCGTTGCCCGAACGCGCGCGCCTGCCCCGCCCAGGTGCGCGGGCGCGTCGAGCACATCGGCTCGCGCGGAGCGCTCGACATCGAGGGACTCGGCGAGGTGGGTGCCGCCGCCCTCACCCAGGCCGAGGTGGCTGCGCCGCTCGAGACCGAGGCGGGGCTGTTCGAGCTCACCCTGGAGCAGCTTATGCCGATCGAGGTGGTCGTGCGCGACGCCGAGACGGGCGAGCGGAAGGTGCTCGACAACGGCGAGTACGACGTGCGCCGCCCGTACCGCAACCTCGTGCGCAGCTACCCGCCGGGCACCGAGAACATGGATGCGGCCGCGCGTCGCAAGGCCGGCATCCGCAAGGACTACGAGTCGTTCGTGCCGTCCGAGGCGGCGCTGACGCTGCTCGCCGAACTCGAGAAGGCCAAGTCGAAGGAGCTGTGGCGCTTCCTGGTGGCGCTCAGCATCCGCCATGTGGGGCCGGTCGCCGCGCGGGCGCTCGCCGACTGGTTCGGCTCGCTCGCCGCGATCCGGGCCGCGTCGCGGGAGGAACTCGCGGCGGTCGACGGCGTCGGGGGCATCATCGCGGATGCCGTGCTCGACTGGTTCGACGTGGACTGGCACCTCGAGATCGTCGAGCGGTGGGCCGCCGCCGGGGTGCCCTGGGCGACGCCGGGTCATCCCGGTCCGGGGCGTGCGGCATCCATTGAGGGTCCGCTCTCGGGGCTCACGGTGGTGGTCACCGGGGCGATGCCCGAGCACTCGCGCGACGAGGCGCAGGAGGCGGTGCTCGCGGCGGGCGGCAAGCCGGCGTCGAGCGTGAGCAAGAAGACCGACTACGTCGTGATCGGGCCGGGGGCCGGGTCGAAGGCGACGAAGGCGACAGACCTCGGCATCCCGGTGGTCGACGCCGACGACTTCAGTCGCTTCCTGGCGGAGGGGCCCGCGATCTTCGATTGACGCACTTTCACATTCGTGGGTCAGGAAGCGCATGCCCGCGGTAGAATGTGCGGTATTCGCTGCTGAGCGTCACTGGGAAGGACAATCAGCTGTTCGAGATCGCCTTGCTGCTTGTAGCCCCGGTAACCCTGACCGGGGCCTTCGGCGTGCCCGCGGTGCCGCTCACGGTGGCCGTCGGCGAGGCTCCCGTCGCCGACCCGATCGGCGGGCCGGCCACCCCGCTCGACCGCCTGCACGGCGTCGCGCTGCTCGACCAGCTCGACTCCCTGCCGCGCGGTGACGTGCGGCTGTTCCTCGACACCCACCCGCAAGCGCTCGAGGAGCTGATCAGCTCGCCCCCGCGCGCGAGCGAGGTCGCCGCCTGGTGGGCGGGCGCGCCGACCTCCGGACGCAGCATCCTGCGCAGCGTCGCACCCGAACTCATCGGCAATCTCGAGGGCGTGCCCTACACGGCGCGCGACATCGCCAACCGCGAGGTGCTGGATGCCGCACGGCAGCAGCTCGACGCCCGGCTCGACGGCATGCTGGGGCGCGCCGAGCGCGGCGAGCTCGAGACCCGCAACCACATGCTCGACCAGATCGAGAAGGCGTTGCGTGGCGAGGAGCGGCGACTTGTGAGCATCGACGTGACGGGCGACGGGCGCGCGGTGATCGCGATCGGCGACCTCACGCGTGCCGACTACGTGAGCTATCTCGTGCCCGGCATGTTCTTCGGCGTCGACGCCCAGATCGAAGCGTGGACCGAGACGGCGCAGACGCTCGTCGACGACCAGGAGCGGTGGTTGCGGGAGTTGAACCCCGGATCGGATGCGGCGGTCGCCGCCGTCGCCTGGATCGGCTACCGCACGCCCAGCCTGGTGAACGTGGCCTCGATGGAGCTCGCCCGTGAGGGGCAGCAGTCGTTCACGGCGTCGCTGCAGGGACTGCGGGCCGCCCGAGGCGACGACCAGCCGTATCTCGCCGTGCTCGCGCACTCCTACGGGTCGACAGCGGCGCTGCTCTCGCTCGCTGAAGACGACGTGCACGTCGACGCGCTCGCCGTGGTCGGGTCGCCCGGCAGCCCCGCGCGCTCCGCCGACGAACTTCACGTCGGCAGCGTCTGGGTGGGGGCGGCCGATTGGGATCCGATCCCGGCATCCGGGGTCTTCGGCAGCCAGCCCGCCTCGCGCAACTACGGGGCGCACCTGTTCTCGGTCGCCGCAGGAAGCGATCCGCTCTCGGGCGCGCAGCTCGGCGGTGCGTTCACCCACAACGACTACTTCGCGCCGGGCAGCATGTCGCTGCGCAACATGGCGCTCATCGCCCTCGGCGAGGGGAGTGGGTGGTGGCTCCCGATCACTCCCGCGGCGACTTCGCGCGCGCCTTCACCCACATCCGCTAGCCACACCGCGGGTTGAGTAGCCCGCGCAGCTGGTCGCCTTCCCGCGGGTTGAGTAGCCCGCGCAGCGGGCGTATCGAAACCCCACCGCCACCTAGACTGGACGTCGTGTCTGAGATCACCCCCGACCTCGTGCGCCATCTGGCGCACCTCGCCCGAATCGGCCTCACCGACGACGAGGTTCAGCGTCTGACGGGGAGCTCGGCGTGATCGTCGATGCGGTTGCCACGGTCACCGAGGTGGCGACACCCGACGTGCCCGCCACGAGTCACCCGATTGCGCTCGGCACCGTGACGCGTCCGGATGTCGTGGGTCGCACGCTCACCCCGGAGGAGGCGCTCTCGGGTGCCCCGGAGCGCGACGGCGACTTCTTCAAGGTCACCTCGATCCTGGGGGAGGAGCAGTGATCACGCGTTCTGCGGCCGAGTTGGCCGAGCTGCTCGATTCCGGCGAGACCTCGAGTGTCGAGCTGACGCAGGCCTACCTCGACCGCATCTCGCAGGTCGACGGCGATGTGCACGCGTTCCTGCACATCAACGAGAACGCGCTCGACACCGCGGCCGCCATCGACAAGGCACGGGCCGAGGGCACGGCATCCGGGCTCGCGGGCGTGCCGATCGCCATCAAGGACGTGCTCTGCACCTTCGACATGCCCTCGACCTCGGGCTCGAAGATCCTCGAGGGCTGGGTGCCGCCCTACGACGCGACCGTCGTCGCCCGACTGCGTGCCGCCGGTCTCGTGCCGCTCGGCAAGACCAACATGGACGAGTTCGCGATGGGCTCCTCCACCGAGCACTCGGCGTTCGGCAACACCCACAACCCGTGGGATCTCTCGCGCATCCCCGGCGGTTCGGGGGTGGATCGGCGGCGGCCGTCGCGGCCTTCGAGGCGCCGCTCGCGCTGGGTTCCGACACCGGCGGTTCGATCCGTCAGCCGGCATCCGTGACGGGCACTGTCGGCATGAAGCCGACCTATGGCGGGGTCTCGCGCTACGGCGCGATCGCTCTCGCCTCCTCGCTCGACCAGGTTGGCCCGGTCGCCCGCACGGTGCTCGATGCGGCGCTGCTGCACGACGTGATCGGCGGGCACGACCCGAAGGACTCGACCTCGATCCCGGATGCCTGGCCGTCGTTCGCGGATGCCGCGCGCGCCGGGCAGCGCGAGGGTTCCGTGCGCGGTCTGCGCGTGGGCGTCGTGACCGACCTGGCAGGCGGCGAGGGCTTCCAGCCCGGTGTCGTGCAGCGCTTCGAGGAGGCGCTCGCGCTGCTGGAGGCGCAGGGGGCTGAGATCGTGCCGATCTCGGCGCCGTCGTTCCGTTATGCGATCGCCGCCTACTACCTGATCCTTCCGGCGGAGGCATCCAGCAATCTCGCGAAGTTCGACTCGGTGCGCTTCGGCCTGCGGGTGACGCCCGACGGTCAGCCCACGGTCGAGGATGTCATGTCGGCCACGCGTGAGGCGGGGTTCGGCGACGAGGTGAAGCGGCGCATCATCCTGGGCACCTACGCGCTGTCGGCGGGCTACTACGACGCCTACTACGGTTCGGCGCAGAAGGTGCGCACGCTCATCCAGCGCGACTTCGACGCCGCCTTCGAGCAGGTGGATGTGCTGGCGACGCCGTCGGCGCCGACCACCGCGTTCCCGCTCGGCGCGAAGATCGACGACCCTCTCGCGATGTACCTCAACGACCTGACGACGATCCCGGCGAACCTCGCCGGCGTACCGGGCATCGCTCTGCCCTCGGGTCTCGCGCCGGAGGACAACCTGCCGGTCGGCATCCAGTTCATGGCGCCCGCGCGCGAGGACGCCCGGCTCTACACAGTGGGTGCTGCCCTCGAGCAGCTGCTCGTCGACCAGTGGGGTGGCCCGCTGCTGGCGCAGGCGCCGGCGCTCTAACCGAGCGGCCCACCTGCGCCGCTGGCTGAAGCGCTAGCGGCGACTGCCCCCCGCTGGCTGAAGCGCCCGCGGCGACTACCTTTCCCCCGCTGGTTGAGGAGCCCGCGCAGCGGGCGTCTCGAAACCACCCCACGGCCCGGTGCGCCACGGCTGGCGTACGAGCTGCGAGATCTCCCTCTTGACGCACCTACCGCATCCGCCCTACAGTTTGGAGCGTACCAATTTGGAGCGCTCCAACGCGCGGAACCCGAAGGAACCACCGACGATGCAGTCGAGCTACACGGCCACCCTCCCGGTCATCGAAACCGACGTTCTCGTCGCGGGCGGGGATGCGCGGGCATCGGCGCCGCCGTCTCCTCGGCCCGCAACGGGGCACGCACGCTGCTCGTGGAGCGCGCGGGGTTCACCGGCGGCATCCTCACCTCGGTCGGCAACCCCTGGTACGACGGCATCGCGCACCTCGGCACCGGGCGGATCGCGCTCGGCGGCATCCCGTTCGAGATGCTCGTGCGCCTTGGGCGCGCGACCCCCGAGACCACGCACCTCGACCACGCGTTCCTGCCGCTCGACCCGGAGCGCTTCAAGCACGCGGCCGACCGGATGCTCGTGGAGCAGTCCGACCGGCTCGACGTGCTCTTCCACACGGTCGTGTGCGACGTGCTGTCGGATGGCGAGCGCGTCACGGGAGTCGTCATCGCCAACAAGGCCGGCCTGTCGCTCGTCAAGCCGCGCATCACGATCGACGCGACGGGTGATGGCGACGTGAGCGCCTGGGCGGGCGCGCCCGTCGCGAAGACCTCGCCGCTGCAGCCGATGACACTGCACTTCCGGGTCGGCAACGTTCACGACACCGACACCCTCACCTCGCGGATGCGCATGGTCGTCGAGCGGCTGCACGACGCGGGCGAGATCGGGCTGTACTTCTTCCACGCCGACCACGACGACTTTGCGCACGCCCCCGACGAGCTCGTGTTCAACCTCACCCGCATCCCGGGGATGCGACCGACCCGGCCGCGCTCACCCACGCCGAGTTCGCCGGGCGGCGCGACGCCGCGACCCTTGTCGACGCCTGGCGCGCCGATGTTCCGGAGTTCCGGGATGCCTACCTCATCACGAGCGGACCGTACGTGGGCGTGCGCGAGACGCGTCGCATCATCGGCGACTACCAGCTCACCGAAGACGACATCCGCACGAGCCGACGCTTCGATGATGCGGTGCTGCGGGGCTGCTTCTACGTCGACGTGCACCCCTCCGATCGTGCCGGCCTGCACGACTACGACGCCTGGACGCCCGAGCCCTACGACATCCCGTTCCGCACCCTGTTGCCGCGCGGCTGGGACGACCTCGTCGTCGCGGGGCGCTGCCACTCAGCGACTCGGCGAGCGGCCGGCTCCTCGCGCGTGACGGCGACGGCGATGGGCATGGGCCAGGCCGCGGGTACCGCGGCTGCCCTCGCGGTGCGCGCCGGCGTCGGCGTGCGTGAGCTGGCCGTCGACGACATCCGATCCACCCTCGTCAGCCAGGGCGCGTTGCTCGACTGACACCATTCAACACAGCAGAGTAGGAGACAACGATGTTCACCCGAATCAAGCCCTGGCTGGCGGTCGCCACCGGGGGAGCGCTGGTGCTCAGCCTTGCGGCATGCACGAGCGAGCCCGCAGACGACGACGGTCCCGTCACGATCGAGTTCTGGAGCATGCCGTTCGGCGGTCATGCCGAGGAGGACGTGGCCGCCTACGTCGAGGAGTTCAACGCCTCGCAAGACGACGTCGTCGTCGAATTCACGGGCCTGCAGTGGGCCGATGGGCGCGACAAGATCATCCAGGCGGTCGGCGCGGGCACCGGCCCGGACGTCTTCATCATGGCGCCGGTCAACCAGGACTTCCTGTCGTCGGGTGCGCTCGCGTCGCTCCCCGAGCTCGGCTATACCGACGAGGATGTCGACCCGTTCCTCGACATCATCGACTACGCCGCCGGTCACGACGGCAAGACCTATGGCGTGCCGATCGGCTACTACGCCAACGTTCTCTACTACAACCAGACGATCCTGTCGGAGTACGGCTTCGATGCGCCGCCGACGACCTGGGACGAGTTGAAGGAGACCGCCGCAGCGATCACGGAGGGATCTGGCGGCGATGTCATGGGGTTCCAGATCAAGGGGATGGACGACCACCTCAACGCCATCAACCACACCTGGGCCAACTTCTTCTACGCGGCGGGGGCATGCAGCTCACCGACGACTTCTCGCAGGCGAACGCCAACTCGCCCGCGGGCAAGGAGGCGCTCGCCTACCTGAAGAGCTTCGTCGACGAGGGCATCACGACGCCCGGCCCGAATGCGGTCGGCGGCTTCATCGACGGCACGGTGGCGATGTTCGCCTTCCAGCAACTGCACCTGCCGGAGATCGCGGCATCCGGCCTCGGCGACGAGTGGAGTCTCGCGCCGATGCCGAAGGGCCCGAAGTCGAGCAGCGCCTACGTGGACGGCGAGTTCCTGGTGGCGAACGCCGCGAGCGACCACCTCGAGGCGGCGGGCACGTTCATGAAGTGGATGACGTCGCCCGAGCAGGCCGTGCGTTACATGGAGCGCGCGCCGATCTTCCCCTACGAGCTCGACAAGGTCGACGACGCGACGCGCGCCCAGGTGGAGGCGCTCGTCGACGCCGACCCGGCACGTGCCGCCCTGCTCGAGCAGCTCACGCTCGCGAGCCCCGAGAACATCATGTTCGAGCGCTACGCGCAGGCCGCTCGCTGGGAGGCGCAGAAGCAGTACCTGGTGGCGGCGATCAACGGCGACATGTCGATCGACGACGCGCTGAGCGCCATCGACGCGGCCGTGAACGAGGCGCTCGAAGCGGCGGCCTACTGATGGCGGCGCGACGAGGTGGGGTGATCGGCCGGCGACGCGAGAACCTCACTGCGTGGGCGTTCCTGCTGCCGGGGCTCATCCCCCTCGTCGCGTTCCTCTACTGGCCGCTCGGGCACGCGTTCGGGCTGAGCTTCTTCCAGTGGAACCTGCTCGGCGAGCCGCGATTCGTGGGCACCCTGCAGTACGAGCGGCTGCTGACATCCGACACCTTCCGCCAGAGCCTTTACGTGACCGCGGTCTACACCGTGGGCGTCTCGGTGGTCGCGTACGGGCTGTCGCTCGGCACCGCCGTGCTGCTGAACCGTGGACTGCGGATCGTGCGCTGGGTGCGCACGGTGTCGCTGCTTCCCGCGATCATTCCGATGGTCGTCGCGGGAGTGATCTGGAAGTTCATCTACGAGCCGACCGGCGGCCCGCTCAACCAGGTGCTCGGGGTGTTCGGCATCGATGGGCCCGCGTGGCTGCAGAATCCGCAGCTCGCGCTCCCGGCGGTCATGGTGGTGTCGGTCTGGAAGGACTTCGGCATCTACATGCTCGTGCTGCTGGGCGGGCTGCAGCAGATCCCGCGCGAGATCGAGGAGGCCGCAGCGATCGACGGCGCGAGCGACTGGCAGCGGTTCTGGCGGGTGAAGTTCCCGATGCTCGGGGCCGCGAACCTCTTCGTGCTCGTGCTGCTCATCTTCAACGCATTCAAGGTGTTCGACCAGGTGTGGGTGATGACGGAGGGCGGCCCGGGCAACGCGACGCTGACGATCATCACGTTCCTCTACACGCGCCTGCTCACCGACGTCGGGTTCGCGGCGGCCGGCACGACCGTGCTGTTCCTGCTCGTGCTCATCCCGCTGTCGCTTCAGATCCTCGCCCGCAGGAAGGCCACCGCATGACCGCCCTCACTCGCATCCAGGCGGCCCGCTCGGCACGCTTCTACGCGGGCCGCGTGCTCATGGGCTTCGCGATGGTCGCGATCGTGGTCTTCGCGGGTGCGCCGTTCGTGTGGATGGTGCTGGCATCCCTGCAGCCGCTGCCGAATCTGCTCGGCGCCCAGATGGACGTCTTCGCGTTCGGCGACGCGACGATCGAGAACTACGTGCGGATCGTCACCGAGAAGGGGTACCTGCAGTGGTTCCTCAACTCGATGATCGTGTGCGCGGTCGTGGTCGGGGCGAACCTCGTCTTCGACAGTCTCATCGCCTACCCGCTCGCCCGGATGCGGTTCGCGGGGCAGAAGGTCGTCTTGCTGCTGGTGATCGCGGCCATCATGATCCCGGCGCAGGTGATCCTCGTGCCGCTGTACGTGCAGATGCGCGACCTCGGATGGCTCGACAGCTACGCCGCGCTCATCGCGCCGTACATCGTGAGCCCCACCGGCATCTTCCTGCTGCGGCAGACCTTTATGTCGCTGCCGCGGGAGCTGGATGAGGCCGCATTCATCGACGGAGCCTCGCGGCTGCGCACCCTCTGGTCGGTGCTGATCCCGAACTCGCTCGCGATGTACGGCACCCTCGCGGTGCTGAAGTTCATGTGGACGTGGGGCGAGTTCGCCTGGCCGTCGCTCGCGATCAACTCGGCCGAGCTGCGCACGATCCCGGTGGGGCTCGCAGGGTTGCGCAGCCAGTTCTCCACGCAGTGGGATCTGTTGATGGCGGGTTCGGTGCTGGCGATCCTGCCGGTGCTGCTGCTGTTCGCGTTCCTGCAGCGCTACTTCGTGGCTGGACTCACCTCGGGAGCAGTGAAGGGGTGAGTTCGCCTTCCCCTACGATCGAGGGGCACGAGCACGAAGGAGGCCGAGCGTGTCGGAACGGCGGCCCACCATCGTCGATGTCGCGCGGGAGGCGGGTGTCTCGCGCTCGCTCGTGTCGCTCGTGCTGCAGAACCCCGACAAGGTGAGCCCGGTGCGCAAGCAGGCCGTGCACGACGCGATGAAGCGTCTGGGCTACCGCCCGAACGCGGCGGCGCGCACCCTCGCGCAGCGCCGCACCGACACCATCGGCGTGCTCGTCTCCGATCTGCACAACCCGTTCTACACCGAGGTGATCGACGGCATCTCGCAGGTGACCGAGACGCTGGGGCTGCGTACGCTCATCGCATCCGGGGTCTGGACCCGAAGGCGGAGCGGGCGGCCGCGAACACTTTCATCGAGCTGCGCGTCGAAGGCATGATCATGATCACGCCGCGGCTGACGAACCAGGAGATCGCCGACATCGCGGCGCTGTGCCCGACGGTCGTCGTGGGTCGCCCGGGCGAGCGGCCGGCTGGGTGCAGTCGGGTGCACACGGATGACGCGATCGGTATCGGGCTCGCGCTGGATCATCTCGTGGGGCTCGGGCATGAGCGCATCGCTCACGTCTCCGCCGGTGACAACCCGGGTGCCCGCGCCCGTGAGGCCGCGTATCGGGATGCGATGGTGCGGCTCGACCTCGAGCGCAACATCGAGGTCGTGAAGGCGGCGCCCAACCAGGAGGGCGGCTACGACGGTGCTCGCGAGCTGCTCACCCTGACCGACGCGCCGACGGCGATCATCGCGTCCAACGACTTCGTGGCGCTGGGTGTGCTGGGCGCGGTGTCGGATGCCGGGCTGCGGTGCCCCGAGGACGTGTCGGTGGTCGGGTACGACAACTCGATCTTCGCCCAGCTGCAGCCGGTGCGGATGACGACGATCAACCAGCCGCGTCGCCTGATGGGCGAGACGGCCGCGACACTGCTGCGCAATCAGCTGGCGGGTCTCGGCACCTCGGCGGTGGCCCTCGAGCCGGAGCTGGTCGCCCGTGCGACGTCAGGTCCGCCGCCGGGTGCGAAGCAGGGCGCCGCCGCTCTGGGATGACGCCTAGTGGCAGTGGGAGTCGTCTGAGGTGACCTGGGGATCGCGGCCGTAGAGCGCAGCTGTCTGCGCGGAACGTATCCAGCGCGTCCCGGCCGCGTCGTTGTTCGGCCACCCCTCGGGCGAGTCCTGCCACGCTTCCTGTCGGCCGTAGGGCAGCAGGTCGACGAGTGCGAAGGTGTGGCTGAGCTGTTCCGTGCCGCGGCCGTTGGTGTGCCAGGTGCGGTAGACGGTGTCGCCGTCGCGGAGGAACACGTTGACGGCGAACCCGCCGTCGCGTGGGGCATCCATGTCGGCGCCGAATGGGCTCTCGTAGGTGGAGTACCACTCCATGCGGTTGCCGACCTTGTCGCGGTAGGCGAGCAGTTCCTCGATGGGCGCTTGCGAGACGATGACGAAACGGGCGTCGTAGGCCTCGAGAAATTCGAGACGCGTGAACTGGGAGGTGTAGCTCGTGCAGCCGACGCATTGCCAGTCGGCGCCGCGGTGCCACATGTGGTGGTAGGTGATGAGCTGCCGCCGGCCCTCGAAGACCTCGGCGAGTGTGACGGGGCCGTGTTCTCCGACGAGCGTGTATTCGGGCAGTGCGACCATCGGGAGTCGTCGACGCTGGGCGGCGATGGCGTCGAGTTCCCGCGTGGCGGCCTTCTCGCGGATGCGCAGGGCGTCGAGCTCTGCACGCCAGGTTTCATGGTCGGCAATGGTGGGAAGCGGGGCGCTCACGTGTCCTCCTCGATCGAATGTGGACACTGTACACATCAATGTCTGGTCGCACCAGACAGCCGGCACGGCAGTCAGGCGCTGAGGAGTCGTTGCAGTGCGGGGCTGCGGCGGTTCAGGGGTGTGCGGCGGAGGGTGCCGTCGCCGTCGGGTCTTTCGAGGAAGTAGTGGCCGTGTTCTCGTCGGATGCGCCAGGTGTTGTTGTGCACGTTGAGGTGGCAGAACCTGCAGAGGAGTACGCCGTCGTCGATCAAGCGTAAATCTGACCGTTACGCACCTCGAACGGGGACGGCCCCAGCCGACTGTCTTTGTGGGAACATGTGTCGCGACAGAGGAGTCACATGACTGAAGAGAAGCAGCCCGAACCCGCGGCAAAGTATTTCGCCCGATTCGGCACCTTCATCCTGACGGGACCTCGAACAGCGAATCCGGAGACTCTGTACACGCGCATAGGCGAAGCAATCAAGGCTGACAATCGGGTGGTCAACGTCGCCCTACCAAAGCTCAACAAGCACTGGATCTCGACAGACGTCTACTTTCCCGGCTCTGTCGACGACCCTGAGGTACTTCTCCAGGGATCCGATGCGATGAGGGGAATCCAGTACCCGCGTCCTTTTGTTTTTGAGCTCAGTGTCCCAATCAAGAATCAGCCGAAGATCTATGGGCGGTCTGCATCATCGGACCACTACTACGTCGCATGGGACGGCTGTATCGCCGTCATCCTCTGGGATGCTGCTGGGGCGGAGAAACCTTCTGGTGCGGCGGGACAGATCCTGATTGAGGTTTTGGAAACGGCTGCCGAATCGCTCGACCTCGATCTCTATGTGCAGGCATGCAGCCCTGGGTGCGAACTGAAGTTTGCCCATCGCGCAATGCTGGTGGAGACAATTCAGGGCGAAGGGCCACGCCCCCGTTCACGGTCGACGAGACCGACATCGTGAGGGTCCAGCTGGGCATGGATGACGAGGTGCCCCTGGCAGCCGCTCTGCACCGCCAACTCGAGCCTGCCGCTGGGGAGTTTGCGCAAGTCAAGAACATCGCCCGCCGCGTGTTGGACATGGAGGACGCGGCCCAGCACATGACCGCGGAGCTGCTCGCTCTCGACTACTTGGCAGTATCCCGCGGAAATCTCCCATTGCGGCGAAGAATCGGAGCCAAGTTCCATGACTGGCGCCACCATCGTGGGGAGGAGGCGCTCGTCGCGTGAGATACCTGATTGCCTCACTGTGGCTGGCCATGGCCCGGGTGGAAGTGCTTCAACAGCGGTATTCGGAGACGCGTCGTCGATTCGATGATCGGCTCACACGATGGACAATCCCTCAGCTGTTTGACCTCGATCTCAAGGCAGATGAAGCCAGCGTCGGACAAATCGACCCACAGTTCGCGCGAGCCGCTGTCGAAAACAGGTCGCTGCGCATCGACACGCGGGTTCTGATCATCTCGACCGTTGTTGCTGGCCTCACGGGCGGACTACTCGGCCTAATCGCCGCTCTTCTGACGATGGCGGCCGGGGGCGGCGCGTAGCGCCGCGCTTGACTTGAATCTGCAACATAACTCGGGAAGCTACGGGAGATCCTTCGGTGGCAACTGATCGTCCGCGGAGCGGGCGATCAGGCGGCAGCCTGTGAGGTAGCCGGGAACGAATGACAGTGGTGTTGTTCGTGCGGTAGGAATGGGTCACCGTCGCATAGCGAACGGTCGTGGTTATGAGACGCGGTCGGCGGCGGAACCGTAGGTTGCTCGGGTCCTCCAGACATAGACATTTTCTGAACTAGCCGCTCTGGCACTTCATCGCGCCTTCGCGCGCGTCTGTCTTTGTAAGCCTGCCGGGTGCCCGCTTCCTCGTTGTCTTGTGCGTTCGCGTGCGCCTCGGCGTTTGCCGATTGGTGTTCTCGATGGGTGTTCCTGTCGACCCCTCCGGGGGTGTTGGTCCAGCTTCGGGCTGGGTGTTCTCGTTGTGTCCGGATGCCGCGGAGGGCGGAGGTTCGTTCCAGCGCTTCGTGCGGAAGTCCTCGCCGTATGTGGCGCGGGGTGCTGCTGCGGATCCTGAGCGGTCGGCGGAGGAGGCGGGGCGGCGGGCGCGGTCACGGTTGCGGCGGTACTGTGCGGCGAACCGGCTGAATCGTCTCGGGACGCTGACCTATCGCGGTGAGGGTTGCCATGATCCGGAGGCAATCCGTCTGCATCTGGGCGAGTTTTTCCGCGAGCTGCGTGATGGGCTCGGGGGTGAGCCGTTGCCGTATGTGTGGGTGCCTGAGTGGCACAAGTCCGGCCACGGGTTGCATGCGCATTTCGCGGTGGGGAAGTTCGTCCCGCGGAGGCTGATCGAGTCGGCGTGGGGGCGCGGGTTCGTGCACATCAAGCTGCTCGGCGATCTTCCGGTCGGCACGACGGCGCTGGGTGAGGGGCGGCGCGCCGCCGGGTACTTGTCCAAGTACGTTGCGAAGACGTTCGCGGACCCGGATGCGCGAGCCCTCGGGCTGCATCGGTATGACGTGGCGCAGGGGTTCCAGCCGGAAACCGTGTCGATCACCGGGCGGACGAAGTTCGCGGTGCTCGAGGAAGCGTCCGGGGTGTTCGGGGACGAGCCGTCGTCGACGTGGTTCTCCTCGGAGACCGAGGGGTGGCAGGGGCCGCCCGCGGTGTGGGCTCAGTGGGGTCGATGAGCCGATGAGTGTCGACCGGGGTGCGTTGCGCGCGTGGGTGGAAGCCACCTGCGCTGCTCAGGGTGTCCCGGTGTTGGTGACCGATGCCGGTGCGGTGTCGCAGCTGCGGACGCTGTTGAGCGTGCGGGGGTCCGCGGAGGGGCCCCGCGAGGGGCCCTCCGCGGGCCCCGCCGCTCACAGGGCCCAGGTGGGCACGATCCGGTTCGGGTCCAGCCCGCGGGCTCCGGGAGTGCCGGGGAGGATGGTCGCGAAGTCGAGGACCGCGGCGATGATCGCGGCCTGCCGGGTGAGGTTGAGCCCTTCCCAGGCGTCGCGTAGACCCGTGCCGTTGCCGATCAGCCCGTCCAGGGTGCTCGTGCCGGTCATCTGTGACAGTTGCCGTTCCGCGGTCTGGATGCGGCGCTCGATCGGTTCGCGGGCGCTCATCCACTCGGCGGTGGAGATCGACTTCGCCGACCACATCCCCGCGAGCTCCTCCATCTGCGCGCGGTCCCTGTCGAGCTCGGCAAGGGTTGCCGCGTAGCGTTCGTCAGCAGCCGCGCGGCCCGCAAGTGCGTCGGCCATAGTGGGGCTGTCGAGGCGGATCAGGACTGCTTCCGCGATCCACTCCTCCAAAGGTGCGGCGACTACGGTGAGCTTCCCGCACCCACCATGGTCGGGACCAGACATGCAGACGTAGCGGCGGGTCTCGACCTTCCGGTCGTTGCGGACTGAGGAGAACAGCTTGTTGCCGCACTTCCCGCACCGCAGCAGACCCGACAGCAGATACCGGCGCGGGGTGCGGCGCCCGGTGACCTTCTTGCGGGCGAAAGCCGCGACCAACTGGTGATGCTGGGCGGGCGTGATGATCGCCGGCCACACCGCCTCGGCGACGACCTCTCCATGGTGGGCGCGGAGGCCGGCGTAACGGGGTTGATGAGGGTCGCACGCAGCACGCTTGTGTGCCACGGCTTCCCCGCGACGGACATGATGCCCTGCTCTTGCATCCAGTTCGTGAGAGACATCAGCGACTCGCCCGCGAGATACCGGGTGGCGAGGTCGCGGAACACCTCCGCTTCGGATTCGATCACGGTCACCCGATCTGCCGCGTAGGCAAACGGGCGGATCCCTCCGCCGCTGACCCGTCCCTGCTCGGCGTTCTGGCGTGCCTTGCTGCGCAGGCGGGCAGACTTCCGGGCGGATTCCTTCGCGGCGACGGCGCCCAGGATCCTCGCCATGAAGAGACCGTCGTCATTGCCCAAGTCGATGTCGGCGGTCACGGTGGCGAAGTGCGTCATCCCCGCTGTGTCGCACACCTGCATGAAGTGTTCCAACTCCACCGGGCGCCGGGTGAGCCGGTCGGTGTGGTACGCGATCACGGCATCCCGACGACCCTCGGCGACGTCCTGCAACATGCGCTCGTACTGGGGCCGCGTCTTGCCTGAGTACGCGGAGATGTCATTGTCGACGTACTCCTCCGCGACGGTCCAGCCGCGCTGCTCGGCAAGCTTCCGACACTCGGCGAGCTGCCGCTCAACCCCGAGACCTTCACCCGTCACATCGCGGGAGATACGTGCATAGATCGCCGCTGCGACCACCTTCGACATGGGGTGAGATTAGCAAGCAATCGCATCGTCGATGTCGGTGCGGCCGTTGTGGGCGTCCCAGTGGTCGATGTGGTGGGCTTCGCACCAGGATGATGGTCGCGCGCACATGATGCATCCGCCGTCGCGGGCGGCCATCGCGGTGCGTTGCTTCTGGGTGAAGAGGCGTTGCTCGCGGCCGAGGTTGAGGGCGCGTCCGTCGGTGGCGAACATGATCGGCACGGCGCCACTGCTGCAGATGTAGCGTTCGGCGGTAGCGATGGAGACGGCGTCGTGCTGGCCTTCGAAGTACGCGGCGCCCGCCCGGGTGCCGTCGGCGTCGGGTTGGGCTTCGAGGTCGGTCTGGGTGACGAGGATGCGCACGGCCGGTTTGCGGTCACCCAGGAGTGTTCCGTCGTCGACGCGCGCACCGATGCGGATGAGTTCGACGAACACGTCGAGGGTGAGTTGCTCGGTGGTGCGCTCGTCGCGGACGATGTCTTCGGCGCGCTGGGCGGCATCCGGGTCGACGAAGCGGGGGCCGCCTCGGCGGGGGAGGTGGCGGCGTCGAATGTCGGCACGACGATCGCCGCGGATTCCGGGTCGAGCAGACCGTGGAAGCTGGTGGAGCCGTCTGGTTGCGTGCGGAACTTCAGGTACCGCTTGTCGCGCAGCGCGTTCTCGCGTGCCGGGATGCCGGCCAGGTCGAGCTCATCCCGCGCGCGGGCGGCCAGCGCGGCCAGGGTCTCGAGCGTCGACTGCGGTGCTGCCGCGATCAGCAGCTTCGCGGCGGCAGTGAGGTCGTCGTCTGCGGCGCCGTCGGCGGCTGCCGCGAGGCGGGTGCGGATGACCTCCGCGGCCCCGACCGAGATCGCGGCGGAGGCGACCGCATCCGCGATCACCGTCTGCCAGCGCGGTGCCGGCGGCTGCGATGCCGAGTCGTCGCGTGTCGAGGTCGGCAGGAACTCGGCCGCCTTCACCAGCGTGTGAGCGTCACGGCGGGAGGTCGCAGTGACCTTCGCGATGAGATCCTCCGCCGACCGCACCCCGTTCGCCTGCGCGAGCCCCGCATGCCCCAGCTCGCGGCGCGAGCGGTGGGCGATCTCCCCGGCGAACGCCGCGGCCACCGCATCCACCCGCCGCCGCAGCTCCGCGACCGCACGCTGCCCATCCAGCAGCTCCGCATCCGTGAACCCCGCCACCGCGGGCACCGCGAAGGGTGCCGCAGCATCGCCCAGAGCGGCGAGGAAGGTGGGGAACGAGGGCATGCTTGATTCTCCCATGAAATCGAACGCATATTCGAAAGTCGTGGAGAAGTCGCACGCGCGAGGGCTGTGAGCGACAGGAGGCGCCGCATTGCACTCGGCGCGCCTCCCGCCCCCATAACTCCCGCGAGCCGCCCCGTCAACGGGCTGGGCGCATCCGCTCGTTTCGCGTCGGATGGTGGTGAGACGAAGGAGACCCCTATGACGCAGATCACCGAAAGCATCGACGTCGACGTTCCCGTCACGACGGCCTACAACCAGTGGACCCAGTTCGAGTCGTTCCCGCACTTCCTCGACGAGGTCGAGTCGATCACCCAGCAGGACGACACCCACGTGCACTGGAAGGTGAAGGTGGGCGGCGCCGAGCGCGAGTTCGACACCGTCGTCACCGAGCAGCACCCGGATGAGCGCGTCGCATGGAAGAGCACCGGCGGTGACACCCAGCACGCGGGCGTGGTGACCTTCCACAAGCTCAGCGACACGAGCACGCGCGTGACCGTGCAGCTCGACTGGGAGCCGGAGGGCGTGCTCGAGGTGCTCGGCTCGTGGGTCGGCGCCGGTTCGCACGCCGTGCGCAAGGACCTCAAGAACTTCAAGGAGTTCATCGAGAACGCCGGCGGCGAGACGGGTGCCTGGCGCGGCGACGTGCCGCGCTGAGCCGACTGACTCGGCACGGCTGAGCCCCCAGCTGGCCGGCTGAGCCGGCCCAGCCCCTGGCTGACCCCGCGGCCCGTCACCCCGGATGCATCGTCATCCCCGGTGGCGGGCCGCCAGTCCGTCGAGCACCAGTTCCAGCCCGTGCTCAAACTCGTTCGCGTACGAGTAGTCGCGCCCGATCACGAGCTCGGTCACGAACTCCACCATGTACGGGTACTGCTCCGCCGGCAACGCGAGCTCGGCCGCGAAGTCCTCGACGGTCTCATCGGCTTCGAACGGCAGCCGCTGCTCGGTGAGCACGAACCCGTACACGTAGGCGTCGAGCACCGAGAAGGCGTGCGCGGCGAGCTGGATGCTGAAGCCGTTGCGTCGCAGGCATCCGATCACCGCGTTGTGGTGGGCGAGCACCGCGGGCCCCGGCGTTCGGCGCGACTCCACGAGCGCGAGCCCCCACGGGTGCGCTCCGAGCACCTCGCGCTGGGAGTGTGCGCGCTCGCTCATCGCCGTGCGCCATTCGCCGTCGAGCGAGGGCAGATGGATGCGCGCGAACACCCAGTCGGCGAGCTCGTCGAGCAGCTGCTCCTTGCCGGCGATGTGGTGGTAGAGCGACATCGCCTCCACGCCGAGCGCGCGGCCGACGGTGCGCATGCTCACGCCGTCGAGTCCGCTCGCATCGGCGACGGCGGCGGCCGCATCCACGATGCGTTCGCGTGTGAGCGGGGCGCGTGGCGGCATCCGTCCTCCCGACTTGCGTTCTTACAGGTGTAAGGCTAGCGTATCCGGCATCAGGCTTACAGGTGTAAGGAGAGCGGATGCGCGCCATCGTCGTCGAGAGCTACGGGCCCCCTGAGGTGGCCCGGGTTCGCGAGCTGCCCACCCCGGAACCGCGGGCGGGCGAGGTGCTCGTGCGCGTGCACGCGGCCGCCGTCACGAGCGGCGACGCCCGCATGCGCTCGGGCAGCTTCCCGCCCGGGTTCGCCGTTCCGGGCAAGCTCGCGATGGGCATCCGCGGGCCGCGGGTGCGCGTGCTCGGCGTGGTGTTCTCGGGCGAGGTCGCCGCGCTCGGCTCTGGCGTCGGCCATCTCGCCGTGGGGGAACGGGTCAGCGGCATGACGGGCGCCGCGTGCGGCGCACATGCGGAGTTCGTGCGGGTGAAGGCCGCGAAGGCGCTGCCGATGCCCTACGACCTCACGTATGACGCGGCCGCCGCGGTGCTGTTCGGCGGCAGCACGGCGCTCGACTTCCTCGTGACCAAGGCCGGGCTGGAGGCCCGCCTCGCCGCGAAACCCGACGCATCCGTGCTCGTGAACGGCGCCTCGGGCGCCGTCGGGGCCGCCGCCGTGCAGCTCGCCCGCCACCTGGGCGCGCGCGTCACGGGCGTCACGAGCGCCGCGAACGCCGAGTTCGTGCGCGGCCTCGGCGCCGAGCGCACGATCGACTACCGCGTCACCCCCGTCGACGCCCTCGCGGATGCGGGAGAGCGTTTCGACGTCGTGCTCGACACGGTCGGCAACCTCTCGGCAGCATCCGGACGCCGGCTGCTCGCCGACGGGGAGTGCTGCTGCTCGCGGTGGCGGGACTCGGCGAGACGATCGCCGCGCGCGGCAACGTGAAGGCGGGGCCGGCATCCGAACGCCCCGAGCATCTCGCGCGCGTGCTGCAGTTCGCCGCCGACGGGGTGCTCAGCCCGCTCATCGAGGCGAGCTACCCGCTCGAGGCGGTCGCCGAGGCGTATGCGCGCATCGACTCGGGCCGCAAGGTCGGCAACATCGTGCTGCGGCCGTAGGCGGCGGCGGTCAGGCGGTCGGTGCGGGCGGTGCGGGCGTCGGTTCCGCAGCCGCCACCGGCGCCGCCGACGCTTCCGGCGTCAGAATGAGGTCGGCCCGCTCCGCGCTCGCCTCGATAAGGCGCGCATTGCGCTCGTCGACCGTCTCCACCCACGCCTCGGCCGCATCCCGCGTGCGCCCGAAGCGCATGTGCCGCTCCACGAGCCGCTCGACGCGCGTCGCCTGCGGGATCCGCAGGAACCAGGTCTCATCGAGCGCCGCCCGCACATCCGCCCATGCGCCCTCGTCGAGCAGCAGGTAGTTGCCCTCCACCACGACGATGTCGGCGTCGGCGGGCACCACGGTGCCGGCCGCGATGGGCTCCTCGATCGAGCGGTCGAAGGTGGGGGCGTAGACGTCGCCCGTGGCGGTGCGGATGCGGTGCAGCAGCGCCGCGAGCCCCTCGGCGTCGAAGGTGTCGGCGGCACCCTTGCGCTCGGCCTGCCCGAGCAGCCCGAGCACGTGCTGCGAGTAGTGGAACCCGTCCATCGGCACGAGCGCCGCGCAGGCCCCGAGCTCCGCGACAAGCGCTTCGGCGATGGTCGATTTGCCGGCCCCGGGCGCCCCGACGATGCCCAGCAGCACCCGGTGGCCGCGGTCGGATGCCAGCCGCCGCGCGCGGGCGGCTAGGTCGACCACGGTCGGAGGTGCGGCATCCGCGACGCCGTTGGGCAGCATGCACCCACGATGCCAGCAGCGCGCCACGTGCGCCAACGCGGGCCGCCTAGGATTGAACCCATGGCCAAGCCCGACCTCATGGACTTCGACAAGGCGCTCGAACTGTTCGAGCCGGTGCTCGGATTCGAGGTGCACGTCGAGCTCTCGACCGCCACGAAGATGTTCAGTGACGCCCCGAACCCGGCAGCGCCCGGCGGCTTCGGCGCCGCCCCGAACACGCAGATCACGCCGCTGTGTCTGGGCCTGCCCGGCAGCCTGCCCGTGGTGAACGAGAAGGCGATCGAGTACTCGATCTCGCTCGGGCTCGCGCTCGGATGCCAGATCGCCCCGTCGAGCCGCTTCGCCCGCAAGAACTACTTCTACCCCGACCTCGCGAAGAACTACCAGATCAGCCAATACGACGAGCCGATCGCCTTCGAGGGTTCGCTCGTGATCGAGCTGGAGGACGGCACCTCGGTGACGATCCCGATCGAGCGCGCGCACATGGAGGAAGATGCCGGCAAGCTCACCCACATGGGCGGCGCGACCGGACGCATCCACGGCGCCGAGTACTCGCTCGTGGACTACAACCGCGCGGGCGTGCCGCTCGTGGAGATCGTGACGAAGCCGATCTTCGGCACCGAGCATCGCGCGCCCGAGGTGGGCAAGGCCTACGTGGCGACGATCCGCGAGATCGCACGCTCGCTCGGCATCTCGGAGGCGCGGATGGAGCGCGGCAACCTCCGCTGCGACGCGAACGTGTCGCTGCGCCCGCGCACCGCCCCGGCGGCCGAGCTGGCGGACGGCCACGACGCATCCGTCAACCCGCACCCCGAAGTGAAGCTCGGCATCCGCACCGAGACGAAGAACGTGAACTCGTTCCGCTCGGTGGAGCGCGCGGTGCGCTACGAGATCCAGCGCCAGGCGGCGATCCTCGCCGCGGGCGGCACGATCACGCAGGAGACGCGCCACTGGCACGAGGACCGCGGGGTCACCTCGGCCGGGCGCCCCAAGTCGGATGCGGACGACTACCGCTACTTCCCGGAGCCCGACCTGCTGCCGATCGAGCCGAGCCCCGAGCTCATCGAGCAGCTGCGCGCCGCCCTGCCGGAGTCGCCGGCCGTGCGTCGCCGTCGCCTGCAGGAGGCGTGGGGTTTCACCGACCTCGAGTTCCGCGATGTGAAGAACGCCGGACTGCTCGTCGAGGTGGAGGAGACGGTGGCCGCGGGTGCGGCGCCGGCTCAGGCCCGCAAGTGGTGGACAGGCGAGATCGCCCGCATCGCGAACACCCGCTCGGCCGAACCGGGCGAGCTGGTGTCGCCGCTGCACGTGTCGGAGCTCATCGCCCTCGTCGAGTCGGGCGACCTCACCGACCGCCTCGCCCGCCAGGTGCTGGAGGGCGTGATCGAGGGGGGGTCGACCGTCCGAGGTGGTCGAGAAGCGCGGCCTCAAGGTCGTGTCTGATGACGGCGCCCTTATCGCCGCGATCGACGAGGCGCTCGCCGCCCAGCCCGACGTGCTCGAGAAGATCCGCGACGGCAAGGTGCAGGCCGCCGGTGCCGTCATCGGCGCCGTCATGAAGGCCATGCGCGGGCAGGCGGATGCGGCGCGCGTGCGGGAGCTCGTTCTGGAGCGGGCGACGCAGGAATAGTGCGGATGGCGCTCGTGAGGAAGTGTGGCTCCTCGTGGGCGCGGCGATCGTATTCGCGGTCGGGCTGGGTGCTCGTCGTGGTCGGGCTAGTGCTCGCGGCCGGGCGGGTCGGATTTCGGCTTGGCCGACGCCGTGCGCTGAGACCTCACCCGGATGAAGCGGGTTACCTGCGAGTGCACCTCGTGTCCTGACGCGAAAATACAACGGCCGTACTGCCACGCATCACCTCTCGCCTAATCGAAGTGGAGCGCGAGATCTGCAGCGAGCCGAGAAGCGCGATTGATGGAGGCATCGGTGAGGCCCGTGCTGTCGGTTAGGACTCGGAGTTTCTCTCGCTCGAGATGAGAGCGGACGATCGAATGGACGTCGTCGTGGAGCAAGGTGATGTCGACCTGGACACCTCCAAAGGTGACGCCGTTTGCATTCGATACGAGGAATGGTGAGTCGCTTCCGTCGAACGCATCCACGAGGGCGGCATCGTCGGTGACAAAGGCAATCGGCAGCGGCCGGATGCCTTGCATGGCTGGCGCCGACAGAATGAGCGGTATCCGCGTGTACATCAGGTCCCATGTGGCCCCCAAAGCGCGTCCGCGAGACCGCGTGAACGACCGAGCTTGAGCAAGCGCGCGGCCTTTCCGGGTTGATCGCCGCGTCCGGCAAGGAGCTTGAATCCAACCCACGCCTCATGGCTGGGTGACAGTTGCAGATCCGACTGCAGCCAACTCGCGAAACGTTCCACGCGCTCTCGACGTGCAATCGACTGGTCTCGATAGAGCTTTGCCGCCATCAAGAGTGTCGCGTACGAGATCATGAACCACGCCCGGAATGGGTCGGGAGTGTAGGGAATGTCATCAGGCTCGGAGCCGATCACCAAACCTCCACTCTGCCCTCCGCTCAATAGGTGCAGCAGGTAGTCCGGCACCTGGGTGAGATACACGGATGCGACGTCGGTGCGAGCGTTGTAGCGATCCACGTTGTACGCACCTGCCGTGCGCCGCGTTTCGGCTTCCGCAGCTGCGATTGCCCCCATAACCACTGTGCCTCGGCGCATGCCCAGCGCGAGTTGCCGTAGTCGCTCACTCTCAGCCGAATTGAGGTTCAACGGCTCGAAACGTGCCTGCCTCCGATGAATGTGTTCGATGCGAGAACTGATGTTCCAGTCGAGCATTACTGTCCGCGCCATCGCCAAACTGCCCCGCGGGAAGTCAAAGTAACCCCGTGTAGAACGGGCGACCGCCTGGGAAGTCGCACTAAGCGAGGGGAGGGGAACCCTACCGGAAGCCCGAATGCATTGACATTGCCTTCGTCGTCAACCTTCGGTCGCTTCATGCCCGTAGATTCTGCTTGGATCGGCTGACATTGGCCGCTGCCACATCTCCGCGGCCCCGATTGCGCAACCGAAGACTCCCGTCCAGCGGTGGCGTATCACCACAGATCAGGAGTCACCCAACCCTCAGCAGTCCCAGTAGTTTGATTGGCCATGACGAACGTGCCACGGTGCCGCAGTAGAGGTCGGAGTGGCCAACGGCCCAGTGACGATGCGCTTGCCGACTGGATCAGATACGTCGAGCAGGCGCTGCATCGCCCGACCTTCACGGTACGGCCTAAGTATGCGAAGGACTTCGAAGTCCTCTATGGAGTGATTCTCCAGTCCGCGCGGTACGGCATGGCCTTCCTGCAGCTCCGCGAGGCCGGTCTCCATCGCGAAGCGGAGGCCTTGGCAAGGGCCGCGATGGAGCATGCCATTACCGCGCACTGGGTCTTCTTCACCGAAGGCGGTCGTGACCGGTTTGTGGTTGCGATCAACGCAGACTTTCGCAGGTACTACGAGGTGATGGCCGAGTGGCTCGAAGACTCAGCCCTGCAGAAGAAGGTTGAAGAGATCTCGGAATACCCCGGCAGGGGCATGCCCAGGTTCACCCAGATCATGAACGACTTCGGCGGAAGCTTCCTGACCACGGCATACAGGTCGCTCTCACTGAGCGTTCACCCCACTCATAACACAGTGCTCAAGTACCTCGAGCACAGCGACGGGGGAGTCGAAGTGCGAACCGAGGCGCGCGACGCGAACTCGTTCCCTGCGCTTTACTTGACCGCTATCAGTTCGATGCTCGCGCTCTCGTTGGTGGAGTTCATGATTGATCCGTCGCGTGCCGAGGAACTCCTCGACGATGCCTCTGAGCGCCTCCGCTTGCCGATCTTCATCCACGCAGAGCTGCCGGAAGGAAAGCGGCGAGCAATCTGACGCGACCGTGAGACCTTCCGGTCGCTCCTACTCGGGTCGGTAGCGACAACGAGTTCCGCGACGTGAAGAACGCGGGTCTGCTCGTCGAGGTGGAGGAGAAGGTGGCCGCGGGTGCGGCGCCGGCCCAGGCGCGCAAGTGGTGGACGGGCGAGATCGCCCGCATCGCGAACACCCGCTCGGTCGAGCCGTCGGAGCTCGTGTCGCCACTGCACGTGCCGGAGCTCATCGCGCTCGTGGAGACCGGTGAGCTCACCGACCGCCTCGCGCGTCAGATGCTCGAGGGCGTCATCGAGGGCGAGGGTCGCCCCACCGAGGTCATCGAGAAGCGCGGCCTCAAGGTCGTCTCCGACGACGGCGCCCTCATCGCCGCGATCGACGAGGCGCTCGCCGCCCAGCCCGACGTGCTCGAGAAGATCCGCGACGGCAAGGTGCAGGCCGCCGGCGCCGTCATGAAGGCCATGAAGGGCCAGGCGGATGCCGCCCGCGTGCGCGAGCTCGTGCTGGAGCGGGCGACACGCAGGGCTAGTCATGCCTGCATAACGCTGCTGCGGGAGTGTGGCCTCCTCGTTGCAGGATAGGTAGCTCTCCGCCTTGCGCGATGACGCTATGGCCTTGCGGTCACGAGCCACGCGCCCGGGCGACGAGTATCTCGAGTCAACGCGAGCGTCAGGCCTGAACTGCGTTCCCGCAACACCTCACGTCGAGAAGAGCACCCCTGTCTTAAGGTTCGCGTGCCGTCGGGGACAGGCTCGTTTTGGGGGTGACGGCGTGGCCTGACGAGAGTGGTACTTTTCGCAGGTGGCAGAACTCCTAAGCGCCAGTTCAACGTCCGCGGGCCAGCTTTTTAGTAACGCTCGGTTCACCGTTCCCGAATACCAGCGCGAGTACGCATGGACCACCACCGAGGTCTCCGAGTTCTGGTCCGACGTTAAGGGATCCCTGAACGAGGATTCCTACTTCCTCGGGCTACTGATCTTCACGAAGGAGGATGGTCGGAGTTTTGTTGTTGATGGCCAGCAGCGTCTGCTCACGCTCACCTTGATGGCCGACGCGCTCCGCCGGGCCGCTCGCTCGCTCGGTAGGAGGGCCCTAACTGAGCGGCTCGAGTCAACGTTCCTCTACGCAATGAACTACGACTCTGAGGAAGTGGAACCGCGACTCAAGCTGACGGATCGAGCCGGTGACCGCACACTCAGGGACGCGCTCGAGTCCGGTAACGACGTATCGACCATCGTCGTCCCCGATGAGCTATCCGACAGCGAGGAAGACGCGGCGGCGAGCGTATCCGATCGCATCCTTGCAACCCAGCGCTACCTATACGCGCAGTTGATGAAGGACCTAGCTGATTACGATTCGTTCAAGCGGCTCGGGCAGTGGTCGGAGTTCTTGCTGGAGAAGCTCATCTTCGCGGTGTTTGTGCACCCCGATCGCAACGCGGCGTACAAGGTTTTCGAAGTCGTGAACGCCCGTGGCCGGGAACTCACGACTGCCGACCTCATCAAGAGCTACGTGCTGAGCGAATCGACCCAGGAGTATCGGGACACGAATTATGTCCGCTGGCTGAAGTTGACCGAGGCGTTCCGGAACGGCGGACACGAGAGCCAGTTTGTCCAGTTCATTCGCCACGTTGTTACTCTCCACCACGGCTTTGTGCTACCGAGCAACCTATACAAGTTCATTTCTACGAACTACAAGAAGGCTGAAGGCGTCGAACTCCTGCTCGACCAGCTCGAGTCGCAGCAGGCCGTCTACGAGCAGATCATGGACCCGACCTCGGCCGGCCCGCTGAGCGACCGGCTGCTTGGAGTGGTGTCGGCCTTCGACTTGCTGGGCCTGCGCGGTGTGAGACCGATGTTGATGGCGATTGCTCGGTCTGCCGAAGCGGATACCGGTGGCATCGAGCTCCTGCGCCTCGTCGTGAAGCGTGTGGTCGTCGGCAACTTCGGTACCGGGAACATCGAACGACGGTTCAGCAATGCTGCCCATGCGGTATGGAGAGAGAACGGCGAATGGCGCGCGGGACTTGAGACGCTCGCCGACCTTGAACCAGAACGGGCCGAATTCGAGGCGAAGCTTCGCGACCGGTCCTTCAATAAGGACGTTCTTCTCTTCCTGAGAAGCTCGATCTCCCAGCAAACTGTCACGCCGTCGCTCGACTCATATCTCTACCAAGTCCGCCCAAGAATCGCCGGGCCGTGGCCAGGTTTCGGCGATGAGGAATTCAAGGTCGTTGGCTCCACACTTGGTAACTCCTTTCTATCGACGGAGGGGCGTCGCCCTAAGGGATCCAGCACACCCGTTGGCTTCGTATCGCTGCTGTGGCCTACTGCCGCGCCCGCGGAGCCACTGGCCGCGTTGTCGACTGACGAGCTCGCGGAGTGGGATGCCAATCGTGCTCGCGCGATTGGTAGCACTCTCGCGCATAGGGGAGCGGACCTCTGGTATGCGGCGGCCTAGTCCGGCCGCGACGCCTGTGCAACGTGTTCGGCGTGTCCTAGCACGGGAGACGACGTCGGGGCTCGAGGTTCTGCCCTCCATAGCGGGATCTGTAGGCACGGAGAGCGTCATTTCGCCTGCGGCAGAATCGACGAGTCTTTGGGCCCTTGGTTTTGATACCAATGCACTCTTCAAGATCGCATCGCATTCCAAGGCCGCCACGATTATCGACGGGCTCGACGCGTCTCCTTATCACTTAGTGATGCCCGGACAGACCGCCCAAGAGTTCTGGAACAACAAGGTGGCCGGGCTACCCCGAGTGTCCGGTGACATTGGATCGACATTTGCTTCCCTCAAAGGGAAAGTTGAACAACTCGACGATGCGCTGGGATTGGACATGCCTCTGGCGGCAATCGAAGGGGCCCTACAGGAATTCGAGGCCGTTCATCAGGGCCTGACATCGACACGAGTGAACTCAGGGCTTAAGTCCCTCTTCGAGATGCTGGACCGACGCGCCAGATTCCCGTTCGTACCGCGCGACGCGTTCCTCGCAATCGGACAGGCGCGGTACGCGACGAAGACCCCACCCGGATTCAAGGACTCTGCACCGTGGCTAGGAGACTTCTTTGTCTGGGCGGACTTCCTGCTTGGGCTGGCTAGCGTGACTTCGCCCCGGCAGGGGCTCGTGGTCATGGTGACCGAGGATCGAAAGTCCGATTGGGAAGTGCGGGGCCACGTGCACCCGATCCTCGCTGGCGAAGTGAAGGCACTCACGGGCTGCCGCTTTCAACTTTGGACTGTCGAGCAGTTGCGAGAGCTCGTCGAGAGCACCTGAGCTAGCGCCGACCTCGCCAGCACCTCTTACTCGTACCTCGCCCGATATCCTCGAAATACCACCTCTAGCGTGATTCGAGCCAGCACCTTGCAATAGGTCCTCGCGGCCTTGCGGCAGCGGTCGCTAGTCGTGGGTGCGTGAGGAACGAATCGGTGACAACTGATCGTTAGTGCCGGGAGGCGCTGGCGGGGAGGATGTCATCATGCCCGGTCCCTATCCGAAAGAGTTCCGCGAAGACGTCGTCGCGGTTGCTCGTAGCCGTGAGAGCGGCGTCACCATCAAACAGATCGCCACCGACTTCGGTATCAGCGAAGCAACGCTGCAGAATTGGCTCCGCCAAGCCGATATCGAAGACGGCAACCGTCCCGGTCGGACCGCCGCCGATGCCGCCGAGGCCCGGGAGTTGAAGAAGCGGATCCGCCTGCTCGAGCAGGAGAACGAGGTCCTTCGCCGTGCAGCGGCGTATCTGTCGCAGGCGAACCTGCGGCTCGGTGGCTCCCCAAAATGACGTACCCGCTCGTATCTGAGCTCGCCGAATCGGGAATCCCCGTGACGGTGTCGTGCCGGGTCCTCAAGCTCGCAAGACAGCCCTGCTACCGGTGGCGTAACGATCCCGTCCGCACCGCCGACGTGCTCCGCGCGTATCGGATCAACGCGCTGCATGACGCGCATCATGATGACCCGACGTTCGGGTACCGATACCTCGCCGACGAAGCCCGTCGAGCGGGGTGGCGGATGAGCAGGCGGACGGCGTGGAAGCTGTGCTCGCAGGCCGGGATCCTCTCGTCCGCGCAGCGCCGGCGACGCGGGAAGGGCAAGAAGGCCGGGCCGCCCGTGTTCGACGACCACGTCCAGCGGGTGTTCAGCGCTGATGCACCGAACCGGCTCTGGCTCACGGACATCACGGAGCACTGGACGAGCGAAGTCAAGCTCTACTGCTGCGCGATCAAAGACGTGTTCTCCAACCGGATCGTCGGGTACTCGATCTCAGACCGGATGACCGCGAAACTCGCCGTCGATGCCGTCCGAAACGCCGTCGCCCGCCGCGGTGAGGTCGCCGGATGCATCCTGCACGCCGACAGGGGCAGCCAGTTCCGCAGCCGGGCCATGGCCCGCGAGCTGCGCCGCCACGACATGGTCGGATCGATGGGAAGAGTCCGCGCCGCCGGAGACAACGCCGCCATGGAGTCGTTCTGGTCACTGTTGCAGACGAACGTCCTCAACCAGCAGCGGTGGGCGACTCGGCAGGAGCTGCGGCTCGCGATCGTCGTCTGGATCGAGCGGAAGTATCACCGCCAGCGCGCGCAAGACACCCTCGGCGGTTGACGCCCATCGACTTCGAAGCCAAGCTAACCGAGCCGCAATCTCTCGCGGCCTAAACCGAATCTGTCACCGATTCCTGCTTCACGCCCGGGTGTGGGCGCCGTAACCAGGTGTGTTTACACTGAGCGCCACCGCGTCCTGGGCAGCTCTTGGTTGGTACTGGCGGCCACTGCAGTCGCGGCAGGAAGGCATGACTCGTGAGAGTTCAGTCCAGCTAATCGCACCAGTAGCACCGTCGAGCTGGGTTCGGGACACGAACGATGTTCGCGCACAGGCTCGATCCACTGCAGTCGGCGTCAGAGGCGCTCGCCTCAATAACGGTCGAGTGGGCTGGCGGCGATACCTACCTCGCAACTCCGAAGGCCTCCCGGCCGCGTCGCGTTTCCCGCCCGCGATGAGCTGGTCGCCCGGCATCGCCACCGCCCCACTGGAGGGCAATGCCGCGCAGCATCAAGCCCGACCAAGCCGGGCTATGCAACATCAAGCTAGCGAGCAGTAGGCAGATTGCAGATTACGATCTGCGAATGGATGACCTGCGTCCGCTCACCGAACGCTTGATGCTGCTTCAGGACAGGCTCGATGCGGCCTACTTCCGGCCAAGGTACAAGACTGTCGGGCGGCTAGCACACGGTTGGACGAAGCGAGTATCTCGGGGCGTCGGCGCGATTCTGGCGGGTGTTGACGCAGGATACTCGGGCGAATTGTCCCCGATGGGCCGTTCGGTGGTGGAACACGTCGTCGCACTCAAGTGGTTGGTCGCTGAGGGCGACCGAATTAATTCACCCCTTCGGACCAACTACGGGCTCCAGATCTCGAAACTGGGCGAGGCTTGGAGGTCAGCTAGCGCGGGGTCGGTCGATGAGGCGGGGCTGGCCGCAGCGATCGCCTCTTCCGAGCACGATGATCACGGCCGCGATCACTTTCAGCAGTTCGCGCATCGAGTCGTCCATGGGAACGAGGAAGACCTGCTGATGTACAACGCCACCCTCATGGAGTCGCACGCAACGTACCGGTCGGCAGCCGTCTATTGGAGCAAGAAAGACCCCAAACCTACCGCAACGGAAGAGTGGGTCAACTGGGAGAGCTTTTGCCCGCTGTATCTATACCAGGGGTTGCGCGCCTACAGCGGGATACTGCTCGCGCCACCGTGGAAAGAGGAGCTCGCAGCTGCACGCGCGGCACTTGTGGCTCAGGATCCGTCCTTGGATCGCATCCTTGATTGAGGGCGAACGTGCGGCGGGGGTATTCATGAGAAGCCGGTTGTCCCACACCTGCGCGATTCGGAGCCGGCTGAGCCTTCCCTCGTCGACTGAGTAGAGCCCGATGAGCCCCGCCGCTACCACTCCTCTGCATCCCGTTTCCCGCGCGTTCATCGTGCGGTGGTGAATCGGTCGCCCGACGTCGCCACCCTGACAGGCATCGCCGCCCCACCCGACGGGGTGGCGCCGCCGCGCGAAGGGACCCCCGATGCACCTCAGCACCTCCACATCCGCTGACACCCGTTTCCGTGCGCTCACTGCAGCGACGGCGATCACGGCGCTCCTCGCATCTGGCGTCGCAGCAGCAACAGCCGCCCACGCCGCCGAGCTCCCCACCGTCGTCATCAACGAGGTGGAGTCGAGCGGGGGCACGCCTGCCGACTGGGTGGAGCTCAAGAACATCGGCACCGAGCCGGTCGACGTGAGCGGGTGGATCGTCAAAGACGACAACGACAGCCGCGTGAAGGCCATCCCGGCGGGCACCACCATCGCACCGGGCGGGTACTTCACATTCACCGTCGACGAGGCGCCGAACGGGTTCGGGCTGGGCAGCGCCGACCAGGCGCGGCTGTTCCTGCCCGATGGCACCACGCTCGTTGACGGCACCAGCTGGGCGGCCCACGCCACCTACACCTGGGGCCGCTGCGCCGATGGCACCGGCGCGTTCGTGCAGACCACCGCGTCCACCCCGGGCGGCGCCAACGCGTGCCCCGACGCATCCGCAACCCTGAAGATCAACGAGGCGGTCAGCGACGGCGGCACCCCGGGCGACTGGATCGAGTTCGTCAACACGGGCGATGTGCCGGTCGATGCGGGCGGACTCGTCGTGCGCGACAGCGATGTGGCGAACCCCTACACGATCCCCGCCGGCACCTGGGTGGCGGCCGGCGGCTACCTCGTGCTCGACAACGGCACCCACTTCGCGTTCGGGCTCGGCAAGGGCGACTCGGTGCGCCTCTACGCCACCGACGGCACCACCCTGCTCGACTCCACCACCTGGCCCGCCGGCACCCACGCGGCACCCTCGTGGGGCCGCTGCCCGGATGCGTCGGGCACCTTCGAGATCACCACCGCGGCCACCAAGGGGGCCGCCAACCAGTGCACGGACCCCGGCACCGACCCCGGCGCCACCGTGAACGTGAGGATCAACGAGGTCGAGTCCTCCGGCGGCACCCCCGGCGACTGGGTGGAGCTCGTCAACCTCGACACCGACCACGCCGCCGACCTCACCGGCTACCGCATCCGCGACAACGACACCGGCCACACCGCGGTGCCGTTCCCGGCGGGCATCATGATCGAGTCGGGCGGCTACCTCGTGATCGAGGAGGACGCCCTCGGATTCGGGCTCGGCTCCGGCGACTCGGTCACCCTGTTCGCGCCCGACGGCACCACGGTGGTCGACACGACCATCTGGACCGGCCACGCATCCGTCACCTGGGCCCGCTGCCCCAACGGCACCGGCGACTTCCGCGACTCCGGCGCCTCCACCAAGGGCCTCGCCAACGACTGCAGCACCACCGACCCCGGAACCGACCCGGAGCCGGGAGTGGAGGTGTGGCCCGGCGGCACCACCCTGACCGCCGTGCCCACCGACATCCCCTTCTCGGGCGACCTCTCCGGCCTTGACTACGAGACCCCCGTGCTCGGCGACCCCATCCTGTGGGCGGTCACGAACGGCACGGGCGTGCTCTCGAAGCTC
This sequence comes from Homoserinibacter gongjuensis, assembly GCF_030161875.1. GTDB lineage: Bacteria > Actinomycetota > Actinomycetes > Actinomycetales > Microbacteriaceae > Homoserinibacter > Homoserinibacter gongjuensis. Next base: position 2,195,353 of record NZ_BSVA01000001.1, read on the forward strand.
GCCCCCGGCACGGGCGGCGCCTGGAACGGCGCGAGCGGATGGGGCGCGGGCAAGCAGCTCGCCTACCCCGACGGCTCCATCGCCCCGGATGCCGAGGGCGTCACGGTCGCCGACGGTGGCTCCGCGGGCGGCGTCTACGTGGCCACCGAGCGCTCGAGCGCGGCCAGCTCCACGAGCCGCCCCTCCATCCTGCGCTTCGACGTGAGCGGCGCGGGCAGCACCCTCACCGCCACGAACGAATGGAACCTCGGCGCCGACCTCACCGCCACCGTCGGCACGATCGGCGCGAACTCGGGCCTCGAGGGCATCACCTGGATCCCGGATGCGGTGCTCACCTCTCGCGGCTTCCTCGACGAGGCCACGGGGCAGCGCTACGACCCCACGCTCTACCCGAACCACGGAACGGGCGTGTTCTTCGTGGCGCTCGAGAAGACGGGCGACGTGTACGCCTACGTGCTCGACCTCACCGGCAGCGGCTTCACCCGCATCGCCACGATCGACACCCCGGGCGCGATGGAAGTCGACTACGAGCCGGAGACGCAGCTGCTGTGGGCGGTGTGCGACGAGGCCTGCGACGGCCGCACGGCCACACTGCAGATCGACACGTCGGGCGCTTACGAGGTGACGCACCGCTACGCGCGGCCCGCGGCATCCGCCAACCACGCCAACGAGGGCTTCGCGCTCGCGCCGCAGTCGGCGTGCGTGTCGGGCCAGAAGCCGGTGTACTACGCCGACGACGCCAACACCGACGGCGTCTCGCTGCGCGTCGGCTCGGTGCGCTGCACGGCGGTGCCCGGCGGCGGTGACGGCGGCGCGCCGGGCGAGGGGAGAACCCCGGCGGCTCGACTCCTACGGCCCCGGCCGACACCGACCTCACGCCCGCCACGCAGGGCGGCGTCACCGGACCCTCGTCTGCCCGCGCCGGCTCGACCATCACGGTCACGGTGGGCGCTGACCGCGCCGGCGCCCGCGTCGACGGGTGGGTGTTCTCCACCCCCGTGCACCTCGGCACCCACACCGTGAGTGCGGCGGGCACTATCCGGCTCACGCTGCCGACCACGCTCGCCGCCGGTGCGCACCGTATCGCGGTGCTCGACGCCGACGGTGCCGTGATCGGGTGGTTCTCCATCACCGTGCGACCCGCGGCACTCGGCGCCACCGGTGCGGATGCAACAGCCACGGATGGGGGCTCGCGTTCGCGGCGCTGCTGCTCTCAGCGGGTGCGGGGCTCGTGGTGCTGCGCCGGCGCACGTCGCGGGTGGAGTAGCGCGGCGGGCGTTAAGCGGTCGTGTCCACGTCGACCTCGTCTTGTGCGCGTCGTATGGGCGCCAGTCTCGTCGTCACCTGAGATATGCGTCTGCCGCGCGTTCGAGGAGGCGCGGCAGGGCGGTGGAGCGGGAACGACGGGCTAAAGCCGATGGCGTCGTCGTGCCGCGGTTGTCGTCGGCGATACAGTGTCGACCGTGCCCTACTGGACAATTGACCCGAGTGCGATCTTGAAGTCGCTGGGAGCGCGGCGGCAAGTCTTCCACTCAGAGGCTGACCTTCAGTTCGAGTTCGCGAATGAAGTGAGGGTGCTGTATCCGGAGGCACAGATCCGCCTTGAGGTGCCGCTCTCGCCGCGAGAGTATGCAGACATCGTCGTGGTCGGTCCCGATGATTCGGCGGTAGTCATCGAACTCAAGTATCTGACGAGGAAATGGAGCGGACCCGTCGCGGGCGAACAGTTCGCGCTGAAGAATCACAGCGCGCTCGATCTTCGTCGCTATGACGTGATGAAGGACATCCGCCGAGTGGAGCAGTTCATCGCCGAGCGCCCGGGCTGGTCAGGCTACGTCGTCACACTGGCAAACGACGCTGGTTATTGGACGCCTCCTCGCGGCGAACGAGTAAGCAACGATTCGGAATTCCGAATCCATGACGGTGTCGTGATCAACCCCGGCCCGCGAGGGTGGGCCTCGAAGACAGCCAGCACCCGGAAGCGCGAGGCGGCGATCCACATCGGGGGCACGTACGCTCTGCGGTGGGCCGATTACACGACTCTTGACGCGAGTATTGCGGGAGCGTTCAGGTATCTGATCGTCCCGGTATCGCTCAGCGAGTAGATTGTCGTCGAGTCGCGCGCCCGAGCGCATGCTCTCGACGCAACCTTCGATTGGTCGCTGAGTCAGTTCGACGACCGCGCCGCCACCGACTCTGCAATGCGGGCGTTCCGCGCGTCGACGAAGCTCAGCATCCGCTCTCGGTAGTCGAGGTAGCTCTCCAGATCGGCCGGAAGCGGTGAGCCCGTGAAGTCGTCGAAGTCGGCCCAGAACTCGACCGTCGAGTAGTCGTCGCTCACGAGATCCTGCAGAAGCCAGAAGTCGACGTATCCCTTGAACGAACCGAAGAGCGCGAAGAAATCGGCGTAGCGTGCGAGCACCTCACTGAGAGGGTTGGATTGGCCGTCGTAGAACCTGCGGATGCACTCCAGGGCGAGGTCGAACCTGTCCTCGAGTTTGCGGTTCACGCCGCGTGCTTGATTGATCGTGTGCTTGCGGTCGATGCGCACCCCCGGGAAGAGGATCATCCCGCCCATCCGGTATCCGCGGCGCAGCGCAGCCTCGCGGTCGTCGGCAGGCAGCGCGGAGACGATGTGCTGCATCTTGAGGTGGCGAGCGAAAGTCCGGTGGATCGTGTCGCTCGACAGCAGGAATAGCCTGCCTTCTGACTCGCGCCGAAGGTATCCGCGGCTTCCTCCGTCGCTCAGAATGAAGTCGGTGCCGTCGGGAAGCGGCTTCGACCAGGCAAGCCGGTGGTAGCGCCGCAGGGTCGCGCTACGGCTGTCGGGGTCGCCCCCTCCCGCATCCGCTCGGAAATCGAACTCGGGGTCGTATTCGGGTGTCATAGCCGCCACCGTAGTGGGGCGCAACGACATGAGGTCGACGCTTACGCTGTGCCACGCGACTCAAGGGATGGGCACGGTGCGCTCGCGCACCCACGAGGCGCGAGAATGGCACCAACGGGCGACCCGGCCCGCGCTCTTCGACGACGAGGATGCCATGACCACGCGACTGCGCGACGTGCGAGACAGGGTGGTGCTCATCACGGGCGCCGCCCGCGGCATGGGACTGCTCTATGCCCGCTACGCGCTCGACGAGGGCGCCCGCGTGGTGCTCGGGTGGGATGCCGACGAGGCCGCACTCTCCGAGGTCGCCGCCGAGCTGGGGGAGCGCTTCTCGCCCACCGTCGTCGACCTCTCCGACGCGGATGCCATCGAAGCCGCAGCCGCCGCGGCGATCGAGAACCACGGCGCCCCCGACATCCTCATCAACAACGCCGGCATCGTGCGCGGCAAGCTCTTCGTCGAGCACACGCGCGCCGACATCGACGCGACGATCGAGGTGAACCTGCTCGCCCCCATGCATCTCACGCGCGCCGTGCTGCCCGCCATGCTCGAGGCGCCCGAGGGGCGGCGCATCATGAACATCGCGAGCGCCGCCGGCCTGCTCGCCAACCCCCGAATGAGCGTGTACGCGTCGAGCAAGTGGGGCCTCATCGGCTGGAGCGACTCGCTGCGCCTCGAACTCGAAGCGTCGGGCATCGGCGTCACGACGGTGTGCCCGTCGTACGTCGCCACCGGTATGTTCGCGGGAGCCCGCGGCCCGCTCTTCACGCCCGTGCTGTCGCCCGAGCGCATCGCATCCGCCCCCTGGAAGGCGATGAAGCGCGCCAAGCCCTTCCTGCTCATGCCCGGCATGGTGCACGTGAGCAAGCTCGGCCGCGGCCTGCTGCCGCCGCGCGCGTGGGACACCGTGGGCGGGCGCTGGTTCCGCGTCTACAGCTCGATGGACGAGTTCACGGGCCGCGGCGACGCACGCTGACATCATGAACCCATGACCGAGTCAGCGCAGACCGTCGACGACTACATCGCCGCGTTCCCGCCCGAGGTGGCCGCGCGACTGCAGCAGGTGCGCGCCGCGATCCACGCCGAGGTTCCGGATGGCGAGGAGCGCATGCGCTACGGCATCGCCGCGGTGATGCTCGGCGGCCGCTACGCCCTGCACTTCGCGGGGTGGAAGAAGCACATCGGGCTCTACCCGGTGCCCGCGCTGCCCGAGCCGCTCGAGGCCGAGGTCGCGCCGCGCCGGTCGGGCAAAGACACGGTCGGGTTCCCGCACGACGAGCCATTGCCTATCGAGCTCATCTCGCGCATCACGCGCGCGATCGTCGAGCAGCGATCGAAGGAGGTGGCCGGATGACGGCCCTGCGCAGCTACGGCGCCGGCGCGCTCGGTGCGGCGCTGCTGGTGATCGGCATCGTCGTCGTCACCACGCAGCCGGTCGGTTTCGGCTGGACCGCGTACGCCCCGCTCACCGACGCGACGTTCTCGCCGCCGTTCCCGACGCCAGCCATGTGGATCGGCGGTGCACTCGCGGCCGTGGGGCTCGCGCTGCTCGCGGGCTGGGTCGGTTTCCGCCTCGGGCGCCGCGGCCCACGTCCCGACCCCACCCAAATCGTGCAGACGCCCCGCGACCTGTAGAAATGACCCGTGGATGCGTTGAGAAGGTACGGAGTCGTCGGTGTCGGTACCGGGCTGCTCATCGTCGGTGTCGTGCTGCTGATGCTGCAGCAGCCGAGCGGATTCGGCTACGCGTCTGTCGACGCCACGGGCCTCGCGGGCGAGTCCACGGCCCCCGACCCGACGGTGCCCGCGATCGTCGCGATCGTCGGTCTCGCGCTCCTCGCAGGCGGCATCGGGTTCCTGCTGGGGCGTCGCCCCGGTCGCGCCGCGCGCGTTCAGAGCCGCTCGAACGTGTAACCGTCGCGGATCTCGGCGCTGAAGTAGGCGCCCTTGCTCGGGGCTGCCATGAGCGCGTGCACCACGAACGCGGGCACCTCGGCGTAGCGGTACACGTCGCCGCTCGTGAAGCGGATGTCGAGCCGCTCCGCGCGCGCGTCGTAGCGCACCGCGTCGATCACCGACGACTCCACGGGAACCCAGGCCACCATCCGATCCTGCGCCCCGGCGCGGGCGAGCGCCAGGGGTTCAGCGCAGCGGCGTGTACGCGGGGGCTGCGGATGCGTGCGGTCCATCCAGCGTTGATGATCGCGCAGCGCGCCCGTGACGGCGGCTCGGATCACGAGGTAGAGCAGCAGCAGGCTGATCGCGATGCCGCCTACGTAGATCAGAATCGGGGCCCAGACCCATCCCCAGCTGTCGAGTTGCATGCCGCCATAGTGGCGTATGCGGGCCTCCCGCGGGTCAGCGCCGCCCGCTAACGTGGCGCCGTGAGCGACAAGATCGACCTCAAGAAGCAGCTCGAGTGCTACGCGGCGCGGCGCAGCGAGTTCCGCATCCTCGAGGTGCCGCCCGCGAACTATCTCATGATCGACGGCGAGGAGACCCGAACACGCCCGTCTTCGCCGAGGCCACCGAGTCCCTCTACCCACTCGCCTACACGATCAAGTTCGCGAGCAAGCGGGAGCTGGGTCGCGACTACGTCGTGCCGCCGCTCGAGGGGCTCTGGTGGGCGGATGACATGGCCGCGTTCACCGCGCGCCGTGATAAGTCCCGCTGGAGCTGGACGCTGCTCATCATGCAGCCCGAATGGATCGAGGCCTCCCTCGTGGATGCCGCCCGCCGCACGGTCGAGGCGAAGGGCGCCCCGACGCGACTGCACGACATCCGCTTCGCGACCCTCGAGGAGGGACTCTGTGTGCAGACGCTCCACGTCGGCTCGTTCGACGACGAGGCGCCGGTGCTCGCGCGCCTGCACGACGAGTTCATCCCCGCGAACGGCCTGCGCATGACGGGCCACCACCACGAGATCTACCTGAGCGACCCGCGGCGCACGGCGCCCGAGAAGCTGCGCACGATCCTGCGCCAGCCCGTCGAGCGCGTCGCGGACTGACGCGGCACGAGCCCCTCAGCAGTCGCTCTTGGTGAACTCCATCGCGTACACATCGCCGGTGCTCTCGACCGTGTAGGTGTACTTCATGGCGATGTCCTGGTCGAGCACCTGACGCGTCTCCTTGGTGCTGCAGAGGCCCGGCAGCACGACGCCCTCGAGCACCTCCTGCGTGACGACCGACGGGTCGACGTCGACGAGCGTGTAGTGGTAGTGGATCGCGTCCTGCTCGGCGGTCACGTCGGTGAGCACCGTCACCTCGTCGATCTGGCGCGGCGGGTCGAAGGTGTCGAGCGCCTCCTCGACGCCCTTCTCGATGAGCATCTGCTTGCTGGGCCCGCTCAGGGCGTCGAATGCCGCGCGCACGCCCCAGTACACACCGAACGCCACGACCAGGCTCACGACCGGCACGATGATCTTCACCGCAAGCGGCACCTTCTTGCGCGGCGGCTGCGGGGTGGGCGGCACGGATGCGGGCACTGCGGCGGGCGGCACGGATGCGGTGGGTGGCACGGGCTGCGCGGGCGCGGCGGCCGCTGCTGCAGTCGGGTCGGTGGGCTGGCCGGTGCCGGATGTGTCGGTCATCCGTCCTCCTCGTCTCGTGGTGGTGCCCGCGGGACGGATGTCGGACGAGCTGAGCGCGAGCCTAGCTCACCATCGCGGTGGGGTGTGCGGGCGGGTGGGGCACCCTCCCGAAGCGGCCTAGGCTCGTGCCATGACGACGGCACGACGACGAGGAGCTCTCGCCGTCGTGACGGCCGTCGCGCTCGTGGCGCTCAGCGCGGGCGTCGCGGTGGCGGTGAGCGACGCGCTCGGCATCCGTGCGGAGCCCGCCGAGCAAATGCGGCCCGCGCCCGCGCAGGCGCCGCAGCGCACGAGCTTCACCGCGCCTCCCGCGTTCACGAGCATCCAGGCTCCCGACACCGTGCGCATGCAGCTCGCGCTCGATGAGCTCGACACGGCGCTCGCGGGCGCCGAGAACACCGAAGGCGAGGCGAGCCTCGAGGTCGTCATCACGGGCACGGCCGTCGACGACACCTACACCCTCACCGGCACCCCCGACGCGCTGCGCATCGAGGCGGCGGGGGAGCCAGGCGCCGTACGCGGTGTCTACGACCTGGCCGCGGCCGTTCGAGCCGACGACGACATCCGCACGCACCTTGGCGAGACCGTCACCTCGACGCTGCCGCTGCGGATGGTCGACCTCGGTGCCGTCGGCGTCGAGGCCGACCCCGCCCAATGGGTGGCGGGCGACGACTACTCGCACGTCTCACGGGCCTTCGAGAACGCCTATCTCGAAGAGGCGCCCTACATCGACGACGCGGCCCTCGCCGACGACTACGAGCAGTGGGATGACTACTTGCGCCACGTGATCGGGCTCGGCTACAACGCGGTCGCCTGGCCGGGCTTCGTCGAGTACGTCGACTTCGCCACGGCCGACGGGGAGGTGTACCCGGAGGGCGACCCGCACATCGCTCGCGCCGCCGCCCTGCGCGCCGCCTTCACCCCGTTCTGGGAGCGGGCCTCCGAGCTCGGCGTGAAGATCTACCTGCGCACCGACATGCTCGCCCTCACACCGCAGCTCGCCGACTACTTCGACGGGCGTTTCGGCTCGGCCGACACCGAGAACCCCGAGCTGTGGCAGGTCTACACCGACGCCCTCGACGAGCTCTACGCGGAGGTGCCGGCGATCTCGGGCATCCTCATCCGCATCGGAGAGGGCGGCAGCATCTACGCCGAACCCGGCTGGGACTACTACTCGGCGCTCGCGGTGCGCAGCGTCGAGGCGGTGCGCACGATGCTCACCGCGTTCACCGATCAGGCCGAGTCATCCGGGCGCGAGGTGGTCTTCCGCACCTGGAGCGTCGGCATCGGCGACGTGGGCGACATGCACACCGACGCCGACTCCTACCGCGCGGTGCTGGACGGGCTCGACTCGCCCGCCCTCATCGTGTCGACCAAGTACACGCTCGGCGACTTCTACAGCTGGCTGCCGCTCAACGCGACGCTCGAGGCGGGGAGCAACGGCGCATCGTCGAGTTCCAGTCGCGGCGCGAGTTCGAGGGCTTCGGTTCGTTCCCCAACGACCTCGGCGCCGAGTTCCAGTGGGCACTGCAGACGCTGCTCGCGGCGAACCCGAACATCGAGGGCGTCTGGACGTGGACGCAAGACGGCGGCCCGTGGCGTGCCGGTCCCATGACGCTGTATCTGACATCCGGGTTCTGGCAGCTCGCCGAGCTCGGCACCATGCAGGCGGTCGCGCTCGCCCGCGACCCCGACACGGATGTCGCGGGCGTCACCTACGCCTGGGCGCGCCGCTACCTCGCGAGCGATCCCGGCACCGCGCTCGCGGTGGTCGACGCGATGGCCTCCTCTCGCACCGCGATCATGCAGGGCCTCTACCTGCAGGGCTTCGCCGAGAACCGCGTGTTCGCGGTGGGGCTCGAACCGCCGCCGCAGATGTGGCTGTTCGAGTGGGACATCCTCACCGGCGACACCGCGACCCTCGACACGATGTACGCGATCATCGGCGCCGACCGGGTCGAGCAGACGATTCGGCAGGGCGACGACGCCGTGGCGGCGGTGCACCGGATGCGTGAGATCGTCGAGGGCGCGTCGTCGCTCGGATGGCGTGACGGCGCGCGGCAGCAGCTGCTCGACAGCCTCGACTACGAGGCCAGCACGCTCGAGCTGCTGAACGCCTACCGCGCGATGTTCCTGTACCAGGCCGAATGGCACGACACGGGGTCAGCGGATGCCTACACGCGTTGGCAGACCGCGCGCGACGCGTTCGCATCCGCGTCGGCCGACCACCTCGAGCGCTACACGGGCGACGTCGAGCACCCCGCGTGGAACCTGACGGCGGCCGAGCTCGGCGTGGAGCGCGCGGATCGCGACCTCGCCATGGCGTGGATCGCGCGGGCGCTGCTCGCCCTGACCCTGGCCTGGCTGCTCATCGGCATCTTCTCCGCCCGCACGCGTCTCGTGCGCCGCCCCGGCGCCGCCGCCGCCCGTGCCACCTGGATCGCCTCCACCCGGCCCTGGCGGGCGCAGGAGTCGACGCTCGGCCTCGACGATCTCGACAAGGCGCTCATCGTGCTGGTGCCCGGAGCGCTGCTCGTGGGCACGCGCGCTGTGCAGACCTCGTTCCTCGCGCCCGCGCAGCTCGCCATCACGCTCGGCGCCTGGGCTGTGTTCGTGGCGCTGCTGCTCCTGCTCGTGCGGGGGCGCGCGGCGTGGGCCGCGCTGTCGGCGATCGGGGGCGTCATCGTGCTGCGCGCCGTGCTCCTGCTCTTCGCCCTCGCCTTCACGGGCCCCGGCGGCTACTGGTTCGGCTTCTGGACCGACCCGGTGCGCCGCACCGTCTACATCTCGCTCGCCTTCGCCGCCTTCCTCTGGACCTTCGTGGCCGCCGGCTGGGCGCTCGCGGCGCGCCTCGGCGCGCGTCGCGCGACGGGCGTCGTGCTCGCCGCGGTCGGCGCGGGACTCGCGGTGCCCGCGGCGATCATCGGCGTGATCGGTCTCGAGCGGGCGCTCACCGTGTGGAACGACCAACTGGGCCTCTTGCCGTGGGGTCTCGCCCGCATCCTCGGCATCACGACCTACCTCGAGATCCCGGATGCGACGGCCTGGTGGGCGGCGGCGTTCGGTGCCGCGCTGCTCGCGGTGGGCCTGCTGCTCGCCCTGCCCCGCGGGCCGCGCGCTCAGGTGAGGCGGTAGCGCAGGTACAGCGAGCCGCTCGCGAAGCGGTGCTCGTCGAGCAGCTCCAGGTGGCGCCGGATGCCGTGGGCGAGATACGGCGTGCCGCCCCCAGCAGCACGGGAGTCACGATCAGGTGCACCTCGTCGAGCAGCCCCAGCCGTGCCGCCTCGGACGCGAGCTCGCCGCCGCCGATCGCGATCGGCTCATCCGACTCCGCCTTCCAGCGCGCCACCTCATCCGCGTCGAATCGCGAACGCAGGATGCTGCGCCGCATCCGCGATTCGCCGAGCGTCGTGGAGTAGATCACCTTGTCGACGTCGTTCCAGAGCTCTGCCCAGCCGCGTGAGGCGCCCGTGATCTCGGGGTGCTCGGCGTCCCAATAGAGCATCGTCTCGTAGTTGCGCCGGCCGTAGAGGTGCAGCCGCGTGGGCCGGAACAGCTCGTTGATGAAGGTGTGCACCTCCTCATCGGGCATGCTCCAGTCGAAGCGGCCGTCGGCGTCCTCGCGGTAGTTGTCGAGCGAGACGGTCGAGAAGTAGATGAGCGGCGCGCTCATCAGGCCGGCCACACCCCGATGATGATCGCCATCACCACGAGCGTCACGAGCTCATGCGCGCAGTTGAGGATCGTGAGCCCGGCCGGGCGGCGATCGAACTGGTCGTGCGTCACGAAACGCGCGGCGGTGAATCCGGCCCACAGGATCACGGCCGTGAGCACGGTGTTCCAGAAGAAGCTGCCGCCGTAGAACTGCAGCGAGATGTAGGCGGCGCCCGCGAGCACCCACGCCGTGATGAAGCTCACGATGAGCGTCACCACGAGCGGCCGCACGAACGGGCCGCCATCGTTCGGGTCGATGCCCGACTGCTTCATCCAGTAGGTGCCGAACACCTTGGGGTGTACCAGACCGCCCCCACGACCATGCTCGACAGGGTGGCGAGCACCACGGCGATGTAGTTGATCTCGGGCACAGTCATCTTCGTCTCCTTCGACGTACGGATGTTGCCGCTGATGCTAGCGGCAGCGGGCGGCGGGTGCGCCCCCGCCGCCCGCTGTGTCCCGCAGCTCAGGCGTGTTGCTCGGCGTGCTCGCCCTCGGCGATCTCCTCCACGACCTTGGCGCAGAAGGCGGGCAGGTCGTCGGGTGTGCGGCTCGAGACGAGCCCGGCATCCACGACCACCTCCTCGTCGACCCAGTTCGCGCCCGCATTGCGCAGATCTGTCGTGAGGCTCGGGTAGCTCGTGAGCGTGCGGCCGTCGACGACGCCCGCCTCGATGAGGATCCACGCACCGTGGCAGATCACGCCCACCGGTTTGTGCTGGTCGAAGAAGCCCTTACGAAGGCGATCGAGTCCTCGTCCATGCGCAGGTGGTCGGCGTTCACGACGCCGCCCGGCAGCACGAGCGCGTCGAACTGATCGGGTACGACGTCGGCCACCGGCCTGTCGACCTGCTGGCGATATCCGTTCTTGCCCTCGAGTTCGCCCGTCGTGGGCGACACGAGCAGCGCCTCCGCGCCGTGGTCGGTCACCGCCTTCCAGGGCTCGGTGAACTCCGAGTCCTCGAACCCATCGGTCATCAGGAAGGCGACCGTCTTGCCGGTCAGGTGCGTCATGAGCTGGCTCCTCTCCGTCGTCGCGCGTCCACGCTAGGCAGGCCGACGAGGCGCGTCATCGGGATTGACGCGGCGGAGTGGGCGACTCATAATCCGCGATCACGCCGCGGGCGGCACCCGGAACCCCTTGGCGAGGTTCGCCCGCAGCTCATCGGCGTTCTGGCGCACGACATACGCGGGGCGATCGCGCTCGAGTCGCCACGACTCCGACAGCGGGCCCGCCGAGACGGTGTCGAACCCGAGCTCGTCGTAGAGGCGCGTCACGAACTCGATCGCCTCCGGGTGGTCGGATGCTGTGCCGAGCGCCCGGCGATTCGGCGTGCCGGGCGCGGAGCCGGTGGTGGTGATGTCGCCCGAGTTGATGTGGTTGAAGGCCTTGACGACCTTCGAGGTGGGCAGGTGCGCCTGCAGCAACCCCGAGCTGGTCGCCTCGCCGCGATCGAGTTCGGGGATGTGGCCGTCGCGTTCCCAGTAGTAGTTGTTCGTGTCGAGCACGATCTTGCCCGCGAGTGGCTCGACCGGCACCGCCGTGTAGGCGTGCATCGGCACCGTGACGACGGCGACATCCGCCTGCTCGGCGGCCTCGGCGGCGGTCGCAGCGCGGGCGTGCGGGCCGAGTTCCGCCACGAGCGGGGCGAGGGTCTCCGGCCCGCGCGAGTTGGCGATCACCACGTCGTAGCCGCGCTGCGTGAGCGCGCGCGCCAACTGGGATCCGATATGGCCTGCTCCGATGATGCCGAACGTCGTCATGTCGGCTGCAACCCGGCGCGGGTGCGGGGATTCCCGGATGCGGCGGTCAGCGGAACCTGTCGCGCCGCTGCTCGGCCTCGTCGACCGCGTCGCGGGCCCGCTCGAGCGCCCGCTCGGCGCGGCTGCGTTCCGCCGTGGCGTCGCGCAGCTCGCCGCTCGCGTCGTCGAGTCGTCGGCGCGCGCGGGTGAGCTCCGCCTCGAGACGTTCCACCTCGTCGGCAAGCTCGGTGCGACTCGTCTCGGCGGCATCGATGCGGCGCTCGACCGCGCGATGGGCGTCCTCGGCCTCGGCGAGTCGTGCCTGCGCCTCTTCGAGCGCCTCGGCGGCCTCGCGGCGGGCGCGCGCCAACTCGGCATCCGGATCCTTCACGCGACGCAAGCGCGGGCGCGGGGAGTGGCCGGTGCTCCGTCGTCGACGGCGAGGGCGCCCTCGAGATCGACGGCGTCGAACCCCGACGACTCGAGCGTCCGCACGAGCAGGCCCGAGCGCACCGCCGACTCGGCCGCCGCATCACCCATGGCGGCCTGCAGGGTCTCGGCCACATCGTCGAGCACGGCGCGGCTCGCGCTCACATCGTGCTCGTCGGCCAACTGCTGCGCGGCATCCGTCGCCGAGCGGAGGGCATCGCGGCGGGCGTCGGCGAGGCGGGCGAGCGCCTCACGGTCGGCGTTCTCGAGCGCCGCTCGCAGCTCGCCCCCGAGCTCGACGAGCTCGTCGATGCGCTCGGGTTCCTCGCGCGCGAGTGCGGACACCAGCCACGCCGCGGGCGAGGCGCGCTTGAGGGCGCCGACCTCGTCGGCGAGCCCCCGATCAGACGATCGCAACTCGGCCCGTCGCGCGTTGCGCGCGGCCGTGAACGCGGCGGGCGGAAGCAGATACAGCTCGCGCGCCTCCTCGGCCAGGGTGCGACCCGCCACGGCGCTACTTCGTCTTCGGCGCTCGCGGTCGCAGCCAGCGCTGCTGGCCGTCTTCGCGCACCTCGACCTGGCCCGAGCGTGACTTCACGAACTCGATGAAGCTCTCGAACCCGAGCGACTTCTCGGCGAACTGGGGGTTCAGGCGCTTCATCTGGTTCTTCACCGCGGATGCGGCGCTCCAGCCGTCGCTGTCTTTCGCCACGAGCCCGAGCGCCTTGATGAGCAGCTTGGAGGCGCCGGGCCCGCCGATCGGCTGGCCCGCGTCGCCGGATGCCGCCGCCTCGGACGCGCCGGACTTCTTCGACGCGGTTCCCGCATCCGCCTTGGCGACGGTCTCGGTCGGCAGCTCGCTCGCCACCTGCGCCTCGGCCTGCTCCTCCTCGCGGGCGACCTCGTCGTAGTACTCGAACTCGTCGCAAGCCGAGATCAGGGCCCGGCTCGTGCCGCCCGCCACGCCGATGCCCACGACCACCCGGCCGAGCCGCTTGCAGCGCTGGGCGAGGGCGATGTAGTCGGAGTCGCCCGCGACGATCACGACGTGCGTGATGTCGGGCAGGCGGAAGAGATCCTCGAGCACGTCGACCGAGAGCCGGATGTCGGCGCCGTTCTTGGTGCCCGACACCGGGAACAGCTGGGTCAGGTCGATCGCCCGATCCACGAGCTGCGCGCGGTAGGCGGCGTTCGCGGGAACCGACCAGTCGGCGTAGGCGCGCGTCACCGCGACGGTGCCGAACGACGACGCGTAGTCGAGCACGGCGCTCACGTCGACCCGCGCGGCCGCGAGCTTGTCGGCGGTGGCGGGCTTGGCATCCCGCGCCTTGTCTTTGCGCCAGGCGCCGTCGCCATGCAGTTGGTCGTACCGCGAGATGACGATGTTGTCGAAGTCGATGTAGACCGCGACGCGATCGGTATCCGTGAGCTCAGCCATCCGGCGCCCTCCTCGGGTTCGTGTCGAGCCTACCCGCGCACCCACAGCGCTCTCGGGGTAGCGCGCCACGAGGTCGGGGGTTCTCCGGATGCCGTGGCAGAGGCCCGCGCGCCATCATGGACGCATGAGCAGCGCATCCGCATCCCTCACCCGCCCCCGCCAGGGCCGCGTCATCGCCGGCGTGTGCGCCGGGATCGCACGTCGCTTCGGCTGGGATCTCACCCTGACCCGTGTGCTCACGGTCGTCGCCGCGTTCTTCGCGGGCTCGGCCGTGCTCATCTACATCGTGCTGTGGATCGTGGTTCCCGAAGAGTGAGTCGACACCGTCGGGGCACGCGGATAGCGTCGAGCCATGGCGGAAACACTGGGTAAGGAACGGCTCACCGAGAAGCTCGCGGCGGGTGTCATCGATCGCGGCGTCAAGCTCGCCGTCGGCGAGAAGCAGACCGTCGACGGCGTCGAACTCGTGCCGGTCGCGCTCGTGGCCTACGGGTTCGGCGCGGGCGACACCGACGAGTACGGCAGCGGTGGCGGGGGCGGCGGGTCGGCGATCCCGCTCGGCGCCTACATCGGTGGGCCAGATGGCGTGCGGTTCCGTCCGAATCCGATCGCGCTGCTGGCGGTGTCGATCCCGGTGATCGGCACGCTCGGCTGGGCGCTCGCGAAGATCGTGCGGGCGGCCCGCTGAGCCAGACCTCGCGCACGCGGGTTCAGACGCACGGATGCGGGCCCCACGCACGGTAAGGTGGCCGCATGAGGGTCGTCGTCTTCGTCATCTCGCTGCTGATCTTCGTGGGCTCGCTCGTGCTCATGGGCTACTCCTTCGAGGTCGGGATCGAGAACGGCCTCGGTGCGGGCTCGATGTTCCTGGGCGGCATCCTCGGCGTCTCGCTCGCCTTCGCGATCCCGTTCCACCTGCTCGAGCGCTTCGACTGAATTTCACGCGCCGCAGCTGCGCCTCTCGCGGCGCGGTCATCCGCGCCGTCCGCCGCGCCTCAGCTGGTTGAGGAGCGCCCGTAGGGCGCGTCTCGAAACCAGCGTCGTGCTCAGCCACCTCGGGCGGTGCGCCCCTGGCGCCAGGCCGGCAGGTAGCAGAGCGCGCCCAGCGCACTGAAGGCACCGGCCACCGCGAACGCGAGGGATGTCGATGTCACCTCGGCGAGCGGCAGCAGCACGAGCAGGGCGAGGCTCGCGACGCCCGCCGCGACGGCCGAGTTGATCGACAGCACGAGTGTGCGGGTGCGCGGCCCCGACTGTCGATGCAGCAGCGCGCTGTGCATCGGACCGTTCGCCCCGTGGGTCAGATAGGCGAGCCAGAACGCCACGACGAGGCCGAGCACCCCGCCGGCGAACGCCATCAGCACGACGAAGCCCGCGTTGAGCACGCGTGCGATCATCGCCGTCGTCGCCACCCCGAGCCGGCGACTCGCGAGTCCCGCAAGCGCGGCCCCCGCCGCGAACAGCGCCCACGCGGCCGCCGCTGCCGGACCGAACAGCGCCCCTGCCGCATCCTCGCCGCCCACCAGCTCGGCGAGCCGCACCGGCGTGAGGGTCTCGAAGGCGATCATCGCGACCGCCCAGAACACCTCGACGGCCACGAGCATGCGCAGCACGGGCGAGGTGCGCAGCAGTCGCCAGGCGGCCCTCGCGGCACCCTCGGGTACGTCGTCTGACCGTTCCCGCATCCGGATGCGAGCGGGTTCGCGCACGAGCGTCACCACGAGCACCAGGTGAACGAGTTGCGCCGCGAGCGCCACGAGGAACGGCAGCACGAGGGCGCTCCAGGCGCCCAGGGGTGCCACCCCACGAGTAGTCCGCCCAGCAGCGCGCCGCCCGCGATGCCCACGCCGAGCACCGCGCCAGACCGGCTGAGGCCCCGCTCGGGCTGCGCTGTCGGGTCATCGGCGTGCAGGGTGTCGACGAACCACGACTCGAGCGGGCCCGAGTCGAGCGCGCGGAACACGCCCTGCAGCACGAGCGCCGCCGCGAACCACGCGACCGTCTCGGCGAACACGAAGATCGTGGTGGAGGCGACCGCGATCGCACCCGCGAGCACCAGCAGCGGTCGACGCCCGATCGTGTCGGCGAGGCCACCGGTGGGCAGTTCGAGCGCGAGCGACACGAAGCCCGCTGTCGCCATGAGGCCACCCACCTCGGCGAGCGAGAGGCCGCGCTCGAGCGGAAGCAGCACGGTGAGGCCGAGCACGAGGCCGACGGGGAACCAGCGCGTCGCGGTGAGCAGCACGAAGCGGCGCTCCGCCTGCTGCCCCGTCAGCGCCATCTCACGCCTCCGTCGGCGGGTCGAGCTCGACGGGCGTCGCGACGTAGCCCAGGTGCACCCGGCGCGCGCCGGGCCGGCCCTCGCCCACGGTGCGGTAGCGCGCGACGAGGGCATCGAGCTCGCTGCCGAAGTCGCGCAGCTGCTCCGGGGTGACCGTGACCACGGCATCCGAGATGCCGAGCAGGTCGACCCAGGCGGCCGGCCAGGCGTCGGCGGCGTCGAGCCAGTGCTCGGCGCGTTCGGCGAACTGGCGCACGTAGTTGCGCTGCAGCCACTCGAGAGCGGTGCGGGTGTCATCGTCGTCGTCGCGAAAGCCCGAGTTGGTCCACGAGTGGTACTGGGTGCTCGCGCGCCAGAGTCGCCGTTTGCCGACCCCCTCGCCGGTGTCGGTGACGAGCCCCACGGATTCGAGGGCGCGCAGGTGGTAGCTCGTGGCACCCGTGTTGGTCGAGAGGGCGGCGGCGAGTTCGGTGGCGGTCGCGGGCCCGGCCAGGCGCAACTGCGAGAGCAGGCGCGACCGCAGCGGATGCGCGAGCACGCGCACGGCGCGGTCGTCGAGTTGCATGCCGGTGTAGGAGGGGTCGCTCATGCGGGGAGTCTAGGCGTGCATAGAGATTGTGCACAAGTTCTGTGCACGTACGAGCCGGAGGTCGGCGGCTTCGAGACGCGTCGCTGCGCGCCGCTCCTCAGCCACCTCCGGAGTGCTACGCGAGCACGCGCGACGCGAACGCATCGAGCCGACGCATGAGCCCCGCTCCGCGGTCGGCGATCACGGCATCCGGATTCGGATCCCACGGGCTGCCGTGCGGCGCCACCCGGATCAGCAGCGAGCATCCGAGGTCGGAGCAGATGTAGGTGCCCACGGTGTCGCCCGCGTGGCCGGCATCGCCCACGCGCAGTGCGGAGAACAGCCGAACCTGGCCGGCGGGCTGCGCGATCTGGCACAGCGAGCACATCGCCGAGCCGCCCGCGAGGCGGGACTCGGCGGCCCGCAGCACGAGGCCGACCGGCCGGTCGTCGCGCCAGTACACGAGGTAGCCGCGATGCGCGGTCGATCCGTCGCGCCATCCGAGGAACTCACGGTCTTCCCAGAGCACCTCATGCAGGCCTGGCAGGGGATGCGCTCGCGCTCGAGCGAGCCCGCGTTCACGAACGAGTCGCGGATCTGCTCGGCGGTCAGCGCTTTCATGTCACGCCAGGCTAGCCCGAGGCGCGGAGGTCGCGCCGAGTGGGCGTGAATGCCTTAGTCAGATGCCGCGCACCACCATCTCGACGACACCGCGGCCCGCCATCATCCGCACCTCGCGGTCGAGGCCGTGCAGGGGGCCCTCGAGCACGAGCATCGCGAGCCCATGCACCGCCGACCAGGCCAGCAGTTCGGCACCGGGACGCCGCTCGGCCGGCAGGCATCCGAAACGCACGAGGTCGTCGAGCGCGCCCGAGAGCAGTCCGAACGGGCTCGCGCCGCCGGGTCCGGCCTTCTCCGCGACGAAGGCGCGGTCCAGGTCACCGGGTACGCCGAACGCCACCCGGAAGAGGCCGGGCTCGTGCCGGGCGAAACGGAGGTAGCCGATGCCGACTGCGCGCAGGCGTTCCTGCGCGCTCGCCGCGTCGGTCGCGGGGGCACCTCGGTCAGCTCCGCCTCCATGGCGGCGGCGGCCAGGCCCTGGGCGGCGTCGCTCACGGCGTCGAGCAGCTCGGCACGATCGGCGAAATGGCGGTAGGCCGCGTTGGGGGAGACACCCGCCTGCCGGGTCGCCTCGCGCAGCACCACCGCATCCGGCCCACCCTCGCGGGCGAGCGCCACGCCGGCCTCGATGAGTGAGCGGCGCAGGTCCCCGTGGCGGTAGGTGGCACGCGCGGTGCTCATGCGGTTCCCCCTCGGGCTGGTGCCGTCGGCGCTGACGTGCAATTGTGGACAGTGTACACATGACGGAGGTGCGCTCATGCTCACGACGACACACGCGTTCAGCGGCTTCACTGTGGAGGATACCGAGGTCGCGCTCGCTTTCTACCGCGACGTGCTCGGCATCGATGCCCGCCTGAACGAGATGGGCATCATCGAGTTCACGCACGGCGGCACCCACGTGATCGTGTATCCGAAGCCCGGAGGCGAGCCCGCGGGCTACACCGTGCTCAACTTCGTGGTGCCCGACATCGACGCCGCCGTCGACGAGCTCGAGGCCGCAGGCGTCACGCTCGAGCGCTACCCGGGCATGCACCAGGACGATCGCGGCATCATGCGCGATCGCGCCGCCGGGCGCGGCCCCGACATCGGGTGGTTCACCGACCCCTCGGGCAACATCTTCTCGATCATCGGGGAGGATTCCCGGCCCGAGTAGCCGCAGGCACCTCACCCGGCGGCGCGAGAATAGACCCCGTGCCTCTCGTCTCCGCGCTCCGCGCCGACCTCGCCGCCGCCCGCTACCGCGTCGACCACCTCGACTCCCTCTGGGGCGCGGCCGCCGAGGCGGCACTGCAGCGCGGCAACCGCGTGCCGGCCTCACGGGCGCTCGCGGCATCCGACGACCCATCCGCCGTGCTCGCTCGCCTCTTCGTGCTCGGCGAGACCGCGGATGCCGGCGCGCTCGCCGCCGCACTGCCCACCCTCGGGGTCTCGGGCGCGGTCGAGCTCGGGCTCGTCGAACGGGAGGCCGAACGCGTGCGCCCCCTGCTCGATCTGCGCCCCTACGCCTTCGTCGACCCGCACGGCGCGGGGAGTGGTGGATCGCCTCCGACCTCGGCGAGCTCGCGACGGGAGCCCCGCTGCGCGTCGACCACGTGCTCGGCGTCGGCGGCGCCTCGACGACGCTCGCCTCGCTGCAGTTTCCCGACGACGTCGACAGCGTGCTCGACCTGGGAACCGGGTGCGGCATCCAGGCGCTGCACGCGCGCCGGTTCGCCCGGCGGGTCGTCGCGACCGACATCTCGGAGCGCGCCCTGGGCTTCGCGCGCCTCAACGCCGCGCTCAACGCGGTCGACGGCATCGAGTTCCGGCTCGGGAGCCTCTACGAACCGGTCGCGGACGAGCGTTTCGACCGCATCGTGTCGAACCCGCCGTTCGTCATCACACCGCGCGCACCGGAGGTGCCTGCGTACGAATACCGGGACGGCGGGCTCGTGGGCGACGCGCTCGTGGCGTCCGTCGTCGCGGGGGCGGCCGAGCACCTCGTCCCGGGCGGCACGGCGCAGCTGCTCGGCAACTGGGAGTACCGCTGGAATGCCGACGGGCTCGAGCGAGCGGGCGACTGGGCCGCCGATGCCTGTCTCGACGCCTGGATCATCGAGCGCGACCGGCTCGACCCGGCGCGCTACGCCGAGACCTGGATCCGCGACGGCGGAACCCGCCCGGGCACGCCCGAGTTCGAGCGGCTGTGCGCCGCCTGGATCGACGACTTCGTGGAGCGTGGCGTGACCGAGGTCGGCTTCGGCTACCTCGTGCTGCGCCGGTCCGCGACGGATGCCGCGCCCCGGTTGCGGCGCACCGAGCATGCCGACGCTCCGCTCGACGGGGCCGCCGGGCTCGGAGCGCACCTCTCGGGGGCGCTCGCCGCGCGCGACGTCGTCGCGGCTCTCGACGACGCAGCCCTCCGTGCGACGCGATTGCAGGTCGCGGGCGACGTGACGGAGGAGCGCAGCTACTGGCCGGGCGCCGAAGACCCTTCGGTCATCGTGCTGCGTCAGGGCGGCGGCCTGCGGCGCGAGCTTCGTGCCGACCCGGCGCTCGCCGCCGTCGTGGGCGCGTGCGACGGTGAGCTGCCGCTCGGTGTGATCGCGGATGCGGTCGCCGAGCTGCTCGGCGTCGATGCGGCCCGGATGGGGCCTGAGCTGCTCGCCGAGGCTCGCGAACTCGTGATCGACGGCATCCTCCAGCCTGCCCCCTAGGCGGCTACCAGCCGCATCCCAGCCGCCCCCAGACCGGCTCCGTACCGTGAGCGACGGAGGCACCATGGGATTCCTGGATCGACTGTTCGGCGCTGCTCCGGAGAGCGCGCAACCTGTCCGAGCGGCGGCGCAGCCGATCCGGAGCGCCGACGAGCAGGCTCTCGATCGTTACCGCTACCTTCTTCGCACCGCACCGCCCGAGACCATCGAGCAGGTGCACGCCGAAGCCTTCGCTCGGCTCACCGATGGTCAGCGCGCGCTCATCTACGAAGAGCTCTCGCGCGGCGCCGCCACGGGTGAGCGCCCCTGTCGAGCGAGCCCGCGACGCTCGCCCGCGCCGCGACCCGCGCCGAGTTGCGTCGACCCGGCTCGCTCGAAAGCTCCCTCTCGGGCAGCACGGCAGGCATCACGCCCGGCGGCCCCGGTTTCGGGTCGATGCTCGCGAGCTCGCTGCTCGGCACGGTCGCCGGCTATGTCATCGGATCCGCGCTCGTGAGCGCCTTCCTGCCCTGGGATGCCGGCTACGACGCGGCAGCATCGGGTGACGGTGCCGGCGAGGGTGCGGATGCCGTCGACGCGTCCGCCGCTGACTCCGAGTTCGGTGCCTTCGGCTCGGACTTCGGAGAGTTCGGCGCGGCCGACGTCGGAGACTTCGGTTTCTGACCCGCACCGAGCAGCCCCACCGCAAGCGCGAAGCCGATCGCGCCAGCGACCGCGAGCCAGAGGTCCAGGCCGAGCATCGTGATCGCCGCCGTCGGGGCGATCGTCGCGACCGCGGCCACCGCGAGCTCGGCGCGCGACGCGACGCGCCGCACCGGATTCGGCCGTTCGAAGCGACCGAGCGCGAGTGAGAGCACGAACACCAGCCCGAGCACGACGAGGTAGACGATCGGCCGGGTGAGCCACCAGGCCGCGCTCCCCGGGGCCGTCGCGATCACCGGCACCACGAGCCCGAGTCCCGCGATCGCGAGGATGAGCGGCAGGTGCCACAGGTACACCGTCATGAGGTGCGAACCGATCACGAACACGATCGCGCGCATCGCCCGCGTGCGCATGAGCGCCGTGAGCGGCGGCTTGAGCAGTTGCAGCAGCGCCGCCTGCCCGAGCCCGAGCGCCACGAGCGGCAGCGTCGGCGGGTTGAGGTTGGTGAGCATGTCGTCGGAGTACGGCCCCCACACGGTGAGCGGTACGAGCGCGGTCCAGCACAGCGCGGCGATCAGCAGCAGCTGCCACCAGGCGCGCCGCGCGAACCAGCCGTCGGCGTACCAGAAGCCGAACTGCTGCACGAGCGGCCAGACGAAGAGCAGATTCAGGTAACCCAGCATGCTCATGCCCGCGGCGTCCGTCGGGATGGCCGGCATGCTGAACTGCGCCACGTCGATCAGGATCACGGCCGCCAGCAGCGCCAGCACGGTCGCGACCGGGGCGCGCTCGTGCCGATCGAGCAGGGCGGGCGCCGCGAGCTGACAGATCAGATACGCGCACAGGAACCACAGCGGGCTGCCGACCCCGGTGGCCACGGCATCCAGCAACCCGGCGTCGATGCCGAGCGCCGTCGCGGCGCCGAGCACGACCGCGAGGAAGACGAAGAGCGGCAGCGCGGGACGTGCCAAGCGCTGGATACGCGCGTGCACGAAAGCGCGATCCGCCTCGTTCCCGATGCTGTGGGCCTCGGCGGCGCGCCGCCGGTGGCTGCGCAGCGAGGTGGCGGTGGCGAAGCCGCCCACCACGAAGAACAGGGGCATGATCTGCCCCGCCCAGGTGGCGGCCCAGAACCAGGGCTGCTCCTCGAGCGGGCGCGTGATCGCCATGTCGCCGTCGGCGTCGGTTCCCACGCCCACGAAGAGCAGGTGGATCACCACGACGAGCAGCACGCAGAAAACGCGCGCGAGGTCGAGCGTGAGGTCGCGGTTACCGAGATCGATACCCGACCGCGAGGAGTGCGCCGTCGTCACGAGCACACTGTAGCGGCGCGCCCGTCACGCGAAGATGCAGCACCTCTGCCAGGTGAGCGGATGCGGTCAGCGCTCGGCGAGCACCCGCACGGCCGTGTCGAGGTCGTGCGACTGGCCGACCTCGAGCGAGGTGTTGAAGATCTCGCCGCGCAACGTCACGTACATCGAGCCGGTCTCGAGAATGTAGCCGAGCACGCGGCCCCGCTCACGCACCCGGTAGACGTCGTCGAGTACACGCTCGACATCGAGCTCGGTGATCGTCGTCGGCTCGATCGTGAGATGCATGGTCCGCTCCCTCCCGGATGGCCCTCGTTTCGGGGGATGTTCCCATTGAACGTCGCCCTGGAGCGCGGGGCAAGAGGCTTCGCAGGGAGTTGACCGAGTGTTGGCAGGGCGTTCGTCCGGCGAGAGCGTTCCCACGGCATACGGAGGCGGATGCCAGGGTTCTGCCAGGTCGGTTTGTCAACGTTGTGGACGGCCAGGGCGGGCCCGGTGTGACCGAACCGCCGATCCGAATCCGCCCGATACACGGCCTCAACCGATCCGACGGCGCGCAGTTGCGCTCTCCCGCCCTGCGGGACAGAACCCGAAAGACCCGAACACCCGTGCCTCTTTTCTCCCGAAGCGTGCCCGCGCGCGCCGTGGCGGCCCCGAACCCCGCACACATCCCGCTCGGTGTCTTCCGTGGCATGAGCCGCCGTCGGCTCGCCTTCGGAACGCTGTTGCTCAGCATGTTCCTCGTCGTGATCCACGACCTGCCCGCATCCGCATCGACTCTGCCCGTGGCCGAGCCGGTGGTCGCCGGGCAGGAGCTTGCGATCACCGACGCCACGCTCGCCGCCTCGACGCGCACCCTGCCGCTCGAGACGACGCGCGACGCCTTCGCCCTCAGCTACTACACGCCCATCCAGTGGCCCGTGAGCCCCGGGTCTCCCATCTCGAGCTACTTCGGGCACCGCGCCGCCCCGTGCGGCGGGTGCTCCACGGAGCACTCCGGGGTCGACTTCACGCCCGGCCGCGGCACACCGGTGCACGCGATCGCCGACGGCATCGCCGTGTCACGCCCGATGTCGGGCTGGGGCAGCTACGTCGTGCTGCAGCACGAGGTCGACGGCGAGATCGTGCTGAGCGGCTACGCGCACATGATCACGGGCACGACCGTTCCGGTCGGCACCGTCGTGAAGCGCGGCGACGTCATCGGGCGGGTCGGGAGCACGGGGGAGAGCTCGGGGGCGCACCTGCACTTCAGCATCATCCGCGGCGACCGCTTCGTCGAGCCGCTGTCATGGATGCGGGCGCACGTGACGGAGCCGTTCGCCGGGTAGCCGGGGACGGGGTTCGAGACGCCGCTTCGCGGCTCCTCACCCACCTCGACCCGCGTGGCGCGACGTACTCAGCTGGTTGAGGAGCGGCGCGCAGCGACGCGTCTCGAAACCCCCGCAACTCGCGCTCACTCCTCGTGCGGACGCTCACCCGTCGTGTCGTCGAGCAGGTCCTGCAGGGCGCGATCCACGTCGTCCTGCACCGGTTCGCCGCCCGTCAGGCGCGCGACGAGCAGGGTCGGGTCGTCGATGTCGGCGTCGCCCGGGATGATGTCGGGGTGCGCCCACAGCGCATCGCGCGCATCGGCGCCCACAGCATCCGTCACGGCCTGCCACATGGCGGCCGCCTCGCGCAGCCGCCGCGGGCGCAGTTCCAGCCCGACGAGACTCGCGAACGCCGACTCGGCGGGGCCGCCCGCGGCGCGACGTCGGCGCACCGATTCGGCGATCGCATCCGACTTGGGCAGGCGCGAGGTGGCCTGCGCCGTCACCACGTCGACCCAGCCCTCGATGAGCGCGAGCATCGTCTCGAGACGCCGCAGCGCCGCGAGCTGCTCGTCGCTCTTGGGCGGGATGAGCTTGCCGCTCGTGAGCGCCTCGCGCAGCGCCTCGGGGTTGGTGGGATCGAAGTCGGCGGCGAGGTCCTCGAGCGGTGAGGTATCGATGTGGATGCCGCGCGCGTAGTCGGTGACCTGGGTGAGCAGTTGCAGCCGCAGCCACTTCGCATGGCGGAACAGCCGGGCGTGCGCGAGCTCGCGCACCGCGAGGTAGAGCCGCACCTCCTCGACCGGCACCTCGAGCCCGCGGGCGAAGCCTTCCACGTTCTGCGGCACGAGCGCCGCCTGGCGCTGTTCGCCGTCGAGCAGCGGGATGCCGACGTCGCCGCCGGAGACCACCTCCTGCGCCAGCTGCCCCACGACCTGGCCGAGCTGCATCGCGAAGAGGGTGCCGCCGACGTTGCGCATGACGCGTCCTGCGTCGCCGAGCATGCTGCCGAGCTCTTCGGGCGCCTGCTCCTCGAGAACGCGCGTGAGGGCGGTTGCGATCGAATCGGCGACCGGCTCGGCGAGCTGGGTCCACACCGGCATGGTCGCTTCGGCCCAGCCGGCGCGCGTGAGCAGCGTGGGCTCGCTCGTGAGGCTCGCGATGTCGGTGGCCTCGTCGAGCCACAGGGATGCCACGTGCAGTGCCTGCTCGAGGGCGGAGACCTCGGCCGGTGTCGCCGCGACGGCCGAACGTGCGGCCAACGCCGTGGCCTGCTCCTGGGCGAGTGACCAGTTGATGCCGTCGCCGGAGTTCTGCAGTGCCTGCTGCAGTTGACCGATGAGCTGCTTCACGAGGTCGGGGTCGGCGGGCAGGCCGGCGGCGCTCGCGAGTTGTGACGGGTCGAGCTCGGAGTTGCCGGCGAGGAAGTCGCGCAGCATGTCGCGGAACTCCTCGCCCGGGTCGTTCTCGGAGCCGTCGAAGAGCGGATCGCGGGGCTCGTCTGCCATGCATTCCACGCTAGTGCGGGTTCCCGGGCTTGCGCCTGCGGATTGCCCTAGGCTGACCGGGTCTCGGCTGCGCCCGCAGCGAACACGGAGGACCCTGTGACGCTCGACCCGGCAGCCCCCGAGCGCGAGCCCACCTCCCGGCGGCAGCTCGTGGGTCAGGGGCTCATCCTCGCGTCGCTGCTCGCCGTGCTCGTGATGGCCATCTCGCCGGCGCCCTACGTGGTCGAGAGACCGGGCCCCGTCTACGACACCCTCGGCACGACCGAGGTCGAGGGCGAGACGACGCCGGTGATCGCCATCGACGGTGCCCCCACGTATCCCACCGACGGGCGGCTCGACCTGCTCACGGTGTACATCGACGGATCTCGCGACAACCCGATCGACTGGTTCCAGGTGATCGGGGCATGGCTCGACCCACGCCGCGCGGTCGTGCCCATCGACCTCGTCTATCCCGAAGGGCAGACCGAGGAGCAGTCCGACGAGGAGAACGCCCTCGCGATGCAGGCCTCGCAACAGGCGGCCACCGCGGCGGCACTCGACGAGCTCGGGATCGACGTGGACTCGATCGTGACGGTGCTGGGTGTCACCGAGGGCGACCCCGCCGACGGCGTACTCGAGCCGGGCGACGAGATCCTCACGATCGACGGCAGCCCGATCGCGAGCGACGCTGCGCTGCGCGAGGTGATCGCGGATGCGGGGGTCGGCACCGAACTGGAGCTCGGCATCCGCCGCGACGGGGTGGAGCGCACGGTGACGGTCACGACGGCGCCGCGCTCGGCATCCGACGATTCGCCGATCATCGGCGTGCTGCCCGGCCTCATGTTCGACTTCCCGTTCGAGGTCGCGATCCACCTGCAGGACGTGGGCGGGCCGAGCGCCGGCATGATGTTCGCGCTGGGCATCTACGACACGCTCACGCCGGGCGCGCTCACGGGCGGCGAGCACGTCGCGGGTACCGGCACGATCGACGCCGACGGCGCGGTCGGGCCGATCGGCGGCATCCGGCAGAAGATGTTCGGGGCGAAGGATGCCGGGGCCGACTGGTTCCTCGCCCCCGAGGCCAACTGCTCCGAAGTCGTCGGTCACGTGCCCGACGGTCTGCGGGTGTTCGCGGTGTCGAGCTTCGACGAGGCGCTCGAGGTGGTGCGCGCGATCGGCGAGGGGAGGCGACCGACGGTTTCCCGAGCTGCGGGTGACGCGGTCGGCACCGCTCCCAGAGCGCCCTCAGCGGCGCGCCCATAGGATGGTTTGAGCCGCCGGGGTCCGCTTGACCCCCGCTGACCCCGCAGGAGCGCCACCCGTGACATCCGCCAGCAGCACCTCCGCCGTCCGTGCCCGTGGACGCAGCACGATCGCGATCGTCGTCGCGATCCTCGCTGTGCTCGTGGTCGGATTCCTCGCGTTCGCGTACCTGTACGCCGACGTGCTGTGGTTCAGCCAGCTCGACTCCTCTCCGTGCTCACCACCCAGTGGTGGGCGATGGGCCTCATGTTCCTCATCGGGTTCGCCTCGATGGCGATCGTGATGTGGCTGAGCATCTTCATCGCCTTCCGCTCGCGGCCGCTCTACCAGAAGCTCAACTCGCAACTCGATCGCTACCAGCAGGTCGTCGAGCCGCTGCGCCGCCTCGCGATGATCGGCATCCCGGTGCTGCTCGGGCTTTTCGTGGGCGTCTCCACGGCCGCGCGCTGGTCGACCGTGCTGCAGTACCTCAACCGCACCTCGTTCGGGCAGACCGACCCGCAGTTCGGGTTCGACGCATCGTTCTTCGTGTTCGAGCTGCCCTTCCTCCGCGGGCTCGTTGCCTACGCATCGGCGATCGTTCTCATCTCGGGTCTCGCGGCGATCGCCACGCACTACCTCTACGGCGGCATCCGGATCAACGGGCGCGAGGTACGCGTGACGCGTGCGGCCCGCATCCAGATCGCGGTCATGGCGGCCATCTATATCGCGCTGCAGGCCGTGAGCATCTGGCTCGACCAGTACGCGACGCTCACGCAAGACACCGGCACCATCACGGGCGCCGCCTACACCGAGGTCAACGCGGGCATCCCCGGCCGGGCGATCCTCGCCGGAATCGCCGCGCTCGTGGCCCTGCTGTTCATCGTGACCGCCGTGATCGGTCGCTGGCGCCTGCCGCTCATCGGTACGGCCCTGCTCATCGTGTCGGGGCTCGTGGTCGGCACCATCTACCCGGCGATCGTCGAGCGCTTCACCGTCGTGCCGAACGCGAAGCAGGTCGAGGCGCAGTACATCCAGCGCGCGATCGACGCCACGACCCACGCCTACGGGCTCGACGACCTCGACGTCGTCTCCTACGACGCCGTCACGACCGCGTCGCAGGGCCAGCTGCGCGAGGACGCCGCTACGACCGCGAGCATCCGCATCCTGGATCCCGCGATCGTGAGCCCGACCTTCCGCCAGCTCGAGCGCGTCAAGCAGTACTACCAGTTCGCGACCCACCTCGACGTCGACCGCTACGAGATCGACGGCCAGACCCAAGACACCGTGATCGCGGTGCGCGAGCTCAACCAGGCCGGTCAGACCAACTCCGGGTGGTACAACAACACCCTCGTCTACACGCACGGCTACGGCGTCGTCGCGGCCTACGGAAACAGCCGCGCCGCCGACGGCACGCCGCAGTTCCTCGAGTCGGGCATCCCGTCGACCGGCAAGCTCGGCGAGTTCGAACCGCGGGTGTACTTCGGCGAGAACTCGCCCGAGTACTCGATCGTCGGCGCCCCCGACGGCGCCGCGCCGATCGAGCTCGACTACCCACGTGGCGGCAACGACACGAGCGACACCAACGCCGCGACCTTCACCTTCGACGGCGACGGCGGCCCGGTGCTCGACGACGTCGTCAAGAAGCTCGTCTACGCGCTCAAATTCCAGTCGGCCGACCTGCTGCTCTCGGACAACGTGACCGACCAGTCGCAGATCCTCTACGACCGCAACCCCATCGAGCGCGTCGGCAAGGTCGCGCCGTACCTCACGCTCGACACCGACACCTATCCGGCGGTCGTCGACGGACGCATCGTCTGGATCGTGGACGGCTATACGACCACGGCCAACTACCCCTACTCGAGCGTGCAGCAGCTGTCGTCGACGATCGCCGACACGTACACGCCGTCGCCGGACTTCCCGCTCGACGACGTGAACTACATCCGCAACTCGGTCAAGGCCACGGTCGACGCCTACGACGGCAGCGTCACGCTGTACGCCTGGGATGACGAGGACCCGATCCTGAAGACCTGGCAGAAGATCTTCCCCTCGACCCTCAAGCCGGCATCCGAGATGAGCGAGCAGCTGACCTCGCACGTGCGCTACCCGGCCGACCTGTTCAAGCTGCAGCGCGCGATCCTGCAGACCTACCACGTCGACGACGCAGGCACCTTCTACTCGGGCGACGACGCATGGGCGACCCCGGAGGACCCGACGCAGACCTCGGGCGTCGCGCAGCCGCCGTACTACCTGACGATGCAGATGCCGGATGCGGACGCCCCGTCGTTCTCGATCTACTCGACCTACATCCCGGCGAAGCAGGCCACCGACACCGGCCAGAGCGTGCTCACGGGCTTCCTCGCGGCGAACGCCGACCCGGGGAGGACTACGGCAAGCTCACGCTGCTGACCCTGCCGACGCAGGACACCGTGCCGGGCCCCGGCCAGGTGCAGTCGAACTTCAACTCGAACGCCACGGTGGCCACCGAGCTCAACCTGCTCAACCAGCAGGGCAGCAAGGTGACGCGCGGCAACCTGCTGACGGTTCCCGTCGGCGGTGGTCTGCTCTACGTGCAGCCGGTGTACGTCGCCTCCACGGGTGAGACGAGCTACCCGCTGCTGCGCAAGGTGCTCGTCGCGTTCGGTGACCAGGTGGCGTTCGAAGACACCCTGGATGCCGCGCTCGACAAGATCTTCGGCGGCGATTCCGGTGCGAACGCCGGCGACAACGGCACCGAGGACGACCTCGATGGCGGCGACGGCCAGACCGGCGGCGACACCGGCGGTGAGACGGGCGGCGATACCGGTTCGGACTCGACGACCAACGCGGCTCTCAAGC
Source organism: Homoserinibacter gongjuensis (assembly GCF_030161875.1). Classification (GTDB taxonomy): domain Bacteria; phylum Actinomycetota; class Actinomycetes; order Actinomycetales; family Microbacteriaceae; genus Homoserinibacter; species Homoserinibacter gongjuensis. The sequence continues at coordinate 2,224,148 of NZ_BSVA01000001.1, forward strand.
AGGCGCTCGCCGACTACCAGAAGGCGCTCGCCGACCGAACGAAGGCCTACGCCGACGGCGACCTGGTCGCTGCGGCCGAAGCCGACGAGCGCATGCAGAAGGCGGTCGAGGCCGCCATCGCCGCGACGGAGTGACATGAACGAGCCCACCGACCCCGTCGACCCGGGCGGTGGGGAGTGGCTCGAGCGCAACCGCGCCCGTTGGGACGAGATCGTGCCGGTGCACGTGGCCGCTCCCATGTACGACCGCACGGCGCTGCGTGAGGGCCGCGGGCGGTTCATGACGCCCATGGAGGAGTCGGAACTCGCCGGCTACGCACCCGGCGGCTGGGCGGGTAAGCGCGTGCTGCACCTGCAGTGCCATTTCGGGCTCGACACCCTCGTATTCGCGCAGCGCGGCGCCGAGGTGGTGGGGATCGACTTCTCGATGCCGGCCGTCGAGGAGGCGCGGCGCACGGCCGAGGAGCTCGGACTCGCGGATCGCTCGCGCTTCGTGCGTGCCAACATCTACGACGCACGCCACGCGCTGCCCGACCCGGGCGGGTTCGATGTCGTCTACAGCACCTGGGGCACGATCGGCTGGCTGCCCGACATCGCCGAGTGGGCTCGGATCATCGCCTGGTTCCTGAAACCCGGCGGACGGCTCTACTTCGCGGACGGGCATCCGGCTGCTCTCGCCCACGATGACCCGGAGTCGGGGGAGGGGCTGCCCGAGCTGCGCTACGAGTACTTCGCGCGCATGCCGCTCGTCTTCGACGACGGGGCGGACTACGCGGATGCCGAGGCGCAGGTCGAGAACTCCGTCACCTGGGAGTGGATGCACCCCACGGCGGAGGTGCTCACCGCCCTGCTGGATGCCGGCCTGCGCCTCGACTTCTACCACGAGCACGACGTGGTGCCGTGGCAGCTGTTCGGTTCCCTCGTCGAGCAGCAGCCGGGCCTCTGGGGGTGGCCGGCGGAACGCTGGCTGCCGCTGACCTTCTCGCTCGGCGCCACCAACCCCGCAGATGCGCGAGGAGCGGCGTAGCCGCGTCTCGAAACCCCGCCGCAGGCAGCGCGCCCTCCGCACCCGTGCTAGGCTTACTTCTTGTGCCGCGGGGTGGAGCAGCTCGGTAGCTCGCTGGGCTCATAACCCAGAGGTCGTAGGTTCAAATCCTGCCCCCGCAACCAATCGAAGGGCCGTCCGACAGGGCGGCCCTTCGTGTTTTCCCGCCGCGTGCAGCCAGCGCTCACTTGCCAGTTGTTGTCGCCTCACTCCCGCAGAGGCGACAACAACCGGCAAGCGAACCGCGCGATCAGGCCGTGCCGAGCCGCACGAGCAACACCGCAAGGGTTGCGGCGGCCATCACCAGCACCATTCCGGCGACGGGCGCCCACCAGCTGGGCAGCCCCTGCCGGGATCGTGCCACGACCACTCCGATGCTGCCGAGCAGGGCGACGGATGCCGCGATGATCGTGCCACGGAAGGCTGCGGTGACGAGGTCGTAGTCGCAACGATCTCCGCATCCGGCCACGCTGAAGGTCTGCAGCGTCACGAGATACGTCGCGATGATCGACACCGCGAGTTGCACGCCGATCAGCAGGATCGACAGCGCGCGTGCATTCGCGTCGGGGTACCTCGTGCGCGCCACGCGCGGGGCTCAGCCCGTGATGAGCGACTCGTCGATCGCCATGAAGATCGTGCCGATGAGCGCGCCGTTGGGAAGGAACGCCACCACGGCGCCGCTGTCGGAGCGGCCGACGATGACATCATCCGGGAAGAAGTCGCCGTAGTACTCGCTCGCCCGGTAGCCGTCGATCACGCTCGCGGGCAGCGCGAAGTCCCAGGTGCCCACGCCCGGCTGCACGTAGTCGAGGGCGAGCACCGCATCCACGGCGCTGTATTGCATGTCGGCCTCGCTCGCCGCGATGACGACGCGGGTGGGCTCGGTCAGGTAGTCCTCGATGGGGGCCGTGTCGCCGCTCGAGATCGCATCCGCGAGGTCGCCCTCGATGCCGCCATCGTGGGCGGAGCCGGTGGGTTTCGACGACGGCTCGGGGCTTTCCTCGTCGTCGCTCGGCGCGCTGGGGGTGTCGGATGCGGTGGGCCGGTTCGTCGGCTCCGAGAGGGCCGGGTCGGTGCCGCACGCGGCGAGCGTGACGGCGACGAGCGAGAGGCCGGCGACCAGCGCGAGCACGCGCGCGACGCCGGAGGGACTCGTGGGGCGGGGCGAGGGGGTCATCCGGCACCTTGTCGACTCAGGGGAGGGCTGTGTCGAACGATGATAACTCGCATTCCTGACATCTGACCCCCGGCGTAGGCTGACGCCATGAACGCCGAAGACGCGCCATACGCGGTGGCCGTCGCGCAGTTCGCGCCGAGTGCCGACACCGCAGCCAACCTCGAGGAGATCTCCCGGCTCGCGGTCGATGCCGCCTCCCGCGGCGCCATGCTCGTGGTGTTCCCGGAGTACTCGTCGTACTTCACGCCGAAGATGGGCGCTGACTGGGTCGAGGCGGCGCAGAACCTGCACGGTCCCTTCGTGCGCGGGCTCGCCGAGATCGCCGCCGAGCTCGGCATCCACCTCGTGGCCGGCATGCTCGAGGTCGTGCCGGGTGAGCCGGAACGCGCAGCGAACACGGTCGTCGCCCTCGGCCCCGACGGCGAGCTCGTGGCGCACTATCGCAAGCAGCACCTCTACGACGCCTTCGGGCAGCGCGAATCGGACTGGATCGTCGCGGGGCCGATCGAGGAACCCCAGACGTTCACCGCGGGCGGCTTCACCGTCGGCATCCAGACCTGTTACGACGTGCGCTTCCCCGAGGTCACCCGCCGCCTCGTCGACGCGGGCGCCGACCTCGTGGTGCTGCCCGCCGAGTGGGTGCGGGGTCCGCTCAAGGAGTCCGCGTGGCGCACGCTCGTCACCGCGCGCGCCATCGAGAACACCGTGTACATCGCCGCTGCCGACCAGGCACCGCCGATCGGCGCCGGCAACAGCATGATCGTCGACCCGATGGGCGTGGAGCTCGTGACGATCGGCGAGGCGACGGATGCCGCGGTCGCCTGGATCAGCCCCGCCCGCATCCGCGAGGTACGTCACCTGAACCCGGCGCTCCAGTTGCGCCGGTTCCGGGTGGCGGCCGGGTAGTCCGCGCTACGCCGCCCGGAGCGCCTCGTTCGCAGCTCCGCGGGCCTGGAACGCGATGATCACGAGCACGAGGCCCGCAAGCACCGCATACGCTCCGAGCACGTAGATCAGGCCGATGAGCGCCGACTGCGGCGTCGTGAACAGCAGGATCGCGAGCAGGATGCCGAAGAGGATCGATAGCACCGAGAAGACGATGCCGAGAACCTTGGCGCCGCCGCTCGCGATCGACGCGGCGGCCGGGATGCCGAAGATGCCGCTCATGATCGCCCAGATCGCCACGATCCACAGCAGCACGAGGAGCGCGAGGGCGCCCGCCGCGACCGGGAAGATCATGACGACGACACCCGCGATGACCCCGACGATGCCGATCGTGAGCAGCCACACCCACCTGGGGTCGGTCTTGCGGGTCGAGACCGCCTGCACGATGTTGACGATCCCGTCGATCACGGCGTAGAACGCGAAGACCCAGACGAACGCGACAGCCGTGGCAACCGGCCAGATGAAGGCCAGGATGCCCAGGATGATGGCGAAGATGCCGCGCAGCAGCACGAGCCACCACACGGACTTGACGAAGCGGCTGACCTCGATGACGTTGTCACTCGACATGCGGTGGTTCCCTTCCTCCGCGGGGGACGCCGTCGTCCCGCCGTCGGGGCGAGCCTAGCCGCGGTGCGCCCCCACGGCCAGGGTCGCCGCGTACCGGGCGAAGACCAGCTTGCCGGGCGTCGTATCGGTGACATCCGCATCCACCCCGCGCTCGAGCATCGAGATGAGTCCGCTCGCCACCGCGTCGAGTTGCTGTCCGGGCGCCGACATGGCGATACCCGAGCCGAGCACGCTCACGACGGCCGCGATCGCCTCGGCGTCGACGTCGAGGCGCACCATGCCGGCCCTCTGCAGGGCGGGCAGCAGTTCGGGGTGGATCGTCAGATCGGGCACGCGCGCGACGCCGTCGATGGCGCGCATGATCCGCTCGAGGCCCCCGGGGTCGGCGAGGTAGAGCGCGCGGGCCACCGGATGCTCGTAGATGGCTCCGAGGGCGTAGCCGAAGATGCGGGAGGGCAGGCCACCGCGCGGGTCACGGTCGACGTTGTCGGCGATGATGCGCACGAGGTCGCCGGTCTCGCGAGTCAGCAGCGCAGCGAGCAGCTCCTCGAAGAGCGGGTAGAGGGTGGTGACGTCATCGAAGGTCACGTCGAGGTGCTGGGCGATGCGGGCGTAGCCGAGTGCGTCGGCGCCGTCTCCGACGACGATGGCTGCGGCAGCGTCGAGAACGTCGTCGTGGGTGGGGGTGGTGTACATGAACGACCATTCGGGTGGGTTTGCGCGTCAGCCTAGACCCGAGCCTGGACAGGTCAGTACACCCTGTTCGGGGGCGACGGCACCCTAGCCGCGCATCGTGCCGAGCCGTCGGGTCGCCTCCTCGATCACCTCGACGCGCTTGCAGAACGCGAAGCGCACGAGCGAGGCATAGGGCGCGCGGCGATCCGGATGCACGAACGCGGTGAGCGGGATCCCCACGACGCCCGCCAGCTCCGGCAGCCTCCGACAGAACGCCCCGGCGTCGGCATGACCGAGCGGAGCGGCATCCGCGATCACGAAGTACGAGCCGGCGGGTCGGCTCACTCCGAAGCCCGCGGCGCGCAGCCCGTCGATCAGCAGGTCGCGCTTGTGCTGGAGGGTCGCCGCGGTGCTGGCGTAGAACGTGTCGGGCAGGTCGAGGCCGAGCGCGATCGCGGGCTGGAACGGTGCGCCGTTCACGTAGCTGAGGAACTGCTTCACGGCGAGCACGGCATCCCGCAGTTCCGGCGCCGCGGTGAGCCAGCCGATCTTCCACCCGGTCGTCGAGAAGGTCTTGCCGGCGCTCGAGATGCTCACAACCCGTCCCGACGCCCCGGGGCGTGCAGCGGACGGCGTGTGCGTGCGGCCGTCGAAGACGAGATGCTCGTACACCTCGTCGGTCACGACGATCGCGTCATGGCGGTGGGCGAGCTCGATCGCGAGATCGAGGAACGCCGGCTCGAGCATGGCGCCCGTCGGGTTGTGCGGCGTGTTCAGCAGGATGACGCGCGTGCGGTCGGTGACGGCGGCCCGGAACTCGTCGGCATCCGGCTGGAAGTGGGGTGCCCGCAGCGGCACGGGCACGTGGCGGCCGCCCGCGAGGGCGATGATCGCGCCGTAGGAGTCGTAGCCCGGCTCGAGGGTGACGACCTCGTCGCCACGGTCGACGAAGGCGAGCAGGGTTGCCGCGAGGGCCTCGGTCGCGCCCGCGGTCACGAGCACCTCGCGATCGGGGTCGACCTCGACGCCCCAGAAGCGACGCTGATGGCGGGCGATCGCCTCGCGCAGCACCGGCATCCCGAGTCCCGGGGGTATTGGTTGACGCCGGATGCGATCGCCTCGCGCGCCGCCTCGAGCACCTCGGCCGGGCCGTCTTCGTCGGGGAAGCCCTGGCCGAGGTTGAGGGCGCCCGTCGCCGTCGCGAGCGCCGACATCTCGGCGAAGATCGTGGGGCGAGCCGTGCCGTCCGCGTCGAGCAGCAGCGCACCGCGGGCCGCACGCATCCAGGGAGCATCGGTCACGGCCACACGCTACCGGCAAGGTCTTTCCCGCGCCCAAGTAGGCTCCCAGGGCGAGCATAGAGATCGCTCAGCTAGCGATTGCACGCTGGCCACTGCGTGAAAGGAGCGCCCCCGATGCCCGATTTCGAGTCGTCAGACACCCCCACCCCCGAGACTCCTTCGCCGGTCTTCCCGCCGGTGGTTCCTCCGGCCGCCCCGCTCGCCTCCGTGCCCGCGCCTGCGGGCTCTGTCTCCTCGCCCGTATCCCCGGCCCCCGGCGCGGGCGGGCCTGTGCCTCCGACCCCCGCCGCCGGTGGTTCTGTGCCGCCGACCCCGGTCGCGGGTGCCCCCGTGCCGCCGCCTCCCGGCGGGACGCCCCAGGCCGCGACCGGCCCCGCCGCCGCCCCGCAGCGCTCGCTCGCCGTGCCGATCATCGCGGCCGCGGTGGTCGCGGCGCTGCTCGGCGGAGGTGTCGGCGCCGGTGTCGCCACCTGGGCCGTCACGAGCCAGACCGCGCAGCAGTCCTCGACCGACACCGGCTCGCACCAGACCATCACCGTGAACAACCCGGATGGCACGGATGTCGTCACGGCCGTCGCCGCGAAGGCCGCCGACTCGGTGGTCACCATCAGCGTCGCGGCGGGCAACTCCGGCGGCACCGGCTCCGGCGTCATCCTGAACTCCGACGGGTACGTGCTCACCAACACCCACGTCGTGACGCTCGACGGCTCGTCGGCCGACGGCGCGATCGAGGTGACGACCGCCGACGGCCGCATCTTCACCGCCAAGCTCGTCGGCCTCGACCCGATCGTCGACCTCGCCGTCATCAAGCTCGAGAACGCGTCGAACCTCACGCCGATCGAGTGGGGCGACTCCGACTCCCTCGAGGTGGGCGACCAGGTCGTCGCGATCGGGGCGCCGCTCGGACTTTCGAACACCGTCACCGACGGCATCGTGAGCGCGCTCGGACGCAGCATCCAGATCCAGTCCTCGGCGGTGCCCGACTCGGGCGATGCCGACCAGACCCCCGACCAGGACCAGAACGGTGGCCAGGGTCCCTTCGACTTCTGGCAGCTCGACCCGGGCCGGGGCTCCTCGGGTGGGCAGAGCGCCACGATCTCGCTGCCCGTGATCCAGACGGATGCCGCGATCAACCCCGGCAACTCGGGCGGTGCGCTGCTGAACGACACCGGCCAGCTCGTCGGCATCAACGTCGCGATCGCCTCGACCGGCGGTTCCTCCGGCGGCGGCCAGAGCGGATCGATCGGCGTCGGCTTCTCGATCCCCTCCTCGCTCGCGAAGCGGGTGGCGCAGGAGATCATCGAGAACGGCGAGGCTACGCACGGCCTGCTAGGTGCCACGGTGAGCACCGCCACCTCCGACGACTCGGATGTCGTGGGCGCCGTCATCCAGGACGTCACCTCCGGTGGCGCTGCGGCCGACGCGGGTCTCAAGAAGGGCGACGTCGTGACGGAGTTCAACGGCGTGGCGATCGCGAACAGCACCGACCTGACTGCGCAGGTGCGGGCTCTCGCATCCGGATCGACCGCGAAGCTGAACTACCAGCGCGACGGCAAGGCGGCCACCGTCGAGGTGAAGCTCGGCGAGCTCACGCTCTGAGCGCCGTCTCTCGACAGCCCCCGCCCCGCGACGCCGTCCACGTTCCTCCGGACGGACACGCGGGGCGGGGGCTCGTCGTCGCGAGAGTGCTGCCCGGGATGTCATAGGCTCGTTCGCACCCGCATCCGCGGTCCGAACAGGGGGCGCATGGCACAGCCGCACGCGGCGACCGGCGTCTCCTACGTCATGCCGGTCTTCAACGAGGTCGGATACGTGGCCGACGCCGTGCGCTCGGTACTGCGCCAGGAGTACGACGGCCCCGTCGAGGTGATCCTCGCGCTCGGACCCTCGACCGACGGTACGGCGGATGTCGTGACGGCGCTGCTGGGGGAGGACGACCGCATCCGCGTGGTGCAGAACCCCGAACTCGACATCCCGATCGGCCTCAACCGGGCCATCGCCGCCGCGCGCTACCCCGTGATCGTGCGCGTCGATGCGCACACGGAGCTCGCCCCCGACTACACGGCGCGGGGCGTCGAGACCCTCACGCGCACGGGCGCGGCGAGTGTCGGCGGCGTCATGGCGGCCGCGGGGCGCCCGGGCGTGCAGGCGGCGATCGCCCGCGCCTACAACAGCCGCTTCGGCCTCGGCGGCGCGCGCTACCACGACGACGACGCCGAGGAGGAGGGTCCGGCGGAGTCGGCCTACCTCGGCGTGATGGATGCGGCGGTGCTGCGCGAGATCGGCGGCTACGACGAGAGCCTGCGTCGCGGTGAGGATTGGGAGCTCAACTTCCGGCTGCGCAATGCCGGGCACCTCGTGTGGTTCGACCCGAAGCTGCAGGTGCGCTACTGGCCGCGGTCGAGCTGGAGCGCGCTCGCACGGCAGTTCTGGGCGACCGGGGTGTGGCGCGGTGAACTCGTGCGGCGCCTCGGGGCTCGTAACTCGCTGCGTTACTTCGCGCCGCCGCTCTTCGTGATCGATCTCGTGCTGTGCGTGATCCTCGCGCCGCTGCTCGCCACGGGACTCGTGGGCGGATGGCCGGGCTGGGTGCTCTCGCTTGTGTACCTCGGGCCGGTGCTCTACCTGGCGCTGCTCGCGTTCGCGACGGTGCGCTCGCCCGGGCGGCTCGTCGATCGGCTGCGCGTGGCGCGTGCGATCGCGATCATGCACGTGTGCTGGGGGCTGGGCTTCCTCGTGGGCGTCACGCGCGGTGCGGGGGATGCGGTCGACACCTCGCGCACGGAGTCGTAGCCGCGACGCTCAGGTGGTTGAGGAGCGCCCGGCGCAGCCGGACGCGTCTCGAAACCGCCGCCCCTTACAGCCACCCTGCCTCGATCATCCGCTGCACGACGCGGCGCCCCGCCTCACCGTCGTCGAGTGGCGTGAACCGCTCGCGCCAGCGCGCGGCCTGCTGCCGGTAGCGCGCCCGCGCGACCTCCGCATCCGTGATCGCGTCGAGCAGTTCCTCCCGCGTGCGCACCACGGGCCCGGGGGCTTCGGCGAGCAGGTCGAAGTAGAAGCCGCGCAGGTCGGAGCTGTAGTGGGCCAGGTCGGGGGTGAAGAACACGACGGGGCGTCCGGTGGCCGAGAAGTCGAACATGACGGAGGAGTAGTCGGTGACGAGCACGTCGGCCACCTCGAGCAGGTCGGCGACGTTGGGGTAGCTCGTGACGTCGATGAGGCGCTCCGCCTCGAGGTCCTTGCCGTAGCGCAAGGTGCGCGAGTGGCCGCGCACGAGCATCACGTGGTCGTCGCCGAGTTCGCGCGCGAAGCTCGTGAGGTCGAGGTAGTCGACCATCTCGGTGCGGTCGTCGCGCCAGGTGGGCGCGTAGAGCACGACGCGCGCACCCTCGGGGATGCCGACGGCCGCCCGGATGCCGCTCGCATCCGCTCCCGTCACGAGACGGTCATTGCGGGGGTAGCCCTCGTCCCAGGTGCCGCGCTCGTAGGCGTACGCCGAGCGGAAGATGCGCGCGCTGTAGGCGTTCTGGGCCAGCAGGGCGTCCCAACGGCGGCTTTCGCGCTTCACCGCGATGCGGGTGCGCAGGCTGACCCTGGCGCGATCCAGCGCGAGGCGCTTGAGCATCGTGCCGTGCCAGGTCTGCAGCACGTGCTGGTGCGGGCGGGGGCGGTAGCGCTTGCGCAGCCAGTCGTTCACGATGAGCACGCGCGCAGCTCCCCGCACGCGCCACCATTCGCGGCTGCCCTCGATGAGCCGCACGTCGCCATCGGGGATCGCGACCGAGCCGTCGACGACGCTCCAGTACCGCGTGACGTGGGGTCGCATCCGGCGCAGCGTGCGGGCGATTCCGAGCGGATTGTCGGAGGCCGATTGGCCGTAGAAGCTCTCGAGGAACACCGCGTCTTCGGGCCTCGTTGTGCCGCGGCGGTAGGCGCGTTCGAGGCGCTTCTGGTTGCGTCGCCCGCGTTCGTCGTCGGCGAGCGGTGCCGACACCCGCAGCACGAGGCCGCCGGCGCGCAGCAGCAGTTCGGCATGGAAGAGCGGATGCGTGAACCGCGGTGGCAAGCCGGCCTCGACGTGCAGCCTGCTCGTGCCCACCTCTCCCGCGAGCGTCAGGCGGTAGTCGCCGGACGGCAGGGCGAGGCCCGGCGTTCCCCAGCGTTCGGTGAGCAGCGGCAGGCGAACGCTCAGGCTGCCGCCCGCTTCGACGGCCGCGTCGACGCGGGCGCGCGCACCCTCGAGCCGCACGCCGGTGACGGCCCGCACGGGCTCGGCGATCGTCACACGCAGCGCCGGCCCGTCGGCGGCCTCTTCGAAGGCGGCCTCGACGACGCGTGCCCGGGCGAGCCGCCCGTCGGGAACCCGCAACTCAGGAACGTTGGCGGGTGTGCGGCCCGCGACGGCCGCATCCGCTGCATCCTCCTGAGTTGCGAGACCGACGGTGCCGGTGCGCGTCAGGATCTCGGCGAGCACCCGTTCGGCGCTGCGCCCGTCGAGGCGGTCGACGTGCTCCTCGCGCAGCCACACGGTGTGGCGCGCGATGCGCCGCCCGAGTTCGGTGTCGGTTCCGACCGCGTCGAGGTGCTCGAGCACGTGCTGCCAGCTCGCGACGTAGCGGTCGTCGCTGAAGACCCGGTAGTTCTCGTAGAGGCCCCGCGCGCGGGCATACAGCTCGACGTCGGGGGCGAAGAACACCACGGGGCCGCCGGTGAGCGCGTAGTCATAGGCGATCGAGGAGTAGTCGGTGACGAGCACGTCGACGCCGGCGAGCGCGGGCGTCACGTCGACCAGCTCGCGGCTGCCGAGCATCCGGATGCGCGGCGACACCGCCGGGCCCGCGGCGTAGTCGCCGAGTCCCAGCGGGTGGGCGCGCACGAGCAGCACGGCGTCGCGCGCCTCGAGCCAGCGGGCGATGAGGTCCCACTCCTCGCGCGTCGGCGCGCCGGGGTCGGCGGCCCCGTCGCGCCAGGTGGGCGCGTAGAGCACCACGCGGGTCGCGTCGTCGAGGGGGAGGCCGCGTCGGCGAGCAGCATGCGCGCGTCGGCGCGCACCTCGGCAGGGTCGCGCCCGAGCAGCGCGTCGTCACGGATGTCGCCGAGGGCCGGGATGCGCTCGAGCGGCACCCCGAACGCGGTCGCGATGCGCGGCGCGACGAGCTCGGATGCGACGGGGAACAGGTCGATGCCGCGGCCCGCGAACCGGTAGGCGCGCGCCAGCAGGGCGCGCACGTAGCGATGGTCGGGAACACCACGGATGCGCAGCGTCGCGGGGGAGTCGAGGTGCAGCTTCTTGAGCGGGATGCCGTGCCACAGCTGCACGACGAACGCACCCGCGGTCGCGTAGCGGTTGACGTCGCCGTAGCCGTGGGTCACCACGAGCACGCGGGCGCGCAACGTCAGCCAGAAGCCGCGCCAGGAGTGCTTGGCGACCGCATCGAGACCGCGGGATCGCGCCTCACCGAGTTCGGCATCCGTGCTCGCGAGCCACACGAGACGCACCTCGTCGTCGAGGCGCTCGCGGGCGATCCGGTACAGGGGCAGCGCGCCCTCGCCGAGGCCGATGCCGCAGCCGAAAGCCCACAACTTCGACGTGCGCGGGACGAGCAACGCGGCGATCGCACCCAGCGCATAGAGGGGCAGGCGGAGCAGCTTTCGAGCGTTGCCGGCGCCGAAGGTGAAGGTCGCAGGCATCGGCACTGATTCTGTCATGCGCGGCCGTGCCGACAGCGTAGCTTCGGCCCTGCGCTGCAACCGATCGGTAACGATGCACGGCGATGGACGGGTGCGTTTCGAGGGGCTGGTGTAATGGTTCGGGCGCACAGCGCCGGGGAGGACGTCAGGATGGGGCTCGTCAGCGACGCCAAAGCGGCGCGGAAGGTGCTCCGCAACGCGCTGCGGTCCCGCAACACCCGGCGCGAACTGGCCCGCCGCATGGAGCTCGAGGGCACCGGCGAGCCGGGCCGCGTCGAGATCGTGGTGTACTTCGCCGACACCCGTGTGAACCTCTACCAGATCCGCCAGTGGTACGCGCCGCTCGCCGAGCTCGCGGCCACGCATCCGGTGACGATCCTCACCCGTAGCCCCGGTGCGACCCTCACGCTCAAGGACGAGGCGCCCGTGCCGGTCGTCTACTGCCGCAAGGTGACCGACCTCGAGGCGTTCGTCGGCCGACACGACGTGAAGCTCGTGTTCTATGTGAACCAGAACACCAAGAACTTCCAGATGTTCCGCTACGGGCGCATGTGGCACGTGTTCATCAACCACGGCGAGTCCGACAAGATGTACATGACCACCAACCAGTTCAAGGCCTACGACTACGCCCTCGTCGCGGGCCAGGCGGCGCTCGATCGGCTGTCGAACAAGTTGTGGGCCTACGACGTGGCCACCAAGGCCATCCCGATCGGCCGACCCCAGGCCGACCATTTCGCGGGCGAGGTGCCGTATCCGTCCGACGATCGCACGGTCGTGCTCTACGCGCCGACCTGGGAGGGCGACCGCCCGGCGGCGGCCTACGGCTCGATCGCCTCGCACGGCGTCGCGATCGCGGATGCGGTGCTCGCGTCGCCCGCGCACCGTTTCGTCTACCGGCCGCATCCGCGATCCGGGGTGATCGATCAGGAGTACCGGGCGGCGAACGAGCGCATCATCGCGGCGATCGCGGCGGCGAATGCCGCAGACCCCACTGCTCACCACGTGTACGACGACGGCCCCCAGCTCGGCTGGCAGCTCGCGGATGCGGATGTCGCCATCACCGACATCTCGGCCATGGTGTACGACCGTCTCGCCGTCGGCAAGCCGATCCTCGTGACGCGGCCGGCATCCCCCGATGCCGAGGTCGACGAGCAGGGCTACCTCGGGTCGGCCGAGTGGCTGCGCGCCGACGAGACGCCCCGAGTGCTCGCGGAGGTGGACCGGGTGCTCAACGACGAGTCGGCCCGGTCCACCCTCGCCTTCTGGTCGGCGCACCACTTCGGCGACACGACCCCCGGCGCTGCGACGGCCCGCTTCCATGCGGCCGTCGAGCAGCTCGTCGCCGAGTGGGAGCGCTGCGCGGCCCAGCACGCCGACGACCGCCGCACCTCGGAGTCCGACCCCTTCGACGACGATGACGACGAAGAGGGCATGCCGGCCTCGGGCGACTGAGCGATCCGCGTCTCGAAACCGCCGCCCCGGCTGTCCCACCCAGCCGGTTGAGGAGCGGATCGCACGCGATCCGCGTCTCGAAACCGCGCAACAGACGCTCTCCCGCCCGTTTTGAGCGTCGGATGCGCGGTCTCGTTCGGGGTGGCGCGGCCGACTGCTACCGCGTGCGCGCGACCGCCTCGTGCACGAGTTCGCCGAGCAGCTGCCGCAGCTCGAGCTGCAACTCCGCGCGCTCGAAGTAGAGATCGGCCATGCGCCCGTGGTTCGCGGTGTTGGTGAGCACCGCTTCGCTCACCGCCGTGCCGAGGTCGGGCGACGCCATGAACTGCGCCCGCGTATTGGCCGCGGCCTGTGTGCGGATGACGGGGTCGGCGCTCAGCACCGTCACGAGGCCCTCCACCCACGACTGCTGCTCGGCGGGGGTGAAGTCCTCGTCGGCGAACAGCTCGTTGATGCGCGCAAGCACCTCGGCGAGCCGCACCATCCGCGGGTCACGGGAGGCACCGGATCCGGCTGCATCGACGGGCTTCAACGGCGTCGCCTCACCCGAGGCGAGGTCGAGGTCGAGTTCGGCCGCACGGGCTTGCTTGATGTGGGTGAGTTCGACGGTCGAGAAGTCGATCGGATCGGTGTCGCGTCGTCCGGTGAGGCGCGGCTGCAGCAGTCGCAGGTAGAGCGAGCGCTTCTCGAGCGAGGTGTCGTGGTAGTTCACAATCTGAGAGAGGAAGTCGTAGAGCCGCACGAAGGTGCCGACGTCCTTGCGGAACAGCTCCAGCTCGTCGAGGTCGGCTCGGTTGTCGGTCGCGATCGCATCCTCGTACCGTCCGTTGAACCGGTCGGCCGCGGCCTTGAGCGGCGCGGTGTGCGCGCCGTGCTTGGCGCTCGCAAGGTAGGCCTCCGTAAACGCCTCGACCTCGGCATCCGTGTAGACACCCGCCGCATCGAGTTTCGCGCGGATGTCGTGCAGCTTGTCGACGTCGGTCACCTCGGTGAGCTGGGCGTCGCGGAAGTAGGGCAGGAACGAGTCGAGGATCTCCTGGGGGTCGTTCACGAAATCGAGCACGTAGGTCGTGTCCTTGCCCGCTGCCGGATAGGTGCGGTTGAGGCGCGAGAGGGTCTGCACGGCGGTGACGCCCGAGAGCCGCTTGTCGACGTACATGGCGCTCAGGAGTGGCTGGTCGAAGCCGGTTTGGTACTTGTTGGCGACGATGAGTAGCTGGAAGTCGTCGGATGCGAACGCCGTCGGCAGCGAACGCCCGCGCAGCCCGGTGTTGAGGTTCGCCTCCGAGTACGGCGGCTCCACGCCCGCGAGGTGTGCCCCTGGGACCTGCTCGGCGGTGAGCGTGCCCGAGAACGCGACGAGCGTCGCGATGCGGTAGCCGTTCTTGGCGATGTAGGCGTCGATCGCCTCCTTGTAGCGCACGGCGTGCTCGCGCGAGCTCGTGACCACCATCGCCTTCGCGTGCCCGTCGAGCAGGTGCCGCACATTGGCTCGGTAGTGCTCGACGATGATCTGCACCTTCTGCACGATGTTCGTGGGGTGCAACGACACCCAGCGCATGAGCTTCTTGGTGGCTTCGGTCTCGTCGACAAGGTCGACCGCCTGCAGGTGCCGCTTGCTCGACTCCGCGATGCGGAAGGCGGTGTCGTAGCTCGTGTAGTTCTTCAGCACGTCGAGGATGTAGCCCTCCTCGATCGCCTGCTGCATCGTGTAGACGTGGAACGGGCGCGGGATGCCGTCGGCGTCCTTCCGCCCGAACAGCTCGAGGGTCTTCGCCTTGGGCGTCGCGGTGAAGGCGAAGAACGACAGGTTGGGGAGTCCGCACGCGCCGCCATCTGCTCGGCGAGCACGGCTTCGGTGTCGAACTCGCCCCCGTCGTCGACCGCGGCCCGCTCGTCGGCGGTGAGCACCTCCTTGAGCTTCTTGGCGGCCTCGCCGGTCTGCGAGGAGTGGGCCTCGTCGGCGATGATCGCGAAGCGCTTGTCGGTGAGGCCGGAGTTCTCGCGGATCGCCTCGAGGGCGAACGGGAAGGTCTGCAGCGTGACGATCACGATGAGCTTGCCGCTCAACAACTCCTTCGCGAGCAGCGCCGATTTCGAGGTGACGTTCTCGCCGGCCTTGCGCACCTCATCCGCGTTGATCGTGGCGACGGTGCCGTCGACCCCCTCGATCTGGCTGATCGCCTTCTGCAGCTGGTCATCGAGCACCGTGCGATCGGTGACCACGATCACGGTGTCGAACACCTTGCGGTCGTCGGCGTCGTGCAGGGTGGCGAGCCCGTGGGCGAGCCAGGAGATGGAGTTGGTCTTGCCCGAGCCGGCGGAGTGCTGCACGAGGTAGCGCTGGCCAGGGCCCTCGGCGCGGGCCGTCTCGAGCAGCCGGGTCACGAGCTCCCACTGGTGGTAGCGCGGGAACAGCAGCGTGGTGGTCTTGGTGACGGTGCCCGTGATCGGGTCGGTCTGGGTGCGCTTGTCGAGGTGCAGCAGCTTGCCCAGGATGTGCAGCCACGCGTCGAGCTGCAGCACCTCGGTCCAGAGGTACTCGGATGCCGCCCCGCCCGGGTTGAGAGGGTTGCCGCTGCGTCCGTCGTTGCCGCGGTCGAAGGGCAGGAAGTGGGTGGCCTTTCCCGCGAGCTTGGTGGTCATGGCGACCCGGTCATCCGAGACGGCGAAGTGCACGAGGCAGCGGTTGCCGAAGCCGAGCAGCGGCTCGCCCTTGGGGTCGCGGTTCTGCTTGTACTGTGCGATCGCCTCGCCGAGCGTTTGCGTGTTCTCCGTCTTGAGTTCGATCGTCGCCACGGGCAGGCCGTTCACGAACAGCACCAGGTCGATCGAGTTGCCGTTCTTGGTGGAGTAGTAGACCTGCCGCATGACGCGCAAGCGCACGGCTTCGTAGCGGGAGGTCGCGGTGCGGTTGAGGCTTGTCGCGGGCTTGAACGCGCACATTGCGAACGACGCGGGGGTCTTCTTGAACCCGCCGCGCAGCACGTTGAGCGTGCCCCCGCCGGCGTCGAGCGGCAGGTCGAGGGTGGCGACGAGCCGGTCGAGCAGCTGCTGCTTGGCCTTCTCCTGCTCCGCTGCGGATGCGGTGGGCTTGACGACCTTCGCCCACTCCTCGGGCTGCGTCTGCTGCAGCCAGGCGTAGACGTCATCCGGGAACAGGGCGCGCTGCTTGTCGTAACCCGCGGCGGTGGGGGAGTAGAGCCACCCGCCCGCCTCGAGCGTGGCGCAGAGCTCGTTCTCGAAGGCCTTCTCGTGGTGGATCGCCATGATGTGTTCAAGCATGGCGCATATATGCGTCGGTGCTGCAGCCCGCGTTCGGGTGCGGGCCCGGCAACGGCACGCGTTCGAACTCCATGGTGAGTCGATGCCCGGCGTGCTGCCGCCGGTCGCGACGGCGGCTCCCCATGGAGTTGCTACCGCTTCGACCGGTGAGCTGCCCTCACGCCGCGGTGACGTCGAGCTGACCTGTGACGGCAGCCGTGATGAGCGCCGCACGACGCTCCTTGGCGAGCTCGATGAAGCGCTCAGCCTTCGCGATGAGCGCGTCGATCTTCGCCGTCTGCTCGTCGAGGTACGCGACGATGCGCCGCTGCTCGTCGAGCGGCGGGAGGGGATGCGAAGCGCGGCAGCCACCGGCTGGTAGATGGTTTGGTGGGTCGAACCCATCATGAGCGAGGCGAAATACCCCCTCATTGCCCGAAACACGTACACAAGGAACTCGGGTTCCAACCGCTCAGAGCAGACCCAGTTCCAGAAATCCTGGCTCGTGGCCATCGGGACGGGCATGATGCCGCTGAACCCGACTGAGGCGGTTCGCGACAGTACGACCGTCCCTGCCGGCAAGAGCTCCGCGGCGGAGTTCGCGAGGCCGAGCTCACTGATGCGGTTCGCCGTTTCGCCCAAGTACATGCGCGTGCCGTCGCGCAGCTGCCAGACATCTGCCAACGTGAACCAGGGGATGGTGGTGTTCTCCCAGTACTCGATTTTGGCGCGGCTTGGCGTGTGCCCGGTCTTCATCGTCGCGACTCGCCGGAGGTTGAGCTCTTCCCAAGCTGCGCAGATGTGGTTGCTCCAGCCGAGGCTCGACGCTTTCAGTGGGCCGCCGTCGACCCCCTGTGATGCCCCACGCACGATCTGGGCGTGGCGCCGCTGGCGCAATCGACCAACGAGCTGCTCTTGTTTCGCGATGAGCGTGTCGATCTGGGCAGTCTCGCGGTCGAGGTAGTCGGCGATGGTCGCCTGCTTCTCGAGTGGCGGAATCGGTATACGGACTCTCATGAGGTCGCTGCTGCGAATTCCTACGCGGGTGACGCCGGATGCGAGTACTGCCCACTGCATCGACACGAACGTCGATGCGAGCGCCCAATAGACGTATCGAGGGTGCGAGGTCGACTCGTCCGGCCGAACGATCGCAAGATGGTAACCGCAAACGAGGTCATCGGCTTCGTATGCGACGTACGAAGGACTCCTATGTCGTCGGCCGTTTCGGAGTCTTTAGTGATAAGAGTGTCTCCGAGTCGGATCCGGAAACGGTTGATCTGCTCCTCACTGGCCGTCGCACGCATGAACGGCAATCGATCTGTGATCGTGCGGTTGTTGTACACATCGGTGTAGTTGCAGAGTCGGATCTTTGATTGGCCTTCGACGGAGTGCTTGTCGACGTTGCTAGGCCAGGCCGTTGCGAGGCGCCCAAGCCGATCGACAGGCCAATTCACCGCTTCACCTCGCGCAGAAGCTCCATGATCTCGCCGACGAGGGTGTTGAGCTCCGCGTCGATCTCCTCGAGCGGGCGCGGCGGCACGTACGTGTAGAAGTGGCGCGTGAAGGGGATCTCGTAGCCGACCTTCGTCTTGGCGGGGTCGACCCACGCATCCGGAACGTGGGGTGCCACCTCGGCCTCGAAGTAGGCGGCGATCGTCGCGTCGCGACCGTCGGCGCCCAGCGTGTTGCCGCCGTAGCCGAAGGGTACGTTCTCGGTGTCGCGCAGCTTCGCATCCGGCTTCGGGCTGCCTTTGCGGTCGAGCACCACCTCGCCCGCCTCGTCGCGCAGCGGGCGTTCGACGGTGATCGTCCAGTAGCCGAACGCATTGGTCGGGAAGATCTTGGAGTGCTCGCCCTCGGCGTGCTCGGCGTAGAGCTGCACGATGCGCTTGCGGTCGGCATCCGAAACTTCGCGCGACTTCTGTCCGAGGTTCTTGCGCATTTTGGTGAAGAACGTCGTCGCATCGATGAGCTGCACCGTGCCGACGCGCTCGGCTGGCTTATCGGTGTCGAGCAGCCACACATAGGTGGCGATGCCCGTGTTGTAGAACATGTTGGTCGGGAGGGCGACGATTGCGTCGACGAGGTCGTTCTCGAGCAGCCAGCGGCGGATGTTGCTGGGGCCCGACTCGGCTGCCCCCGTGAACAGCGGCGACCCGTTGAGCACGATTCCCGCACGACCACCGCCCGCGTGCTTCTTCTCGAGCTTCGTGGCCACATGCTGCAGGAACAGCATCTGCCCGTCGCTGATCGGGGAAGCCCACCCGGGAAGCGGCTCGCGTCGCCCGCCTGCTGCACGTGCTCGGTGATCGCCTTCTGCGAGGCCTTCCAGTCGACGCCGTACGGCGGGTTCGACAGCACGTAGTCGAAGCGCTCACCGGCAAACAGGTCATCGGCGAGGGTGTCGCCGCGGCGGATGTTCGACGCGTCCTGGCCCTTCGCGATCATGTCCGACTTGCAGATCGCGTACGACTGCGGGTTGATCTCCTGGCCGTACAGCCGCAGCCGCGCATCCGGGTTCATGGCGAGGATGCGCTCCTCGGCGACCGAGAGCATGCCGCCCGTGCCGGCTGTCGGGTCGTAGACGCGGCGGATGATGCCGGGATCGAGGATGCCGCTGTCGTCGCCCTCGAACAGCAGGTCGACCATCAGCCGGATCGCGTCGCGCGGCGTGAAGTGCTCACCCGCGGTCTCGTTCGACGCCTCCGCGAACTTGCGGATGAGCGCCTCGAAGAGGTCGCCCATCTCGGCATTCGAGACGCGGTCGGGGTGGAGATCGACGTCGGCGAACTTCTGCACCACGAGCAGCAGCCGGTTGTTCTCGGCCATGGTGCGGATCTCGTTCTCGAACTTGAATTGCTCGAAGACGTCGACCTCCGCCGAGAACCCTGCGATGAAGTCGACGAGGTTATCGGCGAGTCCGTCGGGATCCTGCACGAGCTTCGCGAACGTCCAGCGGCTCGTGTTGGAGAAACTGAGGCCCGTCTCCTTGCGGATCAGGGCATCGCGGCGACCACCCTCGGGGTGCGCGGCAACGATGCGCTGCACCGATTCATGCGTGCCCTCGAGCATGGAGTCGAGGCGACGCAGGATCGTCATCGGCAGGATGACGTCGCCGTACTGATGCGGCTTGTAAACGCCGCGCAGCTGATCGGCGATCTGCCAGACGAAGTTGCCGAGTCCGCTCACCTCGTCGCCGTCACGAGCTGGAAACGGATCGGCGAGGAGACGAGATCGGGCATTTAGCCATCATGCATATATGCATAACGCTTATGCAATCTCGTGCCCTGCGCGCGGAGCCGTTAGGCATGACGGGTGCCCGTATCCGATCCCTCGAACGCCTCGCGCATCGTGGGGGAGCGGCTCAAGACCGCGCGGCTCGAGCTCGGCGTCTCGCAGATGGATCTCGCCTACCTCGCGGGCATGAACGTCGCCAACTACGGCAAGATCGAGCGCGGCATCGGCAACCCCACACTCGACTCGCTCGTGCGACTCGCGGGCGTCATGGGGCTCGACCCCGGAACGCTCGTGGCCGGGCTCGGGCTCAGCGACCTGCCGCCCGTGAAGTCGAGCTACACGGTCGCCGAGTTCCTCCGCGAGAAGCAGCGCAAGGCCCACTAGTCAGAACGCCACTCGCCAGAGATACTCCTCGCCACTGGATCGCAGCCAGCGGATGACGAGGACCGCATCGCGCGCGAGATCCTCGCCGCGGATCGCGAGCTCGAGGTGCTCGCCGGGTCGTAGCACGCGAGGAAGGGCCGCTGGCATCACGCCGCTGCCGAGCAGCGAGACCGTCACACCGCGCAGGGTCTCGCGGCTCGTGTTGCGCAGGTAGTAGTGGGGTGCGGATGCGCGGTCGAACGTGAACGGGATGCGGTACGGCTCCATGAAGCGGACGCTAGGAGAGGCCGCCGACTCGAACGCGCGTTCGGGGGAGAGTCGGATGCGCGCTTGGGGTGGGGAGGAGGGGAATGGGTGTTTGAGGGGGTGCTGGTTTCGAGACGCCCGCTTCGCGGGCTCCTCAACCAGCGGGGTGGGCCGCTTCGCGGGCTCCTCAACCAGCGGGGTGGGCCGTTGCTGGGGCTCCTCATCCGGCGGGGTTGCGGCGCCGCGGGCTACGCGACAGGTGGTGGTGTGTTGGTGCCGGGCGCAACGGGCGGAGGGGTGGCACCTCGACGGAGCGCCTTGCGCGTCGCCCGGGGACCGGGCGCCACGACCTTGGGCTGCGTGCTCGCCGGGAACACGTACGGCGGCGGGCCGAACGCGGTGCGCGCCGTGTTCACCACGCGCCGCCCCAGGATCTGGTTCGCGGCGCCTCCCACGACCGCGCCCACCCCGAACGGCAGCACGCGCCCCACGACCCCACCACCGGCGGATGCCAGCATCCGGGGCAGGTACACCTTGCGCACCCGGTCCATGAAGTGGGTCACCGCTGTGCGCGGCAGGTTCTTCGCCAGCAGCGTGCCCCAGAACTCCGGCTTCGCGGGGCCGCGGCCGGTCGCCTGCCCCGTGAACTGCATGATGAGCTCCTGCGATGGACCACCCACGACCATCGCCAGCACGAGCGCACGTGCCCGGTCGGGATCCTCCACGGGGATGCC
Organism: Homoserinibacter gongjuensis; assembly: GCF_030161875.1. Classification (GTDB taxonomy): domain Bacteria; phylum Actinomycetota; class Actinomycetes; order Actinomycetales; family Microbacteriaceae; genus Homoserinibacter; species Homoserinibacter gongjuensis. The sequence continues at coordinate 2,244,868 of NZ_BSVA01000001.1, forward strand.
GTGCAGCTCGGCCACCGATTGCGCGAACAGCGCGGTCGACTCGAGGAACAGCACCGTCTCAGCACCCGAGATGGCGAGCGCGGCAGCGGTGCCGACAGCCGGCACTGCAGCCGCCACCCCGACGCCCGCGCCGCTCGTCGTCACGGTCGTCAGATAGCGGCGCTCGAGGATCCGCAGCACCTGTTGAGGCGACGCATCCGGGTACTTGGCTCGGATGCCGCGCAGATGCGCGAGCACCGCGGGGCGATGCACCGACATGACGCGATCGAGGATCGCGTCGACGCGGCTCGAGCCGGGGGCGCCGGATGCGGTGGGCTGGCCGGGTGTGCCGGTGTCGCCCGGCAGCACGGAGGATTCGACGATCTCGGCGATGATCACCTCGTCGTCGCGCGGGTCGGGCTGCTGGTCCACGGTTTCAGCGTACGTCGCTCGGGGTGTGCGCTTGCTGGTTTCGAGACGCCCGCTTCGCGGGCTCCTCAACCAGCGGGTGAACGCCGGCTCCGCGGGCTCCTCAACCAGCTTCAGGCCGCTACACCCCGTAGTCGGCGTTGTAGCGGTCGACCACCTCGCGGATCGGCGCGTCGAGCACGAGTGCGCCCTTGTCGAGGTAGAGGCCGCGCGTGCAGAACCGCAGCAGGTCGCGCTCGCTGTGCGACACGAAGAACAGGGTGCGTCCGCCCGCGAGGAGTTCCTCGATGCGCGTGTAGCACTTCTCGCGGAATGCCTTGTCGCCCACCGCGAGCACCTCGTCGACGAGGATGATGGGCTCCTCCAGACGCGAGATCACCGCGAACGCGATCCGCACCTTCATGCCGCTCGAGAGGTGCTTGTAGGGGTGTCGACGAAGTCGCGGATCTCGGCGAACTCGATGATCTCATCGAAGCGGTCGTCGATCTCGCGCTTGGTCATGCCGTGCAGGCCGGCGGTGAGGTAGACGTTGTCGCGCACCGAGAGGTCGGCGACGAAACCGCCGGTGATCTCGATGAGCGGCGCGACGCCTTCGTTCACGGCGATCGAGCCCTCATCCGCGTACACCACCTGCGCCACGAGCTTCAGCAGCGTCGATTTGCCCTGCCCGTTGCGCCCCACGACGCCGATCGCCTCGCCGGGCTGCACCTCGAAGCTCACGTGGCGCAGCGCCCAGAACTCGCCGGGCCGGGTGCGCCGGTTGCGTCCCGCGAAGAGGTCCTTGAAGCTTCTTCGCGACGAGCGGTTGCGCTTGAAACGGATGCCGGCATCCGTCACCGAGATCACGGGGGCGCATCCGGCATCGTGGCGGCGGGCGTGGGCGACACCTCGGCCATCAGATCTCCTTCAGCACGGTGCGGATCGTGCGCTGATACACGGCGAGTCCCACGATGAACGCGAGCACGCTCATGCCGGCGCTCACCGCGACCGCGAACCAGTCGAGCTGCTCGGGGAAGAACGCCGCGCGGTACAGCGTGAAGATGCCGGCGAGCGGATTGAACGAGCCCCAGAAGTCGAGCCCGATGGCCGCCAGGTCCTTGAGGCCGTAGATGATCGGCGAGGCGTAGAACAGGAAGCGCAGCACGAGCCGCACCGCGCGCTCCAGGTCGCGGAAGAACACCACGAGCGGCGCCACGATGAGACCGATGCCGAGCGTCAGGATCACCTGCAGCACGATCGCGAGCAGCGACCACAGCGCCTCGACATGCAGGTGCGCCGGGTGGGCGGTCCACAGCGAGAGCACGGCGAACACGATCACCACGGGGATGCTCGCGACGAACTCGATGCCCTTCGACAGCACGAGGCGCGCGACCCAGATGGTGCGCGGGATCGTGGTGGAGCGGATGAGTTTGGCTTCCTTGGTGAACGCGCGGGTGGCATCCGTGATGGCACCGTTGAACCACATCCACGGCAGCAGCGCCGTGAGCAGGAACACGATGTACGGCTCGGCGCCGACGGTGCGCTGGAACACCTGGGTGAAGACGAACCAGTAGATCGCGCTCATCGCGAGCGGATCGAGGATCGACCAGAAGTACCCGAGGAACGACGTCGAGTAGCGCACCTTGAGGTCGCGTGTGGTCAGCAGCCACAGGGATCGCCGATATCGGGTGAACGGCGACCAGTCGCGTCGAGACAGCGCGGCGGAGGTCACGCAGTCACACTAGTTCGTTTGGTGCCGCGGTAATCCGCGGCACGCGCCGGATCACCGGCCGCGCGCGAGCGCCCGGCGATCCGGGTGCGCACACCATCGGCTGCCGCGGATTACGACGACGCGCGTGTGTCGGCACTCGATCGGCCGAGCGTCGCGGATTACCGTGACGCCAATAAATTCAGACGAAGAGGTTCGCGCGCTCGAGGTCTTCGGCGAAGTCGATCTCGACGGCGTACAGGTCGCTGACGTCGACGGGCTGGAAGCGCACGCCGTCGTGCTCGATCGCGAGCTCGATGCCGCGCTCGAAGTAGTCCTGGGCGTCGACGCGCTGCAGTTGGCGCACGAGCGCGGCCTTGTCGCGGCTCGAGACGAAGTTGATGCCGACCGCCTCGCCGAGGCCGCCACGCACCGTCTTGGACAGCTCGTTGATGTGGCCGGTCTCGTCGATCGTGTACTTGACCTCTTCGTCGGACACCTTCGAGGTGTTGACGGTCACGAAGCTCTGGTCGCGGGCGACGAGGTCGCCGGCACGCACGAGGGCCTCGGGGTCGAAGACGACGTCGCCGTTCATCCACAGCACCGCGGAATCCTTGGTGGCCTGCAGCGCGCGGAGGAGGCTCTTGGACGTGTTGGTCTGGTCGTACGCCTCGTTGTAGACGAAGTCGGCGTGCGGGAACGCCTCGATGATGTGCTCGAGCTTGTAGCCGACCACGATGGTGACCTTGACATCCCGGCCGAAGGCCTGGTGGATATTGTCGAACTGCTGCTGCATGATGGTGCGGCCGTCGCTGAGCTCGGTGAGCGGCTTCGGAAGCGAACGGCCCAGACGGCTGCCCATGCCTGCGGCAAGGATCACGATCTGCGTGGTCACGGGGGTCTCCTCGGTGGTGTGCGGCGCGGGCTGAATTTCATGTGCTGTTGGCCCGCACGTCGTTATAGGGACACGCCGTTGTGCTGTGGCGAGTTTATCGGCGCACTTCGAGATGAAACGGGGAGTTTCCCGTTTGTTCTCTATTCGTGATAACTGTGACGGTGCCTCAACCGGGGCGAGTCCTCCTTGCGGATGATTCCCAGGCGGGGGCATCAGGGGGCGCCTCGGCGTGTTGATACGGTGAACCGGTGGAGCCTGAACCCACCACCCCCACCGCGAAGAACCGGCGCCCGTCGGGGTCTTCTGCGCGCCGTGGATCCGCCTCCGCTGCGTCCCGTGCCCGCACGGGCGCGTCGCACGTGGACCCGCCCCGCCCGGAGGCCGCAGTCGTCGCAGAACTCGAGGCCGCCACGCTGACGCTCGAGAAACCCGTCGAGGCGCCCGAGCCCGACACGATCGAGACGGATGCGGCACCCGAGGCGCTCGTCGAGAAGCCGGCTCCCAAGACCGGCCGCACGAAGAAGAAGGCCGCGCCGCGGCAGGAACCGGATGCCGCCCCCGCCGAGCCGGAGGAGGTCGCCCCCGCAGACGCGGACGTGGCATCCGAGGCGCCCGAGACCGCCGAGGCGCCGACGCGCCCCACGCCGCGCGGCAAGCGCCGCCCGGTGCGCGTGACGGCGCCCGAGTCGCCCGCTGCGGCTCCCGCGACCCCCGAGGTCGCGCTGTCGGTCGAGGGCCTCAGCAAGTACTTCGGCGGTGCCGCCGCCGTCGACGCCATCGACCTCGAGGTGGCCCCCGGCGCCTTCTTCGGCATCGTCGGCCCCAACGGCGCAGGCAAGACCACGACGCTCTCGATGATCACGGGGCTGCTGCGTCCCGATGCCGGCATCGTGCGGGTGTTCGGCCTCGACGTGTGGCAGAACGCGCAACTGGCCAAGCGCATGATCGGGGTGCTGCCCGACCGCCTCCGGCTGTTCGACCGCCTGACGGGAGCCGAGTTCCTGTACCACGCGGGAGCCCTGCGCGGGCTCGACCGCGCCACGATCGCCCAGCGATCCGCCGACCTCTCCGCCGCGTTCGGGCTCGAGCACTCGCTGCACCGGCTCGTGTCGGACTACTCGGCGGGCATGACCAAGAAGATCGCGATCGCCGCCGCGATGATCCATGCGCCGCGCCTGCTCGTGCTCGATGAGCCGTTCGAGTCCGTCGACCCCGTGTCGGCGGCCATCGTGATCGACGTGCTCAAGCGGTTCACCGCTGCCGGGGGCACCGTCATCCTCTCCAGCCACAGCATGGAGCTCACCGAGCGCGTCTGCGATGGCGTCGCCATCATCGCCGAGGGCGCCGTGCTCGCCGCGGGTCCCCTCGCCGAGGTGCTCGAGGGCCGTAGCCTCGAGGAGCGTTTCGTCGAACTCGCCGGTGGCGAGGCAGCCGTAGAGGACATGGAGTGGTTGCAGAACTTCTCCGACTGAGGCTGAGGATCCTCGCCAACGGCTTCCGCCGCCCGCCGCTTCAACGGGTCGCCATCGTGGTCGGGATGCTCGTGGCGATCGCCGGCGTCGTCGCCTTCTGGGCCGGCGCCGAGTGGGTGAGCCAGTTCGACGACCGATTCGTGATGCGCGCCACCACGACCGTCGGGGGTGGCTCTCGATCACAGCGCTCATGCTCCCCCTCATGATCGTGCGGAGGTCGGTGCTGTCGCCACGGGCCTTCCTGGGCTATCCGATCTCGCCGCTCGCCGTGAGCCTCACGATCATGCTGTACGCCATCATCGGGCCCGGCATCCTGCTGCTGCCGATGGCGTTCGCACCCGTCGTCGCGTGGCCGGATGCGGCATCGCAGCAGGTGGCGTGGGCCGCGGCGCCGCTGCTGTTCCTGCAGACCCTGTTCGTCATCTCCCTCGCGCGCCCCCTCGGCATGCTGCTGCGCAGGCATCCGCGGGTCGCGGCCTGGATCGACTTCGTCGGCAGCGTGGCCATCCTGTTCGGAGGGTTCACCGCGGTCGTCGTGATCGCCCCGCGCGTGCCCGAGCTCGTGTGGCTCGTGAAGCTCATGCGGCCGTTCAACACCTTCTTCCGGCAGGTTCCCGAGGCCCTCGCCGGCACGCCGTTCGGAGCCCTCTGGGCAGCGCCGGGGTACGCGTCCACGACGCTCGGCGATCCGGCGACCGCGTGGCAGTTGCTGAGCTTCTCGGCGCTGCTGGTGGTCGTGCTGCTCATCGTGTGGATCGCCCTGATCGGCATGCCGATGCGCGCCACGCGCCGCCTGCCCGGACCGCGCCGCACGCGGGTTCCCGGATGGTTCGCCCGCTTCCCGGCGAACCCCGCCGGCGCGATCGCCGCACGTTCGGTGACCTACTGGCTGCGCGATCCGCGATATCGCGCCGTCTACACGGTGCTGCCCCTCGCGCTCGCCGTGATGCTGCTCGCGATGTGGATCGGCGGGGTGCCGTTCGAGATCGCAGTGCTCGTGCCGTTGCCGATTCTCACGCTGCTGCTGTCGTGGTCGACGATCCACAACGATGTCGCCTACGACAACACCGCGGTGTGGCAGCATGTCGCGGCGCAGACGCCGGGCTGGGCCGACCGCCGCGGCCGCGCCGTGCCCGTGCTGCTCTGGGGTCTCGTGCTGCTCGCCGTCGGCATCCCGCTCACCGTGTGGGGGCATGGCGACATCCGGGTGGCCGCCCCGCTGGCGGGGCTGTGCATCGCATTGCTGTTCGGCGGCATCGGCGTCGGCAGCATCTACTCGGTGCGGTTCCCCTACGCCGCGCCGCGCCCGGGAGACCCCGCCTGGCAGTCGCCGCAGTCGGCCACGAGTCAGGGCGGTGTCGCGCAGAGCGTGTCGGTGCTGCTCGTGCTGCTCGCGGCGCTGCCGTCGCTCGTGCTCGGCGCGATCTGGTGGATCGAGGGCGGCGTGTGGGGCTGGCTCGCGCTCGCGGCCGGTGTGGTCGTCGGGCTCGGGGTGTTGCTCTCGGGCCTGCAGGGCGGGGGTCGCAGCTTCGACGAGCGGGCACCCGAGCTGCTCGCCTTCACCTTGCGCAACTGAGCCGATCGGGGCGGCGATCCGGAGGATTCCGTCGTAATCTGGGCGGATGAGCGACCTGGATGCGGATCGGATCGGCGGCGGCACCGACGTGCTCGACCGGGAGCTCGAGAAGCTCCTCGAGGGCGAGCTCACCGAGGATGGCGACCACGATCGCTTCGCGCACTACGTGAAGAAGGACAAGATCGTCGAGTCGGCCGTCACCGGTAAGCCGGTGCGCGCCCTGTGCGGCAAGAAGTGGATTCCGGGCCGCGACCCGTCGAAGTTCCCGGTGTGCCCCGACTGCCAGAAGATCTACGAGCGCCTGAAGTAGCGAGGCGCACCGCCCGTTCGGCGAGCAGCCCTCGCACCCGTCCTACAGGTATCGCGTCGGAATCGCGGGCTCCCCGCGCGAGAGACGCAACGCATCCGCGGGCAGTTCGGCGATCGCCGCGGCATGGTGCGCCCGCGCCCGCTCGACCCCGTCGGGCCCGAGCGCCTCGGATGCCGCCTCGCCGTGCGTCATGAGCGTCGTGTGCAGCAGACGCCCGACTCCCGCGTCGAGGGCCTCGACGGGCGGGTCGTCGACGTGGATGTCCTCCGACACGGCGACGCCGTCGCGAAGGGCCCGCACGGGTTGCTTGCGGCCGCCGATCGTGGCTTTGCCCTCTGACGACTTGCCGACGCCGATCCAGGTGCCCTCGGCATCCCGACGCGCCACGAGCTTGTAGACCATGCCCGCCGCGGGCGCGCCGGATCCGGTCACGAGCGCGGTGCCGACGCCGTACGAGTCGACGGGGGCGGATGCGAGCGCCGCGATGGCGTACTCGTCGAGGTCGTTGGTGACGGTGATGCGCGTGTCCGTGGCACCGAGTGCGTCGAGTTGCTCCCGCACCTCTGCAACCACGACGCCGAGGTCGCCGGAGTCGATGCGCACGGCGCCGAGCTCGGTGCCCGCCGCGCGCACCGCGTTCTCGACGCCCGCGCGGATGTCGTAGGTGTCGACGAGCAGCGTCGTGCCGACACCCATGCTGGCGACCTGCGCGCGGAACGCCTGCTCCTCATCCGGGAACAGCAGGGTGAAGGCGTGCGCGGCCGTGCCCATCGTGGGGACACGCCAGGTGCGCCCCGCTTCGAGATTGCTCGTGGCGCCGAAGCCGGCGATGTAGGCGGCGCGCGCCGCGGCGACGGCCGAGCGTTCCCCGGTGCGGCGGGACCCCATCTCGGCGAGCGGTCGCCCGGATGCTGCCGACACCATGCGGGCCGCGGCGCTCGCGACGGCGGAGTCGTAGTTGAGGGTGGAGAGCGCGAGCGTCTCGAGGATCACGCCTTCGGCGAAGCCCGCCTCGACGACGAGCAGCGGCGATCCGGGAAAGTAGAGCTCGCCCTCGCGATACCCGCGGATGTCGCCCGTGAACCGGTAGGACTCGAGCCAGTCGAGGGCGTCGGTCGAGACGACCTCGTCGCGTTTGAGAGCGGCGAGCTCGGCCGGCCCGAAGCGGAACCCGGCGATGGCATCGAGGAGACGGCCGGTTCCGGCGACGACGCCGTAGCGGCGACCGTTGGGCAGTCGGCGGGCGAACAGCTCGAAGACGCACGGGGTGTCGTGGGTGCCGGCGAGGAGCGCGGCGTCGACCATGGTGAGCTCGTACCGGTCGGTGAGCAGAGCCGTGGAGGTCATGAGGCCAACCCTATGGTGACGGCCGTCGGGCGATCGAGTGCTCGGGATGCGGAACTCAGCACCCCGGGCCGCGCGGCGCGACCGTGCAGTCGCGGTCGACGAGCACGGTCTTGGCCCCGCTCGCGATGATGTGCAGCTCGTTCGCCGGGAGGGTGATGGTGCCGGCGATCGGCGTGAACGGGCCCTGTGCGATGCGGTACTCGGCGCGGTAGACGATGCTGAGCCGGATCGTGTAGCTGCCGGCCCGCTGATAGCTGTGGCTCGTGGGGGTGGCATCGAACTCACGGAGTCCGAGCGCCGCCCACGTGCCGCCCCTGGTCGGCAACGTTGCGGCCGTGCCGTCTCCGTAGTTCCATTGCCACGCCACGGGCGTGAACCGCACGTCGGCCGACTGCCCGAGCAACTCGCCCGCCACGATCTGCGTGTCGACGATCGAGTAGATGTTCGCGGGCAACCCGACGACGACCCAGCCGTCCGGCTCCATGCGCTGGATTCCCGGTGCCGGCCGGAACCGCGCGATATCGGCGAGGGTGACGACGGTCACGCGGTAGTCGTCGCGCGGGTCGCAACCGAAGGTGCCGACGGGGCACGGGGCGGAGTCCGGGGTGGTCGACGGCTCGGGTGCGTTGTCGGTGCCGCCTGGTCTCGGGTCTGAGCCATTGGACGTGTTCCCGGTGGAACCTCCATCTCCCCCGCTCAGACCATCGATTACGGCGTCCGACCCGTCGATGTGACCAGTTGCGCATCCATCGGTGTAAATGCTGCCGCTCTGGCAATAAGGATTCCCGCTCGTTGACGGGGCGGTCAGGAACGGGATCAACACAATGGCGACCAGGAAGGTTCTCAACATACTCCGGAGCCGTCCCATCGAGTTCGGTTCGCCAGCAGGAGGTGGCCGTCCTCCAGGCTGAACGCAACTTCGAAGGCCACTTGCACAGGTCGGTCGGAACTCACAACCGAAGAGCCAGAGGAATCGACAACGTCCGTACCTCCTATGTCGTCACAGGAGTACGCGACGACGCCGTCGGAGCCATAGCGTTGAAGTGTCATCTCGAACTCGCTGGATCCCACGAGCCTCCACCCATTGGTTCGGAAGGTATCGAACGACTTCGATTCGTTCGCGATTACCTCGTCGGTAGCCAGCCCAGCAAGTTGCTCGTCGTAGATCCCACCGTTCGCGAGAACTGTGTCAGCCGCTGCAAGGAACTTCCCATACGCCTCCTCCGCCGCCGCAAGCGCCTCCTCATCCGAGGCGAACACGGGGGCCGAGCTCGGAGTGGGCGGGGGAGTCGGCATCGGATCCGGCGGGGTGCATCCGGCGAGCACGAGGGTGATGAGCAGCAGCGGGAGGGGAGACGGGCCGTTCTGCGCATGCCCGACACGTTAGGGCACGCCCCGACCTCCTCGTGCGATCTCTCCACAGCCCCCGCATCCATTCGGCCTGCCGCCCAAATCAAGGACCTGCGCGCCCGAATCAAGGACTCCGTGTTGCAGAAGTTGCCCCGAGTGGACGATGAGACCGACTTCGGGTCAGATCTCCTTGACTTGGGCGCGCAGGTCCTTGATTCGGGAACAGAGTTCCGCGGAGGGTCACCGCACCGCGCCAGGCGCGAAGCCGCGCCCGGGCGCTCGGTACGCTGGAACCGTGACCGCATCCGTGCCGACCGACGCGCCCATCGGGGTGTTCGACTCCGGAGTGGGGGCCTCACCGTCGCCCGCGCGATCCTCGATCAGCTGCCGAACGAGGCCATCGTGTACGTCGGCGACACCGCGAACGGGCCGTACGGCCCGCGACCGATCGCCGAGGTGCGCGCGCTCGCGCTCGGCGTCATGGACGACCTCGTGGCGCAGGGCGTGAAGGCGCTCGTGATCGCGTGCAACACCGCATCCGCCGCCGTGCTGCGGGATGCGCGCGAGCGGTACGAGCTCGGTGCGGGCATCCCGGTGGTCGAGGTGATCCAGCCGGCCGTGCGCGCCGCCGTGCGGGCGACCCGCAACGGACGCGTGGGCGTGATCGGAACGCAGGGCACCATCCGGTCCCGCGCCTACGACGACGCCTTCGCCGCCGCCGACGGACTGCAGCTCACCAGCCGCGCGTGCCCGCGCTTCGTCGAGTTCGTCGAGGCGGGCATCACGAGCGGTCCCGAGTTGTTCCGCTTCGCGCGGCAGTACCTCGACCCGCTCATCGAGGCCGACATCGACACCCTCGTGCTGGGCTGCACCCACTACCCGCTCATGTCGGCCGCGATCCAATTCATCATGGGTCCGGATGTGCGGCTCGTCTCGAGCGCGGAGGAGACGGCAGCCGACGTCTACCGCACCCTGGTGTCGCACGGCATCGAGCGCACGGCGCAGACACCGCCCGTGCACCGCTTCGAGTCGACCGGCGACGACGAGATCGTGTTCCGCACCCTCGCCGCACGCTTCCTCGGCCCCGAGGTGCGGCACGTCGAGGCGTTCCCGACGGGCACCATCCCCGTCGTCGGCGCCTGACGGTACCGTGCATCGCATCCATCCACCGATCGGAGAACCCATGACCGACAGCCCCGCCCCGCGCCTCATCCGCGCCGACGGCCGCCACGCCGACCAGCTGCGGCCCGTCACGATCGAGCGCGGCTGGAGCCGCCAGGCCGAGGGCAGCGCGCTCATCTCATTCGGCAACACGCGCGTGCTCTGCACGGCGAGCTTCACGAACGGCGTGCCGCGCTGGCTCACGGGCAAGGGCACGGGATGGGTCACGGCCGAGTACGCCATGTTGCCGCGCTCCACCAACGAGCGGATGGATCGCGAATCCGTGAAGGGACGTGTCGGCGGGCGCACCCACGAGATCTCGCGCCTCGTCGGCCGCAGCCTGCGGGCCATCATCGACACGAAGGCGCTCGGTGAGAACACGATCGTGATCGACTGCGACGTGCTGCAGGCCGACGGCGGCACCCGCACGGCCGCCATCACCGGCGCCTACGTCGCACTCGCGGATGCTGTGGCCTGGGGCCGCGAGAAGGGCTTCATCGGCAAGAACTCTCGTGCGCTCATCGACACGGTGTCGGCGGTGAGCGTCGGCATCATCGACGGCACGCCCATGCTCGACCTGGCATACACGGAAGACGTGCGGGCCGAGACCGACATGAACATCGTGGTCACCGGTCGCGGCCTGTTCGTCGAGGTGCAGGGCACGGCCGAGGGGGCGCCGTTCGACCGTCGCGAACTCGACGCGCTGCTCGATCTCGGGCTCGCAGGCAACGCCGAGCTGGCCCGCATCCAGACGGAGGCGCTCAGCGCATGACGACGTTCGTGCTCGCCACCCACAACGCGCACAAGGTCGAGGAGCTGCGTCTCATCCTCGGCGAGCGGCTCGGGCCGCATGAGCTCATCGGTTACGACGGGCCGGAGCCCGTCGAAGACGGCGACACCTTCGAGGCCAACGCCCTCATCAAGGCGCGTGCCGCCTACGCCCACACAGGGCTGCCCTCGCTCGCCGACGACTCGGGCATCTCGGTGCGCGCGCTGGGCGGCGCCCCTGGCATCCATTCCGCGCGCTACGCGGGCACCCGCGACGATGTCGACAACTACACGCTGCTGCTCAAGAACCTCGAGGGTGAGACCGACCGAGCCGCCGACTTCGTGTGCGCCGCCGCTCTCGTCGACGGTGAGCGCGAGGTCGTGGTGCGCGGCGTCTGGCCCGGCGAGGTGCTCGAGGCGCCATCGGGTGCGCACGGTTTCGGCTACGACCCGGTGTTCCACCCCGACGGCATCGCCACGAGCTCGGCCGAGCTCACCGCCGACGAGAAGAGCGCCATCAGCCACCGCTCTCGCGCCTTCGGGGCGCTGCTCGAGCAGCTGCGCGAGCTCTACGGCTGAGCGTGCGGGTCGCGGTCGGTGCCCCGCCTGAGAACGGTTGTGAGCAGCGTTCCCGAGAAGCCGGATGCGACCCCCGGTGCGCGGTTCCGGCCTAGCCTGGAGGGGTGGCACACGGGCATGATCACGCGCGCGCCGCGAAGGGTAACCGCACGCGGCTGACGATCGCGCTCGCCATCACGCTGCTCGTGCTCGTGGCCGAGGTCGTGGGTGCCGCCCTCTCGGGATCCCTCGCGCTGCTGGGCGACGCCGGCCACATGTCGAGCGACTCGATCGGTCTCGCGGTGGCGCTCGTCGCATCCGTCGTCGCCGCACGACCGGCGACCGACCGCCACACCTTCGGCTTCCAGCGCATGGAGGTGCTCGCGGCCCTCGCGAACGGCCTGATCCTCGTGGTGGTGGCCGTCTTCGTCGCCATCGAGGCCGTGCGGCGGCTCGTGGAACCGGGCGCCCACATCGATGCCGTGCCGATGCTCGTGATCGCGGCCGTCGGGCTGGCCGCGAACGTCGTCGCGTTCCTCGTGCTGCGCGGCGGTGACCGCAGCTCGCTCAACATGCGCGGCGCCCTGCTCGAGGTGTTCGGCGACATGCTCGGGTCGATCGCCGCGATCGTGGCGGCCGCGGTGATCCTGGTGACGGGGTTCGCCGCGGCGGATGCGGTGGCGTCGCTCGTGATCGCCGCCCTCATCGCCCCGCGCGCCTTCCTGCTGCTGCGTGACGTCGTGCGCGTGCTCACCGAGTCGGCGCCGCGCGATCGCAGCGTCGCACAGATCCGCGACCACCTGTGCGGTGCGCCCGGGGTGATCGATGTGCACGACGTGCACATCTGGAACATCACCTCCGGTGCCCCCGTCTTCACCGCCCACGTCGTGGTCGAGCCCGGTGTCTTCGAGCGCGGCGAGACGCACACCATGCTCGACACCCTCGGCGGCTGCCTCGCCGAGCACTTCGACGTCGCGCATTCCACGTTCCAGCTCGAGCCCGCGGGGCACGTCGAACACGAGGAGCACGCTCATCGCTAGGTCTGCATCCTCCACGATCGAGGACTACCTCAAGACGATCTACTCCCACACCGAGTGGCAGGACGTGCCGATCACCGGCTCGCAGCTCGCCGCCCGCCTCGGGGTGGTTCCGTCGACGGTCACCGAGATGGTGAAGAAGCTCGCCTCTCTCGGGCTCGTGACGCACGCCCCCTACGGAGCCATCACGTTGACGGATGCGGGCCGCACCGAGGCGCTGCGCATGGTGCGCCGCCACCGGCTCGTGGAGACCTGGCTCGTCGAGGGCTTCGGCTACAGCTGGGACGAGGTGCATGACGAGGCCGAGGTGCTCGAGCACGCCTTGAGCGATCGGCTGCTCGACGCCCTCGACGCGCAGCTGGGGCGTCCGCGGCGCGACCCGCACGGCGACCCGATCCCGGATGCGACGGGTCACGTCGAGCACCCGCCGGCCGAACTCGCGTGCGAACTGCCCGCAGGCACGCGCGGTCGGGTGGCCCGGATCAGCGACCGCGACGGAGAGGTGCTGCGCCGGATGGGGGAGCAGGGCCTCGGGCTCGACACGATCGTCACGATCGACGAGCTGCCCGAGGGCACGGCCGAGGCGGTCTGGATCACCCCGCTCGACTGATTTCGGGTCGCCGAAATCTCTGCTAATTTCGGGATACCGAAATCGTGCAGGAGGCAGCCGTGACCCGCTCCGCGGAACCGTCGGTGATCGCGCGGCGCGCGCGGGCGGGCGTCTGGGGGTTGCTCGGCCCCGCGATGGTCGCGGGCGTGGCCTACCTCGATCCCGGCAATGTGGCGAGCAACGCGAGCGCGGGCGCCGAGTACGGCTACCTCCTGGTGTGGGTCGTCGTGGTGGGCAACGCGATGGCGTGGCTCATCCAGTACCTCTCCGCGAAGCTCGGCGTCGCGACCGGGCTGAGCCTGCCCGCTCTGCTCGGCATCCGCATCCGTTCCCGCCCCGGCCGCTTCGCGTACTGGGCGCAGGCCGAGCTCGTGGCGATGGCGACGGACGTGGCCGAGGTGCTCGGGGAGCGATCGCGCTCAACCTGCTGTTCGGGCTGCCGCTGCTGCTCGGTGGACTCATCACCGGCGCGGTCTCGCTCGCGCTGCTCGTCCTGCACAGCCGCCGCGGACCCAGGCTGTTCGAGCGCGTGGTGGTGGGGCTCGTCGCCATCATCGCGATCGGCTTCTGCGCGGGGCTCGTGGTGGCGCCCGTCGACCCCGCCGCGACTGTCGCGGGGCTCGTGCCGCGGTTCACGGATGCCGGGTCGGTGCTGCTGGCGGCCTCGATTCTCGGCGCTACCGTGATGCCGCACGCGATCTACGCGCACTCCGCCCTCACGCGCGACCGCTTCGGCGGTGTTCCGGAGGGGCCGCACCGCCAGCTCGTGCTGCGGGCGACCCGCATCGACGTGACGATCGCCCTCGCCATCGCGGGCACCGTGAATCTCGTGATCCTGCTGCTCGCGGCGGCGACCCTTCCGGGTGTCGCGGGCACCGACACGCTCGAGGGGCGCATGCGGCGATCGGCGCCGCTCTGGGACTGGTCGTGGCGACCCTCTTCGCGGTGGGGCTGTTGGCATCCGGGCTCGCGTCGACCTCCGTGGGCGCCTACGCCGGCGCCGAGATCATGCAGGGGCTGCTGCGGGTGCGGGTGCCGCTGCTCGTGCGGCGGCTCGTGACGCTCGTGCCGGCGCTGCTGCTGCTCGTGGTCGGCGCGCCACCCACCCTGTCGCTCGTGTTGAGTCAGGTGGTGTTGTCGTTCGGCATCCCGTTCGCGCTCGTTCCGCTCGTGGCGCTCACGACGCGGCGCGAGCTCATGGGGGATGCCGCCAACCGGCCGTGGACGACGGTGCTCGCCGCGGTCGCCGCGGGACTGCTGATCGTGCTCAACGTGACCCTGCTGGTGCTGCTCGCCACGGGGGCGTGACCGGCGGGCGTCCCGTCTACATGGTCAGTTGGGCTGCGGGTGCGGCGCGCCCGGCGTCAGCGACGGTTCGCCATGTAGCCGGGACGCGAAGTGGCGCTCAGTCGTCGAGCACGTCGGGGTCGAGCACGATCTCGGCCTCGCTCAGCGGCGGCTCACCCGAGTTGCGGGCGCGACGGGCCTTCACCACACCCTGGATGTAGTGGTACACGGTCGGGATCACGGCAAGCGCGATCGCGCACAGCAGGATCACGTCGATGTACTCGGTGACGAAGTCGGCGAGGGGCGGGATGTAGCCGAGCAGGAAGCCCGCGAAGGTGAGGCCCGCGCCCCAGATGAGCGCCCCGACCGCGTTGTAGAGCGAGTAGCGCTTGTAGTTCATGTGCGCGACGCCTGCCGCGACGGGCGCGAAGGTGCGCACGATCGGCACGAAACGCGCGATCACGATCGCGAGCGGTCCCCAGCGCTCGAAGAACTTGTTGGTGCGGATGACGTTCTCCCGGGAGAACAGGCCGCTCTCGCGCTTCTCGAAGATGCGCGGTCCCGCCTTGTGTCCGATGAGGTAGCCGACCTCGCCGCCGAGGAACGCCGCGACGGCGATGGCGATGCACACCCACCAGATCGGGATCTGGATGCCGGTGCCCGACTCGGTCATGGTGCCGGTGAAGCTCAACAGTCCGGTGATGATGAGCAGGGTGTCGCCCGGGAGGATGAAGCCCACGAGCAGGCCGGTCTCGGCGAAGACGATGAGACACACCACGAGCAGCGCCCACGGGCCGGCGTTCACGATGATCTCGTGCGGGTCGAGCCATGGGATCAGCCCCATGGGGGCGGCGGCGATGAACGCGAGGGCGGCGGTGGTGAAAGGCACGCAGAGATCTCCTGGTACGTCGGTCGCGGACGCGATCGGCGGTCGGGTGGCGCGTTCAGCGTAGCCGCTGGCGAGTCGCCGTACCTGGGGGTTGGCCCCCGGATTGCAGGGGGTGGACACGGATGGTGCGGGAGGCGGGGCTCGAACCCGCATGCCGTGAGGCACAGGAACCTAAATCCTGCGTGTCTACCGTTCCACCACTCCCGCGGGCCGCAACAGTCTATGGCCCGGGTTGCCGCACCGAGACCGGACAGCCCTCCGAAATGTGACACCGCGGCGCATCACATTTCGGAGGGCTACGTGGTCTTAAGGGTGAGAGCGAACGGAGAGATCATGCGCAGGATTCTCATCATCGGTGGCGGCTACGCCGGTTTCTACACCGCCTGGCAGCTCGAGAAGAAGCTGCGGCCCGACGAGGCCGAGATCACGATCGTCGAGCCGCGGTCGTACATGACCTACCAGCCCTTCCTGCCGGAGGTGGTCGCCGGCTCCGTCGAGGCGCGCCACGTGGCCATCTCGTTGCGCAGCAACCTGCGGCGCACGACGATCGTGCCGGGCCGCGTGACGTCGATCACGCACGCCGACAAGCGCGTGCAGGTCGAGATGCCCGATGGTCCGCCGCGCACCCTCGAGTACGACATCATCGTCGTCACTGCGGGTGCGGTCACCCGCACCTTCCCGATCGAGGGTCTCGCCGAGAACGCGATCGGGCTGAAGACGGTCGAGGAGGCGGTCGCCGTGCGCGATCGGCTGCTGACCTCCGTCGAACGCGCGGCAGCGCTGCCGGACGGCCCGGAGCGTCGTCGCCTGCTGACCTTCACCGTGGTCGGCGGAGGGTTCTCGGGCGTCGAGATCTTCGGCGAAATGCTCGCGCTCGCCACCGCGCTGTTGAGGTCCTACCCCGAGCTGTCGTTCTCGGAGCTGAGCTTCCACCTCATCGAGGCCAACACCCGGATACTGCCGGAGGTGACCGACAAGCCGGGCGAATGGGTCGTCAAGCATCTCACCCAACGCGGCGCCCACATCCATCTCGGCACGCAGCTGGTGTCGGCCCGGGACGGTCACGTGGTCTTGTCGACCGGCGAAGAGTACGACACCAACGTGCTCGTCTGGGCGGCGGGCAACGCGGCCAATCCGGTGGTCGCGAGTCAGGCCGATCTGCCGATCGACCCGCGCGGCCTGATTCTCACCCGGGCCGACCTGCGGATCGGCACCGACACGATGATCGTCGAGGATGCTTGGGCGGCGGGCGACAACGCGTTCGTTCCCGATCTCGCCATCGGTGAGGGTGCCCGCGCGGTGCCCAACGCCCAGCACGCGGTGCGGCAGGCGAAGCGGCTCGCGAAGAACCTCGCCGCGGTGCTTCGCGGGGATCGCCCGGTCGCCTACCTGCACCACAGCCTCGGCACGGTGGCGACCCTCGGACTCGGCTACGGCATCTTCCAGTACCGCCGCATCGTCATCAAGGGGGCGCTGGCGTGGCTCATGCACCGCGGCTACCACGTGCTCGCGGTGCCCACCTGGCAGCGCAAGGCGCGCGTGCTCGCGCTGTGGATCGTCGCGTTCCTCTTCGGTCGCGACATCATCGCGCTGCCCTACGTGCAGCAGCCGCGCGCCGCGTTCCTTGCCGCGATCCCGGCGCCCGTGCCCCGGCCGGCAGCTCTGCCACCGGCCGAGCACGCGGCCGCTGCGGAGGCCCAGCCCGCTACGGAGGCTAAGCCCGTTGCGGAGGCCGAGCCCATCGCGGAGGTGCGCCGTGCCGGTTAACCGGAGGCGACGCGCCTCGCTCGTCGACACCGCATCCCGAGCCCTCACCGAGCGGACGACCTTGGGTCGCCGACTCGTGGCGATGAGAGCCGAGCTGCGTTCGCGCCGGGTGCCGCTGCACTGGACCCACGTGTTCGGCGTGGTCACCATGGCCAGCCTCGCCGTGCTGTTCGTGACGGGCGTCATCCTGATGTTCGCCTACGACCCCTCGAGTGAGCTCGCCCGCTACGAGGGCCCCTACGTGCCGCTGCACGGTGCCGAGGCATCGGGCGCGTTCATCTCGGTGATGCGTCTCTCGTTCGAGGTGCCGGGCGGCCTGCTGCTGCGTCAGCTGCACCACTGGGCGGGCCTGCTGGCGCCCGTGTCGATCATGCTGCAGCTGCTCGTGAGCTTCTTCACGGGGGCGTTCCGGCGGCCGCGTCGCGCGAACTGGGTGCTGCTGTTCCTGCTGTTCGTCGTGACGCTCGCCGGCGGTTGGAGCGGATACGCGCTTCCCGACGACATGCTCTCGGGTTCGGGGCTGCGGATCGTCGAGGGCATCGTGCTGGGCATCCCGGTGATCGGAACCTGGCTTGCGTCGCTGCTCTTCGGTGGCGCATTCCCGGGAGCCATCATCGAGAACCTCTACGGCATCCACGTGCTGATCGTGCCCGCCGCCCTGTTGCTGATCGTGGTGGTGCGCGCGTGGCGCGCGTACCGCATCCAGCCGCCCCAGTTCGCGGGCAGCGGCCGACGCGAGGACAACATCGTCGGCGTGCCGCTCGCCACGGCGGCGACGCGCGCGGGTGGGGTGTTCGCGGTGGTCACCGCGGCGCTGTTCGTGGTCGCCTCCGCCGTGACCGTCGGCCCGATCTGGGTGTACGGCCCCTCCGACCCGGGCAACGCGGGCGCCGGAAGCCAGCCCGACTGGTACACCGGGTTCCTCGACGGTGCCCTGCGGTTGGTGCCCCCGGGGTGGGAGTTCGAGTGGATGGGGCGCACCGTCACGCTCGCGGTGCTCGTGCCGCTCGCGGTGGTGGGTGTGTTCCTGCTCGTCGTCGCGGCGTATCCCTTCCTCGAGGAGTGGATCACGGGCGACAGGGGGAGCACCACATCCTCGACCGGCCCCGCAACGTGGCTTCGCGCACGGGCGTCGGCGTCGCGGGCATCGTCTTCTACGCGGCGCTCTGGGGCGCAGCGAGTGCCGACCTCATCGCGGTGGCGTTCCACGTGGGTCTGGAGGCGGTGATCACGACCTTCCAGGTGACCTTGATCGTCGGTCCGGTGATCGGGTTCGCGGTCGCCCGGCGGATCGCTCTGGCGCTGCAGAAGAAGGATCTCGAGCTCGTCGCGCACGGTTACGAGACCGGGCGCATCGTGCGACTGCCCGGCGGCAGGTACGTCGAGCTGCACGCGGGGCTCGACGAGGATGAACGGGCGCGACTCGCACATCGCGCGGTGCGGCCGATCGCTCCGCGACCCGACGAGGCGGGGCGGCTGACCCGGCTCGACCGGGTGCGCGGCGCGCTCGCGGAGAGGTTCTTCGCCGATCGGGTGGAGGTGCCCGAGCCGGCGGCGGAGGCGGTGGGTGCCGTCGCGGGGGCGCCTCACGATGACGCTGAGCCCGCCGAGCGTCGCCCCCTGTCGCGAGTGGACGGAGCGGCATGATGTCGGTGCTCGTGAGGCGGGATGCGCAGCTGCGCGAGTCGGGCGTCGTCTCGAGCGCCTGGGGTCGCGCGTGGGAGTGGGTGACGCGGCCGCTGCACTACGGTGCGGTGCGTCGCTTGCGCCTCGCCGCGCAGCGGGGCGATGGTCCGCTGCTCGCCTCGCTGCTCGCCCGCGGCGTCGCGCTCGTCGTGCAGTCGACGCAGGGCGAGACGGAGCGGGTGATGGTCGTGCGCGGCTCCCGTGACGTGGTGGCGATCCTGCAGCACGGCATGACGACGCCGCAGGGCGTGATCGCCGAGGAGCGGTCGGTGAACGGCCAGGCGGGCATCGTCGTCAGCTCGGGGAGCGCGCATCCGCGATGCTGACGCTCGACTTCACGGGCCGGCTCGTCAGCCTCATCTGGGTGCGGCTGGATCCGCATCTGCTCAAGCACTGGAACGTGGTGTAGCCGCGCGCCTGTGGACAACTTGCGCGGCGCACCACGGCATCCGGGCATCATGTGCGGGTGACGAGCGCGATCGGGGTCATCGCCGAGCAGGTGCGGCAGCGCGTGCGGCGTGAGGGCGTCGACCTGCACGGCGACCGCGAACTGGCGGTGCGCTACGTGCGCGACGAGGTGCAGCGTTACGCGGAGCTCGCGCTCGGCGGCTCGGTGCCGCTCCTGGAGGACGAGCAGCACGTCACGCGCCAGGTGGTGGCGGCGCTGACGGGGCTCGGGCCGCTGCAGCCCTACCTCGAGGACCCGAGCGTCGAGGAGCTGTGGATCAACGCCCCCGACCGCATCTTCGTCGCGCGCGACGGCGTCACGGAACGGGTTCCGGTCGCGCTCACCGACACCGAGGTGCGCGAGCTGCTGGAGCGGATGCTGCACCGCACGGGGCGGCGCATCGACCTCAGTTCTCCCTTCGTCGACGCCTCGTTGCCCGACGGCTCCCGCCTGCACGCGGTGATCCCGGATGTCGCACGCGGTCACGTGTCGATCAACATCCGGCGGTTCCGCACCGGTATGCGGCGTCTCGAGGATCTCGTCGCGCTGGGCTCGCTCACGAGCCAGGCGGCCGGCTTCCTGCACCTCGCGGTGCGTAGCGGCCACAACATCCTCGTCACCGGGCCGACCCACAGCGGCAAGACGACGCTGCTGGGCGCGCTGCTCGGCTCGTGCCGCCCCGAGGAGCGCATCGTGACGGTCGAGGAGACCTTCGAGCTCGCCGTCGACGCGCTCGACCACGTGGCGATGCAGTGCAGGCAACCGAGTCTCGAGGGCACCGGGGAGATCAGCCTGCGACGCCTCATCAAGGAGTCGCTGCGCATGCGGCCCGACCGGCTCGTCGTGGGGGAGGTGCGTGAGGCCGAGGCGCTCGACCTGCTGATCGCCCTGAATTCGGGCATGCCCGGCATGTGCTCGCTGCACGCCAACAGCGCCCACGACGCACTCGTGAAGCTGTGCACGCTGCCGCTGCTCGCCGGACGCAATATCGACGTATCGTTCGTGACGCCCACCGTCGCCTCGGCGATCGACCTCGTCGTGCATGCCGAGCTGGGCGCCGACGGGCGCCGACGGATCGTCGAGATCGTCGCGCCCACCGGGCGCGTCGTCGGCGGCGCAGTCGAATCTGTCGCCCTCTTCACGCGAGCGGGAGATGCACTCGTCGCGACGGGGGAGCTGCCTCCGCGGATGGGGGCGTTCGAGCGAGCCGGCCTGGATCCGGTCGCGATCCTGCGCGAGGCGGGTCCGGCATCCGGCGCCGCGATGGAGCCCGCGATGCTCATCGGAACCCCCGCATGATCGCGGCCGCGTGGGGTCTCGTGCTCGGCATCGGGCTCGTGCTCTCTGCGTCGCCCTGGCTGTGGCCGCGTGCGACGGAGCGCGCAGCAGCCCGGCGTCGCGGCCCGTTCACCTGGCTCGGGGAGCTCGTGCGGCAGGCCGGAATGGCACGCGTCTCGGTCGCGACGGTCGTCGTCGTGGCCGCGGCGCTCGCGTTCGCCGCGACCGCGGTGGTGCTCGCCCTGGTACCCGTGGTCGCCCTTGCCGTCGCCGCGGGCCTCGGGGTGGGCACCCTGCCGTTCGCCCTGATCGCGGCGCGGGCGCGGGCACGGCGTCGCGCGATGCGGGCCGTCTGGCCCGACGCGGTCGACCACCTCGTGGCCGGGCTGCGCTCGGGGCAGGCGCTGCCGGATGCGCTCGTCGCGCTCGGTGAGAGCGGTCCCGTACCGCTGCGGGCCGCGTTCGTCTCGTTCGCATCCGACCTCGGGGCGACCGGGCAGCTCGTGCTGGCACTCGAGGCGCTGAAACAGCGCCTGGCCGACCCCGTCGCCGACCGCGTGATCGAGACCCTGCGGGTGGCACGCGAGGTCGGCGGCACCGAGCTGCCGTCCGTGCTGCGGGCACTCGCGTCGCACTTGCGATCGGATGCCGCCCTGCGTTCCGAGGTCGAAGCGCGGCAGAGCTGGGTCGTGAGCGCGGCCCGGCTCGGGGTGGCCGCGCCGTGGCTCGTGCTGCTGCTGCTCGCGGCGCGACCCGAGGCCGTGCGCGCCTACAACTCGCCGGCGGGGGTCACGCTGCTCGTCGTCGGCTTCGCGGTGACGGTCGTCGCCTACCGCATCATGATCGCCGTCGGACGCCTGCCGGAAGAGCGGCGGTGGTTCGCGTGAGCCCGACGCTCGCCATGGCGGCCGCGCTCGGGGTGCTGCTGGGGCTCGGGCTCTGGACCCTCGTCGCGCTGCTCCCGCGGATCGGCGCGGACCGGCTGACGGAACGGATCGCGCCGTACGTGCTCGATGTCTCCTCCGAGGCACGTGAACTGCGCGCACGCAGGGGCGGAGAGCCCGGATCGCTCATCGCGGAGCTGCTCGCACCGTTCCTGCAGCGGATGGGGAGCGGTGTGACCGCCCTCCTCGGCGGCGATGCGACGGTCGAGCGGCGCCTCCGGCAGTCCGGCTCGGCGATCACCGTCGCGGCCTTCCGAGCGCGCCAACTGCTCTGGGCGGCGGGCGGCGCGGCTCTCGGGATCCTCGCGGCGCTCGTGCTCGCGAGGTCGGCCGCTGTGTCGCCGCCCGTCATGGTGGTGCTCGCGGTGGCGGCCGCGGCATCCGGTCTCCTGTTGCCCGAGCAACTGCTGGCTCGCCGCGCGCGTGCCCGCCTGCGCCGGATCGCCGACGAACTGCCGACCGTGCTGGAGTTCCTGAGCCTCGCGCTCGCGGCGGGCGAGACGGTGCGCGATGCGCTGCGCCGCGTCGCGCGCATCGGCTCGGGTGATCTCGCCGCGGAACTCGGGCACGTGATGACCGATGTCGAGGTGGGCGTGCCCCTGACCGATGCACTGCAACGTTGCGCCTCGACCCTCGAGCTGCCGGCCCTGAGCCGCGTGGTCGAGCAGCTCGTGACGGCGCTCGACCGCGGCAGTCCGCTCGTCGAGGTGCTGCGGGCTCAGGCGCAGGACTCCCGTGACGACGCGAAGCGTCAACTGATCGAGTCCGCGGGGCGCAAGGAAGTCGCGATGCTCGTGCCGCTCGTCTTCCTCATCCTGCCCGTCACGGTCGTGTTCGCGCTGTTCCCGGCGACTCTTGTGCTCGAGCTGGGATTCTGAGGCGTCCGCGTTCAGGCGGGGCTCAGCAGGATCGCGAGCCCCGCGAGCGTCATACCGCTCAGGTTCAGCACGATGCCGACCCGGATGCAGACGACTTTCTGCTTGTAGGCCTCGGCGAGGCGGAACCCCAGCACGGGGCAGCCCGCCCAGACGAGCGCGGCCAGGCCGAGCGCCGCCGCGACCGCCCCGAGCCAGAACCCGAGCTCGGCCAGCGGCGGCAGGCCGAGTGGGCGCCAGCCGCTCGCGAGCAGTGGGCCGAGACCGATCGTGGGGGCCAGCGCGGCGGCCGCGAGCCAGATGGTGCCGGTGCGGATGATGCGCTGCGTCTCCAGCGCGC
The DNA here is from genome assembly GCF_030161875.1 of Homoserinibacter gongjuensis. GTDB lineage: Bacteria > Actinomycetota > Actinomycetes > Actinomycetales > Microbacteriaceae > Homoserinibacter > Homoserinibacter gongjuensis. The sequence goes on from NZ_BSVA01000001.1 coordinate 2,267,561, forward strand.
GGGACTCCACATCGAGAGAACGTACGTCGAGAAGTTCACTCATCGCTCCACCATGCACCCGGCCATGCGCGTCGTCCACCCGCTTGCGAATCGTGCGAGTTGGTCGTTATGGGCCCGCGAATCGACCAACTGGCACGATTCCCGGGCCTGTGGATAGTTTCTGCGGCGCCGGGGCCAGCGGTGCCACGCTTGCCCGCATGACGACGCGTGGCATCCGCTTGCTCAAGAAGTTCGCCGACGACCGCGGAGACGTACCGGGCTGGGTGCTCATCACCCTCATGACCGCTGCATTGGTGATCCTCATCTGGGCGCTCGCCGGCCCCGCGCTCTCCGACATCTTCCAGAACGCGATCGACAAGGTCTCCGGGATCTGAGGTGCGGGTCCGGGGGCAGCGCGCGCGAGCACGCGGGCGCGGCACGTTGCGCGACGACGCCGGTTCGGCGCCCGTCGAGTTCGTGCTCGTCGGGGTGCTGCTGACCTTCCTGACGCTCGCCGTGCTGCAGCTCGCCCTCGCCCTGCACGTGCGCAACACCGTGCTCGACGCCGCAGCCGAGGGCGCCCGTTATGGCTCCCTCGCCGACAACGAGCCTGCCGACGCGGTGCCGCGCACGATCGAACTCATCGAGGCCGCGGTCGGCCCCGACTTCGCGCGTGACGTGACGGTGCGGGAGGGCTCCTGGATGGGCGTGCCCGCCGTCATCGTCACCGTGCGCACGACGTTGCCGCTCGCCGGGTTCCTCGGCCCCGACCGTGGGATGGAGGTGGAAGGCCATGCGGCACGCGAGACGCTGGATTGACGGGCGACGCCTCGCCGCATCCGACGGCGGGTCCGCGTCGCTCGAGTTCATCACGGTCGGCGTGCTGCTGCTCGTGCCGCTCGTCTACCTCGTGCTCGTGGTGTCGTCGCTGCAGTCGGCGTCGCTCGGCGTGGAGGGCGCGGCCCGGCAGGCGAGCCGCGTCTTCGTGCAGGCAGAGTCGGAGGCCGACGCGCGCGCCGCGGCCGAGCGCGCCATCCGGGTGACCCTCGCCGACTACGGCCTCGACGCCGACGCCGCCGAGGTCGCGATCACGTGCCGGCCCGATCCCGCCGACTGCCTCGCGCGGCGCGGGTTCGTGACGGTCGAGATCGCCACGGTCGTGCGGCTGCCGCTCGCGCCGCCCGTGCTCGCCGTCGACGTGCCGCTCGGCGTGCCCGTGCAGGCGCTCGCGACCGAGCAGGTCTCGCGGTTCCGGGCGGGGTCATGAAGCGGATGCGGGCGGCGCTCGCCGCGGACGACGGATCGACGCTGCCGCTCGTCGCGTTCTTCGGCATGCTGGGCCTCGCCGTCGTGCTCATCGTGACCGCGGCGACCTCGCTCTACCTCGAGAAGGAGCGTCTCTTCACGGTCGCCGACGGCGCGGCCCTCGTGGGTGCGGAGGCGTTCGAGCTCGACGCGGTGAGCTTCACGCCCGACGGGCCCCGTCCCACGCTCGAAAGCGACGACGTCGCGGCGGCCGCCGCCGACTACCTCGCGGGCAACCCGGCGCCCGACCTCGACGGGCTGGCGATCGAGCGGGCGTTCACGGCCGACGGACGCAGCGCGACGGTCACGGTCACCTCGGTGTGGCATCCGCCGGTCGTCACGATCTTCGTGCCCGACGGGTTGCGTATCGAGGCGACGGCGACGGCCCGCTCGGTGTTCGGGTGAGGGCGTCTCGGGGCTCCGATATGCTCCCGGCGTGACCCGACGACGCTTAGCCGCCCTCGTGACCCTTGCGGCACTTGCCATCGGCGGCATCGGCATCGTGTTCGCCATCGGTCTCCCGAACCTCGGGCGTGTTCCCGCGAGCGGAAGCGTCACGGCGGTCGGGGCGCCGGAGGCGCGCACGGGGGTCGACGACTTCCGCTTCGCCTCCTTCGACGCCATCTACCAGCTCGACCGCGACGTCGAGGCGCGCTCGACCCTGCACACCACCGAGCACCTCGTGGCGGTCTTCCCCGACATCGATCAGAACCGTGGCATCCGGCGTGCCATCCCCGCCGTGTACGACGGCCACTCGACCCAGCTCGACGTCGTCTCGGTCTCCGACGCCGACGGCACGCCGCGCCCCTACACGAGCGAACGCGACGGCGATTTCCTGGTGCTCACGATCGCCGTGCCCGAGGGGCAGTACGTGCACGGCGAGCAGCACTACGTGATCGAGTACACCGAGCGCGATGTCACCCGCTACTTCAGCGACACGGGCGTCGACGAGTTCTACCGCGACGTCAACGGCACCGGATGGGCGCAGCCGTTCGGCGAGGTCAGCGCGCGGCTCGAGCTCGCACCAGCGGTCGCTGCCGCCGCGACCGGTGACGCCTCCTGCTACCAGGGCGCGGAGGGCAGCACGGCCCGCTGTTCGATCGACCGCGAAGGCACCGGCTTCGTCGCGCACGCCCGAGACCTCGGCCCACGACAGAACATGACGATCGCCGTGGCCTTCCGCGAAGGCACCTTCGTGGCGCCGCCGTTCGATCTCTTCGCGCTCTTCCCGCCCTTCCTGATCGCCGGGCTCGGCGTGATCCTCGCCACGATCATCGCTGCCGTGGTCTACCGCATCTTCGGCCTCCGCGCGGCCGAGGGTCGCGGCACGATCGTCGCCTGGTACGAGCCGCCCGAGAACGTCACGGTGCCGCTCGCGGCCAACCTGCTCGGGGTGCCGCAGCGCGCCTTCACCGCCTCGATCCTCGACCTCGCGGTGCGCGGCAAGGTGCGACTGCTGCACGATCCCGCGGCGGATGCGTACGGCATCCGGCTGCTGGATCGCACCGGCGTCTCGCCCGACGAGCGCCACATGGTGAGTCGACTCTTCTGGTCGGGCAGCCGCGTGAGCCCCGAGGTGAGCGACGGGCTCGTGAAGCCCGACCTCGACATCCGCTGGTTCGAACCGCGCGAGCGAGCTCTCGGGCTCATCGCGGCATCCGTGCGCAAGCACGCGGATGCGCTCGCCCTGAGTGCCGGGCTGCGGCGCAAACCCTCAGCTCGCCCGGTGGGCTCGTGGTGCTCGGGCTGCTCATCGGTTTCGCGCTGCTTGTGGTGAACGCCATCGTCTCGGGAGACGAGGGCGTGCTCGCGGTGACGCTCGCGCTCGGCATCAACGCGATCATTTGGGTGGCGATCGGGCTCGCGAGCCTCGTCACGAGCCCCCGGCCGCTCACCCGCTCGGGGGCGCTCATCGTGGAGCATCTGCAGGGGCTTCGCGAGTACATCCGGCTCGCCGAGGCCGACCGACTGCGGATGCTGCAAAGCGCCTCGGGGGCCGAGCGCACCACGGGCGAGAGCGGTGTCGACGTCGTGCGCGTCTACGAGCGACTGCTGCCCTACGCCGTGCTCTTCGGCCTCGAGCGGGAGTGGCAGGCCGAGCTCTCGCGCTACTACGGTGACGTCTCGCCGAACTGGGTCGAGAGCGGCCCCGGCCCCTTCACGGTCGTGCCGTTCACCGCTCACCTGGCCGCCGTGCCCGGCATCGCGTCGAGCTCGAGCTCGTGGGGCACCTCCTCGGGATCGTCGTCGAGCGGTGGTTCCAGCGGCGGCGGCTCGTCGGGCGGCGGAGGCGGAGGCGGTGGTGGCGGCGGCGTGTGAGCCGTCCCAGCGGCACCGCCCCAGCTGCACCGCTCGGCAGGCTCCCGCGTCACACAGCCCCGGCATCCGCGTTCCCGCTCTACGGTGGGCACATGCACAGACGCGACTGGATCGAGCACCGCCGCGCCGATGGGGAGCGCGTCGGGTGGATGCGCCCGGAAGGTGACGGCTTCGTGCCCGTCGACCTGCTCGGTCGTGATCGCGCGCCCGCGCTCGACTGGCTGAGCGCCGAGGAGCTGCTGGACGAGCTCGGCATCGGCTACCTGGCCGAGCCGTATGTGCTCGAGCGCGCGGATGGCGCCCCCTGCGGGTGCGCATCGTCGAGGTGTCGACGGAGCGCATCCGGGTGAAGCTCGACGACTTCGGCGCGATCGACGGGCCGCGCGTGAACTTCGACCTCAGTTGGCCGATGCCGCCCGAGCTGCGCACCTGGTCGACCGAGGCCGACGCCATCACGGCATGGCCCGGGGCCTGACCGGCTCAGACGCGGCTCAGGATGCGGCGCGCGCCGGAAGCACCCAACCGGGCCGCACGAAGTGGCAGGTGTAGCCGCCCGGGTTCGCGATCAGGTAGTCCTGGTGCTCGGGCTCGGCCTCCCAGAAGGGGCCGGCCGGCTCGATCGTCGTGACGGCCTTGCCGGGCCACAGCCCCGAGGCGTCGACGTCGGCGATCGTGTCACGGGCAACCTGCTCCTGCTCGGGGGTGAGGGGGAAGATCGCCGAGCGGTAGCTCGTGCCGAGGTCGTTGCCCTGCCGGTTGAGCGTCGACGGATCGTGCACCTGGAAGAAGAAGGCGAGGATGTCGCGGTAGCTCGTCTTCTCGGGGTCGAAGACGATCTCCACGGCCTCCGCGTGCCCCGGGTGGTTCGGATAGGTGGCGTGGTCGTTGGTGCCACCCGTGTAGCCCACGCGCGTTCCGATCACGCCGGGCTGGCGGCGGATGAGGTCTTCGAGGCCCCAGAAGCAGCCTCCGGCGAGCACCGCCGTCTCGGTTCCCGGGGTGCGCGTGACCTCGCCGGTGTCGCTCATGCCGCTCGTCATGGTGTCTCCTCAGTGTTGAAACTGCATCGTCGGGGGATGGGACGATTGCATCCAAAAGAAGCGTAGGTGATCTTCGGAGCTTGTGGGTGGAATCCCGAAAATGGACGATATAGTCCTATCAACGGGAAGGAGCACGACATGAGCGAGAGCGCAACATCCGCGAACGCACACGGGCGCCGCATCGCCGCCGACGACGTGGTCGAGGCCGTCACGAGGGCGCCGCTGCGCTACCAGGACGGATCGACCCAGGTCTTCACCCCCGACGGCAACACGACCTTCGTCGAGCACGGCCGCCGCACCTCGGGCGAGTGGGGCGTCGATCACGAGGGCAGCTTCTGGTCGTTCTGGCCGCCGGACTACCGGGCGAGCTATGACGTGTACTGGATCATGGGCGCCGAGAACACGGGCGCCGAGACGGGCGCCGACAACGCGGGCGCCGAGACAGCAGATGCCGTACCCGCCACCGCATCCGGCGTGCGTTTCGTGGAGCGCCACGGCGGCGCGGTCTCCGACGGTCGCTACCAGAGCCGCGTCACCCGGGGCTGAGCGCATCCGCGGCCGCACGCAGCATCCGCAGCACGCTCTCCGCCGGCACCTCGCACGGTTTGAGCAGCGCCCCGCGACTCGTGAGCCAGACGTTGGCCCCGAGATACTCGGCGCCGCCGAGCCGCTCGGCGTCGATCGTGATCACCTTGCCCTCGGCGCGCGTCGTGCGCGTGATCGCCCACGGCTCGCCCGCGAGGTGCAGGCGGGTCCACCCCTCGGGGATGGCGTGCACCAGGGTCTCGAGTTCTTCGTCGCGCGACGGGCTCATCGATCCGCTCTCTGTGAGGGGGCTCGCATTCCACGAGGGCAGGCCGTCGGCCTGCGTTTGTTCCAACGCCGGATGCCGCGATCTCGTTCCCGGGCGCGGTGCCGGCCCACCGACAGAAAGGCGATCGCATGAGCGACACCGGCCAGGACTTCAGCTACGACATCTCGGAGGACGACGAGGGCCTGCTGCCGCCCGACGAGAGCCTCGATCCCGACGAGCTCGATGACGACTTCGACGAGCTCGGCTACTCGCCGCTGGATCGGCCCTCCGGCAACCTCTCCTGGGGCTTCACGGCGCGGGAGGCGCGCACCTCGGAACCCCTGTCCGCCCGCCTGGCACGCGAGCTGCCCGACGTGGGCGCCGACCTCGACGGCGAGGAGGAGACGGCCTCGGCGATGTCATCGACACCGATGGCGAGCTGCGTGACGACGAGGTGGGCTCGGCGCGAGCGGGTCGACTCGTCTGGGCGGAGCCGGAGAGCCGCGATCCGGAGGCCGAATACTGGGCGTCGGATGTCGGCATCGACGGGGGCGCCGCCTCGGCGGAGGAGGCGGCCGTGCACGTGATCGACACCGACGAACGCGGATGACACCCGGCTTCACCGAGGTGCTCGCCCGGGAGACCTCGGCGCTCGCCGAGGTGGGGGATGCGGCAGGATTCGCGCAGTGGCGGCGCCGGCTCGTGGGGAGTTGCTCGCGCCGCGCTCGCCGTATGCCCTCGTGCTGCGCACCGACGGGGCGGACCACGAGCGGGCGGTCTTCCTCGATCGGTGGAGCGACCTGCTCACGGCGGCCGTCGCGCGCGTGCTCGCCGCCGCGCCCACCCGCGGGCAGGTGGACCCTCGTGAACTCGCGATGCTCATCCTCGCCGCGGTGCACGGGGGCAGCATCCTCAGCCGGGTCGCCCGCGACCCGGGGCCGCTGCAGGCGGCGCTCGATCTGGCGTTCCTGCCGCTCGAGCAGGCCGAACGCGACCCTCTCGCATCCGATGGCCGTGCCGGGCCGCTCGATAGCATGGCATCGTGACGATCTCGGCCGACGCGAGCACCGCGAAACGCCTCACGGCGCGTGGGGCGAAGACGCGAGCCCGGATCGTCGCGGCGGCCGCGGAGCTCATGTACGTGCGGGGCGTCGGTGCCACGACCCTCGACGAGGTGGTGGCCGCGAGCGGGGTCAGCAAGTCGCAGCTGTACCACCACTTCGCGGGCAAGGAGATGCTCGTGCGGGCGGTCATCGATCTCACGGGCGAGCGCGTGATGCAGCGCGAGCGCGACGCCCTCTCCACCGTCTCCACCATGGCGGGCCTGCGGCGGTGGCGGGACGCGCTCGTGCAGAACAACGCGCTGCGTCACGGTGCCTATGGATGCTCGCTCGGCTCGCTCGCATCCGATGTCGCCGACCAGGACGAGGTGGCCCGGCGCACCCTGCACGAGCTGTTCGGTGCCTGGCAGGCACTGCTCGCCGATGCCCTGGGGCGCATGCGCGAGGCGGGCGTGCTGCCGCCGGACGCGCCGGTCGAGCAGCTCGCGACCGGGCTCATGGGGGCCGTGCAGGGCGGATACATGCTCGCCCAGACGGCACACAACGTGGCGCCGATGGGTACCTCGATCGACATGGCGCTCGCGCACATCGAGAGCCTGACGGTGCGCTGACCCGCGTGCGACCGAATTGGACGATATCGTCCGATTCGGGAGTACGATGGCACCAGCTCGTGCGACACGTCCACGCGAGCGAGGCAGGGAGGTGCCGGATGAAGGCGATCGTCGTGACGGATCCCACCGCGGGAACCGCGGGAATGACACTCACCGAGCGGCCCGACCCCGCCCCGGGCGGCAACGACGTGCTCGTCGAGGTGCACGCATCCGGATTCACACCGGGCGAGCTCAGCTGGCCGGGCACCTGGGCCGATCACCTCGGCCGCGACCGCACGCCCTCGATCCCCGGGCACGAGGTGGCCGGCATCGTGCGTTCGCTCGGATACGGCACGCGCGGCCTGTCGGTCGGCCAGCGGGTGTTCGGGCTCGCCGCATGGGACCGCGACGGCACCCTCGCCGAATCGGTCGTGATCGAGGCGCGCAACCTCGCACCGTTGCCCGGCGACATCGACTTCACCATCGGCGCGAGCCTGCCCATCTCGGGACTCACGGCCTGGCAGGGGCTCTTCGTGCACGGCCGGTTCGAGGCCGGTCAGAGCGTGCTCGTGCACGGTGCGGCAGGCGGAGTCGGCTCGATCGTCGCTCAGCTCGCGCGTGAGGCCGGCGCGTACGTCATCGGCACGGGACGCGCCGCCGACCGTGAGGCGGCTCTCGACTTCGGCGCTCAAGAGTTCCTCGACCTCGAGCACGACGAGCTCGCCGACATCGGGGAGGTCGACCTCGTCTTCGACGTGATCGGCGGCGAGGTCGGCAGCCGCTCCGCTGCCCTCGTGCGCGCCGGCGGGATGCTCGTGACGATCGCCGGACCGCCCGAGGCCCGACCGGCCGAGGGCATCGCCGTCGACTTCGTCGTGGAGGCGGACCGCGCCCAGCTCGGCGAGCTCGCCACCCGCGTGCGCGACGGGCGGCTGCGTACCCGCATCGGCCGCGTTGCCGACCTGGGCGGTGCCGTCGCCGCCTTCAACGCGCCGGAACGCGCGGCCGGCAAGACCATCATCCGTGTGCGTGCGTGAGCGTCCGCGCACGCCATCGACTCGGGAGGAACACACGATCATGACGCAGTCCATCGACTCCACACACTTCACCTTCGAGTACCCCGATGAAGCCGGCTATCCCGACGGAGTGGGCACGCTCACACAAGACCAGACGGTGCTCATCGGCGAGATGCTCGCCGACCCCCGTGAGCTCGGGCTCGACTTCACCCTCGTCGACGACGACGCCGAGAACACGTACGAGGCGATCGTCGGCGATACCGAGATCGCAGCGATGCCCTATACCCGGGCTGGCGACGATCGGCTCGTGCTGCTTGCGACCTCCGTGTTCCCGGAGTTCCGCGGGCAGGGTGTCGCGACCGAGCTCATCCGCCGGGTGCTCGACGACGTGCGGCGCCAGCACAAGACCGTCACCATCATGTGCCCGGTGGTGCGCACCTTCATCGACCGGCATCCGGACTACGCCGACCTCGTCGATGCGCAGCACCCGGGGTCACTCGGAGCCGGGGCCATGTCTGAGCACGAGCCGGCCTCGGGCGAGCACGTTCCGACCACGACGCATGCCGCCTGGGGTGCCGGGCATCCGCGGCTGCTGGTCGTGCGCGACGACGAGCGGCAGGTGCACGAGATCACGACGGATGTCACGCGCATCGGCTCGTCGCCGGATGCCGAGCTGAACCTGCCGGCGACCCAGCCGATGCACGCGATGGTCACGCACGACCCCACCGACGAGTACGTGCTGCAGATGTTCGGTGCGGGTGAGACGAGCCTGCACGACTGGCGCACGATCGGAACCGGCTCGCACGATGTCGAGGTGCTGCGCACCGGTGCGCACTTCAGCACGGGGCCCTGGCGGCTCGTGTTCGCGCGCGACGAGTTCGCCGATCACGGGCGCCCCTACGGCGGGCGTCAGGGCGGCGAGGAGCCCACCAGCGGCGTCAGCCGCCGCGTCCGGACTATGCGCAGATGCTCGCGGAGGCGGTCATCACCCACGCCTCGATGGATGCGGATGCCGAGAACGCCGTCGAGTTCCGGCTCGTCGACGACACGGCGGCGGGCATCTACCTCGCGGTCGTCGGAGATCGGGAGGTCGCCGGCATCACCTACAACCTCATCGGAGATCACCGCATCGTGCTGCTCGCGGTGTCGGTGTTCCCGGAGTTCCGGGGTCGCGGCATCGCGATGGAGCTCATCCGTCAGGTGCTCGACGAGGTGCGCGCGCAGGGCAGAACGGTCACGAACTACTGTCCCGTGGTGCTGACCTTCCTCGAGCGAAATCCGTCGTACGCCGAGCTCATCGACACCGAGCATCCGGGCGTCGTCTCCCACGAGACGAAGGAGGGCCCACCGCGTGAAGGCCATCATCGTGACCGACCGCACGGCGGGCATCCCCGGGATGCGGCTGGTGGATCGTCCGGATCCGGATGTCGCGCGGCTCGCGAGTCTCGACGGCGCGAGCTACGGCGATGTCGTGGTCGAGGTGCACGCCTCGGGGTTCACCGGCAACGAGCTCGACTGGCCCTCGACCTGGACGGATCGGGAGGGGCGCGACCGCAGCCCGACGATCCCCGGGCACGAGGTCGCGGGCGTCGTGACGGCGCTCAGCTACGGGGCCGCCGGGCTCGCGGTGGGCCAGCGGGTGTTCGGCCTCGCCGATTGGACTCGCGACGGCAGCCTCGCCGAGTACGCCGTGGTCGAGGCGCGCAACCTCGCGCCGCTGCCCGGCGACGTCGACTTCGTCACCGGAGCGGGCGTCGCGATGACGGGCCTCACTGCATGGCAGGGGCTCTTCGAGCACGGGCGGCTCACCGCGGGTCAGACCGTGCTCGTGCACGGCGCCGCGGGTGCGGTGGGGTCGATGGCGGCGCAGCTCGCCCGTGACGCCGGCGCCTACGTCGTCGGCACGGGACGCGCCTCCCACCGCCTGGCCGCACTCGACTTCGGCGCGAACGAGTTCCTCGACCTCGAGAACGACGACCTCGACGACGCGGCAGGCGTCGACCTCGTCTTCGACGTCTTCGGCGGCGACATCGGGCGGCGTTCCGTCGCCCTCGTCCGCCCCGGCGGCACCTTCGTGACCGTCGCCGGACCGCCGGAGGTGCGACCCACCGACGCCCGCAGCGTCGACTTCGTCGTGGTCTCGGACCGCGCGCAGCTCACCGAGATCGCACACCGCGTGCGCACCGGGCGGGTGCGCCCGCACATCGGCCGGGTCGCCGAGCTCGCGGATGCCGCTTCCGCTCTCGACCCTGCGACGCGCGCTCCCGGGAAGACCGTCATCCGCATCCGCCCCTGAGCGGCGCGCTCAGCCGCGCGGGCGGCGCCGGGTGGTGTACTTCGGCACGAAGATGCGCAGCTCGAGGGCACCCGCGAGGCCGAGCACGCCCATGACGCCCGCCGCGATCGGCAGCGAGGCCGCCGCCGTCACGCCCCAGATGAGCAGCGGGGCCACGGCCGCGCCGGTGTCGTTCGTGAAGCGCCATGCGCCGAGGAACGGCGCGGGACGCGCGGGGTCGGCCAGGTCGGCACCGAGGGTCATGAGGATCCCTGCGCCGATCCCGTTCGAGAGCGAGAGTAGGCCGGCGATCACCGCGAACCACACGGCCGCGTGGGGAACGTCGTGGGTGAAGGCGAGCAGGAGGTGGGAGAGGCCGAGGCCGATCATGGAGGGCACCGCCGTCCACAATCGGCCGAAGCGGTCCATGATCCAGCCACCCGCATAGAACAGACCGAAATCGAGGGCGGCGGCCGAGCCGATGATGATCGCCATGGTCGCCTCGTCGATGCCGATCGACACCGCCCACAGCGGCAGGATCACGTTGCGGCTGGCACGCAGTGCCGCCACGAGGGCCGAGCCCGTGCCGAGTGTCGCGAGCACGCGCCGGTTGGCCGTGATCGTGCGGAACAGGCCGCGATCCGCCGCCTCGACCTCGCGTGCCGCAGGCCCCGGGCGCGTGGTCACGGCATCCTCCGGGTCGTGCAGCGCGATGAGCACGATGATGGCGGCGAGGCATGCGGCGAGGTGGATCCAGAACGCGTTCGCCGCGGAGCCGGTGGCCTGGATGACGCCCGCCGTCACGAAAGGACCCACGAGGTACCCGAACCGGAAGGTACCGCCGAGGGTCGAGAGCGCCCGCGCACGGTAGACCGGCGGCACGAAGCTCGTCATGAAGGCGTGGCGCGCGAGGGCGAAGACGGCCGTCGCGACGCCGATGAGCAGGATGCCGATCCCCAGTACCCACGGGTTAGGAGCGAGCACCGAGATCAGCACGCCGACGATCGACAGCACCGAGGCGCCGATCATCGCCGTGCGCTCGCCGATCCGCGCCACGAGGGCGCCCGCGGGGATGTCGCCGAGCAGCTCGCCGACCACGATCATGGCCGACACGAGGGCGGCGCCGGCGATGTCGGCTCCGAGTCCGTTGGCGACCACCGGGATGATCGGGATGATCGCGCCCTCGCCGATCGAGAACAGGATCGTCGGCAGGAAGGCCGCCACCACGACCTGCCGCCACGGGAAGCGGTCGGCGGGTACGTCAGTCATGGCGCCGTCAACGCTACCCCGGTGCGGCGGCCGTCAGCGTCTAGGCTGATACCGCCATGCTCGACGACCTTCCCGGCCAACTCGCCGCCCTGCGCCACACCTTCGACGACATCCGCGCCGTTGTGGGGTGGAGCAGCTGCAGGCGCAGATCGCTGACCTCTCCGAGAAGGCGGGCGCGCCCGACCTGTGGGACGACCCCGAGGCGGCGCAGAAGGTCACGAGTGCCCTCAGCCACCGCCAGTCCGAACTCGCGCGGGTGACCGCCGTCGAGCGCCGCCTCGACGACCTCGACGTGCTCGTCGAGCTCGCCCGAGAAGCCGACGACGCCGAGACCGGCGCCGAGGCCCAGGCCGAGTACGAGGCGCTCAAGAAGACCATCGGCGACCTCGAGGTGCAGACCCTGCTCGACGGCGAGTACGACGACCGCTCGGCCGTGGTCACCATCCGCTCCGGTGCGGGCGGCGACGACGCCACCGACTTCGCCGAGATGCTCCTGCGCATGTACCTGCGCTGGGCCGAGCGTCACGGCTACCCCGTGAAGGTCATGGACACTTCGTACGCGGAGGGCGCCGGCATCAAGTCGGCCACCTTCGAAGTCGACGCCCCGTATGCCTACGGCACGCTGTCGATCGAGGCGGGAACGCACCGACTCGCGCGCATCAGCCCGTTCGGCTCGGCCGACAAGCGCCAGACGAGCTTCGCGGCGGTCGAGGTGATCCCCGTCATGGAGGAGGCCGTCGAGGTCGAGATCCCCGAGAACGACATCCGCGTCGACGTCTTCCGCTCCTCGGGCCCCGGCGGGCAGAGCGTCAACACGACCGACTCCGCGGTGCGGATCACCCACATCCCCACGGGCATCGTGGTGTCGATGCAGAACGAGAAGTCGCAGATCCAGAACCGCGCGGCCGCCATGCGCGTGCTGCAGACCCGACTGCTCCTGCTGCAGAAGGAGAAGGAGGCGGCCAAGAAGAAGGAGCTCGCCGGTACGATCACCGCGAGCTGGGGCGACCAGATGCGCTCGTACTTCCTCTACGGTCAACAGCTCGTCAAGGATCTGCGCACGGGCTACGAGGTCGGCAACCCGGCGACCGTCTTCGACGGCGAGCTCGACGGCTTCATCGCGGCCGGCATCCGCTGGCGCAAGTCCGACCACGACGCCTGAGCCCTCGCGGCCCCGTCCGTCTCCCGTCAAACGCTGTAGCGGTTGGCGGTGCGCGTCCGTGATTGCTGGCGCGCGACGGTCAACGCTGTAGCGTTTGTCGCCACCACCCGATCCCGAACGGGGGAGTGTCGCAACCCGCGTCCCGAAAAGGCGTGCTTAGGCTCAAGACGCCATGATCCGATTCGACCAGGTCACCAAGACCTATCCCGGCACGACCCGTCCCGCGCTCGGCAACGTGAGCCTCGAGGTGCTCAAGGGCGAGTTCGTGTTCCTCGTCGGAGCATCGGGGTCGGGCAAGTCGAGCTTCCTGCGGCTGATCCTCAAGGAGGAGCGGCCCACCAAGGGCAAGATCCACGTGCTCGGCCACGACCTCACGACGCTCGCCAACCGCAAGGTGCCCTACTTCCGTCGCAGCCTCGGCGTCGTGTTCCAGGACTTCCGCCTGCTGCCGGCCAAGACGGTCTTCGACAACGTCGCCTTCACCCTCCAGGTGATCGGCAAGTCGAAGGGCTTCATCCAGGAGGCGGTGCCCGACGTTCTCAAGATGGTCGGCCTCGCCGGCAAGGCGGGCCGCTTCCCGCATGAGCTCTCGGGCGGCGAGCAGCAGCGCGTCGCGATCGCGCGCGCCATCGTCAACAAGCCCGCGATCCTGCTGGCCGACGAGCCCACCGGCAACCTCGACCCCGCGACGAGCGCCGGCATCATGACGCTGCTCTCCACGATCAACGCCAACGGCACGACCGTGCTCATGGCCACCCACGATTCGGGCATCGTCGACACGATGAAGCGCCGCGTCATCGAGCTCATCTCGGGCCAGGTCGTGCGCGACGAGCGCCAGGGCGGCTACCAGACCCAGGCGATCCCCGTGCAGGACTTCAGCATCGGCGAGCGGCAGCAGGTGCACGCCGTGAACGCCGCGGATGCCGCGCCCGCCTCGGTTCCGCCGGTCACCGCTGCGGCGCTCACCGCGGCGGCCCCGATCTCGGCCCCCGCCGCCCCGCAGACGGCGTCGTTCTACGTGCCCAAGCAGCGGCCCGCATCCGAGCCGCCCGCGCCCGGGCCGAACACGGCATCCGCACCGCCCGTACCGCCGCCGCTCGTCGAGCCGGGAGGCGACGCATGAGGCTCGGGCTCATCCTCTCGGAGGTCGGTCAGGGCTTCCGCCGCAACCTCTCGATGGTCGTGTCGGTCGTGCTCGTCACGTTCATCTCGCTCACCTTCTTCGGCAGCGCGATCCTGCTGCAGCTGCAGATCGGCGAGATGAAGGGCTACTGGTACGACCGCGCCGAGGTCACGGTGTACATGTGCATCGCGGCGATCCCGGATTGCGATGGGGCGGACGCCACCCAGGAGCAGATCGACGCCGTGAGCGCTCAGCTCGCGGGCGACACGCTCGGGCAGTTCGTGCAGAAGGTCACCTTCGAGACGCGCGAAGACGCCTTCGCGCGGTTCCAGGAGGAGTTCGCAGGGTCGCCGATCGTCGAGATCGCCACGCTCGATGCGATCGCGGCCGACTTCCGCATCAAGCTCAGCAACCCCGATGACTCCGACATCATCATCGACTCGGTGAGCGGCATGCCGGGCGTCGACGAGGTGCGCGACGAACGGGCGCTGCTGCAGCCGATCTTCGACGTCATGAACGCGGCGAGCTACACGGCGGTCGGCATCGCGGCGCTCATGCTCGTGGCGGCGGTGCTGCTCATCTCGACCACGATCCGACTGTCGGCGTTCTCGCGCCGCCGCGAACTGGCGATCATGCGGCTCGTCGGTGCGTCGAACCGATTCATCGAGACGCCGTTCATCCTCGAGGAGTGCTGGCCTCGCTCATCGGCTCGGTGCTCGCGAGCGGGGCGGTCATCGCCATCGTGCACTTCTTCGTGAACGGCTATCTTGCCGAACGCATCTCCGAATACACCTTCATCGGGTTGGGCGAGGCCTACCTCGTGGCACCCATCCTGATCGGCGTCGGCGCCTTGCTGGCCGCGCTCTCGGCGAGCGTCGCCATCCGCCGCTACCTCAAGGCTTGAGGGGTCGAACGCTGTAGCGTTTGCCTGCGTGCGCCGGTGATGTCTGCCGCCCGACGCGAAGCGCTGCAGCGTTTGGCGGATAGACTGAACGGCTGCGTGCGTCGGCGGGCGGCGGATGCGAGAGCGCAGGGAGGTGCGTCATGCCCAAGGAGAAGGGCGAGAAGGTCGTCGCGACCAACCGGAAGGCGCGCCACGACTATCTCATCGAGGACACCTATGAGGCCGGCATCGTGCTCTCGGGCACCGAGGTGAAGTCGCTGCGCGAGGGCAAGGCCTCGCTCGTCGACGGCTACGCGTTCATCGACGGCGGCGAGATCTGGCTCGACGCGGTGCACATCCCCGAGTGGGGTTCGGGCTCGTGGACCAACCACGCCACGCGCCGCAAGCGCAAATTGCTCATGCACAAGGAGCAGATCATCAAGATCAGCCACCGCACGAAGGAGGGCGGCTACACCCTCGTGCCGCTCTCGATCTACTTCAAAGACGGCCGTGCGAAGGTCGAGCTCGCGGTCGCGAAGGGCAAGCGCGAGTTCGACAAGCGCCAGGCACTGCGTGAGCGTCAGGACAAGCGCGAGGCCGATCGCGCCATCGCGAGCCGGCGGCACCTGGGGGAGTAGCCCGCGCTCGCTCTGCCGCGGTTTCGGCGCTCTGCGCGCGTCGAAACCGCGGCAGAGCGCCGAAACCGCGGCAGAACAGCTCAGCTGGCCTCGAAGCGCGCGTCGACGGACGCCGACACCTCGATGTCCTCCGGAGTGAAGTCGAGTGCCGCCTCGCCCGCCCCGCCGTGCACGGCCGCCGCGCGCATCATCATGGGCGGGGCGGCAGGGCCGTTGCCCTGCACGCCGAGCATGCCGGGATCGGCGATCGCGATCGCGTTCACCTGACCGAGCCCGATCGCCTGGGCGAAGACGCGCGCCTTGTCGGCCGCGTCCTTGACGGCTCGCGAGCGCACCTCGGTGGTCACCGACGTGCGGCGCGCTTCCGTCAACGCCCATTCGATGCCGTTGATCTGCACGCCCGCGACACCCGCGACCTCGCCGATCCACTCGGCGAGCGCGTCGAAGTCCTTGAATTTCACGGTGACGTTGATGGCCGCATGGTGCACGGGGGCGAGCTGCTTGCCCTCGTTGTTCCACGGGCGCTGCGCCCACACGCGGATGCGGTCGCTGGAGAACCAGGTGACCGGTCCGGCATCCGGATCATGCAGTTGCTTGATCGAGGCCGTGACGCTCTGCACAGCCTGGGTCGTGGCGCTCAGCACGCCGTCGCGCTTGGCTCCGTCGAAAGCGACGGCGAGGCGCACGGTCGCGCGCTCGGCGGGATACCAGGCGGTGAAGCTGCCCTGAACGGTGATGACGGTCGGCATCCGTTCATCCTGCCAGGCGTCGGCGGTCTGGGCTATCATGGGAGGCTGCGCCGGAGACGGCGCACTTGGAAACTCCACAGCGCGTGATGACGGCCCACCTCTCACGGATCCCGAGGATCCGGAGGTGACCATGGGGATGATCGGTTTCGACATCGCCTGCGAAACTGCGAGAAGCGGGCCGAGGATGCAGGGCTATCTCGTTAACGCTCTCTGCAAACCACAGGTGCCAACGTTAAGCGCACCGACCTCGCTCTCGCTGCCTAAGCGGAGTAGATAGGTCCGTCAGACCGGACTCGCCCTCGATCCGGACCCTGGCGTCATCTAGAGGGCTTGCTGTGCGACTGAGTTCCAGGGTCGCGCGGGACTTTCACTGGGGCTGGGCTTGTCGACCTAGGTGTTCGTGACAAAGGTCGGAGCCGAGTAGAACGATTCCACGGACTGCGCCCGGAGAAGGCGCAGGCTCACAGCGATGGACGGGGGTTCAATTCCCCCATCTCCACCATCGGTCGTCATCACGGCTGTCGAGTTGAAGAAGACCGCCCCTCGGGGCGGTCTTCTGCGTTGTGGCGGCCTTTTCAGAAGTACCGATCGGCGCTCGTGTCCACTCATTCGGTCCCCGCGGTTGTGTCTTTGACATGCTGCGGTATGTAGCACATCTGCTACATTCGGTAGCGTCAAAGCTGCGAAGGGATGGGCATGAGGAGCACCGCGGTCATCGAGGTCACGGGCCTCACCATGAGCTATGGTCCGCGTGAGGTTCTGCGCGGCGTCGACTTCCACGTGGGGCGCGGCGAGGTCGTCGCGCTGCTCGGCCCCAACGGCGCGGGCAAGTCGACGACGATCGAGATCCTCGAAGGATTCCGCGCACCCTCTGGTGGGCGGGTGCGGGTGCTCGGAGAGGATCCGCTGCACGCCGACGAGGACTGGCGCGCTGGCGTCGGGGTCGTGTTGCAGTCGTGGCGCGACCACGGCCGGTGGCGGGTGCGGGAGCTGCTCGACCTCTTCGCCCGCTACTACGCCCCGCCGCGCGCGCCCTTCGACGTCGACGAGCTCCTCGCCCGCGTCGGGCTGACCGAGCAGGCGACGTCGCGCATCCGCACCCTCTCCGGCGGGCAGCGTCGCCGACTCGACGTCGCGATCGGAATCGTGGGGCGGCCCCAGATGCTGTTCCTCGACGAACCCACCGCGGGCTTCGACCCCATCGTGCGCCGCGAGTTCCACGAGCTCGTGCACGCGCTCACGGATCTCGAGGGAACCAGCGTTCTGCTCACGACGCACGACCTGAGCGAGGCGGAGCGGCTGGCCGACCGCATCCTCATCCTCGATGAGGGAACCATCGTGGCCGACGGCAGCCCCGAGGAGCTCGCCCGTCGCATCGCCGGGACGAGCGAGGTGCGCTGGGTGCAGGACGGCACACGGCATGTGCACGCGACCCCCGACGCGACGGCCTTCGTGCGCGAGTTGCTCGCGCAGAGCGGCGATGCCGTGTCGGAGATCGAGATCGCGCGAGCCAGCCTCGAGGACACCTACCTCGCCATGGTCACCAAGAGCGAGGCAGCGGCCTCGCGGCAAGGAGCACTCCGATGACGTCGACGACCTCCACCGTGCTGCGGGCCGGCACGCACCGCGGGCTCATCGAGTTCCGCAACATGCTGCAGACTCCGAGCGAGGTGCTCTACTACCTCGTCGGAATCGTCGGCGTCGTGATCGCCCTCATCGTGCTCCGCGAGGCGACCCTCGACGGCTCCGACTTCTCGATCGTGCGGTTCCTGTTTCCCGGCCTGCTGGCGATGCAGGTGCTCATCGCCGCGTGCTTCGGCCCGGCGACCGTGCTGTCGACGGAGCGGGAAGACGGCACGCTGCTGCGTCACAAGTCCCTCCCGCACGGCATGCGTGGTTACGTCACGGGGCTCATGGTGCGGTCGGTGCTCGAAACGGGCGTTGCGCTGCTCATCGTGCTCATTCCGGCGACAATGCTCGTCGAGGGGCTGTGGGAGCGCGGGGCGATCTCGCTTCTCGCGATTCCGATCGTCTTGCTCGGGCTGCTCGCGTTCATGCCGCTCGGCTTCATCGTCGGCTCGGTATTCCGCAACCCGAGAGCCGTGGGCGGATGGGGCTTGACGGTGATCATGGTGATCGCCATCGGATCCGGCCTCTTCTTCCCCCTTGTCGCGCTGCCGTGGTGGGCGCAGCTCATCGCGATGGCACTTCCTGTCTATTGGTTCGGCCACGCTCTGCGCTCGGTTCTGCTGCCGAGCGAGACGGCGGTGTTCGAGATCGCGGAGTCGTGGAACCCCCTCCTCGCGCTCGGCGTGCTCGCCGTGTGGGCTATCGTCGGCCTGGTGCTCGCGCCCGCCCTCCTCCGCCGCTCCGCGCGCCGGGAATCGGCGACCGCGATCGAGCGCCGACGTCAGGCGGCACTGCAACGTGTCTGAGCCCGTCGACCGCATCTACAACCGCATCGCGACCCTACGCGCCGATCGCGGTGTGAGCCGGCGCGAGCTCGCCGAGGCCCTCGGGGTGCACTACCAGACGATCGGTTACCTCGAGCGGGGCGAGTACAGCCCGAGCCTGCACCTGGCCTTGCAGATTGCGGGCTACTTCGGCGTGCCCGTCGAGTTCGTCTTCTCGCGGGAGCCGTTCACCCCGCTCGGCTCCGAGCGCGGGTAGCCTGGCGCGCACCCGACCGGATCGGTTCCCACCGGTCGGGTGCCGCGCTCGTGCGGCGGGCAGGCTCGAGAGCGAAAGGGGAAGCCATGATCGCCGCACTCAACCGCCTCGTCGAGCTCATCGAGTCGCAGCTCGACGACGATATCGAGATGGCCGGCCTCGCCCGCGAGGTGGGCACCACCGAGTATCACTTGCGGCGGATGTTCTCATCACTCGCAGGCATGCCGCTCTCGGACTACATCCGCCGTCGCCGCATGACCCTCGCGGCGGCGGATGTCGTCGCGGGTGACGCGCTGCTCGACGTCGCCGTGCGCTACGGCTACGGCTCGACGGAGGCGTTCGGGCGTGCCTTCCATGCGGTGCACGGCGTGCGTCCGGCGGATGTGCGCCGCCACGGCGGCCCCTTCGCACACAACCACAGCTCAGGTTCCGCCTGACCGTCGAAGGGACAGACCCCATGCACACTCGAATCACCGAACGACCCGCGTTCCGACTCGTGGGTCACGCCGCACGCGTGCCGCTCATCCACCACGGCGTCAATCCGCACATCCAGCAGCACATCGCGAGCCTGCCCGTTGCCGAACACGAGCGGCTCAAGGCGCTCGGCGACACCGAGCCCGCGGGCCTGCTGCAGGTGAGCGCTGACGTCGACGCCGACTTCACCGAGGGCAGCGAACTCACCTACCTGCACGGGGTCGCGATCGCCGATGGCGCAGCCGCCCCCGATGACCTCGACGTCATCGAGGTGCCCGCGGGTACCTGGGCGGTGTTCCGCATCGAGGGGCCGTATCCGGCGGCGCTCCAGGATGCGTGGGCGGCGACCGCGACGGAATGGTTCCCCTCGAACCCGTGGCGGTTGCGGCCCGGCCCGTCCATCGTGGCCGTGCTCGAGCGTGCCGACGACTTCAGCACGGCGACCGTGGAGCTGTGGTTGCCCGTCGAGCGGGCGTGAGCACGGTGCGCGCGCCATCTACATGGCAGATCGACACCCATGCGCCTGCAGAGGTGTTCCGGTACCGGTTGAGCATGTAGATGGGACGTGTTCGGCGCGAGGAGGTTTCGAGACGCGTCGCGCTGCGCGCGGCGCTCCTCAACCAGCTGAGCTGCGCCAGACGCGCGCCTCGTAGGGCGCGAGCGGTCCGGTTCCCGGGCCGCTCGCGCGCTCGAGCATCCATCCGGGCCCCGGCGCCCGCAGCCGCGCGACGCGGTCCGAGAGGTTGAGTGCCACGAGGAACTCCTCCGCACCCGCACGCCGCCGGTACCGCCACACCCGCCGCGACGAGCGCTCCGTGATCGTCTCCCCGTACACGAGCGCCCGGCTCGAGCGGCGCAGTGCGATCAGCGCACGGTGCCACTCGAGCACCGAATCCAGGTCGCCCTCCTGCAGCGCGACATTGACCTCGACATGGCTGCCGTCGCCCGCGATCCACGGAACACCCGTCGTGAAGCCGCCCGTGGCATCCCATGCCATCGGCACGCGCGTGTGGTCGCGCGTGCCGGCGAGCACCCGGGCGAAGATCTCGGCGGGCGCGACACCGGATGCGGTGAGCTCGGCCGCGAGGTTGTGACTCTCGACATCGCGCAACTGGTCGAGCATCGTGAAGCCCTGATTCGCGGCTCCCACCTCCTGCCCTTGATACAGGAACGGGGTGCCGCGCAGCGTGAACTGGACCGTCGCGAGCAGCTTCGCCACGGCGACCCGGTGCTCGGGTCGCGGGTCGACCTTGGAGACGAACCGCGGGTTGTCGTGGTTGTCGAAGAACAGGCTCATCCAGTAGCCGTCGCCGTACTCGGCCTGCCACCGCGTGTAGTAGCGCTTGAGGTAGCCGAGGTCGTAGCGGTAGTCGTCGAAGCGCGTGCGCCCGGGGTTCTCGAGATGCTCGAAGTTGAAGATCATGTCGAGCTCACCGCGGTCGTCGCCCACCAGGAGCTTGCCCATCTGCGGGCCGATGCCGGGCGTCTCGCCGATCGCGACGCAGTCCGGGTCGTCGAAGGCCTCCGCGCGCAGCTGCTTCAGGTGCTCGTGCAACCGGGGCCCGTGGAAGTAGTGCTCCATGCCGGTGAAGCCGATGAGTCGCCCGATGAGGGGGTTGCCGGGCGGCAGGCCCGGCGTCTTCGAGATGTAGTTGATGACGTCGAGCCGGAAACCGTCGACCCCGCGCTCGCGCCACCAGCGCACCATCTCGACGATCTCGGTGCGCAGTGCCGCGTTCTCCCAGTTGAGGTCCATCTGTTTCGAGGAGAAGAGGTGCAGGGCCCACGCGCCCGCCTCCTCGAACCACCTCCAGGCCGAGCCGGAGAAGAACGAGGTCCAGTTGTTGGGCGCCGCATCCGGTTCGCCCTCGCGAAAGAAGTAGTAGTCGCGATACGGCGAGTCGGGGTCGGCGAGCGCCTGCTGGAACCACTCGTGCTCGTCGGAGGTGTGGTTCACGACGAGATCCATGATGAGTCGCATGCCGCGCTCGTGCAGTCCCGCAACGAGTGCATCGAAGTCGTCGAGCGTGCCGAACTCGGCCAGGACCGCCCGGTAGTCGCGGATGTCGTAGCCCATGTCGTCCATCGGCGAGTCGTAGATGGGCGAGAGCCACACCGCATCGACGCCGAGAGCCTTCAGATAGTCGAGCCGCGAGAGGATGCCGCGCAGATCGCCGATTCCGTCGCCGTTCGAGTCCTGGAACGAGCGCGGGTAGATCTGGTAGACCACCGCCTCCTTGAACCACGCCTCCCGCAGTGGCATGCCGGATGGCGCCACAGCATCCGGAACCGTGCGCATGAGGGCCACGAGGGCGTCGACGAACGCGTCGTCGATACGCCTGCCGGTGAGGCGCGGCAGGGTGCTGAGCCGCACGGCCCCGACGAGCGGGTTGGTGACCCAGCGCGGCGAGCGGCCCACCTGCAGCGCGAGGCTCTCGATCACGTCGCGGCCGAGCGGATGCCGGGCGACGTCGCGGATGCGGCTGCGGCGGGTCAGGTCACGTGCCGGCATGCTCCTCCTTGCGTGCGCGCAGTTCCTCGACGATCTGGGCGTAGCGCCCCTCGTCGAGCACGTAGAAGCGGCGGTAGACGAGGTAGCTCACGGCGATGAGAACCCCGGGCACGATGAACATCGCGGCCTTCACGAGCATGACACCGGGCTCGGTCATGTCGGCGGCGCCCGCGGCATCCTTCATGCCGGAGGCGATCACGACCCAGCCGATCACGCCGTTCGCGAGCGCCGAGCTGAGCTTGTACACGAACGGCTGCAGCGACAGGGTGACCGAGTCGTTACGGCGGCCGAACTTGTGCTCGCCGTACTCGACGGTGTCGGCGATGAACATGAGCAGTTGGATCTGGATCACCGCCTGGGCCGCGAACACGCCGACGCCCGCGATGATGATCATCACGAGACCACCGGGCGGCGTGAGGAAGAACAGCACGTAGCCCGCGACGACCACTGCGAGAGCGATCGTGAAGAGCGTGCGTCGCGAGAGCCGGGCCGCCATGAGCGGGTAGAGCGCGAGCGCCGTGATCTGCGACACCCCGAGCACCGCGGCGAACACCGCGTACATGCCCTCATCGCCATACACGTAGCCGAAGTAGTAGATGCCGAGGCCGGTCGTCACCCCGAAGGCGGTCATGAACAGCAGGAACGCGATCGCCACCGTCAGCAGCTGGTCGTTGCGGAAGATCACCGACACCAGTTCGCGGAAGCGCGTGTGGCTGTGCGTGACGATCGTGCGGTCCTCACGAACGAGCAGCACCATCACGAGCTGCAGCACGACCATGACCGCGGCGATCGTCAGCGCGACCCAGAAGAACGACCAGCGGATGTCGCCGATCGCCGCCCCGACGGCGCTCGAGATCGGCACGATGCCGACCACCATCGAGAAGGTACCGATCGAGGCGCAGATGCGCGCGAAGGAGCCGATCTTCTCGCGCTCGCGCTGGTTCTGGGTGAGGGCGGGCAGCATCGACCAGTAGCCGATGTCGTTGGCCGCGAACGCCGCGCTCCAGGCGATGTAGACGACCGTGAAGACGGCGATGAAGGCGGCATCCCCGATGGCCCACGGCGTGAACAGCACGACCATGAGCGACGAGGAGGCGAGGATGCCCGCGACGATCCACGGCTTGAACTTGCCGAAGCGGCTGCGCGTGTTGTCGACGAGCACGCCCACGAAGGGGTCGACGATCGCATCGATCGCCCGCACCACGACGAGCACGATGGTGATGGCCGCGAACACGGGCGTCGACACCTCGAGGATGTCGCTGAGGTAGAACAGCAGGAACATGCTGATCATCGTGTAGGCGGCATCCCGGCCGATGGTGCCGATTCCGAAGCCGTAGCGGTTGCGGATCGTCTGCCGCATCGGCCGCTGCGGGGGCGGGGTTCGGGGTGTCGCGGAGCTCGGGTCGCTCACGGGGTGTCCTCTCGTACGACGGTGTACAGGGTGGATCCGAAGTCGCCCAGCATGCGCAGGGCGGGGTGTGGCCGGTGCCGGCGAACTGCATCTCGAGGCGGATGCCGACGGCCAGCAGCGCGCCGGTGCCGCGGTAGCTCTCCACCGCGTCGGGCAGGCTCTTGTGCTTGCGCACGACGTTCATGACGAGGCCGCCCGGGTCGAGCTTCACGGGGCTCACGTGGTTCACGAGCGCGCCCAGCCGCTCGAGCATGAGACGCTGCGGCTTCGCGTCGACCCGGTAGACGGCATCCGGATGCAACCCCGCGACGGGCAGGATGTCGCGCTCCGGGGCCGCGCGCACGCCGCGCTGGAAGTTGCCGACGATCGCGGCATCGCCCTCGCCGACCTGCCAGATCACGCGGTGCTCGGTGCCGCTCGGGATGCGACGGAATCGTCCGAACTGGAAGGTGCGCCGGTGCTCCTTGTAGAACGCGATCTGCTCGGTGATCTCACGTTTCTCCTCGGCCGTGAGGAAGTCGAGGTCGTACTCGTAGCCGAGGCAGCCGAACGCGGCCACGTTGAAGCGGGTCGAGAGCGGGGTGTCGCGCAGGGTCTGCTGGTGCGGCGAGGCCGACACGTGGGCGCTGATGACGCTCGGCGGGTAGAGCTGCGCGATGCCGCCCTGGATGCTGAGACGCTCGATCGGATCGGTGTCGTCGCTCGTCCAGATCATGGCGGCGTAGCGCAGCATGCCCAGGTCGAAGCGGTTGCCGCCCGAGGAGCACATCTCGAGCAGCACCTCGGGGCGGGGCCCGAAGACGCGCGCGATGACGTCGTAGAGGCCGAGCATGTAGGCGTGAGCGGTCATCCCCGGATGCGGCACGTGCGGGGAGTAGGCGGCCGCGATATGCCGGTTCATGTCCCACTTCACGTAGCCGAACCCGTTGTCGTCGATGAGCGCGCCCAGCTGCGCGACGAGGTAGTCGCGCACGGCGGGGTTGCACAGGTCGAGCACCTGCTGGTGGCGGCCCTCGCGCGGCGTCTTGCCGGGCACCCGCAGCATCCATTCCGGGTGCGCCCGGAAGAGCTCGCTGTTCTCCGACACCATCTCGGGCTCGACCCAGATGCCGCAGGCCATGCCGAGTTTGCCGACCTTGCTCACGAACGCGCCGAGCCCCGCCGGGAACTTCTTGACATCCACGGCGTAGTCGCCGAGCGCGGCGGTGTCGTCGGCGCGCCCGGCGAACCACCCGTCGTCGATCACGAACAGCTCGACGCCGAGTCTCGCCGCCTGCTTCGCGAGGCCGAGCAGGCGTTTCTCGTCGATGTCGAAGAACGCCGCTTCCCACGAGTTGTACACGACGGGCCGTTCGACGTCGCGGTGCGCACGCGGCGTCACGTGCTCGCGCACGAAGCGATGCATCCGATCCGAGAGGCCGTTGACGCCCTCGGCGGAGAACGCGAGCACCGCTTCGGGCGCCTCGAACCCCTCGCCGGGCGCGAGGATCCAGCGGAACGCTTGCGGGTGGATACCCGACAGCACGCGCACCGAGCCGTGTGCATCCCGCTCGAAGGAGGTGGCGTGATTGCCCGAGTAGACGAGGTTGACGCCGTAGACCCAGCCGTGGTCGTCATCCGCGTCGCGCGCGAGCAGCAGGGTGCCCGGGTTGTGGCGATTGCTGCTCGCCCCGGTCGTGCTGCCGATCGAGAAGACCCCGGGCTGAGGGGGCGGTCGTGCGCGTGGGCCTCGTGGATCCAGCCGCCATCGAAGCTGCGCACCGTGAAACCTCGGTCGGGCAGGTCGAGCTGCAGGCTCGCGAGCTTCACGATCTCGGCGGGGGAGTCGCCCGTGTTGCGCAGGATGGTGCGCCGCGTGATCACGTCGACCTCGGGGAACACGGTGTAGAGCAGCACGAGCTCGAGACCCGCGACCTCGTCGGCGAGGGTCACCTCGAGGGTCTCGACTCCCGCGCCTCCGTCGGCGGTCGGCAGGTCGGCCGCAGGCACGGTGCCGGGGAGGATGCGGTGGCTTCGGTAGGTGAAGTCGGTGTCGGTGCCGAACTCGGTGAACACCTCGACGGGCGAGAGCCGGTAGTCGCCCTGGCCGATGCCGGAGTACTCGAGCGGGACGGCGTCGAGGCTGTAGGCCGTGTCGCCGGGGGCGTAGACGACGCTCGAGCCGAGCTCGATCGTGCGCTTCACCTGCAGCGCTGAGGAGTGCTGTGGCGAGAGAAGAGGGCCGTAGTGCAGGTGCTCGAGGTGGCCGTGCTCGGTGCGCGCGAACCAGTACGAGGTGTTCGCGGTCTGCAGGAAGAAGACGTCGGCGGCGACCTCGATCACAGATGTGCTCCTGTCGCCGTGCCGATCGCGTCATCGCGATGGCTGGAGTCTAGCCGTCGCGAGCGATGGCATCCGTCTCGAAGAGCGGGGGCGGGTCGGAGAGCACCGCGTCGATGAGCGGCGTGACCCAGGGGTACTCGTCGGCGTGTTCGCGGTATCCCATGGCGAGCACGGCGTTGATGAGCAGCCCGCGCGCGAGGTAGTCGCGC
Organism: Homoserinibacter gongjuensis; assembly: GCF_030161875.1. GTDB lineage: Bacteria > Actinomycetota > Actinomycetes > Actinomycetales > Microbacteriaceae > Homoserinibacter > Homoserinibacter gongjuensis. The sequence continues at coordinate 2,293,361 of NZ_BSVA01000001.1, forward strand.
GCCTCTTCCGGCGACGCATTCGAGTGCTCCACGAGCACCTGGTACATCTCGGCGAGCAGCCCCCGCACGTAGGCGCCGACCGCGGGAACGCTGCTCGCGGTGAAGCCCTGTAAGAGCACGAGCATGACGGTCTCGTCGAGCACCGTGCGGCCGTAACGCTCGGTGAAACGGTCGAGCGCGAAGCTCTCGAGCCCGATGCCGCGCATCTGCGCCAGGATGACGTCGCCGGCCCGCTGCAGCGCGGCGAGGAACAGCTCCTCCTTGGTGTCGAAGAGGTGCAGCACGTAGCCCTGCGAGATGCCCGCCTCGCGAGCGATCTCGGTCGTCGAGGTGCCGTGATATCCGGTGCGGCCGAAGGCGCGCATGGCGGCTCCGAGCACCTGCTCCCGGCGCTCGGGGCGTTTGAGGTTGCCGCCTGACACGCGATTCAGCCTACGGCGGTGCACGGCGACGGCGGATACGGCCCGCGGGCTTGTATGTAATAGATGTATTTATTATGTTGTTCGGCGGATGGCACCACCACCCATCCGGCAAGGGGAACTTCATGAGTCGGCTCGGCATACGAGCGCCACGCTGGCGCGTGCTCGCGATGGCCACGATCGCGGCACTCGCCGTGACCACCCTCGGAGGCTGCGTCCCCGGCGGCGAGACCGCCCGCAGCGAGGTCCGCGAGCTGCGCCTCTACACCGGCGCGATCCCCGAGCCCGCGCCCCTCGTCGCCAACAGTATGGGAGCTCTCGAGATGCCCATGCCGCCGACCGACCCCACGGACGAGGCGGCGTGGAAGGCGTACGAGATCGCCGCACAGGAGTACCTCGAGGCCGTGCAGAACACGAGTGGCGACGCCATGTCGTTCGCGATGCAGGTCGGCGAGCTCGCCGAGGCCACCCGCAACAGCGACGAGGCATCCGTCGCCGCATGGCAGTCGCTGCTCGTCGCGGCCGGTATCGCCGTCGGCTACGGCACGGATGCGGTCGAGGTCAGCGGCATGCAGGGCTCCGGAATCCCCATGACGGATGGCGAACTGCGCCTGCACGCGCTGCTCGGCGCCTCGACGGTGCGGATGCCGCTGACCCAGCTGGCCGACGTCATCGGCGCCCTCGGCGTGTTCGACGAGACCGACCTCGCCGAGGCCCTCTACGCCGACCTTCAGAGCCTGCTCGCGACCGACTTCGGCATCGTCTTCACCGTTCTCGACCCCGAGGTCTTCACCACGCTCCACCACGGCAAGCCGCACACCGTGCCGCTGGACGAGGTGACCGTGACGGGGGCGCAGGCCGCACTCATCCTGCGCCTGCTCTCGATCGACCTGCTGACGCTCGGCGACGAGAGCGGGGTGGTGCCCGCCGGCGCCGACGAGGCACCGGTCGTGATCAGCACGGCCGGGTGGTCAGCGCGCGCCGCCGCCGACGGCCCATGTGGCACCGGTGAGGAAGCCCCGTGGGAGGTGGAGGGTCGCCGCAACGTCGGCAAGGGGCTCGGTTGGAGCTTCGGCGAGCTCGTCGGGAATGTGCCCGGTTTCGATGGGCCCAAGCTCGCCTACCAGTCGGCGCAGGCGGCGCTCGCGATCGCCTCGGTGATGGCGAAGATGGCCGCGATGCAGTCCACGTTCTCGATGGGCGGCGCACCGCTCGTGCGCACCAAGGACCGCACGGCGGGGGAGCGGCGGGAGATCGCGATCGCCCTCAGCTACCCCACCGAGACGCTCGAGGACGTGCGCCAGTGCCTGTCCGCCCTGCTGGCGCCCCTCGGCATCGACCTGTCCGATCACCTGGGGGCGCCGCATCCGGGGTCGACGTCGAGCTCTACCAGAAGAACAACCGCCTGCAGCCCAGCACCGAGCGCGGCGGCACCGCGACCTATCGTCAGCAGACCGCCCAGAACGGCATCGCGACCTTCCCGGTGCTCGGGAAGCCCCAGGCGGAGCGTCTTCCCTCGGGAGCCGAGCCCGAGGAGGTGACGGCTCGCGTGCGGGCCGATGCCAACGTCGAAGGCTCCGACCTGATGAAGGATCTCGTCGCACTCGGTTGGGAGGCGCTCGGCAGGAGCATCCCGTCGATCCTCGCGAACGTCGCCGCCCGGATGAAGCTCGTGTCGTTCACCTGGGACGTGCCGGTGCGCGACTGGACCCTCGTCGCTGACTTCGACGTCGTACTGAGCGGCACCATGTGGGGCCACTCGGGCATCAACACCGGCGGGGTATCGGAGAGTCCCTGCGGCACGTGGATGATGCACATGTCGACCACGGGTGAGGGCACCATCGAGTCGCAGACGCCCACCCGGGTCACCGCCCACTACCTCACCGAGCAGGTCGAGGGGCAGGCGGTCTCCGGGCTCGTGTTCTACCCGGCGGGCTCGAGCCCCGACGACGTCGCGATCGTCGAGGACGGCGCCGAGCTCGTGCACCTGGGCGTCGACTACTCGGTCACCAAGTCGGAGTCGGCGCCGGGGGTCGACCCGATGCCTGCGCACTACGAGGAGCCGGGGGTGGGCGGATGCGGCGACGGCGACGGCGGAGGCTCCGCGCCGCCCCAGCCCGACTGCGGCCCGCGGCAGTACGCCGGAATCGCCACCCTGCTCGTGGCCGACGGCACTCTGCGGGTGCTCGCCGACCAGCCGAGCAGCCGCCCCTGGTCGGAATGCGGATGGGCGATGCCGTTCGCCGACCCGCTGTCGCCTCCCAGCAGCATGAGCTCGTGCGCCTCGGCGGAACCCGGGGGCGGCCGCGTGCCATCCGTCGACTCGGTGTTCAACGAGCGCGGGACGTTCGAGATCACCGGAACGCTCGCGTGTTCGCGCGACGGCCAGGAAGCCTGCAGCGCTTCACCTTCGACTGGACGCTCACGTTCTGTCGAGTCGTCGACGGCACCTCGGCGTGCCGCGCCTGAGCCACCTCGCGACCACCCCTAGTTCTCGGAACTGGGGTGATTCGACAGGGTCCCACGGAGTCCCGCGGGGCCACACTGATGGCCGGCCGTCCACCGGCCGCACCACCACCTGAAGGAGTCCTCACATGTCCTCGCACCACCACGCGACGCGGCGAACAGCCGTCGCCGTCGCCCTGATCTCCGCCACCGCGGCCGCATTGAGCGGCTGCAACCTCCTGCCCACGGCGACGCCCAGCTCGGGAGCAGTCGACTTCGACGACGTGCAGTCCGCCACCGTCTACCTCAAAGGCCAGGGCACGTTCATCGAGCCGGGCACCACGTCGTCGTCCGAGTACGGCTGGGTCGGTTCCGGGTTCATCGTCGACGCATCCGGTCTCGCCATCACCAACAACCACGTCGTCGTCGGCGCCGGCACGCTCTCGGGCTTCCTCGGCGGCGACCCCGACGACGAGGTCAACGTGAAGGTACTCGGCGCATCCGAATGCCTCGACCTCGCCGTCGTGCAGCTCGAAGGCAAGAGCTTCCCGTTCCTCGGCTGGCACAAGGGCGAGATCAAGACCGGCCTCGACGTGTACTCGGCCGGTTACCCCTTCGGCGCCGCCGAGGAGTTCACGCTCACGCGCGGCATCGTCTCGAAGAACGACTTCGCCTTCGACACGCAGTGGGCCTCGCTCGGTCAGGTCATCGAGCACGATGCGCGCATCCGCGGCGGCAACTCGGGCGGTCCGCTCGTCGATCCCGACGGGGCGGTCGTCGGCGTGAACTACGCCGGCAACGACTCGCTCGACTACAACTACGCCATCCACCGTGACGTCGTTCAGGATGCCTTCGAGGCCCTCTCGCAGGGCGAGCGCGTGTCGTCGATCGGTGTCAACGCGCGCGCGTGGCAGTCGGATGACGGCTCGCTTGCGGGCGTGTGGGTGCAGTCCGTCGAGGCGGGCGGGCCCGCCGATGCGGCGGGCATCGAACCCGGCGACCTCATCTACAAGCTCGGCGGGGTGAGCGTCGGCACCGACGGCACGCTCGCCGCCTACTGCAAGGTGCTCGACACGCAGGGCGTCGACGGCACCATCGACGTCGACGTCTACCGTCCGTCGAGCGACGCGCTGCTCACCGGGCAGGTGAACGGCAAAGAGCTCAAGGTCACCGAGACCGGCGTGTTCGGCGGCGGCACCAGCTCGAACTCGGGTGGCTTCACGACCGTCGAAGACGACAGCGGCGTGCTCTCGGTGAGCGTGCCGCGCGAGTGGAACGACGTCAACGGCAGCAAGGCCAACGACGGCGCGCGCGACTGGTACAGCGTCTCCGCATCGGCCGACCTCGCGGGCTTCCAGTCGTCGTTCGCGACGGCCGGCATGCAGTTGCTCGCCACGGATGCGAACTACAGCACGGATGCGGCGCTCGCGCAGTTCGACTTCAGCAGTTCGTGCAGCGTCATCACCGCATCCGGAGACTACGACGACGGCTACTACGCGGGTGTCTACAGCGAGTACGACTGCGACGGCACCTACGAGCTCGTGCTCGCCACCCAGGACACGTCAGGCACCGCGACGGTCGTGCTCATCGCCCAGCTCGTGAGCGACTACGAGCAGGACACCGTGCTGTCGCAGCTGCTGAACACCTTCCAGCTGAGCTGATCGGCGTCCGGGCAGGGTCGCCCGAGGACCGGCCCCGCCCGGACGCCCCCTCATGTCCTCGGAAACCACCACCGGGCTGCCGGTCGTCACCCGTAGTCGGGGGCGGCCGGCAGCCCGAAGTACTCTTCGAGCGTCCGGACGCCGCGCTCGTGCATGTCGGTCGCCACGTCCACGCCGACGTACCGGAAGTGCCACGGCTCGTAGGTGTAGCCGACGATCGGCTGCCAGCCGTCGCCGTAGCGCAGGATGAAGCCGTACTTCCACGAGTTCGCGGCGAGCCAGCGGCCTCCCGCGGTGTCGGCGAAGCAGCGCGCGAGGTTGCAGCCGGTGCCGTCGTCGAGGTCGACAGCGAGGCCGGTCTGATGCTCGGAGTTGCCGGGGCGCGCCGAATGGGTGTCGGCACCTGCGACCCCTTCGCGCGCGACGAAGCCGCTGTAGATGGTCTGCTGACGCGCGAAGCTGCGGTAGGCACTCGACATCCGCAGCGTGATGCCCTCGGCGGCCATGGCGGCCCGCATGCTCTCCAGGGGCCGAGCAGCTCCTGCCGCACCTGGGTCGCCCCGGGGATGCCCGACGGGGTGACAAGGCCCGGGGGCACATAGTCGGCCGCGAGGCCCCGGCGCTTGTTGACCACCGCGGTGAGCGACGCCGGATCGGACACGCGGACGCCGGTTCCGCCCGGGGTCGCGGGCGTGCGTGCCGCATCCGAGGATGCGATGACGGCGTCGACGGCCGAGCGGTAGGCGGCCAGGGTGTCGGCGAGGAGCGCCGGCTCGGCGTCGGGGAGGGCGTCGAGCTGGGCCTGCAGCGCGGCACGCACGTCGTCCGCCGCATCCGACCGTTCGGCGAGCAGTGCTTCGCCCGTCGTCTGAGCGGCCGTGAGGTAGGTCGCGATCGCGGTCTCGAGATCCTCGACGGCGCCCTCGATTCGCTCGGCCCGCTTCGTCGCGGTTTTCGCATCGTCGGCGTACAGCTCGGCCTGGCGGCGGAGAGCGGATGCGGTGGCGCCGTCGTCGTCCGGCTGCGCGACGATCTGGTCGCCGTACATGCCCTCGGCCTCGGCTTCGGCTTCGCGCACCTCGGCGGCATCGTCGCGCGCCCCCTGCAGTGCGGGGCGGGCGGCGTCGTCCAGGCCCGGTCCCGCGACGGCGAGGCCGGCATCCGCTGCGGTGATCACCTCGTCGAGAGAGCCGGTCGCGGCGTCGATGCGCCGAACCGCGTCATCGAGTGCGCTCCGCGCCTCGGTCACGGCCTTCGCCGCCGCGCGGCGTTCATCGGCGGCCGCCTGCTGGGCGAGGCTCGTCGCGATGAGCAGTCCCGCTACGAGCGCGAGCACGAGTGCGACGGCCCCGCCCACGATGAGCAGGATGCGGGTGCGGCGGCTCAGTCGCGCGCGCCCTGGGCGCAGCGTGGGGGCGTCTGCCTCGGTCACGCGGACGAGCCTAGGGGACAGGCGAGGCGTCTACGGCTCCAGCAGGGCCGTGAAGCGACCCTCGGGGTCGAGCGCGTGGGTGATGGCATCCGAGATCTCGGTGAGCTGGCCGAGTTGCTCGCGGCTGAGGGAGTCGATGACGATGCGCCGCACGAGGTCGATGTGACCGGGGATGGCCCGCACGAGTTCGCGGCGACCGTCGTCGGTCAGGCGCACGTTCGTGGCGCGGCGGTCATCGGGGTCGGGGACGCGCTCGACGACCCCGCGGTGTTCGAGACGGGTGACGACGTGCGAGAGCCGGGGAGGGTCGCGTTCGTACCGGTGGCGAGTTGCGACATCCGCAACGTCTGGTCGGGTGAGAACCGCAGGAACGACAGCACGGCGAACTCGAAGTGCGTCATCCCGGAATCGCGCTGGAGCTGGGAGTCGAGCGCCCTCGGCAGCAGTTCGAGCATCGTCACGAGCGAGAGCCAGGCGGCGGACTCCTCGGCGTCGAGGCGGGGTACGAGTCGGGTCATGGAACCAGTGTACGGGGAATAGTTGCAGCAACAACTATGTTGTGCCTATCGTTGACGTAACAACCTTTTGGAAGGAATCCCCGCAATGACCTCGATCAGCATCATCGGCGCCGGCAACATGGGCAGCGCCATCACGGGCATCGCCGCGAAGAGCGGCGCACAGGTTCAGGTGGTCGCACGCGACCTCGCCAAGGCGCAGGAGCTCGCCGGCAACACGGGTGCCACCGCGGCGACGTTCGGCGACGCGCTCACGGGCGACATCGTCGTGCTCGCCCTCCCGTTCCCGGCGATCGACGACGTCGTGAGCACCTACGGAGCCCAGCTCGACGGCAAGGTCGTGGTCGACATCACGAACCCCGTCGACTTCTCGAGCTTCGACGCGCTCGTCGTGCCGTCCGACTCGTCGGCGGCCGCGGTGATCGCCGAGAAGGTTCCCGGCGCACGCGTTGTGAAGGCCTTCAACACGAACTTCGCCGCCACCCTCGCCACCGGATCGGTCGGCAGCGCGACCACGACGGTGCTCGTGGCCGGCGACGACCAGGGCGCGAAGGACGCCGTGATCGGCTTCGTGCGCGACGGCGGCCTGAACGCCGAAGACGCCGGCTCGCTCAAGCGCGCGCGTGAGCTCGAGGGTGTGGGCTTCCTGCAGCTGACGCTCGCCGCGGGCGAGAAGATCGGCTGGGACGCCGGCTTCGCCGTCGCCAAGTAACCCTCATTGTCGAGAATGCAGGAGAACCCGGGCGTGTCGACGGCGTGAGGCCCCGGATGCCGGGGTGCCGCGCAAGCGCTCCTGCATTTTCGACATGGGGCGGCGTGAGAATCGCCCGAGCAGACAGACGAAAGGCCCCGCTTGTATACAAGCGGGGCCTTTTCGATGCGATCCGTCGCGTAACCGGGTTTCATTGTATACATTGAGAGAGTGACGATGGCGACGGGACGCGCGAGTGATCGCGCATACGAGACCCTGCGGCGCGAGATCCTGCAGTGGCGGCTCGCGCCCGGCACCGTGCTGGGCGAGGTCGAGCAGGCGACCCGTCTGGGCATCTCCCGCACACCCCTGCGCGAAGCGCTCTCCCGCCTCGCCGCCGACGGTCTCGTCGAGACGCAGACCGGCCGCGGTCTGGTCGTGGCGGCGGTCTCCCCGGATGCGGTGCGCGGCCTCTTCGAGCTGCGCGAGGCTCTCGAGACCGCGGCCGCCGCGCTCGCGGCCGAGCGCCGTGAGCCGACCGTGTTCGCCGAGCTCGCCGAGCGGTTCGACGGCGCCGCCGACCTCGTCGAGCAGGGCGATCTCGACGCCTACTACGCCCTCGTCGCGCGTTTCGACGACGCGATCGACGCGAGCCTCGACAACGCCTACCTCGTGGCGGCCCTGCGCGGAGTGCGCACGCACCTGCAACGCATCCGGCGCCTCGCCTACGACGACCCCGCCCGCCTCGTTCGCGCGGCCTCCGAGCATCGCACGATCGCCGAGGCCATCCGCGACGGCGAGGCCGAACTCGCCCGCACCGCGACCTACGTGCACTTGCGCGCCAGCCTGCGCCACATCCGATCCACCCCGCATCTCGATGCGGCCCGACCGAAGGAGAGCCCGTGAAGCTCCACCCCGTCCGCACCTACCGCAGCGACGAGAACCTCGCGCGCGAAGACGAGCTCGCCTGGAAGATCGCACAGGTGGCTGCCGATCCGGTCGCCGTCGAGCCCGAGGTCGCCGAGATGATCGTGAACCGGGTGATCGACAACGCCGCCGTCGCCGTCGCCTCGCTCGCCCGCGGTCCGGTCGTCGCGGCCCGCGGTCAGGCGCTCGCGCGCCCCCAGGCGGATGCCCGCCCCGGTCACGCGGGCTCCCGCGTCTTCGGCGTCGATGGCGCGTATCAGCCCGAATGGGCCGCCTGGGCCAACGGCGTCGCCGTGCGTGAGCTCGACTACCACGACACCTTCCTCGCGGCGGAGTACTCGCATCCGGGCGACAACATCCCGCCGATCCTCGCCGTGGCCCAGCACGCCGGGGCCGACGGGGCGGCTCTCGTGCGCGGAATCGCCACGGGCTACGAGATCCAGATGGACCTCGTGCGCGCCATCAGCCTGCACAAGCACAAGATCGACCACGTCGCCCATCTCGGCCCGTCGGCCGCCGCGGGCATCGGCACGCTGCTCGGCCTCGCCCCCGAGGTCATCTACCAGGCGATCGGCCAGGCCCTGCACACGACCACCGCGACGCGCCAGTCACGCAAGGGCCAGATCTCCACCTGGAAGGCGCACGCCCCGGCCTTCGCCGGCAAGATGGCGGTGGAGGCGATCGACCGGGCGATGCGTGGCCAGACCTCGCCGGCGCCGATCTGGGAGGGCGAGGACGGCGTCATCGCGTGGCTGCTCGACGGCCCTGACGGCCGCTACAAGGTACCGCTACCCGAGGCGGGGAACCCAAGCGCGCCATCCTCGACAGCTACACGAAGGAGCACTCCGCCGAGTACCAGGCGCAGGCCTGGATCGACCTCGCCCGGAAGCTCGGCACCGAGCACCCCGAGCTGCGCAACCCGGATGCCGTGCGCGCGATCGTGCTGCACACCAGCCACCACACGCACTACGTGATCGGCTCGGGTTCGGGCGACCCGCAGAAGTACGACCCGACGGCGAGCCGCGAGACGCTCGACCACTCGATCCCGTACATCTTCACGGTCGCCCTGCAGGACGGTGCGTGGGATCACGTCGGCTCGTACGCCCCCGAGCGTGCCGCGCGGCCCGACACGGTCGCCCTCTGGCACAAGGTCACGACCGCGGAGGATCCGGAGTGGACCAGGCGCTACCACTCCGAGAACCCCGACGAGAAGGCATTCGGGGGCGCGTCGAGATCGAACTCGCCGACGGCTCGCGCATCGTCGACGAGATCGCCGTGGCCGACGCCCACCCGCTGGGCGCTCGGCCGTTCGTGCGCGCCGACTACGTCGGGAAGTTCCGCACCCTCGCCTCCGGCGTGCTCGCGGACGCCGAGATCGGGCGTTTCCTCGCTCTCGCCGAGCGGCTGCCCGAACTGACCTCTGCCGAGGTCGGCGAGCTCAACATCGTCGCGACCGGGTTGCCGGTCGCACCGGAAGGACTGTTCTGATGCTCCACGCGCAATCGACCGCATCCGCCAAGCGCCAGGCGCTGCGGGCACGCCTCGCATCCGGTGAACTCGTTCGCATGCCGGGCGCCTTCACCCCGCTCTCGGCGAAGCTCATCGAGGAGAAGGGCTTCGAGGGCGTGTACATCTCGGGGGCGGTGCTCTCGGCCGAGCTCGGGCTGCCCGACATCGGCCTCACGACCCTCACCGAGGTGGCGCAGCGCGGAGGGCAGATCGCGCGGATGACCGAGCTGCCGACCCTCATCGATGCCGACACGGGCTTCGGGGAGCCGATGAACGTCGCGCGCACCGTGCAGGTGCTCGAAGACGCCGGTGTTTCGGGGCTCCACCTCGAAGACCAGGTGAACCCCAAGCGGTGCGGACACCTCGACGGCAAGGCGGTCGTCGACGAGGCCACCGCGCTCAAGCGCATCCGGGCCGCCGTCGAGGCGCGCCGCGACCCCGAATTCCTCATCATGGCGCGCACCGACATCCGCGGCGTCGAGGGCTCGACGCCGCGAAGGATCGTGCGAAGAAGCTCGTGGATGCCGGCGCCGATGCGATCTTCCCGGAGGCGATGGCCGACCTCGCCGAGTTCGAGGCTATCCGTGCGGCCGTCGACGTGCCGATCCTGGCGAACATGACCGAGTTCGGCAAGAGCGAGCTCTTCACGACGCAGCAGCTCGCGGATGTCGGCGTCAACATCGTCATCTTCCCGGTGTCGCTGCTGCGGCTCGCGATGGGGGCTGTCGAACGCGGCCTCGACACGATCCTGGCCGAGGGGAGCCTCACGAGTCGCGTGCCCGAGATGCAGAGCCGTGCGAGGCTGTACGAACTGGTCGACTACGAGGGCTACTCGGAGTTCGACGCCGACGTCTACACCTTCGACCTGCGGAACAACAGGAGCTGACATGAGCGAGAGCGACATCAAGAAGGGACTCGCGGGTGTCGTCGTCGACGTCACCGCGATCTCCAAGGTCAACCCCGAGACCAACTCCCTGCTCTACCGGGGGTACCCGGTGCAAGAGCTCGCGGCGAACTGCACGTTCGAGGAGGTCGCCTACCTGCTCTGGCACGGCGAGCTGCCGACGCCCGTCCAGCTCGAGGAGCTGCAGAGCTTCGAGCGCGAGCACCGCGCACTCTCGAGTGTCGCCAAGGATGCGATCGACCTGCTGCCGCTCGACGCGCATCCGATGGATGTCGTGCGCACCGCCGTCTCCGCCTACGGTGCCGCCGACCCCACGGTGGCCGACGCGGACACCGACACCCAGCTCGATCAGGCCAAGAGGCTGTGGGCGCAGCTGCCGGCGATCGTGGCCTACACGCAGCGCCGCCTGCGCGACGAGGAGCTCGTGGAACCGCGCGACGACCTCGGCTACTCGGCCAACTTCCTGCACATGACGTTCGGCGAGGTGCCGGATCTGGTGATCGTCACCGCGTTCGACGTCTCGATGATCCTGTACGCGGAGCACTCCTTCAACGCGTCGACGTTCACGGCGCGCGTGGTCACCTCGACGATGTCCGACCTGTACTCCGCCGTGACGGCCGCGATCGGTGCGCTCAAGGGCCCGCTGCACGGGGGCGCGAACGAGGCCGTCATGCACATGTTCGACGAGATCATCTTCGCGGATCGGGCCGAGGGGTGGCTGGATGCCGCGCTCGCCGAGAAGCGCAAGATCATGGGCTTCGGGCACCGCGTCTACAAGAACGGCGACTCCCGGGTGCCGACCATGAAGGCCGCGCTCGACACGCTGCTCGCCGAGTACGACCGCCCCGACCTCGGGGAGCTCTACACGGCGCTCGAGACGGCCATGGACGAGCGCAAGGGCATCAAGCCGAACCTCGACTACCCGTCCGGTCCCGCGTATCACCTCATCGGATTCGACACGGCGCTCTTCACGCCGCTCTTCGTCGCGAGCCGAGTGACCGGGTGGACTGCCCACATCCGCGAGCAGGCGGCGGCCAACGCGCTCATCCGTCCGCTCTCCGAGTACGTGGGTGTCGACGAGCGCCACCTCTGATCGCACAAACGCTGCAGCGGTTGCCCGTGCGCGCCCGAGATGACTGGCGCGCCGCGGCAACCGCTGCAGCGTTTGACCTGAGATGGGGCTAGGTGCGGATGACGGAGCCTCCGGCCCGCACCCGCGAGACGGCATCGACCGTTGCAGCGAGCACGAGCACGCCGCCCGTGACGATGTAGTTCACTCCGGCGGGCAGATTCAGCAGGCCGAGGCCGTTCGCGATGACCGCGATCACGAGGGCACCGATTGCGGCGTGCATGAGCCGGCCGCGACCCCGAAGAGGCTCACGCCGCCGACGACCGCCGCGGCGACACCGCTCAGCACGATGTCGGTTCCGAACCCGGCGTTGACCGAGCCGACCTTGCTCGCGCTGAAGACACCCGAGACCACCGCGAGGGTGGAGCCCACGATGAAGGCGACCCAGCGGATGCTGATGACCTTGACGCCCGCGCGGCGCGCCGCCTCGGCGTTGCCACCGATCGCGTAGATGTAGCGGCCGAACCGCGTGCGGTCGAGCACGAAGGTGCCGATCCAGAGGATTGCGAGCACGATCGGCAGCACGATCGGCACGCCCTCGATCACCTTGATGCTCGAGGAACGGTTGACGCTCAGAACGCCCACGACGAACCCGCCGACGACCGCGATGACGCCGAGCTTCGCCCAGACGAGCGCGATCGTGCGGTTCGGCACGCCCGCGCGGGTGCGGCGATAGCGGTCCCACATCGACATCCCGAACGAGATGGCGAGCATGACCACGAGCATCACCCAGCCCGCCCAGATCGGCAGGTTCGCGTTCTGAATGGCGAGGAACTCGGGGATCTGGATGCGGAACACGCCGCCAGCGCCGAGCAGGATCAGCGTGACGCCCTGAAGCCCGATGAAGAGACCCAGCGTGACCACGAACGAGGGGATGCCGACCCGCGCCACGAAGAATCCGATGAAGGTTCCGATCAGCATGCCGACCGCGAGCGCGATGATGAGCGCCAGGATCCAGTTCATGTTGATGCCGTCGGCCTTGGTGAGCACGACGAAGGCCGAGAGGGCCACGCCGGAGGTCACACCCGCCGACAGGTCGATCTCGCCGAGCAGGATGGTGAGGGTCAGCGCCATCGCGAGCGTCACGAGCGACGCCGCCTGCGTCATGAGGTTGGCGAAGTTGCGCTCCGTGAGGAAGTACTGGTGGCCGAGCATCGTCTCGCTCAGCACCGCGAACAGGATCACGAGCACGACGAGACCGCCGATGGCGGGCAGAGCGCCCATGTCGCCGTGGCGCACGCGCTGGAAGTACGCGCGCACCTGGTCGAGCACGCCGCCTTCCTGGCCGCTGCCGATGAAACCGCCCTCGGCGGGAAGGTTCGTGGTGTCGGTGCGTGGGGGAGTGGGGGTGGCGGTCATGCGTTGACTCCGTCGTAGGTCTTGCTGCCGGTGATGTAGCCCACGACGTCGTCGCTCGTGGTCTCGCTCGTCGGGATCGAGGCGACCATCGTGCCGAGGTACAGCACGTTGATGTAGTCGGCCACCTTGAAGACGTCCTGCAGGTTGTGGCTGATTATGATCACGGCGACGCCCTGGTCGGCGAGTCGGCGCACGAGGTTGAGCACCTGCTCGGTCTGGGCGACACCGAGCGCGGCGGTGGGCTCGTCGAGCACCACGAGCTTGGCCTTCTTGAGCACCGAACGCGCGATCGCGACGGTCTGGCGCTGACCACCCGAGAGGAGGAGACCTTCTGGCGCACCGACTTCACCGTGCGCACCGAGAGCGAACGCAGCGTCTCGCTCGCCTCGCGCTCCATCTGGCCTTCGTCGAAGGTGACGCCGCGCACCTCCTCGCGGCCGAGGAACATGTTCTGCACGATGTCGAGGTTGTCGCACAGGGCGAGGTCCTGGTACACGACCTCGATGCCGAGATGCGAGGCGTCGCGCGGCGAGTGCAGGTGCACGACCTTGCCCTCGAAGCGCACCTCGCCACCGTCGTACGGCTGCACGCCGGCGAGTCCCTTGATGAGGGTCGACTTGCCGGCACCGTTGTCGCCGACGAGCGCGGTGACCTTGCCGGCGTACGCCTTGAGGTTGACGCCCTTCAGCACGCTGACGGGGCCGAAGCTCTTCACGATTCCGGAGAGTTCGATGAGGGGCGCATCCATCGGGCCCCCTCCTTTCTGGGACGACGCCGTCCCGTGTGTGTCATGTTCCCACTTCGTGGGTTCGTCGTGGGAAGGGGCCCCGCGCCGTGGATGCGATCCCGGCGCGGGGCCCCTCCTCGCAGGTGTTACTTGATGCCGTACTGCTCGCACGCGGCAGCGACGTCACCGGTGCAGAGCTCCGACGCGCTGGCGTTGCCGTCGTCGATCACCTTCTGCACCTCCTCCGGTCCCACGAGGACCGGGGTGACGGCGATGTACGGGGTGCCGTCGTCGAGCGTCTTGTCGGCGGTCGGCTTCTCACCGTTCAGCAGCTTGATGGCGAGGTCGGATGCGGCCTTGGCCTCGAGCTGGAACGGCTTGTAGACCGTGGCGGTCTGCTTGCCGAGGAGCACGTTCTGCAGGCCGGCAACCGAGGCATCCTGACCCGAGACCGGAACGGTGAGGCCGTTCTTGTCGAGGATCGAGATGACACCGGCGGCGTTCGCGTCGTTGGCAGACCAGACCGCGTCGACCTTGCCGCCGAGCGAGGTCAGCGCCTGCTCGAAGTTGGTGGCCGACTTCTCGGTGTCCCAGACACCCGTGGGCTCGGCGGCCGGCTTGATGCCCGCAGCCTCCATGACCGACACGGCGCCGTCGTGGAACATCGCGGCGTTGCCGTCAGACGGGTCGCCGCCCATGTACACGACGACAGCGGTCGCCGGGTCCTTGCCGGCGGCCGCGAGGCCGTCGACGACCGACTGGCCCTCGAGCTCGCCGACCTTCACGTTGTCGAACGACACGTAGTAGTCAGCGCCGGCGATCGGGCGGTCGTAGGCGATGACGGGCACGCCCTCCGACTTGGCCTGCTCGACGACTGCCGAGCCTGCACCCTGGTAGTCGACGACGAGCATGACGCCGCAGCCCTTGGAGAACTGCTGGTCGGCGATCGTGGCCATCTTGTCGGTGCTGCCCTGAGCGTTCTGGATGTCAGCCTCGAAGCCGGCGTCCTTGAACGCCTTCTCGAGCGCGGGGCGGTCGCCGTTCTCCCAGCGGTCCGACGACTCCGTGTCGGGCAGGATGACGCAGGCACGCGTGGAGGCGGTGCCCCCGTCGTTGTTGCCTCCGCCGTTGTCGGCCGTGGAACATCCGGCAAGAACCAGCGCGGAAGCGCCGGCGAGTGCAGCGAGCGAAATCAGCGATGACTTCTTCACGTCACTCCCTTTCTCATTGGTGTGAGGGGGAACTTCCTCGAAGTACCACGGTTCGGCTGTGAACGGTGGCAGTGCGATTGTGCACTGAATTCAAGAGTTGAAGATACCCGGCGCGGCGCGTTTTCGGTAACTATTCGGTAACGGCCAGGTAGATCAAGGGAAGAACGGGGGACGACGCGCACAGAAAACGGGGTGCATTCACTTCACGATGTGAAGGCTTAGCCGCGCAATCGCTCCAGCACCTCGTCGTGCAAGACGCCGTTGGTGGCGATCACGCTGAGTTCGTCGAGCCGCTCGGTGCCGGTCGCGGTCGTCACCCGACCGCCGGCCTCGGTGATGATCGGAACGAGCGCCGCGACATCCCACGGCTTCACGTCGAACTCGCCGGCGATGTCGATCGCGCCCTCGGCCAGCAGCATGTACGCCCACAGATCGCCGAAGGCGCGGGTGCGGCCGACCGCGCGCGAGAGTCCGATCAGCCGATCGAGGTAGCCGTACTGGTCCCAGGTCTGCAGGTTGTTGTAGCTGAGGGTCGCGTCCTCGAGCGCTGCGACGGCGCTCACGCGCAACGGGCGCGCATCACCGCCGTCGTGCTGTACCCAGGCGCCGCGACCGGTCGAGGCCCACCACCGTCGCCCGAGAGCCGGGGCGCTGACGACGCCGACGGCCGGCACGCCGTCGATCGCCAAGGCGATGAGCGCGCCCCAGATGGGCACGCCGCGCGCGAAATTGCTCGTGCCGTCGATCGGGTCGATGATCCACTGTCGACGCGACTCGCCTGCGCTCCCGAACTCCTCGCCGAGCACCGCGTCGTGGGGCCGCGCCTTCTCGAGGTGCGCCCGGATCATGCGCTCGACGCGCGTGTCGGCATCCGTGACGATCGACTTGTCGGCCTTGAGTTGGATGCCCAGATCCTGCGAGCGGTAGCGGTCCATCGCGATGAGGTCCGCCTCGGCGGCGAGCGTTAAGGCGACCGCGAGGTCATCGGCGAGGGTGGGGTCTGCGGGGGAGTCGCTCACGCTTCGAGCCTAGCGACGCTGGTTTCGAGACGCGTATCGCTGCGCGATGCGCTCCTCAACCAGCTGAGTACACCGCTGATTGAGGAGCGGCGCAGCCGCGTCTCGAAATCAGCCGCGCAGACTGCCCAGCAGCCGCCGCAGCGAGTCCACGCGCGCCGGGTCGACCTCACCGCGCTCGACGGCCTCGTCGAGCGCGCAGTCGGGCGCATCGGCGAGGTGGGTGCAGCCGCGCGGGCAGGTCTCGGCGACGGCCGCGAGATCCGGGAATCCGCGCAGGATGTTGTCGGGGTTCACGTGTCCCAGGCCGAACGACCGCACGCCGGGCGTGTCGATGATCCACCCGCCCGTCGGCACCCGCAGCGAGACAGTCGAGGATGACGTATGCCGCCCCGGCCCGTCACCGCGTTCACGACGCCGGTGGCGCGCTCCGTGCCCGGCACGAGCGCATTGACGAGCGTCGACTTGCCGACCCCCGAGTGCCCGACCGCGACGGTCGTGTGACCGGCGAGCATGGGCGCGAGCTCGTCGACCGGCCAGTGGTCTTGCGCGCTGCGGACCACCGGGATCTCGAGCCCCGCGAAGTTCGCCAGGAACGGTTCGGGATCGGCCAGGTCGGTCTTGGTGATCACCATGATCGGATGGATTCCCGCATCGTACGCCGCCACGAGGTAGCGGTCGACGAGTCGCGGTCGCGGCTCGGGGTTCGCGGCGGCCACCACGATGAGCAGCTGGTCCGCGTTGGCCACGATGATGCGTTCGTCGGCGTCGGTGTCGTCGGCGCTGCGGCGCAGCAGGGTCGTACGGGGTTGGATGCGCACGATCCGGGCGAGGGTGCCTGCTTCACCCGACACGTCTCCCACGACGTCGACACGGTCGCCCGTGACGATCGCCTGATCGCGCAGCTCTCGGGCGCGCGTTGCGGTCGCCGTGTGCTCGGTCGGGGTGTCGGCGTCGATGAGCACTGTATAGCGCCCGCGATCCACGGAGAGCACGCGCGCCGTGACCGAGTCGTCATGCGTCGGCCGGATCTTGCTGCGCGGCCGGTTGCCCTTGGGGTTCGGGCGTACGCGCACATCCGATTCGTCCCAGGCGTCGAAGCCCTCGGGGTCGTCATCGTCGCCGCTGAGCCAGCTCACGCGGCAGCCCCGGCGCTCACAGCGGCAGCGACTCCCAATGCGTCGGCGTCGCGTCGCGGGCGAACATCGCGCGCCACAGTTCGGGGAACTCGGGCAGGGTCTTCGCCGTGGTGCCGATGTCGTCGACGGTGACCCCCGACACGGCGACACCCGCGAGCGCACCGGATGTCGCCATCCGGTGATCCGCGTAGGCCTCCCATGCGCCGCCGTGCAGCGGCCGTGGATGGATCTCGAGCGAGTCGGGATGCTCGATCACCTCGCCGCCGAGGCGGTTCAGTTCGGTCGCGAGAGCGGTGAGACGGTCGGTCTCGTGGCCGCGCAGGTGGCCGATTCCGGTGATCGTGCTGGGTCCATCGGCGAAGGCGAGCAGCGTCGCGATGGTCGGCGTGAGCTCGCCTCCGGTCGAGAGGTCGACGTCGGCCGAACGCAAGGCCATGCCGCCGCGCACGCCGTGACCGCCGTCGATCGTCACGCTGTCGCCGTCGCGCGTCACCGTCGCGCCCAATCGCGGCAGGAGCGTGAGGAACTCCGCGCCGACCTGCGTCGTGGAGTCGGGCCAGCCCTCGATCGTCACGGTGCCCCCCGCGAGCAGGGCCGCCGCCAGGAACGGTCCCGCGTTCGAGAGGTCGGGTTCGATCGTCACGTCGTCGGCGCGAATGGTCTGCGGCGCCACGACCCAGACCCCCGCTCGGGCTCCTCCACCGTCACGCCGCGCGCCTGAAGGCACGCGATCGTCATGCGGATGTGGGGCATGCTCGGCAGGTGCTCCCCGGTGTGGCGCAGGGTGAGGCCCTCCACGAAACGCGGGGCGGCCAGCAGCAGGCCCGACACGAACTGGCTGGAGGCGGACGCGTCGATCGCGAGCTCGCCGCCGCGCACCTCGCCCGTGCCGTGCACGGTGAACGGCATCGTGCCGCGCCCGTCGTCGCTCACCTCGACGCCGAGCCCGCGCAGGGCGTCGATCGTCGTGCGCATCGGACGCTTGCGGGCGTACGGGTCGCCGTCGATGCTCGAGGGGCCGAGTGCGAGCGCCGCCACGATCGGCAGGAAGCGCATGACGGTTCCCGCGAGCCCTCCGTCGATCGAGCCGCCGAGCAGTTCACCGGGGGTGACCCGCAGATCGGGTCCGAACGAGCCGTCACCCGGCACGCGTTCGATGCCGACCCCGAGGGAGCGGAGGCCCTCGATCATGAGAGTGGTGTCGCGGGAATGCAGCGGGCGTCGGATCGTCGACGGGCCGTCGGCGAGCGCCGCGAGCACGAGCTCGCGGTTGGTGAGGCTCTTCGAGCCGGGCAGCGACAACCGTGCGGCGAGCGGACCCTCCGCGAGCGGAGCCGGCCACGGGCCGTCGGTGCCCGTCGCGAGCGTCACGTCGAACAGCTCTCCCGGGTCGGACGACCCACCAGGTCGCTCGGGGAGCAGCTCATCGCGACCGGAATAACCGAAGACACCCATCGGTTGTCCACAGTAGTGCCCTTTACCGGGCGGGGAGGAGCGGGCATGCTCGTGCTGGAAGCACCGACGCGGTCAGGCCGTGTCATGACACGCGGCATAGACTCGACGCCGATGGCAGACACCGCGCGCCCCGAGCCCGGCCCCGACGAGCTGCGGAGGCTCTTCGCCGAGCAGGCGATCCCGTTCATGGACCAGCTGTACGCAGCGGCCATGCGCATGACACGCAACCCCGCGGATGCCGGGGACCTCGTGCAGGAGACGTACACGAAGGCGTTCGGCGCGTTCGGCGGCTTCGAGCAGGGCACCAACCTCAAGGCGTGGCTCTACCGCATCCTCACCAACACCTACATCAACAGCTACCGCAAGAACCAGCGCAGCCCCTACCAGGGCACCCTCGACGAGCTCGAGGACTGGCAGCTGGGCTCGGCCGAGTCCCTCACCCAGGGGCGCACGACCCGATCCGCCGAAGCCGAGGCGATCGACCACCTCCCCGACAGCGACGTCAAAGAGGCACTGCAGTCGATCCCCGAAGACTTCCGACTCGCCGTGTACCTCGCGGATGTCGAAGGTTTCGCCTACCAGGAGATCGCGGACATCATGAAGACCCCCGTCGGCACGGTGATGAGCCGACTCCACCGCGGACGCCGCCTGCTGCGCGAGCGCCTCGCCGAATACGCCCGCGAGCGTGGGTACACCGTCGCGGACACCTCCACCAGGAGCACGAAATGACCGATTGCGGTTGCGACAAGGCCAAGGCAGAGCTCGAGGAGTTCCTGCACCGCGAGCTCTCCGAGACCGACCTGCAGGACATCCAGGAGCACCTCGACAACTGCGAGGACTGCTCCACCGAGCACCTCGTGGGGCTGACGCTCATCCAGAAGGTGCAGCGCGCCTGCCAGGAGAAGGCCCCGACGAGCTCCGCGCGTCGATCCTGGCGGCACTCGACAGCTGAGGCCGCTTTCTCGACGCTTTCGCGGCGGCGCGGATTCGGTTTCCGGCCGCATGCCCCCGCGTATCGCCTGGCGGCGATGCGCTCCCGCCAGTCCCGATGCCAGCGTCCGGAAACCGAACCCGCACCGCCGCTGCGCTCGACGGTTCGCGCGACTCAGGTGGTTGAGGAGCGGCGCGGATCGACGCGTCTCGAAACCGCCGCACAGCACGAGGGGCGCCGACCACGCGGTCGACACCCCTCGATGCTCTTTCGCCTAGAGCGACAGCGCGTTCGCGATGAGCGCCGTCTGCTCCGCGGCGCTGCGCTTCGACGAGCCCGTCGCCGGCGACGCCGAGGCGGGCCGCGACGAGACGCGCAGCGCGCGCTCGCCCAGCTGAGGCGCGAGCTCGATCGCCAGGAACGGCCAGGCGCCCTGGTTCTCCGGCTCCTCCTGCACCCACATGATCTCGGCCTCCGGGTAGCGCTCCAGCACGGGCAGCAGCTGGTCGGTCGGCAGCGGGTAGTACTGCTCGAGCCGCACGAGCGCGAAGGCTCCCGCATCCGCGCGCTTCTCGACCTCGTTCAGCAGGTCGTAGTGGATCTTGCCCGAGTGCAGCAGCACGCGCTTCACGGTCGACGGATCCTGGATGCGGGCGTCGTCGATGACGGGCTCGAAGCGTCCCTGCGTGAAGTCGGGCACGTCGCTCGTCGCACCGCGCAGACGCAGCATCGACTTCGGAGTGAAGACGATGAGCGGGCGACGTGGACGCGCGTACGCCTGACGACGCAGCAGATGGAAGTACGACGCGGGGGTCGACGGACGCGCGATCGTCATGTTGTTCTCCGCCGCGAGCTGCAGGTAGCGCTCGATGCGCGCCGAGGAGTGGTCGGGGCCCTGCCCCTCGTAGCCGTGGGGGAGCAGCATGACCACGCTCGAGCGCTGACCCCACTTCTGCTCGGCGCTCGAGATGAACTCGTCGATCACCGTCTGGGCGCCGTTCGCGAAGTCGCCGAACTGGGCCTCCCAGAGCACCAGGGCATCCGGACGCTCCACCGAGTAGCCGTACTCGAAGGCGAGGGCGGCGTACTCCGACAGCAGCGAGTCGTAGATCGCGAGGCGCGCCTGGTTCTCGGACAGGTTGCCGAGCGGCAGCCACTCCTGGCCGTTCTCCCGGTCGTGGTAGACCGCGTGGCGCGAGACGAAGGTGCCGCGACGGGCGTCCTGGCCCACGAGCCGCACCGGCGTGCCCTCGAGCAGGAGCGAGCCGAGCGCGATGAGCTCCCCGAAGCCCCAGTCGATCGAGCCGTTGCGGCTCATGTCGAAGCGCTTCTTGAGCAGCTGCTGCAGCTTCGGGTGCACCGAGAAGCCGGCGGGCGGGTTGTTGTGCGCGTCGCCGATGAGCTCGACCACACCCTGGTCGACAGCGGTGGAGGCGGGCTCGCCCGTGGCGACATCCTCGTTCTGCTGGGAGCCGGGACGCTCGAGGTCGGAGACGGGCTTCTGGTCGTGCGCCACGACCGGGATCGACCCGGTCTGCGCCGCGTGCGTCTCGGCGAAGGCGCGCTCGAGGCGTTCCTGGAAGTCGCGTTGCGACTGCTCGAACTCCTCCTCGGTGATATCGCCGCGACCGACGAGAGCCTCGGTGTAGAGCGTGCGCACGCTGCGCTTCGCCTCGATGAGGTTGTACATGAGCGGCTGCGTCATCGACGGGTCGTCGCCCTCGTTGTGCCCGCGACGGCGGTAGCAGACGATGTCGACCACGACATCCCGCTTGAACTGCTGGCGGTACGCGAAGGCGTGCTCTGCCACGCGCACCACGGCCTCGGGGTCGTCGCCGTTCACGTGGAAGACGGGCGCCTGGATCGTCTTGGCGACATCCGTGTTGTAAACCGAACTGCGCGCGTCCTGGGGCGTCGTGGTGAAGCCCACCTGGTTGTTGATGACGACGTGGATGGTGCCGCCGGTCTTGTAGGCGCGCAGTTGCGACATCTGCAGCGCCTCCACGACCACGCCCTGGCCCGCCATCGAGGCGTCGCCGTGCACGAGGATCGGCAGGGTGCCGTACTGGCCGTCGCCCTTGCGGTCCTGCTTGGCGCGCACGATGCCCTCGAGCACGCCGTTGACGGCCTCGAGGTGCGAGGGGTTCGCGGCGAGGTAGACCGGGACCTCCTTGCCGCTCATCGCGGTGAAGGTGCCCTCGGTGCCGAGGTGGTACTTGACGTCGCCCGAGCCCTGCACCGACTTGAGGTCTTGCGTGCCCTCGAACTCGCGGAAGACCTGACCGTAGGTCTTGCCGGCGATGTTGGTGAGCACGTTGAGCCGACCGCGGTGCGCCATGCCGATCGCGACCTCGTCGAGGCCCGCCTCGGCGGCGCCCTGCAGGATCTCATCGAGCAGGGCGATCGTGGACTCGCCGCCCTCGAGGCTGAAGCGCTTCTGGCCGACGTACTTGGTCTGCAGGAAGGTCTCGAAGGCTTCGGCCTCGTTGAGCTTGGCGAGCACGCGCAGCTGCTCGTCGTGGGTGGGCTTGACGTAGGGCTTCTCGAGCCGCTCCTGGAACCATGCGCGCTGGGCGGGGTCCTGAATGTGCATGTACTCGACGCCCACCGTGCGGCAGTACGAGTCGCGCAGCACACCGAGGATGTCGCGCAGCAGCATCGTGCGCTTGCTGCCGAAGCCACCGGTCACGAACTCGCGGTCGAGGTCCCAGAAGGTGAGACCGTGGCTCGCGATGTCGAGGTCGGGGTGGGAACGCTGGCGGTACTCGAGCGGGTCGATGTCGGCCATGAGGTGGCCGCGCACCCGGAAGGAGTTGATGAGCTCCTGAACGCGACTGGTCTTGGAGATGCGCTCGGAGAGGTCGACGTTGATGTCCTCGGCCCAGTGGATGGGCTCGTAGGGGATGCGCAGCGCCGCGAAGATCTCGCTGTAGAAGTCGCGCTCGCCGATGAGCAGCTCGTGGATCTTCTTGAGGAACTCACCCGAGCCGGCGCCCTGGATGACGCGGTGGTCGTAGGTGCTCGTGAGGGTGATCGTCTTGCCGATGCCCATCTCGACGAGGGTCTTCGGGCTCGCGCCCTGGAACGCTGCCGGGTACTCGAGGGCGCCCGCGCCGATGATGCAGCCCTGGCCGCGCATGAGGCGCGGCACAGAGTGCTCGGTGCCGATGCCGCCCGGGTTGGTGAGCGAGATGGTGACGCCCTGGAAGTCGGCGGCCGTGAGCTTGTTCGCGCGGGCTCGTGCCACGACGTCCTCATAGGCGGCGAGGAACTCGGCGAAGTTCATGGTGTCGGCGCGCTTGATGCCGGGCACGAGCAGCGAGCGCGAGCCGTCGGGCTTGGGCAGATCGATCGCGATGCCCAGGTTGATGTGCGCGGGAGCGACGACGCTCGGCTTGCCGTCTTCGGTCTCGCGGTAGAAGACCGCCTGGCTCGGGAACTCCTTGAGCGTCTGCACCATGGCCCACGCGATGAGGTGCGTGAACGACACCTTGCCGCCGCGTGCGCGACGCAGGTGGTTGTTGATCACGATGCGGTTGTCGATCATGAGCTTCGCCGGGATGGTGCGCACGCTCGTGGCGGTCGGCATCGACGTGCTCTGATCCATGTTGGTGGCGAGCGTCTTCGCCATGCCCTTGAGCACGGTGACGGTCTCCCGCGGCTCCGACTCGGCCGCGACGGGGATCGACGCGGTGGTCGGCGCCTGCGCCGGGATCGGCTGCGGCTTGGCGGGAGCGGAGGTGGTGCGCGCGATGGGAGTGGTCGGCGGTGCGCTCTCGGCCGCCGGCGCGGCGGCCGGAGGCGTGGCGGGAGCAGGCTCGGTGACGGCCTCGGGGATCTGGGCTTCGCCACCCTCCTGCGACTTGGGCGCGACGGCGTCGGCGGGAGCGGGGGTGGCGGCCGGCGCGGAGGCGGGCGTCTCGGCCGGGGCGGGCGCAGGGGCGGAGGCGTCCGCGGGGGCAGGCGCGCCGTCCGCGGATGCGGCAGCAGCATCCGGCTCACCCACGACAGGGATCGCGGAGGTAGGGGTGGGGTCGTCGACCGGGCGATACGACTCGAGGATCGGCCACCAGCTCTTGTCGACCGACTCCTTGTCGACGAGGTACCGCTCGTACATCTCGTCGACGAGCCACTCGTTGGCTCCGAACTCTCCTGAAGCGTTGTCTTCAGGCGTCACTCCGGTGACGGGGTTGGACACAGCCGACCGCCTACTCTCACTACTCGCCGGTGCCCAGGGATCCGGGTGATCCCCGCTGGTCACACCATCGACAAGCCTAACGCGACCGGCGGCGCGGCGCGGACATCCGCGAGGTGTTCGGGGAACCTCTCAGGGAGACGGAACGGGGAACCCGGCCCGGGTGGAGCGGAGGCGTCTACCGTGGTGTCATGCGCTTCA
This sequence comes from Homoserinibacter gongjuensis, assembly GCF_030161875.1. Taxonomy (GTDB): domain Bacteria; phylum Actinomycetota; class Actinomycetes; order Actinomycetales; family Microbacteriaceae; genus Homoserinibacter; species Homoserinibacter gongjuensis. The sequence continues at coordinate 2,317,227 of NZ_BSVA01000001.1, forward strand.
CGGGACAGGTGCCGGCCCACGATCTCACCTATTCGGATGTGTTCCTCGTTCCCAGCCGTTCGGGGGTCGCCAGCCGCCTCTCGGTCGACCTCGCGACGACCGACGGAACCGGTGCCACCATCCCGATCGTGTCGGCCAACATGAACTCGGTGACCGGCCCACGGCTCTCGGCGACGCTCGCCCGCCGTGGTGGCCTCGGGGTGCTGCCGCAGGACCTGCCGCTCCAGGAACTCGACGCCGCGATCCGCTGGGTGAAGGAGCAGCCGGTGCGCTGGGATGCCCCCATCGAGCTGTCGGCGGATGCGACGGTCGCTGACGCGCTGCGGGTGGTGCCGGCGATCGCGGCGGATGTCGTGGTGCTGCGTGACGCCGACGACGGGGAGGCCGGATGCGTGCCCGCGGCCCGGCTCGCGACCGCCCTGCCCGATGCGCGACTCGGCGACCTCGTGCACGGCGGGGTGACCTCCTCGACGCCGACGACCTCGACGGTGCACGCGCCGCGTTCGACCTGCTCGTGGATGCGGATGTCGACGTCGCGCTCGTGCGCCACCACGGCCGCCTGGTCGGATCGGTGACCCGACGCAGTGCCCTGCGTTCTACGATCTACGCGCCGGCGCTCGACGCATCCGGGCGGCTGCGGGTCGCGGCCGCCGTGGGCATCAACGGCGACGTGGCGGCCAAGGCCCGGGCGCTCGCCGACGCCGGCGTGGACGTGCTCGTGGTCGACACGGCGCACGGGCACCAGGAGGGCATGCTGGCGGCGCTCCGCACGGTCGCCGGGCTGGGGCTCGGCATCCCGATCGCGGCGGGCAACGTGGTGACCTCCGACGGCGTGCGGGACCTCGTGGAGGCGGGCGCGTCGATCATCAAGGTCGGTGTCGGGCCTGGGGCGATGTGCACGACCCGCATGATGACGGCGGTCGGGCGCCCCCAGTTCTCGGCGGTGCTCGAGACGGCGGAGGCGGCGCGCGAGCTCGGCGCGCACGTTTGGGCGGACGGCGGCGTGCGATACCCGCGCGACGTGGCCCTCGCGCTTGCGGCGGGTGCCTCGGCCGTGATGATCGGCTCGTGGTTCGCGGGCACGATCGAGGCGCCGGGGATGCTGCAGACGGATGCCGCGGGCCGGCTCTTCAAGGAGAGCTGGGGCATGGCGTCGACGAAGGCCGTGCAGGAGCGCTTCGGGCGGCTCGACCCGTACGAGCTCGCACGCAAGGAGTTGTTCGCGGAGGGCATCTCCAGCTCGAAGATCTACCTCGACCCCAACCGCCCCTCGGTCGAGGACCTGCTCGACATGATCACCTCGGGCGTGCGCAGCTCGTTCACCTACGCGGGCGCGGCATCGCTCGCCGAGTTCCACGAGCGGGCCGTCGTCGGCTTCCAGTCGGCCGCCGGATACGAGGAGGGCAAGGCGCTCCCGGTGTCCTGGTGAGCGGGTTCCCATCTCCGGCTGAGCGGCTCCCGGTCTCCCCGTGGCGGTTCGGGGGTGCCAAACGCTGTAGCGGTTGAGGGTGGGCGCCCGATATCGCTGGCGCGGCCCGTCGAAAACTAGCGCGCGAGCCGCGCTGCGGCTGTGCGGAACAGCAGGCTCTGGGTGTGATCGAGGGTTGCCGCCGTGGGCCGCGGCATGTTCGTGGGCAGGCCCGCGCCCCGCAGGATGTCGTAGAACCGCCCGAGAGGGTGCAGGTCAGCGGGGTCCCAATGCGTGATCCCGCGAACGTCGGGCAACGCGAGAAGGGCCCGATCGCGTTCCTTCTCTCTCCGGAAGACATCGACGGGGTCACGACCCTTGAGATAGTTCGGGTCCCGGTACTTCGCTCGACCATCGCATTCCCCCGCGTGGCCCAGCTCTGCCCACCAGAGGTCCACACGGCGGATGCCGACGCGGGTCGCGAACTCGCGTTGCGGCTCAGGGCGGGGAATCCCAGCATCACTGCGGCGATCCGCGACTCGGTCTCGGGCGGTGACTCCGCCCTGCCGTCGGCCTCTGCGATCACGGCGCGTGCGCGATCCGTGCCACGGCGGGTTCTCGCATCCGAGAGCCGTGCGATGAGTTCCGAGTGGGTCGTGAGTGCCGCGCGTCCGAAGGCGGTGCCCAGCGCGGAGTCCGCGATGACCACGCCGTCGACGAACGACAGCTCTCGCGCCAGGTCGATCACCGTCTGCGCGGGTGAGGTCACCAGGAGGCCGTCGAGTTCGACGATCTCGCGGCCGTCGAACCCGAGCGCGCGGCGGCGAAGGCGACCGCTCGACCGGCCGCCGTGTGCGCGCTCTACCAGCACATCGACCCGGCGAGGCCAATCGCGGCGGATGCGCATGTTCCAGAGCGCCGCGGCGGCGTGGTGCGAGTACACCTGGGGAGCGGTCACACGCTCCGCCGTGCGCAGCACGAGTTCACGGTGCTGTCGGTGGCGCTCGACCGCATTCCACTCCGCCGGCAACGCGAACTCGCCGGGTCGCACACGATGAAGCTGACCCGTGCGGATCAATTGCGCCAGTTGGCGATCGGTGAGGCCTTGGTCGAGCGCTTCCGCCCGAGTGATTCGTCGCAGGTCGATGTCGTCCATCGCTGTAGCGTCTGCCGCGCAGAGCGTCTCGTGGGGCGAGGTGCGCCGATTCGCGAACAGTTTGCGATGCACGGTTCTGTGCAGGGACGGATGCGGTCCCGCGGGCGGTGCGGTCGCATCCGGTGCCTGCATGGCGCGTAGCGCGCCAGTATTCTGCGCGGCGCGGCAGTTATCACGGGCGCGCTCTGCGAAGCGCTACAGCGTTTGGCACCCCTCCCGGCCGCACCGGCGAAGCGCTGCCGCGTTTGGCAACCCCACGCGGGGTCAGCCGGCGAACGACGCGGCCCACTCGGCGACGCGGCGGTCGCTCTCCTCGGGGAGAGGTCTTCGATGCGGGTCATGATCGACCAGCGCACGCCGTAGGGGTCGCGGAGGCTCGCGAAGCGGTCACCCGAGACGAAGGTCGAAACCGGCTCCCGGATCGTCGCGCCCGCTGCCTCGGCGGCGGCGACCACGGCATCCGTGTCGGCGCAGTAGAAGGCGAGCGAGTAGCAGTCGTCGTCGCCCGCGGGCGGCGGCACGAGGTGGTAGTCGGGAGATGCCTCGCCGAGCTGCACGTGTCCGTTGCCGAAGTCGAGGTCGGCGTGGCTCACGACGCCGCCCATCTCGGTGGAGCTCACCAGCTGCGCACCGAATACCGTGCGGTAGAACTCGATCGCGCCACGCGCATCCGTGAGCGCGATGAACGGGGTGATGGTCGTGTAGCCGTGCGGGATACCGTCGGTCGTGTGGGCGCCCGTGACGCCAGTCATGTTGGTCATGCGGCCCACGTTATGGATGCGATGTCGGCGCCGTCGTGAAGAATCCGGCCAGAAGCATCCGCGCGGGAGAGAGGAACGTGTGACCCAGCCACCCAGCCGCGGCGTGCTCTATCCCGCACGCCTCCCGACCTTCACCCGCGTTCCCCCGAGCCAGCGGAAGCGGCCTTCGTCGTGCACTTCTGGGTGCCTGAGTGGAGCATCGAGCCCGGTCGGGTGTCACGCCAGCAGCTCATCGGCTACCCGGCGGTCAACCTCGTCGTGATGGCGGACGAGGTGGTCGTCTCCGGCCCGACGACGCGCCGTTCGCATCGCGATCTGAGCGGCGACGGATGGGGAGTCGGCGCGCTGCTGCGACCAGCCGCGGTGCCCGCGATCGCGGGCGACCCGCTCGTGCTGCGCGATACCGAGAGCCCCCTCGATGCGCCCGAGCTCGTCGAAGCGGTGACCGAGGCCATGGATGCGCGCGACCCGCACCGGATCACGCGCGCCTGCCGCATGCTCGGTGCATGGATCGTCGAGCGGGCAGGGGAGCCCTCGCCCGACGCGCTGCTCGCCAACGAGCTCGCGCGCGTCATCGACGGGGATCCGACCGTGCTGCAGCTCGCCGACATCGCGGCCCGGCTGAAGGTCTCGCAGCGCACCGTCACGCGCCTCGCTCGACGCTTCGTCGGCGTGACCCCCGCGGCGATGATCCGGCGGCGGCGCCTGCAGGAGGCGGCCGAGCAGCTGCGCGCCGACCCGAGCATCGCCCTCGCCGAGGTCGCAGCGCGCCACGGCTACGCCGACCAATCGCACCTGAGCCGGGACTTCCGCAGCGTGCTGGGGTTCACCCCGACGGGGTATCGAGCGGATGCGGCGGCCGCGCCGCCTGCGGCATCCGTCCAGCGTCGGCCGTTTGGCGGCCTGTAGGCTGGCCCGATCATGGACGAGCCTCCGTCTTCGACGTCTGAGCCAGCCCACCCGGTACGCCCCCACCCCGGCGCGACCCCCTGCCCGGAAGCGACCTTCGATGAGCCCCGAATGGTGGATGTTCATCGCCGGTGCCTTGCTCACGGTCGGCACCGGGTTGTTCGTTGCGAGCGAGTTCGCGCTCGTCAACCTCGACCGGCATGATCTCGAGGCTCGGCAGTCGCGAGGCGAGACGATGCTGGGCCCGACGATCCGAGCGCTCAAGGTCACCTCGACGCATCTCTCGGCGGCGCAGCTCGGCATCACGCTCACGACACTGCTCGCCGGCTTCACCCTCGAACCGGCGTTCAGCGGATGGCTGCGGCCGCTGTTCGACGCGTGGGGACTCGACGCCACCACCTCGCGCGTCGTCGCCTCGATCGTCGCGGTCGCGGTGGCGACCCTGTTGTCGATGATCATCGGCGAGCTCGTGCCGAAGAACTTCGCGCTCGCCCTACCGCGACAGACCGCGAAGGTCGTCATCCCCTTCCAGATCGTGTTCACCATGGTCTTCAAGCCGTTCGTGGCGCTGCTGAACGGCACCGCGAACGCCGTGCTGCGCGGCGTCGGCATCGAGCCGAAGGAGGAGCTGAGCTCGGCCCGCACCGCCGACGAGCTCAAGAGCCTCGTGCGGCGCTCCGCGAGCGAGGGCGCGCTCGACCGCGACACCGCGACGCTGCTCGCGCGCACCCTCGCCTTCTCGGAGCACACGGCGGCCGACGTCATGACGCCGCGTCCGCGTCTCGCGGCGGTCGACCGCGGCGACACCGCCGAGACCGTCATCGAGCTCGCCCGACGCACGGGGTACTCGCGCTTCCCGGTGACCGACGAGGGACCGGACGACATCGTCGGCATCGTGCACATCAAGCAGGCGGTGGCGGTACCGCGCGAGCGACGCGCATCCGTTCCCGTGTCGGCACTGCAGACCGACGCCCTGCGCGTGCCCGAGACCATGAAGCTCGACGTGCTGCTGGGGGAGTTGCGTGCCCGCAGCTTCCAGATCGCCGTGGTCGTCGACGAGTACGGGGGCACCGCCGGTGTCGCGACCCTCGAAGACCTCGTCGAGGAGCTCGTCGGCGAGGTCTCCGACGAGCACGACCGCTCACGCCCCGACGTGGTGCGCAGCCGCGGCTGGCTCACCTTCCCCGGAGCGCTGCGCCCCGATGAACTGCTCGAACGCGCCGGCGTGACGGTGCCAGACGACGGGCCCTACGAGACCGTCGCGGGTTACCTCATGAGCGAGCTCGGCCGCATCCCGGTCGCCGGAGACACCGTCGAGATCGACGCGGGAACCTTCCGCGTCGAGCGCATGGACGGTCGGCGCGTCGACCGCGTGCGCTTCACGCCGCGCCCCGTCGAGCCGGAGGAGGAGCGATGAGCGCCTCCGACTGGTGGGGCCTCGTGTGGCTCGTCGTGCTGCTGATCGGAAACGCGTTCTTCGTGGGCGCGGAGTTCGCCGTGATCTCTGCCCGTCGTTCGCAGATCGAGCCGAAGGCGGAGGCCGGATCCCGCGCAGCGAAGACCGCGCTCTGGGCGATGGAGCACGCGACCCTCATGCTCGCCACGAGCCAGTTGGGCATCACCGTGTGCTCGCTGCTCATCCTCAACGTCTCCGAGCCGGCCATCCATCACCTGCTCGCGGTGCCCTTCGGCCTCACCGGCTGGCCCGAGGAGGTGATCGGCACGGTCGCCTTCATCGTGACCCTCGTGATCGTGTCGTTCCTGCACGTCGTGTTCGGCGAGATGGTGCCGAAGAACATCTCGTTCTCCGTGCCCGATCGGTCGGTGCTGCTGCTCGCCCCGCCGCTCGTCGCCGTCGCGACCGTCTTCCGCCCCATCATCCGGGCCCTCAACGCCACCGCGAACGGCGTGCTGCTGCTGTTCCGGGTGCAGCCCAAGAACGAGGCGACGAGCGCGTTCACGGTCGAAGAGGTCGAGCTCATCGTGCGCACCTCGACGCGCGAGGGGGTGCTCGCCGACACCACCGGTGCGCTCAGCAACGCATTCGAGTTCACGACCAAGAAAGTGGCGGATGTCGCGCTCGGCATGGATGCGCTCGTCACGCTCCCGGAGGATGCGGCTCCCGCCGACGTCGAGCGCGCCGTCGCCCAGCACGGCTTCAGTCGGTACGTGCTCGTCGACGAGGATGGCGAACCGAGCGGATACGTGCACCTGAAGGACGTCATCGACCTGCGCGACGACGAGTTCGACGACCCGGTGCCGCCCAAGCGCATCCGTCAGCTCATCTCGCTGTACCGCGGCATGGAGCTGGAAGACGCGCTCGCGATGCTGCGCCGCGCCGGCAGCCACGTGGCACGGGTGTTCGACGAGAGCGGCGCCACGCGCGGGGTGCTGTTCCTCGAGGACATCATCGAAGAGCTCGTCGGCGAGGTGCAGGACGCGACGCGTCGCCGATAGCGACGCTCCTGCGGGGAGATGGAGCGGTTGCGAGACGCATGCCCGCGTGCGCCTGGACGGCGCACGCCCGCCCGACCCGATGCCAGCGTCTCGCAACCGCTCCATCACCCCGCCTACGCTCGACGGATCGAAGCCGCGCGGCAGGGGTCAGCGCGGGCGAGCGCGCAGGTACTGCGGAGGCCAGTAGTCGAGGTCGACGCCGAGCTCGCGGGCGGCGCGCAGCGGGAAGTGCGGGTCGCGCAGCAGTTCGCGACCGAGCATGACCGCATCCGCTCGCCCGTCGCGGATCACGGCGTCGGCCTGCTGCGGGGTCGTGATGAGGCCGACCGCCGAAACGGGCACGTCGGCGTCGGCGCCGATCTGCTCCGCGAAAGGCACCTGATAGCCGGGGCCGAGCGGGATGCGCACGCCACCCACGAGGCCGCCGCTCGAGATGTCGAAGAAGTCGGCTCCGGCGGCCTGCGCCCAGCCGGCGACTTTCGCGGTCTGCTCGGCATCCCAGCCGTCATCGGCCCAATCGGTCGCGGAGAAGCGCACGAGAACGGGCAGTTCGTCGCCGACGGTGTCGCGCACCGCGCGCACCACCTCGAGCAGGAGCCGCGCGCGGTTCTCGAGCGAACCGCCGTAGGCGTCGTCGCGCCGATTCGAGAGGGGAGAGGAACTGGTGGAGCAGGTAGCCGTGTGCCGCGTGGATCTCGACCAGGCCGAACCCGGCCCGCACGGCGCGCGTCGCCGCATCCGCGAACGCGTGCACGACACCCGGCAGCTCCGAGGCGTCGAGGGCGCGCGGCGTGGCATAGCCGTCGAACGCGAGCGCCGAGGGCGCGACGGTCTGCCAGCCGCCGTCTGCCGGCGGCACCGAGCCGCTGCGATCTTCGCCCCACGGCGCGTAGGTCGACGCCTTGCGCCCCGCATGGGCGAGCTGCATGCCGGGCAGCGCGCCCTGACTCCGCACGAACGCGGCGATCGGCGCCCAGGCGGCCTCGTGCGCATCCGACCAGATGCCGGTATCGCGCGGCGAGATGCGGCCTTCGGGCGTCACGGCGGTCGCCTCGCTCATCACGACGCCCGCGCCACCGCGCGCGAGCGAGCCGAGGTGCACGAGGTGCCACTCGTTCGGGATGCCGTCGCGGTCGAGACACGAGTACTGGCACATCGGCGAGACCCACAGCCGGTTGCGCACGCTCGTGCCGCCCGCGGCCGTCGTGCGCAGGGTGATCGGGTCGAACAGGCCGGGCATCAGGACTCCTGGCCGAGCGAGACGAGGAACTCGCGAAGCTGCGGGGCGTCGGTGAAGACGTGCCCGGTCACCCCGAGGGCGGTCGCGCCGTCGACGTTGACCGCCTTGTTGTCGATGAAAACCATGCTCGCCAGCTCGATGCTCAACTCGCGCGCGATGTAGCGATAGATCTCCGCATCGGGCTTCAGCAGGCCGAGCTCGGCGCTCACGAACACGCGCTCGAAGAGGGTGGCGAACGGTGCGTACCGGAAGGGGTCGCCGAAGTCGAAGCCCGCGTTCGAGAGCAGGGCCATGCGGGTGCCGCCATCGTGCAGTTCCTCGAGGATGCGCACGGTCGCGGGCTCCGCGCTGATCCATCCGCGGAAGTCGATCACCCAGAGCTGCTGGATGGTGGCGAGGTCCCAGCTGACGCCGAGGTCGGCGGCCACCTGTCGCCAATACTCGATGATCGACAGGCGTCCGTGGTCGAGCAGGTCGCGGTGCCGCCAGTAGACGGGCCAGAACTCCGCGGAGGAGACCCCGGCGGTCGCGACGAGTGCGAGCTTGTCCTCCTCGCTCTGCGACCTCGAGATCACCTCCCCGTAGTCGAAGACGACGACACGGTTCGGGATGCTGATGGCCACCGGCCCAAACTATCGTGGCGACATGGACGCACGCTCCGGTCGCAGCTTCGGCCCCGAGGACGCCGCCGCATGGATCGCGGTGCCCGGCCCCGACGACGACAAGTACTCACGCGGGGTGGTCGGCTTCGTGACCGGTTCGGCGCGCTACCCCGGGGCCGCCGTGCTGGGGGTGGAGGCGGCGCTGCACACCGGCGTCGGCATGGTGCGCTACCTCGGCGCGGGGCGCCCGCGCCTCGTGCTGCAACGGCGGCCCGAGGCCGTGACAGCCGAGGGCGCGTGCAAGCCTGGGTGGTGGGTTCAGGGCAGGATCCCGAGACCATCGACGACGTCGCGGCTGCGGCGCGCGACCGTGCGCTCGGCGATCCGGTTCCGATCGTCATCGATGCCGGCGCGCTCGGTTTCGTGGAGCAGGCGACGGGCGCGCGCGTTCTCGTGCCGCACGCGGGAGAGCTCGCCCGCCTGCTGCATCGGGAACGCGACGCGATCGCGGCCGACCCTGGGGCATCCGCTCTCGAGGCGGCGGAGCGCTTCGGCGCGGTCGTGCTGCTGAAGGGCAGCACGAGCTACGTCGCGGATGCCGGCGGCGGCCTGCTCGAGGTGGCGTGCGCCCCGGCGTGGACCGCGACCGCGGGCACGGGCGATGCGCTCGCGGGCGTGCTGGGCGCCCTGCTGGCGACCCACGCGCTCGAGCTCGAAGCCGACCCGGGCTGCGCCGCGCCGCTCGCCGCGACCGCTGCGGTGCTACACGGCCTCGCGGCCCAGCGGGCGAGTCGGGGAGGGCCGTTCACAGTGCTCGGGTTGTGCGCCGAGCTGCCGGGGGTTGTGCGCGAGTTGCTCACCTGACCGTCGCTCCGGGGCGAGGGGCGGGACTCAGGCCGAGAGCCGGGCGAGGAACTCACGCGTTCGCGGCTCGCGAGGAGCCGCGAAGAGCTCGCGCGCCGGGCCCTCTTCCACCACGACGCCGCCGTCGAGGAACAGCACGCGGTGGGCCACATCCCGCGCGAACGCCATCTCGTGCGTCGCCATCAGGATCGTCGCCCCGTCGGAGGCCAGCTCGCGCACGAGGTCGAGCACCTCGCCCACGAGCTCCGGGTCGAGCGCCGAGGTGATCTCGTCGAGCAGCAGCACCTCGGGATCGGTCATGATCGCTCGCGCGATCGCCGCGCGCTGCTGCTGTCCACCCGAGAGGCGATCCGGATGCTCCCGCGCCTTGTCGGCGAGTCCGATGCGTTCCAGCCACCGCATCGCGCGATCCTCGGCCTCCTGTCGCGGCATCCGGTGCACGCGGCGCGCCGCGAGGGTCACGTTGTCGAGCACCGAGAGATGCGGGAACAGGTTGTAGTGCTGGAACACCACGCCGAACCGCGCACGCACTCCATCGGCATCCACCCGCGGGTCGGAGATGTCGTCGCCCCCGAGCAGGATCTGCCCGTCGTCGATCGGCTCGAGCAGGTTGAGGCAGCGCAGCAGGGTCGACTTGCCCGACCCGCTGGGCCCGATGAGGGCGACGACCTCGTTCGCCTCGAGCTCGAGCGAGATGCCGCGCAGCACCTCCTTGTCGCCGAACGCCTTCCAGATACCGCTCGCGGTCAGCACGGCGCTCATACGATCGACCCCATCTGCTCGCGCTGCCGCAACCGTGCCGTGTACCAGTCGGTGAGCCGCACCGAGGGGATCGCGAGCAGGATGAACAGGATGCCGGCGACGACGTAGGGCGTGAAGTTGTAGGTCTGCGCGTTCATGATCTGCGCCGCACGCACGGCGTCGACGGCTCCGAGAATCGAGATCAGTCCGACATCCTTCTGCATGGCGACGAAGTCGTTCATGAGCGGCGGGGTGATCTTGCGGAACGCCTGCGGCAGCACGACGCGCCGTAACGTCTGCGCGTAGCTCAGCCCGAGGGCACGGGCCGCGAGGCGCTGCGAGGGGTGCACCGCCTCGATTCCGGCGCGGATGACCTCGGAGACGTAGGCCGAGTAGGTGAGCGTGATGCACAGCGTGCCGAGCACGATCGGGGGCACGCGTTCGCCGGTGAGGGTCGGGATGCCGAACCCGAACAGGTAGAGCACGATGATGAACGGCAACCCGCGGAACACGTCGGTGTAGGCGGCCGCGAGCACGCGCAGCGGGAAGAACACCGCGCCCGGCAGGGTGCGCAGCGTCGCAAGGAAGAGCGCGCACACCCCGACCGTGACGACCGACATGCCGAGCACCTGCAGGTTCAGCAGGAAGCCGTCCCACACGCGGGGGAGGGAGCGCAGGGCGACCTCGGGATCGAAGAACGCCGCCTGCACGATCGCCCAGCCGGGTGTGCTCGCAAGCGTTGCCCAGACGATGACCGCGAACGCGAGGGTCGACGCGATCGCCACGAGCACCGAGCGGCGTTCGCGGCGGCTCCGGAACGCGCGCCGGTCGAGCTCGAGCTCACTCGGCTGGTGGGTCACGGCTCGACGCTAGCCGATGCCGTGACCCCTGCGGGGCGGGTCACTTCAGCAGCGTCACGCCCTGGCCCGAACCCAGCCACTCATCGGTGATCTCGGCGAGCTTGCCGCTGTCGCGCAACGCATCCACCGCCGCGGTGACCTTCGCCGTCAGGGGCGAGTTCTTCGACAGCAGCAGGCCCCACTCGTCGGGGATGCCGGCGGCAGGCAGCTCACCCACGATGAAGGAGTTCTCGATGTAGACGCCCGTCGCGTAGTACGCGGTGGGCAGATCCAGCACGATCGCGTCGATCTGGTTCGCCTTGAGCGCGGCGACGGCATCCTCGTTCGAGTTGTAGAGCTGGGGTGCCACGTTCGGCCGCACGGCCTTCTCGATCGTGGTGGCGCTCGTCGAGCCCGACATGGCGCCGAGCAGGAGGTCCTTGAGGCCCGCGAGCGTGTCGACGCCGTCAGCCTTGCCGCCCTCGATAGCCACGACCGCCTGACTGGCCTGGTAGTACGGCGAGGAGAAGTCGACGGCCTGCTTGCGCTCGTCGGTGATCGTGTACTGCTGGATGTTGAAGTCGAAGCCCTTGGGGCCCGGTGCGATCGCGGCCTCGAAGCTCGTGCGCACCCAGACGACGTCTTCCTTCGCGAAGCCGAGCTCATCCGCCACGGCGTAGGCGACGGCGGCCTCGAAGCCCTCGCCCGACTCCGGGGTGTCGTCGATCACGTAGGGGAAGTAGGCGGTGTCGCCGGTGGCGACGGTGAGCTTGCCGGGCGTCACGTATCCCTCATCCGCGTCGCCCGAGGGCGAGGCGCCGGGGAGCTCGCGCAGGCGGCGAGACTCAGGGCGAGAGTGGCGGCGGATGCGACGGCCACCAGGGGACGGATGCGGGACACGGAACCTCCAGGGTGCTGTGGTCATGAAGGGGAACCCTCCCATCTTCTCCCGCACGCATGCCCCGCGCCGGATGCAGCGTCACTCCGCGTCACGTGGCCCGATTACGCTGAAGTCCATGACGGATGCGGCGCTGGGCTCCGGCGTCCGCAGCCGGACGCGGGCCGTGCTGACGCATCCGGTCACCCTCTGGGCGGCGTTCGTGCTCGTGCACCTCGTGCTCGGACTCATCTGCCTCACCCACCCGAGCCTGCCGATGGGCGACGTCACCCTCGTCTACGCGTTCTGGGCGCAGCGCGGCCTGGATGCCGGCATCTGGGTGGGCATCGACACCTCGTGGGTGTACCCGCTGCTCGCGCTCGTGCCGATGCTGCTCTCGGCGACGTTCGGCTGGACCTTCTACGCGAGCACCTGGCTGACCCTCGCGATGGCGGTCGACGTCGCGGCCTTCGCTGTGCTGCTGCACCGCGGACGGCCGCATCGTGCCACGGCCGGAGCGGCGTGGTGGTGGATCGCGTTCCTGGTCGCCGTGGGGCCCGTCGTGCTCGGGCGTATCGACACCTTCGCCACCGCCATCGCGCTTATGGGCGTGCTCGTGATCGTCGCGCGTCCGGCGCTCGGTTCCGTGCTGTTGACGGTGGGCGCCTGGATCAAGGTGTGGCCGGCCGCGCTTGTCGCGGGCGCCGCCATCGCGCTGCGCCAGCGGCTCACCGTGCTGGCGGCGGCGGCCGCCACGACGGCCGTCGTGCTCGTGATCGGGCTGATCCTGGGCGGCAGTTCCACCCTCCTGAGCTTCATCACGCAGCAGACCGGCCGTGGACTGCAGATCGAGTCACCCCTCGCGACGCCCGCGATGTGGGCGGCATGGGCGCACGCAGGCCCCTCGATCTACTACGACCAGGGCATTCTCACCTACCAGTTGCGCGGCCCCGGCACCGAGTTCGCGGCTTCGCTCTCGACCCCGCTCCTCGCCCTCGCCGTCGGGGTGGTCGCCGTGCTCGGCGTCGTAGGTGCGCGCCGGGGGTCTCGGCCCTTCGCATGCTGCCGCCGTTGCTGCTGGCGCTCACGACGGCGCTCATGCTCTTCAACAAGGTGGGGTCGCCGCAGTTCGCGGGCTGGCTCGCGGTGCCGGTGATCTTCGGTCTCGTCGCCGCGCGTCGCGGAGGAGGGCGTCGTTCCGGGTGCCTGCCGTGATCGCGCTCATGATCGGGGTGTTCACGCAGGCGGTGTACCCGTACTGGTACGGGAAGCTTCTGGGGCTCGACACGGTTGTGCTGGTCGCGCTCAGCACGCGCAACGCCCTCTACCTCGTGCTCTTCGCGTGGGCCGTCGTGGCCCTCGTGCAGGCGGCTCGAACGGACCCGGAACCTCGTGAGTACTGACACCGCATCCGCCCCTCCACGTCGCTCTCGCCCGCCCGCACCCGCCTCGCGCTGCTCGCGCTCGCGCTCGGCGGGTTCGGCATCGGTTCGACGGAGTTCGTGGCGATGGGCCTGCTGCCCCAGATCGCGCACGATCTGCTGCCGAGCGCGTGGACGACCTCGCCCGACGACGCGATCGCCCAGGCGGGCGTCGTGATCGGCGCGTACGCGCTCGGCGTCGTCGTGGGCGCTCCCACGATCGCGATCTTCGCTGCCCGGATGCCGCGGCGCAGCATCCTGCTCGGTCTCGCTGTGCTGTTCACCCTGGGCACCGTTGCGTCGGCTCTCGCGCCGAACTTCGCCCTCGTCGTGCTCTTCCGCTTCCTCGCAGCGCTCCCGCACGGGGCGTACTTCGGGATCGCTGCTCTCGTCGCCGCCTCGCTCATGGGGCCGGGCAAACGCGGCCAGGGAGTCGCGCTCGTGCTCTCGGGGCTGACTGTCGCGAACGTCGTGGGCGTGCCGCTCATCACCTTCCTCGGGCAGCAGGCGGGGTGGCGCGCCGCCTATCTCGTGGTCGCGGCGATCTTCGCGGCGTCGGTGCTCGCGATCCGTCTCACCGTGCCGAAGCAACCGGGGATCCGGATGCGACCCCGCGTCGCGAGCTCGGTGCGTTCGCCCGCCCGGCCGTCTGGCTCGCGCTGCTCACCGGCTCGGTGGGCTTTGCCGGCTTCTTCGCCGTCTACAGCTACGTCGCCCCCTCACGACGGAGGTCACCCAGCTGCCGACCGCCGCGGTGCCGTGGGCGCTCGTGGCGCTCGGGCTCGGCATGACGCTCGGCAACCTGGTCGGCGGTTGGGCGGCGGATCGCGGCGTACTCCGGGCGCTCTTCGCGAGCTTCGCGGTATTCGCGGTCATGCTGCTCGGGCTCGCGCTCACCGCGCCGGTGCCCTCGGCCTGTTCGTGTTCCTGTTCGGGGTGGGGGCAGCGGCCGCAGCGCTGTCGCCCGCCATCCAGACGCGGCTCATGGACGTCGCCGGGGAGAGCCAGACGCTCGCCGCCGCCGTCAACCACTCGGCGCTCAACATCGGCAACGCGCTCGGCGCGTTCCTGGGTGGCGCGGTCATCGCGGCGGGGTGGGGCTACCTCGCGCCGACCTGGGTCGGGCTGCTGATGTGCGTGCCTGGTGTCGCGCTGGCGCTCGCCGGGGCGGCGGTGTCGCGGCGCGTACCGCCTCCGGCGATTCGCTCCTCACCCCGCTGACGGACCGCGCTCAGAAGATCCCGGTGGCCGAGTCCTGGATGAGGATGCCGTCTTGGATCGCGCGGCGTCGCAGGGCCACCTTGGTGCCCACGTCGATGCCCGCGACACGGTACTTCTCGCGGATGCGCTTGAGGTAGCTCTTCGCGGTCTCCTCGGAGATGCCCAGCTGATAGGCGACCGACTTGACGGGCTCGCCTCCGCCGTAGAGGGCCATCACGCGGCGTTCCTGGGCCGAGAGCTTGGGGGCACCACCGATGTCGGAGGCGTTGATCGCGAGGTCGAGCTCCGCCGAGATGAAGCTCTCGCCCTGCGACGCCGCGCGGATCGCCTCGACGATCATCGTGGCGTCTTCGCTCTTCACGAGATAGCCGAGCGCGCCGGCCGCGAGCGCCTCGCGCACGACGTTGGGCTCCGAGTAGGTGCTCATGAGCACCACGCGCGTGCCGGTCGCCTTGAGCGCCGAGATCTTCACGGCGACGGGGATGTTGTCTTTGAGGTCGAGGTCGAGCAGCACGACGTCGACGGGGAACGAGGGATGGGTCAGCAGCTCGGGCCAGGTCGTGAGCTCGGCGACCACGTCGATCTCGTCGGAGGCATTGCGAATCCAGTTCGCGAGCCCGCTCAGGATCATGCGGTGGTCGTCGACCACGGCGAGTCGGATCTGGCCGGCCATGTGATGCTCCTTCGGAACGCGGTGGTGAGGTGTCAGACTTCTGCGGGGTTGTCGACCGCTGCTTCGATGTCGACGCGGAGGCTGCCCTCCTCGGTGGTGTCAGAGTATCGTCCGACCCGTCCGAGTGCGGCCCAGATCGAGGGATCGACACGATTCCGCCGGATGCCGGTGCTCGTGATCGTGATGGGCACGCTGATCTTGTGGTCGTCGCGCGGCGTCCCCGTGGGGGCCAGCGGGCCGAGCTGCAGGGTGATGCTGCGGTGCGGCGCGGCCTTCTTGCGCGAGTCGCTCACGAGCATCCAGGCGGCCGCGAGCAGACCGTCCCGCTGGGCCGCGTCGAGCAGGCCCGCGAGTGCCGACTTGTCGACGAGCGTCACCGAGCGACCGAGCATCTCCGACTCGCTCACCGCGTGGTAGAGCCAGGTCTCGCGGCGCCCCTCGATGAGGTGCAACCGCAACTCGGTGGCGAGGATGCCGCGAGCGACGCCGTCTTGGGCGTGAGCGGCAGAGCGGTCTTCTTGGTGGCGATCGAGTCGAGCAGCCGCTCGGCGGCGAGGTCGAGGCGCGCGAGTTCCTCGGATGCCAGCATGCCCACCGCGTAGCGCGGCGCCGACACGTTGCTCTGCACGAGCACGCGGTCGAGCTCGAGCTGCACCATGCGCCGGTAGCCCTGCACGACGAGCACGCCGATGACGGCAGGAAGCACGGCGAAGGCGATCGCGGCCAGTTGCGGTGCCATATGGTCAGCATCGAAGGGGGTGCCGGGCGGGGTGTTCGCGAACATGGCAGCGGCGAGCACGACGCCGAGCACACCGGCCGAGATGAGCAGCTCGGTTGCCCCGCGCTGGGTCACGACGAGCAGCAGCGCGGCGCCCGCGGCGGTCGCGGCGGTGAGGGTGCGTCCGAGGTCGTGCAGATTCCAGACGGCCACCAGGTCGAGCGCGACGGTCGCCGCGATACCCGCGAGCACGAGGGCGAACACCCAGTCCGGCATCCGGTCGCCACCGACCCGCGACGCGATGACGCTCCCGGCGACCACGAGCAACAGCACGCCCCAGGCGGTCGCCGCGGCGCCGGGAACGGGGTAGCGGTCCCACAGCACGACGAACCAGCTGAGACCGTAGACGGCGCGCAAGGCGACGAAGATGTCGGCGCCGAGGGCGAGGAAGGATGCACCGAGGGTCGGGCGCGCGCCGGCGCGGCCGAGGCGCCGGGCCGTCTTCGAGACGGCCCGAGCCGCTCCCGCGACGACCACGCCGAGCGTGTTCTCCTCGGGGATGCCTGTCGTCATCGCGGCACCTCCAGCACGACGGTCGTGCCTGCACCGGGGGCCGAGAACAGTCGCGCGTTGCCGCCGACCTCGCGCAGCCGGGCGACGACGGATTCGGCGAACCCGAGCCGCGCCTCGTCGATGTCGGCGAGTTCGAAGCCGACCCCGGCATCCGTGACCATCGCGCGAACCGTGCTCTCGTCATCCGTGATCGTCACGTGAGCCTCGGTGACGCCCGAGTGCCGACGTACGTTCTCGAGGCATTCAGCGAGGGCGAGCAGGAAGGCGTCGAGAACCTCGCTGGGCAGCAGCACCTGTCCGGTGCCGTGCCAGCTGACGGTGAGGCCCATGCGTCCGAAGCGCTGCTTGACGGATTCCAGCGTGCGACCGAGCACGGGCTCGGGGTCGCCGCCGGTTCCGAGCTGGTAGCTGCCTGATGCCTGCGGCGTGGGCGTCGAGCCGAGCCGCAGCTGCCGCAGCAGGCGGGCGTCTTCGGCGGCCTGCTCACGGAGCGCTTCCGGGGTGACGCCGACGCCGGAGTGGGCGAGCAGCGTGAGGGTGGCCAGCACGGTGTCGTGCAGCAGACGCGCCGACTGTCGGCGCTGAGCCTCGAGCTCGCTCGCCTGACGCTCGGCGCGGTGGGCTCGGCCGATGCTCGCGATGCGCTTGGCCACCTGCGGCATGCCCGCGGTGACCCACACGCCGATGCCCCCGGCCAGCAGCCAGCCCAGCAGCAGCAGTCCACCCGTGCGCAACGAGGCTTGGGATGCCGAGGTGAACAGCAACGAGAGCGCGGTCAGCGCGACGAACGCCACGCCGAGCCCGATGATGCGCCACGCCGTGCCGGTCAGCACGATCGCCACCGAGGCGAGGGAGCCGGAGATGAGCAGCTGCACCGCCGTCATCCCGCCGAGGCCGAGGGCCGCTTCCCCCACCCGGTCGCGACGCCGAGGATGCCGATGCCCGCGAGCAACGTGAGCAGCACCCAGACGGGGTTGCGGCTCATCCCGAGCATGAACTGCGCACCCGCCAGCAGCAGGTACAGCGTGATGCCGATGCCGAGGGCAGCCGAGCCGTCGACGGCGCCGGGGAGCACGAAGCACAGGGCCGACGCGATCGTGAACCCCAGACCGTAGGCGCGCGCGGCGCGCTGCAGCACGCGATCGCGTTCTTTCGCGAGCAGGTCCATGTCGTCGTGCGCCCCCGCATCGCGCGGGGCTCCTCGCCCCCATCGTGGCAGAAGGGGGCACCCGAATGGGGGAGGGGTCGGCGCGTGTCGCCGAAACCTCACGCGTCGTCAGGCGTCGAGCAGGCGCGCGAGCTCGGGTGCGACCAGAGCGTCCTCGATGAGGAACGCGTCGTGCCCGAAGGGTGAGGAGATCACGATCGGGTCCGCGCCGCTGAGGCTGTTGGGCAGGTGCTTCGCGATGACGCGCTGACCCGGCACGGGAAACAGCCGGTCGCTGTCGATACCGAGCACGAGCCCGAGGCCGGTCGCGCGCGAGAGCGCTGCCGCGACCCCGTCGCGGTCGCGGCCCACATCGTGCGAGTTCATCGCCTCGACGAGCACGAGGTAGCTGTTCGCGTCGAAACGCCGGGTGAACTTGTTGCCGTGGAAGTCGAGGTAGCTCTCGACGGCGAAGCGCCCGCCCCCGCCCATCGGGTTGAGGCCGCTCTGCCAGCTGCGCGCGAAGCGGTCGTCGAGCTCGCTCGGCGAGCGGTAGTTCAGCAAGGCCATGCGCCGCGCGAGGGCGAGACCGCGGTGCGGACCCTCGCCATCGTCGGCGCCGTAGTAGTCACCACCCGCGAAGCCGGGATCCATCCGGATCGCCTCGGTCTGCACCGAGTTCAACGCGATCTGATCGGCGGAGGAGATCGGCGGGCCGGCGAGCACCGCGAAACGCTCGACGCGATCCGGATGACTCACGGCCCACTCGAGCGACTGCATCGCGCCCATCGATCCGCCGATCACCGCGGCCCAGCGTCGGATGCCGAGCGCGTCGGTGAGGACGCGTTGCGCCTCGACCTGGTCGCGGATCGTGAGGTACGGGAAGCGCGGGCCCCATTCGACGCCGTCGGGGGCCACCGAGGCCGGTCCCGTCGAGCCCTGGCAGCCGCCCAGCATGTTGGGCGCCACGATGAACCAGCGGGCGGGGTCGAGCACCTTGCCCTCTCCCACGAGCCCCGACCACCAGCCGGCGGTGGGATGCCCGGCTCCCGGGCGGCCCGTCACGTGGCTGTCGCCCGTGAGCGCGTGCAGCACGAGCACGGCGTTATCGCCTGCGGCGTTCAGCTCGCCCCAGGTCTCGTAGGCGAGGGTGACCGCGGGCAGGCTGCCCCCGCGCTCGAACTCCATCGGTCCGAGCTGCTGGAAGAGACGGTCGCCCGGATCATCGCCGATGCGCCAGGCGCCGGATGCGGGAGGCTTGGCCGAGATGGCGCGGCGGTTGGACTCGGTGACGAACGCGGACGGCACCGCGTCTTCGGGTGTCTGCCAGTCCATCCCGCCCATTCTCCCCGGTCGCGGCGACTGTTACGCGCGTCGTGCGGCGGACGGGGAGAATGGCGCCGGGGCCGGCGCTCGCGCGCGGCCGGCCCCCGGCGCAGCGTCGCGGATTAGCGCGACGCCGAAAGACGCCGCGCGGCGTCGAAGCCCGCCTGCAGGTCGGCCTTCAGGTCATCGATGTGCTCGAGCCCGACCGAGAGTCGCACGAGGCCGGGCGTGACGCCCGCCGTGAGCTGCTGCTCGGGGGTGAGCTGCGAGTGCGTCGTCGAGGCCGGGTGGATGATGAGGCTGCGCACGTCGCCGATGTTGGCGAGGTGGCTGAACAGGCTCACGTTCTCGACGAGCGCACGGCCCGCATCCGCTCCGCCCTTGAGCTCGAACGACAGCACCGCGCCGACCCCTGCGGGGCGTACCGGTTGGCGGCCGCGTGCCACGGGCTGGACGGGAGTCCCGCGTAGTAGACCTCGGCGACATCCGGGTGGCCCTCGAGCCATTCGGCGATGTCCTGCGCGTTCTGCACGTGGCGCTCGATGCGCAGCGAGAGCGTCTCGATGCCCTGGATGAGGCTGAAGGCGCTGTCGGGCGAGAGCGCCGCACCCGTGTCGCGCAGCAGCTGCACGCGCGCCTTGATGATGTAGGCGATGCCGTCACCGAGCACCGTCGTGTAGCTCGCGCCGTGGTACGAGGGGTCGGGCTCGGTGAGGCCGGGGAACTTGTCGACGTGCTGCGACCAGGGGAACTTTCCGCCGTCGACGATCAGGCCGGCGATCACCGTGCCGTGCCCGCCGAGGAACTTGGTGGCCGAGTGCACGACGATGTCGGCCCCGTGCTCGAACGGACGGATGAGGTAGGGCGTCGCGATCGTGTTGTCGACGATGAACGGCACCTCAGCGGCGTGCGCGATGGCGGCGACGGTCTCGATGTCGAGCACGTTGATGCGCGGGTTGCCGATCGTCTCGGCGAAGAACGCCTTGGTGTTGGGGCGTACCGCGGCGCGCCACTCCTCGGGGTCGTCCTGGTTCTCGACGAACGTCACCTCGATGCCGAGCTTGGCGAAGGTGTACTTGAAGAGGTTGTACGTGCCGCCGTAGATCGAGCTCGATGAGACGATGTGGTCGCCCGCATTGGCGATGTTGAGCACCGCGTAGGTGATCGCGCTCATGCCGGATGCCGTGGCGAGCGCCGCCGTGCCGCCCTCGAGCGCCGCGATGCGCTCCTCGGCGACGGCCTGCGTCGGGTTCTGGATGCGGGTGTAGATGTTGCCGAACTCCGCGAGCGCGAAGAGGTTCTTCGCGTGGTCGGCGTTGTTGAACACGTACGACGTGGTCTTGTAGATCGGGGTCGCGCGCGCGTTGGTCACCGGGTCAGGTGCGGCGCCCGCGTGGATCTGCAGGGTCTCGAACTTCCAGTCCGACATGGTTCTCCTTTTTCGGTGATCGCGGCGCATGCACGCGCGCTTGACGGGCAACGCTATGTGCGCCTCGCCCGGCCGCCAAATTCTCGCCGAAATGCCGCGTCACATCCAGGGCCACGCTGTCGGCGCGGGCACGTACGCTGTCGCGAGTGAACTCCGCTTCCCCCAGCGCCCTGCAGACGCCCCGGCGACGCTGGCTCGCTCTCTCCGTGCTCATCCTGGGCGTCGTCATGGGCATGCTCGACACGACGGTGGTCAACGTCGCGCTGCCGACGATCCGCACGAGCATCGACGCTTCCGAGGCGACGCTTTCGTGGATCATCTCGGGCTACGCGCTCGCCTACGGTCTCATCCTGATCCCGGCCGGCCGGCTCGGCGACCGCATCGGCCACAAGTGGGTGTTCACGGTCGGCCTCGCGGGATTCACCCTCGCGAGCCTCGCCTGTGGGCTCGCCGACGACGGCACGGCGCTCGTCGTCGCACGCGTGGCCCAGGGGCTCTTCGGTGGGCTGTTCTTTCCGGCCGTCACGGCCCTCATCCAACTCATGTTCACCGGGCGGGATCGCGGCAAGGCGTTCGCGGTCATGGGCGCGGCGATCGGCGTCTCGACCGCCCTCGGGCCGATCATCGGCGGCCTGCTCATCGAATGGCTCGGGGACGCCGACGGCTGGCGTTCGATCTTCTTCGTCAACCTCCCCTTCGGCGCGGTCGCGATCGTCGCCGCTCTGCTCATCCTGCCGGGCGGGGCCGAGGGCGGGGATGCGCGGGGCGCCGACGGGATCGGCTTCCTGCTGCTGGCGGGAGCGCTCGTCGCCCTGCTCGTGCCGCTCATCGAGGGGCAGGACCAGGACTGGCCGTTGTGGACCTGGCTCTCGCTCGCGGGCGGCGTGGTGCTCGTGGTGCTCTTCGCGCTGTGGGAGGTCGTGCTCACCCGCCGCTCCCGCACGACGCCGCTCGTGCCTCCCCACCTGTTCGCGCATCCGGCGTTCACGGGAGGTGTGATCCTGGCCCTCGTGTACTTCGCGGCGTTCACGAGCATCTTCTTCACCATCTCGATCCTCTGGCAGGCGGGTCTCGGGTTCTCGGCGCTCGAGTCGGGCATCGTGTCGATCCCGTTCGCCCTCGGCTCGATCGTCGGCGCGTCGCTCAGCGACCGGGTGGCGCACCGACTCGGACGCACCGCGCTCGTGATCGGAACGGGGCTCGTCGCTGTCGGCCTCACGGCGGTCTGGCTCGTGCTGCTGCTCGTGCCGGCGGCCGACCTCACCAACTGGGAGCTGCTCGCACCGCTGGCGGTGGCGGGCATCGGCTCGGGGCTGTTCATCGCGCCGAACGCGCAATTCATCGTGGCGACCGTCGACCGTACCGAGGCGGGCGCGGCATCCGGCGTCATCGGCACGATGCAGCGCATCGGTTCCGCAATCGGCATCGCGGTGATCGGGTCGGTGCTATTCGGCACGCTCGACATCGCGGGCCCGAACGACGTCGCCGACTCCTTCGCCGAGTCGGCCGCGCACGCGATGCTCGTGTCGGCGGTGTTCTCGGTTGCCGCGTTCGCGCTCGTCTTCGTGCTGCCCAAGCGCGTCGCGAACGGGCACGAGCGCGCGGTCCCCGCGGAGTAGCGCCGGGTTCAGCGGGTGCGGCGCGCCCCGGTCGGGTCGGTGCGCGACGGAGCGGGCGGCCGGTCGTCGGCCACCGCGAACAGCCAGCGGGGCTTCGGCTCGATGAGGGGCGGAAGATCCTGCGCACCCACGGGCTCGCCAGCAGGATCGAGATCGCGAGCGAGGCGAACACCATCGTGAGCAGCCAGATCGCCGAGGCGTGGTCATCCTTCAACACGCCCGACTCGCGGATCGGGTAGAGCACGAAGGAGTGCAGCAGGTAGACGTACATCGTGGCCTGGCCGAACGCCGTGAAGAAGGTCTGGCGTCGCGGGATGAGCACGAAGAACGCCGCGGCCAGCACGGCGGCAAGCACGATGAGGCCGAGGCGCAGCAACCCCGCCCACCACACGGGCTCGCCGAGGGTCTGGTACGAGGCGTCGTAGAAGAACCAGAACCGCAGATCGAAGGCCCGGAACTGCTGGATGTTGAGCAGCACGACCGCGAGCCAGATGCCGAGCGCGCCCGCGGCGACGAGGCGCGCGCCCACGACGGCGGCGGGGGAGAAGTCGCGCCAGCGGTCGACGACGCTCCAGGCCCGCAGCTTCCAGCCCAGCACGAAGAACGGCAGGATGCCGATCGCCCGCGAGAGCGAGAAGGTCGAGTCGACGTTGGAGAAGTACCCCACCGTGACCGAGGCGACCACCGCCCACAGCAGCGGCCAGCGCAGCAGGCCGAGGTACGGCAGCACCATCCGGAAGATCGCGAGCGCGAGCAGGAACCACAACGTCCAGTGCGGCTCCGTGGGGTTGAAGACCTCGACCCCCTCCACGAGCCACTGCACGAGCGACCAGATCGACTGCATGATCACGTAGGGCAGCACGATGTCGGTGACGATGCGCCGCATCTGGCGGATGCCGGGGGCGTCGCCTTGGAGAAGTAGCCCGAGACGATCGCGAATGCCGGCATGTGGAACGCGTAGATGAAGAGGTAGAGCGTGAGCGCGTTGTCGGAGTCGCTGATCTGCCGTTGGATCGCGTGCCCCATCACCACGAGCACGATGCAGCCGAAGCGCGCGTTGTCCCAGAACGGGATGCGCACCCGGGGCTTCGTCGGCAGGGACGCGGTGACGCTCATCCCTCCAGCGTATGCCGCAGGGTTTCGAGACGCATCGCTTCACGATGTGCTCCGCAACCGGTTTTTCGCCCTAGCGTGGGGGCATGACGTATCGCGTGGTGGTGACGGGTGCGAGCTCGGGGATCGGCGAGGCGACGGCTCGGCTCTTCGCCGCGCACGGCTGGCAGGTGATCGGGGTCGCTCGGCGCGCCGACCGCCTCGACGCGCTCGCGGCCGAGGGGTGCTGACGCCGATCGTCGCGGACGTGACGGATGACGCCGACGTCGCGCGCATCCGTTCCGAGGTCGAGGCGGGCGGCCCGTTGCACGCGCTCGTCAACAACGCGGGCGGGGCGTTCGGCACCGAGAGCGTCGAGGAGGCGATCCTCGAGGACTGGCGCGCGATGTTCGAGACCAATGTGCTCGGCACCCAGCGCATGATCGCCGCGTTGTTGCCCGCACTGCGGGAGGGCTCGCTCGAGCGGGGCTCGGGCGACATCGTCGCCGTCACCTCGATCGCGGGCCATACGGTCTACCCGGGTGGCGGCGGCTACAACGCCGCCAAGCACGCGCAGCACGCACTGCTTGGAGTGCTGCGACTCGAGCTCGGCGGCGAACCGCTGCGGGTCATCGAGATCGCGCCGGGCATGGTCAAGACCGACTTCTCCCTCGTGCGCTACCGTGGCGACCAGGCCGCGGCCGACGCCGTCTACGCGGGGGTCGAGCACCCGCTTGTGGCCGACGACATCGCCGAGGCGATTGTGCACGCCGTCGAGCTGCCGCCGCACGTCGACCTCGACCTCGTCGTCGTGAAGCCCGTTGCGCAGTCGGCGGTGCGGGTCATCCACAAGGGACCGCTCACTCCGAAGCGCTGACCGCCTCCGCATCCGGCAACAGCTCGGCCTCCATGTCGGCGAAGGCGAGCTTCGGCACAAAGAACAGCAGCACCATGGCCACGAGGGCGCCGATGCCGCAGATCGCCCAGACGGTCATGTAGCCCGCGAGCGGTGCGACCGTCGTCCGGGCCGCATCCGCGGCGGCCGTCACGAGCACGACTCCGAACACCGCCGAGGCGAAGGCGCCGCCGATCGTCTTGGTGGTGTTGGTCATGCCGGAGGCGATGCCGGTCTGCCCGCGCGGGGCCGCCGCCGCGGCGGCAGCGGGCAGGGCGGCGACGAGGGCACCCGAGCCGAGCCCCGCGATCACCATGTTCGTCATGACCTGCCAGGTCTCCAGGTGGAAGGGCAGGAACAGCAGGTAGCCGACCGCGACGAACGCGGTCGCGACGATGAGCGCGAGGCGGGGCGCCATCCGCTTCGACGCCGCCGCGAACAGCAGCGCGCCCACGATCATCGACACGAGGTAGGCGCCCACGACGTAGGAGCGCGCGTCGTCGGCGAGGCCGAGACCGTAGCCGTGCTCGCCGGGATCGGTCGCCGCGTAGGTGAGCAAGGGCGCCTGCGCGCCGAGCACGCTGATGCCGAACAGCGCCGCCGTCGCGAGCACGGGCCACATGCTCGGCTGCCGCATGACCCGCAGGTCGATCGCGGGATCCGGATGCCGCAGCTCCCAGCGCGCGAACCAGACGAGCACGGCACCCCCGGCGAGCACCGCGGCGACGAGCACCGCGATCCGCACGCCCATCGGCACCTCGATATCGCCGACGCGCGCGAGGCGCAGGAAGACGAGCCCTGCGGTGATGAGCAGCAGCCCGAGCGAGAGGAGGGCGAAGCCGACGCCGTCGAGTCGCCTGCGTCCCTGTGGCTCCGACTCGGGCACGCCGAACAGGATCGCGAAGAAGACGAGGGTCACTGCGACCGCGGGCACGAAGAGGGTGAGCATGACGTTCCCGTCGACGGCCCGGAACACGCGGCTGGCCCCGAGGGCGCCGATGATCGCGCCTGCCTCGAGAGCCACCACGAGGAAGCCCGCCGAGCGTCGGGTCTGTGACGCGGCCGTGTCGGTGCGGCGGCCGCGGTCGAAGATGAGGGCCACCTCGAGCGGCAGCCAGACGACGTAGAACGACTGCAGCGACCACGCCGCGAGGAAGCTCCAGAAGTCTCCGGTGAACGCGAGCCACCACGTCGCGCCGGCCGTCAACGCGGTCGAGATCAGCAGCATGCGCTTGTGCCCGTACATGTCGCCGAGCTTCGAGAAGATCGGCACGATGATCGCCGAGAGCAGCAAGGCGCTCGCCTCGAACCAGTTGAAGTCGCCGTCGTGGATCTGCAGATGCGCGACGAGCTCGGGGATGAGGGCACGTAGAAGCCCTGCAGGATGCCGCTCGTCAACTCGACGAGGAAGAGGAAGCCGACGAGCGAGAAGGTGATCGCCGCGCCGTTGCGGGTTCGAGTCATAGACGGATGCTAGGGCCTCCTGCGCTTGCGCGTGACTCGCTAGCGTGGAGGTATGAGCGTGCATCTCGTGGGAGGCGGCTGGACGCCGGTCGGCGATCCCGCGATCACCGCGACCTTTCTCGCGGAGGCGTCCGTGCGTGCCGCGGGCAGCGGGCGGATGGTGCCCCGCATCGGCGTGCTGATCGCCGTCACCGGCGACACGCCATCGCCTGAGTTCCGGGACGGGTACCCGGCGTCGCTGCGTGCCGTCGCCGCGTGCGAGCCGATCGTCACGATCGTCGAGGCGGGCGACACCTTCGCCCCGCGCGTGCTCACCGACATCGACGCGCTCGTGGTGGGCGGCGGGGTCACTCCCGCCTACCTCGCGGCGGTCGACCCGCTCGTCGAGGAGATCCGGCTGCTCGTGGCCGACGGGCTGCCCTACCTCGGCTTCTCGGCGGGCGCCATGATCGCCGCCGACCGTGCGATCGTGGGCGGCTGGCGCATCAACGGCATCCCGGTCTGCCCCGAGCCGACCGCGCAGGGACTCGACGAGGTCACCGTGGTGGAGGGGCTCGGCCTCGTCGACCTCGCCGTCGACGTGCACGCGGCGCAGTGGGGCGTGCTCAGCAGGCTCGTGGCGGCGACCGAGGCGGGACTCGTCGACGGCGGCGTCGCGATCGATGAGCACACCTCGCTCGTGGTCGGCGACGACGGTTTCGCGGTGGCGGGCGCGGGCAGCGTCTGGCAGGTGCTCGACGAGCCCGCGGGCGTCATCGTCGGCACCCTGGGCGCATGAGCGCTCCGCGGCCGCTCGCCGAGCTCGTCGACCCCGGCTGGGCGTCGGCGCTCGAACCCGTCGCACCGCAGGTGGCGCAGATGGGGGAGCTGCTGCGCGCAGAAGTGGCGGCGGGCCGCCCCTACCTTCCCGCGGGAGACAAGGTGCTGCGGGCGTTCACAAAGCCCTTTGACGGGGTGCGGGTGCTCATCGTCGGACAGGATCCGTATCCGACGCCGGGTCATCCGATCGGCCTGTCGTTCGCCGTCGAGCGGCACGTACGCCCGCTGCCGCGCAGCCTGCAGAACATCTATCGCGAACTTCACGACGACCTCGGCATCCCGCCCGCCGAGCACGGCGACCTCTCGGGCTGGTCGCGGCAGGGCGTCATGCTGCTCAACAGGGTGCTCACGGTGCGCGCCGGCAGCTCGGGGTCGCACCGCGGCATGGGATGGGAGGCCGTGACCGAGCACGCCATCCGCGCGCTCGTGGCCCGGGATGCGCCGCTCGTCGCGATCCTCTGGGGCCGGGATGCCGGAACGCTGCGGCCGCTGCTCGGTTCGACCCCCATCGTGGCGTCGGCGCACCCCAGCCCGCTGTCTGCCCACAACGGCTTCTTCGGCTCGAAGCCCTTCAGTCGCACCAACGCCCTGCTCGAGCAGGCCGGCGGCACCCCCGTCGATTGGGACCTGCGCGCCGCGGACGCCGGTTTCGAGACGCGTCGCCGCTGAGGGCGCCGCTCCTCAACCAGCTGACCGCCCAGGTGGTTGAGGAGCGCATCGCGCAGCGATGTGCGTCTCGAAACCGCCGTCCACCTCGCCTCCGCCGGAAGGGGAGGACGCGACCCGACGCCCCTCGATAGCGTGGAGGCATGACCGGAGCCGTCATCGAGATCCAATCCCTCACCAAACGTTTCGGCGGCACGACCGCCGTCGACGACCTGAGCTTCCGGGTCGAGCCGGGCGTCGTTACGGGCTTCCTCGGCCCGAACGGCGCAGGCAAGACCACGACGCTGCGCACCCTCGTGGGCCTCGTGCAGCCCACCTCGGGCAGCGCGACCTTCGACGGCAAGCGCTACGTCGAACTCGAGAAGCCGCTGCACACCGTCGGCACGGCCCTCGAGGCCGCGAGCTTCCACCCCGGCCGTACCGGTCGTGACCACCTGCGTGTCGTGGGCGCCGCCGCCAGCATCCCGACGGCGCGCGTCGATGAGGTGCTCGCGTGGGTCGGCCTCGCGGATGCCGCCACGCGTCGCGTGGGCGGGTACTCGCTCGGCATGCGGCAGCGCCTCGGCCTCGCCTTCGCCCTGCTCGGCGATCCCGGCGTGCTCGTGCTCGACGAGCCCATCAACGGACTGGACCCCGAGGGCATCCGCTGGATGCGCTCGTTCCTGCGCGATCTCGCCGCGCAAGGCCGCACAGTGCTCGTCTCCTCGCACCTCCTGAGCGAGGTGCAGCAGACCGTCGACCGGCTCGTCATCATCTCGCACGGGCGACTCGTCTACGAGGGCACTCTCGACGGCCTCGAGTCGGGCGCGACCGCGCGCGTGCATGTCGATGCCGCTGACCGTGACGCCCTCGCTCGTGCGCTCACGGCGGCGGGCGGCCAGGTCGAGGTCACCGACAACGGCCTCCATGTCAGCGGTCTCGATGCGGATGCGGTGGGCGTCCAGGCGCTCGCGGCCGGGGTGCCGCTGCGATTGCTCATTCCCGAACGGGAGGGCCTTGAGAACGTCTTCCTCGAACTCGTCGGCGAAGGAGGGATCCGCTGATGCTGCGTTCCATCCGCTCCGAGCTGCTCAAGACCTCGACGACCCGCATCTGGTGGATCCTCGCGATCATCCTGTTCGGCTATGTCGGGCTCACGGCCGCGGGCATGGCCGCCCTGTTCACGACGATCCGCGAGCAGCCGGACGGTGCCGCGATCCCAGCCGAACTGGTGCCGCCCCTCGTCTACAGCATCGCGACGGCTGTCGGCTACGTCTTCCCGCTGCTGTTCGGCGCGCTCTCGAGCACGACCGAGTTCCGGCATGAAACGTTGACCCCCACCTTCCTCGCGACCCCGCGCCGCCCCGTGGTGCTGGTCGGCAAGGTCGTCGCGGGTGCCGTCTGGGGCGTCGTCTTCGCACTCGTGGGGCTGGCGGCATCGGTCGGTCTCGGTGCGCTCGTGCTCGCGACGACGGGACAGCAGACGCTGCTGGACTCCTCCGACACCTGGGCCCTGCTCGGGCGGATCGTGCTCGCGATGCTCGTGTGGACGATCGTCGGCGTCGGACTCGGGGTGCTGATCCCCAACCAGGTCGCCGCGATCGTGATCGTGCTGGCCTTCACCCAGTTCGTGGAACCTCTGCTGCGCCTCGCTTCGTCGTTCTGGGAGTGGACCGCGCGGATCGGCGGCTTCCTTCCCGGCGCCGCGAGCGATGCGCTCGTCGGATCGAGCATCTTCACCGCGTTCAGTGGCGCAGCCGCGACGGAGGCGCTCGAATGGTGGCAGGGTGGATTGGTGCTGGCGGGTTACGCTGTCCTCTTCCTTGGAATCGGCGCGCTGACCACGTGGCGACGTGATGTGACCTGACGCTCGGGAGGGCGGATGCTGGAAGAGGAATACAACCCGCGTCGCACGCTGCCACCCCACCTGCGCGCGAAGCCCGCCGCCGAGCAGGAGTTCGCGTTCAGCATCCGGGATGCGACCGAACGCGACCTTCCCGACATCCGCGAGATCTACAACCACTACATCGCGAACTCGACGGTCACCTTCGACGAGGAGCCGCAGACGCTCGCCGAGTTGCGCGCGAAGTTCCGGCACACGAAGAAGCTCGGCTATCCCTTCCTCGTCGCGGTATCGCCGAGCGGCGAGATCCTCGGCTACGCGACGGTCGCGCCGTGGAAGCAGAAGGCGGCCTACCGCTACACGGTCGAGAACTCGATCTACCTTCGTGCCGCGTCCACGGGCAAAGGGCTCGGAACCGCATTGATGGGGGAGTTGCTCACGCGCGCCAAGGCAGCGGGCATCAAGGAGGTCATCGCCGTGATCGCCGACAGGGGCGCCGAGCCGTCGATCGCCATGCACGAGCGCTTCGGCTTCACCGAAGTGGGGCGCATGGGCAAGGTCGGCTTCAAGTTCGACCGCTGGCTCGGCACCGTGCTCATGCAGAAGAGCCTCAAGTGAGCGCGCTGCAGTTGCGTCTCGTACTCGAGACCGACGACCTCGAGGCGGCGCTCGCCTTCTATCGCGACGGTCTGGGGTTGCCGGTGCTGGAGTCCTACGAGGCTGAGGGCGATGCGCGCGTCGTCATCCTCGGCATCCCCTCCGCGACGCTCGAACTCGCCAACCGCGCCCAGATCGACTTCATCGACCGGGTCGAGGTCGGGCATCCGGCCGCGCACGCCTACCCGCTCACGATGCGTGTCGCGCTCGAGGTCGCGGATGCGCGTGGGGCGACGGATGCGGCGGTCGCCGCGGGAGCGGAGCTGGTCGCCGCACCGACCGAGACGCCGTGGCGTTCGCTCAACGCCCGGCTCGAGGGACCAGACGGCGTCGCCCTCACCCTGTTCCAGGAGTTGGAGCAGGGCGAGGGCTGACGTGGCGCGTCAGTTGCGGGGAGTTGCTCGCCGCAGCAGGAGGTGGCCGACGGCCGCGGCGAGCACCGCGGGCACGAGCAGCACGCTCGCGATGCCGAGGGTGCCGAGCGTTGCGACCCCGTGCCAGAACGAGGGCCAGGCCCCGGTGAGGGTGATGGCCGCGACGGCGGCGAGCACGAGCAGTCCCAGCAGGATGAGCGAGGCCGTCAGGCCGAACGCCTTCCAGCGCACGAAGACCGCCGCGAAGATCATGCCGGTGAAGAAGAAGAAGACGAACCAGCAGAAGTAGATCCACCACTGGGCGATCCAGCCGTCATCGCTGGCCAGGTAGAAGGTGCGGAAGAAGGCGCCGTTGAGACCCCAGCCCCCGGTGAGATCCTCGATCCAGGCAGCGCACGTCAGGATGAGCGCGTACCCGGCCGACAGCAGCAGGAAGGTGAGTCCGGCACCCGCCGTGAACGCGCGGCGGGTCGACCCGTAGCCGAGGGCGAGAGGGAACGCCAGGTTCACCGCCTGAACGGCGACGACGAGCATGTAGACGAAGATCCAGGCGGCTGCACCGTTGTAGCGGATGCCGTCGGCCGCATCCGTCGCGTCGCTGCCCGACACCGAGCTCATGATGAGCCACCAGATGGTCCAGGTCATCGCGAAGATGATCCCGAGGATGATGAGCGGCATCCCGATCGTCGTCCATGGGTTCGCGGTGAGAAGCCGCACGATGCGCCACGCGCGCACGGCGGGCCGCGCCGGGATGCGCGGGAGGGTCTCGACGGCGGTCATGCGTTCTCTCCGTTCGTGCGGTCGGCGTTCTCGCCGGTGGTGGTGCGGATGACGAGTTGCTGCAGCGAGACGGGTGCCAGTTCGAGGCCGGCCTCGCGTGCCGCGACCCGCCCGGCGTCGTCGAGCCCCGCGACGGTCGCGGTGGCGAGCCCGCCGAGCGCGGTGCGGTGCAGCACCTCGCGGCCAGCCGTGAACGCCTCGACGGCCGAGCGGGCGCCCACAACGTCGACCGCGGAGCCGCGCAGTTCGTCGGCATCCGCGTCG
This sequence comes from Homoserinibacter gongjuensis, assembly GCF_030161875.1. Lineage (GTDB taxonomy): Bacteria > Actinomycetota > Actinomycetes > Actinomycetales > Microbacteriaceae > Homoserinibacter > Homoserinibacter gongjuensis. Next base: position 2,348,041 of record NZ_BSVA01000001.1, read on the forward strand.
ATGATGATGCGTCCGTCGTCGATGACCACGACGTGCTCGAGCAGATTCGAGACCTCGTCGATCAGGTGGGTCGAGAGCACCACGGTGCGCGGGTGCTCGGCGAAGTCGGCGAGCAGCACGTCGTAGAAGAGCTGCCGCGCGACGGCGTCGAGCCCGAGGTAGGGCTCGTCGAAGAAGGTGAGCGGGGCGCGGCTCGCGAGCCCGACGATCACGCCGACGGCCGAGAGCTGACCACGGGACAGCTTCTTGACGCGACGGTTCTCGGGCAGGCGGAAGCGCTCGACGAGGTCCGCGGCGAAGTCCTCGTCCCAGTCCGGGAAGAACCAGGGGCGCTCCTGAGTACGTGCTTCACCCGGAAGTCGTCGGGGTAGCGCTGGCTCTCCTTGATGAAGCACACGTTGTCGAGCACGCGTGCGTTCTCGACGGGAGACTCCCCGAACACCTCGATCGTGCCGCGGGTGGCGAACTCCTGACCGGTGAGCAACTGCATGAGCGTCGTCTTGCCGGCGCCGTTGCGGCCGAGCAGGCCGTGGATGCGGTTCGCCTCGAGCGCGAAGCTCGCGTCGGCGACGGCGTGCACGGTATTCGTGCCGTGACCGTAGCTCTTGCTGAGACCCTCGACGCGCGCGACGACGCTCATCGGGCGTCCTCCTCGATCATTCCCGCGAGTTGCGCGGGGGAGATGCCGAGCTTGTGTGCTTCGGCGATGAGGGGAGCGATGAACTGCTCCCGGAATCGGTTGCGGCGCTGGGCCACGAGGCGCGCACGCGCACCGTCGGCGACGAACATGCCGATGCCTCTCTTCTTGTAGAGGATCCCTTGCTCCACGAGCAGCCCCACGCCCTTGCCCGCCGTGGCGGGGTTGATGCGCAGGAAGGCGGCCAACTCGTTGGTGGAGGGAACCTGGGTCTCTTCCGGAAGCCGGCCCTCGACGATGTCGTCCTCGAGTTGTTCCGCGATCTGGAGGAAGATCGGGCGACTGTCGTCCACATGGGCTCCCGGGGTGGATGGGTTCATTACTTGAGTAACTAACCAACCAGGGTGGCGCATGAAAGTCAAGCCCGTACGCTCGAGTCATGTTCGAGCTGCACCACTTGACCGCCGTCGAACAGCTCGACTGGCTGCGGCGGGGCGAGGTGACACCGCGTGAGCTCGCCCAGCACTACCTCGCCCGCATCGAGCGTCTCGACGGGCAGCTGGGCGCCTTCGCCGTGGTGGACGCGGATGCCGCTCTCCGCCGTGCGGACGAGGTTGAGACCCTGCCGCACGCCGTGGCGCTCTGGGGGCTGCCCTTCGCCGACAAGGTGCTCGTCGCGCGCGCCGGTCGGGAGACCGCCTTCGGATCCCGCGCCTTCGCGGGCTTCGTTCCCGAGCACAGCGACGAGCTCGCGACAGTGCTCGACGATGCGGGCGCCGTGAGCCTCGGCGCGACCGCCGCACCCGAGTTCGGCTTCCCGAGTTACACCGAGCCGCTCGCCGGGCGTCCCGCGCGCAATCCCTACGACCTCGCACTCGGCGCGGGAGGTTCGAGCGGGGAGCGGCCGTCGCCGTCGCCGCGGGGCTCCTGCCGGTCGCGCCGGGTTCCGACGGCGGGGGATCGGTCCGCATCCCCGCCGCCGCCACCGGTCTTGTGGGGCTCAAGCCCTCGCGCGGTCGGGTTCCCGCCGGTTCCGGCTTCGACACGCTCGCCGGTCTGGTGGCGGCCGGGCCGCTGGCCCGCACGGTCGCGGATGCCGGTCTGCTGCTCGACGCGCTCGCCGCTCCCCGGGGAGCCCGCGCGAGCTGGGCCACGAGCGCGCCCGACGAGGGCGGCGACGAGCCGTTCCTCTCGGCGGCGACACGCGGCGAGGGACGATTCCAGCTCGCCGTCACCTTCGACTCGCCGTGGGCATCCGCCTACGACCTCGACCTCGACCCGGCGGCGCGCGCGGCCGTCGAGCGCGCGCTCGCCGAGCTGACCACCCTCGGACATGGCTTAGAGGAGCTTCGGATGCCGGAGGAGCCGGGCTACGCCCCCGCCTTCCGCACGGTCTGGCAGGGTGGCGCGGCGACCCTGCCGCTCGACGATGCGCAGCTGACGCTCGTCGAGCCGCTCACGCGCTGGCTCGTGGAGCGCGGTCGCGCGCTCGGCGCACGGGAGCTCGGCGACGCCCTCGGCTGGCTCGCCGGCTACGAGCGCCGCACGATCGCTCTCTTCGCCCCCTACGACGCGGTGGTCACCCCGGCGCTCGCGCTCACCCCGCGGCCCGTCGGCTGGTACGACGCCGAGGACGGCGAACGCAACTTCGAGCAGCAGGTGCGTTACACGCCGTTCACGAGCTTCGTGAACGTCGGGGGCTGCCCGCGATCACGCTTCCCGTGGCGACGACCGAGGACGGCCTGCCGATGGGGGTGCAGCTGATCGGGCGCCCGGGCGGAGAGCGCGTGCTGCTCGCGCTCGGTGCCCAGCTCGAACGCCGACTGCACTGGCAGCGTCGGCATCCCCCGCCTGGTAGGGCATCCTGGCGATGTTAGGTAAGCCTGACCTATACTGAACTCGATGCTGCTCTCCGACGTCCTCTCCGCCTCCATCTCGTGGCACCCCTCCGAGGGTGACTCGGTGCTGCTGGGCGCGGTCGACGACGACATCGCGATCGCAGAGACGATCGCCGCCACGCTGCCCGCCAAGGCGCGCGGCCGCATCTTCCTCGAGGTGGGCGACGCATCCGGCATCCGCGCCTTCGCCGCACCCGGGCGGGTGTGCGTCACCTGGTTGTGCCGCGACCGGGGGCAGAGCATGCGAGCGGCCGTCGACGCCTGGCTCGCCGAGATGCTGCCGATCGAAGCGGAACGCGAGCACCAGGTGTATGCCTGGACGTCGGGCGATCGCGCCGCTCACGCTCTCACGAGCGACTGAGCCGCCCGCTCAGCGCAGGTAGCCCCCTTCTCCAACCCCGCCTCGACCTCGAAGCGGTTGGTGCGCGCCTCCGACCCCGCCGCGAGATAGAGCAGCGGCATCGCGAGACCGTACCGCCGCCACTGCTCGCGGTGCACGGCCTCGTGTTCGAGCACGGGATCGGATGCCGCGTCCCGTGTGAGGTACACCGCGCCGATGGTCGTGCCCCCGCGTCCGAAAGCCCAACGTGGCAGGCGATGGATGACGTGCAGACCATGGCTCGAGCGGTGCCGTCCGAGCAGCATGGTTCCCCACACGAACGCGCAGCCCGTCGCGAACCAGTACCCGGGTCGCGCGATCACCGGCCACAGCAGCACGCGACGCACGCCCGGCGCGGCGGACACCGCGCGCACGAGGCCCGCGGCCGCTCGCTCGAGCCGATTCGGATGCGCGGGACGCACCGGGTCGGGGCGCGCCGGTACGGTCACTCGGGCGACTCCGTCTGCGAGCCCGGGCGTCCCAGCGCCTCGAGCCAGCGCAACCACACCTCGTTGACCGTCGGGTAAGCGGGAACGGCGTGCCAGAGGCGGTCGATGCTCACCTCGCCGACGATCGCGATCGTGGCCGCCTGCAGCAGCTCGCCGACATCCGGGCCCGCGAAGGTCGCGCCGACGAGCACGTTGCGATCGAGGTCGATCACCGCCCGTGCCTGCCCCCGGTAGTCGTCGGCGTACACCGTCGCGCCGGCGAGCCACGACAGGTCGTAGTCGAGCACCCGGGTGCGCAGCCCCGCTTGCTCGGCGGCCGAGGCGGTGAGACCCACGGATGCGATCTCCGGGTCGGTGAAGGTAACCTGCGGCACAGCGCTGTGGTCGGCGGTCGCGACGTGGGCACCCCACGGTGCGTCGTCGACCGGGCGGCCGGCCGCGCGCGCCGCGATCGCATCGCCCGCTGCGCGCGCCTGGTACTTGCCCTGGTGCGTGAGCTTCACCCGCCCGTTGACGTCTCCCACGGCGTACAGCCAGTCGCTCCCCGGCACCCGCATGGTGTCGTCGACGTCGATCCCGGTGCCCGCGACGAGCCCCAGCTCCTCGAGCCCGAGATCGTGTGTGCGACCCACGCGGCCCGTGGCCACGAGCACGCGCTCGGCGAGCACGCGCCCGCCGTCACCGAGGGTGAGCACGGCATTCTGCTCGGCACGGTGCGCCTGCACGACGTCGGTATCGGTCATCACCCGCACGCCCGTCGCCTCGAGCGACTCCCGCACGAGTTCGGATGCGAACGGCTCCATGCCCCCGAGCAGGCCGTGTCGCGCGATGAGGGTCACCCGGCTGCCCAGGTTCGCGTACGCGGTCGCGAGCTCGCAGCCCGCGACGCCGCCACCGAGCACCGCGAGTGTCGCGGGCACCTCGGAGGCGCTCGTCGCATCCCGGGTGGTCCACGGCTCGAGTTCGGCGAGGCCCGGCACGTCGGGCAGCACCGGCACGGAGCCCGTGCAGACCGCGACCGCGTGGCGCGCGACGAGCTCGGTCACGGTGCCGTCGGATGCCGTGACGGTCAGGCGCCTCGGTCCGGTGAAGCGCGCGTGGCCGCGCAGCAAAGCGATGCCGGCGCCGTCGAGCCACTCGACCTGCGAATCATCGGAGCGGTCGTGCGTGATGCGGTCGCGCCGGCGGAAGACGGCCTGCGCGTCGATCTCGCCGGTGACGGCCTCCGCCGCTCCGCCCACGGCCTGCGCGGCCCGCACCGCTGCGCCGGGGCGCAGCAGAGCCTTCGAGGGCATGCAGGCCCAGTACGAGCACTCGCCGCCGACGAGCTCCTCTTCCACGATGACGGTCTCGAGCCCGCCCTGCACCGTGCGGTCGGCGACGTTCTCGCCCACCGCGCCCGCACCGATCACTACGACGTCGACTTCGCGCGCGTTCATGGATCGAGCGTAGGCCCGGGTCGCGCCGGCGGGGAGGGGAGGAGACGGGCGTCAGCCGCGGAGCGCCGCGATGAGCCGCAGGATCGTCGGCGCATCATCGACCGCGGACGCGGCCGACTCCGGAGCGAACGACGCGATCGTCGCGCCCGCGAGCGGGAGTCGCGCGACGAGGGCTTTGACGACCGCGACGAGCTGCGAGGTGCCCACGCCGAACGGGATCGGTTCGAGCAGACCGAGGAACTCGGGCGGATCGAGCACGTCGAGGTCGATGTGCACGTAGACACGGCGCGCGCCGGTCGCGGCCACCGCCTCGGCAACGGCTTCCGCATCCGCGAGCTGCGCGACCGTGAGCGAGGTCACGCCCTTCTCGGCGGCGAAATCCACCTCGGGCGCGTCCCACTCGCGGGCGCCTGCGACCACGACGCGCGTGGCATCCACGGTGCCGTCTTCGACAAGGGAGGCGAGCACCATGCCCGCGAAGGCGCCCGAGGGCGAGGTGCTCGGCGTGTTGAGGTCGGGATGCGCGTCGAACCAGACGACGGCGAGATCGTCGGTCGCGACGTGCGCGATCGCCGCCGCCGACACGGCGCAGTCCCCGCCGATGACGATCGCGGGGGAGTTGGCCGTGCCGAGCTCGTGCGACATCCGCTCCCGCACGGCGCGCAGCGAACTCAGTCGCGCGATGCCCGAGCCCTGTGCGTCGCCCGCCTCGAGAGGCACCTCGACGAGCCGCGTCGAGGAACTGGGCAGGTCGCTGCGGATCGCCTCGGCGCCCTCCGCGAGCCGCATGGCCCTGCTCGAGGGCGAGCCCTGCCATTGGGGAACGACGACGAAGGTCATAGGCCCTCCCGGATCGTGTGGCGCGTCCACGCCCGTACGGATCCTATTGCGCGGCGGCGACCACGACCGGGGCGAATCCCGACTCGATGACGATCATCGCGCCATCGTCGCCCTGGATCGCGAACACGGCATCCGCGTCATAGCTGCCGGCCTCGAGCGGTGCGCCGGTGCAGTCGACCGCCTGGAAGGGAAGGCTGACGGAGGTCTGCTGGCCCGCGACGAGGTCGAGGGCGGAGAGCTCGAGTTCCGTGCGGGCGGTGCCGACGATCACCCCGTCGCGGGCGAGCAACACCGCGGGAGCGCTCGGCAGGGTGCCGGTGAGCGGATCGGCGCTGCCGTTCACGAGCGTGAGCACGATCGCTCCACCCGACGCCTCCTGGGTGAGCGTCAGGGTGACGCCGGCCGGTGCCGGATCGCCTTGGTGGAGGAGGCTGGCAGCTCGCGGGCAGATCCTGCTGGAGCACGCGGTCGTCCTGCTCGGCGCTGTCGGCGCCCGCCGCGAGCGACCCGGCCTCATCGCCCGCGCTCAGCGAGCCCGGGCCCTGCGCTCCCAGGCCGACGGCCACGGGCACGACGAGCGCCACCGCGGCCAGCCCGCCGAGCGCGCCCGCGGCGATCCGCTTCGGGCGTCGCCGGGCACGCGCGCGGCGGATGACGACGTCAGCGTCGAGACGCGGCTCGGCGCCCTGCTCGCGCCGCAGTAGCTTGCGCAGTTCATCCTCGGTGGGCACGGTCGCCCTCCTTCGCGTCGGACGTGGAGCGGATGGCGCGGGTGGCCGGCCGCAACGGTGTCGTGCCGGTGCCGGGCCGCGCACCACCCGGCCCCAAGCGGTCGGCGACGGTGCCGTCGTCAGCGAGAGCGATCGCCATCTTCGCAAGGCCATCGCTCAGGTACCGCTTGACCGCGCCGGAGCTGATACCGAGCGTCGCGGCGATGTCATCGACCTTGAGGTCGTCGTAGTAGCGCAGCACGAGGCAGGCGCGCTCACGCGGAGCGAGCTTGCGCAGTTCCTCGTGCAGATCCAGGCGCAGGCCCGTCGCCTCGTCGGTGGCGGGCAGTTCGTCGGGCACGTACTGAGTCGGGGCGACCTTGCGCCAGCGGCTCACTCGTCGGCCGCGATCGAGGGAGGCGTTGAGGATCGCGCGCCGCACGTAGGACTCCGCGCTCGCCACCGTGAAGCCGTTGCGCAGGCGTCCGAAGGTGCGCACGAGGGCGTCCTGCACGAGGTCGGCCGCATCGTCGGCGCTCCCGGTGAGCAGGATCGCGTAGCGCAGCAGGGCGTCGCCGCGCTCGGCGACGAGTTCCGTCACGACGCGTTCCCACGAAGCCTGTGCCACGGAATCCTCCCCTCTATCTCTTCAGACGCCGAGCACGCCCCGAACGTTGGTGTGGCCACAGAATCGTGCCAGTTGGTCGATTCCCACCCGCCATAGCGACCAACTGGCACGATTCTGGCCCACCGAGCGGCGTTGGGGGGATCTTTTGCGGGCAGTCCGGTGTTGCTAGGGCTGAGCGTCGCGCGCGAGCGCGCGCCCGGCCTCGGTGAGCCAGCGCGCCGGGTCGGACATCGCGACTGATGCCGTGCCGGCGAGACGACTGAGCGAGACGGCCGCGCCGCGGTCATCCGTTCCGTCGGCGAACGATCCGGCGACGAGGGCGACGGGCGTGCCCACGGCATCCGCACGGCGGAGCACCGCGCTCACGACCTTGCCGCCCGCCGAACTCGCGTCGACGCGGCCCTCACCCGTGATGACGAGGTCGGCGGATGCGATCGCCGCCTCGAGCCCGGTGAGGCGCGCGATTGCGTCGGAACCGGATGCGAGGCTCGCCCCCACGCGGTGCGCAACCCGTAGGCGGTACCGCCGGCGGCGCCCGCGCCCGGCGCGTCGGGCTCGCCGCCGAGCACCGTGGCCAGGCGGACGAGAGCCGCGTCGAGCGCGTGCACGTCGTCGGGCGTCGCACCCTTCTGCGGTCCGAACACGGATGCCGCCCCGCGCGGTCCGGTGAGCGGTGCGTCGACGTCGCACCACAGGGTCAGCTCGGCCGGAGGAGGGCGCAGGCCGCTCAGCTCGATGCTCGCCAGGATCGCGAGTGCGCCGCCGCCGTCGCGGAGTGGATGCCCGTCTGCATCGAGGAAACGGGCGCCGAGTGCCGCGAGGGCGCCCGTGCCGCCGTCGGTCGAGCCGGAGCCGCCGAGCCCGATCACGATCCGCTCCGCACCGGCGTCGAGCACGCGCGCGAGCAACTCGCCGAGCCCTCGCGTGGATGCACCGAGAGGATCCGGCGCGGCCATGTGAACGAGCCCTACGCAGTCGGCGAGCTCCACGAGCGCGCGGCCGTCGGGAAGGGCGAGCCAGCGGGCGCGCGCCGGGCGACCATCCGCTCCGGTGACCGATCCTGCGGTGCGGAGCACGGCATCCGGCACCGCTCGCGCGACCACCTCGAGCGTGCCGACGCCGCCGTCGGCCTGCGGCAGCTCGAGCACCTCGTCGCCCGGGCGCACCTCGAGCCAGCCCGCGGCGATCGCGGATGCGGCGGCCGCGGCCGTGCTCGACCCCGTGAACGAGTCGGGGGCCACGACGATCCGCATGGCATCCAGTGTGGCGGGTCGTGCCCTCGCGCCCCACCGCACGGCCGTCACGCGGCGGTGCCGCGCGCCGGAACCGGCGGCGGGGACCCCGGTGTAGAAGGGTCTAGACATGCGAAAGCCCCGCACAAGTGCGGGGCTTTCGCATGTCGTGCCCTCGACACGATTCGAACGTGCGACTTCTTCCTCCGGAGGGAAGCGCTCTATCCACTGAGCTACGAGGGCGAGGCACTCAGGTTATCAGTTGCGGATCGCCGCCCGACGCACGCGACGTCGCCCGCGCGGCTACAGCGCCGCGAGCACGGAGGCGACGATCGGCTCGGCGTCCCCCGGCTCGAAGAACGCCACCGAACGCACGACGACCCAATACGCGCCATGGAACACGACGGCCTCACCGACGCCGCCCGTCACCGCGAAGTAGGCCTCGTCGGAGCCGTAGGTGGGCACCATCGTGCTCGAGCCGTTCGTGGCGTTCGCCTTCGCCTCGAGTGTGTCGCGGTCGAACGAGGCGACCGAGATGTCGATCGTCTCGCCGCTCGTGCCGTTCTGCCAGCGGCAGACGACCCCCTGCGCGGCGTCCGCCTCGGCGGCGGGCGTGCCGGCATCCGGCGTCCACGAGCCGAGCAGGCTGAAGTTCGGGTTGTAGTCGTACATCGCCTGCAGCGAGACCAGCGAGGTGCACGGCACATCCACGGGGGTCGAGCTCGGCGCCGCGGCGGTCTCGGAGGGCTCGGGACTCGGCGTCGGCGACGAACTCTCGCTCGGCGTCGCGCTGCGCGTCGGAGCAGGTTCCGGCGTCGTGCACCCGGCCAACAGCACGGATGCCACAAGCAGAGCGGATGCGGAGGTCACGAGAGCGGCGGCGCGGGGCATGCCTCCATTCTGACCTGCCACGTGGTCCGGGCCGGCGCGACGGGCGGGGCGGCTAGGATCGAACCTCGTGAATCCCGCCGAACTCGCCGCCGTCCTGCTCGACCACGTGCGCCGGGCGGCCGCCGAGCGCGGCGCAGATCCCGACACCATCGCTCCCGAGGACGTCACCCTCGAACGCCCCCGCAATCGGGACCACGGCGACTGGGCGTCCAACGCGGCCCTCAAGCTCGGCAAGCGCCTCGGCGTGCCGCCGCGGGAACTCGCCGATGCGCTCGCGGCGTCCCTCGCCGAGATCGACGGCATCGCGGGCGCCGAGGTCGCCGGACCGGGCTTCCTCAACATCCGCCTCGACGCGGCGGCCGCGGGCGCGCTGGCCTCGCGCATTCTCGAGCTCGGTGAGAGCTACGGCCGCGGCACGCTCTACGAGGGCGTGCGCATCAACCTCGAGTTCGTCTCGGCGAACCCCACCGGCCCCATCCACATCGGCGGCACCCGCTGGGCTGCGGTCGGCGACAGCCTGGCCCGGCTCATGGAGGCGCAGGGCGGCCTCGTCACGCGCGAGTACTACTTCAACGACCACGGCGCCCAGATCGACCGCTTCGCGCGCAGTCTCGTCGCGGCGCACCGCGGTGAGCCGGCTCCGGACGACGGCTACGGCGGCAGCTACATCCTCGACATCGCGGCGCGCGTCGAGGCCGACTACCCGGGGATCTCGACGCGCTGCCGCGTGCCGAGCAGCAGGAGGTGTTCCGCGAGCTCGGCGTCGCCCAGATGTTCGGGGAGATCAAGGCGAGCCTGCACGACTTCGGCGTCGACTTCGACGTGTACTTCCACGAGAACTCGTTGCACGACTCGGGTGCCGTGGAGCGCGCCGTCGCGCGCCTGCGCGAGCTCGGCCACATCTACGAGGCCGACGGCGCCACCTGGCTGCGCACGACCGACTTCGGCGACGACAAGGATCGGGTCGTCATCAAGTCCGACGGCGAGCCCGCCTACATCTCGGGCGACCTCGCCTACTACCTCGACAAGCGCGAGCGCGGTTTCGAGCGCTGCCTCATCATGCTGGGCGCGGATCACCACGGGTACGTCAAGCGCCTCATGGCGATGACGGCGGCGTTCGGGGATGTTCCCTACGTCAACCACGAGATCCTCATCGGCCAGCTCGTCAATCTGCTGAAAGACGGCGAACCGTTGCGGATGTCGAAGCGAGCGGGCACCGTCGTCACGATGGAGGACCTCGTCGACGCCGTCGGCGTGGATGCGGCCCGCTACGCGCTCGTGCGCAGTTCGATCGACTCCAACATCGACATCGACCTCGACCTGCTCACCAAGAAGACGAACGACAACCCGGTCTTCTATGTGCAGTACGCCCAGTCGCGCACGCGCGCCGTCGACCGCAACGCCGCAGCGGCGGGGTCACCCGGGAGGGCTTCGACCCGTCACTGCTCGCGCACGAGACCGAGAGCGAGCTGCTCGGCGCGCTCGCCGAGTTCCCCCGCATCACCCTGCAGGCGGTCGAGTTGCGCGAACCGCACCGGATCGCGCGCTACCTCGAGGAGCTCGCCGGCTCGTATCACCGCTGGTACGGCTCATGCCGCGTCATCCCGCTCGGCGACGAACCGATCGAGGCCGTGCACCGCGCCCGCCTCACCCTCAACGACGCGACGGGGCAGGTGCTGCGCAACGGCCTCGGCCTGCTCGGCGTCTCGGCCCCCGAACGGATGTGACATGAGCGCCACCGCGGCATCGCCCGTCGAGCTCGCCCCGCGGCGGCGGCGACGCGCGTGGCCGTGGGTGCTGGTGATCCTCGTGGTGCTGCTGGCGGCTGCCGCCGTCGCGGCGGACGTGCTCGTGCGGGGCATCGCCGAGAGGGTCATCGCGCAGGAGCTCAGCTCTGCGCTCGACGTGCCCGACGACGCATCCGTGGAGGTGCGGATCGGCGGGGGATCGGTGCTGTTGCAGGCGCTCGCCGGCGGACTCGATCGCGTCGATGTCACCGTCGACGACCTCACGCTGGGACCGCTCACGGGGGATCTGACGATCGTCGCGGAGGGTGTGCCGCTCGACCCCGGGGCGGCGACGCGGGAGCTGCGCGGACGCTACGCGATCCCCGAGGAGGCCCTGTCGGCTCTCGCGCCCGAGGTCGCGGGGGCGACGGTCGACGACGTGCACGTCGACGGATCGGAGGTGGTGGCCGGCGGCAGTGCCGTGATCTTCGGCGCGACGCTCGAGTTCGGCCTCGGACTCACCCCTCGATCGTCGACGGGGATCTCGCGGTCGACCCCACGAGCGTGCGGATCGGTGCCGACACCTTCACGGCCGAGCAGTTGCGCGCCAACCCGCTGTTCGGGGGTCTCGCCGACGCCATCCTGCAGCAGCGTCGCGTCTGCATCGCCGATCGCCTGCCTGCCGCGCTCACCCTGACGAGCCTTCAGGCCGGAGGGTCCGAGCTCGTCGCGACGCTCGACGCCTCGGGTGTGCCGCTCGGGGGCGACGCTTTCCAGCAGCGAGGCGTCTGCTCCGCGTGAGTCGGATGCGGTCCGGCACCTCCGCTAAGATCGAGGTGGCTTCAGGGACCAAGCCGGGTTCGCTCGCCTCACTCTTCGTTCCGACGTGCCCGTGAGGTTCGCATGACCGCCAATCCCCTCGCCCCCGAGTGGCTGAGGCCCCCGTCGACGCCAACGCGCTCGCGCCGGGCGTCTGGCCCGCATCCGCCGACCGCGCCGACTCCGGCGCGCTGAGTTTCGGGGGTGTGCCCGCGACCGCACTGCATGCCGCCTACGGAACCCCGCTCTACATCGTCGACGAGCAGGAGGTGCGCGATCGCGCCACCCGCATCCGCGAGGCGTTCACGGATGCCTTCACGCCCCTCGGTGTGCAGGCCGCCGTCTACTACGCAGGCAAGGCGTTCCTCACGATCGAGGTCGCCAGATGGATGACCGAGCTCGGGCTCAACATCGACGTGTGCAGCGGGGGAGAGCTCGCCGTCGTGGAGCTCGCGGGGGTCGACCCGCGTCGGGTGGGCCTGCACGGCAACAACAAGAGCCTCACCGAGATCGACCGTGCGGTCGAGTTCGGTGTGGGCGCGATTGTTCTCGACAGCGTCGTCGAGATCGACCGTGTCGCGCGCGCCGCCGAGCGGTACGGGCGCGTGCAGAACGTCCGGCTGCGGATCAACAGCGGCGTGCACGCCTCGACCCACGAGTACCTCGCGACCGCGCGCGAAGACCAGAAGTTCGGCATCCCCGTCTCCGACGCGTCCGCGGCCGTCGCGGCGATCCGCTCGCACGCGAACCTGCGCTTCCTCGGGCTGCATTCGCACATCGGCTCGCAGATCTTCGACTCTGCCGGGTTCGCGGAGGCGGCACGCCGTCTGCTCGCGCTGCACGCGGAACTGCTCGAGGGTGGCGAGATCCCCGAGCTCAACCTCGGCGGCGGCTTCGGCATCGCCTACACGAGCGTCGACGAGGTGACCCCCATCGAGCAGCTCGCGACCGAGCTCGCGGAGGTCGTGAGCAGCGAGTGCGCGCGCCTCGGCATCCCGGTGCCGACCGTCGCGATCGAGCCGGGCCGGGCCATCATCGGCCCCGCAGGCGTAACGCTCTACGAGGTCGGCACGGTCAAGGACGTCACGGTCGACGATCGCGCCGTGCGCCGCTACGTGAGCGTCGATGGCGGCATGAGCGACAACCTGCGCACCGCCCTGTACCACGCCGACTACACCGTGCGCATCGCCAACCGTGCCTCGGATGCGGATGCCGCCCTCGTGCGCATCGCGGGCAAGCACTGCGAGTCGGGTGACATCGTGGTGCGCGACGACTACCTGCCCGGCGACGTGCAGCCGGGCGACCTCGTGGCGGTGGCGGCCACGGGCGCCTACTGCTGGTCGCTCTCGAGCAACTACAACTACCTCGGCCGCCCTGCTGTCGTCGCCGTGCGCGACGGCGGCAGCCATGTGCTCGTGCGCCGGGAGAACGAGCACGACCTGCTGCGTCGCGACGCGGGCTACTCCTCGGCCGCCGAGGACATCGATGTCGACTCCATCCTCGACCGGGAACGTTGAACCACACAGATGATCGAATATAGAAACCTCCGCGTCGCGCTTCTCGGGGCCGGCTCCGTCGGCGCCCAGGTCGCATCCCTGCTGCTGCGCCACGGCGAGGAACTCGCGAGTCGGGTCGGTGCGGGGCTCGAACTCGTCGGCGTCGCGGTGCGCGACCTCGACGCCCCGCGTACCGCCGAGATCCCGAGCGAACTGCTCACGACCGACGCGCGTTCGCTCATCCTCGGCTCCGACATCGTGATCGAGCTCATGGGGGGCATCGAGCCGGCGCGCGAGTATCTCGAGCTCGCCCTCACCTCGGGAGCGGATGTCATCACCGCCAACAAGGCGCTGCTGGCGACCCACGGTCCCGAGCTGTTCGCGATCGCCGAGCAGGTCGGCGCCCAGCTCTACTACGAAGCCGCCGTGGGGGCGCGATCCCGATCATCCGCCCTCTGCGCGACAGCCTCGCGGGCGACCGCGTGGTGCGCATCCTGGGCATCGTCAACGGCACCACGAACTACATCCTCGACCGCATGGACCAGGGCGGAGACACCCTCGAGGAGGCGCTCGCGGTCGCGACCGAGCTCGGCTACGCCGAAGCCGATCCGACGGCCGACATCGAGGGCTTCGACGCCGCGCAGAAGGCCGCGATCCTGGCGAGCCTGTCGTTCCACACCACGGTGCCCGTCGACGCGGTGCACCGCGAGGGGATCACGGGCATCACCCGCGAGCAGGTCGTCGCCGCCCAGAAGAGCGGCTTCGTCGTCAAGCTGCTCGCGGTGTGCGAGCGCCTCGTCGACCCGGTCACGGGGGAGGACGGCGTCTCGGCGCGCGTGCACCCCGCCCTCATCCCCGTGAGCCACCCGCTCGCGGCCGTGCACGGCGCCAACAACGCCGTGTTCGTCGAGGCCGAAGCCGCGGGCAGCCTCATGTTCTACGGCGCAGGCGCCGGCGGGCTCCAGACGGCATCCGCGGTGCTCGGCGACCTCGTCTCGGCGGCACGCCGACACGTCGTGGGCGGCCCGGGTGTGGCGGAGTCGACGCACGCCGATCTGCCGATCCTGCCGATCAGCTCTGTGACGACGCGCTACCAGATCCGGTTGAGCGTGCTCGATCGCCCAGGCGTGCTCGCGCGCATCGCGACGCTGTTCTCGGAGCACGGCGTCTCGGTCGAGGCAGTGCAGCAATCCGTGACGAACGTTGACCCCGACGGTCACGAGGCGAATACACCCGGCGCTACGCTGGTCATCGGCACGCACCGGGCGACGGAGGCCGCGCTCGCCGCGACGGTCGCCGCACTCGCCGAAAGTCCCGTCGTCGCGCGGGTCGAGAGCGTGCTCCGGGTCGAAGGACAGTAGGAGAACATGGCTCACCAGTGGCGCGGCGTGCTGCGCGAATACGCAGATCGCCTCGACGTGTCGGATGCGACACCCGTCATCACGCTCGGCGAGGGCGGTACGCCGCTCATCCCCGCCGCCGCACTCTCCGCGCGCACGGGCACCGAGGTGTGGGTCAAGTTCGAGGGCATGAACCCGACGGGTTCCTTCAAGGACCGCGGCATGACGATGGCCGTCTCGAAGGCCGTCGAGCACGGCGCGAAGGCGATCATCTGCGCCTCGACCGGCAACACCTCCGCCTCGGCGGCCGCCTATGCCACCCACGCCGGCATCACGGCTGCGGTGCTCGTGCCCGAGGGCAAGATCGCGATGGGCAAGCTCGCGCAGGCCATCGCGCACGGCGCGGAGCTGCTGCAGGTACGCGGCAATTTCGACGACTGTCTCGACATCGCGCGCGATCTCGCCGCGAACTACCCCGTGCATCTCGTGAACTCCGTGAACAACGACCGCATCGAGGGCCAGAAGACTGCGGCCTTCGAGGTCATCGAGGTGCTGGGCGACGCGCCCGACTTCCACTTCATCCCGGTCGGCAACGCCGGCAACTACACCGCCTACGCGCGCGGCTACCAGGAAGAGGCCGTGCGCGGCGCGAGCACGAAGCGTCCGCGGATGTTCGGGTTCCAGGCCGAGGATCGGCTCCGATCGTGCGCGGTGAGATCGTGCGCGACCCCGATACCATCGCCTCCGCGATCCGCATCGGCAATCCCGCATCGTGGGAGCTCGCCCTCACCGCGCGCGACGAGACCGACGGATACTTCGGCGCGATCAGCGACGCCAAGATCCTCGAGGCGCACCGCATCCTCTCGAGCGAGGTCGGCATCTTCGTCGAGCCCGCGTCGGCGGCGAGCGTCGCCGGACTGCTCGAGCGTGCCGAGGCGGGCGTGCTGCCTCGCGGCGCGCGCGTGGTGCTCACGGTCACCGGGCACGGGCTCAAGGACCCGAACTGGGCGCTCAAGGCCGCCGACGGCTCGGATGTGGCGCCCACGAGCGTCGACGTCGACGTGGCCGAGGTCGCCGAGGTGCTCGGCCTGCGTGCGCAAGCGTCAGCGACGGCGTCTGCATGAGCCTCCTCGGCCGCACGGTCACGGTGCGGGTGCCGGCGACGACGGCCAACCTGGGCCCGGGCTTCGACACGCTCGGCATGGCGCTCGCGGTCTACGACGAACTGCAGGTGACCGTGCGCGAGCAGCCGGGCGCAACCGTGCGCGTGATCGGCGTCGGTGAGGGCGAGGTGCCCACCGACGAGACCAACCTCGTCGTGCGCTCCATCGCCCATGCCTTCGCCGCCGTCGGGCAGGAGTTGCCCGGGCTCGACCTCGTGGCGCACAACACCATCCCGCACGGTCGGGGGATGGGTTCCTCGGGCGCCGCGATCGTCTCGGGGATCATGGCGGCGAAGGGCCTGCTCGAGGGTGTCGTCGAGTTCGACGCCGACCGTCTGCTCGCCCTCGCCACCGACCTCGAGGGCCACCCCGACAATGTCGCGCCTGCCCTGTTCGGCGGGCTCACCATCACCTGGGTCACGCCCGACGGACCGCGCTTCAAGAAGCTCATCGTGCACCGCGGCGTCAGCCCGCTCGTGGCGGTTCCGCACGAGCGCACGATGTCGACGGCGCTCGCCCGCAGCCTCCAGCCCGAATCGGTGCCCCACGAGGATGCGATCTTCAACGTCTCGCGCTCGGCGCTGCTCATCGCGGCGCTCGTGCAGAGCCCCGAGCTGCTGCTCGCCGCGACCGAGGACAAGCTGCACCAGAGCTACCGCGCGAGCGCGATGCCAGAGACGGATGCCCTCATCCACCTGCTGCGTGCCGATGGGCTCGCGGCGGTCGTCTCGGGCGCCGGGCCGTCGATCCTCGTGCTGGGTTCCGACCCCGGGCAACGGCTGCGTGCGGCCGAGCTCATCGAGCAGCACGCCGAATCGACGTGGGAGTGCCTGATGCTCGCCGTCGACTTCCGGGGTGCTACAGTGGTGCTGCACTCAGACGACGCCGCAGCATAGCTGCCGCGAGGGTGCATTCCACTGGCACTCGCCGCTTGCGGTTTCCCGCATCTCATGCAACCCGAACCGCATCGCGCGGTGCCTCCAGCCCGGGAAGTTCTGTGCCCGGGGCGAAAGGACGATCCAGTCGTGACCGACACCACCATCCCCACCGACGCCGTGGGGGACCGCGCCGCTCTCAGCCGTCTGCGCCTTCCGGAGCTTCAGGCTCTCGCGAGCGCGCGCGGTATCAGCGGCGTTTCCCAGATGCGTAAAGGAGCTCTCGTGGACACTCTCTCCGAACTTCCTGCCACCGACGGCGACGCCGTGACCGATGCGGTCGACGCGCCCGCCAGCGAGCAGCCTGTCAGCGAGCAGCCTGCGGGCGAGCAGACCGCTGCGGCCGAGGCGGCCGATGCCGCGCCCGCCGAGCAGCCGAGCTCCGAACCCGCACCTGAGCAGCCGGAGCCCGAGCAGCGCGAGGTCGAGCAGCCGGCAGGTGAGCAGCCTGCGACGGAGCAGCCCGCTGCCCCCGAGCCCGCCGCCGAGCAGCCCGCTCGCGGCCGCCGCGGATCGCGCCGTGCAAGCGTTCCCTCCGCGGATGCCGCCGCCATCGCCGCCGCGCTCCCGGTTGCGGAGACCCCCGAGCAGCCGCAGCAGCGTCGCAGCGCCGCACAGCACGCCGCACAGGCCGAGCTCGGTCTCGAGCTCGACAAGCTCGTGCCCGCCGCCGAGAAGGAGGGCGAAGCCGAGACCGACGGCGAGACACAGCAGTCCGGTCGTCGCAACCGCAACCGCCGGGGTGGCCGTGGCGGTCAGAACGGCCAGCAGCAGAACGGCCAGCAGCAGGACGGCGGCGACGCCGAGGGCCAGGCTGGTCAGCAGCAGGGCGGCCAGCAGCAGGGCGGCCAGCAGCAGGGCGGCCAGCAGGGCAACCAGGAGCAGGGCGAGGGGCGTCGTGGGCGCAACCGTGACCGCAACCGGAACCGCCGCGGTGGCAACCTCGACGAGCTCGAGCCGGAGATCTCCGACGACGACGTGCTCATCCCGATCGCCGGCATCCTCGACGTGCTCGACAACTACGCGTTCGTGCGCACCACCGGCTACCTGCCCGGCCCCTCCGACGTCTACGTGTCGCTCGGCCAGGTCAAGAAGTACAACCTGCGCAAGGGCGACGCGGTCGTCGGCGCGATCCGTCAGCCGCGCGACGGCGATTCGGGCGGCGGACGCCAGAAGTACAACGCGATCGTCAAGATCGACTCCGTCAACGGGCAGAGCGTCGACGAGGCCGCGGGCCGCGTCGACTTCGGCAAGCTGACCCCGATCTACCCGAACGAGCGGCTGCGCCTCGAGACGACGCCCGAGAAGCTCTCGACGCGCATCATCGACCTCATCGCGCCCATCGGCAAGGGTCAGCGCGGCCTCATCGTCGCGCCGCCCAAGGCCGGCAAGACGCTCATCCTCCAGGCCATCGCCAAGGCGATCGCCGAGAACAACCCCGAGGTGCACATCATGGTGGTGCTCGTGGACGAGCGGCCCGAAGAGGTCACCGACATGCAGCGCTCGGTCAAGGGCGAGGTCATCGCGTCGACCTTCGATCGTCCCGCCGAAGACCACACGACGGTCGCGGAGCTCGCCATCGAGCGCGCCAAGCGCCTCGTCGAGCTCGGCAACGACGTCGTCGTGCTGCTCGATTCGATCACGCGTCTCGGCCGCGCGTACAACCTCGCCTCTCCGGCATCCGGACGCATCCTCTCGGGTGGCGTGGACGCATCCGCGCTCTACCCGCCGAAGCGCTTCTTCGGCGCCGCGCGCAACATCGAGGGCGGCGGCTCGCTGACGATCCTCGCGACCGCGCTCGTCGAGACCGGATCGAAGATGGACGAGGTGATCTTCGAGGAGTTCAAGGGCACCGGCAACATGGAGCTCCGGCTCTCGCGTGCCCTCGCCGACAAGCGCATCTTCCCGGCCGTCGACATCTACGCCTCGAGCACCCGACGCGAAGAGGAGCTGCTCTCGCCCGAGGAGGTCAAGATCACCTGGCGCCTGCGTCGTGCCCTCGCCGGTCTCGAACTGCAGCAGCAGCTCGAGGTCGTGCTCTCCAAGCTCAAGGAGACGGGCTCGAACGTCGAGTTCCTCGTGCAGATCCAGCAGTCGCTGCCGAGCGGCACGGGGAACGGCAACGGTCACGCGGCCCACAAGGGCTGATCGGTGTTCGAGTCGGTCCAGTCGCTGCTGGCCGAGCACGAGCAGCTCCAGCAGCAGCTCGCGGATCCTGCGATCCACGCGGATGCGGCGCGCGCGAAGAAGGTCAACCGGCGCTACGCCGAGCTGAGCCAGATCGTCGCGGCGCATACCGCGTGGCAGCAGGCGCAGTCCGACGCCTCGGCGGCGCGTGAGCTCGCGCGCGAGGACGACGCCTTCGCCGAGGAGGTTCCCGCCCTCGAGGATGCCGAGCACGCGGCCGAGGAGAAGCTGCGCCGCCTGCTCATCCCGCGCGATCCGGATGATGGCCGTGACGTGATCATGGAGATCAAGGGCGGCGAGGGCGGCGAGGAATCCGCCCTGTTCGCCGCGGATCTGCTGCGCATGTACCTGCACTATGCGGAGTCCCGCGGGTGGAAGACCGAGTTGCTCGAGCGCAACGAGTCCGACCTCGGGGGTACAAGGACGTTCAGGTGGCCATCAAGTCGAACGCCACCGATCCCGCCGACGGCGTGTGGGCGAGCCTCAAGTACGAGGGCGGCGTGCACCGCGTGCAGCGCGTGCCGGCGACTGAGTCGCAGGGCCGCATCCACACCTCCACGACGGGCGTGCTCGTGTTCCCCGAGGTCGACGCGCCCGAAGAGGTGCAGATCGACCCGAACGATCTGAAGATCGACGTGTACCGCTCGTCGGGTCCGGGCGGCCAGTCGGTCAACACGACCGATTCCGCCGTGCGCATCACCCACGTGCCCACGGGCATCGTCGTGTCGATGCAGAACGAGAAGTCGCAGCTGCAGAACCGGGAGGCCGGTATGCGCGTGCTGCGCGCGCGTCTGCTCGCCCGGCAGCAGGAGGAGCGGGATGCCGCTGCATCCGACCAGCGTCGCAGCCAGATCCGCTCCATGGACCGCTCCGAACGCATCCGCACCTACAACTTCCCCGAGAACCGGATCGCCGACCACCGCACGGGCTACAAGGCCTACAACCTCGACCAGGTGATGAACGGCGCCCTGCAGCCGATCCTCGACTCGTGCATCCAGATGGACGAAGAGGCGCGCCTCGCCGCCCTCGGTACCGAAGGTGGCTGAGGAAGCCGCGCCCCGCGCGACACGTCTCCGCACCCCACCATCGTCGAGCTCCGTGCCCTCGGCATCAACACGCTCGCCGACGCCGGCGTGCCGACGCCCGAGGTGGATGCCGAGCTGCTGCTCGCGCACGCGCTCGGGGTGAGCAGGGGGCAGCTGCAGGCCCGGGCCGTCACGGGCGCGACAGTGGCGGAGAGGGAGCGTGCCGCGTTCCTCACCGCCCTCGAGCGTCGCGCCGCCCGTGAGCCGCTGCAGCACATCACGGGGCTCGCGCCGTTCCGCTCGCTCGAGCTCGCGGTGGGCCCCGGGGTCTTCGTGCCGCGTCCCGAGACCGAGTTCGTCGCGCAGCTCGCCATCGACGCCCTGCTCGCGGTGCCGACGGCTCAGCCACTCGCCGTCGACCTCGGCACCGGCAGCGGCGCGATCGCCCTCGCTCTGGCGACGGAGGTGCCGCATGCGCAGGTCGTCGCCGTCGAGCGGTCGCCCGAGGCCCACGTCTGGGCGGAACGCAACGTACGAGCGTCGGGTGCCGACAACATCCGCCTCGTGCTCGGTGACCTCGCCGACGCCCTGCCCGAACTCGACGGCACGGTCGACGTCGTGGCCTCCAACCCGCCCTACATCCCCGACGAGGCCATCCCGCGCGATGTCGAGGTGCGGTTGCACGATCCCGCGGCCGCGCTCTACGGCGGCCCGGATGGACTCGACGTCGTGCGCGCCCTGTCGCGTCGCGCCCGTGCGCTGCTGAGGCCCGGGGAGCGCTCGTGATCGAACATGGCGAGCTGCAGGGCGCCGCGATGCGCGACCTGCTCACCTCCGATAGCTGGCGCGCCGTGGCGACGCACCGCGATCTGCTCGGTCGCGACCGGGTGACGACGGCCGTGCGCTGAGCTAGGCCGCCGCGCGCACCTCGGCGAACTCCTCGATCGCCGCGAGCAGTCCCTCGGCCGTGCCGTAGCGGTAGGTCGTGATGCCGAGGATGCCGCGGCCGCGACGTTCTCGGGCAGGTCGTCGACGAAGAAGGTGTCGGCGGCACTCGCGCCATAGTGCTCCAACACGCGCTCGAACACCACCGGATCGGGCTTCCGCGCCCCGTAGCGGCTCGTCGTGTAGAGGTGCTCGCCGAACAGCGGGGCGATCTCGGGCGCGATCTCCGCGAGGTTCTCCTCCAGCAACGGGCCGTTGTTGGTGAGCAGGCTCACCTGTCCGAGTTGCGCCGCCCGCCGCACCGCCTCGATCGCGTCCGGGCGGGCGCGCATCGCCGAGCGTCGGTTCGCCACCCAATCCTCGAGCGCGATCTCCCGCTCCAGGGCGGCGTTCTGCGCCGCGCGGTAGGCCGCGCCGTCCGCGAAGCCGCCCGCCTCGGCCGCCCCCTCTCCGCCCGCGTGCCACCAGCGGCGCCGCAGCTCGGCGAGGTCGTGCCCCGTGAGCTCGGTGAGACCGGCCATGCGGGCACGCCAGTCGTAGTCGTAGAGGACGTCGTCCATGTCGAAGAGGAAGAGCAGACTCATATCCCTCCATCCTCCCCGATGACGCGGTGAAAGCGCGGTGAGCCGTCTCTCGGCTCGACGCTCCTAGGATGGGAGGGCCATGGCGATCTACGACACCGGCGTCCCCGAACAACTTCTCACCGGGATGCGCCTCGCCCGCGGCGCCATCGGGCGCGGCGAGCTCGTCGTCATCCCCACCGACACGGTGTACGGTATCGCGGCGGATGCGTTCTCGCCCGAGGCCGTGCAGCGCCTGCTCGATGCCAAGGGGCGCGACCGCACGGCGCCGCCCCCGTGCTCGTGCCGGGCGCCCCGACGCTCGATGCGCTCGCCGACCCGGTCCCGGATGAGGTGCGGGCTCTCGTGGCCGAGTTCTGGCCGGGGGTCTCACCGTGATCCTCCGTGCGCGCGCCATGCTCGATTGGGATCTCGGGGAGACGCGCGGCACCGTCGCTTTGCGCATGCCGTCCGATCCGATCGCCCTCGAACTGCTCGCCGAGACCGGCCCACTCGCCGTATCGAGCGCCAACCGCACGGGGAGCCCGCCGCGCTGACGGCGGCCGACGCCGAAGCGATGCTCGGCGAGAGCGTCGCCGTCTATCTCGAGGCCGGAACCGCCGGAGGCGCGTACCCGGATGCCGCCGCGCACACGGGGTCGACGATCGTCGACGCGACGAACCTCGAGCATCCGGACGGCAAGCTGCGCATCGTGCGCCACGGGGTGATCCCCGACGCCGAGATCGTGCGCGTCGTCGGAGCCGATCGATGCGCCTGATCTTCTACATCGTGACCGCCGGCATCGCCGGGCTGGTCTCCTTCTCGTTCTCGCTCATCATCTGGAAACTCTCGACGCGGTTCCGGCTCTACCCGAAGATCCGGGCGCGCGACGTGCACACCCGTCCCACACCTCGGCTCGGCGGCGTCGCGATGTTCCTCGGGGTCGTGGTCGCGTTCGCGGTCGGCTCGTTCCTTCCGCCGCTCGCGATCGTCTACTCGCAGCCCGCGCACATCTGGGGCCTGCTGGGGTCGGCGCTCATGATCGTGCTGATCGGTGTCGCCGACGACATCTGGGACCTCGACTGGCTCACCAAGCTCGCGGGGCAGCTGCTCGCGGCGGCCCTGCTTGCCTGGAGCGGCATCCAGTTCCTGTCCTTCCCGCTGCCGAAGCTGTTCGGCGCCGGAGACGGATCGCGGTCGGTCATTGTGACGCTCGCGCCGTGGCAGTCGCTCGTCATCACCGTGATCGTCATCGTGCTCGTGATGAACGCCATCAACTTCATCGACGGGCTCGACGGTCTGGTCTCGGGCGTCGCGATCATCGCGAACGGCGTGTTCTCGGTGTACGTGTTCGCGATCTCGTCCGGACCCACCGGCCAGAGCGACTACTTCAACCTCGCGCAACTCATCTCGGCCGTGCTCATCGGTGCGTGCGTCGGGTTCCTGCCACTGAATTGGCATCCCGCCCGTCTCTTCATGGGTGACGCCGGCGCGCTGCTCGTGGGGTTGCTGATGGCCGCCTCGACGATCGCCGTGACAGGCCAGATCGACCCCAACCGCTTGGAGGAGACCGTCGGCAGCGCCCGTCAGCTCTTCCCGGCCCTCATCCCATTGCTGCTGCCGTTCGCGATCCTCGTGGTGCCGCTGCTCGACTTCGGCTTGGCCATCATCCGCCGCCTGCGCGCGGGCAAGTCGCCCTTCACCGCCGACCGCAAGCACCTGCACCACCGGCTGCTCGACATGGGCCACTCGCACCTGCACGCCGTGCTGATCCTGTACGCATGGACCGGCGCGGCCTCGATCGGCATGCTCCTGTTCCTGTTCATCGACACCTGGTGGGCCGCGCTCGCGACCGTTCTCGGCCTCGTGGTCTGCACGATCGTGACGCTCGCCCCGCTCAGCCGGCGCAAGGCCATCGAGTCGGTCGCGCAGAGCATGGACGCGGATGCCGCCGAGGCCGCCGTCGTCGCGCGTTTCGACCCGCTCGACGCCGCATCCGAACCGGATGCCGAACCGAGCGACAGCGCCGCCGCTGCCGCTCTCGACCTACTTCAGAAGAAGGAGGGCTCCGCATGAGCGCCCCTGCCCACAACCCGATCCTCGTCACCGCGCTGCGCTGGGGTGCCATCTTCGCGGCGGCTCTCGCGATCGTCGCCGGGGAGTGGGCCTCCTCGTGGGCGGCACGCCCGGCCTCTGGGGCGGCCTGCTCGGCTCGGTGCTCGCCTTCGCGTTCCTCGCCCTCACCGCAGGCAGCATGCTGCTCGGGCGGCGGCTCACCACCGACGATCCGAACAGCCCGTTGTTCTACGGGGTCGTGCTCGCGGTGTGGCTGGTCAAGCTCATCGTGTTCTTCCTCTTCATGTACTGGTTGCGCGATCAGCCGTGGCTGGATGCGTGGGTGTTCTTCTTCACGGTCATCGCCGCCGTCTTGGGCTCGCTCATCGTCGACGGCTTCGCGTTCGTGAAGGCCCGAACACCGATCGACGTCACGCTGCCCGACGACGAAAGTGCCGGGTAAGGACGTCCTGACCCGCCCCTCGGCCCTGATAGGCTGAGGGCAACCCCATTCACTCGCCGCGTGGTCGCACGCCCCGATCTTGGAGTCAGCGCTGCTAGCATCCGCCCTCACCCCCATGGCTCTCATCGACGACGACCATGGCAGCGGAGGCTTCCACGGACCGTCGCTGGGTGAGTTCTTCCCCCGGCGATCCTCTTCGAAGGCACGCCCTTCGAGCTCAACCGCATCATGCTCATCCGCATCGTCATCACGGTGCTGCTGATCGTCTGGCTTCTCATCGCCACCCGCCGGATGCGGATCGTCCCGTCGCGTGGTCAGGTCGCCAACGAGTTCATCCTCGGCTTCATCCGCAACAACATCGTGATCGAGACCCTCGGCGAGAAAGACGGCAAGCGGTTCATGGCGCCGCTGATGGCCATGTTCCTGCTCATCCTGGGTTTGAACCTCACGGGAACCGTGCCGTTCTTCAACATCGCGGGCACCTCGGTCATCGGTACCGCGCTCGTGCTCGCGATCGTCTCCTACGTGATGTTCATCTACGCGGGCATCAAGAAGTTCGGCATCAAGTACTTCAAGAACGCGTTGTTCCCGGCGGGTGTGCCGTGGCCGCTCTACGTGATCGTGACGCCCATCGAGTTCATCTCGACGTTCGTGCTCCGGCCGGTCACGCTCGTGTTGCGACTTCTCATGAACATGGTGGCCGGCCACCTGCTGCTCGTGCTGTGCTTCTCGGCGACCCACTTCTTCCTGCTCACGGTGCTGTTCACCGACGGCAACCTCCTCGGCCTGCTCGGTATCGGCACCTTCGCCTTCGGCGCCGCCTTCACCGTCTTCGAGATCCTGGTCGCTGTGCTGCAGGCCTATGTCTTCACCTTCCTCGCCGCCGTGTACATCCAGCTGTCGCTGGCGGAAGAGCACTGACCCGCCCCGCATCCGCCGGGCACAACCCTGCAAGATCCCTTCACAGAAAAGGAAAACATCCCGTGATCGTTGGATACCTCGCCCCTATCGCATTCGGCCTGGCCTCGATCGGCTCCGCCATCGGCGTGGGCATCGTCGTCGGCAAGACGATCGAGGCAGTCGCTCGTCAGCCTGAGCTGCAGGGTCGCCTGACCGGTCTGATGTTCCTCGGCATCGCGTTCACCGAGGCGCTCGCCTTCGTCGCGATCGCCACGGGCTTCATCCCGTTCACCGCCCCCGCCTGATCCGTCCGCATCTGCTGCTAGACAGCACTCACTGAAGGAGGTCGGGATGCTGCGTGCATTCTTCGACGTTCGTGCGGAGGAGCCACCCAACCCGCTCATCCCCGCGGATTACGACATCATCTACTCGTCGATCATCTTCGTCGCGCTGCTGATCGTCGTGGCGATCTTCGTCGTGCCGCGCATGAACCGCGCGCTCGACGCCCGCGCCGAGGCGATCGAGGGTGGTCTCAAGAAGGCTGAGGAGGCGCAGGCCGCTGCCAGCGCCGCCCGCGACGAGTACACCGCGCAGCTCGCGGAGGCGCGCGCCGAGGCGGCCCGTATCCGTGAGCAGGCGCGCACCGATGGGCAGGCGATCCTCGCCGAACTCAAGGAGCAGGCGCAGGCGGAGGCGGCGCGCATCGTCGCGAACGCCCAGACACAGATCGAGGCCGAGCGCTCCGCCGCTCTCGTCTCGCTGCGTTCGGAGGTCGGAAGCCTCGCGCTCGATCTCGCCTCCGGTGTCATCGGCGAGTCGCTCTCCGACGACAAGAAGGCCGCCGCCGTGGTCGACCGGTTCCTTGCGGATCTCGAGGCCGACGAGAAGGCGAAGGCGGGCAAGTAGATGGGATCGGCGTCACGCGAAGCACTCACGGCCGCGAAGCGCACGCTCGCGGCGGCTGGGGGCGTGTCCTCGCCACCGGTGAGCAGCTGCTCGCTGCGGGGCGGGCGATCGAGTCGTCGGGGCAGTTGCGCTCCGTGCTCGCCGACCCGGCCGTCGAGGCGGACCGCAAGGCGGGCCTGCTGAAGTCGATCTTCGGCACGCTCGACACGGCAGCCTCGCAGGTGCTCACGGGCGCCGTCTCGTCGCGCTGGTCGACGCCCGGTGAGCTCGTGGCCGGCATCGAGGAGCTCGGCATCCGCGCGATCGCGATCTCGGCCGGTCCTGATGCGGGCATCGAGAACGAGCTCTTCGCCTTCAGCAGCACGGTGTCGACCGATCACGAGCTCGAGCTCGCCGTCGGCAGCAAGCTCGGCGCTCCGGAGGCCAAGGCCGCCCTCGTCGACGCCCTGCTCGCCGGCAAGGTGCAGCCCGCGACCCTGGTGATCGTGCGGCACCTCGTGCAGAGCCCGCGCGGCCGCCGGATCGGGCAGCTGCTGTCCGGCGCGGCCGACATCGTCGCGGATGCCCAGGGCGCGATCGTGGCGACCGTCACGTCCGCCGTGCGGCCCGCACCCGCGCAACTGACGGCCCTCGAGAAGGCGCTGGCGACCCGCTACGGCCGCTCCTTGCGCATCAACCTCATCATCGACCCGACCATCGTCGGCGGCCTGCGCGTGCAGGTCGGCGACGACGTCATCGACGGAACCGTCGCGTCCCGCCTGGCCGACCTCCGCATCCGACTGGCCGGCTGACCCCGGCGCCCGACGCACCACTCCAAGGAAGAGACATGGCAGACATCACGATCAGCCCGGACGAGATCCGTTCCGCGCTCAAGGATTTCGTCGCCGGCTACGAGCCGGCCAAGACCACGACGACCGAGGTCGGCACCGTCATCGACGCGGCCGACGGCATCGCGCACGTCGAGGGGCTCCCGGGCGCCATGGCGAACGAGCTGCTCCGCTTCGACGACGGCACTCTCGGTCTCGCCCTCAACCTCGACGAGGACTCCATCGGTGTCATCGTGCTGGGTGAGTTCACGGGCATCGAAGAGGGCATGCCGGTCACCCGCACGGGCGAGGTGCTCTCCTCGCCGGTCGGTGACGGCTTCCTCGGTCGCGTCGTCGACCCGCTCGGCAACCCCATCGACGGTCTCGGTGAGATCGCGGCGGAGGGGCGTCGTGCCCTCGAGTTGCAGGCGCCCGGCGTGATGGCCCGCAAGTCGGTGCACGAGCCCATGCAGACCGGCATCAAGGCCATCGACGCGATGATCCCGATCGGCCGTGGCCAGCGTCAGCTCATCATCGGCGACCGCCAGACCGGCAAGACCGCGATCGCGATCGACACGATCATCAACCAGAAGGCCAACTGGGAGTCCGGCGACGTCGACAAGCAGGTGCGCTGCATCTACGTCGCGATCGGTCAGAAGGGCTCGACGATCGCGGCCGTGAAGGGCGCTCTCGAAGACGCCGGCGCGATGGAGTACACGACGATCGTCGCAGCTCCGGCATCCGACCCCGCGGGCTTCAAGTACCTCGCGCCCTACACCGGTTCGGCCATCGGCCAGCATTGGATGTACGGCGGCAAGCACGTGCTCATCATCTTCGACGACCTGTCGAAGCAGGCCGAGGCCTACCGCGCCGTGTCGCTGCTGCTGCGTCGCCCGCCGGGGCGCGAGGCCTACCCGGGCGACGTCTTCTACCTGCACTCGCGTCTGCTCGAGCGTTGCGCGAAGCTGTCGGACGAGCTCGGCGCCGGCTCGATGACGGGTCTGCCGATCATCGAGACCAAGGCGAACGACGTGTCGGCCTACATCCCGACCAACGTGATCTCGATCACCGACGGCCAGATCTTCCTGCAGTCCGACCTGTTCAACGCCAACCAGCGTCCCGCGGTCGACGTGGGCATCTCGGTGTCGCGCGTCGGCGGTGACGCCCAGGTCAAGTCGATCAAGAAGGTTTCGGGAACGCTCAAGCTCGAGCTGGCCCAGTACCGTGCGCTCGAGGCGTTCGCGCTCTTCGCATCCGACCTGGATGCCACGAGCCGTCGTCAGCTCGACCGCGGTGCGCGCCTGACCGAGCTGCTGCGCCAGCCGCAGTACTCGCCGTTCCCCGTCGAGCAGCAGGTCGTCTCGATCTGGGCCGGAACCAAGGGCAAGCTCGACACGATCCCCGTCGAAGACGTGCTGCGCTTCGAGGCGGAGCTGCTGGACCACCTCGGCCGCAACACGAAGATCCTCGACACCCTGCGTGAGACCAACGTGCTCGACGATGCCACCGAGGCGGAGCTCGAGAAGGCCGTGGACGCCTTCGTGCTCGAGTTCCAGCCCGGCGAGGGCGCTCCCGGTGTCGGCACCGAGGAGTTCGAGGCCACCGAGGTCGAGGACGTCAACCAGGAGCGCATCGTGAAGGGCAAGCGCTGATCCGCCTCGTCGGAACGCGCCCACAACGAACCCTCGACAGGAAGAGATAGGACATGGGAGCCCAGCTTCGGGTCTACCGGCAGAAGATCCGCTCTGCCCAGACGACCAAGAAGATCACCCGTGCCATGGAGCTGATCGCGGCGAGCCGCATCCAGAAGGCGCTCCAGCGCGTGTCGGCGTCCGCGCCGTACGCACGCGCCGTGACGCGTGCGGTCTCGGCGGTCGCGAGCTACTCCAACGTGGATCACGTGCTGACGACCGAGCCCGAGACGATCCGCCGCGCGGCGGTCGTCGTGTTCACCTCCGACCGCGGTCTCGCCGGTGCGTTCAACGCGAACGTGCTGCGCGAGAGCGAGGAGCTCACGACCCTGCTCACCGAGCAGGGCAAGGAGGTCGTGCACTACGTCGTCGGCCGCCGCGGAGTCGGGTACTTCAACTTCCGCCGGCGCACTCCGGAACGTTCGTGGATCGGCGACACCGATACGCCGAGCTTCGCGACCGCGCAGGAGATCGGCGAGGAGATCGTCGCGCGCTTCGTGCAGCCGACCGACGAGGGCGGGGTGGATGAGATCCACATCGTCTACAACCGCTTCGTCTCGATGCTCACGCAGGAGCCCGAGGTCGTGCGTCTCCTTCCGCTCGAGGTCGTGGAGGGCGTTGAGGACCCGGGTGACACCGAGATCTTCCCGCTCTACGAGTTCGAGCCTGAGCCCGAGGCGGTGCTCGACACGCTCCTGCCGGTGTACATCGAGTCGCGTATCTTCAACGCCCTCCTGCAGTCGGCCGCATCCAAGCAGGCCGCCACGCAGAAGGCGATGAAGTCCGCGAGCGACAACGCCGACAAGCTCATCCGCGACTACACCCGCCTCGCGAACAACGCGCGCCAGGCGGAGATCACCCAGCAGATTTCCGAGATCGTGGGCGGCGCAGACGCCCTCGGCTCGGCGAAGTAACGATCAAGAAAAGAGAGACCATGGCTACCGCTACCCAGAAGGCACAGGACACGTCGTCCGCCTCCGCCGGCGGCGTCGGGCGCATCGCACGCGTCACGGGCCCCGTCGTGGACATCGAGTTCCCGCACGACGCGCTCCCCGAGATCTACAACGCGCTCAAGACCGACATCACGATCGGCGACGAGACCACGACGATCACCCTCGAGGTCGCGCAGCACCTCGGTGACGACCTCGTGCGCGCCATCGCCCTCAAGCCCACCGACGGCCTCGTGCGTGGCCAGGAGGTGCGCGACACGGGCGCTGCGATCTCGGTTCCGGTCGGGGATGTCACCAAGGGTCGCGTCTTCAACGTCACGGGCGAGATCCTCAACGGCGAGCCCGGCGAGACGGTCGAGATCACCGAGCGCTGGCCCATCCACCGCAAGCCCCCGGCGTTCGACCAGCTCGAGTCGAAGACGCAGCTCTTCGAGACGGGCATCAAGGTCATCGACCTGCTGACCCCGTACGTGCAGGGTGGCAAGATCGGCCTCTTCGGCGGTGCGGGCGTCGGCAAGACGGTGCTGATCCAGGAGATGATCCAGCGCGTCGCCCAGGACCACGGCGGTGTGTCGGTGTTCGCCGGTGTCGGCGAGCGCACCCGTGAAGGCAACGACCTCATCCACGAGATGGAGGAGGCGGGCGTCTTCGACAAGACCGCCCTCGTCTTCGGTCAGATGGACGAGCCGCCGGGAACCCGCCTGCGTGTCGCGCTCTCGGCTCTCACGATGGCCGAGTACTTCCGCGACGTGCAGAAGCAGGACGTGCTGCTGTTCATCGACAACATCTTCCGCTTCACGCAGGCGGGCTCCGAGGTGTCGACGCTGCTCGGACGCATGCCCTCCGCGGTCGGCTACCAGCCGAACCTCGCCGACGAGATGGGCATCCTGCAGGAGCGCATCACCTCGACGCGTGGTCACTCGATCACCTCGCTGCAGGCGATCTACGTGCCCGCCGACGACTACACCGACCCGGCCCCGGCCACGACCTTCGCGCACCTCGACGCAACGACCGAGCTCTCGCGTGAGATCGCGTCGAAGGGTCTCTACCCGGCGGTTGACCCGCTGTCGTCGACCTCGCGCATCATGGACCCTCGCTACTTGGGTGAGGACCACTACCGGGTGGCCACCTCGGTGAAGGCGATCCTGCAGAAGAACAAGGAGCTCCAGGAGATCATCGCGATCCTCGGTGTCGACGAGCTCTCCGAGGAAGACAAGATCACCGTCTCGCGCGCCCGCCGCATCCAGCAGTTCCTGTCGCAGAACACCTACATGGCCAAGAAGTTCACGGGTGTCGAGGGTTCGACCGTGCCGCTGCGCGACACGATCGAGTCCTTCGACGCGATCGTGCGCGGCGACTTCGACCACGTCGCCGAGCAGGCGTTCTTCAACGTCGGGTCGATCTCGGATGTCGAGGAGCGCTGGGCTCAGCTGCAGAAGGAGAACGGCTGATCATGGCCCTCAACGTCGCCGTCGTGTCGGCGGAACGCGAGCTGTGGACGGGCGAGGCCACGCAGGTCATCGCCCGCACCACCGAGGGCGAGATCGGCATCCTGACCGGTCACGAGCCGGTGCTCGCGATCCTCGCGCCGGGGAGTCGCGGGTGACCGCGACCGACGGCACCGTCGTCACGGCGCGCGTCGGAGACGGTTTCCTCTCGGTGCAGGGCGACACGGTCACGATCGTCGCCGGTACCGCCGAACTGGTGTGAGCGCTTCCGTCGTCCGGGGGATGACCCCGGCGACGGAGCCTCGTAGAGTGGAGCCATGCTCATCGTGATGGCGGGGCTTCCCGCGGCAGGCAAGAGCACGATCGCCGAGGTCGTCGGCAACCGTATGGGCGTGCCCGTTGTGTCGGTCGACCCGATCGAGGCGGCCATCCTCTCGGCGGGGATCGACGCCGATCAGCCGACGGGACTCGCCGCCTACCTCGTGGCCGAGGCGTTCGCGGATGCGGTCATCTCGGGCGGAGCGAGCATCATCGTCGACGCCGTCAATGCGGTGGGACCTGCGCGCGAGCAGTGGCTCAAGCTCGCCGAGCGCCAGAAGGCCGAGATCCGCTTCATCGAGGTGATCTGCTCGGATGCGGAGCTCCACGAGAAGAGGCTCGCCGCACGTGCCGAACGGCTCGCAGCGGCGTCGCTTCCCGAGACCTTCGCGGTCGAGCAGAGTCTCGACGAGTGGGAGGACTGGACGGGTCCGAGCGGCGCGATCGCGCGCATCACCCTGGATTCGGTGGAACCGCTGGGCGTCAACGTGGAGCGCGCGCTCGCGTTCCTGCAACGCTGAGGTGCTGATCCTGCTGCCGCCCTCCGAGACCAAGCGGGAGGGCGGAACGGCCGACACACGGCTCGCGCTGCGTGAGCTCGGCTACCCGCAACTCACGTCCGCTCGCCGCACGGCGCTGGCAGCGCTCGAGGAACTGGCGCGGGATCCGGCGGCGTCTGCTGCGGCGCTCAAGCTCGGGCCGACGCAGGCGCACGAGGCGCAGCGCAACCGCCGCATCCGCCGGTCACCCGTTCTGCCCGCGCTCGATCGCTACGACGGCGTGTTGTACGACGCTCTCGATGCGCCGACTCTGACCCCCGCGGCACGTGCCTTCGCGCACGAGCATCTCGCGATCGCGTCGGCGCTGTTCGGTTTGACGCGCGCGCTCGATCCGATCCCCGCCTACCGGGTCTCGGCGGACTCGCGCCTTCCGGGCGTCGCCCTCAAGAAGTTGTGGTCACCCGCGGTGTCGGCGGTCGTGGCCCAGGAGACCGGCCTCGTGCTCGACCTGCGCTCGGAGGCGTACGCCGCCCTGGGGCCCGCGCCCGATCATCAACGGGCGGTGTTCGTGCGGGTCGTGAGCGAGGAGGGCGGCCGCAAGCGTGCCCTCAATCACTTCAACAAGGCAGGCAAGGGTCGTCTCACGCGCGCCCTGCTGCTCGCGGGCGTCGATCACCCGGATGTGGAGTCGTTGCTGTCGTGGGCGGAAGCCGCCGGCGTCCGTCTCGAGCGCGGCGCCCCGGGCGAACTCGATCTCGTGGTGTGACGCTCAGGCCGCGCGCCAGCATCCCACGACGTGGTCGTCGACAAGCCCCGCGGATTGCATGAGGGCGTACATCGTGGTCGGCCCCACGAAGCGGTAGCCGAGTTTCTTGAGTGCCGTGCTGAGCGCCGCGGCTTCGGCCGTGACCGCCGGGATATCGCCGAGCTCCGTCGGTCGCGCGCGGTGGCCCGACGGCGCGAACGACCAGATCACGCGATCGAGTTCGCCGGGGCGCTCGGCGAGCTGCTGCGTGACGCGGGCGTTCGAGATGGTCGCCTCGATCTTCGCCCGGTTGCGGATGATCCCCGTGTCGGCGAGCAGCCGTTCGATGTCCGCGTCGTCGAAGGATGCCACGGCGTCGATGTCGAAGTCGCGGAACGCCGCGCGGAAGGTCGGCCGGCGCCGGAGGATGGTGATCCAGGAGAGCCCCGCCTGAAACCCCTCGAGCGACAGCTTCTCGAAGAGCTCCCGATCGCCGTGCAGGGCATGCCCCCACTCCTCGTCGTGGTAGCGGCGGTACTCCGCGTCGTCGCCGACCCACCCGCAGCGTGCGGTGCCGTCGTCGCCGACGACGAGGAAGGCCTCACGCGGCGGGCTCCTCGCCCGGGATGTCGAGCGTCGGGTCGGGCCGCAGCCCGGTCGGCAGCTTGTGCGCGATGCCCTCGTGCTCGAGAAGCCACGACTTGGTGGGAATGCCCTCGCCCGCCGAATACCCGGTGATGACCCCTGCCGCGCCGAGCACCCGGTGGCACGGCACGATGATCGGCACCGGGTTCGCCCCGACGGCCCCGCCGATGGCGCGGCCGGCGTGCTCGCGCCCGGTGGCCATGCCGAGCTCGCCGTACGAGACGACCTCGCCCCATTGCAGCTCGACGAGCTGCTCCCAGACGGCCCGCTGGAACGGCGTACCCCGCTCGAGCGACACCGGCACGTCGAAGTCGCGGCGGTGGCCGGCGAAGTACTCCTCGAGCTGGCTCACCGCGCGATCGGTGACCGCGTCGGGGCGCTCGTCGAGCGCGTCGTGGGGCAGGGCGCCGTCGTGCTCGATCGCGAGCGACACGATCGCGGTGCCGTTGCCGACGACCTCGATGCGGCCGATGGGGCTCGGGATGCGGCGGAGCGCCGCGGGCTCGGGGAGAGGGGCGGAAGCGTCATGGCACGAGCGTAGCCCCGGCCCCCGACGCTCACCGGCGGGAATCGGACATTGCGAACCGAGGGGCCGCGGGCCGTGCTGTGCAGGACCGGACGTAGTCTCGAGGGATGGAGACGCGCACCCTGGGAACCTCGTCGTTGCGAGTATCGGTCGTCGGCCTCGGGTGCAACAACCTGGGTCGCCCCGGCACCCGCACGCAGACGCAGGATGGTGCGACCGAGGTCGTGCGGGCGGCCCTCGACGTGGGGGTCACCCTCTTCGACACGGCGGACATCTACGGCGCCGAATACGGCCTGAGCGAGCGGCTGCTCGGAGAGGCGCTGCGCGGGCGACGTGACGAGGCGATCATCGCCACGAAGTTCGGTCATCAGGACTACCCGTCGCCGTTCGCCGAGCTCGGTCCGCGTGGCGGTCGCCGCTACCTACGTGCCGCCGTCGACGCCTCGCTCTCACGCCTGCAGACCGACCACATCGACCTGTATCAATTGCACACCCCCGATCCGGAGACCCCGATCGGTGAGACGCTGCAGGCGCTCGACGAACTCGTGCGCGAGGGCAAGGTCCTCGCGATCGGCCACTCGAATCTCGACGCGACGCAACTGAGAGACGCCGACGACGCGGCCCACGACCTCGACACCGCACGGTTCGTCTCGGCGCAGAACGAGTACAGCCTGCTGGAACGCCAGGTGGAGGCCGAGCTGCTGCCCGCGGTGCGCGAGCGGGGCTCGGCTTCCTGCCCTACTTCCCGCTCGCGAACGGCCTGTTCACGGGCAAGTTCAGCCGGTCGGAGCGTCCCGCCGACACCCGCATCGCACGCCAGCGTCCGCACATCGCCGACAACGCGCCGTGGGACGCCATCGAGGCCTTCGAGCGCGTCGCGACCGCGCGCGGCATCGGCATCCTCGAGGCCACCTTCGGCTGGTTCCTCTCCCGACCCGAGCTCTCGAGTGTGATCGCCGGCGCGACGAGGCCCGAGCAGATCACCGCCAACGCGGCAGCCGGATCCGGATGGCGCCCCTCTGCCGAGGAGGTCGCCACGATCGACGCGCTGTTTCCGGGAGACGCTTGACAGCACTCAGGTCGCCGACGCCGCGACCCACACGTTGAGGCTCGAGGCGAAGATGAGCCAGGCGAGGTAGGGCACCAGCAGCACGGATGCCAGCCGGCTGATGGGCCAGAACCGCAAGATCGTGAAGATCACCGCGGCGATGAGCACGACGATGATGCTGAAGGCGAGCCACAGCGCGGTCACGCCGAGCACCGGGTAGAGCGCGAAGAAGACGGGTGTCCAGGCGGCGTTGAGGGCGAGCTGCACGATGTACGCCACGAGCGCCGGGCGCACCTCGCCGTCCTGCCGCCGACGCCAGACGAGCCACGCGGCGACCGCCATCATGAGGTACAGGGCCGTCCAGACCGGACCGAAGACGATGTCGGGCGGACTCCACGGAGCCGTGTCGGCATCCGCGTACCACCCCTCGACGTGCGACATCGTCGCAAGCGACCCGAGCAGGCCGATGCCCGTCGCGAAGGCGATGGAGGCCAGCAGCACGAAGATGGAGACCGCCGGGTGCGTGTTTCGACGGGCGTGGGCCCGGGGAGCGGTGTCGGTCGTCGTGGGGGCCGTCATGACTCCACGGTACGAAGCTGCCGCGCGGCCGAGCAGCCCCTTGACAGCGCCGCCCGGCGAGTTCGGCCGGGCTGTTAGTGCCCGATGAGCGGACCCATCGCACGCGCGACGAGCGAGCCGCGTCCGGTGAGACGCTGTTCGGCATCGGCGACGTTCATGGCTGCGAGACCGGCGTTCGCCCCGAGGAAGCGAAGCGGTTCGACCTCCCAGTCGGGCGATCGATGCCCCACCCACGGGAGGCGGGTCAGCTCGCTGTCGCCGCCGGTGAGCACATCGGCGAGCGTGCGGCCCGCGAGGTTCGTGGTGGAGAGGCCGTCGCCGACGTAGCCGCCTGCCCACGCGATGCGCGTCGCCGGGTCGTAGCGCACGGCGGCGTGCCAGTCGCGCGGCACCCCGAGCGGGCCGCCCCAGCGGTGGGTGACGGCGGCATCCCCGATCGCGGGAAACAGCTCGCCGAGCGTGCGCCGCAGATGCCTGAAGACGCGATCGACGCGGTCGTACTCGGCCCGGATGGCGCTGCCCCAGTGGTAGCGCGCGCCGCGACCGCCGAAGGCGAAACGGTCGTCTGCCGTGCGTTGACCGTAGACCAGCAGGTGGCGGTAGTCGCTGAAGGTGCGGCCGTGCGGAATGTCGACCTCGTCCCAGAAGGAGCTCGGCAACGGCTCGGTCGCGATCATGAGCGAGTACAGCGGCAGGATGCTGCGGTGCGTCTGGGGGAGTGCGGCGCCATAGCCTTCGATCGCGATGACAGCGCGATCGCACGTGACGACGCCGCGGTCGGTCTCGACGCGGCCCGGATCGACGCGCGTGACCGTCGTGCCCTCGGCGATGTGCACCCCGCGTGCCTCGAGCGCGCGGGCGAGACCGCGCACGAGCTTGGCGGGGTGCAGCCGCGCGCAGTTGGGGTCGAACACGGCGCCGTGAGAACCCGCTGCGGACGCGCGGTCCGGCTCCCACCATTCGAGCGGGTCGACGCCGTAGCTCTCGGCCTCGAGGAGGTCGGCGCGGGCGGCGCGCTCCTGCGCCGCCGAGCGCGCATAGACGACAGTGCCCGCACGCGCGTAGTCGCAGTCGATGCCCGCCTCGGCCGCCGCTCTGCCGACCTCGGCGACGGTATCGATCATCGCGCGCCGCATCGCGAGTGCGGCATCCCGGCCGTGCGCGGCCGCGAGCGAGGCCGTCGAGCGGGGGAACAGCGCACTGCACCACCCGCCATTGCGACCGGAGGCGCCGAAGCCCGCGGTCTCCTTCTCGAGCACGAGGATGCGCGCGCCGGGGTCGCGCTCGAGCAGGTACCAGGCCGTCCACAGGCCCGTCAGGCCGCCGCCGACGATCGCGACGTCGGCATCCGCGTCGCCCTCGAGAGGCGCCCGCTGAACGAGCGGGTCGCCCGCGCTCGCGACCGAGTCGTGCCAGTACGACAGCCCGCGGTAGTCGGTCACGCCGGTGCTACAGGCGCGTCCAGGCCTCGGTGAGTACCGAGCGCAAGGTGCCTTCGATCTCGTCGAACTCGGCCGGCCCGATCGTGAGCGGCGGTGCGAGCTGCACGACGGGGTCGCCTCGGTCGTCGGCGCGACAGTACAGCCCCGCGTCGAAGAGTGCCTTGGAGAGGAAGCCGCGGAGCAGTCGCTCGGACTCGTCGTCATCGAAGGTCTCGCGGGTCTTCTTGTCTTTCACGAGCTCGATGCCGAAGAAGTAGCCGTCCCCGCGCACGTCGCCGACGATCGGCAGATCGAGCAGCCGCTCGAGAGCCGCGCGGAACAGCGGCGAGTTCTGCTTGACGTGATCGGTGAGCCCCTCCTCCTCGAAGATCGCCAGGTTCTCGAGAGCGACGGCGCTCGAGACCGGGTGACCGCCGAAGGTGTAGCCGTGGTAGAACGCCGTCGAACCGTGACGGAAGGGCTCGTACAGCCGGTCGCTCACGATGCATGCGCCAATCGGCGAGTAGCCGCTCGTCATGCCCTTGGCGCACGTGATCATGTCGGGACGGATGTCGTACGTCGTCGAGGCGAACATGTCGCCGATGCGGCCGAATCCGGTGATGACCTCGTCGGCCACGAGCAGCACGTCGTACTTGTCGCAGATCTCGCGCACCCGCTGGAAGTATCCCGGCGGCGGCGGGAAGCATCCGCCGGAGTTCTGCACGGGCTCGAGGAAGACCGCGGCCACCGTCTCGGGGCCCTCGAAGTTGATCATCTCCTCGATGCGGTTCGCGGCCCACTGCCCGAATCCCTCGAGAGTCGTGCCTTCGTATCCGGCCTCAGCAGCGCGGTAGTAGTTGGTGTTCGGCACCCGGAAGCCACCCGGGGTCACGGGCTCGAACATCTCCTTCATCGCGGGGATGCCGGTGATCGCGAGGGCGCCCTGCGGGGTGCCGTGATAGGCGACGTAGCGCGAGATCACCTTGTGCTTGGTGCCGCGGCCCTGCAGCTTCCAGTAGTACTTGGCGAGCTTGAAGGCCGTCTCGACGGCCTCGCCGCCGCCGGTGGTGAAGAACACGCGGTTGAGGTCGCCCGGCGCGTAGTCGGCGAGGCGGTCGGCGAGCTCGATCGCCGAAGGGTGCGCGTACGACCACAGCGGGAAGAACGCGAGCTCTTCCGCCTGCCGCGCCGCGACCTCCGCGAGGCGGCGCCTGCCATGGCCCGCGTTGACGACGAAGAGCCCCGAGAGCCCGTCGAAGTACTGCTTGCCGTGCGAATCCCAGATGTGGTGGCCCTGGCCCCGCACGATGATCGGCGCGCCGTGCTCTTCGAGCACCGACTGGCGCGTGAAGTGCATCCACAGATGGTCTTTCGCCTTCTGCTGCAGCTCGGCCTCGCTCTGCGCGCTCAGCGCGCCTGCGGTCATGGTCATGATGCGATCACCTGGTTCCCCAGTTGTAGAGCTGCTTCTGCAGCTTCAGATAGACGAAGGTCTCGGTGGCCTCGACGCCGTCGATGCGGCGGATCCGCTCGTTGAGCAGCTCGATGAGCTCATCATCGTTCTCGCACACGATCTCGGCGAGGATGTCGAAGCTCCCCGCGGTGAGCACGACGTAGTCGACCGCCGTGATGTCGCTGAGCTTCTGCGCGATGACGCGGCTGTCGCCGGTGACGCGGATGCCGACCATGGCCTGGCGATAGAAACCCAGCTGCATCGGGTCGGTCACGGCGACGACCTGCATGACGCCCGCGTCGGTGAGCTTCTGCACCCGCTGGCGCACGGCCGCCTCCGACAGCCCGACGGCTTTGCCGATCTCGGCGTAGGAGCGGCGACCGTCTTCTTGCAGCTGTTCGATGATCGCCTTGGACACCTCGTCGAGGGCGATGGGGCGGCTGCGGGGCGTCATGCGCTCGATTCTCTCATCGAAGGCAGGTCTCGACAAGGGAATCCGCAATCTCGGGCGCGAATCGCGACGAAATCAGCAGTTCCGACCCTGCCGAGAAGAGGTTATGGTGGCCACATGGCCGAACGGATCCTGCGCAACTTCATCAATGGTGAGTACGTCGATGCCCGATCTGACGACAGCTTCGACGTCATCGACCCCGCGACCGAGCGGAGCTACGCGAGCTCGCCCGTGTCGGGAGAGGCGGATGTCGACGCCGCCTATGCCGCGGCATCCGCGGCCTTCGAGACGTGGGGTGAGTCGACCCCCGCCGAGCGCCAGCTGGCGCTGTTCCGCATCGCCGACAAGATGGAGGAGCGTGCCGAGGAGTTCGCCGACCTGGAGTCGCAGGACACCGGCAAACCGCGGGCGAGCCTCGTCGACGACGAGATCATGCTCTCGGTCGACCAGATCCGCTTCTTCGCGGGCGCCGCGCGCAACCTCGAGGGGCGGGCCACGGCCGAGTACATGGCCGACCACACGAGCTCGATCCGGCGCGAGCCGATCGGCGTCGTCGGCCAGGTGACGCCGTGGAACTACCCGCTCAACATGGCCGTGTGGAAGTTCGCGCCCGCGATCGCCGCCGGCAACACGAGCGTGCTCAAGCCCTCCGACACGACGCCCCAGTCGACGCTGCTGCTCGCCGAGATCGCGGCCGAGTTCCTGCCGCCCGGTGTGCTCAACGTCATCACGGGCGACCGCACCACGGGCGCGCGCATGATCGAGCATCCGACGCCGCAGATGGTGTCGATCACCGGCTCGGTGCGTGCTGGCATGGAGGTCGCGCGTGCGGCATCCTCCGACCTCAAGCGCGTGCATCTCGAGCTGGGCGGTAAGGCACCCGTCATCGTGTTCCCCGACGCCGACATGGCCAAGGCCGCGGAGGGCATCGCCGTCGCGGGCTACTTCAACGCCGGTCAGGACTGCACCGCCGCCACGCGCGTGCTCGTGCACCGCGACGCGCACGACGACTTCCTCGCAGCCATCACCGCGTACGTGAAGGAGAACGTGCGCACGGGCGCGCCGAGCGATCCCGACACCTTCTTCGGCCCCGTCAACAACTCCAACCAGCTCGAGCGCGTGCTGGGGATGCTGGGCTCGCTTCCCGCGCACGCCGAAGTCGTGACGGGCGGTGCGCGGCAGGACGGCGCCGGCTACTACATCCAGCCGACGATCGTCGACGCGCTGCGCCAGGACGACGACGCCATCCAGACCGAGATCTTCGGCCCGGTGATCACCGTGCAGACCTTCTCGGATGAGGCCGAGGCGCTCGCCTGGGCCAACGGCGTGCAGTACGGGCTCTCCTCGAGCGTGTGGACGCGTGACCACGCTCGTGCGATGCGCTTCGCGAAGCGGCTCGACTTCGGATGCGTGTGGATCAACACCCACATCCCGCTCGTGGCCGAGATGCCGCACGGCGGTTTCAAGCACTCCGGCTACGGCAAGGACCTGTCGATGTACGGCTTCGAGGACTACACGCGTGTGAAGCACGTCATGAGCTACATCGGCGAATAGCCGATGCAGCTCATGACCGGATGGTGCTGTATGAGCTACATCGGCGAATAGCCGATGCAGCTCATGACCGGATGGTGCTGTATGAGCTACATCGGCGAGTAGCCGAGCAGCCGAGTAGTCGGCTTTCTTCGCCTCACCCCCTCGGGGGATACGGGCTCCGCGCGTGGGCGCGGGAGAATGGACGTCCGACCGGGAGGGTGGACGCACGTGCACGACGATGCCGATGACACCATCCCGCACGCCGCGAAACCGTCGAGCGCTCGCACCGTCGTCGACGTCGACGAGGTCGAGGTCGCGCTCGGCGACACCGTCGTGCGCGAGAGCACCCCGCCGGTCAGGCGTCCCGTGGTGCCCGAGACCCCGCCGCTGCCGGCCGCGCTGCGGCCCCACCACCGGGTGCGGGTGGGCGCCGCCGACCCCATCGAACTCGATCGGCCCGTGCATATCGGCCGTCGTCCGCGGCCGGTGCGCGTGCCGGTGCCGGCCGCTCCGAGGCTCGTGACGGTTGCGAGCCCCGACGGCGGCATCTCCTCGACGCACCTCGAGTTGCGCGAGCAGGGGTCGCCGTCGTCGCGACCGATATGCGCACGCTCAACGGCAGTGAGGTACGCGTGCCCGGTTCGCCCGTGCGCACCCTGCTGCGCGGCGAATCGATCGTCGTGACACCGGGCACCCGCATCGACCTCGGCGAGGGTGTCGTCGTCGAGATCCTCGGGCCCGCGCGCCCGGTGCCGCGAGAGGAGCGCACGGCGTGACGCGGCATGGCGACGACGCCACGCGTCGCAGCTTCCCGGTTCCCGGCAGGCCGGGGAGCAGGTGACGCTCGCCTGGGCGGCCGTGAGCGATGTGGGCCGACGCCGGCAGGCGAATGAGGACAGCGTCATCGTGCAGCCTCCGGTCTTCGCGGTGGCCGATGGCATGGGCGGACATGCCGCGGGTGACCTCGCGAGCGCGGCCGTCGTCGACCGACTCCTCGCTCTCGCCGGACGCGACGACGTCGATCAGGGCGTCGTGGGCGATGTGCTGGTTCTCGCGGCGCACGACATCGACGATCTCGGGGAGCACCTGCCGCTCGGCGCCGGCACGACGGTGACCGGTGCGGTGCTCGACGTCGCCGGGGCCGAACCCGCGTTCGTGATCTTCAACGTGGGCGACAGCCGCGTCTACAGCTTCGTCGGCAATGAGCTCGCGCAGGTGACGCATGACCACTCGGTCGTGCAGGAGCTCGTCGACCAGGGGCTGCTCTCTGCCGCGGATGCCGAGACGCATCCGGAGTCCAACGTCGTGACGCGCGCCCTGGGTTTCCACGAGGCACCGCGCCCCGACTACTGGAGCGTGCCGCTGCGTGCCGGGATGCGGTTGCTGCTGTGCTCGGACGGCCTCACCAAGGAGCTGCCCGCCCCGCGCTTGCGACTGCACCTCGCCGCCCGGCTCTCGGCGGCCGAGACCGCATCCGCCCTCGTGGATGCCGCGTTGGCGGCGGGTGGCCGCGACAACATCACGGTCATCGTCATCGACGTGCTCGAGGCGCCGGGGCATACGGAGCGCTCTGTCTACAATGAAGACTCCACGGGGTCGAGGGGTAGGTCGTGGCACGACGTCTTCCCTCGCAACCCCCTGTGCTTCCGGGGTTCTCGTACGTGCACGTGCTGGGGTCGGGCGGCTTCGCCGACGTCTTCCTGTACGAGCAGAACATGCCCCGCCGTCAGGTCGCGGTCAAGGTCATGCTGAGCGAGGTCGTCAACGACCAGGTGCGCCAGATGTTCCAGGCCGAGGCGAACCTCATGGCGCAGCTGAGCGCGCATCCCTCGATCCTCACCGTCTATCAGGCGAGCGTGTCGAGCGACGGCCGGCCCTATCTCGTGATGGAGCTGTGCTCGGCCTCGCTCTCGGAGCGCTACCGCCGCGAGCCGATCCCGGTGCCCGAGGTGCTGCGCATCGCGATCAAGATCGGATCGGCCATCGAGACGGCGCACCGTGCGGGCGTCTTGCACCGCGACATCAAGCCCTCCAACATCCTGCAGACCGCCTACGGGCATCCGGTGCTCTCCGACTTCGGCATCGCGTCGACGCTGGGCTCCCAGAAGGACGAGAACTCGGTGGGGCTGTCGATCCCGTGGT
Source organism: Homoserinibacter gongjuensis (assembly GCF_030161875.1). Lineage (GTDB taxonomy): Bacteria > Actinomycetota > Actinomycetes > Actinomycetales > Microbacteriaceae > Homoserinibacter > Homoserinibacter gongjuensis. The sequence goes on from NZ_BSVA01000001.1 coordinate 2,389,921, forward strand.
CGGCGCCCGAGGTGCTGCTCGACGAGACGCCGGGTTCGATCGCGTCCGAGGTGTGGTCGCTCGCCGCCACGACCTACTCGCTGCTCGCGGGCCGCTCACCGTTCGAGGTGCCGGGCGGGGCGAACACCTCGAGCGATCTCATGGGACGCATCGCGCGCGCGAAGCCGCAGCCCATCGGGCGCCCGGATGTGCCGGCGAGCCTCGAGGCGGTGCTGCGCAAGGCGATGTCGCGTCGTCCGGAGCAGCGTCCGGCGAGCGCGCTCGAACTCGTGCGCGAACTGCAACTCGTCGAAGCCGAGCTCGGTCTACCGCAGACGGCGGCCGAGATCGCGATGGACGACTGGGCGCTCGGCACGGTCGCCGACCAGGAGGAACGCACGCGGCTGCGGCCGGTGAGCACCGGGTCCTCGCCCTCTCCGGTCGGCCGGCGTCGCCGTCGCCGTGCGGCGCGACCTGACGCGTATGCACCGGTCGGTACCGTGCGCGATCGCAGCGGACCCGACACCCCTTCTCGCACAGCACCCCCAAGGAGCCCACGACGGGCATCCGCCGCATCACCTGGATGCTCGCCGCCGCAGCCGGGCTCGTTACCGTGCTCGGCATCATCGCGCTCGTCGTGCTGCTGCGCACCGTGGGGGACGGCATCCCCGTGGTCACCGACATCCGCGCCGACGTCGGAGATCAGGGCCGGGTCGAGTTCAGCTGGCCCGACCCCGGCATCGCGGACGATGATCGGTACCAGCTCACGATCACCGAGGACGGCATCGCGTCGGTGCCGGCGCTGCAGGCCTCGACGCGCTTCGTGGTCGACGCCGATCCCGGCGACACAGTGTGTCTGTCGGTCGTGGTCAATCGCAACGGCACGGCGGGTGCGGCCAGCGCCGAGAAGTGCGTCGACGTGACCGGCGGGTGACACACATGCGCTCCTGGATCGCCTCCCACCGCTCGCTCGCCGCGACCGTCACGAGCAGTGTGCTCGTCGCGGCCCTCGTCGCCACCCTCGCGCTCGTGTCGTCGGGCTACACCGCGCAGCGGATGGACCTCACCGATCCCTCGGTGTGGGTGCTCGGCGGCGAGCATCAGGCGATCGGGCGCGCGAACACCCAGGTCTTCGAGCTCGACAGCGTGATCGAGGTCGATGCCGACGATCCCCGCATCGTGCAGTCGGGCTCGACCGTGCTGCTGGTCGACCAGGCGAGCGCGACTGTGCGCGACGTCGATCCGGCCACCGCGGTGCTCGGCGACGACATTGCCCTGCCGCCGCAACGTCCCCAATTGCTGTTGGCTGGTGACCGCATCGCGATCGTCGCGCAGGCGACGGGCGAGGTGTGGCTGCTGCCGCTGGCCGACCTCGGCTCCTTCGACGCCGCGACGCCTGCGACGCTGAGCCTCGGCGAGAACACCGTCGTGACCACCACCGAGACGGGCGCCCTGCTGGCCTACCTGCCCGAGGTCTCTCAGGTCTGGCGGGTGGAGCCCGACGCCGTCGAGGTCGGAGAGCGCTGGGATGTCGAGTGGGGTGCGGATGCCGCCTCCACGGATGCCGTGCAGCTCACCGCGGTCGGGGAGCGCTGGGCGGTGCTCGACACCACGACCCGTGAACTGGCCACGCCGTCCGGCGTGCGCGCGCTCGCCGGTGCGTTGGACGGCACCGGCGTGCGCCTGCAGGAGCCGGGGCCGGCGAACGCGCTTGTGCTCATCGCGCACTCCGCGGGTCTCGTCGGCGCCGACATGCTGGGCGGCGCTCCCGTGACGCTCGTCGACGACGCGGCGGGTGTCGCAGCCGCCCCCGTGGTGGTCGACGGATGCCGCTACGCGGCCTGGAGTTCGGGCGTCGGGTGGCGGGGCTGCAGCTCCGCCAGCCCCGTGCGGCTCGCGCTCCCGCAGATGCCCGGCAACCCGAACCTGCGTTTCGCCGCCAACGGCGGCCACGTCGCGCTGAACGACGTCGGTGGGGGATCCAGTTGGGCCGTCCAGGCCGACGGCGAGCTGATCGACAACTGGGACGACCTCATCACCGACGACGAGCAGCAGGTCGAACTGCCCGAGGCCGATGACGAGACGCCACCCGAGCTGGAGGAGCTGCAGAAGCCGCCGGTGGCCGTCGACGACCTCCTGGGCGCGCGCCCGGGACGGGCCACCGTGCTGCCGGTGCTGCTCAACGACTACGACCCGAACGGTGACGTGCTCGTCGTCACCCAGGTCGATGCGATCGATGAAGCGGTCGGGCGGGTCGACCTCGTCTCACGCAACCAACAGGTGCAGCTCACGCTGAGCGATACGGCATCCGGGGTCATCCGTTTCGGCTACACCATCAGCGACGGTCGGGGTGGCTCGGCGAGTGCCGTGATCACGGTCGAGGTGCGCAGCCCCGAGGAGAACTCGCCGCCGCGCCAGGTGCGCACTTCGACGGCGACGGTCGGGCAGGGTGACCGCGTCTCGACGCAGGTGAGCGGCGACTGGGTGGATCCCGACGGCGACGCGATCTACCTCACGGGAGCCGCCATCGCCGCACCCGACCAGGTGGCGTTCAAGCCCGACGGGGTCGTGGTGTTCGTCGACGGGGGCGAAGGCACGGGCATCAAGACGGTCGCCGTGACGATGTCCGACGGGCGCGACAGCACCAACGGCACGCTCCAGGTGACCGTCAAGCCCCGCGGTGAGGTGGAGATCCTCGTCGAGTCTTGGATCGCCCTCGCGAGCGCGGGCGAGGAGATCACCGTGCGCCCGCTGCAGCACGTGCGCGGCGGCAACGGACCCATCCGACTCGGCGGCGTGCCGCCCAAGGCGGGCACCTCGATCGTGGCGAGCTTCGAGGCGGGAACCTTCACCTTCCTCTCCGAGCAGGTCGGCACCCACTACGTCGAATTCACCGTGACGGATGGCACCCAGACCGCCACGGGCACCGTACGGATCGACGTCACCGCCCCGGCGGACGCCTCGACCCGGCCCATCACGGTGCCCAAGACGATATTCATGACGCCCAACAGCTCCCAGACGGTCGATCCGCCGTCGAGCGACATCGACCCCGCCGGCGGCGTGCTGGTCGTGACGGGGGTCATGAACATCCCGGCGACCTCCGGCATCCAGGCCGAGGTGCTCGATCAGCGTCGCGTGCGCGTGACGCTCACGCGACCGCTCGAGGATCCCGTCACCTTCAACTACCGCATCAGCAACGGACTCGCCGAGGCCGTCGGCACGATCACCGTCGTCGAGATCGCGACGCCGTTGCGCCTGCAGCCGCCGATCGCGACCGACGATCAGGTGACGGTGCGCGTGGGCGACGCTATCGACATCCCGGTGCTCGACAACGACGAGCAACCGGACGGCGAGGAGATCACGCTCGACCCCGAACTCGCCCAGCAGCTGCCCGCCGACGGGGGATTGCTCTTCGTCTCGGGCGACAGGTTGCGCTACCTGGCGCCCGAGACGGCGGGAAACTACACGGCGATCTACACGATCTCGGGAACCGACGGACAGCAGGCGCAGGCGCGGGTCGTGATCTCGGTGCGGGAACGCAACGCGGCGACCAACAACCCGCCGGTTCCGCGACCGGTGACGGCGCGCGTGCTCGCGGGGCAGACGGTGCGCATCGACATCCCCACGAGCGGGGTCGACCCGGACGGGGATGCCGTTCAGCTCGTCGGACAGGCGACGAACCCCGAGAAGGGCAACGTCGTCGAGGTGACGGGGAACACGATCGTCTACCGCGCGGGCGACTACTCCTCGGGCACCGACAGCTTCCAGTACATCGTGGTCGACGGCCTGGGCGCCCGCGCCACGGGAACCATTCGCGTCGGCATCTCGCCCGCGCTCGAGGGCGCGCGCAACCCCGTCGCCAACCTCGACTCGGTGCGGGTGCGTCCGGAGCGCACGGTATCCGTGCGCGCCCTGCTCAACGATTCGGATCCCGACGGCTCGCCCCTGCGCATCCGTCAGGTGGAGCCGAACGTGCCGGGGCTCGTGGCCGAGATCGTCGACGACGAGATCGTACGGATCACGCCGCCGTCCGAACCGGGCGACTACAGCGTGATCTACACGATCGAGAACCAGACCGGCGGAACGAGCTCCGCTTTCATCCGGGTGACCGTCGACCCGGCCGCCCCGCTGTCGCGGCCCACCGCGAGTGACGTCGTGCTGAGCGTCACCGACGTGCTCGACCGCACGACGATCGACGTCTCAGTGCTGGATCGGGTGTTCTTCGCCGACGGCGAGGTCGCCGACCTCGGCGTGCAACTGGTGCCCGGCTACGGCGACTCCGCCGAGGTGCTCCCGAACAAGCGGGTGCGGGTGACGATCGGCGACCGCAGCCAGATCATCCCGTTCGCCGTCGTGCACCCCGAGAACGCCGCGATCCGGGCCTACGCCTTCATCCGGGTGCCCGGCTACGACGACGCCCTCCCGCAGATCAACACGAAGGCGCCGCCGCTCAAGGTCGAGAGCGAGTCGACCCTGCGGATCGAACTCGCCGACTACGTCGTCGCACTGGGGGCTCGCGCGTACGGCTCACCGACTCGAGCACCGTGCGGGCGACGCATGCCAACGGGGCGAACCTCGTCGTCGACGAGGACACCCTGCAGTTCACCTCGGCCGACCGCTACTGGGGGCCGGCGTCCATCTCGTTCGAGGTGACGGATGGTGGAACGGCGGCCGACCCCGATGGGCACGTCACGACCCTCTCCTTGCCGATCGAGGTGACCGCGCGCGACAATCAACCCCCATCTTCACGGGAGGCATCATCGAGTTCGAGCCCGGTCAGGAGAAGGAGCTCGACCTCGTGAAGCTCACGAGGTATCCCTACGACGACGACATCGACGAGCTCGCGTACACCGTGCTCGACCCGCTTCCGTCCGGGTTCAGCTACCACGTGAACGGACAGCGCCTGCTGCTCAGGGCCGACCCGTCGGCCGTCAAGGAAGCTCCACGAGCATCACCCTCGCCGTGCGGGACGCGCTCAACGAAGGTCAGGCGGGGCGCGTCGAGCTGCGGGTCGTCCCCTCGACCAGGCCGCTCGCCCGGCCGGCGCCGGATGCCGCGATCGCCAAGCGCGGGCAGACCACCGTCGTGGACGTGCTCGCCAACGACGCCGCGACCAACCCGTTCCCGGAGGTGCCGCTGCGCGTCATGGCGATCCGCGGGCTCGAGGGCGGCGCCCTTCCTCCGGGCATCGCGATCTCGCCGAGCGCCGACCGCTCGCGGCTCTCGGTGACCGTCTCCGACACCGCGGAGCCCGTCGACGTGACGCTGCAATACCAGGTGGCTGACGCCACGGGCGACGTCGATCGCATGATGTGGGGCACCGTCACGCTCTCAGTGCAAGACGTGCCCGATCCCGTCACGGCGGTGCGGGTGACCGAGTTCGGCGACCGGATGCTGCGACTGGGCTGGGCGCCGGGGTTGTTCAACAACTCGCCCATCACCGAGTACCGGGTGACGCTGAGCGACACGGGCGGCACGATCCTGTCGACCACGAGCTGCACGATCACCGTGGGGTGCACGGTCACGACACCCGGCAACGGTCCGGACTTCGCCGTGCGGATCTCGGTGGTCGCGGTCAATGCAATCGGGGACTCCGACCCCGCGCAGTTGCCCGGAACCATCTGGTCGGATGTCATCCCGCCGCCGCCCGCCGGGGTCACCTCGACGCCGCTCGACCACGGTTTGCGCGTCGTGTGGCGCAAGCCCGCGACGACCTCCGGCACCCCGATCGACAGCTACGTCGTGTCGGTGGCCGGTCAGAGCGTGACCGTGACCGTCTCGGCCGACGACGCCGCAGGCACCGAGTACAGCAGGCAGATCACGAACGGCGCCATCGCCAACGGCACCGCTGTCGCCTATTCGGTGAGCGCCCGGAATAAGGCACCCAACTCCCTCGCCACCTGGAACGAGGCGGGCGGAAGCGGCACCCCGGCGGGCCCGCCGATCGTCACGGCCAGCCCGACGGCATCCGCATCCACGACCGATGGCACCACGGCGAGCGTCGCGTGGGCGGGTGCGTTCGCACCCAACGGCAAGGCGATCGGCACGTACTACGTCGCCCGTCACAACGGGAACGCGCCGAACTGCACCGTCTCTGGTGTCGAGTCCGGTTCGCCCGTCGTGTCGCCGCCGACCGGGCCGAACGTGCAGACGCTGCCGGCGAGCGCGACGAGCGCGACCTTCGGCGGCCTCTCGCCCAACACGAGCTACAACTTCACGGTCTACGCCTACAACGGGCAGGGGTGCACGGCGTCCGCGACCGTGACGGCGACCCCGCGGGCAGCGCCCGGTGTGGTGAGCGGTATCAACTTCGCCGGACCGCTGCCGAGCGGCGAGGAACCTGGGACTTCCGGCTCAACTCGATGACGATCGCCTCGGGCTCGGCCGACGCCGACGGGTTCCAGTACCGGCTCGCGGGCGGCACCACGGCGGGCTCGGAGTATTCGGGCACCCCGGGGATCGGCTTCCTCACCGCCGACGGCACGCACTACGGCAACGACATCGCGGTGCAGGTGAAGGCGTGCAAGCAGTATCCGGAGGTGCGTCTCTGCAGCCCCTCGTGGTCGTCGCCGTTCACGCTCGGACGGCCCGTGAGCGTGGAGCTCGTCGGGCTGCGCGCGGTCGAGGTGAGCCCGCCGCAGCTGCTGCCGCCGGCACCCGGCACCGGGTACTGGGTGTGGACCGGCGCGCCCGGGCAAGCCGCGGGCGGCGCGCCCGGCTACGACACCGTGTCGATCACGTGCGGGCCCGACGACGATCCCGCGACCACGACGCAGTGCGAAGTGGTCGGCGGTGGACTGCTCGGCGACCAGTACGCGGATCTCGTGGTCGTGGTGACCGCGAACGGTCAGAGCTATACGCGAACATACAACTGGGCAGACACCCCGCACTGACCCGACAGCGAAAGAGGAACTCATGACGATGACGCCCGAACAGGCGAGCGGCTTCCACGAGACGTTCGGCCGGCTCGTGTCCGGCGTCGAGCAGGTGCTGCTCGGGAAGACCTTCGTGGTGCGCCTCGGGTTCATCGCGCTGTTCAGCGAGGGCCACCTGCTTCTCGAGGACTTCCCGGGCACCGGCAAGACCTCGCTCGCGCGCGCGATCGCGCAGAGCGTCAAGGGCACGAGCAACCGCATCCAGTTCACGCCAGACCTGCTGCCCGGCGACATCACGGGCGTCAGCATCTTCGACCAGCGCTCGGGGCAGTTCGAGTTCCACGCGGGGCCGGTGTTCGCGAACGTCGTGCTCGCCGACGAGATCAACCGGGCGAGCCCGAAGACCCAGGCGGCGCTGCTGGAGGTCATGGAGGAAGGTCGCGTGACGGTCGACGGGTTCACGCACCCGGTCGATGCACCGTTCATGGTGATCGCGACGCAGAACCCCATCGAGCAGGCGGGCACCTATCGCCTCCCCGAGGCGCAGCTCGACCGCTTTCTGCTCAAGGCATCCATCGGGTACCCCGATCACGCGGCGACCGTGCGCATCCTCGAGGGCTCGGGGTGCGCGCGCACGACACCGTCATCCCGGCGGTCATCGACGCGGCGGAGGTGATCGAGCTCGCCGCGCTCGTGCGCACGGTGCACGTCGACCCCTCGATCAACGACTACGTGTCGCGCCTGGTCGAGGCCACGCGCTCGGCGGTCGAGGTGCGCCTCGGGGTGAGCGTTCGCGGTGCGCTCGCCCTCGTGCGGGCGGCCAAGACCCTCGCGGCGGCGAGCGGGCGGCACTACGTGGTGCCCGACGACATCAAGTCACTCGCCGAGCCCGTGCTCGCCCACCGCCTCGTGCTCGACCCCGAGGCCGAGTTCGAGGGCGTCACGCCGTCGAGCATCATCGCTCAACTGCTGCTCGAGACCCCGCCCCCGAGCGATCGGCAGGCCGTGTGAGCTCAGCCGGCCGTTCGACGCGCAGCGGGCGGGAGTCGTCCGCGCCCACCGACACCGCGGGCCTCGGGAGCACCCGGGCCCGCCTCGTCGGTGCGCGCACGGGCGTGCTCGCCGACGCGATCGTCGCGGTCGTGCGCGCGGCCCGCGCGGTGGGGCGTGCGTTCGGTCAGATCGCGGGCAGGCTCGGCAGCGTCATCACGCCGCTCGGCTGGGTCGTGATCGCGGCCATCCCGATCGCTCTCGCATCCGGGTACGCGCTCGGATGGCTCGAGCTCGTCGCGATCGGCTGGGGCGCGCTCGTGCTCTCGCTCGTCGCCGTGCTGTTCCTGCTCGGGCGGGCTCCGTACCGGATGTCGCTCGGGCTGCCGCATCGACGCGCGGTCGTGGGGCAGTCGGCGCGCGCGTCGCTCACGGTCGACAACGGGGGCCGACGCCGGATGCTGGGCGCCGTGCTCGAGGTGCCCGTCGGCGGCAGCATCGTCGAGCTCGCCCTTCCGGGACTGCGCCGTGGAGCGACGCATGAGGAGACGTTCTCGGTGCCGACCGAGCGCCGCGGCGTGATCCCGGTCGGCCCGGTGCGCACCGTGCGGGGAGATCCGCTCGGCCTCGTGCGTCGCGAACTCAGCTGGAGCGAACAACTCGAGCTCGTCGTGCACCCGCGCACCGTGAGCGTGCCGTCGACGAGCACGGGCCTCATCCGCGACCTCGAGGGTGCACCGACGCGTGATCTGACGGCGAGCGACGTCGCCTTCCATGCCCTGCGCGAGTACCAGACCGGCGACGACCGGCGCTACATCCACTGGAAGTCGACGGCGAAGACCGGCGTGCACATGGTGCGCCAGTTCGAGCAGACCCGCCGCAGCCACCTGGTGGTGGCTCTCAGCCTCTCGACGCACGACTTCGCGAGCGAGGCCGAGTTCGAGCTCGCGGTGAGCGTCACGGGGTCGCTCGGGGTGCGTGCCATTCGGGACGGGCGCACGGTGTCGGTCGTCGTGTCGACCATCACCCCCGAGTTCGCCAAGCGTCGCCTCTACGCCGTGCGACCGCTCGCGACCCACATGGCCGACCGCCTGCTCGACGACCTCGCCGTCGTCGACGCCTCGATCGGCGCATTGCCCCTGCGCGATATGGCACGCATCGTGTCGGATGGCACCCCCGGCATCTCTGTCGCGTTCCTGGTGTGCGGGTCGCGCACGCGCACGTCCGAGTTGCGGGCGGCTGCCGCGTCCTTCCCGCCGGATGTCGAGATCGTCGCGGTCGTCTGCGATCCGGATGCCGCTCCCGGCATGCGTCGCCTCGCGGGTCTCAACGTGCTCACGATCGGCTACCTCGAGGAGTTGCGCCTCGCTCTCTCGCGATCGGCGGCCGTCGCATGAGCACCCGCCGGCTGACCGCCTCGGCGCTCGGCGACATCGTGTCGCTGTGGATCATGATGGCCCTCGCGTCCGCGACCCTCTGGCCGATCTACCAGTCGAGTGCGTTCCTCGTGATGGCGGCATCCGCGGTGCTGCTGGGCACGCTCATCGCCGTGCTCGGCGCCGTGTTCCGCTGGCCGGCATGGGTCGTGCTGCTCGTGACCGTCGGTGCCTTCGCGCTCGTCGGGGTGCCGCTCGCGGTACCCGCCAAGGCGATCGGCGGCCTGCTGCCGAGCCTCGACGGCCTCGCCGACCTGTTCTCGGGCGTCGCGCTCGGATGGCGGCAGCTGCTCACCATCACCATCCCGGTGGGCGACTACCAGGCTCTCCTCGTGCCCGCGCTCGTACTCCTGCTCACCGCGACGGTCATCTCGGGCAGCATCGCCCTGCGGGTGCGCCTCGGCGAGCTCGCCGTGATCCCGCCGCTGGCCGTGTTCGTGCTCGGGATCATGTTCGGACCGCAACTCGTGCAGATGCCCGTTCCGCTCGGTATCGGGATCTTCGTCGCCACCGTCGGCTGGATCAGCTGGCGGCGATGGCGCCGCCGGCGCGCCGCAACCCGCACGCGGGAGCGGGATGCGGCATCCGCGGTACTCCGTCTCGGCGTCGGGACACGCACGTTCGTCGCCGCGGTGCTCGTCTTCGCGGTGGCCGGTGGGGCCTCGCTCGTGACAGCGACTGTGCTCACGCCGCGGGGGACCGCGAGGTGCTGCGCAACGTCGTGGCGCAGCCCTTCGACCCGCGCGACCATCCGAGTCCGCTCGCGGGCTTCCGACGCTACCTGCGCGATGACGAGGCCGACGAGGTGATGATGCGGATCACGGGACTCGCCTCGGGTGAGCGCGTGCGGATCGCGACCCTCGACAGCTACGACGGGGTCGTCTACTCCGTCGGAAGCGCCGCGGTGGACTCCGCCTCCGGCACCTTCGTGCGCGTTCCCTCACGGATCGACCAGTCGGCCGTGGGCAGCGAACGGGTCGAGCTCGACGTCGAGATCGTCGGTTACTCGGGCGTCTGGGTGCCGACCGTCGGCATGCTCGAGGAGATCCGCTTCGCGGGAGCAGATGCCACCGAGCTTGAAGACGGATTCGCCTTCAACGGCACGAGCGGCACGGCGGTCGAGCTGCACGGCATCCGTCCGGGCGACCGCTACCGCCTCGACGCCGTGCTGCCGGATGACCCGGGGCTCGACGCTCTCGCCGACGCGGTGCCCGGCTCGGCCGACGTGCCCCACATCGCCGACGCCCCCGAGGAGCTCGCGACGACGCTCGACGGGTACGTGCAGGGGATCCAGGGCGCCGGCGCCCAGCTCATCGCGGCCATCCAGGGTTTGCGGGCCGATGGCTACATCAGCCACGGGCTCGGGGAGGACGAGCCGCCGAGCCGATCCGGGCACTCGCTCGATCGCGTCGCCGAGCTCTTCGGCGACGGACGGATGATCGGCGACGCCGAGCAGTACGCCGTCGCCGGCGCGATCATGGCGACGCGGCTCGGGTTCCCGGCGCGCGTGGTGTTCGGCTTCGCGCCCGAAGCCGCGGGAGCGGGCGACGTGGTCGCGGTCCGGGGATCGGATGTGAGCGCCTGGATCGAGGTCGACACCGCGCAGTACGGTTGGGTCGCCGTCGATCCGGTTCCGCCCATCCGTCCGATCCCGGAGGAGGAGCCGCAGGACCCGACGCCGGTCTCCCGCCCGGAATCGATCGTGCCGCCGCCGCTGGACCGCCCGGAGACCCGAGAGGACCCGAGCGAGTCCGACACGAGCGCCGAGGAACCCGTCGTGCCCGACACGACCCTCGAGGTGCTGCTGCAGACGCTGCGCATCACGGGGCTCGTGCTGCTCGTGATCCTGCTCGCGCTCTCGCCGTTCCTGCTCGTCGTGGGCGCGAAGGCGCGTCGACGCTACCTGCGCCGCTCGGCCGACACGACGCGCGCGCGCATCCGCGGGGGCTGGGACGAGTTCAGCGATCTCGTGGTCGACCACGGGCTCGCGCCGCCGCCCGCGGCCACCCGCGCCGAGTTCGCCGCGGCCGTGGGTACGCTGCCCTCCCGCGTGCTCGCGGCGGTCGTCGACCGCGCCGTCTTCGCGCCCGATGCGCCGAGCGAGGCGGACGCCGAGCGCGTCTGGGTCGCGGTGGGCGAGCTGCGGCACTCCCTCGATGCGGGACGCACCCGCCGTGAGCGGCTGCGCTCGCTCATCTCGGTGCGATCGCTGGGGGTGGCGCGGTGCGCCAGCTCTTGCACCGTCCGAGGGGGCGCTCATGAACTGTCGCTACTGCGGGTCGCCGCTGCAGCCCGGGGCTCTGTTCTGCGTCGAGTGCGGACGCTCGGTCGCGGAGGCGCCCGCGCCGCCCTCGGCCCCGGTGCCCCCGCGCGCGCGACAGTCGCGCCCGGTGCTGCGCCCGCGACTGGGCCCGCCACGCCGGCGGGGCCCGCGCCTGCGCCGCCGTCGGTGGCCCCCGGTGCGTCACAGCCCGAGGTGTCCGCGTCCACGCACTGTCCGCAGTGCGGCGCGGCGATCGATCCGGTCGACATCTTCTGTGGCGAATGCGGCTTCGTGCTGTGCGCGATGACGGAGGTGGCAGAGCGTGGCGTGGCCAGCTCCGTCGCGGAGCCGCAGCCGCCGCCGGAGCCAGGGCCGATGCCCGAGTCGACGCCGCAGCCGCCGCAACCCTCCCCGCACGAGGTGCCCTCGGAATCCGCCGCCCGCCCGCCCGTGGAAGACATCGAGCGCACCCGGATGATGGCGTCGCGTGCGCGCGGCGAGCGGTACGTGCTGCAGTTCAGCACGGGGGAGAGCGTCGTGGTGGCGGGGAACGGCCTCATCGGACGCAACCCCGCGCCGGAGCCCGGCGAGTACGTCGACGAGCTCGTCGCGATCTTCGATGTCGGCAAGTCGGTGTCCAAGTCCCACGTGGAGTTCGGCCAGGAGTCCGGGCGGTTCTGGGTGAGCGACAGGTACTCGACCAACGGCACGGTCGTACGCCAGCCCGATACCGACCCCGTGCGCTGCGAACCCGGAAAGCGCTACATGATCGCGCGCGGAAGTCGTGTCGAGATCGGTGAGCAGTTCTTCATCGTGAGCTGAGGGCGTGGGGGAGGCTCGTTGGAGGCTCGTCCTCCCCAGCCGTGGCGCTCGCCGATGATCCCCGGATGCGGCCGATGCGCGTGCGAGGGGCATCGCGATCCGTTGCGATGGGGGCATGACACCCGCGCCCGAACGCATTCCGCTCCCGGTCGTCGCCGCCGCTCCGGCGCCGCGGGGAGTGCCGATCGTCGCGACGGTCGCCCCCTCGTGCTCGCCCTCGCGCTGTGGCTCATGACGTCGTCGGCGTATGCGCTGTTGTTCGCGCTGCTCGGGCCCGTCGTGGCTTTCGCCTCGGTGCTCGACTCCCGGCGGGCGGCTCGCCGCACGCGTCGCCGCGAGCTCGCTGCGGCGCGTGTGCGACTCGAGGAGCTCGAGGCCGGGCTCGCGCCGCGCCTCGCCGCGCGGGCGGACGCCCTCGCCGCCACCGCGCTCGCGCCTGTGGCGCTCGCGCTGGATGAGAGCGTGCGCGGGTGGTACCTCGGGCGCGGGGAGGTGCCATCGGGCATCGAGCTGCTCGCCGCGGAAGACGTGCCGGAACTCGCGTCCGAGATCGCGCGACTCCGCGAGCTCGCGAGCAGGCTGCGCGACGCGCCCGTCGTCGTGGAGGGGTTCGACAGCTTCGCCCTGTCGGGTGCCGAGCCCCTCGCGCGATCCTTCGCGAGGGGTCTCGTGCTGCAAGCGGTCGCCCGTTGCGCGCCGGGTACCGCGCGGGTGACCGTTCCCGACGGGGAGGAGTGGGCGCGGCAGCTGCCCGCCCGCTGTTCGGCGGGCCAGGCATGGGAGGTCGAGAGCGACGGTCGCCGCGTACTCGTCATCACCCGCGAGATCGCGGGCCGCGGGTTCGAGGTGAACCTCGGCCACGCGGGCGAGGAGCCGCGGTTCACGGGGGCAGCCTCGGGGTGGAGGCCGTGCTACCTGGCCGAGGTCGAGGCCGCCGAACTCGCGGGGCGTCTCGCTGAGCGTGCGATGCACAGCGGCTGGCGGCCTGCCGGCCCGATCCCCGAGGCGGTGGCACTGGAGGAGTTGCTCGCTGCCACGGATGCACCACCCACCGCCGCAGCGCTGGGAGAGGACGCAGCGGGTGCCGTGCTCGTCGACCTCGAGCGACACGGCCCGCACGCACTCGTCGCGGGCACGACGGGTGCGGGCAAGAGCGAACTGCTGGTCAGCTGGGTGCTCGCGCTCGCCGCTCGCCGGCCCCCGCCGAACTGGCGTTCCTGCTCGTGGACTTCAAGGAGGATCCTCGTTCGCGCCCCTCACTGCGCTGCCGCACGTCGCGGGTGTCGTGAGCGACCTCGATGAGGCCACGGCGACCCGGGCCGTCGAGAGCCTGCGCGCGGAACTGCGTCGCCGCGAGGCCGTGCTCGCGGCGCACGGAGTGCGCGATATCGAGGAGCTCACGCGAGGTGCGCTACCGCGGCTCGTGATCGTCGTCGACGAGTTCGCGGCGCTCGTCGCTCTCGACGCCGAGTTGCAGAGCGTGTTCGCCGATCTCGCGGCGCGCGGACGCTCGCTCGGCCTGCATCTCATCCTCGGCACGCAGCGACCCGCGGGCGTCGTCCGCGACGCCGTGCTCGCCAATATCACCGTGCGGGTGTGCCTGCGGGTACTGGAACCCGCGGAGAGCACGGCCATGGTGGGGGTTCCGGATGCGGCGGCGGTTCCGGCGGATCGGCGCGGTCGCGGGCTGCTGCGCGACGCCGCCGGGGCACGCGAGGTGCAGTTCGCCCGGGCCGAGCCCGGATGCGCCGAACGCATCGCGCAGCGCTGGGCAGGGTACCCCGTGCCGGAGGCGCGCCCCTGGCTGGATCCGCTCCCCGCCGAGATCGCGCTGCACCGGGTACCGAGCTCCGCGCAGGGCCTCGCGGTGGGACTCGTCGACCTTCCGGATCTGCAGCGGCGCGACCCGCTCGTCATCGACCCGTGGCAGGAAGGTGCCGTGCTCGTGGCGGGCGCCACGGCATCCGGACGCACTCACGCGCTCACGACGATCGCGGCGGCGGCAGCCGCGGCGGATGTCGAGGTGCGGTGGGTCGCACGAGGCGCCGCCGAGCTGTGGGCGGCCCTCTCCGAGCCATCGAGCGCCCGACGTGCGCTCATCGTCGCCGACGATCTCGATCTGGTGCTCGCGCGCAGCGACGCCGAGGAGCGCGCCGACCTCGCGGAGCTGCTGACGCGTGTCGCGCGCGAGGGACGGCGCACCGGAGCCGCACTCGTCGCAAGCGCCCGCGGCGGCGGCGTGCTGCAGGGCGCCGCGACGGCCTTCGAGCAGCGCGTGCTGCTGCGTCTGCCGACGCGCGAGGAGCACCTGCTCAACGGCGGGGAGACCCGGGGGTTCCGCGCCGACCGCCGCCCCGGATCCGCGACGTGGCGGGGGAGGGAGGCGCAGTTCGCGCTCGCGCCCGTCGCACCCGTGCCCTGGAGCGCCCCCGTGGCCGAGGCTCTTCTCGGCGAGGGGACGTGGGCGCTCGCGACGCCCCGGCCCGGTCGTTGGCTGAGCCGGCTCGCCGCCGCCGGGATCGCGGCAGCCGGTGTCGAGGAGCATCGTGCGGATGCCGCCGTGCTGGTCGGGGATGTCGATGCCTGGCTGCTGGAGCACCTCACGCTCGGACGGGTTCGTCGCAGCGGCCGCGTGCTGCTGCTCGGCTGTACGCGGTCCGAGTTGCGCACGTTGATGCGGCTGCGCGGCGCCGTGCCGCCGCTCGACGGCGATGACGACGAGGCATGGCTCGTGGAGGGTCCGGAGATCAGGCGGGTGCGCGTGCGTCTCGATGCGGAGGTGGCTCAGGCGAGCCCGAGCGGCGCCTCTTCGAACTCGAGGCCGTGAGCGCGCGCGACGGCCGAGTTCACCACGTGCCCGGCATGCACGTTGAGTCCGCGGGCGAGCGCGGCGTCGGTGCGCAGCGCCTCCCGCCAGCCGGCGTTCGCGATGGCGCGCACGTAGGGAAGCGTGGCGTTGGTGAGCGCGTAGGTCGAGGTGTTCGCGACCGCCCCCGGCATGTTCGCGACGCAATAGAAGAGCGAGCGATGCACCGTGAAGGTCGGGTCGGCGTGGGTGGTCGGGTGGGAGTCCTCGAAGCAGCCACCCTGATCGATGGCGATGTCGACCAGCACGCTGCCGGGCCGCATCCGCTCGACGAGCGCGTTCGTCACGAGCTTCGGAGCCTTCGCGCCCGGCACCAGCACTGACCCGATCACGAGATCCGCGTCGAGCACGGCACGCTCGATCTCGAAGCTGTTCGAGGCGATCGTGCGCACCCGGCCCATGTAGTGGGCGTCGAGCTCGCGCAGCCGCGCGATGTTGGTGTCGAGCACCGTCACCTGCGCCTCGAGACCGACCGCGACCGCAACGGCGTTGGAGCCCGCGACACCGCCGCCGAGCACGACGACGTGCGCCGCGCGCGTGCCGGGCACGCCGGGAACCAGCAGGCCGGGACCCCCGTGCGGGCGCATCATGACGTTCGCGCCGACGATCGGCGCGAGCCGTCCGGCCACCTCGCTCATCGGCGCGAGCAGCGGAAGCGCACCGGATGCCGATTGCACCGTCTCATAGGCGATCGCCGTCACGCCGCGGGCGATGAGCTCTCGCGTGAGCTCGCCCTCCGCGGCCAGATGCAGGAAGGTGAAGATGACGAGGCCCTCACGGAAGCGGCGGTACTCGCTCTCGATCGGCTCCTTCACCTTGATCACGAGCTCCGCCTCGCTCCAGGCCGCGTCGGCATCCGCCACGACCCGTGCCCCAGCCGAGCGGAAGTCGTCGTCGGTGATCGAGGACCCCAGCCCTGCGCCGCTCTGCACGAGAACCTCGTGCCCGGCGGCCGTGAGGTCGTGCACACCCGCGGGAGTGATCGCCACCCGGAACTCGTTGTTCTTGACCTCGCTCGGGACACCGACTCTCATGGCGTCAGGTTACCGGCGAATACAGAGGATTCCGAAGGAGATATCCGTCGACTTGTGCTGATTTCGTGAAATCTATGTTTCGAAATGGACGCTTTTGCCCGTGGCGGTCGTGACGAGCCCCGAGTTGTGCCAATATCAACCCACGGCATCGCCGCCGCATCCCGCGCACCCGTGAAGGAGAACCCTCAGATGTCCCGGTCTCTTCCCGAAGATCCGCTCATCCGCAGCCTCGTCATCCAGGCTCGTCGCGCACAGGTCAGCAGGCGCACGATGCTGCAGGGCGCCGGGATCGGTGCAGCGGCCCTCACCCTCGCGGCGTGCTCGAGCGGAGGCGATGACAGGCCCTCGCCCGCCACCGACAACTCGAAGAACGACCCGACGCTCACCTGGGCGAACTGGTCGCTGTATCTCGACGAGGATGACAACGGCAACCACCCGACCCTCGACAAGTTCCAGGACGCGACGGGCATCACGGTCGACTACCGCGTCGACATCGACGACAACAACTCGTACTACGCGAAGGTCAAGGACCAGCTCAAGCTCGGGCAGGACATCGGCGCCGACGTCGCGTGCCTCACCGACTGGATGGTGGCCCGCTGGATCCGGCTGGGCTACACGCAGGAGCTGGATGCGGCGAACATCCCCAACAAGAAGAATCTCGAGCCGAGCCTCGTCGACGTCGACTTCGACAAAGGACGCACCCACTCGCTGCCGTGGCAGGGCGGCTTCGCCGGAATCTGCTGGAACAAGGCGAAGATCCCCAACGGGCTCAAGTCGGTCAATGATCTGTGGAAGCCCGAGCTCAAGGGTCGCGTCGGCGTGCTGAGCGAGATGCGCGACACGATCGGGCTCATCATGCTGCAGAACGGCGTCGACATCTCGGGCGACTTCAGCAACGACGACTTCTCTGCGGCGATCGAGGTGTTCCGCAAGCAGGTCGAGGTGGGTCAGATCCGCAACATCAAGGGCAACTCCTACATCGACGACCTCGCCAACGAGGACACCCTCGCAGCGATCGTCTGGTCGGGCGACGTCACGACGCTCAACCTCGAGAACGGCGACCGCTGGGAGTTCGCGATCCCCGAGGCCGGCGGCACGATCTGGAACGACAACTTCCTCGTGCCGATCGGATCGCCCCGCAAGTCGAACGCCGAGAAGCTCATCGACTTCTACTACGACCCCGAGATCGCCGCCGAGGTCGCCGCGTGGGTGAACTACATCACGCCCGTGGTGGGTGCCCGTGAGGCCGCCGAGGCCATCGATCCCGAGCTCGTCGAGAACCAGCTCATCTTCCCGAACGAGGAGACCCTCTCGCAGGTCAAGCGATTCCGCTCGCTGACCCCCGCCGAGGAGCAGTCGTTCGGGAGCGAGTTCCAGTCGGTTCTGATCGGGGCCTGATGCCGGGGGCGTTCGACGAGTCGGGAGCCGACCTCGAACTGGTCGGCGTCACGAAGCGGTTTCCCGGCTTCACGGCGATCGAGAACCTCAATCTGATGGTTCCGGCGGGGTCGTTCTTCGCCCTGCTGGGACCGTCGGGATGCGGCAAGACCACCACGCTCCGCCTCGTCGCGGGGCTCGAGGAGCCGACCGCGGGTCGCATCCTCATCGGCGGAAAGGATGTCACCGCATCCAAGCCGCACCAGCGTCCCGTGAACACCGTCTTCCAGAGCTACGCGCTCTTCCCGCACATGTCGGTGCTCGCGAACGTCGAGTTCGGGCTCAAGCGCCGCGGCATGCAGAACTCGCGCGAGCTCGCCCACGAGGCGCTGCGCCTCGTGGAGCTCGACCACGTCGCGGGCCGTCGGCCGGCCCAACTCTCGGGCGGGCAGCAGCAGCGCGTCGCTCTCGCGCGCGCGGTCGTCAACCGTCCCGCGCTGCTCTTGCTCGACGAGCCCCTCGGAGCGCTCGACCTCAAGCTGCGGCGCCAGATGCAGCTCGAGCTCAAGTCGATCCAGGGGAGGTCGGCCTGACCTTCCTGCACGTGACCCATGACCAGGAGGAGGCCATGACGATGGCCGACACGGTCGCGGTCATGAACAAGGGGCGCATCGAGCAGATGGGTGCACCGGAGGAGCTCTACGAGTTGCCGCGTACGACCTTCGTCGCGAACTTCCTCGGCCAGTCCAACCTCTTCACGGGCGACGTCACCGCATCCGGCACGGACGCGATCACCGTCGACATTGCGGGCGCCGGCATCAAGGTGCCGCGCGAGCGCGCCCAGCGGCACGCGGGCGAGGTCACGATCGGCGTGCGGCCCGAGAAGCTCACCCTGCACACGAGCGCGCCCGAGCTCGGAGCCGGCCACAACGCACTCGGCCCCGGCATCGTCACGGATGTCTCGTTCACGGGCGTCAGCACGCAGTACCTCGTGCAGGTGCCTGGCCTGCCGCTCATCACGGTGTTCGCGCAGAACATGGCCTTCGGCCCGGTCGTCGAGCAGGGCGCCGAGGTGTGGGTCTCCTGGCGCGTCGAGCACGGATTCGGCCTCGCCGACGAGGCGGAGCCCGAGCCGCGGTTCGCCGACGACGACGACACGATGAGCATCGCGGTGCAGCGCAGGCAGCGCCTCGAGGACGAGCTGGACGAGGCCTGAGATGGCATTCGGCGCCTTCGCAAGCTCCGGACCCGACCTGTCAGGCGCCGCCCCGCGCCGCCGCAGCTACATCGCGATCATCCTGCTCGCCCCCGGCGTGCTCTACCTCGTCGCGACCTTCATCGCACCGCTCGTCTCCCTCGTGCTCACGAGCTTCAAGGAGCCGGGTGGCGACTTCGAGGTCGGCGAGTACGTGTACGCGTTCCGCTGGGAGAACTACCTCGAGGTGTTCGAGCGCTTCGGCGAGATCTTCCTGCGCACCTTCGGGTACTCGATCATCGCGACGATCATCGCGCTCGTGGTGAGCTATCCGCTCGCCTACTTCATCGGCGTGATCCTGCGGCCGTTCCCGCTCTGGCAGAGCCTCGTGCTCATCCTCGTGATCGCGCCGTTCTTCATCAGCTTCCTGCTGCGCACCCTGGCCTGGAAGTCGATCTTCGCCGACGAGGGGCCCGTCGTGTCCTTCCTGCAGACGGTCGGCGTGCTCGGCCCCGAGGACTACCTGAACGGAACGGCGTTCACGGTCGTGTTCGGTCTGACGTACAACTTCATCCCGTTCATGACGCTGCCGATCTACGCCTCGCTCGAGCGCCTCGACCTGCGCTATGTGGAGGCGGGTGACGACCTCTACGCCGGGGCGGGTGCCCGGTTCTGGCGCATCATCCTGCCGCTCTCGCTGCCGGGCGTCGTCTCGGGGACGCTGCTGACCTTCATCCCGGCATCGGGCGACTACATCAACGCGAGCAAGGACTTCCTGGGGTCCACGAACACGGTCATGGCGGGCAACGTCATCAACGACCTGTTCTTCCAGAGCTTCTACCCGATCTCGGCCGCCGTCGCGATCGTGCTCATGATCGCGATCCTCATCCCCGTCATCGCCTATGTGGCCAAGAGCGGATCGGAGGAACTGCTGTGAGCAGCATGCAGGAGGCGGCGGTGCTCGCGACCGCCGAGACCGCGCCGCAGCCGCGGCGACGCGGTCGCGACCGCTCGGGGCGTGGGGGCGCGGGCAACTGGGTCATCGGCGTCTTCTCGATCGTGGCGCTCGTGATCATGATGATCCCGATCGTGTACACGATCGTGTTCTCGTTCAACGACGCGCGTCGCACCAACATCGTCTGGCGCAGCTTCACCTTCGACAACTGGCTCTCAGTGTGCGACGACCCGCGGGTGTGCGAGTCCTTCGGCAACAGCATCATCGTGGGGGTCGTCGCCACCATCGCCGCGACGACGCTCGGCACCATGATCGCCATCGCGATCGTGCGCTACACCTTCCGGATGCGCACGCTCATCACGGTGCTGCTGTTCCTGCCCATGGCGACGCCGGAGGTCGTGCTCGGTTCCGGGCTCGGCTCGCAGTTCGTCAACATGGGCGTCGAGCGCGGGCTGTGGACGATCATCGTGGCGCACATCATGTTCTGCATCAGCTTCGTGGTCGTCACCGTGCGGGCACGCGTCGCGAGCCTCGACCCCTCGCTCGAGGAGGCGGGCCGCGACCTCTATGCGAGCCCGGCACAGGTGTTCTGGCGCGTGACGCTCCCGCTGCTCATGCCCGGCATCCTGGCGGCGGCGCTCTTGTGCTTCGCCCTCAGCTTCGACGACTTCATCATCACCAACTTCGTCTCGGGCAACGCCGAGACCTTCCCGAAGTTCGTGTACGTGGCCGCGAGCCGCGGCATCCCGCCGCAGTCGAACGTCATCGCGTCCGCCGTCTTCGTGTTCGCGATCGTGCTCGTCGTGGTCGCCCAGGTGTCGGCGGGGTTCCGTCGCCGCAAGATCGCCCGCGTCGGCTGACGTGACCGGCTGAATCGGGAGCCCGGGACGATGTACGACGACCGCGCGCGGTTGGCCACCCTCTGGGAGCAGGAGCTCGCGACTTTCCGCCGTCTGCACCCGCGCTCGGGCGAGCTCGCGGAACGCGCCCGCGCGCACCTGCCCGAGGGCGTCCCCATGCTGTGGATGGCGAAATGGCCGGGGGACTGGCCGGTGTACGTGGCGGACGCCGGCGGCGCGCACTTCACGTGCGTCGACGGGATCGACCACGTCGACCTGTGCCTCGGCGATACCGGAGCCATGGTCGGCCACGCGCCCGCCGCATCCGTGGCCGCGATCGCCGCCCAGCTCGCCCGCGGGTCGACCTTCATGCTGCCGACCGAGGATGCGGCCATCGCGGCGTCGCTGCTCGCCGAGCGTTTCGGGCTACCCGAGTGGCAGTTCACGCTCACGGCCACGGATGCCAACCGGCACGTGCTGCGCTATGCGCGGCAGGCCACGGGGCGACGCAAGGTGCTCGTGATCGACCACTGCTACCACGGCACCGTCGACGAGGCCTATGCCACGCTCGACGACGACGGACGCGTCGTCTCCCGTCGACGCAACATCGGGCCGCCCGTGCCGCTGGACGAGACGACGGTCGTCGTCGAGTTCGACGACGTCGCGGGACTCGAAGCGGCACTCGAGACAGGCGAGGTGGCCGCCGTGCTCGCCGAGCCGGCCATGACCAACATCGGCATCGTCTTGCCGCAGCCCGGATGGCACGAGGCCGTGCGGGCCGCATGTGACCGCACGGGCACGATCCTCGTGATCGACGAGACGCACACGCTGTGCGCGGGGCCCGGCGGCATGACGGCGCGCGACGGACTGCGCCCGGATGTCGTGGTGGTCGGCAAGACGATCGGCGGCGGCATCCCCGCGGCGGCGTGGGGCATGACCCGTGAACTCGCCGAGCGGGTGCGCGACAGCCTCGCCTGGCACGGCGAGGGCCGTGAGGATCTCGACGTCGGCGGGGTGGGTGGCACGCTCGCCGGCAACGCCGTCTCGATGGCCGGCATCCGGGCGACCCTCTCGGAGGTGCTCACGCCCGAGGTCTATCCCGGCATGATCGCCCGGGCCACCGAATGGACGGCCGGGGTGCAGGCGGCGATCGACGAGTTCGGGGCACCGTGGCAGGTGACCCAACTGGGGGCGCGCGCCGAGTACAGCTTCCGGCCCACGGCGCCCGTCAACGGGCGGGAGGCCGCAGACGCCGACGACTTCGCGCTGCAGCAGTACCTGCACCTGCACGCGCTCAACCGCGGCATCCTCATCACGCCGTTCCACAACATGGCGCTCATGTCGCCGGCCACCACCGCCGACGATGTCGAGCGGCACACCGTCGCGTTCCGTGAGGCGGTGGCGTCGCTGTACGCCTAGGCCCGCGTCAGAAGGCGACGCGCAGCGTCGTCGTCGCGGGCGCGATGGCGGCCGCGGTCTCCTCCGCCACCTCCCGCGGCAGCAGCCCCTCGCGCACCAGGAGCTCGAGGGCGACCGGAGTCGTCGCGCGATGCGCGCCGTCGAGGACCTTGACGGCGACGGCCTCACCTGCAGGGGTGACGAGAACCAGCACGCCCTCCGCCCCGAGCTTCGCGACGAGTCCCGTGCGCTCGATCGTGACGGTGTTGCTGCGCCCCGGGCCGTCGATCGCCCACGGATGGGCGCGGATCGCATCGCCCAGCACGGTGCCGCCGCGCGCGGTGTGCGACACCGCCCGCGCGAGGCCCACGAGACTCATCACGGGAACCGGGGCACCGCATCCGTCCACGCCCCAGTGCGCGGGCTGCTCACCCGACAGCTGCGCGGTGAGCTCGCGCACCTGCCGCTGCATCGGGTGATCGAGGTCGAGGTAGCTCTCGAGGGGCCAGCCGCGCTCCGCCGCTGCCGCGAGGAAGCCCGCGTGCTTTCCTGAGCAGTTCATCGTGATGCGCTGGGGTCCGGATGCCGCCCGCCGCGCCGCCGGATCGCTCGGCCAGTCGGCGGGGCACCGCAGCGCCGAGGCGTCGAGCCCTGCCCGAGCGAGCATGCGCTCGACGACAGCGACATGGGCGGGCGTGCCGGAGTGGCTCGCCGCCGAGAGCACGGTCTCTTCGGCATCGAACACGACGCCGAGCAACTCGACGGCGGCGGCCTGCACGAGCTTGAGGGTCGAACGCGGGTAGATGAGGGCGGTCGGATCGCCGAGAGCGCGCACGACGCGCCCCTCCGCATCGACCAGCACCGCCGCGCCGAGGTGCCGCGACTCGGGCCAGCCCGAGCGCTCCGCGATCGCGAGTTCGACGGAACTCGACGCCTCGAGGGCAGCGGTCACGCGGTCGCCGCTGCGAAGGCGTCGGAGAGCACATCCATCGCGTCGGCGAGCAGCTCGTCCGAGAGGGCGAGGCTTGGCAGGAAGCGCAGCACGTTGCCGTAGGTGCCGGCGGTGAGCAGCAGCACGCCGCGTTGCGCGGCCTCGGCGGCGATCGCGGCCACGAGGTCGGCGCGCGGTGCATGCGTGTCGGGATCGAGCAGCTCGATCGCGATCATCGCGCCGATACCGCGGATCTCGGCGATCACCGGATACCGCTGCTGGAGCGCCTCGAGCGCCGAGCGCAGGCCCGCTTCGATCCGGCTGGCCTCGGCGAGCATGCCATCACGCTCGATCCGCTCGAACACGGCGATCGCCGCGGCGCACGCGACCGGGTTCCCGCCGAAGGTGCCGCCGAGTCCACCGGGCTGGGAGGCATCCATGATCTCCGCACGCCCCGTGACGCCGGCGAGCGGCAGACCGCCCGCGATGCCCTTGGCCGAGAGCACGAGGTCGGGCACGAGGCCGAAGTGCTCCGAGGCGAACCAGGCGCCCGTGCGGGCCATGCCCGACTGGATCTCGTCGGCGATGAACACGATGCCGTTCGCCGTGCACCACTCCTGCAACGCGGGCAGGTAGCCGTCGGCGGGCACGATGAAGCCGCCCTCGCCCTGGATCGGTTCGACCACGAGGCAGGCGAGGTCGGATGCGCCCACCGTCTTCTCGAGGTAGGCGATGGTGCGCTGGGCGGCAGCGGCGCCGCTGAGCCCGTCGTGCAGCGGGTAGGAGTTCGGGGCGCGATAGACGTCGCCCGCGAAGGGGCCGAAGCCGGTCGCGTAGGGGGCGGCCTTGAAGTTCATGGCCATCGTGAGGTTGGTGCGGCCGTGATAGGCGTGCTCGAGCACCGCGACACCGGCGCGACCGGTGTGCTTGCGGGCGATCTTGACACCGTTCTCGACGGCCTCGGCTCCCGAGTTCACGAGCACGGTCTTCTTGGCGAAGTCGCCGGGAGTGTGCGCGGCGAGCAGCTCGGCGACGCGCACGTATTCCTCGTAGGGCGTGATCGTGAAGAGCGTGTGGGTGACGTCGGCGAGCTGGGCGGCGGCCGCGGCGACGACCGCGTCATCCGTGTGACCGATCGTCGTGACGCCGATGCCCGCGCCGAGATCGATGAACTGGTTGCCGTCGACGTCGACGAGGATCGCGCCGTGCGCGCGCTGGATGAACACCGGAAGCGCGCTCGAGACCCCGTCCGAGACGACCTGGCGTCGGCGCTCCTGCAGCTCGATCGACCGCGGGCCCGGAATCGCGGTCGCGAGGCGACGCTCGAGCGCGAGCGGCGCTACCGTTGAGGAGGTCAGCGTGTCGGTCATAGCAGCGATCCTACCTCGCGCACTCGAACCCCGGATGATGCTGATTCCGTAGCTGTGGCTTGCTTGGAGTAAGGATTCCCATGGATTTGCGCCATCATTACGCGGTATCAGTTGAATGGACAGGTAATCGCGGAACGGGCACCTCGGGCTACCGCGCCTACGGCCGCGACCACGTCGTGCGTTCCGAGGGCAAACTGCACGAGCTCGCCGGTTCGAGCGACCGTGCCTTCCACGGCGACCGGGAGCGCTGGAACCCCGAGGAGCTGCTGCTGGCCGCCCTCAGTCAGTGCCACCTGCTGAGCTACCTCCACGTCGCCGCGAGCCGGGGCATCGTCGTGACGGCCTACACCGACGACGCGACGGGCGAGATGGAGCAGACCGCAGACGGCGGCGGCCATTTCACCGAGGCGACGCTGCGGCCCGTCGTGACGATCGCGGCGGGTGACCCCGCCGATGCCCTCGAGGCGCACCATGAAGCGTCGCAGAAGTGCTTCATCGCTGCGTCGGTCAACTTCCCCGTACGTCACAAGCCCGTGATCCGGTTGGCCGACGACCCGCTGGGGGAGTAGACCGGCGGAATCCCGTCGGCTCGGCCACCGCGTGCGCGACCGTCTCAGTGCTTCGACGTGCGACTGTCGAGGTGGGAGAACAACTCCGCGCGCTCCGCGTCGAGCGCTTTGAGCTCCTCGAGCTTGGCGTTGTAGGCCTCGACATCGAGGTTGAGTTGCTTCCGGTCCGCCTCGAGGGTGTCGATGCGCTTCTGGAGCGCCGCGCGCTCGGAGTCGTACTGACTCTGCGACGGGATGCCGCCCGGCTTCGCGGCTCGGGTGTTGAAGTCTGCGATGTCCTCGTCGAGCTTCGCGATCGCGGCGTCGTACGCCGCGGATCGCGCCTCGAGGTCGTCGGACGTGGCCGCGAGCTCGGTCGAGAGCTGCTCGATACGGTCGGTGTAGCCCTCGAGCTGGGCCATCGAGTCGGCCGCGAACTCCACGATCCGGGCGCGATTGTGGAACACCTCGGCGTAGTGAGTCTCGAGCGCGCCGGGTAGCTCGGCGTAGGAGGTGCCCAGGCGCGAGTGCCACTCGTCGGCGCGCTGCCCAGCCGGGTATCCATCCACGATCCGGGCGTTCTCGTCGTCATCGGGCAGGGTGGCGACGTAGTCGGCCACGAGCTCGTCGATACGCGCCGTCTCGTCGGGGCCGAGCCGGTCGTAATAGGCGTGCAGCAACTCGTGCGCGGCGGTCGCCTCGATCGTGCCGGAGAGACGCTCGTCGGTCACCTCGTACACGTAGATGCGTTGCCCGCCGTAGCAGCCGAGCACGATGTCGCCCTCAAGCGGGCAGTGCTGCTGGAAGTCGTCGGCCCCGTCGAGCTGCGGGCGGCTCGCGAAGAAGATCCGGCGCCCCACCTCGGTGAGCTCGAGCTTCTCGGCGAGTGCATCGATCCGTTGCGGCGGCGGCTCCGTCCAGACGATCCACTGGTCGGCGTACGCCTGGCGCCGCTCGGCATCCCACGGGGCGGCGACGAGCACGGTCGCGATGACGGCGAGCAGCAGGCCGAGTGAGAACCAGCGGCTCCAGCGCGTGCGGTCGCGACGGGGACGCGTGGGCGGCGGATCGTCGATCCCGGTCAGCCGGAACGGGTCGACGGCGGGCTGGGGCGGAGATCCGGTGAGCTCGTGGGGCACGGCGGGCTCAGAGGGTCGCGAGGACTTCTTCGAGCACGCCGGCGGCCTCGTCGATCAGCTCGTCGCTGATCACGACGCTCGGCAGCAACCGCAGCACCGAGTCCCACGAGCCCGCGTCGAGCGCGATGACGCCGTTGGTCGTGGCGTGGCGCAACACGGTCGTGAGAGCCTCCGGATGCGGTGTGGTGGTACCGGGGTGTACGAGCTCGATGCCGAACATCGCGCCCTTTCCGCGCACCTCGCCGACGACGCCGAAGCGCTCGGGCCAGTCGCCGATGCGCGACGTGAGGGTGCGTTCGACACGCTGGGCCTCTCCGATGAGGTCGTCGCGTTCGATGATCTCGAAGACCTTGAGCGCCGCGGCCGTCGACACCGGGTTACCGCCGAAGGTGCCGCCGATGCCCCCGGCTGCACGGCATCCATGATATCGGCGCGTCCCGTGACGGCAGCGAGCGGCATCCCGCCCGCGATGCCCTTGGCGCTCGTGACGAGATCCGGAACGACCCCGTGGTGCTCGATCGAGTACCACGCACCCGTGCGGGCGATGCCCGCCTGGATCTCATCGGCCACGAAGACGATGCCGTTCTGCTCGCAGAAACGCTTGATCGCGGCGAAGTAGCCGGGAGCGGGGATGACGATGCCGCCGTCTCCCTGGATCGGCTCGGCGAAGAAGGCGGCGACCTCGGTGGCCCCGATGTGGGTCTGGATGTAGTCGATCGTCTTCGCGGCGGCCTCCTCACCCGTGAGCCCATCCCGGAAGGGATACGAGATCGGCACCGAGTACAGCTCGCCCGGGAACGGCCCCATCCCGGCACGTTCCGGCCAGGGGCGGTAGGTCATGGCCATCGTGAGGTTGGTGCGCCCGTGGAAGGCGTGGTCGAGGCTGACGATCGCGCGGCGGCCCGTGAAACGACGGGCGATCTTGACGGCGTTCTCGACCGCCTCCGCTCCGGAGTTCACCAGGATCGAGTGCTTCTCGAAGTCGCCGGGCGTGATCTCGGCGAGCTTCTCGGCGACGCGCACGTAGTTCTCGTACGGCGTCACGGTGAAGAGCGTGTGGGTGAGCTTCGCGGCCTGCTCGGCGACGGCCTGGGCGACCTCCGGATGGGCGTGGCCCACGGTCGTGACGCCGATGCCGCACCCGAGGTCGATGAGCTGGTTGCCGTCGACGTCGACGAGGATCGCCCCGAGCCGCGCTCCATGTAGATGTTCGCGAGAGTGCCCGCCCCGCGCGAGACGGATGCGATGCGACGCTCCTGCAGGGCGCGGGACTTCGGACCGGGGATCTCGGTGACGAGCTTGCGCTCCTGAGACACGCTGAAGGGCATGGATCGAGTGTAGGCGGCGGCCCCTGGGCGGTGGCTCCTGGCGACGGATGCGTCTGCGGACGACGCGCGGCGTGCACACCCCGCGCCAAGCTTGGGTGCGGGAGGATGGGGTGTTTCCGCCCGCATCCCGAGGAGTCCTCCGTGCCCCGCGCCCTTCCCCTCCTGACCGTCGCCGCCCTCGCGGTCGCCCTCGTGGGCTGCTCGAGCGCCCAACCCGACACGAACAGCACGCCAGACGGTGCGTCCGACGCGTGTGTCGGCGGCGGCGCCGCCTCGGATGCGGTCACGGTCACCGGCGACTTCGGAACCGCGCCGACCGTGTCGTTCGATGCGCCGATGACGGTCGACGCGACGCAGCGCACCGTCGCGATCGAGGGCACGGGCGACGCGATCACCCGCGGCGCCACCGCGAGCCTGCAGTTCACGCTCTACAACGGCACCACGGGCGATGTGCTCACCCAGACCGACTACACGAGCGACGCCGAGACGATCGCGGTCGACGGCCTGCTTCCCGGCCTGGAGTCGACCCTCATCTGCTCGACCGTGGGCTCGCGCGTGGTGGGCGTCGTGCCTCCGGCCGAGGGCTTCGGCGATGCGGGAAGCCAGCAGCTCGGCGTGGAGGGCGGACAGGCGCTCGTCTTCGTGCTCGACGTGATCGACATCATCCCCTCGGCCGCCGATGCGATGACCGAATGGACCACCGACGTCCCGAAGGTCGTGCGCGCCGACGACGGCACGCCGACCATCACCCTGCCCGAGACCGACCCGCCCGCCGACCTCATGCTCACCGTGCTCACCGAGGGTGACGGAGCGGTCGTGGGCGACGGCGACAGCGTCACCGTCGACTACCTCGGCATGAGCTGGGACACGGGCGAGGTGTTCGACGAGAGCTTCAGTAAGTCGCCCGCGACCTTCGCGACGACCGGCGTCGTGCCGGGCTTCGGGGCGGCGCTCGTCGGGCAGAAGGTCGGCTCGACCGTGCTCGTGACGATTCCCCCGATCTACGCCTACGGCACCGACCCGAACGCCGCGCAACTCGGCGGGCAGACCCTCGTGTTCCTCATCGACATCAAGGACTCCGCGGCGAGCTGATGTCGCCCGGCCCGGGCCGCACGCCTCGCTAGGCTCGGCCCATGAGCCGTCGCCGCGTTCTCGTCCTCGGATCCACCGGATCCATCGGTACCCAGGCTCTCGAGGTGATCGCTGCGAATCCGCAGCGCTTCGAACTCGTGGGGCTCACCGCGGGCAGGAACGCGGATGCCCTCGCCCGGCAGGCGAGCGAGACCGGGGTCACGCGCACGGCCCTCGGCATCGACGAGACCGTCGCCCTGATCCGCGAGGGGATCGCGGATGTGGTGCTCAACGGCATCTCGGGCTCGGTGGGCCTCGCAGCCACCCTCGCGGCCCTCGAGAGCGGCGCGACGCTCGCGCTCGCCAACAAGGAGAGCCTGATCGTCGGCGGCGAGCTCGTACTCGCCGCGGCGGCGCCGGGGCAGATCGTGCCCGTCGACTCCGAGCACTCCGCGCTCGCGCAGGCGCTCCGGTCCGGGCGGCACGGCGAGGTGCGTCGACTCGTCGTCACCGCATCCGGCGGGCCGTTCCGCGGGCGCACGCGCGAGCAGCTGGCCGAGGTGCAGCCTGCCGAGGCGCTCGCCCATCCCACCTGGGACATGGGCCGCGTCGTCACGACGAACTCCGCGACCCTCGTCAACAAGGGCCTCGAGGTGATCGAGGCGCACCTGCTGTTCGGCATCCCCTACGACCGCATCGAGGTCGTGGTGCACCCGCAGTCGATCGTGCACTCGATGGTCGAGTTCGTCGACGGCTCGACGATCGCGCAGGCCTCGCCGCCCGACATGCGCCTGCCGATCTCGCTCGGCCTCGATTGGCCGCACCGTGTGCCGGGAGTCGGGGTCCCGCTCGACTGGACGCGCGCGCAGCAGTGGACCTTCGAACCCCTGGATGACGCGACCTTCCCTGCCGTCGCGCTCGCGCGGCGCGTCGGAGAGCTCGGCGGCACCTTCCCTGCCGTCTACAACGCGGCGAACGAACAGGCCGTCGAGGCATTCCATGCCCACCGGGTGCCGTTCCTCGGCATCGTCGAGACCGTTCGGCGGGTCGTCGACGCCCACGAGCCCGGGCCTGCCACTCTCGAGGGAGTGCTCGCCGCCGAGTCATGGGCTCGCGACGAGGCCGATCGCCTGCTGGCAGGAGGGGTCAACGGATGACGAAACGCCTGACCGCCGGAGTCGCGGCGTCCGCGATGCTCGCCGCGTGCCTCACGGCGCTCGGCCTCGCGACACCCGCCGCAGCGTGTGCGTGCGGTGCACCGACCCCGCCCGGCGGCACGGTCGTCTCGGTCGGCGAGGAGCATGCGCTCGTGACCTTCGACGGCACGAACGAACGCATCGACATGGTGCTCGACATGCTCGCCGACGGCGCCGACACAGGTCTCGTGGTGCCCACTCCCACGCCCGCGACGGTGAGTCTCGGCGAATCGTCGATCTTCGACGCCCTCGACGAGCAGACGGCACCGATCGTGGAGACGGTCGAGGACTGGTGGGGTTCGCCGGGCGACGGCTCGGCCGCCGGCGGCGCTCCGGAGGTGCTCTCGGAGGTGGATCTCGGGCCGATCCAGGCGGTGACGCTCGCCGCATCCGATGCCGCGGGCCTGCAGACCTGGCTCACCTCGAACGGCTACGCCATCGACCCAGTCGTGCAGACCCTGTTCGCGGACTACATCGCACGCGGGTGGTCGTTCGCGGCGCTCAAGCTCACGGGAGAGGAACCGCTCGACGGTGCGCTGGATCCGGTGCGGTTCGAGTTCGCCACGACCGAGATGGTCTACCCGCTGTTGCTGTCGCAGGCGGCCACCACCCCGCAGACGGTGCGGCTGTACCTGTTCGGCGACGACGGCATGCAGGCGACCTTCCCCGACGGCACGGTCGCGGGATCCGTCGCATGGGCGGGCCCCGTCGACAGGGCCGGTCTTGTGCAGTTCGGTCCGTACCTCACGGTCGTCGAGGCGTACTTCGCCGATCCCGCCACCCAGATCACCGGCGATCTGACGATCACCTCGACGGGGAGCGCGCCGACTACACGCCCATCGAGACGCGGACCAAGTACGTGCAGATCGGCGGCCTCCCGCTCGGCGTCGCGATCGCGGCGGCCGCAACGGTCTTCGGCATCATGCTGCTCATCGTGATCGTGGGCGGCATCGTGCACCGTCGTACCGAGCGACGCCGCCGACGCGCCTGGTGAGCCCACAGCCGCGCCTGGGCATGCTCCCAGCGCCGGTGCCCTAGCCTGGCGCCGTGGAAACCGTGCTGCTCTACGTGCTCGGCATCGTCGTGGTGGTGGTGGGCCTCGCGCTCTCGATCGGTCTCCACGAGCTCGGCCACCTGATCCCCGCGAAGCGATTCGGGGTCAAGGTCGGGCAGTACATGATCGGCTTCGGCCCGACGCTCTTCTCGCGCAAGCGCGGCGAGACGGAGTACGGGGTGAAGGCCATCCCGCTCGGTGGCTACATCTCGATGGCGGGCATGTATCCGCCCGAGCGCGCGGGTGGTGAGGCGCGCACGGCGAGCACCGGGTTCCTCGACACCCTCGTGCAGGACGCGCGCGACCAGTCGGCCGAGACGATCGCGCCGGGCGACGAAGACCGCGTCTTCTACAAGCTCCCGGTGTGGAAGCGGATCGTGATCATGCTCGGTGGGCCGACCATGAACCTGCTCATCGCGATCGTGCTCTATGCGGTCGTGCTGTGCGGTTTCGGCGTCTACCAGGCCTCGACGACGCTCGGCGTGGTGAACGAGTGCGTCGTGACGGATGCCTCGCAGACCGAGTGCACGGCATCCGATCCGGCGGCCCCGGCGGCGGCCGCGGGGCTGCGACCCGGCGATCGCCTCATCTCGATCGCGGGCACCCCGGTGACGAGCTGGGACCAGGGCAGCGAGCTCATCCGTGCGCACCCGGACGAGGAGGTCGCCTTCGTCGTGGAGCGCGACGGCGCCGAACTGACGCTCGACGTGACGCCGAAGCTCACCGAGCGGCCCGTTTTCGATGCGAGCGGTCAGCCCGTGCTGGATGCCGACGGGCAGCCCGTCACCCAGGCCGTCGGGTTCATCGGGGTGGGGCCCGCATCCGAGAAGGTGCAGCAGCCCGTCACGGCGGTGCTGCCGGCGGTGTGGGAC
Source organism: Homoserinibacter gongjuensis (assembly GCF_030161875.1). Lineage (GTDB taxonomy): Bacteria > Actinomycetota > Actinomycetes > Actinomycetales > Microbacteriaceae > Homoserinibacter > Homoserinibacter gongjuensis. Next base: position 2,421,459 of record NZ_BSVA01000001.1, read on the forward strand.
AACACCGTCGCGGTCGGCAAGATCATCGTGACGCTGCCGCAGCGGCTCGTGCAGGTCGCGCAAGCGGCGTTCGGGGAGACGAGCGCGATCCGAACGGACCGATCAGCGTCGTCGGGGTAGGACGGCTCGCCGGTGAGATCACCGCGCTCGACGCCGCACCCGTTGCAGACCGGGCCGCGAGCCTCATCCAGATGCTCGCCGCGCTCAACGTGGCTCTCTTCGTCTTCAACCTCATCCCTCTGCTGCCGCTCGATGGGGGACACGTCGCGGGAGCGCTGTGGGAGGCGATCCGGCGCCGCATCGCGAAGCTCGCAGGAAAGGCCGATCCCGGACCGGTCGACATCGCACGGCTTGTTCCCGTGACGCTGGTGATCGTGGCGATCCTCGGGATCTCGAGCGCTCTGCTGATCTACGCCGACATCGTCAACCCCGTCACGCTGCAGTAGCGCGCCGCACCGCTGTCGGCGGGAGCTGGCAGGATGACGTCATGTCGGAGACGATGATGGCGGAACTCCGCGTGCTGCCCGCGAACGAGGTGAGTTGGGAGCAGCTGCAGACCGTGTTCGGGCAGCGCGGCGATGCCGCGGGCTGCCAGTGTCAGTGGTTCCTGGTGCGGGATCACGAGTTCGCGGCGATGCCGCACGAGCAGAAGCAGGCGCGCCTGCGCGAGCAGACCGCGTGCGGGCACCCGAACGCCGCCACGACGAGCGGCATCGTCGCCTTCCTCGGCGACGAACCAGTGGGGTGGTGCGCCGTCGAGCCCCGCTCGCACTACGTGCGCCTCGCGCGTACGCGCGTGCCGTGGGCGGGGCGTGAGGAAGACCCGGCCGACGACGGGGTCTGGGCGATCGTGTGCTTCGCGGTGCGCACCGGTTTCCGTCGGCAGGGCGTGAGCACCGCGCTCGCGATCGCGGCCGTCGAGCACGCTCGAGCCAACGGTGCGCGTGCCGTCGAGGGCTACCCCAAGCAGCTCGCGCCCGGCAAGCAGGAGATCTGGGGTGAGCTCTACGTCGGCACGCCGAGCATGTTCGAGGCGGCGGGAATGCAGGTCGTCTCGCAGCCCACGCTGCGCCGCGTCGTGATGCGGCGGGAGTTCTAGGCTCCGGCGCCCGGCGCGTCGTCGGCGAGCAGCAGAGCGAGGCGCGCCGCCTGATGGCGGTGTCCGATCGTCTCGTAGCCCACGATCACCACGACGGGGGCGGCCACGACGAGGCTCAGCCACACGGCGAGCGGTGCCCCGGCCGAGGCGACGAACATCGAGGTCCCCAGAATCGCGACGGCGCCGACGATCAGCACCACGTGGAACGGGTCGAAGGTTCCGATGAGCAGCGAGTAGAGCGCGAAGAAGGCCAGCAGCAGCACGATCACGGGAATCGCGACGGCCGAGGCGATCGCGAGCGCCGAGAGCTGTGCTTCGCCCTCGGTCGCCATCGCCGCGACATCGAGACCCGCTCCGGTGGCCACGAGGGCGCCGAACACGACGAGGTGCCCGTATCCCCAGACGAAGCCGCGCCCCCGGAAACGGGCGAGCAGCACGCCCGACGGCATCATGTAGTACGTCCACCACAGGGCGAAGGCGAGTGCGGTGCCGGCGAAGCCCACGATGCCCGCGTCGACGGTCCAGCCCGACTCCTGCACGATCGCGCTGATGGTCGATGCCGTGCCCAGGATCACCTCGCCGAGCGTGATGATCGTGAGCAGCGAATACCGCTCCGCGATGTGGTGCGGATGCCACGGCGTGCTCGTGAAGCGCCGTTCGGCCACGATGGGGCCCGCGGTCTCGATGAGGTAGAGCGGCACGGCGGCGAGCAACCCCGCGACCAGCGGCGGGTGCCCGAGGCCGAGCGCGATCCATCCGCACTGGGCGAGCGCGAGCGACACGATGAAGGTGAGCGCCGTGCGTCGGTGAACGCGATCCTGTACGGCCACGCGGATCCAGAGGGCGAGCATGCCGAGCCGCATCACCACATAGCCGAGCACGACGACGCCGGGCTCCAGCCGCCCCTCCTCGATGCCCGCGAACACCTCAGGCACGCCGAGGCTCAGGATGAGCACCCCCACCATCTGCACGAGGGTCATGAGCCGCACGAACCAGTCGTCGGTGTCGAAGGCCGACGCCCACCACGAGTAGTTGATCCACGCCCAGCTCACCGCGAACGTCGCGAAGGCGAAGGCGAGCAGGCCGCTCGCGGTATGCCCCATCGCGATCGTGTGCGCCAACTGCACCGAGGTGGCGCCGAAGGCGATGACGAAGGTCAGGTCGTAGAGCAGCTCGAGCGGGCTCGCCGCGCGATGCGACTCATCCGGGTCCCGTCCCACCGCGGGACGGAGCCGGTGATGCAGAGGCGCGGAGACGCTGCCGGTCACCTCGTGAGAGTAGCGCGCCGGCGTCGTCCCGTGGCCGCGAGCACGAGACCGATTGCGAGGAGCAGCCCCGCCAGGGTGAGGTCGCCCGCGGGCGCGGCACCCGTGCTGGCGAGCCCGGATCCCGCGGCAGCGAGCACCGTGAACCCTGCGGACGCAGTGGCGCCCGATGCCGCGATGACCACGATCGAGTGGCTGCCGGGGTCGACATCCGTGGGGATCGTCACCGAGCCGTCGATCGCGCCGGCGAGGTCCGCTGTGAAGGTGGCCAGCAGTCGCGGCGTCGAATGCAGTTCGACGTTGACGCTCTCGCCCGGCTGGAACCCGGTTGCCTGCACGTGCACGGCGCTGCCTGCGTTGCCGCTCCCCGGCGAGACCTGGATGACGGGCGCGGCGCGCACGGTGAGCTCGAGGTCGATCGGGGCGGGGTCCAGGCCGATGCCGTTCTGGGCCGAGATGGTGACCGTGAAGGTGCCTGAGGTCGTCGGCACGCCGGTGATGTGGTCGTCCGCGCCGAGCGTCAGCCCCGCGGGCAGGCCCGTGGCGAGCAGGGTCGGAGCGGGGTAGCCGGCTGCCGTCACGGCGATGTCGAGGGCGACGTCGACGGGTACCGAGACGGGAGCAAGCGCGGTCAGGGTCGCGGGAACCGTGACCGTGAGCACGAAGGCCTCGCTCACGGCGGCACCGACGCCGTTGTCCGCCTGCACGGTGACCTGGTACGTGCCCCCGGCGGCCGTGGGTGTGCCGCTCAGCACGAGCTGTCCGCCTGTTCCCGCGATGGTGAGTCCGGCGGGAAGCCCTGTCGCCGTGATCGCGGGGGCGGGGTATCCGGCGTAGCTTCCGATCGTGTCACCCGCGATCGCGACGCCCTGCTGGGCATCGCGGTCCCCGACGGGAGTGAGCGTTGCAGGCGCCGTCACCACGACCGAGACGGACGCGGTGGCGCTGCCTGTCGTGTTGGTGGCTGTCACCGTGAACGGGCCGAACTGACCCGAGACACCCACCGGCGGCGTGGCCGAGAACACGCCCGTCGTCGCGTCGAAGTCGAGCCACGCGGGTAGCGCGGCCGGCGGGGTCAGCGTCGGCAGTTCGTGACCGCTCCACTCGAGTTCGAGGGTCGCGCTCGACCCGGCCTGCACCGTGAGTTCGGGAGCGGCATCCGCGAACGCGGGTGCGGCGAGGGCGCTGATCGTGAGCAGGTGCACGGCGTCGGCGCCGATGCCGTTCGAGGCGACGATGCGCAGCTGCACGGTGCCCGCGGTACTCGGCGTGCCCACGATCCGCAGGGTGCCCGCCGTCGAAGCGTCGACCGACAGTCCGGCGGGAAGCGACGGGGTGCCGCCGCCCAGGTCGGTGACGGTGAAGGTGGGCACCGGGTAGCCGTCGGCGACGACCTCGGCACCGGTGAGAGCCGTGCCGACCGTGGTCGAGGCGCTCGCCGGCCCGGTCACGAGCGGCTCGGCATCCACGACCCACGACCAGGTGGCCTGGCTCGTGCCGATCGCGTTGGTCGCCGTGAAGGTGGCGACGCCGGATGCCGCGGCTACGTCGGCGGGGCGACCGGGCGTGCCGGTCACTGACCACGTGGTCCCGTTGAGGATGACGCCGAGACCGCTCGGGAGACCCGTCGCTGTGACCGAGCTCGGCGCGCCCGCCGTGACGAGCTCGAGCGATTGCGCCGTGCCGGCGACCACGTGCGAAGCGCTCGGTGCCGTCACCCCGGGCAGGTCGCCGACGAGGATCGTGACGTGCTCGGTCGAGCTGCCGAACTCGTTCGTCGCGGTGATGGCGACATCGGCGCTGACATTGGTCGTCGGCGTTCCCGACACGACGCCCGCCGCGGTCATCGTGAGCCCGGCGGGAAGCCCGGTGGCCGAGAACGTCGGCGCCGGGTAGCCCGTCGCGACCACCGAGAACGGGGTGATCGCCTCGTCGCGCACGAGAGCCATCGCAGCCGGCGGCGTGACGACGGGCACCTGCCCGACGCGGAGGAGCGCGCGAAGGCGGCGCTCGACCACTCGGTGCCGACGGTCGTGGCGATCGAGTAGTCTCCCGCCGTGGTCGGCGTGCCGGTGAGCACGACCGAGCCACCCGACATCGCGATCGTCGTGCCGGGCGGCAGGCCGGTGGTCGGCCCGAGGATGCCGGCGGCGGGTGTCGACGACGCCGTGCCGAGCGTGAGCGGACCCGCCTGGCCGACGAGGGTCGTGTTCGTCGCGTAGCCGACCGTCACGGGTGAGGGCACGACAACCCGCAGTGTGCGATCCGCCGTGAGGCTGTTGGCGACATCGGCGTGCACGTCGATGCTCGTGTCGACGTACGCCGTGCCCGGGTTGCCGCTCAGCACGAGGGACGTGCCGCCGCTCGTGGCGGACGTCGTGACCGTCATCCAGGCGGGCTTGCCGGTGACCGACACATCGGGTGCCGGGTTGCCGGTGACGGTGATGGTGTGGGTCGTGGTCGTCGACGGCGGGAAGGCGTAGGTGCCGGGGCCGCCGATCGACGGGGCCTCATAGCTGGGTTCGCCGACGTTCGTGCCGATGCCCTCGAAGGTCACCGAGATGTCTTGGTGGTTGGCGGGCGTCGAGATGATGAGCGTGATGCTCTTGACCTGGTGGCGGTCGAAGCCCGGGGGAAGGCGAAGACGGCGACGTCTCCGGGGGACTCGGGTGCGTAGCGGATCGTGAGCCAGTCGCCCGCGGGGCCGCCGTTTCGCGTCAGACCGTAGGCGCCCGCGACCTTGCCGTTGATGTCGACGGCCTCGACGCCGAAGGTCACGGCCGAGGGCTGGTTGGGGACGACGTCGCGGTAGCGGAGGTCGACGCGGTCGGCGCCGCCCTGCTCGAGATCGACCGAGGTGGGCGCGGTCCAGCGGACCTTCGCGGACGCATGGTTGCATCCGAGCGCATCGTGCGCGCCGACGTCGACGCGCATCGTGCCGCTCGCGATGGTGAGGTTGGTGCTCCCCGTGACGTCGCAGTTACCGGCCTGCGGCACGAGCTCGCGCGTGCCCATCGAGTTGCCGGCGAAGTCATCGACGCTGAAGCCGATGTCGTCGGCGACCGCGCTGAACGGCGTCGCGAGCACCGCACCGCCGACGGCGAGCGCGAGAGCGAGAAGTGATGCCGTGGCGCGGCGCGTACGAGACGTGGTGGTGCGCATGAAGTCCTCGTTCGGGTAGCGGGACATGAGAGTCTCGCAGAGCGTACCGCGCCGGGGCACCCCGGCATCCCCCAGGAAGCCGTCCTAAGCTGGGCGTGTGCCAGCCGTGAACATCGGGTTGCCCCGTTCAGCCGACCGAGGGGCTCCCGCCGAGGTGCTCGCCCCGCGTCGCAAGTCCCGCCAGATCAAGGTCGGCAAGGTGCTCGTGGGCGGCGACGCGCCCGTGAGCGTGCAATCGATGACGACGACGCCCACCACGAACATCAACGCGACGCTGCAGCAGATCGCCGAGCTCACGGCATCCGGATGCGACATCGTGCGCGTCGCGGTGCCGAGCCAGGACGACGCGGACGTGCTGCACATCATCGCGAAGAAGAGCCAGATCCCGGTGATCGCCGACATCCACTTCCAGCCGAAGTACGTCTTCCAGGCGATCGACGCGGGCTGCGCGGCGGTGCGCGTGAACCCGGGCAACATCCGCAAGTTCGACGACCAGGTCGGGGCGATCGCGAAGGCGGCGCAGGCCGCAGGCGTGAGCCTCCGCATCGGGGTGAACGCGGGCTCCCTCGACCCGCGCCTGCTGGAGAAGTACGGCAAGGCCACCCCCGAGGCGCTCGTCGAGAGCGCGGTCTGGGAGGCGAGCCTGTTCGAGGAGCACGACTTCCACGACTTCAAGATCTCCGTCAAGCACAACGACCCGATCGTGATGGTCAAGGCGTACCGGATGCTCGCCGAGCGCGGCGATTGGCCGCTCCACCTCGGCGTCACCGAAGCCGGCCCCGCGTTCCAGGGCACCATCAAGTCGGCGACGGCGTTCGGCATCCTGCTCTCCGAGGGCATCGGCGACACCATCCGCGTCTCGCTCTCGGCGCCGCCCGCCGAGGAGGTCAAGGTGGGGCTGCAGATCCTGCAGTCGCTCAACCTGCGCGAGCGCAAGCTCGAGATCGTGTCGTGCCCCTCGTGCGGACGCGCCCAGGTCGATGTCTACACGCTGGCCGACTCGGTCACCGAGGGGCTGCAGGGCATGACCGTGCCGCTGCGCGTCGCCGTCATGGGATGCGTCGTGAACGGTCCCGGTGAGGCGCGTGAGGCCGATCTCGGGGTCGCCTCCGGCAACGGCAAGGGGCAGATCTTCGTGAAGGGCGAGGTCATCAAGACCGTCCCCGAGTCGGAGATCGTGGCGACCCTCATCGCCGAGGCGCAGCGCATTGCCGACGAGATGGGTGCCGACGCGCCCGTCGGGGAGCCCGTCGTCGTCACGAGCTGACGCGCTCCAGCTGTCGTCGGCGGCCCCAACGGGGGTAGAACGCTCTGAGCACCCAAGCCATGATGGGCACAAAGGATCAGGGCGACGGAGCCCGTTCCGACCTTCGCTCTGGTCCCTGACGATCAGGAGACGACTCATGGGCGGAATTCGGGTCGAGGCGCGGCGTGCGCGCTCTCGGAACAAGGCACTGGCGATCGCGGCCGGCGGGATCGTGCTTGCGGCGGGCATCACGGTTCCCTCGCTCGCAGCGTGGACCGACATCGAGTGGGTGACGGGCGGCGCCGGCAATGACGCGGGCGTGACGGCGTCGACGTTCGAGGTCGAGCAGTTCGCGGCGGGGGATGCCGACTGGGGTCACTACGAGACCGAGGCAGGAGCCAACGTCGTCGACTTCTCGGCGCAGGCCGCGGCACTGAGCCCCGGGGACACCGTCTATGGGTACGTGCGGCTGCGCACGGTCGCCGGTTCGCTCGGCGGTTCGCTCACCCTCGCGGCCGATACCGCCGTGGTGGCCGACACGCTCTCCGCGGCGCTCAGCTATGGAGCACGCGTGATGGATGACACCACCGGATGCACGGCAGCGGCCTACGCGACGACCGGAACCGAGTTGCAGGCCGTCGGGTCGGCACTGAGCGCGAGCAGTGGCAGCACGTTCTCACTCGCCGCGGCGGCCGATGCCTCGACGCCCGGCACCGAGCAGGTCGTCTGCTTTGCCCTGACGTTCCCCAGTGCCTTCGCGGACGACACGGCGCTGCAGGGCGACACCGTCGCGCCGGTCTGGCACTTCGACGCGGTCTCGGTGTCCTGACCACGCGGCAGCTCGTGCTCGTGAGACGCCCACTCGGTGGGCGGATGCCGGAGGTGACCCCGGAGGCGGGCATGCCTGCCCATCGGTGGGCAGGCATCGCGCAGAGCGTCCTCATCGCGCTTGCAGGCGCGGCGGGGCTGCTCGCGCTGCTCGCCGCCGCCGCGCCTCTCGTGGGGTTCCAGCTCGTACGCCTCGCGACCGGCTCGATGTCGCCGGACCTTCCCGCCGGGTCGGTGCTGGTGGCACAGGACGTCGACGCCCGTGAGATCCGACCGGGCGACGTCGTGACCGTCATGCGTGCCGACGGCAGCCCGGTGACGCACCGCGCGGTCGAGGTGACGCCTGCGGGAGCCGGCGCGCGATTGGTGCTGAAGGGTGATGCCAACGATCAGGTCGACCCCGCGCCCTACGTGGCCACCCGCGTGGGGCGGGTCGTCGCGGGCGTGCCATTCGGGGAGCGGTATTCGACCTGCTCGGCGGCAGGCTGGCGGTGCCGGTGCTCGCGGGCCTCGCGGGCTTGCTCGTCGTGTGGGCCTGGTGGCCGGAGCCCCGCAGCCCTGCTCATCGCGCCGGCGTGCCGCTGGCTCGCTCCGACGAGGGGGTCCGCGGATGAGACGGGTGGTGTTCGGGGGACTCGCAAGCGTCGCGCTCGCGGTGCTCGCGTCGTTCGCGGTCGCGCAGCCGGCTGCCGCAGACATCGTCGACGACGGGGCGCCCGGCCTGCTCACGATCGACGCCGAGCCCCGTGAACTGCAGCTCGATCTGGACCCGGGAGATCACGGCGAGTGGCTGCTCACCCTGCGGTTGGACGCGGAGTCACCGGGGCAGCTCGATCTGCGCATCATGAGCAGTGGAGTGCTCGTCTCCGACCGCGCGGGGCTCCTGATCGGTATCGAGGAGTGCTCCGTGCCGTGGCTGCCGCCCGTGGGACCGGTGGCGGATGCGAGCTGCCCCGGTGCCGCATCCGTGCTCGTGCCCGTGACACCGTTCATCGATATCGCGCCGAGCGAGATCATCGACCTGGGCACCCTCGCCGCCGACGGGGAGCGTTACCTGCGTGCGACGATCGCGTTCCCCGAGCCGGCGCCCGGCGAGCTGCAGGGCGGGGACGCACGGTTCGCGTTGGGATTCGCCGCGGCGGGAGACGTCGAGGAGGTCGACGGTTCCGGGCCGGATGACGGCATGCCCCCGACCGGCGCGAGCGCGGCGATCCCGCTCGCGCTCGCGGCACTGCTGGCCATTCTGGGCATCGCGCTGCGGGTGGCCACTCGATCACGCGGCCGTCGGGTCGCCAGAGGGGCTGATCGGGATGCGTCGCACGCCCCGCCGCCTCGCTGCGAGCACCGCTGTCCTGGCGCTCGGCGCGGGACTCGTGGTCTCCACGACGGTGCCGAGCTCTGCCGCATGGACGGATGTCGAGTACGACCGCACCGACCTCACGGCCCTCGACTGCACGCTCGAGAATCTCGGAACCAGCACGGCATCCGGAACCGTCATGGGCGGCACCCTGCTCGGCCTCGACCTCGGCACCGTCTCCGAAGTGCGGGGGCTGCGTGTGACCGACGACGGCACGGGAGCGAGCGCCGACCCCGATTCCGCGACGGAGGTTCCGGCGAGCGGCGGCGACGCCTACCAGAACCCGCTCGTCGCCTCTGCCGCGTTCGGCGCGATCAACCTCGACCTCGGCGAGGTGCTGCGTGTGCCCCTCGCGACCGAGGCGGGTGCCTACGGCCAATATGCCCGTGCGAGCGACGACGCCTCGTCGGCGGCGGCGTCCGGAAGCATCACCCAGGGCGGGGGCATCGACTTCGACGCGATCTCGGCGCCGCCGGAGGAACGGCCGCGGTTCGGAACCATCGAGCTCGGCACCCTGCTCACCAGCGCGCTCGGCGAGAGCCTCTCGGACGCCGTCGCACAACAGCTCACGGATGCACGCCTCGGTATCGGGGCGATCGCATCCGCCGCGTCGCTCGCGGGGTGCGACGCGGCATGGGCGCGATCGGTGGATGACGCGCTCCTGCGCGACTACGCGATCGCCGGTCTCGACCTCGAACTCGACTCGCCGCTCACCGCCCAGCTCACGACGGGGGTGTCGTCTGCCGTCACGTCGCTCGAGGCGGCGCTCGCCGGGCTCACGGCCGATCAGGACCTGCGTGACGCGCTCGCCGGCGCCGTGCTCGGGCCGGACGGCCTCGGTCCGCTGCTCACGGGCCTGGGCGTCGGCACGCCGACGATCTCGCTTCTGGTGACGGCGGACTTCTCCTCGTGTCGCAGTTGGGCGACGACACGATCACCGACGACGAGGGCATCGTCGCGATCGATCTCGCCACCGGAGTGATCACCGTCGACCTCGAGAGCCTGTTCGGCGCCACCTACGGCCAGGACGATCTCAACGGCCTGCCGCCGAACACCGAACTGCTCATCGACGGGGAGGTGCTCTCGACGTTGCTCACCGCGGTGGGCGACGCGCTCGACGACTGGACGGCATCTGTCGTCGACCGTCTCGACGCCGCGCTCGACCTGGTGCGGGTGCAGTTCTCGCTCTCGGTACCGCTCACACTGCTCGGTAACACCCTCGGAACCCTGACCGTCTCGACCGACGCGAGCCTGGCAGCGCTCGCCGCAGGAACGGCGGTCGTGACCGCGGGGTTCGCCCAGACCCCGGGGCTGTGTTCGATCGTGGTGATCGGGCCCACGCTGTGCGGCGCGGTCACCACGCTCCTCACCGGTCTCACCCCGGCGGTGCTCGCCGCACTCGGCCCCGGCATCGCCGCGATCCTCACGACGTCGCTCGACGGGGTCGCGGCCCCCGCTCTGACGACTCTCGGTTCGACCGCGGCGGCAACGGCATCCGGAGTCGTCGTGCTGCTGGGAGACAGCCTCGGCGGGCTTTTCGGGTCGGCGGGCCTCATGGGCCTGCTCGTCAACGTGCAGAACGATCCCACGGCACCCGGCGCCGGTGCCGAGCCCGCGTCGTGGTCGGCGCTGCCGGCGCCCGACTGGGCGTATCCCGCCTCGACCGGGGTCTTCGACGTCGCGGCGCTGCAGCTGAGCGTGGTGGGCGCCGTTCAGGCGATCGAGCTCGATCTGGCACGGTCCTCCGTCGGCGAGAACGTCGTCACGGGGTGACCGGGTCCTTCGACACCGAGCGGTGAGGGGGCGCCGATACAGTAATCGGGTGCCCACCCTTCTGTCTCAGCTCTTCGTCCGCACCCTGAAGGAAGACCCCGCCGACGCCGAGGCCACCAGCCACAAGCTGCTCGTGCGCGCCGGGTACATCCGTCGGCAGGCGCCGGGAGTGTTCGCCTGGCTGCCGCTGGGGCTGCGTGTGCGCGCCAAGATCGAGCGCGTCATCCGTGAGGAGATGGCGGCCGCAGGTGCGCAGGAGGTGCTATTCCCCGCGCTGCTGCCGCGTGAGCCCTACGAGGCGACCGGACGCTGGGAGGAGTACGGCGAGAACATCTTCCGGCTGCAGGATCGCAAGGGCGCCGACTATCTCCTCGCGCCCACGCACGAAGAGGTCTTCACCCTGCTCGTGAAGGATCTCTACTCGAGCTACAAGGACCTTCCGCTCACGATCTTCCAGATCCAGGACAAGTATCGCGACGAGGCCCGCCCGCGCGCGGGGCTGCTGCGGGGACGCGAGTTCTCGATGAAGGACGCGTACTCCTTCGACTACACCGATGCGGGACTCGACGTCTCCTACCAGGCGCAGCGGGACGCCTACGAGCGCATCTTCGCGCGCCTCGGGCTCGACTACGTCATCGTGCAGGCCGACGCCGGTGCCATGGGTGGTTCCCGGTCCGAGGAGTTCCTGCACCCCACCCCGATCGGCGAGGACACCTTCGTGCGGTCGGCGGGCGGCTACGCCGCGAACGTCGAGGCGTTCACGACGATCGCCCCCGAGGCGCTGCCTCTCGACGGGCAGCCGGACGCGGTCGTGCACGACACCCCCGACACGCCGACGATCGCGACCTTGGTGGATGTCGCCAATGCGTCGCACGCGCGCGAGGACCGCCCCTGGACGGCTGCCGACACGCTCAAGAACGTCGTGCTCGCCCTCACCCATCTCGACGGCACTCGCGAGCTCGTGGTCGTCGCGCTCCCGGGGATCGCGAGGTCGACATGAAGCGCGCCGAGGTCGCGTTCGCGCCCGCCGACGTCGAGCCTGCGACCGAAGCCGACTTCGACAGGAATGCGGCGCTCGTCAAGGGCTACATCGGACCGTGGTCGCCCACGGGACCGGTGCTGGGCGAGGAATCGGCATCCGGCATCCGCTACCTCGGGGACCCTCGCGTGGTGGACGGCACTTCGTGGATCACCGGCGCGAACGTCTCGGGCAAGCACGTGTTCGGGCTGCTCGCGGGACGGGACTTCACCTTCGATGGCACCGTCGAGATCGCCGAGGTGCGCGCGGGAGACCCCGCCCCCGACGGCTCCGGCCCGGTCGAGCTCGCGCGCGGCATGGAGATCGGCCACGTCTTCCAGCTCGGACGCAAGTACGCCGAGGCGCTCGACCTGAAGGTGCTCGACGAGAACGGCAAGCTCGTGACCGTCACGATGGGGTCGTACGGGATCGGCGTCACGCGCATTCTCGCGGCGATCGCCGAAGCGACGGCCGACGAGCGGGGCCTGCTGTGGCCGCGCGGGATCGCCCCTTCGACGTGCATGTCGTCGCCACGGGCAAGGACCAGGTGGCGTTCGAACTCGGTGCGCGCCTCGCCGGCGAGCTCGAGGCGGAGCGCTTCGAGGTGCTCTACGACGACCGCCCGAAGGTGTCGCCCGGCGTCAAGTTCGGCGACGCGGAACTGCTCGGCGTGCCGACGGTCGTGATCGTGGGCCGAGGGGCGGCGGATGGTGTGGTCGAGCTCTGGGATCGGCGCAGCAACGAGCGCACCGAGGTTCCCGCATCCGAGCTCGTGGAGCGCTTCCGCTCCTCGCTCGGCTGAGGCGGCGGCGGCCCGTGCCGAGGGCCTCCTGTGCCGCGCTGGCTCGGCGAGGTGCCTGAGAATCGTGCGAGTTGGTCGAATCCACCCGGCGGAAACGACCAACTCGCACGATTCTCGGGCCTTGGGACTCGGCCGCTACTGGGCCTCCTCCGCGGGCAGGATCTCGGCGGTCATCGGCTCGGGGAGCTGGATGACGCCCTCGACGAGTGAGATCACCGCGGTCCAGAAGCCCTGCTCGGGCTGCTCGTAGGCGTAGCCGGGAACGAGCCAGGCGTTGCCGTCGACATCCCAGACGAGCAGCAGGGTCGCGTCCGCCCGATCGAGCGTGACCGTGACGGTCTCGGGCTCAGGCAGCTGCTCGGGGTCGGGCAACGGCTCGGGAAGGATCGTCGGTTCGCCGTCGGGGTTGGCCGGGGCGGGCTCGATCGTGCCGGGCGCACCCGGTTCGCTCGACACGCCATCGCCCGTGCCGGCGTCGGGCGCCGTGGTGCCGCCGTCGGCAGGCGCACCGGTCTCGCCGTCCGACGACACCGCGTCGTCGGGGTTGCCTTGGCGGGCGAGGCTGTCGGCCGCGAACATCACGGCGCCACCCGAGTAGTCGGCACCCGGGGCGCCGAACCAACGACCGTCCTCCAGGCGTTCGACCGCGGATGCGGGGAGACCGTGTCGTAGCCGCCGCGCTCGACGACCTCGACGGCATGCCCGCTCGCCCAGGAGATGCGACCGAGAGGCGACCATCCGACGCTCCACTCGAGCGCGGTGGCGACACCGTCGACTTCGAGGCTCGCCGACGCGTAGGTCTGTGAGGGGTCGGCGGTCACGCGGATGTCGGCGGGCGCCACGTCGAGGCCGGTCGCGGCGAAGAGCGCGGTGGCGAGGTCACGCGCCTCTGCCTCGCTCGGGGCCTTCGACTGCGCGGCGGGAATCTCCGGCACCCGGCAGTCGGGGTAGCTGATCTCGACCCCGTCGTCGCCTGTGGTGGTGACGTCGTCGCACACGGGCTCGGGGTAGGCGGTCGGGTCGTTGTACCACCAGTCGCCGGCGCCCGTCCATGACAGGGTGAGCGACGGCGCACTGCCGTCCTCGGGCCCCACGACGTAGCTCGGATACTCGGGTGTCGAGTAGCTCGATTCGGTCGCGTCTCCATCGAGCCCGAGTGCGGCGGCCGCGCCCCGCGCGACGTCGCGCGGCTCACCGGAGCGACGCAGTTCGTACACGCTGCCGCGACCCCCGTCGGTCGACAGGCCTGCGCCCGCCTGATAGTCGTAGTCGACCCACAGGGCCATGCGCGCGTCCGCCGCCATCGTGGAGGCCTCGGCGCCCCCGCCGCCCCCACCCGCTGCCGTGAACAGCGGCGCAGGCGTCGCGAACGGGTTGCCGATGACGAGCGCGGTGACCGAGACGGCCGCAAGCGCCGTCACGCCGACGCCGGCGCCGCGCGCCACGCGGCCGCGACGCACGAGACGCGGTGCACGACGATCGGGCGCACCCGCGACGAGTGCGGGATCGAGTTCGGGAGCGGAGGCGTGCGCCGCTGCGTCACGCAGTCGGGCGAGAGGGTCGAGATCGTGATCCATACCCTGTCTATGTCGCGGGGGCCTCGGATCTTTCACCGGCATCCGGAATGTCGGAAGAACGTCGCGACGTCGTGGCACGCGTGGCCTCGAGCGCGTCGGCCAGCGCCTTCTTGGCCCGGTGCAGACGCACGCTCACGGCATTCGCGCTCACCTCCAGGGCGATGGCGGCCTCGGCCACCGGCACCTCCTCGAGCACGACGAGGGCGAGCACCTCGCGATGTCGCGCGGAAAGCGTGCGCCACGCGGCGGCGAGTTCCGGATCCGTATCGAACAGGGCGTCGGCGGCCGGGGCCGAGTCGGGGGTGGCGAGCACGCCGAGCAGGGTGCGTCGCATCGCGATCCGCCTGCGGTGGTTGGAGACCTGGTACGAGGCGATGCGGTACAGCCACGGCAGCTCCTCGCCCGAGGTCACGGAGGTGCGCTTGCGCCACGCGATCGCGAACACGTCGGCCGCCAGGTCCTCGACGTCGTCGCGCGCGACGCGACGCGCGAGATAGGCGCTGATGGCGGGAAGATGCCGTCGGTACACGGCCTCGAACTCGGCGCGCGCGTCGGGCATGACATCAGTGTGACCGATGCGGGCATCCGCGTCGTCCCAACGTTCCCGAGTGTTCGATCGTCCGGTGCCTCTTGTGCCCCGCTCGGGTAGAGTTGGCGGTTGCGGCGCGCACGTGGTGCCGCAGAGATCTGAATATCGGAGGCTGACGTGGACATCGACCTCGCCGTGTTGCGGCTCATGGAGCGGGAGCGGGAGATCCCCTTCGACGAACTGGTTCAGATCATCGAGCAGGCCATCCTGACGGCGTACCTCAAGCACACCGGCAAGACGCCCGAGTCGGGCGCGCGCGCGGAGCTCGACCGGAAGAGCGGCCACGTGGCGATCTACGTGCCCGAGCTCGACGACGAGGGCGAGGTCATCGGCGAGGCCGTCGACAGCCCCGACGACTTCGGTCGCATCGCCGCCTTCGCCGCGAAGCAGGTCATCAATCAGCGTCTGCGCGACATCGGCGACGACAAGGTGCTCGGCGAGTTCCGCGGCAAGGAGGGCGACATCGTCGCCGGCGTCATCCAGCAGGGCCCGAACCCGCGGATGGTGCACATCGACCTCGGTTCGGTCGAGGCGATCCTGCCGCCCGAGGAGCAGGTGCCGGGCGAGGACTACGCGCATGGCAACCGCATCCGCGTCTACGTCACGAGCGTCGCGAAGGGACTCAAGGGCCCCTCGATCACGGTGAGCCGCACGCATCCGGGTCTCGTGCGCAAGCTCTTCGCCCTCGAGGTGCCCGAGATCGCCTCGGGAGTCGTCGAGATCGCCTCGCTCGCGCGCGAGGCGGGCCACCGCACGAAGATCGCGGTGCGCGCGACCCAGCCCGGCGTCAACGCCAAGGGCGCCTGCATCGGCGAGCTGGGCGCGCGGGTGCGCTCGGTCACGAGCGAACTGGGCGAGGAGAAGATCGACATCGTCGACTGGTCCGACGACCTCGCCACGTTCGTGTCGAACGCCTTGAGCCCCGCCAAGGTCACGAGCGCCTTCGTCGTCGACGCGGGCCTCAAGGCCGTGCGCGCGCTCGTTCCCGACTACCAGCTCTCGCTCGCGATCGGCAAGGAGGGCCAGAACGCCCGTCTCGCCGCGAAGCTCACGGGTGCCCGCATCGACATCCAGCCCGACTCCGTGATGGAGTCCTGAGCCCGTACATCGCGGGAATTCGCCGAAGCAGGGGGCCCGAGCAGGACGCACGCGAGCGGAGGGAGTAGAGTGGACGCCGTCAGAACCTGCCTGGGTTGTCGGCAGCGCGCTCCCCGAACCTCACTCGTGAGGGTCGTCGCGTGCGACGGACGGGTCGCGGTGGATGCCGCGGCACGCCTCCCGGGGCGCGGCGCGTGGGTCCATCCGGACCCCGGATGCGTCGCCTCCGCCGTCCGGAGACGTGCTTTCGGGCGCGCACTCCGCCAGGAAGGTCCGCTCGACGCGAGCGAACTGACGAACCTCTATCCAGTAGTCCCTGAAGAACAGGCTGAACGGCACATGGACAAGTAATGAGCGGCTCGAAATGAGACCCCTCCACCCATAACGTCCGCTCCTGCCTGGAGCGGAACCAGACAGGAGAATTGTGGCCAACCCCCGCGTGCACGAGATCGCAGCAGAACTCGGCATCGAATCCAACATCGCCCTTGACAAGCTCAAGGAGATGGGCGAGTACGTGAAGTCCGCGTCCTCGTCGATCGCGCCTCCGGTGGCGCGTCGCCTCAAGCAGCAGCTCGAGGCCGACGGCGTCGCCAAGCCCCAGGCCGCCGCCAAGCCGGCTGCCAAGCCCGCACCGAAGCCCGCGGCCGCCAAGCCGGCGCCGGCTCCGACACCCGTGGCTCCCGCCGAGCCCGCGGCCCCCGAGGCGCCCGCCGCCCCGGCCGCCGAGCGACCCGCCGCGTCGGCGCCTGCGCCCGCGGCCCCGCGTCCGGCAGGGCCCCGTCCCGGCGCACCGCGTCCGGGTAACAACCCCTACGCGCCCAGTCAGGGCATGCAGCGCCCCGGTGCCCCGCGCCCGGGCAACAACCCGTTCTCGTCGACGCAGGGCATGCCTCGCCCCGGTGGGGGCGCCATCCCGCGTCCCGCCGCGCCGCGTCCCGGCGCACCCCGTCCGGGCGCGCCGCGTCCCGGCGCACCTCGTCCCGGTGCACCGTTCCAGCAGCGTCCGGGCGGCCCCGGTCGCCCGGGGGTGGCGGAGGCGGGTTCGCCGGTCGTCCCGGTGGTGGCGGCGGATACGCCGGTCGCCCCGGTGGGGGTGGCCGCGGACGTGGTCCCGGTGGCGGCACCGCTGGCGCCTTCGGCAAGGGCGGCGGCAAGTCCAAGGCTCGCAAGTCGAAGCGCACGAAGCGCGCAGAGTTCGAGATGCGGGAGGCCCCGCAGCTCGGTGGCGTCAGCATCCCGCGCGGCGACGGAAGCCGCACCATTCGTCTGCGTCGTGGCGCGTCGATCAGCGACCTGGCCGACAAGCTCGAGACGCTGACCAACTTCTCGGTGCAGCCCGGTGCGCTCGTCACCGCGCTCTTCCACCTCGGGGAGATGGCGACGGCGACCGAGTCGCTCGACGAGGCGACGTTCCAGATCCTCGGTGAGGAGCTCGGGTACAAGATCCAGATCGTGAGCCCGGAGGACGAAGACAAGGAGCTCCTCGAGGGCTTCGGTCTCGACCTCGAGCAGGAGCTCGAGGACGAGGACGACTCCGACCTCGAGATCCGTCCGCCGGTGGTCACGGTCATGGGTCACGTCGACCACGGAAAGACCAAGCTGCTCGACGCGATCCGCAAGGCGAACGTCGTTGCGGGCGAGGCCGGTGGCATCACGCAGCACATCGGCGCCTACCAGGTGTGGACCGAGCACGACGGCATCGAGCGTGCGATCACCTTCATCGACACCCCGGGTCACGAGGCGTTCACCGCCATGCGTGCCCGTGGCGCCCAGGTGACCGACCTCGCGATCCTCGTGGTCGCCGCCGACGACGGCATCATGCCGCAGACGGTGGAGGCTCTCAACCACGCGCAGGCCGCCGGTGTGCCGATCGTGGTCGCGGTCAACAAGGTCGACAAGGAGGGGGCCAACCCCGCTAAGGTGCGGCAGCAGCTCACCGAGTTCGGTCTCGTCGCCGAGGAGTACGGCGGCGACACGATGTTCGTCGACGTATCGGCCCTCAACAACGTCGGTATCGACGAGCTGTTGGATGCCGTGCTGCTCACCGCGGATGCCGGGCTCGATCTGCGCGCCAACCCCAACAAGGACGCGCGCGGTGTCGCCATCGAGGCGAAGCTCGACAAGGGCCGCGGTGCGGTGGCGACCGTGCTCATCCAGTCGGGAACGCTGCGGGTGGGAGATGCGATCGTGGCGGGAACCGCCTACGGCCGCGTGCGTGCCATGCACGACGAGAACGGCGAAGCGGTCGAGGAGGCCGCTCCGTCGCGCCCCGTGCAGGTGCAGGGTCTCTCGTCGGTGCCGCGTGCCGGTGACACCTTCCTCGTGACCGAGGAGGACCGCACCGCGCGGCAGATCGCCGAGAAGCGCGAAGCCGTCGAGCGCAACGCCCAGCTGGCCAAGGCCCGCAAGCGCATCTCGCTCGAGGACTTCACCCGTGCACTCGAAGAGGGCAAGGTCGATTCGCTCAACCTCATCATCAAGGGTGACGTCTCCGGTGCCGTCGAGGCGCTCGAGGAGTCGCTGCTCAAGATCGAGGTCGACGACTCGGTTCAGCTGCGCATCCTGCACCGCGGTGTGGGCGCCATCACCGAGTCCGACATCGACCTGGCGACGATCGACAACGCGATCGTCATCGGCTTCAACGTCCGTCCGGATGTCAAGGCCCGCGAGCGCGCCGCGCGCGAGGGCATCGACGTGCGCTTCTACTCGGTGATCTACTCCGCGCTCGACGACATCGAGTCCTCGCTCAAGGGCATGCTCAAGCCCGAGTACGAAGAGGTGCAGTCGGGTGTCGCCGAGATCCGCGAGGTGTTCCGCTCCTCCAAGTTCGGCAACATCGCGGGTGTCATCGTGCGCAGCGGAACAATCACGCGCAACGCGAAGGCACGCGTCATCCGCGACGGCGTCGTGGTGGGCGACAACCTCGCCATCGAGTCGCTGCGCCGGTTCAAGGACGACGTCACCGAGGTCAAGACGGACTTCGAGGCCGGTATCGGCCTCGGCAGGTTCAACGACATCCAGATCGGTGACGAGATCGAGACGATCGAGCTGGTCGAGAAGCCGCGCGGCTAGGTCCGCGATCAACGGGAGCTCGGGGACGGATGTCCCTCCCGAGTCGAGAGAGCGGGGACCCCTACCCCGATCGACTCGGGAGGGACATCCGACCCCGGCTCCCTGAGCAACCTGTTTGGCCGCGCTTGCGACCAGTTCAGCTGAAAGGCAGGAGAAGGCCATGGGTGAGAACCCTCGGGCGGCCAAGGTCGCCGATCGCATCCGCGAGATCATCGCGCAGCGCCTCGAGCGCGGCATCCGCGACCCACGGCTCGGTTTCGTGACCATCACGGATGTGCGGGTCACGGGCGATCTGCAGCACGCGAGCGTCTTCTACACGGTCTACGGCACCGACGAGGAGCGCGCGGATTCCGCGGCCGCCCTCAAGGCGGCCACCGGGATGCTGCGCACCGAGGTCGGCCGCAACCTGAGTCTGCGCCTCACGCCGTCGCTCGAGTTCATCGCCGACGCGATTCCCGAGAACGCGGCCGCGATCGACGCGTTGCTGCGCGAGGCGACCGAACGTGACAACGAGGCGCGCGCGCTCGCGGCGAACGCCCAGTACGCCGGCGACGAGGATCCGTACGTCAAGCCGCGTGAGTTCGAGGACGACGACGAGGACTGAGGCTCAGACCTCCGACATCCGCGGCCTCAGATCGTCGTCGGTGATCGCGCGCACCACGCGGCAGGGAACGCCGACGGCGACCGACATCGGCGGGATGTCGCGGCTCACGACGCTGCCTGCCCCGATCACCGAGCCGTAGCCGATGCGTACGCCCGGAAGCACCACGACGTTGCTCCCGATCCACACGCGGTCTTCGATCACGATCGGTTCGGAGAAGCGACGGAAGTCCTCACGGAGCGCGGGGTGCACGGGGTGCCCGGTGGTCGCGAGCGTCACCTGAGGCGCGATCATCACGCCGTCTCCGATGCGGATGTCGACGTCGTCGATGAAGGTCAGGTTGACGTTGCCGAAGAAGTCGTCGCCGATGTGCACGTTGCTGCCGAAGGCCGCGTGGAAGGGTGACAGCAGCACGGCGCGCTCACCGAGGGACCCGAAGATCCGCTCGAGCACCTGGCGTCTGCGTTCAGGCTCTGCCGGTGAGATCGCGTTGTAGGCGAACACGAGCTCGGCGCGCCGCAACGGGTCACGGAAGGCCGCGTCCGTTTCCGTGTAGAGCAGACCGGAACGGATGCGTTCGAGCACGTCTTCCTCGCGAGTGGTCACGCACCCATCATGCTGCGTCGCGCGGGAGGGAATCGCGCTCGACTGCGCCGTGTTGATGTCAGAGTGACCCTTGCGCTCTCCGTTCTCGACCTCGTTCCCGTTCGGAGCAACCAGAGCTCCGCGGATGCCGTCGCCGCCTCGCTCTCGCTCGCTCAGCGGGCCGACGAGCTCGGCTTCACTCGATACTGGTTCGCCGAGCACCACAACATGCCCTCGGTGGCATCCACCACCCCGCCCGTGTTCATCGCGGCGGTCGCGGCGCGCACGAGCCGCATCCGGGTGGGCTCAGGTGGCGTCATGTTGCCGAACCACGCGCCGCTCGTCGTCGCCGAGCAGTTCGCGGCTCTCGAGGCCCTCGCTCCCGGCCGTGTCGATCTGGGCATCGGGCGTGCGCCGGGCTCGGACCCGGTGATCTCGGCCCTGCTGCGGGCGAGCGGTCCGACGAGCGAGGTCGACCGTTTCGAGGAGCACCTCGGCGACATCCGCGCGCTCGCGGGCGAGGGGGCGACCGTCACGGTCAACACGGTCGACGGCCTCCGCGACTACGAGGTGCGTGCGACACCGGCGGCGGTCGGCATTCCGGAGCTGTGGCTGCTCGGGTCGAGCGACTACTCGGCGCACCTCGCCGCCAAGCGCGGGTTGCCGTACGTGTTCGCTCACCACTTCTCCGGCGAGGGCACCGAGCGCGCGCTCGACATCTACCGTCGCGAGTTCCAGCCCTCCGAGTCACTCGCCGCCCCGCGCACCTTCCTGACGCTCAACGTCGTGGTCGCCGACACCGTCGAGGAGGCGCACGCGCGGGCGCTTCCCATGCTGCAGAGCATGGCCCGCCTGCGCACGGGTAAGCCCATGCGGGCGCTCGACACGGTGGAGGCTGCCAAACGCGACGAGCTCGACACGTCAGGTCGCCACGTGGTCGACGCGATGCTCGAACGCTGGGTCGTCGACGCCCCGGATGCCGCGGTCACGCGGGTGCGCGAGCTCGCGTCGCGCTTCGGCGTCGACGAGGTCATGGTGTCGCCCGTCGCGGGCGCGCGCGAGGCCGAGCCGGTCGACCGCTCGCCCGGGCGCGAGCGCACCTTGGAGCTGTTGGCTGAACGGGTGACCCCGCCGGCTGCGTGAGGATCCGCGCCGCGGTTGGTCGCATCCCGTCACGTGAGGAGTCGGTCGAGCACGCGGTCGCTGAGCTTCTTGCCACCCGTTTGACACGTAGGGCAGTACTGGAAGGTGCGGTCGGCGAAGATCACCTGCTGGATGCGATCGCCGCACACGGGGCACGGCTCGCCGAAGCGCCCGTGCACGCGCAGGTTCGCCTTCTTCTCGGCCTTGAGCTCGGTGGCCGCGACGCTCTCGGTGCGCGCGACCGCATCCCGGAGCGTGGTGCGGAGCGCTGCGTAGAGCGCCGCCGAGTCCTCGTCGCCCATCGCCGCGGGCTTGTAGGGCGACATCCGGGCGAGGTGCAGGATCTCATCCGAGTAGGCGTTGCCGACTCCGGCGATCACCGACTGGTCGCGCAGCACGCCCTTCAGCTGCGCGCGACCCTGCCCCGCGAGAATCGCGCGGAAGCGCTCGAGCGTGAAGTCGTCGGCGAGGGGGTCGGGACCGAGTCGGGCGATCCCCGGTACCTCGGCGGGGTCGCGCACGAGGTGGATGGCGAGACTCTTCTTGCTGCCGGCCTCGGTGACATCGAACCCCGCACCGTCGTCGCGCAGCACGAGCCGCGCCGCGAGCGGCCCCGACCCCGGACGACCGGAGGATTTCGGCTCGCCGGCACGCCAGCGCACCCACCCGGCCCGGGCCAGATGCATCACGAGGTGCACGCCGCTGTCGGTTGCGAGGTCGAGGAACTTGCCGTGCCGCGTGACGGAGCTGACGGTTTCACCCGCGAGCGCGTCGAGCGGCGGGTCGTAGCTCTTGAGGGCGGGAAAGGCGACCACCTGCAGCCGATCGATCACGCGGCCACGGAGCCTCGCATCCAGATCGGATGCGAGCGCGTGCACCTCGGGCAGCTCCGGCATGCGCCCAGTGTGCCGCAGCCGACCGACGTCGCGCCGGGACGTCAGCTCGACGGCAGGGCGTACCCGCCGTCGACGGCCTCGGCGAGACCGTCGGCGAGCAGTCCCGCGAGCGCGCGCTCGCGCTGATCCGGATCCGGCCAGAGCTCGGCGATGCGCGCGGCCGACACGGGCAGCTCTTCGGCCCGCAGCTCGCGCAGGATGCGGCCGCGCACCTCGCGATCCGAGCCCGCGTAGGGCTTCTGCCGAGGCGCCGCCGGGCCGGTGTAGGCCGGGTAGCCCGCCGCGCGCCACGCGCACAGCTCGGCGAGGGGGCACCGCTCGCAGGCCGGTGTGCGCGCCGTGCAGACGGTCTGGCCGAACTCCATCATCCCGGCGTTGGTGAGGCGCGCGGTCGGAGCGTCGGCGGGTAGCAGCGACTCCATGAGCGCGTGCTCCTCGCGCGTGCGTGCGGGGCCGGGCTCACCCACGCCGCGAACGGCCCGCGCGAGCACGCGCCGCACGTTGACGTCGACGACGGGCACTCGTACTCCGTAGGCGAAGGCCGCGACGGCACGTGCGGTGTACGGGCCGACCCCGGAAGCGCGAGCAGCTCGTCGACATCCGCGGGCACCACGCCGCCGTGCCGTTCGGTGATCGCGACGGACGCCGCATGCAGGTTGAGCGCGCGCCGCGGATAGCCCAGGCGGTCCCAGGCACGCACGGCCTCACCCGGCGGCTCCGACGCGAGCAGCGCGGGCGTCGGCCACCGCGCGAGCCACTCCTCGAGCCGCGGGATGACACGCGCCACGGGCGTCTGCTGCAGCATGAACTCCGACACGAGCACGCCCCAGGCCGGGAAGTCCGCAGCACGCCAGGGGAGTGGACGGTGCCCCGCCGCGAACCAGGAGGCGACGCGCTCGCCCACGCCCTCACCGCCCATCCTCTCAGCGTATGCGGCAGCAAGCGAGGCGAGCCGCAGGCGTAGGCTGACGCCATGGCGAGATGGGCACCTCTGCGTCGCGACGTCATCGCGGCGACGGTCGACGAGATCCTGGGCAACTACCGGCGCGGCCGCATCGCGATCGGTGTCGACGGTCGAACCGCCTCGGGCAAGTCGATGTTCGCCGACGATCTGGCCCGCGAGTTCGAGCGCCGTGGCTACGCGACCGCGCGTGCCTCGCTGGATGACTTCCTGCGGCCGGCTGAGGAGCGCTACGCCCGGGGTCGGTACTCACCCGAGGGGTACTACCGCGATGCCTACGCCTACGACGTCTTCCGGCGGGTGCTCATCGAGCCGTTCCGCTTGGGCGGTTCTGCGGCGTTCGTGACGGCCGCCCACGACCGGGTGCGCGACACCCCCATCGAGCCGAAGTGGCGCACCGGTCCCGAGGACATCTTCCTCATCGTCGACGGCGGCTTCCTCGACCGGCAGGAGTTGCGCGGCGTCTGGAACTACGCGATCTGGCTCGACGCCGACGCGGAGGTGCGCGCCGAGCGGCTTCGGTCGCGCGACGGCATCGAACCCGACTCCGAGCTCGCGGCCCGCTACGAGCGCGCGCATGATCTCTACGAGCGCGACGCGCACCCGCGGGAGGCGGCGATCGCACTCATCGACAACACCGATCCGGAGCATCCGCGGCGCATCTTCGCCGACGCCTGCTGACCCGGGAGCGGCTCAGACGCGGATGCGGCGAGCCACCTCGGCGGGGAGAGGAACGCTGCCGTGCGCTCCACCTCGTGCACGAGCTCGACGATGGCGGCGTTGACGGGCGCGGTCAGACCGTGCGCGGCGGCCTCCTGGACGACGGCGCCGTTGAGGAAGTCGATCTCGGTGAGCTGACCGCGTCGGATGCTCTGCAGGGTCGAGCCGGGGTTGGGTACGGTTCCCATCCGGCGTGCGAGCAGACGGGGGAACTGTGCTCCGAGTGCGAGGGGCAGGGCCCCGATGAGGCCGAGCACGCTCCCCGAGACACCCTGCACGGTGCCGAAGCGCACGCCGATCCGACGGGCCACGCGCACCGTCTCGCGCATGCTCGCCGTCATGATGCGCCGCAGAGCGCGGTCGGCGATCACCTCCTGCACGCTCAGCCCGGTGATCGCCGGCAGGGCGTTGACGTGGTTGATGAGCAACTTGGTCCACTGGGCGCCGTCGATGTCGTCGGTCACCTCCACCGGCAGGGCCTCGCCGATCACGTGCGCGATGCGCTGCAGCAGGGCGTCATCGGTGCCGGGACCGGCGCCGAGCACGACCGGGTTGGGGCCCGTGACGGTGATGTGCCCGGGCTCGAGGTAGGAGGCGGCGAAGAGGGCGAGCGCTCCGAGCAGCGGAGCGTCGGGGAGCTCGCGGCGCGCGACGTCGAGTCCGCCGAGCCCGTTCTGCACGACGACGAGCGGCACGTCCTCGAGACGGGTGGCGTTCGCCGCGAGGGCCGTCGCCGCATCCTGAGCCTTGGTCGCCAGGATCGCGAGCTCGGGTCGTTGGTCGAGCGTCGGGTGGGCCGCGACGTGCACGTGGTGCTCCCCCATCCTCCGTCGAGCGTCAGCCCCTTCGCCTGGATGACGGCGAGATGCTCTCCTCGCGCGGTGACCTCGACTTCGTGCCCATGGGCGGCGAGCAGGGCCGCGAAGGTGCCGCCCACCGCTCCGGCTCCGATGACCCCGATACGCATAGAGCGAGCCTACGAGGATCGGCGCCCGGCCAACTCCGGATGTATTTGTAAAGCGTGCTAACATACCGGCGCGACCGACCCGTGAGCGGAGCTTCGATGACGAAGAGCATGTCCCGGCCATCCCGTCACGCGCTCGCCGCGCCCGAGAACACCTCGCGCGTCGAGGACGCGCTTCGGATCGTCGACTTGCTGCACGAAGCAGGGCTCCCGGTGGCGCCCGCCGTCGCGGCGCGCCTCGCGCACGACCTCGCCGGTGACGAGGCCGCGATCCTGCAGACCGCGAACTGGATGACGGACGCCCAGCGGCGTGGGGTGCAGGCGCTGCCTGACCCGCTGCCCCTGCTCGATCAGGTCGAGAGTTCGGTCGGCGACGCCCGGCTCGAACCGTGGGAATTCGAGGTGCTCATCGCCGCAGCGGTCTGCCTCGAGAACCGAACCGAGCTGCTGCTCGAGGTGGCGGGTCGCCCTATCGGCGACCTCGTGGCGGGGGAGTGAGCAGGCATCTGCGGCTCGTAGCAGGTCACTTCGCCTTCGCGGATCCCCGGATGCGCGTGTGGGTGCACGGCAGCGCCTCCTCGCGCAGCGCACGGCGGTGCACGCCCGGCTCGCCGACCTCCACGCCCGCCATGACGAGCGCGACCTGGCCATCTGGCATCGCGCCCTGTGCACGCTCGAAGGCGACCCTCGGCTCGTCGCTCCGCTGCTCGAGTTCGCACACTCGGTGCTCGCCTCGGGGGATGCCGTGCGCGCTCACGCGATCGCGCGAGAGGCGGCGAGCCACGCCGTCGACGACGACGCGCGGGCGGAAGCTGCGTGGCTCACGGGCCTGGCAGCGCTCGCGGCAGGGCTCGTCGAGGATGCTGCTCGCACCCTCAGCACGGTCTTCGACGCGAGCGATGTACGGCTGCGCGTGCAGGCGCTCGGGGCCCACCTGGCCGCCACGACGTGGCAGACCGGCGCCGTCCCCGAGGGGGAGCTCGACGCGGCGCTCGCGCCCGCGGAACGTCAGGGCGCTGCGGCGGCGCGGGCGCTCGCGCTCGCGGCAGCCCTCCTCGCGGAACGGGGAGAGACGGAGTCCGCCGGGCGCTGGTGCGCTCGTGCGCGTGACGCGGATCGCGGCGGCGCGGCATCGGGGTTCGCGCGAGCGTGGTGTGCCGTGCACGCCGGCGCCGTCGAGGACGTGCGCGGCGACGGTTCGGTGCTCGGCGCGATCGCCGACGCGCTCGCGCTCGGCTTGCGGGGTGAGACGGGGGCGGGGCTGCGACGCCTCGGTCCGCGCGCTCCGGCGCCCGTCGAGCCGCGCGACGACACCATCCGCGGCCTCGAGCGTTCCCCGGTGGCGCGCGCGTATCGTGCGGTCGCGGCCACGCTGCTCTTGCTGTGGAGCGGTGACGTCCGCGGCGCGCATGAGGAACTGCAGCGTGCCGCGATCGAACTGCCCATCGCGATCCCTTTCGCCGGGCTCGCCCTCACGCTCGCACGGCGGATCGAGCTCGCCGTCGAGGGCGATACGGGCCCTCTGACATGGTCGATCGGGTGCGCCGTCCCGCACGCGGCACGCGGGGACGCGCTGCTGGACGCGGCGATCGCCGACTTGCTCGCCGATCGTGTCGACGAGGCTTCGATGCGTGCGGCCCTGCACCACGAGCTCGGCGCGGCCCCGGATGTGCTGTGGGTTCCCGGCATCGACGAAGTCGGCCCGCTCGACACCGTCGCCCAGGGCCTCGACGGTCACCTGCCGCCCGACGCCGCTCGTGGCTGCCGCGTGCGCGCCCTCGCGCGCAGTGCCGATCGTGCCGAAGAACTCGAGGAGGCGGCCGAGATCGCGCGTCGTCTCGTCTCGCCGTTCGAGAGGGGGCGCGCGGAGTCCGCGATCGGCGCGGCATGGGCAGCCCTGGGGAGCCCGACCTCGCACGTCGGCACCTCGTCGTCGCCGAGAGCCTGCTGGACGAGGCGGGTGCCACCGCGTGGAGCGCACTCGCACGGATGCGACGCGAGCATCTCGCTGCCGAGGGTGCGGCTGGATCGCACGGCGTCCGGTTCGGCGGCGGCACGGCATCCGCCGCAGCTGACTTCTCGGGCGAACCCTGGCGCGAGGTTCTCACCGAGCGCGAGCTCGAGGTGGCCCTGCTCGTGATCGAGGGGGCCAGCAACCGCGAGATCGCCGAGCGGCTCTACCTGTCGGTGCGCACGGTCGAGGTGCACGTCGGTCGGATCCTCGCGAAGCTCGAGGTGCGCTCGCGCGTCGAGCTCACGGTGCTCGCGCACCGCATCGGGCTCTCTGCGTAGCGGGGTGGCGCTGCGTACGTGGTTCCACGTACGGCGGTCGCGCTCCCACGGCTGATCATGTGGATCGTGCGGACGCGCGAGACGGCATCCCGGTCGTAGCGTGGCGCCACCTGGCGCGACGACGCTCCGGTCGCCGCGCCGACCTGAAGACAAGGATCGACATGACGAGAACGAGATTCCGCACGCGCGGCATCATCGCCGCGCTCGCGACGGGTGCGATGGTGGCGACGCTTGCAGGAGTGACGTCGGGCTCCGCCATGGCGGCTCCGGAAGCGGCATCCGCCGCCCAGGAGAGCGCCGTGAACGGGTACCGCAACGTCGGGTACTTCGCGCAATGGGGGTGTACGCCCGCGGTTACAAGCTGAGCCAGCTCGACCGCTCGGGCGGCGCCGACGACCTCACGCACATCAACTACGCGTTCGGCAACATCCACTACCAGAGCCTCGAGTGCTTCATCGCCAACAAGGCGCAGGGCACGGGGCCGAACGGCTCCGACGGCGCAGGCGATGCCTGGGCCGACTTCGGCATGGGCTACTCGGCGGCCGACTCCGTCTCCGGTGTCGCCGACGCCTGGGACCAGCCGCTTGCCGGGTCGTTCAACCAGCTCAAGCAGCTCAAGGCGAAGCATCCGGGACTCAAGGCCCTGATCTCGATCGGCGGCTGGACCTGGTCGAAGAACTTCTCGGCGGCGGCCGCCACGGACGCCTCCCGCAAGAAGCTCGTGTCGAGCTGCATCGACCTCTACATCAAGGGCAACCTGCCCGTGATCGACGGACGCGGAGGCGCAGGTGCTGCAGCCGGCGTGTTCGACGGGATCGACATCGACTGGGAGTGGCCCGGATCGCCGAACGGCAATGTCGGCAACATCGTCGACGAGGCCAACGACCGCAACAACTTCCGCCTGCTGCTGAAGGAGTTCCGCACGCAACTCGACGCGCTCGGCGCCCAGACGGGCAAGCACTACCTGCTCTCGGCGTTCCTGCCGGCCAACCCGGTCGACATCGCCGCCGGCGGCTGGAACGACCCCGAGATCTTCGACTACCTCGACTACGGCAACGTGCAGGGCTACGACCTGCACGGGGCATGGGACACCTCGCGCACCGGGCATCAGGCGAACCTCTATGACGACCCCGCCAACACGCTGCCCGCCGACAAGCGCTTCAGCGTCGACAAGGCCGTCAAGCAGTACGTGAACGCGGGGATCGACCCGGTGCAGCTCGGTATCGGTCTTGCCGCCTATGGACGCGGATGGTCGGGGGTCGCGTCGTCGACTCCGTGGTCGTCGGCGTCGGGTGCCGCCCCGGCACCTACGAGGCGGGCATCGAGGACTACTACAAGCTGAAGTCGGTCGGCACGGAGTACTACAGCTCCTCGGTCGGCGCCGCCTGGCGCTACGACGGATCGCGCTGGTGGAGCTACGACAACACGCAGACCGCGCACCAGAAGGCGCAGTACGTGCTCGACAACGGGCTCGGCGGCACGATGTGGTGGTCGCTCGACGGCGACCGCAACAACGAGCTCGTCTCGGCCGCGGCCGACACGCTGCGCAACGGGGTGCCCGGTGAGGGCGATCCGACCGATCCGACCGATCCGACCGATCCGACCGATCCGACCGATCCGACCGATCCCACTGACCCGACCGATCCGACCGACCCGGGGACTGCACCTCGGCGGCCTGGAGCTCGAGCGCCGTCTACACGGGTGGTGCGACGGTGTCGTACGACGGCTCGGAGTACCGCGCTCTGTGGTGGACGCAGGGCGAGACGCCCGGCAGCGCCCAGGTGTGGGTGCTCGTGAGCGCGTGCGGTGACGACGGCTCCGACCCGGGCGACCCGGGCGACCCGGGAACGGCTCCCGCGTGGAGCTCGACCGCGGTGTACACCGCGGGTGACCTGGTGAGCTACCAGGGCGTGACCTACAAGGCGCTGTGGTGGACCCAGGGCGACGTGCCCGGCACCGCGCAGTGGGGGCCGTGGGCGCAGCAGTAAGCAGTTCGCACGATGACGCGCGGGCGTCCCGGGAGGCCGGGGCGCCCGCGCTGTCGTGTCTCAGCTCGCGATGAGCTCGGGGGCCGCGTTCCCCGTGGCGCCGGCAGGGGCGGCCGCTCGGCGTGCGAGGCGTCCCGCGGGCAGCAGCAGGGCGGCGAGCGCGGTCGCGGCGACCACCGCGGCGCCGGTCGCGACGGCCGGCACCGCCGCATCCACGTATCCGGTCGCGGTGAGCTCGCCCCCGGCTCCCGTGAACACCGCCGTCAAGACGGCGATGCCGAGGGCGATGCCGATCTCGCGGATCGTCGAATTGGTGCCGGATGCCTTGGCCGTGTCCGCGGGCACGATGTGCGCCAACACCGCGGTCGAGGATGGGGCGAAGACGAGTCCCATGCCGATGCCCGCGAGGATGAACGCGCCGACGAGGTCGACGTACGGAACATCGGCCGACATCGTGAGAGCGAGCCAGGCGAGCGCCGTCGACTGCAGCACGAGTCCGCTCACGATGAGCAGGCGCGTTCCCACCCGCGGTGCGATCGCCCCGGCGAGCGGCGCCACGAACATGGGCGCGAGCGTCCAGGGCATCGTGAGAACACCCGCCTCGAGGGGCGAGTATCCCTGCACGATCTGCAGGAACTGGATGAGGATGAAGACCGATCCGAACATGCCGAAGCTGAATCCGAGGCCCACGACGTTCGCGATCGTGAACGATCTGTCGCGGAACAGCCGGAGCGGCAGCAGCGGGGCCGAGGTGCGTCGCTGCCAGAGCACGAACAGCACGAGCAGCACGGCGCCTCCGATGAGACCCGTGAGCACCTCGGCGCTCTCCCAGCCCGCGTCGTTGCCGCGCACGATGCCCCACACGAGCCCCAGCACCCCGAGGCCCGCGAGCACGACGCCGAGCACATCCGCGCGGAGGCGCTCGCCGAAGGGGTTCGGCAGGAGCGCGAGCACGAGCGGCACGGCGACGACGCCGATCGGCACGTTGAGCCAGAAGATCGCGTTCCAGTTCCAGCCCTCGACGACGGCGCCCCCGACGAGGGGCCCGACCGCGACGGCGAGACCGGCCATACCACCCCAGACGCCGATCGCGAGGGGCCGTCGGTGCGCGGGCACCGCTCCCGCCAGCAGGGAGAGCGAGAGCGGCATGATGGCGGCGCCGCCCAGCCCCTGGACGGCGCGCGCGATGATGAGCTGCGTCGGATCGGCAGCGAGAGCGGCGGCCGTCGAGGCGAGCGTGAAGAGCGCGATCCCGATCCCGAACACGGTGCGACGGCCGTAACGGTCGCCGAGCGCGACGGCCATCAGGATGAAGCTCGCGAACACGAGGGTGAAGGCGTTCATGAACCATTGCAGTTCCTCGATGCTCGCACCCAGATCGAGTCGGATCGCGGGCAGCGCGTTCGTCATGACGAGGTTGTCGAGGGTGGCCATGAACATCGGCAGGCCGGTGGCGATCAGCACGAGACCGAACGGCACGCGGCGCGCCGGGCGGGTCGCGGCATCCGGAGTGGGGGAGTGGACATGATGGCTCCGTGGGTCGATGGCGATCGGTTGTGGTAATCGGATGATAACTAGCGGTGACATTAGTTATCGCTTGATAACATGTCAAGCATGAAGATGACGGTGCCCGAAACGACGGGCACGCGCATGCGTGCCGACGAGCGTCGGGCGCTCGTGCTCGAGGCCGCGACGCAGGTCTTCGGAGAGCGCGGGTATCACGGGGCCACGACGGACGCCGTCGCGCGCGCGGCGGGCGTCAGCCAGCCGTACGTCGTGCGCATGTTCGGCAGCAAGGAGGCGCTGTTCATCGCGGTGCTCGACCGTGCGCTCGACCGCCTCATGGATACCTTCGCCGCGGCTGTCGAGCAGACTGACGCGGCCGTGGCGGCAGGCGACACCGAGACGGTGACGCACTGCATCGCGCAGAACTACGTCGGACTGCTGGGTGACCGGGGGTTGCTGTTGAGCCTCATGCAGGCCTTCATGCTGGGCGCCGACCCCGTGATCGGCCCCGCCGCGCGCGCGGGGATGCGTCGCGTCTACGAGTTCCTGCGCGCGAACGCCGGCATGGGTCCGGGCGAGGCGCACGAGTTCCTCGCCATGGGCATGATGCTCAACACCCTTGTGGGGCTGCGCATGGCCGACGACTACGAGCGCGAGCCCGCCGTGCGCGAACTGCTCGACGAGGCGCTGCCCACCAAACTGGACTTCCTGCTCTCGCTGCGGGACGCGGAGTCGTGACGAGCGGCATCCTGCTCGTCGACAAGCCGCAGGGCGTGACGAGCCACGACGTCGTGGCGCGCGCCCGTCGACTGCTCGGCACGCGCAAGGTCGGGCACGCCGGCACCCTCGATCCGATGGCGACCGGCCTGTTGCTGCTCGGCGTCGACAGCGCGACGCGCCTGCTCACCTACCTCGTCGGGCTCGACAAGGAGTACTTCGCCACCATCCGGCTCGGGGTCGCGACCGACACCGACGACGCCGAGGGCGAGCTCGTCGCGACGGCCGACGCCTCGGGGGTCTCGGATGCGGCCGTCGCGGCCGGCGTCCTCGCGCTCACCGGTGCGATCCGGCAGGTGCCGTCGACCTTCAGCGCCATCAAGGTCGACGGCCGACGCGCCTACGACCGGGCGCGCGCGGGGAGGCGGTCGAGCTCGCCGCGCGGAACGTGACGATCCACGCCTTCGAACTGCTGGCATCCCGCCGAGAGGGCGCCGTCGTCGACCTCGATGTGCGGGTCGCGTGCAGCTCGGGCACCTATGTCCGCGCGCTGGCCCGCGACCTCGGTGCGGGACTCGGCGTCGGCGGCCACCTCACTGCGCTGCGGCGCACCCGGGTCGGCCCGTTCGGTGTCGCGGATGCCGTGCAGCTGCCCGACCCGCGCGAGCATCCGGATGCCGCGGCTCCCGCGCTGCTCGACGCCGCGGACGTCGCCGCCCAGCTGTTCCCCGTCGTACGCCTCGATGCCGACCAGACGCGCAATCTGGCGCACGGCAAGCGCGTCGAGCTCGCGGAGCCCGACGTGGACCTCGCCGCCGCCCTGACCCCGGAGGGCCGACTCGCGGCCCTCATCGAGTTGCGGCGCGGTCGCGCCCGCGTGCTGCTCGGCCTGCCCACCTCGGAGGTGCTCCCGTGATCCTGCCGTTCACGCTCGTGCAACTCGCACTCGCCTGCCTCGTCGGGCTCGTGTGCGTCGTGCTGGGCCTCATCGGCCGCAAGCCGAACGACGTGACCGTGCTCGCGCTCGGCGTCGTCGAGGTGCTGCTGCTCGCGCAGATCGTCGCCGCCATCCTCGCTCCGGGCCTCGGCAACCCGCCGAGCGGCAGTCCGCTCGAGTTCTGGCTCTATCTCGTGTCGGCCGCGATCATCCCGCCGCTCGCGATCGTCTGGGCGCTCGTGGAGCGCACGCGCTGGTCGAATGTCGTGCTCGGCGCGGCCGCGTTCGCGGTCGCGGTGATGCTCTGGCGGATGGAGCAGATCTGGACCGTTCAGGGCATGTGACCCGGGCTCCGTGCATCGCGCGCGAGCCGGTCGGCACGGGCGCCGCACAGTAGTCTTGAGCACGATGTCTGCCCCATCCCGCCCCCGCGCGTCCGGCATCGGCCGCGTGCTCGTCGCCGTCTACGGTGTGCTGGCGATCGCCGCGCTCGGCCGCTCGACGTTCCAGATCATCGACCGCTTCGACGAGGCGCCCATCGCCTTCAGCCTGTCGGCCGTCGCGGCCGTGGTCTACGTGCTGGCGACCATCGCCCTCGCCGCAGGCTGGGACCGGCTCGCCTGGGTGACCGTGAGCTTCGAGCTCGCGGGGGTGCTGCTCGTGGGTGCGCTCTCGGTCTTCGCCCCCAGGTGCTCGGCCTCGACTCGGTGAACCCGTTCGGGCGTGAAGCGACGGTCTGGAGCGTCTTCGGCGCGGGCTACCTCTTCGTGCCGCTCGTGCTCCCGGTGCTCGGCATCCTGTGGCTGCGCTCGCGCACACGTGCCACGGTCGGGAACTGATGGAGTTCTTCGCCGGCATCGAGACGGTGCCCGCAGGGTTCGGACCGAGTGCCGTCACGATCGGCAAGTTCGACGGTGTGCACACGGGGCACCGTGCCGTGCTCGCGCGCCTGCGGCAGCTTGCGGCGGCGCGCGGGCTGACGTCGGCCGTGGTGACCTTCGATCGCCACCCGCTCGAGCTGCTGGCTCCCGCGTTCTGCCCGAGTGCCCTCGTGAGCAACGACCAGAAACGCGAACTGCTCGCGGCATCCGGCATCGATGCGACGCTCATGTTGACCTTCGATCAGCAGCTGGCAGACCTGGAGCCCGACGAGTTCGTACGCCGCGTGCTCGTCGAGGCGCTCGATGCGCGGGTCGTGCTCGCGGGCAGCGACTTCCGCTTCGGGCGGAAAGGGGCAGGCGACACCGCCGTTCTGCGCGAACTCGGCGCCCAGCACGGATTCGAGGTCGTGCTCATCGACGACGTGCGCACCGGCGAGGGGCAGGGCGCCGAACGGCGTGCGAGTTCGACGTGGGTGCGCGAAGCCCTCGGATTCGGGCGGGTGGAGGAGGCGGCGCGCGTGCTCGGGCGCCTGCCCACCGTGCGTTCGACGGTCATCGCGGGCGAGCGTCGGGGACGCGAGCTCGGGTATCCGACGGCCAATCTCGACCCCGCGCGTCTCGAAGGCTTCCTCCCCGCCGATGGCGTCTACGCCGCGTGGGCGACGGTCGACGGCGCGCGGTATCCGGCGGCGGTGTCGATCGGCAACAACCCGACCTTCGACGGCGTGCCACAGCACCAGGCCGAGGCCCACCTGCTCGATGTCGATCTCGACCTCTACGGGCGCACGATCGAGCTCGCCTTCGTCGCCCGGCTGCGGGGCATGACGCGATTCGACGGTCTCGACGCCCTCATCGCGGCCATCAGCTCGGATGCGGACGCGGCACGCCGCATCCTCGCGGAGAGTGCATGACGATCCGCTCCCTCTGGGCGGGTCGTGCTCTGGCGCTCCTCGGCGTGCTGCTGGTGGCGCTCAGCCTGCGCACGCCGGTGGCGGCGATGTCGCCGATCCTCGACAGGATCGGCTCGGAGATCCCCTCGATGCCTTCGTGCTCGGGCTCATCGCCGCGGCACCGCCGCTCGCGTTCGCGGCGAGCAGTGTCGTCGCGCCGCTCGTCGCCCGCCGACTCGGTCTCGAACCGGCTCTCGTCGCCTCCTCCTGGCGATGATGCTCGGGCACCTGTTCCGCGCCGTCGCGCCCGAGCAGGTGACGCTCGTGCTCGGCACGGTTCTGGCCTTGCTGGGAGTCGGCATCGGCAACGTGCTGCTGCCGCCCATCGTGCGTCGGTACTTCCCCGATCGCGTGGGGCTCATCACCTCGCTGTATGCGACCCTCATGTCGGTGTCGACGGCGGTGCCGGCGCTCGTCGCCGTGCCGGTCGCCGATACCGCGGGATGGCGTGTGTCGCTCGCGATGTGGCTGCTCGTCTCGCTCGTGGCCGCGGTGCCGTGGGTCGGCATCCTGCTCCGACGCCGCCCCGGATGGCATGCCGGATCGGCCCGCTCCGTGGAGCCGGAGCGCACGGGGCCCATCGAGCTCGGCGCGATCGAGCTGGGCGACGTGCAGTCGGCCGGGGCTACGGCCGCCCTCGCGCGGCGTGCGGTGCCCGCGCGACGCGGGCGGCGGATGCTGCGCTCTCCCACGGCCTGGGCAATCAGTGTCACCTTCGGATCGGCGAGCCTCGGCGCCTACGCGTGCATCGCCTGGCTCCCTCAGCTGCTCGTGGATCGCGCGGGGGTCAGCGAGGCGGATGCGGGAGCCCTGCTCGCCCTCTATGCGTTCATGGGGTTCCCTGCCGGGCTTCTCGTGCCGGTGCTCGTCGCGCGTTTCCCGCGGGGCGCCACCTGGATGGCGCTGCTCGGCGCGGTGTTCTTCGTCGTGGGCTATGTCGGCCTGCTCGTGGCGCCCGCGGCGGCTCCCGCGGCCTGGGTCGCGAGCGCAGGGCTCGGGCCGATGCTGTTCCCGCTCGCACTCGTGCTCATCAACCTGCGATCGGCCGCGCCCGGCACCACGATCGCGCTCTCGGGCTTCGTGCAGACCGCGGGGTACATCCTCGCGGCGATCGGGCCGTTCGTCGTCGGCTTGCTGCACGACGCGACGAGCGCCTGGACAGTGCCCCTCGTCTTCATGCTCGCGGTCGTCGTGCTGGTCGTGCCGGCAGCGGGGATCCTCGCGCGCGGACGCACGGTCGACAGCGAACTCTGAGCTCGGGATGCGGGTGCGTGTCGGGCGCGACGCGTACCGTTGACCTCGTGGACGCGATCCGGATCGCACGCGAGCTGGACCTCCCGCGCGGCATCGTGTGGGAGGCACTCGTCGACGCCGATCTCGTGAGCGGGTGGCTGCATCCGGTGCACCGCCTGGTCACGGGTACGAGCCCCGTCGAGTTCCGCGAGCCCGACGACCCCGCGGCGCCGGCGGTGCTCGAGGTCATCTCGCCCTCGTTCGGCGACGTGCGCATCGCGCTCATCCGCCTCGACGGGGGTACGCGCGGCGAATCGACGCGACTCGAACTGAGCGTGAGCGATGAGTGGGGCCGCCGCTCGGAGCGCGAGGCGCTGTGGGCGCTGCGTCTCGAGCAGTTGCACGCGCTCCTCCGCGGCCACCCCGTCGACTGGGGGAGTTGGCCGCGGCGGCACCGGGCGGCGGATGCCGAGGCGCGCGCAGAGGCCGCGTTGCGTCCCGCGCGCTGATCGCGCATCCGTGCCGCGGCATCCCCCCGACTGCTCATGTGAGCACACACGCACGCGGATGTTGTCGCGTCGCGGCGGCCGGGCTACCGTCGAGGGGGAGACATGATGGACGACGAACTGCTCGCTGTCCGCGTTGCGGAGCTCTATTACGACGAGAACAAGACGCAGGACGAGATCGGGGGCCTGCTCGGCATCTCGCGCTGGAAGGCCGGCCGCCTGCTCGCGCAGGCGCGCGAGAGCGGCATCGTGCGCATCGAGATCGTGCATCCGCGGGCCCGGCGCCTCGCGATGGAGCGCGCCCTGCGCGACAGCTTCGGCCTCGCCGACGCGGTGGTGGTGCCGACTCCCGAGAACGAGCTCGGCGTGCAGGCGCGCGTCGCCCAGGCCGCCGCCGACTTCCTCACGAGCCTGCGGCCGGTGCCGCGCGTGCTCGGGGTGAGTTGGGGCCGCACCCTCACCGACGTCTCCGAGCGGATGCCGGAGGGCTGGGCGACGGGCGTCACGGTCGTGCAGATCAACGGTGGTGTGAGCCTCAACCGGCGCCCCGGAACGGCCTCGACCCTCGCCTCGACGATCGCGCAGCGCGCGAACGGGCACGCGATCCTGCTGCCGAGCCCCGCGATCCTCGAGCGCCTCGCCACCAAGAAGGCCATCGAATCCGACCGCACCGTCGCGGCCGTGCTGGAGCGCGCGGTCGAGGCCAATGCGTACCTCTACAGCGCGGGAGTCGTCGATGCGAACTCGGCGCACGTCGAGAGCGGCTACCTGCGCCCCGACGACATGGAGGAGCTCGCCCGCCGCGGTGCCATCGGCGACGTCGTGGGCCGCTACATCGACGCCAACGGCAATATCGTCGATCCGGCGCTCGACGAGCGCACGCTCGGCATCTCCCTCGACACCCTGCGGTCGGCCGCGATGGCGATCCTCGTCGTCGCGGGCACCGCCAAGCACGACATCGCGCGAGCGGTGGTGACGAGCGGCCTGTGTACCGTGCTCATCACCGACGAGGCCACCGCCCGCGCCCTCCTGGAGGACTCATGACCATGCAGACCACAGCTCTTGCTCCCGCCGAGCGCGCCGTGCGGCTTCTCGGCGGAGACCTCACCGAGCGCAGCCTCCGGCAGTACCTCGAAGGCCTCTCGGGCGTCGAC
Source organism: Homoserinibacter gongjuensis (assembly GCF_030161875.1). Taxonomy (GTDB): domain Bacteria; phylum Actinomycetota; class Actinomycetes; order Actinomycetales; family Microbacteriaceae; genus Homoserinibacter; species Homoserinibacter gongjuensis. The sequence goes on from NZ_BSVA01000001.1 coordinate 2,458,379, forward strand.
GCGGTCGGCCTCGAGCAGCGCGCGGAGGGGCTCGCCACGCGATCGATCAAGACGAGCTCGAAGGCGTGGGCCCTCGATCGCATCATCGAGCTCATCGACCTGACGACCCTCGAGGGCGCCGACACCCCGGGCAAGGTGCGCTCGCTCGTGGCCAAGGCCATCACGCCGGATGCCACCGACCCCTCCACTCCGCGCGTCGCCGCGGTCTGCGTCTACGGCGACATGGTGCCCGCCGCCGTCGAGGCACTCGGTGCCGCCCACGGCGATCCGGATGACGGCCTCGTCTCGGTCGCGGCGGTCGCCACCGCGTTCCCCTCGGGGCGCGCCTCGCTCGCCGTCAAGCTCGCCGACACCCGCGACGCCGTCGCGGCCGGCGCCGACGAGATCGACATGGTGATCGATCGCGGTGCGTTCCTCGCCGGCAACTACGGTCGGGTGTTCGAGCAGATCGTGGCCGTCAAGGAGGCCTGCCGCCGCGACGACGGCACCTTCGCGAGCCTCAAGGTGATCCTCGAGACGGGCGAGCTGAACACTTACGACAACGTGCGCCGCGCATCCTGGCTCTCGATCCTCGCGGGCGGCGACTTCATCAAGACCTCGACCGGAAAGGTCGCACCCGCGGCGACCCTGCCGGTCACCTTGCTCATGCTCGAGGCGGTGCGCGACTGGCACCGGCTCACGGGCGAGTACGTGGGGGTCAAGCCCGCGGGCGGCATCCGTGCCTCGAAGGATGCCGTGCGCTACCTCGTGACGGTCGCCGAGACGGTGGGCGAGCAGTGGCTGCAGCCGCACCTGTTCCGCTTCGGCGCGTCGAGCCTGCTCAACGACGTGCTCCTGCAGCGCCAGAAGCTCCGCACCGGCCACTACTCCGGCCCCGACTACGTGACGATCGACTGACGCCAGCCGTTGGTTGAGTAGCCGCGAAGCGGCGTATCGAAACCCCCACAAAGGACACGATTCATATGAAGGACATCCAGCCCTCCGGCCGCGGCTTCCTCGACTACGCCCCGGCGCCCGAGTCGACCGCGATCCTGCACCTCCGGGACTCCTACGGCCTCTTCATCGACGGCGAGTTCCGCGACGGGCGTGGCGGCTCCTTCGCCACCATCTCGCCCGCTACCGAGAAGCGCATCGCCGAGATCGCCATCGCCTCGGATGCGGATGTCGACGACGCCGTCGCCGCCGCGCGCCGCGCCCACAGTACGGTCTGGTCGAAGCTGTCGGGCGCCGATCGCGGCAAGTACCTGTTCCGCATCGCACGGCTCGTGCAGGAGCGTGCGCGCGAGCTCGCGGTCGCCGAGTCGCTCGACAACGGCAAGCCCATCAAGGAGAGCCGCGACACCGACGTGCCGCTCGTGGCCGCCTGGTTCTTCTACTACGCGGGGTGGGCCGACAAGCTGGATTACGCGGGGCTCGGTGCCAACCCGCGTGCCCTGGGCGTGGCCGCTCAGGTCATCCCGTGGAACTTTCCGCTGCTCATGCTCGCGTGGAAGATCGCGCCCGCCCTCGCCGCCGGCAACACCGTCGTGTTGAAGCCTGCCGAGACCACCTCGCTCTCCGCGCTGCTGTTCGCCGAGATCCTGCAGCAGGCCGACCTCCCGGCGGGCGTCGTGAACATCGTCACCGGCACCGGTGCGACGGGCGCCGCGCTCGTGCGGCATCCGGATGTCGACAAGGTCGCCTTCACGGGCTCGACCGCGGTGGGCCGCGAGATCGCCAAGGCCGTTGCGGGCACCCACAAGAAGGTCACCCTCGAACTCGGCGGCAAGGCCGCTAACATCGTCTTCGACGACGCGCCCATCGACCAGGCGGTCGAGGGCATCGTCAACGGCATCTTCTTCAATCAGGGTCATGTGTGCTGCGCCGGCAGCCGGCTGCTCGTGCAGGAGTCGATCCACGACGAGGTCGTCGACCGCCTCAAGCAGCGCCTCACGACGCTGCGGCTCGGCGACCCGCTCGACAAGAACACCGACATCGGCGCGATCAACTCGGCCGAGCAGCTCGAGCGCATCCGCACCCTGAGCGACCTCGGCGAGCAGGAGGGCGCCGAGCGCTGGACGGCGCCGTGCGAGATCCCCGAGAACGGTTTCTGGTTCGCGCCGACGATCTTCACGAATGTGCAGACGTCGTCGACGATCGCGCGCGAGGAGATCTTCGGCCCGGTGCTCTCGGTGCTGACCTTCCGCACGCCTGCCGAGGCGATCGCCAAGGCCAACAACACGCCCTACGGCCTCTCGGCGGGCATCTGGAGCGACAAGGGCTCGAAGATCCTCGCGGTCGCCGACAAGCTGCGTGCGGGTGTCATCTGGGCCAACACGTTCAACCGTTTCGACCCCGCTTCGCCGTTCGGCGGCTACAAGGAGTCGGGTTACGGCCGCGAGGGTGGCCGTCACGGCCTCTCCGCCTACCTGCAGCCCGGTCGCGTCGAGGTGGCTGAGGAGCCCGCGAAGCGTCGGTCGGGCGCCGGTCGCGTCGAGGTGGCTGAGGAGCCCGCGAAGCGGGCGTCTCGAAGCCGCCGCCCCGCCAAGAAGGGAGAGTCCAAGTGACCCGCCTCACGATCCCCAAGACCTACAAGCTCTACATCGGCGGCAAGTTCCCCCGCAGCGAGTCGGGCCGCAGCTACGAGGTGCGTGCCGCCGACGGTGCGTTCCTCGCGAACGCCTCGCTGGCATCCCGCAAGGACGCCCGCGACGCGGTCGTCGCCGCGCGCGCGGCGGTGTCCGGCTGGGCGGGGGCGACCGCCTACAACCGCGGCCAGGTGCTCTACCGGGTTGCGGAGGTGCTCGAGGGGCGCCGTGAGCAGTTCGCGCAGGAGATCGCGGCGTCGGAGGGGGTCTCGGTCGCCGATGCTCGACGTCAGGTCGACGCGGCGATCGACACCTGGGTCTGGTACGCCGGATGGGCCGACAAGTTCGTGCAGGTCGCCGGCGCCGGAAACCCCGTCGCGGGGCCGTTCTTCAACCTCTCGGTGCCCGAGCCGACGGGTGTCGTCGCCGTCGTCGCGCCGCAGGGCGAGGCGAGCCTGCTCGGCCTCGTGCGCGTGGTCGCGCCCGCACTCGTCGCGGGCAACGCCGTTGTCGTGGTGCCGGACGAGGCGCACCCGCTCTCGGCGATCAGCCTCGCCGAGGTGCTCGCGACGAGCGACCTGCCCGGCGGCGTGGTCAACGTGCTCACCGGCTCGCCGGCCGAGCTCGCGCCGTGGCTCGCGTCGCATGCCGACGTCAACGCGCTCGATCTCGCGGGAGCGGGGCAGCTCGAGTGGGTCGACCTCGATATCTCGGCAGCCGACACGCTCAAGCGCGTGCTGCGCCCCGAGCCGGGGGTTCCCGCCGCGAGCCTCGATCGCGTGTTGGCATACACCGAGACCAAGACGGTCTGGCACACCAAGTCGCTCATCTGACGGCGCTGGTTTCGAGACGCGGCTGCGCCGCTCCTCACCCCGCGGGCACCTGAGCGAGTCGAGGAGCGAAACCAAGCGACGCGTCTCGAGACCCGTCCTGTCTAGGTAACAGAACCATAACGTTCGTGTTACAGTCGGGTCACTTCGCAACCCAGCGGGGAACCCGAGTCGGAAGCAGACGTGTCGATGGTGACGCATCCTGTGCGGCGGACCTTCGCATCCGCGGTGGTCACGCTCGCCCTCGTCGCCGTGCTGCTGCTCGTACCGGATGCCGTGAGCGTCTACGCGACCAACATGATGGGGTCGCTGCGCGCACCGGGGAGCCGGCCTTCATCGCCGGTCACCGGGGGATCGGGCGCACGCACCCGAGAACACGATGGCGGCCTTCGAGGCGGCCTTCGCATCCGGTCTCGAGTTCGTCGAGACCGACGTGCAGCTCACCGCCGACGGCGTGGCCGTGCTCATGCACGACGAGACCGTCGATCGCACGACGAACGGCACCGGCGCCGTCGCCGACCTCACGCTCGCCGAGATCCGGGCGCTCGACGCGGGCTCCTGGTACGCGCCCGAGTTCGCGGGCACCCAGGTGCCGCTGTTCGACGAGTTCGCCGACGCGCTCATGGGAACGCGCAAGAAGGCGCTCGTCGAGCTCAAGGGGTACTGGTCGCCCGAGGGCGTCCGCACCGTGCTGGATGCCATCTACCTGCGCGGGGTGCAGAACCGCATCGTCTTCGCGAGCTTCAACCTCAGCACGATCGCGCACCTCGCTCACACGGCCCCCGCCATCCCGCGCGTCATCATCAAGCGCGACCTGCCGGATGACCCCGTGGCCCTCGTGAGCTACTACGAGGCGATCGCCATCCTGACCACCCCGACCTCGCTCGAGATGGACCCGGATGCCGTCGAGCGCATGCACGCGGCGGGCTTCGGGGTGCTCGTGTACACGCTCAACAGCGAGAAGCGCTGGTCGGAGGCGCTCGCCTACGGCGTCGACGGCATCGTGACCGACAAGCCCTCCAAGCTCGACGGCTGGATCGCGAAGACCGCGCCCGGCACCTGACCGTCCTCCACGACAGGATGGGTCGGGATCCGCCTACAGCCGCCCGACGAGGGCGTCGAAGAACGCGACGGCGCGCGCGTAGCTCGACACCCGGATGCGTTCGTCGATGCCGTGGATCGACTGCAGCTCCTCCTGTCGCAGGTCGAACGGCAGGAAGCGGTAGACGTTGTCGGAGATGCGCGCGAAGTGCCGCGAGTCACTCGCCTGCAGCATGACGTACGGGGCGACCGCCGCATCCGGGAAGACCTCGACGATGCTCGCCGAGATCGCACCCCACGCGGGCCCGGATGCGGGGGAAACGGGGGCGGGGTCTGCGCCGTGGATGAGGCGTACCTGCACCGCCGGGTCGTCGACGACGCGCTCGATGTCGGCGAGGGCCGTCTGCACGGTCTCGCCGGGCAGGATCCGCACGTTGAGGGTCGCGCTCGCGCGCTCCGGGATGACGTTCATGCTCGAGGAGCCCCGCAGCTGAGTCACGGCCCGGGTCGTGCGGGTCATCGCCGCGAGCTGCGGACTCGTTCGGGCGAGGGTCCTCGCGAGGGGGCCGCCGAAGGTGCGCGCGTGCCGCAGCATCCAGCCGCGGATGCCGCCCATCCGCGCCCCGAGCGCCTCCAGGAGCCCGATCGTGGGTTCGATGAGGTGCGGGGCCTGGGGTTGGTTCTCGAGCCGGAGGACGGCGCGTGCGAGCACGGCCGTCGATCCGCCGGGCAGCGGGATGGCGGCGTGACCCCCGGCGTCTCGACCACGAGCTCGACGTTCATCATGCCCTTCTCGGTCACGCCGACCACGGCTGTCGGTCCGAGACCCGGCAGCAACGCATCCATGACCGCGCCGCCCTCGTCGATCACGAGCCACGGGCGCACGCCGCGATCCGCGAGCAACGTCACGATGGCATCCGCGCCGGTGCCTCCCGATTCCTCGTCGTGACCGAAGGCGAGATAGACGTCGCCCCGCGGGGTGAAGCCCGCCGCGAGGCGCGACTCGACGGCCTCGAGGATCGCGGCGAGGGCCGCTTTGTCATCGAGCGCACCGCGCGCCCAGACCGCGGCCTCCTCGCCCTCGCCGACGAGCGCGGCGTCGAAAGGCGGATGCGTCCAGCGGTCGGGGTCGTCGACCGTCACGACGTCCTGGTGGGCCATGAGCACGGATGCTGCCGCAGCGTCCGCTCCCGGCCAGCGGAACAGCAGACTGCGTCCGGCGACGAGTTCGCGCTCCAGGCGCTCGTGCACGAGCGGGAAGCTGCGCTCGAGCGCGGCCTGGAACCCGGCGGACGCCTCGGCACCCCCGGAGGCGCCGTCGTGCGAATAGGTGGGGAACCGCAGCAGTTCGCGGAAGCGTTCGAGGGCGTCGCTCATGTCTGCATCCTAGGGAGCGCGCGGGCACGGGCAGCACGAGCGTGCCCGAGCACGCGACGTCGGCCGGTGGTCGATAGCCTTACGGGGTGAGTTCTCCGCGTCCCGCATCGCGCTACGGCGACCGCGGCTTCATCCGTCCCGCCCTCGCGCCCGGTCTCATCGCCGGCGTCGTGCTGTTCGTGGGCATCGCGCTCATCGGCGACGTCGGCTTCACCTACACCAGCTGGGGCGTCGCGGTGCTGGCGCTCATCGTGCTCGTGTTCGCGATCCGGGGGCGACAGTGGTGGTGGCTGCCGGTGTTCGCAGGCGTCGGCGTGCTGTGGAACCCGGTGGTGCCCTTCGGGTTCGAGGGTCCGCTGTGGCTGGGTGCTCAGTACCTCGCGATCCTCGCGTTCGTGGTGGCCGGAGTGCTCATCAAGGTGCCGACGGGAGACCAGGGAACCCGTCGATGACGGATTCCGGCCCCGCACCCGCCGCGGTTTCGCGACGGCGACGTCCTGGTCGTGCGACGGTCATCACGGGTGCCGTCGTGCTCGCCGTCGCCGCGGGCACCCTCGTCGCGATCCCGCTCGGCGGATGGGACACGGTCGAGCTCGAGAGCGCCGTCATCCCGCAGCTCGACGTGGGCGAGACCTACCTCGGCACCCACTACACGGTGCGCGTCGAGGAGGCCTGGGTGGGGGAGGTGCTGCCGGATGACTACGACACCCCCGAAGACGGCAGAACTTTCGTGGTCGTCCGCGCCATGCTGCGCAACGAGTGGCGGGAGGCCGACACGCAGTCGCGCACGGTCATGACCTTCGACGCGCTGGACGGGCTGGAGAGCTTCGAACGCTCCGCGCTCGTTCGGGCCGCGGCGGATGGCACCTACCTCACCGCGATGCCGCCGGGCGTCGACATGGAGGTGCTGCTGCGCTGGGAGGTGCCCACCGGATCCGTCTCGGCGGGCGAGCCGATCACCCTCGGGGTGATCGATGGGCGACCGGATCGCGCGATCCTGTTCAGCGGCACCGCGTGGCGGGACGAGCGGGTGGTCGTGCAGACGACGGTCGTGCCGCGGCCCTCGTCGGAGCTGGAGTACGCGTGGCAGTCCTGACGAAACCGCTCGCGATCGTCGGTGCGCTCCTGCTCGTGACGCTCGCATTCGTGGCTGCGCGCACCGAGCCGCAGGAGGAGCTCGGCTTCGCTCCGTTCGCCGTGCGAGTGCCGCTCGGCGAGGTCGGCGAGGGGCGCGGACTGCAGGGCGCCGTCGACGACGCGGTGCTCGCCGACACGGTGCACCTGGACGACTGGACGGGCCAGACGGCGGGCACCTGGCTCGTCGTGCGCGCCCGCATGGCGACGACCGAGAACCCCTCGCTCGCCTACGCGATGTTGCACGTCGGCGACCGCACCTGGGTCGCGAGCAATCGCCCCGGGAGCGACGCCATGCACGCAGCCGTGCTCGATCCCGGCCTGCCGTTCGCCGGCTCGTTCGTCTTCGAGATCCCCGCCGACCTCGTCGACGAGCCCGCTGCCCGGCACGCGATCGTGCGGCTCGCCGACGACGGCGACACGCGGCTCATCACCGTGATCGAGACGGAGCTCGACCTGACGGCTCTCGCGCACGAGACGGAGTTCGAGATCGCGCCGAGGAGCGGACAGCGTGGTGACCGAGCGGGTGGGCTGGTGGCGACGCTCGCGGTGGGCGCTGCTCTCCTTGCTCGTGCTGGTTCCCGCCGCGGTCGTCGCAGCGCTCAGCATCGATGCGGTCGATTACCTCGGCTCGCGGCCGAGCGTGGTGACGACCGTCGAGCCCGGGCAGCGCGCCGACTTGAGCGGGGCGCAGCTGCGCGTCGTCGACAGCTGGATGGCACCGTGGGACTCGCCGGCGGGCGAGCGTTATGCGGTGCCGGAGGGAACCGCACTGGTTTCGGTGACCCTCGAACTCGACGCCGGCGCGGCATCCGAGGAGTTCCGCTGCTCGGTCAAACTCGTCGAACCCGACCGCGACCGCCGATGGACCCCGGGATACACCGACACCGACTACTTCCCGGGCAGGGACCTTCCCGACGACGTGCCGACGGGATGCTCGTGGGCCGAGGTGCCGTTCCCCTTCGAGGTGACCTTCCTCATCCCCGAGGATGCCGCCGACGCGGTCGTGATCGAGGCGTTCACGCCCGATCAGCTGCCGCGGGCCTTCCACCTTCGTCTGTCGTGACCTGTTCGGCGCGGCCGTCGTCGTCGGATGCTGCGGCCGGCACGATCGAGCGCCGCAGCGCGGTGTCGTAGGCCGCGGCCACGAGCGTCAGCTGCAGCGGGATGACGAGGGCCACGACGAGGAGGTCGATCGGGTCGTCGATCGCCGTCCAGAACAGGAACTCGTGCGGACCGAGGGCGCGCATGAGGCCGATCGCGAGCCATTCGCCCGCGGCATGCACGATGGCGTAGCTCGCCAGGAAGCCGCCGAGGGCGAGGGGACCCGCCGACCAGATGATCCGCAGCGACCCGGCGATCGGCAGCCAGCGCTCCTGGAAGCCCCCGGTGGCCGTCGTCAGCAGCGCGCGGAGGCGCCGGGGCAGTCGCGACCAGCGCTGCGTCACCGCCGCACGAGCACGCGCGACGCGCACGTTCGCCGTCGTGCCCGTGCGCGTCGCGATCCCCGCGTACACGATGGCGGCGAGGGCCACCCAGGCGAGCGGCTGGAAGACGACGTCGCCGAGCTCCGTGACAAGCCAGGAGAGCGCATCCCCGACCCAGCGGAACCAGGGCTGCTCGTCGCGCCACGTGGCGACGACGTCGACGATCGGGGCGAACATCCGTCGCGTGGCGAACCAGCCGGGCACGCCGGAGAGCAGTTCGCGGACGATGAGCAGGGCGACGAGCACCCATACCGCCTCGAGGTAGGCGGCCACGACGCTCGTCCAGCCGGGAAGGCGCTCCGCGAACCGCTGCAGCAGCCAGCGGGCGACGAAGGCGACCACGACGAGCCCGATCGACCATACGTCGACCACGACGTCGAGGGCACGGATCGACTGCCCGCCCCAGACATCCGCCTGGTCGAGCGCCGCGGCGGCGTAGTCGCGCGAGTCCTCGGAGATCATGCCCCACGCCGCATAGATCACAAAGAAGGGGAGGATGGCGGCCGAGATCGCCGCTCCCCAGCGACGCAGGAACCGCATCCGGCGTCCCGCCTCCGGTGGTGCTTCGGCATCGGCGACGGTCGGAAGGGCGGCGCGCAGCACGAGGAACATCGCCACGTAGCTCGCGAGTCGCGCGATGACCGCCAGGGGAGGATGAGCTGCCCCACGATCGGCAGCTCGTTGCCCACCGAGGCGGCCACGCGCAGCAGCAGGAGGCGCGCCGTCCACCCCAGCAGGAACCAGGCGAGCAATGCCGGCCAGCACCGCGCGTAGGCACGGGCGGCGGTCGTCAGCACACCGCAACCCTAACGGCCCGGCTGCGTCACGATGTCTCCGCATGTCGGATGCGCACCCGGGAGCCGTGGGTACGCTAGACTGAATGCGCCCACCGCCCCGCCGGCCAAGCCGGATCAGGGGAGTCGCGGGGGCGATCTGCACCGAGAATCCGATCCGGCGCACCGCCGGATCACACGTAGCCGCGACGCACTCCGTCGCGATGGGGTGAACAGCCCTCGAGGAGAACGATGGCCACATCCGGCCAGAAGACCCGTACCGGTACGAAGTCGGGCGCCAAGACGGCGCAGCGGCGGCGTGCCCACCAGGACGAGACGGGCATCATCCCCGTGCTCGCACGCGTCGTGCGCGGCATCGAGAACGCCGCCGAGCGCGGCAAGGTCAACGCGTCCAATCGCGTGCGCTACCGCGTCGTCGCGGTGCTCGCGCGGGAGGAGCGTGCCCGCATCAAGGCGGATGCGACCCTCGGCGACGCCGAACGCGCCAAGGAGCTGACGCGGCTCGACGGCATCGCGACGATCATGGCCAAGACGGCCGCGCGCGACGCGAGCCTCATCCAGCTGCTGACCGACACCGCGCCCCTGAGCCCGGCCGCCCAGGAGGTGCGCCGCGCCCTGCTCATCGAGGCGGGCACACCGCTGGCCCCCGAAGACCTCGTGGTGGTGACCGAGCCGGAAGCCAAGCCCGTCGTCGAGGAACGCCAGGTGGTGCCGCAGTCGGTGCGGCAGTACCAGATGTCGAACCCCTTCCTGGCGCCGGATTTCAGCGCGTATCAGAAGCCGGCGCCCGTCACACGGGGCCGTCTCGACAACTGGGAGCTCATCGAGCCGCTGTTCCGCTCCTTCGAGATGGGGGCGGGCGGCAGCGCCGCGACGATGGACCTCCCCGAGGCGCGTTCGCTCGCGACGCCGGGCGGGCTCGAGCTCATGCGTCACCAGGCCCGCTTCGTGGAATCGGCCCGTGAGGGTCACCGCAGCTACCTGCTCGCCGATGAGCCGGGCCTCGGCAAGACGGCCCAGGCACTGCTCGCGGCCGACGTCGCGAACGCCTACCCGCTGCTCGTCGTCGTGCCGAACGTCGTCAAGGTCAACTGGTCGCGCGAGGTCGAGAAGTGGACTCCGCATCGCACCTCGACGGTCGTGCACGGCGACGGCGACGACATCGACGCCTTCGCCGACATCGTGATCGTGAACTACGAGGTGCTCGACCGGCACGTCGCGTGGCTGTCGCGCCGCGGATTCCGCGGCATGATCGTCGACGAAGCGCACTTCATCAAGAACAAGGACTCGCAGCGCTCGAAGAACGTGCAGGCGCTGTCGAAGTCGATCCGCCAGCAGACGCCCGACCCGCTGCTCATCGCGCTCACCGGAACGCCTCTCATCAACCAGATCGAGGACTTCCGCATGATCTGGCAGTTCCTCGGCTGGATCGACGAGAAGAAGCCCCTCCCCGGCCTCATGGCGGCGCTCGAGGAGACCGAGCTCACCCCGGTCGATCCGGGGTTCTTCTCGGCCGCTCGTCGGGTCGTGATCGAGATGGGCATGGTGCGCCGCAAGAAGGTCGACGTGGCCGCCGACATCCCGGCTCGCCGCATCGCCGACATCCCCGTGGAGCTCGACGGAGAAGCGGGGCGGTCGATCCGCGAGGCCGAGCGTGCACTCATCGCGCGACTGCTCGAGCGGTACCGCCGGCTGCGGGCGGCGCGCCCGGATGCCGATACGGCGGATCTCATCCGTCTCGTCGCGGCGGCCGAGCTCGAGGAATCGAAGCAGGGCGGCAGCTCGGGCGACAACGTCTTCACCATGGTGCGGCGGATCGGTCAGGCCAAGGCCACACCGGCGGCGGACTACACGGTCAACCTCGCACGCAACGTCGGCAAGGTGGTCTTCTTCGCCAAGCACATCGACGTCATGGATGCGGCGGAGGAGTACTTCGCCAAGGCCGGCCTGAAGACCATCTCGATCCGCGGCGACCAGACCTCCAAGGCGCGTCAGGCCGAGATCGATGCCTTCCAGAACGACCCGGAGGTCGCGGTCGCGGTCTGCTCGCTGACCGCGGCGGGCGTCGGCGTGAACCTGCAGGCCGCGTCGAACGTCGTGCTCGCGGAGCTCAGCTGGACCAACGCCGAGCAGACGCAGGCGATCGACCGTGTGCACCGCATCGGTCAGGAGCTGCCCGTGACGGCGTGGCGCATCATCGCTGCGCAGACGATCGACGGCCGCATCGCCGAGCTCATCGATTCGAAGGCGGGCCTCGCGGCCCGCGCCCTCGATGGGGAGACCGCCGAGGCGGCGGAGGGCTCCGTACAGCTCGAGGCGCTCGTGGCGTTGCTGAGCGACGCCGTCCGGGAGCTCTGAACACTCAACCATCTAGCGAGACTTCACGTCTTGCATGCCGGTGAGGCATGAGTATTCTCGTCTTCACCGGATGGCACGGATCCCCTCGGGGGTCGGCCAGAAGGTGACAGAAAGGCCCTCGGGGCTCGACGAACCTCGGTGTTTCGGCACCGGTGGAACGCGGCGACCGGGGGCCTTTCGTCGTGCGCGGCGCGCGCATCGTGCCACGCCCGGCGGTCACCCGTCAGTCCCCCGCACTGGGGGAGAGCGCGGGGTCGATCGCCGCCTATCGTGATGACTGCACTAGTTGGGGGACTAGCAGGCGGCGGTGATCCTGTCATCATCGCGATTCCGATACGGGGGTATGGGGAATCGCGGACAGCATCACCGCCGCCAGTATTTAACGGCTCGATCGCGACCGGGAACCTTCAACCATCTCGTCAGACTTCACCCCTTGCGTGCCACCGGCGACTGAGTAATCTCTAGTCAACCGATGAGGCGCGAACCCGACGCAGACGGAGAGATTCGAAGCAGAGGGCTCGCAATCGCACGGGGCGGTGATCTTCACGTGTCATCCGGGTCAGCCCGGCGGATGCGAGGAGTGGCCCTCAGGGAACACGGAGCGTGAGTTCCGTCCAGGGGGCAGCACCGGTGGAAGGGATGACATCCCGCAGCCGACGACGGCGGGCCGCATGGCTCGTCGGGACCGGAGGCGGGGAGGATTCCGCGGAGCGCGAGCCCCGCGGGGGAGATTCCGACCACGGGAGCCGTCTCGGACGCGCATGGTTCGCCACGCACGACCGAGCTGCCGCCCAGCGCGATGAACGCCCGCACCGAGAGCTCACGGGCGCGGCGGCCTCACCGACACAGAAGGGCCCCGGAGTAGCTGACCGGGGGCCCTTCGTCGTGGGCGGGCCCGACCTGTTGCGCCTCAGCTCGTGCGCGCGTCGAGCGCGGCGTTCAGCCGGCCGGTGAGTTCGCCGTCGACGGCACGGTGCCGACCATCGACCGAGCGCACGGGCGCGACATGCCGCACGCTCGAGACGAGCCATGCCGCGTCGGCGCTCTCGAGGTCATCGGGGGTGAGCAGTTCGTAGCCCGTGGCGTAGCCGGCGCTCTCCGCCCAGGTGAAGAGATCGGCTTGAGTCGTGCCGGCGAGGATGCCGAGGTCGACGCGCGGCGTCACGAGGCGGGAGCCGAGGCGCAGCAGCAGGCTCGACGTGGGGCCCTCGAGCAGGTAGCCGTCGCTCGAGACGAACAGCACGTCGTCGGCGCCTCGGCGAGCCGCCTCGCGCTGCGCGGCACGGTTCACGGCGTAGCTCAGCGTCTTGGCGCCCGCGAGCAGCCAGGGCGCGGTCTGCGGCACATCGTGCCGGTAGCCGCGATCGAGCAGCACGACGCGGATGCCATCGGTGCGTTCGCGGGTGAAGTCGGGGGATGCGGTGCCGAGCACCCAGCCCGTCGGCACGCCACTGCCTTCGACACCGCGCGTCAGCACGAACTTGATCGACCCGGACGTGACCCCCTGCGAGGTGAGCGAGGCCGCGACCGCGCGTACCGCATCCCGCCAGATCTCGACGTCGGGGCGCGGCAGCTCGAGCATGGCGGCGGATTGCACGAAACGCGCGAGGTGCGCTTCGAGCGCCTGCACGTTCCCGTGCACGAGGCTCGCGGTCTCGAAGACCCCGTCGCCGCGCGTGGGGCCGAGGTCGTCGACGCGCAGGACCGGGGTGGCCGCGTCCCCCAGCCGTGAGCCGGTCGCGACGCCGGCCTCGTCGAACTCGATGATCGCGACGATGCTCATGCGGTGCGTCCTCGGGTGCGTTCGGTGTCGAGCAGCGTCCAGACGGTCGAGCTGAGTGCGGGGTAGGCGAGCGCGATCTGCCGCAGCATCCGGTAGTCGACCTCCACGCTCGGGCGCCGCTCGTTGTCGGCGCGGATGAGCTCGGCACGCAGGGTCAGCACGACGAGTTCGTCGACCGTCGGCAGTTCCTGCATGAAGTCCCACGGATCCTCGCCGGAGCGCAACCGCTCGAACACGACGGTCGTGAGCTCGTCGCTCGCCTCGGCACGCAGCACCTCGAGACTCGCGCGCCGACGCACGCCGGTCTCGTCTCGAGGATTCACCCCTTGAGCCTACGGTGCGACACGAGCAGGAGCCGGTACGCCGTACCATCGAATGCGTGCCCGACAGCCCGCTCGCCTCGTCTCCGTACGAGGTGCTCGGGGTGTCGGCGACCGCGAGTGACGACGAGCTGCGCCGTGCGTACCGCAGGAGGCTGCGGGAGACGCATCCGGATGCCGGAGGTCGCGTCACCGAGTTCCACGCCGTACAGGGCGCCTGGGAGCTTCTGGGCACGGCCGAGGCACGTGCCGCCTACGACGCGCGGGGGCTGAGGGGCACGGCGAGCGCGCCTCCTGCCTACGCCCCGCCGGCACCGCGCCCCCGCACGAACTCGCGGCCCCAGGCCCGCTCGAGCGGCCACCCGGGTGGCTGGTACCGCGAGCGCTACCTCGACGAACTGCGCGAATGGGTGGGCCGTGGCGTCGAGGTGCCCGACCCCTACGACGCGGCGCTCGTGCGCTCGGCACCTCGCCAGGTCAAGCACCTGCTGGCGGCGGCCATCGCCGAGGAGCGCTCGGCGCGCGAACTCGCGGGTCTCGGTATCGGCTACAGCCTGTGGCACGACGTCGACACCTCGGCGGGCAAGATCGACCACATCGTGCTCGGGCCCACCGGTCTGTGGGCGCTGCTGAGCGAGGACTGGGGCGGCGAGGTGCGCGTGAAGGGCTCGGAGCTCATCGGGCAGGCCGTCGCCGGTGACCGGCCCGTGCACGCGCTCTCGGCGCGCGCTCGGGCCTTCGGGCGGGCGGCGCGCGTGAAGTTCTCGGGCATCGGCATCGTCGTGCCGGATGCCGACGCGCCCGTCGTCGCCGACCTCGGCTCCGTGCGCGGGTCGCGCGCGCTGCTGATCCCGCAGCTCCAGTTGGCGCATGTGATCCGCACCGGCATCCCGGGAGTCGGCACGGGCGGCACGGACCTGTTCGAGCTGCGGTCCCGCATCCAGGGCGCCGTGCGATTCGTCTGAGCACCCGCGTGGTCGACACTCGGGCGGTCGGTGACGCATGATGCCTGCATGGATGCGGAACGCGAGCGCGCTCGGCGGCACACGGCCTACAGCGACCCCGGCGCCTGGCGCGAGCGGTGGACGGCGCTCCCCGTCGACGCGGATGTCGCGGCAGCCACCGAGTTGGTGCGCAACCTGGTGTACCACTACCGCGCCGACGGCATCGAGGTGCCGCCCGAGCGACGCAGCGACATCGACAGCCGCTGGGTTGCGCGCATCCTCGAGCTCGACGCGGCGCGGCATCCGGAGCCCTCGACGTGCCGCGCGAACCTGCCGAGCGCGTGGCCGGGTGCTGCCGTGACTACACGCTGCTGACGGTGTCGGTCTTGCGCGAGCGCGGGCTGCCCGCGCGCAGCCGGGTGGGGTTCGCGGGCTACCTCGCCGAGGGATACCACTACGACCACGTCGTTGTCGAGGTGCACGACGGGGCGCGCTGGGTGCGTGTCGACGCGCAGTTCGAGCCGGGGTGGCTGCCGTTCGACACGTGCGACCTGCCGCGTGGCGGCCTCGAGGGGTTCGCGACAGCGGCGGAGGTCTGGCTCGCATTGCGTTCGGGGGAGGCGGATGAGCGCACCTTCGGGGTGCATCCGGGTTCTCCGTTCGCGGGCACCTCGTTCGTCTTCGACTACGTGATCCGCGACATCGCGCACCGAAGCGGCGACGAGCTGCTGCTCTGGGACGTGTGGGGCGCGATGCACGGGGAAGCGGCGGTGCAGGAGGCCGAGGCACGGTGGATGGATGAGCTCGCTCGGCTGGTCGTGGCTGCCGATGCGCAGGATGCGGCTGCGGTCCAGGAGCTCGCGCGTCGCTACGCGCGCGACGATCGTCTCAATCCTCGGGGGCGGGTGGTGCAGGCCAGCCCGTACGGGCTCCCGGATGTCGAGGTCGACCTCGACGCGTGCGCACCGGCGTGAGGCCTGCGCGGCGATTCAGGCGCGATGCACGGGCGCGCCGAAGTCGCCGTGGCCGTCGGGCGTCAGGTCGAGCGCGCGAGCGGTCGACGGCGCCGTGCCGAGCGGACCGCCGTCCGAGGTGAGCGGCACGGGCTGCGGGCCGGTCGTGGGGGCCGCCGAGTTGCCCGACGACATGAGACCGAGGGCGGCGAGATAGGCGGCATTGGTTCCTGCGCCGTTGTCCGACGCGGATGCGTCGTCAGATCGGGGGCTGCGACACCGGCGGCACCGTCGCCGGAGGCGCCATCGTGGGGTGAGACGCGTCGGGGGCCGGCGCGGGGGCCGGCGCTGACGGTGCCGCAGCGTTCGAGGACGCTCCTCCGCCCAGCGAGGCGGGAAGCGCGAGGATCGTGGGTGCCGGGGTGAATCCGGGGATGGCGGGCGCTGACGGACCCGCCTCGAGCTCGAGGGCGGGGGCGGCGGGCGCGGGAGCCGACGCGTACAGCGAAGGCGAGGGAGCCGAGGAGTAGGCCGAGGGCAGCTGCGACGGCTCAGGCGCCGCACCGGGCAGGCTCGGCGCGGAAGCGAGCGAGGGCGGAGCCGCCGGCGGGGAGCGGATGCGAGACTCGCGGCAGAGGTTGCCGCCGCGGGCTCGGTTGCGGGCGGCAGCACGTTCGGCGTGACGCTCGGTGCCGGTGCGGAGGCAGGCGCGGACGACTGGCGCGCGAGCAGCTCGGGCGGCACGGTCGGCACCCGGGGTGCGGCGGGCGGTGCGGCGGGCGCGGGGCCGTCGACGCGGGCCGCAGGCTGGGGTGCCGCGGCGGGAACCACGGACGGGGACGCCGCAGGGGGCGCGACCGCGGCGGCACCGCTCGGCTCCTGCAGGCTCGGCGCGGGCTGCGAAAGGTAGGCGGGCTCTGCGTGGGCGACCGTCGGAGCATTCGGTACGGCAGGCGTGCTCGGCACCGGCGGGGTGTTCGGTTGCTGCACGGTCTCGGCGCGAGGGGCCGGCGCCGACGCGAACGCGGGCTGGCTCGCCTGAGGGGAGCGGCCGGCGCGACGCTCGGGGCCACGCGCTGCTCGGGCACAGGCGGCGCGAGGCGCTGCGAGGCGTGCGGGGCCTGCTGCACGGGCGCTTGCTGTACGGGCGTTTGCTGCACGGGCGCTTGCTGTGCGGGAGCCTGCTGCACGGGTGGCTGGACCGGAGCAACGGGTTGCTGCGCCGCGGGGTTCGCAGCTGCGGGCTCGGCCGGTGCAGTGGTAGCCGCCGGAACGCTCTGCTCGTAGACGACGGTGCGGTGCACCTCAGGTGTCGGCTGCACGGCCGGCGGCGGGGCGACGGGCTGCGGCTGAGCGACCGGCTGCTGTGCGACGGGCTGCTGTGCGGCGGGCTGCGCTACGGCCGGCTGCGTCGGCTGCTGCGCGCCGGGGTGCTGCTGCTGCGCGACCGGCTGCGGCTGCGCGACCGGCTGTTGAACGACCGGTTGCTGCGCGACGGGCTCCTGCACGACGGGCTCGTGAACCACGGGCTGCTGCACGACGGGCTCGGGTGCCGACTGCGCCGCGGGAACCGCGGCCGCCGCGGGCGGCACGACCGGAGCGGGCATCGGCGGAGGAGGCGGGATCGGCGTCGTGTACGCCGTCCAGGCACGCCCGTCCCACCAGCGCTGCATGTTCGCATTGCTGGGGTCGGGATACCATGCCGCTCTCGGCGACACGCCCATCATGTCCGACACGTCAAGCCCCCACTTGTGTCCGTGATGCGTCTGAGCCTATGCGTCGATGGGGTCGCTGCTCAGTCCCCCGTTCGGGTGAGGCAGCGCCTCGCGGGCGAGGAACGCCGGATCAGGGGAGCTTGGGCAGGTGCCACTTACGGCCCTGCTCGTCGACTTGCTGGTCGGGAACGCCGGCCTGAGCAGCCTCCGCCTTGGCCTTGGCTGCGGCCGCGCGTGCGGCGGCCACCGAGACGGGACGCGCGTCGTCAGTCGCGGCGAGGTTGACGAGGGCGGGGGCCGCTTCGGGTTCGGCGGGCGCTTCGGGTTCGGTGGGCGCGGAGGCCGAGGCCTTCTTGGCTGCGGTCTTCGCCGCGAACGCGGCACGGGCCTGAGCCACCGAGGTGAAGCGCTCCTCGCCGCCGCCGGCCGCCGGAGGTGCGGGTGAAGCGGCCGGGGCGGCGGGAGTCGTGGTGCTCGCGGTCGCCTCGACGGCCGCGAGGCCCGCCGCGGCCTGCGCGGCGATCTGCGCGGCGGCGGCAGCAGCGGCGGCAGCCTTCTCGGCCTGAGCTGCGGCGAAGGCCGCGCGCGCGGCGGCGACGGACTGGGTGTCGTCGACGGCGGGCAGGGGAGGAGCGGGGGTCGTGGACGCAAGCGGGGCAGCGGCATCCGGAAGCGGAGTCTCGGCGGCGGGCACCTCGGCGGCGGGCGCAGGCGCCGGCGGAGCGGTCGCGACACCGGCGGCCGTGGGCGGCGGGGGAGCGGCGGCGATGCCGGCGGTGCCGGCGGCAGGCGCGGGAGCGGCAGCGAGCGCGGCGGCGATCTGGGCCGGGTCTCCTGCGGCTTGCGCAGGCGCCGCGGGCGTCGGGGATGCGACAGGCGCGGGGGCCGCGGCGACGGGCTCGGGCTGCACGGGAGCCGTGGTCGGCGGCGCCTCAGGAACGTAGGCGGTCGCGGGGTCGGGCATCGGCAGGCTCTGGGGCACTTGCGCCGGGCGCGGTCGGGTATGCGAGGTCCACCCGAGCCCGTCCCACCAACGCAGCGAATCCGTGTCGGTCGGGTCCGGATACCAGGCGGCGACCGGTGCGGCGGCACTGAGGCTCACGAGTTCCTCCCCTCGAGCTGCAGCTTCCCCTTCAGCTGCTGACAGGGAGTCTAGGGAAGCCCGTCAGGGCGCCTGCAGCCCCGTTGGGGTAACCCCGCATATGGGGTAGACAGCGCGGTCAAGCCGGCCGCGCCCCGCGCTCACTTGATGGCGAAGGCGTAGCTGTAGTCGCCCGCATCCGAGTCGATGCTGACCCACAGCACCTTGTGCGAGCCGTCGGTGAGGGTCACATCGCAGCTGTAGATCGCCCCCACGGTCGTGGTGTCGGCGATAGGCGGGCACGAGACAGCGCTCGCCTGCCCACTGCTGACGAGAGCGTCGCGCACCTCGGATTGGATGCCGACAGCCGTCTGCACGTTGCCGAGCGCGCCGCCGAACCAGGCGGCAACCGGCAACCCGATGAGCCCGACCATGAGCAGCGCCCAGGCGACGAGCTGCCCCCAGCTGCGCGCGAGACGCAGCGCACGGATGACGAGGTAGACGGGCGCGGTGAGCAGCGCCGCGAGGGCCGGCGGCGGAGTGTGCTCCCAGCGCGCCAGCTTGCGTCGGTCGAGCAGCGCGAACGCGACGGTGGCGAGGTAGGTCACGACGAGCGCCGCGACCAGCCACAGCACGTTGGGCGACACGTACAGCCAGGCCCACGCGGCGACCAGCAGGGTCACCGCGAGCAGGGCGGGGGTGAACGAGACGATCCAGCTCTCGGCCGTCGAGGTCGTGCGGATGCGGGTGCGCGCCCGCACGGCCGCGGGGCCGGCGAACGACTGCTCGAGCTCGGCGGAGTCGTCGCCGAGCTCGGGCTTGGCCTGCGTGTGGTCGGTCCAGTTGATGCCGTTCCACCAGCGCACCTGTGCGGGGTCGGACGGATCCTCGTACCATCCGGCGGGCACGACGCGTGTCGCCTGATCGGTCACGCGGACCACCTCCTGTGCGGTTCTGTCGGGTTGAGCGGGGTCGGGACCGACCCGGTGCGGATCGTCATCGGTTGGTGGCGTAGAGGCCCCAGTCGTCGACCCGCCATTCGATCCAGCCGTTCTTGCGCTGGAGGCTGACCTGCACGTTGGAGACCTTGGTGGACGTGACCGCCGTGCAGATCATCGTGTCGCCGACGAGCAGCGGCGGGACGTCGGGGCAAGTGGCCTTGATGCCGCGCGAGCCGATCGCCGAGGCCTGATCCGAGATCGACTGCTCGGCCTCGTTCGAGAACACGCCCGGCGCGAGGGCCATGACGATGCCGGGGATGGCGACGGCCGAGCCGATGAGCACGATCGTGAGCGCCGACCAGGTCAGGAACGGACGGAGGCCGCGGCCGGTCTCGCGAACGACGTTCGACATCCGCGCGATGAGGTAGACGGGCGCCCCGAGGAACGCCCAGTCCCAGTTGGCGGTGCGGGTGTGCCCCATGCGACCCAGCAGCACCCGGTCGACGATCGCGAGGATCACCGTGGCGATGTAGGAGCCCAGCAGGATGATGCCTGCGAAGAGCGCCGAGTCGCGTCCGGCGTTGCCTGCCACGAGGAACATGAGCGCCAGCACGAGCATGATCACCGGCATGAGCGCGATGATCCACACGGGTCCGGTGTTGACCGAGAGGCCGTTCTCGGCCATGACGGCGCGACGGGTGAGCGGCTGGGATGCGTCGTGCTCGGCCAGCACCGTCGGCGTGTAGCTGAAGTTGCTGAAGGCGGCGGGGTCGAAGTTCGTGGTCGTGAAGGTGCCGGCACCCGCAGCGGCGTTCGGGTCGACCTGGAAGGTCGGCACCGAATCGAACACCGGTCCGGGGCTGAAGGCCGGACGGCTCGCGGCGGGCTGCTGCGCCTCGGACGGGTCGATCGGCACACCGAGCAGGTCGTCGTAGCTCGTGTCGAGAAGGAAGGGCGCGCTCGTGGGCGCGTTCTCGATGGGGTTCTCCTGGGCGTACTTGAGACCGGGCGAGACCTCGTCCTCGGCACGCAGCTGCGCTGCGGGGGCCGCCTCGAGCGAGAGCACGGGGTCGGCGACGGCGAACGCCGGGTCGGCGGCCGGCTTCCCGGCATCCGCATCGGTGTGCAGCTCCTCGCGCGGCTGGGCGCTCAGGAAGTCGTCATCGTCGGCGTACGCCAGCTTCGCCGTGACGGTCTCCTGGGCGACCATCGGCTGGCGCGCGTCGGAGGTGTGCTCGGTCCACGCGTGGTTGTCCCACCAGCGAAGCTGGGGAAGTCCGAGCGGATCGGGGTACCACCCCGCCGGCACATGGCCTTCCTCTTCCGCCATGAGATACCTTCCTCACTGCGTTCTCCAGAGGGCAGCCTTCGGATCGCTTCCCCTGACAGAACGACTCGTTCGTCGTCGGACATGATATGGGCGCGCGTAGACCCGCCGATAGATACGACCCTCCCCCAAGCCTGGGGACAAGCCCGAGAGCGCGGACCGACGCCTCGCCGTGCGGCAGACTCGTGAGATGCCCTCCGACACGCTGCCGAATCGCCTGCCGCAGCCGTGGGACCCGGATGCGTTCCTCGCCGTTTTCGACGCGTGGACGCGCGAACGCGGGCTCGCCCTGTACCCGGCGCAGGAGGAAGCGGTGCTCGAGCTCGTGCTCGATCGCCACCTCGTGCTCAGCACCCCGACCGGCACCGGCAAGTCGCTCGTCGCGGTCGCGGCGCACGCCGTCGCCCTCGCGCAGGGCAGACGCTCGTATTACACGGCACCGCTCAAGGCTCTCGTGAGCGAGAAGTTCTTCGACCTCGTGGCGATCTTCGGCGCCGAGAACGTGGGCATGGTGACGGGCGACTCGAGCGTCAATCCCGACGCGCCGATCGTGTGCTGCACGGCCGAGATCCTCGCCAACATCGCGTTGCGGCGCGGAGCGGATGCGGACGTCGACTCGGTCGTCATGGACGAGTTCCACTTCTACGCCGATCCCGACCGCGGCTGGGCCTGGCAGGTTCCGCTGCTCGAGCTGCCGCGCGCGCGGTTCGTGCTCATGTCGGCGACGCTCGGCGACGTGACGACGATCGCCGGCGATCTCGAACGTCGGACCGGTCGGGAGGTCGCGCGCGTGACGGGGGTCGAGCGCCCCGTTCCGTTGCACTACCGCTACGCCGTCACGCCCGTGCAGGAGCTCGTCGAAGGGCTCCTCGCCGAGGGTCTCGCGCCCGTCTACATCGTGCACTTCTCGCAGGCCGCCGCAGTCGAACGCGCCCAGGCGCTCGCGAGCGTTCGCGTCGCGAGCCGCGAGCAGCGGGATGCGATCGCGGCCGCGATCGGCGGCTTCCGGTTCTCGGCGGGCTTCGGCGCCACCTTGAGCCGCCTCGTGCGTGCGGGTATCGGCGTGCACCACGCGGGGATGCTGCCCCGCTATCGCCGCCTCGTCGAGCAACTGGCCCAGCAGGGCTTGCTGCGGGTGGTGTGCGGAACCGACACGCTCGGGGTCGGCATCAACGTGCCGATCCGCACCGTGCTGCTCACCGGCCTCACCAAGTTCGACGGCACGCGGATGCGGCAGCTCACCGCGCGCGAGTTCCATCAGGTCGCGGGTCGTGCGGGTCGCGCCGGCTTCGACACGGCAGGCGAGGTCGTGGCGCTCGCCCCGGAGCACGAGATCGAGAACGCGCGTGCCGCGGCGAAGGCAGGCGACGACCCGAAGGCCAAGCGCAAGCTCGTGAAGAAGCGGGCTCCCGACGGCTTCGTCAGTTGGGGCCCGGCGAGCTTCGAGCGACTCATCGCCGCCGACCCGGAGCCGCTCGCGAGTTCGCTGCGCATGACGGCGGCCATGATGTTGCAACTGCTGTCGCGTCCCGGAGCGGATGCCGCGGCATCCGAGCCCGGGAGCGCCTTCCGCGTCGTGCGGGAGCTGGTCACCGACAACCACGAGCCGCCTGCGCGCCGCGCCGCGCTCGCCCGGCGGGCGATCGCCCTGTATCGCACGCTCCGTACGGCAGGCGTCGTGGAGCAGCTCGGCGGGGGTTCGACGGAACCGCCCGCATCCGGCTGACCCTCGAGCTGCAGCCCGACTTCGCGCTCAACCAGCCGTTGTCGCCCTTCGCTCTCGCGGCGCTCGAGTTGCTCGACACCGACGATCCCCACTACCCGCTGGACGCCCTGAGCGTCATCGAGTCGACGCTCGACGACCCGCGCCCGATCCTCTCCCAGCAGCAGTTCCGAGCGCGGGGTGAAGCGGTCGCGGCGATGAAGGCCGAGGGCATCGAGTACGAGCAGCGCATGGACCTGCTCGAGGAGATCACCTGGCCCCGCCCGCTCCACGAGCTGCTCGAGCAGGCCTACGAGACCTTCGCCTCGAGTCAGCCGTGGATCCGCGATTTCGAACTGCGGCCGAAGTCGGTGGTGCGCGACCTGTTCGAGCGGGCCATGTCGTTCGCGGAATATGTCGCCTTCTACCAGCTGGGTCGCAGCGAGGGCCTCGTGTTGCGCTACCTGAGCGACGCCTATCGGGCGGTGCGCCAGACCGTGCCGGACGAGGCGAAGACCGAGGAGCTGCGCGATCTCATCGAATGGCTCGGTGAACTTGTGCGCCAGGTCGACTCG
The DNA here is from genome assembly GCF_030161875.1 of Homoserinibacter gongjuensis. Classification (GTDB taxonomy): domain Bacteria; phylum Actinomycetota; class Actinomycetes; order Actinomycetales; family Microbacteriaceae; genus Homoserinibacter; species Homoserinibacter gongjuensis. The sequence continues at coordinate 2,481,308 of NZ_BSVA01000001.1, forward strand.
AGCCTGCTCGACGAGTGGGTGGCGCTGACCGCGGGGGCGCCACCCGCCGCCACGGGGTCGGGCGGCCCGGCGGCGCCACCGAGACGGTGCCGCCGCCTCCGCCGGACGTCACGACGAACGCGCGCGCCTTCCACGTGCTCGTGCGCAACGAGGTGTGGCGACGGGTTCAGCTCGCGGCCCTGCAGCGTGACGACGAGCTCGTCGCGCTGGACCCGGATGCCGAGTGGCCGCTCGCGCTGGACGCCTACTACGCGGAACACGATGCGATCGGCGTCGGACCGGACGCGCGTTCGGCGGCGCGGGTCATCATCCGGCAGCTTCCCGACCGCTGGGAGGTGCGTCAGATCATCGACGATCCCGCCGGTCACCACGACTGGGGGATCGATGCGCAGGTCGACCTCGCGGCGTCGCGCGAGGCGGGCGCCGCGGTCGTGCGGGTCGCGGGGCTCAACCGCCTGTGAGCGGGCCCGCGTCGTCGTCGTCTTCGTCGTCGCGTACGCGTGCGCTCGGGCGCCGCGAGTAGTCGACGTCGGTCTCGCGCGAGCGTTGCGGGCCGGGAAGCGCGCGCACGAGCCACGCGATAGCGGGAATGATCGCGCTCACCAGGGCGACGACGCCGATGATCGCGAACACCGTGGCGATCACGGGGCTCGCCCGTTCCGTGCAGGGGCTGTCGGCGTCGAGGCAGCCGTTCGCGGCCGAGGTCGAGATGTCGACCACGGCGAAACTGATCGCTGCCACGACGATCGCGATGATGGCGATCGTGCCCAGCGCCCTGCGGGAGCGCACGCGCGTTTCTCCTACCGGTTCCGACCCCTCGATCCGGATGCTAGAGGGCACCGCCCACGACACGTCATCCCCCTTCCGGGGGTTTCTCGAGCTGTCTGCCACCCATCCGGGGAGAGAGGCGGCGCCTGGGCCGGCAGCGCGCCGCCCACGAGTTGCCCGAGGTGCGGCGGCATGTTTTGATTACCCGCAGTGGACCCCCTAATTCTGGTCGCGCTCGTCATCGCGCTGGCCCTGTTCTTCGACTTCACCAACGGCTTCCATGACACGGCCAATGCGATGGCGACACCCATCGCGACGGGCGCCATCAAGCCGAAGGTCGCTGTGGCGTTGGCGGCGGTGCTCAACCTCGTGGGGGCGTTCCTCAGCACGGAGGTCGCCAAGACCATCTCGGGCGGCCTGATCCGCGAGGGCGAGGGCGGGGTGCAGATCGGCCCCGAGCTGATCCTGGCCGGGCTCATCGGGGCGATCGTGTGGAACCTCGTGACATGGCTGCTGGGGCTGCCCTCGTCGTCGAGCCACGCCCTCTTCGGCGGGCTCATCGGGGCCGCGATCGTCGGCGCGGGCTTCGCCGTCATCAACGGCTCGGTGCTCGTCTCGAAGATCCTGATCCCCGCGGTGCTGGCGCCCCTCACGGCGGGGTTCGTGTCGTACATCGCGACCAAGATCGCCTACGCCGTCACGCGCAAACGGCAACGCAATGGCTTCAAGCGCGGGCAGGTGTTCACCGCGAGCCTCGTCTCGCTCGCACACGGCACCAACGACGCGCAGAAGACGATGGGCGTCATCACCCTCGCGCTCATCGCTGCCGGTTTCCAGACGGGCAGCACGGGGCCGGAGTTCTGGGTGATCGCGGCGTGCGCCTTCGCGATCGCCGCCGGCACCTACTCGGGTGGCTGGCGCATCATCCGCACCATGGGTCGCGGCATCACCGAGGTCGAACCCGCGCAGGGCTTCTCGGCCGAGGCGGCCACGACCGCGACGATCCTCGCCTCCACCCACCTCGGCTTCGCCCTCTCCACGACGCAGGTCGCATCCGGCGGCGTCATCGGAACCGGGCTCGGGCGCAAGGGCGCCTCGGTGCGCTGGCGCACCGCCGGCCGGATCGCGCTCGGCTGGCTCATCACGATCCCGGCAGCGGGCGTCGTGGGCGCCGCGGCGGCGCTGCTGGTGGGCCTCGGGCCCGGCGGCATCATCACCGCAGTCGTGCTCGCGGTGCTCGCCATCACGGGCATCTTCCTCTGGTCGCGTCGCTCGCGCGTCGACCACCGCAACCTGCACCAACCCGAGCCGGGCGTTTTCGTGCGACCGAAGAAGAAGCGGAAGGCGCGCCGATGATCGACTGGCTGGCATTCCTGACGGTCTTCGTGGCCTCCTCGTCGCGGCCTGCATCACCGTGACGCTGTTCTCGCTCGGCCTGCGCTTCGGCGACGGGGAGGCGGCGTGGCGGCGTCCCGTCTCGATCGCGATGTTCACGGTGTGCGGCGTCGTCGTGCTCTTCGGCCTGTACCTCATCGTGGGCGACCACCTGCTGGAACTCGTCGGGCTCTGAGCCCTCTGAGCGGCGGACGGCCTCGCCGTGATCGGGTCCGCCGTAGACTCGCATCACACTCATCGAAGGAGATGCGCGATGCCCGACACAACCGGCATGACCGCCTCCGAGCAGTTGTTCGTCGACGGTGAAGCCCACCTGACGACCGGCCCCGACGGGGCCCGCGACCTGCTCTCAGGCACCGGACCCACTCGCACGGAGACCGACTCGCTCGGCGACTTCGAGATCCCGGCGGAGGTGTACTGGGGCGTTCATACCGCGCGCGCGCTCGTGAACTTCCCCATCACGCGCCGCGCGATCTCGAACTACCCCGACCTCATCCGTGCGCTCGCCCGCGTCAAGCAGGCGGCGGCCCGAGCCAACAAGGAGCTCGGGGTGCTGGATGCCACCAAGGCCGATGTGATCGACCGGGTGTGCGAGCGGATCGCGAACGGCGAACTGCACGACCAGTTCGTGGTGGGCGTCATCCAGGGCGGTGCAGGCACGAGCACCAACATGAACATCAACGAGGTGATCGCGAACGCGGGCCTCGAGGAGCTCGGCTTCGCCAAGGGTGACTACGCGCACCTGCATCCGATCGACGACGTCAACCGCAGCCAGTCGACCAACGACGTCTATCCCACGGCCATCAAGCTCGCGATGGTGTTCAGCCTCACCCGTCTGCTCGAGGAGCACCAGAACCTCACCGCGAGCTTCCGTGCCAAGGGTCGCGAGTTCTCCCACGTGCTCAAGGTCGGGCGCACCCAACTTCAAGACGCCGTGCCGATGACGCTCGGCCAGGAGTTCGCGGGGTTCGCCACGACCCTCGCCGAGGACTACGACCGCCTCACCGAGGTCAAGCCCTGGCTCAACGAGATCAACCTCGGCGCCACGGCGATCGGCACCGGCATCACCGCCGACCCGCGGTACGCCGAGTCGGTGCGGCACCACCTCGAGGAGCTCACCGGCATCCCGCAGGAGACGGCGCCCGACCTCATCGAGGCCACGGCCGACGCGGGCATCTTCATGACGCTCTCGGGCACGCTCAAGCGGGCCGCGGTCAAGCTCTCCAAGATCTGCAACGACCTGCGGTTGCTCTCCTCGGGTCCGCAGGCGGGGCTCGGCGAGATCCACCTGCCGGCGATGCAGGCGGGGTCGTCGATCATGCCAGGCAAGGTCAACCCCGTGATCCCCGAGGTCGTGAACCAGGTCGCCTTCAGCGTCATCGGCGCGGATGCCACGGTCACCGCGGCAGCAGAGGGCGGCCAATTGCAGCTCAATGCGTTCGAGCCCGTGATCGCGCACTCGCTGCTGCAGTCGCTCGCGTGGATGACCAACGCCTGCCGCACGCTGCGCGTCAACTGCATCGACGGCATCACGGCGAACGAGGCCCGGCTCGCCGGCCAGGTCGCCTCGAGTGTCGGCGTCGTGACGGCGCTCACGCCCTACATCGGCTACACCGAGGCGGCGACGCTCGCCCACGTGGCGCTCACCACGAACGCCTCCATCGCCGACCTCGTGGTGGGGCGCGGCCTCATGTCGGCCGACGAGGTCGCACGGGTGCTCGCGCCCGAACGCCTCTCAGGCATCGTGCCCGTGACGGGCGCGATCCCGGTGGTCGTGGGCAAGGTCGTGGAGTAGCTCAGACCGGCCGCTCGTCGTCGAGCGGCACGTCGTCGTCCTCGTCCTCCTCGACCTGCTCGTCCGGGTCGAGGGTGGGCGGGGGCGACGGCTCCTCCTCGTCGAGAGGGACGGGGCGCTCGTCCTCGGGGTTCGGCTCGTAGTCGATCGTGTCGCGGTCCATGCGTGCTCTCCTTCCCTCATCCCACCGTGCCTGATTCCATTGTGCGCTCCCACCGCACCTCGGTGGGGGACTTGTCGAAACGCCAGCCACGCCAGACCGGATGCCGCAGGCGTCCGTCCCCGGTCGCCTCGCTGTACTCGACCTCTCCGACGAGCTCGGGTCGCACCCAGTGGGCATCGCGCGCGTCGGCACGCGGAACGCCCTCGATCTCCGCGGCGTCGGTCACGATGGCGTCGAGGCGCTTTCGTGCGGCGGTGAGATCGCGGTCGCTGAAGCCGGTTCCGACGCGACCGGCATAGCGCAACGCACCGTCGGCATCCGGGATCGCCAACAGCAGCGAGCCGATCGTGTCGGCCCGCACACCGTTGCCGGGGCGCCAGCCCGCCACGACGACCTCCTGCGCGCGGGTGTGGCGGAACTTCAGCCAATCGCGGCTGCGCCGCCCTTCGCGATACGGCGAATCGGCACGCTTGGCCATGACGCCCTCGAGCCCGAGTTCGCGGCTCGTCGCGAGCGCGGCCTCGAGATCGTCGCCCGCCTCCGGGGGCACGCGGATGAGGTCGTTCTCGCGCACGAGACGCTCGAGGCGCGCACGGCGCTCGGTGTAGGGCAGCGAGGTGAGCGAGCGCCCGCCCTCCTCGAGCACATCGAACACGTAGTACTCGACGCCGACGGCCTTGCGCGCGCGCTCGACATCGCGCGGGTTGGTGAGTCCGGCACGCTGCTGGATGCGCCCGAAGCGCGGCACGCCGCCCTCGTCGGGGGCCACGATCTCGCCGTCGAGCACCACGTCACCGCGCACGGCTTCGGCGAGCACCGCGAGCTCGGGGAAGGTCGGCGTGAGGTCGAGACCGTTGCGCGAGGTGAAGGTCACCTCGTCGCCGGCGACGCGCGCGACGGCGCGGAAGCCGTCCCACTTCATCTCGAAGCGCCATCCGTCACGGTCGCGGAGTTCGGAGGGCTCTGCCGCGGTTGCGAGCATGGGGTGCACGGTGCCGGCGCTCCGGGTGCGCGTGCCGACGACCGTCTTGCCGCGGCGCAGACCTCGGCCCGGCGAGGTGCTCGGCGGCTTGCGATACGGCTCGCTGCCGTCGTGCTCCGGATGCGGCGTCTGGTCTTTCATGAGATGGATGAGCCACTGCGGCTTGTCGTCGTCGCCCCCGGTGCGGATGAGCGCGAGCCGGTGCGAGCCGTGCTGATGCCCGTGGATGGTCACGATGACCTCCTGGCCCTCGCGCCACTTCTCGAGGTCGTAGGTGCCGGAATCCCAGATGGTCACGGTGCCCGCCCCGTACTCGCCCTTCGGGATGGTGCCCTCGAAGGAGCCGTAGGCGAGCGGATGATCCTCGGTCTGTACCGCGAGGTGGTTGACACCCGGGTCGGTCGGCAACCCCTTCGGCAGCGCCCACGACACGAGCACGCCGTCGCGCTCCAGTCGGAAGTCGTGGTGCAGGCGCGTGGCGTGGTGCTCCTGGATCACGAAGCTCGGCGCGGAACCGGATGCGGCATCCGCCTGCTCACCCATCGGCTCCGGGGTCTTGGCGGCATCTCGCATCGAGCGGTAGGTGCCGAGCCGTTCGTCGACGTCATTTCCGAGGTGGATGGCTCGCCGAGAGTTCGGCGAGCGGGTCTCCTTTCGCGCTCAGGCGCTCGAGCACCTCGTGATACTCGAGGTGGCGCAGGTTCGGCGAGCTGAGCTCCCGCCAGGTGCGAGGAGCAGCGACGGTGGGGCGCAGCCTGCCGCGTAGCGAGTAGGGCACGATCGTCGTCTTGCTGCCGTTGTTCTGGCTCCAGTCGAGCAGCACCTTGCCGCCCCGCAGCGCCTTCTTCATGTCGCTCACCACGAGGTCGGGGTGGTCGGCCTCGAGCGCGCGGGCGAGTTCCTTCGCTACCGCCGAGACCTCATCGCTCGACTGGGTTCCGTCGAGTGCGGCGTAGAGGTGGATGCCCTTGCTGCCGCTCGTGACGGGCATCGGGTCGAGCCCCATGTCACCGAGGATCTCGCGCACGAGCTTGGCCACCTCGACGCACTCGGGCAGTCCCGCGCCCTCGCCGGGGTCGAGGTCGAGCACCATGCGGTCGGGGTTGCGACGGGTTCCGCCCCGCCCGAAGCGCCACTGCGGAACGTGGATCTCGAGCGCGTTCTGCTGCGCGATCCACACGAGGGTGGCGAGGTCGTTGACGAGCGGGTAGGTGTTGACGTGATCGCTGTGCTGGATCTCGCGACGCGGAACCCAGCTGGGCGCGGAATCCGGCAGGTTCTTCTCGAAGAACACCTGCCCGGCCTTCTCGGCCGTCCCCACCCCCGAGACCCAGCGCTTGCGGGTCGCCGGACGGTCCTTCGCGTGCGGGATGAGGTAGTCGGCCACGCGCGTGTAGTAGTCGATGACGTCGGCCTTGGTGGTGCCCGTCTCGGGGTACATCACCTTGTCGAGGTGGGTGATACGCAGCCGGTGGCCGCCGACGCTCACGTACTGTTCGGCGCTTCGATCGCTCGGGGGACCATCCGGGCACCCTAACCCGCGTGATCCCGCCCGGACAACGGGGTTCACACTGTCCACATTCCACGCGAGAATGACGGGATGCGCTCCATCTGGAAGGGCTCGCTCAGCTTCGGCCTCGTGAACGTGCCGATCAAGCTGTACTCGGCGACCGAGGACCACGACGTTCCGCTGCACCAGGTGCACGACAAGGACGGCGGACGCATCCGCTACAAGCGCGTGTGCGAGATCGACGGCGAGACCGTCGACTACGAGCACATCGCCAAGGCCTACGTCGACGGCGAGCAGACGGTCATCCTGACGCCCGACGACTTCGCGGCCCTTCCCGTGGAGCGCTCGCGCGACATCGATGTCGTGGAGTTCGTGCCGACCACTCAGATCGATCCGATCATGCTCGACAAGAGCTACTACCTGGCGCCCGACTCTAAGTCGACGAAGGCGTACGTGCTGCTCATGCGCACGCTCGAGGAGTCGGATCGCACCGCGATCGTGAAGTTCGCCCTGCGGCAGAAGACCCGCCTCGCTGCGCTGCGCGTGCGTGACGGCGTGCTGACCCTGCAGACGCTGTTGTGGGACGACGAGGTGCGCGAGGCGCGGTTCCCCGAGCTCGACGAGTCGCCCAAGATCACGGATGCCGAACTGAAGATGTCGCGGCAGCTCGTCGAGAGCTTCGCGTCCGACTTCACGCCCGAGAAGTTCACCGACGACTACCAGGAGCAACTGCGCACCCTCGTCGAGGCGAAGCTCGAACAGGGCGACGCCCTCGACACCGAGGCGACCTTCGGCCGCGAGACCGAGGGAGGCGGCGAGGTGCTCGACCTCATGGAGGCGCTCAAGCGCTCGGTCGAGAAGCGCCGTGGGGAGACGCCCCGGCGGCGAAGGTACCCGCCAAGAAGGCCGCCGCGAAGAAGGCGCCCGCGAAGAAGGCACCCGCGAAGAAGAGGCCTGCCGCCAAGAAGCCTGCCGCGAAGAAGACGAAGTCGGCGTAGCCGGAGGCTTCGAGACGCGTCCGCTTCGCGGGCGCTCCTCAGCCACCTCCACGGGGATCCGGTGGTTGAGGAGGCGCCGAAGGCGGCGTCTCGAAACCACCACTGACATGCTGGCTCTGTGTCACCCACTCCTTGGAGCCGCCGCGCGCTCATTCCCGCGGCGGGCGTCGCGGCATCCGCGCTCGTGCTCTTCGGGTTCCAGCTGCCGGGCTGGGGTCACCTGCTGCTGGTCGCCGCGGTCGGCCTCGGCTGGTGGATGGATCGCGAGCTCGGCGCCGATCTCACCCTCATCGGCGTCGGCATCGCGATCGTGTCGTCGACCTCAGTCGAAGCGGATGTCGAATGGGGCTCGTTCTTCCGCATCGGCACCGTGCTCGCGCTCGCGGTGACCGTGCCGTTCCTGCTCGATCGGTTCCTGCTGAAGCGCCGCGCCATCCGCTTTCCGTGGCGTAGCCGCCAGAAGAAGACGCGGCTCGAACTCGCCTATCTCTTCGCCGTGCCGTTCTTGGGCTGGCTCATCCTGCCGTTCTACTTCATCCGGTCCGGGGCATACCAGAACTGGCCGCACATCACCGACCTGTCGGAGCTCGGCCGCTTCTTCGTGGGCGTCAACGCGGTGGGCACCTGGGACGAGCTGTTCTTCATCTGCACGTGCTTCGCGCTGCTCAGGCGCCACTTCCCGGTGCTGCCGGCGAACCTCATCCAGGCCGTGATCTTCGTCTCGTTCCTGTGGGAGCTGGGTTACCGGGCGTGGGGCCCGCTGCTCACCTTCCCGTTCGCGCTGCTGCAGGGGTACCTGTTCGCACGTACCCGCTCGCTCGGCTACGTGCTGATCGTGCACCTGCTGTTCGACGCGATCGTGTTCCTCGCGATCGTGCACGCGCACAATCCCGGCTGGATCCCGATCTTCATCTACTGAGGTGGGACCGTATTCGCGGGATTTCGATACGCGGCTACGCCGCTACTCAATCAGCGGGTGGCGCGATTCCGCCGCTGATCAGTGGTTGCGCAGCAGGTCGATGAGTTCCGACTTCTTCTTGTCGGAGTACCCGTGCAATCCCAGCTCCTTGGCACGCGAACGCAGTTCGCCGACGGTGCGGTCGTCGTAGTCCTCCGCCTTGCCGCCCTTGCGGCCGACGGCCTTCGTGCCTCGAGCCGCCGCGGCGTTGGAGATGCGCGCTGCCTTCTCCTTGCTCGCGCCGTCCTTGCGCAGTTCCTCGTACATCTCCGGCTTCTTGAGGGAGTTGTTCCGCGATCCAGGCATCAGAGCCCCTTTCCGCCCGTGACGGGCACGATCGCCCCGGAGACGTAGGAGGCCTCAGGGGACGCGAGGAAGACGTAGGCCGGAGCGAGCTCGGCGGGCTGCCCGGCTCGTCCGAGGGGCGTGTCCTGACCGAACTCGGGCAACGAGTCCGGCCAGCTCGTGGCCGGGATGAGGGGGTCCAGATCGGCCCGGGGGCCACGGCGTTGACGCGGATACCGCGCTCGCCGAGCTCCTGGGCGAGTGCCCGCGTGAACGCGACCTGCGCGGCCTTCGTCATGGCGTAGTCGATGAGCTTCGGCGACGGGTTGAACGCCTGGATCGACGAGGTCGTGATGATCGACGCCCCCGGCTTCAGATGCGGGATCGCGGCACGGGCGATCCACATCGGGGCGAAGAGGTTGGTGTCGAAGACCCGCTCGATCTCGGCGGTCGGGATGTTCTCGAGGCCGTCACGGTTCTCCTGGTAGCCGGCGTTGAGCACGAGGATGTCGAGTCCGCCGAGTTCGCTCACCGTGCGTTCCACGAGCTGCGCGCACTGGTCCTCGCTGCGCACGTCGCCGGGCATCCGCACGGCGACTCGGCCGGCTTTCTCGATCCACTGCGCGGTGTCGCGCGCGTCGTCCTCCTCCTCGGGGAGGTAGGAGATGGCCACGTCCGCCCCCTCACGCGCGTAGGCGATGGCGACGGCGCGGCCGATGCCCGAATCGCCTCCCGTGATGAGGGCGCGCATCCCTGCCAACCGCCCGGATCCGCGGTAGCTCTCCTCGCCATGGTCGGGCGTGGGATCGGTGCGGCCGGTGAGGCCGGGCTGTTCCTGTTCCTGCCGGGGGAACGCCTCGGTGCGGTACCGCGTCACGGGGTTGCTCAGGGTATCGTCGCTCATGCCCCCAGCACACCCGCGCGCGGGTGCGGCCTCAAGGGGTTCCGTGCGGAGAGACCTCGTGCTACTCGTCCGTGTCGTGTTCCTGACGGGCCGCCTCCAGGATGCGCCGCGACGCCGAGACGTCCTCGTGACGTTGGCGCGCGATCCAGTGATCGCGCGTGACATCGCGCACGGGCATCTGAATCGCCTCGGTCGCGTCGATACCGCGCGCGAGCTGACGCAGGCGAACGAACTCGGCGTCGAGCTCGGCGCCCGCCACGAGCGCGAGGTTGGTGAGATAGCCCCAGAGCAACGCGACGAGCAGGGTGCCGATCGAGCCGTAGAGCGCCCCGTAGGCGCCGATGAGCACCACGTAGAGCGCGTAGCCTGCCGTGCCGAGAGCCCACGTCGAGAGGGCGAAGACGGTGCCGACGCTCGCCCACACGATACGGGCGTGGCGCACGTTGGGGGTCAGCGTGTAGAGCACCGCCACGAAGATCACCGCGAGCACGAGCACGAGAGGCCACCGGGCGATGGCCCAGACGGTCGTGATTACGGGCGCAAGGCCACGACGGCCGAGGATGTCGTCGGCCGCTTCGGGCGTCGCGAGCAGGGCGAACAGCATCAGGGTCGCCACGACCACGAGCACCGCGGCGACGAGCAGCATCCGACCGCGGAACGTCCAGAACGGCCGGCCCTCCTGCACCTCGTAGACGGCGTTGACTGCGCGCCCGAACGCCGTCGCGTATCCGGATGCGGTCCACAGCAGCAGCACGAGCGCGGCGGTGAGCGCGAGCCCGGCGTTCGAGAGGCTCAGCAGCTCGCCGAAGGCGTCGGCAAGGGATGCGGCGACATCCTCGGGCAGCAGCGTGTTGGCGATCGCCAGCAGATCGCTCACGGCGCGCTTGCGGTCTCCCGCGAGAGCGAACGCGGATGCCACGGCCAGCGCCGCAGGAAACGCTGCGAGGGTCGTGAAGAAGGTGAGCGCCGCCGCCGCATCGATGCCGCGATGCCGCACGAAGCCGTGCCAGGCGCGCCGCACGGCGAGCCGCCAGCTGCCGCGGGGCAGCCGCGCGGTGGGCCGCTCTGCCTGGGAGTCCATCACTCGTGCCGCCGCGTGCGGATCCGGTGCATCGCGGGCAGCGCGAACCACGCGAGTGCGCCGAGCCCGAGCACCGCGACTCCCGCGACGATCCCCGGCGGTGCCCAGGACCATGTCGAAGATCAGCAGAGCGGTTCCCGCGAGGGTCAGCAGCACGGCGGCCAGCGTCACGATGAGCAGCCGATTCCCGGTCTCGACGAGCTGCTTCTTGGCGCGCTGGCGGAAGAGCGCGCGGTGCATGCTCACGGGTGTGAGCGCGAGCAGGGTGGCGAGTGCTGCCATGCAGACGAGCACGAGGTACACGACGATCTCGTAGCCCGTGAGTTCGTCGAAGCGCTGCTGGAACGCGATCGCCAGAAGGAAGCCCGTGAGGATCTGGGTGCCGGTCTGCACGACGCGCAATTCCTGGAGGATCTCGCCCCAATTGCGATCGAGTCGCTCGTTCTCGGTCTCGTCGCGGCCGTCCGCCGGTGCAGCGTCATCGTCACGCGCCATGCGCTCACCCTAGGACAGCGACACGACCGTTATGGTGTGTCGCGTGGTAGCCCGAGGTCAGCCCTTCGACGACGCGGTCGAACGCGACGCGGCGATCGGCGAGACCGACTGGGCAGCTCCCCTTCCCGGCGCGGTGTCGTCCGTGTTCCCGGCACCGAGTGGACCGCTTGCGCTCGTCTCGCTGGGGGATCCCACGCATCCGCGCGTCGTGCTCGTGCCGGGGGCCACCGGATCCAAAGAGGACTTCGCCCTCATGCTGCCGCTGCTGGCCGGCGCGGGCTACTTCGTGCAGGCCTACGACCTCGCGGGCAACTACGAGTCCGCCGAGGCCGGGCCGCCGCCCGGCGGCCGCTACGACTACGAGCTCTTCGTCGACGACCTCGTCGCCCTGCTCGCGGCGGGGACGCCGGCGCATCTGCTGGGCTACTCGTTCGCAGGCATCGTGGCGCAGCTCGTGACCGCCCGGCGCCCCGAGCTCGTGCGCAGCCTCACGCTGCTCACCACGCCGCCCGATCCGGGCAACTCCTATCGCCACGTCAAGCGCATCGGCTGGCTCTCGCCCGCGATCGGCCCGCGCGCGGGCGCGGCGCTCATGCTGTGGGGCATCCGCTCGAACCTCAACAAGGTGGGCCCCTCTCGCCTCGCGTTCGTGCGCTCGCGCTTCGCCCTCACCCGGCGCAGCTGCATCGATGACATCGTCGACCTCATGAAGCACGCCCCGGATGTCGCACCCGCGGTGCGTGCCACCGGCACGCGATGCCTCGTCGCCACGAGCGAGCATGATCTCTGGCCCGTTGCTCGGTACGCCGCCCTCGCCGAGCGCCTCGGCGCGCGGATCGCCGTCTACCGCACGGGCCACAGCCCGTGTGAGACGACTCCGCATCAGCTCGTGCGTGACATGCTGCGCCTCTTCGAGGAGACCGACGCGGGCTGAGTCGCGTCAGGAGGCGCGGCGCATGCGTTCGGGTGGCTCCTGCGCGGCACGCCAGCGACGACGGGCCGCCCGACGGGCCCACGGCGCATCCTCCGGCCAGTGGTTGCGCAGGGTCGGCACGACCCAGCTCACCCGACGCTTGAGGCCCGAGAAGGTCGCAAAGGGGCGAGCCGAGATGGCGACGCGCCAGTTCGGGTCGTAGGCGACCTCCATCCACGGCTTGATGTGGAGGCTGAGGTCGAGATCGTCGTGGATCTCGCGCTGGGTGCGATGCACCTCGCCGGAGAGCTCGCGCCAGACCTCGCGCCGCATCACGAAGTTGGAGCCGAAGATCGGCGGATGCCCGAGATACGGGGTGAGTGAGACGAGCATGCCGCCGAGGTAGACGACGCGACCCAAGGTGTGCACGACGGGGGTGGAACCGTAGAAGTTCCCGATGCCGGTGAGCACCGAGAGGTGCGGTTCGTGCTCGAAGCGTTCCACGGCGTGAGCGATCCAGTCCGGTGGCGGCACGCTGTCGGCGTCGAGGCGTGCGATGAGCTCGCTCGTCGCGGCGTCGTACCCCGCGGATGCCGCCTGGGGGATTCCCGGCACCGGCTCGGGCACGACGCGCGCGCCGGCGGCCCGGGCCACGAGGGCCGTGGAGTCCGTGCTCCCGTTGTCGACGACGATGATCTCGTCGGCGGGCCGGGACTGCCGTGCGAGGGCCGCCAGGCACACCTCGAGCATCTCCGCGTCGTCGCGCGCAGGGATCACCACCGAGACCGTCGTCATGGCGTCACACACTACGCCCGACGGGGCACCGTGCGTGCGGGCCGCGCGCGCCACAGGTGCAATGCCGCGTAACTGCGCCACGGCGACCAGCTCCGGGCGGCCCGCACGAGCCCCGCGCGATCGCCCGCGATCCCGAGGGCGGCCGCGCTCTGCCGGATGACGAGGTCGTCGACGGGCAGCACGTCGGGAGCACCGAGCGCGCGCATCGCAAGGTAATCGGCGGTCCACGGACCGATCCCGCGTTGGGCCAGCAGGGCGGCACGGAACTCGGCGAGCGGCATGCCGATGTCGAGCACGAGGCTCCCGTCGGCAAGGGCCTCCGCGACTCCGACGATCGCCTCGATCCGGCTCACCGGACCGCGCAGCACCTCGCGACCGTGGGTCGCGATCGCCTCGACACTCGGGAAGACGCCGTCGCCGAGGTCGGCGACGAGGCGCCCGAGGGCGGTGCGGGCCGCAGCGACCGAGATCTGCTGGCCCACGAGGGTGCGGAACAGGGCCTCGACGGGGTCGAACGAGCCCGCGATGCGGATGCCCGGCGCGGCCGTCACGAGCGGGGCGAGCACGGGATCGGCCGAGAGCGCCGCGTCGATCGCCACGGCATCCGCGTCGAGATCGAAGGCACGGCGGATGCGGGACACCGCGGTTCCGATGTCGGCGAGCCTGCTGAGGCGCACCGTGGCCGTGAGGCCGCCGTCGCTCGCATCCGCGCGCACCTCGAGCTGGGCAGGGCCGCCGGGCAGCAGCACGGGGCGGGCGAAGTGATCCTCGTCGCCGTGCTCGAGGCCGGGGATGGCATGGTCGGCGAAGAACCGGAAGAGCCCGGTGTGATCCAGGGGGCGCGCGCCGCGAGGCGCAGCGACAGGGTGCCCGGGAGGAACGACTCGGCGGACGACGGCGGAGGTGTGACGCCCGCGCGGCCGCGGCGGCTGAGGGCGCGCAGTTCGCTCGGGGTCGCACGATAGATCTCGGCGATGGTGTCGTTGAACTGGCGCAGGCTCCCGAAGCCCGCGGCGAACGCGACGCCGGCGATCGACAGCTCGGTGGAGGCGAGCAGCGTGCGCGCGGTCTGCGCTCGGTGGGCACGGGCGAGCGCGAGCGGGCCGGCCCCCAACTCGGCGGTCAGCACGCGCGTCAGGTGCCTGCTCGAGTAGCCGAGCCGCTGAGCGAGGCCCTCGACCCCTTCGCGCTCGACGACGCCGTCCTGAACGAGCCGCATGGCACGCGCGGCGAGGTCGTCGCGAAGATTCCAGTCCGGGGAGCCGGGGATCGCATCCGGCTGGCAGCGTTTGCAGGCGCGGAGCCCCGCCTCGTGCGCGGCGGCGGCGGTGCGGTAGAACGTCACGTTCCCGGGCTTGGGGGTGACCGCCGGGCAGCTCGGACGGCAGTAGATGCCGGTGGTGCGCACCCCCGCGATGAACTGGCCGTCGAAGCGCGCATCGCGCGACGCGAGCGCGCGGTAACGCATCTCGAACAGCCCGGTATCGTCGCTCACGGCTCCACCCTCGCACGAGCCGCCGACGCGGACTCGCGGTTTTCCGACATGACCGCGGCGATACGCTCGGACGGTGCTGGATGAGCTGCGGGCGGAACTCGGGGACGTGCTCGTGACGGATCGCGCGACACTCGACGCGCTGCGCGCCGACAAGTCGGGGCAGCGCTCCGGGTCCGCGCCGCTCGCCCTCGTCGAGGCGCGGGAGATCGCCCACGTGCAGGCCGCGCTGCGCTGGGCCGGCGCCCACGGGGTGCCCGTCGTGCCGCGCGGCGCGGGCACCGGCCTCGCGGGCGGTGCGATCGCCGCGTCCGGCGAACTCGTGGTCTCGACCGCGCGCATGACGCGCATCCTGCGGATCGACGCCGCCGACGAACTCGCCGTCGTCGAGGCGGGCGTGCTGAACGGCGACCTCAACGCGGCGCTCGCCCCGCACGGCCTCTGGTACGCGCCGGACCCCGCGAGCCGGGCGATCTCGACGATCGGCGGCAACATCGCCACCAACGCCGGCGGCCTCATGTGCGTCAAGTACGGGGTGACGCGCGAAGCCGTGCTCGGCCTCACGGTCGTGCTCGCGGATGGCCGCGTGATCCGCACGGGGCACCGCACCGTCAAGGGCGTCACCGGGTACGACCTCACGGCGCTCCTCATCGGTTCCGAGGGCACACTCGGAGTCGTCGTCGAGGCCACCCTGCGTCTGCGGCCCTCGAACGCGGTGGCATCTCGACGATCAGCGCGGCGTTTCCGGATGTCGAGGCCGCGGCGCGCGCGTCGTCCGCGATCACCGCGGCCGGCATCCGTCCCGCGGCGCTCGAACTCCTGGATGCCTCGGCGCTCGAGGCGATCGGCGAACTGCTCGGGCGGGAACTCGGCGGGCGCGGAGCTCAGCTGTTGATTCAGACCGACGGGCCGGGCGCTGTCGCCGAAGCGGATGCCGCGCTCGCGATCGTGCACGCCCACGGCGGCAGCGCAGAACTCGCGGCAGATGCCGAGGTGGGGGAGCAGCTGTTCGCGATCCGCCGCGCCTTCCACCCGGCCATGGAGCGCCGCGGCACCGTGCTCATCGAAGACGTCGCGGTGCCGCGCAGTGCGCTTGCCGACATGTTCGCGGCGATCACGCGCATCGAGCGCGAGCACGGCATCCCGATCCCGACGGTCGCGCATGCCGGTGACGGCAACCTGCATCCGAACTTCGTCTTCCAGCCGGACCCCGCCGACCCCGACGCCGTGCCGGAGCGCGTGTGGGCCGCGGCCGACGATCTCTTCCGCGAGTGCCTCCGCCTGGGCGGCACACTCACCGGGGAGCACGGCGTCGGTCTGCTGAAACGCCGCTGGCTGCGCGACGAGCTCGGCGACGATTCGTACGAGCTGCAGCGACGCATCAAGCAGGTCTTCGACCCGCAGGGAATCCTCAACCCCGGAAAGCTGTTCGTGTAGTTCGGAGCCCGCATACAGCCCGTGCACGGGAATGTTCCGGACACGAGGTCTGTTGTGAATGGAGACATGACTACCCGAATCGCCATCCCGCGCCCGACCACGGGCGTCCTCCGCCTGCGCCCGACCCTCCGGGGCCGGGGCTTCGTCGTCGGCACCGTGGATGCCGCCGGCCCTGACACGAACGGCTTCGCGCCGCGCGATCGCGTCGCGTGGCGCGACTCGGGGAGGAGCTCGGCGAACTGCTGCTGCGCCCCCAACGTGACGTGCTCGGGGTGCCGCGTTGGATCACCGACGAGCAGGTCGTCTCGTACCTCGGCCCCGGCCTCGTGGCGCGTGCCCTCGTGCGCACGCGTCCGTTCAGCCGGGGCGACGGCGTGCGCGTCGTCTCTGCCGATCCGTTGGTCGCCGACATGACCGCGGCGTGGGCTCGCTCGCTCGGTGCGCGCATCGTCGAGCGCGAGGGTGCCCTCTCGATCCACGACGATCTGCGCGTGCGCCGGGCGATGCTCAAGGGGCACGGCCGGCTCGCCGAGGCCGCGGTCGAGGTGTTCCAGGCGATCCGCCGCGGGGTGTTCGACGAGGTCGACCCCATCCCGAGTGCGGCGGCACGCGTCGCGGCCTAGTCGCAAGCCGGTGCGCGCGTCCTAGGCTGGGCGCATGACGTTCCTGCCGCTGTCATCGGATGCGGAGCTCACGGCCGACGCGCTCGCGGCGGCCGAACGACAGGTCGAGCAGCACGGTGGGCGCATCAGCAATACGATGCGCACGCTGCTCGGCCACGTGCCGAGCTTCGACGCCTACATGGGCTGGTACACGCTCAAGGACGAGCTCGAGCCCTACATCGGCGAACGTGCGGTGTCGCTCTTCGCCTACGCGATCTCGGATGCCAGCGGATGCGTCGTGTGCTCCGCTTCGTTCCGTCGCGTGCTCGTGGAGTCGGGGGATGATCCCGACAGCCCCGAGGTCACCGAGAGCGAGCAGCTGCTGCTCGACTGGGGGCGACTGCTCGCCACGCCGCCGCGCGATCTGCCGACGGAGTTCCGCGCGCGTCTCGAGCAGGCCTTCTCACCGAAGCTGCGCCTCATGCTCGTGGCGTTCGCGGGGCAGACCGTCGCGATGAACGTCTTCGCCACGGCCGGTCAGATTCCCCTCGACGAGTCTCTCGCGCCCTACGCCGGCGACCACCCCTCCCGGTAAGCGGCAAACGCTGTAGCGCCTGGCCCCGCGCGCCGCTCATTCCTGTCGCGGGTGGCGAAACGCTACAGCGTTTGTGCGAGACCGTCAGTTGGGGTCATGGTTACCCGAAGTGCTATGATTTGTTCTGGTCACTCTGACCTTTACAGAAAGCCCCCTCATGAGCGCAGCCATCGACCTCGCGGTGTCGACCGTGATCTTCGCGCTGCGACCGGATGCTGCCGGTCACCTGGTGCTCTCGATCCCTCTCGTTCGCCGCACGCGCGACCCCTTCGAAGGGCGCTGGGCGCTGCCCGGCGGTGCAGCCGATGCCGCGGAGAGTCTCGCCGACACGGCCGCACGCAAGCTCGCCGAGACCACCGGTCTGTCACCCGCCTACCTCGAGCAGCTGTACTGCTTCGGCGAGCCCGACCGTTCGCCCTCCGGTCGTGTCGTCTCGGTCGTCTACTGGGCTCTCGTGCGCACTGACGAGGCTGAGCTCGCCGCCGAGGGCGAGAACGTCGCCTGGTTCGAGGCCGACGAGCTGCCCCAACTCGCCTTCGATCACAACCTCATCGTCGGCTACGCGCTCTGGCGCCTGCGTACCAAGCTGGAGTACTCGCGCATCGCGCACGCCTTCCTCGGGCCCACCTTCACGCTCGCCGAGCTGCGCCAGGTGCACGAGATCGTGCTGCAGAAGCCGCTCGATCCGGCGAACTTCCGTCGCCAGATCGAGGCGAGTCGCGCCGTCGTGCCGACCGGGCAGCACGTCACGGGCGGTCGCCACCGTCCGCCGCGGCTGTACCGCTACGACGCGTCCGTGCAGCTCGTCGACAACGGGCCCCTGACCTCGGCCGGCATCCGCTGACCGCCTCCCCACCCGAGAGCCGAGAGAGAAGAAAGATCGTGGCATCCGTCGATTCGACCATCCAGCTGATCCGCACCACGGGGCGGGATGCCTCGGGCAAACGCGCCTCGGCGTGCAGCCCCGCGCTCGCCCAAGCACCGTGGGAGTTCGACGGCGTGACGCAATATGGGCCGGGCTCCTCGATGGGGGATGTGATCCCGGCCGGATCGCCGCGGCAGGGCGGGTTGCCGGTGGAGTACCAGCGCGCGTCGGCCGACGAGCTGCACGAGCGCATCCTGGCCGCCAAGGCGGCCCTCGGTGACCGCGTCGTCGTGCTGGGGCACTTCTACCAGCGTGACGAGGTCGTGCAGTACGCCGACTTCCTGGGGGACTCCTTCCAGCTTGCCAACGCCGCGCAGACGGTGCCGAACGCCGAGGCGATCGTGTTCTGCGGCGTGCACTTCATGGCCGAGACGGCCGACATCCTGGCGAAGCCCGATCAGGCCGTGATCCTGCCGAATCTGGCGGCCGGCTGCTCGATGGCCGACATGGCCGACATCGACTCCGTCGAGGAGTGCTGGGAGCAGCTCGAGGCCCTCTACGGAACCGAGCCGGATGCCGACGGGCGTGCGCCGGTGATCCCCGTCACGTACATGAACTCCTCGGCCGCTCTCAAGGCGTTCTGCGGTCGTCACGGAGGCATCGTGTGCACGAGCTCGAACGCCGAGACCGTGCTCGAGTGGGCCTTCGAGCGCGGGCAGCGCGTGCTGTTCTTCCCCGACCAGCACCTCGGCCGCAACACCGCCAAGAAGATGGGCGTGCCGCTCGAGGCGATGCCCATGTGGAACCCCCGCAAGCCGCTCGGCGGCAACGCGGGCGACGACCTGCTCGATGCGCAGGTGATCCTGTGGCACGGCTTCTGCTCGGTGCACAAGCGGTTCACCGTGGAGCAGGTGGAGCAGGCGCGCGCCGAGTTCCCCGGGGTCCGGGTGATCGTGCACCCCGAGTGCCCCATGCCCGTCGTCGACGTGGCCGACGAGTCGGGTTCGACCGACTACATCCGCAAGGCGGTCGAGGCCGCCACCGAGCCGACCACCTTCGCGATCGGCACCGAGATCAACATGGTCAACCGCCTCGCTGCCGAGCACCCCGAGCACACGATCTTCTGCCTCGACCCCGTGGTGTGCCCGTGCTCGACGATGTACCGCATCCACCCGGGCTACCTCGCGTGGGTGCTCGAGGGTTTGGTGGCCGGCGAGACGCTCAACCGCATCCAGGTTCCGGATGAGGTGGCCGGCTATGCGCGCATCGCTCTGCAGCGCATGCTCGACGCGAAGCCGAAGAGCTGATGCGCGTCGTCGTGGTCGGAACCGGCATCGCCGGACTCATCGCGGCCTACCGGGCGAGCGCTCGGCACGACGTCGTGCTCGTCACCAAGGCGGAGCTCGCCGAGTCGAACACGAAATACGCCCAGGGCGGGATCGCCGCCGCGCTCTTCCCCGACGACTCTGCCGCGTCCCACATCGCCGACACGCTGAGCGCGGGCGCGGGGCTGTGCGACCCGGCGGCTGTCGAGGTGCTGTGCACCGAGGGGCCGCAGCGTGTTCGCGACCTCATCGCGCTGGGCGTCGAGTTCGACCGCGACGCCTCAGGCGAGCTGTCGCGCGGCCATGAAGCGGCGCACTCGGCCCGTCGCGTGATCCACGCGGGCGGGGATGCGACGGGGCTGGCGATCGAGGTCGCCCTGCTGCGCGCCGTGCGGGCCATCGCCGTCGAGGTGCACGAGCACACCTTCATGCGCGAGATCCTGGTGCGTGAGGGGCGGGTCGTCGGCATCGAGGCGGTCGGGCCGACCGGTGCGGCGCTGCGCATCGATGCGGATGCCGTGGTGCTCGCCTCGGGCGGCGCGGGTCAGCTTTACCGCCACACGACGAACCCCGCGGTGACGACGGGCGACGGCATCGCCGCGGCGTGGCGCGCCGGAGCCGAGCTCGCCGATGTCGAGTTCTACCAGTTCCACCCGACGGCCCTCGCGGTGCCCGGCAGCCCGCTCGTGTCGGAGGCCGTACGGGGCGAGGGGGCCGTGCTGCTCGACGAGACCGGCCGGCGCTTCATGTTCGACGTGCATCCGGATGGCGAGCTGGCCCCTCGCGACGTCGTCGCGCGAGGCATCGCCGCGGCGATGGCCCGGCAGGGCGGGAAACCCGTGCTGCTCGATGCGACGGGACTCGAACGTGAGAAGGGCGCGGGGTTCCTCGCCGAGCGCTTCCCCAGCATCACGCGGGTGACGCTCGAGAACGGCTTCGACTGG
The DNA here is from genome assembly GCF_030161875.1 of Homoserinibacter gongjuensis. Classification (GTDB taxonomy): domain Bacteria; phylum Actinomycetota; class Actinomycetes; order Actinomycetales; family Microbacteriaceae; genus Homoserinibacter; species Homoserinibacter gongjuensis. The sequence goes on from NZ_BSVA01000001.1 coordinate 2,501,610, forward strand.
ACGCGCGAGCCCGTGCCCGTCACTCCCGCCGCCCACTACTGGATGGGCGGGGTGCGCACCGATCTGCACGGTCGCACGAGCCTGCCCGGCCTCTACGCTGTCGGCGAGGCGGCATGCACGGGGGTGCACGGCGCCAATCGGCTGGCGTCGAACTCGCTGCTCGAGTCGCTCGTCTTCGCGTGGCGGGCGGTGGATGCGCTCGAGTCGGTCGAGGAGCGGTCGGCGCAGCCGCGCGCGTCTCGAGACCACGTGTCGACCGTGCTGCGAGCTGGTTTCGAGACGCCGCCTGCGGTGGCTCCTCAACCAGCGGTGTGCCCCACCCGGGCCGACATCCAGAACCTCATGTGGGCGGCCGTGGGCCTCGAGCGCGACGCGACGACACTGCGCGCGGCTCTCGACACCCTCGCGGGCTGGACGGTCGAGGGCAGCTCGGTGCCGTCTCTCGAGGAGCGCAATCTGCTCGACCTCGCCCGGCTCGTGGCGCGCGCCGCCCTCGTGCGCGAGGAGTCGCGCGGCGCGCACGATCGCATTGACGTTCCCGAGACCCGCGAGGAGTGGCGGCACTCGCTCGTGTGGACCCTGCAACCCGCCGTCATCGCCCAGGAGGTGCCCGCATGAGCGCGCAGATCGACGACATCATCCGGCGGGCCCTCGCCGAAGACGCGCCGTGGGGCGACGTCACGAGCGAGGCGTTCCTGCCCGCCGGAGCCACGGCATCCGCCGCGCTCGTGGCGCGCGAGCCGGGCGTGCTCTCGGGCGGCGAGGTGTTCGCGCGCGTCTTCGAGCTCGTCGACGACGCGACGACCGTCGAGCTCGGCCTCGACGACGGCGAGCCGTTCGCACCGGGTGCGGTGCTCGCGCGCGTCGACGGCACGGCGCGTGGCGTGCTGCGCGCCGAGCGGATCGCCCTCAACCTCGTGCAGCGGATGAGCGGCATCGCCACGCTGACGGCGCGCTACGTCGAGGCGGTCGCGGGAACCGGGGCGCGCATCGTCGACACCCGCAAGACCACGCCGGGGCTGCGCATCCTCGAGCGACAGGCCGTGCGTGACGGTGGCGGCCACAACCACCGCTTCTCGCTCTCAGACGCCGTCATGGCCAAGGACAACCATCTCGCGGTGCTCGCGGCGTCCGGTGTGCCGATCGGCGAGGCGATCCGCCGCGCTCGGGCGGGGCTCGGCCACACCGTGCATCTCGAGGTGGAGGTCGACCGCATCGAGCAGATCGAGGAGGTCGTGTCGGCAGGCGTCGACACGATCATGCTCGACAACTTCACCCCCGATGAGCTGCGCGAAGGTCTCGCGATCGTCGCGGGCCGCGCGATCGTCGAGGCGTCCGGGGAGTGAATCTCGACACAGTGCGGTCGATCGCTGAAACCGGTGTCGATGTGATCTCGGTGGGTGCGCTCACCCACAGCGTGCGCGCTCTCGACCTCGGCCTCGACGTCGCGGTGGCCGGCTGACAGGCCCCGCCGTGGACGAGCTGCTCTACCTCGACACCGCCGCGACCACGCCCGTGCGCCGCGAGGTGCTCGAGGCGATGTGGCCGTATCTCACGGGCGAGTTCGGCAACCCCTCGAGCCATCACCAGCTCGGCGAACGCGCCGCCCACGCGGTGCAGGCGGCGCGTGCCACGGTGGCGGAGCAGCTCGGATGCCGCCCCTCCGAGGTCGTCTTCACCTCCGGCGGCACCGAGGCCGACAACCTCGCGATCAAGGGCATCGCCCTCGGTGATCCGCGCGGGCGTCATCTCGTGACGACACGGATCGAGCACGAGGCGGTGCGGGAGTCCGCGGACTACCTGAAGCGCCTGCACGGCTTCGACGTGACCGAGCTGCCGGTCGACGGCGAGGGGCGGGTGTCGCCCGAGGATCTGGAGCGGGCGCTGCGCCCCGACACGACGCTCGTGAGCATCCAGCACGCCAACAACGAGATCGGCACGGTGCAGCCCATCCGCGAGCTCGTCGCGGTGGCGCGAGCCGCCGGTGTGCCGATGCACAGCGACGCCGTGCAGTCGGCCGACGCTCTCGAGGTCGGGCTGGCATCGCTCGGTGTCGATGCGGTGAGCATCGCCGGGCACAAGCTCGGCGCGCCCAAGGGGACCGGCGCCCTCGCAGTGCGCGGCTCTCTGCCTCTCGAGCCGCTGCTGCACGGCGGCGGCCAGGAGCGCGGTCGCCGTTCGGGCACCGAGAACGTCGCGGGCGTCGTGGGGCTCGCCACGGCGCTCGCGCTCACCTCTCTCGAGCGAGGCCAGAAGGCCCGCGTGAGCGAGGCGCGCGACGTGATCATCGACGGGGTGCTCGCACGCGTGCCGGGCGCCGTGCTGACGGGATCGCGTGAGCATCGGCTGCCGGCCAACGCCTCCTTCTGCTTCCCGGGGACGAGCGGCGAGGCCGTGCTGCTCGAGCTCGAGGGTCGCGGCATCGTGTGCTCCTCGGGCTCGGCATGCGCGGCAGGCAGCGATGAGCCCTCTCCCGTGCTGCTGGCGCTCGGCATCGCGCCCGAGGTCGCTCAGACGGCCGTGCGGTTCACCTTGCCCGCCGAGATCACGCTCACGCAGGCGGACTCGATCGTCGACCGGGTGGTCGACGCCGTCGCGGCGGTGGGCGGTCTGCGCGCGCGCTGAGCGGACCGCGGCCTTCGGCGGCGAAGGTATCGACTCGGTTGCGATACGGCGCCGCGCCTGTCTCCAGCATTGACAGAACCGGTCCGACTAGGATCTACTCGTCTAGATAGGAAACTTTACTAACTTTGGAAGGTGACCACATGCGCAACGTCGCTCATGTCCGTCCGCTGCTGGCCTCCGCAACCGCTCTCGTGGTCGTGGCCGGCCTCGCCGCGTGCGCCCCGGGAAGTGACGACCCGAACGCGGTGACGATCCGTGTCGCGATGGGCTCCTCAGGAGACGCCGTCGACAACAACTTCGAGGTGCTCAAGGAGCAGTACGAGGACAGGTACCCCGGCCGCACCGTCGAGATCGTCATCCAGGAAGACGACGTCTACCAGACGACCGGCCTCGCCACCCTGCTCTCGAGCCGCGAGGCGCCCGACGCCTACTTCGAGTGGTCGGGGGCCCGGATGGCCGGCCACGTCGCCGACGGCGACGGCGCCGACATCAGCGAGGCCCTCGCAGGACCGCTCTTCGAGGGCCGCTTCGACGAAGGTGCCTTCAACAACATGGACGTCGACGGCAGCGGGATCTACATGGTGCCGTGGACCGGCGACGTCACGAACGTCGTCTGGTACGACGTCGACGTCTTCGACGAGCTCGGGATCGACGTGCCCGAGACGTGGGACGACTACCTCGCGGCCAACAAGAAGATGCTCTCGGCCGGCTACGTGCCGCTCGTCGAGGGGAACAAGGACCAGTGGCCGGTGGGCAGCATCGCCTCGCACATCGTGTCGCGCATGATCGGCGAGGATGCCTACGCCGCCGTCATCAACGGCGAGACGCCCATGAACTCGCCCGAGATGGTCGGCGCCTTCGAGAAGATCGCCGAGCTCGCCCCCTACGTCAACCCGAGCATCAACGCGCTCGCCGACGACGAGGCGATGACGCAGTTCTTCCTGCAGCGTGCCGCGACCCACCAGATCGGAAGCTGGCTCATGGCGGATGCCGTGGAGAACGCCGACGGCCTGAACTTCTCGTACTTCAACCTCCCCGCCTTCGAGGACGGCAAGGGCGCGCAGGACAGCGTGCTCGGCGTCTCGACGGGCTTCATGGTGAACGCGAAGTCGGACCACATCGACGAGACCCTCGAGTTCCTCGCGCTCGTCGCCTCGTCGGAGGGCACCAAGATGTGGGCGGAGTCAGGACTGGTGCCGCTCGCCAACGATCCCTTCGAGGGTGTCGACGCCGACGAGCGCACGGTCGCTCTCGCCGAGCTGCTCACGAACGCGGGTGAGCTCGTCGTGCCCGCCGACAACTACGCGGACCTCGAGATCGCAGAGCTCTTCTACGGGGCGGCAGCATCCGTGATCGGCGGCACCGCGAGCCCGCAGGAGGCGCTCGACACCGCGCAGGCGCGCATCGACGCCCGCTGAGCTGAGCGACGACCCCCAGCGCGTGGGGCGGATCACGCGATCCGCCCCACGCGGCAACCGAGGAGCATCCTGTGAGACCCACCCGCGCCTGGTCGCCCTACCTCCTGGTGGCGCCGGCGATCCTCATCTTCGCCTTCGTCGTGCTCGTGCCCGTCGTCGCGAACACCGCCTTGAGCTTCGCCTCGTGGAGCGGCACCGACACGCTGCGCTTCGTCGGCTTCGACAACTTCCTGCGCGCCTTCCGCGATGACATCTATCTGCGGGCGTACGGCAACACCTTCGGCTACATCGCGCTCACGCTCGTGCTCGAGGTGCTCGTGGGCCTGCTGCTGGCGGGGCTCGTGACGATGTCGAACCGGCGCACCGCCTTCTACCGCGTCGCGTTCTTCGTGCCGGTGACCTTGCCCATGATCGCCATCGCGGTGCTCTGGGGCTTCGTCTACAGCGACGACATCGGGCTCATCAACTCGGGCCTCCGCGCCGTGGGGCTCGACGGGCTCGCGCGCGTGTGGCTTGGCGACCCCGCGACCGCGCTCATCGCGGTGAGCGTCGTGTCGGGCTGGATCTATGCCGGCTTCTACATGGCGATCTTCTATGCGGCGCTGCAGCGCATCCCGCAGAACCTCGTCGAGGCGGCTCGCCTCGACGGCGCGAGCCAGCTGCGGATCTTCTTCAGCGTCAAGGTGCCGATGATCCGCCCCATGATCGAGGTCGCCGTGCTGCTGTGCGTGACCGGCGGCTTCCAGAGCTTCGATCTGTTCTATGTCATGACCAACGGCGGTCCGGACCACGCGACCGAGATCATCACGACCTACCTCGTGCAGGTGGTGTTCGTGTACCGCGACCTGGGATACGGCGCCGCGCTCTCGACGATCATGACGATCGTCGTGGTCGCGCTCGGGCTGTTCCTCGTGAAGATGCGGGCCAAGGACGGGAGCGAGCGCATTGAGTACTGATCGCACCCGGACCTCCGGCGGCGCCCTGGTGGGCATCGTCGGGAGCCGCACGCTCTACCACGCCGTCATGGTCGTGCTCTCGCTCGTCTATGTCGTGCCGCTGGGCTGGATGGTGATGTCGTCGTTCAAGACGAAGCGCGAGATCTTCGACGCGCCGTTCGCCCTGCCCTCGGATCCCGACTTCGGCAACTGGGCCAAGGCGTGGGAGCGCGGTGACCTCGGCGGCTACATCCTCAACAGCCTGTTCACGACCGTCACCTCGGTGACGATCATCCTCATCGCGAGCCTCGCCGCCGCCTACGCCTTCAGCCGGCTGCGGTTCCGGGGAGTGCGCTCCTGCTCGCGCCGTTCGTGCTCGGTCTGCTGCTGCCCGTGCAGTCATACCTGACGGCGCAGGCGCGTCTGTTCGACGCCGTGTACCTGCTCGACACCCGCTGGGTGCTCGTCGTCTCGTACGCCGGGCTCGGGCTCTCGCTCGCGGTCTTCCTGTTCAAGGGATACCTCGACTCGATGCCACGGGAGATCTTCGAGGCGGCGCGCATGGACGGAGCGGGCGACTTCCGCACGCTCGTGCAGATCGTGCTGCCGCTCATGGCTCCCGGCATCTCGACGGTCGCGGTGTTCTCGATCCTGTCGACCTGGAACGAGTTCCTGCTCGCCCTGCTGTACGTCACGAGCGACGACCTGCGTACCATCCCGGCCGGTCTGCTGGCGTTCATCGGCAAGTACGCCACCGACTATCCGATGCTGTTCGCCGCGCTCTCGATGATCACGCTGCCCGTGATCGCCGTGTACACGGTGTTCCACAAGCAGATCATCGCGGGGGTCACCGAGGGCTCGGTGCAGTGATCCGCAGGGCGAGGTCAGAGCGTCCGCACCATGACGAGCTCGTCACGCGTCGAGCCCGCCTCGCTGGGAGCGAAGCCGAGATGCTCGTAGAACCCGATCGCCCGCTCGTTGCGGCGGGCCACGCCGAGGTGCACCCCTGGCGCGCCCGCCGCAGCGAGGGCGTCGAGCAGGGTGCGCAGCATCGCGCCGCCGCGCCCGCCGCCCTGCACCTCGGGCGCGAGGTCGATGTGCAGATGCGCGGGGTAGGCGGCGACGAGCTCGTCGGGACGGCGCTCGGGTGCGTGGATGAGCTCGACGACCTCGCGGTCGTGCGGGTTCGCGGGGAGCGCGTCGAGCGGATGCCGCGCGCGCAGCTCGGGCCACCAGCTCTCGTCGAGCACGCTCTCGAAGGCGCGCGTGTCGGCGACCCCGAGCACGTAGGCGCGCGCCACGTCCGCCTCGTCGGCGTACACCCAGGCCAGCTCGGGCGAGAAGCGCAGGTACGGGCCGACGAACACGCCGCCGAGCAGTCGCGGGTCGTCATAGAGAGCCGTGGCGTCTTGTCCGTCGTCGCCCGTGCGCAGGCACACCTCGTAGAGCGCTTCCTCGTCGCCGGGGCGGAAGGGACGGATGCCGACCATGCCCCGAGCCTAGGGTGTGCAGCATGAGCGGCGTCGCGGTGGCGGTCGACGGCGGGCAGTCCGGCATTCGGATGCGCGTCGGCGGGCACGAGGGCGTGCTGCGGGCGGAGGGACTCGGCCGGCTCGAGGAGCAGGTCGCGGGCGGTCTGCTGCGCCGCATCCGCGTGTGCCTCGCGGAGCTGCCCACCGCAGCCCCGGTGATCGAGCGCATGACGCTCGGGCTGACCGTCGTGCCCGCCGACGAGGAAGCTCGAGTCGCGCTCGCGCGTGAGCTCGCGACGGTGCTCGGCATCGCACGCGTCGACATCGCGGGCGACGAGCTGACAGCCCACGCGGGCGCCTTCGGCGGCGGCGCGGGCGTCGTGCTCACGGTCGGCACCGGCATCGCCTGCCTCGGCCTCGACCCCGCCACGGGCGCGTTCCGCCGCGTCGACGGCGACGGCTTCCTGCTCGGCGACGCCGGATCCGGATTCTGGCTCGGCAGTCGCGGGGTCGAGGCCGTGCTGCGGGCCCGCGACGGACGCGGTGCCGCGACCGCGCTCGAGGCCGCGTGCGACGCCCGCTACGGCGCGCATCCGGATCTCGCGGCCTGGCTGCACGGGCGGCGCCGTGCCGTCGCGGAGATCGCGCGATTCGCGATCGACGTGCAGGAGGCGGCCGGGGAGGAGATCCGGTCGCGGCGGAGCTGGTGGCCGCCGCGGCGGAGGAGCTCGTCGCGACCGCGGGTGCGGCGGCGGCGGCGCTCGACGCGCATCCGTGCCCTCTCGCGCTGAGCGGGCGCGTCGTCTCCCCGGGCAGCGCCCTGCGCGCAGCGCTCGAGGCCCGACTCGCCGGCGACGGCGCGCTGGTCTGCGTGGCAGCGCAGGGCGACCCGCTCGACGGCGCCTGGGCCATCGCGGAGGGGCGCCTGGGCGAGGCGTACTCCGACCATCTGAGCACCTGGATCCTGAACAGCGAGAGCCTGAACAGCGGGAGGCTGACATGACCGAAGCGGTCGCGCGGGGATACCTCGCGCACACGGCGGAGCTCCTCGGGCGTCTCGCCGACGAGCAGGGAGCCGCGATCTCGGCAGCTGCGGAGGCGGTCGCGCGCACCCTCGTCGCCGACGGGCTCGTGCACGTCTTCGGCTCGGGCCACTCGCACCTGCTCGCCCTCGAGGGCTTCTATCGCGCCGGCGGCCTCGCGGCCATCGACCCGATCCTGCTCGAGTCGCTCATGCTGCACGGCAACGCGGCGCTGTCGACCGTGATCGAGCGCAGCGAGGACTCGGCGCGGGCATCCTCGCCGACCTCGATCCGGGCGCCGACGACTGCCTCATCGTGATCTCGAACTCGGGTGGCAATCGGGTGGCGGTCGAGCTCGCGGCCGCCGCGCGCGAACGCGGGATGCCCGTGATCGCGATCGTGAGCGCCGCCCACGCGGGCTCCGCCCAGGCCGTGCAGGCCGACAAGCCGAGCCTTCTGGAGGTGGCCGACATCGTCATCGACAACCTCGGTGAGGCGGGGGATGCCTCCGTGAGGGTCGAGGGCATCCCGGCGCGTATGGGGCCCACCTCGACCGTCGTCGGCGCCGCCATCATCCACGCCATCTCGGCCGAGGCGGCCGCGCGCGCGGTCGCGGCGGGCACGCCGCCCGCGGTGTTCGCCTCGAGCAACGTGGCCGGTGGCGACGAGCGCAATGCGGCGGCGATCGCGCGCTACCGCGGCCGGGTGAGGTCGCTGTGAGCGGACTCGCGATCCGCGGCGTTGTCGAGGGCTTCTACGGCCGTCCCTGGACGGTGGAGCAGCGGCATGACATGGTCGCGTTCATCGCCGAGTTCGGCATGAACGCCTATGTCTACTCGCCGAAGGACGACCCCTATACCCGTCGCCGCTGGCGCGAGCCGTATCCGGATGCCGAGGCCGCGGAGCTGCGCGAGCTCGCCACGGTCGCGCGCGAGGCGGGCGTGGCCCTCTGGTACGGCGTGTCGCCGGGGCTCTCGATGCGCTATTCGGAGCCCGGCGATGTCGAAGCCGTGCACGCCAAGCTCGCGGGCGTGCGCGCGCTCGGGGCGACGGATGCCGCGCTGTTCCTCGACGACATCCCGGGGCGGCTGCAGCATCCGGGCGACGTCGCGGAGTTCCCCGACCTCGTGGCCGCCCAGCTGCACCTCGTGGGGCAGGTCGAGCAGCGGCTCGCCACGGAGGCAGGCGGCGCGCGGTTCGCGGTGTGCCCGACCGACTACTGGGGGCACGGTGACGAGCCCTACATCACGGCCCTCGGCAGCGGGCTCGCGGACGGCACCGCGCTGTTCTGGACCGGCCGCGCCATCTGCTCGCCGGAACTCACCGCCTCCGAGGCCGAGCTGTTCGCGCGCTCGACCGGACGTCGCCCGCTGTACTGGGACAACTTCCCGGTCAACGACGTCGCCATGACCCACGAGCTGCACATCGGCCCCTACCTCGGCCGTGACCCGGGACTCGCCGGCACGGCCGCGGGCATCGTCGCCAACCCGATGCCGCTCGCCGAGGCCTCGAAGATCGGCATCGCGAGCGTCGCGGACTTCTGCCGCGATCCGCACGCCTTCGACCCGGAGGCCAGCTGGGAGGCCGCGCTGCGCCGGGTGGCGGGTTCGCGTGACGCGGAGCCGTTCCGGGAGTTCGCCGACGCCGTGCGAGGCTCCGCGCTCTGCACGGACGATGCGCCGCGGTTCGCCGCCCGCCTCGAGCGCTTCGCCTTCGACTACCAGTTCGGCACGCCGGCGGATGCCGTGGCCGACCTCCGCCTGCACCTCGCCCACCTCTCGGGCGTGGCCGAGCGCATGGGGCGGCTCGAGAACCGGGCGCTGGCCGGCGAGATCGCGCCGTGGGTCGCGCAGTACGCCCGCGGCGTCGAGGCCGTGGATGCGGCGGTCGCGGCGCTCGAGCCGCAGGCGGCGGGGAGCCGCCGCAGCTGCACGGCTCGGCGCGCGACGCCGTCGCGGCGCGGCTGGACGGCCTGCGGGCCGCACGGCTGCGGGTCTTCGGCGATCTGGTCGACATGTTCCTCTCCGACCTGATCGGCGAGTTCAGCGTGCGCTGAGCTCCACCCGTCGCCGCTCGCGCCAGGAGAGCGTCGCTGCGTCGAGCACCTCGGCCTGGCGCACCGCGTCGTCGGGCGGCAGCAGCAGCTCGGCCTCACCACGCACGGCGGCGTCGAAGCGCGCGATCTGGCGCTCGTAGTGGTCGGCGCGCGGCGTCTCGATGCGACGGGTGCCGTCGGCATCCGTGAGGAGCAGCACGTGGTCGTCGGGGCCGCGCAGGAAGGCGCTCGGCACCTCGATGCGCCCGCGCGACCCGATGACCATCACGGTGTCGAGGTCGGCGCTCCACATGCCGAGCTGCGCGGTGGCTGCGACGCCGCCCGGGAACTCCAGCAGCAGCGCCGTGCTCATGTCGATGCCGCCGTGCGGCTCGGAGACAGCGGCGTGGGCGGTGACGGCCTCCGGTTCGGCGCCCGTCAGCGTCCGGGCCACGTGCACGGCGTAGCAGCCGACGTCGTAGATCGCCCCGCTGCCCGGCGCGCCCTGGAAGCCCGAGTGCTCGAGCTCGTCGGAGGCGTCGAAGGTGAAGACCACGTGGATGCCGCGCAGCTCGCCGATGGCGCCCTCGGTGAAAAGCTCGCGGAGGCGCGTGTAGCGCGGGTGATGCAGGTACATGAAGGCCTCGGAGAGCAGCACGCCCGCGTCCTCGGCCGCGGCGACCAGGGCGCGCGCCTCCTCGGCGGTCACCGCGAGCGGCTTCTCGCACAGCACGTGCTTGCCGGCGCCGATGGCGCGATGCACCCACTCGGCGTGCTGCGCGTTCGGCGTCGGCACGTAGACGGCCTCGACGCGCGTGTCGGAGAGCAGGGCGTCGTAGCCCGCGTAGCCCACGCCGCCCCATTCCTCGGCCGCCCGGCGGGCGCGTTCGGGATCGCGGCTCGCGAGGCCCGCGAGCTCGGCCGTCTCGCTCGCGAGGATCGCCGGAACCGTCGCGGCGTTGATGCCCGCCACCGAGCCCACGCCCCAGCGCACCGGGGCGGTCATCGCGCGCCCCAGCGGATCAGCACCCCGAGCTCGCGCCCGCGGTAGGCCTGCAACTCGCGGTAGAGCTCGGGGATTGCGGCGTCGTCGACCTCGCGGGTCAGGAGGGGCGCCGGATCCATCCGGCCGGCGCGCACGAGCTCGAGGAAGAGATCGAGCATCACCCGCACGCTCCAGGGATCGGACGGCGTCGCGATCTCGGCGGCGGTGCCCGCGTGGATGCCGATCACCGAGATGCCGTCGGCGACGATGCGCGGTCCGAGCGTCTGCAGGCTCGGCCGCGGGGCGTCGCCCACGAGCACGAGGCGCCCGAGCGGGCGGGCGAGCTCGGATGCGGGGGCCAGCACCGCGGGATGCCCAGTCACCTCGAACACCACGTCCGCCGTTCCCGCGAGCCGTGCGACTGCCTCCTCGGCACCGATGCTCAGCACCTCGTCGGCGCCTCCCGCACGGGCGAGCTCGAGCCGGGTGGCATCCGGGTCGATCGCCACGATGCGGCGCGCACCCGCGACGCGCAGGTAGCGCACGAGCAGTTGGCCGAGGAGACCCGCGCCGACCACGACGGCCACCTCGCCGAATACGAGGCCCGAGCGGCGCACGGCCCACTGGGTCGTGACGGCGAGCGAGCTCCAGACCGCCTGCTCATCGCTCACCCCGGCGGGGAGCGCCGTGGCCTCGGCGGCGTCGATCACGAAGGCGGAGGCGTGGGGCGTGAAGGAGAACACGCGATCGCCGGGGCGGATGCCGTCCACGCCGGCGCCCACCTCCTCGACGCGCGACACCATCGAGTAGCCGGGCGAGAACGGATAGCGCACCCAGTCCGCCCAGAAGGTGCGCTGGTCGAACTCACCGCGCAGGCAGGCGAGCTCGGTGCCGGTGCTCACGAGGGAGGCGAGCGCGCGGCAGCGGAGCTGCCCCGGCCCGGGGCTCGCGAGCTCGATGTCGTCGATGACGACCTCGCCGGCGCGCGGGAATCGCACGGCGCGGGCGGTCATCGTCGGATCCGGTCCTGCGCGAGGGCGCTCACCTCGACGATGCGCGTGCCGAAGCGCACGTCGTAGTCGTGGTGCCGTTCGCCCGTGCGGATCAGCTCTGCGAGCTCCTCGTAGGCGGTCGCGAACGACGCGCGCGAGTCGACATCGTCGACGGGCAGCTCGAGGCGCCCGGAGTCGCCCCAGACGAGCGTCGAGAAGCCGTCCGCGGCATCCGGCGCCCGCAGCGTCATGCTGCAGCTGGAGGTGCGGCCGCCCTCGTGCGCGAAGACGACGTGCATCATGTCGTCCTCGTAGACGGCCGAGAGCACGTCGACGATGGGGCCGACGGTACACCATAGCGCGGCGACGGCGTGCGGGCCGACGTCCCAGATGGGCAGCTCCTCATGGCGCCACGGGGTGTTGAAGGGGTTGTCGTCGCTGAGGGCCGAACCCAGCCAGAGGCCGGCGCCGCCCGTCCAGTGCCGTCCGGCACGGGTCTCGTCGACGATCGCGCGCATCCGGGGGTCGTACATCATCGTGAACATCACGACGGTCGCGACGTCGTGCGCCTCGGCGGCCTCGACGAGGCGATGGGCGGCGGCGGGGTCGAGCGCGACGGGCTTCTCGAGCGCCACGTGCTTGCCCGCCTGGACGGCGCGCAGCGCCAACTCCGACTGCACATGCGGCGGGATCGCGAAGGTGACGGCGTCGACCTGGGCCAGAAAGGCGTCGAAGTCGTCGCCCGCGTGCCGTGCATCGTGGCGCGCCGCCAGTTCGGCGGCACGCGAGGCATCACGCCCCCAGACGGCCGTGAGCTCCCACGATGGCGCATCGCCGACCGCGGCTGCGTGCGTGACGTCGGCCCAGTATCCGGTGCCGGCGAGTCCCATGCGCAGCGTCATCGCCGCACCTCCTGCGGGGTGTCGAGGGTGGCCCGCAGCCGTTCGCGGCGGGCGGGCGGGGAGCCGCGCTCTCCGGTGTGCGCATCGAGGTGCTCGAGGCCGAGAAGCGCCGAGCCGACGATCGGCGCGTCGTCGACGACCGAGACGACGGCGCGCGGCGCGGCGGCGGCGATGCCCGCGAGCACGGGCTCGAGGAGGGCGGGATGGCGGCTCGTGAGCATGCCGCCGCCGAGCACGACGTCGACGGGCTCGTCGAGCGCGTCGATGCGGCGGAGGGTCGTGGTCGCCAGCAGCGCGATCTCCTCGGCCTGGCGCTGCACGATCTCGGCGGCGACGGCGTCGTCCGCGTCGACCGCGGCGAAGAGCAGCGGCACGAGCTCATGCATCCGGTCTCGGTCGATGGTGCCGAGGTGCATGCCGGTCGCGACCTCGGCGGCGGTCGCGCACCCGAAGTGCCGGGCGGCGAGACCGCTAAGGAGAGTCGCCGGGCCGCGGCCGTCCTCGTCGCGGCTCGCGTACCAGAGCACCTCCTTGCCGATCGCGAAGCCGCCGCCCCAGTCGCCGGTGATGCGGCCGAGCGCCGGGTAGCGCACATGCCGCCCGTCGCGCGCGATGCCGACGGCGTTGATGCCGCCGCCGCAGACCACCGCGACGCCCGCGGTGGCGTCGGTGCCGGTGCGCAGCATGGCGAAGGTGTCGTTGTGCACCTCGACGCGCTCGCCCCAGCCGTACGTCGCGATCGCCTCGGCGATCGCGTCCTCCTCCTCCGGCAGGTCGGCGTTCGCCAGGTAGCCCGCCACGACGTCGACCCGCGTGAGCCCGGCGGCCGCGAGCACCTCCCTGACGGCAGGTGCCACGGTCGCGACCGCGGGGCCCGCGCCGATGATGTGCGGGGCGAACGGCCCCGACCGTGCACGCGCCACGACCGTGCCGTCGGAGGTCACGAGCAGCACGTCGGTCTTGCTGTTGCCGCCGTCGAGGGCGAGCAGGTGCGGTCCGTTCAGCGCGCCCACGGCAGCCACTCCTGGTTCTCGGCGATGAGCCGGTCGGCGAGCGCCTGCGCGGTCGCGTACTGCCCGACGAGCGGATGCGCGAGCAGCGCCCGCACCACGCGGTCACGGCCGCCATGCAGCGCCGCCTCGACGCCGAGCTGCTCGTAGCGCGCGACGTGCGCGATGAGACCTGCGGCGAGCGGTGGCACAGCGGGAACCGGATGCGGGCGGATGCCGTCGGGCCCCACCGACGCCCGCACCTCGATGACGGCCTCGTCGTCGAGGAACGGCAGGATGCCGCGGTTGCGCACGTTCACGATGTGGTCGCGCGCCGCGCCCGTGCCGAGCAGGCTCGCCAGCAGGCCGACCGCGGCATCCGAGTAGTAGGCGCCGCCGCGCCCGCGCAGCTCCGGGGGCGTGTGGTCGAGCGCCGGGTCGGCGTAGAGCTCGAGCAGCTCGGCCTCGAGCGCCGCGACCTGTGTGGCGCGCGAGGGCCGGTCGGCGGCGAGTGCCACGAGCTCGTCGTGCTCGAGGTAGTAGCGCAGGTAGTAGGAGGGGATGAAGCGCTCGGAGCGCAGCAGGGGGAGCGGCAGCTCGGTCTCGGCGACGAGTGCATCGCCGTGCTCGTCGATGAGCCGGTCGAGTACCTCGGTGGGCGTGCCGTCGTCGTTCCGGATGCGCGCCCCGAGCTCCCAGCTCAGGTGGTTGAGGCCGGCGTGGTCGAGCTCGATCCGCTCGGGCTCGACGCCGAGCCGCTCGGCGAAGAGCCGCTCGAAGCCGATAGCGACGTTGCACAGGCCGACCGCGCGGTGCCCGTCGTCGAGCAGCGCGCGCGTCACCATGCCGACGGGGTTGGTGAAGTCGACGATCCAGGCCTCGGGGTTGACAGCGCGCACCCGGCGCGCGATGTCGAGCACGATGGGGATCGTGCGGAGCGCCTTGGCGAGTCCGCCGGCACCGGTCGTCTCCTGCCCGATGCAGCCGCACTCGAGCGGCCAGCTCTCATCGCGGCCGCGGGCCGCCTGTCCGCCGACGCGCAGCTGCACGAGCACGGCATCCACGCCGGTTGCGGCGGCCTCGAGGTCGTCGGTGGTCGTGACGCGGCACGTGCTGCCGGCGGCGGCGAGGATGCGCGAGGTGAGTCCCGCGACGACCTCGATGCGCACGGCGTCGGGGTCGACGAGCACGAGCTCCTCGACCGGGAGGCTCTCGCCGAGCCGGGCGATGCCGTCGGCGAGCTCGGGCGTGTAGGTGGATCCGCCGCCCACGACGGCGAGGCGGATGCGTCGCGCGGTCACGTCGTGAAGACCCGGTCGCGCGCGACCCCGAGGCTCAGGAGCATCGCGCCGTCGAGGATCGGCGAGTCGGTCGCCACGGTCACGGCGAGCGGCGGTGCCGTCAGCACGAGGGCGTCGAGCTGGCGCGCGACCTCGGCGCGCAGCCGCTCTCCGCCGAGCTGGGCGAGCTCGCCCGCGAGCACGAGGCGCGCGGGATCGAGCAGGGCGATGACGGATGCGAGTGCGAGTGCGTAGCGACGCGAGAGCTCGACGAGAGCGGCTGACGCGGAGGGATCCTCGAGCAGCATCCGCATCGCCTCGGCGGAGGTGTGCGCCTCGTGCCCGGCCTCGGCGGCGAGCGCGCAGAGTGCGGCCGTGCCCACCTGGCGCTCGAGCGCGCCGTCCGCGCGGCTCTGCTCGTCGAGCACGGCACCGGGGAGAGGAGGAACGCCGCCTCGCCGGCTGCGCCGCGACTCCCGCGATAGAGCGATCCGTCGATCATGATCGCCCCGCCGATGCCGTCGTCGAGCCAGAACAGGAAGAAGCTCTCGGCGTCGTCGCTCGCCGCGTTTCGCTCGGCGATCGCGGCGAGGTTGACGTCGTTCTCGATCGACACGGATGCGGCGGGGAACAGCCGACGCAGCTCGGCGCCGACCGCGGGTTGCTGCCAGCCCGGCAGGTGGTCGACGTACCAGAGAGCGTCGGAGTCGCTGTCGTACGATCCCGGAACGCTGATGACGATGGCGTCGAGCTGTGCGGGCGCGATCCCGGCCTCGGCGCAGCTCGATGCGATGATCGTGGCGGCGCTGCTGGGCCCGCTGTCGTTCGGGTCGGTCTCGCGCTCCTGCTCGACGACGACCGTGCCGGTGATGTCGGAGATGCGCACCCGCGCGCGTCCGCGGCGCACGTCGACGGCTGCCGCGTGTCCTGCCGAGGGCACGATGCGGTAGAGCTGCGGCGCGCGGCCGCCAGGGCCGGTGTCGCCGAAGCCGCTGGGACGCACGAGACCGCTCTCTTCGAGTCGCTGCAGCAGCTGGGAGGCCGTGGGCTTCGACAGCCCGGTCAGGGCGTGCACGTCGCTGCGGCTGAGCGTTCCGTGCTCGATGAGCAGCTCGAGCACGACGCGGTTGTTGAGGCTGCGCAGCAGCCCGGGCTGCGCCGGCCCCGGGCTGCGTCCGTCGCCGGACGCTGAGGCGTTCACCACGATCCTCCCGCGTAGTTAGGAAACTTTACTATCTCGACGGTAGTGGCCCGGGATGGGGGTGTCAACGTCCCGGTTGCCGGTACGCCGCGAGGCCCCAGTCGGCTCCCTCGAGAGCGATCACCGCATCCAGCACCGCGGCGATCGACGGCACACGTCGCGAGCCGTGCTGCACGGCCACCTGAATGGAGCGGTCGCTCGACGGTGCGGTCGCGCGCACGACGGCACCCTCGGGTGGAACCGCTGTCGCGAGCGCGAGCCGCGGGAGCAGCGCGATCCCGAGGCCCGCCGCAACGAGGTTCAGCACCGCGACGGCGTTGTCGGTCTCGAGCTCGATGTCGGGTTCGACGCCGACCGCCTCGCACGCGGCGAGCAGGTGTCCGCGGCAGAGCGGGCATCCGGCGATCCAGCGCTCCTCGCCCAGCAGGGCGAGCTCGACGGCGCCGCCGTCGACAGCGAGCGCATGGTGCTCGGGCAGCGCGATGACGACCGGCTCCGTGAACAGCGGCACCGTCTCGACGGGGCCCTCCGACTCGCGGTGCGGGTCGGCGCGGTCGCCCGGATACGCGAAGGTGATCGCGAGATCGACGAGCCCTTCGCGCAGCATCGTGAGCGCCTCGGGCGGCTCGGCCTCGACGTAGCTCACGGCGAGCCCCGGATGCGCGTCGCGCACGGTGCCGAGCAGGCGCGGCACGATCGTCGACGAGGCGGTGGGGAACGCCGCGATGCGCACGGTTCCCGTGCCGAGGCCCACGAGCTCGGCGAGCTCGCCGCGTGCCGCGTCGAGGGCCTGCCCGATCGACTGCGCGTGCCGGGCGAGCACCATGCCGGGCTCGGTGAGGCGGATGCCGCGCCCCGCCCGCACGACGAGCGGCACGCCGAGGCGCTGCTCCGCGCGGCGCAGGTGCTGGCTCACGGCGGGCTGGCTGTAGCCGAGCGCGCGTGCCGCGGCGCTGATCGAGCCGTGCTCGGCGATCGCACGCACGATGCGCACCGACTGCAGATCGAGCTCCATTCCATAACCGTAGCGAATGGATGACATGCGAGACATGACCTTGTGCGATAGATCTGTTCATCGCACGCTGGAGTGGTGAGCACTCTGACAGCGCCGTCACGCCCGCTCGCCGCCGCGATCGCCGAGTTCGGTGAGCCGCGCGGCTATGTCGCGACCGCATCCATCGGCATCCCACCTCGTCGCAGCGTCGAGGCGCTGCGGGCTGACCTCGACGCCTGGTCGCGCGCCGACCGCGACCCGCAGGGGTACGACGCCATCGTCGACCGCACCCGACGCTCCTACGCCCGGCTCGTCGGCCTCGACGCCGGCCGCGTCGCGATCGGCTCGCAGACCTCGGTGCAGGCGTCGCTCGTCGCGTCGGCGGTGCCCGACGGCGCCGAGGTGCTCGTGGCCGAGCGCGACTTCTCATCGTTGCTCGTGCCGTTCGCGCAACGGCCGGGAGCCAAGCTCCGCGCGGTGCCCGTCGAGGCTCTCGCTGAGAGCGTCACCGACGAGACGTTCCTGGTCGTGTTCTCGCTCGTGCAATCGGCGACGGGATACGTCGCGGATGCCGCCGCCATTCGCGAGGCCGCCGCGCGTCACGGCGCCCTCACCTTCTGCGACACGACGCAGGCGACGGGCGTGCTGACGGTCGCGGCGGGCGACTTCGACATCACGGTGTGCCACGCCTACAAGTGGCTGTGCTCGCCGCGCGGTGTGAGCTTCCTGACGGTGGGCGAGAACGCGGATGCCGTGCTGCGCCCCGCGCAGGGCGGCTGGTACGCGGGCGACGAGGTGTGGCAGAGCTGCTACGGCACCGAAATCACCCTCGCGCCCGACGCGCGTCGCTTCGACGTCTCGCCCGCGTGGCAGGCGTGGGTGGGTGCCGAGGCGTCGATCGGCATGTTCGCCGAGCTCGACATCGCCGAGATCTGGCAGCGGGCCGCGGGGCTCGGTGAGCTGCTGTGCCACGAGCTCGGGCTTCCGCAGCAGCACCAGGCGATCGTGTCGTGGCCCGACCCCGACGGCTCGCAGCTCGAACGCATGAGCGCGGCCGGCATCCGCATCTCGGGTCGCGCCGGGCGTGCGCGGGCGTCGTTCCACCTGTGGAACACCGAAGACGACGTCGCCGCGATCGTGCGCGCCGTGCACTGAGCCGGTCCGGGCCCGCGGCTCGGTAGGCTGGACGTTCCGTACCCCGTGTGACCGCGCAAGCCGGCGCGGCCCGATCATCAGGAGCTCCTCCGTGGCGACGCCCAACACCCTCGACCAGGTCATCTCTCTCGCGAAGCGTCGTGGCTTCGTCTTCCAAGCGGGTGAGATCTATGGCGGGTCCCGCTCCGCCTGGGACTACGGCCCCCTCGGCACCGCGCTCAAGGAGAACATCAAGCGCGAGTGGTGGAAGTTCATGGTGCAGCGCCGCGACGACATCGTGGGCATCGACTCCTCCGTGATCCTGCCGCGTCAGGTGTGGGAGGCATCCGGTCACGTCGAGGTCTTCAGCGACCCGCTCATCGAGTGCCTGCATTGCCACAAGCGCTACCGCGAAGACCACCTGCTGGAGGCCTACGAGGAGAAGAAGGGCCGCGTGCCCGAGAACGGCCTCGCCGACATCGTCTGCGAGAACTGCGGCACGCGCGGCCAGTGGACCGAGCCGCGCGCGTTCTCCGGCCTGCTCAAGACCTACCTCGGCCCCGTCGACGACGAAGAGGGGCTCAACTACTTGCGGCCCGAGACCGCCCAGGGCATCTTCGTGAACTTCGCGAACGTGCTCTCGAGCGCCCGTATGAAGCCCCCGTTCGGCATCGCCCAGATCGGCAAGAGCTTCCGCAACGAGATCACGCCCGGCAACTTCATCTTCCGCACGCGCGAGTTCGAGCAGATGGAGATGGAGTACTTCGTGCAGCCGGGCACCGACGAGGAGTGGCACCAGTACTGGATCGACGCCTCCTTCGGCTGGTACACCGGGCTCGGCATCCGCGAAGACAACCTGCGTCTCTACGAGCACCCCAAGGAGAAGCTGAGCCACTACTCGAAGCGCACCGTCGACGTCGAGTACCGCTTCAACTTCGCCTCGGGCGAGTGGGGCGAGCTCATGGGAATCGCCAACCGCACGGACTTCGACCTGAAGACGCACTCGGAGCACTCGGGCAAGGACCTCTCGTACTTCGACCAGACCACGGGCGAGCGCTGGGTTCCGTACGTGATCGAGCCGGCGTTCGGGCTCACCCGCGCACTGATGGCGTTCCTCATCGACGCGTACCATGAAGACGAGGCGCCGAACGCGAAGGGTGGGGTCGACACGCGCACCGTGCTGCGGCTCGACCGGCGCCTCGCGCCCGTCAAGGTCGCGGTGCTGCCGCTCTCGCGCAACGAGCAGCTCTCGCCGGTGGCCCGCGAGCTCGCGGCCGACCTGCGTGAGGACTGGATGATCGAGTTCGACGACGCGGGGGCCATCGGGCGCCGCTACCGCCGTCAGGACGAGATCGGCACGCCCTTCGCGGTGACCGTCGACTTCGACACCCTCGACGACAAGGCCGTCACGGTGCGGGAACGCGACAGCATGGCGCAGGAGCGCGTGTCGCTCGACCGGCTGCACGGTTACCTCGCCGAGCGGCTGCGCGGCGCGTGACCTGGCAGCAGGGCGGCCCGCAGGCCGACGGCAATCCGCAGGGCGGCTACCCGCAGGGCGGCTACCCGCAGAGCGGCTACCCGCCGGCGGGCCATCCCCAAGGCGGCTACATTCCGCCTGAGGCATGGAATGGCGCGCCCGCTTATCCGGGGATGATCCTTCCGCCGCCCGTGGAAGACCCGACGCCCTACCATCGTCTGTTCCGCACGGCCCGCGCCTACGCGTGGTGGCGCCCGCTCGTCGCCGTCGCCGTCTTCGTGGCGTTCTTCCTCGTCACGCAGGTCGTCGTTGCGATCGGGTGGGTCATCGTGATCATCGCCTCGGGGGCGAACCTCACGGACTTCACCTCGATACCCGCCGTGATGGGGCAGCTCACCGACGTCTCGAATCCGGTGAGTCTCGTGCTGCTGCTCGGGAGCGTCGCGATCATGCTCCCGCTCGTGCCGCTCGCCATGCTGTGCGCGGGGCTGCGCCCCGTGAGCCTCCGGCACTCGGTTGCCTTCCGCATCCGGTGGCGCTGGATGCTGTGGTGCACGATCCCCGCGCTCGTGATCACGATCCTCAGCACCGGGCTGTCGTTCCTCGGCCCGCTCTTCGGCGTGCCCATCGAGCCGGTTCCCGTGGATGCGGGCCGGTTCACGCTGCTCGCGGTGCTCATCATCGCGCTCGTGCCGCTGCAGTCGGCGGCCGAGGAGTACGTGTTCCGCGGCCTCGTCATGCAGACCATCGGCGCCTGGGTGAAGAACCCCTGGGTCGGCATCATCGTGTCGACCGTGATCTTCACGGTCGGGCACACGCAGTACGAGATCTGGGGTCTGCTGAGCGTCGGTGTCATGGGGCTCGGCTTCGCGATCGTCGTGTGGCGCACGGGCGGGCTCGAGGCCGGGATCGCGTTCCACGTCGTGAACAACGTGGTCGCGCTCCTGCTGCTCGCGAGCGGCTCGCTCGGCACGACCATCATGAGTTCGGAGGGCAGCGACCCGCTCGCACCGCTCGTGCAGGCCGTGTTCACGGCCGGTTTCGTGCTGTGGGTGGAGCTCGCCGCCCGTCGCCAGGGCATCTCGCGGGAACGTCCGCTGCCTCCGGCGGAGGTGTTCACGTCACCGCCTCCGCCCGCCTCGCCGCTGCCGCCGACGCACACCGTGTGATCCGTCGGGAATGCCCACGGCATCCGCTTCGTTGACACATCACATGGCAGACCCCATCAAGATCGACATCTGGTCCGATATCGCGTGCCCGTGGTGCTTCATCGGCAAGCGCCGTTTCGAGGCGGGCGCGGCTGAGGCCGGCGTGCCGGTCGAGATCGAGTACCACTCGTTCGAGCTCTCGCCCGATACCCCCGTCGACTTCGAGGGCAGCGAGTTCGAGTTCCTCGCCCAACACAAGGGCATCCCGGTCGACACGGCGAAGCAGATGATCGAGCGGGTCACCGGCATCGCCGACAGCGTGGGCCTGCACTACGACTACGACGCGCTGCAGCACACCAACACGGTCAAGGCGCACCAGCTGCTGCACTACGCGAAGCTGCGCGGGCGCCAGCTCGAGATGAAGGAGCGCCTGCTCTCGGCGTACTTCGAGCAGGGTCGCCACGTCGGCCGCATCGAGGATCTCGCCGACCTCGCAGCCGAGCTCGGTTTCGACCGCGATGACGTCATCCGCTCGCTCGAGGCCGACGAGCACCTCGCCGATGTGCGCGAAGACCAGGCCGTCGCCCAGGACTTCGGCATCCAGGGGTGCCGTTCTTCGTCATCGACCGTAAGTACGGCGTGTCCGGTGCGCAGGAGCCGGCGACGTTCGCCGAGGTGCTGCGTCAGGTGGCCGCCGAGAAGGACGCTGAGAAGGCGGATGCCGAGGTCGCGTCGTGAGCGGGCTCATTCCGCTCGGCGACCCCGACGCGGTCGCGTGTGAGGGCGACGTGTGCGAGGTGCCGGCACGTCCGCCTCAGCACACGTCAGCTGGTTGAGGAGGCGCGCAGCGCCGTCGCGAAACCACCGTGCCCGTGCCCCGCGGTGGTGGCTTCGAGACGCGCCCGCTGCGCGGTCGCTCCTCAGCCAGCTCGAGGGGATGCGCCTCTACTCGGCGGTGGGGCGGGTGGGCGCCGGCTCCGAGATGTCGGCGACCGTCGCGCCGAACCCGGCGATGAGGGCGTCGGCGTCCACGAACAGGCTCGCCCCGTGCTCGCCTGCCCCCATCGAGACGCGCCGACCGACGATCCGCTCGTCGACGTAGACGGGCCACGCCGTGCTGGATCCAAGCGGCGTGATCGTGCCGCGCTCGTAACCTGTCGCCTCGAGCGCGACCGCGGCATCCGGCAACTGCAGCTTGTTGACGCCCACGAGTGCGCGGAGCTTCGGCCAGGAGATCACGCGGTCGCCCGGGATCTCGGCGAAGAGGAACGTGCCGTCGCTGCGCTTCACCACGAGCGACTTGACGATGTCGGCGGCCGTGATCCCGAGCAGCGCCGCAGCCTCCTCGAGCGACGCTGCCGCAGGCCGGTCGATGACCTCGATCTCGATGCCGCGGGCGGCCGCATCCGCCGCGACGCGTTCGCGTCCTGCGCCCATGTCCGGTCTCCTCACGGGGTGATCTGAAAGAATCGAGGGGATGTCCACCCTATTCGCGCCCCCGGCCCCCGCGCTCGAGATCGGCCCGCTGCGTCTCGACGTGCCGGTCGTGCTCGCGCCCATGGCGGGCATCACCAACACCGCGTTCCGGCGCCTGTGCCGCGAGTACGGTGCGGGGCTCTACGTCTCCGAGATGATCACGAGCCGTGCGCTCGTCGAGCGCACCCCGAGTCGATGCGCCTCATCAAGCATCACGAGTCCGAGACGCCGCGCTCCATCCAGCTCTACGGCGTCGACCCCGCCACGATGCGCGAAGCCGTCACGATGCTCGTGGCCGAGGATCGCGCCGACCACATCGACCTCAACTTCGGCTGCCCGGTGCCGAAGGTCACCCGCAAGGGCGGGGAGCGGCGCTTCCTGGAAGCTCGACCTGTTCCGCGGCATCGTCGAGGCGGCCGTGCAGGCGGCGGGCCCGCTGCCGCTCACCGTCAAGATGCGCAAGGGCATCGACGCCGACCACCTGACCTACCTCGAGGCGGGTCGCATCGCCGAGGGCGCCGGCGCCGCGGCCGTCGCCCTGCACGCCCGTACGGCGGCCGACTTCTACTCCGGACACGCCGACTGGGACGCCATCGCGACCCTCAAGCAGACCGTCACGAGCATCCCGGTGCTCGGCAACGGCGACATCTGGAGCGCCGCGGATGCCGTACGCATGGTCGAGCAGACCGGATGCGACGGCGTCGTGGTCGGGCGAGGCTGCCTCGGGCGACCATGGTTGTTCGGCGATCTCGCGGCGGCGTTCAGCGGTGGCGACACCAAAGCCGAACCCACTCTCGGCGAGGTCGCCTTCGCCTTCCGCCGTCACGCCGAGCTGCTCATCGACTTCTTCGACGGCGACGAGACGCGGGCGTGCCGCGACATCCGCAAGCACGTGGCCTGGTACTTCAAGGGTTACGCGGTCGGCGGCGAACTGCGTGCGGCGCTCGCCCAGTCCTCGAGCCTCGCCGAGATCGACGAGCTGCTCGGCCGCCTCGACCCCGACCAGCCGTACCCCGGCGCGGACGCCGAGGGGCAGCGCGGACGCGCCGGAACCCCCAAGCAGCCGGCCCTCCCCGAGCACTGGCTCGAGTCCCGCGAGCTGCACGACACGCACCGCACGCAGCTCACCGAGGGCGAAGGCGACACGAGCGGTGGGTGAGCTTCCGCCGGGCTACAGCGCCGCCGACGCCGAGCGGATGCTGCCGGAGCAGCACTCCACCCGCCGCAGCGATTTCGCGCGCGACCGGGCCCGCATCCTGCATTCGAGCGCGCTGCGCCGACTCGCCGTCAAGACCCAGGTGCTGAGCCCGACCGCCGGCCTCGACTTCGCCCGCAACCGGCTCACCCACTCGCTCGAGGTCGCCCAGGTCGGTCGCGAGCTCGCGGCGAACCTCGGCCTCGACCCCGACGTCGTCGACACGGCGTGCCTCGCGCACGACCTCGGGCATCCGCCCTACGGCCACAACGGCGAGCGCGCGCTCAACGACTGGGCGGCCGACATCGGCGGCTTCGAGGGCAACGCGCAGACGCTGCGCCTGCTCACGCGGCTCGAGCCGAAGGTCTTCGACGCCGACGGCCGCGCCTACGGCCTCAACCTCACGCGTGCGAGCCTCGATGCGAGCTGCAAGTACCCCTGGCCGGAGCAGGAGGGCATCCCCGACCCCTCTGGCCGCAGCAAGTTCGGCTTCTACGCGGATGACACCCCCGCCTTCGCCTGGTTGCGCGCCGGTGCGCCGCCGCGCGTGCGGTGCATCGAGGCGCAGGTCATGGATCTCTCCGACGACATCGCCTACTCCGTGCACGACTTCGAAGACGCGATCATCACGGGCTACCTCGACGTGCGAGCCCTGTCGGCCCGCGTCGATCACGATGACCTCGTGGAGAGCATGGTGGAGTGGATCGGGGAGAGCTCGATCACGACACCCTCATCGCGGCCTTCGACCGTCTCGACAGCCTGCCCGACTGGATCGAGGACTGGGACGGCTCGCGCCGCGCCCAGGCGCGTCTGAAGAACCTCACCTCGCAGCTCATCGGGCGCTTCGCCCGGCGTGCCGTGCGCGCCACCCGCGAGGCGTACGCACAGGATGCGCTCGCGCGCTTCGGAGCGGATGTCGTGGTACCGATCGAGACGCAGGCCGAGATCGCGGTGCTGAAGGGCATCGTCGCCGCGAACGTCATGTCGACGAACGCCCGCAAGCCGATCTACGAACGACAGCGCGGCATCCTCAAGGAGCTCGCCGACGCACTCTGGGACGACCCCTCGCACCTCGACGCGGGCTTCGCCACCGACTTCGCGGCGGCCGCCGACGACACGGCCCGCAAGCGCGTCATCGTCGATCAGGTCGCCTCGCTCACCGACCCCTCAGCCAATGCCTGGCACGAGCGGTACGCCTGACCCCGCGCTCTCCACACCGCGAACCGCGCGCCCGGCCGCCGAGGCCGCCGCGACCCTAGAATCAGGGCATGGCCGGTCTCATTCGTCGAAGCGATATCGACGAGGTCCGGTCCCGCATCAACATCGCCGACATCGTGGGCGACTACGTGACCCTCAAATCGGCCGGTGTCGGCTCGCTCAAGGGTCTCTGCCCGTTCCACGAGGAGCGCAGTCCGAGCTTCCACGTGCGTCCAGGCGTCGGTCGCTACCACTGCTTCGGATGCGGCGAAGACGGTGACGTCTTCACCTTCCTGCAGCGCATGGATCACGTGAGCTTCCAGGAGGCCGTGGAGCGCATGGCGGCGCGCGCCGGAATCGAGCTGCACTACGAGGACGGGGCAGCCGCGCCCTCCGATCACGGCACCCGCGCGCGTCTGCTGGCGGCGAATGCCGCCGCCGAGCAGTTCTTCCGTGCCCAGCTCGCCGAGCCGGGGGCCCAGCCCGGTCGCGACTTCCTCGGGGGCCGGGGCTTCGACCAGGCCGCGGCCGAGCGCTTCGGCGTGGGCTACGCCCCCAAGTCGTTCGACGCCCTCAAGAACGCCCTCCTGAAGGAGGGGTTCAGCCAGGACGATCTCGTCGCCGCGGGCCTGCTCTCCACCGGTGACCGCGGCAACTCCTACGACCGCTTCCGGGGCCGCGTGATCTGGCCGATCCGCGACGTGACGGGGCAGACCGTCGGCTTCGGCGCCCGCAAGCTGTTCGACGACGATCAGGGCCCCAAGTACCTCAACACCCCCGAGACGCTCGTCTTCCACAAGTCGCAGGTGCTCTACGGACTCGATCTCGCGCGCCGCGACATCGCCAAGGGCAAGCAGGTCGTGATCGTCGAGGGCTACACGGATGTCATGGCCTGCCACCTCGCGGGCGTCACGACCGCGGTCGCCACCTGCGGCACGGCGTTCGGTGTCGATCACATCAAGGTCGTGCGCCGCGTGCTCGGCGACCACGCCAACACGGATGTCTCGCAGACCGGCGAGGTGGTGTTCACCTTCGACCCGGATGAGGCGGGCCAGCGCGCCGCGAGTCGCGCCTTCGCGGAGGAGCAGCGCTTCGCAGCTCAGACCTTCGTGGCCGTTCCCCCGAAGGGCTCGACCCCTGCGACCTGCGCATCCACCGGGGCGACGACGCGGTGCGCAAGCTCGTGGCCGACCGCAAGCCGATGTTCGAGTTCATGGTGCGCCGCCGACTCGCCGGACACGACCTCGAGACGGTCGAGGGGCGGGTGGCGGCCCTGCGCGCGGCCGCGCCGGTGGTGGCCGGCATCCGCGATCCCGCGCTGCGGGGCGGCTACGTGCGCAACCTCGCGGGGTGGCTCGGCATGGACCCCGGCGAGGTCGGCCGTGCCGTCACGAGTGCCGGCAACAGCGCGCGCCGCGCCGATCCGCGCACCGAGGCCGACACCCGGGGAGGAGACCGGTCGCACCGAGAACCCGGTTCAGGAGCGACCACGGCAGGCGAGCCTCACCGAGCTGCCGACGGATCCGGTGACGCGCATGGAGCGCGACGCGCTCATGGCGATCCTGCAGTTCCCCCAGGCGGTGGGCCCGGCACTCGTGGCCAAGGCCGTCGAGTCGCGCTTCACCAACCAGACGCTCGCGATCGTGCGCGATGCGATCCGCGGGCAGCTCGACGCCCTCGAGTCGCCCGAGTGGCTGCAGCGCGTGGGCGAGGAGGTGCCGCAGGGCTTCGAGTCGCTCGTCACGCAGCTCGGCGTCGCGCCCATCCCCGAGCGTGAGGAGCAGATCGCGACGTACTGCCGTGGAGTCGTCACCTCGCTCGTCGATCGCGACCTGCTGCGGCGCAAGGGGAGCTGCTGGGTGCCATGCAGCGCGCCCGTGCCGAAGGCGATCACGAACGTGAGTTGTCGCTCAGCCGCGCCTCGGCGGCGCTCGAGAGCGAGAGGCGCGAGCTGCGCGGCGAGTGATTTCCTGCGCGGATGCCGCAGCTTCGTGCGTGAGGCGCTCATCCGCGCACGATCCATGCGCGGTGCGTTGCAATGGCGTAAACAATCGGGCCACTGCACACCTCGTGGCCGCTCGGGCCGTCACCGCTGTGATAAACCTGAACGTTGGGCGGCTGCGGCTGCCCACACCCTTCACATCCCAAGGAATGAGGTCCACGGACATGGTTTCCGTCACTCACAAGACCCGCGTGCTCGCCGCGTTGACGATCCCCGTCACCGCCGCTCTCGTGCTCGCGGGTTGCGCATCGGACTCCGGCGGCAACGGCGGCGACTCCGAAGGCAGCAGCATCATCGTCGGCACCACCGACAAGGTCACCTTCCTCGACCCGGCCGGTTCGTACGACAACGGCTCGTTCGCCGTCATGAACCAGGTCTTCCCGTTCCTGCTGAACTCGCCGCAGGGCACGGCGGATGTCGAGCCCGACATCGCCGAGTCCGCCGAGTTCAACGAGGACGGCGACTACGTCGTCACCCTCAAGTCGGGCCTCAAGTTCGCCAACGGCAACGAGCTGACCTCGTCGGATGTCAAGTTCAGCTTCGACCGCGTCGTCGCGATCAACGCGGAGAACGGCCCGTGGGCCCTGCTCGGCAACCTCGACACCGTCGAGACCCCGGATGACACCACGGTGATCTTCCACCTCAAGAACGGCAACGACCAGACGTTCCCGCAGGTGCTCTCGAGCCCGGCCGGTCCGATCGTCGACGAGGAGACCTTCTCGGCCGACGAGGTCACGAGCGACGACGAGATCGTCAAGGGCGAGGGCTTCGCCGGTCCGTACACGATCGAGAGCTACAAGCTCAACGAGCTCGTCACCTTCGCACCGAACCCCGAGTACAAGGGTGTTCTGGGTGCTCCGAAGAACGACGACGTCACGCTCAAGTACTACGCCGACTCGTCGAACCTCAAGCTCGACGTGCAGGAGGGCAACATCGACGTGGCCTACCGCAGCCTGTCGGCCACCGACATCGCCGACCTGGGCAAGCAGGACTCGGTGAAGATCGTCGACGGCCCCGGTGGCGAGCTGCGCTACATCGTGTTCAACTTCGACACGATGCCGTACGGCGCCAAGACGGGCGAGGCCGACCCGGCGAAGGCTCTCGCCGTGCGCCAGGCGATCGCGGATGTGGTCGACCGCGCCGAGATCGCGACCCAGGTCTACAAGGACACCTACACCCCGGTGTACTCCTTCGTGCCCCAGGGCCTGACGGGCGCCACCGAGGTGCTCAAGGACCTCTACGGCGACGGCGACGGTGGCCCCGACGTCGACAAGGCGAAGGCGACCCTCGAGGCGGCCGGCGTGACCGTGCCCGTCGAGCTGAACCTGCAGTACAACCCCGACCACTACGGTGAGTCGTCGGCCGACGAGTACGCGCTCGTGAAGGACCAGCTCGACTCGAGCGGGCTCTTCACGGTCAACCTCGGCTCGACCGAGTGGACCCAGTACTCGAAGGACCGCACGGCGGACGTCTACCCGCTGTACCAGCTCGGATGGTTCCCGGACTACTCCGACGCCGACAACTACCTGACGCCGTTCTTCGCGACCGACAACTTCCTGTTGAACCACTACAGCAACGCAGAGGTCGACGCGGAGATCTCCGAGCAGCAGACCGAGGTCGACGCCGACAAGCGTCAGGCGCTCATCGAGGACATCCAGGCCAAGGTGGCCGCCGACCTGTCGACCCTGCCGCTGCTGCAGGGCGCGCAGGTGGCCGTCGTCGGCAAGGACATCTCGGGCGCCCAGCTCGATGGTTCGTTCAAGTTCCGCTTCGGTAGCCTGACCAAGGGCTGAGCGAAGCCGAACACGTCCGCACAGAGAACGGGGCGGCCACTCGCTGGCCGCCCCGTTTCTCGTGGCATCGAGGAGAATCTGACGACATGACGACCGTCACAGCGCCGGAAGCGCCCCCGGCGCAACCCCTGCGGCCCGGAAACGGGTGCGGGGCGGCGGGTTCTGGCGCTACCTGCTGGTGCGCTTCCTGCTGATCATCCCGACGATCTTCATCCTCGTCACGCTCGTGTTCTTCCTCATGCGCCTCACGGGCGATCCGATCACGGCGTCGCTCGGCGACCGCCTCACGCCCGATCAGCTCGCCCAGCGCATCCACGACGCCGGCTACGACCGCCCGATCCTCGTGCAGTATCTCGAGTACCTCGGCAACGTCTTCACCGGCAACTTCGGCAGCTCGATCACCGACGGCCGACCCATCAGCGAGATCCTCTTCACCTACGGCTCGGCGACCCTCGAGCTCGTCATCTACTCGCTCATCGTCGCGTTCATCGTGGGCATCCCGCTCGGCATGGTCGCCGCCTACTTCCGCGACCGCTGGGGCGACGCGGGGCTGCGCGTCTTCGCGATCCTCAGCTACGCGACCCCGGTGTTCTTCGCGGGTCTCGTGCTCAAGCTCATCTTCTCGGTGTGGTTGAAGGTGCTCCCGGTCGCCGGGCGCGCCTCCACGCGTACCGAGATCAAGATCCAGGGGCTCGACAGTCAGACGGGCATCTACTTCATCGACGCCCTGCGCACGGGAAGCTCCGCGGCGGTCGCCGACGTGCTCGCGCACGCGGTGCTCCCGGCGCTCACGCTCGGCCTGCTGACCGCGGGCGTCTTCCTGCGTCTCGTGCGCACGAACGTCATCGGCACTCTCTCGCGGGACTACGTGGATGCGGCGCGCTCGCGTGGCGTCGGCGAGTACCGGCTCGTGCGCAAGCACGCGCTCAAGCCCGCACTCGTGCCGATCATCACGGTCATCGGGTTGCAGATCGCGTTGCTGCTCGGCGGCGCGGTGCTCACCGAGACGACCTTCGAATGGAAGGGCCTCGGCTTCCAGCTGGCCGACTACCTCGCCAAGCGCGACTTCGTCGCGGTGCAGGGCATCGTCGCCCTGCTCGCCGTCATCGTCGCGGTCACCAACTTCATCGTCGACATCGTCGCGGCGATCCTCGATCCGCGGGTGAGGTACTGATGAGCGACACGACCTCCGTTCCCACCGTGCAGGTGCGGCCGCCGTGGTGGCACCGCCTGCCGATCATCCAGCAGCTGCGGCAGAGCGTCGGCCTGCAGCGCGGGATGCTCGTCGCGGGCCTCGTGATCACCGGCATCTTCGTGGTCGTCGCGATCTTCGCGCCTCTGCTCGCCCCCTACGGGTTCAACCAGCTCCGCGGCCCGGACGGCCTCTTCGGGGCCCAGCAGCCGCCGAGTGCCGACCACCTGCTCGGCACGACGGTCGGGGGCTACGACGTGCTCTCCCGGGTGATCTGGGGTGCGCAGACGGCGCTGCTCGTGATCCTCGTCGCGATCGTGCTCTCGGTGTTCCTCGGTATCGCGCTCGGCCTGCTGTCCGGGTACATCGGCGGATGGTTCGACCGCATCACGATCGTCATCGCGGACGCCATCTACGCGTTCCCGAGCCTGCTGCTCGCGATCGTCGCGGCGATCGTCATCTCGGGCGGCCAGTCGAGCCTGTGGGGTGGCATCTTCGCCGCGGCGGTCTCGATCACAGTGGTGTTCATCCCGCAGTACCTGCGCGTGGTGCGCGCCGAGGTGCTGCGCGTGAAGTCGGAGGCCTTCGTCGAGTCGGCGAAGGTCGTGGGAGCCAGCAACGCGCGCATCATGTTCCGCCACGTGCTGCGCAACTCCACGCGCACGCTGCCGCTCATCCTGACGCTCAACAGCTCCGAGGCGATCCTCACGCTCGCCGGCCTCGGCTTCCTGGGCTTCGGCATCGAGCCGAGCGCCGCGGCGGAGTGGGGCTACGACCTCAACAAGTCGCTCTCGGATGTCACGAGCGGCATCTGGTGGACCTCGATCTTCCCGGGTCTGGCCATCGTGCTCGTGGTGCTGGGCGTCACGCTCATCGGCGAGAGCCTCAACGACCTCGCCGACCCACGGCTGCGTGCCCGGCGCAAGCCGGCCGAGACGCCCGGCCAGGCGGTGGCTGCCGAGCAGCCCGCCGCTCGCGAAGAACTGGGAGAGGTGCTCTGATGGCGCGCACACAACCGGCCGTCGACATCCGGGACCTGCGGATCACCTTCGACACCGACGGCGGCACCGTTCAGGCGGTGCGCGGCGTCGACCTCGAGGTGCAGCCGGGTGAGGTGCTCGCGATCGTGGGCGAGTCCGGCTCCGGCAAGACCGTGACGGCGCGCAGCATCCTGCGTCTGCTGCCCGAGACGGCGACCGTGAAGGGTGCCGTCATGGTCGGCCCCGAGAACGTCGTGACGCTCGATCAGCGGCGCCTGCGGCAGCTGCGGGGCACGGCCGCGGCGATGATCTTCCAGGAGCCCTCGACGGCGCTCAACCCGGTGTACACGGTCGGATGGCAGCTTGCCGAGGGGCTGCGCGCTCACGGCAAGTACACCAAGAAGCAGGCCCGGGCGCACGCGATCGAGATGCTGCGGCGGGTGGGCATCCCCGAGCCGGACCGCCGTGTCGACGACTACCCGCACCAGTTCTCCGGCGGACAGAAGCAGCGCATCGTGATCGCGATGGCGCTCGCCCTCGATGCCTCGGTGCTCATCGCCGACGAGCCGACCACCGCGCTCGATGTGACCGTGCAGGCCGAGATCCTCGATCTGCTGCGTCACCTCCGCGACGAGTTCGGCACCGCGATCGTGCTCATCACGCACAACATGGGCGTCGTCGCCGATCTCGCCGACCGCGTCGCGGTCATGTACCAGGGCGAGATCGTCGAGACCGCGCCCGTGCGCGAGCTGTTCGCGGCGCCGGCGCATCCCTACACGCGCAAGTTGCTCGCCGCCGTGCCGCGCGTCGAGCTCGTCGAGCGCGTCGCCCCGCCGGAGGCGGC
The DNA here is from genome assembly GCF_030161875.1 of Homoserinibacter gongjuensis. Classification (GTDB taxonomy): domain Bacteria; phylum Actinomycetota; class Actinomycetes; order Actinomycetales; family Microbacteriaceae; genus Homoserinibacter; species Homoserinibacter gongjuensis. The sequence continues at coordinate 2,532,898 of NZ_BSVA01000001.1, forward strand.
CACCGAGGCGGTCGTGGAGGCGAGCGGGCTCGAGATCGAGTACCCGGGGCGCCTGGGGCGCAAGGGCTTCCGGGCGGTGCACGGTGTGGATCTCCGGGTCGGTGCCGGCGAGGTCGTCGGCCTCGTGGGGGAGTCGGGTTCGGGCAAGACGACCATCGGGCGGGCGATCGCCGGCCTCACCGCGGTGACCGGTGGTTCGCTGCGGGTGCTCGGCACCGAGATGCGCGGGGTCAAGGAGCGTGAGTTCCGCCCGAAGCGTCGAGAACTGGGATTCGTGTTCCAAGACCCGGCCACGAGCTTCAACCCGCTGCTCACGATCGCCCAGTGCGTGGCCGAGCCGCTCGTCGTGCACGGCGTGGCGTCATCGCCCGCCGACGCGCGCGACCGCGTCGACGAACTGCTCGACGCTGTGCAGCTCAGCGGCGGCTACGGCGACCGCTTCCCCCACGAGCTCTCGGGCGGTCAGCGGCAGCGGGCGAGCCTGGCGCGTGCCCTCGCGCTCGACCCCAAGCTGCTCATCGCCGACGAGCCCACGAGCGCCCTCGACGTCTCGGTGCAGGCGCGCGTCCTCGAGCTCTTCGAGGAGCTGCAGGAGCGCTTCGGGTTCGCCTCGCTGTTCATCACGCACGACCTCGCTGTGGTCGACCGCATCGCCCACCGCGTTGTCGTGCTGCATCGGGGCGAGATCGCCGAGGAAGGCACGGCGGCCGAGGTGCTGGGAGCGCCGCGCGACCCGTACACACAGCGGCTGCTGGCATCCCTGCCGGTTCCCGACCCGGTGGAGCAGGCGGAGCGCCGCGCCGCGTTCGTCGCTCTGGGAGGCAGCGCGTCATGAATCGCGGGCCGGTCACGGATGCGGCGGTGCTCGCCGACGATCTGACGCTCGTGTACCCGGGAGACGACGCCCCCGCGATCAACGGGGTGTCGTTCCGGGTCGCGCAGGGTGAGACGCTCGGGCTCGTGGGCGAGGCGGGATCGGGTAAGTCGACCCTCGCACGGGCGATCGCCGCGCAGTCCGCGCCGGGGGAGCGCGAGGCGCCGCAGCTCGCCGGTGGCGGTCTCACCGTGCTCGGGGTCGACCTGCGCGCGGCACGGCAGCGCACTCGCGATCGGCTCGCGCTGCGCATCGGCTATCTGCCGCAGGATGGCGGGTCGTCGCTGCAGCCGCATCTGACCGTCGGCGAGAACGTGGCCGAGCCGATCTTCCTGCGCGACAAGCACTTCGATCGCGTGGAGGCCGGAACGGCGGTCGCGATGCTCGTCGACGCCGTGCGGCTTCCGCTCTCGGTGATGGAGAAGTTCCCGCACGAGCTGAGCCGCGGCCAGCGGCAGCGCATCGCCCTCGCCCGCTCGCTCGTGCTCGAGCCCGAGCTGCTCGTGGCCGACGATCCCACGATGGGTGTCGACGTGCTCGTGCGCGGACCGATCCTTCAGGTGGTGGCCGAGCTGCAGAAGGAGCTCGGTTTCAGCGCCCTCATCGTCGGGCACGACCTGCGCGAGCTGCGCACGATTGTCGACCGCATCGCGGTGCTGCACGCCGGCCTCATCGTCGGGTACGGCACGGTCGACGACGTGCTGGCGAACCCCCTGCACAGCTACGTGCGCACCCTCGCGAGTCTGCAATCATGACCGCGCTGCTCGTGGGCGGGTACGGCCCGGACATGGGCGGTACGGCCGCGGGCATCGCGACGGCGGCATCCGCACCCCGCGGGCTCGTGCTGGGCGACGGGCCCGAGTGCGCATCGCCCTCCTGGCTCGCCGTGCGCGGCGAGCGGATGGTCGCGACCCTCGAGGGCGAGGGAGCTCTCGCCTGGTTCCGCCGCGAGGGCGAGGTGTGGCGTGCGGATGGGGTGACCGCGCTCGGCGGTTCGTACCCGTGTCACGCGGCGTTCCTCGACGACGACACGGTCGCGGTCGCCTGCTATGGCGATGGCGCGATCGTGGTGGCCCGTCACGGCGAGCAGCTGCCGGCCCAGCGCATCGACGGATCGGGTTCCGGTCCGTTGCCCGCGCAGGAGGGACCGCATGCCCACCATGTGCACGTGCTGCCCGACGGTCGCGTGCTCACCCTCGACCTGGGAACCGACCGGCTGCACGTTCACGAACGCGGCACGGATGGGCTGCTCAGCCGCGTCGATTCGCTCGCGCTCCCGGCGGGGACGGGTCCGCGCGACCTGCACGCGCTGCCCTCGGCCGAGCTCGCGCTGCTCGGGGAGTGGAGCTGCGAGGTGCTCGTGCTCGACCCTGCCGGCCGCGAGTTCGAGATCATGCAGATCCTGACGCTTCCGGGCGCGACGCCCGGCCAGGACCAGGCCGCTGCGCTCGGGGTCTCGGTCGATGGGCGCTTCCTCTACGCGGGCATCCGGGGCGCCGATCGCATCGCCGTCATCGCGCTCGACGATGACGGTCTGCGCCCCGTCGACTCGGTTCCGAGCGGCGGGCGCACGCCGCGTCACCTGCTTGTCGACGGCGAGCTGCTGCACGTGGCCAATCAGCTCTCGAACGCCATCGCGACCTTCCGGATCGGTGCCGACGGCATCCCGATTCCGCTCGCGACGACGGCCACGCCGTCACCCACCTGTGTCATCCGCGCCGTCACCGGTGGTTGAGGCGCGACCGGTGACGCCGGACGCGTCTCGAAACCGCCCCGAGCAGAGCCCGCCGCGTGCATTTGCGCCCGTCAACCTTTGCTAAGCTAGCGAGGCTGTTCGCAGCGATCCTCGGTAGCTCAATTGGCAGAGCAATCGGCTGTTAACCGATAGGTTCTTGGTTCGAGTCCAAGCCGGGGAGCCACATCTCCTACTCCCGCGGGAGTACCCGATCGCCTCCCCGGGCGGATGCCGCAGCCGCACGCCCCCGCGTAGCATGGCGCCATGCCCGGGCCGTCGATGCATCCTGCCGGCCCGCCGTGGTCGCACGGCCGGTGGGGTGATGGCACCTGGGGTGGCGGACCGTGGGCGCTTCGCGACCCGGATGAGCGTCCGCGCGGCTCTCGCACCTTGCGACTCTGGGTTCCTGTGGTCATCAGCGCGATGGTGCAGCTGACCGGCGCTGCCTGGATCGTACGCACCTCGCAACCGGACCCGGCGACGGCGGCGTTCACGATCGGGCTGGGTGCGGTCGGCCCCATCCTTCTGATCGGCGCTCGGCGTTTTCCCGGACCCGTCGCCGCCCTCGTCGCCGCGGCGACCCTTGCCGGCTTGCTGCTGAGCTCCTCGGGCGGCCCGGTGCCGATCGCCCTCGCCTTCGCCCTCGCCGGCGCGGTCGTGCGGGGCGCGCGACTGTGGGCCTGGATCTCGCTCGGTGGTGCCTGGGCTGTCGCCCTCGTCGTGCTCGCTCTGGGGGTGCCCGTCGACTGGCCGCCGCCCCGCGTCGTCGGCACGACGTTCGGCCTCGTGGTCGCCATGGGACTCGGCGAGTTGATGCGCACGCGCCGCGAACGCGTCAGCGCCTTCCGCGCCGCGGCGGCTCGTCGGCGACAGTCCGCCGCCGAAGAGGAACGCATCCGCATCGCCCGCGAGCTGCACGATGTGCTCGCGCACTCCCTCAGCCAGATCAACGTGCAGGCCGGGGTCGGACTGCACCTCGCCGACACCCAGCCCGAGAAGGCCGCCGAGGCCCTCGCGGCGATCAAGCACGTGAGCAAGACCGCGCTCGACGATGTGCGCACCGTGCTGGGCGTGCTCCGCGAGGGGAGCGGATGCGCCGCTCGCTCCTCAGCCCGATCTCGCCCAGCTCGCGACGCTGGTAACGGCCACGAGCATTCCGGGTGCCGAGATCGAGTTCGACGATCGCACGGGCGACGGTGAGGTGCCGGCTCCCGTGAGCGCCGCCGCGTATCGGATCGTGCAGGAGTCGCTCACGAACGTCGCACGGCACGGCGTCGGAGTCACGAGGGTGGAGGTGCGAGTCACCCGCGCGCCCGACGGCATCCGCGTCGAGGTGCGCGACGACGGACGTGTCGCGCCGTTCGAACCGGGTCGCGGCTTGCTCGGCATGCGCGAGCGCGTCGAGCAGCTCGGCGGGGTGTTCCAGACCGCGACCGAGGGCGGTTTCCTCGTGACCGCCGAGTTGCCCATCGAAAGAAGCCCCGCGTGATCCGCGTCGCGATCGCCGACGATCAGCAACTCATCCGGGCGGGCTTCCGCAGTCTGCTCGAGGCGGAGTCCGACCTGCTCGTGGTCGGCGAGGCGGCCACCGGCCGTGACGCGGTCGCACTCGCGCGGCGGGAGAGGCCCGACGTGCTGCTCATGGACATCCGGATGCCCGACGGCGACGGTCTCTGGGCGACCGAGCGGATCGTCTCGGATGCCGCGCTCGACGGCGTGCACGTCGTGGTCGTGACGACCTTCGAACTCGACGAGTACGTCGCCCACGCGATCCGCGCCGGGGCGAGCGGCTTCCTCGTGAAAGACACCGAGCCGGTCGAACTGATCCGCGCGGTGCATGTGGTCGCGGACGGCGACGCGCTGCTGAGCCCGAGCGTCACCCGCACGCTCCTCACGCGGGTCGCGAGCGGCCTCAGCGCGCCGCCCGACGCATCCCGACTCGCGGGTCTCACCGAGCGTGAACGCGAGGTGCTCGCCCTCGTGGGTCGCGGGCTCACCAATGAGGAGATCGGCGCCGAGCTCTTCCTCAGTCCGCTGACCGCCAAGACTCACGTGTCGCGCATCATGGCCAAACTCGCGGCGCGCGACCGGGTGCAGCTCGTCATCGTGGCGTACGAGACGGGCCTCGTGACCCCGGGCGTCGTCCCGGGGGAGTAGCCGAACGACACCGCCGGGCGGATTCGCGCGCGCACTCGGAGGCGGAGTCTGGGATGCGACGGCCCCACCGCGGGGCCGACTCGGAAAGGACTCCCGACATGTTCACCACGATCGCCCTCGCGACCGCTCCGTTGCACCCCGCCTGGGGCTGGGGACCCGGCTTCTGGATCGTGCCCGCCATCTTCTGGCTGCTCATCATCGGCCTCATCATCACGCTCGTCGCCACGCGTCGGCGCCGCTGGGCACGCGCCGGCTGGGGTGGACCGTGGGGTCCGCACGGCGTCGGTCCGTGGGCCTCGGCCCAGGCCGCGCACAACGCCGAGACGGTGCTGGCCGAGCGTTTCGCGCGCGGTGACATCGACGAGGTCGAGTACCGCGCACGGCTCGAGGTGCTGCGCAGCCAGCAGCCTCAGCCTCCGCAGGGCTGACCGCCGCGCGATACCTCGACGGGGGACGGCCGCACCTGGCCGTCCCCCGTTCCATTAGCATCGTGACGACCCCGTACCGCCGGCGCGGGGAGGGGGAGTGCGAGATGGACGCCTGGCTCGATGCCAACGCGACGACGCTCGTCGTGGTGCTGGCTGCCGCATCCGCCGCCCTCCTCTTGCTTGCGGTCGTGCTGCTCGCCCTGTGGCGGCACAGCCGACGAGCGGCACGCCGTGCGGTGCGCGAGCGGGCCGCAGCCCAGCGTGAGCGGCTCGACCTCGAGCTGCAGCTGGCCGAGCAGGGCAGCAGGCTCACGATGGTGCGCGAGCTGCACGAGATCGCCGTGCACTCGGTGTCGGTGATCGCCACCCAGGCGGAGGGCGCCCAGTACGCCGCCAGCCAGGATCCCTCGGCGGCCACCCGCAGCGCCGCGGCCATCGCGGCTGCCGCACGCGAGACGCTGGCCGATCTGCGGCGCGTCATGACCGTGGCGCGCGGCGGCGAGGTGGATGCCGATGAGCAGCCCGGCCTCGCGAACGTGCAGGAGCTCTTCCGGGTGATGCGGGATGCGGGGCTCGGCGTGGACTTCACCGAGACGGGCAGCTCGCACGAGCTGCGGCACGGCGCGGAGCTCGCGGTCTACCGCATCCTGCAGGAGGCGCTCTCGAACTCGCTCGACCACGGCGGCCCCGGCACGACGGCCACCGTCGCGTTCACCTGGACCGACGACGGTCTCAAGGTGCTCGTCGAGGACGACGGCACCCGGGCCGCGGCGATCCGCAACGGTCTCGACCCGTACGCCGAAGCACAGAAGCAGGGTTACACGGTCGACGACGACCTCGCGGCCCTCACCCAGGCGCCGAACGGCCGCGGCATGACCGAGATGCGCGAGCGCACCGAGCTCTTCGGCGGTGTGTTCGAGGCGCACCCCGTGCCGGGCGTCGGGTTCACGGTGCAGGCGGTCTTCCCCTCGCTGCGGTATCACAACGGCGTGCACGGCGTGCCGCTGGACCGTCGGTGACCGCCCCCGAACGCACGCCGCACGCCCCGGATGCCGTCGGCGCCACCGCGGCTGCCGTGCGCGCCGCGCTCGGTGTGGGTCTCGCGGTCTCGGCGTACGGCGTCTCGTTCGGCGCCCTCGCCGTGGCCTCCGGGCTCGACATCTGGCAGACGTGCGTGCTGAGCCTGCTCATGTTCTCGGGCGGGTCGCAGTTCGCCCTCATCGGCGTTCTCGCCACGGGCGGGGTCGCCGCCGGACCGGCCGCGATCGCGAGCGCGACGCTGCTCGGCATCCGCAACGGCCTCTACTCGATGCGGATGTCGCCCATCATCGGCGGACCGTGGTGGCGGCGCGTGCTCGCCGGGCACTGGACGATCGACGAGACGACGGCGGTGGGCACCGCCCAGCCGACCCTGCGCGGACAGCGCGTGGGCTTCTGGGTGACCGGCGCCGTGATCTACCTCGGCTGGAACCTCACGACGCTCGCCGGTGCACTCCTTGGAGACCTCGTGGGCGATGTGCGCATGTACGGCCTGGATGCTGCGGCGGCTGCCGCGTTCCTCGGCCTGCTGTGGCCGCGACTCACCTCGAAGCAGCCGGTGGCCGTCGCCGTCGCGGCGGTGGTCGTGGCGGCCGTGCTCGTGCCCTGGCTGCCGCCGGGGCTGCCCGTGCTCGCCGCCGCGGTCGTGGCGATCGTAGTGGGCGTCACCAATGTGCTGGGACGGCGGACGACGTGACCGTGTGGCACATCGTGCTCATCGCCTCGATCGCCGTGCTGGGGCTCAAGCTCGTCGGCTACGCGGTGCCGCCGAGCGTGCTCGAGCGCCCGACGCCGGCGCGCGTGGCGAACCTGCTCACGGTCGCCCTGCTCGCGGCCCTCACCGCGACCCAGACGCTCGAGAGGTCGGGCGAGATCGTGCTGGATGCGCGGGTGCCGGCGATCGTGCTCGCAGCGGCGCTGTTCGCGCTGCGGGTGCCGTTCATCCTCGTGGTGCTCGCGGCAGCCGCCTGCGCGGCTCTCGTGCGCCTGCTGGGCTGGATGTCGTAGCCGCGTCCGCCTCAGTCTTCGAGGTGATCGCGCCCCGGCAGCCAGCTCTTGTCGGGCACACCCCACTTGTGACGGCGGATGGCGCGTTGCGCGAGCCGCGCCTGGCCCTCGGCGAGCCGGTCGGCGTAGAGCACGCCGTCGAGGTGGTCGAACTCGTGCTGGAAGATGCGGGCGAGCCACCCCGTCGCGAGGATCTCGTACGGTTTCCCATCGAGATCGACCGCGCGCAGCAGCGCGGTGTGCGAGCGCAGCAGCGGGAAACGTTCGCCGGGGATCGAGAGGCACCCCTCGGCATCCTCGTCGATGTCGGCCTCGCCGATCGGCGGGGGAGAGACGAGCAGTTGGGGATTGATGGCCGTGCCGCGGTGCAACACGCCCTCCTCGTCGCGCCAGTTATACACGAACAACCGCAGCGGGATGCCGACCTGCGGTGCCGCGAGGCCGACGCCGGGCGCCGCCGACATGGTGTCCTCCATGTCGTGCACGAGGGCCGAGAGGCCCTCGTCGATCTCCTCCACCTCTTCGGCGCGCGCGTGCAGCACGGGATCTCCGGTGATCCGGATGGGGAGTACGGCCATTCGCTCAGGATATCGGGGCGGAGACGGGTAGATTCGACGGGTGCTCGACGTGATCCCCACCAACGAGGACGTCGAGGCGTTCGTGAATTCGATTCCGTGGCTCGGCATCCTCATCGCCGTGATCGGAGCCGTGTTCCTCTCGCTCGGCGCACAGCTGCAACATCGCGGCGTGGAGAAGGTGGAGGCCGCGCACGGCTCGGGGAGAAGGCGGGTCTCTCGGGTGGGCAGTTCGTGCGCCTGCTGGCTCGCCCGAGCTGGCTCTTCGGCACGATCATGCTGGGTCTGGCGATCGTCTTCCAGCTCACGGCCCTGCGCTTCGCCCCGATCATCGTCGTGCAGCCCATCGGCATCGTCGCGCTCGTGCTCACGGCGCTGCTCAACGCGCGGGTCTCGCATGTGAAGCTGCAGCGTCCCGCGATCACGGCGATCCTGATGTGCGTCATCGGCATCGGCGTGTTCGTCACCGTCGCCGCCTTCTACGCCACCGAGCACGCGCTCGAAGAGACCCAGCTCGTGATCGTGCTCGCGATCCTCGGCGTCGTGCTCCTGCTGCTCGGCGCCGCGTTCGCGTTCTTCCGCAAGCGGCTCAACGCCATGTTCTACATCGCGGCGGGCGGGGTGCTCTACGGATTCGTGGCGTCGATCGCCAAGGTCATCATCAACCGGGTCTCGCTGGGCAACTTCGACCCCCTCACGGTCGTGGGCGGGGTCGCCCTGCTGCTCGCCCTGGCGCTCGGCTTCTACTTCGTGCAGACGGCGTACTCGGTGGGCGCCCCCGACCTCGTGATCGCCGGACTCACCGTCATCGACCCGCTCGTCGCTGTCGCGATCGGCATCTTCGTGCTGGGCGAGGCATCCGCGACCCCCTGTGGGCGCTGGTCGTGTGGTTCCTGGCGGGTTCCGTGGCGATTCTGGGCGTGTTCCGCCTCGCCAAGCACCACCCGCAGACCCACCGGCGGGATCAGCCGGGCGAGCTCGCTTCCCTGCGGTAGTTTGGTGGAGTTGATTTCCGCCGACCGAGGACTGATCGAGTGACCGACGGACCGTCGTCGAACCCCCTGCCGAACGCCGCCTCACCCTTCTGATCGGATGCGACACCTTCGCTCCCGATGTGAACGGTGCCGCGACGTTCAGCCGCAACCTCGCGGCGGGCCTCGCCAGCCGCGGCCATGACGTGCACGTCATGGCGCCCGCCCAGAAGGGCCGCGTGGGCGTGTTCACCGAGGTTCACGAGGGCGTGCCGCTCACCGTGCACCGCATCTACTCGTGGCGGTGGCTGCCGCATCCGTGGCTGCGCTTCATGCTGCCGTGGCGCGTCAAGGCCAACGCCGAACGCATCGTGCGAGAGCTCAAGCCGGATGCCATCCACTTCCAGTCGCACATCGTGGTCGGCCGGGGCCTCGCGACCTCGGCCGTGAAGCACGGCATCCAGCTCGTCGGCACCAACCACACGATGCCCGAGAACATCCTGCAGCACGTCGCGATCCTGCCGAGGTTCACGCTCGATTGGCTCGCAGCCATCCAGTGGCGTTCGGCCCGCAAGTGGTTCGAGAAGGCGGATGCCATCACCACCCCCACCCGGCGTGCGGCCGACTTCTTCGAGCGCGGCACAGGCCTCACCGGCGTGCACGCGATCTCCTGCGGCATCGACACGAGCTTCTACACAGCCGACCTTTCGCCGCGCACCGACAACGTCATCGTGTTCCTCGGCCGCCTCGACGAGGAGAAGTACATCCACGAGGCCATCGAGGCGCTCGTGCGTTTGCAGGACCTCGACGCGAAGCTCGTGATCATCGGCGACGGGGAAGTGCGTCCGCGGCTGGAGGCCCGGGCACGCGAGCTCGGCCTCGCGGATCGCGTGCGCTTCACCGGGCGTGTCTCCGACGAGGAGTTGCGGCGCGAGCTCACCGAGGCGAACGTCTTCGCGATGCCGTCACGCGCCGAGCTGCAGTCGATCTCGACGATGGAGGCCCTCGCATCCGGTCTTCCCGTCGTCGCCGCGGATGCCATGGCGCTTCCGCATCTCGTGCATCCGGGCGTCAACGGCTATCTCTACCAGCCGGGCGACATCGAGGCGTTCGCGGGGTACCTGCGCACGATCCTCACGGCCGCACCCGATGAGCTCGACCGCCTTCGCCGCGGGGCCCTTCGCACCGTGGAGGCCCACGACATCCAGCGCACCCTCGACATCTTCGAGGCGCTGTACCGCGGCGAGGAGGTCGTCGACCCCGACACCGAGGGGGAGCTCGCGCGGTGAGCGCGGCACCCGCCACCGAACGCACCCTCCAACCGGCGGCGTGGCGGCGTGCCCTCGGTCCCATGGCCGTCGCGGTCATCCTGCTGAGCGTCGTGCTGCAGGAGCCGGTTGCGGGCCTCCTGCCACCCGACACACCGCGCTGGGCCCTGTTCCTGGCGATCGCCGTGCCGATCGTGGCCGCGGTGGCGATCGGCCTCTCGATCGCCTACCCGCGGGTGCGGGTCGGGGCGGATGGCGCGCTCGTGGTGCGGGCACGCCGCGTCGCGCCGTCGGAGGTCGTGGGGATCCGCCGCTCGGTCTCGAGCGGGGGCAACGCCGGCTACCTCGTCTACACCCTCGAGACGTCGAACGGCGGCGGCATCCGGGTGCTCGTCGCCGGGGCACCGATTCGTGGTCTCGGGATCGCCGAGTTGGGGGTGCTGCGCGAGGTGATCGCTGCGTCGGCGATTCCGGTCGGCGCCGACCCGAGCGAGCTCGAGCGCTCGTTCTTCGCCGCGAATCTGCTGGCGAGCGGGCGACGCATCGAGGCCGACCGTCGGCTCGTGCTGCGGGAGCTGGACGGGCTGCGGGGTGCACCGCATCGATCGGATGCGGAACCCGCGGTGTCGGAACAGGTCGCGGTGCCGCCCATGTCGGCGTCCCCATCCGCTGACGCCACCCTCCAGGACGACCGTGAAGCTGAGCGGCAGCTCTCCGGCGCGGCAGGAACGCGCATCTTCCGCCGGGTGGCCCTGGGGCTGTTCGCCCTCGCGTGCCTCGCCGCGGCCGTGCTGCTCATCGTGCTCGTGGTCATGGAGTCGCTCGGCACCGATTTCGGTGCCGCTGACGAGGACCCGTTGACCGCGACGATGTCGTTCGCCATCCTCGCGGCGCTGCTCACCGGCATCCTGTGGGCCATCGCGGCCGACCTCGACGACGCCCGCCGCCGTGCGCTCTCACGGGAATGGCTGGCTGCGGCACCCGCCGAGCAACTGGCGCGCGGCCTTCCGACACCGTTCCATGCTGCGTGGATGCGGGCGCCGGGCGGGCGGATGGCAGGGCTCGCGCTCCTCGTGCTCGGCATGGTGGCACTGCTGGCCGTGATCGGGGGCCCGGTGGCCCTCGCCGGATCGTACGCGGCGCCGGCCGTCGGCATCGTCGCGACGATGGTCGGCGTGGTGCTCGGCGGGGTCGCGCTCTGGCTGTGGTTCGCCCGCCGCCGGGCGTATGCACGTCGTGTGGAGTGGCTCCTGGAGATTGCCGGCCCTCGCGTGCGCGAGGGCGACGAGCCGCTCGCAGGCTGACCGGCTCAGTTCGTCAGCTTTCGAGAAGCGTCGGATGCGGCGGGCTCATTACCGTTGCCGCATGGTCTCCATCACATCTCTCGCCCTCGAGGTCGCCGACGCGGCGGCCGCATCCCGTTTCTATGCCGACGCCTTCGGTGCGCCCGTGCCGCTGCAGTTCCGAGTCTCGGATGCGCCGACCTCCGGCTTCCGCGGTTTCACGATCTCGCTGACCGTCGCCCAGCCGGCGAACGTGCACGCTCTCTACGACGCGGCGATCGCCGCCGGCGCCACCGCGCTCAAGCCCGTGGCGAAGTCGCTGTGGGGCCACGGCGGCACCTTCCGGGCTCCGGATGGCGCGATCTGGAACATCGCCACCTCCGCCAAGAAGGACTCCGCCCCGGGCGCCCGGGAGTGGGAGCACGTGGTGCTGCTGCTCGGCGTCGACGACGTCGCGGCAAGCAAGCGCTTCTACACCGAGCGCGGCATGACGGTCGGCAAGAGCTTCGGCAGCTACGTCGACTTCGACCTGCCGGGCAGCCCCGTCGGCTTCGGACTCTACAAGCGGCGTGCCCTCGCCAAGTCGGCGGGCGTGCCCGAAGACGGCAGCGGCTCGCATCGGCTCGTGATCGCGGGCGACCTCGGCGCAGCCACCGACCCCGACGGCTTCACCTGGGAACCGGTCGACGCATCCGTCTCGGCGTTAACGGCGCCGCCCCGCGCAGCCGGTAGCGTTGTCGCGGGGCGGTAGCTCAGCCGGTTAGAGCAGCGGACTCATAATCCGTCGGTCACGGGTTCAAGTCCCGTCCGCCCTACTCAGATCGCTCAGCAGCGAGACTCAGACCACCACTCGGCCTCAGAGCAGTGACAGCTCGCGGAGCTTCGCCTCGACGGCCGGGTTCGTCGGCTCCACCTGGTGGGTGCCGTCGGGGTAGACGACGACCGGGATGTTGGTGCGCCCCGAGATGCCGCGCGCCTTCTCGGCCGCCTCCGCATCCGCTTCGACATCGATGTACATGTACTCGACGCCGAGCCCATCGAGCTGGGCCTTCGTGCGGCGGCAATCGTGGCACCAGTCGGCGCCGTACATCGTGAGGGAGGTGACGGGCATCTTTCCAGCGTAGGCGCGCGCAGTCGAGGCTGCTGGGTCGACCCCCAGCGGATGCATACCCCCAAGTCGGGGGAATGTGTCCAGGTACATACACGGATGCATGTAATATTCGTTCGCCGGATTGGTTCGAATGCCGCTGGCGGGATGGAGATGGTCATGCGACGTCGGATGACGGTGACGGCCCTGTGCGCCACCGCGATCGTGCTTGTTCTTCCCACCGCGGCATCCGCGGCCGGGGAGGTCACGCCGACAAGCGGTCCCCTCGCGGGTGGCACAGTGGTGAGCGTCGTGTCTCCGGCGGGTCTTGACTCGGTGATCGGAGGCGGGCTGTACTCGCTCGGCTTCCTGCCCGACGGCAGCCTCTACGCGTGGGGTGCTGATGGGTCGGAACAGCTGGGGGATGGCCCCGGCCAGGTGGACAGGTTCGCACCCGTTCGCGTTGCCGCGCCCGTCGGCGTCACCTTTGACAGCATCGGCGCAGGCGGCACTCACGTGGTGGCCCTCGGCTCGGATGGCGCCACCTACGCGTGGGGCAACGACGGGTCGGGACAGCAGGGCAATGGGCCGGGAGTGAACGGCCAGGCGACGCCCTCGCTCGTCATGACGCCCCCGGGCGTCAGCTTCACGAGCGTCGCGGCGGGTGCTGCGGCCGCGTACGCGATCGGTTCCGATGGGAACGCCTATGCCTGGGGAGCCAACTCCCTCGGTCAGCTCGGAGACGGAAGCACCGACCCCACCCAGTCGTCGCCGGTGCCGATTGCCACCCCGCCGGGCGTCACCTTCCGCGAGGTGTCGGGTGGCGCGGCGCATGCGCTCGCTCTCGACACGAACGGGAACGCCTACGCGTGGGGCTCCAACTTCTACGGCCAGCTCGGCACGGGAGTGACCGGTGGGGTGGAACGCACCCCGCTGCCGGTGGTCATGCCCGTCGGGGTGACCTTCACGAGCGTGTCGGCCGGTGACTACCACTCGCTCGCACTCGGCTCCGACGGCAACGTGTACGCGTGGGGGCTCGACATGTTCGGCGGGCTCGGTGACGACGCCGCGCTCGTGGATCAGTCGGCGCCCGTCATGGTCGCCGCTCCGCCGGGAGTGTCGTTCGTCGCCATCTCCGCCGGGGCCATGCACTCCGTGGCGCTCGCGAGCGACGGCACGGCATACGCCTGGGGTCGCGACGACGGAGGACAGCTCGGAGACGACCCCGCCTTCGCGAACCAGCCGACGCCGCGCGCGGTCGCGATGCCGTCCGGCGTGAGTGTCATCTCGCTCTCTGCAGGGCTGGACCACACCCTCGCCGTCGGATCGGATGGTGCCACCTACAGCTGGGGCTGGGTCTCGTTCGGAAGGCTCGGGCGAGACGCCGGCGGTGTGAACCAGCCCGTGCCCGGGCAATTGGCCGCACCGCAGGTGACGGCCGTCTCCTTCGACGGGGTCGACGGCACCGACCTGGCATTCGACGCCGTATCTGGAAGCTGGACGGTCACGACGCCCCCGGGGCGACGGCCGGGGCGGTCGACGTCGTCGTGCAATGGAACTTCAGCGGAGAACCGCAGCCGCCGGTGACCTACCCGACGGCCTTCCTCTACGTGGCGCCGAACGTGCCGCAGAACCCTCAGAACCCGCAGAACCCGCAGAACTCGCAGAGCCCGCCGGCCGTGCCGAACACGCCGAGCAGGCTCGCCGCGACAGGGTTCGAGACCGTGGGATGGGCATCGATCGCTGCGCTCTCGCTCGCACTCGGGGTGGGCGCCCTCCTGCTGCGGCGCCGGTCGCCGGAGTGAACGGAGGCGAGACCTCGAAATACCTCCGTGTCCCGCGTGGTTGCATCAGGGGATTCGAGCAGGATGGACAGCATGACCGACACCGCCCCCGCAACGACCCCGCAGACCCCCGAGGAGCAGTTCGCCTACTTCCATTCGCGCCGCGAGCTCGCCGTCGTGCAGCCGCAGGGCAGCCTCGCACTCACCACGACCCAGGTGATCGACACCGAGCAGACCGTGTGGGGCGTGCCCGGGCGGTGGGCCCCGCGAACCGACGGCGGATCCGGGGTGCTGCTCACGGCATCCGCATCGGACGGGATCGAGGTCGACGGCGAGACGGTCGACGGCACGGTCGAGGTGCGCGGCAAGGACGACCCCAACCCCTCGAGTATCCGCTTCAGCGACACGGTGAGCGGCTTCGTCATCGCCCAGGAGGGCGGGCTCTATGCGGTGCGCATCTTCGACGCCCAGTCGGAGGCGATCGAGGCGTTCGGCTCGATCGACGCCTTCCCCTACGACCCGTCGTGGGTCGTCACCGCCGACTGGTCAGTGAACCCGGAGGGCACGACCCTCGGCTTCGAGCACCTCAAGGACGACGGCCAGACCCGTGAGGAGGTGCTGCCGGGCCGCATCACGTTCACGCGCGACGGCGTCGAGTACGACCTCGCGGCGTTCAAGTCCGGGCGCGCGCTGCAGCTCGTGTTCGCGGATGCCACCAACGGCGAGAGCACCTACAGCGTCGGCCGGTTCCTGTTCGTGGCGCCGAACGCCGACGGCACCATCACGCTCGACTTCAACCGCGCCGTGCTGCCCCCGTGCGCGTTCAGCTACGCGTTCAACTGCCCGTTGCCGCCCAAGCAGAACCGCTTCCCCTTCGCGATCGAGGCGGGGGAGAAGCTGCCGCTCACGAAGGACGGCTCGCCGCTGCACTGAGCGTGCTCGCCCGGGCGGCGCGCGCCCGGCGCACCGCGGCGACGAGCATCGCCCCCAGCAGTGCGCCCGCCGTGTTGGCGATGACATCGGACACCGTCGCGAAGCGAGTGGGCAGGAAGAGCTGCACGCCCTCGATGATGCCGCTCGTCACGAGGCCCGCGAGCGTGGCAGACCACACCCGCATCCAGCGGTAGGCGGCGAGCGCCAGCACGCCGAACGGCACGAACATCGCGACGTTCGCGGCGACCTCGAGCACGACGAAGGTGGGGCCGTACGGCTGGTCGATCACGCTCGCGACCCAGCGCGCCACGATCTGCGCGATGCCGACACCCTCGGTGGGCTGCGGTGACCACACGACGAACCCCACCGCCACGAGATAGGCGGCGAACAGGATCCGCAACAGCAGGCGCATCGGTCCACCCTAGTCAGGCGGGCGGAGTCGGTCGTGCGCGGGAGGATAGAGGCGTGTACGTCGCCGTGAGCTCGCCCGGGCCCGGGGTGGTCGACGTCGTGACGCTCGACGCGGATGCCGCCGACGTCGCCCGCGAGCGCATCCCCGAGGCCGGGTTCGCCGACTGGGTGGCAGCGCACGAGCCTGAGCATCCGCGCTGGGTGTGGGCCGACACGAAGCGCTGGTATCCGCGACTGCTCGCGGCAGGGGTGCGCGTCGAGCGCTGCATCGACCTGCGGATGTGTCGCGTGATCCTGCGGAATGCGGTCGCCTCGTCGGGCACGCAGCTCGCGCGTGCCCGGCGCGACCGCTGGGACGCGACCTCGCACGCGACGACACTCGCATCCGATGCCCTGTTCGAGCTCGAACCGCCCGAGCCCGATGACGACCCGGCCCTCGAGCTGCGGCGGCAGCGCGAGGCCATCGCCGAGAGCAGCGCGCCGGGCCGCTTGGCCCTCTTGGTGGCCGCCGACAGCGTCGGGGCGCTCGTGGCCACCGAGCTCGAGTTCGCGGGCCTGCCCTGGGACGCCGCGCGTCACGACCACATCCTCACCGAGCTGCTCGGGGAGCGCACTCCGGCAGCTCGCCCCGCCAAGATGGAGCAGCTCGTCGCCGAGATCCGCACCGCGCTCGACGATTCGCGCGTCAATCCCGATTCGCCGCCGGTGCTGCTCAAGAGCCTGCAGCGTGCCGGACTGCGCGTGGGCAGCACGAGTCGCTGGGAGCTCAAGGGCGTCGATCACCCGGTCGTCGCGCCGCTGCTCGCGTACAAGAAACTCGCGCGCCTCTATACCGCGAATGGATGGGCGTGGCTCGCGGAGTGGGTGCACGGCGGCCGATTCCGCCCCGTCTACGTTCCGGCCGGGGTAGTGACCGGTCGGTGGGCATCCGACGGCGGTGGTGCCTTGCAGCTGCCGCAGCAGGTGCGTGGTGCGGTGGTCGCCGACCCCGGATGGAAGCTCGTGGTGGCGGATGCTGCACAGCTCGAACCGCGGGTGCTCGCGGCGATGTCGGGCGACGCAGCCATGGCCCGTGCTGGACGCGCGCACGACATGTACCAGGGCATGGTCGAGGCGGGCGCCGTGGAGACGCGATCCCAGGCGAAGTACGGCATGCTGGGCGCCATCTACGGGGGCACGACGGGGGAGTCGGGGCGCATGCGCCCGCGCATCGAGCGCGCCTTCCCGCGCGCCATGGCCTTCGTCGAGGCCGCCGCCCGCCGGGGGAATCGGGCGAGGTCGTGAGCACCTGGCTCGGCCGCAGTTCGCCGCCCGGGCGCGACGCCGCGTACGACGAGACCGTCAGCGAGGCCGAGCGCGCCCGGGCGCGCAGCGACGGGCGCGCGTGGGGCCGCTTCACCCGCAACTTCGTCGTGCAGGGCACGGCTGCCGAGTGGGCATTGTGCTGGATGGGCGCCCTCCGCCGGATGCTGTGGCAGCTCGGCGGGGGTGACACCGCATCCGTGCCCCTCACCGCGCGACCTCATCTCGTGTTCTTCCTGCATGACGAGCTCATCGTGCACACGCCTGAGGATCTCGCGGATGCCGTCGCTGACGCGATGCGGGCGGCCGCCGCCGAGGCGGGGCGCATCCTGTTCGGCCAGGCGCCCGTCGAGTTTCCGGTCACGATCGCGATCGTCGACAGCTACGCCGACGCGAAGTAGCCGACTCTCGAACCACATGCTTGTGATTTCGGGGCCCGACCGGGCATAATGGCCCCAAGCAACAGCGAACGTACGTCAGGTCGATGGGGAAGTCGCATCTGACGAACGGAGAGAAAAGTGGCTGCTGCGATGTCGCGCGGAGTGGTGTACGTCCACTCCGCTCCTCGTGCTCTCTGCCCGCATGTCGAATGGGCCGCGGGCCGTTCCCTCGGGCGCGCCGTGAACTTCGACTGGCGGCCCCAGCCGGTGCTGCCCGGTGCCCAGCGCACCGAGTACGTGTGGGAGGGCCCCCGCGGCACGGGTGCCGTGCTCGCGTCGGCCCTGCGCGGCTGGGAGCACCTGCGGTACGAGGTCACCGAGGATGCAGGCCTCGGCACAGACGGCGGGCGCTGGATGCACACCCCGACCTCGGGATCTTCTTCGCGCAGACCGACACCGCAGGCAACATGGTGGTGCCGGAGGATCGCATCCGCGCGGCCATGGAGACCGCGGGGTCAGACGCCTTCGAGCTGCACCGCGAACTGCGGCTCGCCCTCGGCCAGGCGTGGGATGACGAACTCGAGCCGTTCCGCTACGCCAGCGAGGACTCTCCCGTGATCTGGCTTCACAAGGTCGGTTAGCAAAGGAGCGACACCATGCTGAAGACGAGCGACATCGACCTGCGCGCGCTCCTGGACGAGCTCGAGGAGCCGCTCATCCACGTCGACGAGGTCGTCGACGCCATCGAGATCGTCGAGTCGGACGACGACTTCGACGGGATCTGCACGCAGCACGAGAGCTGCCGCATCATCTAGACCGAGCGGAACGCGATCACCGAGTTGTGGCCGCCGAACCCGAACGAGTTCGAGATCGCGAGCTGTGCGCCATCTCCGAGCGCACGCGGCGAGGTCACGACATCCAGGGGGATCTCCGGGTCCTGTTCGGTGAGGTTGATCGTCGGCGGAGCCAGACGCTGCTGCACCGCGAGGATCGCGAAGATGGCCTCGAGCGCACCCGTGCCGCCGAGCAGGTGGCCCGTGGACGCCTTGGTAGCCGACACCGGGATGTCGTGCACGCGTTCGCCGAAGACCGCCAGCAGCGCCTTGTACTCGGCGATGTCGCCGACGGGCGTGCTCGTGGCGTGAGCGTTGATGTGGGTGACCTCGTCGGGAGAGGCGCCCGCCTGCAGGAGCGCGGCGCGCACCGCACGTGAGGCGCCCCAGCCCTCGGGGTCGGGCGCGGTGATGTGGTACGAGTCGCTCGTGACCCCACCGCCGGCGAGTTCGGCGTAGATCTTCGCGCCGCGCGCCTTCGCGTGCTCCTCGGTTTCGAGCACGATCGTCGCCGCGCCCTCGCCCATGACGAAGCCGTCACGGGTGCGGTCGTAGGGCCGCGACGCGGTCGCGGGGGAGTCGTTGCGCTTGGAGAGGGCCTGCATCGAGGAGAACGCGGCGATCGTGATGCCGTGGATGGCGGACTCGGTTCCGCCCGCGATGACCACATCGGCATAGCCCTGCTGGAGGTGGTCGTAGGCGTTGGCGATGGCCTCGGTGCTGGAGGCGCACGCCGACACATCGGTGCGCGCGAAGGCGCGAGCACCGAGGTGCATGCTGACGGCGGCGGCCGCGGCGTTGGGCATGAGCATCGGCACCGTCATGGGCAGCACGCGACGCGGGCCCTTCTCCTTGAGGGTGTCCCACGCATCCAGCAGCGTCCAGAGGCCACCGATGCCGGTCGAGTACTCGACGCCGAGCCGTTCGGGGTCGATCTCGGGCGCACCGGCATCTGCCCACGCCTCACGCGACGCGATCAGGGCGAACTGGCTCATCGGGTCGAGTCGCTTGATCTCCTGGCGCTCGAGCACCTCATCCGGGCGTACCTTCGCCTCGGCCGCGAAGGTCACCGGCAGCTCCAGTTCGCTCACCCAGCCGTGGGTGAGCGTGGCGGCGCCTGACTCGCCTGCGAGCAGAGCATTCCAGGTGTCGGGGGCGGTGCCGCCGAGCGGCGACGACGTGCCGATGCCCGTGACGACGATCTTCTTGGTCATTCGAATACTCCGAGGGATGGTGAATGGATGCCGAAAGCCGGCGGGACGCGAACGGGCGGAGGCTACCGGCGCCTCCGCCCGCTATCGCTCAGTTCTGCGCGTTGACGATGTAGGTGACGGCGTCGCCGACGGTCTTGAGGTTCTTGACCTCTTCGTCGGGGATCTTCACGTCGAACTTCTCCTCGGCGTTCACGACGATGGTCATCATCGAGATCGAGTCGATGTCGAGGTCGTCGGTGAAGGACTTGTCGAGCTCGACGGTGTCCGCCGCGATACCGGTCTCATCGTTGATGAGCTCGGCCAGGCCGGCGAGGACTTCTTCGGTGGACAGTGCCATTTCGTTTTTCTCCTAGGGGTGTCGAGTGACCGGGGACAAGTTTAGGGGAGGCGCACGACCTGAGCTCCGAAGACGAGGCCCGCGCCGAAGCCGATCTGCAGAGCGAGTCCGCCGGACAGCTCGGGATTCTCCTCGAGCAGACGGTGGGTCGCGAGCGGGATCGACGCGGCGGAGGTGTTGCCGGTGGTCTCGATGTCACGGGCGATCGCGACGTGCTCGGGCAGCTTGAGCTGCTTGGCGAGCTCGTCGATGATGCGCATGTTGGCCTGGTGCGGGATGAAGGCCGCGAGGTCGTCGGCGCTCACGCCCGCCTCCTCGAGTGTCTGACGGGCGACCTTGGCCATCTCCCAGACGGCCCAGCGGAACACGGTCTGCCCGTCCTGGCGCATCGTGGGCCACGGCTTCACCTTGTCGAGGTACTCCTCGAACGTCGCGTTCATGCCCACGGCATCCCACTTCGAGCCATCGGAGCCCCACACCGTCTTCGAGACACCCGGCTCGTCGGAGGGTCCGAGCAGGGCAGCCCCCGCCCCATCGCCGAGCAGGAACGAGATCGAACGGTCTTCCGGGTGCACGTACTGCGAGAGCTTCTCGGCGCCGACGACGATCACGTACTCGGCCGCTCCCGCACGGATGAGGGCGTCGGCCTGAGCGATCCCGTAGGTGTAGCCGGCGCATGCGGCGCTGATGTCGTAGGCGGCTGCGGGGCTCACCCCGATGCGCTCGGCGAGGAGCGTCGACATCGACGGTGTGACCGCGACGTTGCTGATGGTCGAGACGAGCACGGCCCCGACGCGCGAGGGGTCGATGCCCGAGGTCTCGAGCGCCTCGCGGGCGGCCGTCTCGGCGAGGTCGATCGCGTTGAGACCCTTGGATGCGCGCTTGCGCGTGATGATGCCGGTGCGCTGGCGGATCCACTCGTCGCTCGAGTTGATGGGGCCCACGAGGTCGTCATTGGGCACCACGAGGTCACCGCGGGCGGCGCCGAGCGAGATGATGCGGCTGCCGGGGATCCCGCTGCCTGCTTGAGGTGGATGGTCACGCGGCGGTCTCCTGATCGATGAGGGCGTGGGCTGCGGGGATGTCGTCGGGCGTCTTGACGGCGACCGTCGGCAGCCCCTTGAGGGCGCGCTTGGCGAGTCCGACGAGAGCACCCGCGGGAGAGAGTTCGATGAGGCCGGTGACACCGGCCGAGCTGAAGGACTCCATGACGCGGTCCCACCGCACGGGGAAGCGATCTGGCCCACGAGCAGGTCGAGGAAGCGCGCGCCGTCGTCGACGGTCGAGCCGTCGCGGTTGGTCCAGATCCGCAGCGTCGGAGCGGCGGTCGCCATGCCGGATGCGACCTCGCGCATGGTGTCGACGGCGGGCTCCATGAAGCGCGTGTGGAAGGCGCCCGCGACCTGCAGCGGGATCACCCGCGCACCCGCGGGCGGGTTGGCCTGAAGCGTGGCCAGGGCGTGCAACTCGCCCGCGACGACGATCTGACCTCCGCCGTTCATGTTCGCGGGCGACAGACCGAGGGGCTCGAGCGCCGTGAGGAGGTCGTCCTCATGAGCGCCGATGACGGCGCTCATGCCGGTCTCGGTGCGCGCAGCAGCATCCGCCATCGCCCGGCCACGGGCCGCGACGAAACGCATCGCGTCGGCTTCACCCAGGATGCCGGCGCCTGCGGCTGCGGCCACCTCGCCGACCGAGTGCCCTGCGATGCCGGCGATCCTGTCGCGGCGCCCTCCGTCGAGCACGGCGGCGAGGAGATGAGCGAGGCGCCGACGATGAGCGGCTGCGCCACCGCGGTGTCGCGGATGGTGTCGGCATCCGACGCGGTTCCGTGGCGACCCAAGTCGACACCCGCGGCGTCGGAGAGCTCCTCGAGATGCGTCGCGAAACGCGACTCGGCGAGCCAGGGGTCGAGGAATCCGGGTGTTTGCGAGCCCTGCCCGGGCGCGACGATCACGACAGTCACCCGTCCATCCTGCCAAGCTCACGGCCCACGGGTGGCATACACGGCACGAGAAATCCGGGCAGACGTTGGCGGACCACCACAACGCGCGGGTTCACACCGCGAGCAGCACCTCACGGTGCCTGGCCCGCGCATCGGCGATCCGCACGGATTCTCTCGAGCTGCGGTCATCGCGCCGTGACGCAACCGAGGAGGAGCGGACTACTCGGCCTTCTTGCCGGTGTCGGCGATCGAGCCGATGATGAGCGCCGTCTGCAGGATGAGGGCCTCGCGGGCTCCCGTCGCATCCCAGCCGATGATCTCGCTGATGCGCTTGAGGCGGTAGCGCACGGTGTTGGCGTGCACGAAGAGCTCGCGAGCCGTCGCCTCGAGTGAACGGCCGTTGTCGAGGTAGGCCCACAGCGTCTGCAGGAGTTCGTTCGAATGGGCCTTGAGCGGCTCGTAGATGCGCGCGATGAGTGTCGCGCGGGCGAGCGGATCGCCGGCGAGAGCGCGCTCGGGAAGCAGATCGTCGGCCAGCACGGGGCGAGGTGCGTTGCGCCACGACCGGGCGACGGCGAAGCCCGCCAGCGCCGCCCGCGCACTGCGCGCCGCGTCCACGAGCGACGGAACCTCGTGGCCGAGCACGAGGTGACCCGTTCCGAACCCGGACTCCAGCTGACGCGCGATCTCGATGAAGCTGAGCGCCGCGCGCGGCTCCTCGTCGTCCTTCGGGTCGACGCGGCCGATCACGAGCACGAGGCGGCTTCCTGCACGCCGATGAGCACATCCGCATCGAGGTGACGCGCGGTGCGCCGCAGCTGGTCGACGTCGAGCATGCGCGGGGCGGTGCCGACGAGCACGGCGACCGCGCCGTGGCCGTTCCACCCGAGCGCGGCGACGCGGCTCGGCAGTTCGCTGTCGTACTCGCCCGTCAGAATGGAGTCCACGACGAGCGCTTCCAAGCGCGCATCCCACAGGCCGCGGGCTTCGGCGGCGCGCGCGTAGACATCCGCTGCCGCGAACGCGATCTCGCGCGAGTACAGGAGGATCGCCTCGCGCAACTCGTCGCTCGAGCTCGTGACCCGCTCCTCCACGACCTCGACCGTCACCCGGATGAGTTGCAGCGTCTGCTGCAGGCTCACCGAGCGCAGCAGCTCGCGCGGGGCAGCCCCGAACACGTCTGCCGCGATCCACGGTGTCGAGCTCGGGTCGTCGTACCAGGAGATGAACGAGGTGATGCCGGCCTGCGCGACCAGTCCGACGGCGCTGCGCCGCCCCGGCGGCATCTCGCGATACCAGGGGAGCGTGTCGTCGAGACGCTTGAGCGTGGTGGTCGACAACTCGCCTGACAGCGTGCGCAGCCAGGCGAGCGTCTGCGCCTTCGTCCTCTCGGGCACGGGCGGCGGCGGCTTAGCTCTCGCCGCCCGCCGTGCCGGTGGTGCCCGCGGTCACGTCGTGCAGCTTGTACTTGTCGATCGCCTGCAGCACGTAGGCCGGGTCGACCTGGCCACGGCGAGCGAGCGACTGGAGCGTGCGCACCACGATCGACGGGCCGTCGATCTTGAAGAAGCGCCGCGCCGCGGCACGGGTGTCGCTGAAGCCGAAGCCGTCGGCTCCGAGCGTCGCGAACTCGCCGGGCACCCAGGCACGGATCTGGTCGGGAACGGCGTGCATGTAGTCGCTCACCGCCACGAACGGCCCCTCCGACCCGCTGAGCTTCTGCCACACGTACGGAACCTGTGGCTGCTTGGTGGGGTTGAGGAAGTTGTGCTCGTCGGCGGCGAGGCCGTCGCGGCGCAGCTCGTTCCACGAGGTGACGCTCCAGACATCCGCGGCGACACCCCAGTCCTTGGCGAGCAGTTCCTGCGCCTCAAGCGCCCACGGCACCGCGACGCCGGATGCGAGCAGCTGCGCCTTGGGACCGCCGATGGTGGCGTCCTTGAGCTTGTAGATGCCGCGCAACAGTCCGTCGACATCGAGGCCCTCCGGCTCGGCGGGCTGAACGTGGGGCTCGTTGTAGACGGTCAGGTAGTACATGACGTTCGGGTCAGGGTGCTGACCGCCGTACATGCGCTCGAGGCCGGCCCGCACGATGTGTCCGAGCTCGTAGCCGTAGGCCGGGTCGTAGGCCACAACCGCGGGGTTGGTCGACGCCAGCAGCGGCGAGTGGCCGTCGGCGTGCTGGAGGCCCTCTCCGGTCAGCGTCGTGCGGCCCGCTGTCGCCCCGACGATGAAGCCGCGCGCCATCTGGTCGCCCGCCGCCCACATCCCGTCACCGGTGCGCTGGAAGCCGAACATCGAGTAGAACACGTACACCGGGATGAGCGGTTCACCGTGAGTGGAGTACGAGGTGCCGGCCGCGGTGAACGCCGCGAACGCGCCCGCCTCGTTGATGCCGACGTGGACGATCTGCCCCTTCTCGCTCTCCTTGTAGGCGAGGAGGAGTTCCCGGTCGACCGAGGTGTAGTGCTGCCCGTTCGGGTTGTAGATCTTGGCCGTCGGGAAGTACGCATCCATACCGAAGGTGCGCGCCTCATCCGGGATGATCGGCACGATGCGCTCACCGAGGCCCGGGGTGCGCAGGAGATCCTTCAGCAGTCGCGCGAACGCCATGGTCGTGGCGATCTCCTGCTTGCCGGAGCCGCGCTTGACGACGTCGTAGGCCGAGGCCTCGGGCAGGTTGAGGTCGACGTACTTGGTGCGACGCTCGGGCAGGTAGCCGCCGAGCTCCCGGCGGCGCTCCTGCAGGTACTGGATCGCCGGGTCGTTCTCGCCCGGGTGGTAGAACGGCGGCAGGTACGGGTTCTCCTCGAGCTGGGCATCCGTGATCGGGATGCGCAGCTCGTCGCGGAACTGCTTGAGGTTGTCGAGCGTGAGCTTCTTCATCTGGTGGGTCGCGTTGCGGCCCTCGAAGCTCTTGCCGAGGCCGTAGCCCTTGATCGTCTTCGCGAGGATGACGGTCGGCTGGCCGGTGTGCTCGACCGCGGCCTTGAACGCCGCGTAGATCTTGCGATAGTCGTGGCCGCCGCGCTTGAGGTTCCAGATCTGCTCGTCCGAGAAGCCCTCGACGAGCTTGAGAGCCTCGGGGTCGCGACCGAAGAAGTTCTCGCGCACGTAGGCGCCGTCCTCGGCCTTGTAGGTCTGGTAGTCACCGTCGGGCGTCTCGTTCATGACGCGTACGAGGGCGCCGTTGTCACGGGCGAGCAGGTCATCCCACTCGCGGCCCCAGATCACCTTGATGACGTTCCAGCCGGCACCGCGGAAGAAGCTCTCGAGCTCCTGGATGATCTTGCCGTTACCGCGCACCGGGCCGTCGAGTCGCTGCAGGTTGCAGTTGATGACGAAGGTCAGGTTGTCGAGCTTCTCGTTCGTGGCCCACTGCAGCGCGCCGCGGCTCTCGACCTCATCCATCTCGCCGTCGCCGAGGAAGGCCCAGACGTGGCTTTCGCTGCGGTCGACGATGCCGCGGTTGGTGAGGTACTTGTTGTTCTGTGCCTGCCAGATCGCGTTGAGGGGTCCGAGGCCCATCGACACGGTCGGGAACTGCCAGAACTCCGGCATGAGACGCGGATGCGGGTACGAGCTCAGCGCGTGCGGGGCACGCGACTTCTCCTGACGGAAGCCGTCGAGGTCCTGCTCGCTGAGGCGCCCCTCGAGGTACGCGCGCGTACATGCCGGGGGAGGCGTGCCCCTGATAGAAGATCTGGTCGCCACCGGACGGGTGGTCCTGGCCGCGGAAGAACCAGTTGTGGCCGACCTCGTAGAGCGACGCACTCGACGCGTAGGTCGAGATGTGACCGCCCACGGCGATGTCGGGCCGCTGGGCCCGGTGCACCGTGATCGCCGCGTTCCAGCGGATCCAGCGGCGGTACTGGCGCTCGAGCTCCTCGTCACCGGGGAAGGCGGGTTCGTTCTCCGGGGCGATCGTGTTGATGTAGTCGGTGGTCGGCACCATGGGCACACCCAGGTGCAGATCCTTCGACCGCTTGAGCAGGTTCAGCATGATCTCTCGACCGCGCTGGTGTCCCTTGTCTGCGACGAGCGCGTCGAGGGACTCCTGCCACTCGGCGGTCTCCTCCGGGTCCTGGTCGGCGTTGTTCACCGAGTACGGATCCTGGTCGTTCACCGTCACGCTTGACCTCTTCCTGATCGTGTCGTGGCCATCGTCCAGTCTAGGCCCGCAGCGGTGTCCACTTCCCGCACCCGCGACGCGTCCCGGCGCGTTGACGGATCGCGGCGTATGATCGCTGCTCGTGGCTCTCGAGAACGACACGCAGGCTCCGGACTTCGACCTGCCGAATCAGTACGGCGAGCACATCCGCCTGAGCGACTTCCGCGGGCGGAAGCCCGTGGCGCTCGTCTTCTTCCCCCTCGCCTTCTCCAGCACATGCACGGGCGAGCTGTGCGCACTGCGCGACAACCTCGCGCTCTTCAAGGAGCACGGCGTCGAGCTCATCGGCATCTCGGTCGACTCGAAGGCGACCCTTCGTGCCTGGGCCGAGCAGGAGGGCTACGACTTCACGCTGCTCGCCGACTTCTGGCCGCACGGCGCGGTCGCCAAGGAGTACGGCGTGTTCCTCGAGCAGAAGGGCTTCGCGAACCGCGCGACCTTCGTGATCGACACCAAGGGCATCATCCGGGCGTCGTTCATCACGGCCCCCGGCCAGGCGCGCTCGGTGGAGGAGTACCGCGCGGCGCTCGACGAGGTGCTCCCGGTCTCGGTCTGATGCCGATCGGGCGCGCCCGGCCGTGAGTCATGCCGGCGAGGCGCGTTCTTCGAGCACGGATGCGACGTCGGCGATGGCGAGTTCGACGCGACCGTAGACCCGCGGGTTGAGCAGCACGGTGCCATCGAAGTCTCCCGACGAGGCGAAGACCGCCACGGGCAGGGTCATCGCCTGGAAGAACCCGAAGAGCGGTCGGAGCACGTGCTCGAGCACGAGCGCGTGGTGGTCGCCGCCCCCGGTCGCGAGCAGGAGCACGGGCGTGTTCGCGAGGGCGTACTGATCCACGAGATCGAAGAAGTGCTTGAACATGCCGGTGTAGGAGCCGCGGAAGACGGGCGTGGCGGCGATCACCAGATCCGCGTTCTCGACATCCCGCAGCGCCGTCTCGACGCTGGGCTCGATACCCTCCCGATCGAGCGCGCCGGTGAAGCCCGCACCGAGACGGTAGACGTCGACGCGCGTGTCGGCGACCCGGATGCCGCGCCGTCCGAGCACGTCACGCAGGGTCTGGAGTGCGACATCCGCGAGCCCCATCGTCTTGGACTTCTCACTCGGGCTTCCGTTGACGACCGCGACGCGCAGGGTGCGGGTCGGGGAGTCTCGGATGCCGGCTCACGTGTGCCGGCGGAGTCGCGTACGACGGTGTCGGTCATGCTGCGCTCTGGGAGAGGGCAGCCACTTCCCGACGCACGACGGGAGCCACCTCGGTGCCGAGCAGTTCGATGGCGGCCAGCACATCCGCCTGGGGCATGCCTCCGAACCCGATCTGGATGAGCGCGCGATCGAGCCCGTAGAACTCGTGGTAGTCCATGAGCTTGTCGATCACCTCCTGCGTGCTGCCGACCAGGAGACCGGCCGCGGGAGAGCTCTGTGCGTCGAACGCCTGACGGGGCAGATCGAAGCCCTGCCCACGTTGGTGGTTGTTGTCGCGCATGCCGCGCGCGAAGTACGGGTACATGGTGTCGCGCGCGGCCTGGCTCGTGCGCGCGATGTAGCCGTGCACGTTGATGCTCGTGCGCAGGGTCGCCGGGTCGTGTCCCGCCTGCTCGGCAGCCGTGCGATACAGCTCGACGGTCTGCTCGTGCAGGGTGAGCGGCCCGAGCAGCAGGGCCATGGCCATCGGCAGACCGAGGCGTCCCGTGCTGACCGCCGAGGCCGCCGAACCTCCGACCGCGACCCAGACCGGCAGCTCCTCCTGCACGGCACGGGGTCCGACGTCCGCCTGCTCGAGAGCGGGTCGCAGCCGTCCCGACCAGGAGATCGGGTTCTGGGCGCGGATTGCGAGGAGGAGGTCGAGCTTCTCGCGGAACAGGTCGGCGTAGTCGGCGAGGTCGTAGCCGAAGAGCGGGAAGGACTCGACGTACGAGCCGCGACCCGCGATGATCTCGGCCCGGCCGTTCGAGAGCTGGTCGAGTGTCGCGAATTGCTCCCACACCCGCACCGGGTCGTCCGAGCTGAGCACCGTGACCGAGCTCGTCAGCCGGATCCTCTCGGTCGCGGCGGCTGCGGCGGCGAGCACGACGGCCGGAGCGGAGCCGACGAAGTCGGTGCGGTGGTGCTCGCCGATCGCGAAGAGATCGAGGCCGGCCTGGTCGGCGACGCGTGCCTGCTCGATGGTCTCTCGTGCGCGCTGCTGCGCCGTCGGCATGGCGCCCGT
The DNA here is from genome assembly GCF_030161875.1 of Homoserinibacter gongjuensis. Lineage (GTDB taxonomy): Bacteria > Actinomycetota > Actinomycetes > Actinomycetales > Microbacteriaceae > Homoserinibacter > Homoserinibacter gongjuensis. The sequence goes on from NZ_BSVA01000001.1 coordinate 2,560,845, forward strand.
GAGCGGGTCCTGCGTGAGCTCGACGAAGCTCATGTGCCCCAGTTCGAAGCTGGGACGGCTGGGGGTGGTGATCTCGGTCATCGCTGTGCTCTCCTTCTGGGCCCGCGGAGGAGTGTGCGGGTCCGGGGGCTATAACACTGTCTGCGCAGACAACTATTCCCGATGATGTAATCGGTCGGCGACGGCAGTCGGCGTCATAGGCTCACCCCATGGCTGCACCCCGGTTGACGCAACTCGAAGACGACGCCTGGCAGGGGTTCCTCCGCACGCATGACCAGATCTGGAGAGACGTCGAGGCGGGGCTGGCAGCGCTCGGCGTGAGCATGGCCGAGTACAGCGTTCTGGCGCTCCTCGCCCGCGCGGGCGCGAACGGGATGCGGATGTCCGACCTGGCTCGGGAGCGGCTGATGTCGACGGGCGGCTTCACCCGTCTCGCCGATCGGCTCGAGCGCCGCGGCCTCATGGAGCGACGTCCCGCGGACGACGACAAGCGCGGTCTCCTGGCGGTGCTCACTCCCGCCGGGCGCGCGTTGCTGAGAGACGCGTGGCGTCGGCAGCATTCCGACCTGCGTCGACTCTTCTTCGACCGCTTGGATGACGACGACCTGCGCGACCTCGCGCGGATCTGGAACAAGCTCCAGCACGAGGCGGCGGTCACGGCGGTGGGCCCTGAGGGACTCGAACCCCCGACATCCACGGTGTAAACGTGGCGCTCTAACCAACTGAGCTAAGAGCCCGTGCCCTCGATCCTACCGGCGACATAGGCTCGCCCTCATGCAACCTCGTCGGGGCTCGGCCGTGCTCGCGATCGTCATCGCCTCGCTGCTCTGGGGCACCACGGGAACGGCAGCGGCCTTTCTGCCGGATGCGGTGAGCCCCCTGGCAACGGGGGCGGCCACGATGGGCGTCGGCGGCATGTTGCTCCTCGTCACGGCGCCGCGGCTGAGCGTCGCCGTGCTGCGCGGCCCGGCGCGCGGATGGATCGCGGCGGGCGCCATCGGGGTCTTCGTCTACCCGCTCGCCTTCTACACGGGCATGGATCTGGCGGGGGTCGCGATCGGCAACGTCGTCGCCCTCGGCAGCGGCCCGGTCGTGACTGCTCTGCTCGAGTGGCTGTTCGAACGACGTCCGTTGACGGTGCGCTGGGTCGTCGCGACGGCCCTCGCGATCGGCGGGGTGGCCATGCTCGCGTTCGCGCGGCATCCGGGTGACGCGGCGGATGGGCGCGTGCTGCCGGGCGTGCTGGCAGGGCTTCTCGCGGGCCTCGCATATGGGCTGTACACCTACGCCTCCGCGCGGGCGATCGCGGCGGGCGGCACGTCGCGGGGCACGATGGGGGCGATGTTCGGCAGCGGTGCCGTGTTGCTGCTTCCCGTGCTCGCACTGACGGGTGCCCCGCTGCTTGCCGATGCGAGCGCGCTCGGGATCGCGGCGTATCTCGCGGTCGGTCCGATGTTCATCGCCTATCTGCTCGTCGGTGTCGCCCTGCGCACGCTGCGATCATCGATGGTCACCACGATCGCGCTGCTCGAGCCGCTCGTGGCCACGGTGCTCGCCGTCGCGGTCGTGGGGGAGCGTCTCGAACCGGTGGCGTGGGTCGGGCTGCTCGCCATTCTCGGAGGAATCGCCGTGCTCGTCTCGGCCCGGCCTCCTGGGCGCGCGCGAGGTGCCGCCCTAGACTTCCACGCATGAGCGAGGTGCCGGGCCAGGAACCCCCGCGCGACGAGGCGGAGCAGCGCTCCGCACCGAGCGCGTATCCGCCGCCCTACGTGGCGCCGTCGAACGCGTCGGCATCCGGTGCGAACGACGACGAGTTGGCCGCCGCTCTCGCGGCACAGCGGGCCATGTACACCGGCCCGATCACGATTCCCGTGGCCAACTCCGACCCGATCTTCCGCCCTGACCCGGCCGAGGTGCAGCCCGATCTGCCGCCTCCCTTGCCGGTTCCGCCGCCGCCTCCCGCACCGGAGTACGTCGCTCCCGACGAGGTCGCCTCCGATCCGGAGCCCACCGACCTCGGTTTGCCCGACGACATAGCCGCTCCGTCGGTGATGCCTCCGCCGGTTGTCGCGGATGCGACGCCGTTCGCGGAGCCCGTCGCGCCGCCCCCGCTCGGCGCGTCGCAGTTCGAGGCTCCGCCCGCACCATCGCTCGGCTCGACGCCGTTCGAGTCGGAGCCCACCTTCGACTCGGGGACGCCGACAGACGCGGCGCTTCCGGATGATGAGCTCAGCCGGACGGTCGAGCACGAGGCAGCCGCCAGTTCCACACTCGATGCGATCCTGCTGCTCGAGAACGAGTTGCGCCGGCGACAGGGACTCGATCCGGTCGTCGATGCGCCCGAGCCGCCACCCGGCGTGGGAGCGGCGTTCGGGGCGGACGCCTGGGGCGGCGCAGAGGCGGCATCGCCCGCGACGTCACTGCCGGGATGGACGGAAGCGCCCGATCCGTCACGAGAGGGTGAGGTCGCGGAGTCCGCGTCGGCTCCCGCTGCGTTCGAGGAACCTGTCGCGCTCGACGAGCCCGTCGCGTCCGCTGAGGAGCAGACCGACGGAACGGCTTCGGGCGACGAGGCCTGGCTGACCGCCCCGCCGCCGAGCTTCGCGCCTCCGCCGCTCGTCGAACCGCCGGCCGCTCCCGAGGTGGGAACGATCGACCCGGCCTCGCTGACCCCTCCGCCCGTGTCGGAGCTTCCGGCACCCGTGCTTCCTCCGCCCGTGACGACCGTCGACGGTCCCGACGGGCCGGTGGACGTCACGCAACTGCCCCCACCCACCGCGGCAGCAGCCGTCGATGTTCCCGTCGCCGGGTTCGAAGACGCACCACCGCCAGATGTCGCAGCACTTCCGTTCGCGCCCCCGCCCGCGGAGGCGTTCGTCGTGCCCGACGCCGCGGGTGACCCGGAGGCCGAGGGGATCGACGACCTCGATCGCGCGGACCTCGCCGCGCCGATCCCCGTTGATGACGCGGGGGTCGCATCCGTGATTCCCGCTCCCGCGTCCACCGCGACGATGGTCGCCGTCGGCGAACCCGTCGTGCCGGCTGAACCGAGCGATCCGCCCGCAATGGCCGTCGAGACGGCCGCACTCGAGCCGACCCCGCTCGAGCGACGTGCCGGTCACGCTGCCCGGTTGTTCTGGCTGTGGTTCGCGGCCAACTCCTCGATCGTCATGATCGCCGTGTCGGCCACCCTGTTCACCTTCGGCATGAGCCTGCGCCAGGTGCTCGTCGCGGTCGTCGCGGGTGTGGGCCTCTCCGCGCTGCCACTGGGACTCGGGTCGCTCGCCGGCAAGTGGAGCGGTCAGCCCACGATGGTGGTGTCGCGCGCGACCTTCGGACTCGTCGGCAACATCCTGCCCGCCGTGCTCGCCGTGATCGGCCGGGTGCTCTGGGGTGCGGTGCTGCTCTGGCTGCTCGCCGTGACCGCCGCCGCCGTGCTGACCCCCGGCCAGACCGGTCTCGGGGTCACCGCCCTGATCTCGCTCGCCATCGGAGCCGTGCTCGCGGGCATCGTCGCCGTGCTCGGCTACGGGCTGCTGCATCGAGTGCAACGCGTGCTGGGCATCCTGTCGACCGTGCTCGTGGTGGCCACGATCGTGGTGACCGCGCCGCACGTCGACATCGCGACCGCCCTCCGCACCGACGATGGGCCGTGGCTGCTCGCGGTCGGGGGTGCCGTGCTCGTCTTCAGCGTCGTCGGACTTGCCTGGGCCCAGTCGAGCTCGGATCTCGCCCGCTACCAGAAGACCGTGGGATCCGGTGCCGCGAACATGCTGTGGGGATCCTTCGGCGTGATCGTGCCGACCCTCGCGATCCTCTCGTGGGGAGCGGTGCTCGCCGCGTCCGACCCGGAGTTGGCCGACGGTCTGGCACGGGCTCCGCTCGCGACGCTCGTCGGTATCGTGCCGGAGGGGCTCGGACTGCCCGTGCTCGCGGCTGCCGGCTTCGGGCTCGTCTCGGGCGCGATCGTCACGATCTACTCGGGCGGCCTCGCACTCGTCGCGGCGGGCGCGCGCCTGCCGCGGTCGCTCGCGACCACGGTCGCCGCCGTGCTCGTCACGCTCTTCGGAGTCGGACTGCTGCTGCTCGGCAGCGACACCCGCGCCCTCGTGACCGACGTCGCCACGACGATCGCCGTGCCCGTCGCGGCCTGGACGGGCATCTTCGCGAGCGAGATGATGATCCGCCTGCGTCGTTTCCACACGCCCTCCCTGCTCGCCACAGGCGGCGTCTATCCCGCGGTCCGCTGGACCAACGTGGTGGGCCTCGTCGTGATCTCGGCGATCGGCTTCGGCCTCGTCAGTGCACACCTCGGCGGCTTCACCTGGGAGGGCTTCCTCTACGCGCCGTTCGGCATCGATCCGGATTCGATTCTCGCCGCGAGCGATATCGGGGTGCTCGTCGCGCTTGCTCTCGGACTGCTGCTGCCCATCGTGTCGGGGGTGCCGTCGATCCGCCGCCAGGAGCGGGATCGGGATGAGATGGAGGGAGTGAAGCCCGCCGCGAGTCCGCTCGTAGACTGAGGCCGTGGCTCCCTCTCTCGCGCACGTCATCGAGACCGCGCACGCCCTCTGGCCACTCGCCGGAGCGGAGTCGTGGGACGCCCCCGGCCTGATCGTGGGCGATCCGCTCGCCGAGGTCTCCGCGATCCATCTGGCCGTCGACGCCGTCGTCGAGACCGCCGAGGAGGCGGTCGACGCGGGCGCACAGCTGCTGCTCGTGCATCACCCGCTGCTGCTGCGCGGCGTGACCTCGGTCGCCGAAGACCGTTACAAGGGCGCCGTGATCGCACGCCTGATCCGCGGGGATGCGCACTCCTCGCCGCGCACACCAACGCCGACATCGTGGCCGAGGGCACCTCCGCCGTGCTGGCCCGGGCGCTCGGCCTGCGTGACACGCGACCGATCGTGCCGGCTGCGACCGATTCGAGCCAGGGTCTCGGCCGGGTGGGCACGCTCCCCGAGGGCGTGACGCTCGGCGAGGTCGCGCGCGGGCTGCAGAGCGTGCTCCCGGCGACCGCGCAAGGGATCCGCGGCGCGGGTGACTACCACGCCGAGGTGCGGCGGGTCGCGCTGTGCGCGGGAGCGGGGGACTCACTGCTCACGCACCCCGAGGTGCTCGCCTCCGACGTGTACATCACGAGCGACCTCCGGCATCATCCGGCGTCCGAGGCGCGCGAGAACGCGCGCGTGGCGGGCGGCCCCGCCCTGCTGGACGTGTCGCACTGGGCGGCCGAATGGCTCTGGCTCGACGCGGCCGCCGACGCGCTGCGTGCTGCTCTGCCCGAGGTCACGGTGACCGTGAGCGAGTTGCGCACCGACCCCTGGGATTTCGCGCTCGTCTAGAGCGATCCGCATCCGACCCCGACAGAACGGAAACCGCATGGCCCTGAAGGCCGCTCCCGAAGACCAGGCGCTGCTGCTCGAGCTGCAGGACCTCGACACCCGCGTGCAGCGACTCGACAACCAGCTGCGGAATCTGCCCGAGACGGCGCAGCTCGCCGAGCTCGAGCGCGAGGCGCTGGCGCTGCGGCGCACCCTCGCCGAGCAGACCGGCACCCTCGAGGATGCCCAGGCCGAACTCGGCCGGGTGGAGTCGGATGTCGCGGTCGTCGAGGCGCGGATGACGCGCGACCGCGAGCGGCTGCAGGGCACCTCCTCGGTCAAGGACGTGCAGGCGCTCGAGCAGGAGCTCGCCGCGCTCGCGCGCCGTCGCGACGAGCTCGAGGAGATCCAGCTCGTCGTGATGGAGCGCGTCGAGGAGCACGAGACGAGCCTCTCCGCCACGCGCGCCGCGCTGGCGGAGCTCGACAGCCGGGTCGCTGCCACCACCGCCGCGCGCGACGAGGGCGCCGCATCGCTGCAGCGGGAACGCGCCGCCACCGCCACCGATCGTCAGACCATCGCCGCTCGCGTGCCCACCGAGCTGCTGGCGCTCTACGAGAAGCAGCGTGAACGCTACGGGGTGGGCGCGTCGCATCTGCGCGGCGGGGTGTCGAGTGCGAGCGGCGTGGCCCTCAACGCGACCGATCTGGGCGCGGTTCGCGCGGCGGCCCCGGATGACGTGCTGCTGTGTCCGGACTCGAACGCGATCCTCGTGCGCACGGCGGAGTCCGGGATCTGATCCCCACCCGCGTGCGGCTATCCTGAGGGGGCGAACGGGCCGGCCAGACGGTCGCGTCGCGTGCCCGCGCGTCTTGACGACGCGTGCACGCGCCGAGGAACGTCCGGGCTCCACAGAGCAGGGCGGTGGGTAACACCCACCCGGAGTGATCCGCGAGAAAGTGCAACAGAGAGTAGACCGCCACGGCGCGCTCGTCGCGTCGGGGTAAGGGTGAAACGGTGGTGTAAGAGACCACCAGGGGCCCGAGTGATCGGGCTCGCTGGGTAAACCTCGCCCGGAGCAAGGTCAGACAGATGCCGCCGAGGTTGCTCGCCGAGGCATCGGGTAGACCGCTGGAGGGCTGCGGCAACGTAGTCCCGAGAGAGATGGCCGTCCGTCTCCCGCGTCACGGCGCGGGAGGTCGACAGAACCCGGCGTATCGGCCGACCCGTTCGTCTCACAGATGAGGAAGCGCCCCCGGACTGGTCCGGAGGCGCTTCCTCATGGTGGAGTGTGTCGTCAGGCGAGCCGGATGTTGGCGGCCTGGGGACCCTTCTGGCCCTCCGCGACCTCGAACTCAACGCGCTGACCCTCTTCGAGAGTGCGGTAACCCTTGGCCTCGATGGCCGAGTAGTGCGCGAAGACGTCCTGAGCGCCGTCGTCGGGGGTGATGAAGCCGAATCCCTTTTCGGCGTTGAACCACTTCACGGTTCCACTAGGCATGTGACTGCTTTCTTCTGGTGCATGCGCCCCTTGATCTGGGGCGTTAGCTCAACCTAATACAACGCGGCGCCGGGGTGGAGAGGGTGACGCGAGATTTCACAGAACTGAAATCTGGCTGTTTCGGTGCCCGGGCTGCGTTGCGAGCCACGCGGCGCCGAGGATGCCCGCATTGTTGCGCTGGGTTGCCGGCACGATCGGGGTTTCGAGCGTGAGCAGCGGCAGGAAGTCGTCGTGGCTCTTGGAGACGCCACCACCCACGATGAACAGCTCGGGCGAGAACAGGAACTCGACGTGCGCGTAGAAGCGCTGGAGGCGCTTCGCCCAGGCCTTCCAATCGAGGTCGTCGCGCTCCTTCGCCGAGAAGGCGGCACGCGTCTCCGCGTCCTCGCCCTTGATCTCGAGGTGGCCGAGCTCGGTATTCGGGATCAGCACGCCGTCGTAGAGGAACGCGCTGCCGATCCCCGTGCCGAGGGTGGTCATGATGACGAGGCCGTCGACGCCGCGGGCGGCACCGAACCGCGCCTCGGCGACGCCCGCGGCATCCGCGTCGTTGACGAAGTGGATGTCGCGCTGCAGTGCCTGCTCGAAGAGCTCTTCGGCCGCGAGCCCGATCCAGCGCTGGGAGACGTTGGCGGCCGACATCGTGCGCCCCTGGCGGATGATCGCCGGAAAGCAGACGCCCACGGGCACCCCTGCGGCGGCCGGGCCGAAGCCCGCGACCATCTCGGAGACGACGGCGAGCACGGCATCCGGTTCCCCGCCTTCGGGCGTCGGTACTTTGACGCGCTCTCCGGCGAGCGCGCCGCGCTCGGTGTCGACCAGCGCCCCCTTGATGCCGGTTCCTCCGATGTCGATTCCGACGGCGAGTGCGGTCATGTCTCCTCCGGATGCGTCGTGCCGGTCAGGGCAGGGTCAGGATGTCGGCGCCCGTCTCGGTGACGACGAGCGTGTGTTCGAACTGCGCGGTGAGGCTGCGATCGCGGGTGACGACGGTCCATCCGTCGGCCCACTCATCCCAGTCGCTCGTGCCCGGCTTCTCGGGCGTGCCGAGCGTCAGCATGGGCTCGATCGTGAACACCATGCCGACCTCCATCACGGTGTCGTAGCCGGGGGCGGCGTCGTAGTGCGGAACGACGAGGCCCGTGTGGAACGCCCGTCCGACCCCGTGGCCGGTGTAGTCGCGCACCACGCCGTAGCCGAACCGACGGGCGTAGCTCTCGATCGCGCGACCGATGACGTTGATCTCGCGGCCAGGCGCGACCGCCTTGATGCCCCGGGCGAGCGCCTCGCGCGTGCGCTCGACGAGCTCGCGCGCCTCCGCAGCGACCTCGCCGACGAGAAAGGTCGCGTTGAGGTCCCCGTGCATCCCGTCGTGGTAGGCGGTGATGTCGATGTTGACGATGTCGCCGTCTGCGAGCTCGGTGTCGTCGGGGATGCCGTGGCAGATCACCTCGTTGACCGAGGTGCAACTGGATTTCGGGAAGCCCCGGTAGCCGAGCGTCGACGGATAGGCGTCGTGGGCCACGAGGTAGTCATGCGCGATCGCGTCGAGTTCCTCGGTGGTGATGCCCGGGCGGATCGCGGCGCGCACCGCATCGACCGCCTGCGCGGCGATCCGACCGCTCGTGCGGATGCGTTCGATCTCGTCGGGGGTGTAGACGTCTGAGCCGGTGAACGGGCGCGGGCCGGGCCGCCCGACGTACTCGGGGCGGGGGATGGATGCGGGCACGTCGCGCCGCGCAGACACCTGACCGGCGACGAGGTGACCGGCGGCGTCGCGAGGCATAGGGTCAAGAGTACCGAGCGGACGGAGGCGGCATGGCCCAGTGGTGGTACAACAACAAGACGGGCGAGGTCGAAGAGGGCCCCCAGTCGCTGGGTGTCGATCGTGACGGGCCGTTCGCGAGCCGCGAGGAGGCGCTGCGGGCACCCGAGATCGCCGCCGAGCGGGCCCGCGCGTGGGCCGCCGAAGACGAAGCGGAGCGCTGAGGCTTTTCGCGGGCGTGGTCGCGCTCTCATCCCCGTGTTCCCGGGAGCGCTTCCGAGAATGCGCGGTCCCGGGTTTGTCAGGACGGTGAACTAATTTCCCGGAAACCCTTGACCCTCGCTACGGGGGCTCGTAGATTGCCTCCGCGACGGGCGGCCGACGACGGCCCACGACGGGTGGGTCGGTCGGCGTCCAGACGGAGGGACCATGAAGAGCACCACCCGGGCGGGGGCGATCGTGGCGATGGGCACCGTTGCCCTGACGCTGGCATCCTGCGGATTCGGCGGGGGAGGTGGGGGCACCGGCGACTCCGATGGCATGACGCTCGACCTGCTGGTGCCGAGCTACTCCGACCAGACCCAGGGGCTGTGGGAGGACGTGATCGATGGCTTCGAGGACGCCAACCCCGACATCGACGTCAAGCTCGAGGTGCAGTCGTGGGACAACCTCGAGTCGGTGATCTCGACCAAGGTGCAGAGCGGTGAGGCCCCCGACATCTACAACGGCGGTCCGTTCGCCGGCTTCGCCTCCGACGACCTGCTCTATGCGGCCGAGGACGTGACCTCGCCCGAGACGCTGAGCGACTTCCAGGATTCGTTCCTCGCCAACGAGCAGCTCGACGGCACCACCTACGCCCTGCCGTTCATCGCATCCGCGCGCGCGCTCTTCGTGAACAACGCGCTGCTCGAACAGGCCGGAGTGGCCACGCCCCCGACCACCTGGGACGAGCTGCTCGACGCCGCGACCAAGATCTCCGCACTCGGCAACGGCATCGCCGGCTACGGCATGCCGCTCGGATCGGAAGAGGCACAGGCCGAGGCCGCCGTCTGGCTGTGGGGCGGTGGGGGCACGTTCGGCGACGAGTCCGCGATCACGATCGACGACCCGGCTAACCTGCCCGGCGCCGAGCAGATCAAGAAGATGATCGACGCGGGCGCCACCCAGGCCGACCCGGGCTCGACCGACCGCTCGCCGCTCATGGACATCTTCATCCAGGGCAAGATCGGCATGCAGGTCGGCCTCCCGCCCACGGTGGGACAGATCGCCGAGAACAACCCCGACCTCGACTACTCGATCGTGCCGATCCCGACGAACGACGGCTCGCCCTTCACGCTCGGCGTCGCCGACCAGCTCATGGCGTTCCAGAACGACGGCGACAAGCAGGACGCGATCACCAAGTTCTTCGACTACTTCTACTCGGCCGACGTGTACGTGCCGTGGGTGAAGGCGGAGGGCTTCCTTCCGGTGACGAAGTCGGGTGCTGAGCAGCTCGCGGGGGGAGGCGCTCGCGCCGTTCCTCGAGGTGCTCCCGGACGCCCAGTTCTATCCGAGCACGAATCCGAAGTGGTCGGCGGCCGACTCGGCCTTCAAGGCGCTCTTCGGTCAGATCCAGTCCAAGTCCGCGCAGGATGTCCTCACCGAGATCCAGACCCAGGTCGACGCAGGCTGATCGCGTGCGGAGTTCGCACGCCGGCGGGCCGCGGGCATCGCTCGCGGCCCTGCCGTGGCTCGCACCGGCGGTGCTGCTCATCCTGGGGGTGGTGCTGTTCCCTGCGGGGGTGATGGTCTACAACTCGACCCGCGACATCTCCATCTCCGGGGTCGACAAGGGCTCCGCCGGGTTCGCCAACTACGTGGAGGTGTTCTCCTTCCCGTACTTCTGGCCGATCCTGGGCCGCACGGTCGTGTGGGTCGTGGTCGTCGTCGGGGTCACCGTCGTGCTCTCGCTCGGCATCGCGCAGATCCTCGACAAGGCGTTCCCGGGCAGACGGCTCGTGCGGATGGTCGTGATCATCCCGTGGGCGGCCTCGGTCGTGATGACGACGATGGTCGTGTACTACGGGCTCGAGCCCTACTTCGGCATCATCAACCGGTTCCTCGTCGACGTCGGACTCGTCGACACCCCGGAGGGCTACGGCTGGACGCGCAACGCCGAGACCGCCTTCGCCTGGGCAGTGATCGTGGCCATCTTCGTGTCGTTGCCCTTCACGACCTACACGATCCTGGCGGGCCTCGCGACGATCCCGACCGAGACCCTCGAGGCCGCGAAGGTCGACGGCGCGAGCCCCGCGCGCAGCTATCTCACGGTCGTGCTGCCGCAACTGCGCGGGGCACTCTCGGTGGCGGTGCTCATCAACATCATCAACGTGTTCAACTCGCTGCCGATCCTCAAGGTGATGACGGGATCGATCCCGGGATACGACGCCGACACCGTGATGACGATGATCTTCAAGTACATCCAGAACCAGCACAAGGTCGATGTGGCGAGCGCCCTCTCGGTCGTCGCGTTCGTGATCGTGCTCGTCATCGTCGCGGTCTACGTGCGCGTCGTGCGCCCGATGCGGGAGGTGTGAGGTGACCTCCGCGACCGCGTCGCGCAGCATCCGGCGCCGACGCTACACGAGCGATCAGGTGCCGCTCGGTCGCGTGCTGCTGCGGATGCTGGGCGGTCTGGTCGTGCTCGTCGTGTTCGTGCTGCCCTACACGATCATGTTCTTCGGCTCGGTCAAGACGAAGGCGCAGATCCGTTCGGTGGAGCCCACCTACTTTCCGCGGGAGTGGCACTGGGAGAACTACCTGACGATGTGGTCGACGCCCGAGACACCGCTCGTGCAGAACCTCATCTCGACGATCGTGATCGCGAGCTGCGCCACGGTGCTCGCGCTCCTCGTGGCGGTGCCCGCCGCCTACTACACGGCGCGGTTCCGGTTCCCCGGGCGGTTCGCCTTCCTCGCGCTCGTCATCACGACGCAGATGCTGCAGCCGGCGGTGCTCACCTCGGGCCTGTTCCGGCAGTTCGTGGCGCTCGGGATGCACGACACCTGGGCGGCGATGATCCTGACGAACGCCGCGTTCAATCTCGCCTTCACGGTCTGGATCCTGCACTCGTTCTTCGCCTCGATCCCTCGCGAGATCGACGAGGCGGCGCAGCTCGACGGGGCAGGGCGCCTCGCGACCCTGTTCCGCATCAACCTGCCACTGGTCTGGCCCGGGCTCGTGACGGCGATCGTCTTCACCTTCGTCGCCGCGTGGAACGAGTTCGCGGCGTCGCTCGTGATCCTGTCGACGGCCGGCAATCAACCGCTCTCGGTGGCACTCACGAAGTTCGTGGGGCAGTACGAGACCTCGTGGCAGTACGTGTTCGGCATCTCGATCGTGGCGATCGTTCCGGTCGTGGTGCTCTTCATGCTCATCGAGAAGCGGCTCGTGGGCGGCCTCGCGACGGGTGGGGTGAAATAACCACGGGCTGCGCGGCACACGATCGTGCCGCGCAGCCCGTGGCCCGGCGGGATGGCTCAGCTGGACTGGTCGAGCGCGATGGCGAGTTCACGGGCGTCGGAGCCGACGGTGAGGTACTTCGGCTCACGCACGAGCGTGGGCACGTAGTCGCGATACTCCTGCGGCTGCGCAGCGAGGAAGGCCCGCTCGGCGTGTAGGCCACCAGCAGGCAGACGCCGCTCGTGTCGACATCGCCGTCATCGTCGATCGCGTACTCGAGATCGCGGATCGCCGCGATGTCGTCGGCGTCGAACGCCGCGACGAGCTCGTCGATCCCGGTGTGGAAGTAGCGGAAGCCTTCGACGACCTTCTCACCCGTGGGCTTGTGGATCAGGTCGGTGAAGACGAGCAGGCGCTTCTTGGTCTCGAAGGTGTCGGTCTGGGCTTTCAGCCAGTCGGTCAGGGGAGGTAGTCGGTCATCGGCTGCCTTCTGTGTGGTGGACGTGGGAGCGCTCTCACGAGCGCCACGAGAATAGCGCAGATTCCGGTCGCGTCGCGCTCAGGCTGGAGGAAGTCCGCCCTGCCGCCATTCGCGCGCGAGGATCGCGTAGTCGAGTTCGTCGCCCCAGCGGCCCTTGTACCACTCGCTTTCGACGAGCCGTGCCTCGAGCCGCATGCCGAGCCGCTCCGCCAGCCGCGCGGATGCCGTGTTTTCGGCGTCGATACGCGCCACGACGCGCCGCACCCCGTAGATGCGGAATGCCGCGTCGACGAGTGCACGGCAGGCTTCTGTCGCATAGCCGCGGCCCGTGACATCCGGGCGGATGACCCAGCCGATCTCGACCGTGCCGTTCGCGGCGTCCAGGTGGAACAGCACGAGGTCGCCGATGAGCTCGCCGTCGTCGCGTCGCACGATGGCGACCGGCACACCGCCGTTCTCGCCCTCGAGCGAGGTCGAGCCGAAGACGCGGCCGATGCGTGCGCGGATGTCGCCGGCCGTCTGCGGAGGGAACGGGAGGAAACGGCAGACGTCCGGATCGCCGCGGTACACCGTCATCGCCTCGACGTCGTCGTCGGTGAGGGGACGCAGGGTGAGGCGGTCGGTCTCGAGCAGCAGCTCGGCGGGCGCCGGGGAAGCACGAACGGCGAGGGCGCGGCGGGATCGATCATCTGGCCAATCGTGCCACGAGCGACATCGCATCGAACGGAGCGCGCACCTTGACGTCGTTGTCGAAGTAGACGTACACGTCGCGGTCGTGGTCGAGGTGGTCGCGCGTCCACTCCTCCCAGTCGTCGAGCGCCGCGTCGTCGTAGCCCGAGGTGTACAGCTCCTTGTCGCCGTGCAGGCGCGCGTAGGCGAAATCGGCGGTCACCCAGTCGAGCCGCGGCCAGCGTCCCTCGTTGTCGCCCAGCACGACGGCCACGTTCGCCGCGGCGGCCTGGTCGGCGAACTCCTGGTCGTCGAAGCTGTGAGCCCGCGGTTCGATCGCGTGGCGCAGCGGGCGCGGCTCGTCGATCTCGAGCAGTTCCTTGCCCCGCATCCGCTCGCCGCGGCCGCGCGCCAGCTCCAGCGCCCGCTCCGTGTCGTGGGGAAGGAGAGCGAGCAGCCGCTCGATGAGCTCGGGGTCGTAGTCGAGGTTGGGGGCAGCTGCCAGAGCAGGGGGCCGAGCTTCGGTCCGAGCCCGAGCAGGCCGGATGCGAGGAAGTTCGCGAACGGCTCCGCGACGTCGTCGAGGCGGCGGATGTGCGTGATGAAGCGCGGCACCTTCACGGCGAAGACGAAGTCGTCGGGCGTCTCCTCGCGCCACTTGCGCCAGCTCGCGGGCTTCTGCAGCGAGTAGAACGACCCGTTGAGCTCGATCGAGGTGACGCGCTCGGATGCGTAACTCAGCTCGTCGGCCTGCCGCAGGCCCTTCGGGTAGAACGCGCCGCGCCACGGCGCATACGTCCACCCCGACATCCCCACGCGTGCGGTCGCCATCCGTCCATCCTGACCCTGCGATCGCTCGTCGTCCACCGACGGACGTCAGCTAGTCGTTGTACGAGTTCTCGGGGCCGGGGTACACGCCGGAAGCGACATCGGCCGTCCAGGCGCGCGCCGCATCCGTGAGCACCTCGGCGAGATTCGCGTACTGCTTCACGAACTTGGGGATGCGCCCGGTCGTGAGCCCCGCCCAGTCGGTCCAGACGAGCAGTTGCCCGTCGGTGTGGGGGCCGGCGCCGACGGAGATCGTGGGGATCGTGAGCGCTTCGGTCACGCGTCGCGCCGCCTCGGCCGGCACCATCTCGAGCACGACGGCGAACGCGCCGGCATCCTCGACTGCTCGTGCGTCGGCGAGCAGCTGTTCGACACCCGACCCGCGACCCTGGATCACGTGACCACCGAGCTGATGCTCACTCTGCGGCGTGAACCCGATGTGCGCCATCACGGGGATGCCGGCCGACACGATGCGGCGGATCTGTTCGGCCGAGCGCACGCCTCCTCGAGCTTGACCGCGTGGGCGCCGGTCTCCTTCATGAAGCGGAAGGCGGTGTGGAGGGCTTCGTCGGTGCTGGTTTCGTACGACCCGAACGGCATGTCCGCCACGACGAACGCCCGCTTGACCGCGCCCGCGACCGCCCGCGTGAGGGGGATGAGCTCGTCGACGGTGACCGGCAGCGTCGTGTCGTAGCCGAAGACGTTGTTGCCGGCGGAGTCGCCCACCAGGAGGAAGTCGATGCCGGCACGATCGAAGATCGCCGCCGTGAGCTGGTCGTAGCTCGTGAGGCCGGTGATCTTGATGCCGTTGGCCTTCGCGTTCTGGAAATGCCGGGTGCGGACCTTCTTGACGACCTCGTCTGCCATTGGGTCAGTCTAGGCGGCGGCGACCGACGCGCGAGGCGACCGGGGGATCCGCGGCACCGCGGTGCGCAGCACACCGATCACGATCACCAGCTGGGCGGCGAGGTACAGGCCCATGATGAGTGTGTCTTCTGGCGGAGTCTGGAACAGCGGCGTGAAGATGCGGAAGGCGAGCAGCGAATCGCTTGCGACGAACAGGGCGCCGCCGATCGTCGTGAAGACGTTGCCGCGGGTGGCGGATGCGGCCATGAGCGCGAGCGCGGCTCCGTAGAGCGCGACGGCGGGCCAGGTCTCGTCGAGATACGGCCAGAGCGCGAGCAGCAACCCCGCGAACCACGGCACCAGGCCGATCGCCCACCACGACGGACGCCGACGGAAGCCCACATGGAAGACCGTGATGTAGGCGAGGTGCGCCGCGAGGAAGAAGCTCAATCCCACGAGGAAGAACGGCAGCATGACGTCGCCGAGCCAGGAGAGCGTCAGCGCCGTCACGAGCAGGGCGAGCACAGAGGTGCGCAGACGCAGGCGACCGGCCAGGATCACGATCACGACCCCGAGCAGCAGCGCGGGCATCGTGAGCCCCTTGGTGGCCCGATCGAGTTCGACGAGTCCCGCCAGCTTCACTGCGAGGTGGAAGATCGACACCGCCAGAAACGGCGCGAACCCTCCCAGCAGCAGCGGGACTCGCGGCATCTCAGATCAGACCCTGTGCGAGCATCGCATCCGCGACTCGCACGAAGCCGGCCGCGTTCGCACCGAGCACGTAGTCACCCGGGCGGCCGTACCGCTCGGATGCCGCGAACGCTGCGTCGTGCACGTTGCTCATGATGTCACGAAGGCGCGCCTCGCTGTCGTCGAAACCCCAGCGCTGACGCGAGGCGTTCTGGCTCATCTCGAGCGCCGAGGTGGCCACGCCGCCCGCGTTCGCGGCCTTGCCGGGCGCGAACAGCACGCCGGCCTCCTGGAAGGCCGTGACGGCCTCCGGGGTGCTGGGCATGTTGGCGCCCTCGCTCACGGCGATGACGCCGCCCGCGATGAGAGCGGCCGCATCGTCACCGTCGAGCTCGTTCTGGGTCGCGGACGGGATCGCGACGTCGCCCGACACCTCCCAGACGCGGCGGTCCGGCACGAACCGCGCCGAGCTGCGGCGTTCGGCGTACTCGGAGATGCGCACGCGCTCAACCTCCTTGAGCTGCTTGAGCAGCTCGAGGTCGATTCCCGCCTCGTCGACGATGTAGCCCGAGGAGTCGGATGCCGTGAGCGCCTTGGCGCCGAGCTGGTGCAGTTTCTCGATCGCGTAGATCGCGACATTGCCCGAGCCCGACACGATCGCCGTGCGCCCCTCGAGTCCCTCGCCGCGACGCGCGAGCATCTCCTGCAGGAAGAAGACGGCGCCATAGCCCGTCGCCTCGGTGCGCACCTCGGCGCCGCCCCACTGCACGCCCTTGCCGGTGAACATCCCCGACTCGTGGCGGTTGGTGATCTTGCGGTACTGGCCGAACAGGTACCCGATCTCGCGTGCGCCCACGCCGATGTCGCCCGCGGGAACGTCGGTGTGCTCGCCGAGGTGGCGGTAGAGCTCGGTCATGAAGCTCTGCGAGAAGCGCTCGATCTCGCGGTCGCTGCGGCCGTGCGGGTCGAAGTCGCTGCCGCCCTTGGCCCCGCCGATGCCCTGGCCGGTGAGGGCGTTCTTGAGGATCTGCTCGAAACCGAGGAACTTGATGATGCCGAGGTTGACGCTCGGGTGAAAGCGCAAGCCGCCCTTGTAGGGGCCGAGCGCGGAGTTGAACTGCACACGGAATCCGCGGTTCACCTGCACCGAACCCGAGTCGTCGACCCACGGGACGCGGAACATGATCTGCCGCTCGGGTTCGACGAGTCGCTCGAGGATCCCTGCCTCGAGGTATTCGGGATGCTGCTCGAGCACCGGTCCGATCGACTCGAGCACCTCGTGGAGCGCCTGGTGGAATTCGGGTTCGCCCGCGTTGCGGGAAACGGCGGTGCGGAAGACGTTGTCGATGTAAGCCTGAACGTGCACGTGTCGAAAGAGCTTTCTGCCGTGGAACGGCGTGGTGCTGATGTGGCCGAAGGGGCCGGACCTCTGCGAAGACGGCGGTCACGACGGAACGCCGCACCCGAGGTCGTCGGGTCGATGGCATCCTGCCGGCGCTTCACTGCGGAGCGGCCGACGAGGCGGGTGACGAAATCGACCGTGACGGCATCGTATCGGAGGGAGGCGCCGCTAGCCTAAGACGAGACCGTGACGCAGTGACGAGAGGACCCGGATGGACAAGCAGCGAGACTTCGTTCTGCGCACGATCGAGGAGCGCGGAGTGAAGTTCGTCCGCCTCTGGTTCACGGATGTCGTGGGCACCCTGAAGTCGGTGGCACTGGCCCCGGCGGAGGTCGAGGGGGCGTTCACCGAGGGCGTCGGGATCGACGGATCCGCGATCGAGGGGCTCACGCGCGCCTTCGAGGCCGACGTGCTCGCGCATCCGGATCCGACGACGTTCCAGATCCTGCCGTGGCGCGGGGAGGTCGACCCGACCGCGCGCATGTTCTGCGACATCTCGACGCCCGACGGGCAGCCCGCCGTGGCCGACCCGCGCAACGTGCTCAAGCGAGCGCTCGAGAAGGCGGCCGATCGCGGCTTCACCTTCTACACGCATCCCGAGATCGAGTTCTACCTGCTCAAGTCGAGCAAGCTGCGCAAGGGCCGCCCCGTTCCGGTCGACTCCGCCGGCTACTTCGACAACGTGCCCGGGGGACTGCGCACGACTTCCGTCGTCGCAGCGTGCGGATGCTCGAAGACCTGGGCATCTCGGTCGAGTTCAGCCACCATGAGGCGGGCCCCGGCCAGAACGAGATCGACCTGCGCTATGCCGACGCGCTCACCACGGCCGACAACATCATGACCTTCCGCACCGTCGTGAAGGAGGTCGCGATCGAGCAGGGCGTCTACGCGACGTTCATGCCGAAGCCGTTCTCGGAGCATCCCGGTTCCGGCATGCACACGCACGTCTCGCTCTTCGAGGGGGACGCGAACGCCTTCTTCGACGCGGGTGGGGAGTACCAGCTCTCGCAGATCGGGCGGCAGTTCGTGGCGGGCCTGTTGACCCACGCCCCGGAGATCACAGCGGTGACCAACCAGTTCGTCAACTCCTACAAGCGGCTGTGGGGCGGTGACGAGGCGCCCAGCTATGTCACGTGGGGCCACAACAACCGCTCTGCCCTCGTGCGCGTGCCGTTGTACAAGCCCGGCAAGGGGCAGAGCGCCCGTGTCGAGTACCGCGGCATCGACTCGGCGGCCAACCCCTACTTGTCGTACGCACTCCTGCTTGCGGCGGGGCTCAAGGGCATCGAGGAGGGTTACGAACTCCCGCCCGAGGCCGACTCCGACGTCTTCAACATGACGAACGCCGAGCGGCGGGCGCTCGGCTATCAGGCGCTGCCCTCGAGCCTCGACAGGGCGCTGCTCATCATGGAGGAGTCGGAGCTCGTGGCCGAGACACTGGGGGAGCAGGTCTTCAACTACGTGCTGCTCAACAAGCGGCGCGAGTGGGCCGGCTACCGATCCCAGGTGACGCCGTTCGAGCTGGAAGCGAACCTGGAGGCGCTCTGAGCCCCCGGGCGATCACTCTCACGGAGCTCGCCCGGCTGGGCTTCGCCGAGCTCGGGAGTGCTGCCGCTGCTCTTCCGGAGGTTCCGGATGCGGTGCTTCCGCTGTTCTCGTACGCCGCGGACCCCGACCAGGCGCTCCGCGAGCTCGTCGAGCTGCGCGAACGGGACGCGGCCGCGACCGACGCCGTGCTCGCCCACGAGGATGCCGCGCGGCGTCTGATCGAGGTGCTGGGCGCATCCGAGGGGCTCGCGGTGTTCCTGAAGCGACACCCCGCGGAGCTCGCGGTGCTGACCGAACCGATGGAGTCGCCCGCACCCGCGGCGAGCTACCGGGCGGCGTTGCTCGCGGCCGTCCAGGGGCTCACGGGTGAGGACGGCGCGAACGCCCTCCGCCGCACGTATCGCCGGGAGCTGGTGCGGCTCGCGGCGTGGGACCTCGACCAGCCCGAGCCGATCGACACGCTGCCGCAGGTGGCGGCGGCCCTCGCCGATCTCGCCGGGGCCGCCCTGGATGCCGCCCTCGCCGTCGCACGTTCCGGTTCGCGCTTCCCCGCCGACGAGGTTGCCGCAACGCAGCTCGCGATCATCGGCATGGGCAAGGCCGGCGCGCGCGAGCTCAACTACCTGAGCGATGTCGACGTGATCTTCGTCGCCGCGGGTGACGGCATCTCGGACGCGCGCGCCGTGGAGATCGCGACGCGCCTCGCCGTCGACACCATGAACGCCATCCACGAACTCGCGCTCGAGCCCCCGCTGTGGGAGGTCGACGCGAATCTGCGACCAGAGGGCAAGGACGGCGCGCTCGTGCGCACCCTGGACTCGCACCTCGCCTATTACGACCGCTGGGCGAAGAGCTGGGAGTTCCAGGCGCTGCTGAAGGCCCGGGCACTCGCGGGTGACCTCGAGCTGGGGGAGCGCTTCGTGGCGGGCGTCGCCCCGAAGGTCTGGTCGGCGTCGTCTCGCGAGGGCTTCGTGGAGTCCGTGCAGCGGATGCGCGAGCGCGTGCTCGCGCACATCCCGCGCGACGAGGTCGACGTGCAGCTCAAGCTCGGGCCGGGCGGCCTGCGCGATGTGGAGTTCACGATCCAGCTGCTGCAGCTCGTTCACGGTCAGGTCGACGGGGAGATCCGGCAGCGCTCGACACTCGACGCGCTCGACGCACTCGCCGAGCGCGGGTACATCGGCCGCGTCGAGGCCGCCGAATTCGGGCGCGACTACCGCTTCCTGCGCCTGCTCGAGCACCGCATCCAGCTGTCCCGATTGCGTCGCACCCACCTCATGCCGCGCAGCGAGGCGGAGCAGCGCGCCGTCGCGCGCGGCAGCCGGGTGGCGTCCACCGCCTCGGAGCTCATCGACACCTGGCACGGGGTGCAGCAGAGTGTGCGCGGGCTGCACGAGCGGTTGTTCTACCGTCCGCTGCTCTCGGCCGTCGCGTCGCTGCCGGAGGAGGGCTTCGCGCTCACGAGCGAGCAGGCCGAGGCGCGGCTCGCCGCGATCGGCTTCCTCGACCCGGGAGGCGCGCTGCGGCACATCGCGGCCCTCACGGGCGGTGTGTCGCGACGTGCGGCGATCCAGCGCGCTCTGTTGCCCGTCATGCTGCGGTGGCTCGCGGAGGGGGCGGATCCCGACTACGGGCTGCTCGCGTTCCGCCGGCTCTCGGAGGATCTGGGTGAGACTCACTGGTTCCTGCGGATGTTGCGCGACTCATCCGGCGTCGCCGAACGACTCACGCACGTGCTGTCGGGGTCGCGCTACATCGGCGGCCTGTTCGAGCGCATCCCCGAAGCGGCCGCCTGGCTCGAGAACGACGCCGAGCTGCAGCCGCGACCGCTTCCGGAGCTGCTCGACGAGACGGAGGCGACCATCGCGCGCTACGCGGGCGACGCGGATGCGGCGGCCAAGGCGTTGCGCACAGCTCGCCGCCGCGAGGTGCTGCGTCTCTCGCTCGCGGCGATGGTCGGCCTCGTGTCGGTCGAGGATCTCGGGGTGGCCCTGTCGGATGTGACGACGGCGATCCTCACGGGCGCGCTGCGGTTGGCGCGCCGCGGTTCCGATGAGCTCGAGTTCGGCATCATCGCGATGGGTCGCTATGGCGGGGCCGAGCTCGGGTTCGGCAGCGACGCCGACATCATGTACGTCTACCGGGGCACGAGCGGCGACGCCGACGCGGCGCAGAAGCGCGCCGAGCAGATCGTGCACGAGATCAAGCGCCTCACCGACGACGTGCGGCTGCCACTCGATCTCGACCTGGGCTTGCGCCCGGAGGGCAAGAACGGCGCGATCGTGCGCTCGCTCGAGAGCTATCGCGCCTACTACGCCCGCTGGTCGCTCACCTGGGAGGCGCAGGCGCTGCTCCGGGCGCGCGGCGTCGCGGGCGACGAGGCGCTGCTCGACGACTTCACGACGATGGCCGACGGCATCCGCTTTCCCGCGTCGATCGGTCCGGATGCGGTGCGCGAGGTCAAGCGCATCAAGGCGCGCGTCGAGTCGGAGCGGCTACCCCAGGGCGCCGACCCGGCGCGGCACCTCAAGCTCGGTCGCGGTTCCCTGTCGGATGTCGAGTGGCTCGTGCAGCTCTGGCAGCTCGAGCACGCCCACGACGTGCCGGCCCTGCGTACGACCTCCACGCTGCGCGCCCTCGCCGCTGCCGTCGACACAGGGCTCGTCACGGAACCGGATGCGGAACGCCTGCGCGCGGCCTGGCTCATCGCATCCCGCGCCCGTTCCGCGATGACGCTCTGGACCGCGAAGACCGCCGACGTGCTGCCCACCGACCGCCGCGCCCTGGAGGGCGTCGCGCGCCTCATGGAGTACCCGCCGCACTCCGCGAGCCGCCTCGACGACGACTACCTGCGCACGACCCGCCGTTCCCGCCAGGTGTTCGAGCGTCTCTTCTACGGCTCGCGCCTCTGAGAACGGCGTCAGGGCCGCCTTCCGAAGAAGACGGCCCTGACAGCGACGTTGGCGAGGGGCTTACACCCCGAAGTACAGCTCGTACTCGAAGGGGTGCGGGCGCTGGGCGAAGGGGAGGAGCTCCTTCTCGCGCTTGTAGGCGATCCAGGTGTCGATGAGGTCCTGGGTGAACACGCCGCCCTCGAGGAGGTAGTCGTGGTCGGACTCGAGGGCGCGCAGGGCCTCCTCGAGCGAGCCCGGCAGCTGCGGGATGTTGCGGGCTTCCTCGGGCGGCAGCTCGTAGAGGTCCTTGTCGACGGGCTCGTGGGGCTCGATCTTGTTCTTGATGCCGTCGATGCCGGCCATGAGCTGCACCGCGAACGCGAGGTACGGGTTGCCCGATGCGTCGGGCGCGCGGAACTCGATGCGCTTCGCCTTCGGGTTGGTGCCCGTGATCGGGATGCGGATCGCGGCCGAGCGGTTACCGGCCGAGTACACCAGGTTGACCGGCGCCTCGAACCCGGGGATGAGCCGGCGGTACGAGTTGACGGTCGGGTTGGTGAACGCCGAGATCGACGCCGCGTGCTTCAGGATGCCGCCGATGTACCAGCGCGCGATGTCGGAGAGGCCGCCGTAGCCCTGCTCGTCGTAGAACAGCGGCTTGCCCTCGTTCCACAGCGACTGGTGGGTGTGCATGCCCGAACCGTTGTCGCCCATGAGCGGCTTCGGCATGAAGGTCGCCGTCTTGCCCCACTCGAGCGCCGTGTTCTTGACGATGTACTTGAACTTCAGGATGTCATCCGCCGAGTGCACCATCGTGTCGAACTTGTAGTTGATCTCGCCCTGGCCGGCGGTGCCCACCTCGTGGTGGCTGCGCTCGACCTCGAGCCCGACCTCCATGAGCTTGAGCACGATGTCATCGCGGAGGTCGGCGTGCTGGTCGACCGGGGTGACGGGGAAGTAGCCGCCCTTGAAGGGGGTCTTGTTGGCGAGGTTGCCGCCCTCTTCCTCGCGCCCCGAGTTCCAGGCGGCCTCCGAGGAGTCCACCTCGTAGTACGACTTGTTCTGCTTCACCTCGTAGCGCACGTCGTCGAAGATGTAGAACTCCGCCTCGGGGGCGAAGAACGCCGTGTCGGCGATCCCGGTCGAGGCGAGGTACTTCTCGGCCTTCTTGGCCACCTGGCGCGGGTCGCGCCCGTAGACCTCGCCCGTGCGGGGGTTGTAGATGTCGAAGATGATGACGAGCGTGCGCTCGGTGCGGAACGGGTCGACGTACGCCGTGGAGATGTCGGGGATGAGCTGCAGGTCCGACTCGTGGATCGATTGGAAGCCGCGGATCGACGAGCCGTCGAAGAGCTGGCCGACCGTGAAGAAGTCCTCGTCGACGGTCGAGGCGGGGATGTTGAAGTGCTGCTGGATGCCCGGCAGGTCGGTGAAGCGGATGTCGAGGAACTTGACATCCGTGTCCTTGATGAACTTCAGCACCTCAGACGAGTCGCTGAACAGAGGCTTGGACATAGGGGAATACTCCAGGGGCGTGGAACGGGTCGGCTGCGGGTGCAGACGATGCGAGGTTAGGGCGACGGCATTTCCCGACGGTGACCGGTTTGTTTCCGGCATGTTACGCGGTGCTGCCTAGAGTGAGGGGGTGAGTTCTCCCGCCGCCGACCCCGTCGAGAACCGCTGGCCGGGAGAGAGGCTCGGGTTGCCCGAGTCGGGACCGCGCTCGATCGGGCGCCTGGGACGGCGTCTCATCGCGATCGTGATCGATTGGGGTGTCGCCTACCTGCTGTCGTGGGCGTTCTTTCCGACGCAGTTGGGCACCGACCCGTTCATCACGCTCGGCATCTTCGCGGCCCTGCAATATCTCTTCCTCATCGTCGTGAATGGCAGCCTCGGCCATCTTCTCGTCCGGCTCCGCGTGGTGCCGCTCGCGGGCGGCTACCTGGGTCTGTGGCGACCGCTTGTGCGCACGCTGCTGCTGTGTCTCGGCATCCCCGCGCTCATCTGGGATCGCGACCAGCGCGGCCTCCACGACAAGGCGGCAGGCACCGTCCTCGTGCGCGTCTGAGTTCCCCGATCGGCGAGCCTTGACCTGAGAAGGGCTCGGCGGGAGACTGTGCTCAAAGGACGCCACCCGAGACGTCTCCACTCCGGAATCCGGAATGCGAGGTGGCAGGGTGACGGCAGTCGGACATCACGGTCACCCGGCGCCTCTCTGGCCACCGGATGCGGCACCCGCGCACCACGGCGTCGTGACCGCACGCCACGTCGCGCTCGTGCTGGCGAGCTTCGCGCTGCTCATCGGCGCCTTCGCGCGCCCGATCGACGCGCCCACCTGGACGGTGCCGACGACTGTGCGGGATTCGGCACCGGGTGAGCAACTCGTGCGCGCCAGCGCGGTGGCGAAGCTGCGCGTGCTCGAGCAGGCGAGATCGGCGGCGCAGCTCGTGTGGGACGACTCCGCCGACCGCGTGCTCGACGAGTCGCCACGCGTGAAGCTGCATGCGGCCATCACCCGTGCCACGCAGGTCGCCGAGCGCGTCCGCACGAGCGTCGTCTGGCCGGGAACCACCCTCGAAGCGACAGTCGCAGCGAATGCGGTGGCACTCGATCACGCGAGCGTTGCGCTTGCCTCCGCCGTGAGCGGCGTCGACGACGCCGTCACGGCCTGGGAGGCCGAGCAGGCACGACTCGCCGCCGAGGCGGAGGCGGCACGGCAGGCGGCCGCAGCTGCCGCGGCGGCGGCACGGCACGCGGGCGCGCCGCGCGCCGCTCCGGCCGGGGTCGCCGGTGTGCACATCGAGAGCATCTGGACCTCGGGCGGCCAGTCCGAGATCGACGCGTGCCGCGGATCCGTCAACGTCGCGGCGGTTGCGAGCTACCTCGGTGCAGGCTTCTACGCGGCCGAGCACTGGTCGTGCGGTGGTTCGGCATGGCGCGGCATCGGAACCGGTTCGCTCGTCGAGTTCGCCGGTTACGGCACCTATCGCGTCGCCGGTCTCGTCGGCGGTCTCAGCTACGGCGTCGACGCATCCGTACTCCCCGCCGGATATGCCGGCTACTACCAGACCTGCATCGGCGGCAGCTCGTCGAACATGACGGTGTGGCTGCTGACCCGGGCCTGACGGTGATCAGCGCGGACGCGGCGCGCGCATCCGCATCGGGTCGATACCCCCGGGGATCTTGAACCCCTTGACCTTCGCGACCGAGGTGAGGCGCTTCTCGACCTGGATGACCTCGGCCTTGGTGAGCTTGCGCGGGAGGCGATTGAGCTTGCCGGAGATCTTGTGCAGCGGCACGGCATCCGTGTCGGGGCCGACGTAGATCAGGTGCAGCGGCACGTTCGGCAGCAGTCGCGCCACGGCCACCCGCTCCTTCTCGAGCATGGGCTGGGTGCGGGAGCGCGGCCCCTCGCCGATCAGGACGACGCCGGGGCGGCCGACGGCGCGATACACCGCATCCTTGGTGCGCGGGCTGAAGGCGATGGGCTCCTCGTTGCCGATCCAGGAGCGGCGCAGGCCGTTCTTGAGCACGGCCCCGACGGCGCCCGGCTGACCCGCGATCTGCGAGTACGCGGCACGTTCGGCCCGGCGCCCGAGGATCACGAGCACGAGCAGCAGCCCCGCCATGACGCCCGTGACGATGTAGAGGATCCAGGCGATCACGTTGTCGCCGAAGAACACCGAGAGCACGATGGCGATCGCGATCGGGATGAGGAAGGCGAGGATCAGATACCAGGTGATGTGGGGATCCGACCGACGGGTCATCTGGAAGACCTGCCACATCTGCTTGATGCGGCCGGGCTCCTTCTCGGATGTGCTGCGTGCCATGGCTTCCAGCCTAGGGTCTCCTAGGACACCGCCTGCGCGAACCCGAGTTCGCTGTCGGCGAGATGCGCCAGGTGCTCCGGGATGTCGCGGCCCTTCGCGAGCATCGACCGCGCCCACAGGCGGCCGGCGCGGTAGCTCGAGCGCACCAGGGGACCGGCGAGCACCCCGAGGAAGCCGAGCTCCTCGGCCTCCTCCTTGATCTCGACGAACTCCTCAGGCCGAACCCAACGCGCGACCGGCAGGTGGCGGGGAGAGGGGCGCAGGTACTGGGTCACGGTGATGATGTCGCAGCCCGCGTCGCGCAGCTCGCGAAGGGCGTGACTGATCTCGTGCCGCTCCTCGCCCATCCCCAGGATGAGGTTCGACTTCGTGATGAGTCCCGCCTCGTGGGCCGCGGTGATCACGCCGAGCGAGCGGTCGTAGCGGAACGCCGGGCGGATGCGTTTGAAGATGCGCGGAACCGTCTCGACGTTGTGCGCGAACACCTCAGGTCGGCTCGAGAACACCTCGCCGAGCAGCTCGGGGTTGCCGGAGAAGTCCGTCGCCAGGATCTCGACGCCCGTGCCCGGATTGGCGGCGTGGATGGCACGCACCGTCTCGGCATGCAACCAGGCTCCCTCGTCAGGCAGGTCGTCGCGGGCGACTCCCGTGACCGTCGCGTAGCGCAGGCCCATCCGCTGCACCGATTCGGCGACGCGGCGCGGCTCGTCGGTGTCATAGGCGGCGGGCTTGCCCGTGTCGATCTGGCAGAAGTCGCAACGCCTGGTGCACTGGCTCCCGCCGATGAGGAACGTCGCTTCGCGGTCCTCCCAGCACTCGTAGATGTTGGGGCACCCCGCTTCCTGGCACACGGTGTGCAGGTCCTCGCTCTTCACGAGCGACTGCAGCGCCGTGAACTCGGGCCCCATCTTGGCGCGGGTCTTGATCCACTCCGGCTTGCGCTCGATCGGGGTCTGGGCATTGCGTACCTCGAGGCGCAGCAGCTTGCGGCCCTCGGGAGGCGTGCTCATGCCGGTACCGCCACATCGTGCGTGGCGCGCGCGGCGAGACTGCCGGCGAGCGCGTTCTCGAAACGGCGGATGACATCCGGCACGACATCGCGCGGTGTCACCTGCCGCCCGAGCTCACGGCTCATCGTCGTGACGCCGGCGTCGCGGATGCCGCACGCGATGATCGAGCGATAGGGCACGAGATCGTTGCTGCAGTTCAGCGCGAAGCCGTGCATGGTGACCCCGTCGGCGACACGGATGCCGATGGCGGCGATCTTGTCGGCAGGGGCTCCCGGCCGATCGATCCACACCCCGCTGCGTCCCTCGACGCGCACGCCGGAGATGCCGTGGTCGGCGAGCACGTCGATCAGCAGGTCCTCGAGGCGTCGCACATAGGCGACCACGTCGATCGGGTCGGCGAGCCGCACGATGGGATAGCCCACGAGCTGTCCGGGGCCGTGCCAGGTGATCTTGCCGCCACGATCGACGTCGATGACGGGCGTGCCGTCAGCGGGCCTCTCGTGCGGTTCGGTCCGCTTGCCGGCGGTATAGACGGGCGGGTGCTCCAGAAGAAGCACGGTATCGGGCGCCCGGCCACTCGCGACGTCGGCGTGCAGAGCACGCTGGCGTTCGAGGGCCGTCGAATACGACACGGAATTGGCGCTTAGTCCCGCGTCGACATAGTCGACCACCCGTCAACCCTAACCCGTCCGATCCTCCCCAACCGACCGTTCGGGGTGGTGTTACCGATTCTCGGCGGATGCCGCCCGGGCCGGCGCACCGCGTCGCACGATCGTGGGGTGAGCATCGTGCGCGAGTTACCGGGGATCCGCATCGTCCGTCCGCTCGGAGGCGACGCGCACCGCGAGCGTTGGCTCGTGCGGCTGGAGGGCGAACGACCGCGGCCCGCCGTGCTCGTGCGGCCTCTCGACACGGTCGGGGCCCGCATGGTGCGCGCCGAGGCCGTCGCACTGGATCGAGCTCGGGGTGCCGGAATCGTCTCGCTCGTGGATGTCGTCGATGATCGGATGGGCGCCGCCGTGCTGCGCGACCATTGCGTCGGTCCGCGCCTGGCGACCCTGCTCGCCGAACGCGAGCAGTGGGATGCCGGCGAGGTCGTCGCCGTGCTGCGCCCCGTCGTGGAGGCGGTCGCGCGGCTGCACGCGGCGGGCGTCGCGCACGCTGAGCTGAGCGCCGCCGCGGTCGTCGTGGCCGAGACCGGGGAGTGCTCGTCGATCTCGGGCACGCCGAGCTGTTCGCGCCGGGTTCGCCTGAGGCCGTGCTGGCGCGGCTCGGCGCCGTGGCCCGCGATCGGGATGCCGTGCGTGCCCTCGCCGGCGACGTACTGCAGCGGGTGGCCGGCTCGCGGGCGCGAGCGGCGCACGTGCTCGCCGACGCGATCGAAGAGACCCCCGCCGCGGCGCTCGTCGCCACCCTTGGAGATGGCCTCGTCGACCTCGCGGCGGCCGTGCCCGTTGCACGTCTCGACCCGCCGTCGCTCGACCCGTCAGCCCGCCAGTCTCAGGCGATGCGACTCGTTCCCGTCGTGCAGGACGAGGTCACGGCCGAGCCCGAGGCCGATTCCACGGTGCGATCCCAGCGATACGCGGCGGTGTCGGCGCGGGTATCGGCGAGGGCGCGTGCCCTGCGCGCTCGCCTCGACGCCCTTCCGACCGCCCGGCGCCGCCTCGTGGTCGCGGGTGGGGCGGCCGTCGCCGCCGGGGCGGTGCTCCTGGCCCTTCCGACCGCCGCAGACGCGCAGGGATCGCGGCCGGCCGGCGAGCTGCGTCCGGCCGCGGCCTCCCCAGAGGTGACCGAGCCCCCTCCCGCTGAGCCCCGCGAGACCGCGACCGATGTCGTGATCGCGGGCGATGATCCGGTCGCCGCCGCGCTCGCGCTGCTCGAGAGACGTGCTGGCTGCTTCGCCGAGCTCTCGGTGCTGTGCCTGGAGCACGTCGATCAGCAGGGTTCCTCGGCGTTGACGGCCGATCGCGCCGCCATACAGCAGCTGCGCGACGGCGACGAGGCCGACTACGCCACGGCGGAGGCCGACGCCGCGCGGCTCGTGGAGCGACTGGGTGACAGCGCGCTCGTGGAGGTCGGCCCGCAAACGGCTCCGGCCTCGCTGCTGCTGATGAGAAGCGAGGCCGGATGGCGTATTCGCGACTGGGTCGCGAGCGGAATCGACTAGATGCCGAGCGATCCGCGGAAGTCGCCCGCCTCGAGGCGCGCCTTGACGGCACCCAGGAAGCGTGCCGCATCCGCACCGTCGACGATGCGGTGGTCGTACGACAGGGCGAGGTAGACGGTCGAGCGCACGGCGATCGCGTCGGTTCCGCTGTCGCTCACCACGACGGGCTTCTTGGTCACGACACCGGTGCCGAGGATCGCGACCTGCGGCAGGAACACGAGCGGCGTGTCGAACAACGCGCCACGCGATCCGGTGTTGGTGAGGGTGAAGGTGCCGCCGGCGAGCTCGTCGGGCTTCAGCTTGTTGTCGCGCGTGCGCTCGGCGAGGTCGGCGATCTCCTTCGCGAGAGCGGCGATGTCGAGCTCGCCCGCGTCGCGGATCACCGGGGTGAGCAGACCGCGCTCGGTGTCCACCGCGATCGAGAGGTTCTCGGTGTCGGGGTAGACGATGTTGTCGCCGTCGACCGTCGCGTTGATGATCGGGAAGGTGCGCAGCGCCTCGGCGGCCGCCAGGGCGAAGAAGGGCAGGAACGAGAGCTTCGTGCCCGTCTTGGCCAGGAAGTCGTCCTTCACCTCGTTGCGCAGCGCCGCGACCTTCGTGACGTCGGCCTCGACGACCGTGGTGAGCTGGGCGGTCGTGGTCATCGAGACGACGGCGCGCTCGGCGACGACCTTGCGCAGACGCGTCATCGGCACGGTCGTGCCGCGCAGCGGCGAGACCTCAGCGGCGGGCGCGGGAGCGGCGGGTGCCTCGGATGCAGGAGCCGCGGCAGCCGGCGCGCTCGTCTCGGCGGCGGCGAGCACATCCTGCTTGCGGATGCGGCCTCCGACGCCGGTGCCCGACACCGTGTCGAGCTCGACACCCTTCTCGGTGGCGAGCTTGCGCACGATGGGGGTGACGTAGCCGACGCGGGACGACGGGGCGGCGGCCGCGGCGGCAGGTGCTTCCGCTGCGGGCGCGGGCGCCTCAGCAGCGGGGGCCGCGGGTGCCTCAGCAGCGGGAGCAGCGGCAGGAGCCTCGGCGGCAGGGGCGGCAGCTGCTTCCGGTGCCGGCTGGGTCGCCGGCGCCTCAGCTGCCGGAGCGGGCGCCTCGGCAGCAGGAGCCGGCGCCTCGGCGGCCGGAGCGGCTTCCGCGGCCGGAGCCGGTGCCGCCTCGGCGGCAGGCGTCGGAGCGGGAGCGGGCTCAGCCGCAGGAGCCTGGGCCGCAGGAGCCTCGGCCGCAGGAACTGCTTCGGCTGCGGGGGCCTCAGCAGCGGGAGCTGCTTCGGCAGCGGGGGCCTCAGCAGCGGGAGCCGCCTCGGCGGCCGGCGCCTCGGGAGCGGCGGCCTCGCCGCCACCCGAGCCGTCGCCGATGCGCACGAGCGGTGCACCGACCTCGACGGTCTCGTCTTCGGCCACCAGGATCTCCTCGACCACCCCGGCGACGGGGGAGGGGATCTCCGTGTCGACCTTGTCGGTCGAGACCTCCAGCAGAGGCTCGTCGACCTCCACGCGGTCGCCGACCTTCTTCAGCCAGCGGGTCACCGTACCTTCCGTGACGCTCTCGCCGAGCGCCGGGAGGCTGACGGATTCGCTCATCGGTGCTGCTCCTTGTTCAAAGCCGTGTCGTTCTAGCTTAGCTGTGGCGCTCAGACGTGAAGGGGCTTCCCGGCAAGAGCCAGGAAGGTCTCACCGAGAGCCTCGTTCTGCGTCGGGTGGGCGTGGATGTAGGGGGCGATGTCCTCGGGGTACGCCTCCCAGTCGACGACGAGCTGCGACTCGCCGATGAGCTCACCGACGCGAGCTCCGATCATGTGCACACCCACGATGGGGCCGTCGTTGACGCGCACGGCCTTGACGATTCCCGAGGTGCCGATGATGTGGCTTTTGCCGTTTCCGGCGAGGTTGTACTCGAACGCGGTGATGTTCTCGGCGCCGTACTTCTCGGCGGCCTTGGCCTCCGTGAGACCGACCGAGGCGACCTCGGGGTCGGAGTAGGTCACCTTGGGGATGTTGACGTCCTCGACCATGATCGGATCGAGGCCCGCGAGCACCTCGGCCACGAAGATGCCCTGCTGGAAGCCGCGGTGCGCGAGCTGCAGGCCCGGCACGATGTCGCCGACAGCGTAGACGCCGGGCACGGTGGTCTGCAGCTTGTCGTCGACCACCACGAAGCCGCGGTCGAGCTGCACGCCGACCTCTTCGTATCCGAGGTTCGCGGTCAGCGGGCCGCGACCGACGGCGACGAGCAGGAGGTCGGCCTCTACGGTCTCGCCGTTCTCGAGCGTCACGACGACGCCCGACTCGTTCTGAGTCACGCCCGAGAAGCGCACGCCGAGCTTGTACTCGATGCCGCGACGGCGGAAGGCCCGCTCGAAGTGCTTCGAGATCGACTCGTCCTCGTTGGGCACGAGGTGCGGCAGCGCCTCGATGATCGTGACGTCAGCACCCCAGCTCTTCCAGACGCTCGAGAACTCGACGCCGATCACGCCGCCGCCGAGCACGGCCACCTTCTTCGGCACGAAGTCGAGGGCGAGGGCCTGCTCGGAGGTGATGACGCGTCCGCCGATCTCGAGGCCGGGGAGCGTGCGCGAGTAGGAACCGGTCGCGAGGATGACGTTGGTGCCTCGGATGGTCTGGTCGCCCACCTGCACCGTGTTCGGCGAGGTGAGGCGGCCGGCGCCCTCGATGGTCGTGATGCCGCGACCCTTGATGTGCGCCTGGAGGCCCTTGTACTTGCCCGCGACGATGCCCTCGCGGTAGCTCGTGACGGCGGCGATGTCGATGCCGCCGAACTGGGTGGTCACCCCGTACTTGGCCGACTCGCGTGCGACATCCGCGACTTCGGCGGAGTGCAGGAGGGCCTTCGTGGGGATACAGCCGACGTGGAGGCAGGTGCCGCCGACCTTGTCCTTTTCGATGAGGGCCACGGACTTGCCGAGCTGGGCGTAGCGGAGGGCAGCGGCGTAGCCACCGCTTCCCGCTCCCAGGACGACGAGGTCGAAGGTCTGCTCGGACACTGGAGAAACTCCCTTGCGCTTCACGTGTCGGAAACCCCGCGTCATCGGTGGTGTCGCGGAGCGGAATCGGCAAGGCGTTCCTTGCCTCCACGACCCTACTACGGCTGTGCGAGCTCCGCCGTCAGCGCGAGGAGCGTTCGCACGGCCACGGCGCTGGGCCCCTTGCCTACGGCGCCGTAGGGCGATCCCGAGTTGTAGGCGGGTCCGGCGATGTCGAGATGAGCCCATCCGATGCGCGCACCGGGACCCTCGCCGCCCGCCTCGCCGACGAAGGCGCGCAGGAAGTGCCCGGCTACGAGCATGCCGCCCGCGGTGTGCCCGGGCTTCGCATTGGCGAGGTCGGCGACGTCGGAGTCGAGCACCGAACGCAACTCCGCGGGAAGCGGCATCGCCCACATCGATTCATCGGAGGCCTGCGCGGCGGCGAGCACCCGGTCGACGGCGGGTGCATCGCCCATGACCCCGGCCGTGCGCTCGCCCAGTGCCACCCGGGCGGCCCCGGTGAGGGTCGCGACGTCGACGAGCAGGTCGGGGCGCTCGGTCGCGGCTGCGGCCAGCCCGTCGGCAAGCACCAGGCGACCTTCGGCATCCGTGTTGGTGACTTCGACGGTCGTGCCGTTCCACATCCGCAGCACGTCGCCCGGACGCACGGCACTGCCCGAGGGCATGTTCTCGGCCAGGCAGAGCCACGCGGACACCCGCACGGGGAGTGCGCGTCGCGCGGCATCGAGCACGACCGCGAGCGCGGTCGCGGCACCCGTCATGTCGTACTTCATCGTGGGCATCGAGGCAGGCGGCTTGAGCGAGAGCCCGCCCGAGTCGAAGGTGATGCCCTTGCCGATGATCGCGAGGTGCCGCTCTGCCCCGTCGGGTGCATAGCGCACGACGGCGAGGCGGGGCCCGCGCGTCGACCCGCTGCCGACGCCGAGGATGCCTCCGTAGCCCTCGGCCGCCAGGCGCTCTTCGTCGAGCACGTCGATCTCCACCGGGAGGCCTTCGGCGAGTGAGTGCACGCGCTCGACGAAGGTCGCGGGGTAGAGGTCGGATGCCGGCTCGTTGACGAGGTCGCGCACGAGATGCGTCGCGAGGGCGGTAGCCCCGGCCGCAGCCACGATCCGTTGACCGTCCAGCGCGTCCGGCGCGTGCAGGGCGATGTCGCTCACCGGCTGCTTGGCGCTCAGCTCGGACCCCGTGCGATAGGCGAGATAGGCGTAGGCACCGCTCGCGGCCGACTCGAGCACGACGGTGGCCTCCGCTTCGTCCGTGACGGGCAGGGCGAGCACGATCGAGGCGAGCCCGGCACTCGAGCGCCCGACCGTACCGGCGGCCGAGCGGAGCGCGGAACGCGACGCTTCGGCGCCGAGGCCGACGAAGGCGACGGGGGAGCGCCATCCCGCGGGAACGGGGCCTCGGCGGAACTCGTCGGCTGCGCCCGTCACCCCGAGCGGGATGAGCAGGGCCGCGAGCTCCTCGGGTGCGTCCTCGAGCGCGATGACCGGCCCGTCGGGGCCTCGTCGCACCCCGACGACGACGAGCGACGCGGAGAGTCGAGAGAGCGGCAGGGAGGTCACGGAGAGAGCGGGCACGGCCATGGCGCCAGGCTAGTCGCCGTCGGAGCGACGTGTTCGCTGTCAGCATGACGCCGCGGGCCTCCGCCTCCGGCGACGCGTGGGGGCGGCTCGTACACTCGAAGACATGGATCCGAACCCGCTGTATGAGGTCGTCGGCGACGTCTCCGACGTTCCGCCCGGGCTGCATCTCGTGGCCGGGCTGACGGGCTTCACCGACTCCGGATCCGCCGTCGCCCAGATCACCGAGCTGATGCGGGGCCTGCCGGTCGCGCGCGAGCTCGTGGTGTTCGACAACGACCAGCTGCTCGACTACCGCGCCCGCCGCCCGGTCATGTTCTTCGACGAGGACCACCTGTCGGAGTACGAGCCCGCCCGGCTGTCGCTCTCGCTCATCGAGGACGAGCTGCACCGCCCGTTCCTGCTGCTCACCGGCTACGAGCCCGACTTCCGCTGGGAGGGCTTCACGCGCGCCATCCTCGAGCTCGTCGACCTCTTCCAGGTGTCGGACACGACCTGGATCAACGCGATCCCGATGCCGACCCCGCACACCCGCGCGATCGGCGTGACGGTGAGCGGCAATCGCCCCGACCTCGCGGACGCGTACTCCGTCTGGCGCCCGCGCACGCAGGTACCGGGGAACGCCCTGCACCTGCTCGAGTACCGCATGCAGGAAGTCGGGCATCCGATCGCCGGCTTCGTGCTGCTCGTGCCCCACTACCTGGCCGACACCGAGTACCCGCTCGCCGCCGTGGCCGCGCTCGAGTCGATCAGCGCCGCGACGGGCCTCATCTTCCCGACCGACGAGCTGCGTCAAGAGGGTCGCGAGTTCACCCAGAAGGTCGAGGAGCAGGTCGCGGGCAACCCCGAGCTCGAGCGGCTCGTGCACACGCTCGAGGAGCGTCACGACAGCTACATGCAGGAGAATCCGCTGCCCTCGCCGCTCGTCGACGAAGACGGGGAACTGCCGAGCGCCGACACCATCGCGGCCGAGCTGGAGCGATTCCTCGCCTCGCGCCGCGACGAACCCCGCGCGTAGCGCCCGTCGCGCAGGCCCGCGCGCGCGTAGCCTGAACGCGTGAACTCCGCGCGCTCCTGGGTCGTCTTCGCCGGGGCCGCTTTCGCGTATCTCGTGGGCGTCATGCAGCGCACCTCGTTCGGCGTCGCGGGTGTGGATGCGACGGATCGTTTCGAGGTCAACGCCGCCGCGATCTCGGTGGTCGCAGTGGTGCAGATCGTGGTCTACGCCGTGCTGCAGATCCCGGTGGGGGTGCTCGCCGACCGCTTCGGCGCGCCGCCGCTCATCATCGTGGGGGCGGTGACGATGGCGGTCGGGCAGGGACTCCTGGCGCTGTCGGGCGGCATCGGATTCGCGCTCGTGGCACGTGTGCTGGTCGGAGCGGGCGACGCCCTCACCTTCGTGAGCGTCATCCGGCTGCTTCCCGGGTGGTTCGAGGGGCGCATCCTGCCGCAGCTCTCGCAGTGGGTCGGGATGACGGGGCAGCTCGGGCAGATCGTCTCGGCCTTCCCCTTCGCCCTCATGCTGCACCTGCAGGGCTGGACACCGGCATTTCTGCTCGCCGCCGCCGCCGGGCTGCTCGCGGCCGGGCTCGGACTCGCCACCTTGCGACGGGGAGCCGACCGGGTGACGACGGCCGAGATCCGCACGATCGAGCCGTCGGAGCTGGGTCTGCGCGCGAGCTTCGGCCGGCCCGGCACGCAGCTGGGCTTCTGGGCGCACCTGCTCGCCGGAACGGTTCCCACGATGCTCGGCATCCTGTGGGGTTACCCCTTTCTCACCGCCGGCCTCGGCTACGACCCGGGCACGGCATCCGGGGTCTTCGTGCTCATGGTGGTCGGCACCTTCGTGTCGGGACCGATCGTGGGGCTGCTCGTCGCACGACATCCGCTGCGCCGCAGCGACCTCGTGCTCGCGATCACGTGGGGCGTCTACGCGATCTGGGCCGTCGTGCTGCTGTGGCAGCCACAGCCGCCCATCTGGCTCGTCGCGCTGCTCTTCCTCGGGGTGGGGGTGTGCGGGCCGGCGTCGCTCGTGGGGCTGGATGTGGCACGCAGCTCGAACCCGCGGCACGCCTACGGCTCCGCCACGGGCATCGCCAACACCGGCGGCTTCGTCGGCGGGTTCATCGGGATGCTGCTCGTGGGCGTCGTGCTCGACATCGTCGACGAGGTGCGCGTGGCGCAGGGGGCGGCGTCCGATCTGTACAGCCTCGACGGCTTCCGCATCGCATTTCTGAGCGCCTACCTCATCGCGATCGTCGGAACGGTCGGTCTGCTGTGGAAGCGAGCGCACACCAGGAGGCGCATGTATGAGGAATCGGGAATAGTCATCGCCCCCTTGTGGGTTGCACTTATCAGCGCCCGCGGCAAGAAGCGTCCGCCGCGTGTGCGAGAATAAATAACCGAGACCCGGTCGAATCCGTATCTCGTGCCCTCGGCAGGACCCGTTCCGGCCGGTGGTCGCGGGGGACTTGACACGGGTCTACGTACTGCCCAGACGCACCTCCCCACCCGCGAAAGGGGTCAGCATGGCCACCCCCGCTCCTCGTCGACAAAGGACACGGTCAAGGACGACCGCACGCCCGCGAAGGCGACGACGACCACATCCACGACGGCGGCGAAGACCGCTGCGAAGTCGACCGCAGCTGCTCCGGCAGCCGCGAAGAAGCCCGCCGCCAAGAAGCCCGCTGCGAAGGCCGCGGCCGCGAAGGCCGCGGCGCCCGCCACCAAGACGGCCGCGAAGAGCACCGCCAAGAAGCCGGCCGCCTCCAAGGCGTCGCCCGCGAAGGCCAAGGCGATCGACGAGGAACTCGACGACGTCGAGGAGGAGCCGGTTCTCGAGGGCGAGCTCGACGCGGGCGAAGACGCCGCCGAAGAGGTCGCCGACGACGACGCCCCCGATGACGACGCCGCCGAGACCCCGGATGCCAAGGAGGGCGACTCCGACGAGGAGGACGCCGACGACGAGGAGGAGAGCACCGGGCGCGACGAGCCGCTTCCGACCGGTGCGCTGCGCCTGTCGATGACCGACGACGAGGACGAGGTCCCCGTCTACTCGGCCGCGATCACGGGTGCCACCGCCGACCCGGTCAAGGACTACCTCAAGCAGATCGGCAAGGTCGCGCTCCTGAACGCCGAGCAGGAGGTCGAGCTCGCGATGCGTATCGAGGCCGGCCTCTTCGCCGAGGAGAAGCTGTCGCAGATGACCGACCAGGAGAAGCGCAGCCAGCTGGGCCGCGAGCTCTCCTGGGTGGCGCGCGACGGCCAGCGCGCCAAGAACCACCTGCTGGGTGCCAACCTGCGCCTCGTGGTGTCGCTCGCCAAGCGCTACACGGGGCGCGGCATGCAATTCCTGGATCTCATCCAGGAAGGCAACCTCGGCCTCATCCGCGCCGTCGAGAAGTTCGACTACACCAAGGGCTTCAAGTTCTCCACCTACGCCACCTGGTGGATCCGCCAGGCGATCACGCGTGCCATGGCCGACCAGGCGCGCACGATCCGCATCCCGGTGCACATGGTCGAGGTCATCAACAAGCTCGCGCGTGTGCAGCGCCAGATGCTGCAGGATCTGGGCCGCGAGCCCACGCCTGAGGAGCTCAGCCGCGAGCTCGACATGACCCCCGAGAAGGTCATCGAGGTGCAGAAGTACGGCCGCGAGCCGATCTCGCTGCACACGCCGCTCGGTGAAGACGGCGACAGCGAGTTCGGCGACCTCATCGAGGACACCGAGGCGGTCGTGCCGGCCGACGCGGTGGGCTTCACGATGCTGCAGAAGCAACTCGAGTCGCTGCTCGACTCGCTCTCCGAGCGCGAGGCGGGAGTCATCCGCATGCGCTTCGGCCTGGGCGACGGGATGCCGAAGACGCTCGACCAGATCGGCGACACCTTCGGCGTGACGCGTGAGCGCATCCGCCAGATCGAGTCGAAGACGATGGCGAAGCTGCGCCACCCGTCCCGTTCGCAGTCGCTGCGCGACTACCTCGAGTAAGCCGGCGCGTGGACGTCCCCTACGACGAGAACCGCACCCGGCCGCGCGAGGTCGAGGTCGACGGGGCGCGCTACGAGCGCATCCCGATCAAGACGCACGTCGTGCTGCCGGGCGAGCCGCTCGATCCGGTGATCGAGAAGTACGCGCTCGGGGAGCTTCGCGACGGCGACTGGCTGTTCATGACCGAGAAGATGGTGGCCGGTTCGCAGGGGCGCGCCTACCCGGTGGCCGAGGTGGATGCGCGGCCGCTCGCCGTGTGGCTCGCCAAGCGCGTCGTACGTACGCCGTGGGGCATCGGGCTCGGCATCCCCGAGACCATGGAGATGGCGATCCGCGAGGTCGGCACGGTGCGGATCCTGTTCGCCGCCGCCGTCTCGGTGGTCTCGAAGAAGCTCTTCCGCCGCTCGGGCGACTTCTACCGCATCGCGGGGCCGAAGGCGCGCGGCATCGATGGGCCGGGCTATCCGACCATCCCGCCCTATGACGAGATGGTCGTGTTGACGGCTGCCAAGCCGCGACAGACCTCGGAACACGTCCGCGACGTCATCGCGAGCCACGGCATCCGTGCCGAGGTGCTGCTCGTCGACATCAACGACATCGGCGGCAACGTGCTGGGCTCGACACTCACGAAGGCCGACCAGGAGCTCGTACGTCGCATCCTCAAAGACAACCCCATCGGCCAGGGTCACGAGTCGACGCCGCTCGGCATCATCCGTCGCGTCGCCTGAGGCCCTCAGCTCGGTCCGGGCGCGGGCGCGTCTCGGGCGCCGGGTCAGCCCTCGATGACGCGCGCCACCCGGCGTGAGGAGCGCGCGAGGATCTCGTCGCCGATCGTGCCGGCCCACGCGGCCCACTGCTCGACGGTCGGCTCGCCGGAGTCGCCGGGCCCGTAGACGAGTGCGGTGTCACCAGGTGCGACGTCTGTCGGCGCGTCGACCGTCATGGTGTCGATGTCGACGGCGAGCACGCGTGCCCGGCGGCCGCCGAGCATGACCTCTGCGCCGGTTCCGGACGCCCCGAGCACCGAGGAGGCAGACCGTCGGCGGCACCGACGTCGAGCACGGCGCGGCCGTCCGCGACGGCGAGCACCTCGGCGCGCAGCGTCATCGTGCCGCGGAGCCCGAGCCCGGGTCCATCGACGTCGTCGAACGGCGAGACACCGTAGGCGGCGATCCCGAATCGAACGAGGTCGTACCGCGCCTCGGGTTCCCGGATGCCGGCGGAGCTCGCCGCGAGGTGCAGCAGTGGTCGATCCGGGCCCTCGAGCGGCACGCCGAGCTCGCCCGCCACCGCGATCGCACGCTCGAACTCGGCGCGCGCGGCGGCATCCGCCTCGGGGGAGGCGTCGGCCAGGTGCGACCAGAGGCCCGCGATGCGGATGCGTCCGGCGTCGCGGGCCGCGAGGGCGTCCGTCACGAGCGCCGGCCACTGTTCGACGCTCGCGCCGTTGCGGTGCAGGCCCGTGTCGATCTTGAGGTGCACCGCGGCGACGCCCTCGTCGGTGGACGCCGTGATCCGGTGGAGCTCCTCGCGCGACGAGACCCCGAGGTCGACCCGCTGCGCGATCGCCGCGCGGAAGTCGGTGTCGGCGCCGTGCAACCAGGCGAAGATCGGCACGCGGATGCCGGCGTCGCGAAGCGCGAGCGCGGCGGGTACCTCGAGTGCGGCGAGCGAGTCGGCTCCGGCCTCGAGGGCCGCGCGGGCGACGGGCAGCATCTCGTGCCCATACGCCTCGGCCTTGACGGCGAGCATCGTGCGAGCGGGAGCGGCGATCGCGGCGAGCGTGGCGACGTTGTGGCGGAATGCCGGCAGATGTACGCGGAGCTCGCTCATCGCGCCTCCCTCCGGATGCGATGGCCGAGTCCGGC
Source organism: Homoserinibacter gongjuensis (assembly GCF_030161875.1). Classification (GTDB taxonomy): domain Bacteria; phylum Actinomycetota; class Actinomycetes; order Actinomycetales; family Microbacteriaceae; genus Homoserinibacter; species Homoserinibacter gongjuensis. The sequence continues at coordinate 2,599,687 of NZ_BSVA01000001.1, forward strand.
GGTCACGGCGAGCGGGGTGCGTTCTGTCCAGGCGGCCCACTCGCGCGCGGTGGGTGCCCCTCGGCCGGGTCGCCGAAGACGACGACCTCTGCACCGGCGTGCACCTCGGCATCACCCAGTTCGATCACGAACTGGTCCATCGCGATGCGGCCGACGAGGGGATACCGCGCGCCGTCGATGGCGAGGTGTGCCCGATTGGAGCCGAGACGGGGGATCCCGTCGGCGTAGCCGAGCCCGACGAGGCCGAGCGTGGTGGGACGCGAGGTGCGGAAGGTGTAGCCGTACGAGACACCCGCTCCCGCGGGGACGTGCTTCGTGGCGATGAGCTCGCCGCTCACGGTCATGACGGGGCGGTGCGTGCCGTCGACGCCGAACGCGATGGCGGCATCCGGAATCTCTGCTGCCGACATCCGTCCGATGACGACCTCGTGGCCGGCGGCTGCCGCCGTCGCGGCGTCACGCTCGGTCGAGACGAGCAGTGTGCCGATGCCGACGTCGCGCGCGAGCGGCGCGACGAGCGCGAGTCCGTGCCCGTAGGCGTCCGCGCGCGCGTCGAGCAGGTCGGCATCCGCATCACGCAGATTCGCGGCGAGCGCCTCGAGATCGATCAGGGCGCGTCGCCGCAATCCGCTCGACGACGCCGGGGCCTCGTCAGCCAGCGACGGACTCCGCGAGGCGGGCCGTCTCGTCGTGCCACTCGAGGGCGGTCTCGATGAGCTTCGGCTTGTAGGCGGTGCCGTGGTGGGCGCAGAACAGCAGCTCACCGGAGGCGAGCGTCACGCGCACATAGGCCTGGGCGCCGCACAGGTCGCAGCGGTCGAGAGCCGTGAGGGCGGGGCGCTCCAGCTCGACGGTGTCGTCGGTCGTGATCTGAGACATGTCCTGCTCCTTCCCTCGGGTCGCGGTTGGTGCGATGACACCCATGTAAGCATGAGCAGCCTGAGCTTTCCGGATGCGGCGGGGCATTTCGCTGTCCGCGTACCGAATCGGCACTCCCGCTCGCCGAGCTTGTGCCATTACCCTGTGCGGATGGGGGATACGGGGGAGTCCTTGCGCGCCCGACTGCGCTCGCGCTGGCCCGCGGGCGGCGCGGGGATCGCGGCCGCCGTCTTCGTTGCAGCTGCGTTGCTCACGGGAGGCACCGGCGGGGTCGTGCACACCACGATCGCCGACACCGTGCGCGCCGATGAGGACCCCATCGTCGATCCGGTCGGGCCGCTGTCGGCGACACCGCTCAGCGTCACCGAGCCGCTCGCCGAGAAGGAGGCCGCGACGTCTCCGGCGGTGGCCGACGCCTGGGTGCCGCCTCCGCCTCCGGCCCGCCGTTCGGGGGCGGAGGAGCCGGTGGAGGCGGCGGCGGTTCCGCGGTGCTCACCCATACCAACGCCGCCCGCGCCGCGAACGGGCTGCCGGGACTCTCGTGGAATGGCACCCTCGCGTCCCGATCCTGCACCTGGGCGGAGCATCTGGCATCGATCAACAGCGACCTGTCCGTGAATCCGCACAGCACGTTTGCCGGCGGCTTCGCACGGTGGGGTGAGAATGTGGCCTATGGCTACGGAACTGCATCAGCCGTGGTCAACGGCTGGATGGGTTCGACGGGCCACCGCGCCAACATCTTGAATGCCCAATACACGATGATGGGTTCCTGCTCCGCGGCCGCAAGCAATGGAACCATCTACTGGGTTCAGCAGTTCGGCGGTTGACTCCTCCGGGCTCCGTGCGCCTCCCGGGCGGTGTGGGCGCCCCGGTTAAGCTCATGAAGTGACCGACTACTCCGCGCGCCATCTCTCCGTTCTCGAGGGTCTCGAGGCGGTTCGCAAGCGGCCAGGCATGTACATCGGGTCCACCGACTCGCGCGGCCTCATGCACTGCCTGTGGGAGATCATCGACAACTCCGTCGACGAGGCGCTCGGTGGCTACGGCAGCCAGATCGATGTGATCCTGCACCCCGACGAGTCGGTCGAGGTGCGCGACCGCGCGCGCGGCATCCCGGTCGACATCGAGCCCAAGACGGGGCTCTCGGGTGTCGAGGTGGTCTTCACGAAGCTGCACGCGGGCGGCAAGTTCGGAAGCGGCTCGTACACGTCGTCGGGAGGCCTGCACGGCGTGGGCGCCTCGGTCGTCAACGCCCTCTCGGAGCGGCTGGATGTGGAAGTCGACCGCGACGGCAAGACGTGGGCGATGTCGTTCCACCGCGGCGAGCCGGGCGTGTTCGCGGACGCGGGTACCCCGAGTCCCGATGCCCCGTTCACCCCCTTCGTGTCGGGGAGCGAACTGCGTGTCGTCGGCAAGGTCGCCAAGGGCGTCACCGGCACGCGCATCCGCTATTGGGCGGACCGCCAGATCTTCACCAAGGGGGCCGGGTTCCAGACCGAGGACCTGTTGGGGCGCGCGCGGCAGACCGCGTTCCTCGTGCCGGGGCTCGGCATCGAGATCCGCGACGAGCGCGGCGAGGAGCCCACGACCGCGATGTTCCGCTTCGAGGGCGGCATCAGCGAGTTCGTCGAACACCTCGCGCCGGATGCGGGAATCACCGATGTGTGGCGCATCCAGGGCACCGGCGCCTACAGCGAGACGGTTCCCGTGCTGCAGGAGAACGGGCACATGGTGCCCACCGAGTTGCACCGCGAGTGCGAGGTCGACCTGGCGTTGCGCTGGGGAACCGGGTACGACACCGTCGTCAAGAGCTTCGTGAACATCATCGCGACACCCAAGGGCGGCACCCATCAGTCGGGCTTCGAGCAGGGTCTCCTCAAGTTCCTGCGCGCCGAGGTGGAGAAGAACGCGCGGCGCCTGAAGGCCGGCTCCGACAAGCTCGAGAAGGACGACGTGTTCGCGGGCCTCACGGCGGTGCTCACGGTGCGTCTGCCCGAGCCGCAGTTCGAGGGGCAGACCAAGGAGGTGCTCGGCACCCCTGCCGTGCGGGCGATCGTCTCGAAGGCGATCACGACGGGCATGCAGGCGCGCTTCGCGAGCAGCAAGCGCGACGACAAGACGCAGTCCGCACTGGTGCTCGACAAGGTCGTTGCCGAGATGAAGTCGCGTATCTCCGCGCGCGCCCACAAGGAGACCCAGCGGCGCAAGAACGCGCTCGAGAGCTCGTCGTTGCCGGCGAAGCTCGTCGACTGCCGCTCGAACGACATCGCCGATACCGAGTTGTTCATCGTCGAGGGCGATTCCGCGCTCGGCACCGCGAAGCTCGCGCGCGACTCCGAGCACCAGGCTCTGTTGCCCATCCGGGGCAAGATCCTCAACGTGCAGAAGGCCTCGGTGGCCGACATGCTCGGCAACGCCGAATGCGCGTCGATCATCCAGGTGATCGGGGCGGGCTCGGGCCGCAGTTTCGACCTCGAGGCGGCGCGCTACGGCAAGGTCATCATCATGAGCGACGCGGATGTCGACGGCGCGCATATCCGCACGCTGCTGCTGACGCTGTTCTTCCGCTACATGCGACCCATGATCGAAGACGGTCGGGTGTTCGCGGCCGTGCCGCCCCTGCACCGGGTCGTGGCGATGAACCCGGGCTCGAAGCCCAACGACGTGATCTACACCTACTCGGAGCAGGAGTTGCAGTCGGTGCTCGCCACGCTCAAGAAGCAGGGCAAGCGCTACCAGGATCCGATCCAGCGCTACAAGGGCCTGGGGGAGATGGATGCCGACCAGCTCGCCGAGACGACGATGAGCCGTGCACACCGCACCTTGCGCCGCGTGCGCGTCGAGGATGCGGATGCGGCCAACCGGGTCTTCGAGCTGCTCATGGGCAACGAGGTGGCGCCGCGCAAGGACTTCATCATCGCGGGGCAGGGACTCGACCGCTCGCGCGTCGACGTCTAGCTGCTAGAGCGCCCGCCCGATCGATCCGACGACCCCGTCGAGCGGGGTGCCGGAGGCGTCGCGCTTGGCGCCGGCGTCCGGCAGCGTGCGCGCGGCACCGTCGCTTGACACGGCGAGAGCGGGCGCCGGGCCGACCCAGGCGAGGGCGAGAGAGTCCTCGCCCTTGAGGAACGCGTGGGCGCGCACGCCACCCGTGGCGCGGCCCTTGCCCGGGAACTCGGCGAACTGCGAGACCTTGGCGCGCCCCGCATCCGTTCCGGGCAGCGTTCCGGTGGGCGTCGAGAGCGTGACGACCACGGCATCCGCCGGCTCCACGGCGCCGAAGAAGATGACTTCTGCACCGCCGGAGAGGTTGATGCCGGCCATGCCGCCCGCTGCGGCGCCCTGCGGCCGCACAGCGGCGGCCGAGAAGTGCAGCAGCTGCGCGTCGGAGGTCACGAAGACGAGTTCGAGCGAGTCCGGGCCCTGGCCCGCGCCCACCACCTCGTCGCCCGCCTTGAGGAGATCACCTCGAAGTCGGGACGGTTGGGGTAGCCACCTGGCGCCACTCGCTTCACGACGCCTTGCCGGGTGCCGAGCGTGATCGGCTCCTCGGAGACCAGCGAGACGAGGCCCAGCACGCGCTCCTTCTTGTCGGCGATGCCGAGGTAGTCGCCGATGCGCGCGCCCGCGGCCAGCTGCACCGAGTTGGCCGGCACCGAGGGCAGATCCACGGGGGTGAAGCGGATGAGTCGCCCACGCGAGGTGATCGCCCCGAGCTCGCCCCGCGTCGTGCCGCGAACCGTCGAGAGGATCGCGTCGTGCTTGGATCGACGGCTGGACGCGACCGGTGTCTCTGCGCCCTCGGGCAGGTCGATGCGCACGGCGCGCCCGGTGGTCGAGAGCACCACGAGCGTGGGGGTATCCGGGATCTCGAGCGAGACTCCCGACGCCGCCTTGCGCGACGACGCCGTCGCGGCGACGTTCGCGCCCGCCTCGGTGAGCAACGTGCGACGGGGCGTGCCGAACCGCTCGGCGACCTCGTCGAGCTCCTCGCTCACCTTCGCGCGGATGCGAGCCGGGTCCGCCAGCAGCGCCTCCAGTTCGGCGATCTCGGCGCGCAGCTTGTCGCGTTCGGTCTCGAGCTCGATCCGGCTGAACTTGGTGAGCCGGCGCAGCTGCAGTTCGAGGATGTACTCGGCCTGCACCTGGGAGAGGTCGAACACCTCCATGAGCCGCGTGCGGGCCTGGGCCGTGTCGTCGCTCGTGCGAATGACCTGGATGACCTCGTCGATGTCGAGGATCGCGATGAGCAGTCCCTCGACGAGGTGCAGGCGCTCCTGGCGTCGAGCGAGCCGGTACTGGGAACGCCGCGTCACGACCTGGATGCGGTGATCCAGGTAGACCCGCAGCAGCTCACGCAGCCCGAGCGTCTGCGGACGCCCCTCGACGAGGGCGACGTTGTTGATCGAGAAACCGTCCTCGAGCGGCGTGAGCCGATAGAGCTGCTCGAGCACGGCCTCCGGCGAGAAACCGGTCTTGATGCCGATGACGAGCCGCAGGCCGTTCTTGCGATCCGTCAGGTCGGTGACATCCGAGATGCCGGTGATCTTCTTGCTGGTGACGCCGTCCTTGATCTTCTCGATGACCTTCTCGGGCCCCACGAGGTACGGAAGCTCGGTCACCACGAGTCCCGAGCGGCGCGCCGACAGCTGCTCGATCGACACCTTCGCGCGGGTCTTGAACGAGCCGCGCCCGGTCGCGTAGGCGTCGCGGATGCCGTCGAGCCCCACGATCGTGCCGCCCGTGGGCAGGTCGGGGCCCGGCACGTACGCCATGAGCTCCTCGAGCGTGGCATCGGGGTTCTCGAGCAGGTGGCGGGCGGCGCCGACGACCTCGATGAGGTTGTGGGGCGCCATGTTGGTGGCCATGCCGACCGCGATGCCGCTCGCGCCGTTCACGAGCAGGTTCGGATACGCCGCGGGCAGCACGGAGGGCTGGGTGAGTTGGTTGTCGTAGTTCGGGACGAAGTCGACGACGTCCTCGTCGAGCGACTCGACAAGCGCGAGGGCGGCGGCCTGCATGCGCGCCTCGGTGTAGCGGGGTGCCGCCGGCCCGTCGTCGAGGGAGCCGAAGTTGCCGTGTCCGTCCACGAGCGGCACGCGCATCGTGAAGTCCTGCGCCAAGCGCACGAGGGCGTCGTAGATCGCGGTGTCACCGTGCGGGTGCAGGCGACCCATGACGTCGCCCACGACACGCGCCGACTTGACGTGGCCGCGGTCGGGGCGCAGGCCCATCTCGTTCATCTGGTACAGGATGCGGCGCTGCACCGGCTTGAGTCCGTCGCGCGCATCGGGCAGCGCGCGCGAGTAGATCACCGAGTACGCGTACTCGAGGAACGACCCCTGCATCTCGGTTGCGACATCGATGTCTTCGATGCGTTCGCCGGGGAAACTGGACGCGTTCGCGCCCGAGGTCGAGGTTCGGGAATCAGAGGGAGATGCGGGCGGAGTCATAGGATCGTCGCCATGCTACCGGCGGCGAAAACGCATCAGCGGAGCCTCGCGGACGTCGTGCCGAATTGTCTCGACGCGATCGCCGGGCGAGCCGGGCGGATGGGGCTGCCACCGGTCGAGAAGGCTGTCGTGTTCGTGGTCGACGGCCTGGGGCACGGCCCGCTCACCACGCATGCGGGCCATGCACGCACCCTGGCTCGGCGCCTGCCGCACGATCCCGCGATCGGCGCCGGCTTCCCGACCACGACCGTCGCCGCTCTCGCGACCCTGACGACGGGGAGCCCGCCGGACGGCACGGGCTCGTCGGCTATCGCGTCTACGATCCGGGCAACGATCGCGTCGTCAATCAGCTGAGCGGCTGGGAGGGGCTTGATCCCGCGGTTTGGCAGCGAATGCCGACGCTGTTCGAGCGCGCCGCGGCCGAGGGGTGCGCTCGGTGGCGATCGCACATCCGCGGTACGCCGAGTCGGAGTTCACACGCGCCGTTCTGCGCGGAGCCCGATTCGCGGGCGCAGCGGATGCCGACAGCCGCACCGCGGCGCTGCGGGGGCGTTCGAGGAGACGGGCCCCGCGCTCATCTACTCCTACGTGCCGGATCTGGATGTCGCGGGCCACGCGAAGGGCATCGCGTCGAGCGAGTGGGTCGAGGCCCTCGAGGCTCTCGATGCAGAGATCGCGGGTGTCATCGCCTTGCTCGGCGCGAGGCACGGGCTCGTGCTGACGGCAGACCACGGCATGGTCGACGTGCCCGAGCACGCGCACCGCATCGTGGCGCCCGCCCTGCTCGACGGCGTGCGTCACATCGCGGGGGAGCCGCGCTGCCTGCAGCTGCACCTGGACCCCGGGGTCGCCGTCGACGCGGTGGCCGAGCGGTGGCGTGCGAGCGAGGGGAAGCGCGCGTGGATCGCGACGCGCGAGGAGGCGATCGCTGCCGGCTGGTTCGGCGACGTCGACGCCGAGGTGCTGCCCCGCATCGGCGAGGTGCTTGTCGCGGCGCGCGCAGATCACGCCTACTACACCGATCCCGACGATCGGGCGCGCGGCATGATCGGCCAGCACGGTTCGCTCACCGCCGCCGAGACCGCGGTCCCCTTGCTGCGTTTCGGAGCCTTCGCCGCGGGATGAGCGGCGGATGAGCTACTCGTCGTCGCTGCGTGCGCCGAAGACGATCTCGTCCCAACTCGGCATCGAGGCACGACCGCGCCGTTTGCCGAGCGGACCGGTGGCGCCGGAGGATCCGGACGCCTTCGCGGTCGGGGCGGAGGTGAAGTTGGCAGGAACCGGCTCGTCGGGCACCCCATCGAGCGGCACGTCGACGAGCTTCACGACACCTGTCGAGGGATGCGACGCGAGCCCGGGATCCACATCGTCGAGCTCGAGCGGCTCGCGCTCGCCCCGTCGGCGCCGCAGCGCTTCGAGCAGATCGGCGGTGTGGTGCGTTCCGCTGGGCTCGTCCGTGGCGGGCGGACGGCCGCCGAACTCGAGCTGGGTGAACTCGACCGGGGTCACCGTGCTTCCGTCGCCCTCGGGTTCGACGGCGAAGGCGCCCGAATCGAAGCGGGCGTCCTCGCGCTCGTCGAGGGGCACGGCGCGCAGGCGCGGGATGAGGCTCGGGGAAGCTCGCCCTGTTGCGAGAGCTGCACGGCCTCCTGGTTGAGGGGCTGCAGCGACTGCTTCTTGGGCTCGAAGCCCCACCGGGCGTCGCGAGCGATCTCAGCGGCGGTGAAGGTGAGCTTGACGATCCAGCCGCCGCCCTGCTCCTTCCAGCTCGCCCAGCGCTCGCCCGTGGCGCCGGCCTCGGCAAGGCGTTCTCGGATCACGGAACCGAACGTGGCTCCCGACGCGAGCGGGTCGGTCTCGACGGCGATGTGCACGGGCACGTTGAGGGCCGACTCGACGACGTACTCGCGCTCGGCGAGCACGGGGCCCTCGAAGCGCTTGATGTACTCGAGCGAGGCGCCCGTCACGCGTGCCACGTCCTCGGCCGTCATCCCCGCCCGGATCTGAGCCTGGATCTCGCGCGGAGCGAGGCGGCGCAGGGGTCCCGGGTCGGGCATCGAGGCGCGCAGCCGGGACTGCACGGTCTCGTCGACCTCGACGCGGTACTGGGCACCGTCGTCCGAGGCGACCAGGAGCGAACCGTTCTCGACTCCGATGACCTTGAGCTCTTGCATGCGGAACGACCTCCAGCCGTCATGATTCGAGGTCAGGATGCCACGGACAGCGCCCGGAACCCGGGAATAACGCGGGCGCGCCGCGAGTTGCACTGGCAGCGGTGATCAGGCTTCCTGAGAGCGGCCTGGGAGGGTTTGCGCTTGCGACCTCGATGATGCAGACTGACGCCGCTTCACACGCACACAGCGATGGAAATGGATGGGAATGGCTACCGATTACGACGCCCCTCGGAAGACCGACGACGACACTGAGTCGATCCAGGCCCTCCAGGAGCGTGTGCCCGACAAGCTGTCGGGCGTGGTCGACGTGGATGACGCCGACAACCCGGGTTTCGAGCTCGCCGGCCAGGATCTGTCCGACCTCGACCTGGATGTGGTCGTGCTGCCTCCGCAGGAGGACGAGTTCACCTGTGTGAGCTGCTTCCTCGTGAAGCATCAGTCGCAGTTCGACCACAAGACCGACCTCGGGCCGATCTGCATCGAGTGCGCGGCCTGAGGCTGATCCTCCGCTGATCGAGTAGCCCGCATAGCGGGCGTGGACATCAGTCGGCCGCACCCGCGATCGCCGCGGCCAGCTCGTCTGCCCGCCGGCTGGAGATGATCCAGTACGGCGTCGGATCCTGCGGATCGTCGAGCTCCACGCGCACGACGTCGGGGATCCAGCCGCGGATCAGCAGCCACGCGTCGGCGTGCAGCCGGACGCCGCGTTCCTGCACGGCATCCGCACCGTGCGCGGCACGCACACCCCCACGACCGCGAGCGGCAGTCGGGCGCGCCCGGCACGCAGCTCGCCGTCGGCGACCTCGACGGTCGGGGTGGTCACGAGGAGCGTCGCGACGATGAGGCCGTACAGCACGACGGCCACGATCCACCCGGCGGTCGTCGAGATCGGCAGGAATACGAGCAGCGACGCGGGGATCACGAGCGCGGTCGCGAGAAAGATCCAGGGGCCGGCCACAGCCGTTCGCGGTAGGTCATCGGGTCCATTCGACCATGGACTACCCTCGTGGAGTGACCGAGTCCGTCGAGGTACTGCTGCGCGCCGATGTGGCGCCCGCCTACGCGCACCCCGGCGACGCCGGTGCCGACCTCGTGTCGACCGACGACATCGTGCTGGCTCCCGGCCAGCGCGCGACAGTCGGCACGGGCGTCGCGATCGCTCTGCCCGATGGATACGTCGCCTTCGTGGTGCCCCGCAGCGGCCTCGCCGCCAAACACGGCATCACGATCGTCAACAGCCCGGGCACCGTCGACGCGGGCTACCGCGGCGAGATACGAGTGACCCTGCTCAACACCGACGCCCGCGAGAGCTACAGCATCTCGGCGGGCGACCGCATCGCACAGCTCATCGTGATGCCGGTGAGCCGAGCCCGCTTCATCCCGGTCGAGCGCCTTCCCGGCTCCGACCGCGGCGAGGGCGGCTTCGGCTCCACCGGCTACTCGACCCGAGGAGGAACCCCATGAGCGACGCGCCTCACGACGACGCTCCCATCGATCACCCCAAGTCGGCCCCCGACGACCGCGAGACCAATGGTCCGCTCGACGTCGCCGAAGCCAACAGCGTGCGCCCGTACGTCGACCTCGGCGGAGTGAAGATCCTGCCGCGACCCGACCTCGCACTCCGGCTGGAGATCGAGGAGGGCAGCAAGCGCGTCGTCGCCGTCGCCCTCGACTACGCGGAGTCGACCCTGCAGGTTCAGCCCTTCGCGGCGCCGCGCACGAGCGGCCTGTGGCACGAGATCCGTGAGCAGATCGTCGAGCAGATCTCCCGCCAGGGCGGGTCGACCCAGGCGGTCGACGGGCCGTTCGGGCCGGAATTGCGCGCCGAGATCCCGGCGCCCGCCGGCAACGCACCCGGCGTGCGGATCGCGCGCTTCATCGGCGTCGACGGCCCCCGTTGGTTCCTGCGCGGCGTCATCAGCGGAAAGGGCGCCGTCGACCCGGGCGCCGCGGCCCAGGTCGAGGACCTCTTCCGCAGCATCGTCGTGGTGCGCGGCACCACTCCGATGCCGCCCCGCGACCTGATCCCGCTCACGGTTCCCGCGAACGTGCAGCCGGGCGCGCAGACCTGATGGGTCGCGAGCCCGACGACCTCGAGCAGCCCATCGAGCCCGAGGAGACCGCGCCGTCGTTCTCGGATGCGGTCGCCGCGGCGGCCCGCCGATCGGGGCTCGGGCATGTGAAGCCGGGGAGGCGCCCTCCGCCGCGGCGCTGCTGGCGGCCGTGGGCGGCATCCGGGGCCTCGTGGAGTCGATCCTGCCCCCGCTGCTCTTCCTCGTGGTCTACACGATCACGCAGCAGCTCGTGCCCTCGGTGCTCGCACCGCTCGCGATCGCCGTCGTCTTCATCGTCGTGCGCATCGCCGCGCGACAGCCCGTCATGACGGCCGTCGTGGGCGCCCTCGGCGTGGGAGTGTCGGCCGGGCTCGCCCTGCTGAGCGGGCGGGCATCCGACAACTTCCTTCCCGGGCTCATCATCAACGTCGTGCTGCTCGTCGCGATGCTCGTGAGCCTTGCCGTGCGTCGACCGCTCATCGGCGTGATGGTGGGGCTGTTGACGGGAGACTCCGCGTGGCGCGCGGACCCGGCGAAGGTGCGCGTCGCCGTGATCGCGACCATGCTCTGGGCGGCGCTCCCCGCGCTCCGCTTGGCCGTCGAGGTGCCGTTGTATCTCGCCGATGACGCGGCCGGCTTGGCCACCGTCAAGCTGCTTCTCGGCATCCCGCCCTACGCGATCGTGCTCTGGGTGACGTGGCTGCTCATCCGTAGCGCCTGGACCGGCGCGTCGGAGGCGGGGCCCGCGGAAACCGCGTAAGGTATCTTGATATCGAGATAAATCGACCGGCCCGCGCAGTCGCGACAGGCTTAGGCTTGCCTTGCTGGAATGCGTCCGTGTCGGCCGTCAGGATGCTGGAGACGCATCCGCATCAACGCCTGAGGAGACGATCGTGTCGAGCATCAACAGCTTTTCCGCCCGAGACACCCTGAAGGTCGGCGGTACCGACTACGAGATCTTCCGCCTCGATGCGGTCGCCGGATACGAGAAGCTCCCATTCAGCCTCAAGGTGCTGCTCGAGAACCTGCTGCGCACCGAGGACGGCGCCAACGTGACGAAGGCGCAGATCGAGGCGCTCGGCTCCTGGAATCCGGATGGCGAGCCCGACACCGAGATCCAGTTCACCCCGGCGCGCGTCATCATGCAGGACTTCACAGGCGTGCCCTGCATCGTCGACCTCGCCACGATGCGCGAGGCCGTCACCGCTCTCGGCGGTGACCCCGACAAGATCAACCCGCTCTCGCCCGCCGAGATGGTCATCGACCACTCCGTGATCGCCGACCTCTTCGGCACCGAGAACGCCCTCGAGCGCAACGTCGAGATCGAGTACCAGCGCAACGGTGAGCGCTACCAGTTCCTGCGTTGGGGCCAGACCGCCTTCGACGACTTCAAGGTCGTGCCCCCGGGCACCGGCATCGTGCACCAGGTCAACATCGAGCACCTGGCCAAGGTCGTCTACGACCGCACCAACGACGGCGTGCTGCAGGCGTACCCCGACACGTGCGTCGGCACCGACTCGCACACGACGATGGTGAACGGTCTCGGCGTGCTCGGCTGGGGCGTCGGCGGAATCGAGGCCGAGGCCGCGATGCTCGGTCAGCCGGTCTCGATGCTCATCCCGCGCGTCGTCGGTTTCAAGCTCACCGGCGACATCCCCGCGGGCGTCACGGCGACGGATGTCGTGCTCACGATCACCGACATGCTGCGCCAGCACGGCGTGGTCGGCAAGTTCGTGGAGTTCTACGGCGCGGGTGTCGCATCCGTGCCCCTGGCCAACCGCGCGACGATCGGCAACATGAGCCCGGAGTTCGGCTCGACCGCCGCCATCTTCCCGATCGACGGCGTCACGCTCGACTACCTGCGCCTCACCGGGCGCGACGAGCAGGCTGTGGCACTCGTCGAGGCGTACGCCAAGCAGCAGGGTCTCTGGCACGACCCCGCGCGGGAGCCCGTGTACAGCGAGTACATGGAGCTCGACCTCGGCACCGTCGTGCCGTCGATCGCCGGCCCCAAGCGCCCCCAGGATCGCATCCTGCTCTCGCAGGCGAAGGAGCAGTTCGAGACCGACATCCTCAACTACGCCGCTCCGACGACGAGCAACGACATCGTCGATCTCGAGTCGAAGCACTCCTTCCCGGCGTCCGATCCCGGATCGGTTCCCGGTGACGAGGAGCAGGACACCCGGGCCGTGCACATCAACAGCGGCGGCCCGAAGAACGCGTCGAAGCCGGTTCCGGTCACGACGCCCGACGGCACGCGCTACATCCTCGACAACGGCGCGGTGACGCTCGCGGCGATCACCTCGTGCACCAACACCTCGAACCCCTCGGTCATGGTCGCCGCCGGCCTGCTCGCCAAGAAGGCGCTCGAGAAGGGCCTGACCCGCAAGCCGTGGGTCAAGACCACGCTCGCACCGGGCTCCAAGGTCGTCACCGACTACTACGAGAAGTCCGGTCTCGACAAGGCACTCGAGGGCCTGGACTTCTACACGGTCGGATACGGCTGCACGGTGTGCATCGGCAACTCCGGTCCGCTCATCGACGAGGTCTCCGCTGCGGTCAACGAGCACGACCTCGCGGTGACGGCTGTGCTCTCGGGCAACCGCAACTTCGAGGGACGCATCAGCCCCGACGTCAAGATGAACTACCTCGCGTCGCCGCCGCTCGTGGTCGCCTACGCCCTGGCCGGATCGATGCACTTCGATTTCGAGACCGACCCGCTCGGCCGCGACCAGGACGGCAACGACATCTTCCTCAAGGACATCTGGCCTTCGTCCGACGAGGTGCAGGAGGTCATCGACTCCTCGATCTCGCGTGAGCAGTTCATCAAGCAGTACGCCACCGTCTTCGACGGCGACGACCGCTGGCGCAATCTGCCCACCCCCACCGGCCCGATCTTCGAGTGGGACGACGAGTCGACCTACGTGCGGAAGCCCCGTACTTCGACGGCATGACGATGGAGCTCACGCCGGTCACCGACATCACCGGTGCCCGCGTGATGGCGGCGCTCGGCGACTCGGTCACGACCGACCACATCAGCCCCGCGGGCAACATCAAGTCGGGCACGCCCGCGGCGCAGTACCTGGAGGCGCACGGCGTCGAGCGCAAGGACTTCAACTCCTTCGGCTCGCGACGCGGCAACCACGAGGTCATGATCCGCGGAACCTTCGCCAACATCCGGCTCAAGAACCAGCTCGTGGCGGCGGTCAACGACGGTCAGGTGGTCGAGGGCGGGTACACCCGCGACTTCACTCAGCCGGGCGGCCCGCAGGCCTTCATCTACGACGCGTGCATGAACTACCAGGCGGCGGGCATCCCGCTCGTCGTGTTCGGTGGCAAGGAGTACGGCTCGGGCTCGTCGCGTGACTGGGCGGCCAAGGGCACCTCGCTGCTGGGCGTCAAGGCGGTCATCACCGAGAGCTTCGAGCGCATCCACCGCTCGAACCTCATCGGGATGGGTGTCGTCCCCCTGCAGTTCCCCGAGGGGAGAGCTGGGAGTCGCTCGGCCTCGACGGAACCGAGATCGTGTCGATCACGGGCCTCGAGGCGCTCAACGACGGTGTCACACCGAAGACGGTGCGCGTCACCGCCGAGCCGAGCGAGTTCTCGCCCGAGGGCAAGCAGACGGTCGAGTTCGACGCGGTCGTGCGCATCGACACCCCCGGTGAGGCGGACTACTACCGCAACGGCGGCATCCTGCAGTACGTGCTGCGCAGTCTTGTCTGAGAGCACGACAGAAGGCCGGCGTAGCGCACGCGAGCGGGCACCGCAGATCGGAACCTGGAGTTCAGGATGTGCGGCGTAGGGTCGTGGGTATGACGTTGCTCGAGTCGATTCACGGTCCGCGCGACCTCGATCGGCTGAGTCGTGACGAGCTGGCGCAGCTCGCGGGGAGATCCGTGAGTTCCTGGTGCGCGAGGTCTCCAAGACCGGCGGGCACCTCGGGCCGAACCTGGGCGTCGTCGAGTTGTCGATCGCGCTGCACCGCGTCTTCGACTCGCCGCGTGACGCGATCGTGTTCGACACCGGTCACCAGAGCTACGTGCACAAGCTGCTCACCGGCCGACAGGACTTCTCGGCCCTGCGTTCGCGGGGCGGGCTCGCCGGTTACCCCCAGCGTGCGGAGTCGGAGCACGACATCGTCGAGAGCTCGCACGCCTCGAGTTCGCTCAGTTGGGCCGACGGCATCTCGCGCGCCTTCGCGATGACGGGACAAGAGGACCGCCACGTCGTGGCGGTGGTCGGTGACGGCGCGCTCACGGGCGGCATGACGTGGGAGGCGCTCAACAACATCTCCGACGACAACTCGCGTCGTCTCGTGCTCATTGTCAACGACAACGGACGCTCCTACGCGCCCACGATCGGCGGCATGGCGCGCTTCCTCAACACGGTGCGCACGCGGCGGGCCTACCGCTCGCTCTACTTCTCGAGTCGTCGCTTCTTCGACCGGCTGGGTTCGCCCGGGCGAGCCTTCTATCGAGGGATGCGCGGCGCCATCCACGGGTTCCTCTCGCGGTTCACCAACAACCAGGGGCTGTACTCCAACCTCGATATCAAGTACCTCGGCCCCGTCGACGGGCACGACCTGCGCTCGCTCGAGGAGGCGCTGCGGCAGGCGAAGGACTACGACGCGCCCGTGATCGTGCACGTCATCACGCAGAAGGGGCGCGGCTATGAGCCGGCCCTCGCCGATGTCGCCGACCAGTTCCACGCCGTCGGGCAGATCGACCCCGAGACCGGCGAAGCGCTCGATCACCCGAGCAAGCCGTCCTGGACCGCGGTGTTCGCCGACGAGATGCTCGAGCTCGCGACGCACAATCCGCGGCTCGTCGGCATCACGGCGGCGATGTTGCGACCGACGGGTCTGCATCGCTTCGCCGAGCGCTTCCCCGAGCGGGTGTTCGACGTGGGTATCGCCGAGCAGCACGCGGTCACAAGTGCCGCCGGGCTGGCGTTCGGCGGTCTGCATCCGGTGGTGGCGATGTACGCGACCTTTGTCAACCGCGCCTTCGACCAGGTGCTCATGGACGTCGCCCTGCACCGCGCGGGTGTGACCTTCGTGCTCGATCGTGCCGGGGTCACCGGCCCCGACGGGCCGAGTCATCACGGCATGTGGGATCTGTCGATCCTGCAGGTCGTGCCGGGCATCCGCATCGCGGCCCCGCGTGACGCGACACGCTTGCGCGAAGAGCTCGGCGAAGCGGTCGCGGTCGATGACGGGCCCACCGTGGTGCGCTTCTCGAAGGGCAGCGTCGGCAACGAGTTCGATGCGGTCCGCCGCACCGACGACGGCGTCGACGTGCTGCGGGAGGCCGCCCACCGCGACGTGCTGCTGGTCGCCGTGGGGCCGATGGCGGCCGTCGCCATGCGCGTCGCCGAGCGACTCGCAGCGCAGGGAATCGGAGCGACGGTCGTGGACCCGCGCTGGGTGATCCCGGTTCCGACGAGCATCATCGAGCTCGCACGCGAGCACCGCCTGCTCGTCTCGATCGAGGACGGCGTGCGGGTCGGCGGCGTCGGCACCCGCATCCGTCAAGACCTGCGCGCCGCGGGCGTCGACACCGCGGTCGAGGAGCTCGGCCTCGCCGACGAGTTCATCGACCACGCCACGCGCGACGAGATCCTCGAGGATGCGGGTCTCACCGACCAGCGGATCGCGCGCGACATCGTTTCCCAGGTGCTCGGCACCCGCATTCCGGTGGCACGACCACTTCCCGAGGACGCACGGGAATACGACATCGAGCGGGGTCGTTAGCGTTACTCGCCGGTGCGGCGATGTCAGTCGCTTCCGCTAATGTTGACGCTGTCCACATGACTGGACATCGGGCTCATCCGCCCACCACCACCCCCAACGGAGGAAACGTGACGAATCACGCCGTCGAGACGCCGCCCACGAGCGCACACCTCGACCCCACGATCGCACGACGCAACCGCGTCGCGATCGTGCTCCTGCTCGCCGCTGTGTTCGTGGTCTTCCTGAACGAGACCACCATGAACGTCGCGATCCCCGAGATCATGGGGGACCTGCGCATCACCCCGAGTCAGGGGCAGTGGCTGACCACCGCCTTCGCGCTGACGATGGCGGTCGTCATCCCGATCACAGGCTTCCTGCTCGAGCGCCTCAACACCCGCCCGGTGTTCATCACCGCGATGTCGCTCTTCACGCTCGGCACCTTGATCGCGGCGACCGCGCCCGTGTTCGGAGTGCTCATCCTGGGGCGCGTCGTGCAGGCGACCGGTACCGCGATCATGATGCCGCTGCTTATGACCACGGTGCTGACGCTCGTGCCGCTCTCGGATCGCGGGCGGATCATGGGGCGCATCTCGATCGTGATGTCCGTGGCGCCGGCGATCGGGCCCGCCGTATCGGGTCTCATCCTGGAACTCGCGCCCTGGCGCGGTCTCTTCTGGGTGATGCTGCCGATCTCGGCGCTCATGCTGCTCATCGGAATCGCCCGGGTGCCCAACGTCTCGGAGCCGCGCAAGGTGCCGCTGGATGTCGCCTCCGTCATCCTGTCGGCGTTCGGGTTCAGCGGCGTCGTCTTCGGCCTCAGCAACCTCGGCCTCTCGGCCGAGGGCAAGGCGATGCTGCCGTCGTGGATCCCGCTCGTGATCGGCGGAATCGCGCTCGCGCTGTTCATCTGGCGTCAGCTCGTGCTGCAGCGCCGTAACCAGGCTCTGCTCGACCTGCGCACGTTCCGCGCGCGCAGCTTCACGGTGTCGATCCTGTTCCTGGTGATCCTCATGGCGGTGCTCTTCGGCGTCGTCATCCTGCTGCCGATCTACCTCGAACAGGGGCTCGGCATCAACACCCTGACGATCGGGCTCACACTGCTGCCGGGTGGTCTGCTCATGGGACTGCTCGGGCCGATCGTCGGGCGCGTGTACGACCGCTTCGGCCCGGCGCCGCTCGTGATCCCCGGCTCGTTCATCATGAGCGCCGCGATCTGGGCGATGACGCTGTTCACCTCGAACACCGAGCTCTGGTACGTGCTGACGACGCACGTCGTGCTGAGCCTCGGGCTCGGATTGCTCTTCACGCCCGTCTTCACGACGGCGACGAACGCGCTGCCGCGGCACCTGTACTCGCATGGGTCGGCGACGATCGGAACGATCCAGCAGGTCGCGGGAGCGGCCGGCACCGCGGCGTTCATCGCGTTGCTCGCCGTCGGCACCGCGGCATCCGGGGCCACGAACGCCGAGGTGGCCACGCCGGACCAGCTGATCGGCGGCCTGCACCTCGCGTTCCTCGGCGGAGCATTCCTCTCGCTGCTGGCCGTGGTCGCGGCGTTCTTCGTGCGGCGGCCGGTGGCTCCCGAGATCAGCGACGAGGAGCTCGAGGCTCCGTCGATGCATTGAGCACGTGGCGTGCGGCCTCCGTCCGGGAGGCCGCACCCAGCTTGCGCAGCACCGCGGACACGTGCACCGAGACCGTCTTGCGGCTGATGTAGAGCTGCTCGGCGATCTGTCCGTTGCTGAGGCCCTCGGCGATGAGATCGAGCACCTGCTGCTCGCGTGGTGTGAGTTCCACCTCGGATCGCGCATGAGCGCTGCGGGGCGCGAGTCCCGCATCCGCTTCGAGTGCATCGCACCAGGCCACGATGAGCTGGGCTCCGATGCCCGCCGCGTCGCCACGCAGTCGTTCGAGAGTCTCTGCGGCGCCGACGCGGTCACCGGTGCGCACCTGCGCGCGCGCGAGCCCGTGGCGGAGCTGGAGGCGCATGAGCGCCATCCCCGCGGGCGATTCGGCCGCCTCGATCGCCCGCCGCCACAACTCCACGTCGTCGCCGGCACCGCTCGGCCCGCCGACCTCTGCCGCGGTGAAGGCCGTCCACATCTCCCGTGTCGGCCACGCATCGCGCTCGATGATGCCGGCGAGTCGTTCGAGATGTTCCGCACCGAGGCCCGGATCCGCTGCTCGTTCGCGACACCGGGCCACGATGCGCGCCACGACAGGTGCGATGGGAAGCTCCCAGGGCGCCGAGGCGAGCCGCTCACGCTCGAGCAGCTGCCCGGCCCACGCCCAGGCGGTGTCGAGGTCGTCGAGCGCAAGGAAGAGCTCGGCGGCGTCGAGGGCGAGACCGGCCGCGACCTGGTCCTCGAAGTCGGCGATCTGCCGCATGGATCCCTGCCAGCGTTCGAAGAGAGCGCGCGCGCCCGCGGGGTCGCCGCGCCAGAGCACCGAGCGCATGCGGGCCCGGCGCAGATAGACACGGAAGACGACGGGCGGATCCAGCTCCAGCGAGTCCTCGATGAGGGCGTCGGCCCTGTCCCACTCGCCGAGTGCGAAGAGCGGGTCGACCGTGTTGAGCGCGAGGATCGCACCCGAGGTGCGCGCGACTCCCGACGCCTCGGCGATCCGGATGCCATCCAGGGCCACCTGCATCGACTCGGCATGCCGCCCCAGCAGGTGCAGCGAGTCGGAGTAGTTCACGTGATACCGCAGCAGGGGATCGCGATCGTCGCCGGCTTCGCGCAGGGCGAGCGCATAGTCGACCATGCCTTCGTCGATGCGGCCGAGGTGCACGAGGGTTCCCGCCCGGATGTTCGCGGCGATCGATCGGGTGCGCGATGCATCCGGGGGAGCCAGGCGGATCGCCTCGGTGGCCGCCTCGATCGCCTGATCCGACATGCCGGAGACCATGAACTTGCTCGCGGCTTCGGCGAGGAGCCCGGCGCGCAGGGCCGGCTCTTCCCCTCGGGCAGCAGCGCGAGCGCCTCCTCGAGCACGGCGAGTGCGTCGGCGTGACCGTCGAAGGCGAGCATGAGCCCCTTGTTGCGCAGCAACCGCGCTCGGCGGATGGGATCGTCGGGGTCGGCTTCGGCGAGGGCTTGGTCAATCGTCGCGAGGGCACGCCCCATCTCGCCGGCTCCCCGCCAGGACCGCGCCACGCTGTCGAGCAACTCCACGTGCGGCATCCCGGCGGTGGCGTCGGGATCTCTGACGCGATGCCAGAGGCCGAGCGCACGTTCGCCGAGTTGCGCCGCGCTCGCGTAGGCGAACGCCGAGCGGCTGAGTCGCATGCCCTCGACCGAGGTGCGGAAGGCCTGCTCGAGGTCGTGCGCCTCGAGCCAGTGCGCAGACACCAGCACCGATCGCGCGGCGAGTCCGCTCGGGTCGGTCGGTCGGCGCTCCAGGGCCTGGGCGTAGCGTGCGTGCACCTCGGCGCTCTCGCCGGGGAGCAGCTCATCTGCGACGGCCTCTCGCACGAGGGCGTGACGGAAGTCGTAGCCGCGACCGGCGACGACGATGACGCCGGCGTCGATGCCTTCCCGGAGTGCGGCATCGAGGTCGTCCGTCGGCTGGACGACCTCGGCGAGGATCGCGTGATCCACACGGCCGCCTCCCGCCGCGAGGGCGCGCACGATGCGTTGCGTCTCGCGGCTGAGGTCTTCGTAGCGCGCGAGCAGCAGTTCCCGCAGGGTCGCGGGCACCGTGCGCTCATCGCTCCAGTCGGCGAGCTCTTCGACGAAGAACGGCACCCCCTCGCTGCGTTCGAACACCGCGCGCGAGCGCTCGGCACTTGCTTCCACGCCGATGAGGCCCGTGAGCTGCGTGCGTACCTGGACGGGATCGAGCCTGTCCAGCAGGACCCGCGAGACCCGCCGATTGCGTTCGAGTTCGGCGAGTACGCCCCGGAGCGGGTGGCCACGCCCGACGTCGTCGCTGCGATAGCTGATGACCACCAGGAGGCGTCCGGTGCGCAGCATCCGGGCGAGGAAGCGCACGACGTCGAGCGTCGCCGGATCTGCCCAGTGCAGATCCTCGACGACGACGACGATGTCGCGGTGCGCCGAGAGGCTCTCCAGGATCGTCGTCACCACCTCGTCCAGCCGCTCGACGCCGAGACGCTCGTCGCGCTCCGCGGGTGTGCGGGCCTCCACGAGTCCGCGCAGGGTGGCCGCGCCCCTGCGGCGGCCGCGAACACGGCCTCGGTGCCCACGGCATCCACGAGATCACGCAACACGCCGATGAGGGGCGCATAGGGCACGCCGACCGTGCCGAATTCCACGCACTGGCCGCGTGCCACGACAGTGGATGCGTCGAGGCCGGCGCACAGTTCGTCGATCAGTCGGGACTTGCCGATACCCGCCTCGCCGCCGACGACCATGACCCGGGGCACCCCCGATGAGGCCTCGGTTGCGGCTGCGGTGAGCTCGCGCAGCTCCGCCTCCCGGCCCACCATCGGTGAGGTCGTCTGGATGCGCACGATCCCATCGTGCCACCCGCGACCGACGGGGCGCGTCGGAGGGGCGAGTTCACTCAGCGGGTCACCGGTTGTGCGCCCAGCGCGCGGCGATGCCGCAGGCGGGACAGGAGGTTCCCGCCCGCGACATCGCCGCGCGCTGGGCTGTCATTCTCGAGCGTCCGACGTTCACGGGCCATGCGTGCGCGCTCGGCAGCACGGGCGAACTCGGCCTCTCGGTCATCGGCGATCCAGCTGCGGTAGCTGCTTCCCAGTTCCATGTCTCCAGCGTCGTGAATGAGGTAGGCCGTCCGGATCGGGAGATCTCCCTATTTCCGGACGGCCCATGCCTCAGACGCGGAGACGGCTACCTCACCCCGCGGATGGGCGGGTGGTGAAAGGTGTCGCCGAAAGCCTTCTCGCTCGCTCCGACGCGGTCGAGGTAGGGCGTCGCGCCACCCATCTGGAAGGGCCAGCCGGCACCGAGGATCATGCAGAGATCGATATCCTCGGGGCCCGCCACGACGCCGTCCTCGAGCATCCGATGGATCTCGTCGGCGAGGCCCACCTGGAGCCGCTCGCGCAACTGCTCCGGGGTGAGCGCCACGGCATCCGCGGGGCGGTGCCTCTTCACGATCTCGATGGCCTTCTTGTCATAGCCCTTGATCTTGCCCTTGGCGTCCTTCTCGAAGATCGCGCCATGCTCGGCGAGTTCGTGCAACGCCGGGCTGTCGAAGAAGCGATCGGGGAACGCCGTGTGGTGGGTATCGAGCACGTGCGCGCCCACCTTGAGCCCCACGAGATCGAGCAGCATGAACGGATCCATCGGCAGCCCGAACGGGCGGGCTGCCTCCACCACATCTTCGAACGAGGCTCCCTGCTCGACGGCGTGCATCGCCTCGCCGAGCACCTTGGCGAGCACGCGATTGACGACGAAGCCAGGCGTGTCGGTTGTGATGACGGCGTTCTTACGCAGCTTCGCGGCCGTGACCATGGCGGTCGACAGGGCCACGTCCGTGGTCTGCGGCGTCTTCACGACCTCGATGAGCGGCATGACCGCGACGGGGTTGAAGAAGTGGAAACCGACGAGTCGCTCGGGGTTCTTCAGTTTCGCGCCGATCTGCTCGACCGAGAGCGAGGAGGTGTTGGTGGCGAGGATCGCCTCCGGCGGGATGTGCTGCTCGACCTCGGCGAACACCGCCTGCTTGACGCCGAGCTCCTCGAAGACCGCCTCGATGACCCAGTCGCAGTCGGCGAAGTCGGCCTTGTCGGTGGTTCCGGTCACGAGCGCCTTGAGGCGATTCGCCTCGTCGGAGACGATGCGGCCCTTGGTGAGCAGCTCATCGATCTCGCCGTGAATGGTCGCAACGCCCTTGTCGACACGCGCCTGGTCGAGGTCGGTGATGACGACGGGCACCTGCAGGCGACGCACGAACAACAGCGCGAACTGGGTGGCCATGAGGCCCGCCCCGATTACGCCGACCTTGGTGACCTTCTGCGCGAGCTCCTTGTCAGGGGCACCCGCGGGCTTCTTCGCGCGCTTCTGCACGAGGTTGAAGGCGTAGATGGATGCGCGGAACTGGTCGCCCGAGATGAGCTCGGCAAGGGCCTGGTCCTCGGCGAGGAACCCCGACTTCTTGTCGGTGTTCTTGGCCGCCTTCAGCAGCTCGAGTGCCTTGTACGGGCTCTTCGCGACCTCGCCGATACGGCTCTTGAGCGTCTTCTCGGCGATCCCGATCGCGACGTCCCACTTGGCGAGCCGCTCGAGTTTCCCCGGCTCGTGGGGACGCTTGACGTTGACCTTGCCGGTGAGCACGCCGTCGGCCCAGCGGAGCGAGTCCTCGAGGAAGTTCGCGGGCCCGAACATGGCGTCCGCGATGCCGAGATCGAAGGCCTGCGGGCCCTTGAGCATCCGGTTGTTCTTGAGCGGGTTCGAGATCACGACCTCGAGTGCGTTCTCGATGCCGATGAGGTTCGGCAGCAGCCACGCACCGCCCCAGCCGGGGATGATGCCGAGGAACACCTCGGGAAGCGCGAGCGCGGGCACCGAGGAGTCGATCGTGCGGTAGTCGGCGTTGAGAGCGATCTCGACGCCGCCGCCGAGAGCGAGCCCGTTGATGAACACGAAGCTCGGAACCCCGAGCTCGCCGAGCTTGCCGAGCGTCCGGTGGCCGAGTTGGGCCATGAGCACACCGGTCTCGTGGTCCTCGATCTCGCCGACCTTCGACAGATCCGCGCCGGCGGCCAGGATGAACTGCTTGCCGGTGACGGCGACGCCGTCGATCTCGCCCGCCTTGCCGCGGGCGGCGAGCTCGTCGAGTCGCTCGCCCAGTTCGAGCAGTGTGGCGGGGCCGAGCGTGTTGGGGCGGGTGTGGTCGCGACCGTTGTCGAGCGTGATGAGCGCGAGCGTCTTGCCGCTCGGGAGGCGCACGTCGCGTACGTAGGAGTGCGTCACGACCTCGTCGGGGTCGAGCGCGACGAGCTTGCCGAAATCGGACGCGCTGTAGTCGGGCAGCTTGCTCATGCCTTACTTCCCTCCCCGGTAGTGCGGGTTCTCCCAGATGACGCTGCCGCCCTGGCCGAGACCGACGCACATCGCGGTGAGTCCGTAGCGCACCTCCGGGTGCTCCTCGAACTGGCGTGCGAGTTGGATCATGAGGCGCACGCCCGAGGATGCGAGCGGGTGGCCGATCGCGATCGCGCCGCCCCACATGTTCACGCGCGGGTCGTCGTCGTCGATGCCGAAGTGGTCGAGGAACGACAGCACCTGCACGGCGAAGGCCTCGTTGAGCTCGAAGAGGCCGATGTCGTCGATCGAGAGGCCGGCCTTGCGCAGCGCCTTCTCGGTGGAGGGGATCGGGCCGATGCCCATGACCTCCGGCTCGACGCCGGCGAACGCGAACGACACCATCCGCATCTTGACGGGCAGTCCGAACTCGCGTGCGGCATCCGCACTCGCGATGAGCGACACCGTGGCGCCGTCGGTGAGCGGCGAGGCGTTGCCCGCTGTCACGCGACCGTGGGGCCGGAACGGGGTCTTGAGCCCCGCGAGCACCTCCATCGTCGTGCCGGGGCGCATGCCCTCGTCTTCGGTTGCGAGGCCCCACCCGGCCTCCGACTTGATCGCCACCGGAACGAGGTCGGGCTGGATCTTGCCCGCCTCGTAGGCGGCTGCCACCTTCTGCTGGCTGCGCATCGCGAAGCGGTCGCTGCGCTCCTTGGTGAGCTGCGGGAAGCGGTCGTGCAGGCGCTCCGCCGTATTGCCCATGTTGAGCGAGTCGGGCGAGACGAGCTTCTCGGCGAGGAACCGCGGGTTCGGGTCGGCGTTGAAGCCCATGGGGTGACGCCCCATGTGCTCGACGCCTCCCGCGATGCCGATGTCGTAGGCGCCGAAGGCGATCGCTCCCGCGATCGTCGTGACGCTCGTCATGGCGCCCGCGCACATCCGATCGATCGCGTAGCCGGGCACCGAGAGCGGCAGGCCCGCGAGGATCGCCGAGGTGCGGCCGAGCGTGAGCCCCTGGTCGCCCTGCTGCGTCGTCGCTGCGATGGCGACATCGTCGATGCGGTCCTTGGGCAGGTCGGGGTTGCGCTCGAGCAGACCGATCATCGCCTTCACGATGAGGTCGTCAGCGCGGGTGTTCCAGTACTGGCCCTTCTCGCCGGCGCGTCCGAACGGGGTGCGAACCCCGTCCACGAACACGACGTCGGAGTGAGCTGCGGGCGTTTGGGCCACGATGCCTCCACATATCCGGGGGACGGATGCGGGCGCGTTCGCGCACATCCGGTGTCTGTCTCGATCCTAGGCAGGGGGTGCCGGGGCGCTCGAATCGTTCGACGGAAGCTACTACGCCTCGGCGGAGTCGCCCGTGGGCGCTTGGCGCGCCTCCACAAACGCCTCGGCGATGAGGTCCGCGAGCTCCTCGATCTGCCAGGGCCGTGCGCCGAGCTCGGCGATGGCGGCGCCGATGGTCGCGGCGTTCACTTCGGCGGGCGGTGCCCAGGCGACGCGACGCAGGGTGTCGGGGGTCAGCACGTTCTCCAGGGGGATGGCGAGTTGCTCGGCGCGAGCGGTGACGGCCGCGCGGGCACGCTTGAGCCGACGGTCGGCCTCGGGGTTCTTGTCGGCCCACAGTCGAGGTGCCGGCACGCCATCCCCCGTTCCCCGCATGTTGGGCGGCTCGGTGTCGGCGAGGCCCGCTTCGACGGCCGCCCACCAGCGATCGAGCTCGCGGCGACTCGCGCGTCCCGTGAAATCCTTGAGCGCGGCGAGCTCGCGCTTGCTCGCCGGCTGCGCTTTGGCTGCGGCGACGAGCGAGAGATCGGGCACGAGCCGGCCCGGCGCGACGTCGAGCTCCTGCGCGAGTTGGTCGCGCGCCGTCCACAGCGCACGCGCGATCGCGAGCTGCCGCGGCGATCGCAGAGCGTGCATGCCCGAGAGTCGGCGCCACGGCTCGTGGCGCACCGCGGTCTCGCGATCGAGCACGGCGGCGAACTCCTGCCGGGCGATGTCGGCTTTGCCGCCGGCCTCGAGCAGCTCGGAGATCCTGTCGCGCAGATCCGGAAGGAGTTCGACGTCGAGAGCGGCGTAGACGAGCCAGCCCTGGGGGAGTGGACGCGTCGACCAGTCGGCCGCAGAGTGCGCCTTGGCGAGGTGGATGCCGAGCAGCTCCTCGACGACCGTTGCGAGCCCGACGCGCGGCAACCCCGCGAGCCGGGCGCCGAGCTCGGTGTCGAAGATGCGTGCCGGATCGAGGCCGACCTCGCGCAGACACGCGAGGTCCTGGCTCGCGGCGTGCAGAATCCACTCCTCGTCTGCCATCACTTCGGCGAGCTCGTGGAAGTCGCCGATCGCGGGAGGGTCGAACAGGAACGCCCCTGATCCGCGCCGGAACACCTGGATGAGGTAGGCGCGCTGCGAGTACCGGAATCCGGAGGCGCGTTCGGCATCGACGGCGAACGGCCCCTCCCCGCGGGAGAGCGCCTGGACCGCCTCGAGGTACTCCGCGCGCGTGTCGATGACGCGCACCTCCGGGTGCTCCGCATCCGCTGTCGCGATCGGTGGTGTCGCTTCAGTCACGCGTGGCCCGTCGGTGAGAGAGCGAGACGGCGTCGGATGACGGCGGCAGTCCCGCAAGCATGCAGAGGAGGTCGCACCAGGCTTCGACCTGCGCCCCGACATCCGGCCCGGCGGGCGACCAGGACGCACGCAACTCGAGTTGCGCGGAGTCGCCCTGCCCGGCGAGTTCGCCGAATCCGGTGGAGAGCACCTTGGTTGCGGTGCCGGAGGGGCGGAGTACTGCGCTCCGCGGGCGTCGAGGGCGTCGATGAGCCATGACCAGGTGACCTCGGCGATGAACGGGTCCACGCCGATCTCGGCCTCGAGCGGTGCCTGGGCGAAAGCGACCACGCGGAAGGGGCCGTCCCAGGCATCGGGCTCCTCCGGGTCGTAGAGCAGCACGAAACGCCCGGTGCCGAGCACCGAATCGATACCGTGCTCCGTCGGCCGCACATCCGCCGCAAGCGCGATCGCGTAGGGCGCGAGGCCCGTGGGAGCGGCGATCTCCACGACCTCCATCTCCGACCGCGGTCGCGCAGCCCGCACCGCGGCAACGGCGCGCGCGAACGGCGCAGGAGCGGGATCGGACTCGGGGGTGGTCACGAGTGAAGCCTAGGATTCTCGCGGAGGGCCGCGGCGGTGCCACGCCGTCGCCGGAACGGAGGTCGTCGTGTCGCGTCGCGAAACCCGGAGGCGTTCACCACTCGCGTCCCTGCTGTGGGGCTCGCCGGCGCGGGAGCCGTCGTGGGCATCGGCCTCGCGGCGATCAGTGCCGTGGTCGCTCGCACGGTCGTGATCCCGCCCTCGCGGCGGGAGGACGACATCCGGATCCTGCGGTACGACGCGCACGCGCGCACCGTGACCCTCGCGGCGACGCCTGACTCCACCCTGCCGGGCGACTACAGCTTCTGGTTCTCGGGCGACAGCGGGCATGCGCGCATCGGGGAGATTATCGAGGCGGATCGCGTCGGTGTCACGCGCGAGGTGCTCGCTGTGGACTTCGGCGACCTGGAACGCGCGCGACGCGGGCGCTTCAGCGGTTGGTTCTGGCTCACGCCGCGTGACCTCGGGGTGCCGTACGAGAACGTCGCGATCACGACGCCATTGGGGGCCGCGCCGGCGTGGTTCGTACCGGCCGAGGCCGACGCCGACCGTTGGGTGATCCAGGTGCACGGCCGCGCCGTGCGTCGCGCCGAGACCCTGCGCGGCGTGGCCCCGTTCCGGGCCGCGGGCTACCACTCGCTGCTGATCTCGTACCGCAACGACGGCGAGGCCCCGCGCAGCGCCGACTACCGATATGCCCTCGGTGATCGCGAATGGGTCGACGTGGATGCGGCGATGGCCTACGCGATCGCGCGGGGCGCGCGCGAGATCGTGCTCATGGGGTGGTCGATGGGCGGTGCGACTGTGCTGCAGGCCCTCACCCGCTCGCCGCGGGCCGCGCTCGTGACGGGCGTCGTACTCGATTCGCCCGTCGTGGACTGGATCGTGACTCTCGACTTCCAGGCCCGGATGCGGCGTCTGCCGGGCATCGTGCGCTGGGGGTCTACGCCCTGATCCGATCGCGGTGGGGTCGCATCGTGACGGGGCTCGCCGAGCCCCTCGATCTCGAGCGGATGGATTTCGTCTCACGGGCGGCGGAGCTCGACCGCCCCATCCTGTTGCTGCACAGCGTCGACGACGGCTTCGTGCCGGCCACCGCGTCGATCGCCCTCGCGGATGCGCGCCCCGACATCGTGACCTTCGAGGAGTTCACCGTGGCGCGCCACACCAAGCTGTGGAACTACGACCGCACGCGCTGGGAGGATGCGATCCGCAACTGGCTTGCCGCGATCGAGACCGCTCCGCGTGTGCCTCAGGAGTCGGCGGGCAGCAGCCAGCGGGCGTAGAGTCCGCCCGCATCGTCGATGAGCAGCCCGGCGAGTTCGGCGGGTACCGCCGGATGCGGCGCGTCACCGAGCACCGGGAGCCCTCCGCCCGTCAGGCGGGGACTCGTGGACAGGCACAACTCGCCGACGAGTCGCTCGGCGATGAGCGCGGCCGCGAGCGAGGGGCCGCCCTCGGCCACGATGCGGGGCGCGCCGTGCTCGGCGAGGGCGGCGACGGCGTCGGCGAGGCCGGCGCGTCCCTCGGCGTCGGCGGTCAGCGGGATGAACCGATGCGGTGCGCCGAGCGTGCTCGCCACCCGGTCACGCGCGGCGGCGGGGCCGAGCACGAGGATCTTGTCGGCATCCGTCACCTCGCCGAGTTCGGTAGAACCCAGCTCGCCGCTCGCCGTGAGCACGGCCAGCCGGGCGGTGCGCGGCACGAGGTAGCCCTCGCGGCGCAGGGTTGCGGCACCGATCAGCACGACGTCGCTTTCGGCCCGGATCGCCCCGAGCACGGCTCGATCGGCCCGGCTGGAGAGGGATTCGGAGGTGCCGTCGTCGCCGCGGGCGCTTCCGTCGATACTCGCCACCAGGTTGAGACGGATGCCGGCGGCGGCCGGGTCGCGCCGGTACAGCTCGCGCAGGCGTTCGCGCGTGCCCGGCTCGCCGACGACGATCGGCGTGCCCGGCTCGGGGTGCACCGGGCGCAGGATCACGCGGCCGACTTCTCGCGTACCTGGCGCTGCGTACGGCCGAGCAACCCCGACATCCCGCGGATGCGTAGCGGGCTGACGGCCTCCGTGAGCCCGATCGTGAGGGGGTAGTCGCTCGGTACTGCGAGCACCTGCTCGACGGTCAACCCGGCAAGCCCCTGCACGAGGATCGAGGCGAACCCGCGTGTCGTGGGAGCCTCAGGAGGCGCCGTGGCATGCAGGTGCACGATGCCCGCGTCGTCGATCTCCACGAAGATGTACACCGGCGACTGGCATTCCTCGACGCGTTCGAGCAGGTCGGGGTGGTCGGCGTAGCGGGCGGGCAGCTCGGGCAGTTCGCGCGAGAACTCGAGCAGGAGCTGCAGGCGGTCCTGTTGCTCCAGCGCGAGGAAGTCGTCGCGGATCTCGGCGAGCTTCTCCGGAAGTGCGGTGCTCACGCCGTCACCTCCTGCGACGGCCGTCGCTCAGCGGGCCGGAACGGCGCCCGGCTCCGCGCCCTTGACGATGGGAACGCGCACGGCGCTGCCCCACTCGGTCCAGGACCCGTCATAGTTCCGCACTCCCTCGAAGCCGAGAAGATGGGTGAGCACGAACCAGGTGTGGCTCGAGCGCTCGCCGATCCGGCAATAGGCGATCACGTTATCACCGTCGTTCAGGCCGGCGCCGTCGCGGTAGATGGCGTCGAGCTCGGCCTTCGACTTGAAGGAGCCGTCCTCGGCGACGGCCTTGCCCCACGGCACGTTCCGGGCGCTCGGGATGTGGCCCGCGCGCAGCGTTCCTCCTCGGGATACGCGGGTGCGGTGGTGCGGTCGCCCACATACTCCTCGGGCGAGCGCACGTCGACGAGAGGGTTGCCGAAGTGGGCCAGCACGTCCTCCTTGAAGGCGCGCACCGCCGCGTCGTCACGCTCGACGACGGGATACTCGACGGGCTCCCGCACGGGAACCTCGGTCGTGTACGGGCGACCCTCGGCCTCCCACTTGGCGCGGCCGCCGTCGAGCAGCCGTACATCCTCGTGGCCGAAGAGCGTGAAGACCCAGAGGGCGTACGCGGCCCACCAGTTGTTCTTGTCGCCGTAGATGACGATCGTGTCGTCGCGAGAGATGCCACGGCCGCCGAGCAGCTTCGCGAAGCCCTCGCCGTCGAGGTAGTCGCGCTCGACCGGGTCGTTGAGGTCGGTGTGCCAATCGATCTTGACGGCGCCCTCGATGTGACCCGTCTCGTACAGCAGCACGTCCTCGTCGGACTCGACCACCACGAGACCCGGCTGCCCGAGGTGTTCCGCGAGCCATTCCGTGCTCACCAGTCGCTCGGGGTGAGCGAAGGCGGAGAAAGCGGGATTCGGGTCGGGCGCGACGGCCATGGGGTTGTCTCCTTGCGGGTAGGATTTCTGTTATCCAGGGTAGGCACTCGCCACCCGGGCCGCAGGCACGTCGTAAGAGTTCGACACAGACCTCCGAGTACTGCAGCGGCCGTATTCCCGCCCGCCGCAGGCAGCCCCGGAAGGCCTTCATGTCGCAGCAGTCCGCCGCGTCGCTCCTCGACCGTGCACCGCAGATGTCGGGCGCCGAGATGGCGGCCTCGCTCGAGCCGCCGCGGCAGTTCGCCGAGGCCAGTCTCGAGAGCTACCGGCCCGATCCGGACTTCCTCGCAGGCGGAGGCGGTCGAGAAGGTACGGGCATTCGCGGATGCCATGCGCGGCGGCGGAGGCGGAGGTCGGGGCCTGTTCGGTCGCCGCAAGGCGCCCGAGGCGAAGCCCGGCATCTATCTCGACGGCGGCTTCGGCGTCGGCAAGACCCATCTCCTCGCGGCCCTGTGGCACGTGGCCCCCGGTCGCAAGTACTTCGGCACCTTCATCGAGTACACCGCACTCGTCGGCGCCCTCGGTTACGCGCAGGCGACCCAACTGCTGCGCGGGGCCTCCTCGTGGCGATCGACGAGTTCGAGCTCGACGACCCCGGCGACACGATGATGATGAGCCGTCTGCTGGGCGAGCTCGCCGCGGGGGTACCCGCATCGCCGCGACCTCGAACACGCCACCCAACGCCCTCGGCGAGGGCGCTTCGCGGCCGCCGATTTCCTGCGCGAGATCCAGGCTCTTGCCGATCGTTTCGACATCGTGCGGATCGACGGACTCGACTATCGCCGGCGCGAGATCGAGGGTCACGCGATCACGACGGACGAGGAGCGGTTGCCCGAGGCCCTCTCGACACTCGCGGGCACGACGACCCTCGACGACTTCGACGCGCTTCTGGCGCACCTCGGGCGCGTGCATCCCTCGCGGTACGTGCGGATGGTGGAGGGGCTCGCGGGCGTCGGCCTGCGGGGCGTGCACACTCTCGTCGACCAGACGGACGCGTTGCGTCTCGTGGCCTTCGTCGACCGGCTGTACGACGAGCAGGTGCGCGTTCTCGCCTCCGGAACACCGCTCGACGAGGTGTTCGGAGCGGAGATGATGGCGGGCGGCTATCGCAAGAAGTATCAGCGGGCCGTGTCGCGCCTCATCGCGCTGACGAACTGAGGCGCGCCCTCCGCGCCACGAGGCCGGTGGTGACGCCGCCGAGCACGAGAGCCACGAGGGAACCGCCGAGCACGCCGAGGGTCGCGGATGCCACGAGTTCGGCATTCCCGCGGAACGCGAGTTCGGCCATGAGGAGCGAAATCGTGAAGCCCACGCCGCCCAGGGTGGCGACGACGAGCACTTCGCGCAGCGGCAGGGACGCCGCTCGTTCGCTTGCGGGCATCATCCCCCGCGCGAGGGTCGCCCCGAGCGTGATCCCCACGAGCTTGCCGACGGGAAGGGCGACCAGCACGCCCCACAGCACGGGTGAGATGCCGCCCTCCTTGATGTGCGGGACGACGACCATCGACGCGCTGAGCGCGAAGAGCGGCAGTACCGCTCCGTTGACCCAGGGCTCGAGGGCGTGGCGCACCCTGCCGGCGGGCCGCGAGGCATAGACGAGGCCGAGGGCGACGCCCGCGATGGTCGCGTGCACGCCGGAACTCAGCACGAGCACCCAGACCGTGACGCCCAGCAGCACGAGGAGCACGCCCCGCGTCGCGGCATTCGGGCGCCGGCGCGCGCTGAGCCACCCGAAGGCGGCGATGAGGGGCACCGCGATGAGCAGCGGCACCGGCTGCAGCTCGCGCGTGAAGAACGCCGCGATGATCGCGATCGCGATGAGGTCGTCGAGCACGGCGAGTGCGAGCAGGAACGCCCGGACCCGCCGGGGAGTCCGCGGCCGAGCAGCGCGAGCACACCGAGCGCGAAGGCGATGTCGGTGGCGGTCGGGATGGGCCAACCGACGTTCTCGGCCGGGTCATGCACGATCGCGAGATAGACGAGCGCGGGCACGACCACGCCGCCGGTCGCGGCGACGGCGGGGGCGAGGGCCTTGCGAGCGGTGTCGAGCTCCCCGTGGGTCAGTTCGTGTCGCAATTCGATCGCAGCGACGAGGAAGAACAGCGCGAGCAGCCCATCCGCGATCCAGTGCCCGGGGAGAGGTCGAACACCGGGACACCCGTATCGCCGTGCCCATCACGGAATGCGATGACCGCCGCTCCGATGGGCGAATTGGCGATGACGAGGCCCGCAGCGGCGGCCCCCGCCAAGAGGATCGCGGCGACACGTTCGGAGCGGAGGAACTGCACCCGTCCACTCTTCCATGCGAGGGCGCAGGCGATTGGCGGTGAAGCGCCAGCCCGCGGAAACGTGATGTTTACCTGTACGGCCCCGCCGTAACAATCGCGAAACCTGAGGCGTGCGGGCACGAAACGTGCCCCTTCCAAACTTGCCGCGTACCCGAGGACCGGGCGGTGCCCCATCCGGCGGTCCGATGCAACGAGAGAGGTAGCACCATGGATAGCGGCAACTTCGCGTGGGCGATCGCGGCGACAGCACTCGTGCTGTTCATGACGCCCGGCGTCGCCTTCTTCTACGGCGGTCTGGTCAAGGCCAAGAGCGTCGTGAGCATGATGATGATGAGCTTCGGCGCCCTCGGGCTCGTGAGCGTGCTGTGGATTCTCTACGGCTTCAACATGTCGGCCATCGGCGACGGCAGCCCGTTCTTGGCGGGCAACCCGTTCTCCGACTTCGGCCTGCAGTCGCTGTCGACCTCCGAGGGCGGCAGTGCGGCGCTCGTCGGAGCGACCTTCGGAGCGACCTTCGCGATCATCACCGTCGCGCTCATCTCGGGCGCCATCGCGGATCGCGCCAAGTTCGGCTCGTGGCTCATCTTCGCGGGTCTCTTCGCGACCCTCGTGTACTTCCCGGTCTCGGCCTGGGTGTGGGGTGGCGGATGGATCATGCAGCTCGGTGAGTGGTGGGGTACACCCGGCGTGATCGACTACGCGGGTGGCACGGCCGTGCACATCAACGCGGGCGCCGCGGCCCTCGCTCTCGCGCTCGTGCTGGGCAAGCGGGTCGGCTTCGCCAAGGGCATCCAGAAGCCGCACAACGTGCCGCTCACGCTGCTCGGCGCCTCGATCCTGTGGTTCGGCTGGTTCGGCTTCAACGCGGGCGCGGAGGGCACCTTCGGACTCCTCGGCCCCGAGAACACCTCGGCCGGCCTCATCGTCGTGAACACGCTCGGGGCGACCGCCGCGGCCATCATCGGCTGGCTCGTGGTCGAGAAGTTCAAGGACGGCAAGCCGACCTCGGTCGGTGCCGCCTCCGGCGCCGTCGCGGGTCTCGTCGCGATCACCCCCTCGTGCGCGAACCTCAGCCCGCTGTGGGCGCTCGTGCTCGGCCTCGTCGCCGGTGCGGTCTGCGCGATCTCGGTCGAGCTCAAGTTCAAGCTCGGCTTCGACGACTCCCTCGACGTCGTCGGCATCCACCTCGTCGGCGGCCTCATCGGCACGATCTACCTCGGCTTCTTCGCCACCGGCACCGGTCTCTTCACCGGCGGTGACGCGGGGCAGCTGCTCGTGCAGGTCGTCGCGGCGCTCGGGGTGCTCGTCTACTCCTTCGTCGTCGCGTACGTCATCGGGTTCGTGATCGAGAAGACGATCGGCTTCCGCATCAAGAACGAGGACGAGCTCGCCGGCGTCGACACCGTCGTGCACGGCGAGGAAGGCTACGTGCTCGCCGACTGACGCACGTGACCGCCTGACGCACGGGGCGCCGTCTCCTCACGGGGGCGGCGCCCCTATCGTTGTGCTGTCGGGCCGATTCGGCTCGCGAGGTCGCCACCCGGAGGCGTCATGCCCGAACTGCTGCTGTTCGCCGCGCTCTGTTGCGCAGTGATGACGGCTGCGCTCATGTGGATGCTGCGGCCGCCAGGACCCGCGGAGGCGATCATCCGCGCGTGCGCGGCCGCGGCGGGTGCGGCCTCCGTGTCGGTCGCGATCGGGGTCGCGACGGACGCGGACACCGCGGCGTTCTTCCTCGCCTCGGCCTTCGCTGCCGCTCCCGTGAGCGTGCTGCTTGGGGCTGCGGCCCAAGAGGCCCGCCCGGGGCGCCGCGGGGTCGCGTGGGCGCTCGTGCTCACCTGGAGCCTCGTGGTGTTCCCGGTGTGCGCCGTCGTGCCGCCCCTCATCTTCGGCATGTGCGCGGAGAGCGAATGCCGCGTGGAGGACTTCGGAGGGGGACTGGCGCTGCTGGTGTCGTCTGCCGCATCCGTCTTGCTCGCCTGGCGGGCGCCGGGCGGTGTGGCCCGTGAGAGTTGGACCCGGTTCGCGCTGCCCGTGCTCCTCGTGTGGATCGCGGGTGCCCTCTGGCTCGCGAGCCTCGAGGGTGTGATCGATGCCTACACCTGGCGGATCCTGCTGGCCGCGTTGGCAGCGCCGCTTGCCGGTGCGGTCGCCTGGACGCTCGTCGACGTGCTGCGGCGATCCGATCGGCATCCGCTGCGCTCGGCCGCGGACGGGCTGCTCGCCGGTCTCGTGGCGATCGTGCCGGGAGCAGCGGGCATCTCGTTCCCGTGGACGCTCGTCGTCGGCGCGCTCGCCGGCGCGGCGGCGGCCCTTGTCTACGGACTGCGACGACTGGCCACCGCGGGTCGTGCGGGGCACTGGGCTCTCGTGGTGCTCACGTCGACCGCGGTCGGGTACCTCGCGCCCGCCGTTGCCGGCGACTCGATCGGGTTTGTGTTCTCGGGACGTATCGCTGCCCTGGCGCCGCCGGTGCTGGCCTTCCTCGCTGTCGGTGCGCTGGGCGTGCTCGCGAGCGTGCCCAGCTGGGTGATCGGCGCGCGGCGAGGCTCATAGTTGCCGGCGCACCGAGGCCCTCAACGAGGCACTCGGAGTACGGCACCCGCTCGCGTGATATCGACAGTCGGCTCTGGGGTAGGACGGCCGACACGGCAACGCGCGAGTGCGACGAGGCACCCCATCCGCTCGATGGGGTGCCTCGTCGGACTCGATGCTGGTTGCATCTAGCGCGATCGTGAGGGGCCGTTCGCGTAGATGACGCTGTTGATGATCGTCACGGTGAGCGTCCGGGCCACCGCGTGCCCTGCGGCCGCCGCACCCCACTCGCCCGCGGTGAGCTCCTCAGCGCGCGTGATCACGCGGGAGGACCACGGGATCACCGGATCGAACTGCGGGAGGGTGCCGCTGGCGTAGAGGAGGGCGGCAAGTGAGGCCACGCGAGGCGACGCCTCGACGCCGTCGACGAGGACGGCGCGCACCTCGGCCAGGAGCTCGTCGCGCCGACCTCTCGCGCCCTCGACGAGCGACGAGGTGGGAATCATGCCGAGCAGCTTGCGGCGCACTCGGCGGATGTCTCCGCGCGCGATGAGGCGTTCGAGCACTGGCTCCCGCAGCGTCGGCCCGACCGCCGCGAGGACGCTCTGCAGACCTCGCGGCTTGCCGTCGACGTAGTCCCAGGCCCGGCGAAGGAGCGCGTCGTTCGGGCGTGTGCCCTCGCGCGCCTCGACGATTGGCGCGCCGATCATCGACCTCGCGGTACTCACGAGATCCTCCAGACCGAGTTCCGCGAGCACGGCGCCCGCGAGCACGTAGTAGAGCGTGCCCTCCCCGGCGATGCTGCCGCTCTCGGGCTGGAAGAGGAGGAGCATGAGATCCTCGGCGACGATCGGCTCGCCGGTGATGGGGTCGTCCGCGGCCTGGCCTGAATGGCGCGGCCCGCCCGTGGCGTCGTTCATACTGCGAAGACGAGCATGAGCGCGAGCCACGCCGAGACCGTGGCGACGGTCGTCCAGGCGAGGATAGAGATCGCGTGCCACAGCAGCACCCAGGTGCGGGGCGAACCGCCCGCGACGAGGATCGCCGACGTGACCTGGCTCGGCAGTGCCAGGGGACCCAGGAGGCTCGCTCCAGGGACTCCGTAGCGCACGAACCACTTCTTGAAGCGCTGGCGTCCTTTGGAGACGGGCTTGGCTGAGGTGGCCGCGTCGAAGGCCGCAGCGCGTTCTTCATCCTCGAAGGCTCCCCGTCCAGCGGCGCCCACTGCCACGACAGCCCGATTTCTGGAGCGATTGACCACGGCGGTGCGTGCCCGCGACGTGAGCACGACAACGAGGAAGACGGAGAGGAAGTTCCCCGCAGCTCCTGCGACGGCGGCGACCATCGGGTTGATGCCGCTGATGATACCGATCACGGCGGCGACATCTCCTTCGACGGTCGGGATGGCGCCGGCGAGAGCGAGGATGAGGGGCTGGATGAAATCGGGCACCTGGGCGACGAGTTCTTGGAGACCGTTGATGAGGTCCTGGACGAGATTCATGATGTGGTGCTTCCTTTCGTGTGGTGCTGCGCCCTCGAGCCGTTCTCGTGGGCGACGCCAGTAGAGACCGTGTTCTCGGAACAGGGTCAAGTCGATGACGTCTCCGTCGTCTCGGACGGAGGGCCACCCGGCCGGGGCGTCGTGTGAGCGATGTCCTGCGCGAGGACAGCGGCGCGCGCCAGCACGTCGAGCTGGGCGGGGGTGTAGAACTCGACCATCGCCTCGACGAAGGTGCGTCGGGTCATCCCGACGCCACCCGCGAGATGCGCAGCGGGGTCGACGAGCCAGGGATACTCGATGAGGTTCCGCGCCAGGGTGGGGGACAGACGTTCGGCGAGTCGGCGGCGGGCGTTCTCGTCGGCATCGGGCGGCAGCTCGGCGAGCTCCGTCCCGAGCGCGTCGGCCTCGGCGTCCGCCTCGACCATGCGCCGGAGGTCTCTCAGTGCGCTCGCGTCGTAGAGGCGCGCGGAGAGGTGGATGAGCGCGCTGTCGGGCTCGGAGAGGTGAGCGGCGACCGACGCGAAGCCTGCTGGAGCGTCGGCGGGAGCGTTGTCATGGAGCAGTTCCGCGATGTCGGCTCGGGCCCGCGTGAGTTGTGCGATCCGGGCGGTGAGGTCGGCATCGAGGTTCCGCAGCGCTTCAGTCGTTCCGTCAGCGCCTGCGCTCACCTTCGAAACGGTGGCAAGCGGCATGCCGAGTTCGACGAGGCGTCGGATGCGCAGCAGCCGCACCAGGTGCCGCACCTCGTACTCCTTGTAACCATTGGTGCGGCGCTGGGGCTGGTCGAGGAGCCCGAGTCGGTGGTAGTGACGGATTGTGTTGACTGTGGTGCCGGCCAGGGCGGCGAGTGCCCGCGTGCTCCAGCTCATGGGACCCGCCTACACGGCCGCGGGGGCGCTCGCCCACGCGAGTTCACGGACCGTGGCATCGGCCGGGGTTCGCGTCCCCGCGAAGGCGAGCAACGCCTCGTTGACCTCCTCGCTGTGAGTCCACAGGAGGCCGTGCGGTGCTCCCTCGATTTCGAGGTAGCGCGCTTCGGGGAGCGCACGATGAAAGCGCCGTGAGGTGGCGTCGATGGGAAGGATCCTGTCGGCCGTGCCATGCACGATGAGCGTCGGCTTGCCGCTCGCACGGACAGCGTCGACATCCGCGCGAAAGTCCTCGATCCATGCGGGGACGACGGCGTACGCGGCGACGGGCGAACTCGATACCGCCAGATTCCAGTTGGCCGTTACGGCCTCCATGCTCACTCGGGTGCCGAGGAACTCGTCGAAGTTATAGAAGTCGGCGAAGAACCGCGAGAACCAGACGAAGCGGTCGAGGCGGGCGTCGGCCGCGATGGTGTCGAACACCTCTTGCGGCACTCCTGCGGGGTTGTCGTCGCGCGCGACGAGGAAGGGCTCGAGGGAGGCGAGGAAGGCGAGCTTGGCGATTCGGTGGTGCCCGTAGCGCGTGACGTACCGGGCGAGCTCGCCCGTTCCCATCGAGAATCCGACGAGGATGACGTCTCGGAGGTCGAGCGTCGTCAGGAGGGTGTCGAGGTCGGCGGCGAAGGTGTCGTAGTCGTACCCACGTGCGACTTTCGACGAGTCGCCGAAACCGCGGCGGTCATAGGTGATCACTCGGTAGTCGGCCGCGAGCAGTGCGCGGGTCTGGCGTTCCCAACTGTGCCCGTCGAGGGGATAGCCGTGGACCAGTACGACCGCTTGGCCGCTTCCTGATCCTCGTAGTAGAGCTCGACGGGAGTGCTGTTCTCGTGTCCGACGACGATGCGTGCCATGATCTGATTCCCTTCCGGATCGGTGCCGTAACGCTCGCAGGGTTGCGACCGAGTGCGCGTCGGTAGAAGGCACGGTGTTCCGAGAACATCCCTTGCGGTTCTCAGGCCGTGATGTCTGCTCGCGTCGGTGACTCCTACTGAGTTAGGGTGCGGATATCCGCGGGAGGGAGCCATCCTGGGCGACTTGATCGGCAGGCACGTCGAGCGTGAGACGATCGACGCACTGCTCGCCCGAGCGCAGGCGGGATCGAGCGGCGCGTTGGTGGTGCGAGGCGAGGCCGGCATGGGCAAGACAGCCCTCCTGGAGCATGCGTCCGGTGTCGCCGCGCAGTCGGGATTTCTCGTGCAGTCCTCATCCGGGTCGGAGTCGGAGAGCCAATTCGCCTTCGCGGGCCTGCATCAGCTGTGTGGTCCACTACTCGACCGGGGCGCGCCGCTTCCGGATCCGCAACGGCTCGCGCTGGCCGTGGCACTCGGCGAACAGGGAGGTGATAGTCCGGATCGCTTCCTCGTCGGTCTCGCGACGCTCAACCTGCTCGCCGAGGTTGCCGAGGCGAGCCCGATCCTGTGCGTCGTGGACGACGTGCAGTGGCTCGACGAGGCATCCGCACAGGTGTTCGCGTTCGTTGCGCGACGGATCTCGGCCGAACGCATCGCTTTCGTCTTCGCCTTGCGCGAGCACGCCCCGGGTGAGCTGGCGCCCGTGGCGTCGGCGCTGGGGGAATGCCCGAGCTGCACCTCCGAGGGTTGTCAGATCACGACGCGCGTAGCCTCCTCGAGTCTGTGCTCGTCACGCCGCTCGATCACCGCGTGCTCGAACGCGTCGTCGCGGAGGCCTGCGGCAACCCCATGGCGTTGTTGGAACTGCCGCTCAGCGCACGGTCGGCGCACTTGGCCGGAGGTTTCGAACTGCCCGCGGTGATCGATGTGCCCCGGCGTGTCGAGGAGAGTTTTCGGCAGCGTTCGACCGAGTTGCCCGCGGATACCCGGTTGCTGATCCTGGTGGCGGCCGCCGAGCCGACCGGCGATGCGGAGCTGTTCTGGCGTGCGGCGTCTCATGCGGGGATCGCTGCCGACGCTGTCGGCCCCGCTGAGGATGCCGGATTGCTCGAGGTCGGCACCTCCGTCAGGTTTCGGCATCCGCTGGTGCGCTCAGCGATCTATCGAAGTGCGAGCCCGCCGGATCGGCGCCGCGCGCACGCCCTGCTCGCAGCGGTGACCGACCCGACGATCGATCCGGACCGTCGTGCGTGGCATCGTGCCCGAGCGGTGCTGGGCAGGGACGAGGACGCCGCGGCGGATCTGGAACGTTCTGCCGGACGCGCGCGGTCACGTGGTGGTCTCGCCGCGTCCGCGGCCTTCATGGGGCATGCGGCGCGGTTGACGCCGGATCCCGCCATGCGAGCGGCTCGGGCGCTGGACGCCGCGTTCGCGGCGAACGAGTCCGGCGCTTCGGAGGCGGCGTCGCAATTGCTGACGCTCGCAAAGAGGGACCGCTCGACGCGCATCAGAGCGCACGCGTGGATCTGTTGCGTGCGCGCATGGCATTCGAGAACGCGCGGGCTGGCGAGGGCCTGGAGAAGCTGCTGAGCGCGGCTCGTGGCCTTGCAGAGTCGAATCCGGCTCTTTCTCGCGAGACCTATCTTGAGGCGCTCGATGCGGCCATCGTGACCGGCGGAGTCGGCACGGGGCCCCGCCTGCGTGATGTCGCCGAAGCGGCGTGCGCGGCACCCCGGGCGGGCGGCGGGCAGGCACCGACGGATCTTCTGCTCGATGGACTGATGACGACGTTCACGGAGGGCTACGGGGTCGGCGCGCCTGTGCTTCGCCGCGCTCTGCAGAGCTTCGTCGCTGAGTCGGGAGCGGATCCCGCTGGTTCTGCGAGCATTCGCCGCTGGGGGTGGCTTGCGAGCCGAACGGCGATGGCGGTGTTCGACGACGAGCTGGTGCACACCCTCACCGACCGACACGTGAGCTCGGCGCGCGGCGCGGGCGACCTGGCCACCTTACCCTCGGCGCTCCTGGTGAAGTCGGTGATGTCGGTGCTCGGCGGTGAGTTCACTGAGGCGGCAGGGCACGCGGAGGTCGCGGCAGCCACCCGCACGGTTCCCATGTTGCACGCGCAACTGATCCTCGCGGCCTGGCGTGGGCAGGCGGAGAGGACCCAGGAGATCCGTTCGACGATGATGCGAGAGTCCGCCGGGCGTGGAAGCAACACGGAGATCGCGCTCACGCAGTACGCCATGGCGGTGCTTTACAACGGGCTGGGGCAGTACGCGGCGGCGCGTGTGGCCGCGACGGCCGCGTTCGAGTCGATCGAGCTGACCCAGAGCAACCTCGCCCACTCAGAGCTGGTGGAGGCCGCGTGCCGTTCCGGTGAGCCACAGCGCGCCGTTCATGCGCTCGACGAACTCATCGCGCGTGCCCACGCGAGCGGTACGGGATGGGGTCTCGGCTTGGCGGCAGTTTCGCAGGCGCTGATGACCGACGGGCCCGAGGCCGAGCGGCACTACCGGGAGTCGATCGAGCAGCTCGGACGGTCGCGCACGGGGGCGCTGCTCGCCCGCAGTCGGCTCCTCTACGGTGAGTGGCTGCGCCGCGAAGGTCGTCGACAGGATGCTCGCGAGCAGTTGCGCACTGCCCACGAGCAGTTCTCTCAGATGGGCGCGGAAGCGTTCGCGGAACGCGCCGCGCGGGAGCTGCGCGCGACAGGAGAGCATCCGCGGGTTCGCGTCTCACCGGCGACAGACGCCCTTACCGCGCACGAGCTTCACATCGCACGGATGGTGGCCGGAGGTGCGACGTCCCGGGAGATCGGCGCTCAACTGTTCCTCAGCCCGCGGACGATCGAGGCACACCTGCGTAACATCTTCCAGAAGCTCGGAATCAACTCGCGTCGACAGCTCCGCGATCTCTCGTTGACGTGACGTACGCCGCGAGCGGGGGCGGTGGATGGTGGGCGATACCAGACTCGAACTGATGACCTCTTCCGTGTGAAGGAAGCGCGCTACCAACTGCGCCAATCGCCCGCGACGACCATCCTGCCACACTCGCGGGGCTGTTCCCGCACGTCGAAAATCGGATGTCACACAGCTGTGTTTCGGTTTTGTGCTCGCGCCCGGATCGGCTACAGTCGAACACGCGCCGCCGAACGGTGGAGCAAATGCGGATGTGGCGCAGTGGTAGCGCATCACCTTGCCAAGGTGAGGGTCGCGAGTTCGAATCTCGTCATCCGCTCGAGTTAGGAGTCTCACGGTCCGCTGTACTAACCAAGTGCAGTGACCGCACACCTGGTGGCGTGGCCGAGAGGCGAGGCAGCGGCCTGCAAAGCCGTCCACACGGGTTCGAATCCCGTCGCCACCTCACTCGGCAAACTGAATAGCCTCACGTAGGCGCGATTGGCGCAGCGGTAGCGCGCTTCCCTGACACGGAAGAGGTCACTGGTTCGATCCCAGTATCGCGCACAGCATCATCCCAACCACGAAAGCCCCCGCCTGACGGGGGCATTTCTTTGCCCTGAAACCGTCGCATCCGGGGCGTGCCCTACGCTCGGAGCCATGACCGACCCCTCGAGTCCCATGGTGCCGGCCGGCTGGTATCCCGATCACGATGTTCCCGGCGGACAGCGCTGGTGGAGCGGCATCGAGTGGACGGAATACCGCACGCCTCCCGCGGCTGCCCCGCAGTACGTCGCTCCGCAATACGCCTACGCGCCGGCTGCGACTCAGATCGCGTTGCCTCCGGATGCGTGGCCCTACGTCGGGCAGGCGGCGCCCGTCGGCACCGCGGTGCCGTTGTGGGCTCCGCTCTACGGAGCCACGATGAGGCAGGCGTGGACGCGGTTCTGGCGCAAGTACGCCGACTTCTCCGGGCGTGCCTCGCGGTCGGAGTTCTGGCTGGCCTACCTGTGGTTCGTCATCATGATCTTCGGTTCGTACTTCGCCTTCGCCCTGCTGTTCGCCGTGCTGGGCGGTATCGGCTCGGCGATCGACGGCTCCAACGGGAGCAGCGCTGCCCTCGGCATCGGCGCGGGCGTCTTCGGCTTGCTCTGGCTCGGCGCCTACATCGCGGCCGTGATCCCGATGATCTCGGTGACGGTGAGACGGCTGCATGACGCCGGCTACGCGGGCTACTACTTCTTCATGGGCTTCATCCCTCTCGTCGGCGGGATCCTGCTGCTCGTGTACCTCGTGACGGAGTCGCGACCGCAGGGTGCCGTGTACGACCTGCCCCGCTGACTTCCGATCGCCGGTCTCCGTCTTCCGGGGGAACCGTGACAGTTCGGATCGACGTAGCCTCGAGCGATGAGTGCGAACGAGCCGCGACCTCCCGCGAACCGTCGTCCGGGCGGGGGTCTCACCGCCTACCTGGCCATCGGCATCGGGGCCGGCGTCGCGATCGGGGTCGCCCTGGAGAACATCGGCCTCGGCATCGGGATCGGCATTGCGCTCGGCATCGCGCTCGGCAGCGCGGCCGAGGCATCGAACAGGCGGGCAAGCGGGGGTCGCGAGCTCAGCGATCACGGAAGCGCCGATGACCGAGGCGCCGATGACGGACGCACCGGCGACGGAGAGCCCCTCGCCCGCCGCTAAAGTAAGCAGAATGAGCGCGCAGACCGGATTCGACCTGTTTCCCGACCGCGCCGTCATCGCGATTCGCGTGAACGGCCAGCTGATGGACAAGGCGGCGACGGTCACGGAGACCGACACGGTCGAGCCTGTCGATGTCGAGTCGCCCGACGGTCTGAACATCCTGCGCCACTCCACGGCTCACGTGCTCGCCCAGGCCGTGCAGCGCATCAACCCCGAGGCGAAGCTCGGTATCGGGCCGCCGGTGCAGGACGGCTTCTACTACGACTTCGACATCGCCGAGCACTTCTCGCCCGACGACCTCGGCGCGATCTCCAAGGAGATGGATCGCATCATCCGTGCGGGCCAGCGTTTCGTACGCCGCGTCGTGAGCGACGACCAGGCACGTGCCGAACTCGCCGCCGAGCCGTACAAGCTCGAGCT
This sequence comes from Homoserinibacter gongjuensis, assembly GCF_030161875.1. Taxonomy (GTDB): domain Bacteria; phylum Actinomycetota; class Actinomycetes; order Actinomycetales; family Microbacteriaceae; genus Homoserinibacter; species Homoserinibacter gongjuensis. The sequence goes on from NZ_BSVA01000001.1 coordinate 2,642,553, forward strand.
CATCGGGCTCAAGGGCGGAGCGGAGTCGGGAACAGACGGAGAGAGCGTCGAGGTCGGGGCCGGCGAGCTCACGATCTACGACAACGTCGACCGCGACGGCAACGTCGTCTGGAAGGACCTCTGCCGTGGCCCGCACGTGCCCAACACGGGCGCACTCGGCCAGTTCAAGCTCATGCGCGTCGCCGCCGCCTACTGGCGGGGCTCGGAGAAGAACCCGCAGCTTCAGCGTATCTACGGCACGGCCTGGCCCAGCAAGGCGGAACTGCGCGCCTACCTCGAACGCCTCGGGGAGGCGGCCAAGCGCGACCACCGCAAGCTCGGCAAGGAGCTCGACCTGTTCTCCTTCCCCGACGAGATCGGCTCGGGGCTGTCGGTGTGGCATCCGCGTGGGGGAGTCGTGCGGATGGAGATGGAGCAGCACGCACGTCGTCGGCACGTCGAGGCGGGCTACACCTACGTGTACACGCCGCACATCGCGAAGGAGGATCTCTTCCTCCAGTCGAACCACCTCGTCACCTACAAGGAGGGCATGTTCCCGCCCATCGTGATGGACGAGGAGCGTGACGAGAACGGCGAGATCACCAAGCAGGGCCACGACTACTACCTCAAGCCCATGAACTGCCCGATGCACATCCTGATCTACAAGGAGCGCGCGCGCAGTTACCGTGACCTGCCCATGCGACTCGCGGAGAACGGCACCGTGTACCGCAACGAGCTCTCCGGGGCGCTGCACGGCCTCACGCGGGTGCGCGGCTTCACCCAGGACGACTCGCATCTGTTCGTGACCCCCGAGCAGCTCGAGCCCGAGGCCACCAAGGTGCTCGAGTTCGTGATCTCGATGCTGCGCGACTTCGGCCTCGATGACTTCGAGCTCGAGCTGTCGATGCGCGACGACGAGAAGTCGAAGTGGATCGGCTCCGACGAGTTCTGGGAGTACTCCACGAACGCCCTGCGCAACGTGGCGAAGGCCTCCGGCCTCAAGCTCACCGAGATGCCGGGCGAGGCGGCCTTCTACGGCCCCAAGATCGACCTGAAGACCCGGGATGCGATCGGCCGCACCTGGCAGCTCTCGACCGTGCAGGTCGACCCCAACCTGCCCGAGCGTTTCGAGCTCGAGTACACCGACCGTGATGGGCAGAAGAAGCAGCCCATCATGATCCATCGCGCCCTCTTCGGTTCGATCGAGCGCTTCTTCGCGATCCTGCTCGAGCACTACGCCGGCGCCTTCCCGGCGTGGCTCTCGCCCGTGCAGGTGGTCGGCGTTCCCGTCGCCGAGGAGTTCGTCGACTACCTGGGCGGCATCATCGACCGGCTGCGCGCCGAGGGGTGCGCGCCGAGCTCGACGTGAGCGACGAGCGGATGCAGAAGAAGATCCGCACGCACACCCTCATGAAGGTGCCCTTCCAGCTGATCGCCGGCGCGCAGGATCGCGACGCCGGAACGGTGAGCTTCCGCTTCCGCGACGGGCGTCAAGACAACGGCATCCCGGTCGACGAGGCCGTGCGCCGCATCCGCGAGGCGATCGACACCCACGCTCAGGTGTAGCGCAGCTTTCTTGCGTCGGCCCGCACGATCCTTGTGCGTGCCCCGCCTGATTCGCAGGAATTGCTGTAGCGCGCGCGTCTGCGGGGCGGCTACGTTACCGACCAGGCGTCGCATAGACCACTAGGTCTACCCGTGAACAGGGGGCGTGGCGCCGGATACCGCACCACCACTCGCGGAAGGGAAGCCATGCGCTCTCGTCGATCTGTGCTCGTGTCCGCTGGCGCCGCTCTGGCGCTCGTCCTGGGGGCGATCGCAGCCCCGCGTACGCGGCCGACCCGCCACAGGACTTCACCGGGGGCGCCGTCAGTCCGGAAGGGCCCCCGCAGGAGGGTGCCCGCACCAAGACGGGGCAGCTCGCCGAGAGCGACGCCGCGCTGCTCGCGCGCGCCGACGGCGAGGTCGTGCCGGTGATGGTGAAGGTCGATGTCGATCCGGTCGCCTCGTACACCGGCGACGTCGACGGCTACCGCGCGACGAGCCCCGAGGTCACGGGCAAGAAGCTCTCGCTCTCCGACGCCGCCGTTACGAGGTACCTCGACTACGTGAAGGGCGTCATCGCCGAGACACAGGCGGCCATCACGGCAGCGGTCCCGTCGGCCCGGCCGATGGAGACCTACGCGGTCGCCTACGGAGGGCTCGCGATGACGGTGAAGGCACGGGATGCCAAGGCCGTTCTCGCGGTCGACGGCGTCGCCGCGGTGCAGGAGAACTCGCTGCGCCACCTGCCGGCGTCGGCGAGCGACGCGCTCACGGCGTCGGCATCCGCGGTCACCGCTCAGGGCGCAGCGCTCACCGGCGACGGCGGCGGCACGCTCGACAACGACGCGAGCACGTTCATCGGCGCGGATGCCGTGTGGCCCTCGCTCGGCGGCCGCGACAAGGCCGGCGCCGGGGTGATCGTCGGTGTCATCGACACCGGGATCTGGCCCGAGCACCCGATGCTCGCCGACAACGGCCTCGCGGCGCCGGCTGGCGGCCCGTGGGCGTGCGAGTTCGGTGAGGGCGGCGACGACGACTTCGCGTGCAACGACAAGCTCGTGGGGGCGTACGCCTTCCTCGACACCTACACGGCCCTCAACGCCGTCGGCGAGGAGGACTTCTGCTCTGCGTCCGGATGCTCGGCTCGTGACTCCGACGGGCACGGCACGCACACCGCGACGACCGCGGCGGGCGACTATGTGACCAACGCGCCGATCTTCGGCGTCGACCGAGGGCCGGTAAGCGGCATCGCCCCCGGGGCTTCGGTGATCGCCTACCGCGCGCTCGGCCCGCAGGGCGGCTACACCTCCGACCTGCTCGCAGCCGTGCAGCAGGCGATCGTCGACGGCGTCGACGTGATCAACTACTCCGTCAGTGGCTCGGCATCGGCCTACACCGACGCCGTCGAGCTCGCCTTCCTCGACGCGTACGCCGCGGGAATCGCGGTCAACGCCTCCGCGGGCAACGACGGCCCGGGAGCGTCCACCGCCAACCACGCGGGCCCGTGGGTCACGACGGTGGCGGCGTCGACCTTCGATCGGCAGTTCGCATCCACCCTCACTCTCACGGCAGCGGATGGCGAGAGCTACTCCAAGGGCGGCGCGACGCTCACGCAGGGCGTCACCGACGTGACCGTCGTGCTCGCGGCGTCGGTTCCCGGCTACACGGGTGGCGCACTCTGCCTCGAGCCCTTCCCGGCGGGATCGGTCGAAGGCCAGGTCGTGGTGTGCGCCCGCGGCGAGAACGGCCGTGTCGAGAAGGGCTACAACGCCCTGCAGGGTGGGGCAGCGGGCATGATCCTCTACAACCCCACGGCGAGCGACGTCGAGACCGACAACCACTTCCTCCCGGCGATCCACCTCGAGGGGCCGAACGACGAACTGCTCGCGTTCCTGACGGCGCATGCCGACGTCACCGCGAGCTGGGAGGCCGGCCAGTCCACGGCCGCCCAGCCGGATGTGATGGCCGGGTTCAGCTCGCGCGGCCCGATCGGGGAGTTCATCAAGCCCGACATCACCGCGCCCGGTGTGCAGATCCTCGCGGGGCACACGCCCGCGTCGACGGATCTCGCGACGGGGCCCCAGGGGAGCTCTTCCAGGCGATCGCGGGAACGTCGATGTCGTCGCCGCACGCGGCGGGCGTCTCCGCCCTCCTTGTGGCGGCGCATCCCGAGTGGACGCCGGGGCAGATCAAGTCGGCGCTCATGACCTCGTCGGTTCAGAGTGTCGTGAACCCGGACGGCACGCCGGCCGGTGTGTTCGATCGGGGTGCGGGCAGCATCCGCGCCGACCGGGCGGTCGCGCCGACCGTCACGATCAGCGAGACGGCGGAGGACTTCGCCGCCGGCGCCGCCGACCCGCTCAGCCGGCTCGACCTCAACATCCCCAGCATCCTCGTGGATCCGCTCCCAGGGGCCGCGATCGTGAAGCGCACCATCACCAACGTGAGCGGCAAGACCCAGAGCTTCTCGGTGTCGTCGTCGTTCGCGGATGGCGTGCGGGCGTTCGTCACGCCCTCGCACTTCACGCTTCCCGCGGGGAAGTCGAAGACGATCACGATCGTGCTGAGCGGGATCAGCGCGGAGAACGGCTGGCACGAGGGGCAGCTGACCATCAGCCCGACCCGCGGGAAGGCGCTGCCTGCGGTAGTCCCGGTCGCGGTCAACGTGGGTGAGGCGTCGATCGCTCTCGCGCAGTCGTGCGCACCGACCGAGATCAAGCGCGGGGCCACCTCGACATGCACCGTGACGGCCTCGAGTTCGCTGCCGGTCGACGTGCAGGCGACGATCGACGTCGTCGCGAGTCCGATCCTCAAGGTCACGAAGGTGACGGCACCCGCCACCAAGCGGGCGCTCGGCGCGAGCTGGAAGGGCACGCTCACGGCGGCGCTTCCGCCGACCGTCGACGCGGTGACCGGAGTGGACCCGTCTGAGGTCGTCAGCGGCTACCTGCCGCTCGCGGACTTCGGCATCGCGCCGGTCGCGGGCATGGGAGACGAGAGCATCGTCAACTTCACGGTGCCGGCCTTCACCTACGGCGGCGAGGTCTACGACCGCATCGGCGTGGTGTCGAACGGCTACGTCGTGGTCGGCGGCGGTGGCGCGGCCGATGTCGAGTACGAGCCGCCGGCATCCTTCCCCGACCCGGCGACGCCGAACAATGTGATCGCGCCGTTCTGGACCGACCTCAACCCGGCAGCGGGCGGGGAGATCCGGGTCGGTTCGCTCAGCGACGGCGTGAGCGACTACCTCGTGGTGGAGTGGACCGACGTGCCCTCGTGGAGCGGGGAGAGAACACCTTCCAGGTCTGGATCCAGCTCGGCGCCACCGAGAACAACTGGATGACCTATGGCGGGGAGCTCACACCCGACGCGGCGGTCGGTTCGCTCGTCGGCGCGGAGAACCGCGACGGCACGAGCGGTGTCACGGTGACCGATGTCGACACCGACCTGGCCTACGTCGTGCAGACGAGCCCGCCGACGGCGGGTGGCGCGGTGACCTTCGACTACACGATCAAGGGTCTGCTGCACGGCACGTGGTCGACCTCGGCGACGCTGAGGTCGGATGCGATCAACACGATCCCGATCGAGGTGACCAAGATCCGGGTTCGTTGAGGGCCGCAGTCACGCGGGGCGCGTCGATCGGCGCGCCCCGCGTGGCATGCGAGATAACCTGGCGGGGATGACACGCGACTACGACGGCACCGAGTATCCCGACGCGGAGTCCTCGAGCGCGTTCGCGGGCGTACCAGACGGATTCGCCCGGCTCTGGACGCCCCACCGGATCGCCTACATCGAGCAGGGCGGCGCCGCCCCGGGCGACGCATGCGTCTTCTGCACCGCCCCGACTCTCCCCGACGAACAGGCGCTCATCGTGCATCGCGGGGTGAAGGCCTACGCGCTGCTCAACCTGTTCCCTTACAACAGCGGTCACCTGCTGGTCGTGCCGTACCGGCACATCGCGCTCTACGACGAAGCGGATGCCGAGGAGGTCGCCGAGATCGGCGCGATCACGCAGACCGCGATGCGCGTCATCCGGCAGACCTCGCACGCGGATGGCTTCAACCTGGGCATGAACCAGGGTGCGATCGCGGGTGCGGGCATCGCCGCGCATCTGCACCAGCACGTCGTGCCTCGCTGGGCGACGGATGCGAACTTCTTCCCCATCGTCGCCCGCACCAAGGCGCTGCCGAAGCTCCTCGGCGAAGCCCGGCAGGAGATCGCCGACGCCTGGCCGCGCCCCTAGGAGGCTGAGGAGCGGCGGCCGCAGGACGACGCGTCTCGAAGCCCGGCTACCGCAGCTGCCGCACCGCGAACTGCATCCGGGGGTGCGCGTAGTACTCCTGCGACTCCACGAGCTGCAGTTCACGCGCCGCTGCCTCGTGCGTCGTGCGCAGCAGGTCCCACACGCTCGAGGTGGTACGCGCGAGCGCCTCGGCGGCGTTCCGCGTCGCGAGGTAGTGCGCGGTGAACAGGGCGGCCGTCACATCGCCCGAGCCGTTGGCCTTGAGGGGAGCAGCGGCGTCTGCACGATCCAGGCGCCCGCGGCGTCGACGACCATCATCTCGATGGTGTCCGGCTCGCGATCGGGGCGCTCGACGCTCGTCACGAGCACGGTGCCGGGTCCCATGGCGCGCGCGGCGTCGGCGGAGGCGAGCGTCGACTCGATCGTGTCGGGCTCGGTCTCGGTGAGGAAACCCAGCTCGAACTGGTTCGGGGTGATGAGGTCGGCCACCGGAACCACGCGCTCACGCAGCAGCACCGGGATCGCGGGCGCGACGAAGCATCCGGATTTCGCATTGCCCATGACGGGGTCGCATGCGTAGACGGCGTGCGGGTTGGCGGCCTTCACGCGCGTCACGGCGTCGATGATGACGTCGCCGATACCCTCCGAGCCCTGATACCCCGAGAGCACCGCGTCGAGCTGGGGGAAGACGCCGCGCTCCTCGACGCCCGTGATGACCTCCCGAACGTCGTCGGGCGAGATGAGCGGCCCGCGCCAGGCGCCGTAGCCGGTGTGGTTGGAGAAGGTGACGGTGTACACCGGCAGCACCTCCACCCCGATGCGCTGGAGCGGGAAGACGGCGGCGGAGTTGCCGACGTGTCCGTAGGCGACGGCCGACTGGATCGAGAGGATCTTCACCCGCTCGATCATGCCACCGCCCGATGGGTGGCTCAGCCCGAAGGGTACGGCGGCCGGAGGCATGCGTCGCGGAATAGAATTCGGTGCATGACCACCCCCGCAGCCGAATCCTCCGCCCCTGCCCTGGGCACCGACCGCGTCAAGCGCGGCCTCGCCGAGATGCTCAAGGGCGGGGTGATCATGGATGTCGTCACCGCCGAGCAGGCGCGCATCGCGGAAGACGCGGGCGCCGTCGCCGTCATGGCGCTCGAGCGCGTTCCCGCCGACATCCGCGCGCAGGGCGGCGTGGCGCGCATGAGCGACCCCGACCTCATCGACGACATCATCTCCTCGGTCTCGATCCCCGTCATGGCGAAGGCGCGCATCGGGCACTTCGTCGAGGCTCAGGTGCTCCAGGCGCTCGGCGTCGACTACATCGACGAGTCGGAGGTGCTCTCGCCGGCCGATTATGTGAACCACATCGACAAGTGGCGTTTCACCACTCCCTTCGTCTGCGGCGCAACCAACCTTGGCGAGGCGCTGCGGCGGATCACCGAGGGCGCCGCGATGATCCGCTCGAAGGGCGAGGCGGGCACGGGCGACGTGTCGGAGGCGACCAAGCACATCCGCACCATCACCGGTGAGATCAACGCGCTGCGCTCCAAGACCAAGGACGAGCTCTACGTGGCCGCCAAGGAACTGCAGGCCCCGTACGAGCTCGTGGCCGAGATCGCCGAGACCGGCAAGCTGCCGGTGGTGCTGTTCACCGCGGGTGGCGTCGCGACGCCCGCGGATGCGGCGCTCATGATGCAGCTCGGGGCGGACGGCGTGTTCGTCGGATCCGGCATCTTCAAGTCGGGGAGCCCGCGAAGCGCGCCGCCGCGATCGTGAAGGCCACGACGTTCTTCGACGACCCGGGCGTGATCGCGGATGCCTCGCGCGGGCTGGGCGAGGCCATGGTCGGCATCAACGTGTCCGACCTTGCGGCGCCGCACCGTCTCGCCGAGCGTGGCTGGTAACGCGCCGAGGGTCGGCGTCCTCGCGCTGCAGGGCGACGTGCGCGAGCACCTCGCGGTGCTGCGTGAGCTGGGCGCGGATGCGGTGACCGTGCGTCGTCCCGAGGAGCTCGAGACCGTTTCCGGGCTCGTGATCCCGGGCGGTGAGTCGAGCGTGATCGACAAGCTGAGCCGCACCTTCGGCGTCGCCGAGCCCCTGCGGAGCCGTATCGCGGGCGGCATGCCGGTGTACGGCACGTGCGCCGGGCTGATCCTGCTCGCCGACGTGGTGCTCGATGCCATCGAGGGGCAGCAGAGCTTGGGCGGGCTCGACGTCGCGGTGCGACGCAACGCCTTCGGCAACCAGAACGACTCGTTCGAGACCGATCTCGACATCCCGCAACTGGGGAGCCCGCGGTGCACGCGGTGTTCATCCGCGCGCCGATCGTCGAGTCGGTCGGGCCGGATGCGACCGTGCTGGCCGCGCTCGACGACGGCCGGGTCGTGGCCGTCGAGCAGGGCAACCTGATGGGCACGTCGTTCCACCCCGAGATGACGCGCGAGCACCGCTTCCACGAGCGCTTCCTCGACCGCGTGCGCGCCGCATCCTGACCCCTCTGTTGTGCAGGAGTTCTCTGTTGTGCAGGAGTTCTCGGCGCGCGGTCGCTCCTGACCCCTGTATTCACGGGCGTCCTGTCACGCATTCCTGCACAACAGACCCGGAGTTCCTGCACAACAGCACACAGCGGCCACCCCTGCGGGGTTGGTAGCGCCCGAAGGGTGCGTGTCGAAACGGCGTCCGTGCGCCATGCTCGATGCATGAGCTGGTATGCCGATTTCGGGCCGCGTCGGGCGCGGCAGGTCGTCGCGGATGTTGTGGCGCTCGTGGTCGTGATCGCGGCGATCCTCACGGGCGTGGTGGTGCGCAACACGATCGCAGCACTGGGGGCGTGTTCGTGAACCTGCAGGACGCGGGAGCGGGGTTCGAGGGCACGATGGGCGAGATCGGCGAGCGTCTCGGCGGCGTCCCCCTCATCGGCGATGGCATCCGGGGACCTTTCGATCAGGCGGCCGGTGCCGGCGTGGCGATCGCGGATGCCGGACGCACGGGTCAGGCGGTCGTGGAGACGATCGCGACGGTTGCCGGACTCGGCTTCGCCCTCGCGCCGATCGCCGTGGTGGTGCTCCTCTGGCTGTGGCCGCGCATCCGCTTCGCACGGCGTTCAGCCGAGACGCGCGCCCTGCTGCGCCTCGACGACGGTGTGCAGTTGCTGGCGTTGCGCGCACTCGACGACGCCCGTGCCGTGGAGCTCGCCCGGATCTCTCCGCGGGTGGTGACCGCCTGGCGCGCTGGCGATGCGGAGGTCACGCGGGCGCTGGCCGCGCTCGAGGCACGCGACTCGGGCGTGCGGCTGCCGAGGCTCGGCTGAGTTCGCCCCGCTAGACTTGCCCGCGGATTTCATTGAGAGGGGCACCGTGAGCGGGCATTCCAAGTGGGCCACGACGAAGCACAAGAAGGCCGTCATCGACGCGCGTCGTGCGAAGTCGTTCGCCAAGCTCATCAAGAACATCGAGGTCGCGGCCAAGATCGGCGGCGCCGACCTGGCCGGAAACCCGACCCTGTACGACGCGGTGCAGAAGGCCAAGAAGACGTCGGTGCCCAACGACAACATCGACCGCGCGATCAAGCGCGGTGCGGGCATCTCGGGCGAGTCGGTCGAGTACCTGAGCATCACCTACGAGGCGTACGGCCCGAACGGCGTGGCGCTCATGGTGGAGTGCCTCACCGACAACAAGAACCGCGCCGCCGCCGAGGTGCGCACGGCGCTCAGCAGGAACGGGGCGACCCTCGCCGATCCCGGCTCGGTGGCCTATAACTTCAGCCGCAAGGGCGTCATCTCGATCACGAAGGCCGACGGTGTCACAGAGGACGCGATCCTCGAGGCCGTCATGGACGCCGGCGTCGAGGACGTCATCGACCAGGGCGGCGGCTTCGAGGTCATCACCGACCCCTCGGAGCTGGTGGCCGCGCGCACGGCCCTGCAGGACGCCGGCCTCGACTACGACTCCGCCGAGGCCGAGTTCGTGCCGAATCTCAAGGTCGAGGTCGACGCCGAGACCGCGAAGAAGGTCTTCCGCATCATCGACGCGCTCGAGGACAGCGACGATGTACAGAATGTCTTCAGCAACTTCGACATCCCGGCCGAGGTACAGGCCGAGCTCGACGCCGAGGACTGACGCATCGCCGGCCAGGCCCTGCGCGTGCTCGGGATCGACCCCGGGCTGACGCGCTGCGGGGTCGGCATCGTCGACGTGCTTCCCGATCGGCGCGTGTCGCTCGTGCACGTCGGGGTCATCCGCACCGCGGCGGACGACGAGCTTCCCGCGCGGCTGCTCGCGGTGTCGGAGGGCATCGCAGCGGCCATCGCGGAGTTCCATCCGGATGCCGTGGCCGTCGAGCGGGTCTTCGCCCAGCAGAACCTGCGCACCGTGATGGGCACGGCGCAGGCGAGCGGCATCGCCGTGGCCAAGGCGGCGGAAGCCGGCCTGCCGGTGGCGCTGCATACGCCGAGCGAGGTCAAGGCGGCCATCACCGGCTACGGCGCGGCCGACAAGGCGCAGGTGGGAGCCATGGTCGCCCGCGTGCTCGGCCTGGCCGAGATCCCGCGCCCGGCCGATGCCGCCGACGCGCTCGCTCTCGCCATCTGCCACGGCTGGCGCGGGGGAGCGACGGCACCGGATGCCGGAAGCACTGGCGGTCTGACTCCCGCGCAACGGGCGTGGCGCGCCGCCGAGAAGTCGTCGGCGAAACGTAGACTCTAGAACATGATTTCGAGTGTCCGCGGCACGGTGCTGCACGTCGCGGGCGGTGGAGCCGTCATCGAGGTGGGTGGCGTCGGCATGTGGGTCGCGCTCACGCCCGACCACGCCTTGGGTCTGCGGGTCGGCTCCGAGGCCTTCGTGCACACCGCTCTCATCGTGCGCGAAGACGACCTGAGCCTCTACGGCTTCGCCTCTCGCGAGCAGCTCGAGCTCTTCGACCTGCTGCGGAGCGTCTCCGGGGTCGGCCCGAAGTCGGCGCTGGGCGTGCTCGCGCAGCTCTCGCCCGACGAGATCGCGCGGGCCGTCGCCGAGGAAGACGACGCCCCTTCCGGCGGGTGTCGGGCATCGGGCCCAAGACCGCGAAGCTCATCACGGTGTCGCTCGCCGGCAAGCTCGTCGCTCCCGCCGCCGTTCGCGCCGGGGCCGCTCTCGTCGCCCCCGATGCGGATGTCGTGGCAGCCCTTGTAGGTCTCGGCTGGCCCGAACGCGCCGCCTCGGCCGCCGTATCCGAGCTGCTCACGGAGCTCGGCGGTTCCGCGCCGACCGAGGTGCCCGCCCTGCTGCGGATGGCCCTCGGCCGCCTCGGACCGCAACGAGCGGGCGTGCGCCCGTGAGCGATCCGATCACGACGCCCGACCCGGAGTCGGAGGCCGAGCTGGCCTTCGAGGGCGCGTTGCGGCCCCGCAGCCTCGCGGAGTTCGTCGGGCAGTCGAAGGCGCGCGGCCAGTTGCAACTGCTCCTGCGGGCAGCCGAGCTGCAGCAGCGCGCCCCCGACCACATCCTGCTCGCGGGCCCCCTGGGCTCGGCAAGACGACCCTCGCGATGATCGTCGCCCAGGAGGGTGCGCGGCCGTTGCGCATGTCGAGTGGTCCGGCGATCCAGCACGCCGGCGATCTCGCGGCGCTGCTGTCGAGTCTCGTACCCGGCGAGGTGCTGTTCATCGACGAGATCCATCGCATGGCGCGCAACGCCGAGGAGATGCTCTACCTCGCGATGGAGGACTTCCGCATCGACATCATGGTCGGCAAGGGGGCGGGAGCCACCAGCATCCCGCTCGATCTCGCGCCGTTCACGCTCGTGGGCGCGACCACGCGATCCGGCCTGCTGCCCAATCCGCTGCGCGACCGCTTCGGCTTCACCGCGCATCTCGAGTTCTACGACGACAGTGAACTCGACGAGGTGCTCGCCCGCGCCGCTCGCCTGCTCGGGCTCGATCTGGCGCCGGATGCGCGGGCCGAGATCGCATCCCGCAGCCGCGGGACACCGCGCATCGCGAACCGCCTGCTGCGCCGTGTGCGCGACTACGCGCTCGTGCACGGCCGGTCCGCCGACCATACCGCGGTGCACGAGGCCCTCGAGCTGTACGACGTCGATCCGCTCGGGCTCGACCGGCTCGACCGCGCTGTGCTCGAGGCGATCCTCGCGCGCTTCGACGGCGGTCCGGTAGGGCTCTCGACGCTCGCGATGTCGGTGGGCGAGGAGCCGGAGACGATCGAGTCGGTCGTCGAGCCCTTCCTGCTGCGCATCGGCATGATCAGTCGCACGCCGCGCGGGCGGGTGGCCACCCCGCGCGCGTGGGAGCATCTCGGTGTGCGCCCCCGAGTGTGGGGCGGGCGGGCGCCCGGACGCTCTTCGACGATGACGTATGATTTTCGGGGACCGCGACGCCTCACTCCGTGGGCTGTGCGCAGTTTCCCCTCATCCCGGAAGGCTCTCCTCTCCTCATGGACTTCACACTGATCCTGCTCGCCGGCCTGCTGGTGGTCATGATCTTCTTCACTTGGCGCAGCTCGCGGAAGCGCAAGGCGGATGCCGAAGAGATGCAGACCAAGCTGCAGCCCGGCGCCGAGATCATGACGCAGCACGGCATCTTCGGCACCCTCATCTCGCTCGACGACGAGAAGAACGAGGCGATCGTCGAGACGACCCCCGGCACGCGCCTGCGGGTGCACCGCCAGGTGATCGTGCGCGTGGTCGACCCGGAAGAGCTCGAGCACGCTGACGACGACGTCGTCGACGAGGCGGATGTCGAGACCTCTGTCGAGGCCGACGACGCCCCCGCCGACACCACGGAGCCGGAGTTCGGCGAGCGCACGGAGAAGCCCAAGCGCGCACCGCGCAAGAAGCCCACCGAGACCGAGTAGCGGTGGCGACGCGTAGCACGCCGGTCCGGAAGGCCTGGCGGTCTCTCGGCTGGCTCGCAGGCATCATCGTTCTGCTCGTCGGCCTCAACACGGCCGGTGCCATCTGGTGGGGCTGGGGGTGGGCCCCAAGCTCGCGCTCGACCTCGAGGGCGGCACCCAGATCATCCTCACGCCGAACCTCGAAGATGGCGAGTCGGTCACCGACGAGCAACTGCAGCAGGCGAAGGAGATCATCCGCAACCGCATCGACGCAGCGGGCGTCGTCGAGCCGGAGATCACCACCGAGGGTGGCGACAAGATCATCATCTCGATTCCGGGCAAGAACCCGGACGAGACGACCCTCCAGCGCATCAAGGCCTCGGCCAAGATGGAGTTCCGCGCCGTGCTGCTCGCCGGTGGACCGGCCAGCTCGAGCGTGTCGCCGACCGACGAGCCGAGTGACGGAGCATCCGACGAACCCGCCGACGGGGCGACCGAGACGCCGGCGCCGACGGCGACACCCACAGCGACGCCCACCGACGGATCGGACCTCGCCTGGGTGACACCCCAGCTGCAGGAGCAGTTCGACGCCTTCAGCTGTGACCAGGTCGAGGATGCGGGAACGAACGCGGCACCCTCGGATGTGCCGCTCATCACGTGCGACCAGGACAGAACCGAGAAGTTCCTGCTCGGCCCCGTCGAGGTCGAGGGTGCCGACATCTCCGACGCCCAGGCGGGTCTCAAGACCACCTCCACGGGTGTGACCACGGGTGAGTGGGTCGTCAACCTGAGCTTCAACGGCGCGGGCACCGAGGCCTTCTCGAAGGTCACGACACGTCTCGTTCCGCTCGAGACACCCCGCAATCGGTTCGCGGTCGTGCTCGACGGTCAGGTGGTCATCGCGCCGAGCGCGAACGACCCGATCAACGATGGTCGCGCGCAGATCTCGGGCGGGTTCACGCAGGAGTCCGCGAAGATTCTCGCCGACCAGCTCAAGTTCGGTGCGCTCCCGGTGGGCTTCACCGTCGAGAGCATCGACTCGATCTCCGCCACGCTCGGCACGACCCAGCTGCAGAGCGGCCTCATCGCCGGACTCATCGGTCTGCTGCTCGTGTTCGTGTACTCGCTGTTCCAGTACCGGCTGCTCGGCACCGTCACGATCGCGTCGCTCATCGTGGCGGGGGTGATCACCTACTTCGTGGTGAACATCATGTCGTGGCGCGAGGGGTATCGACTCTCGCTTGCGGGTGTCGCGGGTCTGATCGTGGCGATCGGATTCACGGCCGACTCGTTCATCGTCTACTTCGAGCGCATCCGTGATGAACTCCGTGACGGCCGCGGGCTCGTCGGGGCCGTCGAGGCGGGCTGGAAGCGCGCGCTGCGCACCGTGCTCGCCGCGAAGAGCGTCAACCTGCTCTCGGCAGTGATCCTGTTCGTGCTCGCCGTGGGCTCGGTGCGCGGCTTCGCCCTCACGCTCGGTGTCACGACGATCATCGACGTCATCATCGTGATCCTGTTCACGCACCCGACACTGCAATTGCTCGCGACCACGAGGTTCTTCTCGAGCGGTCACCCTGCGACGGGCCTCGATCCCACAGCCCTCGGAGCGGTCTATCGGGGGCGCGCGGAGTTCCGGATCTCGAAGGATGCCCGCAGGGCTGGCGCGAGCCGTGAGGCGGAGCGTCGTCAGACCATCGCCGAGCGCAAGGCGGCCGAGCTCGCGGCGGCGAACGCCGGCAAGAGCAGCTCGAAGCCCTCCACGGGGAAGAAGGAGGCACGCTGATGGCCGGACCGTTCCAGCGTCTCGGTAACGACCTCTACACGGGGGCGCGCGGCATCAACTTCGTGGGCAACCGCCGCTGGTGGTTCCTGCTCGCCGGCATCCTCATGATCGCCTCGGTCGCCGTGCCGTTCGTGCGCGGCGGGGAGACTTCCTCTCCGGCTTCAACTTCGGCATCGAGTTCCGCGGGGGATCGCAGTTCCTCGTCTCGGAGATCCCCGCGTCGGATGACGGCATCGACACGAGCCTCGCGGAAGACGCCGTGCACGAGGTCGAGCCGAACGCGGTCGTGCGCGTCAGCACCGTCGGCGACGATGGCGTGCGCGTGCAGACCGACCAGCTCACCGACACCGCGACCCAGCAGGTGACGATCAACCTCCAGGAGGCGTACGACACCGAATCGGTGTCCGCGTCGTTCATCGGCGCCACCTGGGGCGCCGACATCACCGACAGCGCCCTGCGTGCCCTTGGCGTGTTCGTCGTGCTGGCCCTGGTGTTTATGGCGCTCTACTTCCGCACCTGGAAGATGTCGATCGCGGCGATCCTCAAGCTCCTGCACGACCTCATCCTGACCGTGGGAATCTATGCCGCGACGGGCTGGGAGATCACGCCTGCCGCGGTCATCGGCTTCCTCACGATCTTGGGCTACTCGCTCTACGACACCGTCGTGGTGTTCGACAAGATCCGCGAGAACACCGGCGAACTCGGCGACGACTCGACGCGCACCTTCGGCGAGGCGGTCAACCTGGCGGTCAACCAGACACTCGTCCGCTCGATCAACACCGGTGTCGTCGCGGCCCTCCCGGTTGCCGCGATCCTCGTGATCGGTGCGTTCGTGCTGGGGGCCGACACGCTGCGCGACATCTCGCTCGCGCTGCTCGTGGGCACCATCGCGGGCACCTACTCGACGCCGGCCTTCGGGGCGCCGTTGTACTCGGTGTTCCGCGAGGGGGAGGCGGAGATCTCCAAGCGCGACAAGCGGGTGCTGCAGCGCCGCGGAGAGCTCGTCTCGGCGTAGGACGCAGGTGTCGAGATGCGTCGCCCGCGCGGGCGAACGCGCCTCGGAGCCACCGTCCGGTGAGCGCCTCGATTCCCTCCTAGAATCGAGGTTCGGGGAAGGACGCGCGCGATGAGCACCGAGACGCAGAGCACGGCGTCGCGTCGCGCCCTGCTGCCGCGCCTGTTCTCGCGTTCGCAGCCGACCGGGGCCGTCGACCGGCTGCTGAAGACGGTGCGATCGCATCATCCGAAGTCCGACCTCGCCCTCGTCGAACGCGCCTACAGCGCTGCGGAGCGCGCCCACGACGGGCAGAAGCGTCGCAGTGGGGAGCCGTACATCACGCATCCCGTCGCGGTGGCGCAGATCCTCGCCGACCTCGGGATCGGGCCGAAGACGATCGCCGCGGCGCTGCTGCACGACACCGTCGAAGACACCGAGTACACGCTCGACATGCTGCGTTCGGACTTCGGCGACGAGATCGCCATGCTCGTCGACGGCGTCACCAAGCTCGACAAGCTCAAGTACGGCGACTCCGCGCAGGCCGAGACGGTGCGCAAGATGGTCGTCGCGATGTCGAAAGACATCCGAGTGCTCATCATCAAGCTCGCCGACCGTCTGCACAACGCCCGCACCTGGGGTTTCGTGCCGCAGGAGTCCGCTGCACGCAAGGCCCAGGAGACGCTCGAGATCTACGCGCCGCTCGCCCACCGCCTCGGCATTCAGACCATCAAGTGGGAGCTGGAAGACCTCAGCTTCGCGGTGCTGTACCCGAAGCTGTACGTCGAGATCGAGAGCCTCGTGCGGGATCGCACGCCGCAGCGCGAGGAGTTCGTGCAGCAGGTGATCGACGCCGTGAGCGAGGACCTGCGGGCATCCAGGATCAAGGGCCAGGTGGTCGGGCGGCCGAAGCAGTACTACTCGATCTACCAGAAGATGGTGCTGCGCGGCCGCGAGTTCGACGAGATCTACGACCTGGTCGGCATCCGGGTGCTGGTGGGCTCGATCCGCGACTGCTACGCCGTGCTGGGCGCGATCCACGCGCGGTGGAACCCGGTTCCCGGTCGGTTCAAGGACTACATCGCCACCCCCAAGTTCAACCTGTACCAGTCGCTGCACACCACGGTGATCGGGCCGAAGGGGCGCGCGGTCGAGATCCAGATCCGCACCCACGAGATGCACGAGCGGGCCGAGTTCGGCGTCGCCGCCCACTGGGCCTACAAGGAGCGGATCGCGACGGGTCGCGCGGATGCCTCCGCGCAGGCCGGCGCCGAGATGGCGTGGCTCGCGCACATCAGCGACTGGCAGGCGGAGACCTCGGACCCGGGGAGTTCCTCGACAACCTCCGCTTCGAGATCGGCGCGAAGGAGGTCTACGTCTTCACCCCGCAGGGCAAGGTCATCGGACTTCCGGCAGGGGCGACACCAGTCGACTTCGCGTACGCCGTGCACACCGAGATCGGTCACCGCACGATGGGTGCGAAGGTCAATGGGCGCCTCGTGCCGCTGGAGTCGGTGCTCAACTCCGGCGACGTGGTCGAGATCTTCACCTCCAAGAACCCGGATGCCGGCCCCAGCCAGGACTGGCTGAACTTCGTCAAGTCCGCCCGCGCCCGCAACAAGATCCGCGGATGGTTCACCAAGGAACGCCGCGAGGAGGCGGTCGACCAGGGCAAGGATTCGATCGCGCGGGCGATGCGCAAGCAGAACCTGCCCCTGCAGAAGCTCATGAGCCAGGACGTCGTCAACGCCGTCGCGGCGCAGATGCGCTACGACGGTGTCGAAGCGCTCTACGCCGCCGTCGGTGAGGGCCATGTCTCGACGCAGTCGGTCATCGAGAAGGTGCTCGCCTCGCTGCAGACCGAGGCCGACGACGAGTCGCTGACCTTCACCCCGAAGTCCCGGGGCCGCGCGCTGCGCTCGAGCGACTCCGGCGTGCTCGTGCGGGGCGCCCCCGACATCCTCGTCAAGCTCGCGAAGTGCTGCACGCCCGTCCCGGGCGATGAGATCGTCGGCTTCGTCACGCGCGGCTCGGGGGTGTCGGTGCACCGCTCCGACTGCGTCAACGTCAAGACGTTGTTGGCAGAGCCGGACCGCATGATCGACGTGCAGTGGGCTCCCAACTCCTCGAGCGTCTTCCTCGTGCAGATCCAGGTCGAGGCTCTCGACCGTGCGGGGCTGCTCTCCGACATCACGCGCGTGCTCTCGGAGCACCACGTGAACATCCTCTCGGCGAGCGTCTCGACCTCGAGCGACCGCTTGGCGATCAGCCGCTACGTGTTCGAGATGGGTGACACCGTGCACCTGGATCGACTGCTCAACGCCGTGCGCCGCATCGACGCGGTCTACGACGTGTATCGCGTCAACTCGGGCTGAGCGCCGCACGGAGGCGCTCACCCGCCGCCCGTTTGCCCGCGAGGTTGCGCCCGCGGTTCATCGCGTGCAGGGCGGCGTCGACCTCGAAGCCGCCGATCTCGGCGAGCCGTCGCATGACCGCCGCCTCGTGCTCGCCGAAGTGGGTGCGGAATCGCGCGAGATCGACAGCCGTGCGCAGCGGACTCGTGACCGACGCCTCGCCCCACCGCACGACGTCGCCGGAGCGCAGGCGGCTCTCGATCACGAGGGGACCGCCACCGAATGGCGGACGCCACCGCGCGGCGAGGTCCACGAGGAACTCGCCGCGCGCGGGCGGATGCGGCGTCGCACCCCAGATCCAGGCGGCCGTGCCGAGCGCCGCGACGAGGCGCGGCGTGCGCGTGCCCAGCGCCGCGACCGCCCGGGTAGCGGGCACGGGCGCGACGCCGATGGGCACGTAGCCCTCACCCAGCCGGTATGCCTCTCCGTCGAGGAGCACCGCCTGCAGCTCGACCTCGGGAAGGTCGTCAATCAGAGGGAAGGGCGCCACCGCACCAGCCTGCTGCACGACGCAGATCATGCCGGGCGATGTATGCCGATCGGTGGAGAACCGAGGCTGTGGAGAACTGCGCGGGCGGTCAGCCGAGGGCCGAGAGCCAGGCTCGCTTGGCTGCGAGCTCCTCCTCGGCCTCGGTGATGCGCCGCGTGTCTCCCGCCTTCTTCGCCGCCGCGAGGTCGTCCTCGGCCTTGGCGATGGCCTGCTCGAGCTGAGCCGCGAAGCCGCTCGAGCGCGCCTCCTTCTCGGGGTCGGTGCGCTTCCAGTGGTCGTCTTCGAGCTTGCGCACCGCAGCCTCGATCTTGCGCAGTCGATCTTCGATCACGCGCACCTGGTCACGCGGCACCTTGCCGATCTCATCCCAGCGACGCTGGATGCCGGTGAGCGTGGTGCGCGCCGCGCCCCGATCGGTTGCCGTGAGCAGCGGCTCGGCCTCCTCGAGAAGGGCGAGCTTCTTCTCGAGGTTCTCGCCGAACTCCGCGCTCTCGACCGCGTCGGCCTCGGCCTTCGCGCCGTAGAGCACATCACCCGCGGCCTTGAAACGAGCCCACAGTGCGTCGTCGGCCTTCTTGCCGGCGCGACCCGCCGCCTTCCACTCGTCGAGCAGGCGTCGGTAGTCCGGAATCGCCGCGGCGCCCTTGCTCGCGAGGGCCTCGGCCCTCTCGACGAGACCCTGCTTGCGGGTGCGCGCATCGCGGTGCACGGTGTCGAGCTCGGCGAAGAACGACTTGCGCGCCGTCTCGATGGTCGAGCGCGCGGTGCGGAATCGCTTCCACAGCTCGTCGCCGTCCTTCTTCGGGATACGCGGACCGCTGTGCTGCGCGGTCTGCCAGCGGGCGAACAGCGCGTCGAGCTGCGCGGTCACCTGCTTCCACTGAGCCTTGGAGAGATCCTGTGCCGCGAGCGTTTCCGCTTCGGTGACGATGCTCTCGCGTTCGACCACGGCATCCGCGATGGCCTGCTGAGCCTCGGCGCTCTGCTTCTCGGCGGCCTCGCCGAGGGTCTCCTGCAGCTTGGCGAGCCGGTCGCTCAGGCTCTGCAGGTCGCCGACGGCGTTCGCCGCGGGGATGGTGGGGGCGAGCGCCGCGACGGCCTTGGCGACATCCTGAGCGGGAGCGCCGCCTCGCAGACGCTGCTCGAGCAGCGAGACCTGCCCCTCGAGCTCCGCGAACTTGCGCTCGTAGTAGGCGAGCGCCTCCTCGGGCGTCGCATCCGGATACTGGCCCACGGCGCGCTCGCCCGCCGCCTCGCGGACGTACACCGTGCCGTCGTCGTCGACGCGACCCCACGGTGCCTGCTGGTCCGGTGCCTGCTGGTCGCTTGCCTGCTGGTCGGGTGCCTGCTGCTCGGGGGCCGACTGCTCGTCGCTCACTGGTCTCCTGCTTTCGCATCGATCGTGGCCGGCTGCCTCTCGCCGACGCGTGCCAGCCTATTGCAGGGTCACCCGCGTGATGGTGGTGGGCACGAGCGGCTTGCCGGTTCCGTCCTGAGGGTTGACCGTCGCCGGGTCGATGCCCGCCGAGGTGATCTTCTCGATGAGCTGATCCAGTCCGCTCGTGACGGTTCCGACGACCGTGTAGCCGCCCGTCGTCGTCGGGAGCTTGGTCTCGCCCGTGATGATGAAGAACTGATGCCCGTTGCTGTAGACGCTGTCGCCGCGCGCCATCGCGATCGTGCCGGGCGCGTAGCTGCCGTCGGCCGGCGCGTTCTCGACCGGGCCGTAGGAGAACTCGGGGTCCGGCGCGCCCGTGCCGTCGATCGACCCGCACTGGATGAGCTGGAAGTTCTCGGCGTCGCCGAGTCGGTGGCACGTCTTGTCGACGTAGTAGCCGTCCTGCACGTCCTGCACCCACCCGGCGACGGCCTGCGGCGCGGCGGTGCCATCGAGCGAGATGCCGAGGGTGACGTCGTCGTTGAACACGAGTTCGCCCGTCCACACCCGATCCTCGGCGAGCGAGGCGTCGGGGGCACCGACGTTCTGGTCGGCCGCCGCGCTCGGACTCGGGGATGCCGAGGGCGCCGGGGCGGGAGCGCCCGGTCCCTGGGTGAAATACAGCACCTGGGTCGTGATCGCCAGCGCGGCCACGACGATCCCGCCGACGATGCCGACGACGTTGTCGCGGCGGCGACGACGTTCGCGAACCTCGTGCACCTCCTGGCGGGCCTGGTAGGCGCGAAGGCGCTCGCGCGCCTCTCGCTGTTCACGCTGCTGGCGACTCGATGCCACTCGCGGTCCTCTCCGACGACGGGTAGAACCGCGCATGACGGCCCAGCATGACTTTAGCCAGGGCGGTGAGGGGCTCCAAACCGAGCGACGGCGCGCGTCGCACGCCGCGGTTAGCATGAGCGCATGACCGGGCAGCAGGGGCTTCGCACGGGGGCGACGCCGCTCGCCGTGCGCATGCGGCCCAGCTCGCTCGATGAGGTGGCCGGTCAACGGCACCTGCTCGGCGCGGGTTCACCGCTCGTCAATCTCGCCCAGGACGCCTCGGGCGAGACCGGCTCGGTGTCGGTCATCCTGTGGGGCCCGCCGGGCACCGGCAAGACGACCATCGCGCAGGCCATCGCACGCAGTTCCGGCCGCCGTTTCGTCGAGCTCTCCGCTGTCACCGCCGGGGTCAAGGATGTGCGCCAGGTGATGGACGAGGCCCGATCCACTCGTGATCTCTACGGACTCTCGACGGTGCTCTTCCTCGACGAGATCCACCGGTTCAGCAAAGCGCAGCAGGATGCGTTGCTTCCCGGGGTCGAGAACGGCTGGGTCATCCTCGTCGCGGCGACGACCGAGAACCCATCGTTCTCGGTGATCGCGCCGCTGTTGTCACGGTCGCTGCTGCTGACTCTCGAGCCGCTGTCGGAGGATGACCTCGGGGTTCTCGTCGACCGGGCCGTGTCGGACCCGCGCGGACTCGCGGATGCCGTGACGCTCGCCGACGACGCGCGTGCCGCGATCATCCGTCTCGCATCCGGCGATGCGCGCCGAGCTCTCACGGCGCTCGAGGCCGCCGCGACGGTCGCGGCCGCACCGGGCGCGGTTGCCGAGGGTGAGACGCCGGTCGTCACCGCCGAGATCGTCGCCGCAGCGGTGGACCGGGCGCTGCTGCGCTACGACCGGCAGGGCGACGAGCACTACGACGTCATCAGCGCCTTCATCAAGTCGGTGCGCGGTTCCGATGTCGACGCATCGCTCCACTACCTCGCGCGCATGATCGAGGCGGGGGAGGATCCCCGCTTCATCGCGCGACGCATCATGATCTCGGCTGCCGAAGACATCGGCATGGCCGATCCCCATGCGCTCAGCGTCGCGGTGTCGGCCGCGCAGGGCGTGCAGTTGATCGGCATGCCCGAGGGCCGCATCCTGCTCGCCGAGGCGGTCGTCTACCTCGCGACAGCGCCCAAGTCCAATGCCTCGTACAAGGCGCTCGACGCAGCGATCGCAGATGTGCGCGCCGGGCGGATCGGACGCGTTCCCACGCCCCTGCGCGACGCTCACTACCCGGGAGCCAAGCGACTGGGCCACGGCAAGGGCTACAAATACGCGCACGACGCCGCGTACGGTGTGGCCGAGCAGCAGTACCTGCCCGACGAGTTGCGGGGCACGCGCTACTACGAACCGACGACGAACGGCTACGAGCGCGAGGTCGGTCCGCGGCTCGATCGCCTGCGCGCCCTGCTGACCGGCAAGCCGATGCCGAAGCGCGAGCCCGACACGCCGGCCGCTGATTGAGGAGCAGCGCAGCCGCGTATCGAGATCCCCGCCTCCGCCTCTGGTAGGCTGTTCCGGTTCGAGTCCGAACACATCCCACCTTCAGATCCGCCGGTCGCGTCGACGTGCGCCCGGGCCACCGGATGGCGGGATGCACGTCTGTGAGCCGTGAAAGTCTCGGCCACGTGTTGGAAGGACATCCATGCCCGCCTCCAAGGCACAGGACCGCCGCAAGGTCCGCCTCTCTCGCGCCCTCGGCATCCCGCTGACGCCCAAGGCCGCCCGCTACCTCGAGAAGCGCCCCTACGCGCCCGGCGAGCACGGCCGCACCAAGCGCAAGGCCGACAGCGACTACGCCGTGCGTCTGCGTGAGAAGCAGCGTCTGCGCGAGCAGTACGGCATCCGCGAGAAGCAGCTGCGCATCGTCTTCAACGAGGCCCGTCGTCAGCCCGGCCTGACCGGTGAGAACCTCGTCGAGCTGCTCGAGATGCGTCTCGACGCCCTCGTGCTGCGCGCGGGCTTCGCCCGCACCACGGCGCAGGCCCGACAGTTCGTCGTGCACCGTCACATCCTCGTCGACGGCAAGATCGTCGACCGCCCCTCCTTCCGCGTGAAGCCGGGCCAGCTCATCCACGTCAAGGAGCGCTCGGAGTCGACCGAGCCGTTCCAGGTCGCCGCCGCCGGTGGCCACGTGGACGTGCTGCCCAAGACCCCGGGCTACCTCGAGGTCGAACTCGACAAGCTCCACGCGCGCCTCGTGCGTCGCCCCAAGCGCGCCGAGGTCCCCGTGACCTGTGAAGTGCAGCTGGTCGTCGAGTACTACGCAGCCCGCTAAGCGAATGATGAAGGCCCCGCTCCGGCGGGGCCTTCGTCATTCGTGGAATCGGCATAGGCTAGAACAGTTGAGCGGTACCCGCCGCCGACGCCGGACACACGAGAAGTGAGGAACACGATGAAGGGTGCACTGCTTCTGATCGCCGGAGTCGCCATCGGCTTCGTGGTCGCCCACGAGGTGTCCAAGACGGATGCCGGCAAGAAGTTCTTCGACGATGTCGACAGCAAGACCCGCGAGTTCGGTGACGCTGTCGTGCAGGGCTATCGAGCCCGTGAGGCGGAGTTGAAGACCGCTGTCGCGAACGCGCAGGACGCGATCGACGACCTCGCCAAGCGCGCCACGTCCTGAACCACCCCCGCCGTCGGGCCGGCGGCCCACGCCACGTCCCGATGGGACACCTATACGGAGAACCTGTGCAGACCGCTGAGATCCAACGTCGCTGGCTGACCTTCTTCGGCGACCGCGGCCATACCGTTGTGCCGTCGGCGTCGCTCGTGAGCGACGACCCCGCACTGCTGTTCACGGTCGCGGGCATGGTGCCGTTCATCCCGTACTTCACCGGGGTGGTGCCTGCACCGTTCCCGCGCGCCACGAGCGTGCAGAAGTGCATCCGCACCCTCGACATCGAGGAGGTCGGCAAGACCACGCGGCACGGCACGTTCTTCCAGATGAACGGCAACTTCTCCTTCGGCGACTACTTCAAGGAGCAGGCGATCGCCTACGCGTGGGAACTGCTCACCATGTCGGAGGCCGACGGCGGCCTCGGGTTCGCCGAGAAGGACCTCTGGGTCACCGTCTACGAAGACGACGAGGAGGCGATCGGCTTCTGGAAGAAGGTCGCCGGGCTGCCCGACGAGCGGATCCAGCGCCTCGGACGCGCCGACAACTACTGGTCGACGGGGCTTCCGGGCCCGGCAGGTCCGTGTTCGGAGATCTACTTCGATCGCGGCCCGCAGTACGGCCCGGATGGCGGACCCGCGGTCGATGACACGCGCTACATCGAGATCTGGAACCTCGTGTTCATGCAGTATCTGATCACGAACGTGCGCTCGAAGATCGACTTCGACATCGTCGGCGAGCTGCCGAAGAAGAACATCGACACGGGCATGGGGATGGAGCGCGTCGCGTTCCTCAAGCAGGGCGTCGACAACATGTACGAGATCGACCAGGTGCGCCCCGTGCTCGATCTCGCCGCCCGGATGTCGGGCCGTCGCTACGGTGCCGTGCACGACGACGACGTGCGGATGCGGGTCATCGCCGATCACGTACGGTCGAGCCTCATGCTCATGACCGACGGCGTGTCGCCGTCGAACGAGGGTCGCGGCTACATCCTGCGTCGACTGATGCGCCGTGTCGTGCGCGCGATGCGCCTGCTGGGCGTCGACGCGCCGAGCTTCGCCGAGCTCTTCGACGCATCGCGTGTGGCGATGCGCGAGGCGTACCCGGAGGTCGAGGCCGAGTACGAGCGCACCTCCCGCCTGGCGATGGCGGAGGAGGAGGTGTTCCTGCGCACGCTCGCGAGCGGCACGACGATCCTGGACCTCGCGGTGGCCGACACGAAGAAGGCGGGCGCACAGTCGCTCTCGGGCGACACCGCCTTCCTCCTGCACGACACCTTCGGCTTCCCGATCGATCTCACGCTCGAGATCGCCGACGAGGCGGGCCTCGCGGTCGACCGTGCAAGCTTCGACACGCTCATGGCCGAGCAGCGCGCCCGGGCGAAGGCGGATGCGAAGTCCAAGAAGGCGGGACTGGCCGACCTCTCGGTGTACTCCGACTTCCGGGCGCTCGGCGAGACGGTCTTCACCGGCTACGACTACCTCGAGACGGAATCCCGCATCCTGGGCCTCATCGCCGAGGGCGCCTCGGTGCAGAGCGCCCACGCGGGCGAGGTGGTCGAGGTGATCCTCGCCGAGACCGCGCTCTACGCCGAGTCGGGCGGTCAGGCCGCCGACAAGGGCTCGATCGTGGGCGACGGCTTCGATCTCGAGGTGCTCGACGTGCAGCGACCCGTCAAGGGGCTCGTGAGCCACACGGCGCGCGTCCGCAGCGGTGTCGTGTCGGTGGGCGCGACGGCGAACACCGTCGTCGACCGCGAGTACCGCCACTCGGCGGCTCAGGCGCACTCGGCGACGCACCTCGTGCACGCAGCGCTGCGCGACACCCTCGGGCAGCAGGCGCACCAGTCGGGTTCGTTCAACAAGGCCGGCTACATGCGTCTCGACTTCTCGTGGAACCAGGCCCTCACCCCCGAGACCCGCAGCGAGATCGAGGAGATCGCCAACAACGCGGTGCGCGACAACCTCGAGGTCGTCACCCGGATCCTGCCGCTCGACGAGGCGCGCAAGGCGGGCGCCATGGCGCTCTTCGGCGAGAAGTACGGCAAGACGGTGCGCATGGTCGACATCGGCGGCCCGTGGTCGCGTGAGCTGTGCGCAGGCACCCATGTGCGCACCTCGGCCGAGGTGGGCCTCGTGAACCTCGTGTCGGAGTCGAGCGTCGGCTCGACCAACCGCCGCGTCGAGGCGCTCGTCGGCCTCGAGGCCTTCCGTGACCTCGCGGCCGAGCGCGCGATCGTGCACCAGTTGACTTCGGCGCTCAAGACGCCGCGCGATCAGTTGCCCGATCGGATCACCGATCTCGTGACCCAGCTCAAGGCGGCGGAGAAGAAGATCGCCGCGTTCGAGGCGTCGAGGCTCGCGGGGCGCGTTCCCGAGTTGGCGGACAAGGCGACGCGCATCGGTGCGGTGCTCGCGGTCGTGGAGGACCTCGGAGAGCTGCAGTCGGTCGACGAACTGCGCAGCCTTGTGACATCGGTGCGTACGCGGCTGCAGGCGGAGGCGGCGGTCGTGGCTCTCGCGGCACGCATCGCGGGCAAGCCGTCGGTCATCGTCGCGACCACGGCGGGCGCGCGCGAGGTCGGCGTGACCGCGGGCCCCCTCGCCAAGCAGGCGGCTGCCACCCTCGGCGGCGGCGGAGGCGGCAAGGACGACATGGCGCAGGGTGGTGGGTCGGATCTCGGCGCGCTTCCCGCGGCCCTGCAGGGCCTGCGCGACGCGCTCGGCGCCTGACACGGCGGTCGTGATGCGGCGAGGGGTGCGCGTCGGCGTCGACGTCGGCAAGGCCCGGGTGGGGGTCGCGCGCTGCGATCCGGACGGCCTGCTCGCGACGCCCATCGAGACGCTGCCGCGCGACGCGCGTACGGTCGCGGCCGTACTCGCGTACGTGCATGAGCTCGACGCGATCGAGGTGGTCGTCGGCCTTCCCCTCTCGTTGAGCGGAGCGGACACGGCATCGACGACCGACGCGCGACAGTTCGCCGCGCAGTTGGCCGACGCATCCGAAGTGCCGGTCCGGCTCGTCGACGAGCGTCTGAGCACGGTGACGGCCCACCGGCAGCTTCAGGCGGGGGTCGGCGCGAGAAGGGCTCGCGTTCCATCGTCGACCAGGTCGCCGCTGTTATCATCCTGCAGAACGCCCTCGACTCCGAGCGGATGTCGGATCGTCCCCCGGATCCGTCGTCCCCCGCACGAAAGACCCTGAACGTGGCCTCTGAACCGAGCTGGGACGACATCTTCGGACCGGCAGCAGTGCCGACGCCTGCTGTCGCCGCGGCATCCGACGATGCGGCAGCGTCCGCGACCCTCCGCTGTCGCGCCGTGCGATGCGCGAGGCCGACGCGCGGCGCAGCGATACCCGTGGTGCCGACACCCGGCGGCCGAAGAAGAAGCGCCGTCGCGGCGGACGCTGGGGCTGGATCATCGCGATCGTGGTCGTGCTCGGCCTGGTGACCGCCGGTGGCGTGTACGTGTGGAACACCTACGGCGAGAAGATCCAGGACATCCTCGGCATCGCGCCCCCATCGATTACACGGGCGCGGGCAACGGCGAGGAGGTCACGGTCGTGATCGAGTCGGGCGACATCGGCTCCGACGTCGCCCGCAAGCTCGCGGCGGCGGGCGTGACGATGACCTTCGACGCGGTCTACCAACTGCTGCTCGAGGACTCCAGCATCACCTTCGAACCCGGCAACTATCGACTGCAGAAGGAGATGAGCGCGGCATCCGCCGTCGCGGCGCTGCAGGATCCCGCGAACCGCATCATCAACCAGGCGACGATCCCCGAAGGCGTGACCGCGGCGAGCGCCCTCGAGCTCATCTCGGCGGCGACCGAGCTGCCGCTCGAGGAATTGCAGGCCGAGGCCGCGAACTACACGCAGTTCGGCATCCCGGCGAATTCCCCGAGCATCGAGGGCTGGCTCTTCCCGGCCACCTACCAGTTCGATCCGGGCGTCACGGCGCACGACGCGATCAAGCTGCTCGTGGACCAGATGTTCGCGACCCTCGACGAGGCCGGCGTCGCGCCCGACGCGCGATTCCGGGTGCTGACGATGGCGGCGCTCGTGCAGCGCGAGTCGGGGCCGAACGTCGAAGATATGGGCAAGATCGCGCGCGTTTTCGAGAACCGCATCACGCGCGGCATGCTGCTGCAGTCGGATGCGACGGTGCATTACGGAGTCGGCGACACCTCGAGCGTCTGGACGACCCCCGAGCAGCGCGCCGATGCGTCCAACCCGTACAACACCTACGCGAACCCCGGCCTGCCGATCGGACCCATCGGGCTGCCGGGCGCGGATGCGATCAACGCCGCGGTGCATCCCGCCGACGGCACCTGGCTGTACTTCGTGACGGTGAACCTCAAGACCGGCGAGACCGTGTTCTCGAACACGCTCGCGGAGCACGACCGCGCCGCCGAGCGCTTGTACGCCTGGTGCAAGGAGAGCGCCGAGAACGACGCCTACTGTGGCTGAGCGTGCTCGGCTCGCGGTGCTGGGATCGCCCATCGGGCATTCCCGCTCGCCAGAGCTGCATCGCGCTGCGTACCGGGTGCTCGGGCTCGACTGGGACTACGAGCGCGTCGAGGTGGATGACACGGGCCTTGCGCGCTTTCTCGCGAGCCTCGGCTCGGAATGGCGCGGGCTCTCGCTCACGATGCCGCTCAAGCGCCGGGTGGCCGAGCTCGTGCCCGACGTGGACGAGGTCGCGCGTCGAACCCGTCAGGGCAACACGATCCTGCTCGATCGCGGGCGCCCCGTGCGCGCCTTCAACACCGACGTGCACGGCATCGTGGCCGCTCTCGCGGGCGCGGGGATGACCTCGGCGCGTCGAGCTGTCGTGCTCGGCGGGGGAGCGACCGCGGAGAGCGCCGTGGTGGCGCTCGAATCGCTCGGCGCCGAGGTGACCGTCGCCGTGCGCGACGTCGCGAAGGCCGCCGCGTCGGGTGCGTTCGGCGGCGCTGTGCTGGTGCCCCTCGGCGCGGAGGCCGATGCTGCGCTGGTCGCGAGCGACGCCGCCGTCAGCACGATCCCGCCGGGGGCCGCGTTCTCGGTCGACCTTCCGATGCTCGAGGGGCGCCAGACGTTGCTCGATGTCGCCTACGCGCCGTGGCCCACCCCGCTCGCGCGCACCTGGCAGGAGGCCGGCGGCCGGGTCGTGCACGGCCTCGAGATGCTCGTGCACCAGGCGGTGCACCAGATCCGGATCTTCGTGGCCGGGGATGCCGCGGTGCCGCTCGCCGACGAAGCCGTCGTCATCGAGGCCATGCGCGCGGCTGCGCGCTCGAGCGCTGTGGAATGATCGAGAGCATGCTGCGTTGGTTGACGGCCGGTGAGTCGCACGGACCCGAACTGGTGGCCATCCTCGAGGGGATGCCCGCCGACGTGCCGATCCTGCCCGAGCAGATCCAGGCCGACCTGCAACGTCGCAAGCTCGGCTACGGCCGCGGCGCACGCATGAAGTTCGAGCAGGACGAGCTGAGCATCTCGGGCGGCATCCGCTTCGGGCGCACGATCGGCAGCCCGGTCGCCTTGCGGATCGGCAACACCGAGTGGCCGCGCTGGGTCGATGTCATGTCGGCCACTCCCGTCGACCCGGAGACTCTTCCGAAGGGCCGCGGCGCCGCGCTCACCCGCCCGCGTCCGGGCCACGCCGACCTCGTCGGCATGCAGAAGTACGACTTCCCCGAGGCGCGCAACGTGCTCGAACGTGCGAGCGCACGCGAGACGGCGGCACGTGTGGCCCTCGGCGCCGTCGCACGCGCCTTCCTCGGCGAGCTCGGCATCCGCCTCGTCGCGCACACGCTCGCCATCGAGACGGTGCGGGTGCCTGACGGCTCGCCGCTGCCCACCCCCGACGACGTGGCCGCTCTCGACGCCGATCCGCTGCGCTGTTTCGACCAGGCGACCTCGGACGCCATGGTCGCCCGCATCGACCGGGCTCACGACGACGGCGACACCCTCGGCGGCGTCGTCGAGGTGCTCGCCTACGGTGTGCCTCCCGGGCTCGGCAGCTACACCCATTGGGACCGGCGTCTCGACTCGCAGCTCGCGGGCGCCCTCATGGGCATCCAGGCGATCAAGGGCGTCGAGGTCGGCGACGGCTTCGAGACCACGCGTCGCCCGGGCTCGCAGGCCCACGACGAGATGGTGTACGACGGCGAGCTCATCCGCCGCGAGTCGGACAAGGCCGGCGGCACCGAAGGCGGCATGTCGACGGGCACCGTGCTGCGGGTGCGGGCGGGCATGAAGCCCATCGCCACCGTGCCGCACGCGCTGCGCACGGTCGATGTCGCCACCGGGGAGGCGGCGCAGGCCCATCATCAGCGCTCCGACGTCTGCGCGGTACCGGCCGCGGGTGTCGTCGCGGAGGCCATGGTGGCGCTCGTGCTCGCGAATGCCGTGCTGGAGAAGTTCGGCGGCGACTCGGTCGGCGAGACCAAGCGCAACCTGGAGGCCTACCTCGCCGCGATCCCCGACGCCCTGCGTACGGGCGTCATCACGGCATGACCGCCCCCTCGCCGTCTTCATCGGGCCGATGGGCGCGGGCAAGACCCGCATCGGCAAGCGCGTGGCGCGGGCTCTCGAGGTGCCCTTCACCGACACCGACAAGGTCATCGTGGCCGCGCACGGTCCCATCGCCGACATCTTCGACCAGCACGGCGAACCGCACTTCCGCGGCCTCGAGCGTGACGTCGTGCACGACGCGCTCACCGGCGGGGGCGTCGTGTCGCTCGGCGGCGGCGCCGTGCTCGACCCCGGAACCCAGCACGCCCTGGAGGGGCTCCCGGTGATCTACCTGCGCGTCGACGCGGATGCGGTCTCCTCACGCCTCGCCGACGGCAAGCGCCCGCTCGTTCGCGGTGGCATCGAGGACTGGCAGCGCATCTACGACGCGCGCCGCTCGACCTACGAGCGTCTCGCATCCGTGACCTTCGAGACCTCGCGCCTGCCGCGTGATCGCATCGCCCAGGACGTCGTGACATGGATCGAGAGCAGGGGACTGGAGACGCGATGAGCGACACGACCGTCATCCCGGTGCGCGGCACCGACGGCATGAAGGACTACGAGGTACGCGTCGGCCGCGGAATCCTCGGCACCGTCTCGGAGTTGCTGCCTGCCCGCGCCGAGAAGGTGCTCATCGTGCACGCACCCGCGCTGGGCGAGCGCGCCGAGCGGCTGCGTGAGGAGCTGTCCGACCGCTACCAGGTGCTGCTCGCCGAGATCCCGGATGCCGAGGGCGCCAAGCGGGTCGAGGTCGCCGCGTTCTGCTGGCAGATCCTCGGCCAGACCGATTTCACCCGCAGCGACGCCATCATCGGCTTCGGCGGAGGGGCGACGACCGATATCGCGGGTTTCGTGGCGGCGACGTGGCTGCGGGGCATCGCGATCGTGCAGGTGCCGACGACGGTGCTCGCGATGGTGGATGCCGCGATCGGCGGCAAGACCGGCATCAACACGGCCGAGGGGAAGAACCTGGTGGGCGCGTTCTGGGCACCGCACGCCGTGCTGTGCGACCTCGAGCTGCTCGACACTCTGCCGCGCAACGAGATCCTGGCCGGCTTCGCCGAGGTCGTGAAGGCCGGCTTCATCGCGGAGCCGGAGATCCTGGACATCATCGAGGCCGACCCCGCCCGTGCGACCGACCCGACGACCGCCGAATTCCGACGGGCCGTCGAGCTCGCGATCGGCATGAAGGCGCGGGTCGTCGGGGAGGACTTCACCGAGCAAGGCCTGCGCGAGATCCTCAACTACGGCCACACCCTCGGCCACGCGATCGAGCACGCCGAGCGTTACCAATGGCGGCATGGCGCGGCCGTCGCGATCGGCATGGTCTACGCCGCCGAGCTCGCGCGGCTCACGGGGCGACTTCCGGATGCGGTCGTCGATCGCCACCGACGGGTGCTCGACTCACTCGACCTGCCGACGAGCTACCCCGCGGGGCGCTGGCCGACTCTGCTGGCGACCATGCGCCGTGACAAGAAGGCACGAGGTGCGCTGCTGCGGTTCATCGTGCTCGACGACATCGCCCGGCCGAGCGTGCTGCAGGGCCCGGACGAGTCGCTGCTGTTCTCGGCCTACCAGGAGATCGCGAGCTAGATAGGCTCGTTCCCATGTCGCGCGTCATGGTGCTCAACGGACCCAACCTCGGTCGTCTCGGCAGCCGCGAGCCCGACGTCTACGGCGATCAGGACCTCTCCGCCCTGCGCGTGCTGCTCGCGGATGCCGCGGGCGAGACGATCGAGATCGACCTGCGTCAGACCGACGACGAGGCCGAACTCGTGCGCTGGTTGCACGAGGCCGTGGATGCCGCATCCCCCGTCGTCCTGAACCCGGCCGCGTTCACCCACTACAGCTACGCGCTGCGCGACGCCGCTGCCCTCGTGACGAAGGCCGGCATCCCGCTCGTGGAGGTGCATATCTCGAACCCGCACGCGCGCGAGGAGTTCCGGCACACGAGCGTCATCTCGGGAATCGCGACGGGGGTCGTCGCCGGTTTCGGGTTCGACTCCTACCTGCTCGCGCTCGACGCGGTGCGCCGCATCATGACGCGCTAGCTACACTCGTACGGGCGCATCCCGCCTCCGACATCCCACGAACGGAACAGCACACACGCATGGCCACGACGAACGACATCAAGAACGGCTCCGTCCTCAGCATCGACGGACAGCTCTGGAACGTGGTGGAGTTCCAGCACGTGAAGCCCGGCAAGGGCGGCGCCTTCGTGCGCACCAAGCTCAAGAACGTGCGCTCGGGCAAGTCGGTCGACCGCACCTTCAACGCCGGCACGAAGATCGACTTCGCCACCGTCGACCGCCGGGATTTCCAGTACCTCTACCGTGACGGTGACGGCTTCGTGTTCATGGACACCGACGACTACGACCAGATCACGGTTCCCGGCGAGATCGTGGGCGACGCCGCCAACTTCATGCTCGAGAGCCAGGCCGTGCAGATCGCCCTGCACGAGGGCGAGCCGCTCTATGTCGAGCTGCCGGCATCCGTCGTGCTCGAGATCACCTACACCGAGCCGGGCCTCCAGGGCGACCGCTCGAGCGCCGGCACCAAGGCCGCGACGGTCGAGACGGGCTACGAGATCCAGGTGCCGCTGTTCCTCGAGACGGGTACCAAGGTCAAGGTCGACACCCGCACGGGTGACTACCTCGGCCGCGTCTGAGACGTGAGCGCACGAACCAAGGCCCGCAAGCGGGCCATCGACGTGCTGTACGGTGCCGACCTGCGCGAGCGCGCCATCGCGGATGCCGTGGTCGAGGAGCAGCGCCGCGCCGAACAGCAACCCGCGCGTGCGGCATCCTGGCGGTACGCCCGCGAGATCATCGAGGGCGTCGACGACCACCGCGCTGCACTCGACGAAGCGATCGCGACCCACGCGCACGGCTGGAGCATCGAGCGGATGCCGGTGCTCGACCGCGCGATCCTGCGTGTCGGTGCGTGGGAGATCCTGCACAACGACGACGTGCCGGATGCCGTGGCGATCTCCGAGGCCGTGCAGCTCGCCACCGAGCTCAGCACCGACGACTCCGGAAGCTTCGTGAACGGCGTGCTCTCGGCCATCGCGCGCGAGCGCTGAACCGGCCGGCGCCCGTGCGCGGCGCGCGGCGGCCCGCATGTTGCGCCGCGTGACAGCGGCTTTTGCGCTGCGAACCGTGAATTCCGTACGTTCGACCGCGTGACTCTCGCCGACACCCGTACCGCGCCCGCACTTCCCGTGCGGATCTCCGGGGTCGGCCGCCGCTTCCCGGCGCCGGAGGGCGGCACCCGGGTCGTGCTCCGCGACATCGACCTCGACATCCGTGCGGGCGAGATCGTGGCACTGCTCGGCCCATCGGGATGCGGCAAGTCCACGCTGCTCCGGCTCGTCTCGGGGCTGGATCGCGCGGACGCGGGGAGCTGTCGATCGGAGGCTCTCCCGTCGCGCCCGTCGACCAGCGCAGCGCGGTCGCGTTCCAGGAGCCGCGACTGCTGCCCTGGCGCACGATCACCCGCAACGTCGAACTGGGTCTGCCGCGCGGCACGGCGAAGCAGGACGGCCAGGCGCGGGTGGCGGAACTGCTGCGGCTCGTGCAGCTCGACCACGCGACGTCGCTGCGGCCCCGCCAGATCTCGGGCGGTATGGCACAGCGCGCGTCCCTTGCGCGCGCCCTCGCCCGCAATCCCGGCGTGCTGTTGCTCGACGAGCCCTTCGGCGCCCTCGATGCGCTCACGCGGCTCACGATGCAGGATCTGCTGCTCGACGTCCACGCCGCCGAGCCGACCACGATCCTGCTCGTGACGCACGATGTCGATGAGGCACTGCAGCTCGCGGATCGGATCGTGCTGCTCGGATCCGACGACGACACCCCGGGGGCCACGATCCGCCGCGTGCTCGAGGTGGGCAAGAAGCGCCCCCGTGACCGCGGCGACGCCCAGCTCGCGATCCTGCGCGCCGAGTTGCTCTCTCTGCTCGGGGTCGAGAACCACCACCCCGAGGACTACCTCACCCAGGCGATCAAGGCACAGCGGGCACGGCGGGCATCCGCCACCGCGGCCGGCACCTGATCCGCTGCCCACCGCACACACCCACACAGCAAGGACCCCCATGAAGAGAAGCATCCTGGCCGCCGCGGCGGCCGCAACCGTCGCCGTTCTGGCGCTGAGCGGGTGCGCCGGCGAGAACGCCGCGCCCGAGACCGGCGGCGATGCGGGGAGTGGAGCAAGTCCACCCTCAACATCGACTTCGCGACCTACAACCCGCTGAGCCTCATCATCAAGGACCAGGGTTGGCTCGAGAAGACCCTGGGCGACGACGTGACGGTCAACTGGACGCAGTCGCTCGGCTCGAACAAGGCGAACGAGGGTCTGCGCGCAGGCGCGCTCGACGTCGGCACGCCTGCCGGATCCGCATCGCTTCTCGCGCGCTCCAACGGCTCGCCCATCAAGACCATCGACATCTACACGCAGCCCGAATGGTCCGCCCTCGCGACGCGTCCGGGCAGCGGCATCGACTCGGTGGAGGATCTGCGCGGCAAGACCGTCGCCGTCACCGTGGGCACCGACCCGTACTTCTTCCTGCTGCAGGCGCTCGACGAGGCCGGTGTGGATCCGAGCGAGGTCGACATCCAGAATCTCCAGCACGCCGACGGCGGTGCGGCCCTCGTGAACGGCACGGTCGACGCATGGTCGGGCCTCGACCCGATGATGGCCGCCCACGAGATCGATGGAGACATCGAGCTCTTCTACCGCAACGTGGACTTCAACACCTACGGCTTCGTGAACGCCACCGAGGACTTCGTCACGAACCACGCCGATCTCGCGCAGCTCGTCGTGGACGCGTACGAGAAGGCGCGCGCCTGGGCGCTGGAACACCCGGATGAGACCTCGGCGCTGCTCGCGGAGGTCGCCGCGATCGACCCGGCCGTGGCCGACAAGGTCTTGCTTGAGCGCACCACGATCGACCTTGACCCGGTTCCCGGCGACGCGCAGCTCAAGGTGCTCACGGTCGTCGCGCCGATCCAGGTCGCGAATGGCGACATCGCGAGCCAGGACGCGGCCGATTCGGCGCTGTCGACGCTGCTCTATCCGGACTTCGCTCAGAAGGCCGACCCGAGCCGGGTGGGCTGACGCGATGGCGGCCTCTCCTCTCTACCTCACGGGCGAGTCGGTCGGCCGCGGCGGCGTCGCGGGTCCCCCGCCGACCCGCGGGTGACGGGAGAGGCCGTCTCGCTCTCCTCGAGCGACTTCGGCACCGCGGTGGTCGAGCGTCGTCGCGGCGGTTCACGCTGGCGCTGGCTGCTGGGAGTCAGCCTTCCGCTCGCGCTCTTCGGTCTCTGGTGGCTCGCCACGCACCTGGCGTGGGTGCCGGTGTTCAAACTGCCGACGCCGGAGTCGGTCGTCACGGCGGCGTTCGACCTCGCGGCGCGCGACCTGCTCTGGCAGTACATCGGCATCTCGACCCAGCGGGTGTTCCTGGGCTTCGTCATCGGCTCGATCATCGGACTCGCGCTCGGCTCGCTCGTCGGCTTGTCGCGCTTCGCCGACTCGTTCCTCTCGCCGACCATCGGTGCCGCGCGCGCCGTGCCGTCACTCGCGTGGGTGCCCCTGCTCATCCTGTATCTCGGGTTCGGCGAGGACTCGAAGGTCGCGCTCGTCATCATCGGAGCGCTCTTCCCCGTCTACACGACCGTCGCAGGGGCCCTGCGGCACGTCGATCCGCAGCTCGTCGAGTTCGGTCGGGCCTACGGCTATCACGGCGCACGCCTGCTCACGACCGTGCAGTTGCCCGCCGTGGTCCCCGCGATCATCTCCGGCCTGCGGCTTGCGCTCGCCCAGGCCTGGCTCTTCCTCGTGGCCGCCGAGCTCGTCGGGTCGACCATGGGTCTCGGCTTCCTGCTCATCGAGTCGCAGAACAACGGTCGCATCGATCGGCTGTTCCTCGCGATCGTCGTGCTCGCCGTGCTCGGCAAGCTCTCCGACACGCTTGTGGGAGTGCTCGAGCGCTTCCTTCTCAAGCGCTGGGGCTGACACCGAAGAGCCGTGGCGCAGAACGGCCCGCCGCGCACGAGACGCGACGGGCCGGATCGAGCGTGTCGCTCAGCGTGACGAGGGGCGTGTGCGGCTGAAGGCCGCGACGACGAACAGACCCGCGATGAGCACGATGTTCTTCGCGATGAACTCGCCCGTCAGGGTGAGGGCGAGCGGGTTGCCGTCACTGTAGGCGAGGGCCGGGTACACCAGGAACACCGCGAAGGTGCCCAGCAGGTGCACGACCTGCGCCGCGGCGACCCACGGCACGAAGAGCCCGAAGGCGATGAGCAGGCCGGCGACGACCTCGAAGACGCCCATGGCGATCACGGCCTGCGTCTCGGGCAGGAACGGCACCATCGAGGCGACGAGCTCGCCCACCGGGCTCAGCCCGGCGATCTTGAGCGCGCCGAACGCGACGTAGACGAACGCGAGCGAGAGCCGCAGCACGGGGATGCCGAGGCGAGCGAGCACGTCGAGAACGCGCTGCTCGGTTCGCAGCACCCACGCCCAGGCCGCCGCACGAGGCGATCGGGGGCGGGCGGGAACGCTCGCGCGGACGGTCTCGTACTGCTCAGGGTCGGCCGAGCGGATGGGGGTGGTGGTGGTCATGGTGTGCTCCAAGGGGGTTGTCGGAGGTGGAGGTTGGTGGTTCCACGTTCCCGAGCCAACGACCTGGAGGCCCAGAGGCAGCCGTCCTCGATTCGCCCGGGGCCCGCGCAGGACGAGTTCGGGACACGCGCTATGCTCGGAGCTAACAGACGTCCTTTAAGTCCGTCCCGAGAGGCGGGGAAGGAGGTCAGGATGCCGGCACGTGTCGTGCTGCAGCAGGCTGACATTCAGCGCGCCCTCAGGCGCATGTCCCACGAGATCCTGGAAGCCAATCACGGAGGCTCCGATCTCGTCCTCCTCGGCATCCCGACCCGGGGCGTCATGCTCGCCGAGCGCATCGGCGCGCACCTCGATGCTCTCGAGCCCGGCTCGGGACAGGTAGGGGCGCTCGACGTGACGATGTACCGCGACGACCTGGACCGGCATCCGACCCGCACCCCGCAGCCCACACGCGTTCCCGCCGGCGGCGTCGACGGAAAGACCGTCGTGCTCGTCGACGACGTGCTCTACTCGGGGCGCACGATCCGCGCCGCCCTCGACGCGATCGGCGGCCTCGGGCGCCCCGCGCCGTGCGACTCGCCGTTCTGGTGGATCGCGGCCATCGCGAGCTTCCGATCCGGGCCGACTTCGTGGGCAAGAATCTGCCGACCGCCCTCGCCGAGCGCATCTACGTGCGGCTCGCCGAGATCGACGGCGAAGACGCTGTCGCGATCGAGACGGTGGACGGGGGCGGCTCGTGAGGCACCTGTTGAGCACGGTCGATCTCGAGCGCGACGAGGCGATCGGCATCCTCGACGTCGCGGAGGACATGGCGGATGTCGCCACCCGCGCGGTGCCGAAGCTCCCGACTCTGCGCGGGCGCACGGTCGCCAACCTCTTCTTCGAGGACTCGACGCGCACGCGGCTGAGCTTCGAGGCGGCGGCCAAACGGCTCTCCGCCGACGTCATCACCTTCAGTGCGAAGGGGTCGAGCGTCTCCAAGGGCGAGAGTCTCAAAGACACCGCCCAGACGATCGCCGCCATGGGAGTGGATGCGGTGGTGCTGCGCCACGCCGCGTCGGGAGCCGCCGAGGTGCTCGCGGGCTCCGGCTGGATCGATGCCGCCGTCGTCAACGCGGGCGACGGAACTCACCAGCATCCGACGCAGGCCCTGCTGGATGCCTACACCCTGCGCAAGACCCTGCACGGGGACGCCTCGCGCGGGCGGGACCTCGACGGCGTGCGCGTGGCGATCGTGGGAGACGTCCTGCACTCCCGGGTGGCACGCTCGAACGTCTGGCTGCTCACGACGCTCGGCGCGCACGTGCAGCTCGTGGGCCCGCGCACGCTGCTCCCCATCGGCGTCGGCACCTGGCCGGTGACCGTCGAGACCGACCTCGATGCCGCGATCGCGGCGCGGCCCGACGCGATCATGATGCTGCGGGTGCAGCAGGAGCGGATGCACGCTGCCTTCTTCCCGCACGAGCGCGAGTACAGCAATGCCTGGGGTCTCGGTGACGAGCGATTCGCTCGGCTGGGGGCCGATACGATTGTCATGCACCCCGGACCGATGAACCGCGGGCTGGAGATCTCGGCGCACGCCGCCGACTCGCCCCGGTCGGTCATCCTCGACCAGGTCACGAACGGAGTGTCGATACGGATGGCGGTGCTCTACCTCGTGCTCTCTGGTACCGACCCACGCGAGGTCGCGGCATGACGACGATTCTCATCCGGGGCGCCCGGCTGCCCGACGGCACCGCGACCGACCTCCTCGTCGAGGGCGGCGTCGTGACCGAACGCGGCACATCCCTCAGCCGCGACGGCGCGACCGTGATCGACGCCGACGGCCTCGTGGCGCTGCCCGGCCTCGTCGACCTGCACACCCACCTGCGCGAGCCGGGCTTCGAGGCGAGCGAGACGGTGCTCACGGGAACCCGCGCGGCCGCTGCCGGCGGCTTCACGGCTGTGCACGCCATGGCCAACACCTCCCCGGTGGCCGATACCGCGGGCGTCGTCGAGCAGGTCGCCTCGCTCGGTGCGCAGCACGGTTACGCCACGGTGCGCCCGATCGGCGCCGTCACCGTGGGGCTCGCGGGCGAGCGGCTCGCCGAGATCGGCGCCATGTCGCACTCCCGTGCCGCGGTGCGCGTCTTCAGCGACGACGGCAAGTGCGTGCATGACTCGCTGCTCATGCGGCGCGCCCTCGAGTACGTCGCGACCTTCGACGGCGTCATCGCCCAGCACGCGCAGGACCCCCGCCTGACCGAGGACGCCCAGATGAACGAGGGCGCGCTCAGCTCGGAGCTCGGACTGGCGGGCTGGCCCGCGGTCGCCGAGGAGGCGATCATCGCGCGCGACGTGCTGCTCGCGGATGCCGTGGGCGCCCGCCTGCACATCTGCCACCTCTCGACCGCGGGCAGCGTGGAGGTCGTGCGCTGGGCCAAGGCGCGCGGCATCCGGGTGACCGCGGAGGTCACCCGCACCACCTGCTGCTCACCGAGCAGGTGGTGGCGCACGCGCAGGCCCCCTATGCCCGGAGCTACGACGCGCGCTTCAAGGTCAACCCGCCGCTGCGGCGTGACGAAGACGTGCAGGCGCTGCGCGCGGCGCTGGCCGACGGCACGATCGATATCGTCGCGACCGACCACGCACCACATCCGATCGAGACGAAGGAGTGCGCCTGGCAGGAGGCTTCGTTCGGCATGGTGGGGCTGGAAAGCGCCCTTTCGGTCGTTCAGACCGCCATGGTCGACACCGGGCTGCTCGGCTGGGACGACGTCGCGCGCGTGCTCTCGCGGGTACCCGCCGAGATCGGGCGCCTCGCAGGGTACGACGCACCGTTCGAGGTCGGCAGCCCCGCACACCTGACGCTCGTCGATCCCGCCGCCACGCGCACCTTCGGCACGGATGCCCTCCACGGCAAGGGCGTCAACTCCCCGTACCTCGGGCGCACGCTGCCCGGCCGCGTCATGGCGACGATCCACGGCGGCGTACCCACCGTTCTGAACGGCGAACTTCTCTCGCCGGAGGAGGTCTCCCATGGATGAGCGGCTGATCCCCGCCCTCGTGATCCTCTCGATGGTCGTCATCGCCTTCGTGTTCATGGCGCTCGGCTGGCGCAACCGTCGACGCCGCCAGGCGAACCTCGATGTGGTGCCCGTTCCGCCGAGCGAGATCGGCGACGAGATCGCCCGCGAACGCGTGTTGTACGTCGCCACCACCCTCGCCGAGCAGCCGCTCGAGCGCGTCGTCGTGGGCGGACTCGGGTTCCGGGCCAAGGGCGAGGTGCACATCGCGCGCGGCGGGCTCGTGCTCGACCTCGCGGGCGCACCACCCGCGTTCATCCCGGTCGCCGACATCCGCGGCGTGGGGCTGGCGAGCTGGACGATCGACAAGGGCGTGGAGGAGGGCGGCCTCGTCTTCGTGCGCTGGCAGCTCGGTGACACGACGGTCGACAGCTACCTGCGCTCCGAGCACTCCGAGCGGCTCCTCGATGAGCTCACCGAACTCTCGCCGGCGGCCGCCGAGGCCGCGCGCGACGCGGGCGCGACATCGCCGACCGCACCCGTGACATCCGACACCCCCGACGGAGAGGCATC
Organism: Homoserinibacter gongjuensis; assembly: GCF_030161875.1. Lineage (GTDB taxonomy): Bacteria > Actinomycetota > Actinomycetes > Actinomycetales > Microbacteriaceae > Homoserinibacter > Homoserinibacter gongjuensis. The sequence continues at coordinate 2,682,407 of NZ_BSVA01000001.1, forward strand.
CGCATGATCGACACCGACCCCGCGATCCTCGTACTGGAGGACGGCAGCCGTTACGTGGGCCGCGCCTACGCGCCCGCGGCCGCACCCTCGGCGAGGCGGTGTTCGCCACCGGCATGACCGGATACCAGGAGACCCTCACCGACCCGAGCTACGCAGGGCAGATCGTCGTCATGACGGCCCCGCACATCGGGAACACCGGCGTCAACGACGAGGATCCCGAGTCGCGGCGCATCTGGGTCTCCGGCTACGTCGTGCGCGACCCCTCCCGGGTCGTCTCGAACTTCCGCGCCAACGGATCCCTCGACGACGACCTCACCCGCAACGGTGTGGTCGGCATCAGCGGCATCGACACCCGTGCCGTGACGCGGCGCCTGCGGGATGCCGGCTCGATGCGTGCCGGCGTGTTCTCGGGCGCGGATGCGTCCCTCGCTCCCGAGGAGCAGCTCGCGATCGTCCGCGGTGCGGCCCAGATGGCGGGCCTCAACCTCTCGGCAGCGGTGTCGGTGCAGGCCGCCTCCGTCACGCCCGCCCGCGGCGAGCGCCTCGGCGCCCTCGCGGTGCTCGACCTCGGCGTGAAGCAGGCCACCGTCGAGAACCTCGCCGATCGCGGCTTCGAGGTGCACGTGCTGCCCCAGGACGTCACGCTCGAGCAGCTGCTCGCGATCGAGCCCGTCGCGGTGTTCTACTCGAACGGACCGGGCGACCCGGCGGCATCAGACGATCACGTGCAGCTGCTGCGCGGGGTGCTGGATGAGGGGCTGCCGTTCTTCGGAATCTGCTTCGGCAACCAGCTGCTCGGTCGCGCCCTCGGGCTCGGCACCTACAAGCTGCCCTACGGTCACCGCGGCATCAACCAGCCCGTGCTCGACAAGGCCACGGGACGCGTGGAGATCACCGCCCACAACCACGGGTTCGCGGTCGACGCGCCGCTCGAGGGCGTCATCGAGAGCCCGAACGGCTATGGCCGGCTCGAGGTGAGCCACGTGGGGCTCAACGACAACGTCGTGGAGGGGCTGCGCGCCCTCGACATCCCGGCCTTCTCGGTGCAGTACCACCCCGAGGCGGCGGCGGGTCCGCACGACGCCAACTACCTGTTCGACCGATTTGCGGACCTGGTGCGCGAGCACAGTGCAACCCGCGGGTTGAGTAGCCCGGCGCGGCCGGGCGTATCGAAACCGCGCACCACCGACGAGGAGAGCAACTAGTGCCCAAGAGAGCGGACATCCAGAGCGTCCTCGTCATCGGCTCCGGACCGATCGTCATCGGCCAGGCGGCCGAGTTCGACTACTCCGGCACCCAGGCCTGCCGCGTCTTGCGCGCCGAGGGGTGCGCGTCATCCTCGTGAACCCCAACCCGGCCACGATCATGACCGACCCCGACTTCGCCGACGCCACCTACATCGAGCCGATCGACACCAAGCACCTCGAGGCGATCATCGCCAAGGAGCGCCCCGATGCGGTGCTCCCGACCCTGGGCGGCCAGACCGCGCTCAACGCCGCGATCGCGCTCGACGAGGCCGGCATCCTCGCCAAGTACGACGTCGAGCTCATCGGCGCCAAGGTCGAGGCGATCCAGAAGGGCGAGGACCGTCAGCTCTTCAAGGAGCTCGTGATCGAGGCGGGAGCCGATGTCGCACGCTCCTACATCGTCCACACCCTCGACGAGGCGATCACGGCGGCCGACGACCTCGGCTACCCGCTCGTCGTGCGCCCCTCGTTCACGATGGGCGGCCTGGGATCCGGTTTCGCCCATGACCGCGACGAACTCGTGCGCATGGTCGGCGACGGTCTGCACCAGTCGCCCACGACCGAGGTGCTGCTGGAGGAGTCGATCCTCGGGTGGAAGGAGTACGAGCTCGAGCTCATGCGCGACACGGCCGACAACACGGTCGTCGTCTGCTCGATCGAGAACGTCGACCCGGTCGGGGTGCACACGGGCGATTCCATCACGGTCGCGCCCGCCCTCACCCTCACCGACCGCGAGTACCAGCGGCTGCGCGACATCGGCATCGACATCATCCGTGCGGTGGGCGTCGACACGGGCGGCTGCAACATCCAGTTCGCCATCGAGCCGTCCACCGGACGCGTCATCGTCATCGAGATGAACCCGCGCGTCTCGCGGTCCTCGGCGCTGGCCTCCAAGGCCACGGGCTTCCCGATCGCGAAGATCGCGGCGAAGCTCGCGATCGGCTACCGCCTCGACGAGATCCCGAACGACATCACGAAGGTGACCCCGGCATCCTTCGAGCCCACCCTCGACTACATCGTCGTCAAGGTGCCGCGCTTCGCCTTCGAGAAGTTCCCTTCGGCGGATGCGACCCTCACCACGACCATGAAGTCGGTCGGTGAGGCGATGGCGATCGGACGCAACTACGCGACGGCCCTGCAGAAGGCGTTGCGCTCGCTCGAGAAGCGCGGCTCGAGCTTCCACTGGGGTACGCACGTCGCGCCCAAGAGCGAGCTGCTCGAACTCGCCGCGACGCCGACCGACGGCCGTATCGTGACCGTGCAGCAGGCCTTCCGTGCGGGCGCGACGATCGACGAGGTCTACGCGGCGACCGGCATCGACCCGTGGTTCCTCGACCAGATCGTGCTCATCAACGAGGTCGCCGCCGAGATCGCAAGCCTGCGCCCGCTCGACGAGGCGCTCTTCCGGTACGCGAAAGACCACGGATTCTCGGATGCTCAGATCGCGCAATTGCGCGGCCTCACCGAGGAGGAGGTGCGGAACCTCCGCTGGCAGCTCGGCGTGCGTCCCGTCTACAAGACGGTCGACACCTGCGCGGGCGAGTTCCCGGCGCTCACGCCGTACCACTACTCGAGTTACGACCTCGAGACGGAGGTGGCGCCGAGCCAGAAGCGCAAGATCGTGATCCTGGGCTCCGGCCCGAACCGCATCGGGCAGGGCGTCGAGTTCGACTACTCCTGCGTGCACGCGAGCTTCGCGCTGCACGACGCAGGGTTCGAGACGATCATGATCAACTGCAACCCCGAGACGGTCTCGACCGACTACGACACGAGCGACCGGCTCTACTTCGAGCCGCTCACGCTCGAGGACGTGCTCGAGGTCATCCACGCCGAGGCCACCTCGGGCGAGCTCGTCGGCGTCATCGTGCAGCTCGGCGGGCAGACGGCGCTCGGCCTCGCCAAGGGACTCGAGGCGGCCGGCGTGCCGATCCTCGGCACGAGCCCGTCGGCGATCGACCTCGCCGAAGAGCGCGGGCTGTTCTCGGGCATCCTCGACGCCGCGGGCCTCATCGCTCCGCGCAACGGCACCGCGGTGGATGCCCCGAGCGCGGTCGCCGTGGCCGAGTCGATCGGCTACCCGGTGCTCGTGCGCCCGAGCTACGTGCTCGGCGGTCGCGGCATGGAGATCGTCTACGACACGCCGAGCCTCGAGGACTACTTCGACCGCGTGCGCGAACAGGCCATCATCGGCCCCGGCTCGCCGCTGCTGGTCGACCGCTTCCTCGACGACGCGCTCGAGATCGACGTCGACGCGCTCTACGACGGCGAACAGCTCTACGTCGGCGGCATCATGGAGCACATCGAGGAGGCCGGGGTGCACTCGGGCGACTCCTCGTGCACGCTCCCGCCCGTGACCCTCGGACGCGACGTGCTCGACCGCGTGGTCGAGGCGACCGGGCGCATCGCGCGGGGGATCGGCGTCAACGGCCTGCTGAACGTGCAGTTCGCAATCGGCGCGGGTGTGCTCTACGTGCTCGAGGCGAACCCTCGGGCGAGCCGCACGGTGCCCTTCGTGTCGAAGGCGCTCGGCATCCCGCTCGCCAAGGCGGCGTCGCTTGTCATGAGCGGGCGTACGATCGCCGAGCTCATCGTCGACGGGCTGCTGCCGGCCGAGGACGGATCACGCGTGCCGCTGGATGCGCCGGTGTCGGTCAAGGAGGCGGTGCTGCCGTTCAAGCGCTTCCGCACCCGCGAGGGCGCGTCGTCGACTCCGTGCTGGGGCCGGAGATGCGCTCGACGGGCGAGGTCATGGGTATCGACGCGGACTTCCCGCGGGCCTTCGCGAAGAGCCAGGATGCCGCCTACGGGGGCCTTCCCGACCGCGGCACGGTCTTCGTGTCGGTGGCAGACCGCGACAAGCGCGCCGTCGTGCTGCCCGTGCTGCGGCTGCAGCAACTCGGCTTCGACATCGTCGCGACCGAGGGCACGGCCGAGGTTCTGTGGCGCAACGGCATCCGGGCCACGACCGTGCGGAAGTTCTCGATGGGCCAGGGCGGCGGCGAGGACACGGTCATCGATCTCATCAACACCGACAAGATCGACATCGTGATCAACACGCCCAGCGGCCGCAGTGCGCGCGCCGACGGTGTGGAGATCCGCACCGCGACGGTCGCTGCCGACAAGCCCCTCTTCACGACGATCGCGCAACTCGGCGCCGCGGTCGGCTCCTCGAGGCGCGCAACGGCCCCGTCCGGGTGCGCAGCCTGCAGGACTACGCCGCCGACCGTGCGGCCCGGGTGGCGGCCCGATGACCGAGCCCTTCGCCACGCGGATCCGTGCGGTCGTCGCCCGGCACGGTGCGCTGTGCCTCGGCATCGACCCGCACGCGGCCCTGCTGCGTGACTGGGGTCTCACGGATGATGCGGCGGGCGTGCGCGAGTTCGGCCTGCGCAGCGTCGAGGCCGCGGCCGGTCGAATCGGCATCGTCAAGCCGCAGATCGCGTTCTTCGAGCGTCACGGTGCTGCCGGCTACGCGGTGCTCGAGGAGGTGCTCGCCGCCGCGCGCGCGGCGGGACTGTTCACGATCGCCGACGTGAAGCGAGGCGACGTCGGCTCGACGGTCGACGCCTACGGCGAAGCCTGGCTCACACCCGGTTCGCCGCTCGAGGCCGATGCCATGACGGCCGTCGCCTACCAGGGCTTCGGCTCCCTCGACGGCGTGCTGGCACGCGCTGGGACCCACGACAAGGGAGTCTTCGTGCTCGCGGCCACGTCGAACCCGGAAAGCGCAGAGGTGCAGACTCTTCGTGCTCCGGACGGCGACACGATTCCCCGACGTATCGTGCGCGACGCGACAGAGAGCGGGGGAGTCGCCGGCGTCGTGGTCGGGGCGACGGCCGATCTCGCCTCGGTGGGCGTCGATCCGGCCGTGCTGGCGACGGTGCCCGTCCTCGCACCTGGTTTCGGCGCGCAGGGCGCGGCTCTCGCGGGTGCCCCGGCGACCTTCGGGGTCGCCCTCGGTGCCGTGATCCCCACCGTCTCGCGCGCGATCCTGGCTGCCGGACCAGACGGAATCGCCTCCGCGATCGACGCGACGGCGCGCGAGGTGGCATCGTGGCCCAGGTGAGCATGCCCGAGGTCGACCGCGCCGCGGCCGGTCGGGCGGCTATCGCTGCGCGCCGTGCTCGGGCAGCCGTGAAAGACGCCGTGCACCGCCGCGAACGACGCGCCCTCGAGGTCGCCGAGGCGGCCTGGGCCGAGCCCGCGAGCCCCGAGGGAACGCTCCGGGTGCGCGAGCTGCTCACGAGCATCCCGGGCATCGGTCCCACGCGCGTCGCGCGCATCATGCACGAGCTCGCTATCGCGGATGCCAAGCGCGTCGGCGGTCTCGGCAGCCGCCAGCGCACCAAGTTGCGCGCCTGGCTCGAGCAGCGCGAAGGCGCCGTGCCGCCGCGCAGCCGCCTCGTGGTGCTCGCGGGACCGACCGCGGTGGGCAAAGGCACCGTGTCGAGCTACATCCGTGACAACTATCCCGAGGTGCTGCTGAGCGTCTCCGCGACGACGCGCCCGCCTCGCCCCGGCGAGGTCGATGGCCGTCACTACTACTTCGTCGACGACGACACCTTCGACAAGATGATCGCCCAGGGGAGTTCCTCGAGTGGGCTACGGTGCACAACGCGTCGCGCTACGGCACCCCGCGGTCGCCGATCGACGCGGCCCTGGCATCCGGACGCAGCGTGCTGCTCGAGATCGATCTGCAGGGGGCGCGCGCGGTCAAGGAGGCGATGCCCGACGCGCTGCTCGTGTTCCTGCTGCCGCCCAGCTGGGAGGAGTTGGTGCGTCGTCTGACCGGTCGGGGCACCGAGTCCGCGGCCGAGCAGGCCCGCCGACTCGAGACCGCGAAGGTCGAATTGGCCGCCCAGGACGAGTTCGACGTCAAGGTCATCAACCATGACGTCGGCCGCGCGGCGCAGGAGGTCGTAGAATTGCTGGCAGTGCCCGGAACCCCGTCCGCGCGCACGGAGACCTGAGGAGAGCCGGAATGGCCGACAACAAGGGCATCATCGACCCGCCCATCGACGAACTGCTGTCGAAGGTCGACTCGAAGTACCAGCTCGTCATCTTCGCCGCCAAGCGCGCGCGTCAGATCAACGACTACTACGCCGACCTGCATGAGGGCTCGCTCTTCGACAACGTCGGCCCGCTCGTCGACTCGACCATCGACGACAAGCCGCTCTCGGTCGCGCTGCACGAGATCAACGAGGACAAGCTCGTTCTCACCCCCATCGCCGAGTAGCCCGACGATGTCCCGCTGGCCCCGGAGCCGCGCGGCGGCGTCTCGGAACCGGCGTCGTGCCGATGACTGAGCCGTTGCGGGTCGTCGTCGGCATCTCGGGCGGCATCGCGGCCTACAAGGCCGTCGGTGTCGTGCGCGAGTTCGTGCTGCGCGGTCACGACGTGCACGTCGTGGCGTCGGATGCCGCCCTGCGTTTCGTGGGACGTCCGACCCTCGAGGCCATCAGTCGCAACCCCGTGCAGACGGAGCTCTTCGACGGGGTGGCGGAGGTGCGTCACGTCGCGCTCGGCCAGTCCGCGGATCTCGTGGTGGTGGCCCCCGCGACCGCGAACACGCTCGCCAAGCTCGCGGCGGGGCTCGCCGACGACCTGCTCGGCACGACGATCCTCGCCTCGACCGCGCCGCTCGTGGTGGCGCCCGCGATGCACACCGAGATGTGGCAGAACCCGGCCACCCGCGACAACGTGGCCACTCTCCGGGCGCGCGGCGTGCACGTCGTGGGACCGGCGTCGGGCCAGCTCACCGGCAGCGACAGCGGGCCCGGGCGCATGTCCGAGCCCATCGACATCGTCGACGCCGCGCTTGCCGCGTTGCGGCCCCGTGACCTCACCGGACGGCGCGTCGTCGTGACCGCCGGCGGAACCCGTGAGCCGCTCGACCCGGTGCGGTTCATCGGCAACCGCTCGAGCGGCAGGCAGGGCATCGCCCTGGCCGAGGCCGCGCGCGATCGCGGGGCGGAGGTCGTGCTCGTCGCCGCCCACCTCGAGGTGGCTGCCCCGACGGGGGTGGAACTGCAGGAGGTCGCCACAACGGAGCAGCTCCGCGTTGCGACGCTGGATGCGGCAGCCGGGGCTGACGCCGTGATCATGGCGGCCGCGGTGGCGGACTACCGGCCGGAGACGGTCGCGCCAGGAAAGATCAAGAAGGAGCAGCAGGGCGACGAGCTCACGCTACGGCTCGTGCGCAATCCCGACATCCTGGCGGAGCTCGCCGCCGAGCGGACTCCCGGCCGCACCCTGATCGGATTCGCGGCCGAGACCGAGTCCGACGACGACGCCATGCTCGAACTCGGACGCGCGAAACTGGCGCGAAAGGGCTGCGACCATCTGGTCGTCAACAGGGTCGGCTGGAACGAGGGTTTCGCCGCAGCTGAGAACACCGTCGTCATCGTGTCGCGACCCGGCGATATAGTGACCCGGGCGAGCGGCACCAAGCGCGAGGTCGCGGACGCGATCCTCGATCTGCTGGTTTGACCCGCCGCCGCGATCCTTCGACGACTCGACTGAAACTAGGGTGTCCGTGAGTTCTCCGCTGCGTCTCTTCACCTCCGAATCCGTCACGGAGGGGCATCCCGACAAGCTGTGCGATCAGGTGAGCGACTCGATCCTCGACGCGATCCTCACCGTGGACCCGCACGCGCGGGTCGCCGTGGAGACCCTCGTCACGACGGGGCTCGTGCACGTCGCGGGCGAGGTGTCCACCACGGGGTATGTGGAGATCCCGCAGATCGTGCGCAAGAGGATCACCGACATCGGCTACGACTCCTCGGATGTCTGGTTCGATGGGCGCTCATGCGGCGTGTCCGTCTCGATCGGCGGACAGTCGCCCGACATCGCCCAGGGTGTCGACGATGCCTACGAGACGCGCGAGGGCACGAGCGTCGACGATCTCGATCGGCAGGGCGCCGGCGACCAGGGCATCATGTTCGGCTACGCGACGCGTGAGACCCCGAGCTCATGCCGTTGCCGATCTGGCTCGCGCACCGGCTCGCGGAGCGCCTCTCCGAGGTACGCCACCGCGGCGAGGTGGACTACCTGCGCCCCGACGGCAAGACCCAGGTGACCGTCGGCTATGAGGGTGTCACCCCGCGCACCATCGAGACGATCGTCATGTCGGCGCAGCACTCGCCCACGGTCTCCAACGAGCAGTTGCGCTCGGAGCTGTTCGAGCTCGTCGTGCGTCCGGTCCTCGAGCGCATCGACCTGCCCTGGGAGGATGCCCAGCGCTTCATCAACCCGACCGGACGATTCGAGATCGGCGGGCCCCAGGGCGACGCCGGGCTCACCGGCCGCAAGATCATCGTCGACACCTACGGGGGAGCCGCGCGCCACGGCGGTGGGGCCTTCTCGGGCAAGGATCCGTCGAAGGTCGACCGCTCGGCCGCTTACGCCATGCGCTGGGTGGCCAAGAACGCGGTTGCGGCCGGTCTGGCCGAGCGTCTCGAGGTGCAGGTCGCCTACGCAATCGGCAAGGCCGCGCCGGTGGGACTCTACGTCGAGACCTTCGGAACGGGTGTCGTGGCCGACGAGGTCATCACGCGGGCGATCCGCGAGGTCTTCGATCTGCGTCCGGCGGCCATCATCCGCGACCTCGATCTGCTGCGGCCCATCTACGCCGCAACCGCCGCCTACGGCCACTTCGGTCGCGAGCTGCCCGAGTTCACCTGGGAGCGACTCGACCGCGTCGACGAGCTGCGCGCCGCATCCGGGATCTGACATGCCGCGTGCCCGACGCACATGAGCACCCCGACGATCGCCCGCGTCGTGCTCGACACCCCGCTGCCGCAGCTCGACCGCCTGCTCGACTACCGCATCCCGGAGGGCATGGAGGGCGTCGTGCCCGGCGTGCGCGTGATGGCGCCGCTGCGTTCCGCGAATCGGATGACGCAGGGCTTCGTCGTCGAGCTCACCGATGAGCAGGAGCACCCCGGCCCGCTTTCCGACCTCGACTCGGTCGTGTCGGCCGCCGAGGTGCTCCGGCCGGAGGTCTGGCGCCTCGCCCGCGCCGTCGCGGATCGCGCCGCAGGTTCCGCGATCGACGTGCTGCGGCTCGCGATCCCCAAGCGTCAGGTGCGGGTCGAGAAGTCCTGGCTGACCGCCCGCGCGTCGGGCACGGCCGCCCTCGCGCCGCTCGCCGGCGAGCCGGTCGCGGTCGCCGGCTACCGCGAGTCGGACGTCACTGCCCTGCTCTCGGGCGGGCGCGTCGCGCTGAGCGTGGATCCCGGCGTCGTCGCGGCGGGAGAGAGCTGGGTCGGCCGCTGGGCGATGACGCTCGCTCAGCTCGCCGCGCGCACCGTGATCGCGGGTGCGTCCGCGATCCTCGTCGTGCCCGATCACCGCGATGCGCACCAGCTCGAGGCGGCTCTCGGCACCCTGCTGCCGGCCGAGCGGCTCGTGCGCTTCGACTCCGCACAGCCGGATGCCGACCGCTACCGCGGCATGTTGCGCGCGATGGGTGACGACCCGGTCGTCGTGCTCGGCAACCGCTCGGCCGTGTACGCCCCCGCGGCGAAGCTCGGCCTGCTCGCGGTCTGGAACGACGGCGATCCGCTGCTGAGCGAGCCCCTCACCCCCTATGTGCATGCACGGGATGCGGCCCTCGTGCGGCAGGAGCAGCAGGGCGGTGCCCTGGTCTTCGCCGGGCACACCCGCACAACTGACGTGCAGCGGCTCGTCGAGGTGGGATGGCTCACCGAGCTGGCCCCGAGCGCCCGCGTCGCGTCACGATCGTGCCGACCGCACGCGCCACGGGTTCTTCCGCCGACGACCACGCCCGGATCCCGAGCCTCGCGTGGCGCGAGGCGGCGGCCGCGGCGAAGACGGGACCGGTGCTCGTGCAGGTCGCGCGCCCCGGTTACGCGCCCGGGCTCCGCTGCGCCGAGTGCGGCACCGCGGCCCGTTGTCGCACCTGCGCGGGACCGCTGCAGTTGCAGCGCGCATCCTCGGCACCGACGTGCCTCTGGTGCGGTCGCGAGGAGCGCACCTTCCGCTGCACGGAATGCGGCGCGTCGCGCCTCACGCGCGTGGGCGCCGGCTCCACGCGCACGGCAGAGGAGCTGGGGCGCGCCTTCCCGGGCATCCGCGTCATCGTCGCGGATGGCGAGCGCCGCGTGCTCGAGGTCGACGAACGACCCGCGCTCGTGGTGGCGACCCGCGGGGCCGAGCCGCTCGCGGCGGGCGGCTATCGCGCGGTGCTGCTGCTCGACGGCGAGCGGATGATCGCGCGGGAGACCCTGCGCATCGCCGAGGACTGCCTGCGCTGGTGGGCGGATGCCGCCGCCCTCGCCTCCGATGACGCGCGGGTGTTCCTGGTGGGGGTGGGTGGTCGCCTGGCCACCGCCCTCGCGACCCACAGCATCCCCGCCTTCGCGCGCGGCGAGCTCGCCGATCGCCGAGCGCTCGGCTTTCCCCCGCGGCGCGGGTGGCGACGCTCGACGGCGTTCCGGATGCGGTGACCGCGGCGCTCGAGGCGCTCCCGCCCGAGGCCGACACGATCGCGGAGCGCACCATCGACGGGCGCACGCGCGCCCTCATCCGCTTCGACTACGCCCACGGACCCGCTGTCGCCCGCTCGGTGCGCGGTGAGATCGTGCGCCAGGCCGCGACGCGTCGCAAGCCACTCCCCGGCGCCGCGCGTCCCGGGCGGGCACCCCTCCCGCTGCGCGCCCGCTTCGACGACCCCGAGCCCTTCGACGAGAGCTGAGCACAGCACGCGCGCTCGCCGACCGGGCAGGATGGTGGGGTGCGTCTGATCTTCGCGGGAAGCCCCGCCGCCGCCGTGCCCAGCCTGCGGGCGCTCCTCGACGGGGGCACGAGGTGCTCGCCGTCGTGACGCGCGAAGATGCACCGCTCGGCCGCAAGCGCGTGCTGACCGCCACCCCCGTCGCCGACGCGGCGTCCCAGGCCGGTCTGCCCGTGATCAAGGCCAACCGCCTGTCGACTGTGGAGGATGAGCTGCTCGCCCTCGACGCGGACCTCGGCGTGGTCGTGGCGTATGGCGGCCTCATCCGGGAGCCGATCCTCTCGGCTCCGCGGCACGGGTGGATCAATCTGCACTTCTCGCTGCTGCCGCGTTGGCGAGGCGCCGCACCCGTGCAACACGCACTGATCGCGGGCGACGCCGAGACCGGTGCGGCCGTCTTCCAGCTGGTGCCCGAACTCGACGCGGGGCCAGTATTCGCGACCGAGCGCGTGACGATCGGACGGGTGCAGACCGCGGGTCACCTGCTCGAGTCGCTCAGCGTCTCGGGGCGCGGCTGCTCGCGCGGGTCGTCGACGAGATCGCCGCGGGCGCGGCCGTCGCCACGCCGCAGGAGGGCGAGGTGACACTCGCGCCGAAGCTCGATCTGGGCGATGCGCGGCTCGATTGGACCGAGCCGGCCTCGCGCATCGAGGCGCGGCGGCGCGGCGTCACGCCCGAGCCGGGTGCGACGACGACCCTCGACGGGGAGCGCTTCAAGGTGCTCGACGCCACCATCGCCCATGGCGCGCCCCGACTCGATCCCGGCGTCGTCGCCCTGCGGGGACGTGCCGTGCACGTCGGCACCGCCGACGACCCGATCGAGCTGCTGACCGTGCAGCCCGCGGGCAAGCGGCCGATGCCCGCCGGCGACTGGTGGCGTGGGCGCGCGACCCACGCGCCCACGGTGCTGCGATGAGCCGGATTCAGCCGGCACGGCGGGTCGCCTTCGATGTGCTCGCCGCCGTGCGCGCCTCGGACGCGTACGCGAACCTGCTGCTGCCCACCCGCATCCGCGATGCCCGACTGAACGGCGCAGACGCCGGCCTTGCGACGGAGCTCGTCTACGGCACGCTGCGCATGCAGGGCTACTACGATCGCGTGATCGAGCTCGCGGCGCGGCGGCCGACCGCGAAGATCGACCCGCCGGTGCTCGACGTGCTGCGCCTCGGCGCCCACCAGCTGCTGAGCATGCGCACCGCCCCGCACGCGGTGCTCGACGAGTCGGTGGAGCTCGTGCGGCGCGCCCGCACGGGGTCCGCCGCGGGATTCGTGAACGGCGTGCTGCGCACGCTCTCACGCGAGCAGCCCGAGGTCTGGCGGATGCGGGCGCTCGAGGGGCTGTCGGGCGACGCGCGGCTCGCCGTCGAGTTCTCCCATCCGGAGTGGGTCGTGGCCGCACTCGCTGCGGCGCTCGCGCAGGAGGGCGCGGAGTCGCAGCTGGGCGACCTGCTCGCGGCCGACAACGTCGCACCTCGCGTGTCGCTCGCGGCGCTTCCCGGGCGCGCGGATGCGTCGACGCTCGAGCAGACCGGCCGCTTCCTCCCCGGACGGCTCTCGCCGATCGCCCTTGGGTCGCCGGGCGGCGATCCTGCCGCGCATCCCGAGGTCGCGGAGGGGGTCGTGCGTGTGCAGGACGAGGGCTCCCAACTGGCCGCACTCGCCCTCACGCGTGCACGCGCCGTGGTGCCGGGGGAGCGGTGGCTCGATCTGTGTGCGGGCCCGGGTGGGAAGGCCGCCGTGCTCGCCGCGGAGGCCGCACAGGGCGGCGCGCGCCTCGTCGCGAACGAGGTCGTCCCCGCCCGAGCGGGGCTGGTGCGCACAGCGCTCACACCCTTCGCGGGGCCTGATGCCCCCGAGGTCGTCATCGGCGACGCACGCCGGTTCGCGGATGCCGGGGAGCGTTTCGACCGCATCCTGCTCGATGCGCCCTGCACGGGTCTGGGCGCGCTGCGGCGGCGTCCCGAAGCGCGGTGGCGCAAGAGCGCGGGCGACCTTGCGGCCCTCACAACCTTGCAATCGCAGCTGCTCGATGCCGCGGTCGCCGCCCTCACGCCGGGCGGGCTACTCGCCTATGTGACGTGCTCGCCGCATCCGGACGAGACCCGCGCGCAGGTGCAGCAGGTGCTCGAGCGCCATCCCACGCTGCGCACGCTCGACACTCCCGCCGTGCTCGCTGGGGTCGCGCGCGAGCCCTCGGGCTGCCCGACGCCCCGTCGGCGCAGCTGTGGCCCCATCGGCACGGCACCGACGCCATGTTCATCCAGCTGCTCACTACGCTCGAGGTGTGAGCCCTCGAGACCCGCAGGACGGCGCCGTGCGCATCCAGCCCAGCATCCTGTCGGCGGACTTCGCCAACATGCAGCGCGACGTCGAACGCATCGCGTCGGCCGACGGCGTGCACGTCGACGTCATGGACAACCATTTCGTGCCGAACCTGACCTTCGGACCGCAGATGGTCGAGGCGGTGCAGCGGGTGTCGCCGATTCCGCTCGACGTGCACCTCATGATCGAGGACGCCGACCGCTGGGCACCCGGGTACGCCGAGTTGGGTGTGTTCTCGGTGACCTTCCACGCCGAGGCCAGCACGGATCCCGTGGCCCTCGCCCGCCGCATCCGGCACCTCGGCGCACGTGCCTCGATCGCCCTCAAGCCCGGCACCCCCGTCGAGCCCTACCTCGAACTGCTGCCCGAATTCGACCAGGTGCTCGTGATGACCGTCGAGCCCGGCTTCGGCGGGCAGAGCTTCATGGCCGACATGATGCCGAAGCTCCGCACCCTTCGCGCCGCAGCGGAGCGCCACGGCATCGACCTCTGGCTGCAGGTCGACGGCGGCATCGCCCTCGACACGATCGGCATCGCCGCCGAGGCGGGCGCCGACACCTTCGTGGCGGGCTCCGCGGTGTACGGGGCGGCGGATGTCGAGGCCGCGATCGCGGAGCTCCGCGCCGCCGCGGCCGCGTCGCACGCGCACTGAGCGTGCTTGACTTGTCGACATGACCGACAAGACCAAGCCCGAGATCGACTTCATCGAGGGCCCGGCGCCCACCGAACTCGTCATCACCGACCTCGAGGTCGGCGACGGTGCCGAGGCCACCCCCGGCGCGACCGTCGACGTGCACTACGTGGGCGTCGACTTCGAGACCGGCGAGCAGTTCGACGCGAGCTGGGACCGCGGCTCGAGCATCCAGTTCCCGCTGTCGGGCCTCATCAAGGGCTGGCAGGACGGCATCCCGGGCATGAAGGTCGGCGGACGCCGCCAGCTCGTCTGCCCGCCGAACTACGCCTACGGTCCCGCGGGCTCGGGTCACCGCCTCGGTGGCCGCACGCTCGTCTTCGTGATCGACCTGCTCGGCGTGCGCTGACCCGACCCTCTCCTCGTCAAACGCTGTAGCGCTTGCCCTCGCGCGCCCGTCATCCCTGGCGCCGAACGGTGAGCGCTACAGCGTTTGGCATCCCCACCGACGGTGAGGGCGGCGGCGGCCCGGTAACCTAGCCGGGTGAAGTCGTTCGACGCCCTCTTCGAGGAGCTCTCCGCCAAGGCCGTCGCGCGCCCGGAGGGGTCGCGCACCGTCGCGGAGCTCGACGCGGGCGTGCACGCGATCGGCAAGAAGATCGTCGAGGAGGCCGCCGAGGTCTGGATGGCGGCCGAATACCAGTCCGACGCGGAGACCGCGGAGGAGATCTCGCAGCTGCTGTACCACCTGCAGGTGCTCATGATCGCCAAGGGCCTCACCCTCGAGGACGTGGGCCGACATCTGTGAACACGCATCCTGGCCGATGACCGTTCACGAACAGAAAGCACCCACATGCTGAGAATCGCCGTGCCCAACAAGGGCACGCTGTCGGAGACCGCCACCTCGATGCTGCACGAGGCCGGCTACGCGACCCGCCGTGATCAGAAGGAGCTCATCGTCGCGGACCCCCGCAACGACGTCGAGTTCTTCTATCTGCGCCCGCGTGACATCGCGACCTACGTCGGGTCGGGGGCGCTGGATGTCGGCATCACCGGTCGCGATCTGCTGCTCGACTCGCACTCGGCGGCGCTCGAGGTCGACGTGCTCGACTTCGGCTCGTCGACCTTCCGCTTCGCCGGCCCGATCGGCCGCTTCGAGAACCTGCGCGATCTCGAGGGCGTGCGCGTCGCGACGAGCTACGACACCCTGGTGCGCGACTTCCTCGCCGCCGAGGGCGTCAATGCGACGGTCGTGCGCCTGGACGGCGCCGTCGAGTCCGCGGTGCGGCTCGGAGTCGCGGATGCCGTGGCCGACGTGGTCGAGACCGGTTCCACCCTGCGCAAGCAGGGCCTGGAGATCTTCGGCCCCGTCATCCTCGAGTCGAGCGCCGTGCTCATCGCGGGCCGCGACGACGTGCCGGGGCTCGACACGCTGCGGCGCCGGATCCAGGGCGTCATCGTCGCGCACCAGTACGTGCTCATCGACTACGACCTGCCGGCCGACCTCGTCGACCAGGCCACGGCCGTCACGCCGGGGCTCGAATCGCCGACCGTCTCGCCGTTGCGCGACACGGGCTGGGTCGCCGTGCGGGTCATGGTGCCGCGCAGCGACATGAACCAGGTCATGGACGAGCTCTACGCCGTCGGGGCCCGGGCGATCCTCGTGAGCGCCATCCACGCGGCGAGGATCTGATGGACGTCGTGGTGCGCGTCATCCCGTGCCTCGACGTGGCCGCGGGGCGGGTGGTCAAGGGCGTCAACTTCGAGGGCCTGCGCGACGCGGGTGACCCCGTCGAGCTCGCCGCGAGATACTACGAACAGGGCGCGGACGAGATCACCTTCCTCGACGTGACCGCGACGGTCGAGGATCGCGCGACGACGTACGAGACGGTCACGGCGACCGCCGAGCAGGTGTTCATCCCGCTCACGGTCGGCGGGGGTGCGTTCCGCGGAGGATGTCGCGCGACTGCTCGGGCACGGCGCAGACAAGATCGGCGTGAACTCGGCAGCGATCGCGCGCCCCGAGCTCATCGACGAGATCGCCGACCGTTTCGGCGCCCAGGTGTGCGTGCTCTCACTCGACGTGAAGCGGTCGCCGCGCACGGCATCCGGCTTCGTCGTGACGACCCACGGCGGCCGCACCGAGACCGACCGCGACGCACTCGAGTGGGCGCGCGAGGCCATCGAGCGAGGCGCCGGCGAGTTGCTCGTCAACTCGATCGACGCCGACGGCACGAAGCAGGGGTTCGACCTCGAGCTCGTGCGCGCGATGCGGGAGCTCTCGAGTGTGCCCGTCATCGCCTCGGGGGCGCGGGGGCCGCACGCGACTTCGCGCCCGCGGTCGAGGCAGGAGCGGATGCCGTGCTCGCCGCATCCGTGTTCCACAACGGAGAGCTGACGATCGGCGACGTCAAGCAGGCGCTCACGGGCGCGGGAATCGAGGTGCGATGAACGTCGAGGAGGCCGTCTCGGCCGCGCGGTTCGATGCGGACGGCCTGCTGCCCGCGATCATCCAGCAGCACGACACCGGTGAGGTGCTCATGCTCGGCTACATGGACGCCGAGGCACTGCGTCGCACCCTCGCCGAGGGCCGCGTCACCTTCTGGTCGCGCAGCCGCCAGGAGTACTGGCGCAAGGGCGACACGAGCGGCAACCGGCAGTACGTGAAGGGGCCGCCCTCGACTGCGACGGCGATACGCTGCTCGTCCAGGTCGAGCAGCAGGGCCCCGCCTGCCACACGGGTGCGCACAGCTGCTTCGATGTCACCCCGCTGGATCCCACCATCGGATTCCCCGAGGAGTCGATTCCGTGACCACCACGACGCGCCCCGAGTTCGACGCCGCCCTGGCCGCGGGCCATCGGGTCGTGCCGGTGCTGCGTGAACTCTTCGCCGACGGGGAGACGCCCGTGGGCGTCTACCGCAAGGTCGCCGCAGGGCGCCCCGGCACCTTCCTGCTGGAATCCGCCGAACAGGGCGGCATCTGGTCACGCTGGTCGTTCATCGGCGCCGGATCCCTCGGGGTGCTCACGCAGGAGCGCGACGAGACGGGCGACCGCGCCGTCTGGATCGACTACGGGCTGGATGCCGAGCGCGCCTTCGGGGGAGCACCCACGGCGCCGCTCGCCGCCGTCGATGCGCTCTACGCCCGCTGGCGCACCCCGCAGCGCGCCGGGCACCCTCCGCTCACCGGGGGCTCGTGGGCTTCATCGGCTGGGAGGCGGTGCGTCAGCTCGAGCGGCTGCCCGCCGTGCCACCCGCCGAGGTGCCGATCCCCGGGCAGGCTCTCGCCTTCGTCTCCGAGCTCGTGGCGCTCGATCACCGCACGGGCACCGCGACCCTCATCGCGGCCGTGCTGGGCGACGGCGCCGAGAGCCCGGATGCCGCGTGGGAGAGGGCGCAGGGCCGGCTCGACGCCCTGCAGCGCGATCTCGCACGTCCATCGCCCGCCGCGCTCGCCCGGGTCGACCTCGCGGTCGAGCCTGAGCCGCGTCACCGCATCCCGCAGTCCGCGTTCGAGCAGTCGGTCGTGCGTGCGAAGGAGTTCGTGCGCGACGGCGATGTCTTCCAGGTGGTCATCTCGCAGCGCTTCGACCACGAGCTGCGGGCCTCGCCGCTCGAGGTGTACCGGGTGCTCCGGGCGCTGAACCCGAGCCCGTACATGTACCTGCTCGCGCTCGAGACGCCCGCCGGAGAGCCGTACTCGATCGTCGGCAGCTCACCGGAGGCGCTCGTCAAGGTGCAACGGGGGCGGGTGTTCACCCACCCGATCGCCGGATCGCGCCCGCGCGGCGAGAGCCCGGAGCGTGATCTCGAACTCGCCGAGGAGCTGCTCGCCGACCCCAAGGAGCGTTCCGAGCACCTCATGCTCGTCGATCTGGCCCGCAACGACCTCTCGAAGGTCTGCACGGCCGGCAGCGTCGAGGTCACCGAGTTCATGCAGGTCGAGCGTTTCAGCCACATCATGCACCTGGTCTCGAGCGTCGAGGGCGACCTGAAGCCGGATGCCAGCGCGGTCGACGTCTTCCGGGCGACGTTCCCCGCCGGCACGCTCTCGGGGGCGCCCAAGCCGCGTGCGCTCGAGATCATCGACGAGCTCGAGGTGGCCCAGCGCGGACTCTACGGGGGCGTCGTGGGCTACTTCGACCTGGCAGGCGACGCCGACCTCGCGATCGCGATCCGCACCGCCACGCTCATCGGCGACACCGCCTACGTGCAGGCGGGCGCGGGTCTCGTCGCCGACTCCGACCCGCGGCTCGAGCACGAGGAATCGGTGCACAAGGCAGCAGCCCCGCTGCGTGCCGTCGCGGTCGCCAACGCCATGCGCCGAATCGACGGATCATGACGCCCGCACGCGTGCGCGGTCTGCTGCTCGCGATCACGGCGCTGCTCGCGGCCCTCGTGTTCCTCGCCTGGTCGCAACCCTGGTTCAGCCTCGAACTCACCGCCTCCAGCGGTGACCCCGTGTCGCTCGACGTGCGGGGGGATGTCGCGGCCTCGGCCCTTGCGCCGCTCGCCCTCGCGGTGCTCGCGATCGTGGCCGCGCTGGCGCTCGCCGGCCCCGTGTTCCGGGTCGTCTTCGGCGTGCTCGAGTCGCTCCTCGGCGCGTGCGTGATCGCCGTGACGGCGGTGAGCCTCGGAGACCCGGCCGCGGCATCCGCGCACGCCGTGACCGACGTGACGGGTGTGTCGGGCGCGGACTCGGTTCGCGAGCTGATCTCGTCCGTCGCTGTGTCGGTATGGCCGACCGTCGCGATCGTGGTCGGCGCGCTCATCGTGCTCGCGGGCGCCCTGGTGGCCGTCACCGCCCCGCGCTGGCCCACATCGGGACGCCGCTACTCGCGCAGCCGTGGCGTGCCCGCGGATGCCGTCGAGGCGGAGGCGGCACCGGATCCCGTCTCGGAGTGGGACGCGCTGAGCGACGGCGACGATCCGACGGCGGGCGCCCGCTAGACTGGGGCCGCCCGCTGTCGCGGGCATCCCGGCGGAGTTTCCGCCGCGCGCACTCGAGAAGGAGCTCCTCGTGACCGACACGCACGATCCCGGACACGGCAACTCACCCGCCGCCTGGGTCGCGGTGACCATCATGCTCATCGCCTTCGCGCTGGGCACGGTGTTCTTCTGGTTCGACCTGCCCATGCTCGTGTGGGCATCGGCGGGGCTGCTCGTGGTCGGCGCGATCGTGGGTCTCGTGCTCGCGAAGCTCGGCTACGGTGTGCGCGGCCCGAAGTACGGTGCGAAGGTCCACGACTAGCGTGCTCGACGATCTCCTCGCCGGGGCTCTCGCCGACGCCTCGGAGCGTCGCGCTGTGCGCAGCTTCGCCGAGGTCGAGGCGGATGCGCTGGCCGCTCCCGCCGCACACGACGCCCTCGCCGCCCTCGCCCCGGCCGACCGGGTCAAGATCATCGCCGAGGTGAAGCGCGCGAGCCCCTCGCGGGGTTCCTCGCCGAGATCCGCGACCCCGCGGGACTCGCCGTCTCGTATCAGACCGGGGGAGCCAGCGCGATCAGCGTGCTCACCGAGCAACGCCGCTTCGGCGGCTCGCTCGACGACCTCCGCGACGTGCGGGCAGCGGTCGAGGTGCCGGTGCTGCGCAAGGACTTCATCGCCGACCCCTATCAGGTGCTCGAAGCCCGCGCGGCAGGTGCCGATATCGTGCTCCTCATCGTGGCAGCCCTCGATCAGCCCGTGCTCGCCGAGCTGTACCGGCTCATCGGCGAACTGGGCATGACGGCTCTCGTCGAGGCGCACTCGGCCGCGGAGGTCGACCGCGCACTCGAGATCGGCGCCCAGCTCGTGGGCGTCAACGCGCGCGACCTCACGACGTTCCAGCTCGACCGCGAGCTCTTCGGCACGCTGGCCGGCTCGATCCCGTCCGGCGTCATCCGCGTCGCCGAGTCGGCCGTCACCTCGCCCGCCGACGTCGCGCACTACCGCGAGGCCGGAGCCGACGTCGTGCTCATCGGCGAGGCGCTCGTGACGGGCGACGATCCGGTGACGACCCTCGAGTCCTTCCTGGCGGCCGGATGAGCGCGAGCATCCGCGAGAGTCTGCGCGGCCTCCCCGGTCCCTTCTTCGGCGACTACGGCGGACGCTTCATGCCCGAGTCGCTCATCGCGGCGATCGACGAACTCGCGGCCGCCTACGACGAGGCGAAGGTCGATCCCGCCTTCCAGGCGGAGCTCGCCGAGCTGCACCGCAGCTACACCGGGCGCCCCTCGATCATCACCGAGATTCCTCGGTTCGCCGAGCACGCCGGAGGCGCGCGGGTGTTCCTCAAGCGTGAGGATCTCAACCACACCGGCAGCCACAAGATCAACAACGTGTTGGGCCAGGCGCTGCTCACCCGGCGGATCGGCAAGACGCGTGTCATCGCCGAGACGGGCGCGGGACAGCACGGCGTCGCGACCGCGACGGCAGCGGCCCTGTTCGGCCTCGACTGCACGATCTACATGGGCGAGGTCGACACCCAGCGTCAGGCCCTCAACGTCGCCCGGATGCGCTTGCTCGGTGCCGAGGTCATCTCGGTCACCACGGGCTCCCGCACGCTCAAGGACGCCATCAACGAGGCCTACCGCGAGTGGGTCACGAGCGTCGAGACGACCAACTACATCTTCGGCACCGCGGCGGGCCCGCATCCGTTCCCCGCGATGGTGCGCGACTTCCAGAGCATCATCGGCGAGGAGGCCCGCGCACAACTGCTCGAGCAGCTCGGTCGTCTCCCGGATGCCGTGGTCGCGTGCGTCGGCGGGGGCTCGAATGCGATCGGCATCTTCGACGCGTTCCTCGACGACGAGGGCGTCGCCCTCTACGGCATCGAGGCGGCCGGCGATGGCATCGATACCGAGAAGCACGCGGCCTCGATCGAGCGCGGCCGCCCGGGGATCCTGCACGGTGCCCGCAGCTACCTGCTGCAGGATGAAGACGGGCAGACGATCGAATCGCACTCGATCTCGGCCGGACTCGACTACCCCGGCGTGGGACCGGAGCACGCGTACCTCGCCGACATCGGCCGGGCCAGCTATCAGCCCGCGAGCGACGCCGAGGCGATGGACGCGCTGCGACTGCTGAGCCGCACCGAGGGCATCATCCCCGCGATCGAGTCGGCGCACGCCCTCGCGGGTGCCCTCCGCATCGGACGAGAGCTCGGAACGGACGGCGTCGTGCTCGTGAACCTCTCGGGCCGCGGCGACAAGGACGTCGCGACCGCGGGTCGCTGGTTCGACCTCTTCGACGAAGGGGCGGTGCAGGCATGAGCCTCGACGCGTCACCGGCCGCCCGGTCGGACGCCGGTGTCGGCGCCACCCTCGCGCAGCGCAAGGGGCTCGTCGGCTACCTCCCGGTCGGCTTCCCCGATCTGCAGACGTCGATCGACGCCGCCGTCGCCCTCGTCGAGAACGGCTTCGACGCGATCGAGCTCGGGCTCCCGTACTCCGACCCGGTCATGGACGGCCTGACGATCCAGAAGGCCACCCAACAGGCCCTCGCGAACGGATTCAGGGTTCGCGACGTGTTCACGGCGGTCGAGGCGGTGCGGAGCCGTGTCGACGCGCCCGTGCTCGTGATGACCTACTGGAACCCGGTCGTGCAGTACGGGGTCGGCCGCTTCGCCGACGCGCTGCGGGATGCCGGGGAGCGGGACTCATCACGCCCGACATTACCCCGGATGCCGCGGACGACTGGCTCGCCGAGAGCGAGCGCACGGGGCTCGACCGCGTCTTCCTCGCCGCGCCGTCCTCGTCGGATGCGCGACTGGCCGAGACGGTGCGGGCGAGTCGCGGATTCGTCTACGCCGTGTCGACCATGGGCATCACGGGCGCCCGCGCCGACCTCGACGCGAAGGCACGCGCGCTCATCGCCCGCTTGCGCGAGGCCGGTGCCACCGGTCCCGACACGATCGCCGCGTGCGTCGGCGTCGGCATCTCGACGTCCGAGCAGGTCGGCGAAGTGCTCGGTTACGCGGACGGCGCGATCGTCGGCTCCGCTCTCGTGACCGCTCTCGCCGAGGGCGGTCTGGCGGGCCTCGCCCGCACGTCTCTCGCACTCTCTCAGGGAAAGTAGACTCCCCAACGTGATCGCAGCTCCCCTCAGCATCCCGAGCCCGCCGCCGGACTGGAAGCAGCTCCACTTTCCCGTCGGCGAATGGCTGCACGGCATCCTGCCGTTCGTGCCGGAGGACTGGGCGATCCGCATCACGACCTATGCGCTCGTGATCATCGTCGGCATCTTCGCCGCGGTCATCATCGCGAACATGGGCCTGACGCGTCGCGGCGCCGAGCCGTGGGTGATCGTCGACGTGGGCATCTGGGCCGTCGTGCTCGGCATCGTCGGGGCGCGGCTGTACCACGTGGCGACGCACCTGGGCGACTACTTCGGACCCGACCACGACAACCCGTGGAATCCGCTCAAGCCCGGCAGCATCTGGGCCATCTGGGAGGGCGGCGGCGCGATCTTCGGCGCGCTCCTGGGCGGCGCGATCGGCGTCTGGATCGGGTGCCGTCTCACCGGCCTGCGGTTCTGGAGCGTCGCCGACGCGATCGCCCCCGGGCTGCTCGTCGCGCAGGCCTTCGGCCGGCTCGGGAACTGGTTCAACCAGGAGCTCTTCGGCCTCCCGACCGACCTGCCGTGGGGCCTCGAGATCGACCGCCCGAACTCGGCGATCCCCGAGGGCATCCCGGACGACGTGCTGTTCCACCCCACCTTCCTCTACGAGATCCTGTGGAACCTCGCCGGGTTCGTGCTCATCATCCTGGTCACCGAGAAGATCGTGCGCGTTGCCGGCAAGCCGCTGCCCACCCTCGTGCGCCGGTCCTTCTGGCAGTGGGGCAAGGTGCTCGGCCTCTACCTCATCTGGTACGGCGTCGGCCGCAGCTGGTTCGAGTCGATCCGTCTCGACCCGAGCGACACCTACTTCGGCATCCGCTCGAACGTGTGGGCGGCCCTCGCCGCGATCGTGCTCGGTCTCATCATCCTGGTGGTGCAGACACGCCGACACCCAGGCGTCGAACCGGACGTCTACCAGCCCGGTCGCCGACCCGAGCCCGAGGCTGCTGTACACTCCGAAGACACCTATTCGGATTCGGACGAGGACGAACCGGGCGATGGCGCCGCGGAGGTCGCCGAAGCTGCCGCCACAAGCGGTTCACCCCGATCACGCTGAAGTCCGCGCACCCCGCCGGCGCATCCGGAGCACACCCGACAACCGCTCCGCTTCTCTCATCCCACGCTGGGCCAGTGACGTCCCACCATCCAGTTCCCTCCTGAGGACGGAAGTCATGGCACACACCCCTGTTTCGCCGCCCGGTCACCCGGGTCCCTTCGAGCGCTTCAGCGCGATCCCCGCCGCGCAGGGCATGTACAACCCCCGCTTCGAGAAGGATGCCTGCGGTCTGGCGATGGTCGCGACGCTCCGGGGCACCGCCGGACACGACATCGTGACCAACGCGCTCGACGCTCTTCGGCACCTCGAGCACCGCGGAGCGGTGGGATCGGATGCCGGAACCGGTGACGGCGCGGGCATCATCACCCAGATCCCGGATGCGTTCCTGCGCGCCGTCGCGGGGTTCGAGCTTCCGCCCGTCGGCCAGTACGCGGTCGGCATGGCCTTCCTCCCGCTCGATGAGGCCGCACGCGAGGTGGAGAAGGCGGCGATCGGCCGCATCGCCGTCGACGAGGGCCTGCGCGTGCTCGGCTGGCGCGAGGTGCCCACCGACCCGGAGCACTTGGGGACCCTCGCGCGCGAGGCGGCTCCGGCTTTCGAGCAGCTCTTCGTGGCATCCGAGCACCGCGACGCGTCGGGCACCCCGCTCGCGGGGATCGCTCTCGACCGCCAGACCTTCCGCCTGCGCAAGCGCGCCGAGCGTGAGCTGGGTTCGTACTTCCCCTCGCTCTCGAGCCGCACGCTCGTCTACAAGGGCATGGTCACGACGCTCCAGTTGGAGCCGTTCTACCCCGATCTCTCCGACGAGCGCTTCGCGACGAAGCTCGCGCTCGTGCACTCGCGCTACTCCACCAACACATTCCCGTCGTGGCCCCTCGCGCAGCCGTTCCGCATGATCGCCCACAACGGTGAGATCAACACCGTGCAGGGCAACCGTAACTGGATGCGCGCGCGCCAGAGCCAGCTGAGTTCGGAGGCGCTTGGCGAGTTGCGTCCGCTGTTCCCGATCGTCTCGGAGGGCGCGAGCGACTCGGCCTCGTTCGACGAGGTGGTCGAGCTGCTGACGCTCGCGGGTCGCAGTCTGCCGCACGCCATCATGATGATGGTGCCGGAGGCCTGGGAGAACCAGACCGACATGGACCCGGCCCGGCGCGCCTTCTACGACTACCACTCGGCGCTCATGGAGCCGTGGGACGGCCCCGCCGCGCTCGTCTTCACCGACGGCACGCTCGTGGGCGCGACCCTCGACCGCAACGGCCTGCGGCCCGGTCGCTTCCTCGTGACCGACGACGGGCTCGTGGTGCTCGCGAGCGAGATCGGCGTGCTCGACATCCCGGCCGACAAGGTCGTGCGCAAGGGCCGCCTGCGCCCCGGCCGCATGTTCCTCATCGACACCGCCGAGGGTCGCATCATCGAGGACGACGAGATCAAGACGCAGCTCGCCGCCGCGGAGCCGTACGGCGAGTGGGTCGCGCAGAACCGCCTCGAACTCGAAGACCTGCCGCCGCGCGAGCACGTCGTGCACACCGCGGCATCCGTGACCCGCCGTCAGCGCACCTTCGGCTACACCGAGGAGGAGGTGCGCATCCTCATCACGCCGATGGCGAAGAACGGCGCAGAGCCCCTCGGCGCCATGGGATCCGACACCCCCATCGCCGTGCTCTCGGAGCGGCCGCGCCTCATCTTCGACTACTTCACCCAGGCCTTCGCCCAGGTGACGAACCCGCCGCTGGACTCGATCCGCGAAGAGGTCGTCACATCGATGCGCCTCGGGCTCGGCCCCGAGCGCAACCTGCTCGATGCGACGCCCGAGCACGCGCGCCAGATTGTGCTCGACTTCCCGGTGATCGACAACGACGAGCTCGCGAAGATCGTGCGGCTCGGCGCGGAAGACGGCACACGCCGCACCCACATCCTCAAGGGTCTCTACCGCTTCGACCGCGGCCCGCAGGCCATGGAGGAGCGCCTCGCCGAACTCTGCGGCGAGGCGGATGTCGCCATCGCGGCCGGTGCCCAGTTCCTCGTGCTCTCGGATCGTGACTCCAACAAGGATCTCGCCCCGATTCCGTCGCTGCTCATGCTGTCCGCCGTCCACCACCACCTCATCCGTCAGGAGACACGGATGCAGGTCGGGCTCATCGTCGAGACGGGAGACGCCCGCGAGGTGCACCACGCGGCACTGCTGCTCGGGTACGGCGCCTCGGCGATCAACCCGTACCTCGCGATGGAGACCGCCGAGCAGCTCGTGGCGACCGGCATGATCGCAGGCATCGCGCCCGAGAAGGCCGTCAAGAACCTCATCAAGGCGCTCGGCAAGGGCGTGCTGAAGATCATGTCCAAGATGGGCATCTCGGTGATCGGCTCCTACGCGGGCGCGCAGGCGTTCGAGGCCGTCGGGCTCAGCCAGGAGTTCGTGGACAAGTTCTTCACGGGCACCACGACCCTCCTCGGCGGGGTCGGCATCGACGTCATCCAGGCCGAGAACCTCATCCGGCACACGAGCGCCTACCCCGAGAACGCCGGCGAGAAGGTGCACGAGCGCCTCGAGACGGGCGGTGAGTACCAGTGGCGCCGCGAGGGACCGCCGCACCTGTTCAGCCCCGAGACGGTCTTCAAGCTGCAGCACTCGACGCGGACGCGCCGTTTCGACGTGTTCCGCGAGTACACGCGCTCGGTCGACGAGCAGGCGGAGCGGCTCATGACGCTGCGCGGCCTGTTCCGCCTCAAGACGGGGGAGCGGCCGGCGATCCCGCTTGACGAGGTCGAGCCGATCTCGTCGATCATCGCGCGCTTCAACACGGGGGCCATGAGTTACGGCTCGATCTCGCAGGAGGCGCACGAGACGCTCGCGATCGCGATGAACCGCATCGGCGGGCGATCCAACACCGGCGAGGGTGGCGAAGACGTCGAGCGCCTGCTCGACCCCGCGCGTCGCAGCCGCATCAAGCAGATCGCATCCGGGCGCTTCGGCGTCACGAGCATGTACTTGACGCACGCGACCGACCTGCAGATCAAGATGGCGCAGGGCGCGAAGCCGGGCGAAGGCGGCCAACTCCCGCCGCAGAAGGTCTATCCCTGGATCGCCCGCACGCGTCGCGGCACCCCGGGCGTCGGCCTCATCTCGCCGCCTCCGCACCACGACATCTACTCGATCGAAGACCTCAAGCAGCTCATCTTCGACGCCAAGCGCGCCAATCCTGCCGCGCGCGTGCACGTCAAGCTCGTGAGCCAGTCGGGAATCGGCGCGGTCGCGGCCGGCGTCACGAAGGCCCTCGCGGATGTGGTGCTCGTCTCGGGACACGACGGCGGCACGGGCGCCTCGCCGCTCAACTCGCTCAAGCACGCCGGCACCCCCTGGGAGATCGGCCTCGCCGAGACCCAGCAGACGCTCATGCTCAACGGCATGCGCGATCGGGTGGTCGTGCAGGTGGACGGCCAGATGAAGACCGGGCGCGACGTCATCGTCGCGGCGCTGCTGGGCGCCGAGGAGTACGGCTTCGCGACCGCGCCGCTCGTCGTATCGGGCTGCATCATGATGCGCGCCTGCCACCTCGACACGTGCCCCGTGGGCGTCGCGACCCAGAACCCCGAACTGCGGGCACGGTTCACCGGCAAGCCGGAGTTCGTGGAGACCTTCTTCGAGTACCTGGCCCAGGAGGTGCGTGAATACCTCGCCGAGCTCGGCTTCCGCTCGCTCGACGAAGCGATCGGGCACGCGGAGCTCCTCGACGTCGACCGCGCCGTGCAGCACTGGAAGAGCGACGGGCTCGACCTGACGCCGGTGCTCATCGGCCCGGAGTTGCCCGCCGACGCGCCGCGTCGGAACCGTCGCGGCCAGCAGCACGAGCTCGAGACGCACTTCGATCAGGAACTCATCCGCCTCGCCCAGCCGGCCCTCGAGCACGGCGAGCCGATCGTCATCGAGTTGCCCATCCGCAACACGGAGCGTGCGGTCGGCACGATGCTCGGCCACGAGGTCACCAAGCGTCACGGCGAGCACGGGCTCGCGCCCGAGACGATCGACGTCACCCTCACCGGCACCGCCGGGCAGTCGCTCGGCGCCTTCCTGCCCGCAGGCATCACGCTGCGGCTCGAGGGCGACGCCAACGACTACGTCGGCAAGGGCCTGTCCGGCGGCGACATCGTCGTGCGCCCCTCGCGCTCCGCGCGTTTCCCCGCCGAGTACAACGTGATCGCGGGCAACGTCATCGGCTACGGCGCGACGGGCGGGTCGATGTACATCCGCGGCAAGGTGGGCGAACGGTTCCTGGTGCGCAACTCCGGCGCCGTCGCGGTCGTCGAGGAGTGGGCGACCACGCACTCGAGTACATGACCGGAGGCGTCGCCGTCATCCTCGGCAACACCGGGCGCAACCTCGGTGCGGGGATGTCGGGAGGCGTCGCCTACGTGCATCGGCTGCGGCGCGATGCCGTCAACCGCGACTCGCTCGCGAACGGCGAGCTCGAGCTGCTCCCGCTCGACCGCGCGGACGTGGAACTGCTGCACAGCTACCTGCAGCTCCACGTGGAGAAGACCGACTCTGCGCTCGCCAAGCGACTGCTGGAGAACTGGGAGGCCACGGTCGCCGAGTTCGTCAAGGTGCTGCCACGCGACTACGCAGCCGTCATCCAGACCCGCCAGACGGCGGCCGACGAGGGTCTCGACCCCGATGGTGCTGTCGTGTGGGGCCGTATCCTCGAAGTGACGGGAGGCTGATCATGGCTGACCCCAAGGGATTCCTGAAGACGCGCGAGCGCGAGCTGCCGCAGCGACGTCCGGTGGCCGTGCGCATCATGGACTGGCGCGAGGTCTACGAAGACCAGGACCGCACCCAGCTGCGTCGCCAGGCCAGCCGCTGCATGGATTGCGGTGTGCCGTTCTGCCACGCGGGATGCCCGCTCGGCAACCTCATCCCGGAATGGAACGACCTCACCTGGCGAGGCGAGGACCGGGATGCCATCGAGCGACTGCACGCGACCAACAACTTCCCGGAGTTCACCGGTCGGCTCTGCCCCGCACCGTGCGAGTCGGCGTGCGTGCTCGGCATCAATCAACCGGCGGTCACGATCAAGCAGATCGAGAAGGAGATCGTCGACAACGCCTTCCAGCAGGGCTGGGTGACACCGCATCCGCCGGAGCGCCTCACTGGCAAGACGGTCGCCGTCGTGGGCTCCGGCCCGGCCGGCCTCGCGGCCGCCCAGCAGCTGACGCGCGCCGGGCACACCGTCGCCGTGTACGAGCGCGACGACCGTATCGGCGGACTGCTGCGCTACGGCATCCCCGACTTCAAGATGGAGAAGCGCCAGGTCGAGCAGCGGCTCGCCCAGATGCAGGCCGAGGGCACGCGCTTCCGCGCGGGCGTCGAGATCGGCGTCGACATCTCGTGGGCCGAGCTCAAGCAGCGCTACGACGCCGTGGTCATCGCGACCGGCGCCACCGTGCCGCGTGACCTGCCGATCCCCGGTCGCGACCTCCTGGGCGTGCATTTCGCGATGGACTACCTGGTGCAGCAGAACAAGCTCGTCGCGGGCGACCGCATTCCCGAGCAGGTCTCGGCCCACGGGAAGCACGTCGTCGTGATCGGCGGCGGCGACACCGGCGCGGACTGCATCGGCACGGCGCACCGCCAGGGTGCGCTGAGCGTGACGAACCTCGCCATCGGCTACCAGCCGCCGAGCGAGCGTCCCGACCATCAGCCGTGGCCCATGGACCCGACCCTGTTCGAGATCTCCTCGGCGCACGAGGAGGGCGGCGAGCGGGTGTATCTCGCCTCGACCGTCGAGTTCCTCGGCAACGAGGCGGGCGAGGTGCGCGCATTGCGCGTAGCTGAGACGGAGTACGTCGACGGACGCCGTGTGCCGAAGTCGGGCACCGAGCGCGACATCCCGGCCGACCTCGTGCTCATCGCGATGGGCTTCACCGGCCCCGAGCGCGACCGCATCGACGACCAGCTCCGCGTGCCCTTCGACGACCGCGGCAACGTCGCGCGCGACGACAGCTACGCCACGACCGAGCCGGGCGTCTTCGTCGCCGGCGATGCCGGCCGCGGCCAGTCGCTCATCGTGTGGGCGATCGCCGAGGGACGGGCCGTCGCGGCGGCTGTCGACCGCTTCCTCGAGGGCGAGACCCAGCTTCCGGCGCCCGTGCGCCCGACCGACCGCGGCATCGGCCTCTGAGCGACAGCTCCGGCCGACGCCGACTGACCACCCGCTACACACTGAAGGAATAATGAGACGAGCCAAGATCGTCGCGACGTTGGGGCCCGCCACGTCGAGCTATGAGAACCTGCGAGCCATCATCGATGCCGGCGTCAACGTCGCCCGCATGAACCTGAGCCACGGCAGCTACGCGGTGCACGAGGAGGTCTACGCCAACGTGCGCCGGGCCGCCGCCGACGCCGACCAGCCGGTCGCCGTGCTCGTCGACCTGCAGGGCCCGAAGATCCGCCTCGGCAAGTTCGCCGACGGCCCCCACGAGCTCGCCGTCGGTGACATCTTCACCATCACGACCGAGGACGTCGAGGGCACCAAGGAGCTCGTCGGCACGACCTTCAAGGGCCTGCCCCAGGACGTCAAGCCCGGCGACTTCCTGCTGATCGACGACGGCAAGGTCAAGGTCAAGGTGCTCGACACCGACGGCGTGCGCGTGCGTACCGAGGTCGTCGTCGCGGGCCCGGTGTCCAACAACAAGGGCATCAACCTGCCCGGCGTCGCGGTCAACGTGCCGGCGCTGTCGGAGAAGGACGAGGCCGACCTGCGGTGGGGGCTCGCGCTCGGCGCCGACTACATCGCGCTCTCCTTCGTGCGCGACGCCCGCGACATCACGCGCGTGCACGAGATCATGGCGGAGGAGGGTCGCAAGATCCCCGTGATCGCCAAGATCGAGAAGCCGCAGGCCGTCGACGCCCTCGAGGAGATCATCGACGCCTTCGACGGCATCATGGTCGCTCGTGGCGACCTCGCGGTCGAGCTTCCGCTCGAGCAGGTGCCTGTCGTGCAGAAGCGCGCCGTGGAGCTGTGTCGTCGGGCAGCCAAGCCGGTGATCGTGGCGACGCAGATGCTCGAGTCGATGACGCACTCGCCCGTTCCGACGCGCGCTGAGGCATCCGACGTCGCGAACGCGGTGCTCGACGGCGCGGATGCCGTGATGCTCTCCGGTGAGACCAGCGTCGGCGAGTACCCGGTGATCACCGTGCAGACCATGGCGCGCATCATCGAGTCCACCGAGGAGCACGGTCTCGAGCGCATCGCGCCGCTCGGCACGAAGCCGCGCACCCAGGGCGGTGCGCTCACGCTCGCTGCCGCCGAGGTCGCCGAGTTCGTCGAGGCCAAGTTCCTGTGCGTCTTCACCGAGTCGGGCGACTCGGCGCGGCGCATGTCGCGACTGCGCGAGCGCATCCCGATGGCGGCGTTCACGCCCGACGAGGCCATCCGTCGGCGCATGAACCTCACGTGGGGCATCGAGTCGTTCATCGTCGCGCGGGTGCAGCACACGGATGCCATGTACAAGCAGGTCGACGAGATCCTGCTCGAGAAGAAGCTCGCTTCCGTCGGCGACAAGGTCGTCGTGATCTCGGGTTCGCCTCCCGGCATCCCCGGCTCGACCAACGACCTGCGCGTGCACGTGATCGGCGACGCGATCAACAAGGTCGCCCCGGTGTGGGAGTCAGGCGACCACGCCGACTGAGCCCGGCCTCCCGCTGATCGAGCGGCGCCCGCAGGGCGCGTGTCGAGATCAGCTCCCCGCAGCAGACGTGTGAACGGCGCCCCCAGCGGCGCCGTTCACCTCGTGGCGCCGAACTGACATCCCGTCTATGCCCGAGGGCGCTCCACAGGATGCAGCACGACCTCATCGAGTCCGGATGCGCCGAGCTTCGCGGTGAGAAAGGTCCCGTACGGCTGCCGGCGGCGATCGGTGGGCGATCCAGGGTTCAGCAACCGCAGCCCGCGCGGCGTCGTGGTGTCCCACGGGATGTGGCTATGGCCGAACACGAGCACGTCGACGTCCGGATACGCGGACTCGCAGCGTCGTTCGCGACCCGCGGCGGTGCCGGTCTCGTGAACGACCGCGAACGACATCCCCTCGAGCTCGACCCGGGCCACCTCCGGGAGCCGCGCACGGAGTTCTGTCCCGTCGTTGTTACCCCAGCACGCCACGAGCCGCGTCGCGCGTTCCTCGAGTTCGTCGAGCAGCTCGACCCCGACCCAGTCTCCGGCGTGGAAGACGACGTCGGCGGCCGCAACGGCAGCCCACACCTCATCCGGAAGCTTCTTGGCGCGCACCGGCAGGTGGGTATCCGAGATCATGAGCAACCGCACGCCTTCACTCTGCGCTGAGAGCGCGCTGTCGGCAACCGCAGCAGCCACGACCAGGACCGTCGGATCCTCGCTAGCCTGGCGGTTTACCCGAACGAAGGAGAATGCAATGCGGGCGAGACTGTTGGCGGTTCTGCTGGGAACGGTGGGGGTGATCGCGCTCACCGGGTGCGCGGCATCCGTGCCCGAACCGGCGCCGACCTCAGCCATCGACAACGAGGCAGTCGACCAGCACACGACAGACGAGGAGAGTGCCGACGCGCCGGCGACGACCACGATCCCGGCGGGGGCTCGCGCGGCGAGCGCGGACTTCCCCTTCCCCGTACCGGAGGACTGGGCAGAGCATGAGCCGTTCGCCGAAGAGAAGGTCGGCGGCTCGGCCGGCGTCTACGGCTCTCTGGTGTTCCCGGGGGATGCCGCCTCGGCCGCCGCGAGCTACCAGGCGCTGCTGCGCGACGCCGGGTACGTCGTGCATCCGCATCCGCTCGGGGAAGTCACGCACGACGCGGCCTTCATCGTCGAGGGGCCGATCGACGGGGTCGCGTACTCCGGGCAGATCAGCTTCGACACGATCGCGGATGGCACACCCCGCGTCGCCATCAACCTCACCCAGAAGTGATACCGCGTGCGGGGGCGTCGAGCGGTCGGCGCCCTCGCACTCGCGGGCCCGCGACGTTCTTGGTGGTACCGGTGGTGGGACTCGAACCCACATGTCCTCACGGACAACCGATTTTGAGTCGGTCGCGTCTGCCATTCCGCCACACCGGCTGGTGTCGACGCTCCGCATCCGGAGCCTCGCGGCATCCTGACGTTACCGTAGGATCGAGGGGTGAGTGACACCGAACAGGCCCCAGTCGCGCCCCGCCGAGTCGTCGTCGCCGAGGATGAGTCGCTCATCCGGCTCGACATCGTCGAGATTCTGCGTGACAACGGCTTCGATGTGGTGGGGGAGGCCGGCGACGGCGAGACCGCTGTGGCGCTGGCCACGGAACTCCGCCCCGACCTCGTCGTGATGGACGTCAAGATGCCCCAGCTCGACGGCATCTCCGCGGCGGAGCGCCTCACCAAGAACCACATCGCGCCCGTCGTGCTGCTCACCGCCTTCAGCCAGAAGGAGCTCGTGGAGCGTGCCTCGGAGGCGGGGGCTCTCGCCTACGTCGTGAAGCCCTTCACCCCCAACGACCTTCTGCCCGCGATCGAGATCGCCCTCAGCCGCTACCAGCAGATCGTGACGCTCGAGGCCGAGGTCGCCGACATGGTCGAGCGCTTCGAGACCCGCAAGCTCGTCGATCGCGCCAAGGGGCTGCTCAACGAGAAGATGGGCCTGTCGGAGCCGGATGCGTTCCGCTGGATCCAGAAGGCGTCGATGGACCGGCGCCTCACCATGCACGATGTCGCCCAGGCGATCATCGACCAGCTCGCGCCGAAGAAATAGCGGGCTGCGGGTCGGATTTCGATACGCCCGCTTCGCGGGCTACTCAATCAGCGGCTCTGTCCCGCAGCATGTTCGTCATCCGCACCGTCGACAGGCGCCGCCCGTCGTCGTCGGTCATGACGATCTCGTGCGTACAGAGGGTGCGCCCGAGCACGAGCGCCGTGCAGGTGCCGGTGACCCAGCCCTCGGTGATCGAGCGGCTGTGCGTCGCGTTGATCTCGATGCCGACGGCGTAGCGTCCCGGCCCGGCGTGGATGGCCGAGGAGATCGAGCCGAGCGATTCGCCGAGCACGACGTGCGCGCCGCCGTGCAGCAGACCGACGACCTGCCGGTTGCCCTCGACCGGCATCCGGGCCACCGAGTGGGTGGCCGACAGCTCGAGGAACTCGATGCCCATGCGCCGCGGGAGTTCACCGCCCCCGGATTCGCCCAGACGGGCCACCAGTTCGGGGTCGAGATCGGGCGGAAGGATGACCATGAGCGCTCCATCGGTAGTTCGGGTCGGTGGGGTGTCGGGCCCTCCGGATAGGCTGGCTCCGTGCCGGAAGAAAAGCCTACGCTCCTGCTCATCGACGGCCATTCGCTGGCGTTCCGGGCGTTCTATGCGCTGCCCATCGACAGCTTCGTGACGCGCGACGGTCAGCACACCAACGCCATCCACGGGTTCATCTCGATGCTGCTCAACCTGCTGCAGCAGCAGAAGCCCACCCACCTCGCGGTCGCCTTCGACATCTCGCGCTTCTCGTTCCGCACGCGCGAGTACGCCGAATACAAGGGAACCCGCGGCGAGACGCCTCCCGAGTTCGTGGGCCAGGTGCCCCTGCTCGAGGAGGCCCTGCAGGCCATGAACATCCGCACGATCTCGAAGGAGGACTTCGAGGCGGATGACATCCTCGCCACCCTCGCGACGCGCGGTGCCGCGGAGGGGTACCGGGTGCTCGTCGTCTCGGGCGACCGCGACACGATCCAGCTCGTCGACGACGACATCACCCTGCTCTACCCGAACGTGCGCGGGGTCTCCGAGCTCAAGACCTACGACACGGATGCGGTGATCGAGCGCTACGGCATCCGTCCCGAGCAGTACCCCGAGATCGCCGCCCTCGTGGGCGAGACGAGCGACAACCTGCCGGGCGTCGACAAGGTCGGCGAGAAGACCGCCGTCAAGTGGATCCAGCAGTACGGCACGGTCGAGGAACTGCTCGCGCACGCTGACGACATCAAGGGCGTCGTGGGGCAGAACCTACGCGACCAGCAGGATCGCGTGGTGCGCAATCGCAAGCTCAACCGGCTGGTTCGCGACGTCGAGCTGCCGCTCGCGCCGGCCGACCTCGAGCGTCAGCCCATCGACCCGACCGCCGTGCGCTCGGTCTTCGATCGGCTGCAGTTCCGCACTCTGCTCGACCGGGTGTTCAAGATCGAGGAGCCGCATCCGACGCCGGCCTCGTCGACGCCGATACCGCCGACAACCGCGCGATCGCCGCGCCCGCCGTACGCACGATGATCGACGAGGAGCTCGCGAAGTGGCTGCGCACGCAGTCCCAGGACGGCACCGCCCCGCTCGGCCTGCGCATCGCGACGATCAACGGTCAGGTCGAGGGGTTCGGCATCGCGAGCCTCACCGAGACGGCGTGGGTGCCGTGGGCACCCGGACGCCCCGACTACACGGCCCTCGAGGCGTGGCTGGCATCCGATGCGCCCAAGTACCTGCACGACGCGAAGCGGCAGCTCAAGTCGCTCGCCGGCACGGGTCTCACGCTCGAGGGCGTTGCGGGCGACGCCGCGTTGTCGGCGTGGCTCTTGCGCCCCTCCACCAAGGCCGACAGCCTCGGCGGGCTCACCTACTACTACCTCGGCGAGACGCTGCCCGAGCCCGATCCGAGCCAGCTCGTGCCCGAAACCGAGGCGCTCAACCCGGCCACCGAGGCCTGGTACCTCGTGCGGCTGCAGGCCGAGCTCGACGCCCGGCTCGACCCGGGCTCCCTTACGGTGCAGCGCGACATCGAGGTACCCCTCGTGCCCGTGCTCGCGCGCATGGAGCTGCAGGGCGTCACGGTGTCGGCCGACGTGCTCGGCGAGCTCAACTCGCGGCTCGGCACCCAGGCGGCCGAGATCGCGCAGCAGGCGTACGCCGAGATCGGTCACGAGGTCAACCTCGGCTCCCCGAAGCAGCTGCAGGAGGTGCTCTTCACCGAGCTCGGCATGCCCAAGACCCGGGCCAACAAGACCGGCTACTCGACCGACGCACAGGCGCTGGCCGACCTGCAGGAGGCGCACCCGCATCCGTTCCTGGAGCTGCTGCTGAAGCACCGGGATGCAACCAAGATCCGGCAGATCGTCGAGACGCTGCAGACCGCGATCGGTGCCGACGGCCGCATCCACACGACGTACGAGCAGACGGGCTCGGCAACCGGGCGCATCTCGTCGAACGACCCCAACCTGCAGAACATCCCGATCAAGACCGAGGTCGGCCGCGAGGTGCGCTCGGCGTTCCTCTCGGGTGAGGGTTTCGAGACGCTGCTCACCGCCGACTACTCGCAGATCGAGATGCGCATCATGGCGCACCTCTCGGAAGACGAGGGTCTCATCGAAGCGTTCCGCTCGGGGAGGACCTGCACCGTTTCGTCGGCGCACGCATCTTCGGCGTCGCGCCCGCCGAGGTGACCCCGATCATGCGCACCAAGGTCAAGGCGATGTCCTACGGACTCGCCTACGGGCTCTCCGCCTTCGGGCTCAGCAAGCAGCTGCGCATCGAGGTCTCCGAGGCGAAGGAGCTCATGGCCGACTACTTCGCCCGCTTCGGTGCCGTGCGCGACTACCTGCGCAGCGTCGTCGAGCAGGCGCGCGTCGACGGCTTCACGACCACGATCTTCGGGCGTCGACGCCCGTTCACCGACCTCACCTCGACCAACCGCGTGCTGCGCGAGAACGCCGAACGTCAGGCCTTGAACTCGCCCATCCAGGGCTCGGCCGCCGACATCATCAAACGCGCGATGCTCGAGATCGACGCCGAGATCCGTGTGCAGCAGCTCGACTCGCGCATGCTGCTCCAGGTACACGACGAGCTCGTCTTCGAGGTGGCGCCGGGTGAACTCGAGCGGATGCGCACGATCGTGACCGACGGGATGGCGGGCGCTGCGGAGCTCTCCGTGCCTCTGGATGTGCAACTCGGGACTGGCCCCAACTGGGACGCTGCCGCACACTAGACGGAACACGTCAGGCCCACCTGATGGATGCGGGAGCGGAAAGGAGAGCGCGGATGCCGGAGCGCACGGTCGTCGTCGCGTCGAGCGTCGGGTTGCACGCGCGCCCCGCGGCGCTGTTCTCGCAGGCCGCGGCGCAGGCATCCGTTCCCATCGTGCTCACGTCGGCGGCGGGGCGAAGCGTCAACGCCGCGAGCATCCTCGGCGTGCTCTCGCTCGGGATCGACCACGGTGAGCGCGTCACCCTCTCGAGCGAGGCTCCCGGCGCCGACCCGGCACTCGACGCTCTCGTGGCGCTTCTCGAGCGCGACCTCGACGAGGAATAAGAAGGGGCCGGAGGTCCCTGGCGTCGGTGTCGCCCCCGGTGAATAGGGTGGAGGGATGAGCGAAGAGCGCCCCACCACCCCCATCGACACCATCGCAGAACGCTGGGTCGACACTCTCGTCGACCTCGTCCCCGACGTCGCGATCTATATCGGGGTGCCGGGTCGCACGGGTGAGTACGGCGACCTCTCGCCGGCGGGCCACGAGCGCCTGGCCGACGCGACGCGTGCGCTCGTCACCGAGCTCGAGACGGCGACGCCGCAGGACGCCGTCGACGAGGTGACGAAAGCCGACCTGCTCGCCGAGGCACGCCTCTCGCTCGAGGCCCACGATGCACGCCTCCACCTGCGCGACCTCAACGTGATCGCCTCGCCTGCGCAGGAGATCCGCGAGACCTTCGACCTCATGCCGACGGGC
The DNA here is from genome assembly GCF_030161875.1 of Homoserinibacter gongjuensis. Classification (GTDB taxonomy): domain Bacteria; phylum Actinomycetota; class Actinomycetes; order Actinomycetales; family Microbacteriaceae; genus Homoserinibacter; species Homoserinibacter gongjuensis. Next base: position 2,719,214 of record NZ_BSVA01000001.1, read on the forward strand.
ACCGAGGCGGACTGGGCGACGATCGCCGAGCGTCTCGGCAACCTCCCCGGCGCGGTGGCGGGGTATGTCGAGACCCTTCGGGCCGGCATCGCCGAGGGGGTCGTGCCTGCGAAGCGTCAGGTGCGCGAAGTCGTCGAGCAGGCCCGTCGCAACGGCCGCCCCGACGGCTTCTTCACCGAATTCACCGCCGGGGCCGCCCTGGAATCGGGCGAGCTGCCCGAGAGCCTGCGCAGCGATCTCGCCCGCGGTGCCCAGGTCTCGGCCGCCGCGTACCGCGAACTCGCCGACTTCCTCGAGACCGAGCTGCTGCCCGTCGCATCCGAGCAGGATGCCGTGGGCCGCGAGCTCTACGCCCTGCGGTCGCGGCACTTCCTCGGTGCCGAGATCGACCTCGACGAGACCTACGAATGGGGCATCGGCGAGCTCGAGCGCATGATCGAGGAGCAGACCCGGGTCGCCGACGAGGTGCTCGCCGGTGCGAGCGTCGAAGAGGCCGTCGCCCACCTCGAACAGGACGCGAGCCGCAAGCTGCACGGCACCGACGCCCTCAAGGCCTGGATGCAGCAGCTCAGCGACCGCGTCGTCGACGAGCTCGGCCGCAGCCACTTCGACATCCCCGAACCCGTGCGGGCGCTCGAGTGCATGATCGCCCCGACCCAAGACGGCGGCATTTACTACACGGGCCCGTCCGACGACTTCTCGCGTCCGGGGCGGATGTGGTGGAGCGTTCCCGAGGGCGTCACCGAGTTCGACACCTGGCGTGAGAAGACGACCGTGTTCCACGAGGGGGTGCCCGGCCACCATCTGCAGATCGGCCAGGCGGTGTTCAACCGTGCGCAGCTCAACACCTGGCGGCGCCAGCTCGCCGGCACGAGCGGACACGCCGAGGGCTGGGCGCTCTACGCCGAGCGGCTCATGGAAGAGCTCGGCTACCTCGACGACCCCGCCGACCGACTCGGCATGCTCGATGGTCAGCGCATGCGGGCGGCCCGCGTCGTGCTCGACATCGGGGTGCACCTCGGCAAGCCGAAGCCCCGCATCCACGGGCTGGAGGATCTGCCCACCGACGGCGTGTGGGACGCCGACTTCGCGCTCACCTTCATGCGCCGCAACGTCAACATGGACGACGCCTTCGTGCGCTTCGAGGTGAATCGCTACCTCGGCTGGCCCGGGCAGGCGCCGTCGTACAAGGTGGGGCAGCGCATCTGGGAGCAGATCCGCGACGACGCGCAGCGCCGCGAGGGCGACGCGTTCTCGTTCCGCGACTTCCACAAGCACGCGCTCGACCTCGGCGGGGTCGGGCTCGACACCCTGCGTACCGCGCTCGCCCCGTGAGCCGGCCGCGACATCCTGGAGCTCCGTGGGCAGCGGCGCTCGACGGGCGGGTCGATCAGCTCAGTCCGGCGCTGCAGGCGTACTTCGGCGGCGTGCCGTACGGAGCCCATGGCATCGGTGAGGGCGTGTTCACGACCGTCGGATCGCCGCGCCGCTGGCTGTGGCCGCTGCTCGCACTGCTCGGGCGCTGGAACGTCGTGTGGCCCGTGTGGGAGCGGCACGTGCCCTTCACGATCGTCAACGTCCCCACCCCCACGGGCTCGTGAGCGTGCGCCGGTTCCGTTTCCCCGCGGGCGACCGCACGATGACCGACCGCATCCTCTTCACCCCGCACGGGCTGCGCCAGCGCCTCGGCACCGGCGAGCGCGTCGTCGTGGAGCTGCACGTCGAACCCGACGACGCGGGGCTGCGCATCGTCTCCGGTCGCGTCGGCATCCGGATGCTGGGCCTGCGCTGGTCGCTGCCCGCGGCCTGGGCGCCGCGCGTCGTGGTGCACGAGCGCACGCTTCCCGACGGGCGTCAACACGTCGCCCTCACGCTCGACGCCCCCGTCGTCGGGCGCATCTACGAGTACGCGGGCGCGTTCAGCTACCGTGTCGAGCCGGTGTCGCCGGAGTTCGCATGAGCGGCGGACGGGTCGTCGTCGCGGGCGCGAGCGGCTTCATGGGGCGGTCGCTCGTGGCGCACTGGCGCGCAGCCGGTCGTGAGGTGCAGACGATCGGGCGTGGTGCAGCGGATGCGCGCTGGGGCGACGCCGACGGCATCCGGCGCCTGCTCGACGGCAGCGAGCTGCTCGTGAATCTCGCAGGCAAGAGCGTCAACTGCCGCTACGGGCCCGCGAACCGCGCCGAGATCCTGCGCTCTCGCGTCGAGACCACGGCTGAGCTCGGGCGCGCCGTCGCCGGCTGCGCCGAACCGCCGCCCACCTGGATCAACTCCTCGACCGCGACCATCTACCGGCACGCCGAGGACCGCCCGCAGACCGAAGCGGATGGCGAACTCGGTACCGGGTTCTCGGTGTCGGTCGCGAAGGCGTGGGAAGCGGCGTTCTTCGCGGCGGACACTCCCGCGACCCGACGCGTCGCCATCCGCACCGCCATCGTGCTGGGCGATGGCAGCGCCCTCACGCCACTGGTCAGGCTGGCGCGCTTCGGCCTCGGCGGCCCCCAGTGGGACACGCCCTGGTTCGCGACACGCGCCCGACGGTCGGCAGGCATCCAGCACGAGTTCCGGGCCCGCTGGGGTGCGCAGCGCTTCAGCTGGATCCACCTGGCCGATGTCGCGGGCGCGCTCGACCTGCTCGAGAGCCGGGCCGACCTCGACGGCGTCGTGAACCTGTCCTCTCCGGAACCGGTCACCAACGTCGAGCTCATGCGGATCATCCGCCGCGCCCTCCGGATGCCGGTCGGCCTGCCCGCGCCGCGTCCCGTGCTCGAGGTGGGCGCCTGGCTGATCCGCACCGAGACCGAGCTGTTGCTCAAGAGCCGCTGGGTCGTTCCGGAGCGGCTCCTGCAGGCCGGCTACACGTTCCGCCACCCCGGGCTCGAGGGCGCGATCGCCGACATCCTCGCGCAGTCGCGTCGCGCCAGGCGGGGAGTGCGCTAGCCTAGAGAGTCGCCTTGTGCGGCATCCCTATCCGCATGCCCGCGGAGCAACCACAGAAGCATCGCGCCACGGGCCCTACTTTGTCCCCATCCGGAGCATCTACTACATGACTACCGCAACGACCGCCTCGGCTACCAAGCAGGTCGCCATCAACGACATCGGGTCTGCTGAAGACTTCCTGGCCGCGGTCGAACTCACCCTCAAGTTCTTCAACGACGGAGACCTCATCGAGGGCACCGTCGTCAAGATCGACCGCGACGAGGTCCTGCTCGACGTCGGCTACAAGACCGAGGGTGTCATCCCCTCACGCGAACTTTCCATCAAGCACGATGTCGACCCCACCGAGGTCGTCTCGGTCGGCGACAGCGTCGAGGCCCTCGTTCTCCAGAAGGAGGACAAGGAAGGCCGCCTGATCCTCTCCAAGAAGCGTGCGCAGTACGAGCGCGCCTGGGGTGATGTCGAGAAGATCAAGGAGTCCGACGGCGTCGTGACCGGCCAGGTCATCGAGGTCGTCAAGGGCGGTCTCATCGTCGACATCGGCCTGCGTGGCTTCCTCCCGGCGTCGCTCATCGAGCTGCGCCGCGTGCGCGACCTGACGCCGTACCTCGGCCAGGAGATCGAGGCGAAGATCCTCGAGCTCGACAAGAACCGCAACAACGTCGTGCTCAGCCGCCGTGCGCTGCTCGAGCAGACCCAGTCGGAGTCGCGTTCGACCTTCCTCAACAACCTCCAGAAGGGCCAGGTCCGCAAGGGCGTCGTGTCCTCGATCGTCAACTTCGGCGCGTTCGTCGACCTGGGCGGCGTGGACGGCCTCGTGCACGTCTCGGAGCTCTCGTGGAAGCACATCGAGCACGCCTCCGAGGTCGTCGAGGTCGGCCAGGAGGTCACCGTCGAGATCCTCGAGGTCGACCTGGACCGTGAGCGCGTGTCGCTCTCGCTCAAGGCGACCCAGGAGGACCCGTGGCAGGTCTTCGCCCGCACCCACGCGATCGGTCAGATCGCACCGGGCAAGGTCACGAAGCTCGTTCCGTTCGGCGCCTTCGTGCGCGTCGCGGACGGCATCGAGGGCCTCGTGCACATCTCGGAGCTGTCGGGCAAGCACGTCGAGCTCGCGGAGCAGGTCGTCTCGGTCGGCGACGAGGTGTTCGTCAAGGTCATCGACATCGACCTCGACCGTCGCCGCATCTCGCTGAGCCTCAAGCAGGCCAACGAGGGCATCGACCCGAACAACTCCGAGTTCGACTCGGGCCTCGCCGCGCTGTACGGCATGGTCACCGAGTACGACGAGCAGGGCAACTACAAGTACCCGGAGGGCTTCGACCCGACCTCGGGCGAGTGGCTCGAGGGTTTCGAGGCCCAGCGCGACGCATGGGAGGCCGAGTATGCGGCTGCCCAGGCGCGCTGGGAGGCTCACAAGAAGCAGATCCTCGCCGCCGAGGCGACCGAGGCCGAGCTCGAAGCGCGCCCCTCGGGCAACTCGTTCTCGTCGGAGAGCTCGTCGGGCGGCACCCTTGCCGACGACGCGTCGCTCGCGGCGCTGCGCGAGAAGCTCAGCAGCAACTCCTGAGCGCCCGCGCTCATCCGGATGGCCGGTCCCCGGGGGCCGGCCATCCGCCGTTAACACGCGGAGACCGGCATCCGCTCACGCCCGTGCCGTTGTGCAGGAGTTCTTATGCAGGAGCGGCGGGCCTGTTATGCAGGACCGCTCGCCGAGATGCCCGGAACTTCGGGCCCATCCGAGTGCCTCCGCCGCAGTTCTCCTGCGCAACAGCGGGACTCCTGCACAACAGGGCAGCTCAGCTCGGGAACCCGGGCGGGGTCGCGAGAGCGGCTGCCCGTGCCTGGCGACGGCGGCGCATCGCGCGCACGAGCAGTACGAAGCCCAGCACCATGAGCACGAGGCCGATGAGCACCAGGATCGGCGCGACGAGGGCGAACACGACCATGAGCAGGCTCGCTCCGTCCTCGGCCGTGCTCAGCACGGGTGCCGCGACGCCCGCCGTGCCCAGGTTGGCGATCGGACGCACCGCCATCTTCGCGAGGTGCACGACGAGGGCGAGCACGATGCCGATGACGATCGGCACCCAGGCTCCCGTCGAGAAGAAGCTGCCCGGGTCGTCGACCGCCACCGTCTCGGTGCCGATGCCGCCCGCAAAGACGATGCCCCCGGATGCGGGGCGCACGACGGTCTGGATCCAGTCGTTGACGCTGTCGACGGCGGGAACCTTGTCGGCGACGACCTCGACGACGAGCAGCAGCCCGATGATCACGAGTACCCACTCGTTCGAGAGCCAGGTCCACCCGCTCGGCAGCCCGATCCAATCGAACCGCGCCGCGAGCCCCATCACGAGCAACGGGATGTAGGCGTTGAGTCCCGCCGCGGCGGCGAGTCCCGCGCCCGTCAGCACCTCGAGCATGCCGCCATGCTACGGGTGGTGGCGTCAAACGCTGTAGCTCTGCGCCACCCGCGGCAGAGATTGCAGGCGCGCCCCGCACAACGCTGCAGCGTTTGGACGACCCGACCGGAGGGTGTGGCGAGCTGACCGGAGGGAGCGTGACAGCATGGACGCATGCTCGTGGCGCTCACGGGAGGCATCGCCTCCGGCAAATCGACGGTCGCCCGGCGGCTGGCCCGGCTCGGCGCGGTCGTCGTGGACGCCGACGCTCTCGCCCGCGAGGTCGTCGAACCCGGCACGCCCGCACTGGCGCGCATCGCGGAGGAGTTCGGCGCCCACGTGATCGCGGCCGACGGGTCGCTCGATCGCGCTGCTCTCGGCGCGATCGTGTTCGGCGACGACGACGCGCGCCGCGCGCTCAACGCGATCACGCATCCGGCCGTGGGGGAGCGCTCACGGGCGCTCTTCGACGCCGCGCACGCCGCGGATCCGGATGCTGTGGTCGTCTACGACGTGCCTCTGCTGATCGATGGCCACGGCAACGGTCGCGTCGATGAGTTCGACAGGGTGATCGTGGTGTCGGCGGATGAGGAGACCCGCGCGAGGCGGCTCGTCGAGCTGCGCGGGATGGATGAGGCAGAGGCTCGGCGCCGCATCGCCTCCCAGGCGCCCGAGGCGGCCCGCCTCGCGATCGCCGACGACGTCATCGACACAACCGGCACTCTCGAGCAGACACTCGCCCAGGTGGACGCGCTGTGGCAGCGACTGCGCGCCGCCTCGCTCGCCGACGGGTCGTCGAGTTCGCCGCAGGAGTAGCGCGCGCCCAGCGCGCTGTCGGAGGCCGCTTCTAGGCTGGGGGATGCAACCGACGCGTTCCGTGCGTCCGTTCGAGGTCATCTCCGAATACACCCCGAGCGGCGATCAGCCCACTGCGATCGCCGAGCTCGCCCACCGTGTGCAGGCGGGCGAGTCCGACATCGTGCTGCTCGGTGCCACCGGCACGGGCAAATCCGCGACGACCGCGTGGCTCATCGAACAGGTGCAGCGCCCCACCCTCGTGCTCGCGCACAACAAGACCCTCGCGGCGCAGCTCGCCAACGAGTTCCGCGAGCTCATGCCGAACAACGCGGTCGAGTACTTCGTGAGCTACTACGACTACTACCAACCCGAGGCGTACGTTCCGCAGACCGACACCTTCATCGAGAAGGACAGCTCGATCAACGCCGAGGTCGAGCGCCTGCGTCACTCCACGACCAACTCGCTGCTCAGCCGGCGTGACGTCGTCGTGGTCTCGACCGTCTCGTGCATCTACGGGCTCGGCGCCGCCGAGGAGTACCTCGGGGCCATGGTGGCCCTGCAGGTGGGCGACCGCGTCTCGCGCGACAAGCTCATCCGTTCGTTCATCAACATGCAGTACGAGCGCAACGACGTCGACTTCTCGCGCGGCAAGTTCCGGGTGCGCGGCGACACGATCGAGATCATCCCGGTGTACGAGGAACTCGCCGTGCGCATCGAGATGTTCGGCGACGAGATCGAGGCGATCTACGCGTTGCATCCCCTCACGGGCGATGTCATGAAGCGGATGGATGCGGTGTCGATCTTCCCGGCCACCCACTACGCCGCGAGCCCGGAGGCGATGCACCGCGCGATCCGCTCGATCAAGGAGGAGCTCGCGGAGCGTCTGCCCGAGCTCGAGAAGCAGGGCAAGCTGCTCGAGGCGCAGCGTCTGCGCATGCGCACGGGTTTCGACCTCGAGATGATGGAGCAGATCGGCTTCTGCAACGGCATCGAGAACTACTCCCGCCACATCGACGGACGCGCGCCGGGCGAGCCGCCGAACACCCTGCTCGACTACTTCCCCGACGACTTCCTCGTCGTGATCGACGAGTCGCACGTCACGGTGCCGCAGATCGGCGCGATGTACGAGGGCGATGCGAGCCGCAAGCGCACGCTCGTCGAGCACGGCTTCCGGTTGCCGAGCGCGCTCGACAACCGCCCGCTGCGCTGGGAGGAGTTCCTCGACCGCGTGGGGCAGAAGGTCTACCTCTCGGCGACCCCGGGCCGCTACGAGCTGTCGATGGGCGACGGGGTGGTCGAGCAGATCATCCGCCCGACGGGGCTCGTCGATCCGCAGATCGTCATCAAGCCGAGCAAGGGCCAGATCGACGATCTGCTCGAGGAGATCCGCGTGCGCGCCGAGCGTGACGAGCGCGTGCTCGTCACGACCCTCACCAAGAAGATGGCCGAAGAGCTCACCGACTACTTCACCGAGGCGGGCGTGCGGGTGCGCTACCTTCACGCGGATGTCGACACCTTGCGTCGCGTCGAGCTGCTCACCGAGCTGCGGGCGGGGTCTACGACGTGCTCGTCGGCATCAACCTGCTGCGTGAGGGCCTCGACCTGCCCGAGGTGTCGCTCGTGGCGATCCTCGACGCCGACAAGGAGGGCTTCCTGCGCAGCTCCACCTCGCTCATCCAGACGATCGGGCGCGCGGCGCGCAACGTGTCGGGCGAGGTGCACATGTACGCCGACCAGCTGACCGATTCGATGACCTTCGCGATCGAGGAGACGAATCGCCGACGCGAGAAGCAGATCGCTTACAACGTCGAGCACGGCATCGACCCGCAGCCGCTGCGCAAGCGCATCGCCGACATCACCGAGGTGCTCGCCCGCGAGGAGGCCGACACGGCCAAGCTGCTCGCCGGCCGCACGGGGCAAGACGGGTCCCGGCGCAAGAGTCCCACCCCGAACCTGCGGCGCGAGGGCGTCGGCGCCCAGGGCGCCGCCCAGCTCGAGGCGCTCATCGTCGACCTCAACGAGCAGATGCTGCAGGCGGCCGGAGAGCTCAAGTTCGAGCTCGCGGCGCGGCTCCGCGACGAGCTGTCCGACCTCAAGAAGGAACTGCGACAGATGGAGTCGGTGGGACACGTGCGATGAGCCGGGTGCTCGTGGTCGGTGCGACCGGCGTGATCGGGTCGCGCCTGTTGCCCCGCCTGGTGGCGGACGGCCACGAGGTGCACGGCACGACACGGCGCGACGATCGGCTCTCCGCGATCGAGCACGCCGGGGCGGGCCCGCACCTGCTGGACGTGCTCGACGAGCCTGCGGTGACCGCCCTGCTCGCCGACCTCGCCCCCGACGTCGTGCTGCACGTGTTCACCGACCTCTCAGGGCGCGACTTCGCCTCCAACTCGCACCTGCGCATCGCGGGCACGCGCATCCTCGTCGACGCGAGCCTCGCCGCAGGGGCCACGACGATGGTCGCGCAGAGTGTCGCGTGGGCGAGCGTGCCCGGGGTCGGCGAGGCCGACGAGACGACGCCCGAGCTCAGTGCAGGAGTGGGCTCCCGTGTTCGCCGAACGAGTGGGCGGACGCGTCGAGCGGATCGCGGATGCGCCACCCGGCCGCACCGCGTCGCGTCGCACCGCGGCCGCGCGCGGCTGGCGCCCGCAGCACACCGACTGGCGCGAGGGTCTCGGACTCGCCTGACCCCTCGCTCACGCGCTGAATTGCTGGGTGCCGATCACGCCGAGCAACTCGAGTCGCTGCGCGCTCTCCGACCCGGGTTCGGCCGTGTAGATCGTGATGATGAGGCCCGTCTCGCTGACCTCGAGCACGTCGCAGTCGAGCTCGAGTTCGCCGACCATCGGGTGATCGATCGTCTTGTGGCCCGAGCCGTAGCGGCCACTCGCTCCAGCCGCCCAGAGGCTCGCGAAACGGGGGCTCCCGGCACGCAGTTCGGCGATGAGGCGGGCGACCGAGTCATCGGCGGGGAAGCGCTCGCTCGCCTCGCGAAGCCGGCCCACGAGCGCGTTCTCGTGCGCGGCGCGCTGCTCGTCGGTGTACCGCACAGGCGTTCCGGGCCCGAGGAAGTGCCGCCAGGCCGCGCTCCGGGCCGAATCGTCTCGGGCGAGCGGATCGCCGAACAGCGCTGAGAAGAGCGCGTTTGCGCCGAGCAGTCGGTCGGCGGCGTCGATGACCCCGACCGGTGCGTCGAGCCGCTCCACCATGCGCGCCACCCCGGAAGGCAGGTACGAGGGCACGAGCGCCCCGGCCGGCCGCGCGATCCCGGCCAGCAGCATCAGATGGTCTTCATCGCCGCTGTCGAGCCGGAGCGCGCGACTCAGCGCGCCGACGATCTGCGGGGAGGGTGCCCACCCCGGCCTTGTTCGAGCCGCGCCAGGTAGTCCACCGAGATGCCGGCGAGCACGGCGAGCTCCTCGCGGCGAAGGCCCGGGGCGCGACGCGACCGGCCTGTCGACAGCCCCACGGCATCCGGGCTGGTGCGATCACGTAAACGACGCAGCGCGCGCCCGAACTCGGTTTCCGCCACGTGCTTCATTATCCGCGCGTCGCCGCGGTCGAACCTGGCCCTCTGCGTACCAGGATGTTCGCGGCCTGGGCGTCCGGACCCGATCGTTCGAGCATCGACTCATGACAACAACCCTCATCACCGGAGCGAACAAGGGTCTCGGCCGCGAGACCGCTCGAGCCCTCATCGCACAGGGGCATCGCGTCCTCGTCGGGGCGCGCGACGCGGAACGGGGCACGACCGCCGCGCGCGAGCTCGGTGCCGAGTTCATTCAGCTCGATGTCACCTCCGACGACTCGGTCACAGCTGCGGCCGCCCGCGTCGCCGAGCTCGGCGGTCTCGATGTGCTCGTCAACAATGCGGGCGTCGAGGAACGACAGCCAGACGGTGGTTTCATCGCTCTCCCTGACCTCGATGCCGCGACGGCGGCGCACACCTTCGAGACCAACGTGCTCGGACTCATCCGCACCACGCGGGCCTTCCTGCCACTGCTCGAGCGCTCCGCCGCCGGGGTGATCGTCAACGTCGGAAGTGCACTCGGCTCGCTCGAGCTCGCGACCGAGGTCGGGTCCCCTGTGGCGCAGTACCCCGGGATCGCGTACCCGGCATCGAAGGCCGCCGTCACGATGATCACGGTGCGGCTCGCCGCAGCGTACCCGCAGCTGCGCATCAACGTCGTCGAGCCGGGATTCACGAGCACCGACCTCAACCACCACCAGGGCACTCAGACGGTCGAGGAGGGCGCCGAGATCATCGTGCGCATGGCCACGGTGGCCCCGGATGGTCCGACCGGCACGTACACCTCGCTGAACGGACCGTTGCCCTGGTGACGCCCCCGGCGGAATGTCGGAGGCCGCCCGTAGAATGGGTTCAGTGTCGATCACGCCTGTCTCCAGCACCCAGAAGCTCAGCGTTCGGGGTGCCCGCGTCCACAATCTGAAGGACGTCGATCTCGAGATCCCGCGCGACGCGCTCGTCGTGTTCACGGGCCTCTCGGGCTCGGGCAAGTCGAGCCTCGCGTTCGACACGATCTTCGCCGAGGGGCAGCGCCGCTACGTCGAGTCGCTCTCCGCCTACGCCCGGCAGTTCCTCGGCCAGGTGGACCGCCCGGATGTCGACTTCATCGAAGGCCTGAGCCCCGCGGTGTCGATCGACCAGAAGTCGACCAACCGCAACCCGCGTTCGACGGTCGGCACGATCACCGAGATCTACGACTACATGCGCCTGCTGTGGGCGCGGATCGGCGAGCCCCACTGTCCCGTCTGCGGCGAGCGAATCCAGCGCCAGACGGTGCAGCAGATCGCCGACCAGCTCATGGAGCTGGAGACCGGCACGCGCTACCAGGTGCTCGCTCCGGTGATCTCGCAGAAGAAGGGCGAGTTCGTCGACCTCTTCAAGGAGCTGTCGGCATCCGGGTATTCGCGCGCGATCGTCGACGGGGAGGTCGTGCAGCTGTCCGACCCGCCCACGCTCAAGAAGCAGTACAAGCACGACATCGCGGTGGTCGTCGACCGTCTCGTCGCGGCCGACGACCTGCTGACGCGTTTGACGGATTCCGTCGAGACGGCTCTCGGCCTCGCGGGCGGCGTGCTCGAGATCGACTTCGTCGACCAGCCGGAGGGCAGCCCGACGCGTCGGCGCAACTTCAGTGAGAAGCTCGCCTGCCCCAACGGGCATCCGATCCAGCTCACCGAGATCGAGCCGCGCACCTTCTCGTTCAACGCCCCCTTCGGAGCCTGCCCCGAGTGCTCGGGCCTCGGGACCAAGATGGCCGTCGACACCGAACTCGTCATCGGCGACCCGGAGCTCACGCTCAACGAGGGCGTGATCCTGCCGTGGAACCAGGGCGGCAAGGGTCTGTACAGCTATTTCCAGCGGCTGCTGCAGGGGCTCGCCCGGGACCTCGACTTCTCACTCGACACCCCCTGGCAGGAACTTCCCGACGAGATCAAGACCGCGATCCTGAACGGCAATGACTTCGAGGTCACCGTGCAGTGGCGCAACCGCTTCGGGCGCACCATGAAGTACTCCACGGGCTTCGAGGGCGTCATGCCCTACATCGAGCGCAAGTACCACGAGACGGAATCGGAGTACTCCAAGCAGCGCTACGGCGAGTACCTGCGCGAGGTGCCTTGCCCCGTCTGCGAGGGCAAGCGACTCAAGCCCGAGGTGCTCGCGGTGCTCGTCGCCGGACAGAACATCTCGGCCGTCGCCGAGCTGAGTCTCTCGGATGCCTACGGCTTCATGGAGCACCTCGAGCTCACCGATCGCGAGGCGCGGATCGCGGCGCAGGTGCTGCGCGAGATCCGGCTGCGTCTCGAGTTCCTGCTCGAGGTCGGGCTCGGCTACCTCACGATGGCGCGCGCGGCCGGCAGCCTGTCGGGAGGCGAGGCACAGCGCATCCGCCTCGCGACCCAGATCGGATCGGGCCTCACGGGCGTGCTCTACGTGCTCGACGAGCCCTCCATCGGGCTGCACCAGCGCGACAACCGGCGCCTCATCGAGACGCTCGTCAAGCTCAAGAACCTCGGCAATACGCTCATCGTCGTCGAGCACGACGAAGACACCATCCGCACCGCCGACTGGATCGTCGACATCGGTCCCGGCGCGGGCGAGCACGGCGGAAAGGTCGTGCACTCCGGCGGATATGACGCGCTGCTCGCCAACCACGGCTCGGTCACCGGGGACTACCTCGCCGGCCGCCGTGCGATCCCGCTCCCCAGCACACGCCGCAAGATCGACCCCAAGCGCCAGGTGACGGTCGAGGGCGCACAGGCGAACAACCTGCAGAACGTCACCGTGAGCTTCCCGCTCGGCGCGTTCGTCGCCGTCACGGGCGTCTCGGGGTCCGGCAAGTCGAGCCTCGTGAACGACATCCTCTACAAGGTGCTCGCGAACCAGCTCAACGGGGCCCGCCAGGTTCCCGGCCGGCACAAGCGGGTCACGGGCCTCGAGCACCTCGACAAGGTCGTGCACGTCGACCAGGCACCGATCGGGCGCACCCCGCGGTCGAACCCCGCCACCTACACGGGCGTCTTCGACCGCATCCGCACGCTGTTCTCCGAGACCATCGAGGCGAAGGCCCGCGGCTACCAGCCCGGCCGGTTCAGCTTCAACGTCAAGGGCGGCCGCTGCGAGAACTGCTCGGGTGACGGCACGATCAAGATCGAGATGAACTTCCTGCCGGATGTGTACGTGCAGTGCGAGGTGTGTCACGGAGCGCGCTACAACCGCGACACCCTGCAGGTGCACTACAAGGGCAAGAACATCGCCGAGGTGCTCGACATGCCGATCTCGGAGGCCGCGGAGTTCTTCGAGCCCATCACGGCCATCCACCGCTACCTCAAGACGCTCGTCGACGTCGGTCTCGGCTATGTGCGCCTGGGGCAGAGTGCCACGACGCTCTCGGGCGGCGAGGCCCAGCGCGTGAAGCTCGCCACCGAGCTGCAGAAGCGGTCGAACGGTCGCTCCATCTACGTGCTCGACGAGCCCACAACGGGTCTGCACTTCGAGGACGTGCGCAAGTTGCTCGAGGTGTTGAACGGCCTCGTCGAGAAGGGCAACTCGGTCATCGTCATCGAGCACAATCTCGACGTGATCAAGAGCGCGGACTGGATCGTCGACCTCGGCCCCGAGGGCGGATCGGGCGGCGGCACCGTCGTCGCGACCGGAACGCCCGAGCAGGTGGCTCGCAACCCCGAGAGTCACACCGGCGTGTTCCTCGCCGAACTGCTCAATGTGGACGGCGCTGACCGACGGAGCACGGGTCAGGGCCGCCGGAAGGCGGGCTGAGATGGCAGCGCCGCGCGCCGACGTGCTGCCGTGGCGTCCGAAGGCGGGGAGATCCCCGCGGCACCCGGCGTCTACCGATTCTCGGATGCCACCGGGCGCATCTTGTACGTCGGCAAGGCAGTGAATCTGCGGCAGCGTCTCGCGAACTACTTCCAACCGCTACGGAGCCTGCACGAGCGCACCCGGCATATGGTGCTGTCGGCATCAAAGGTCGAGTGGACGGTCGTGGGCAGCGACGTCGAGGCCCTGCAGCTGGAATACACCTGGATCAAGGAGTTCGCTCCGCCCTACAACGTCAAGTTCCGTGACGACAAGAGCTACCCCTACATGGCCGTGACGCTCGCCGATGAGGCGCCGCGCGTCATGGTCACGCGCAACCACCGCATCCCGGGGGCGCGCTACTTCGGGCCGTATCCGAAGGTGTGGGCCGTGCGCGAGACGATCGACCTGATGATCCGCGCGTTCCCGATCCGCACCTGCTCGGACTCGAGCTACAAGCGCGCCATGCAGACCGGGCGTCCCTGCTTCCCCGGCCAGATCGGGCGTTGCGGCGGCCCGTGCTCGCATCAGGTCACGATCGAGGAGCATCGTGAGATCGTCGACCAGTTCGTGGCGTTCATGGCGAGCCACGACCGCAGCGTGATCGGACTGCTGCAGCGCGAGATGAAGGAAGCCGCAGAGGCGTTCGAGTACGAGCGCGCCGCGAAGATCCGCGATCGCATCCAGGCGCTCGAGAACGTGCTCGAGAAGAGTGCCGTCGTGCTGCCCGACGGAGTCGAGGTCGACGTGTTCGGCATCGAGTCCGACGAGCTGGCGGCGGCCGTGCAGCAGTTCGTCGTGCGGGGCGGTCGCGTGCGCGGTGTGCGCAGCTGGGTCGTCGACAAGGAGCTCGACATCAGCGCGGGCGAGCTCGTGGAGTCGGTGATCGAGACCGCCTACGAGACGGAGCCGCCGCCGCGCGAGATCATCGTGCCGGTGCTGCCCGACGACGCTCCCGCCCTCGAGCAGTGGCTCGCCGACCGGCGCGAACGCGGGGAGTGCGCCTGAAGACCGCGCAGCGCGGCGACAAGGCCGCGGTGCTGCAGACCGCGACCCTCAATGCGAAGCAGGCCCTCGCCCTCTACAAGACCCGGCGAACGGCCGACTACGTCGCGCGCAGTCAGGCCCTCACCGAGTTGCAGGAGGCTCTCGGCCTGCCCGAGGCGCCGCTGCGGATGGAGTGCTACGACGTGTCGCACCTCGGCGGAACCAACGTGGTGGCCTCGATGGTCGTCTTCGAAGACGGCCTGCCGAAGAAGAGCGACTACCGCAAGTTCGCGGTGCACGACACGGTCGACGACACCGAGTCGATGGCGCAGGTGCTGCGCCGCCGGCTCTCCCGTCTCGACGAAGACGATGCACCGGATGCCGACGACGGCACGCGCACGAAGCGTCGCTTCGCGTACCGCCCCGGCTTGCTCATCGTCGACGGCGGCCAGCCGCAGGTGCAGGCTGTCGCGGCGGTGCTCGACGAACTCGGCATCACCGACATCCCGCTCGTGGGGATCGCCAAGCGCCTCGAGGAGGTGTGGCTGCCGAACGACGACTTCCCGGTGATCCTGCCCCGCGGAAGCGAAGCGCTCTTCCTGCTCCAACGCATCCGCGACGAAGCGCACCGCTTCGCGATCACCTTCCAGCGCCAGAAGCGGCGCGCCGACATCGGCACCGTGCTCGCCGACATCCCGGGGCTCGGACCTGCGCGATCGAAGGAGCTGCTGCGCCATTTCGGCTCCGTCGCGCGGCTGCGGAGGGCGACCGTCGACGAGCTCGGCGAGGTGCGCGGTATCGGCCCTCAGCTCGCACAGACCATCGTGGCTAGGCTGGGAGGTGCGCCCGCCGCGGAGTCCGGCCAGACGGCGGAGCAGAGAGACGAGGCATGAGCGACGGCATCGACGGGCGCGAGATGCTCATCGTCACGGGTATGTCCGGCGCGGGGCGCTCGACCGTCGCGAACGCGCTCGAAGACCTCGGCTGGTACGTCGTCGACAACCTGCCGCCGCAGATGCTGCGGCCGCTCGTCGATCTCGGCGCGCACACCGGTGAGGCGTTCCCGAAGATCGCCGCGGTGGTCGACGTGCGCGGAGGCAAACTGTTCGCGGATGCCCAGCAGCTCGTCGGGGAGTTGCGGGAGTCGAGCGACGCACGACTCGTGTTCCTCGACGCGACCGACGCCGTGCTCGTGCGCCGCTTCGAGCAGGTGCGGCGTCCACATCCGCTGCAGGGCGACGGCACGCTGCTCGACGGCATCCTCGCCGAGCGCGCGCGCATGGCGGGCCTGCGCGAGCAGAGCGATCTGGTGATCGACACCTCTGACCTCAACATCCACCAGCTCGCGACGCGCGTCGGCGAGCTCTTCGGCGAGGAGTCGGCCCCTCGCTCAAGCTCACCGTGATGAGCTTCGGATTCAAGTACGGGCTGCCCCCGACGCCGACATGGTGGCCGATCTGCGCTTCCTGCCGAACCCCTACTGGGTGCCCGAGCTCTCGCCGCTGACCGGGCAGGACGAGGCGGTGCGCGAGTTCGTGCTGAGCCAGCCGGATGCGCCCGAATTCCTGGAGCACTACGTCGCGGCTCTGGCCGCGGTGGCCGACGGGTACCGGCGCGAGAACAAGCGTCACGCTACGATCGCCATGGGATGCACGGGCGGAAAGCACCGTTCCGTCGCGATGGCCGAAGAGGTCGCGCGGCAGCTCCGTTCCCTCCCCGGGGTCTCCGTCACCGTGCGGCATCGCGACCTCGGGCGCGAGTGAGCTCCCCTCACCGAGACAACGACGAAAGACGAGGATGATCGCGTGGCACTGACGGCGGACGTCAAGGAAGAGCTCGTCGCCGTCGACGTGAGCAAGACGAGCGTGCGGGCTGCTGAGCTCGCGGCGCTCCTCCGGTTCTCGGGCGGCCTGCACATCATCTCGGGACGCATCGCCGTCGAATCGGAGCTCGATTCGCAGAAGGTCGCCCAGCGCGTGCGTCGCGACCTCGCCGAGCTGTACGGCGTGCGCTCCGAGGGCAAGGTCATCGGGGAGCGCCCGGCAAGGGCGCGAGCTACGTCGTGCGTGTCGTCGACGGGGGCGAGACCCTCGCCCGCCAGACCGGGCTGCTCGACGCGCGCCGCCGCCCCATCCGCGGCCTGCCGAACCGGCTCACGACCGGTTCACGCGACGATCTCGCGGCGATCTGGCGCGGGGCCTTCCTCGCGCGGGGCACGCTCACCGATCCGGGTCGCTCGGCCGCGCTCGAGGTCGTGTGCCCCGGCAACGAGGCCGCCATGGCGCTCGTCGGCGCCGCGGGGCGACTGCGCATCCCCGCGAAGGCCCGCGAGGTGCGCGGCGTGCATCGGGTCGTCATCCGCGAAGGCGAGGCCATCGCCGCGATGCTGCGGCTCATGGGCGCAGCGGATGCCGTCGCCGCCTGGGAGGAGCTGCGTCAGCGCCGCGAGGTGCGCGCCACCGCGAACCGGCTCGTGAACTTCGACGACGCGAACCTGCGCCGCTCCGCTCAGGCCGCCGTCGCGGCGTGCGCGCGCGTCGAGCGCGCCCTCGAGATCCTCGGCGACGAGGTGCCCGACCACCTGCGGTACGCGGGCGAGCTGCGCCTCGGGCACCGCGACGCGAGCCTCGACGAGCTCGGCCACTACGCCGACCCGCCCATGACCAAAGACGCGGTCGCCGGCCGCATCCGCCGCCTCCTCGCGATGGCCGACAAGCGCGCGAGCGACCTCGGCATCCCGGGCACCGACGCCAACCTGCCGCCGGAGTTCGACGAATAGACCCCAGAAGGAAGAAGGAGAATCATGGCCGTCTACAGCCTCCCCGACCTGCCGTACGACTACGCGGCACTCGAGCCGAGCATCAGCGCCCGGATCATGGAGCTGCACCACGACAAGCACCATGCGGCCTACGTCGCCGGCGCGAACACCGCCCTCGAGAAGCTCGAGGAGGCGCGTGAGTCCGGAGACTTCACGAACGTGCCGAAGCTGGAGAAGGACCTCGCGTTCCACCTCGGCGGACACGTGAACCACTCGATCTTCTGGAAGAACCTCTCGCCGGACGGCGGCGACAAGCCCGTCGGCGAACTCGCCGCCGCGATCGACGAGTTCTTCGGGTCGTTCGACAAGTTCGTGGGCCACTTCAGCGCCGCCGCGAACAGCCTGCAGGGCTCCGGCTGGGCCGTGCTGGCCTGGGACCCGGTGGGCGCGCGCCTGCTCGTGCACCAGCTCTACGACCAGCAGAACAACACGCCGCTGGGCATCACGCCCATCCTGCAGCTCGACATGTGGGAGCACGCCTTCTACCTCGACTACGTCAATGTGAAGGCGGATTACGTGAAGGCGTTCTGGAACATCGCCAACTGGGCGGATGCGGGTGCTCGCTTCGAGGCTGCACGCTCGGGTGGCGCAGGGCTGCTGCTACTGTCTTAGCTGGCGAGGTGGCCGGGGCCCGCGCCCTGGCCACCTGCCTTCCCACACCACACACCATCAGACACACGCGCCCCCAGCGCTCATTTAGGAGAACTCGTGTCCGTCAAGATCGGCATCAACGGCTTCGGCCGGATCGGTCGCAATTACTTCCGTGCCGCCCTCGCTCAGGGCAGCGACCTTGAGATCGTTGCTGTGAACGACCTCACGGACAACAAGACGCTCGCGCACCTGCTCAAGTACGACTCGGTCACGGGTCGACTCGACGCAACCGTGGAGTACGACGACGACAACATCATCGTGAACGGCAAGGCGATCCGCGTCTTCGAGGAGCGCGACCCTGCCGCCCTTCCGTGGTCGGATTACGGCGTCGACATCGTGATCGAGTCGACGGGTCGCTTCACCAAGGCCGCCGACGCGCGCAAGCACATCGACGGCGGCGGCGCCAAGAAGGTGCTCATCTCCGCACCGGCGTCGGGCGAGGATGCGACGTTCGTCATGGGCGTGAACGAGGACTCGTACGACCCCGAGAACCACCACATCATCTCGAACGCGTCGTGCACCACGAACTGCCTCGCGCCGCTGGCCAAGGTCTTCAACGACGCCTTCGGCATCGAGCGCGGACTCATGACCACGGTCCACGCCTACACGGCCGACCAGAACCTCCAGGACGGCCCGCACAGCGACCTGCGCCGTGCCCGCGCCGCCGCGATCAACATCGTCCCGACCTCGACGGGTGCCGCCAAGGCCATCGGCCTCGTGCTTCCCGAACTCGTCGGCAAGCTCGACGGTTTCGCGCTGCGCGTCCCGGTGCCGACCGGCTCGATCACCGACCTGACGGTCACGGCCTCCCGCGCCGTCACCGCCGACGAGATCAAGGCCGTCTACAAGGAGGCTGCCGAGGGCAAGCTCAAGGGCATCCTCAAGTACACGGAAGACGAGATCGTGTCGAGCGACATCGTCACCGACCCGCACTCGTCGATCTTCGACGCGGGTCTGCTGCGTGTCATCGGCGACCAGGTGAAGCTCTCGGCGTGGTACGACAACGAGTGGGGTTACTCCAACCGCCTCGTCGACCTCACCGAGTACGTCGCCGAGCGCCTCTAAGCGATGGCCCTCCGGACGATCGAGAGCCTGGACGGGCTCTCGGGCAAGGTCGTGCTCCTGCGGTGCGATCTCAACGTGCCCCTCAAGGACGGCACCATCACGGATGACGGGCGCGTGCGCGCATCCGTCCCGACCATCCGCCTTCTCCTCGAGAAGGGCGCGAAGGTCGTCGTGATGAGCCACCTCGGTCGGCCGGAGGGCGCTCCCGACCCGAAGTTCTCGCTCGCGCCCGTCGCCGTGCGGCTCGGCGAGCTGCTCGGCGTCGATGTGGCATTCTCGCCGGACACCGTGGGGGAGTCGGCGGCCGGTGTCATCGAGTCGGCCCCGACCCCCGGGGTCGTGCTGCTCGAGAATCTGCGCTTCAACGCGGGGGAGGCATCGAAGGATGCCGCTGAGCGTGAGGCGTTCGCCGCACAGCTCGCGGCCCTCGGCGATGTCGTCGTCTCGGACGGCTTCGGTGTGGTGCACCGCAAGCAGGCGAGCGTCTACGAGCTCGTGCAGGCGCGTCCCAGCGCGGCCGGGCTGCTCATCGAGACCGAGCTCGACGTGCTCGACAAGCTCACAGAGAACCCCGAGCGGCCCTACACGGTGGTGCTCGGCGGGTCGAAGGTCTCCGACAAGCTCGGCGTCATCGGGCACCTGTTGCCGCGCGTCGACGCCCTGCTGATCGGCGGCGGCATGCTCTTCACCTTCCTCGCGGCCCAGGGCCACCGGGTCGCCTCGAGTCTGCTCGAGGCCGACCAGCTCGAGACGGTGCGCGGTTACCTCGCCGAGGCCGCTGAACGCGGTGTCGAGATCGTGCTGCCCACGGATGTCGTGGTCGCCTCCGGGTTCTCCGCCGACGCCGATCACGTGATCGCGGCGGCGTACGCCATCGAGGACACGCCGTTCGGCGCGTCCGGAATCGGCCTCGACATCGGACCCGACACGGCATCCGCTTTCGCCGAGCGCGTTCGCGGCTCCAAGACGGTGTTCTGGAACGGCCCGATGGGCGTGTTCGAGTTCCCGGCCTTCGCCGCGGGCACCCGCGCGGTGGCCGAAGCGCTCACCCAGGTCGACGGCCTGGGCGTCGTGGGCGGCGGCGACTCCGCTGCCGCCATCCGTCAGCTCGGCTTCTCGGACGAGCAGTTCGGTCATGTCTCCACCGGTGGCGGCGCAAGCCTCGAGTTCCTCGAGGGCAAGCGTCTCCCCGGTCTCGAAGTACTCGGATGGGAAAGCTGATGGCCAAGGCCGCCCGCACGCCGTTCATCGCCGGCAACTGGAAGATGAACCTCGACCACCTGCAGGCGATCGCCTTCGTGCAGAAGCTCGCGTGGACCCTGCAGGACAAGAACCACGACTTCTCCGACGTCGAGGTCGCGGTGTTCCCGCCGTTCACCGATCTGCGTTCGGTGCAGACGCTCATCGCGGGTGACAAGCTCGAGCTGAAGTTCGGCGCGCAGGATCTGTCGCAGCACGACTCGGGCGCCTACACCGGTGAGATCTCCGGAGCGTTCCTCGCGGCACTCGACGCGAGCTATGTGATCATCGGGCACTCCGAGCGTCGCCAGTACCACGGGGAGACCGACGAGGTCGTCGCGACGAAGGTCGCCGCCGCGCATCGCCACGGCATCGTGCCGGTGATCTGCGTCGGAGAGACCGCTGAAGATCTGGAGGAGCACGGCCCGAGTGCCGTGCCCGTCGCGCAGCTGCGCACCGCGCTCGAAGGGGTCGTCGCCGGCAAGGAGATCGTCGTGGCCTACGAGCCCGTGTGGGCGATCGGCTCGGGCCAGGCCGCCACGAGCGCGCAGGCGCAGCAGGTGTGCGAGGCGCTGCGAGCGGTGCTGACGGAGGTGCTCGGCGACGAGGTCGCCGCGGGCACCCGCATCCTGTACGGCGGTTCTGTCAAGGCGTCGAACATCGCGGGCTTCCTCAAGGAGCCCGACATCGACGGCGCTCTGGTGGGCGGTGCGAGCCTCCAGATCGAGGAGTTCGCGAGCATTGCGCGCTTCAAGAGCCACGTCGGCACGCTCTGAGCGTCTGCCTCGCCTATACTGAACCACGGCCCTGTGGGCCGACCCGAAGCCCGAACACAGTCAGGAAAGCACAAAGTCCATGGATGTTCTCTGGTCGATCGTGCAGGTCGCGTTCCAGGTCCTGCTCGGAATCACCAGCCTCCTGCTGACGCTGCTCATCCTGCTGCACAAGGGTCGCGGAGGCGGCCTGTCGGACATGTTCGGTGGCGGCACGACGAGCAACCTCGGCGCCTCGGGCGTCGCGGAGCGCAACCTCAACCGCATCACGGTCGGGCTCGGCATCGCGTGGTTCTTCTCCATCGTGGTGCTGGGGCTTCTCACCAAGTTCGGCGTCGGCGGCTAGCCGACTCAGCCACCACCACACGAGGAGAGAGCTATGGCATCTGGCGGCAGCGCCATCCGCGGATCCCGCGTCGGATCCGGCCCCATGGGGGAGCAGGATCGCGGGTATCACGCGGATCGCATCGCGATCTCGTACTGGGATGCGCTCGGCAACGAGACCGTGCGCTACTTCGCGGCCAACCTCCCCGAGGAGGAGATCCCCGAGGTCATCGACAGCCCCTCGACGGGCCTGCCGGCCGGGCGCGACAAGGACAACCCGCCGCAGCTGCAGCGCACCGAGCCGTACAAGACGCACCTCGCGTATGTGAAGGAGCGCCGTACGGAGCAGGAGGCCGAGCAGATCCTCGACGACGCGCTCCAGCAGCTGCGCGAGCGGCGCGGAACCGCTCAGCCCGCCTGAGCCGTCCGGAAGTGCCGACGTCGTCGGGCGCTACAGCTCCGGCAGTTCGTGTGCGGCCGTCCAGAAGCGCTCGCGCGTGAGCAGTCCCTCCGGCACCTCCGCGGCCGCGTCGCGGTCGATGAAGAACACCGTGCGCTGACGCCCCCGCACGCCCGCGACCGGGACATCCGCCGGGGCGGCATCGGCGAGAGCGAGCCCGAGAGCGCCAGCTTTGTCGGCGCCCGCGAGCACGAGCCAGACCCGCTCGGATGAGTTGATCACCGGAAGCGTGAGCGTCAGGCGCTCCGGCGGTGGCTTGGGGAGTTGGTCTCCGCGAGCACGACGTGGTCGCGGTCCCGCACCGCCTCGTGATCGGGGAACAGCGAGGCGACGTGCCCATCGGGCCCGACGCCGAGGAAGGTGAGATCGAACTCCGGATACGCGGCGCCCTCGGGTGCCGCGGCCGCGAGTTCGGCGGCGTAGGCATCGGCCGCATCCGCGATCGACGGGTGCTCCCCGACGGCAGGGAAGGCCTTGATCCGCTCGGCGGGAAGGCCGAGGAGTCGAGCAACGCGCGGCGCGACTGGGTCTCGTTGCGCTCCGGATCACCGCTCGGCAGGTACCGCTCGTCGCCCCACCAGAAGGTGACGCGCGACCAGTCGACCTTGTCGCGGCTCTTGTCTCCGCCGACCGCGGCGAGCACGGCCTCACCCATCGAACCGCCCGTGAGCACGACATGCGCCTCGGGCTTCTCGGCGAGGGTCTCCCGCATCCGCTTGATGAATCGGGCAGCGACGGCGGAGGCGAGGCTCGCCTTGTCGTCGTAGACCCGGACGCGTCGCTCGCTCACGGTCACTTCCCTTCGGTCCCGGCTCCCTCGGCGGATGCCGTCAGGAGCGCGAGGCCCTTCTGAGCGACCTCGCCGAAGAGGTCGTCGGGGTCGAGCCTACGCAATTCCTCGGCGAGGCAGTCGCGCAGACTGCGGCGCGGCAGCGAGATGTCGTGGGTGGGCTGGTTGGGCTGTTCGAGCGTCGCGATGCTCGGCTGCGAGCGTTCCAGGCGGATCTCACCCGAGCGACGCTGCATCGTCACGCCGTGGATGCCGCCGGTGCCGGTCGAGGGGGACACCTCGAGGTGCACGGACGCGTCGAGCTGCAGACGCAACCAGGCGGCGAGCAACTCGGTCGAGGGGAGTCGGCCGCACCGCTCACCGAGATGCTCTCCACGGGCTCGTACGGCGGCTGGTCGAGCACGGCGGCGAGCTGGGCCCGCCACAGGGTGAGGCGCGTCCAGGCGAAGTCGGTGTCCCCGGGCGCGTAGTTGCGTCCGAGCGCCGTGAGCGCCTCCACCGGGTCGGGATGTTCCGCGGCGTCGGTGATGCGGCGCTGCGCGATCTTGCCGAGGGGCGAGGCGCTCGGCACCTCGGGGGCCTCACCCGGCCACCACACGACGACGGGCGCATCGGGCAGCAGGAGGCTCGTCACGAGCCCCTCCTCATCCGACGCGGCGTCCCCGTGCGCACGCAACACGATCACCTCGCTCGCGCCCGCATCCCCGCCGACCCGGATCTGCCCGTCGATGCGGGCGGCCTCGTCGCTGCGGTCGGCGCGACGCGAGAGCACGATGACGCGCATCGGGTGCTCACGCGAGGCATCGTTGGCGGCCTCGATGGCTTCCTCCTCGTTGCCGAGGGTCGTCGCGATCACAAGGGTCAGCACGCGACCGAGGGCGACGGCGCCGCCCTCTTCACGGATCTTGACGAGAGCTTTCGAGATCGCGCTCGTGGTGGTGTCGGGAAGGTCGACGATCATGATTCTCTCCGGATATGCCGTGTCGGGATGCGACTGCCCGAGGGCCGTGACATCAGGGACGACGCCAGCTGCGGCCGTCGCGGGCGAGCAGCTCGTCGGCGGATGCGGGGCCCCACGTGCCGGGCTTGTACTGCTCCAGCGGCCCTCCGAGGGCCTCCCAGTACTCTTCGACGGGGTCGAGGATCTTCCAGCTCAGTTCGACTTCCTCGTGTCGCGGGAAGAGCGGCGGGTCACCGAGCAGCACGTCGAGGATGAGCCGCTCGTAGGCCTCAGGACTCGCCTCGGTGAAGGCGTGGCCGTAGCCGAAGTCCATCGTCACGTCGCGCACCTGCATGCCGGCTCCCGGCACCTTGGAGCCGAAGCGGATGGTGACCCCCTCATCCGGCTGCACGCGGATGACGAGCGCGTTGGAGCCGAGTGCCGAGGTCTGCGACTCCGCGAAGAGGTACTGCGGCGCGCGCTTGAACACGACGGCGATCTCGGTGACGCGGCGGCCGAGACGCTTGCCGGCGCGCAGGTAGAACGGCACGCCCGCCCAGCGGCGCGTGTTGATGCCGAGCTTGAGCGCCGCGTAGGTCTCGGTGACCGACTCGGGATTCATACCGTCCTCGTCGAGGAAGCCCGGCACCTTCTGGCCGCCCTGCCATCCGCCGGCGTACTGCCCGCGAGCGGTCGCCGTCGCGAGGTCGGCGGGCAGCGTGACGGCCGAGAGCACCTTCTCCTTCTCGGCGCGCAGGTCGGCCGCGTCGAACGACACCGGCTCCTCCATGGCCGTGAGGGCGAGCAGCTGCAACAGGTGGTTCTGGATGACGTCGCGCGCCGCGCCGATGCCGTCGTAGTACCCGGCACGCCCGCCAACGCCGATGTCCTCGGCCATCGTGATCTGCACGTGGTCGACGTAGTTGGCGTTCCAGATGGGCTCGTAGAGCTGATTGGCGAAGCGCAGGGCCAGGATGTTCTGGACCGTCTCCTTGCCGAGGTAATGGTCGATCCGGAAGACGCTGTCGGCCGGGAACACCGACTCCACGACGTCGTTGAGCTCGCGCGCCGAGGCGAGGTCGTGGCCGAACGGCTTCTCGATCACGACGCGACGCCACTGCCCGGGCACCTGCTCCGCGAGCCCCGATCGCCGCAGCTGCTCGGTGACGAGCGGGAACGACCTGGGCGGGATCGAGAGGTAGAAGGCGTGGTTGCCGTTCGTCCCGCGCGTGGCGTCGAGCTCGGCGAGTGTCTCCTTCAGACGGTCGAACGCGTCGTCGTCGTCGAACTCGCCCTGCACGAAGCGGATGCCCTGCTTGAGCTGCCGCCACACGTCCTCGTCGAAGGGCGTACGTGCGTACTGCTGCACGGCGTCGTGCACGACCTTCTCGAAGTCCTGGTCGACCCAGTCGCGCCGCGCGAAACCGACGAGCGCGAATCCCGGCGGCAGCAGCCCCGGTTCGCGAGGTCGTACACCGCCGGCATGAGCTTCTTGCGCGAGAGATCGCCCGTCACGCCGAAGATGACCAGGCTCGACGGGCCCGCGATGCGGTTGAGACGGCGGTCGGAGGCGATGCGCAGCGGGTTGTTGTTCCGCGTGATCTCCACCGGCATGGGTCAGCCGATCCGCGTGCGCAGGGTCGCGACGCCGTCGCTCGGCTGCGGAAGCGTGAGCGTCAGCACCGGACGTCCGTGATCCGCGAGCACGCTCGCATCACCTGCGGCCTGCGCCTGGATGAGCTGCCCGAAGGTGAAGGGACGCTCCGGGATCTCCAGGTCCACATCCCCGGCACCCACGATCTGCAGGAACACGCCGACGGCCGGGCCGCCCTTGTGGAACTGACCGGTCGAGTGCAGGAAGCGCGGACCCCATCCGAAGGTCACCGGACGCCCGGCGCGGCGCGCGAGGGCGTCGCGGATGGCGGGGAGACCCGGAAAAGCAGGTCGGCTGAGGTAGGCCTGCACCGAGAGGTATCCGTCGTCCGGAAGCGCTGCGAGCAGCGCGTCGATGGCTCCGTCGATGCTGTGGTCGGTGATCTCGAGGCCGCCCGCGGTGCGCACCTCGATGCCCTCCGCCGTGAACAGCGCGGGGGTGGGCTCGGGGCGTGCGTCGAGCAGGCCGCGCGCAGCGATCTTGGCGGACTCGACATCCGGCTGGTCGAAGGGGTTGATGCCGAGCAGACGCCCGGCGATCGCGGTGGCGTACTCCCAGACGAGCAGCTGGCCGCCGAGCGATCCGGAGACCTCGATCTCACCCGGGCGCACCTCACGTGTCTCGCGCTCGTTCGCGACGAGGCGCACGATCTGCACGTCGGGCAGGTCCGCCGTCACCTCGTACGAGTCGACGTCGAGCACGACCGGCAGAATTCCGGTGCCCTCCTTACCCGTCGACTCGGCGATGAGCTGCTCGACCCAATCGCCGAACCCGACGATGTGGGTACCGTCGGGCACGATGCCGAGCTTGTCGCGCAGCGGAGAGGTGCCGGCGATCGCGGCGCCCAGGATGAGCCCGGGGTTCTTCACCGAGTCGAGGGCGAGCTCGAGCGAGACAGCCTGGGCCTCGTCCAGCAGCTCGGCGATGTCGACACCGGCGAGTCCGCTCGGCACGAGACCGAAGGCCGTGAGCGCCGAGTAGCGCCCTCCGACGTTGGGATCGGCGTTGAACACGCGGTAGCCGTCGGCGCGAGCCGACTGATCCAACGGCGAACCCGGGTCGGTCACGATGACGATGCGCTCGGTGGGGTCGATACCCGCGTCGCGGAACGCCTGCTCGTAGACACGCTTCTGGCTGTCGGTCTCGACGGTCGAGCCCGACTTCGACGAGATGACGACGGCGGTCTGCGACAAGCGGTCGTCGAGCGCCGCACGCACCTGCGCGGGGTCGGTCGAGTCGAGAACCGTGAGCGCGACGCCGTAGGTGTTGGCGATCACCTCCGGGGCGAGCGAGGAGCCGCCCATGCCGCCGAGCACGACGTGGGTCACGCCCTTCGCGCGCAGCTCGTCACGCAGAGCGAGGATGTCGTCGACGAGGCCCTCGGAGATCGCGACGGCCTCCGTCCAGCCGAGGCGCTTCGCGGCCTCCTCTTCGGCCGCCGGGCCCCACAGGGTGGCGTCGAGGGTCGTGATGCGACCGGCGACGCCATCCGAGACGAGCTGCGGAACGTGACGCGCGACCGCGTCGGCCGCAGCGCCCGTGACCGCGACCGTCACGGTCACTTCGCGGCCTCCAGCGCTGCGGTCACCGTGTCGAGCAGTTCGTTCCACGACACGATGAACTTCTCGACGCCCTCGCGTTCGAGCGTCGCGGTGACGTCGTCGTAGTCGACGCCGACGGCGGCGAGGTCGTCGAGCACCTTCTGCGCCTCGGCGTAGGAGCCGGTGACGGCGTCGCCATGCAGGGGAGCGTGGTCGTAGGTCGCCTCGAGGGTCTTCTCCGGCATGGTGTTCACGACGCCGGCGACGGCGAGCTCGGTCACGTAGAGCGTGTCGGGCAGCGACGGGTCCTTGACGCCGGTCGACGCCCACAGCGGCCGCTGCAGGTTCGCACCCGCGCTCAGGAGCGCCTTCGCGCGGTCGGTCGCGAACTCCTTCTCGAAGAGCTGGTACGCCAGTTGCGCGTTCGCGACGCCCGCCTTGCTCTTGAGCGCGCGCGCCTCATCCGTGCCGACCGCCTCGAGACGCTTGTCGATCTCGGTGTCGACGCGCGAGACGAAGAACGAGGCGACCGAGTGGATCTTCGAGAGGTCGTGACCGGCGGCCTGTGCCTTCTCGAGGCCGGCCAGGTACGCGTCGATGACCTGGCGGTGGCGCTCGAGGCTGAAGATGAGCGTCACGTTGACGCTGATGCCCTTGGCGATCGTCTCGGTGATGGCCTCGAGGCCTTCGACGGTCGCGGGGATCTTGATCATCGCGTTGGGCCGGTCGACGTCGTTCCAGAGCTGCTCGGCCTGCGCGATCGTGCCCGCGGTGTCGTGGGCCAGCCCCGGCTCGACCTCGATCGAGACGCGGCCGTCGACGCCGTTCGTGGCGTCGTAGACGGGACGGAAGACATCGGACGCGGATGCGACGTCGTGCGTGATGATGTCGAACACGGCCTCGGAGACCCCGACGCCGGCCGCGGCGAGCTCGGCCACGTGCGCGTCGTAGTTCTGCCCCTTGGCGAGGGCGGAGGCGAAGATCGTCGGGTTCGTCGTGATGCCGACGACGTTGCGATCGGCGATCAGCTGGGCGAGTCCGCCCGAGACGATGCGCTCACGCGAGAGGTCGTCGAGCCAGATGCTGACGCCGATCTCGGAGAGCTGGGCGGTGCGGGAGGTGCTGTCGGACATGGTGCTGAATCTTCTTCCGTTGAGATGTCGGGTCAGTTGCTCGCGAGAGCGAGCGATTCCTTGGCGGCGGCCACGACGTGCTCCGTCGTGATGCCGAACTCGCGGTACAGCGTCTTGTAGTCGGCCGAGGCGCCGAAGTGCTCGATCGAGACGGCCTTGCCGTGCACACCGAGGTAGGGCGCCCAGGTGAGGGCCAGCCCGGCCTCGACCGAGACGCGCGCCGTCACCGCGGCGGGCAGCACCGACTCGCGGTAGGCGGCATCCTGCTCGGCGAACCACTCCTGGCTCGTCATCGACACGACGCGGGCGTTCACGCCCTCGCCCTTGAGCTGCTCGCGCGCCTCGAGCGCGAACTGCACCTCGGAGCCGGTCGCGATGAGGATCACGTCGGGCGTGCCGCCGGGTGCCTCGGCGAGCACGTAGCCGCCGCGCACGGCGTTCGACGCGGATGCGAGGGTGTCGCCCTCGGCCGCGCCCTCGCCGCGCTCGAACACCGGCAGGTTCTGCCGGCTGAGCGCGATGCCTGCGGGGTTGTGGCGGCGCTCGAGGATCGTCTTCCATGCCCAGCCGACCTCGTTCGCGTCGGCGGGGCGCACGATGTCGAGGCCCGGGATGGCGCGCAGCGCGGTGAGCTGCTCGATCGGCTGGTGGGTGGGGCCGTCTTCGCCGAGCGCGACCGAGTCGTGCGTCCAGACGAAGATCGAGGGCACCTTCATGAGCGCAGCGAGCCGCACAGCGGGCCGCATGTAGTCGCTGAAGATGAGGAAGGTGCCGCCGAAGGCGCGCGTGTTGCCGTGCAGCACGATCCCGTTGAGGATCGCGGCCATGGCGTGCTCGCGGATGCCGAAGTGCAGCACGCGCCCGTAGGGGTTGCCCTGCCACTCGTGGGTCGACCACTGCGTGGGCACGAACGACTGGGCGCCCGCGATGGTCGTGAGGTTCGACTCGGCGAGGTCGGCCGATCCGCCCCACAGCTCCGGGATGACGGCACCGAGGGCGCCGAGCACCTTGCCGCTCGCGGCGCGGGTGGAGACATCCTTGCCGGCCTCGAACACCGGGAGTGCCTCCTCGACCCCGTCGGGCAGCTCGCCCGACTGGATGCGGTCGAACAGCGCCTTCTTCTCGGGGTTGGCCGCGGCCCAGGCGTCGAAGCCCTTCTGCCACTCGGCGCGGACGGCCTTGCCGCGCTCCACGGCCTGCCGGGTGTGAGCGATGACATCGTCGGCCACCACGAAGGTCTCGTTCGGGTCGAAGCCGAGCACCTCCTTGACGGCGGCGAGCTCCTCGGCGCCGAGAGCGGATCCGTGGATCTTGCCGGTGTTCTGCTTCTTGGGGCTCGGCCACCCGATGATCGTCTTGAGGATGATGAGGCTCGGCTGCTCGCGCTCGCCCTGCGCCGCGACGATCGCGTCGTAGAGGGCCTGCGTGTCTTCGACGTACTCGCCGGTCTTCTTCCAGTCGACCGTCTGCACGTGCCAGCCGTAGGCCGCGTAACGGGCCGCTACATCCTCGGTGAAGGCGATGTTCGTGTCGTCTTCGATCGAGATCTGGTTGGAGTCGTAGATCGCGATGAGGTTGCCGAGCTGCTGGTGGCCGGCGAGCGAGGAGGCCTCAGAGCTCACGCCCTCCTGCAGGTCGCCGTCGCCCGCGATGACGTAGGTGAAGTGGTCGAAGGGGCTTTCCCCGTCGGCGGCCTCGGGGTCGAAGAGTCCGCGCTCGAAGCGCTGCGCGTAGGCGAAGCCCACAGCGGACGAGATGCCCTGACCCAGCGGACCGGTCGTGATCTCGACGCCGTCGGTGTGCCCGTACTCCGGGTGGCCGGGGGTCTTGGAGCCCCAGGTGCGCAGCGCCTTCAGGTCGTCGAGCTCGAGGCCGTAGCCGCCGAGGTAGAGCTGCACGTACTGCGTGAGCGAGCTGTGGCCCGCCGAGAGGATGAAGCGGTCACGTCCGACCCAGTGCGTGTCGGACGGGTCCTGCCGCATGACCTTCTGGAAGAGGAGGTAGGCCGCGGGCGCCAGGCTCATCGCCGTTCCCGGGTGTCCGTTTCCGACCTTCTCCACGGCATCCGCCGCGAGAATGCGGGCGGTGTCTACTGCCTTGTCGTCGATGGGGTCCCAGGAGAGTGCTGCCACTGATTGTCGACCTTTCGGAGGCGGGGCAGCCTGACGCGCCCCGGTGTGGTGTCCGCTCGCCGAATCGGACTTCGACGGCGCACCGCACGCGCCACACATTCTCGTTACGGAGGATGGGGAGCACGCGCAGTCGGCGAGCACCTCGATCATAGTCAGATGCCCATTCGCCCGCCGGAACAGCCCACCCGCACGCGCCGCCGCACGCACCCGTCAGGCGGTTGAGGGCCGCGCAGCGGCACCACCCAGGTGATTGAAGAGCCGCGCAGCGGCGTCTCGAAACCGCCGCCGAATCACCCTCCAGATGGATGCGCTGCGACCTGCGCGGGGAGTCGCATGGGCCTGTGGCTTCGAAGCGGACTCGCGCGGTCTCCCTGCTCGCCGTCGTGATGCTGACGTTGGCGCCCGGATATATCGGCGCGTACTGGGCGTGGGTCGCTCTGCCGGATACGGTGGATCCCTCATTGCTCGCGGCGTGGGAACGTATGGGCGGTATGAACCCGCTCCTGCTCGTGTTCACTGCATTTCTCGCCGTCTGCGCACTTGCGCTCTTCGCCGTCGCCGTGATCCGAGTCGTTCGAGATCGCAGTTCGGGGCGGGCGAGCGTGTGGGGTGCATGCACGTGGGGATGCTTTTCGGGCTCTGGAGCCGCGGTTGCATCCACACTCCCCGGCCTGGCCATCATCGTCTACGTCGAGCGCGTCATACCCGGGTTCATGGCCGGAGCCGTTCCCGACGACCTTTCGGTCATCAACGGCATCCGGCTCGCCCTGGCTCCGGCGCTCTTGAGCGCTGCGGCGCTTTGCTGGCTCGCGAGAAGCGCCGCGCGGCGTGGAGCCGGAGTGCCCGCCGCTGTGCCCGCCGAGCGCTGATCGGAACACGCAGCCCATGTGGCGAGTGAGCAGTGTCGGCGGCGGCTGACGATGATCTGTAGACAGCACACGCCGTCTGCGTGCCACGCACCTAGCCGAAAGCCGATTCGCCTCGTGATCGCGCACGGCACACCATTGCTGTAGACAGCGATGCAGACGAGGGGCCACATGACTATCAGCGCAGTCCGCGATGTGTTTTGGGAGTGGGATCCCGCAGGCATCCGCGATGCCAGAGACCACGTGCCGAACGAGTACGACGCGCTGGCGAGCATCACGCTCGCCATGCTCCGGCACGGCGACGAGCCGGCGCGGATCGCCGAGCGCATCGCCCGCGAACTGCGCGAGGGGTGGGGCGTCGCACCGGATGCGCGGGTGCTGGAGATCAGGATCGCATCGATGCGCGCAGGCGGCGATGTCACCTGATCGACCGGCCAGTTCAATGAGTTCGTCAGCATCCAGTGCGTTCAAGTTCGCGGCAGCGGTGCATGGAACTCCTCGTACCGCGCTGGTTTACTGACGTCGTGCTTCGAGGGCATCCGTTCCGCGTGAGGATCACCACGACCACCGCGAAGGTGACCTACATCCTCGCCTGGGTCATCGTGGGCCTCGGGCTGAACGTGTTGCTCCTCCGTCTCGGCGCGACGCGGTGGCCGCAGTACCTCATCACCTCCGCGTACACGGGAGCGACGCTCATCGTCGGCGTCAGAACCTTCCGCGGGCACGACGAGCTCCTCACGCCGCCCCGTGCATGGTGGCGAGCCACCGGCGGGTGGGTGTCGAGCCTGGGCGCCGGCACCCTGTTCGCCGCGCTCGGCGCCACCTGCTGGTGGGCAACCGCCACGGGAGCGCTGCCGAGCACGACACCATTCACGAATCCGCTGGTCGCCGCGTCCTGCCTCGCAGCCGCTGCCTACTACATCCATTCCGGTTGGCGGCTCGCCCGCCATGGCGACGTCGCGATCGGCGCAGGGCACGACCGCGACGGAGCGCACGAGAGGCACCCATGACCTTCGGCCCTGCACCGGCGACATAGACTGAATGGCAGTCGAGTGATCCGAGGAGCCATGCAGCATCCCGCCCGAAGCGCCCCCGCATCGACGTCGCCCGAAGCGGTCGACGTGGTGCCTGAAGCACCGCAGCTCGGTCGGATCGGCTTCCGTCGCAAAACCCTCGCCTACATCGCGCTGACGAAGCCGCGCGTCGTCGAGCTGTTGCTCGTGACGACCGCGCCCGTGATGGTGCTCGCGGCGCAGGGCCACCTCGACCTGCGGTTCCTGGGGCTGCTCATCGCCACGCTCGTCGGCGGCACGCTCTCGGCCGGCAGCGCCAACGCCTTCAACTGCTACATCGACCGCGACATCGATCGGGTGATGAAGCGCACCCGCAAGCGCCCGCTCGTGACGGGCGAGCTGAGCCCGCGCGAGGCCCTCGTCTTCGCGTGGACGCTCGCCGTAGTCTCGACCGTCGTGCTCGCCGTGTTCACGACCTGGCTCGCCGCCGCACTCTCGGTCGCGGCGATCTTCTTCTACGTCGTCATCTACACGCTCATCCTCAAGCGCCGCACCCCGCAGAACATCGTGTGGGGCGGGATCGCGGGCTGCATGCCCGTGCTCATCGGCTGGGCGGCCGTCACGGGTGACCTCAGCTGGGTTCCGATCATCCTGTTCGGCATCGTGTTCCTCTGGACCCCGCCGCACTACTGGCCGCTCTCGATGCGCTACCGCGAGGACTACGCGGCCGCCGAGGTGCCCATGCTCGCCGTCGTGCGCGGGCGTACCGCGGTGGGGCTGCAGGTGGTGCTCTATGCGTGGGCGACCGTCGTGTGTTCGCTGCTCGTCATCCCGCTCGCCCCGATGGGCGTCGTCTACACGGTGCTCGCGGTGCTCTCGGGCGCCTGGTTCCTCATCGAGTCGCACCGGCTGTACGCGGCAGCCATCCGTCCGGGTGAGGTCAAGCCGATGCGGGTGTTCCATGCGAGCATCACCTACCTGACGCTCGTGTTCATCGCCGTCGGCGTCGACCCGCTCGTCTTCGTGCCGATCCCGGCACTGCTGCCGTGAGCATCCGAACACCGCTCGGCTGGGCCGCCGACCGCTGGCAGCTCGGTCCACGCGCGCTGCGCTGGGGCACCACGGCCGCACTCGTCACGGCCATCCTCATCGTGCTCGGCGGAGTCACCGTGCGCGTCACAGGCTCCGGCCTCGGCTGCCCGACCTGGCCGACCTGCACCGACGCCTCGCTCATCGCGACGCCCGAGCTCGGCATCCACGGCGCCATCGAGTTCGGCAACCGCATGATCACCGGCCTGCTCATCGTGGCGGTCGGCTGGGCCATCATCGCCGCGCGCCTGCAGCGCCCGCGGGACCGGATGCTGACGCGGCTTGCGTGGTCGATGTTCTGGCTCGTGGTCGCGAACGCGGTGGCGGGCGGCATGAGCGTCTGGTACGACCTCAACCCCTGGGTGGTGGCGCTGCACTTCGTGCTCGCCATGACGCTGCTCGCATGCGCGACCTTCACGTGGCACCGGGCGCGCTGGCACGGGGAACGGGCGAGCGTCCCTCGGGTGCGTCGCGCGCCGTAGCGTGGGCACTCGTGGCGGCGACCGCAGTACTCATCGTCGCCGGCACCCTCGTGACCGGCTCCGGACCGCACGCGGGCGACTCGAGCGATGTGCCGCGTATGGGCTTCGACTGGACCGTCGTGGTCTGGGTGCATGCCGCCGCCGCGGGGCTCGTTCTCGTGCTCGCCGCCGTGCTGGCGTTCCGGCTCCGCACCGAGGAGGGCGGACGCCTCGCACTCGGACGCGTCGGCATCTTCCTGCTCGTGCTGCTCGTGCAGCTCGCCATCG
This sequence comes from Homoserinibacter gongjuensis, assembly GCF_030161875.1. GTDB lineage: Bacteria > Actinomycetota > Actinomycetes > Actinomycetales > Microbacteriaceae > Homoserinibacter > Homoserinibacter gongjuensis. Next base: position 2,752,917 of record NZ_BSVA01000001.1, read on the forward strand.
GTGTCGTGCAATCCCTCATCGGCCTGCCCGAGCTGCTCGTCATCGGTCACGTCGTGTTCGCGGCGCTCGTGTGGGTGGGCGCGCTCCGGGTGCTGCTCGACACCGATCCGCTCCTGTGGGCGGTGCACGCGCACCAGCTCGTCGAGGCGACGCCCGCACCCTCGCGCATCCCCGCCGACCGTGCGGCCTGAGCACGGCCCCTGGCCAGTGGCTAGACTGGGAGCGTTGGATCGCGGGGTCGCGAATGCCGCGTCGATGGGGCCGCGGTGGCAACGGCGATCACGATCCGACCCGAAATGCCGACACGAGCGGAATGGTTCGCTTCGGCGGAAAGAGGTAGCCCCATGTCAGACGTGCTGATCGATCGCCCGGAGCTGGCGAGCCTCGGACAATACGAGTTCGGCTGGGCCGACTCGGATACCGCAGGCGCCTCCGCCCGACGCGGCCTGAACGACGAGGTCGTACGCGACATCTCGGCGCTCAAGAACGAGCCCGAATGGATGCTCAACACGCGCCTCAAGGCCCTCAAGATCTTCGGCATGAAGCCCATGCCGACCTGGGGCGCCGACCTCTCCGAGATCGACTTCGACAACATCAAGTACTTCGTGCGGTCGACCGAGAAGCAGGCGACCAGCTGGGAAGAGCTCCCGGAAGACATCAAGAACACCTACGAGCGCATCGGCATCCCCGAGGCCGAGCGTCAGCGTCTCGTGGCCGGCGTCGCAGCGCAGTACGAGTCCGAGGTCGTCTACCACCAGATCCGTGAAGACCTCGAGGCACAGGGCGTGCTCTTCCTCGACACCGACACGGCGCTCAAGGAGCACCCGGAGATCTTCAAGGAGTACTTCGGCACCGTCATCCCCTCGGGTGACAACAAGTTCGCCGCGCTCAACACCGCGGTGTGGTCGGGTGGCTCCTTCGTGTACGTGCCGAAGGGGTGCACGTCGAGATCCCGCTCCAGGCCTACTTCCGCATCAACACGGAGAACATGGGGCAGTTCGAGCGCACGCTCATCATCGCCGACGAAGACTCCTACGTTCACTACATCGAGGGCTGCACGGCTCCGATCTACAAGTCGGACTCGCTGCACTCGGCGGTGGTCGAGATCATCGTGAAGAAGAACGCCCGCGTGCGCTACACGACGATCCAGAACTGGTCGAACAACGTGTACAACCTCGTCACGAAGCGAGCCCGCGCCGAAGAGGGCGCCACCATGGAGTGGGTCGACGGCAACATCGGCTCCAAGGTGACCATGAAGTACCCGTCGATCTTCCTCGTGGGCGAGCACGCCAAGGGTGAGACCCTCTCGGTGGCCTTCGCGGGCCCCGGCCAGCACCAGGACGCCGGCGCGAAGATGATCCACATGGCTCCGTACACGACGAGCTCGATCGTCTCGAAGTCGATCGCGCGCGGCGGCGGGCGCTCCGGATACCGCGGCGAGGTGCGTGTGGAGGCCAACGCCCACCACTCGGCCAACACGGTGCGATGCGACGCCTTGCTCGTCGACACCATCTCGCGCTCCGACACCTACCCCGCCATCGACATCCGGGTGGATGACGTCCAGCTCGGTCACGAGGCGACCGTCTCGCGCGTCTCCGAGGAGCAGCTGTTCTACCTGCAGTCCCGGGGATGCCCGAAGACGAGGCGATGGCGATGATCGTGCGCGGGTTCATCGAGCCCATCGCGCGCGAGTTGCCGATGGAGTACGCGCTCGAACTCAACAAGCTCATCGAGATGAGCATGGAAGGATCCGTGGGATAGTGTCGACCCCCGTTCAGACTGCACAACACGGCCTGACGGAGCACTCCCACGGAGCAGGGGCACCCGTGCCCGTGCAGACCCGTTCGGAGCGCTTCACCTCACCCGTCCACGCCGAGCACCCCGAGGTCACGGGGCGTGAAGCCGTGTGGAAGCTCTCACCCGTCGAGAAGCTGCGCGAGCTCATCGACGGCCCGCTCGACGGCTCGCCCTACGAGATCACGACGACGGATGCCGCTGGCGCGACCGTGAAATGGGTCGAGCGCGACCATCCTCTCGTCGGTGCCGCGGGCTCGCCCGAAGACCGCGCCGCCGCGAACGCATGGACGAACTTCGAGAAGGCCCTGCACATCCGTCTCGACGGAGATGCCGGCGCTCTCACGGTGACCCGCGACGGGCTCGGATCGACGCCCCGCGCAGCGCACACCGTGATCTCAGCCGCTCAGGGGGCGACGGGGCTCGTCGTGCTCGACAACCGAGGCGACGCCAAGCTCACCGAGAATCTCGAGATCGTGCTCGAGGCGGACGCGAACATCACCGTCGTCTCGGTGCAGGAGTGGGATGACACCGCCCTGCACCTCGCGAGCCAGTTCGCGCGCATCGGACACGGTGCGCGTCTCACGCACATCCTGGTGTCACTGGGAGGCGAGGTCGTCCGGGTGAACCCGTCGACGCATCTCGCCGAGGCGGGGGCCGACGCGGAGCTCTACGGCCTGTACTTCGCGGATGCCGGACAGCACCTCGAGCAGCAGGTGTACGTCAACCACGACGCCCCGCACACCCGCAGCCGCGTCACCTACAAGGGCGCGCTCAACGGCGAGGAGCGCGCACGGTCTGGATCGGCGACGTGCTGATCGGCCGCGACGCGACCGGAACCGACACCTACGAGCAGAACCGCAACCTCGTGCTGTCCGACGGCACGCGCGCCGACAGCATCCCGAACCTCGAGATCGAGACCGGTGACATCCAGGGTGCCGGTCACGCGTCTGCCACCGGGCGCTTCGACGACGAGCAGCTGTTCTACCTGGAGGCGCGCGGCATCCACGAAGACGAGGCGCGACGGCTCGTCGTACTCGGCTTCCTTGGCGAGATCGTGCAGAAGATCGGCGAGCCGACGCTCGAGGCGCACCTGCTGGAGGCGCTCGAGAACGAGCTGGCGGCGGCTCGATGACCGCACAGAAGGTGTGTCCGGTCGAGGAGCTCTCGCCCTCGACCGCCCGCCGCGTCGTGCTCGACGGCATTCCCATCGCGGTCGTGCGCGACTCGGCGGGAGACGTGCACGCGATCGGCGACACCTGCACCCACGGCGACATCTCGCTCTCCGAAGGCTTCGTCGAAGACGACGGTCTCGAGTGCTGGGCCCACGGGTCCAAGTTCTCGCTGACCACCGGCAAGCCCTCAACCTGCCGGCTTTCGAGCCGGTCCCCGTTTTCGCCGTCGAGATCATCGACGGCGACGTGTACATCGACCCGAGCGCTCGGCTCGCGGTCTGAAAGGCAACGACTCATGTCCACTCTGGAAATCCGCGACCTCAAGGTGTCGATCGAGACCGACCAGGGCACCAAGCACATCCTCAAGGGCGTCGACCTGACGATCAACCAGGGCGAGATCCACGCCGTCATGGGACCCAACGGCTCAGGAAAGTCGACCCTCGCCTACACGATCGCCGGCCACCCGCGCTACCACGTCGAGGGCGGCACGATCACCTTCGACGGGCAGAACGTGCTCGACATGAGCGTCGACGAGCGCGCCCGCGCGGGGCTCTTCCTCGCGATGCAGTACCCGGTCGAGATCCCGGGCGTCACGGTCACCAACTTCCTGCGCACTGCCAAGACCGCGATCGACGGCGAGGAGCCCTCGATCCGTCACTGGGGCAAGACGGTGAAGGATGCCATGTCGAACCTGCGCATGGACTCCTCCTTCGCCGCGCGCAACGTCAACGAGGGCTTCTCCGGCGGCGAGAAGAAGCGCCACGAGATCCTGCAGCTCGAACTGCTGAAGCCGAAGTTCGCGATCCTGGACGAGACCGACTCCGGTCTCGACGTCGACGCGCTCAAGATCGTCTCGGAGGGCGTCAACCGCGCCCACCAGGAGACCGGCCTCGGCGTGCTGCTGATCACGCACTACACGCGCATCCTGCGCTACATCAAGCCCGACTTCGTGCACGTCTTCGTCGACGGCAAGGTCGCCGAGGAGGGCGGATCGGAGCTCGCCGAGCGCCTCGAAGACGAGGGTTACGACCGCTACCTCGTCGCTCAGGCGTGACGCCGCGCCGCGGCGTAGGCTGCTAGAGGAAGGAAGACCGATGCCCACCTCACTCGAACCCGCGCTCTTCGACAGCGTCGAAGAGGGTCTGAAGGACGTCATCGACCCCGAACTCGGAGTCAACATCGTCGACCTCGGCCTCGTCTACGACCTGGCATGGGATGACGAGAACGACGCGCTCATCGTCTCGATGACGCTCACCTCAGCCGGCTGCCCGCTCACCGACGTCATCGAGGAGCAGGTCTCGCAGTCGCTCGACGGCATCGTCGAACGCTTCCGCATCAACTGGGTGTGGATGCCGCCGTGGGGTCCCGAGCGCATCACCGACGACGGGCGCGACATGATGCGCGCCATTGGATTCGCCATCTGACGATCCAGCTGGGTGACGAGCGCCCTAGGCGCGTCTCGAACCCGGTGGCCGGTTCTACTCGCGGCGCGCGGTCTGCTCGGCGAGCTCGAGCCCGCTCAGCAGCAGCTCGACCCCGAGCCGGAATACGAGGCCGGGATCGCTGGCATCGGGAGCATCGGGGGAGACGACCCCGAGGCTGTCGGCTTGCAGGCGCTGCTGGGCGAGGGACGCGTCGCCGAGGATGAGGTGCAGCAGCGCCGTGGCGACGAGACGCGACGTCTCGCCGTCGTGGCCGCGGTGCAGGGCAGCCGTGAGGCGCTCGTGCGCGAGGTCGGCCCCGAGCCCGAGTGCACGCGTGCTCAGCACGACCTCGGCGCCGTCACGGTAGGTGAGCAACGCGTCGCGCACGTTGACCGCCTCGGCCAATGTCGCCTCGTACCAGCCGAGTTCGGGGAGGGCACGGGGCGCGCCGTCTCCTGGATGCGGTCGGCCACCGCCGCCAGCAGCGTCTGCTTGTTCTCGAAGTGGTGGTAGAGCGCGCTCGGCTGCACCTCGAGCGCAGCCCCCAACCGCCGCATGGTCAGCTCCGACAGGCCCCACTCGTCAAGGATGCGGAGGGCCGCATCGACGACCGATTCGCGATCGTGACGCACATGCCGTTCGGTCCTCATGCGACTCACTATACTGAACGCCGTTCACCTGAACACTGTTCACCACGACCTGGAGACGCCATGACCGACGCCCCCGCCGCCCGCAGACCCGCCGCTTCGAGACTCGCGACATCGCCCGCATCGCTGTGTTCGCCGCCATCATCGCGGCGCTCGGCCTCGTGGGCCCCATTCCGGTGCCCGGACTCGTGCCCATCACCGCCCAGACGCTCGGCGTGATCCTGGCCGGTATGGTGCTGGGCGCCTGGCGGGGCGCTGCGGCCGTGCTGGTCTTCGAGGTGCTCGTGCTGATCGGCCTGCCGCTGCTGTCGGGCGGACATGGAGGCGCGGGCGTCTTCGTCGGCGTCACCGCCGGCTACCTCATCGGCTGGATCCCCGGAGCCTTCGTCACGGGCCTCATCGCGCACTCCGGGCGCAGCGGGCTCTCGTGGTGGCGCGTCGCGCTCGGCGGCATCGTGGGCGGCGTGCTCGTGGTGTACGCATTCGGCATCCCCGTGCAGGCAGCCGTGACGGGCCTGCCGCTCGGGGCGACCGTGCTCACGAGTCTCGTGTTCCTCCCCGGCGACATCATCAAGGTCGTGCTGGCGACGCTGCTGACGCTGACCCTCTGGAAGGCCTACCCGCCCGTCTTCGGCCGCGTACGTGAGCGCCGAGCCGTCGCGACCGTCGCATGATCGACCTCGAGAGCGTCAGCGTCGAGCTCGACGGACGCCTCGTGCTCGACGAGGTGACGGTGCAGCTCGACCAGCACCGGATCGCCGTGATCGGCGCGAACGGCTCCGGTAAGTCGACCTTCGCGCGCGTGCTCGACGGCCTCGTCGCCCCGACGCGCGGCACCGCGCGCGTGCTGGGCTTCGACGTCGCCCGCGAGGCGAAGCGGATGCGGGCCGAGGTCGGCTTCGTCTTCACGAACCCCGACGCCCAGATCCTCATGCCGACGGTCGCCGAGGACGTGCGCCTGTCGCTCAAGGGCAGCGGGCTCGACCGCTCGACGATCGACGCACGGGTCGCATCCGTGCTCGCGGCGTATGGCTTGGCGGCCCACGCCGATGCCCCCGCCTACAGCCTCTCGGGTGGGCAGAAGCAACTGCTCGCACTGGCATCCGTGCTCGTGCGTGAGCCCAAGCTCGTGATCGCCGATGAGCCGACGACCCTCCTCGATCTCGGCAACGCGAGGCGGATCGGCACGCTGCTCATCGAGGAGCTGCCCGCACAGCTGGTCGTCGTGACGCACGACCTCGAGCTCGCGGCGCGCTGCGACATCGCGCTGCGCTTCCACGAGGGCCGTCTCGTCGAGCTCGGCGATCCCGCAGCCGTCGTCGAGCGCTACCAGCGGGAGTTCGCGTGATCGCCCTCTACCTGCCGGGCACGAGCCTGCTGCACCGGGCGCGTGCAGGTGTCAAGCTGCTCGGACTCGTCGTGCTCGCGCTGCTCATCTCGCTGTGGCCCCACACGGCGATCACGGTCGCATTCACGGGCGCGCTCGTGGTCGGGCTCTACGCGCTCGCGCTCTTCCCACCCGGCATGCTGCTGCGGCAACTCTGGCTCGCGAAATGGATCACCGTGCTCATGGTCGCGACCCAGCTGATCTTCCTCACCCCATGGGATGCGATGGTCAACACGGTGCGCGTCGTCGCGATCGTGCTGCTCGCCGGGCTGCTCACCCTGACGACGCGCAGCGAGGAGCTGCTGTCAGCGCTCGAGGCGGCACTGCGCCCGCTCGCGTTCCTCGGCGTGGACGCGCGACGGGTCGGGCTGACCCTGTCGCTCACCCTCGCCATGTTGCCGGTCGTGGCCGACCTGGCCCGCCGGGTGCGCGAGGCGCAACAGGCCAGAGGGGTGCGGATCGGCTACCGCGCCGTCGTGCCGATTCTCGTGCTCGCGCTGCGGCACGCCGACGATGTCGCCGATGCGCTGTCGGCCCGCGGCGCCGACTGATGCGCGATGCACCGCTCGAGAGCCACGGCGTCCGCATCCACGGGCTGCCGGTGGATGCCGAGACCCGCTGCGTTCACTGGCACGGCCCGACGGATGTCGTGGCCATCCGGTTCCCGTGCTGCGATCGCTTCTACCCGTGTCACGACTGTCACGAGGCGGTCGCCGACCATCCCGCCGCCGTCTGGCCGGTGAGACGTCGCGAGGAGCACGCGATCCTCTGCGGCATGTGCGGCACCACGCACGCCATCGCCACCTACCTTGCCGTCGAGGGCTGCCCCAACTGCCGCGCCCCTTCAACCCGGCGTGCAGCCTCCACCACCCCCTCTACTTCGCCTGACCGGCCAAACGCTGCAGCGTTTCGCCGCGAGCACCCGTGATGACAGGCGCGGTGTGCCCAGGGCTACAGCGTTGGGCAAACCGACCTAGACTGGGAGGCTGGCCCTCGGCCACCATCCCACCCACCCGTACCGAAGGACTTCGCTGTGCTCGCCGTCACCGATCTGGAGATCCGCGTGGGCGCGCGGCAGCTCATGGCGGGCGTCACCTTCCGCGTCGACAAGGGCGACAAGGTCGGTCTCGTGGGGCGCAACGGCGCGGGCAAGACGACACTCACCAAGACGCTCGCGGGGAGACGCTGCCCACCGCGGGACGCATCGACCGCACGGGCGAGATCGGCTACCTGCCGCAGGATCCCCGCTCGGGCGACCCGGAGCAGACCGCCCGCACCCGCATCCTCGACGCGCGGGGGCTTGGTCACGTGGTCGCCGAGCTGCGGCGCGCGACCGACGAGATGGCGAGCCAGGATGCCGCAACCGCCGACGCGGCGATGTCGCGCTACGCGCGCCTCGAGGACCGCTTCCTCGCGCTCGGCGGGTACGCGGCCGAAGCCGAGGCCGCGGCGATCGCCTCGAACCTCGCGCTGCCCGACCGCATCCTCGACCAGCAGCTGAAGACCCTGTCGGGCGGGCAGCGGCGGCGCATCGAACTCGCCCGCATCCTGTTCTCGGGCGCCGACACGATGATCCTCGACGAGCCCACCAACCACCTCGACGCCGACTCGATCGTGTGGTTGCGCGAGTTCCTCAAGGCGTATCAGGGCGGGGTCATCGTGATCTCGCACGACGTCGACCTCGTCGAGGAGGTCGTCAACAAGGTCTTCTACCTCGACGCGAACCGCCAGGCGATCGACATCTACAACATGGGCTGGAAGCACTACCTGCGCCAGCGCGAGGCCGATCAGGAGCGGCGCAAGAAGGAGCGCGCGAACGCGGAGAAGAAGGCCACGGCGCTGCAGCTGCAGGCCGCCAAGTTCGGGGCGAAGGCCACGAAGGCGGCAGCCGCGCATCAGATGGTGGCGCGGGCCGAGAAGCTGCTCGCCGGCCTCGAGGAGGAACGGGCCGTCGACCGCGTCGCGAAGCTGCGCTTCCCCGACCCGGCGCCGTGCGGCCGAACCCCCATCACGGCCACCGATCTCTCCAAGTCGTATGGGTCGCTCGAGATCTTCACGGCCGTCGACCTCGCGATCGACCGCGGGTCCAAGGTGGTCGTGCTCGGACTCAACGGCGCGGGCAAGACCACCCTGCTGCGGATCCTCGCCGGCGTCGACCGGCCGGACACCGGTCACGTGGAGGCGGGCCACGGTCTGCGGATCGGCTACTACGCCCAAGAGCACGAGACGATCGACGTCAACCGCACCGTGCTGCAGAACATGGTCGCGGCATCCCCGAACCTCACCGAGACCGAAGCACGCAAGGTGCTCGGGTCATTCCTGTTCACCGGGGATGACGGGCACAAGCTCGCGGGCGTGCTCTCGGGCGGCGAGAAGACGCGCCTGGCCCTCGCGATGATCGTCGTCTCGGGAGCCAACGTGCTGCTGCTCGACGAGCCCACCAACAACCTCGACCCCGCCTCACGCGAGGAGATCCTCGGTGCACTCGCGGGCTACACGGGTGCCGTCGTGCTGGTCTCGCACGATGAGGGAGCCGTCGAGGCGCTCAATCCCGAGCGTGTGCTGATCCTGCCCGACGGCGTCGAAGACCACTGGAATCCCGACTACGCGGAACTCATCAGTGTGAGCTAGGCGCGGCGGTAATCCGCCGCGCGCGCTCCGGCGGCCGCGCGCGAGCGCCCGCCTGCGCGGCCATGTGAGCTAGGCGCGGCGGTGCTGCGCCATGGCGGCGCACCTGCGGCACGACGCCGCGCGCGCTCCGGCGGCCGCGCGCGAGCGCCGCCTGCGCGGCCATGTGAGCTAGGCGCTAGCCGAGGCGGTCGAGGATGGCATCCTCGGCGTCGGCGTCCTCGTGCGCGCGTTTCGGCGCGCGGGCCGCTGCCTGCTCATCGAGGGGAGCGCGGCGATTCGGCGTTCGCGTCGCCACGCCCAGAACAGGCCGATGAAGGCGAGCACCCCGAACGCGATCCACTGCAGCGCGTACGACAGGTGCGGGCCTTCGTCCTCCTGCGGTCGCGGGGCCGCGAACGGCATGTCGTCCACCGCCGGGTCCTCGCTCGCGAGCAGGCCATAGGCACCCGTGTAGCCCTCATCCGCGAGCCCACCGACGATCGTCGCGACGTCGACCGAGGGAGTTGCCCCTCGGGTGCGCTGCGCCCGGGCAACGCGGGCTCGGCCTGCCGCAGGCGCGCGACCACCGTCACCTCGCCCTCCGGCGGCTGGGGAACGGCGTCGGGAGTGGCGTTCGGGCCGTCACCGAGCGGGAGCCACCCGCGGTCGACGACGAACACCGAGCCGTCGTCGAGCCGCAGCGGAACGAGCTGCTCGAACCCCGGCTGACCGCCCCGCACCCGGTTGCGCACGAGCACCTGCTGGTCGGCGAGGTACTCGCCGTGCAGGGCCACGGGCGTCCACTCGTCGTCGTCGTCCCACGCGGAGAAGCCGTCCAGCACCTCGTCGACCGCGCGCGGGGCCGCATCGTAGTTCTGCTCGATGCGCTGGATCTCGTCGACGGCCTCACCGCGGCGTGCCCATTGCCACCACGACAGCAGGCCGCACGCGACCGCGAAGACCAGCGTCAGGGCAAGGTACGCGCCCCACCGGCGCCAGCCCGTGAGCGAGGCGCGAGAAGTGGCCGCGCTCATGTCGGATCCGGAACGCGGTCGAGCTCGACGTCGAGCGGCGTGACCTGCACCGGGAACGAGCGGGTGCGCAGATAGTCGCTGAGCGAATCCCGGTGCTCGGGGCAGGCGAGCCACACCTTGACGCGGTCAGGCGTGTGGATGCGAGGGTTGCGCCAGTTCACCCGGAACTGCGCGTCGTTCGTGCATCCCGCCGCCGAACAGCGGATGCCGGGCTCACCGAGGCCGATCACGGCAGGTCCTCGGCGCGGTCGTCGCGGCCGCTCTCCGGCTCGAGCGGGTCGGCCCGAGGGGCCTCGGCACGGGGCGGCTCCGGCACGAGCCGGACGACGGCACCGGGACGCTGCACCGTGCCCTGCGAACGGCCGCGCACGTTGTTGGCGATGACGACCGCGAAGTACGGGAGGAACACGGCGCCGGCCGCGGGGATGGCGATCCACCAGCCCGACACGACGAGACACAGGGCGATGCAGACGACGCGCACCGACATCGCGATCGTGTACTTGAGCATGCGCGACCGCCGCTCCTCCTCGGGCGAGAGGGGAGCTCGGTGACGACGTGCGAGCTGTGACTGGCGATGCGTCCAGCCTACGTCTCGCGCCCGCTAGGCTCCTGAACCATGACCTCTCGCACCGTGCTCGTCACCGGCGGTAACCGCGGCATCGGCTACGCCATCGCCGCCGAATTCCTCGCCCAGGGTCACCGCGTGGCCGTCACCGCCCGTTCGGGCGAGGGCCCGGAAGGCGCCCTCACGGTGCGCGCCGACGTCACGGATGCCGCATCCGTGGATGCCGCCTTCACCGAGGTGGAGACGAAGCTCGGCCCCGTCGAGGTCGTCGTGGCGAATGCCGGCATCACGCGCGACACGCTGCTGCTGCGGATGAGCGACGAGGACTTCACCGAGGTGCTCGACACCAACCTCTCGGGCGCGTTCCGCGTGGTCAAGCGGGCCTCCAAGGGCATGCTCAAGGCCCGCTTCGGACGTGTCATCCTCGTCTCGAGTGTCGTGGGGCTGCTCGGCAGCGCCGGCCAGGTCAACTACGCGGCCTCCAAGGCCGGGCTCGTGGGCATCGCCCGTTCGCTCACCCGTGAACTCGGTTCCCGCGGGATCACGGCGAACGTCGTAGCCCCCGGCTTCATCGAGACCGACATGACGGCCGAGCTTCCCGAGGAGCAGCAGAAGCAGTACCTCTCGCAGATCCCCGCCGCGCGCTTCGCCTCGCCCGTCGAGGTCGCGCGCGTGATCACCTGGCTCGCCTCCGACGACGCGGGCTACATCTCGGGCGCCGTCATCCCGGTCGACGGCGGCCTCGGCATGGGGCACTGACGAGGCACACGTGTCACGGGTCACGAGCGCCGATGTCGCCCGCGAGAGCGGGGTCTCGCGCACGACCGTGAGCTACGTGCTCAACGACACGCCGGGCACCTCGATCTCGGAGCTCACCCGCCGTCGCGTGCTCGACACCGCGGAGCGCCTCGGATACACGCCCTCGGCGGCTGCCCGCACCCTGCGGTCGGGGCGCAGCGACGTCGTGCTGTGCGTCGTTCCCGACTGGACCGCGGGTCCGGTGATCGACACGCTCATCGACGACCTCACGACGCTCTTCGCTGCCCAGGGACTCGCGCTGCTGGTCTTCAACGACCGCGGGAATCGCCCGCTGACCGAGTTGTGGCGTGCCGTCACGCCGCGCGCCGTGCTCGCGCTCGGTCCGTTGACGGATGCGGATGCCGCCGCGATGCGCAGCGCGCGGATCCCGGTGGTGGGGTCCACGCTCGACGAGGATCCGCATCCCGAGACCTTCGCCGTGCCTCAGCACGGCATCGCCGAACTGCAGGTGGAGCACCTCGCCGCACGCGGCCACCGGGTGCTCGCCTACGCGGCGCCGAGCGATTCGCGCTTGGCCGCGTTCACCGAACGCCGGATCGCCGGCGCACGGGCCGCGTGCGCGCGCCTCGGCCTGCCGGAACCGCGCCTGCGCACCGTCGAGCTGGAGGTGGAGTCCGGGGCCGCCGCGGTGCGCGAATGGCGCGCGGGAGAGCCCGTCACGGCGGTCGCCGCCTACAACGACGAGGTCGCCCTCGCCGTCCTGGCGGGCCTGCGCGCCGAAGGGCTCCGGGCCCCCGAGGACGTCGCTGTGATCGGCGTCGACGACATCCCGCTCGCGCGCCTCGCCTCGCCCGCCCTCACGACCGTCTGGCAGGCGATCGATGCGCAGGCGGAGCACCTCGCCTCCTCGGTGCTCGCCGCTCTCGGGCATGACGTGCCGCCGCCCCGGCCGACGCACGAGCTGTTCCACGTCGTCGAGCGCGCCTCCACGTGAGAGGTGCCCCCGACGCGTCCGCCGGGGGCACCTGACTCAGCCGAGCGTGCTGCTCACGAGAAGGTGAACCAGTTCACGTTGACGTAGTCGGCCGGCTGCCCCGACTCGAACGTCAGATACACCGTGTGCACGCCCGTGGTGCCATGGACGTTGGCCGGGATGCTCTGCCAGTTCTGCCAGCCGCCCGTGTTGCCGACCGCGAAGCTCCCGATCGGTGCGGCGGTACGGCTGTCGAGGCGCACCGTTACGAGTCCGCTGATCCCGGCACCGGCTCCCGAGGCGACGCGCGCCGTGAACTGCGTGCGCGCTGCGTTGCCGAAGTCCACGCCGTCGTAGCGCAGGTAGTCGCCGTTGCCGATCCAGCCGACGTTCTCGCCGCCGCCCGCATCCGAGGTCGCCTCGGTCTGCACGCCCGACATCCCGCTGTACGACTCCGCTTCGATGCGCGAAGTCGCGTCGACGGATCCGCCACCGGTTCCGCCGGTCGAGCTCGTCGTCACGGACACCGAGGAGCTCGCGCCCGAACGGTTGCCTGCCGCATCCTTCGCCCGCACCGCGAAGGTGTAGCTCGTGGATGCGGCAAGTCCCGTCACGGTCGCGGCGGTTCCGCCGACTGTTCCGATGACGCTGCCGCCCAGCAGGATCTCGTAGCCCGTCACGCCGACGTTGTCGCTCGAGGCCGACCACGAGAGGTTCGTCGAACTCGAGGTCGTTCCGGATGCCGTAAGCCCGGTGGGCGTGGAGGGCGCCGTCGTGTCGCCACCACCGGTCGACCCACCGCTCGACGATGCCACCGAGCGCGCCGGCACGCTCAGGCTCACCCCGTCGGAGAAGTGCACCGTGATGGCGGATCCCGACATGTTGGCGGCCTGGTGGTTGCGCACCCCGTTCGTGGTGAACACGGCGTAGAGCGGTGTGTCGGCCGTGACGGTGCGATCGACCGTGCCGACGGTCGAGAGGTTCTTCAGCCAGTAGAAGGTGTGGGCACGCGACTCGCCCTCTTCCACGCTGTACGAACCCGCCTGCGACCGGAACTGCGCGAGCGCGGTCGGCGCGTCAGCGAGCGCCTGGAACTCCCAGATGATGTCCTGCCAGACCGTGGCCGGCCCGCCGTTGTTGGTCTGCAGTTCGGCGAGGTTCCGCCCGATGTAGCCGGGGTCGTAGCCGAGGTACAGGTGCCCGGCAGTCGAGGGCAGCAGGTTGATGCCCTGGATCATCTCCGGCTCGGCACTGAACCACGTCGAGTACGCCCCGCCGTCGCCCCACACCATGCCGACCGTGGAGTGGCCGAACGCGGCGGGGAAGACCTCGTCATCCGTGTCGAACCAGTAGTTGTGGATCGCGGATGCCTGGGTCGTGTACAGGTAGATGCCCAGATCGCGCACCGTCGTGTTGCCGGTCGCCTGGCCCCACATGATGAGGCCCGCTGCGAAGTTCATGCCCTCGCTCGAGGACTCCTGGTTGTTGCCCGCCCCGAACGAGCCGTGACCGGATGCCCAGTCGTGCCCCGCGTAGATGTCGAAGTCGCGCAGGAACGGGAAGCGCGTGTCGCCGCGATCCCAGTTGGCCGCATCCTTGATGACGGTGTTGACCATGCCACCGTAGGCCGAGTTGGCGGCCCATGAGGGGTCGAACTGAGCCACGGTCGCCGCCGCCACGACGTAGTAGCCGTAGTGGAAGTGGTGGTCGTTGAGCTCGGTGTCCGAGCCGTACGACGCGGGGTAGCCGATGAGCGTGCCCCAGCTCGGGTTGTAGGAGAACAGCCGCTGCGTCTCGCCGGGGGATGCCGTCATCCAGTCGGTGAGCCGCGTGCGCACCGCGCTCACGAGCGAGTCGCGCGCGGCGGTCTTGCCGGTGAGGTTCGCGATCTGGATCACCTGCGTCGCGCGCCCGAGGGCCTTACCTGTCCAATAGGTGTCCTCACCGAAGCCTGCGAACGGGTCGGAGCCCGCCACCTGGTCGACGTACCCCGACAGCTGGGCAAGGTCGGCGGATCCGGATGCGAAGCCCGTATTGGCGAGCTGCGGAAGCACGCCGTTGAAGGTCGACACGGTCTGGAACTGGCTGGCCCCGATCACGACGCGCATCGGTCCGCGCGGCGAGACGTAGGAGTAGGCGCTCGGGGTGACCCCGCTCAGCGCATCGCGCTGGTGCGGGTAGAGGGCGAAGACGGTGCCGTTCGCGCCGCCGCCCTGCTTCGCCACGGTGGTGAACGCGTAGGTGGCGGTGAGCTTCGCCGTCGACTCGTTGTAGGCCCACGACACGCGTGTACCTGTCACGTGGTTGTGCGCGTAGGGCGCATAGGTGTCGAGCGCTGCGGCGCGGGCCGTGTTGGTCGAGCTCGTCGGCAGCACCGCGAGCGAGAAGAAGGCGCCGCCGGCGAGCGAGGAGCTGATCGTGGTGCCCGACACGCTCCAGCTCGACCCGCTCGGACCGAACGCCGCATAGTCGTGCCCGTTGACCGTGAAGCCGATCGCGCCGCCCGCGTTGCGCCAGACGGCCGGGGGAGCGGTCAGGGTGAGGCGCACATCCCCGCCAGTCTTCGTCGCGTACACGAAGGGCAGGCCGTGCCCGATCGTGGCACGCAGGCTCGAGCCGCCGTTGGACCACTGCTCGGTGACGGTCCAATCGCTGTAGCTGTCGACCTTGCCCGGGGCGGTGAGGCCGGCGATGCCGATGCGCAGGTCTTCGGCGTAGTTGTAGTGGTACTCGGAGACGCCCGTCGAGGTGCCCGAGACCGAAGCGTTGGTGGGGTAGCTCACCCCGAGCCCGTTGGTGAAGGAATGGAAGGCCAGCGGATGCGCCATGAGGTTGGCGGACTCATCCGTGCAGTTGATCTTGTTCCACAGAAGTGAGGTCCACCAGTCGTTGGTGGGCACCGCGCCCGCGGGGAAGTTCGCGGTGGTGCGCGAACGCGGGTCCATGACCCCGCCGGCGCAATCCTGGGGCGCGGTGCCGCCCGCGGGCGTGCCTTCCGCGTAGCTCCCCGAGCCGACGGTCACCGCCGAGGCACCGGGTGCGGGAAGCGCGACCGCCTGCAGGGCGGAGGCGAGAAGGGCTGCGAGTGCGGCGAGCGCGAGAACACGCCCCGCGTGCCGTCGGCCGCCGCTGCGTGTCACCCCCGCCGCGAACTGCTCGATCTGACCGGACACTCTGGGGACTCCGTTCTCCATGCGCCCGGCTCACCCTCGACCCGGGCGGGGTGCCGCCTCATCGCGGCGTTGCGGTTGAGGTGACTCGTGTCACCCGACACGCGCACAGTAGCGGAGCCCCCGTTCGGGAGTCAAGGAATCGGATCAGCGGAGCCCCATGAGCGGGAGCAGCATCGAGAGATCGCGCGCGTCGAGCAGCACGTCGGCGAGGTCACGCACCGGCGCCTTCGCGTCGAAACCCACCGAGAGGCCCGCGAGGGCCATCATCGGCAGATCGTTCGCGCCGTCACCGACCGCGAGGGTCTGCGCGATCGGGATGCCCGCCGCATCCGCCCACTCCTGCAGCGCCTCCGCCTTGGCCGCCGCATCGACGATCGGGGGATGACCCGACCCGTGAGCACGCCGTCGGCGACCTCGAGACGGTTGGCGCGCCAGTGATCCAGCCCCAGCCGTTCCGCGAGCGGATCGATGATCTCGTGGAAGCCGCCCGACACCACGGCGACCTTGCCGCCCGCCGCCTGCACGGACGCGATCATCTCCGGCACCCCGCGCGTGACGGTGACGCGCGCGCCGACCTCGGCGAAGACCGACTCGGGCAGGCCCGCGAGGGCGGCAACGCGCTCGCGCAGGCTCTCGGCGAAGTCGAGCTCACCGTTCATCGCACGGAAGGTCACCTCGGCGACGGCCTCGCGGGATCCCGCGGCGTCCGCGAGCAGCTCGATCACCTCGTCCTCGATGAGCGTGGAGTCGACATCGAGCACGACGAGGAAGCGAGCCATGGGGCGTGGGGTCCTTCGGATGCGGTGGTGGCGCGACGCGCCCGGGCGCGACGTTGAGTGCGGTCGTCAGTCGACGCGAACGCCCTTGCCCACGACCGTGATGCCGGATTCGGTCACCGTGAAGCCGCGGTTCCGGTCGGCGTCGTGGTCGACACCTACCGAAGCTCCGGGCGCGACGACGACGTCCTTGTCGAGAATAGC
Source organism: Homoserinibacter gongjuensis (assembly GCF_030161875.1). Lineage (GTDB taxonomy): Bacteria > Actinomycetota > Actinomycetes > Actinomycetales > Microbacteriaceae > Homoserinibacter > Homoserinibacter gongjuensis. The sequence continues at coordinate 2,769,438 of NZ_BSVA01000001.1, forward strand.
GCGCTGCACCGTGGCGTTCGCGCCGATCTCGACCCGCTCGAAGATCACCGAGTCGGTGATGCGCGCGCCCGACGCGATCGTGACCCACGGGCCGAGCACGACGCGCTCGAGGTGCCCACCCGAGACGACACAGCCGAGCGACACGATCGAGTCGATCGCGGTTCCCACCCGGTTCTCACCGTCGCGCACGAACTTCGCGGGGGCGAGTTGAGCTGCTGGCTGTAGATCGGCCAGTTCTGGTTGTAGAGGTTGAACACCGGGAGCGCCGAGATGAGGTCCTGGTGCGCCTCGAAGAACGAGTCGATCGTTCCCACGTCGCGCCAGTAGAAGCGGTCGCGATCACTCGCGCCCGGCACGTCGTTGCGATTGAGGTCGTAGACCGCCGCCTCACCCCGCGTCACGAAGTCGGGCACGATGTCGCCGCCCATGTCATGGTTCGAGTCGGCACGCGCGCCGTCGCGCTGCACGGCGTCGATGAGCACGTCGGCGTCGAAGACGTAGTTGCCCATGGATGCGAGCACCTCGCCGGGGGAGTCGGCGAGACCTGTGGCATCCTTCGGCTTCTCGCGGAACGCGCCGATGCGGGTCGGGTCCTTCTCGTCGAGCTCGATGATGCCGAACTGGTCGGCGAGCGCGATCGGCTGACGGATCGCCGCGACGGTGACACCCGCGCCCGACTCGATGTGCGCGCGGATCATCTGGCTGAAGTCCATGCGATACACGTGGTCGGCGCCCACCACGACGACGATGTCGGGCTTCTCGTCGCGGATGAGGTTGAGGCTCTGCAGGATCGCATCAGCCGAGCCCGAGAACCAGCGCTTGCCGAGGCGCTGCTGGGCGGGAACCGACGCGACGTAGGCGCCGAGCATGCCCGAGAGCCGCCAGGTCTGCGACACGTGCCGGTCGAGCGAGTGCGACTTGTACTGCGTCAGCACGACGATCTGACGCAGTCCCGAGTTGATGAGGTTCGACAGCGCGAAGTCGATCAGGCGGTAGCCGCCGCCGAACGGCACCGCGGGCTTGGCCCTGTCGGCGGTCAGCGGCATCAACCGCTTTCCTCTCCACCAGCGAGAACGATGCCGAAGATCTTGGGCGGTGCTGCCATAGCCCCACAGTAGGCCAGCCCAGGACGGTGTACTAGCGTCGACAGGCATGCGAGTCGATGTTCTCAGCCGTGAGTATCCACCCGAGGTGTACGGGGGAGCAGGCGTGCACGTCGCCGAGCTCGTCGCCGCCCTGCGACGCGATGTCGACGTCGTCGTGCGCTGCTTCGGACTGCCGCGCGACGAGCCGCACACCTATGCCTACCTCGTGCCCCCGCAGCTCACCTCGGCCAATCCCTCGCTCGCGACGCTCGGCGTCGACCTGCAGATGGCCGAGGACGTCGTCGGCGCCGACCTCGTGCACTCCCACACCTGGTACGCGAACGCCGCCGGGCACCTCGCCAAGCTCCTGCACGGCATCCCGCACGTCGTTACGGCGCACTCGCTCGAGCCGCTCCGGCCGTGGAAAGCCGAGCAGCTCGGCGGCGGCTACCGCATCTCGAGCTGGATCGAGAAGACGGCGTTCGAGGCAGCGGATGCCGTGATCGCCGTGAGCGCCGGCATGCGTGCCGACATCCTGCGGTGCTATCCCGACATCGACCCCGCGCGGGTGCATGTCGTGCACAATGGCATCGACCTGGAGCGGTGGACCCGCGTGCAGGACGACGCCGTGCTCGAGCGCTTCGGCATCGATCCCAGCGCACGCGGCGTCGTCTTCGTGGGCCGCATCACGCGACAGAAGGGGCTGCCCTACCTCCTGGCCGCCGCGCGCGAACTCGACCCCGACGTGCAACTGATCTTGTGCGCCGGCGCACCCGACACCCCCGAGATCATGGCCGAGGTGCAGGCCGGGGTGAAAGTGCTGCAGTCGGAGCGCGAGGGCGTCATCTGGATCGACGAGATGCTGCCGCAGCACGAGCTGGCCGCGGTCTTGAGCGCGGGAACCGTCTTCGTGTGCCCCTCGATCTACGAGCCGCTGGGCATCGTCAACCTCGAGGCCATGGCGTGCGGCCTGCCCGTCGTGGGCACGGCGACGGGCGGTATCCCCGAGGTCGTCGCGGATGGGCTCACGGGTCGTCTCGTGCCGATCCGGCAAAGCGACGACGGTACGGGCACACCGCTCGAGCCGGAGCGCTTCATCGCGGATCTCGCCGCGGCGCTCTCCGAGGTGCTCGCGGATCCGGAGACCGCCCGGCTCATGGGGGAGGCGGGTCGACTGCGTGCCGAGGCCGAGTTCAGCTGGGCGAGCATCGCCGAGCGCACCCGCGCCGTGTACGAGAGTCTCGTGCCCGGCGACGAGACTTCCGGCGACGAGACTGCCGGAGGCGACGTGCCTGCCGAGCGCGAGCCCGACACGGCCGACGACGACTAGGCTGAGGCATCATGGTGCGGGTGCTGGAACTCGACGACGTCTCGGTCGTCCGTAACGGGAACGCGATCCTCGACGGGATCAACTGGACGGTCGAGTCCGACGAGCGATGGGTCGTCCTCGGGCCCAACGGTGCGGGCAAGACGACGATCCTGAACCTCGCCTCGGCCCTGATGCATCCCAGCCGAGGCGTCGTACGCGTGCTCGGCGAACAGCTCGGACGCGTGGATGTGTTCGACCTGCGCCCGCGCATCGGCTTCGCGTCGACGGCGATGGCCCGCCGCATCCCGCGCGACGAGACGGTGTTCGACGTCGTGTTGACGGCCGCCTACTCGGTGACCGGGCGGTGGAACGAGGAGTACGAAGACGTCGATCAGCGCCGCGCGGAGCGCGTCATGCGCGAGTGGCGTCTCGACGCCCTGCGCGACCGACTCTTCGGCACCCTCTCCGACGGTGAGCAGAAGCGCGTGCAGATCGGCCGCGCGGTGATGACCGACCCCGAGGTGCTGCTACTCGACGAGCCCGCGGCGAGCCTCGACCTCGGTGCACGTGAGGAGCTCGTGCAGCTGCTCGGCGAGTACGCGTCGACCGCGGATGCCCCCGCGATGGTCATGGTGACCCATCACGTCGAGGAGATCCCGGCCGGCTTCACGCACGCGCTGCTGCTCGCAGACGGCCGGATCCACGCGGCCGGACCGATCGCCGAGGTGATCACGGGGAGCACCTCTCGGAGGCGTTCGAACTGCCGCTCGTGGTCTCCACGAGCGAGGACGGGCGCTTCGCGGCTCGCGCTCAGTGGTCCTGATCCTCTGCTAAACTCGACAGCTGGCCCTTCGGCCGCCAACTTTCCCATCACTTCCGACTGAGGTACCTCATGAAGACCGACATCCACCCCGACTACCAGGCGATCGTCTTCCGCGACCTGGCGAGCGGCGAGACCTTCCTCACCCGCTCGACCCTCACGAGCGACAAGACCATCGAGCTGGATGGCGAGACCTACCCGGTCGTGGATGTCGAGATCTCCTCCGCCTCGCACCCGTTCTACACGGGCAAGCAGCGCATCCTCGACAGCGCCGGCCGCGTCGAGAAGTTCAACACGCGCTACAAGAACTTCGGCAAGTAAGCTCCGGTTCACCTGCGAAGAACGGCCCCGTCGATCGACGGGGCCGTTCCTCGTGTGCGATGCGGTTCGCGTCCCGAAGCCGCCGTCACGGTCAGAAACCGAAGGCCTGCGCGCGACGGCGTTCCCACAGCGGCAGCAACTCATCGAGGGTGAGCGGAGCCACATCGCGTCCGTCGAGGTCGAGGTCGGGGTCATCCACCCAGAGCAGTTCCTCGATCTCGCCCGATGCCGACAGCTCGCCCTCGACGGCCATGGCGAACACGGCGGCCAGGACCACGGTGTTGCCTTCGTTCGCGGCGACCGCGCGGAACAGTCCGAGGTACTCGGCGGTGGTCACATCGAGCTCGACGCCGATCTCCTCGGCGAGTTCGCGCGTGAGCGTCTCGATCGCGCTCTCGCCCTCCTCGATCTTGCCGCCGGGCTGCATGAAGTGCGAGGTTCCGGTCTTGCGTACCAGCAGAGTGCGCCCGTCGGGATCGGTCACGATCGCGGCGGCGACGCGCAGCACGGCCGGGCGACCCCTGACCGCTCCGGCGCGGGCTCGTCAAGCGCTTCCTCGTCGAGTTCACGGACATCGTCGGGCTCGGGCTCTTCGCCCGGCACCTCGTCCGACTCGGGCGGCTCGACGAGATCCACCTCGGTGTCGGGCTGCTCGAGCACGTCCGGCGTGTCGGCGTTGTCGGCCTCCGCGGGTGCGGGCTCGTTCCAGGAGGCGCCCGCCGGGGAGCTCCCCTCCGTCGCGGACGTCAGGGGCGGCGTGGGCGTGAGGGGCGGCGGGAGGGTCGGCGGCTCCTCGGCGAGCAGCGGCGGCTGCGACAAGGGCACGACCCCCGGGAAGGCGTCCCGCGCATCCGGCGGCGCCGCGTCGATCGCGGCGACGGCGCCCGCCGCATCCGGCGGGGGAGCGAGCTGCAGGGCGAGCGGGCGGCTGAAGTCGATGACGGGCACGCGGCCCAGCCGCGGCTCGAGCGGCGGAATGGGCTGCGTGTCGCGATAGGCGCCGGGGTGCGCCGGGTATTTGATCGGCCACGCGGTGGAGGCCGTGAACCTCTCGTCACCCTTGCGCCTGCGGATGTAGTCCTGGAAGCGCCGCGCCTGCTCGGCATACCAGATCTCCTGGCGACCGTGCAGATCGGCGATGGGCACATCCAGTTCCGCCGGGTAGGCGGCCGCGAGAGCCTGCGCGACGCGCCCGGCGGCAATCGCATCCGCTCCCGCGTCGTGTGCGTCGTCGAGGGGCACGCCGTAATGGGCCGCGGCGACCTCGAGAGTGCGCTTGCCCTTGCGGTAGGTGTCGACCTGCTTGTCGAGCACGAGCGGGTCGATGACAGGCGCGGGATCGTCGAGGGGCTCGAGCTCGTTGCGGCGGCATTCGCGGTCCAACAGCGAGAGGTCGTAGGGGGCGTTGTAGACGACGACGGGAACGCCGAGCCCGAAGAGGGTGCGGAGGGTCTGGGTGATCTCGGCGATCACGAGTTCGCTCGCGCGGCCCTCGGCGCGCGCCCGCTCGGTCGTGATGCCGTGTACAGCGGCGGCGGCCTCCGGGATCTCGATGCCGGGGTCGGCGATCCAGTCCCAACGCTGCACGACGCGGCCCTCGGCATCGAGTACGGCGATGCACGCCGTGACGACGCGGGCCGTCTCGACGTCAACACCTGTCGTCTCCAGGTCGAAGACGCCCAGGCGGTCGGCCCAACTGCTCATGGCGGAAGCCTAGAGGCGGGCTCCGACGACGCTCAGAAGGCGCGCGGAAGCGCTGTGCGCGGCTCTCCGAGGTGCAGCCAGAAGAAGCTCTGAGTGGCGAGAGTGAGCGTGAGAACGCCATCGTCGCCGATCGTCGGGAACGCGCCGCCGCCGAACAGGTCGTAGGGCGTGACTCCTCCTCGCCCTCGATCTCGATGGATACCGAGACGGGGTTGTGCGAGAAGGAGAACACGCACAGCACGCGCTCCGGGGCATCGCCGAACTGGGTTCCGGATCCTTCGTATTCACGCACGAAGGCGAGCACCGACTCGTGGTTGGTGCGGAGCACCTTGATCGAACCGAGCCCGAACACCGGATGCCCCTTCCGCACGTGGATGACGTTGCGCACCCAGTGCAGGAGCGAGCGCGACTGAGCGAGTTGCGACTCGACGTTGACGAGCGAGTAGTTGTAGACGAGCGACTGCACGATCGGCAGGTAGAGCTTGCCGGGGTCGGCCGTGGAGAATCCCGCGTTGCGGTCGGGCGTCCACTGCATCGGCGTGCGGGAGGCGTCGCGGTCGGGGAGCCAGATGTTGTCGCCCATGCCGATCTCGTCGCCGTAATACAGGAACGGCGATCCCGGCAGCGAGAACAGCAGCGCGTGGGCGAGCTCGAGCTCGGCTCGCGAGTTGTCCAGCAGCGGCGCGAGGCGGCGTCGGATGCCCACGTTCACGCGCATCCGCGGGTCGTAGGCGTACCAGCCGTACATCGCCTGCCGATACTCCTCGGAGACCATCTCGAGGGTCAGCTCGTCGTGGTTGCGCAGGAACACACCCCAGCCGGCGCCCGCGGGAGTGTCGGTGGTCTCGGAGAGCACGCGGGTGAGCTCCTGAGCCGACTGCGAACGGAGCGAGTAGAAGATGCGCGGCATCACCGGGAAGTCGAAGGCCATGTGGCACTGCGGCTCCTCGTCGGTGCCCATGAACTCGACGACCTCGGCGGGCCACTGGTTCGCCTCGGCGATCATCACCCGTCCCGGGTACTCCTCGTCCATCATCCGGCGCACAGCCTTGATGAACTCGTGCGTCTCGGGCTCGCCCTCGCCGGATCCCTCCTCCGACTCGTAGAGGTACGGGATCGCATCCAGTCGGAAGCCGTCGACCCCCATGTCCATCCAGAAGCGGATGATGTCGAACACCGCCTCGTGAACGGCGGGATTGCGGAAGTTGAGATCGGGCTGGTGGGAGAAGAAGCGGTGGAAGTAGAACTGGCGCCGCTCGGAGTCGAAGGCCCAGTTCGAGTCCTCGTAGTCGGTGAAGATGATGCGGACGTTGGGGTACCCCTCGTCGGTGTCGCGCCACACGTAGAAGTCACCGTAGGGACCCTCGGGGTCGAGCCGCGACTGCTGGAACCACTCGTGCTGGTCGGAGGTGTGGTTGAGGGGAAGGTCGATGATGACGCGCATGTTGCGCTCGTGCGCCTTGGTCACGAGCTCGCGGAACTCCTCCAGGGTGCCGAACTCCGGCAGGATCTGCGTGTAGTCGGCCACGTCGTAGCCGCCGTCGCGCAGCGGCGACTGGTAGATCGGCGGGATCCACAGCGCATCGACCCCGAGCCACTGCAGGTAGTCGAGCTTCGAGATGAGGCCGGCGAGGTCGCCGGAGCCGTCGCCGTTGGAATCGACGAAGGAACGCACCATCACCTCGTAGAACACCGCGCGGCGGTACCACTGGGGATCGAGGGTGAGGCCGGGCAGCGTGATAGGAGCCGTGAACGTCACACGTCGAGTCTGTCACCTTGCGCGCTGGACGCCAGCCTAGAATCGCTGGGATGGCCGTCCCGACTCCGCACGCCGCCGCGCTCGCCCGGATTCCGGTGCGTGAGCGCGAGTTCACGATCCTCGGATCCCGCACCCGGTTCTGGGATTTCGGCCCGGAGGACGCCCGCGACGTTCTCGTGCTCGCCCACGGCTACCGCGGCGACCACCACGGGCTGGAGGCCGTCATCGCGCAGCTCGACGGCATCCGCGTGATCAGCCCCGATCTGCCCGGCTTCGGCGACTCCACGCCCCTCACCGAGGCACCCCATTCGATCGCCGGTTACGGACGTTGGCTCGGAGCCTTCCTCGAGGCCCTCGAGCTGAGCGCACCGCCTGTCGTGCTCGGGCACTCCTTCGGCTCGATGATCGCCGCGCACGCGATCGCCGACGGCCTGCCGACGCGAGCGCTCGTGCTCGTCAACCCCATCACGACCGACCCGAAGGTCGCGGCCGGCCGCGGCATCACCGCGGCGACGCGCGCGTTCTACGGCGTGACGCGCGCCATGCCGCAGGCCCTCGCGCGCGTGTGGCTCGGCAACTGGCTCATCGTGCGGTTCATGAGCATGAGCCTCGTGAACACGCCCGACCGCATGCTGCGGCGCTGGATTCACGAGGAGCACCACCGCTACTTCAACGGGTTCTCGGATCCTCGCACGGTCGCCGAGGCGTTCCGCGCGTCGGTGAGCACGGATGTTCGCGCCGCGGCGCCGCGGGTCACCGTGCCGACGGTGCTCATCGCGGGGAGCGCGACCGCATCGCGCCGCTCGCGGGACAGCGCGAAGCCGTCGAGCTGTTCCCCGACGCGCGGCTCGTCGTGCTGCCGGGAACCGGCCACCTCGCTCACTACGAGACGCCCGACCTCGTCGCCGACGCCATCCGCTCCTTCCTCGCCGAGCTGCCCGCCGCGTCTCCACCGGCGGGCGGGGCCGCGCGGTGAGGATCCTCGTCGACTGCCGCTACACGCGATACCCGCGGCACGACGGCATCAGCCGCTATACGGCGAACCTCGTGGCCGCACTCGCACCGCTGGCGGCCCAGGCGGGGCACGAGGTCGTGATGGTCATCGACGACGAGCGCCAGCTCGCCCTGCTGCCCGAGCTCCCCTGGCGGCTCGCGACGAGCCCAACGAGTCCGCGCGAGCTCACGATCGCCCGGCGGTTGAACGCCTTGCACCCCGACGTGCTGTTCAGCCCCATGCAGACGATCGGCTCGTGGGGGCGCAGGTACGGGCTCGTGCTGACCCTGCACGACCTGATCTACTACCGCAACCGCACGCCCCCGCGCGATCTGGCCTGGCCGATCCGCATCATGTGGCGGCTGTACCACCTGGCGTGGTGGCCCCAGCGGATGCTGCTCAACCGCGCCGACGAGGTGGTCACGGTGTCGGCGACGACGCGCCAGCTCATGCTCGAGCACCGGCTCACCGACCGGCCGATCACGATCGTGTCGAACGCCGCGGATCCGGTGGAGACGGATGCTGCTCGGGCTCAGCCCGAGACGCGTGACCTCGTGTACATGGGCTCGTTCATGCCCTACAAGAACGTCGAAGCTGTCGCTCGCGCTCTGCACGAGCTGCCGGGGTACCGTCTGCACCTCTTGAGCCGCATCGGCGACGCCGACCGCGAGCGATTGACGGCGCTGGCACCCGAGGGGGCGCTCGTGATCCACGACGGGGTCACCGACGCCGAGTACGAGGCGCTGCTGGACCGCGCGCTCGCACTCGTCACGATGTCGTTCGACGAGGGATTCGGGCTGCCGCTGGTGGAAGCGATGGTGCGAGGCACCCCGATCGTGGTGTCCGACATCCCGATCTTCCGCGAGATCGGGGAGAGGCGGCCGTCTATGCCGACCCGCGCGACGTGCGGTCGGTGGTCGGGGCGATCCGCCAGCTCGATGACGCGGATGCTTGGGTGGCTCGCTCGGTCGCCGCACGTGAGCAGGCGGCCCGGTTCGACTGGAACCGCTCGGCGCGGGCGCTGCTCGAGGTGCTCGAGCGCGTGGGGCGTGCGCGGGACTGATCCTCCTCACTCAGCAGGGGACGCCGTCACCGACAGCACCTCGCCACCCGACAACCCCACGAGGTCGTCGGGCGTGAGCGGGAACACCGCCGTCGCGCTGCCTGCGGCGGCCCAGAGCGTCTCGAGCGCGAGCAGGTCCTCGTCGATCACGGTGCGCAGCGGAGTCGGATGGGCGAGCGGCGGCACGCCGCCGATCGAGTAGCCCGTCGCCTGCTTCACGGTGCGAGCATCAGCCTTGCCCAGTGCACCGCCGAGCCGCGCCCCGAGCACATCCGTGTCGACGCGGTTCGCTCCCGAGACCAACACGAGAATCGGCTCGTCGTCGAGCACGAACACCAAGCTCTTGACGATCGCCGCGACGGGGCAGCCGATCGCGTCCGCCGCATCCTGTGCTGTGTGCGTGCCCTCGGGGAACTCGCGGATGGCGACCTCGAGGCCGAGCTCGCGCAGACGCTCCAGGTACGCGGCGCTCATGCCTCGTCCTCCTGCGCCTCGAGCGCGTTCTGCGCATCGAGATCGGAGCGCTCCGGCAGCAGCGATTCCTCCTCGATCGGGTCGTCGAACGCGATGAGTCGCAGCGCGCCGTCTTCGACGCGGAAGCTGTGCACCGAGGCGTTCGTGATGCGCGGATGCCGGGTGCCGGGCTCCGCGGCCTGCAACACCGAGCGGATCGCGCCGCCGTGGCTCACGATCACGAGACGCTCGCCGGGGTGGCGCTCGGCGAGCTCGAGCAGCGCGGGCACCACGCGCGCGGCGACCTCCTCCCGCGTCTCCTGGCCGGGCGCACGCACCCTCGGGGTAGAGCGCCTCGATCTCGTCGAAGCCCATACCTTCGGCCTCGCCGTAGTCGCGCTCGACGAGGGCGTCGATATCGGTGACACCGGCGAGACCGAGTCGATCGGCGATGATGCGCGCGGTCTCGTGCGCGCGCCCGAGCGGGCTCGTGTACACGCCCTGCCAACGGCGGCGGGCGAGCAGTTCGGCGGCCTGACGGGCCTGCTCCCGCCCGGTGTCGTTGAGCGGGATGTCGGTGCGGCCCTGGATGCGACGCGCCGCATTCCATTCGGTCTCGCCGTGGCGTACGAGATAGAGCTCGGTCATGGATCCTCCGCGGGCGGTTCACGCCCGAAGGATCGAGACTACCGAAGCGGCGCGCCCGCTACAGCCGCGCTGCGAGCGAACTGAGCACCTCGGAGGTTCCCGCGTCGATCTTGAGGCTCGCGCGTCGATCTCCTCGTGTCTCCCCGCGGTTGACGATGACGACCGGCATACGGCGCCTCGTCGCCTGATCGAGCAGTCGGATGCCGGAGTTCACGACGAGCGAGGATCCCGCGATGAGCAGTGCCTCGGCCCCGACGACGAGGGCGCGCGCGGCCGCGAACACGGGCGGGGGACGAACTCGCCGAAGAACACCACGTCAGGCTTGAGCGTGCCGCCGCATACGGTGCAGCGCGGCAGCACCATCCGATCGACCGACTCGATCTCGACGTCGCCGTCCGGACCGGTCTGCACGGCATCCGGATAGCCGAGCCAGGGGTTCTCGCGGGCCATGCGGTCGGCGATGTCTGCGCGCGCGAAGCTCTGCCCGCAGACGAGGCAGGTGACGCGGCGCATGGCGCCGTGCAGCTCGACGACGCGCCGGGAGCCGGCGCGGGCGTGCAGCCCGTCGACGTTCTGCGTGATGACGCCCGTGACGATGCCGCGCGATTCGAGCTCGGCGATCGCGCGGTGGCCAGCGTTGGGCGTGACGGAGGAGAAGTGCTCCCAGCCGAGGTGGGATCCCGCCCAGTAGCGCTTGCGCGCGCGTTCGTCGGCGAGGAAGGTCGCGAACTGCATGGGGGAGCGGCGAGGCGCCCCCTCGCCGCGGTAGTCGGGGATGCCGGAGTCGGTCGATACCCCGGCGCCCGTGAGCACCGCGATCCGCCGCCCGTCGAGCAGGCGCTCCGCGGCATCGAGCGCAGGCGTCAGCGTGCCGTCGGTCTCACCCGCAGGCAGTGTCACGATCGACATCCGCGCCTCCTTCCTTCAGCGTAGGCCCGAAGTTTTTCCGGCATGTTTCGGCGGGCTGGCAGAATCGCAGCATGCAGCTCGTGCCGGTCGACGATCCCCACGATCCCCGGCTCAGTGATTACTTCCGTCTCACGGATGTCGTGCTGCGTCGGCTCTCGGAGCCCGCGGGCGGCTTGTACATCGCCGAATCGACGAAGGTCATCCAGCGGGCGTTCGAGGCCGGTCACCGGCCGCGCTCGGTGCTGCTGCAGGAGAAGTGGATCCCCGATCTCGCGCCCCTGCTCGACGGCGTGGACGTGCCCGTCTACGTGGCGCCCGCCGAGCTGCTCGAAGACATCACCGGTTTCGTGCTGCACCGAGGTGCCCTCGCGTCGATGCACCGTCCCGAACTGCCCGCGGTCGGGGAGCTGCTGCGCGACGCGCGACGGGTCGTCGTGCTCGAGGACATCGTCGACCACACGAACGTCGGGGCCATCTTCCGCGCCGTCGCGGCGCTCGGCGCGGATGCGGTGCTCGTCACCCCGCGCTGCGCCGACCCGCTTTATCGCCGCTCGGTGCGCGTGAGCATGGCGGCGGTGCTGCAGGTGCCCTGGACGCGCCTGCCGGAGTGGCCGCAGGGCGCCGAGGAGCTGCACGCGGCCGGCTTCGAGATCGCGGCGCTTGCCCTCGAGGACGGAGCGATCACGCTCGACGCCTACGCGGTCGGTCCTCCCGAGCGGGTCGCCCTGCTGATGGGCACCGAGGGTGATGGCCTGAGCCGTGCGGCCCTGGCGAACGCCGACCGTGTCGTGACGATCCCCATGCAGCGCGGCATCGACTCGCTCAACGTCGCCGCCGCATCCGCGGTCGCGCTCTGGGCGCTGCGCGTGTGAACGAGACCGCGCATCTGACGCCGAAACAACCCGTGAGAGCGTCCGTTGCGCGGTCTCGCAGCGCGCCCCGGGGATAATGCTCGGGTGCCCCTGACCCGACGCCAGATCTACCGTCGACGCCGGATCGTCGTCTTCGGCGGCCTGTTCGCCGTGCTCGCCGGCATCGCCTACCTGCCGCTCACCCTCTTCGCGCCCGTCACCGAGACGGCCGCCGCGCTCGAGGTGCCGAGCATCCAGACGCCCGCGGCCGCCGAGACAACGCTGCCCTCCTACGGCGCCTCGGCGATCGCCGCCCTCGGCTACGACGGCCTGCTCGCGCAGGCCGGCACCGCGGATGCCGTGCCGATGGCGAGCATCACGAAGGTCGTGACGGCCCTCACCGTGCTCGACGCGCATCCGATCTCCGCCGACGACCCCGGCCCCGCCGTCACGATGAGCGCCGCGGATGTCGCCTCGTATCGCGACTACATCGCCCGCAACGGCTCGGTCGCCCCCGTCTCGGCGGGGTGGACCTTCAGCGAACGCGAACTGCTCGAGATCATGCTCATCGACTCGGCCAACAACTACGCCGCGACCCTCGCCACCTGGGCGTTCGGCTCGACCGATGCCTATCTCGCGGCGGCCCAGGCGTGGCTCGCGAAGAACCAGCTCGACACCATCACGGTCGTCGACACCTCGGGCCTCGACCCGCGCAGCACGGGCACGGTCGGCGACATCGTCCGGCTCGGCGAGCTCGCTCTCGAGCATCCGGTCGTGGCCGAGATCGTCGGCACCAAGAGCGTCGAGATCCACGACATCGGCACCGTCAAGAACACCAACGCGCTCATCGGGCACGACGGCATCGACGGCATCAAGACGGGCACCCTCGACAGCTTCGGGGCGAACCTGCTCTTCTCCTCCTCGATCCAGGTGGGGTCCGAGACGATCGAACTCGTGGGCGTGGTGCTCGGCGGCCCCGACCATCCCACGATCAACGCCGCGATCCGAGATCTCATCGCGCAGGCGCAGGCGGGATTCCACGAGGTGCAGCTCGTCGCGGCGGGCGACGTGTTCGCGAGCTACACGACACCGTGGGGCGCGGAGACGCGCGCCATCGCCGGCGAGAGCGCCTCGGTCGTGGTGTGGGGAGACACACCCATCGCGGTCTCGGCGACGGCCGGCGGCATCCGGCTCGCCGAGCAGGGCGACACGGTCGGCCAGGCCGTCTTCACCGCCGGGCAGCGCACCCTCACCGTGCCGCTCGTGCTGTCAGGCGACGTCGACGATCCGGGACCCTGGTGGCGACTCGGACACCCGGAGATCATCTTCGGCATGGAGTGAGGGGCCGGTTTCGAGACGTCCGCCTCCGGCGGTCGCTCCTCAGCCGGCCGACCCTGTGGAGGGATCCACCCGCTCGGGCCGCGGTCGCTTGGGGGTGATGCCGTCACCGGATGACGTGCGGCGGATGCGGCGCAGGATCCACGGCCCGAAGTACTCGCGCGCCCAGACGATGTCGTCGATGCGCGCCTGCCGCCACGGCTTCGCGGGCAGCGGCTCGGGCTGGTAGGGCTCGAGCTCGTTCTCAACCCCGAGGGCGTCGAGCACCATCCGCGCGATCGTGTGATGACCGGTGGGGGAGAAGTGCAGGCGATCCGGCGCCCACATGCGCGGGTCGGCGAGCTCCCGCAGCGCCCACATGTCGGCGACGATCGCGTCGTGCTTCTTGGCGATGTAGTGCAGGTTCTCGTTGTAGATCGCGACCTTGCCGCGGATGCGCCGCAACACCGGTGTCTCGCCGATGTCGGGCCCGTTGAAGAGCACGACCGTGGCGCCCTCGCTGCGGAGCCGCGCGATGCCGCCCTCGAGCCGCCCGGCCACCTCATCCGGATCGGTACCCGGACGGATGATGTCGTTACCGCCCGCCGAGATCGTGATGAGGTCGGGGCGCAGCTCGAGCGCCGGCTCGACCTGCTCGTCGAGGATCTGCTGCAGCAGGCGCCCACGGATCGCGAGGTTCGCGTAGGCGAAGTCCTCGCTCTGTGCGTCGAGCACCTCGGCCACTCGGTCGGCCCATCCGCGGTGACCGCCCGGCACCCGTGGCTCGGGGTCGCCGATGCCCTCCGTGAACGAGTCGCCGATCGCGACGTATCGATGCCAGGGGTGCTGCTCGGACATCTGACCAGAATGCCTCATCCCGGGCCGCCTGGCGTGCAGGCGATGCCGTCGCTACCGGGACCAAAGACCCTTTTGGGGCCCAGTAGCGTCGAAGTGTGGTCACCCGTGCCCCTGGTGTCCGGCTCGTGCTCATCGCACCTGCCGGAGCGCTGCTGTTGCTCGGGCTCTACGCGGGACTCGTGCTGATCGGGATGCCCCTTCCGGTGTTCGCCGATCGGCTCGCTGAACTGCACGCACCCCTGCTGGTCTTCGGCTTCGTGGGCACGCTGATCTCGCTCGAGCGGGCCGTCGCGCTGCGGCGCGCGTGGGCGTACGCCGCCCCCGTGCTGCTCGCGGTCGGCGCACTCCTGGCGCTCTCTCCGGCGCCCCCGCTGCGGGGCGGACGATGGTGCTGCTCGGGCTGCTGGCCCACCTCGCGCAGTACTTCGCGATCTGGCGCCGCCAACCCATGACGGCCACGGCCGTGCAGGCGATGGGCGTGGTCGCCGGTGCAGCGGCGGCGGCCGTGTGGACCGCGGGCGTGGCAGCGGCACCGCTCGTGCCCCTGCTCGCGGCGTTCCTCGTGCTCACCATCGCGGGGAGCGCCTCGAACTCGCGCGGATCGCCTCGCCCGGGCTTCCCGCCGAACGCATGCTGTTCATCCTCGCGGTGGCCCTCTCACTGACCGCGCTCGTGACGCTCACGGCCCCCGTCGTCGCCGTACCGATCGCGGGAGTCATCCTGCTGTTGCTCGTCTCATGGTTGCTGCGGCACGATGTGGCGCGCGTCACGGTGCACCGCACGGGACTTCCGCGTTTCGTCGCCCTCTGCCTGCTGACCGGATACGTCTGGCTGACGGTCGCCGGTGCCGGGTGGCTGCTCGGCGGCGCCCGCCTCGAGGGCGCCATCTACGACGCGACGACGCACGCGATCTTCCTCGGCTTCGTGATCACCATGATCATGGCGCACGCGCCCTCATCCTGCCCGCGGTGCTGCAGGTCTCGATTCCCTACCACCCGGCGCTCTATGTGCCCGTCGCGCTCCTGCAGGCGGGCCTCCTCCTGCGGATCGTGGCGGGCGACGCGTGGGGCGTCGTGATCGCGCTGCAGGTGGGAGGTGCCGCCTCGGTGGCCGGCATCCTGCTGTTCGCCCTCCTGGCGATCACCCTCACGCTGCGTGCCCGGCGCGCGGCGCGGAAGGAGGCCGCTCGTGTCGCGGCGTAACTGGTACCTGCTGACGAACTCGGTCGTACTGGGCTGGCTCGTGCTCACTCTCGTGGCCGTGACCGTGCACCGCTCGGTCGACCGTCCGCTCTGGCTCATGGTGCACGTGCCGTTGCTGGGCGCCGTCACCGCCGCGATCCTGGTCTGGTCGCAGCATTTCGCCGACACCCTCACGCGGAGACAGGCCCCGATCGGGCGCGCCGGGCTCGGCATCCGGCTCGCGCTGCAGACCGCGGGCGCGCTCACCGTGACCGCAGGCATGCTCGTGGACGCCACGGTGCTCGTGGTGGCCGGCGCGAGCGCCATCGCCCTCGCGGTGCTCGTGCACGCCGTGCTGCTCGCGCTTCAGCTCCGGCGGGCCCTGCCTGCCCGGTTCGCGCCGCTCGTGCGGTACTACGTCGCCGCGGCGCTCGTGTTCCTCGGCGGCATCGTGCTCGGCGTCGCGATGTCGCTGCTCGACTCCTCCGATACGACCGACCGTCTCGTGACGGCGCACATCGTGCTGAACGCCTACGGCTGGATCGGTCTCACGGTACTCGGAACGCTCGTGCTGCTGTGGCCGACGGTCTTGCACGCCCGCGTGCAACAGAGCGCGGATGCCGCCGGCCGACGCGCGCTTCCGCTGCTCGTCGCGGGTCTCGCGGTGTCCGCGCTCGGGCCCCTCCTCGGGGTGCGTCCGCTCGTGGCCGTGGGCATGGTCATCTGGATCGTCGGTGCCGCGCTCGTGGGTGTCGAGGGCTGGCGTCAGGCGCGGGCGATGCCTCCGGGCACCTTCGCGGGCTACAGTCTCGGCGCCGCGTACGGATGGCTGCTCGTCGCCGCCGCGACCCTCGCGGTGCAGGCGCTCACCGCCGACGACTGGGCGTCATTGCGCGATGGATACCTCATCGTGCTCGGGCCGCTCGTGGCCGGGTTCGCGGTGCAGATCGTGACGGGCGCACTGAGCTACCTGCTTCCCGTGGTGGCGATGGGGAGTCCCGCGGCCGCGAAGGCGGGCGCCGAGGAGTTGGACCGCGGCGCGGTGTTCCGCGTCGTCGCGCTCAACGGTGCGATCGCCCTCTACCTGCTTCCCATGCCGTCTCTCGCCCGAGTGCTGCTGTCGTTCGTCGCCGCCGCTGTCGTGCTGGCCTTCCTCGTGCTCGTCGTGCGATCGCTCGTCGTGGGCCGACGTGTGCGCCGCGGCGAGGGGCGGCCCCCGATCGCCGTCCGATCGTCGGCCTCGGGGTGCCGGCCGCCGAACTGCCCGAGGCCCCCGACGTCGCTCCGGCGCGGTCGTGGCGGCCTTCACCGTGCTGGCCCTCTGCATTGCGGGGGCATCGCCGCGGATCCCGCCGCTGTCGGGATCTCGACCACCGCCCAGGGCGAGGTCGTGCCCACCGGGGAGACCACCGAGGTGACCGTTCAGGTGAGCGGCATGCGGTTCACACCGGCCGTCATCGAGGTGCCCTACGGCAACGCTCTCGTCGTCACCTTCGAGAACACGGGCACGGATGTGCACGACCTGACCTTCGCGAACGGCGTGCGCACCGAGCGCCTCGCGCCCGGAAAGAGCGAAGTGATCGAGGTCGGTGTGCTGGGTGCCGATCTGGATGGCTGGTGCTCGATCGCGGGACACCGCCAGATGGGCATGGAGCTGCGGGTCGACGTGACGGGGGCGCCCGAGGCGAGCGCACCATCCGCGAAACCTGACCCTGGAACGCACGAGGGTCACGGGTCGGCGGCGACGGGCCCGAGCGCGGCCGACGACGTCGACCTCGAGCGCGAGCCCGCCGAGGACTTCGAGGCCTGGCCCGCAGAGCTCCCTCCCGCATCCGCGTCGACCGTGCACCGCGTGACCCTGCGCGCCGAGGAGGTCGTGGCCGAGGTGGCGCCCGGGGTCACGCAGACGCGCTGGACCTTCGGCGGCAGCGCTCCCGGACCCGTGCTGCGCGGCAAGATCGGCGACGTCTTCGAGATCACCCTCGTGAACGACGGCAGCATCGGCCATTCGATCGACTTCCACGCCGGCTCGCTCGCGCCGAACGAGCCGATGCGCACGATCCAGCCTGGCGAGACGCTCCGGTACACCTTCACGGCGAGCCAGGCCGGCATCTGGATGTACCACTGCTCGACGATGCCCATGTCGATGCACATCGCGAACGGCATGTATGGAGCCGTCATCATCGATCCGCCCGATCTCACCCCCGTCACGCACGAGTACCTCCTCGTTCAGGGCGAGCTCTACCTCGGACCGCAAGGGGAGCCCGCGGACGCTGCCAAGATCGCCACCGAGACGCCCGATCTGGTCGCGTTCAACGGGTATGCCGATCAGTACGTGCATCGCCCGCTGACGGCCACCGCGGGAGAGCGGGTGCGCGTCTGGGTGCTGGATGCGGGGCCCAACACGCCCTCGGCGTTCCACGTCGTGGGCGGGCAGTTCGACACCGTGTACCTCGAGGGCGGCTATCGGCTCCGCCCGAGTGACCCGGGCGGCTCGCAGGCGCTCGCGCTGCAGCCCGCGCAGGGCGGCTTCGTGGAACTCGTCTTCCCTGAAGCGGGCGATTATCCTTTCGTCACGCATCGCATGAGCGATGCTGAGAAGGGCGCGCGGGGGTGTTCCATGTCGGAGGATGACCCGCACGCCCCCGATGTCGACGACCACGGGCGACTCGTCATCCGCCGGCACGACACCGTCATCGCGGTGGCTGACGACCCGCACACCTTCTCGAACGCGGTCTCACAGCACGTTCACGTGCCGAACGGACTCGACGGTGAGGAGCACGCGGCAGCTCGCCGTCTGCTCGATCCGTTCCTGGCATCCGAGGCGATCGACCCGCTCGAACCGCGGTTCGCGCAGATCGCCCGCACGCTGCTGACCGAGCTGGTCGCCGCGGGGGCACCTTCGACGCCGTGCACGAGGTGGGCGCACGCTACGCCGTCCGGGCGCAATCGGCCTGGCTCGGGTGGCGCGCCGATCTTGAGGACACCCTGCTGGACTGGGTCGCCGAGAACCGCGCCGCGAGTCGCTCCCGCGACACCGAGCGGATGCGACGGGTCGCCGAGGACTTCGACGCGATCGTGGCGTCGTTGGTCGCCGAGCGACGCGCGACACCCCACGACGACGTCACGGCGCGGCTCATGACGGTGCGCGCAGAGGACGGCAGCACGCTGAGCGACGACGAGCTCGTCTCGGTGCTACGCAACTGGACCGGGGAGACCTGTCGTCTCTCGCCCTGTGCGCGGGCATCGTGCTGCACTGGCTCGCGATGCATCCGCGCCATGCCGCGCGGCTCGGGGCGGCATCCGATCACGAGCTCGATGCGGCGATCGACGAGATCCTGCGGCTCGACGACCCCTTCGTCTCGAACCGGCGCGTCGCGACGCGCGACGCGGTCGTCGAGGGCTGCCAGGTGGCGGCGGGCGACATCGTCGTGCTCGATTGGCGCGCCGCGAACCGCGACCCCGCCGCGTTCGCCGACCCCGACGCCTTCGCCCCCACGCCCATGCCGCAGGCAACCTCGTCTACGGCACCGGCCCGCACGTGTGCCCCGGGCGCGGGCTCTCGACGCTCGAGCTACGGGTGCTCGTGCGCGAAGTGCTCGCCGTGGGCTCGCTCGAGCTCGACGTGCGGCATCCGGCGACGCGTGAGGAGGCGCCCGTCGCGGGCTACCGCACCGTGCCGGTGCGGTTGGTCACGCGGAGTTGAGCTCTACAGGCCGCGCAGTCGCTCCGGGTCGGGCTGCTGCACCGGGTCCCATCCGCGGCGCGGGGCGCGGGCTCCCGGTTCGCGTCTCGCGAGCGGTAGACGATGTAGGGCCGGAAGAGGTATCCGATGGGTGCCGAGAACACGTGCACGAGCCGCGTGAACGGCCACAGCGCGAAGAGGGCCCACGCAGAGAGCACGTGCAGTTGGAACAGCAGCGGCACGCCCTCCATGAGGGTCACGTCGGGCTGGAAGATCAGGATGCTGCGGATCCACGGCGAGATCGTCTCGCGGTAGTGGAAACCGCCCCCGAACACCTGGTAGACGACGGTCGCGGCCGTGCCGAAGCCGAGAGCGGCGGCGAGGAACACGTACATGACCTTGTCCATGACGGTCGTGGCCAGGAAGACGGGCCCCACCGTGCGGCGCCGGTAGATCAGGATCGCGAGGCCGGCGAGCGTCAACGCCGCCGCGAAGCTGCCGAGTGTGGTCGCGCCGAAGTGGTAGATCTCCTCGTTCACCCCCACCGCGTACAGCCACTCGCGCGGGATCAGGAGGCCGACGGCGTGGCCGGCGATGACCATCAGGATGCCGAGATGGAACATCGGCGAACCCCACCGCAGCAGCCGGTTCTCATAGGTCTGGCTCGACCGCGTCGTCCAGCCGAACTTGTCGTAGCGGTAGCGCCAGATGTGTCCGACGATAAACACCGAGATCGCCGCGTAGGGAACGGCGACCCAGAGGATAATCTGCAGCGCGGTCACGATTCCTCCTGTGAGACGGCACGGTACGGCGGAAGCTGGCCGAGGAAGCTCAATCCGACCGTCTCGGTCGGCGGGCCCTCGTTGATGAGCTCGAGGAAGCGCTCGCGCGTCTTCGCGTCGATCGACGGCAGAGAGAGGGTCACGGCGCGCACGAGCGCCGCCCACGGGCTGTCGAGGCCCTCGAGCGCGGCGCGCAGCACCTCGATGCCTTCGCGGTGGGAGGCGATGAGCGCGTCGGCGATGTCGGACCCGGAGCGCGCCGAGAACTCGAGCACGGCGGGCAGGAAGTCCGGCAGATCGTCCGCCTCGAACTCCCAGCCTGCGGCGCGGTAGGCCTCGAGGAAGGTCACGAGTGCCACGCCCCGACGGCGCGTGTCGCCCGTCGCGTAATAGCTGAGGTAGAGGCTGCACTTGCGCTTGAGGTCGAAGGTGGTCACGTACAGCCGTTGCCACGCGAGCGGGCCGGCATCCTGGGCCCGATCGATGAACCCGCCCACGGCATCCACGATCGGTTCGGGAAGACCGGCGAGGTGTTCGCGCACCGCGTCGAGTCGCGCGAACCATTCGGCATCCGGATAGTCCAGCAGCAGCGAGGCGAGCATGTGCACGCGGGCGCGCTGCTCGGGTGCGAGTCGTAGCGGGGAGACCGGTTCGGCCATCGCCCGACGCGGCGTGACCCGGGGAGGACGGAGCTCATCCGTCCTCCTTGCGTTTGCCGGGCTTGCCCGGCGTGCGCACCTCGGTCATCCCGGTCGGCGGGAAGAGACCGTCGGCGTCGCCGTTTCCGTCCCAGTTGAGCAGGTTGACGCGCCCGGGTGTCGAGGGTCGGTCGGCGGTCTGCCGGTCGGCGAGGATGTGGAAGTTCTCCACCGCGACGGGAACGCTCGGCCCACTCGAGGACCCGAAGGGACCGGCACCGCCCATGCCCGGTCCGCCCTCGAAATCGAGAGAGCACGCCATCTCCTCGAGCGCGTGCGCCTGCTCCGTATGGGCCGAGGGGATCACGTAGCGCTCCTCGTACTTCGCGATCGCGAGCAGGCGGTACATCTCCTCGATCTCGGTGCCCGTCATGCCGACGGCATTCGCGATGCGCTCGTCGCGCACGTCGTCGATGCTCACCCCGCGCATGTACGACCGCATCGCGGCGAGGCGCCGGAGCGACGCGTCGACGGGCGCGACGTCACCCGCCGTGAAGAGCTCGGCCAGGTAGCCGATCGGGATGCGCAGCTTGTCGATCGCGGCGAAGAGCGTGCGGGCGTCCTCGCCGTCGTTGCCCGAGCCGGTCACGACATCGACCACGGGGGAGAGCGGCGGGATGTACCAGACCATCGGCATCGTGCGGTACTCGGGGTGCAACGGCAGCGCGACCTCGTACTGCATGAGCTTCCAGATGGGGCTGCGCTGGGCCGCCTCGATCCAGTCCTCGGGGATGCCGCCCGCGCGGGCACCCTCGATGACCGCAGGATCGTGCGGGTCGAGGATGATGTCGCGCTGCGCCTGCAGCAGAGCCTTGTCGTCTTCGACGGATGCCGCCTCCGACACCCGGTCGGCGTCGTAGAGCACGAGCCCGAGGTAGCGCAGGCGCCCGACGCAGGTCTCCGAGCACACGGTCGGCAGCCCGACCTCGATGCGCGGATAGCAGAAGGTGCACTTCTCGGCCTTGCCCGTGCGGTGGTTGAAGTAGACCTTCTTGTAGGGGCAGCCCGAGACGCACATGCGCCAGCCACGGCACTGATCCTGGTCGACGAGCACGATGCCGTCCTCCTCGCGCTTGTACATCGCGCCCGAGGGGCAGGATGCGACGCACGAGGGGTTGAGGCAGTGCTCGCAGATGCGGGGCAGGTAGAACATGAAGGCCTTCTCGAACTCGGCCTGCACCTCCTCGCTCATCTTGGTGAGGATGGGGTCGTCCTGCATCGTCTCGAGCGAGCCGCCGAGGTTGTCGTCCCAGTTCGCCGACCACGAGATCTTCATGTCCTCGCCCGTCAGCAGGCTCTTGGGGCGTGCAACGGGCGTGTGCGCCGTGCGCGGCGCGTTGATGAGCATGTCGTAGTCGTAGGTCCACGGCTCGTAGTAGTCGTGGATCCCGGGCAGCTTGGGATTGGAGAAGATCCGCGAGAGCTTCGCGAGACGACCTCCGCTGCGCAGCTTCAGGCGTCCGCGCTTCGTGCGCACCCAGCCGCCGCCCCACTTCTCCTGGTCCTCATAGCCCCGCGGATAGCCCACGCCGGGACGTGTCTCGACGTTGTTGAACCACACGTATTCGACGCCCGTGCGGTTCGTCCACGCCTGCTTGCAGGTGACCGAGCAGGTGTGGCATCCGATGCACTTGTCGAGATTCATGATCATCGACATCTGAGCCATGACGCGCATCAGTACTCCACCTCCTGGCTACGGCGACGGATCGTGGTGATCTCGTCGCGTTGATTCCCCGTCGGTCCCAGATAGTTGAACGCCCACGCGAGCTGCGCGTAACCGCCGATCAGGTGGCTGGGTTTCAACAGGATGCGGGTGAGCGAGTTGTGGATGCCGCCGCGTTGTCCGCTCGTCTCGGCGATCGGCACGTCGACCGTGCGGTCCTTCGCGTGATACATGAACACCGTGCCCTCGGGCATGCGGTGCGAGACGATCGCACGCGCGACCACGACGCCGTTGCGGTTGTACGCCTCGATCCAGTCGTTGTCACGCACGTCGACCTTGCGGGCGTCCTCCGCGCTCATCCAGATCGTGGGGCCGCCGCGGCTGAGCGAGAGCATGAAGAGGTTGTCCTGGTACTCGGAGTGGATCGACCACTTCGAGTGCGGCGTGAGGTAGCGCACCGTGACCTCGGTCTGCTGCGCCGCGTAGGGTCCGCCGATGCGACGCGTCGTGCCGGGGCGCCCGTCGCCGAACAGGCGATGCATGTCTAGCGGTGGCCGGAACGTCGGCAGGTTCTCGCCGAGGTCCTCCATCCAGTCGTGGTCGAGGTAGAAGTGCTGACGCCCGGTGAGCGTGTGCCAGGGCTTCAGGTGCTCGACGTTGATCGCGAAGGCCGTGTAGCGCCGCCCGCCGTGCTCCGAGCCCGACCACTCCGGTGAGGTGATGACGCTGCGCGGCTGCACCTGCACATCCGAGAAGGTGATGTGCGCGCCCTCGTGGTCCTCGGCCAGGTGGGCCAGACGCTGCCCGGTGCGCTTCTCGAGCTCGCGGAAGCCCTGCACGGCGAGGCGGCCGTTGCTCGTGCCCGAGAAGGCGAGGATGAGCTCGCACGCGCGCTTGTCGCTGTCGAGCCGCACCGACCCCGCGAAGGGCCCGGAGGCCACGGTGCCGTTGAGACGCGCGAGGCGCTCGATCTCGACGTCGGGGCGATAGGTGACGGCCTTCGTCGTCATGCCGAGCTTCGCCGTGAGCGGGCCGAGCGCCTTCCACTGCTCGGCCAGGTTCGGGTAGTCGCGTTCCACGACGATGAGCTTCGCCATCGTCTGACCCGGGATGAGCGGCAGGTCATCGCGCGGCACGCCGTGCGGCGTGGCCATGACATCCGCGGTGTCGTGCTGCAGGGGCGCGGCCACGATATCGCGGCGCACCCCGAGGTGGGTGCGCGCGAGCTGGCTGAAGCGCTCGGCGAGGCTGCCGAAGATGTCGAAGTCGGTGCGCGTCTGCCACGGCGGGTTGATCGCGGGCGAGAACGAGTGGATGAAGGGATGCATGTCGGTCGACGACAGGTCGTACTTCTCGTACCAGGTCGCGGCCGGCAGCACGAGGTCGCTGAAGAGCGTCGTGCTCGTCATGCGGAAGTCGGCCGTCATGAGCAGGTCGAGCTTGCCGATCGGCGCGTCATCGCGCCAGCGGATGTCGCGCGGGCGCGCGTCTTCCGGCGTCTCGCTCGCGCGCACGGCGGACTCCGTGCCGAGCAGGTGCTTGAGGAAGTACTCGTTGCCCTTGCCGGAGGAGCCGAGCACGTTGGCGCGCCAGATGTCGATCACGCGGGGGAAGTTCTCCGGGGCGTCGGGGTCTTCGACCGCGTAGCTCAGCGAACCGTCGGTGAGGCTGTCGACGACGTGCTGGGCCGGCTCCTTGCCGGCAGCCTCGGCCTCGTCGCACAGATCCAGCGGATTCCGCGAGAAGGTCGGATGCGCGGGCATCCAGCCGCGTTTGACCGACTCGACGAGGCAATCGGCCGTCGTGCGGTCCTGAAAGACACCGCGCGCGAGCGGGGAGGCGAGCTGGTCCGCGGGCAGCCCGTCGTAGCGCCACTGGTCGGTGGCGAGGTACCAGAACGCGGTGCCGATGTTCTGTCGCGGCGGCCGGATCCAGTCGGCCGCCGTCGCGTACTGCGAGTAGCCGGTGAGCGGCCGCACCTTCTCCTGGCCGACGTAGTGCGCCCATCCGCCGCCGTTCACGCCCTGACAGCCCGTCATCGTCGTGAGCGCGAGGAAGGTGCGGTAGATCGTGTCGGAGTGGAACCAGTGATTGGTGCCCGCTCCCATCAGGATCATCGAGCGGCCGCCGGAGCGTTCGGCGTTGTCGGCGAACTCGCGTCCGAGGCGCGCGGCCTGCTCTGCCGGCACGGACGTGATCTCCTCCTGCCAGGCAGGCGTGCCGGGGGTCGTGGGGTCGTCATAGCCGCTGGGCCACTCGCCGGGGAGTCCCGCTCGGGCCACCCCGTACTGGGCCAGCAGCAGGTCGAAGACCGTCGTCACGAGCTTGCCTGCGACGCGACGCACGGGCACCCCGCGCACGACGACGCCCGATCCGCCCGCATGCTCCGAACCCGCCTCCGGCGGCAGGTCGAACCGAGGCAGCAGCACCTCGACCGATTCGTTCGTGTCGGCGAGGTCGGCGAGCGACAGAGGCGGCGTGACGTCACCGAGATCGAGGTTCCACGAGCCCTCGTCCTCGGGCGTGAAGCGATGGCCGAGGGATCCGTTCGGCACCACGGGCGCACCGGACTGATCGAGCAGCACGGTCTTGAACTCGGCACGCGGCGCGGTCGCCGCCTCGCCGCCGAGATCGCTCGCGGTGAGGAACTTGCCGGGCACGAGGCCCCCGCCGTTCGGCTCGAGCGTCACGAGGTAGGGGAGTCGGTGTAGCGGCGCATGTAGTCCTCGAAACGCGGGGTGCGCTTCTGCACGTAGTGCTCGGTAAGGATGACGTGGCCCATCGCGAGGGCGAGCGCGGCGTCGGTGCCGGGGTGCGGCGAGACCCACTCGTCGGCGAACTTGGTGTTGTCGGTGTAGTCGGGCGAGACCGTCACGACCTTCTGGCCGCGATAGCGCGCCTCGGTCATGAAGTGCGCATCCGGAGTGCGCGTGACCGGCACGTTCGAGCCCCACATGATGAGGTAGCCGGCGTTCCACCAGTCGGCCGACTCAGGCACGTCGGTCTGATCGCCGAACACCTGGGGGCTCGCCACCGGCAAGTCGGCGTACCAGTCGTAGAACGACAGGATCGACCCGCCGAGCAGGTTGAGGAAGCGCGCACCGGCCCCGTGCGACACCATCGACATGGCCGGGATGGGCGAGAACCCCGCGACCCGATCGGGACCGTAGGCCTTGACGGTGTAGACGTGCGCGGCCGCGGCGATCTCCATCGCCTCGTCCCAGGTGGTGCGCACCAGGCCGCCCTTGCCGCGCACGCTCTTGTACGCGCGCGACTTCTCGGGGTCCTCGACGATCGAGGCCCAGGCGTCGACGGGGTCGGGATGCTCCCGCTTGGCGGCGCGGTAGAGCTCCGCGAGCGTGTCGCGGATGTAGGGGTAGCGCACGCGCGTGGGGGAGTAGGTGTACCAGCTGAACGCGGCACCGCGCGGGCACCCGCGGGGCTCGTACTCGGGCGAGTCGGGACCGACCGAGGGGTAGTCGGTCTGCTGGGTCTCCCACGTGATGATGCCGTCCTTGACGTACACCTTCCAGGAGCACGATCCCGTGCAGTTGACACCATGGGTGGAACGCACGACCTTGTCGTGGGCCCAGCGATCGCGGTAGAAGACGTCTCCCGCGCGGCCGCCCTCGAGGAAGACCGACCGGAGGTCTGCCGAGACCTCGCCCCTGCGCAGGAACCTGCCCATTCCCACCAGTGCGTCGGCGAGCGGTCCGTCGGTGGCGGGCTCCGTGTGCTTGTCGGGAGTCATCTGCGTCCCCTCAGTCGCGAATGCCTCCACCCAATCACCGAGGTGAGGGAAGCGCTACTGCATCCGCCGGGTTTATTGCCTGCCGAGCGCGATCCAGGTGCGGGATTAAAACGCCCGAGACCGATCGCATCTCGCAGCACGCCCGGTAATCTCGCCGCAACGACGACGGGAGTCCCACGATGACCAGCCCTTCTTCCGCACCGGATCTGCGCGGCGGACTGCTTCAGGTGCTCCTGGCCACGGTGGCCTCGACCGTGGGGTTCTGGGCGTGGATGGCGATCTCGCCGTTGCAGGCGATCTACGCGTCCGAGATGGGGCTCGACCAGGGACAGATCTCGCTCATGCTCGCGACCCCGGTGCTCGTCGGCGCGCTCGGGCGCATCGTCGTGGGCGCCATGACCGACCGCTTCGGCGGCCGCCGGATGTTCGCCCTCGTGCTGCTCGTCTCGGTGCCCGCCGTGCTGCTCGTGGCCCTCGCCGGCAGCATCCGCAGTTTTCCGCTGCTCTTGCTGGGCGGTCTGCTGCTGGGCGTGGCGGGCACGATCTTCGCCGCCGGGGTGCCGTTCTCCAGCGCCTGGTTCCCGCCGAGTCGACGCGGCTTCGCCAACGGCGTCTTCGGCATGGGCATGATCGGAACGGCCGTGTCGGCGTTCGCGACGCCGCGGCTCGCCGAGGGGATCGGTTACCTCCCGACCCACCTGCTCATCGCGGGTGTCATGGTCGGCATGGCGGTCATCGTGTGGCTCTTCATGCGGGACTCGCCGGTCTGGACCGCGAGCCGTGAACCGCTCGTCCCCAAGGTCATGGGCGCTCTGCGACTGCCCGTGACCTGGCAGATGTCGTTCCTGTACGCGATCGTGTTCGGCGGTTTCGTCGCGTTCGCGACGTTCCTGCCGAAGTACCTCACGACGATCTATCCGAACGAGGTGGACCCCGTGGGCGCGGGCACCCGCACGGCGCTCTTCGCGGCGTCCGCCGTGATCGCCCGGCCGATCGGCGGCGTGCTCGCCGATCGTTTCGGCCCGAAGATCATCTCGCTCATCTCGCTCGCCGGCATCGTCTCGGCGGCCTACGTCGTCGGACAGGAGCCGCCGGAGGGGGTGCTGACGGGTGCCACCTTCCTGCTCATGGCCGCGGCGATGGGGCTCGGCATGGGAGCGGTGTTCGCATGGGTGGGCCCCTCCACTCCTCCCGACAAGGTCGGTGCGGTCACCGGCGTCGTCGCCGCCGCGGGAGGACTCGGCGGCTACTTCCCGCCGCTCGTGATGGGCGCGACCTATCACGCCGAGACCAACTCCTACGCGCTCGGCTTGTGGCTGCTCGTGCTCGTGGGGGCCGGTGCCCTCGTGGTGGCGGGGATGCTGCGCGACGCGCAGAAGCGGTGATCAGCTCTCGGATGCCGCATCGGCATCCGATTCAGAGCTCGCCGCGGTCGCGAGTCCGAGGTGCACGCGACACAGCTCGTGAGTGAGGCGCGGCTCGAGCAGCGTGAGACGCACGGGACCCGGCACCTGGCTCAGGGTGTCGTCGATGAGACGCTCGTGCACCCGGCACACGAGTTCCTGGTCGCCGTCGGCGATCGGCAGGAAGGGGCAGGGGGTCAGGTCGATCTCGAGGGCGACCTCGTCGAGTTCGGGCTCGAAACCGGAGTCGTCGAGGTGCTCGTACAGGGTGTCGACCTGATGGAGCGCGTCGTCGTCGAGGCCGGCGTGCGCTGCGCCGGCGTTCATGCGACGCAACAGGTCACCATGGCGGGTCGCCTGTTCCACCCGACGCGCGGCTTCCGGGTTGGCATCCGCTCGACGCACCGGGAAATAGCTCTCGGGCGGGCGCCCGCGCGTGCCCCCGTGCCGCGTGCGGTGGGTCACCAGCCCCTCGGCTTCGAGCACGACGAGGTGATCCCGCACGGTGTTCTCGTGCAGCCCCGTGCGCTCGGCGAGCTCGCGCAGCAGCAACCCCGGCGCCGCCTGGATCTCGGCCAACAGCCGCAGCCTGCTGGGCTGGGTGAGTCCGCGGAAGTCGTCGGTGCGACGGGCCATGAGGCGATTATCACCGACGTATCCGGCCGGGACCCACGACCTTGGTCCCGTATCGTGATCGAGGTGAGCTCTCGCGCCGTCGTGGTGACCGTCTCGGACCGGTCGGCCCGTGGGGAGCGCGTGGATGCCGCCGGCCCGATCGCGGTCGACGCGCTGTGTTCCGGGGGTTCGACTGCGATGCGGCACGTGTCGTGCCCGACGGCGCGGCATCCGTGTCCGATGCCCTTCGGGCGGCTCTGGCCGACGGCGCCCGGCTCGTCATCACGACGGGCGGCACGGGGGTGGCCCCACGCGATGCGACACCCGAGGGCACGGCACCGATTCTCACGCGAACGCTGCCCGGCATCTCCGAGGAGTTGCGCCGACTGGGGGCTACCGAAGCTCTCGGCGGCCTGTTGTCGCGTGGCGTCGCCGGCATCGTCGACCCGGGCGCGCTGAGCGCCGAAGGTGCCCTCATCGTCAACCTGCCGGGCTCGCCCGCCGCCGTCACGACCGGGATGCCGCTCGTGCTCGCGCTCGCGCAGCACGTGCTCGACCAGCTCGGGGAGGAGACCACCCATGACCGCTCGATTCGTGCAGATCACGGCCGAACCGTTGCGACTGGATGACCACCTCGCGGCCGTCGACGACGCCGCGACGGGCGCCGAGGTGAGTTTCGTGGGGCGCGTGCGCGACCACGACCCCGATGCCGGAGGCCGCGTCGTCGCTCTCGAGTACACGGCGCACCCGGATGCCGAAGCCGCCTTGCGCACGATCGCCGAGCGAGCGATCGGCGGCTCCGACGCGGTGGTCGCGGTCTCCCACCGGATCGGGCGCCTCGAGGTGGGGAAGCCGCCGTCGTGATCGCCGTGGCCGCGGCCCATCGCGGGGAGGCATTCGAGGTGTGCCGCGTGCTCATCGAGCGGATCAAGGCCGAGCTGCCGGTGTGGAAGCGCCAGGTGGAGGCCGACGGCACGACCGCGTGGAAGGGCATCGGCGGCTGAGACGCCTGCCGCGACGCCCGCTATCCGCCGGCGAAGGGCGGCAGCACGTCGACGAGCGTGTCGCTGCCGAGCGCGTGGTCGTCATCGACCCGCGCCCCGTCGACGAGCACGGCGCACCGCGGCAGGATGCCCGTCAACGCGGGGTGCTCCGCGAGCAGTGAGGCACGCAGCTCGCCCAGACTCGTCTCCGCGCGCTCCTGCGCGTCGGTGCCCACCGCCTCTTCGGCGGCCGCGAAGAATCGCACGCGCGCCATCACGCCTCCCAGCTACGCGCACGCCGCACGACGGTGTCGACGGCGGCCTGCACGTCATCCGGGGAGCCGCCTGCGCGTCCGGCGGCGAGCCCGGCCGCGAAGGCGCTGAGCGGTGCCGCCGGGCGGGCGACGCCGGCCGCGACATCGCGGGCGAGGTCGAGGACGAGCCCGATCGGAAGCTCGTCCGGCAGCTCGAGCTCGGTGCGGAGGGTCGCCGCCCAAGCCTCGAGGGCCTCCGGAGGGAGGGTGCGTGGCGATTCGTTCATGAGGTCTCCAGCCTTCCCGCGCGCGATCGCGCCTCGTCCAGATCTTGCCAGGTGTCGATGTCCCGCACCGTGTCGGCCGCCGCCGGGACGTGCTGGAGCGTGAGACCGCCGAGCAGCGCACGCATGGGTGCGTCACGTGCGACATCCGTCTGGGCCGCCGCGGCACGACGCAGGGCGTCGATGCGATAGCGCCCGGCGAGCCACTGCGGGCGGCCGTCATCGTCGACGAGGCAGACACCATCCGTGCTCCGCGGGACCACGGCCTCGCCGAGCGCAGCGACCGCGGCATCCGGATGCGACAGATCGCATGCCAGCAGGAAGGTCCACTCGGGTGCGATTCCGCGGCGATCCCAGGAGGCGAGCACGGCGACGACAGCAGCGGCGGGCCCCGCGAAGGGCGGCTCCTCACGCACCCAATCGACATCCAACTCCGGATCGAGCGCCTCGGCCGCGACCGTCACGGGCGCGCATCCGCGCACCGCGTCGACGGCGCTCCGCAGCAGCGAGCGGCCACCCACCTCCAGCAGCGGCTTCGCGACTCCGCCCATGCGGCTCGCGCGACCCCCGGCGAGCAGGATCGCGCCGGTTCCGTCCGCCAGCTCGCTCATTCCTCGTCGGCGCGCGCCCAGTCGCCGCTCTTGCCGCCGGTCTTGCGCACGAGTCGTACGTTCGCGATCGACGTGGACTTGTCGAGGCCCTTCACCATGTCGACGACGGCGAGCGCGGCGACCGTGACCGCGGTGAGCGCCTCCATCTCGACGCCGGTACGGTCGGCCGTGCGCACGGTCGCCTCGAGCTCGACACCGCCGTCGACGATGGTGAGGTCGACACTCGCCCCGTGCACCCCGATGACGTGCGCAAGCGGCAGCAGCTCCGGGGTGCGCTTGGCCGCCTGGATGCCGGCGATCCGCGCCACCGCGAGCACGTCGCCCTTCGGCACGGTGCCGTCGCGCAGCGCCGCGACCACCTCCGCACTGCACCGGACAAGGCCGCGCGCGGTCGCCGAGCGCACGGTCGGCTGCTTCTCGGTCACGTCGACCATGCGTGCGTGTCCGGCGGCGTCGAGGTGCGTGAAGTTCATGCCATCAGCATGACAGCGACGAGGTCACCGGCGTCGACACGATCCACCTCGGCGGGCACGATCGCGAACGCCTCGGCGCGCGCGAGTCCGCCGGCGAAGTGGGATGCCGAGCCCCCGTGGGTGGCCGGCCGAGCGGTCCAGCGGGCCGGGTCGCTGCGGTCGACGACGACGGGGAGGTACTGGCGGCGTCCGGTGGGCGAGCTCCAGGGAACCGACGCGGGGATCAGGATGACGGGGCGGTCGAGTTCCGTGCGTCCTTGCAGGGCGAGCAGGGCGGGGCGCACGAATACCTCGAACGATACGGCCGCACTCACCGGGTTACCGGGCAGCCCGAAGAGCAGGATGCCGTGCTCGCTCACCCCGAAACCCTGCGGCTTGCCGGGCTGCATCGCGACGCGCGCGAACTCCATCCACGCGCCGAGCGTGTTCTTGACCGGCTCGTAGGCGCCCGCGCTCACGCCGCCCGTGAAGACCACGACGTCGGCACCTGCCGCGTGCGCGTCCGCGACGGCACGCGGCGGCCCGTCGCCGTCGTCCGCAACCGTGGCACGCAGCACGAGCTCGCCCCCGGCCTCGGCCACGAGCCCCGCGAGCAGTTCGCTGTTGGACTCGGGGATCTGCCCACGACGCAGCGCCGACCCCGGGGGCATGAGCTCGGATCCGGTCGAGACGACGGCCACGCGCGGCGCGCGGGTGACCGTGACCTCGGCGACGCCGGCCGCCGCTGCCGCGGCGAGCTGCAGGGCACCCAGCGGCACGCCCGCAGGCAGCAGTTCGGCACCGGCGAGGGCATCCTCGCCACGACGGCGGATGTGCGCGCCCGCAGCGGTGGGCGCGCGCAGCACCCGGATCGTGCCGAGTGAGTCGGCGAGCCCCTGCGGTGTCTTCGAAGGGCACGATCGCATCCGCCGCCGCCGGAACCGGAGCGCCCGTCATGATGCGCGCGGCCTCGCCGGGCCCGAGCGGCGGATCCGCATCGGTGCCCGCCGGCAGATCGGCGACGACGCGGAGCGACACGGGCGCAGCAGATGCGTCCACGACATCCGCGTATCGCACGGCGAAGCCGTCCATCGCGGAGTTGTCGAACACCGGGATGTCGACGCCCGCCCGCACGGGCGCCGCGAGCGTGCGGCCTGCCGCCTCGGCAAGAGGAGGTCGACCGCCTCGAGCGGCGCGACGCGTGCGAGCACCCGCGCCCGCTGATCCTCGACGGTGCGCAGCTCGCTCACGACGCCGAGGCCCCGACCCGCGCGGTGCCCAGCAACTCGGGCCACGCGGCGAGCCCGCCGGAGAGAACGGCGGCGTCGACCCCGATGGCGGCGAGCGCATCGGCTGCGGTGCGCGCGCGTACCCCGTGGGCGCAGATCACGACGACGGGGCCGGGCCCGATCGCGCGCGGATCGGCCAGCACCTCGCCGAGCGGCACGAGCCGCGATCCGGCGACGACACCCTGCGCCGTCTCCCACGGCTCCCGCACGTCGAGAATCGCGGAGCCCGCATCCTGCGCGGCACGCGCCTCGGATGCCGTGAGCTGGCGAGGGGCCCCGACCGCGGGCACCACCGACGGCGCGGCGGGCGCAGCGCTCACCGTCGACGGCCGCAGCGGCACCTCGGTCTGCCGCGCGCGGAGGGCGTCCAGCACGAGCACGCGCCCGAGCAGAGGCTCGCCCGTGCCCGTGAGCAGCTTGATCGCCTCGGTCGCGAGCAGCGAGCCGACCTGCATACAGAACGCGCCGAGCACCCCGACGTCGCTGCAGCTGGGCAGCTCGCCGACGCTGCCCTCGGGGTAGAGGTCGCGCAGACGCACCGCCGGAACCCCGGCGGGTGGGGCCGACCAAAAGACGGTCACTTGCGCGTCGAAGCCCTGCACCGTTCCCCAGACGAGCGGGATGCCGAGCGCCTCGCACGCGGCCGCGACGGCGAGGCGGGTCGCGAAGGTGTCGGTGCCGTCGATCACGAGATCGGCCCCCGCGAGGATGTCTTCGGCGTTGTGCGGTTCGAGGCGCTCTCCGACCGCGCGCACGACGGTCTCGGGAGAGAGCTCGGCGGCGACCCGCACGGCGGACGCGGTCTTCGCCGCCCCCGCGTCGGTCGTGCGGTGGATCACCTGCCGCTGCAGGTTGCTCACCTCGACGACGTCGTCATCGATGACGGTGAGCGTGCCGACCCCCGCCGCCGCGAGGGCGAGCACGACGGGCGAGCCGAGTCCGCCGGCGCCCACCACGGCGACGTGCGCGGCGCGAAGTCGACGTTGCGCGAGTTCACCGAACCCCGCCAGCCGGGCGTGCCGTGCCGTGCGGCGGCGCTCGGCATCCGAGAGAGAGTCGACGGGGTCCACGAGGGGTGGCAGCGGCATGGGGCCAGGCTACGCCGCGCGCTTCCCGTCGCTCGCCGGGATAAACGCAAGTGCGGAGTTTTCACTGCCGGTGCTCCGCACCAGCGGACTATCGTGGACCGCATGCACAGCTACCGGATCACGGATGCCGCCCGCCTGCTCGGGGTGAGCGACGACACCGTGCGCCGATGGATCGACCGCGGCATCCTGCCCACCACGGGTGCCTCGCCCATCGAGGTCCCGGGCGATGCCCTCGCCGCACACGCTCTCGACCTGGCTCGGTCGGGGAACGATCCGAGCGACGTGCTCTCGAGCGCGCGCAACCGTTTCACGGGACTCGTGACGCGCGTGCGGGTCGATGGAGTCATGGCGCAGGTCGACATCCAGGCGGGCCCGCACCGCGTCGTCTCGCTCATGTCGGCGGAGGCCGTGCACGAGCTCGGTCTCGAGGTCGGATCGCTTGCCGTCGCGGTCGTCAAGGCCACGACCGTCATCGTCGAGACGCCGAGGGTCTGACGTGGCGGTTGCTCCGCGCCCGAGAGTCGTCCCGGCCCGAACCGCCAGGGCGCTCGTCGCGATCGTCGCCACCGCTCTGGTGCTCGTCGCGTGCGCGGTCGCGCCCGACGCGAATCCCCGGGACGCGCCCGCCGCCGGTGACGAGCACGGGCTGAGCGGTGAGCTGACGATCTACGCCGCGGCATCCCTCGCCTCCTCCTTCGGCGAGCTCGCCACCTCGTTCGAGGCCGAGAATCCGGGCGTCACGATCCGGCCGATCGTCTTCGACGGGTCGAGCACGCTCGTCACCCAGCTCGCCGAGGGCGCACCCGCCGACGTCTTCGCCGCCGCCGATGAGACGAGCATGGCCAGGGCCGTCGATGCGGGACTCGTCTCGGCCGACGATCCGGTGCTCTTCGCACGCAACACCCTCGTGATCGCCGTGCCTGCAGGCAACCCCGCGGGAGTGCGGTCGCTCGCCGACCTGACGCGCAGCGATCTCACCCTCGTGCTCTGCGCGGTCGAGGTGCCGTGTGGGGCCGCCTCGCAGAAGCTCCTGGCGCGTCACGGGGTGGAGACGGCCCCCGCGAGCTTCGAGCAGAACGTGACGGCCGTGCTCACCAAGGTCGCTGCGGGCGAAGCAGATGCCGGGCTCGTCTATGTCACGGACGTACGCGGACGCGACGACGTCGAGGGCATCGTGCCAGACGGCGCTCAGAACGTCGCCAACCGCTA
Source organism: Homoserinibacter gongjuensis (assembly GCF_030161875.1). GTDB lineage: Bacteria > Actinomycetota > Actinomycetes > Actinomycetales > Microbacteriaceae > Homoserinibacter > Homoserinibacter gongjuensis. The sequence continues at coordinate 2,803,477 of NZ_BSVA01000001.1, forward strand.
TCCGATCACCGCTCTCCGCGCATCCTCGAACCCGGATGCCGCCGCCGCGTTCGTCGCGTTCGTGACGGGCGAGCGCGGTCGCGCGATCCTCACCGAGCACGGGTTCGGATCCCCGTGACGGGCGGCACCCTGCCTCGCGTGCTCGCCGTCCCGGCGCTCCTCGGACTCGCGCTTCTCGTACTGCCGCTCGTGGCGCTCGTGACCCGCGTCGACTGGTCGACCCTGGGCGCCGACATCACCTCACCCGCCGCGCTCACCGCGCTCGGACTCTCCTCTCCACGGCGCTCGTGGCGACCCTCGTGTGCGTCGTGCTCGGCGTGCCCTTCGCGCTCGTGATCGCCCGCTCGGGTGCGCGCACCTCCGCCGTGCTCCGCGCGCTCGTGACCGTGCCGCTCGTGCTGCCGCCCATGGTGGGCGGGGTCGCGCTGCTCTTCCTGTTCGGTCGGCGGGGGATGCTGGGCATGCTGCTCGAGTCGTGGTGGGGGTGCGCATCCCGTTCACGACGCTCGCCGTGGTGCTCGCCCAGGTGTTCGTGGCGCTGCCCTTCCTCGTGCTCGCCGTGGAGGGCACGGTGCGCGCCCGCGGCGTCGACTACGAGCACACGGCGGCGACCCTCGGGGCGGGGCGCTGGCGCACGCTCACCCGGGTGACGCTGCCGCTCGCAGCCCCGGGACTCGTCGCGGGCGTCGTGCTCTGCTTCGCGCGCGCCGTCGGCGAGTTCGGCGCGACGGCGTTGTTCGCCGGAAACGCCCCCGGGGTCACCCAGACCATGCCGCTCGCGATCTACGCGGCCTTCAACGGCGCGGGGGTGTCGCAGGGTCCCGCCGTCGCCCTCGCGCTGTTGCTCCTCGTGACGGCGGTCGGCGTGCTCCTGCTCGTGCGCGGTTGGCGCACCGATCGCGTACCGACCGCGGAGGGCCGGCGGTGACGGGCGGCGCACTCGACGCGCGTGTCGTGCTCGAACGACGCGGCTTCCGACTCGACGCGCAGCTCGCGCTCGCCCCGGGAGAGGTCGCGGCGCTCATGGGGCCGAGCGGTGCGGGAAAGTCGACCCTGCTGGCGGCCATCGCGGGCCTCGTTCACGGCCCGGAGGCCCACGTGCGGATCGATGGCGCCGAGCTGGGCGGTGCGCGCCCGGTGCCTCCGCAACGCCGCGGCGTCGTGCTGCTCGGGCAGGAACCACGGCTGTTCCCGCACCTCACGGCGCGCGACAACATCGCCTTCGGCATGCGTGCGCACGGTCTACCGCGCCACACGGCGCGCACGGAGGCCCAGCGCTGGTTGGGCCGCGTCGGGCTCGAGGGTTTCGGCGATCGCCGACCCGCTGAGCTGTCCGGCGGCCAGCAGCAGCGTGTGGCGCTCGCGCGCGCCCTCGCGACCGCGCCGCGCATCCTGCTGCTCGACGAGCCGCTCACCTCCCTCGACCCGGAGACCGCGGGCGAGGTGCGTGCCCTGCTGTCGGAGCAGTTGCGCGCCGCGGATGCCACGGCGCTCGTCGTGACGCACGATGCCCTCGATGCGGCGTCGCTCGCATCCCGGCTCCTCATCCTCGAAGAGGGCGTCGTGACGCAGGCCGGTGCCGTGCGCGAGGTGCTGGCGGCGCCGGCGACGCGTTTCGCCGCCGCCGTAGCGGGCACCAATCGCCTGCTCGGGGTCGCCGACGGCGGATGCTGGAGGTCCGGTGGCGGCCCGCACCCGGTCATCCTGCGGGCCGACGACGAGGCCTCACGTCGGGCGGTCTCGCGCGACGGAGCACCGCTCGCGGCCCTCGTGCGGCCGGCCGACGTCGAGCTCGAGACTCTCGGTTCCCCGCAGCGGCACCCGGATGCGGGGGAGTGGGAGGCGCGCATCGTGCGGCTCGATCACACTCCGGGGGCGCGCGCGTGCAGACCGCCGATCCGCCCCTCGCCGTCGACGTATCCGCCGACACGGTGGCGGCCCTCGCGCTCGCGCCCGGGCTCGCGGTGCGACTGCGGGTCGCCCCCGGCGCGGTGCGATTCACGGGCGTCGTGCCGCGGTCGGGCGATGATGGCCCCGAGCGCGCACGATAAACCCGGTGGCGCTCCGGCCGCGCGCGGGTAGCCTCGAGGCATGGGCGCGGTTCCGATCACCCTCGCCGGGCGGCGATCCTCGGAGGCGAGCCCCATCGAGAACGCGGCGCCCGGAACGCCGCTCGTCGACACCCACGGCCGGGTACACCGCGATCTGCGCATCTCGCTCACCGACCGCTGCTCGCTGCGCTGCACCTACTGCATGCCCGAGCAGGGCAATGAGTGGCTGGCCCGCGCGAGCATCCTGACCCTCGACGAGATCGTCCGGGTGGCGCAGGTGGCCGCAGACGCGGGCATCTCGACCTTCCGGCTCACGGGCGGCGAACCGCTGCTGCGCACCGACGTCGTCGAGATCGTGCGCCGACTCGCCGTGCTCACGACGCCCGACGGCGCGCCGGTTCAGGTCGCGATGACGACCAACGGCATCCGGCTCCCCGAGTTCCTTCCCGCGCTCGTGGCCGCGGGGCTCGGACGCCTCAACATCTCGATCGACACGCTGCGTCGCGACCGATTCCGCGACCTCACCCGCCGCGACCGCCTCGACGACGTGCTCGCGGGCATCCGGGCGGCCGCCGCGACGGGGCTGCGGCCCCTCAAGCTCAACGCCGTCGCGATGCGCGGGGTCAACGACGACGAGCTCGTCGACCTGGTGGAGTTCGCGATCGACGCCGACGCGGAACTGCGCTTCATCGAGCAGATGCCACTGGATGCCGGGCACACCTGGTCGCGGGAGAACATGGTCACGCGCGAGGAGATCCTCGACCGGCTCTCCGCCAGGTGGCGGCTCGAGCCCGTGCCGGGGCGTGGCGGAGCGCCCGCGGAACGCTGGCGGATCGACGGCGGGCCGCACACCGTGGGCGTCATCGCGTCGGTCACCGCTCCGTTCTGCGGCAACTGCGACCGGCTGCGGCTCACCGCCGACGGGCAGCTGCGCAACTGCCTGTTCTCCACGAGCGAGTACGACCTCATTCCCGCGCTGCGCTCGGCGGCTCCCGAGGCACAGGTCGACCCCGCGCGGATCGATGCCGTGCTGCGCGCTTGCGTGCGCGGCAAGCTGCCCGGCCACGCCATCAACGATCCGTCGTTCCTGCAGCCGGCGCGCGGCATGAACGCCATCGGCGGCTGAGGCGCCCTACCATTTCGCAGCCCCTCGGCGCCAGGGCCTTGTCGGCGGGGCCCCGGAGGAGTTGACTCAAGGCTGCCGGGTAACCACCCCCGAACGGGTTACATCCCTCAGTCCCGGCAGAAACGGAGAGACCTCATGGGAATCCTCGGTTGGATCGTGCTCGGCCTCATCGCCGGCGCCATCGCCAAGCTCATCCTGCCCGGACGGCAGGGGGCGGCTGGATCGTGACCCTGTTGCTCGGCATCGTGGGCGCACTGCTGGGCGGCTGGCTCGGCTCCGTGCTCTTCAACGTCTCGCTCGACGAGTTCTGGTCGCTCCAGACCTGGTTGCTCGCGATCGGCGGTTCGATCATCGTGCTGCTCATCTGGGGCCTCATCTTCGGCCGCAAGCGCGTCTGAGCGCGAGCACCGCGAGCGCCCGTTCCGGTCCTCCGGGGCGGGCGCTCTCGTGTGCCACGCGGCGGTCGGTGGGAGGTGACAGGATGACCGCGTGAGCAAGCAGGACGGCACGGGCAGGCAGGTGAGCGCCGAGCCCGTCGATGATCCGGCCGCGCACATCATGCACGTCGACATGGACGCGTTCTTCGCCTCCGTCGAACTGCTCGAGCGCCCCGAGCTCGTGGGCAAACCCGTCATCGTCGGGCACCCCTCGGCACGCTCGGTGGTCACGGCCGCCACCTACGAGGCGCGACGCTACGGGGTGAACTCCGCCATGCCGATGGCGCTCGCGCTCCGTCGCTGCCCGCACGCCATCGTGCTCGAGCCGCACTTCGAGCGGTACGCCCACTTCTCGCGGCTCGTCATGCGGATCCTCGGCGAGGTGACCCCGCACGTCGAGCAACTGAGCGTCGACGAGGCCTTCCTCGACGTCGCCGGGGCCAGACGACTGCTCGGCAACTCCTGGCAGATCGGCACAGCACTGCGTGAGCGCGTGTACTCCGAGACGGGTCTGCGCTGCTCCGCCGGGGCCGCGGCCACCAAGTTCGTCGCCAAGCTCGCGTCGAGCCGGGCGAAACCCGATGGGCTGCTCGTCGTGCCGGAGGCTGCGACGCTGGACTTTCTGCATCCACTGCCCGTCTCGGCACTGTGGGGCGTGGGCGGCAAGAGCGAGGAGGTGCTCGCGCGCCTCGGCCTGCGCACGATCGGGGATGTCGCGCATGCTCCCGTCGAGATGCTGCGTCGGGCGATCGGCGACGCCGGTGCCGATCGCCTGCACGAATTGTCGTGGGGCCGCGATCCTCGCCCCGTCACCCCGGGCCGGGACGAGAAGTCGATCGGCCACGAGACGACCTTCGAGACCGATCGCACGGATGCCGCGGAACTGCATCGCGTGCTGCTGCAGCTCGCCGACGGCGTCGGCCAACGTCTCCGGCGTTCCGGCGTGCTCGGTCGCACGATCGCGATCAAGCTGCGTTTCTCGGACTTCACGACGATCAGCCGCTCGCGCACGCTCGGCGAGCCCACCGACGTGAGCCGCCGCATCTATGAGGCGGCGCGCGAGCTCTACGACCAGGCGAACAGCTCGGCGCGCCCGGTGCGCCTCATCGGGGTGCGGGCGGAGCAGCTCGTCGGCGACGGAGGGTCGGCCCTCGGCCTCTGGGACGACGATGAGGACTGGCGCGAGGCCGAACAGACCGTCGACGCGATCACCGAGCGGTTCGGGGCGGGAGCCGTGCGCCCCGCCGCCCTGCTCAAACCCGCGATCCAGCGCCGCTTCGGCCACGGCGACGACTGAGCTTGCGTGTCGCCGGCCGCGACTACCCTTGGGTCAAGTGAACGAGGCAACGGGTGAGCGGGTCTTCCGCGCGACGGCTGCCGCCGACCACCTCCCGCCGAGCTTCCCGGAACGCGCCGCCTGGGGCACCGCAGGCAAGCTGCGCGCGTGGCAGGAGGAGGCGCTCACCGCCTACTTCGACCCGACCGCGAGCGAGGCGAGTCGGCGCGACTTCCTCGTCTCGGCGACGCCCGGCGCCGGCAAGACGACCTTCGCGCTGCGGCTGGCATCCGAGCTCCTCCAGCGCCGCGTCGTCGATCGCATCACGGTCGTCGCCCCGACGGAGCACCTCAAGGTGCAGTGGGCCGATGCCGCGCACCGAGCCGGCATCCGCCTCGACCCGCGCTTCAGCAACCGGCACGGCCGCGAGTCGCGGCAGTTCCACGGCGTCGTCGTGACCTACGCCCAGATCGCCGTGCGGGCGAGCCTGCATCGCGAACTCACCACCTCGGCGCGCACCCTCGTGATCCTCGACGAGGTACACCATGGCGGCGATGCGCTGAGCTGGGGCGACGCCATCCGTGAGGCCTTCGAGGGCGCCACCCGCCGCCTCTCGCTCACCGGCACGCCGTTCCGCTCCGACACTGCGCCCATCCCGTTCGTGAGGTACGCGCGCGACGAGCGCGGCGTGCGGGTCTCGCAGACCGACTACGCCTATGGCTACGGCCGCGCGCTGCGCGACGGCGTCGTGCGACCTGTCGTGTTCCTCAGCTACGCGGGCTCGATGCGCTGGCGCACCCGAGCAGGCGACGAGATGGAGGCGGCCCTCGGCCAGGACGACACCAAGGACGTCACCGCGCAGGCCTGGCGCACCGCCCTCGACCCCGGCGGCGACTGGATGCCCGCCGTGCTCTCGGCGGCCGACCGACGCCTGCGCGAGGTGCGGCAGCACATCCCGGATGCCGGCGGTCTCGTGATCGCGACCGACCAGGCAGCGGCGCGCGCCTACGCCCAGATCCTCACCGATCTCACCGGCACGCCCCCACCGTCGTGCTCTCGGACGACGAGGGGGCCGGTGAGCGCATCACGCGCTTCGCAGAGGGCACGCAGCGCTGGATGGTCGCGGTGCGCATGGTGTCGGAGGGGGTCGATGTGCCGCGGCTCTGCGTCGGGGTGTACGCGACGAGCGCGTCGACGCCGCTCTACTTCGCTCAGGCCATCGGGCGCTTCGTGCGTGCGCGGCGACGCGGTGAGCTCGCGACGGTGTTCCTGCCGAGCGTGCCCGTGCTGCTGCGCCTCGGCGCAGAGCTGGAGCGCGAACGCGACCACGCCCTCGACCGCGAGACGCCCGAGGGCGCCCTGCTCGAGGATGCGCTGCTCGACGAGGCGAACCGCCAGGAGGAGACCTCGGCCGAGCTCGCCGACGAGTTCGAATGGCAGGCGCTGGCCTCGATCGCCACCTTCGAGAAGGCGATGTTCGACGGGGAGGAGTACGGCGCCCTCGCGACACCCGGCAGCCCCGAGGAGTGGGACTTCATCGGCATCCCGGGCCTGCTCGACCCCGAGCAGGTGTCCGACCTTCTCAAGCAACGCCAGCAACGCCAGGCGCGACGCGGCGAGGATCGGCAGGAGCGCGGCGAGGAGGAGACCCAGCCGCAGCCCTTGCATCGCACCCTCGCCGAGCAGCGCCGACTGCTGAACAGCCTCGTGAGCATCCACGCGCGCGGGACGGGACAGACGCACGCCCAGGTACACGCAGAGGTGCGCCGGCTCTGCGGGGGCCCGAAGTCGCCCGCTGCACCGTCGCGCAACTGCAGGCCCGGATCGAGCTGCTCCGCAAGCGCATCGGCTCCGTCAGGTAGTCGATCGGGCATGCCGAGCGGGTAGCGTTGAGGCATGACCTCCCGCCTCGAGAGCCTCCGCGAGGAGTACCAGGCGCTGCGCGCCCAGGACCTCTCGCTCGACCTGACCCGCGGCAAGCCATCCGCCGCCCAGCTCGACCTCTCGAATGCGCTCCTCGACATCGATCTCGGTGCCGACTACCGCGACGCTTCAGGCACCGACCTGCGCAACTACGGGGGCACGGATGGCGTGGTGGAGTTGCGCGAGATCTTCGCGGAACTGCTCGGCATCCCGGTGGCGCAGCTGCTCGCCGCGGGCAACGCGAGCCTGCAGCTCATGCACGACACGATCGTCTTCGCCCTGCTGCACGGCCTGCCAGGTGGCGAGCCGTGGTTCGGGCAGGACGTGGCGTTCCTGTGCCCAGCACCCGGCTATGACCGCCACTTCGCGCTCACCCAGGCGCTCGGCATCCGGATGATCGCGGTGCCGTATCTCGCCGACGGCTCACTCGACCTCGCTGCGATCGAGAAGCACCTCGCCGACCCGGCCGTGCGCGGCATGTGGCTCGTTCCCATGTACGCCAACCCGACCGGATCGACGGTCGACGAAGCCACCGCGCGTGCCCTTGTGGCCATGCCCGCGGCGGCACGCGACTTCCGCATCTTCTGGGACAACGCCTACGCCGTGCACCACCTGAGCGACGACGAGCCCGCGCCGCTGGACATCCTCGGCTTCGCCGAGGAGGCGGGCAACCCCGACCGGGTGTTCGTGTTCGCGTCGACCTCGAAGATCACCCAGGCGGGCTCCGGGGTGTCGTTCTTCGGGTCGAGTCCCGCGAACGTCGCGTGGCACAAGAAGCACACCTCGGTGCAGACGATCGGGCCCGACAAGCTGAGCCACCTGCGCCATGCGCGCTTCTTCGGCGACGCGGAGGGCGTGCGCGCGCACATGCGCAAGCATCGGGAACTGGTGGCCCCCAAGTTCGCGATCGTCGATCGCATCCTCACCGAGCGGCTCAGCGGCCACGCCACCTGGACGAAGCCGAGCGGCGGCTACTTCGTGACCCTCGTGGCCCCCGCACGCACCGCGTCGCGCGCCGTCGAGCTCGCGAAGTCGATCGGTGTCGCGATCACGCCCGCGGGAGCGGCGTTCCCGTACGGCGACGACCCGCACGACAGCGTCATCCGCATCGCGCCCACGATGCCGACCGAGGCCGAGCTCGAGGCGGCGATCGAGGCGCTGTGCGTGTGCGTGCTCTTGGCCGAGGCGGAACTCGAGGCCTCAGGGCGCTGAGCGCACGTCACCGGAAGTCGCGCGAGCGGTGCGCGACGCCCGCACGTAGCGGCTCGATCGCATCCGCGAGCACGTTGACGACCCCCTCGGTCGAGCGCTCCAGGATGCCGCGCACGATCACGGCGGGCTCGTCGCGCGCCACGCGGCGGTGTCTCGCCCAGAACCCGGCCCCGCAGATGACGTTGACGAGGCCCGTCTCGTCTTCGAGGTTCATGAAGGTGATGCCGGATGCCGTGGCCGGTCGCTGCCGGTGCGTCACGAGCCCGGCGACCTCGATGCGGCGCCCCGACTCGGCCGTCCGCAGCTGCTCGGCGCTCAACACCCCGCGCCCGGAGAGGCCCGGACGCAGGTGGCGCACGGGGTGGTCGTCGGGCGAGATGCCGGTGGCCCAGAGGTCGGCCGAGAGGGTCTCGAAGGCGGTCGGGTCGGAGAACAGGGGCGGCTGCACCGCCACGACCGTGCCGGCCAGGTACTCCGCGCGGTCCTCGGCCGCCGCGCCCGCTCGCCACAGCGCCTCGCGCGTGGCGAGCCCGAAGGGCTCGAAGGCTCCCGCGGTGGCGAGCGCCTCGAGCTGAGCGGTCGTGAGGCCCACACGACGCACGAGATCCTCCATGCTGCGGAACGCCCCTCCGTCTCGCGCGCGGCCACGATGCGCTTCGCGAGCGGCATGCCGATGCCCCGCACCGCGGCGAGCCCGAGCCGCACGGCCGAACCGCCGTCGCGGCGGTGCTCGCGCGTGAGGTCGGGGGCGGCCGGGTCGAAGTCACCCGGATGCGGCTGCCGCCGATCGCGGCACGTCTCGCGACCCGTCGGTGCAGGCACCGCACCCTCCTCGAGCGGCTCGAGCCCGGCATCCGCCCCGGAACGCAGGATGTCGGGACGCAGCACGCGCACCCCGTGCCGTCGGGCATCCGCGGCGAGCGAGGCGGGGGAGTAGAACCCCATGGGCTGCGCGCGGAGCAGCCCCGCGAGGAACGCGGCGGGGTAGTGCAGCTTGATCCATGAGCTCGCGTAGACCAGCAGCGCGAAGCTCAGGGAGTGGCTCTCGGCGAACCCGAAGTTGGCGAAGGCCTGGATCTGCGCGTAGATCTGATCGGCGGCCGTCCCCGTGAGCCCGTTCGAGGCCATGCCCTCGTAGAGTTTCTCGCGCAGCCTGTCGATGCGCTCGAGCCCGCGCTTGGACCCCATGGCCCGCCGCAGCAGATCGGCATCCTCGCCCGAGCATTCGCCGACGGCCATCGCCATCTGCATGAGCTGCTCCTGGAACACCGGCACCCCGAGAGTGCGTTCGAGCACGGGCACGAGCTTCGGGTGCGCGTAGACGATCGGCTCCTTGCCGAGCTTGCGGCGCACGAAGGGGTGCACGGCCCCACCCTGGATGGGACCGGGGCGCACGAGCGCGATCTGCACGACGAGGTCGTAGAAGCTTCTCGGCTGCAGGCGCGGCAGCAGCCCCATCTGGGCGCGCGATTCCACCTGGAACACCCCGATCGAATCGGCGCGGCACAGCATGTCGTAGACCGCGGGCTCCTCCTTGGGGATCGTCGCGAGCTCCCAGTGCTCGCCGGTCGACTCCCGGATGAGGTCGAAGCAGTGCTGCAGAGCTGCGAGCATGCCGAGCCCCAGCAGGTCGAACTTGACGAGCCCCATCCAGGCGGCGTCGTCCTTGTCCCACTGGATGACGGTGCGGTTCTCCATGCGCGCGTGCTCGATCGGCACGACCTCGCCGACGGGCCGATCGGTGAGCACCATGCCACCCGAGTGGATGCCGAGATGCCGCGGGGCCTTGAGCAGCTCGCCGGCGAGCTCGAGCACGGGACGCGGGATGTCGGAGTCGGCCACGGCATCCGCCTCGAGGTTCCACGCGTGCGCGTCGACCTGCTTCGACCATGCGTCCTGCTGGCCGGGGCTGTAGCCGAGGGCCTTCGCCATGTCGCGCACGGCGTTCTTCGGCCGGTACTGGATGACGTTGGCCACCTGCGCGGCGTTGCGACGCCCGTAGCGCTCGTAGACCCACTGGATGACCTCCTCGCGGCGGTCGGAGTCGAAGTCGACGTCGATGTCGGGCTCCTCGTCGCGCAGGCTCGAGAGGAAGCGCTCGAACGGCAGGCGGTAGGCGATCGCGTCGACGGCCGTGATGTTCAGCAGGTAGCAGACCGCGGAGTTGGCGGCCGAGCCGCGGCCCTGGCACAGGATGCCGCGGCTGCGGGCGAAGGCCACGATGTCGTGCACGATGAGGAAGTAGCCGGGGAAGTCCTTCTTCTCGATGACCTCGAGCTCGGCCTCGATGCGCCGCCGGTCGGCTTCGGCGAGCTCGGGGTAGCGCGTCGGCACGGCGGCCCACACGAGCTCGCGCAGGTACGACATGGGGGTGTGCCCCGCGGGCACCTCCTGCTTCGGCAGGGCGGGCTTGGCGCGCTTGAGCGGGAAGGCGAGCTGGGCCGCGAGCTCGAGCCCGTGCTCGATCGCGCCGGGGTAGCGCGCGAAGCGCTCACGCATCTCCCGGCCCGAGCGCAGGTGCGCCCCGCCCGTCGCCGGCAGCCAGCCGTCGAGCTCATCGAGGCTGCGGCGTGCCCGCACCGCGGCGACGGCGGCGGCGAGGTGCCGCCGGTCGGGACTCGCGTAGTGCACGTTGCCGGTCGCGAGCACGGGAAGCCCCCGCGCGGATGCCAGAGCCGCGAGGGCGTCGTTGCGATCGGTGTCGAGGGGGTCGCCGTGGTCGATGAGCTCGACATGCACCGCGTCGCGCCCGAACAACGCGACGAGCCCGTCGAGGGCGCGACCCGCGGCATCCGCACCCTCCCGCTCGAGGGCGCGCCGCACGGCCCCTTTGCGGCATCCCGTGAGCACCGCGAGATGCTGCCCCTCGCCGAGCTCCGCAAGCTCGTCGAGGTCGTACACCGGGCGGCCCTTCTCGCCTCCGCGCAGGTTCGCCTCGGTCATCGCGTGCGAGAGCCGGTGGTAGCCCTCGAGGCCACGCGCGAGCACGACGAGGTGCTCGCCCTCGGGGTCGGGCTCACCGTTCTGCGGGCCGGAGAGCCCGAGCGAGAGCTCGGCGCCGAAGACCGTCGCGACGCTCGAGCTCTCGGCCGCCTCGGCGAAGCGCACGAGCCCCGCGAAGGTGTCGTGGTCCACGAGCGCGAGGGCCGAGAGCCCGAGGCGTTCGGCCTCCTCGAGCAGCTCCTCGGGGAGGAGGCGCCGTCGAGGAAGCTGAAGCTCGAGTGGGCGTGCAGTTCGGCGTAGGGGAGAGCCTCCGGGTCGCGCACGAGCTCGACGGGCGGCAGGTACGGGCCGCGCTTGCGTGAGAACGCGGGGCCGTCGCCGCCGTCGCGCGCGTCGTCGGGGCGACGCCCCGACAGGGTGCGCTCGAGTTCGGCCCAGGGGATGGGCGGGTTGTTCCAGCCCATCAGTCGTACCGCCCCTCGGCCCACCAGCCCTCGGCATCCCGCACGAGCAGCCACGCGCATCCGCTCGCATCCACCGCCTGCAGGCGGTGCACCGCGCGCGCCGAGGCCGGGTCCCACCAGCGCTCCTCGAGCGGCCAGGGACCGGCCCACGCCGTGAGGTCGCGCCGAGTGCCGGTCTGCGACACGATGACGGCGGGGGCGGCGCTCACCCGGCCCCGCTCGTCGATCGTGACGGGCCGACCCCGCGCATCCTCGACATGCAGCGGCCGCGGCATCTCGTAGACGGTCGCGGGGGGCGGATCGGGCAGTGCACCCGGCCATGGCCGCGTACGTTCCCGCACCGTCCGGTTCGCTGCGCTGCCCGCGCCGTCCACGCGATCGCCCCACGGCACGAGCGTCTGCCGGTCGGCGGGGCGTCGCCCGCCCGCGAGTTGCGGGGTGAGCACCCCGCGATGCCCCACCATGCCTTGCACACGCGAGAGCACCGAGTGCACGCGTTCGTCGGGGCCGGTGCCCCACAGCCCCGACTCGTGGACGTGCACGGGGTCGACAGCCTCGGGGCTCACCCGCACCCGCACGACGGGCGAGCGCAACGCCTCGGTGGCCTGCAGCTGCCAGCGCACCCGGTCGACGACCTCCGCCGCGGAGAACGACCGCGGATGCAGCCACACGCGTTCGTCGACCTCGCCGCGTTCCCCCACGAGCTCGACCCGCAACGCCGTGCAGACGAGTCGCTCGCCGAGCAGGGCGCGCACGAAATCGTCGCACGCCGCCCGTACCCCGAAGGCGACCTCGTCGACGCGCTCGACGGCGGGTTCGAAGTCGACGATCGCGTCGATGTCGCGCGGGGGATGCGGGGGTCGCCGGTCGCGGATCGCGCCCACGCGCCAGGGCGTGCAGACGCGCCCCGAGCGGGCCGAAGCGCGCCGCGACGTCTGGCTCGGTGAGCCGCGTGAACTCGCCGAGCGTGCGGATGCCGAGGCGCGGAAGCAGCGACGCGAGCTCGGCATCACCGAGGGATGCCACGGGCAGGGGGCGAGGAAGGCGGGGGTCCCGCCCGGGGGCACGATGCGCACATCCGCGCGGGCACCGTCTCCGCTCACCTCCCCGGCGCGTGCCGCGAGCTCGGCCGCGAAGAGCCCCTCGGCGACTCCCACCCGCGCGCCGGACGCACCGTGCGACGCCGCGAGCCCGACGACCGTGCGGGCCGCCGCGAGTTCGCCGCCGTAGTAGCGGGCCGGCCCGCGCGCGCGGATCGCGGCCGTGCCGGGAGAGAGCGGATGCCACCCCGGCAGCGCCTGCTCGAGGGCGGCGAGCACAGGCTCGAAGCTGCGCGCGGCGATCGCCGGATCCTCCCGCTCGATGCGGAGCCCGGGGCACCGCGCCTGCGCCTCGCGCTGACGCATGTCGAGGCGCACGCCCGCGGCACGGGCCGCCGCGGTGCAGGCCACGACCCGGCCCGCGGCGATGAGCGCGACGGGCGCGCCGTCGGGCACCCGATGCTCACGCGCCTGCGCCCGCACGGCCCAGTCGGGAACGTGCAGCACGAGCAGGCGGGGAGCGGGCGAGGGCATGCCCTATTCTCGAACACCTGTTCGAATGAGTCAACTCGTCAGCCGACGAGTTCGACCTCCGCCTCGACCACGTCGCCGGGCTCGACACCCTCCGCTCGACGCACCCGCGCACCGATCACGAGACTGTAGCGACCCGAGGCCCCGGGGAAGATCGAGGTCGACCAGCTCGTGCCGCCGACGCGCGCCGCGACCTTGACCGCGCCGAATCCGGCCCGGGGAGCGCATCCGCCCACTCGTGGATCTCGGCCGAGGCGTCGTCCGGAAGCTCGACGAAGTACCACTCGTCGTGCACGCGGGCCTGCCAGCGCCGCAGCTCGGAGGCGAAGCGGTACCGCATGGCAGTCAACCCTAGGCGGATCACCCGAGGGCGCGCAGGGCGCCCTCCTCGAGGCGGCCCTCGACGTGCTCCTCGGAGCGCGCGACGACGGGGGAGACCGTGCCCGTCGCATCCGGAAGCCACAGTCGCCGCGAGCGGGTGCGCCCCTGCCACGCGGGCGAACTCGATGCGACCGTCACCTGACGCGCGGCGAGATGCCCGAACCCCGCGCCGATGCCCGCCCAGTCGCTCTCGGTCACTGCGAGACGTGCGTGCGCGTGCGGCCAGCTGCGGGTCGACACGAGCACCCCCTCGCGCTGCCGCAGCCGCGCCGCAAGCCGACTCGCGGCCGCCTCGCCGACCCGGGCGCGCACCGGGGGCTGCACGAGCACGACCGCGACGGCGTCGACGAGTGCCGACACCACGGCGAACCACTGCTCGGCGGGATGCGGAACGAGCACGAGACGTTCGAGATCGATGCCCGCCGCGGCCGCCGCCTCGACCCCGAGATCCGGAACCCCCACGATCGCGCACCATGCACCCGCCCGGCTCGGCTCCCGCAGCAGCTCGAGCGCGAGAGCGGTCGAGCCCTCGACGACGTAGCTGCCGCCTGCCGCGAGCGCGCCACCCGGAAGCACCCCCGCGAGCGCCTGCGAGGTCGGCAGGGTGCGGTCGGCGAGCCGGGTGCGCTGCATGCCGCGGATGCGGTCCTGCAGCTGCCGGATCTCCTCCGCGCGTGCCGTCTCGAACATGCGTTCGATGATACGTCGCCGCACCGACGCCGACCAGGGGCCCCGCATGCCCGCGACCTCAGCCGGCCGAGGTCAGGCCAGGGACAGCGTCGCCACCCAACTGAACACGACGAACGCCACGACGTTCACCACGACCGTGACCCAGAACACCACCTGGAAGCTCATCTTGAGGGTCTTGTGCCGCATCACCTGCTGGGCGACGATCGCCCCCGGCCACCCGCAGGCGAGTCCCATGGCGAGCAGAGATCCCTCGCTGAGTCGCCATCCGGCGGTCTCGGCCGCGTGCTTGTCGAGCGCGTAGGCCACGAAGGTCGCGAACGACATGCCCACATAGAGCACCCACACCCAGGACGGGATCGGACGGATGAGCGCCACCACGAAGGCGATGCCGACGAACCCCACCACCGCGAGATAGCCGAGCCGGCTCGCCCGCGGCGTGGGCGTGAGGCGCGGATGCAGTACGGGCGACGCGGGTTCGGGGAGCCGCCGGCGCAGCGCCGAGGGCGAGGTGAGGTTCGCGTGCGCGGCGCGCGGCTTACCCTCCGCCGAGAACTCGAGCTCGTATCCCACCTCGTCGCCGACGACGGGGCGCGGCGACCCTTCAGGAAACGCCGAGATGTGCGCGAACACGTCGGGGCCACCGACGGCCGGGGCGACGAAGCCGAATCCTCGCTCGTCGTTCCAGGTCGTCAGCACACCCTTCATGCGCACGGGACCGGGTTTCATCGTGTTCGGATGCTACGTCCGCGATCCGCAGAACGTCACCCATGAGCGGCGCGTCGCGTACCCCGTTTCCTGGGGCAGACCTGTCCACCTACCCCCGCGCGTACCCCCGGCGCGTCGGTCAGCCGACGCCGCGCAGCACCGCGTCGACCGCGAACTCCAGCTCGAGCCGCGCGTCGGAGACATCCTGCTGCGCGGCACCGGCCAGGCGGGGAAAGCGCGTCGCCACCGCCGCATCCAGCCAGGGCACCGGCTCGGATGCGCGCAGGCTCCTCTCGAGCGATGCGTAGCTGCGCACGAGGCCGTCGAGCAGCAGCGCGAGCCGCATGGCCTCGATCTGCGGCTCGTCGGAGAGGGTCGCAACGAGCGCGTCGATCCACGCGTACGCCCGCGGTTGCGTGGGCATCCGGGTCGGTCGCACATCAGACAGCCACGGATGCCGTGCGTACCGGTCGGCGAGCGCCGCGATCCACGAACGGCAGCGCGCCCGCCAGTCGTCCCCGTCGAGCGGCGGGGGTCGCCGATCGCGACATCCACCATGAGCTCGACGAGCTCCGCCTTCGAGCCGACGTAGCGGTATGTCCCCGTCGTGGTCATGCCCAGTCGGGTGGCGACCCGCGCGAGGGAGAGCCCGTCGATGCCGTCCTCGTCGGCGAGCTCGACGGCCGCCGCGGCGAGCGCCTCGAGACTCCAGCGGGCCTTTGGTCCGTGCGCCGGGGCGGCGTCGAGGCCCCACAAGCGACGCAGGGCGCGATCGTCTTGACTGTGCATGACGTTCACTGTAGCGTGCCTCTCTGTGAACGGCATTCACAGATCGGAGTCCTCATGACCACCATCCTCATCACTGGCGCGTCGTCGGGTATCGGCGCCCGCACCGCCGCCCTGCTCGCCTCCCGCGGAGCGACCGTCTTCGGCGCAGCGCGCACCACGAGCGCGATCGCCGAGCTCGGGGAGTGCACCCCGTGTCGCTCGACCTCACCGTCGACGCCTCGATCCGCGAGGCCGTGGCCACGGTCACCGACGCCGCGGGCAGCATCGACGTGCTCGTCAACTGCGCCGGCTACGGCGAGTTCGGCAGCGTGGAAGAGACCACGCTCGCCGATGCCCGCCAACAGCTCGAGGTGAACGTGCTCGGCGCGGTCGGACTCATCCAGGCGGTGCTGCCCGGCATGCGCGCCGCCCAGCGGGGGCGCATCGTCAACGTCTCCTCGCTCGCGGGCGAGTTCGCCTCCCCGCTCGGCGGCTGGTATCACGCCTCCAAGTTCGCGCTCGAGGCGCTCTCCGACTCGCTGCGCGGGGAGGTCGGCCAGTTCGGCATCGAGGTCAGCATCGTGCAGCCGAGTTACGTGGCCACCGATTGGCACGACCAGGCGATGCGCCGTCTCGAGCACGCCTCCGCGCGGGGACCTTATGCATCGATGGCCGCCGCACTTCGCCGCTACTTCGCCAACCCGGCCCTTGCCCGGCAGTTCACGAGCCCGGATGCGGTGGCCGCGGTCATCGCGAAGGCCGCGCTGGCACCCCGCCCGCGCACGCGCTACCGGGTCGGACGGGGATCGAACATCGCCGTCGCGCTCGCGACCCTGCTTCCGGACCGCGCCTTCGACGCTCTCACGCGCAAGCAGTTCGGCTACGCCTGATCGCCAGGGTCAGACGCGCCGTCCGCCACGAACACGACAGCCCCTGACCCGGAACTCCCGGTCAGGGGCTGTCACTCACGTGCGCGAGGGGGACTTGAACCCCCACGCCCTATACGGGCACTAGCACCTCAAGCTAGCGCGTCTGCCAATTCCGCCACCCGCGCGAGTGTCGATCCTCACAGGAGGACCGGAGATAGACCCTAGCACGCTTCCCGACCCCCTCACGAACCGATCCGACGGGTAGCGTGAGGGCATGGACGGCGCCCTCGAAGACACCGCCCGCATCGCCCGCGACCTCATCCGTTTCGACACCACGAACTGGGGTGAGGGCCGCGCGAAGGGCGAGGCGGAGGCGGCAGCGTATGTCGAGGCCGAACTGCGCGCCCTCGGTCTCGAACCGCGCCTCTACGACGCCGCGGAGCGCCGCACGAGCGTCGTCGCCCGCGTCGAGGGTGCCGACCCCACGCGCCCCGCGCTTGTCGTGCACGGGCACCTCGATGTCGTGCCCGCCGACCCCGCGAACTGGAGCGTCGACCCCTTCGCGGGCGAGATCCGCGACGGGATGCTGTGGGGGCGCGGAGCCGTCGACATGAAGGACATGGACGCCATGATCCTCACGAGCCTCGGCGACATTCTGCGCTCGGGTCGACGCCCGGCGCGCGACCTCGTCGTGGCGTTCTTCTCCGACGAGGAGAACGGCGGCACCTTCGGCTCGCAGCATCTCGTGCGCGCGCATCCGGAGCTGTTCGCGGGCGCTACGGAGGCCATCAGCGAGGTCGGTGGCTACTCGGTCGAACTCGCCGGCCGACGCGCGTACCTGTTGCAGACGGGCGAGAAGGCGCTGCTCTGGGTGCGCCTCCTCGCACACGGCACTGCCGCCCACGGCTCGCGCGTCATCCGCGACAACGCGATCACGAAGCTCGCCGAGGCCATCGTGCGGATCGGCCGGCACGAGTGGCCCGTGCAGCTCGGCCCGACGACCCGCGCGATGCTCGACGGCATCCGGCGGATCCTCGAGGTCGACGACGATGACCCCGTCGCCCTCATCGAGCGCACCGGCATCGCCGCGGGTTTCCTGCGTGGCACCGTGCGCACGACGTCGAATCCGACCCTGCTCGAGGCGGGCTACAAGCACAATGTGATCCCGGATCGCGCGGAGGCTCTCGTCGACGTGCGTCCCTTCGCGGGGCAGGAGCAGGAGGCACTCGCCACGCTGCGTGAGCTCGCGGGCCCGGATGTCGAGGTCGAGATCGTGCACCTCGACGTCGGTCTCGAGAACCCGTTCTCGGGCGATCTCGTCGAGCGGATGGTCGGCGCGCTGAAGCGGCACGACCCGGATGCCGAGGTACTGCCGTATCTGCTCTCGGGCGGCACCGACAACAAGGCGCTCAGCGAGCTCGGCATCGCCGGCTACGGCTTCGCGCCCCTGCGGCTCGGGCCGGAGCTCGACTTCCCGGCCATGTTCCACGGCGTCGACGAGCGCGTGCCGCTCGAGGCCTTGGCGTTCGGGCGTGCGGTGCTCACCGATTTCCTGCTCGAGGCCTGACAGAATCAGCCGGTGGATTTCCTCGAAGCGATCATCCTGGGTCTCATCCAGGGCCTCACCGAGTTCCTGCCGATCTCGTCGAGCGCGCACCTGCGCATCTTCGGCGACCTCGTGGGCTGGGGCGACCCCGGGGCGACGTTCACGGCGATCACGCAGCTCGGCACCGAGACCGCGGTGCTCATCTACTTCTGGAAGGACATCACCCGCATCATCGGCAAGTGGTTCCGCTCCTTCGGCGGGGGCGGGGGCAAGCGGTCCACGGGCGTGCAGAAGGGCGACCCGGATGTGCGGCTCGGCTGGCTCATCATCATCGGCACCGTGCCGATCGTGCTCGTCGGGTTCTTCCTGCAGGACACCATCCGCACGGCGCTGCGCTCACTCTGGATCGTCGCGATCGTGCTCATCGTCTTCGGCCTGCTGCTCTGGCTCGCCGACTGGCTGGGCCGCCGCACGAAGCCTATCGAGGCCATGAGCTACCGCGACGGCATCCTCATCGGGCTCGCACAGATGCTCGCCCTCATCCCGGGCGTGAGCCGCTCGGGAGCGTCGATCAGCGCGGGCCTCGCGCTCGGGTACACGCGTCCGGCTGCGGCGCGATTCGCGTTCCTGCTCGCGGTCCCCGCCGTGTTCGGCTCCGGGCTCTACGAGACCTACACGGCCTTCACGTGCGAGCCGGGCGTGGACGCTGGATGCGGTGCGGGCTACGGCCTCGGCCCCACGATCGCGGCGACCGTGGTGGCGTTCGTCGTGGGCTACGCCGTCATCGCGTTCCTCATGCGCTACCTGGAGACGCGCACGTTCCTGCCGTTCGTGGTGTACCGAATCCTACTGGGCGGCGTGCTCATCGCTCTGCTGTCGACGGGCGTGCTCACCGCGTAGAGCCGGGGGGTTGAGGGGCCGACCCAGCTAGCACCGCCGGGTGGTTGAGGAGCCCGCGCAGCGGGCGTCTCGAAACCAGCCACCGCACGACGCCGGTTTCGAGACGCGGCTGCGCCGCTCCTCAACCCGCTGAGTGTGCGCAGATGCGGCTGCGCCGCTTCTCAACCCGCTGAGCCGTGTTACGGGGTCGGCGGCTGGTCGTCGTCGCGCTTGCGCAGGTACTTCTCGAACTCCTCGGCGATCGCCTCGCCCGAGGCCTCGGGGGAGTCGACCGTGTCGCGGGCCTGTTCGAGCTGCTCGATGTAGGCCGTCATGTCGTCGTCGTCGCTCGCGAGCTCGTCGATCCCGCGCTCCCAGGCGGCCGCGTCTTCCACGAGCGAGCCGCGGTCGATCCGTGCGTCGATGAAGTCCTCGAGCTTCTGGATGAGGGCGAGCGTGGCCTTCGGGGAGGGCGCGTTGTGCACGTAGTGCGGCACGGAGGCCCAGATCGACACGGTAGGGATCCCGGCGCGCTCAGCGGCATCCCCGAGCACCGAGATGATGCCGACGGGACCCTCGTAGCTCGAGCGCTCGAGATCGAAGCGCTCGCGCACCGCGGAGTTCTCGCTCGAGGCGAAGACGGCGATGGGCCGTGTGTGCGGCACGTCGGCGAGCATGGCGCCGAGGAACACGATGCGCTCGATGCCCGCGACCGAGACGGCGTCGAGCACCTCCTCGGTGAAGGTCTTCCAGCCGCGAGAGGGCTCGGTGCCGAGCAGGACGTGCACGCCGTCGCCGCCGTCGAGCGGCCCCGACAGCACGACGCTCGGCCAGGTGATGACGCGCTCGCCCTTCTCGTCGAGCGCCGAGATCGGGCGGTTGAACTGGTAGTCGAAGTAGTCCTCAGGCTCGACCTCGGCCAGGGGCACGAGGCCGAGCTGGTCGCGGAGGGCGCGCACAGCGGTCGAGGCCGCCTCGCCCGCGTCGTTCCAGCCCTCGAAGGCCACGACGAGCGTCGCGCCGCCTGAGCTCCAGTCGTCCGCTGCCTGCACCAATCCGCCTCTCCGCCCGCCTGGGCGTCAGATCCGAGAATACGACCTCGCCCGTAGACTTGCCGGTCGTGAGCACTTCGGCCCCCGCATCCGTTCCCGCAGCCGTGCTGTGGGACATGGACGGCACCCTCGTCGACACCGAACCGTACTGGCTCGTCGCCGAGCAGGAGCTCGTGGCGGCGTGGGGCGGCCACTGGACGCACGAGGACGGCCTCGAGCTCGTGGGCCAGGGGCTGTGGAGCTCGGCGCTCGTGTTCCGCTCGCGCGGCGTCGACCTCGACCCCCAGCAGATCATCGACACGCTCACAGATCGGGTGCTCGAGCAGATCGACGAGCACGTGCCGTGGCGCCCCGGTGCGCGCGAGCTGCTCGCCGAGGTGCGCGCGGCGGGCATCCCGACGGCGCTCGTGACGATGTCGATCCGGCGCATGGCCGACACGATCATCGGGGCCCTCGAGCACGAGCTCGGGGAGCGGCCTTCGACGTGACCGTCGCGGGTGACGAGGTCGAGCATCCGAAGCCCTACCCGGATGCCTATCTCCGCGCCGCGGAGCTGCTCGACGTCGCGATCGAGGAGTGCGTCGCGATCGAGGACTCCGAGCCGGGCGTCGCCTCGGCGGTCGCCTCGGGGGCGACGACTCTCGCCGTGCCGTTCCACATCCCGCTGCCTGCGAGCCCCGCCTACGCCCTGCTCGACGCCGGGCTGGAGGGCGTCGGGCTCGAGCGGCTCGTGCAGCTCCACACCGTTCGCCGCACCGCGGAGACTGCCCGATGAGCGCCTTCGCCGCGGGCGACCGGGTGCAACTGACCGGCCCCAAGGGTCGGCTGCACACCATCACGCTCGAGGCAGGCAAGCAGTTCCACACCCACCGCGGCACGCTCGCGCACGACACGCTCATCGGACAACCCGACGGATCCGTCGTCACCGCCTCGAACGGAGACGCCTACCTGGCGCTGCGGCCGCTCCTCGCCGATTTCGTGATGTCGATGCCGCGCGGGGCGGCCATCATCTACCCGAAGGATGCCGCGCAGATCCTCGCGATCGCCGACATCTTCCCGGGCGCGCGGGTCGTCGAGGCCGGTGTCGGCTCGGGTGCTCTCTCGCTCTGGCTGCTGCGAGCGATCGGGGATGCGGGGCGCCTCATGTCGTTCGAGCGCCGCCCGGAGTTCGCCGACGTCGCCCGCGCCAACGTGACGGCATTCCTCGGCTCGACGCCGGCGAACTGGTCGATCGGCATCGGCGACCTCGGGGACGAGCTTCCGGATGCCGCCGAGGCGGGCTCGGTCGACCGCGTCGTGCTCGACATGCTCGCGCCCTGGGAGTGCCTCGACGTCGTCTCCGACGCGCTCGCGCCCGGCGGTGTGCTCATCTGCTACGTGGCGACCGCGACCCAGCTCTCGCGCGTCGCAGAAGCCATCCGCGCCACGGGCCTCTACACCGAGCCGAGTTCGACCGAGACGCTCGTGCGCGGCTGGCACGTCGAGGGACTCGCGGTGAGGCCCGATCATCGGATGGTCGCGCACACCGCGTTCCTCATCGCGGCCAGGCGGCTCGCGCCGGGCGCCGTGCTGCCGAAGCCCGCGCGACGCGCCTCCAAGTCCGACTACGACGACGAGGACGTCGAGCTCTGGACCCCGGGGGCGCTCGGCGTGCGTGATAAGACCGACAAGCGCATCCGGCGGGTGGTGCGCGACGCCCAACAGCTCGCCGACCGCTCCACGGGCGGCACGCCCGCCGCGGGGTCGGGACCGGACTCACCGGAACAGTAGACTCGTGGGGCCCTCCCTCCGTCTGTCAGGAAAGTAGGCATCGTGCGCCGTACCTCCGCGCTTGTCAGCTCCGTCGCCACCGTCGCGATGCTCTCCGCGGTGCTCGCGGGATGCGCGGCGTCGCCCGACGACGCGAGCGCGTGCACGCCGCTCATCACCTCGGGCGAGACCTCGGAGCTCGTGTCGGCGACGGGCGCGGTCGGTTCGAAGCCCACCGTCGACGTTCCCGCGCCGCTCGTCGTGGACGACGCGCAGCGCTCGGTGCTCGTGGCGGGCTCGGGCCTCGTCGCTCAGAAAGGCATGACGGTCGACTACGACGCCGTGCTCCTCGACGCCCAGACGGGCGACGTCGTGCAGGCGACGAGCTTCGACGGCACCGCGCACCCGACCCGCGCCGACGAGCGGGGTGCCATGTACGAGGCGATGGTCTGCGCCCAGCCCGGCTCGCGCATCGCCGTCACCGCGAGCCTCGGCGACAGCGGCCTCGCGGGGCCCAACGCGACCGAGAAGGACCTCGAGCGTCCCCTCGTGATCGTGCTCGATGTCCACGGTGTCTACCTCGGCCAGGCGAACGGCATCAACCAGCTGCCGGCCGACGGCATGCCGGTCGTCGTGACTGCGCCGGATGGCACGGTCGGCATCACGATCCCGTCGGGGATCGACATCCCCGACGCCGCGCGCACCTCCACGATCAAGCTCGGCTCGGGCCCGAAGCTCGCCGAGGGCGACGCGGTCGTCGTCCAGCTCGCGAGCTGGACGTGGCCCGCCGACGGCTCCGGCCCGGATCAGCAGTCCTCCACCTGGGACACCAATCCGCAGGTCATCACGCTGACGGCCGAGGGGAGCAGGCGCTATCCCAGGCCCTGCTCGACGACCTCGTCGGCCTTCCGGTTGGCTCGCAGCTGCTCGCGGTGCGTCCGCCGAGCGGCGACAGCTCGGATGCCACGGTCGTCGTGATCGACGTGCTCGGCATCCGGCCTCCCGCCGGTTCCACGAAGTAGGTCGAGCCACGAACGCGAACCCCGTACCCGCGCCGGTTCCCGTCGAGGACCGGCTCTTCAGCCTCGTGCTCGCGCTCCTGGCGACGGAATCGGGGCTCACCAAGACCGAGATCCTCTCAAGCGTTCGCGGCTACGCGCAGCGCTACGTCAGCGGCGGCGACAACGCCAACCTCGAGCGGCAGTTCGAGCGCGACAAAGACGACATCCGTGAACTCGGTGTGCCGCTCGAGACCATCGAGCCCCTCGGCGAACCGGGCGACAACCACAACCTGCGCTACCGCATCCCGAAGGGCGCATACGACCTGCCCGACGACGTGCGCTTCGACTCCGACGAGATCGCGCTGCTGGGTCTGGCCGCGATGGCGTGGCGTGAGGGCTCGCTGAGCGCCGAGTCGCGTCGTGCGCTCGTCAAGCTGCGCGCTCTCGGCATCGCCGCGAACGAACCGGTGCTCGGCTACGCGCCGCGGCTGCGGCTGCGCGACGCCGCCTTCGAGCCGCTCACTCAGGCGATCGACCGCCACCAGATCGTGCGCTTCGACTACCTCAAGCCGGGGGAGGAGCGCGCTCGCACGCGGGAGGTGATCCCGCTCGCCCTCGTGCAGTACGAGGGACGCTGGCATCTCGCGGCCGAGGAGCTCGCCACCGGGGAGGGCAAGACCTTCCTGCTGCGCCGCATCGTGGGCAAGATCTCGGCGGGCAAGCCCGCGCCCGAACGACCCGGCGACCACATGGCCCGGTCGCTCGCCGACCTCGACGCGGTGTGGGAACGCGGCATCGCCGATATCGAGGTGCGTGCGGGCTCGGATGCCGCCCAGCGCCTCGCGCATCGGCGCGGCACCGAGGAGGTCGCCCCGGGCACCCTGCGCATGCACTATGTCGACCTGGCGATCCTCGCCGACGAGCTCGCGAGCTTCGGACCCGAGGTGCTCGTCATCGAGCCGCCCGCGCTGCGCGCGGCCGTCATCGAGCGACTGCAGAGGACGGTGGCCGACCATGGCTGACAAGCGCCACCGCGCACCGGCGCGCTCGGTGCCTGCGCCTCAGGCGCGCGACAAGCTCGCGTTCCTGCTCGCGCTCGTTCCCTGGCTGCTTGAGCACGACCGGGTGACCGTGCAGGAGGCCGCTGCCCACTTCGGGGTCACCGAGGACGAGATCCGCACCTCGGTGTCGCTCGTCGCCATGAGCGGCGTGCCGGGCGCCACCGCGACCTACCAGCACGACGATCTCTTCGACATCGACTGGGACGCCTTCGAGTCCGACGACGAGATCGCCATCACGCAGCACGTCGCGATCGACGACGCGCCCCGCCTCTCGGCACGCGAGGCGGCCGCCCTCATCGCGGGGCTCCAATACCTGCAGGCGCTCCCCGGCAATGCCGATCGCGCCGGCATCCGCACCCTCATCGAGAAGCTCTCGCGCGGCGCGTCCGCGACGCCGAGCCAGCTCGCGGTCTCGGGCGGACCCGACGGCGAGGTGCTCGGCCTCGTGCAGCGCGCCGTCGCCGAGGGGCGCCGCGTGCGCTTCGCCTACCTCAACTCGCGCGGCGAGCGTGAGGAGCGCGACGTCGATCCGCTGCGCGTCGAGTCGATCGACGCCGACTGGTATCTGCGCGGCTGGGACCACCTGCGTCAGGCGCTGCGCACCTTCCGTTTCGACCGCATGAGCGACATGGTCGTGACCGACGACCCGATCGAGCACGACGCATCCGAGATGCACCTGCCCGACACGCTGTTCGAACCGTCAGCCGAAGATCTCGAGGTCACGATCGAGGCGTCCCCGGAAGTGATCGGCCTGCTCGCCGACTACATCCCCGACGGCGCCCTCACGAGCGAGGTGGGCGATCGCATCCGCACCACCCTGCGGGTGTCGCACTATCACGGCCTCAAACGGCTCATCGCGGGGATGCCGGGCACGGTGCGCGTCGTTGCTCCCGAGCAGGCCAGACGAGCCGTCGCGGAGTGGGCAGCGGCAGGCCTCGCGCGCTACGCGTAGACTGGTTCGACCTGCACCTATCCCGGAGGACGTGCTCATGTTCATCCATACCCTGTTCGTCAACCAGTGGCAGACCTGGCTCATCATCCTCCTCGTGGTGCTCGTGCTGTTCGGAGCCACCCGCCTTCCCGCGCTTTCCAAGAGCCTCGGTCAGTCGGTCAAGATCTTCCGTAAGGAGATGACCGACGACGAGAAGAAGGCCTCGGCCGAGTCCGGCACGACGACCTCTGAGGCCGCTGACACCGCCAAGCCCGTCGACAGCTCCGCCCCGACCGACAAGTCCTGAGCCCCATGGCCGGCGATTCGGCCCGGGCGAACCCCCGCAAGAGCAATCCCGAGCGGCGGATGTCGCTCGGCGCCCACCTCATCGAGCTGCGCAAGCGGCTCACGCGTGCCGCGTTCGCGGTGCTCGGCGGCACGATCATCGGCTGGATGATCTACGACGTCAGCTGGCTCGGCGACCTGCTGGATCCGGCGATTCCGGGGGCCGCCGATGTGCTGCACGGCCAGGGCACCTGGTCGGCGATCTCGGGCCCCGTCTTCACGATCGCGGAGCAGCTCGGCGTCGATGCCGAGAAGATCACCCTCAACTTCGGCACGCTCACGGGCGCGCTCGACATCCAGTTCCAGATCTCGCTCGTGGTCGGCATCATCCTGTCGAGCCCGGTGTGGCTGTACCAGATCTTCGCGTTCTTCGTTCCCGGGCTCACTGCGAAAGAGAAGCGCTACACCTTCGGGTTCTTCTTCTCGGCGGTGCCGCTCTTCCTGCTCGGCTGCGCGGCGGGATGGATGGTGCTGCCGCGCATCGTCGAGTTCATGTTCCGGTTCGTGCCGCCCGGCGCCTCGCAGCTCTACGACACGAAGACCTACGTGGACTTCATTCTCAAGCTGCTGCTCGCCACGGGCGTCGCGTTCGTGATGCCGGTGTTCCTCGTGCTGCTGAACTTCGCGAGCGTCCTGCAGGGAAAGACGATCCTCAAGGGCTGGCGCTGGGCCGTGCTCATCATCATCGTCTTCACGGCGATGGCGACGCCCGCCGCCGACCCGATCTCGATGCTGCTGTTGGCGCTGCCGATGGTGCTGCTGTACTTCCTGGCCGTCGGCGTCGCCCTCTGGCACGATCGCGCGGTTGCGCGGCGACGAGCGGCTTTCGAGACCAGCCTCACCAGCGCATGACGGCATCCGACGACGTGGTGCTCTCGCCCGCCGAACGCTACGCGGCGTCGAAGGCACGAGCCCGCACCCCGGAGCTCGAGCGCTTTCGTGCCCGCCTGCCGATCGACCTCGACGACTTCCAACTCGAGGGCTGCCGCTCGCTCGAGGCGGGCCGGAGCGTGCTCGTGGCCGCTCCCACGGGCGCGGGCAAGACGATCGTGGCCGAGTTCGCCGTGCACCTGGCACTGCGACAGGACCGCGCGAAGGCGTTCTATACGACGCCCATGAAGGCGCTCAGCAATCAGAAGTACTCCGAGCTCGCCGCCGAGCACGGGGCCGAGAACGTCGGCCTGCTCACCGGTGACACCAACATCAACTCCGGTGCCCGCATCGTCGTGATGACGACGGAGGTGCTGCGCAACATGCTCTACGCCGACTCGCCGCTGTTGCGCGATCTGGCGTTCGTGGTCATGGATGAGGTGCACTACCTCGCGGATCGCTTCCGGGGACCCGTGTGGGAGGAGGTCATCATCCACCTGCCCCGCGAGGTGCGCATGGTGTCGCTCTCGGCCACTGTCTCGAACGCGGAGGAGTTCGGCGACTGGCTGCAGGCGGTGCGTGGTGACACCGACGTCATCGTGTCCGAGCGTCGCCCCGTGCCGCTCGAACAGCACGTGCTCGTGCGCGGCAAGCTCGCCGACCTGTTCGACGGTGCTCAGTCGCCCGATGCACCCCCGCGGGTCAATCCCGAGCTCGCCCGGCTCGCGATCGCGGGCGGTCGCGGGCCCGGCACCTACCGCGGACCGCATCCGGGTCGCCACCAGCGCAAGGGTGAAGTGCTGCGAGATCGCATCGACCGGCCGGATGTCGTGCGGCTGCTCGACACACGTCACCTGTTGCCCGCGATCTTCTTCGTCTTCAGCCGCAACGGGTGCGATCAGGCCGTTCAGCAGGTGCTGCGGTCGGATGTGCGCCTCACCGAGCGGTGGGAGCGTGACGAGATCCGGCACATCGTCGAGGAGCGCTGCGCCGGGCTGCGCGACGAGGACCTCGGCGTACTCGGCTACTTCTCGTGGTTGGAAGGACTCGAGCGGGGGATCGCGGCGCATCACGCCGGCCTCATCCCCACGTTCAAGGAGGTCGTCGAGGAGCTCTTCCAGCGCAAGCTGCTCAAGGTGGTCTTCGCGACCGAGACGCTCGCGCTCGGCATCAACATGCCCGCCCGCACGGTCGTGCTCGAGAAGCTCGAGAAGTTCAACGGCGAGGCACGCGTGCCGATCACGCCGGGGGAGTATACGCAGCTCACCGGTCGAGCGGGCCGACGCGGCATCGATGTCGAGGGGCACTCCGTCATCCAGTGGGCCGCGGGGCTCGACCCGCAGGCGGTCGCACAGCTCGCCTCCCGTCGCAGCTATCCGCTCAACTCGAGCTTCCGGCCCACCTACAACATGGCGGTCAACCTCATCGAGCAGTTCGGGCGCGAGCGCACGCGCCAGATCCTGGAGAGCTCGTTCGCGCAGTTCCAGGCCGACCGTGCCGTGGTCGACCTCGCGCGCAAGATCCGCGAGCAGGAGAAGTCGCTCGCGGGCTATGCCGAGGCGATGCGCTGCCACCTGGGTGACTTCGCCGAGTACGCCGGCATCCGCCGCGAGGTGAGCGACCTCGAGCGCAAGCAGTCACGCGGCCACGAGGGCTCGCGCTCCGAACGCGACCGACGGGAGCGGCGCATCGCCGAGCTACGCCGCCGGATGCGCCAGCACCCGTGTCACGCGTGCAACGACCGCGAGGCGCACGCCCGCTGGGCGGAACGCTGGTTCCGGCTGAAGCGCGACACCGATCGTCTCGCAAGTCAGGTGCGGGGTCGCACGGGCGCCGTCGCGCAGGTGTTCGACCGCATCACCGACCTGCTGCTCGATCTCGGATACCTCGATCGCGACGAGCACGGCAGGCTCGGCGTCGCGGCGCCCGGTCGTCAGTTGCGCCGGATCTACGGTGAGCGCGACCTGCTCGTGGCCGAGTGCCTGCGCACGGGTGCGTGGGACGGCATCGACGCGCCCACCCTCGCGGCCCTCGCGAGCGCGCTCGTGTACGAGCCGCGGCGCGAGGATGCCGGGATCGTTCGCGAGTACCCCGCGGGCGCTTCCGCGAGGTCTTCGAGGCCACCGAGCAGCGCTGGGCGGAGCTCTCCGTTCTCGAGGAGCAGCGCAAGCTGCCGCAGACCGAGCCGCTCTCCGCGGCCCTCGCCTCCGCCACCTTCCGCTGGGCGCAGGGCGGCCGCCTGGATGCCGTGCTGCGCGACACCGATCTCGCGGCCGGCGACTTCGTGCGCTGGATGAAGCAGGTGATCGATCTGCTCGATCAGCTCTCGCTCGTGGCCGATGGCGAGCTCGGGCGCACCGCGCGCTCGGCGATCGACGCCGTGCGACGCGGCATCGTCGCCTATTCGAGCGTGGGTTGACGGCTGACATCCCGATGCCTATGCCCGATCTCGCCTCCGACCGCACCCGGCCCTTCGTGCCGCTGTGGGGTGCGCTGCTGCTTGCTGCGGCGGCGGGGCCGATCACGGATGCGGCCTTTCCCGCCCTCGGCTGGTGGCCGCTGGCGTACCTCGGCATAGCGATGGTGCTCGTGGCCGCGCAGGGCAGGCGCGCCGGTGCCGGCTTCGCTGTCGGCTTCGTCTTCGGCCTCGTCTTCTACCTCGTGCACATCCCGTGGATGACGGAGTTCCTCGGCCCCGACGAGGCGTGGATCGTGCGAGCGGTGCCCTGGTTCGCACTGAGCTTCCTCATGGCTCTCTGGTGCGGCCTCGGCACGATGCTGATCTCGATCGCGAGCCGCGTGGTTCCGCGAGCCGTTCGAGGACCGCTCGGGCGGATGCTGGCCGTACCGGTCGTCATCGCGGGCATCTGGACGGCGCGCGAGGCCATCGCGAGCGTGTGGCCGTACGGCGGATTCGCCTGGGGGAGGATCTCGGAGTCGCAATCCGCGAGCCCCATCGCGCCGCTCTTCGCCTGGCTCGGGGTGTCGGGCGTCGGGTTCGTGATGGTGTTGCTGGTGGCCGTCGCCGTCGCGACGGTGCGTGAGTCGACGACGCCGGCTCTGCTGCGCGTCATGCTCGTGACCGCTCTCGCGGCGCTCGTGGTCGCCATCCCGGCCTTCCCCATCGCCGTTCACGACACCCTTCGGGTGGGTGCGGTTCAGGGCAACGGCAAGACCGGATACTTCGACCCGCCCGAGAACGTCGGAGACAACCTGTTCGCGCAGTACGACGCGACGCGAGCGGTATACGACCAGGACGTCGACCTCGTGGTGTGGCCGGAGGGCGGCTCCGACCTCGACCCGCTGCGGGTACCGCTCGCGGCGCGCGTGTTCGACTCGGTCGCGACCTCCGCCGACGCTCCGTTCGTCGGATGGTCGGTGACGCACCGCGGCGAGGAGTACTTCAACACCGCGCTGCTGTGGCACGCGGGGGAGGGTGCCGTCGACTTCTACGACAAACGGCATCCGGTGCCCTTCGGCGAATACGTGCCCGACCGCGGCTTCTGGCGCCAGTTCGCCCCCGAGCTCATCGATCTGATCCAGCGTGAGTACACGCCGGGAACCACCGACGCCGTGATGGATGTCGGTTCCGGCGGTCGCAGCGTGCGCGCGAGCTTCGCGATCTGCTTCGACATCGTCGACGACGCCCTCATGCGCGAAGGCGTGGAGGAGGGCGGTCAGTTCGTGATCGCCCCGACCAACAACGCCGACTTCGGGCAGACTGACGAGAGCGTGCAGCAGCTCGCCATCGCGCGCATCCGCGCCATCGAACTCGGCAGGTCGGTCGTCAACATCTCGACCGTCGGCACGAGCGCCGTCATCCTGCCCGATGGCACGATCGCCGCCGAACTGCCCCGCTACACGGCCACGGCGATGGTCGTCGACGTGCCCCTGAGTACGACGACGACCCCCGCGGTCGTGATCGGCCGGGGGTCGAAGGAGGTGTCGCGGCGATCGCTCTGGGCGCGCTCGTCGGCGCGGCCCTCGGCTCTCGTCGAGCGGGCTAGGCGCTCTTCGAGCTCTTGGCGCCCTCGCCGCGTCGTGCACGCAGGTACTCGAGACGCTCCTGCAGGATCTCCTCGAGTTCGGCGCGTGTGCGACGCTCGAGCAGCATGTCCCAGTGGGTGCGCGGCGCCTTCGTCTCGACGGCCTCCTGCTCCACGAGCTCGCCGTCGTCACCGACGAGGCGGCCCTCCTGGCCGGTGCGAGGCGACTCCCAGACGTCCGGCACCTCCGCCTCGGCGGCGAACACGACCTCGAAGGTCGTGCCGTCGTCCGTGCGGTACACGGCTCTCTTCCGGGGCGAGAATTCGACTCCCTCTTCGCTCTGCATGCTCTGAGCTCCGAGTCGCATTCCGCGCAAACTGCGATCCGCCATCGTGTGGCCTCCTGTGCGCCTATGGTTCGAGCGCGCGCCGTGGGCGCGCGAGGACGACGTGATCCGAGTGGGATCCTGCGTCGCCGACTACAACGTCTACGGTGGCGGATCCCATCCCCGCGATCGGCCGTTTACAGTGCATTCCCAGCCTCCTCCGCATGGATTGGGAGGCGCCGTTCCGGGGAGGGCTTCAGCCCGCGCGGCCCCGGCGTCGAGCGACGAGAGGGAGCGCGAGATCGGCTCGGTCGGTGACGATGCCGTCGACCCCCGCGTCGAGCAGCCGGTCCATCTCGGCGGGGTCGTTGACCGTCCAGATGTGCACCTCGACGCCCGCCGCGTGGAAGTTCCGGATGGCACGCGGCGTCGTGATTGGCGCCCCCGCGACCTTGGTGGGCAGCTGCACGGCGTCGACCTCGGCAAGCAGCCGCGACAGCATCCGAACCGCGCCGGCCCGCGCCGCGTGCGCCGCAGGCAGCGCCCCGCCCGCCGAGATGGAGGTCGCGACCCCGGGTAGCTCGCGCACCACGGCGAGGCGGCGCTTCGTCGAGAACGAGCCGATGAGCACGCGCTCGGTCGCGCCGAGGTCGCGGATCGCCTTGATCGCGCCGGGGACGGCATCCGCCGATTTGATGTCGATGTTGAACCGCGTCTCGGGGAACGCATCGAGGGCATCCGCCAACGAGCAGTAGCTCTGCCCCTCGCCGAGCGCGACGCGCCGCAGCTCCGCCGCCGTCAGTTGGGAGACCCGCACCTCGCGTCCCGCGACGCGGGCGAGATCGGGGTCGTGGCTGATCATCGCGACGCCGTCGGCCGAGCCGTGCACGTCGGTCTCGATGTGCGTGACGCCGGCGTTCACGGCGTGCAGAAACGCGAGCAGGGTGTTCTCGGGCGCGTGCAGCGCGAGTCCGCGGTGGGCGAAGACGCGCGGGGAGCGGGAGAGAAGTAGCCCCGATCGGCGTCAGCCGCGCGGCGCCGCATCCGTACCCGTCGGTGGTGCCTCGTGCCGCGGTCCGAAGAAGCCCTGGCCCACGCCCTTGAGCGCCTCGGTGAGCTCGCTCGGGATGACCCACAACGTGTTCGCCTGTCCCTCGGCGAGCTTCGGTAGCGTCAGCAGGTACTGATAGGCCAGCAGCTTGGGATCGGGATCGCCCACATGGATCGCGTGGAACACCGTCTGGATGGCCTCGGCCTCGCCCTGCGCGCGCAGCACTGCGGCCTTCGCGTCGCCCTCGGCGCGCAGGATCGCCGCCTGGCGCTCACCCTCGGCCTCGAGGATCTGCGACTGTTTGGTGCCCTCGGCCGTGAGGATCACGGCGCGCCGGTCGCGCTCGGCGCGCATCTGCTTCTCCATCGAGTCCTGGATCGAAAGCGGCGGATCGATCGCCTTGAGCTCGACGCGGCTGACGCGGATGCCCCACTTGCCGGTCGCCTCGTCGAGCACGATGCGCAACTGCCCGTTGATGTTGTCGCGCGAGGTGAGCGCCTCTTCGAGGTTCAGCCCACCCACCACGTTGCGCAACGTCGTCGTGGTGAGCTGCTCGACGGCCCCGAGGTAGTTGGCGATCTCGTAGGTCGCGGCGCGCGCATCCGTCACCTGGAAGTAGACGACCGTGTCGATCGAGACCACGAGGTTGTCTTCGGTGATCACCGGCTGCGGGGGAACGACACGACCTGCTCGCGCATGTCGACGAACGGGCGCAGTCGGTCGATGATCGGCACGAGCAGGTTGAGGCCGGGGTCGAGGGTCTTGTGGTATCGGCCGAGGCGTTCCACGATCCCCGCGTAGGCCTGCGGCACGATGCGGATCGACTTGGCGAGAATCGTGATCACGAAGATCACGATGATCGCGACGATGACGATCGTCACGATCGTGGGCAGCAGGTCGGTGTCGTTCACTCGGCGGCCTCCTCGGCACGGGTCGGGTCGGATGCGGGAACCACGACGGCGGTGGCGCCCTCGATCGCGGTCACCACGATGGGGGCGCCCTCGACGAGGCCGACGGGCGCGATGCCGTCGGCGACGCGTGCGGTCCAGATGTCGCCGTTGACGAGCTTGACCTGGCCGGCGCCGCCCCGGAAGTCCACCGTGACCGCGCCGGTGAGCCCGAGCAGCGCGTCGACGTTGGACCTCGCCGGATCGGCGCCCTTTCGGAGCGCATGCAACAGTGGCGGCTTCACGAAGAACAGCAGCAGCAGCGCGAGCACGGCCGCGACGATGAGCTGCAACCACCACGGGGCGCCCACGAGCCCCGCGACGAGACCGCCGACCGAGCCGAGAGCGAGCATCAGGAAGGTGAACTCGAGAGTGTTCACCTCGACGATGATGAACAACAGGATGAGGCCGAGCCAGAACACCCATGCCCAGCTCGTGATCACATCGGGTTCCACGGCGGCATCCCTTCGACGTCGTGCCTTGAAACTATCACCGGTGCGCCGGGCGGGGGATGCCGGAACGCGTTCCGGCGATCGCTAGGGTGGGGGATCGTGAACGACGTGCTTCCCCCGACTCGCTGCGCGGTGTCCGCGCGCTCATCACCGGTTCCTCGCGCGGGATCGGCGCCGACACGGCGGGCTATCTCGCCGATGCGGGCGCCCGCGTGGTCATCAACTACCGCAACAAGGAGGCGCGCGCTCTCAAGGTCGTCGCCGGCATCGAGGAGCGCGGGGAGAGGCCATCGCGATCGGCGCCGACCTGACCGATCCCACCTCGCTCGCGACGATGTTCGCTGCCGTGCGCGAGCGCTGGGGCGAGCTGGATCTGCTCGTGCTCAACGCCTCGGGAGGCATGGAATCGGGCCTCGGCGAGGACTACGCCATGCGGCTCAACCGCGACGCGCAGGTGAACGTGCTCGACGCGGCCCTGCCGCTTCTCGGCCCCGGTTCGCGCGTGGTGTTCGTCACGAGCCACCAGGCGCACTTCATCGAGACAGTGGCGACGATGCCGGAGTACGAGCCCGTGGCGCGCAGCAAGCGCGCGGGCGAGGACGCCCTGCGCGCGCGGATCCCGGAGCTCGAGGCCGCCGGCGTCTCGTTCGTGGTCGTCTCGGGCGACATGATCGAGGGCACCATCACGGCGACGCTGCTCGAGCGCGTCAACCCCGGTGCCATTCAGTCGCGCCGTGAGGCGGCCGGCAAGCTCTACAACGTCTCCGAGTTCGCCGCCGAGGTGGCTCGGGCGGCTGTCGAAGAGATCCCCGCCGATCACACACGCTATGTCGGCGACGTGAGCGACTTCCTCGCCGGTAACTGATAGATTCTCATGGCCAACGCACATCGGCACCGTCTCGTGTCGCGTGTGCTGCTGTTCGACCGAGACGATCGTGTGCTGCTGTTCCTCACGACGGCGCCCGACTCATCCGGAGTCGCACGATGGCTCACGCCGGGCGGCGGCGTCGACGAGGGCGAGAGTTTCGCGGATGCGGCACGCCGTGAGCTGTTCGAGGAGACGGGTCTCGTGGTCGATTCTCTGCGCGGGCCCGTCTGGGCGCACGACTACGCCGTCGAGTGGGACTCGGCCGATCACGACACGGGCCACGCCGAGTTCTTCACCCACGTCGTCGACGCGTTCGAGCCGTCAGCCGAGCACTGGACCGAGGATGAACGCATCGACGTGCTCGAGCATCGCTGGTGGCGCCTCGGCGAGCTGCTGGCCGAGCGGCCGCCGTTCGAGCCGCGCGAGCTGATCGAACTCGTCCGGCGCGAGCTGCCGTCCTGCCTGGCCTGACGCCGTCTGGCGTTGTTCTGCTTGCGCTGATAAGCGCGATTATGTCAGATCGCTGGGACTCAACCGAGATCCGTGGCGTCGATGCCGCGTCGTCCCGCTCCCCTGTCACGCGCCCACGGCGGGCCGCGCGTCCGCGAAGACCCCGAGCAGGATGTCGGCAAGGGCATCCGGCGCCTCCTGCGCGACGTAGTGGCCGACGCCGTCGAGCTGCGTCGCGGTCACGGCTTGCGAGGTGACCTGGCCGAACGACGAGCGTGTGAAGTCGCCGCCACGGGAGCCGACGGCTGCGACGGGGACCGTGAGCGGCATGGCCGCCAGGGCGCGCAACTCCTCCCCTCGGTCAGCATGCTGCGGTAGAGGCCGGCAGCGCCCAGGAACCCACCCGGCCTGCCATATGTGCGGCCGAGTTCTGAGATCTGCTCGGCCCCGAGCGTCATCCCGTACATCGGGTAGAGATACTCGCCGATGAACGCACGAGCCTTGCTCTCGAAGAGCAGACCCGCGACGCCGGGGGCCGCAAGAGCGCCGATGTACCAGGCGCCGCCGTGGGCGACATCGGCGAGGCGTTCGGCGCCGAAACCGGCCAGACCGGATTCCACGGCCGTCAGGCTGAGGACGTCTTCGGGGTGCAGCCGCGCCAGGCGGTAGACGAGGCTGCCGCTGAGGTCCTGACCGACGACATGCATCGGCCCCACTGACAACTCCGCGACGAGGGCGTGGAGGTCGTCGGCGGCTCTCGCACTCGAGAAGCGCTCGTCGGCGACGGCGGAGTCGCCGAAGCCGCGAAGGTCCACGGCGTAGACGCGATGGTGCTCGGCGAGGAACGGGATGAGCTTGCGGAAGGCGGTCCACGTCTCAGGAAAGCCGTGCACGAGAAGAACCGGCGTGCCGGACGCTCCGGCTGTGACGTAGTGCAGCATCGTGTCGTTCACCTCCACCGTCGCGTGGTGCAGGTGGGTCGAGGCTGGGGTGCTGGGGGTCATGTCGTCTCCTGGCGGTTCGATTGGACAACCAGGTTGACACAGCTCGTCCTGATAGACAACTTAATTGTCGACTTGATAGCGTTCCGCCATGTCTCGGAATGGTGCTGACCTCGCGCTCCTCCTCCTCGCGGGCTTTCGCCACATGGCCGAGGAGGCGACCGTCAGACTGACCGCACGCGGGCATCCGGGCGTGCGACCGGCTCATGACTTCGCCCTGCGGGCCATTGCAGGCGGCGCCGGGACGGTCTCCGAGGTCGGCCGGCGCACCTCGGTGTCCAAGCAGGCGGCCGCGAAGACGGTCGCGTTCCTCGAGGAGGCCGGCTATGTGCGTCGGACTCCGGATGGCCGCGACCGCCGCCGATCGCAGCTCACGGTGACGGATCGCGGGGTGTCGTTGATGAGCGAGGGCGAAGCGGTGTTCGACGAACTGCGAGCCGAGTGGGAGTCGCTCATCGGACGCGACCGGGTCGCGGAGGTCCAGACCGCCCTGGAGCGCCTTCTCGAGTAGCGCTGGGCAAAGTCGCCACGTCGCCGCGCATCCCTTGCCCGTGTTAGACCACCGGTCTAAACTACCGGTCTAATGCGAAATCGGAGGTATCTGCATGAAGGTCCTCATCGTCGGCGCGGGGATCGCCGGGCCCACTGCGGCGTTCTGGCTCGCGAGGTCGGGCCACGAGGTCACCATCGTCGAGCACTCCCCGCGCTGCGCACCGGTGGGTATCTGATCGATTTCTGGGGTGCCGGCTTCGACGTCGCCGAGCGCATGGGCATCGTTCCCGCGTTGCGCGAGCGTGGCTACGTCTTCACCGAGGCGCGGGCGGTCGACCGGAAAGGGCACCGCATCGCCTCCTTCGATCCGAGCACGGTCGTCGAGTCGAACACGCGCTACCTCTCGATCCTGCGCACCGACCTCGCCGAGGTGATCTACGGCGCCCTCGCGGGCGAGGTGGAACTCATCCTGGACGACACCGTGAGTGCGCTCGACGACGACGATCGCCAGGTGCGAGTCACCTTCGAGAAGGGCGACATCCGCGATTTCGACCTCGTGATCGGCGCCGACGGCCTGCACTCGCGGGTGCGCCGGCTGGCTTTCGGCGCAGACGAGCGGTACGAGGACTACCTCGGCATGGTGGTCGCCGCCGTCGAGCTCGACGCCTACCCGATCCGCGACGAGCTGGTCGCGATGCTGCACGCGGACGTCGGGTTCCAAGCGGTGCGGCTGTCGTTCCGCGACGATGCGACGCTGTGCCTGTTCTCGTTGCGCCACGAGGGCGAGGTGCCGACCGAGCGCGCCGATCAGGAGGCCCTGC
This sequence comes from Homoserinibacter gongjuensis, assembly GCF_030161875.1. Taxonomy (GTDB): domain Bacteria; phylum Actinomycetota; class Actinomycetes; order Actinomycetales; family Microbacteriaceae; genus Homoserinibacter; species Homoserinibacter gongjuensis. Next base: position 2,839,721 of record NZ_BSVA01000001.1, read on the forward strand.
TGCGGGCACGGCTCGCCGGCGCGGGCTGGGAGGTGCCGCTCATGCTCGAACTGATGGCGGGAGCGAAGAACTTCTACTTCGACTCCGTCAGCCAGATCCGGATGCCCAGCTGGTCGTCGGGTCGCATCGCGCTCGTCGGGGACGCCGGCGCCTGCCCGTCGTTCCTGGCCGGGCAGGGTTCCGCGCTCGCCATGGTGGAGGCGTACACGCTCGCAGCCGAGCTCGCTGCCACGCACGATCACCGCCAGGCTTTCGCCCGCTCCCACGACCGGCTCGCACGGCTGGTCCTGTCCAAGCAGGACGGCGCCCGGGCACTCGGGGTGGCGTTCGCACCCCGGAACCGATTCCAGCTCCTCGTGCGAAACACCACCATGCGGATGCTGGGGTTGCCGAAGGTCGCCGACCTCGCTCTGGGCAGGAGCTTCCACGACCGCGTCGAGCTGCCGCCGTTCCCCGCGCGGAATCCGGCACACTGAGGGCATGGTCCGACCGCGCTTCGCCAAGCTGCCCGTCCACCAGCAGCAGACGATCGTGCAGGCCGCGCTGGACGAGTTCGCGGCGCACGGATTCCGCGACGCCTCGCTCAATCGGATCATCGAGACCGCGGGTATCTCCAAGGGGTCGCTGTACTACTACTTCGACGACAAGTCGGACCTCTTCGCCTATGTCGCGCAGGCTGGCCTGGGCGGGCTCTTCGAGAAGGTCGGACCGTTGCCCCCGCTGGACGCCGGGGACGCCGACACCTTCTGGTCGGTTGTGGAGGACTACTACCTGCGGCTCACACGGGCGCTGCAGGCATCCCCGCAGGTGGCGGCGCTTCTGCGCGGCTGGTCGGCAGCGGCGAAGGACCCCGAGTTCCAGCGGGCGACCGGCGAGCTCGAGGAGGCATCCCTCCCCTGGATCGCGCAGGCGCTCGCGGCCGGCCAGCGCGTCGGCGCGGTGCGCGCCGACCTCCCCGACTCCTTGCTCATCGCCGTGACGCTCGGCATCGGCGAAGCGATGGATGTCTGGCTGCTCGCCCAGGAGCCCCACGACGACGCGCTGCCCGACGTGATCGCCGCGCTCGTCGACATGCTCCGGCGGGCTGTCGGCCCTGGTGCTGCGAGCGGCGCTCCCGGCTAGGATCGAGCTCTCAACTCTCGAGGAAAGACCACCACCCGTGACCGACGTTCATCCTCCCGTTCCTCCCCTCGATCCGCTCGCATCGGGGATGCCCGCGGCACCGGCGGCGCCCGTCCCGCCTATCGCCCCCGCGCCCGCTGCGCCGGGCGCCACCATGGGCCCCGTCCCCGCTCCCCGGCGCGCCGCCGTCCGGTCGGCCTCATCGTCACGGTGTCTCTTCTCAGCCTGCTGCTGGCCACCGCGATCGCCGCCTTCGTCTGGTACTTCCTGCAGCTGCAGGATGCCAACGCCACCATCCGCGAGCAACAGCGCGAGCTCGAGGAGCAGCGCGACCTCATCGACAAGAAGGAGACCTTCGGCGCCGCCATGGAGGGGCTGCTCGACGAGGTCGGCCGGTACGAGGGCGTGCCCCTCGCGAGTCTCATCCCCTGGGATCGCTACGAGCTTCTCGCGTCGCAGTCCTGGGCGCGCCGCTGGGATGCGACGGCGCTCGACGCGAGCATCGCCTCGGTGGAGAAGGAGCGCGAGCAACTTGTCACCCAACGTGAGAGCGCCGAACAGCAGGCCGCGAGCAACGCATCCGGGTCCGTCTACGAGGCCACGCTCGACAGCCTCGGCGCGGGATACGTCACCTGGGTGCTCGAAGACGCCGACACGTTCTGCAACAGCGACGTGCTCGCCTGCGTCGACAGCGAGAACCCTCGTCGTGCACGTCGACGCCGCCGACGACGGCCTCGAGTACACGAACGACTGGCTGCGCACGGGCATCGCCTATCACGAGTTCGCCCACGTGCTGCAGTTCACCAACCCGGAACCCACCGAGGCGGCGCTGGTCTCGTTCGACGGCGACGTCGAGACGATGGCCGACTGCTTCGCTCTCACCTACCTCGACGGCTGGACGCTCCACCACACGATCTGGGTCAGCAGCTACCAGTACTGGGAGGTCGACGTCGGCTACGGCTACACCTGCACCGACGCGCAGCGCCAGGTGGTGCGCGACTGGTACGGACAGCTCGGCGTCCATGCACGCCAGATCAGCGTCTGACCCGCGCGCGCGGGGATAGCATCGAGGCGATGGATCGCGTGCGCAACTGGGCCGGTAACCTCACGTTCGGCACCGACCGGGTGGTCACGCCGCGCACCGTCGACGAGGTGCAGTCTCTCGTGGCGGATGCCGGACCCGGTTCCCTGCGCCCGCTCGGCACGCGGCATTCCTTCTCGCCCGTCGCCGACACCACAGGCGTGCTCCTGGCGTCGGCCGGATTCGCCGACGCCGGCGACATCCGCATCGCCGACGACCGCGCGAGCGTCTCCACCCCGTCCGGCCTCCGCTACGGCGAACTCGCGCGCGCGCTCGAGGCGAGCGATCTCGCGCTCGCGAACCTCGCATCCCTCCCCCACATCTCGGTCGCGGGCGCCGTCGCCACCGGCACGCACGGCTCGGGCGTTCGCAACGGGTCGCTCGCGACCGCGGTGCGCAGCATCGAGTTCGTCGACGGCACGGGCGAGCTCGTCACGCTGCGGCGCGGCGAACCCGACTTCGCGGGGGCCGTGGTCGCGCTCGGGGCGCTCGGCTTCGTGACACGGCTCGAGCTCGACGTCCAGCCGACCTTCGCCGTCGCACAGACCGTCTACCGCGAGCTGCCGCTCGTCGCTGTGCTCGACTCCTTCGACGAGCTCACCTCGCTCGGCTACAGCGTGAGCCTCTTCACCACTTGGAACGATCCCGACACCATCGACCAGCTGTGGCTCAAGCGACGCGTCGACCGCGACGCGGAGGCTCCCGAGCGGGTGCTCGGCGCGCTCCTCCCCCACCGCGATGCATCCGATCGCCGGCGTGGATCCCGTGCACTGCACCGAGCAGCTCGGCGTGCCCGGGCCGTGGCTCGACCGCCTCCCCCACTTCCGCCTCGAGTTCACCCCGTCCAACGGCGACGAGCTCCAGACCGAGTACCTCGTGCCGCGCGCGATGGCCCTCGACGCCCTGCGCGCCGTGCGGTCGCTCGCCTCACGGATCCGCCCACTGCTCCAGGTGACCGAGGTGCGCGAGGTCGCCGCCGACGAGCTGTGGCTCTCGGGCGCCTACGCGAGCGACGTCGTCGCCCTGCATTTCACGTGGCGCCCCGAGGAGCGCGCCGTCGACGCCCTGCTGCCCGAGCTCGAGCACCGCCTGTTGCCCCTCGGTGCTCGCCCGCACTGGGGCAAGCGCTTCGCCGCGGATGCCGCGGCGCTCGAACCGCTCTACCCGCGGTTGGCCGACTTCCGCGCCCTCGCGCGTCGCCACGACCCGCGCGGTGTCTTCGTCAACGACTACCTGCGCGCCAAGCTCGGACTCTGAGCTGAGCTCCGGATACCGTTGAGGCATGCCCCAGCAGGAGATCGTCGACGCCATCCTCGCGAACGCGCGCACCGCCCACGAACGGGGCGACACGCTGCTGCAGCTCACGATCGAGTCGGGGCGTCTGACGGGAGCCCAGTCGTCGTGGGGTTCGTCCGAGAACCTCACGATGAGCGATCCGGAGGTGGGCTGGTTGCTGGGCCACGTCGAGGCGATCGGGTGGCGGCTCGAGCACGCCTCGCACGTGTTCGTCGAGACCGGATCGTCGAGCTCCGCGCGGCTGCTGTCGACGGGCGAGGGCACGGTGACGCGCGGCGAGATCCTCGGGTACTACGTGCTCCGGCGCACCGCCGACTGAGCATCCGTCCTCAGCCGCGCCACCAGGCGTCCTCGGGCCCGACCGGCACGGTGCGCTTGTGCGCCGTCGCCCGGTACCGCGCCTCGAGCGCAGCGGCCGCCGCGTCGTCGATGTCGCGCCCCTCGAGGTAGTCGTCGATCTGCTCGTAGCTGAGCCCGAGTTCCGCCTCGTCTGTCTGACCGGGCTTGCCGTCGAGCAGATCGGCAGTCGGCGGCTTCTCGTAGAGCCGCGCGGGCGCGCCGAGCTGCATGAGCAACGCCCGCCCCTGCCGCTTCGTCAGCCCGTTGAGCGGCAACACGTCGGCACCCCCGTCGCCGTACTTCGTGAAGAACCCCGTGATGGCCTCGGCCGCGTGATCCGTGCCCACCACGAGCGCGCCCCGCTCCCCCGCGATCGCATACTGCGCCACCATCCGGATGCGGGCCTTGACGTTGCCCTTCGTGTAGTCGAGGAGCGGCTGGCCCGCGGCCCGTTCGTACTCGGCGGCGACGCCGTCGACGCCGGCCGCGATGTCGAAATCGATCACGCGGTCGGGCCGGATGAAGTCGAGAGCGAGTTGGGCATCCGCCTCGTCCGCCTGCCGGTGGTACGGCAAGCGCACAGCCGTGAACTCGGCCTCGCCGCCCTCGGTGCGGATCCGCTCGACGGCGAGTTGCGCGAGTCGCCCGGCGAGCGACGAATCCTGCCCACCGGAGATGCCGAGCACGAGGCCGCGCGCACCCGTCGAGCGCAGGTAGTCGACGAGGAAGCCGACACGTCGTGCGATCTCACCGGCGGGGTCGATCTCCGGCTTCGCACCGAGCGTCTCGATGATCTCCCGTTGCAGTTCCCGCATGGCCGCATCCTCTCGTCCGGTGAGGTGCCAGCCTATGCCGCGGATGTTACAGACGGATGGCGTGCCTCAGTCGGTGCCGAGGTCGAACGCGGCACCCTCCGAGGCGACGTCGATCGCCTCGTCGAGTGCCTCGTCGGCCGCGGTGTGCTGCTCGACCGTGCCGAGGATCTGCCCGGCCACGCCCGACTCGAGCCGACCGACGAGCTCGCCCGTCGGTCCGCCGATGAGTCCCTGCGCCGCGTACTGCTCCAGGCGTGAGCGCGAGTCGGCGATGTCGAGATTGCGCATCGTGAGCTGTCCGATGCGATCGTCAGGTCCGAAGGCGGCGTCGCCCACGCGCTCCATCGAGAGCTTCTCGGCGGCGTAGCTGAGGTGCGGGCCTGTGGTGTCGAGGATCGTGTAGTCGTCGCCGCGACGCAGCCGCAGCGTCACCTCGCCCGTGACGGCCGAGCCGACCCAGCGCTGCAGCGATTCGCGCAGCATGAGCGACTGCGGGTCGAGCCAGCGCCCCTCGTACATGAGACGACCGAGTCGGCGACCCTCGGCGTGGTAGTTCGCGACCGTGTCTTCGTTGTGGATCGCGTTGAGCAGCCGCTCGTAGGTGATGTGCAGCAGCGCCATGCCCGGGGCCTCGTAGATGCCGCGCGACTTCGCCTCGATGATGCGGTTCTCGATCTGGTCGGAGGCCCCGAGTCCGTGCCGCCCGCCGATCGCGTTCGCCTCGAGCACGAGGGCCACCGGGTCGGCGAACTCGACGCCGTTGATCGCGACGGGGCGGCCGGCCTCGAAACGCACCGAGACCTCCTCGGTCGCGATCTCGACATCCTCGCGCCACGAGGCGACACCCATGATCGGCTCGACGATGTCGAGCCCCGTGGAGAGATCCTCGAGGTCTTTGGCCTCGTGGGTGGCGCCCCAGATGTTGGCATCGGTCGAGTACGCCTTCTCGGTGGCGTCCCGGTAGGGGAAGCCGTGCGCGACGAGCCACTCGCTCATCTCCGTGCGGCCCCCGAGCTCGCGCACGAAGTCGACGTCGAGCCACGGCTTGTAGATGCGCAGGCGGGGGTTGGCCATGAGCCCGTAGCGGTAGAACCGCTCGATGTCGTTGCCCTTGTAGGTCGAGCCGTCGCCCCAGATCTCGACGCCGTCCTCCTTCATGGCGCGCACGAGCATGGTGCCCGTCACGGCGCGGCCGAGCGGCGTCGTGTTGAAGTAGGTCTTGCCCCCGGAACGGATGTGGAACGCGCCGCACTGCAGGGCGACGAGACCCTCCTCCACGAGAGCGGTCTTGGCATCCACGATGCGCGCGAGCTCCGCGCCGTACTCCATCGCGCGCCCCGGGACCGCGTCGATGTCGGGCTCGTCGTACTGCCCGAGATCGGCCGTGTAGGTGCAGGGCACGGCGCCCTTGTCACGCATCCAGGCGACCGCGCACGAGGTGTCGAGGCCACCCGAGAACGCGATGCCGACGCGTTCGCCGACAGGAAGAGAGCTCAAGACCTTGGTCACCCCTCCAGCCTAGGGCGCGCGCGACACCGCCCGAGACCTCACGCGCAGCCCGCACTGCCGCGTTTGCGGCGCCCCGCCGCTACCATGAACGCATGGCGGACCAACGGCGCACCCCGGGGTCGCAGACGTCTCTGCGCGAGGCGAATCGCGGCCGCATCGTCGACGCCGTCAAGAAGCACGGGGGCTCACGCAGGTCGAGCTCGCGGGCGCGACGGGCCTCTCCCCCGCCACCGTCTCCAACATCGTCAAGGAGCTCTCCGAATCGGGCGTGCTCAGCACCTCGAAATCGATGCGATCCGGCCGCCGCGCCCAATACGTCACGCTCGCGCACGCCTCGGGGCTGGTGTGCGGCATCCACTTCTCCCAACGGCAGCTGCGCGTGGCGCTCGCCGACGCGAGCCTCACCGTGGTCTCCGAGCACGAGATGCCGCTCGCGCGCGATCACCGCTCCGACAACGAGATCCGTCGCGTCGGCATGCTCCTCGCCGACATGCTCGAGACCGTGTCGGCAGATCGCGACGAGTTGCTCGCCGTGGGTGTCGCCATCTCGGCGCCGATGGATGCCGCAAGCGGCATGGTCGCGCGCCCCGGCATCATGCGGGGGTGGGAGGGCATCCCGATCGGGGAGGCCGTCGAGCGCACCTTGCGGGTGCCCGTGGTGGTCGACAACTCCTCGAACCTGTCCGCCCTCGCGGAGCATCGCCTGGGGGCGCTGCGCGGGCAGAGCGACGCCATGTTCATCGAGGTGAGCGACGGGATCGGCGCCGGCCTCATGGTCGGCGGACGCGGGTACCGCGGCGCGAGCGGCAGCGCGGGCGAGTTCGGCCACACCGTGATCGTCGAGAACGGCCCGCTGTGCCGCTGCGGCAACCTCGGATGCCTCGAGGCGATCGCGGGAGGAGACGCCATCGTCGAGGGGCTCAAGACCCGCTATTCGGGGCTCAAGCTCGGCGACGTCATCGTGCGGGCCATGGCCGGCGACGATGTCTGCATCCGCGCCATCGCCGAGGCCGGCGCGCACATCGGCGTCGCCGCGGCCAATGTCGCAAGCATCTTCGACCCGGCGCGCATCGTCGTCGGCGGACACCTGGCGCGCGCCGGCGAGCTGCTGCTGGGGCCGGTGCGGCAGGTGGTCGACCGCTCCCTCGCCTCGCGACTCGCCCCGGCTCCCGAGATCGTCGCCGGCCAGCTCGGCGCGCGCGCCGCTCTCATGGGGGCCCTCAGCCTCGCCACCGATCACAGCAGTGCCTTCCCCGCGGGCGCCACCTCCGTCGACCTCCGCGTGGCTCTCGGGTGAGGCGATGAACCGCGCACCCCGGGCGGTCGCCATCGCGATCGCCGCCGCCTTCACCGCGCTCGCGCTGACCGCGTGCACGAACGGCGTCGGCGGCAGCGAACCGACGGATCCCTCGACGGCGAAGATCGGGCTGCTGCTGCCGGACTCGGTGACCGCCCGCTACGACGCGGCAGACCGGCCGTACTTCGAAGCACGCATCGCGCAGTTGTGCCCCGACTGCGAGGTGCTCTACGGCAACGCGGATGGCGACACCGCGAAGCAGCAGCAGCAGGCGGAGTCGATGCTCACCCAGGGCGTGAGCGTGCTCGTGCTCGACCCCTACGACGGCAAGGCCGCCGCCTCGATCGTCGGTCTCGCGACGGCGCGCGGTGTGCCCGTCATCTCCTACGACCGCCTCATCGACAGCCCCGACCTGGCCTACTACATCTCCTTCGACAACGAGCTCGTGGGACGCCTTCAGGCACAGGCGCTCGTCGATCGGCTGACGCAACTCGGCGTCGACCCGAGTGACGGCGGCATCCTCATGGTCAACGGCGCCCCCACCGACAACAACGCCTCGCAGTTCAAGGCGGGGGCGCACGCCGTGATCGACGCGAGCGGCTACGAGGTGCTCGCCGAGTTCGACACCCCGGGTTGGGATCCCGCCAAGGCGCAGGACTGGGTCGCGGGGCAGATCACCCGGTTCGGCTCGCGGATCGTCGGCGTGTACGCCGCGAACGATCCCACCGCAGGGGGCGCGATCGCCTCGCTCAAGGCCGCGGGCGTCGATCCCCTTCCGCCCGTGACGGGTCAGGATGCGGAACTCGCGGGCCTGCAGCGCATCCTCACCGGCGACCAGTACATGACCGTCTACAAGGCCCTGCGACCGGAGGCCGAACGGGCCGCCGAACTCGCGATCGATCTCGCCAACGGCCGCACCCCGGATGGCGAGGTGCACACCGAGGTCGACGGCACGAGCATCCCCTCGTTCCTGCTCGAACCCGTCGCGGTCACGCGCGACCGGATCGGCGAGGTCGTGATCGCCGACGGGTTCTTCACGCTCGCGCAGCTCTGCACCTCCGACTATGCGACGGCGTGCGCGGAAGCAGGGCTCACATGAGCGTCGAGGCGGTTCCGCCGCTGCCCGCGAACCCCGGCCCTCCCGACCGGCAGCCCGTGTTGTCGATGCACGGCATCTCGAAGAGCTTCGGGAAGGTGCAGGCGCTCACCGACATCCACCTCGACATCCACCCCGGCGAGGTCGTCGCGATCGTGGGCGACAACGGGGCAGGTAAGTCGACGCTCGTGAAGATCCTCGCGGGCGTGCATCCGGCCGACGACGGCGAGATCGAGTTCGACGGCATGCCGGTGTCGATCCCCGACCCCACCGCATCGCGCTCCTCGGGATCGCGACCGTCTTCCAAGACCTTGCGCTGTGCGACAACCTCGATGTGGTCGCCAACCTGTTCCTCGGGCGCGAGCTCTCCGGTGCTGCGCTCGACGAGGAGGAGATGGAGAAGCGGGCGTGGGAGATCCTGCGACAGCTCTCCGCGCGCATCCCCTCGGTGCGGGTGCCGATCGCCGCGCTGTCGGGCGGCCAGCGGCAGACCGTCGCGATCGCGCGCTCGCTCATCGGCAACCCGCGCGTCGTCATCCTCGACGAGCCCACGGCCGCGCTCGGGGTCGCCCAGGTCGCCGAGGTGCTCAACCTCATCGAACGGCTGCGCGAACGCGGGCACGCGGTCGTGCTCATCAGCCACAACATGGCCGACGTGCAGGCGGTCGCCGATCGCATCGTCGTGCTGCGCCTCGGCCGCAACAACGGCGACTTCCTCGCCTCGGATGTCGGCTACGAAGACATCATCGCCGCGATCACGGGCGCCACCGAGCATGCCCGCCCCATGCCGGAGCCCGTCTACCCGGCACCCCGACGGATCGGACCCGCACCATGACCGAGACGACCCGGCCCACGGCCGTGCGGTCGCGCATGCCCGCCGTCGTGGACGAGATACGCATCCGCCTCGCCGGCAATCTCGGCTCGATCCCCGTCGTCGTCGGCCTCGCGATCATCTGGGGAGTCTTCCAGCTGCTCAACCCGAGCTTCCTCTCGGCCGACAACCTCGTGAACCTCACGCTGCAGTGCGCCGCCGGCGGCACGATCGCGATCGGCGTCGTGCTGACACTTCTGCTCGGGCAGATCGATCTCTCGGTCGGCTCGGTGTCGGGACTCGCGGCCGCGATCCTCGGCGTCGGCCTCACCCAGCTCGGGTGGCCGTTACCTGTCGCGATCGGGCTCGCACTGCTCGCGGGCGCCGCGGTCGGCCTGCTCTACGGCGTGCTCTACACCCGATTCGGGGTGCCGAGCTTCATCATCACGCTCGCGGGCCTGCTCGGTGTGCTGGGTCTGCAGCTCAAGGTGCTCGACCCGAACGGGTCGATCAACATCCCCTACGACTCCCCCATCGTGCTGTTCGCACAGAGCTGGTTCCTGCCGCCGTACGTCGCGTACGCGCTCGCGGCGCTCTGGGCGGGCGGGATGTTCACCTCGGCCGTGCTGCGTCAGCGGCGGCGCGAGCGCGCGGGGCTGCCCACCACCTCGCTGGGCTGGCAGGCCGCGAAGGTCGGCGCCCTGCTCGCCCTGTGCGTCGCGGGCGTCGCCTACCTCGCGACCGACCGCGGCGTCGGCGTGATGTTCGTGTTCTTCATCGTGCTCGTGATCATCGTCGACGTCGTGCTCACCCGCACCCGCTGGGGACGCGAGGTGTACGCGGTCGGCGGGTCGGTCGAGGCGGCGCGCCGGGCCGGCATCCGCGTCAACCGCGTCTACATCTCGGTCTTCGTGCTGTGCTCGAGCTTCGCCGTCGTCGGCGGGCTGCTCGCCGCAGGGCGCCTCGCCTCGGTCACCCTGTCATCCGGTGGCGGCGACACCAACCTCAACGCGATCGCCGCTGCCGTCATCGGCGGCACGAGCCTGTTCGGCGGACGCGGCTCGGCGTGGAGCGCACTGCTCGGCATCGCGGTCATCCAGTCGATCTCCAACGGCCTCACGCTGCTGAACCTCGACTCCTCGATCCGCTACATGATCACGGGCGCGGTGCTGCTGCTCGCGGTCATCATCGACTCGCTCGCCCGCAAATCGCGAGCGGCCCACGGACAGGCCTGACCCCACTCGCGACAGGAGACCACCATGACGGACGACGAGGTCCGCTCCCCGCCCCGGGCCGAGCCCGGCAGTCCGAGATCTTCCGTGCCGGGGCGTCCGGCCGCCGCCCCTCGGTGCCCACGAGCTGGGCCTCGCTCGTCGGCGCCGCGGAACGCGCGATGTCGCCGGATGCTTGGGCCTATGTCGCGGGGTCGGCCGGTCGCGAATCGACGGCGGAGGCCAACTACGAGGCCTTCGACGCCTGGCGGCTCATCCCCCGGATGCTGCGCGACGTCTCCGAACGCGATCTCTCGATCGAGCTGTTCGGGCGGCGCCACCCCACGCCGCTGCTCGCGTCGCCCATCGGCGTGCTCGAGCTCGTCGACCCGGACGCCGACCTCGCGATCGCGCGCGCGGCCGGCTCCTCAGCATCACGAGCATCGTGTCGAGCCAGGCCTCGCAGCCGATGGAGCACATCGCCGCGGCGGGCGCCGGCCCCTGGTGGTTCCAGCTCTACTGGTCGAGCGAGGATGCCCTCGTCGAGAGCTTCGTGGCGCGTGCCGAGGCCTCGGGCGCCGAAGCCATCGTCGTGACGCTCGACACCGGCATGCTCGGCTGGCGTCCGCGCGATCTCGATCGCGGGTTCCTGCCGTTCATCCACGGCATGGGTATCGCCCAGTACACGAGCGATCCCGTCTTCCGGCAGCTCGTGCGGCAGCGGATGGCGCGCCCCACCGCGCGCGAGAAGCCGCGCGTGACCCCCGCTGCGATCCGCACGCTGCTCGACATGACGCAGCGCTACCCCGGTCACTTCCGCGCGAATCTGCGCTCCGGGGAACCGCGGGTGGCGGTCGAGACCTTCCTCGAGATCTTCTCCCGCCCGACCCTCACGTGGCGCGACCTCGCCTTCCTCCGGCAGCGCACGCGGCTGCCCGTCCTGCTCAAGGGGGTGCAGCATCCGGACGACGCCCGGCAGGCGCTCGACGCGGGCGTCGACGGCATCATCGTCTCGACCCATGGCGGGCGCCAGGTGGACGGCGCGATCGGTTCGCTCGACGCCCTGCCGGGCGTCGTCGAGGCGGTCGTGGGGCGCGCTCCGGTGATCCTCGACTCGGGGGTGCGGGGAGGCGCGGATGTCGTGCGTGCGCTCGCGCTCGGTGCGACGGCGGTGGGCGTCGGCCGGGCGTGGGTCTACGGACTCGCGATCGCGGGTGAGGACGGCGCACGCCAGGTGCTGCGCGACATCATCGCCGAGACCGACCTCACCCTCGGGCTCGCGGGACACCGCGCGGTCTCCGAGTTGACGCCCGACGACGTCACGCGCCTCTGAGACCGTCGCCCGGGTGCCGGGTGCGGTCGGCTGTCGTCACGCCCGCGTCGCGGCGACCCACTGATCGAGCTTCGCCGTCGCCGCACCGGAGTCGATGACCGAGGCCGCCAGCGCGATCTTCTCGCGGAAGCGCGTACGGATGTCCTCCTGGCCGCGTGTGTGATCGAGCGCGAGATCCCAGGCCACGAGCCCCGCAGCGGCGTTCAGCAGCACGATGTCGCGCACCGGGCCGGTCTCGCCCGCGAGGGTGCGACGGGCGATCTCGGCGTTGTGCTGCGGATCGCCACCGCGCAGCTGCTCGATCGTGGCACGTGGGATGCCGAGGTCGGCCGGGTCGATGTCGTGCTCGTCGACCGCCCCGCGCGAGACCTCCCAGATGTGGCTGTGGCCCGTGGTCGTGAGCTCGTCGAGCCCGTCGTCGCCGCGGAACACGAGCGCGGTCGCCCCGCGCGTCTGGAAGACCCCCACCACGAGCGGCACCTTGTCGAGACTCGCGACACCCACGGCCGAGGCCTCGGGCCGCGCCGGATTGCACAACGGGCCCAGGAAGTTGAAGACCGTGGGCACGCCGAGCTCAGCACGCACCGGGCCCGCGTTCTTGAAACCCGGGTGGAAGTGCGAGGCGAAGATGAACGTCAGCCCGGTCTCCTCGAGCACCGCGGCGACGCGATCCGGCTCGATGAGGATGTCGGCGCCGAGTGCCGCGAGCGTGTCCGAGGATCCGGATGCCGAACTCGCGGCGCGGTTGCCGTGCTTGGCGACCGGCACCCCGGCGGCCGCACACACGATCGACGACATCGACGAGACGTTGACCGTGCCGAAGCGGTCGCCCCCGGTGCCGACGATGTCGAGCGCCATGGGATCGATCGGCAGCGGCCTCGCGGCGGCGAGGATCGCATCCCGGAACCCGACGATCTCGTCGACCGTCTCGCCCTTGGCCCGCAGCGCGACCAGGAATGCGCCGATCTGGGCGGGGGTGGCCTCCCCCGACATCACCTGCGACATGGTCCACTCGGCTTCCGAGATCGACAGATCACCCCCGCGAGGAGTTCGGTGAGCACGGCGGGCCAGGTGAGTTCGGTCGGCATGGCCACGATCGTAGCGACCCGCCGCGGTGCGGCATCCGACCGGGATGCGCGACAGGCCAGGGTGGTGGATTCGCCGTGGGCGATATCGGCCATAATGGACGAGTGACCACTACCTCCGCCATCGCACCGAGCACTCCGGTCATCAACCGGCCCAACACCGTCGCGGTGGGCACGATCGTCTGGCTGGGCAGCGAGGTCATGTTCTTCGCCGGCCTGTTCGCGGTGTACTTCACGCTCCGTGCGACGTCGCAGCCCCTGTGGGAGGAGCAGACGGCGAAGCTCAACGTCGTCTACGCCCTCGTCAACACGCTCATCCTGGTGTCGTCGTCGTTCACCGCCCAGTTCGGCGTGTTCGCGGCAGAGCGCCTGCAGGCGCGCCGCACGGGCGGGCTCTTCGCCCTGACCAAGTGGGGCGTCGTCGAGTGGTTCTTCCTGAGCTACGCCCTCGGCGCGATCTTCGTGGTCGGCCAGATCTTCGAGTACGGGCAGCTGGTCTCCGAGCACATCGGCATGCAGTCCGACTCCTACGGCTCGGTGTTCTACTTCGCGACCGGCTTCCACGGTCTGCACGTGACGGGCGGTCTCATCGCCTTCCTGCTCGTGATCGGTCGCGTCTACGCCGTCAAGACCTTCACTCACAAGGAGGCGACGAGCTCCATCGTCGTGTCCTACTACTGGCACTTCGTCGATGTCGTCTGGATCGGCCTGTTCCTCGTCATCTACGTCCTCAAATAGCCTGCAGAACGGATCCAGTCCACGATCATGGCGACCTTCGCTCACCGTAACCGCCGCTCCGGGCGGCGCTCCCCGCTCACCTCCGCGGCTCTCCTCCTGATCGGTCTGCTCGCGACCGGCGGCGCCTACGCGGCCTTCACGGCCACCTCCAGCGCCGACGCCGCGAGCCAGACCCAGGTCACCAAGCTCACGGAGGAGGGCGAGAAGCTCTTCGCCGCCAACTGCGCGAGCTGCCACGGCCTCCAGGCCGAGGGCACGGAAGACGCACCCACGCTCATCGGAGTGGGAGCGGCCTCCGTCGACTTCCAGGTCGGCACCGGCCGCATGCCGATGGCCGCCTCCGGCCCGCAGGCCGAACAGAAGCCCGTGCAGTTCACCGAGGAGCAGATCGCGGCCCTCGCGACCTGGGTCGCGTCGCTGGGCCCCGGGCCGGCCATCCCCGACGAGCGCTACCTCCAGGGTGACGGCGACCTCGCTGTAGGTGCCGAGCTGTTCCGCATCAACTGCGCGATGTGCCACAACGTCGCGGGCGCGGGCGGTGCCCTCACCCAGGGCAAGTTCGCTCCCGGTGTCGTCGGTGTCAGTGCCAAGCACGTCTACGAGGCCATGATCACCGGCCCGCAGAACATGCCGGTCTTCAACGACGCGAACATCAGCCCCGAAGACAAGTCGGCCATCATCACCTACCTCCAGTACCTCGAGACCAGCACCTCGCCCGGTGGGCTCGAGCTCGGCAGCCTCGGACCGGTGTCCGAGGGTCTGTTCATCTGGATCTTCGCTCTCGGCGGGATCGTCGCGATCACCGTCTGGCTCACCGCGAAGTCGAACTGACGCGTGAGCACGGAAACACAGGAAGGGACACCCATGGCACAGGCCGACGGGGCCGAGACCGGCACCGCAGTCGAGAGGCACGAGCACGCGCCGCGCGCTGCCGGCGTCGCCGTCGTCTCGGATGACCGCGTCCAGAACCCCGGCTTCCCGCCCTACCGGCCGCGCGTCTCCGACATCGACCCGGTCAAGGAGCGGCAGAACGAGCGTCGTGTCTTCTGGCTGTTCCTCGCCTCGATGATCGGAAGCGTGTTCGCCGTCGTCGCGTACATCGTCTTCCCGATCCACGAAGGCGACATGGACTCGGTGCGCCTCAACAACCTGTTCCTGGGGCTCGGCTTCGCGCTCGGCCTGCTGGGCATCGGGTTCGGCGCCGTGCACTGGTCCAAGTCGCTCATGGACGGCCATGACCTCGTCGAGCAGCGCCACGAGACCCGCGGCAAGCCCGAGACGGTGGCTCGCGCATCCGAGATCTTCACGCTCGGCAACAAGGAGTCCGGCTTCACGCGCCGCAAGCTCATCCGCAACGGTCTGCTCGGTGCGCTCGTGCTGGCTCCGCTCTCGGCCATCGTGATCTTCCGCGACTTCGCCCCGGCCGAAGACCCGGTGAAGCTCCTCAAGCACACCCTGTGGGAGAAGGGCACGCGCCTCGCGCGCGACCCCAACGGCATCCCGATCAAGGCGTCGGATGTCACGATCGGCTCGGTCTTCCACGTGATCCCCGAGAACCTCCACGAGTCGGACCACCCGCTCGAGGAGAAGGCCAAGGCCGCGGTGCTGCTCATGCGCCTCGACCCGGCGGACCTGCACGTGTCCGAGGAGCGCAAGGACTGGAACTTCCGCGGCATCGTCGCGTACTCCAAGATCTGCACGCACGTCGGATGCCCCGTGGCCCTGTACGAGCAGCAGACGCACCACCTGCTGTGCCCGTGCCACCAGTCGCAGTTCGACATCACGCGTGAGGCCGAGGTCATCTTCGGACCGGCCAAGCGCCCGCTGCCGCAGCTGCCCATCACCGTCGACGAGGAGGGCTACCTGGTCGCGCAGAGCGACTTCCACGAGCCCGTCGGCCCGAGCTTCTGGGAGCGTTCGCTGTGACCGTCACCGCCACCACGACCGAGACCACCGCGTCCGAGGCGACGGCCGAGACGCAGGTCGAGCCCGGCAAGGGGATGCGCTTCGTCAACTGGGGCGCCAACTACATCGAGGACCGCACGAGCCTCTCGGGCTTCGTCAAGGAGCTGGGCCGCAAGATCTTCCCCGATCACTGGTCGTTCATGCTCGGTGAGGTCGCGCTCTACAGCTTCGTCGTCATCCTGCTGTCGGGCACCTTCCTGACCTTCTTCTTCCAGGCCTCGATGACGCACGTCGTCTACGACGGCTCCTACGCGCCGCTCAAGGGCGTCGGGATGTCGGCCGCCATGGCCTCGACGCTCGACATCAGCTTCGACGTGCGCGGCGGCCTGCTCATGCGCCAGGTGCACCACTGGGCGGCCCTGCTGTTCGTCGCCTCGGTCGGTCTGCACATGCTGCGGGTGTTCTTCACCGGCGCCTTCCGCAAGCCGCGTGAGCTGAACTGGGTCGTCGGCTTCGTGCTCTTCGTCCTCGCGATGGGCGAGGGCTTCACGGGCTACTCGCTCCCCGACGACCTGCTCTCGGGCAACGGCCTGCGGATCATCGACGGCATGGTCAAGGGCATCCCGATCATCGGCACCTGGATCTCGTACCTGCTCTTCGGCGGGGAGTTCCCCGGCGAGGCGATCGTCGGACGCCTGTACACGCTGCACATCCTGTTGCTGCCCGCGCTCGTGGTCGCGGCGATCGGCGTGCACCTGATCCTCATGATCGTCAACAAGCACACCCAGTTCGCGGGCCCGGGTCGCACCCAGGGCAACGTCGTCGGTGTGCCGATCATGCCGGTGTTCGCCGCCAAGGCCGGCGGGTTCTTCTTCATCGTCTTCGGTGTGATCATGCTCGTGGCCTCGCTCGTGACGATCAACCCGATCTGGAACTACGGTCCCTACGACCCCTCCCCGATCTCGGCAGGCACCCAGCCCGACTGGTACATCGGCTTCGCCGACGGCATGCTGCGCCTGATCCCACCGCATCTGGAAACCGAGCTGTGGGGCTTCACGATCACGTGGTACATCCTGATCCCCATCGCGGTGCTCGGGCTGTTCATCGTGCTCGTCGCGATCTACCCCTTCGTCGAGGCGTGGATCACCGGCGACAAGCGCGAGCACCACATCGCCGACCGCCCGCGCAACGCCCCGACCCGCACCGCGATCGGCGCCGCCGGTGTCACGTTCTACGCGGTCATGTGGGCCGCCGCGAGCTCCGACCTCATCGCCACCCACTTCCGGTTGTCGGTCGAGGGGGTCACGCACTTCCTGCAGGCGGCCCTGATCCTCGGCCCGATCATCGCCTACCTCGTCGCCAAGCGCGTCTGCCTCGCCCTTCAGAAGAAGGACCGCGAGATCGCACTGCACGGCTTCGAGTCGGGACGCATCGTGCGACTCCCCGGCGGCGAGTACATCGAGGTGCACGAGCGCCTGTCGGACTACGACCGCTGGCGTCTCGTGAGCTACGAGGACTACGCACCGCTCATGGTCCGGCCGAACGCGAAGGGCCGGATCACCACGGGTACCAAGATCCGCGGCGTGCTCTCACGCTGGTTCTTCGAGGACCGGATCGCGCCCGTCACGCGCTCGGAGATCGAGGCCGCTCACCACGATCACTGATCCCTAGGGAGAAGGGGCGGAGGCTGTGAGCCTCCGCCCCTTCTTCGTCTCCGCCTCGCCCATCCGGGTTTCTCGCCTCGCGGCTCCGGCCGGGCCATACTGGAGGTATGGAACTCTCCCTGATCCTCGGTATCGGAGTCACGGTCGTACTCCTCGGCGGCTGGGTCGTGGTCAGCGTGCTGCTGCACCGACACCAGCGCAGGATGGGTGACGCCGTTCCACTGGCATCCGCGGACCGCGATGCGGTGCTGCGTGCGCAGAGCCTGCACAACCAGGCCACCGCTGCTCAGATGTCTGCGATGGCGAGCGCACAGCGCCAGTAGCCGGTCGCCCCCTGTGTGAGCGCACGCGAGCGAGCGGTTCCGCGCAAGAAGCGCAAGCTCAGAAGCTCAGAAGAAGCGGCGCATGTACTCGGCCGACTCGTGGAACCCGAGACGGTCGTAGAAGCCGCCGGCACGACGACTGGCGACGGTGAGCTGACGCACGCCCCGGCGCTCGCACTCGGCCTCGACAGCCTTCACGAGCTGCGTGCCGTAGTCCTTACCACGCGCATCCTCGGCCACCACGATCTCCTGTAGCTGCGCCGAGAGCCCGTTGGTCGACAGCAGCGGCACGATCGTCGTGAGCGCGTAGCCACGCACTCCCTCGTCGTCCTCGGCGACGTAGAGCAGCACCGTCGGCTGCTCCCCCGCCAAGTACGAGGACATGGTCGCGTCGAACGCGCAACGCTCCGGCGGGAAGGCGTGACCGAGCTGCTGCACGAGCGCGAAGATCGCGTCCTCGTCGCCCGCTCGGGCCTCGCGCACCGTCATCAGCGCGCGAAGTGGCCGCGGTAGAACTCGTAGTTCCAGCCGACGATCGCGATGAGCACGAGCGGCCCGCCGATGAACGAGATCCAGGTGCCCACGGCGAGGCCGAGGAAGACGAGGGCGAGCGCCCCGCCCAGCACGAGCGGCCACCAGCTCCACGGAGCGAAGTGCCCGACCTCGGGGTCGTCGTCGTCGATGTCGGCCGTCAGGATGTCCTGAGGCAGCTCGCCGCCCTGCGCCTTGTGAACGCGTCCGAGGTAGAACCCGACGAAGAAGCCGAGGATCGACGTCAGCGTGAGCGCCACGGTACCGACCCACTCGAGGTGGTTCGGATCCCAGTTCACCGTGTTGCCGACCCAGATGGTGTAGCCGGCCGCCGAGATCAGGAAGAAGACCCCGATCACGTACATGATGATCGCATTGGTGCGCATGGCTTACTTCACCTCTCCATCGGCGACATCGACAACCGGACGGTCGGGCGCATCCTTCGCCGGCCCCACACCCACCTGTACGGTCTCGGGGTGGTGCAGGTCGAATGCGGGCGACTCCGAACGGATGCGCGGGATCGACGTGAAGTTGTGGCGCGGCGGCGGGCACGAGGTGGCCCACTCGAGCGAGCGCGAGTTGCCCCACGGGTCGTCGACCGTGACCTTCGGCGCCTTGCGGGCCGTGATCCAGACGTTGAGGAAGAACGGCACCATCGAGAGCGCGAGGAGGGCGGATCCGACGGTGGAGAGCTGGTTCTCCCACGTGAAGCCCTCACCGGCGAGATAGCTCGCGTAGCGTCGCGGCATGCCCTCGACGCCGAGCCAGTGCTGCACGAGGAACGTCGTGTGGAACCCGATGAACAGCAGCCAGAAGTGGATCTTGCCGAGCCGCTCGTCGAGCATCTTGCCCGTCCACTTGGGCCACCAGAAGTAGAAGCCCGAGAACATCGCGAACACGACGGTTCCGAACACGACGTAGTGGAAGTGCGCCACGACGAAGTAGGTGTCGGAGACGTGGAAGTCCAACGGCGGCGACGCGAGGATGACGCCCGTCAGGCCGCCGAAGGTGAACGTCACAAGGAAGCCGATCGCCCACACCATGGGCGTTTCGAAGGTGACCGAGCCGCGCCACATGGTGCCGATCCAGTTGAAGATCTTCACGCCCGTCGGGATCGCGATGAGCATCGTCATGAGGGCGAACCAGGGCAGCAGCACCGAACCCGTCACGTACATGTGGTGCGCCCACACGGTGACCGACAGGGCCGCGATCGAGATCGTCGCGAAGACGAGCGTCTTGTACCCGAAGATCGGCTTGCGGCTGAAGACCGGGAACACCTCGGAGACGATGCCGAAGAACGGCAGCGCGATGATGTACACCTCGGGGTGGCCGAAGAACCAGAACAGGTGCTGCCACAGGATCGTGCCGCCGTTGGCGGGATCGAGCAGGTGCGCGCCGAAGACGCGATCGGCGCCGAGCGCGAACAGGCCGCCCGCGAGCACCGGGAACGCCATGAGCACGAGCAGCGAGGTGATCAGCACGTTCCAGGTGAAGATCGGCATGCGCCACATCGTCATGCCCGGCGCGCGCATCGTGATGATGGTCGTGATGAAGTTCACGGCACCGAGGATGGTTCCGAAGCCGGAGAGTGCGAGGCCGAAGACCCAGAGGTTACCGCCGAGGCCCGGCGAGAAGGTCGTGCTCGACAGCGGGGCGTAGGCGGTCCACCCGAAGCCGGCGGCGCCCTGCGGCGTGAAGAAGCCGCCGATCGCGATGAACGATCCGAAGCTGAACAGCCAGAAGGCGAACGCGTTCAGCTTGGGGAAGGCGACATCCGGAGCACCGATCTGCAGCGGCATGATCGCGTTCGCGAAACCCGCGAAGAGCGGCGTCGCGAACATGAGCAGCATGATCGTGCCGTGCATCGTGAACAGCTGGTTGTACGCCTCGTTGGAGGGCACGATGTCGACACCCGGCGTGAAGAGCTCCACGCGGATGACGAGAGCCAGCACGCCGCCGATGCAGAAGAAGATGAACGACGTGATGAGGTACAGGTACCCGATCGTCTTGTGGTCGGTCGTGGTGAGCCATTTGACGACGGTGTCACCCTTGCGGGTGGGCTTCGCCGGCGCGACGGTGCGCGTCTGCGTGTGCGCCTGAGTGTCAGGCTGGCCGGGAGCCGGAGCTGTGGTCGTCATCGGATCATTCCTCGTTCGTGCTGCCGGCGCCCGGCAGGTTCTGGTTCACGTTGTAGGTCGCGTCGAGACGGCCCTCATTGCCCGCCGCGCGCAGTTCCTCGATGTGCGCCTCGTACTCGGCCTCCGAGACGACGTGCACCGTGAAGAGCATGTCGGCGTGGTACTCACCGCAGAGCTCGGCGCACTTGCCTCGGAACTCGCCCTCCTTGAGGGGAACGAAGTACATGTAGTTCGATTTCGCGGGGATCATGTCCTTCTTGTAGAGGAAGTCGATGATCCAGAAGGAGTGCGCGACGTCGCGCGATTCGAGAGCGATCTCGACCTTCTTGCCCACGGGCAGGTAGAGCGCGGGCAGCTCGGACTCGTCGAGGTTGCCCTCGCGGTCGGGCTGCGCCTGCACGCCCTTGGTG
This sequence comes from Homoserinibacter gongjuensis, assembly GCF_030161875.1. Classification (GTDB taxonomy): domain Bacteria; phylum Actinomycetota; class Actinomycetes; order Actinomycetales; family Microbacteriaceae; genus Homoserinibacter; species Homoserinibacter gongjuensis. The sequence goes on from NZ_BSVA01000001.1 coordinate 2,860,425, forward strand.
TAGACGTTCTCGTTGAGGTAGTTGAAGTCCCACGACCAGCGCTTGCCGAAGGCCTCGATACGCACGTCGGGGTCACCCGGGTCCTGCTCGATGGCGGCCTGGTCGCGCGCCGTGAAGGCGAAGAAGCCGAGGATGAGGATGAACGGCACGACCGTGTAGAAGATCTCGATCGGCATGTTGTACCGCATCTGCACCGGCAGCCCCGTCTGGCCCTTGCGGCGGCGGTAGACGATCGCCGCCCAGAGCATGAGCGCCCAGGTGACGACACCCACGCCCAGCAGCACGGTCCACGACGTGACCCACAGCCCGATCACACGATCGGTGTGGTTCGTCGTGCCGACGCCGCCGGGAAGGAAGCCGTTGAGCTGCTCTTGCGTGCAGCCGGCGAGGATGATGGCGACCGCGAGGCCGATCGGGACGACGGCCCAACGGGCCAGTCGTGAACGCTGTGGGCGGTTGTGACGCACCTGGAACCTCTCCGGACGACGACGTGGTGATTCGCGTCCAGTCTATAGCCGAACGAGCCGCCCTCCAGGCGGAGGACGGCTCGTGTTGGCGAAGCTGATCAGTGGAAGCTGTCTCCGCAGGCGCAGCTGCCCTGCGCGTTGGGGTTGTCGATCGTGAAGCCCTGCTTGTAGATCGTGTCTTCGAAGTCGATCGCCGCGCCATCGAGGTACGGCACGCTCATCTTGTCGACCACGACCTCGACGCCGTCGAAATCGCGGGTCGCATCGCCGTCGAGCAGACGCTCGTCGAAGTAGAGCTGGTAGATCAGGCCCGAGCAGCCGCCGGGCTGAACGGCCACGCGCAGTCGCAAGTCGTCGCGGCCCTCCTGTTCCAGGAGCGACCGCACCTTCTGCGCGGCAGTGTCAGAGAGGGAGACCCCGTGGGTCGTCTCGAGCGTGTCGGTCATGCCGCCATCATACGTCGCGCGATTCGACACGCTGAGCCCCGGCGCGTCGTCGGTCAGCGCGCGCCGAGCCGCGCCAGGAGGAGCGCCTCGCCGAGGATCGCCTTCTCGAGGCTCGGCACGTGCAGCGACTCGTTCGGGCTGTGCGCGCGCGAATCCGGGTCTTCGACGCCCGTCACGAGGATCTGTGCGTTCGGGAAGCGCTCGGCGAGCTCCGCGATGAAGGGAATCGATCCCCCGACGCCCATCTCGACGGTCGGGTTGCCGAACGCCTCCTCGAGAACGGCCTTGGCATCCGCGACCGCCCAGCCGCTCGTGTCGACGAGGAAGGGCTGACCGAGGTCGAGGCCGTCCACCTCGAGCTGCGCGCCGAACGGCGCGTGGGCGCGGAGGTGATCCATGATCGCCTCGTAGGCCTCCTCGGCACGCTGCCCCGGCGCGACCCGTGCGCTCACCCGCACCCGAACGCTCGGGATGAGGGTGTTCGAGGCGTCCTTCACGCTGGGCGCGTCGATGCCCGTGAGCGTGATCGAAGGCTGGTTCCAGATGCGCGAGATGATCGCGCCGGTTCCGATGGGCGATGCCTCGGGCAGCAGTCCGGTCTCCGCGCGCAGTTGCGCCTCGTCGTAGGGCGGCGTGTCGGCCTCGCGCGACGTGAGGCCCTCGACGGCGACGGAGCCGTCGGCGTTCCAGAGCGAATCGAGCATGCGGACCGCGGCGAGCATGGCATCCGGCACCGCTCCCCGAACATCCCCGAATGCGAGGCATGCGCGAGGGTTGTGACGCGCAGGTTGAAGGCGACGGCGCCGCGCAACCCGACCGTGATCGCGGGGACCTCGGTCGACCAGTTGCCCGAGTCGGCCACGACGATGACGTCGGCGTCGAAGGTCTCGCGGTAGTGCTCGAGGAAGGTCAGGATCGAGCGCGACCCGAACTCCTCCTCGCCCTCCGCGTAGAGCACGAGACCGATCTCAGGATCGCCGAGTACCTGCTGGTACGCCCGGATGGCCGCAAGGTGGGCGATGATGCCGGCCTTGTCGTCGGCAGCACCGCGACCGTAGAGGCGGTCGCCGCGCAGGGTCGGCTCGAACGGCTTCGAGTCCCAGTGCGCCTCGTCGCCGGGGGCTGCACATCGTGGTGGGCGTAGAGCAGGATGGTGGGCTTGCCGCCTCGCGCGGCGCGCGTCGCCACCACGGCGGGCTGGCCCAGGGCATCCGAGTCCGGATCGGAGACGGGCAACTGCACCACGTCGACCGTCTCGAAGACGCCGAGCTCGCGTGCCAGCTCGGCGACCCGCTCGGCGCTCGCGTGCACGTGCGCGAAGTCGAACCCGTCCCACGAGACCGAGGGGATGCGCACCAACCCCGACAGATCGGCGATCGCCGCGGGAAGGCCCGCCGCCACCGCCTCACGCAGTTCGTCGGCACGGGGAGTGGATGCGGAAACGGTCGACAGGTCGGACTCAGCCATGCGGGTAATCTTAAAGCTCCCGACCAGCGAGGATGCCCCGTGCCGAAGAACACCCCTTCCGACGACGTCGCCCCGGAGACCCCCGAGACGGATGCGGCATCCGTCGGCAAGGGCCGCGCCACCCCGACGCGCAAGGAGCGCGAGGCGGCCCGCAAGCGCCCGCTCGTGCCCGACGACCGCAGGGCAGCCGCGAAGGCATCGAAGGCCGAGCTCGCGGCGCGGCGGGATCGGGCGCGCGTGGGCATGGAGCGAGGCGAGGAGCGCTACCTGCCCGCTCGCGACAAGGGCCCGCAGAAGCGCTTCGTGCGCGACTACGTCGACGCCCGCTGGAGCGTCGGCGAGATCCTGCTGCCGCTCATGGTGCTCGTGATCCTCACCTACTTCATCCCCAACGAGTTCATCGCCATCTATGCGCTGACCGCGGTCTGGGCCGTGATCCTGCTCGTGGTGATCGACTGCCTCATCCTCGGACGCACGCTGCGCAAGAAGCTCGCGGCGAAGTTCGGCGCCGACAAGGTCGAGAAGGTCACGTGGTACGCGGCCATGCGCGCCGTGCAGCTGCGCGCCCTGCGCCTGCCGAAACCGCAGGTCAAGCGCGGCGAGTTCCCTGCCTAGGTGACGCTCGCGGGCGCGGATTCGCGTCCCACGACGCATGCCCCCGCGTGCCGCCTCGCGGCGGCGCGCTCCCGCCCGACCCGATGCCAGCGTCGTGGGACGCGAATCCGCGCCCGCGCGCTGACATGTGCGTTACCGCCGGGTGAGACCTCGGTTGAGGTGGTGGGCCCAGAGGGGCCCTCGTAGAGGAATGCGGTGTAGCCCTGCACGAGGGTGGCGCCGGCCTCGAGGCGTTCGCGCACCTCGGATGCGGTCGTCACGCCGCCGACGGAGATGAGGCACAGCTCTGGGCCGACGGCGGCGCGCAGCAGGCGGAGCATCGCGAGGGAGCGAGCCGCGAGCGGGGCGCCGGAGAGTCCGCCCTCCCCGCGGCCTCCACGACATCCGGTGCGGTCGTGAGTCCCTCACGCGAGAGCGTGGTGTTGGTGGCGACGATCCCGGCGAGCTCGAGACGCTGCACGAGCTCGGCGATCCGCAGCGCTTGGTCGTCGGTGAGATCGGGGGCGATCTTGACGAGCACGGGCACACCGCCGGCCGCATCCCGCACCGCCGTGAGCAGCGGTTCGAGCCGGTCGAGTTCCTGCAGGCCGCGCAGACCGGGCGTGTTCGGTGAGCTCACGTTGACGACGAGGTAGTCGGCGTGCGGGGCGAGCAGCCGGGTGCTCGCCAGATAGTCGTCGATCGCCTCGTCGACCGGCACGACCTTCGTCTTGCCGATGTTGACGCCGATGACCGGACGGATGCGCGCCCGCCGTGCGCGGGCGATGCGCGGCGCGCAGGCCTCGGCGCCCGCGTTGTTGAAGCCCATGCGATTGATGACGGCACGGTCCGGGATCAGCCGGAACAGTCGCGGACGCGGATTGCCCGGCTGCGGAAGCGCCGTGATCGTGCCCACCTCGACGTGCCCGAACCCCAGGGCGCCGAGCCCCGCGATTCCGCGCGCCTCCTTGTCGAAGCCGGCCGCGAGCCCGAACGGCGTCGGGAACTCCCGCCCGAGCGCGTGCACGGCGAGCGAGGGATGCGGGCGCGTGACCGCGCGCGCCAGCTGCCGCACGAGAGGCCAGCCGAGCATCCGGATGACGACGAAGGCGAGGTGATGGGCGGTCTCGGGGTCGAAGCGCGACAGGACGAGCCGGAAGAGGAGACGGTACATGCCGCCCCCAGGCTAGTGGCTGTGCGGGGGCTCAGGACTCCACGGGCGCGGCCGCGTCGCCCGGCTGCGCCGCGTGCTCGACGCGCAGCTGATCGATCGCCGACTCGAAGTCCTCGAGCGAGTCGAAGGCCTGGTAGACGCTCGCGAATCGCAGGTAGGCGACCTCGTCGAGCTCGCGCAGGGGCGGCAGGATCGCGAGGCCGATGTCGTTCGCGTCGATCTGCGCGACACCCGTGGCGCGGATGGTCTCTTCCACACGCTGCGCGAGCAGCGCCAGGTCGGCATCGCTCACGGGCCGACCCTGGCACGCCTTGCGCACGCCCGACACGATCTTCTCGCGGCTGAACGGCTCGACGATCCCCGAACGCTTGATGACGTTGAGGCTCGCGGTCTCCGTCGTCGAGAAGCGTCGGCCGCATTCGGGGCACTGGCGGCGTCGACGAATCGACAGCCCGTCGTCGCTCGTACGCGAATCGATGACGCGGCTGTCGGGGTGACGGCAGAAGGGGCAGAACATCCCCCTCAGGCTACCCGGAGGCCGCGGGAAATGCCGCCCGCTACGCCTCGAAGCGGGCAGCGACCGCGTCGCCGTGCGCGGGAAGATCCTCGGCGTCGCTGAAGGCCCGGATACGGTCGGCCACCGCCCGCAGCGCCTCCCGGTCGTAGCGCACGATCTGCTGCGGTCGAAGGAAGGTCATGGCGCTCAACGCCGCCGAGAATCGTGCCTGCCCGGCGGTCGGGAGCACGTGATTCGATCCGGCCAGGTAGTCGCCGAGGCTCACGGGCGCCTGCGAGCCGAGGAAGATCGCGCCCGCGTTGTGGATGCGCGCGAGAGTCGCATCCGGATCCGTCGTGTGGATCTCGAGGTGCTCGGGCGCGAAGGCGTCGACGAACGCGGCCGCGGCCTCCGCATCGTCCACGAGCACGAGCGCCGATTGGCGCCCGCCGAGGGCCGCCCGCACGCGATCCGCGTGCTTCGTGCGCGCGACACGCGATTCCAGCTCCGTGGCCACGCGAACCGCGAGCTCGGGCGCGTCGGTCACGAGCACGGCGGCCGAGAGCTCGTCGTGCTCGGCCTGGCTCACGAGGTCGGCCGCGATGAGCCGCGCGTCGGCGTCGGCGTCGGCGAGCACGAGGATGTCGGTGGGGCCCGCTTCGGAGTCGATCCCGACCACACCGCGCACGAGGCGCTTGGCGGCCGCGACGTACACGTTGCCGGGGCCGGTGATGACGTCGACCGGCTCGAGGCCGAGGTCGGCGACCCCGTACGCGAGGGCCCCGATGGCCCCTGCACCGCCCATCGCGTAGACCTCGTCGATCCCCAGCAGCGCCGCCACCGCGAGGATCGTCGGGTGCACCGAGCCGCCGAACGCGGCCTGCGGAGGCGACACGAGGGCGAGCGAGCCGACGCCGGCGGCCTGCGCCGGCACGACGTTCATGATGACGCTCGAGGGATAGACCGCCTTGCCCCCGGCACGTAGAAGCCCGCGCGGCGCACCGGCTGCCACCGCTGCTCGATGCGCGCACCCGCAGCGAGTTCCGTCTCGAGCGCGGGCGGCACCTGCGCGGCGCTCGCTCGGCGCACGCGCGCGATCGACTCCTCGACGGCGTCGCGCACCGCGGGATCGAGCGCATCGACGGCGGCCGCGAGCTCATCCGCCGACACGCGCAGCGCGGCGGGACGCACCCGGTCAAGGCGCTCCGCCTGGTCGAGCAGGGCCGCAGAGCCGCGCTCGCGCACCTCCGTGATCAGGTGCGACGCCGTCTCGGTCGCGACCGACACATCGAGAATGGCCCGGGGCACGAGAGCGGCGAGCTCGGCCGAGCTGGGACGGGTGCCGCGGAGGTCAAGAGTCTGGATCATCGCGAGACAATGCTAGAGGGGCGCGGAATGTCCGGATGCCGCGCGAAGTTGAAGAGGACGATGGACGAGCACAGCGAACAGCAGGAACCGCGCATCGTGGACGACGTCACCGCCTTCAAACTCGCCTTCCGCCGCCTCGCCGCCGGTGTGTCCATCGTGACGGCACGCACTCCGGAGGGTCGGCCCGTCGGCTTCACGGCGACCTCGCTCGCATCCCTCGCCGCCCATCCCCCGCTGGCGACCTTCAACATGGCGCGCGTGGCCAGCACCTGGCCCGCCATCGAGCAGACCGACCACGTGCTGATCCATATCGTCGGAGCGCGCAACCGGGCGGTCGCGGCACAACTCGCCGCCGACAACGACAAGCGTTTCGATGGCGACCACTGGGCACCGGGGCCCCTGGGCCTGCCGCTCATCAAGGACGTGCCCGCCTGGATGCTGGGCCGTATCGTCGGCCGCTATCCCGTTCACGAGAACGCGGTCATCGTGGTGCAGATCGAAGACGGCGGGCTCGGCGAGCCCGACGAGGCGATGCTCTACCACGAGCGCGAGTTCCTGCGCCCCGGCGAACCCGCCTGAGGATTCAGACCACGCAGTTCGGACCGAGCAGGCTCTTGAGCTCGCCGTAGAGGTCGGCGGTGACCGAGACCGGGTACGGGATCTCGAAAAGCCGAGCCGAACTGCCGCGCACGAGGCGCAGGCGCACCTCGTTGTCGCCCCGGTGGCGGATGAGCACGTCGCCGAGCGCCGAGACCACGTCCGTCGTCGCGCGATGCTCCGGCACCTGGATGACGAGCGGCCCGGAGCCGAGGCTCTGCCCGGTGTCGGGCGCGAACATGCTCTGCGCGTGCAGGCCGATACCGTCGTCACGCTGGCTCACCCGGGCCCGGATCACCGCGATGGTGTCGCTCTGCAGCCCCGGTGCGAACTCCTGGTAGGTCTTGCCGAGGAACATCACGCTCACCTCGCCGCCGAAGTCCTCGACGGTGACGACGCCGTAGGGGTTGCCCGATTGACGGGCCGTACGGTGTTGCACGCTCGTGAGCAGGCCGGCCACCGTGACGATCTCGCCATCCTGAATCGAGTCCGATGACAGCAGGTCACCGATGCCGACGCTCGCGTGCTTGGCGAGCAGCACCTCGAGCCCGTCGAGCGGATGCTCGGAGACGTAGAGCCCGAGCATCTCGCGCTCGAACGCCAGCTTGTCCTTCTTCGACCACTCGGGGCGTTCGGGCACGTGGTCGACGGCCGCCGGCTCGTCCCACAACGAGTCGAAGTCGAAGCCGACCTGGCCGTTGGCCTCGTTGCGCTTGACCGAGACGGCCGACTCGACCGCCTCCTCGTGGATCTCGATGAGGGCACGCCGCGATGCGCCGAGGGAGTCGAAAGCTCCCGCCTTGATGAGCGACTCGACGGTGCGCTTGTTGAGCGCCGTGAGCGGAACCTTGCGCAGGAAGTCGTGGAAGGAGGTGAAGGTCCCCTTCTCCTCCCGCGCGGCGCGGATCTGGTCGACCACGCCGAAGCCCACGTTGCGCACGGCGCCGAGACCGAAGCGGATGTCCTCGCCGACGGCGGCGAAGAAGCCGATCGAGGAGTTCACATCCGGTGGCAGCACCTGGATGCCCATGCGGCGGCACTCGTTGAGGTACATCGCGAGCTTGTCGCGCGCGTCGCCGACGCTCGTGAGCAGTGCCGCCATGTACTCGGCCGGATAGTGCGCCTTGAGGTAGGCCGTCCAGTAGCTCAGCACACCGTAGGCGGCCGAGTGCGCTTTGTTGAACGCGTAGTCCGAGAACGGCAGCAGGATGTCCCACAGCGTCTTGATGGCCGTCTCGGAGTAGCCGTTGGCCTTCATGCCGTTCGAGAAGCCCTCGTACTGCTTGTCGAGCTCGGACTTCTTCTTCTTGCCCATCGCGCGTCGCAGGATGTCGGCCTGTCCGAGCGAGAAGCCCGCGACGCGCTGCGCGATCGCCATCACCTGCTCCTGGTAGATGATGAGGCCGTAGCTCGTGTCGAGGATGTCTTTGAGGGGCTCGGCGAGCTCCGGATGGATCGGCGTGATCTGCTGCTGGCCGTTCTTGCGCAGCGCGTAGTTGGTGTGCGAGTTCGCGCCCATCGGCCCCGGGCGGTAGAGCGCGATGACGGCCGAGATGTCTTCGAAGTTGTCGGGCTTCATGAGCCGGAGCAGGGCGCGCATCGGGCCCCCGTCGAGCTGGAACACGCCAAGGGTGTCACCGCGCGAGAGCAGTTCGTAGGCCGCCGGGTCGTCGAGCGCGAGGTCTTCCAGAACCGGCCGGAATCCCCGGTTCGCTTCGATGTTGTCGAGCGCGTCGTCGATGATCGTGAGGTTGCGCAGGCCCAGGAAGTCCATCTTGATGAGGCCGAGCGACTCGGCAGCCGGGTAGTCGAACTGCGTGACGATCTGGCCGTCCTGCTCCCGCTTCATGATCGGGATGATGTCGATGAGCGGCTCGCTCGACATGATGACGCCCGCGGCGTGCACACCCCACTGCCGCTTGAGTCCCTCGAGACCGCGTGCCGTCTCGAACACGGTGCGCGCCTCGGGATCCGTATCGAGGATCGCCCGCACGTCGCCGGCCTCCTTGTAGCGCTCGTGCGCGGGGTCGACGATGCCGCCGAGCGGGATGTCCTTGCCCATGATCGCGGGCGGCATGGCCTTGGTGAGCTTCTCACCCATCGAGAACGGGAAGCCGAGCACCCGTCCGGAGTCCTTGAGGGCCTGCTTGGCCTTGATCGTGCCGTAGGTGACGATCTGCGCGACCCGGAAGGCATCCGGCGACTCGCCCGAGTACTTCTTGGTGACGTACTCGATCACCTCGCCGCGCCGACGCTCGTCGAAGTCCACATCGAAGTCGGGCATCGAGACGCGGTCGGGGTTGAGGAAGCGCTCGAAGATGAGGCCGTGCTCGAGCGGGTCGAGGTCGGTGATGCGCATCGCGTAGGCGGCCATCGAGCCCGCGCCCGACCCGCGGCCGGGCCCCACCCGGATGCCGTTGTCCTTGGACCAGTTGATGAAGTCCGCGACCACGAGGAAGTAGCCCGGGAAGCCCATCTGCGTGATGACGCCGACTTCGTAGTCGGCCTGCTTGCGCACCTCGTCGGGGATGCCAGCGGGGTAGCGCGCGTGCAGGCCCCGCTCGACCTCCTTGACGAACCAGGACTCCTCGGTCTCGCCCTCCGGCACCGGGTACCGCGGCATGTAGTTCGCGCTCGTGTCGAACTGCACGTCGCAGCGCTCGGCGATGAGCAGCGTGTTGTCGCACGCCTCCGGGTGGTCGCGGAACAGCTGCCGCATCTCGGCGGGGGTCTTGAGGTAGAACTCCTGGGAGTCGAACTTGAAGCGCTTCGGGTCGGCCATGGTCGAGCCGGACTGCACGCACAGCAGGATCTCGTGGGCGGATGCGTCGTGCGCGTGCGTGTAGTGCAGGTCGTTCGTCGCGACGAGCGGCAGACCGAGATCCTTCGAGAGCCGCAGGAGATCCGTCATCACCCGACGCTCGATGCCGAGACCGTGGTCCATGAGCTCGACGAAGAAGTTGTCTGCGCCGAAGATGTCGCGGAACTCCGCGGCCGCCTCCCGCGCCGCCTCGTACTGGCCGAGCCGCAGCCGCGTCTGCACCTCACCCGAGGGGCAGCCGGTGGTCGCGATGATGCCCTTGCCGTAGGTCTGCAGCAGTTCGCGATCCATGCGGGGCTTGAAGTAGTAGCCCTCGATCGAGGCGAGGCTCGACATCCGGAACAGGTTGTGCATGCCCGGCGTCGTCTCGGCCCACATCGTCATGTGGGTGTAGGCGCCGGCGCCCGAGACGTCGTCCTCTCCCCGTTTCCCCACCGCACGCGTGTCTTGTCGGTGCGATGCGTGCCGGGCGTGAGGTAGGCCTCGGTGCCGATGATGGGCTTGACCCCGTTAGCCTTCGCCTGCGACCAGAAGTCGAAGGAGCCGAAGTTGTTGCCGTGGTCGGTCACCGCGATCGCGGGCATGCCCTGGGCGGCGACCTCCTTCATGAGATCGGTGACCCGCGCCGCGCCGTCGAGCATGCTGTATTCGCTGTGCACGTGCAGGTGCACGAAGGAATCGCTGCTCGTCACGCCATCTCCGTCGGGTGCCGGACCCGAACCGGGCCCTCCTCCAGACTAATCCGCGCGGAGGACGTCGAGGGCGAGCTGGAGGTCGTCGGGATACCGTGTCTCGAACTGCACGTACTCCCCCGTCGCCGGATGCCGGAATCCGAGCTTCACGGCATGCAGCCACTGGCGGGTGAGCCCGAGGCGGGCGCCGAGCGTCGGGTCGGCGCCGTACAGCAGGTCGCCGACGCAGGGATGACGTTGCGCCGCCATGTGCACGCGGATCTGATGGGTGCGCCCGGTCTCGAGGTGGATCTCGAGCAGGGTCGCCGCGCGCATCGCCTCGAGCGTGTCGTAGTGGGTGACCGCGTGTTTGCCCTCCGCGGTGACCGCGAACTTCCAGCTCGAGCCGGGGTGCCGCCCGACCGGCGCGTCGATCGTTCCGGAGAACGGATCGGGGTGCCCCTGCACGACGGCGTGGTAGATCTTGTCGACCTCGCGGTCGTGGAACGCACGCTTGAGCTCCGAGTAGGCGTGCTCGCTCTTGGCGACGACCATGAGGCCGCTCGTGCCCACGTCGAGCCGATGCACGATGCCCTGCCGCTCCGCCGAGCCGGAGGTCGCGATCTGGTACCCCGCGCCCGAGAGGGCCCCGAGCACCGTCGGGCCGTCCCATCCGGAGGCGGGATGCGCCGCGACGCCGACGGGCTTGTCGATCACCACGATGTCGTCGTCGTCGTGCACGATGTGGAAACCGGGAACGACCTGCGCGACGACGGTCGGCTCGAGCTTGGGAGCCCACTCCACCTCGAGCCACCCCGGCCGCACCCGATCCGACTTGCCGAGCACGACGCCGTCGAGGGTCACCCCGCCTGCTTCGAGCACCTCCTGGGCGAAGGTGCGCGAGAAGCCGAGCAGACGCGCAACCGCCGCATCCGCCCGATCTCCGACGAGACCATCGGGGATCGGCATGCCGCGCTGCTCCATCACTCCCCCGTGGACGGGGCGGATGGGGGCGTGATGCGCTCGATGGTCTCGGATGCCTTGGTGCCGTCGAGATGCACCCCACGCAGCGTGAGGAGCAGGAAGAGACCCATCGCCGTGCAGATCGCGACATCCGCGATGTTGAAGATCGCTGGGAAGCCCCAGATCTGCAGGAAGTCGATCACGTGCCCCATGCCGAAGCTCGGCTCGCGGAAGAGCCGGTCCGTCACGTTGCCGAGCGCCCCGCCGAGCAGCAGCCCGAGCATCCAGGCCCAGGCCGTGGACTTGATCCGCCTGGCGAAGACGATGATGGCGACGATCACGCCGACGGCGACGATCGAGAGGATCCAGGTGAAGCCGCTCGCGAGCGAGAAGGCCGCGCCCGAGTTCTTCACGAAGTGGAACTGCAGCAGTTCGCCCAGCACGGGCACGACCTCGCCGAGCTCGAGGTTCGCGACGATGAGGTACTTGGCGAGCTGGTCGAGAGCGAGGATTCCGGCGGCCACGACGCCGAGCAGCACGAGGGCGCGCACGCTCACGCGCGCGCGCCCCTCGTTGCCAGGCGCGGCCTGCGGCTCAGTTGCCGCCAAAACCGGGGAACTCGGTGTTGCGCTGCGAGTACGCGGGGTACTCGGGCTGCTGCGAGGTCTGCGAGGGATCCTGCTGCGCGGGGTACTCCGGCGTCACCTGCGGGGCTGGGAAGCCGGCGTAGGCGGGCGGCGACGACGAGGTCGTGGGCTGCGGTGCCGGCGCCTGGGAGAAGTCGCCGCCGAAGGCGGGCGACCCGAACTCCTGGGCGGGCGGCTGCGAGACGACCGGGGCGTCGTAGGCGGGCGGGGCCTCGACCGGGGCTTCGTAGGCGGGCGGCGCGTCGACGACCGGGGCGTCATAGCTGGGCGCGTCGGTCACCGGTGAACCGTAGACGGGCGCCGCCGACCCGTAGCCGGGTGCGGCGGAACCGAGCGCACTCGGCGCCTCGCCACCCGAGATCGGCGCCGCCGACTCGAGCTCGTGCAGCTGGCCCTCGATGTACCCGCGCAGCTTGTCGCGGTACTCCGACTCGAAGATGCGCAGCTCCTCGATGGTGCGCTCGAGGCCCGACTTCTCGGCCTCGAGGGCCTCGATCGCGGCGCGCTGCTGGTTCTCGGCGTCCGAGACGAGCCGCGCAGCGGTGGCGTGGCCCTCCGCGATGAGCTGATCGCGCTTCTCCATGCCCTCGCGCACGTGCTCCTCGTGAAGGCGACGGGCGAGCTGGAGGAGGTTGTTGGTGTTGCTCTGGTCCATCGAACCGGCGTCCTGTGCCTCGGGTGCGGCGGGCGCAGGTGCGGGAACCGGGGCCGGCACGGGCGCCGCGACCGGCGCGGGCATCGCCGCGGCCGCGGGTGCCGGGGCGGGAGCCTGACTTGCGGAGCGCTGCAGCTCGCTGATGCGCGCATCCGCGGCGACGAGACGCTGACGCAGCTCTTCGTTCTCCTGGTTCAAGCGGCGCAACTCGACGACGACCTCGTCGAGGAAGTCGTCGACCTCGTCCTGGTCGTATCCCTCACGGAATTTCGTGGGGTTGAAACGCTTGTTGACGACATCTTCCGGCGTCAGAGCCATGACCGCACCTTGCTTTCCCTCATCCGGTTCCCGAATCACTCAACCGTAGCAAGCTTCAGGCCCCGGTTGAGAGTCGCAGAGAGAACAGATTACCCACATCGACCTGGGAGGCGGCTGCCCCCGTTCGGTTGCCAGAGTGGAAGGTGTGGCTCGTGTGGTTTCGACACGCGCCTGTCGGCGCTGCTCAACCCGGCGGACTCGGGGCAGGTCAACCGGCGGTGTGCGCGAAGAACCCGGCGTCGACCTCGGACTCCGCCTCCGCCTGGTCGCCGCTGATCGCGACGTGCTCCGGCGAGAGCAGGAAGACCTTGTTCGTGACGCGCTCGATCTTGCCGTAGAGACCCATCGAGAGGCCGCTCGCGAAGTCGATGAGACGACGCGCCTCGGGCTCGCTCATCTGCGAGAGGTTGATGATGACGGGAACGCCCTCGCGGAAGCTCTCGGCGATCGTCTGGGCGTCCTTGTAGTGGCGCGGGTGCACCGTGAGGATCTCGTTCATGCCGGTGGGCGCGGGGCGCGGGGCGCTCGCGCGACGCAGCGGCGTCACGGGCGCGGGCCGTCCGGCGGAGGGAACGGGCGCCGGCGCGGGAGCAGCCGCCTGCTCGGGTGCGACATCGTCGTACTCCTCGTCTGCCAGGCCGAGGTACACCATCGTCTTGCGCAGCGGGTTCGCCATCTCATCCTCCGAGTCGTGCGGTTCCTGATCCCGAGATTAACCGCGCTCGTCGCGCTTTCCCGTGATTGCCGTGCCGATGCGAAGGTGTGTCGCGCCCTCGAGGATCGCCTCGGCATAGTCGCCCGACATGCCCGCGGAGATGCGGTCGGCGTCCGGGGCGAGCGAGCGGATGCGGTCGGAGACCTCGCGCAGTCGGGCGAACGCGGGGCGCGGCTCGGCTCCGAGCGGCGCGACGCCCATGACCCCGACGAGGCGCAATCCCGGGGTCGCGAGCACGTGCTCGGCGAGGCGCTCCGCGTCCGCCGGGTCGGCCCCGCCGCGCCCGGGCTGCCCCGAGAGGTCGATCTGCAGGAAGCTCGCGAGCGGCTCGACGTCATCGCCCGCGTCGGGCTCGAGCGCGAGCGCGCGCACGAGGGACTCGCGGTCGATCGAGTGGACCGCGTGCGCGTAGCGCCGGACGGCGCGGGCCTTGTTGCTCTGCAACTGGCCCACGAAGTGCCATCGCAGATCGAGGTCCTCGGTCTCGGCGGCCTTCGCCTGCGCCTCCTGGTGCCGGTTCTCCCCCATGTCGCGCACGCCGAGCGCCGCGAGCTCGCGCACGAGCGAGGCCGGGTGGAACTTGGTGACGACGATGCGCGTGAGTTCGGCTGGATCGCGTCCCGCCGCTCGCGCCGCATCCGCGATCCCGGCATCGACCACCGCGAGCCGCTCGGCGAGCGGAGCGTCGGCGTTCATCGCTTACTTCAGGAAGTCGGGGATGTCGAGGTCGCTGTCGTCTTCGTAGTCCTCGATCGAGGCGACGACCGGCACCTCCGGCTCGCGTGCCCATCCCTCGGGCTGCGGCGCGTCGCCGGCATCCGCCGACGCGGCGACCGGCACCGGCAGCGGCGCCTCGACGAAGTTGCTGCGCTTGTCGGTCGCGGGACGGATCGTCGGCTCACCGCCGTCGAAGCCCGCCGCGATGACCGTCACCCGCACCTCGTCGCCGAGGGTGTCGTCGATGACGGCACCGAAGATGATGTTCGCCTCGGGGTGCACGGCCTCCTGCACGAGCCGGGCGGCGTCGTTGATCTCGAAGATGCCGAGGTTGGACCCGCCCTGGATCGACAGCAGCACGCCGTGCGCACCGTCGATCGACGCCTCGAGCAGCGGGCTCGCGACGGCGAGCTCGGCGGCCTTGATGGCGCGATCGGCGCCCCGGCTCGCCCCGATTCCCATGAGGGCGGACCCTGCGCCCTGCATGACCGACTTCACGTCGGCGAAGTCGAGGTTGATGAGCCCGGGCGTCGTGATGAGGTCGGTGATGCCCTGCACGCCGGCGAGGAGCACCTGGTCGGCCGTCGAGAACGCCTCGAGCATCGAGATGCCGCGGTCGCTGATCTCGAGCAGGCGGTCGTTCGGCACGACGATGAGGGTGTCGACCTCGTTCTTGAGGGTCGCCACGCCGATCTCGGCCTGCGCCTGGCGGCGCTTGCCCTCGAAGCCGAAGGGCTTCGTGACGACACCGATCGTGAGCGCGCCGATCGACTTGGCGATGCGTGCGACGACGGGCGCGCCACCCGTGCCGGTACCCCCGCCTTCGCCCGCGGTCACGAAGACCATGTCGGCACCCGCGAGGGCCTCCTCGATCTCCTCCGCGTGGTCCTCGGCGGCGCGACGCCCGACCTCGGGGTCGGCCCCTGCCCCGAGTCCTCGGGTGAGCTCGCGCCCCACGTCGAGCTTGACATCGGCGTCGCTCATGAGCAGCGCCTGGGCATCGGTGTTGATGGCGATGAACTCGACGCCACGCAGGCCGAGCTCGATCATCCGGTTCACCGCGTTGACGCCACCGCCGCCGATACCGACGACTTTGATGACGGCGAGGTAGTTCTGGTTCGAAGTCACGTCCGGCCTCCTGGAGAAAACCTTCAACCTCTACTTGAGGTTCAGAGTCTTTCTCAGTACTGTTTCTGTGCCCTCACGGTAAGCGGCGCGGGTCACGCGCTTCGCGCGACACCCCGCGTGTCGCGAAACGGAGCGCGGCTCACGCTGACGTGGCGCGCCGCGGATGATCGCGGCGCCAGACGGTTCAGTCGGCGTGGAAGACGGCGGTGCCGGGAGCCGAGACGTCGTAGCTGCCCGCGCCCGCCCCGCCGTGGATCGCGAGGAGCGCCGCGAGTACGCGCGCCTTGTGCTCCGAGTCGGCTGCGCTCCCCACTCGACGCGCTGCGTGGAGCCGGCGAGCGTCAAGGTCACGTTGTCGCGCGTCGTCGCCGTGATCGCGTCGATCTGCACGCGGAGCGACGCGGGCATCGCCAGCAGCACCTCGGCGATCGACCGCCCTGCGGCGGAGTCGGCATCCGCCTCACCGAGCTGGATGAGCGGCAGACCCTCGGGGCGCTGCGGCACGGTGCCGAGCACGACCCCCGCGGGGTCGACGATGTCGAACGAGGCGCCGTTCACCCGCACACCGATCGGAGTGCGTTCGACGATGTGCACGATGAGCGTGCCGGGCGGCAGGATCTCGGTCGAGTAGCTGCGGATGAGCGTGAAGGCGCTGAGCTCCTCGCGCAAGCGCTCCTCGTCGAGCAGCGCGAGCGGGGTGTCGAGCTGGCCGTCGATCGCGTCGACGATCTGAGCGGGGTCGAGACTCGACGTGCCGTCGACGCGGATCTCGCGCAGGGCGAGCAGGGGCGAATAGACCGCCGCGATGCTCATGCCCACCAGGGCGGCGAGGACGCCGAGTCCCGTGAGCCAGGCGATCCGGCGGCGACGCGTGCGGCGGGTGAAGCGGCGGAGCTCGCGCTTCTCGGCGCGCCTGCGGGCACGTTCGGCCGCCTTCAACTCGGCCGCGGCGAGGCGATCGGCGGAGGGCCGCTGCGGACGGGCCCGTTGCGGGCGCTGAGGTTTCGGGGCCGTCGCGGCTTTCGCGGGCTTCGGCGCGCGAGGTGCCCGCTCGGCGGCCACGCGCTTCGGCGCGCGCGCGGGCGCCGCATCCGCTTCGGCCGGCGGCGCATCGAAGCCCTCCGGCCGCTTCACGCGCGCCGTCCGGTCACGTCGTCTCCGCCTCGAGCGCCGCGAGCACCTGCGGGATGATGCGATACACGTCGCCGCAGCTGAGCGTCATGACGAGGTCGCCCTCACGCGCGATCTCGGCCACCCGTTCGGCCGCCTGCTGCCAGTCGGGAACGAAGTCGACATGCGCGGGATCGGCGAAGCGCTCCGCGACGAGGGCGCCGGTGACGCCGGGCTCCGGATCCTCGCGTGCGCCGAACACGTCGAGCACCACGGTGTGGTCGGCGAGCCGCTCGTAGACCTCCGCGAAATCGCCCGCCATCATGCGCGTGCGGCTGTAGAGGTGCGGCTGGTGGATCGCGATAACGCGCCCTGAGCCGACGACCGAGCGTGCGGTAGCGAGAGCGGCCGCCACCTCGGTCGGATGGTGGGCGTAGTCGTCGAACACGCGCACGCCGCGCACCTCGCCGTGCAGCTCGAAGCGCCGCCCGGTGCCCCCGAAGGCCTCGAGCCCGCGCACGATCGCCTCCGGGTCGTGGCCGAGCGACGCGAGCACGGCGAATGCGCCGGCCGCGTTGACGGCGTTGTGCGCACCCGGGATGGCGAGCCGCACGCTCACCTCGCGGCCCCCGTAGACGATCGTGAAGCTCACCGGCCCCTCGGCGACGACGTCGCGCACCCGCACCTCGGCATCCTCGGCGAAGCCGAAGGTGACGACACGCGTGTCGACGAGCCGGCGGGTCACCGCGAGCGTGCCCGGGTCGTCGCTCGAGGCGACCACGAACTCGCGCGCCTGCTGGGCGAAGCGCACGAAGGCATCCTCGAAGGCCTCCTGCGTGCCGTAGTGGTCGAGGTGATCCGCGTCGACATTCGTGATGAGGGCGACCGCCGTGTCGTAGAGCAGGAAGGACCCGTCAGACTCGTCGGCCTCGACCACGAAGAGGTCGTCGCTGCCGTACCCCGAACTGCGGCCGATACCGGCGATGACGCCGCCGTTCACGAAGCCCGGATCGGCTCCGAGCTCGCGCAGAGCGGTCACGATCAGGCCGGTCGAGGTCGTCTTGCCGTGCGCCCCGGCCACCGAGACCACGCGGTGCCCGCGGATGAGCCAGTTGAGGGCGAGCGAACGGTGCAGCACCGGGATGCCGGATTCGAGAGCACGCTGATACTCGGGGTTGTCCTGCCACAGCGCCCCCGTCACGACGACGGTGTCGGCGTCGCCCACGTTCGCGGCGTCATGGCCGATCGCGATCGTGGCGCCGGCCTCACGCAGGCGCGCCACGGCATCCGACTCCCGCACATCCGAACCGGTCACACGGTGCCCCGCCTCGAGCAGCAGGCGTGCGATGCCGCTCATGCCGGAACCGCCGATGCCGACGAAGTGCACGGAACCCAGGTCGTCGGGCAGTTCCTGGTCGAGGTCGGGCGAGATCATCCCGTCAACGCTACCTTTCCGCCGTCGGCGACGCCGACGCGGCGGCGACCGCCTCCTGCACGAGGTCGACGAGGCGGTCGGCTCCATCACGCCGACCGGTTGCCGCCATGCGGGCCGCCATGTCGGCGATGAGCGCCGGGTCCTCGAGCAGCCGCAGGAGGGGGCCGCGCACCCACTCGGCGTCGAACTCCGCATCCGCGACGAGCAGCGCGCCGCCCGCGTCGACGGACTCGCGCGCGTTGAGGGCCTGCTCACCGTTGCCCACCGCGTAGGGCACGAAGACTGCCGGGATGCCGAGGGCCGCGAGCTCGCTCACGGTTGCGGAGCCGGCGCGCGAGACGGCGAGATCCGCGGCGGCGAGAGCGAGGTCCATGCGGTCGCAGTACTCGAGGATGCGATAGCCCGGCAGCCCGGGGTCGCTCACGGGCGCGCGGTCTCCCGTGATGTGCAGCACCTGCCAGCCGCTGCCGAGCACCGCCTCGATGCCCTGCGAGATGCCCTCGTTGAGCCGCCGGGCACCGAGGGAGCCGCCCGTCACGAGCAACGTGGGTCGGCGGGCATCGAGCTCGAGCAGGGCGAACGCCTCCGGGCGGGCCGCGAAGCGGTCGAGGTGCTCGATCTCGCGCCGCAGCGGCAGACCCACGACGCGACCGTGGCGGATGCGGGTGGCGGGGAAGACCGTGCCGACGTACGGCGTGTAGCGCGCGCCGAGCCGATTGGCGATGCCGGGGCGGGCGTTGGCCTCGTGGATGACGAGCGGCAGCTGCTCGCGGTGCGCCGCGGTGTAGGCGGGAGCGGCCGCGTAGCCGCCGAAGCCCACGACGGCGTCGACCGCGTGCTCGCGCAGGATCTCGCGCGTACGCTCGACGCTCGCCTTCCACCGGCCGGGGAAGCGCACCGCATCCGCGTTCGGACGGCGCGGGAACGGCAGTCGCGGGATCGTCACGAGTTCGTAGCCGCGCGCGGGCACGAGGCGCGCCTCAAGCCCCTCGGCGGTTCCCAGCACGAGCACCTCGGCATCGGGCTCCCGCTCGCGCAGGCGGTCGGCGGTCGCGAGCAGGGGTTCACGTGGCCCGCGGTTCCCCCGCCGGCCATCAGATACACGGTCACTGCGCGAACTCCTGGCGACGGGGATCGTGGCGGGCGAAGGACAGCACGATGCCGACGGCGAGCAGGGTCGTCACGAGCGAGGAACCGCCCGCCGAGATGAAGGGCAGCGGCACCCCGAGCACGGGCAGCAGCCCGAGCACCACCGCGATGTTGACGAGCGCCTGGCCGATGATCCACACCATCGCGATGCTCGTCGCGAGGCGCGCGAAGGGATCGACCTGGCGGCGGATGATGCGCACGAAGCACACCGTGAGCACCGCGAAGAGGGCGACCACGAGCAAGGCGCCCACGAGGCCGAGCTCCTCGCCGATGACGGCGAAGATGAAGTCGGTCTCGGCCTCGGGCAGCCAGTTCCATTTCGCCTCGGAATTGCCGAGGCCCACCCCGAAGACGCCGCCGTTGGCGAGCGCCTGCCAACCGTGCAGCGGCTGGTAGCAGAACTTGCCCAACTGCGGGTCGCTCTCCATTCCGATGCAGCCGGAGAGCCAGGCGTCGATGCGGTTGCTGCGCGACTCGCTGATGCGGATGGCGACGAACGCGCCGAGCGCGAGCACGCCCGTGATGACCGCCATGATCCGCAGGCGGATGCCCGCGAAGAACATCGCGCCGAGCACCATGGCCGTCAGGATGATCGTGGTGCCGAGGTCGTTGCCGAGCATCACGAGGCCGACCGCACCGCCCGCGACGGGCGCGAGCGGAAGCGCGTACTGCGTCCAGTCGCCCGATCGCCAATCGTTGATCACGGTGACCTTGCGCGTCACGATGAGCGCGAGCCACATCACGAAGCCGAGCTTGATGAATTCGGAGGGCTGGAAGGAGAACCCGCCGATCGAGAGCCAGTTGTTGTTGTAGGTGTCACTGCCGAAGCCGACCACGATCAGGATCGCCTGCAGGACGAGCGCGCCGATGATGGCGTGCCACGCCCAGCGCTTCCAGAACACCATCGGCGCCCGAGCGGCGATGAGCATGAGCGGCACGCCGATCGCTGCGAGGATCGCCTGGCGGCTCGTGCGGGCGAAGAAGTCCTGGTCGGACACCCACGATTCGATCGACGACGACGAGAGCACCATGACGAGCCCGAAGACGACGAGGAAGAGCGTCGTGCCGAGCAACAGGAAGTACTCGGGGGTCTCGGCGGCGAAGATGCGCCGCACCGCGACGACGGCGACCGGACCGCGACGCTCGGAGCCGGATGCGCGCGCGGCCCGTGACCCACCCGGCGGCTCAGGCGGGGTCTCGCCCGGGCGCGGGCTCGCCGGGGGCCGTGTCGTGGTCATCCGGTCCCCTCCCAGGTGCGTGCGCACCGCCTCGGCGAACCGCCTGCCGCGGTCCGCGTAATCCGTGAACTGGTCCATCGACGCCGCCGCCGGAGCCAGCAGCACCACGTCCCCCTCGCGGGCGACGGATGCGGCCGCACGCACCGCGGCGGACATCACATCCTCAGTCTCCGATCCGTCCACCTCGAGCACCGGGACGCCGGGCGCGTGTCGTGCGAACGCGGAACGCAGCTCGTCGCGGTCGAGGCCGATGAGAACGGCCGCCCGCAAGCGGCCGGCGTGGCGTTCCACGAGCGGGGCCGGGTCGACGCCCTTGAGCAGTCCACCGGCGATCCAGACGACGCTCGCCGCGGCGCGCAGGGAGGCATCCGCGGCGTGCGCGTTGGTCGCCTTCGAGTCGTCGATCCACACGACACCCGCCGCCGCGGCGACGACCTCCGTGCGGTGGGCGTCCAGACGGAAGCTGCGCAGCGCCTCCCGGATGCGCTCAGGCTCGACACCCGCGGCCCGGGCGAGGGCCGAGGCCGCGAGCACGTTCTGCACCGAGTGCGGGGCCGCGAGACCCGCGGCGTGCAACTCCTCGAGTGTCGTGAGCTCGAGCGCGTGCGTGTGCCGCTCCTCGAGGAAGGCGCGGTCGACGAGGATCCCGTCGACGACACCGAGGTCGCTGCGCCCTGGGGAGCCCAGGCCGAAGCCGATCGCACGCGCGCCCTCCTGCACCTCGGCCTGCTCGACGAGGTGCATCGTGGCCTCGTCGGCGAGGTTGTAGACGCAGGCGATCCGGGTGTTCTCGTAGACCCGACCCTTCGCGGCGACGTAGGCCTCGCGCGAGCCATGCCAGTCCAGGTGATCGTCGGCGATGTTGAGGCACACGCTCGCGAGCGGCGCGAGCTCGCCCCCGACCTGTCGGTGGGTCCAGTGCAGCTGGTAGCTCGAGAGCTCGACGACGAGCACGTCGAATCCACCCGGATCGCGGATCGCGTCGAGCACGGGGATGCCGATGTTGCCCGCGGGCGCAGCCTTCAGCCCGCCCGCCACGAGCATGTGGGCGGTGAGCTGCGTCGTCGTGGTCTTGCCGTTGGTGCCCGTCACGAGGATCCAGTCGGCGGGCGTCCCGTCGGCGCGCAGCACCTTGTCGCGCAGCCGCCAGGCGAGTTCGATGTCGCCCCAGACCGGGATGGCCGCCTCGGCCGCCCAGAGCAGCAGCGGGTGATCGGGGTGGTAGCCGGGCGAGGTCACCACGAGCTCGGGGCCGAAGACGAGCAGCTCCTCGGGAACCCCCGCGTCATCCGGATGCTGCACGAACCGCGCGCCGATGACGTCGAGCAGCCGGCGGTGGTCGTCGCTGCCCCGGGCCCCCACCACGAGCACCTCGGCTCCCAGTTCGGTGAGCGTGTCGGCGACGGCGAAGCCCGTGACGCCCAGGCCCAACACGGCGACACGCAAGCCCGACCAGTCGGAGCGCCAGCTGGTCAGTTCGGAGAGCGGGGTACTCAGCGCACGTACCATTCGAGATAGAACGCGCCGACCCCGGCCGCCACGAACAGCGCGGCGATGATCCAGAAGCGCACCACGACCGTGATCTCGGCCCAGCCCTTGAGCTCGAAGTGGTGGTGCAGGGGACTCATCAGGAAGATGCGTCTGCCGGTTCCATAGCGCCACTTGGTGGCCTTGAAGTACACGCGCTGCAGGATCACCGAGCCGGTCGTGATGATGAACAGGCCGCCGATGAGCACGAGCAGCAGCTCGGTGCGGGTGAGCACCGCGAGGGCGGCGAGCACGCCGCCGAGGGCGAGCGAACCGGTGTCGCCCATGAAGAGCTGCGCGGGCGAGGTGTTCCACCACAGGAAGCCGACGAGCGCACCGGCGACCGCAGCCGCGATGACGGCGAGGTCGAGCGGGTCGCGCACCATGTAGCACTTGTAGGCCACCTCTTCGGCGACCCGGTTGCCGAAGCACCACTGGTTGTTCTGCCAGAAGCCGATGAAGATGTACGCCGAGACGGCGAAGATCGAGGCTCCCGAGGCGAGACCGTCGAGGCCGTCGGCGACGTTGACGCCGTTGGATGCCGACACCGTGATGACGTTGATCCACAACAGGAACAGGATGACGCCGATCACGGGTCCGAAGGCGAAGAGGTTGAGCCAATCGACGTCACGCACACCGGAGATGTACCGCGACGCCGCGGTGAGCCCGTTCTCATCCGTCGAGACGAGGGCGAGCAGCGCGAAGGTCGTCGCGATGATGACCTGCCCGGCGATCTTCGACCAGCCACCGAGCCCCAGGCTGCGCTGCTTGCGGGTCTTGAGGAAGTCGTCGACGAAACCCACGAGGCCGAGCCCGACCATCATGCCGATCACGAGGGTGGCGACGCGGGTCGGCGGCTCCTCGGCCACGAGATGCCCGACGAAGTAGCCGAGCACCGAGCCGACGATGAACACGATGCCGCCCATGGTGGGCGTGCCGCGCTTGGTGTGGTGCGACTGCGGCCCGTCATCCCGGATGAACTGCCCCCAACCGAGGCGCTTGAACAGCCGGATCCACAGCGGGGTCGTGAAGAGCGTGAAGACGAGCGAGAACGCGCCCGCGACGAGAAGGGCGATCACGAGGATCCCCCGCACCGGCCAGCCGGTCTCCGAGGAAGCGCAGTCCCGCTGACTTCGACGACTTCACGAGCAGGATGTCCCCGGGGCGCACTTCGTCACGGAGCACATCGTAGGCCGCCTCGATGTCGGGCACGAACTTCGACTCCCCGTCCCAGGAGCCTTCGAGGCCCGCCGCGGCGTGGATGTGGCGCGCGCCGTCGCCCACGACCACGAGCTGCCCGATGTTGAGCCGCACCGCGAGACGCCCGATGCGGTCGTGCTCCTCCTGGGCGTAGGGCCCCAGCTCGGCCATCTCGCCGAGCACCGCGATCGTGCGACGGTTCTCGTCGCGTCCGAGCTGCGCGAGCGTCTTGAGGGCGGCCGCCATCGAGTCGGGACTCGCGTTGTAGGCGTCGTTGATCACGATCGCGCCGTCGTCACGCGTGAAGAGCTCCATGCGCCAACGCTCGGCCCGCGGCACCTCGCCGAGCGCGGCGACCGCCCGATCGAGATCGACGCCGAGTTCGCGCGCCACGCTGAGGGCGGCGAGGGCGTTCATGACGTGGTGCTCGCCCAGGATGCGCAGCTGCACCTGTCGCCGGGCACCGTCGATCACGAGCGTGAACGCCGTGCCCCGCACGGTCGCGACGACCTGCTCGGCACGCACCTCGGCATCCGCACGGAGACCGAAGCCGACAACGCGCGCCGCGGTGCGCTCGCGCATGCGGGCGACGCGCTCGTCGTCGACGTTGAGCACGGCGACCGCGGATGCGGGAAGGTCGGTCACCATCTCGGACTTGGCCGCTTCGGTGGCCTCGATGCCGCCGAACTCGCCGGCGTGGGCGAGTCCGACCTTGAGCACGACGCCGATATCGGGCTTCGCGATCGACACCAGACGAGCGATCTCGCCCGCTCCGCTCGCACCCATCTCGACGATGAGGAAGCACGTGTGCTCGTCGATGCGCAGCATCGAGATCGGTGCGCCGACCTGGTTGTTGAACGACCCCTCGGGGGCGACGGTCGGGCCCTCGGCCGACAGGATCGCGCGCAGCAGGTTCTTGGTGGTGGTCTTGCCGTTGGAGCCCGTGATGCCCACGACCCGCAGTTCACCGCGCGCGTGCACGCGCGCCACGACCTCGCGGGCCAGTTGTGCGAGGGCCTCCAGCCCGTCGGCGACGATGAGCTGCGGCCCCACGATGTCGAGCCGCTCGCGGCACACCACGAGGGCTGCCCCGGCGGCGACGGCATCCAGCGCGAAATGGTGACCGTCGGTCACCTCACCGGGCAGCGCGAAGAAGATCGAACCCGGGCCGACGAGGCGCGAGTCGGTCTCGACCGAGCCGGAGACGATCGTGTCGCCAGCGGTGCCCTGAGGCAGCACGAGGCGCCCGTCGAGCAGCCCCGCGAGCTCCTCGAGACGGAACGCGATCATGCCCAGCCCGCCTCGCGCAGCGCGGCGCGCGCCTCTTCGCGAGCGGAGTACGGAGTGCGCACCCCGCGGATGTCGCGGTAGTCCTGGTGCCCCGGGCCCGCCCACAGGATCGAATCGCCCTCACGCGCGAGCCCGACGGCGACGCGGATGGCCTGCTCGGGCGGGCTCACCTCGTGGATCTCGGGCTGATGCTCCGCGAGGGCGGCACCCTCCAGCAGGGTCTTGCGAATCGACACCGGGTCCTCGAAGCGCGGGTGATGGTCGGTGATCACGAGGATGTCGCTGCCCTCGGCGGCGACGCGTCCCATGTCGTGGCGCTTGGTGGCGTCGCGATCGCCGTCGGCGCCGAACACCATGATCGTGCGGCCGGTCGTGAACTTGCGCACGGCCGCGAGAGTGTTCTCGAAGGCGTCGGGACTGTGTCCGAAGTCGACGTACACGCTCGGTCCGCGCTCCCCCGAGACGCGTTCGGTGCGCCCGGGCAGGTACGCCCGGATCCCGCCGTCGGCGTCGAGCGCCGCGCCGATCGCCTCGAGCTCGAAGCCGGCCTCGACGAGCATGACGATCGCGAGGGCCGCGTTCGCGGCCATGTGCCAGCCGATGAGCGGCTCCCGCGTGACGAGCTCGCGCCCGTCGGGGCCGGTGAGCTTGAACTCGGTGTAGCCGGCCGTCTCGTCGAGCACCTCGACGGTCCACTCGGCGCTCGCGACGTCGTCGGCGCTCGCGTGCCCGATCGTCGCGATCGTCGTCACCGGGATGCGGGAGGCGTCCACGACGCGACGCCCGTAGGCCGTGTCGAGGCACACGACGCCGCGGCGAGCATGCTCGGGGTCGAAGAGCGGCAGCTTCGCCTGGAAGTAGGTCTCCATGTCGGCGTAGTCGTCGAGATGGTCGTGACTGAGGTTCGTGAAGCCCGCGACGTCGAAGACGAGCCCGTCGACGCGGTGCCGCGAGAGCGCCTGGGCGCTCACCTCGACGGCGACCGCGCGCACGCCCGCCTCCCGCATCCGGGCGAGCAGGGCGTGCATCTCGCTCGCCTCGGGGGTCGTGAGCAGGCTCACGACCGAGAGCTCGCCGATGTGGCGCTCGGCGGTCGTGGAGAGGCCCGTGACGAGCCCGAGCTGACGCAGCACGGCCTCGAGCAGATAGCTCGTCGAGGTCTTGCCGTTCGTACCGGTGACCCCGAACAGCAGCGGCGGGGTGTCGTCGGTGCGGTACACCCACGCGGCGATCTCGCCGAGAGCGGCACGCGGCGAGGGCACGAGCACGATCGGCAGGCCGCTGTCGGCGGCGAGCTCGGCTCCCACCTCGTCGGTCACGATCGCCACGGCGCCGCCCTCGGCGGCCGCGGTCGCGAAACTCGCGCCGTGTGCCTTCGATCCCGGCACGCCGACGAACAGATCACCCGGATGCAGGTCGTTCGTCGAAAGGGTCACGCCGGTGACCTCCACGCCGTCGAGGTCGCCCCGATACTCGAGCCCGAACTCCTGAACCAGCCCGGCCAGAGGGCGTGGGGTGGGGTGCTCGGGGCGGAGGATCGGAGGGATCCGTGAGCTCACGCTGCCTGGCCTCCTGTGTCGTCGCTCGTCCGCCGGCGCTCCCGGTCTGGCGCCTTTACCAGAACAGCGGATTGTCCGGCGCGGGCACCGTCGACGGCGTGACACGGTAGGTCTTGATGACCTGCTTCACGATCGCGTTGAAGGTGGGCGCCGCAGCAGCGGATGTCTTCATCGTAACGGGCTTCGCGAAGGTCACGACAATCGCGTACTGGGGGTCGTCGACCGGGAACGCGCCGGCGATCGACACGATGCGATCCGAGCCGTAGCCGTCGCCGTCCGCGACCTCGGCCGTTCCCGACTTCGCGGCGATCCGGTAGCCCGGCACCGCGAGCACGTTCGCGAGGTGGTACTGCGTGGTGACGCCCTCGAGCATGAGCATCGTCGTGTCGGCCGCGTACTCGGAGACGACCCGGGTGCCCTGCGGATCGGGCACGTCGGTGTAGCTGCCGTCCGGCTTCTCGCAGCCTTCCACGAGCGTCAGGGGCATGCGCACCCCGCCGTTCGCGACGGTCTGGTAGAGACTCGCCACCTGGGCGCTCGTCGCCGTCATTCCCTGCCCGAACTGCTGCGTGACCGAGGTGATGACATCGCTCGGCGCGGGACGCACGTATCCCTCGTCTTCGCCGAGGAAATCGGCACCGCTCGTGCCGCTGCCGAAGCCGAATTTGTGCAGGTAGTCGATGCGCTGCTGCAGCGGCATGAGCTCAGTCATCTGCGCGATGCCGATGTTCGACGACTCGACGAGCACGCCCGCCGTCGTGTAGCGCAGTCCCCCGCCGTGCAGCACCGAATCCCGGATGGTGAAGCCGACGCCGGGGATCGTGTAGCCGGCAGGGATCTCGAACTTGGTGCTCGCCGAGAGCTTGCCCGCGTCCAAGAGCGAGGCGACCGTGGCGGTCTTGATGACCGACCCGGGCTCGTAGGGTGCCGTGAAGCTGCGCGCCCCCGAGTCGTCGGCGCCGGCCGAGTTGAGGTCGTTGGGGTCGACCGTGGGCCAATCGGCCGCGGCCCGGATCTTGCCCGTCTTCACGTCGACCACGAAGGCGGTCCCCCACTGGGCACCGATCGCGCTGCCCTGCTCCGCAAGGGCCTGTTGAGCGAACCACTGCAGATCGGCATCGATCGTGAGGTGCACGGTGCCCCCGTCGACGGCCGCGTCCTCCACGACCTCCGACCCCGGCATCCGCACCCCGTCTTCACTGACGGCGTAGCTCACCTGGCCGTTGTCGGATGCGAGGCAGTCGTTCCACTGGAACTCGGTGCCCGAAAGCGGTCCATCGGTGCCCATGAGGCCGACGAGGTTGCCGGCGATGGCCCCGTTCGGGTAGCTGCGGGCCGGCTGGGGCTCGCTGTACACCCACGGGATCCGCAGATCCACGACGGCCCGGAAGGCGTCGAGCTTGATGCCCTTGACCAGCAGCGCCCATTGCGCATCGGGGTCGGCGGTCAGGGTGGTGTACATCTGCTGCACGTCGGCGCCCGTGATGTCGGCGATCTCCTGGAGCGCCTCCATGACGCTCACGTGCACGGTTCTCTTGCCCTCGCCCGAGACCCGCCGCTCGAAGCCCTCGAGGTCGACGTTGATGGGCGCTGCGGTGATGTTGAAGCGGTCGACGCTCGTGGCGAGCACCGTGCCGTTCTCGTCGACGATGCTGCCCCGCGTGCCCCACAGGGTGTCGGTGCGGTAGTTGGTGCCCGCGACCGACTTGAGATCGTCGGCGCGCACCACCTGGATGTCGATGAGGCGGATCGAGAAGACGACGACGATCGCGAAGACCGCGAGCACCGCCACGGCGAGCCGGCGGCGGTTCCTGCGAGCGTCGATCACGGTTCTCCCCGGTCAGCGTGTCGTGGGCGACGGTAGTGTGCCTGTCGCTCCGCCGACGGGAGCGACACCCTGCTGGCTCGTGGAGCTCGTCGGTGTGGTCGGGAGCGTCTCGCCGTTCTTCGCGGCCGCGATCACGGCGGGGTCGAGCACGGTCGACCCGTCGAGCAGAGCGTTGCCGATGAGGTTGCCGCCCGTGCCGACGACCTGCCCGCGCGGGGCGGCCGGCGTGCCGAGCGCCTGGCCGCTCGCGACGTCGAGGAACACCGGGTTGCCGCTCGAGACCATCCCGAGCGCCGTCGCGTTGTCGATGAGGTTCTGCGTGGAACTGAGCTCGTCGAGCCGTTCCTGAGCCGCGTTCTGCTCACGCGCCAGGTCGCGGTAGTCGCGCTGCAGTCCGGCGATGCGATAGGCGCCATCCGCGAGCACGATGCTCATGAGCAGTTGCGCGAGCAGGATGACGATGATGCCGCCGACCGCCACGAGCGCCGCGTAGACGCGCGGCCGTGCGCGCTTCTGGGCGCGGGTGGGGGCGATGTCGAGGTGCCGGCGAGGCGCCTCCTCAGCCTCGCGGCGAGGAAGCCGGACGGCGGTCGCGGTGCTCATGCGGCCTCCCGGAGGCGCTCCGCGGCGCGGAGCCGCACAGGCGTGGCACGCGGGTTGCGCGCGCGCTCCTCGTCGTCGGCGAGTTCGGCGCCGCGCGTGAGGAGCTTCAGCTCGGGACGGTGCTCGGGAAGCTCAACCGGCAGGCCGCGAGGCGCCGTCGAGATCGACCGGGTCTGGAACTCGCGCTTGACGATGCGGTCCTCGAGCGACTGATACGACATCACGACGATCCGTCCCCCGACCTCGAGCGCGTCGATCGCGGCGGGGATCGCGCGCTCGAGCACGGCGAGCTCCTGGTTGACCTCGATGCGCAGGGCCTGGAAGACGCGCTTGGACTGGTGGCCGGCCCGCCGGGCCGCGGCGGGCGTCGCGGCGTCGATGATTGCCACGAGCCGCGCCGAGGTCTCGATCGGTGCCGTGCGACGCTCCTCCACGATGCGGCGCGCATAACGCGGCGCGAGCTTCTCGTCGCCGTACTCCCAGAAGATCCGGCGCAGGTCCGCTTCGTCGTACTCGGCGAGGATGCGGGCCGCCGTCAGCTCGGCCGTGTCGTCCATGCGCATGTCGAGCGGCGCATCCTGCGAGTAGGAGAAGCCCCGCGCGGCCTCGTCGAGCTGCATCGACGAGACGCCGAGGTCGAAGAGCACGCCGGCGATGCGTGCGATGCCGAGCTCCGCCAGCACCCGCGGTACCTCGTCGTACACGGTGTGCACGAGGTGGGCCCGCTCGCCGAACGGGGCGAGGCGCTCCCGGGTGAGCTCCAGGGCATGGCGATCGCGGTCGAGGCCCACGAGCTGGATGCGGTCGAAGCGCTCGAGCATCGCCTCGGCGTGACCACCGAGGCCGAGCGTGGCGTCGACGACGACCGCGCCCGGTGCGGTGAGTGCGGGCGCGAGCAGCTCGAGGCAGCGCTCGAGGAGGACGGGGATGTGGAGCTCGTTCATGACACATGCAGAGGTCCGGGGCCCCCGGATCCGATCCCCATCCGGCGCCGCCTGACACCGGGGAAGGTGCGTCAGGAAGCGCGGCTGAGGGTCGCATCCGAGGGATCAGAACAGGCCCGCGATCACCTCCTCGTCGGTGTCGGCGAAGGCGGCCTCGGTCGCCTCGTAGTACGCGTTCCACGACGCGGTGTCCCAGATCTCGGCACGGTTGCCCGCCCCGATGACGGTCAGTTCACGGTCCAGGCCCGCGTACTCGCGCAGCATCGGGGGGATCGTCACGCGGTGCTGCTTGTCGGGCATGTCCTCGGCGGCGCCGCTCAGGAACATGCGCAGGAAGTCGCGGCCCTTCTTGCCGGTCACGGGCGCCTGCCGGGCGCGCTCGTGGAGTTCTTCGAACTCGCGCTGGCTGAACAGGTAGATGCAGCGCTCCTGGCCACGGGTCATGACGACGCCGTTCGCGAAGTCGCCCATGAACTTCGCCGGAAGGATGATGCGCCCCTTCTCGTCGAGCTTGGGAACGAACGTGCCGAGCAGCATGCGTCCCCCTTCGCTCCGGCCAGCCCTAGGTTTGCTCCACTTTACTCCACACTGCACCACCAAACAAGCGATTTCCTCCCCAAACGCAGAAATACCGCCCCAACTCCCCCGAGATCATGGGGAAGGAGGCGGTGGAGGAAGGTGGAGGAGAATTCCATCTCGGGGATGGATCTGGCCCATTACCGAGCACGAAAAAGGCCGACCCGAAGGTCGGCCGGTTGACCAGGGCGGAGAAACCCCCGCAGCGTCAGCGCATCAGCGGCGCGTCTGCTGCGGGCGGGAGGGCACCGTGAAACGCAGCGGCGGAGCCACCACGAGCACGACGCCGGCGAACATCGCGGCGAAGCCGAGCACTCCGACGAGCGGCTGGCGGATGATGACGCCCGTCACGAGCAGCGCGAGTCCGATGAGAATGCCCACGGCGGCGATGATGATCGCGGTGCCGTTGGCACGACCCCGTCGAGCGCCGACCGTCGCGACGTCGTCGGCCTCGCTGTGATAGAGGTTGCGCTCCATCTCGTCGAGGAGGCGCTGCTCCTGTTCCGAAAGCGGCATCTCGAGCTCCTTCAGGCATCCGGCGATGCGGGTGTCGCCGGTGAATAGATTGTAGGCACGCCGGGGCTGGCTAGGCTAGGCGCGTGCCTGGGAGTACGCGGTTAGTCGACCTCGTGGCCGCTCGAATCGACGATGCGCTCGACGCCCGAGCGACCACGCTCGGCGAGATCTCGGCGGATCTGTCGCCGCTCGTCGCGCAGGCGCGCGAGTTGCTCTCGGGCGGCAAGCGCTTCCGCGCGCTGTTCTGCTACTGGGGCTGGCGCGCCGTCGCCGCGATCTCGGACGAGGGCCCGCTCGCCGAGCTCGACGCCGCACCCGCCGACCGCGAGCTCGCCGCGATCGTGTCGGTCGCCGCGGCCCTCGAGCTCTTCCACGCCGCTGCCCTCGTGCACGACGACATCATCGACAGCTCGGACCTGCGTCGCGGCAACCCTCGGCGCACCGCGCCTTCGAAGGGATGCACCGCGACCAGGAGTGGGACGGCGACGCTGCCGGCTTCGGCATCTCGACCGCGATCCTGGTCGGCGACCTGCTGCTCGGCTGGGCCGACGAGCTCTTCGAGGAGGGCCTCGCCCTGCTCGGCAGCCGCGAGGCCGCCCAGGCGGCGCGCACCGAGTTCTTCCGGATGCGCACGGAGGTCACCGTCGGGCAGTACCTCGACGTGCTCGAGGAGCACTCCTGGCGCTCCCGTCCCGACAGCGAGGCGCTCCCCGCGCGCACCGCATCATCGTCTACAAGTCGGCCAAGTACAGCGTCGAGGCGCCGCTCGCGATCGGCGGAGCGCTCGCCAACGGCTCCCTCGCGCAGCTCACCGCCCTCCGCGATTTCGGCTTGCCCCTGGGCGTCGCGTTCCAACTGCGCGACGACATGCTCGGCGTGTTCGGAGATCCCAGCGTGACCGGGAAGCCCTCCGGCGACGACCTGCGCGAAGGCAAGCGCACGGTGCTCATCGGTCTCGCCCGGCAGAAGATGCCGCCCACCGCGGTGCGCGTGCTCGACGAGTTGCTGGGCGACTCCTCGCTCGACGACGCCCAGGTGCGGATGCTGCAGAACACCGTGCGCGACAGCGGCGCCGCCGACCAGGTGGAGCGCATCATCGCCCACAACGTGCGGGTGGCCCGCGAAGCGCTCGAGAACGCCCCGCTCAGTGCCTCCGCGCGAGCCGAGCTGTCGGAACTCGCCGACCGGGTGACGCGACGCGAGGCGTAGGCGCGTCACGTTGCCGCCGTGGCCAGGATACTCCCCATTCTGCGCAGGAGCCTGATGATTTCTCGCCAGCGACGTGTGACGATGGCAGGCCGACCCCGCGCCACCCTCACCCCATCCGGAGACCTGCCGTGACCTCCCGCGTTTTCGACCTGCCCGACCGACTCGCCGCCAAGGCCGAGCCCGAACTGATCGCCGACGACGAGCGCCGCTTCGCCGCGATCGCCGCTGCCGTGCGCACCCAGCTCGCCGAGCTCGAGGGGCGCCTCGACGAAGCGCGCCTGCGCACCGGCGAGAACAACCAGGAGGTGCTCGAGCGCGACCTCGAGGTGCACGAGCTGAGCTCGCGCATCCGGCTGCTGCGACGCTTCGGCCTCGACGTGTGCCTCGGGCGCATGGTGGCCGAAGGCGAGGCCGAGCCGATCTACATCGGGCGCGTGAGCCTGGCCGATGCCGACGGCACGCGTCTGCTCGTGGATTGGCGCGCGCCCGCCGCCGAGCCGTTCTTTGCCGCGACCCACGCCGACCCGATGGGGCTCGTGAGCCGCCGCCGGTACCGCTGGAGCCGCGGACGCGTCACCGACTACTGGGACGAGGTGTTCACGGCCGAGGGGCTGGAGCACAGCGCCGCGCTCGACGACCAGTCGGCGTTCATCGCGAGCCTCGGCGCGAGCCGTTCCTCGCAGATGCGCGACGTGCTGGCGACCATCCAGTCCGACCAGGACGCCATCATCCGGGCGTCCTCGCGCGGGCCGCTCATCGTGGACGGCGGCCCCGGCACGGGCAAGACGGTCGTCGCGCTGCACCGCACGGCCTACCTGCTCTACGCCGACCCCCGGCTCGGCCACCGCCGCGGCGGCGTGCTCGTGGTGGGCCCGCACGAGCCCTACCTCTCCTACGTCTCCGACGTGCTGCCGAGCCTCGGGGAAGAAGGGGTGCAGACCTGCACCCTGCGCGACCTCGTGGCGGAAGGCGCCCAGGCCGGCGTGGAATCGGATGCCGAGGTCGCCCGGCTCAAGGCCTCCGGCCGCCTGCTCGACGCGATCGAGAACGCCGTGCGTCGCTACGAGCAGCCACCGAGCGACGAGCTCACGGTTCAGACGCCGTGGGGCACCGCATGGATCGGACCCGCCGAGTGGGCTGAGGCCTTCGACGCGGTCGAGCCAGGCACGACCCACAACGAGGCACGCGGGCAGGTCTGGGAGTCGGTGCTCGAGATCCTCATCGATCAGCACGACGCCGACCAGGCGCCGCCGCAGCTGCTGCGTCGCGCCCTCGCGCAGAACGCGACCCTCACCCGCACCTTCGCGGCGGCATGGCCCCTGCTGGACCCGGCGGGCGTCGTCGCCGACCTGTGGACGGTTCCCGCCTACCTGCGCGCGTGCGCGCCGTGGCTCGACGACGCCGAGGTGCGCGCGCTCACGCGCCAGGACGGACGGGCGTGGACGACCTCCGACCTGCCCTACCTGGATGCCGCCCGGCAGCGCATCGGCGACCCCGAGATCGCGCGGGTGGCCCGGCGGCGTGCCGCCGCGCTCGCGGCCGAGCAGGAGGTGCGGCAACGCGTCATCGACGATCTGCTCGCCGCCGACGACGACCGCGACGGCGAGGTGCAGGCCTTGAGCCAACGGCCGTTCGCGGAGCGGCTCATCGACGAGGACGCGCTCCCTCGCTCGCGCCCGACGACCTCGCGGGCCCCTACGCCCACCTCGTGGTCGACGAGGCGCAGGAGCTGACGGACGCCGAGTGGACGATGTTGCTGCGCCGCGTGCCGTCACGCAGCCTCACCATCGTGGGCGACCGTGCCCAGGCGCGGCACGGTTTCCGGGAGAGCTGGCAGGAGCGACTCGCGCGCGTCGGACTCGGCGACGCCCGGCTCGCGACGCTGACGGTGAACTACCGCACGCCCGAGGAGGTCATGCGCGAGGCCGAGCCCGTCATCCGCGCCGCGATCCCCGACGCGAACGTGCCGGTCGCGATCCGCCGCAGCGGCCACCCCGTGCTGCACGGGTCGCTGAGTCAGCGCGACGCGATCCTCGAGTCGTGGCTCGCCGAGCACGCCGAGGGCGTCGCGTGCGTCATCGGCGATCCGACCTTCGCCGGGATGCCGCGCGTCAGCTCGCTGAGCCCGCAGCTCGCGAAGGGGCTCGAGTTCGACCTCGTGATCCTCGTCGACCCGGATGCGTGGGGCTCGGATGACGAGCGCGGCGGCATCGAGGGCGCTGTCGACCGCTACGTCGCGATGACGCGTGCGACGCAGCAGCTGGCGGTGCTGTCGAGCTGACACAGGTGGTTGAGGAGCGCCGCGCCAGCGGCGCGTCTCGAAACCACCGATCATGAGGACGGCGGTTTCGAGACGCGCATCGCTGCGCGATCCGCTCCTCAACCACCTGAGTACTCAGAAGGCGAGAGCCTGCGCTACCCGGCGCACCTCGGCCTTGCGGCCGGCGCGGAGCGCCTCGATGGGGGCGACGCCGAGGCTGTCGTCTTCGCTCGTGAGCCAGCGCATCGCCTCGTCGTCGCTGTAGCCCGCGTCGGCCAGCAACATGATCGTGCCGCGCAGTTCGTGCAGGGGCTCGCCGTCACGCAGGAACGCCGCCGGCACGCGGAGCACCCCGTCGATGCGGGTCGCCAGCAGTTGGCGGTCCTCGATGAGGCGATGCACCTTGCTCGGGGGCACGCCGAGCAGGTCGACGAGGTCGGGGATGGTGAGCCACTCGGAGACGGGTTCGGTCACCCCTCTAGCGTGCACGACGCCGCGGGCCGACGCCCGCACGGCAAATGTTACGAACAGATGAACTCAAACAACATCAGCCACGCTAATTGACACTGTTAAACATCTGTGACAACTTATCCCCGTACCGGAGATGCCCCCGGGGCCGGAGGGGAAGGCAGGACGGCGATGCAGCACACACAGGAGGTGGGCGACCGCGCACGCTCGGTCTTCGCCGGGCTCACGCCCACTCAGACCCCCGCGGCGAAGCCGCAGCGCCCGGCACGCGAGGCGAACGCCTCGTCGATGCTGGCCAAGAGCATGATGGCGACGATGCCCATCGTGCTCGCCGGCACGCTCACCGTCACGGGTGTCGTCGCGCCCGCGAACGCGCAGTCGAGCACCGAGCGCAAGCCCGCCAAGCCCAAGACCACGCTCGGCAGCACCGTTCGCGCCGCTGTCGCCGCCGCATCCGCCACGACCGCCGCCGCGAAGACCCAGGCCGCGACGCCCTCGACCTACACGGTCAAGGCGGGCGACACCGTCTCGGGCATCGCCGGGCGCTACGGTCTGGCGACCGCGAGCGTGCTCGCGCTCAACGGGCTGGGCTGGAAGTCGCTGATCTTCCCCGGCCAGGTGCTCAAGCTCACGAGCGGCACCACGGCCCCTGCCCCGAGCGCTGCGCCGCCCGCCGCCACCGGCGGTCGGTACACGATCGTCAAGGGCGACACCATCAGCGGCATCGCCGCGCGCTTCGGCGTCTCGACGCAGTCGGTGCTCACCGCCAACGGGCTCAGCTGGTCGAGCATCATCTACCCCGGCCAGACGATCGCGATCCCGGGCACCGTGCTCGCCGCCGAGAACGTCTCGTCGGTCACGCCGGCACCAGCGGCTCCCGCGCCCGCGGTTCCCGAGCCCACGACCCCCGTCGTCTCGACACCGCCGCCCCCGCCACCGCGAGCTACCTCATCGCACGGGGCGACACCATCTCCTCGATCGCGAAGAAGTTCGGCGTCAGCATCCAGTCGATCCTCGACGCCAACGGCCTCACCTGGTCGAGCATCATCTACACGGGTCGCACGCTCAGCATCCCCGGCGTCGCCGTCGCGCAGGACGGCTCGGGCGTCACCCCGCTCACCGCCGAGATGGCCGCGAACGCCGCCATCATCATCCAGGTGGGCCGCGAACTCGGTGTGCCCGACCGCGGCATCGTGATCGCGCTGGCGGCCGCGATGCAGGAGTCGAGCATGCGCAACATCGACTACGGCGACCGCGACTCGCTCGGCCTGTTCCAGCAGCGGCCGAGCACCGGCTGGGGAACGCCCGAGCAGATCCTCAACGCCTCGCATGCCGCCCGGCTGTTCTACGGCGGACCGAGCAACCCCAACAAGGGCAAGACGCGCGGCCTGCTCGACATCCCGGGCTGGCAGTCGATGAGTCTCACGCAGGCGGCGCAGGCCGTGCAGATCTCGGCCTACCCGAACGCCTACGCCAAGTGGGAGACGAGCGCGACCTCATGGCTGGCTCAACTGGGCTGACGGAGCCGCTCGAGACGGTTCCCGGGGCCGCGTGGCGGCCCGACGAGGGCGACGCCGCCTCCTACACTCGAAAGGTGACCGCGAGCACCACCGATCCCTGATCGGCCGCCTGATCGACGGCCGGTACCAGGTGCGCTCCCGCATCGCCCGGGGCGGGATGGCGACGGTCTACCTCGCGACCGACCTCCGACTCGAGCGGCGCGTCGCCGTCAAGGTCATGCACGGGCACCTGGCCGACGACAGCCAGTTCAAGCAGCGCTTCATCCAGGAGGCACGGTCGGCAGCGCGCCTCGCGCACCCGAACGTCGTCAACGTCTTCGACCAGGGCCAGGACGACGACTCCGCCTACCTCGTCATGGAGTACCTGCCCGGCATCACCCTCCGCGACCTCCTGCAGGAGCACGGGGCGCTCACGGCCGAGCAGACGATCGACATCGCCGAAGCCGTGCTGTCGGGCCTCGCCGCCGCACACAAGGCGGGCATCGTGCACCGCGACCTCAAGCCCGAGAACGTGCTGCTGGCCGACGACGGGCGCATCAAGATCGGCGACTTCGGCCTCGCGCGCGCCGCATCCGCCAATACGGCAACGGGCGCGGCCCTGCTCGGTACGATCGCCTACCTCTCCCCGAACTCGTCACCCGCGGCATCGCGGATGCCCGCAGCGACATCTACGCGGTCGGCATCATGATGTTCGAGATGCTCACCGGCGAGCAGCCGTACAAGGGCGAGCAGCCCATGCAGATCGCCTACCAGCACGCCAACGACTCCGTGCCGCCGCCCTCCAACGTCAACCCGCGCGTACCCGCCGAGCTCGACGAGCTCGTGCTGTGGGCCACCGCGCGCGACCCCGAGGAGCGCCCGCGCGACGCCCGCGTCATGCTCGAGCAGTTGCGCGAGACCGAGACGTTGCTGCACACCGCCCTGCCCACGGCCGCCACGGCGGTTCAGAAGACGATGGTGCTGCCCTCGGCGCGACAGCTCACCGCCGAGACCCAGGTGCTCGGCGGTCGTGCCCCGGCCCCCGTGCAGGAGACGGGCCCGGTGAGCCCCAACGCGGCCAAGCTGCGCACGACCTCGGATGCGCGCCGTCGCCGCGGCTGGCTCGCCTTCGTGCTCGTGCTCGTGCTCGCGATCGCCGCCGGCGGCACGGGCTGGTGGTTCGGTGCGGGTCCCGGCGCGCATGCGACCATCCCGACCTCGATCGTGGAGAGCCAGCCGGATGCCGCGCGCGCGACGCTCACCGCGCTCGGCATCGAGGTGGCGGAGGAACTCGAGCACGGCCACTCGGTCGAGGTGGCCGAGGGCCTCATCATGGGATCCGACCCGGAACCGGGGTCGAGCGTGCGCAAGGGCTCGACGGTCACCCTCATCGTCTCCGACGGTCCCGCACCGACGCAGATCGGGGCGCTCGCCGGCCTCACCCTCGCGCAGGCGCAAGCCGTGATCGAGGACGCCGGGCTGCTCATGGACGAGGAACCCACGTACGTGTTCAGCGAGCAAGACGAAGACATGGTGCTCGCGGCATCCGTCGGCGACGTCGACATCCTGCAGGGTGCAGAGGGTCTCTTCGAAGGTCAGCAGGTCGAGCTCACCGCGTCGGCCGGCAAGCTGCCCCCGATTCAAGGCATGAGCTTCGACGAGGCAGCCGCCGCCCTCGCCGGAGTCGAAGTGGATGTCGAGTCGGAACCGCAGCTCGACTACAA
This sequence comes from Homoserinibacter gongjuensis, assembly GCF_030161875.1. Lineage (GTDB taxonomy): Bacteria > Actinomycetota > Actinomycetes > Actinomycetales > Microbacteriaceae > Homoserinibacter > Homoserinibacter gongjuensis. Next base: position 2,897,804 of record NZ_BSVA01000001.1, read on the forward strand.
CGACGAGATCCCCGAGGGCGCCGTCATCAGGATCGTCGGCGACGAGCCCGTCCACCCGGGCGACACCGTGCTGCTGAGTGTCTCACGGGGCCCCGAGCCGGTCGACGTACCCGACATCCTCGGCCTGACCTGGTACGAGGCGCGCCAGAAGCTCACGGATGTCGGCCTCGACTTCGAGTACTGGAACCTCAAGAGCAGCCTTCTCGGCGAGGGCGCACCGAGCGATGCGATCGTCGAGCAGGTCGCGCCCGACGTCGGCACCTCCGTCAAGAAGGGCACCAAGATCAAGGTCAAGCTGGGCTGAGCGGCGCTCCTCACCCACGTGAGTTGCCTACTTGGCGCTAAGCTCCTCGGCCACCAGGAACGCGAGCTCGAGCGACTGCATGTGGTTGAGGCGTGGGTCGCACAGCGACTCGTAGCGCGTCGCGAGGGTCGCCTCGTCGATGTGCTCCGATCCGCCCAGGCACTCCGTCACGTCGTCGCCCGTGAGCTCGACGTGCAGGCCACCGGGGTGGGTGCCCGCGGCGCGGTGGGCCTCGAAGAAGCCCCGCACCTCATCCACGACGTCGTCGAAGCGACGCGTCTTGTAGCCCGTGGGCGTCGTGATGCCGTTGCCGTGCATGGGGTCGGTGACCCACAGCGGCGTCGCATCCATGCCCTTGATGGCCTCGAGCAGCGGCGGCAGCGCGTCGCGGATCTTGCCCGCCCCCATCCGCGTGATGAAGGTGAGCCGGCCGGGCTCGCGCTCGGGGTCGAGCTTGTCGATGAGCTTCTCCATCGTCGACGCGTCGGTCGCCGGCCCGAGCTTCACGCCGATGGGGTTGCGGATGCGTGAGAAGTAGTCGATGTGGGCGCCGTCGAGATCGCGCGTGCGCTCCCCGATCCACAGGAAATGAGCCGAGGTGTTGACCGGCGTGCCGTTGCGCGAGTCGATGCGCGTCATGGGGCGCTCGTAGTCCATGAGCAGGCCCTCGTGCGAGGTGTAGAACTCCACGCGCTTGAGCTCGTCGAAGTCGGCACCGGCGGCCTCCATGAAGCGGATGGCGCGGTCGATCTCCTTCGCGAGGCCCTCGTAGCGCTGGTTGGCCGGGTTCGCGGCGAAGCCCTTGTTCCAGGAGTGCACCTGGCGCAGGTCGGCGAAGCCGCCCTGGGTGAAGGCCCGGATGAGGTTGAGCGTCGAGGCGGCCGTGTGGTACCCCTGCACGAGGCGTGCGGGATCGGCCTGGCGCGACTCCGGCGTGAAGTCGTAGCCGTTCACGATGTCGCCACGGTACGCGGGCAGCGTGACGTCACCGCGCGTCTCGAAATCGCTCGAGCGGGGCTTGGCGAACTGGCCCGCCATGCGGCCCATCTTGACGATCGGCATCGACGCGCCGTAGGTGAGCACGACCGCCATCTGAAGGATCGTCTTCACCCGGTTGCGGATCTGATCGGCCGTCGCGCCGGCGAAGGTCTCCGCGCAGTCGCCCCCTGCAGCAGGAACGAGTCGCCGCGTGCGGCGCGCGCGAGGCGGTCGCGCAGGATGTCGACCTCACCCGCGAACACGAGCGGCGGCAGTGACGCGATCTCGGCGGAGGCCGCGGCCACCGCATCCGCGTCGGACCACTCGGGCTGCTGCTTGATCGGCAGGTCCCGCCAATAGTCGAGACCGGCGATCACTGCGGGATCTGCCTGCACGACGGTCTCGGTGGGGTCTACCACGGGTGGGTCCTCTGATTCGATTTCGGGTGGAGAAACGGGCACCTGGCCCGAGGACGAGCCTATCCGAGGCCCGACTGCCGCGCCGTCCGGTGGGCTATGCGGCGGCGGAGCCTGCCTGCGGGCGTCCCTTGACGCTCGAGGCGTACACGTCGACGTACTCCTGGCCGCCGAGGTGCGAGAGCTCGTACATGATCTCGTCGGTGATCGAGCGCAGCACGAAGCGGTCACCCTCCATGCCGGCGAAGCGCGAGAAGTCCAGCGGTTCGCCGAACACGAGTCCGACCCGGCGCACCTTGGGCAGCTTCGACCCGACCGGCATGACCTTCTCGGTGTCGATCATCGCGACAGGCACCACCGGCACGCCCGCCTCCAGCACCATCCGCGCGATGCCCGTGCGGCCGCGGTAGAGCCGTCCGTCGTGGCTGCGGGTCCCCTCGGGGTAGATGCCGAGCCAGCCGCCGGAGGCGAGATGGTCGAGACCCGTGTTGAGCGAGGCCTCGGATGCCTTGCCACCCGAGCGGTCGATCGGCAGCTGGCCGACGCCGAGGAAGAACCACCGGATGATGCGCCCGCGGATGCCACGGCCCGTGAAGTACTCGCTCTTGGCGAGGAAGCGGATCTGCCGGTCGACGACGAGCGGCAGGAAGATCGAGTCCATGAACGAGAGGTGGTTGCTCGCGAAGATCACCGCACCCTTGTGCGGCACGTTCTCGTAGCCCTTGACCCAGGGTCGGAACACCGAGAGCAGGAAGGGGCCGACGATGACGTTCTTCAGGAACAGGTAGAACACTCAGCTCCCCTCCCGTGGTGCGCCCCCGAGTCTAGGCGTCGCGTATGCCGTGCGGCTCATGCGCTGCGGGACTCCGCGTGGATGCGGGCGAGGTCGGCGGCGCCGACGATGCCGGCGTCGTTGACGAGCTCGGCGGTCGCGAAGTCGGGCTCCGGATGGAAGCCCCGCGCCGGGAGGTGGGCGAGGTAGGCCTCGCGGATGGGCTCGAGCAGGAGGTCTCCCGCGGCGGCGACCCCGCCGCCGAACACGAAGAGCTCGGGATCGAGCACGGCGCTGAGCGAGGCTGCCGCCTGCCCGAGCCATCCCCGAGCTCGCGCAGCGCGAACAGGGCACCCGGGTCCTGGGCGACGATGAGCTCGTAGACGTGGTGCCCGTCGAGCTCGCCGTGCTCGGCGCGGGCGGCGGCGAGAGCCTGGCCGATCCCGCGCTGATCGGCGATCTCGTTGGCGTAGCGCAGCAGGGCGCGCCCCGACCCGTACTGCTCGATGCAGCCGCGCTGGCCGCATCCGCACGGCAGACCGCCCGGAACGACCCGCATGTGGCCGATCTCGGCACCGGCCCCGAACCCGCCGCGGAAGAGGCGTCCCTCGGTCACGATGGCGCCGCCCACGCCGGTGCCGACTGTCAGCAGGGTCATGTCGCGGCGGCCTCGCCCGGCACCGAAGCGGTACTCGGCCCAGCCCGCGGCGTTGGCGTCGTTGTCGATCGTGATGTCGAGGCCCGGCAGCTGGGCCGAGAGGTCGGCGCGCAGGGGTTCGCTGCGCCAGGGGATGTTGGGCGTGTAGTACACCGTCGACTGGGCGGCGTCGATGAAGCCCGGGGCGGCGACCCCGACGCCCGCGATCTCGCCGTCGGCGCGCAGGCTCTGCACGATCTCGACGACCGCGTCGATGATGGCCTCGCCATCGCCCGCCGGCGTGGGTCGACGCTCCTGACGCACGATCGTGCCGTCCTCGGCGACGAGGCCTCCCGCGATCTTCGTTCCGCCGATGTCGATTCCGATGGCATGCACGAGCCACGAGTCTAGCCAGCGGCCCGGAGGCGCGCGCATGCCCGGCGGTCGGTCTGGGGGACGCGCCGGGTTACAGTTGACTCACTGCCCGACCCCTCTCGGTACCGAAGGAGCTGCCGTGAACGAGATCTACGTCCCTGCCGTCGTCCCCGCCGACCCGGAGGCGAACGCCACCGACCTGCTCGTCGATCGGGTCGCCGCGACGCCCGATTCGCCGTTGTTCGCCCTGCCCACCGCGGATGGAGGCTGGGAGGACGTCTCCACGGCCGAGTTCCACCGTCAGGTGGTCGCCCTCGCCAAGGGCTTCATCGCCGCCGGCGTGCAGCCCGGCGACAAGATCGGCTTCATCTGCCGCACGCGCTACGAGTGGACGCTCGTGGACTTCGCGACCTGGTTCGCCGGCGCCGTGCTCGTGCCGATCTACGAGACCTCGGCGCCCGCCCAGATCGCGTACACGCTCAACGACTCGGGCGCATCCGCGATCATCGTCGAGACCGCCGAGCACTTCGCGCGCTTCGACGAGGTGCGCGCCGATCTGCCGCAGATCGAGAAGGTCTGGCAGATGCACCTGGGCGACCTCGAGAAGCTCGTCGACGGGGGCGGCGAGGTGACCGACGCCCAGGTGGAGGAGCGCCGCACTCTCGCTTCGGGCTCCGATCTCGCAACCCTCATCTACACCTCCGGATCCACCGGAACGCCCAAGGGCTGCGTGCTCACCCACTCGAATTTCGTGGAGCTCTCGCGCAACGCGGCCGTCGCCATGAAGGAGGTCGTCGAGCCCGGCTCCTCGACCCTGCTGTTCATCACGACGGCGCACGTCTTCGCCCGCTTCATCTCGATCCTCGGGGTGCACGCGGGTGTCAAGGTGGGGCACCAGGCCGACACCAAGCAGCTGCTGCCCGCGCTCGGAAGCTTCAAGCCCACCTTCCTGCTCGCCGTGCCGCGCGTGTTCGAGAAGGTCTACAACTCGGCCGAGCAGAAGGCTGCGGCCGGCGGCAAGGAGAAGATCTTCCGCAAGGCCGCAGATGTCGCGATCGCGCACTCGAAGGCGCTCGACGCCGGCAAGGTGCCGCTGGGGCTCAAGCTGCAGTTCGCACTCTTCGACAAGCTCGTCTACGGCAAGCTCAAGGCGGCGATGGGCGGACGCGTGCGCTATGCCGTGTCGGGCTCCGCGCCGCTGGGGCTCCGCCTCGGCCACTTCTTCCGCAGCCTCGACGTGAAGATCCTCGAGGGCTACGGCCTCACCGAGACCACCGCCCCCGCGACCGTCAACATCGTGTCGAAGTTCAAGATCGGCACCGTCGGCACGGCGCTGCCGGGCGTCGGCATCAAGATCGCCGACGACGGCGAGGTGCTCGTGAAGGGCATCGACGTGTTCGACGGCTACTGGAACAAGCCGGAGGAGACGGCCGCCGTGTTCTCCGGCGAGTGGTTCCACACGGGCGACATCGGCTCGCTCGACGACGAGGGCTACCTCACGATCACGGGGCGCAAGAAGGAGATCATCGTGACGGCGGGTGGCAAGAACGTCGCTCCGGCCGCCCTCGAGGACCCGATCCGCGCCAACCCGATCGTCGGGCAGGTCGTCGTCGTGGGCGATCAGAAGCCCTTCATCTCGGCGCTCATCACCCTCGACCCCGAGATGCTGCCGGTGTGGCTCAACAACAACGGCGAGGCCGGGGACATGAGCGTGGCGGATGCGGCGCGCAACCCGAAGGTCATCGCCGAGGTGCAGCGCGCGATCGACCTCGCGAACGCGAAGGTGTCGCGTGCCGAGTCGATCCGCAAGTTCAAGATCCTCGACATCGAGTTCACCGAAGCGAGCGGTCACCTCACGCCCAAGATGTCGATCAAGCGGCACGAGATCGTGAAGGACTTCGCACCCCTGATCGAGGAGCTCTACTCGGGCGCCCCGGCCACCGAGGGCATCTCGCTCAGATAGTCCGGCGCCGCGGTAATCCGCGGCACTGCGCCGGATGGCCGGCCGCGCGCGAGCGCCCGGCCATCCGCGTGCGCACCCGCTCGACTCCGGAGTTCCCGACCGAGGATGCTCAGCGCCGGGGGTGGCGTTTGCTTCCCGCGACGCTGGCATCGGGTCGGGCGGGAGCGCATCGCCGCAGGCGATACGCGGGGGCATGCGTCGCGGGAAGCAAACGACTCCCCGGCGCGTCGAGAGCAGACCCCTCACGCCGAGAACCAGTCGGCCTGCCGGATCGCGCGCATCGCCTCGCGCTTCACCTCCGGCTCGAGCCCTTCGATGTAGAGCTTGCCGTCGAGGTGGTCGGTCTCGTGCTGCAGCGCCTGCGCCATGAGGCCGTCGCCTTCGAGCACGACCTCGTTGCCGTCGACGTCGACGCCGGTGACGCGCGCCCAGGGTACCGCATCCGCGGGAAGTAGAAGCCGGGCACCGAGAGGCAGCCCTCGTCGACGGGTTCCGGTTCGCCGTCGACCTCGAGCACGGGGTTGATGACGTAGGAGATGTCACCGTCGATGTTGACGCTGAACGCCCGCAGCCCGACGCCGATCTGGGTCGCGGCGACCCCGGCGCGTCCCGGCGGGCGCACGCTGTCGACGAGGTCCTCGACGAGCGCGCGCACGCGGGGTCGCCGGGGTCGGTGATCGGGTCGGTCTTCGAGCGGAGTACGGGGTCGCCGAAGAGGCGGATCTGTCGTTCGGTCATGCGTTTCTGCTGGTCGGGAGCCCGTCCATGACGAGCGCGGCGAGTTCGCGGGCGGAGGCTCTCGTGAAGGGCTGCAGGTTCTGCCAGCGCACGACGGAGCCGGCGGCGAGCTCGGGGTCGTACGGCATCCGAACGACGGCGCGCACGCGCGAGGAGAAGTGCGCGTCGATCTCGTCGAGCTTGACGAGGTTGGTGCCGTGGGTGGCGGTGTTGATCGCGACGACGGCGTTCCGCACGAGGTCGCCGTAGTTGTTCGCCTCGAGCCAGGTGAGCGTCTCGGAGGCGAGCCGCGCCTCGTCGACGCTGCCGCCCGAGACCACGACGATGCCGTCGGCGCGCTGCAGAGTGGCCCGCATGACCGAGTGCACGATGCCGGTGCCGCAGTCGGTGAGGCAGATCGAGTAGTACCGCGCCACGAGGTCGGCCACGACGTTGTAGTCGTTCTCGTCGAAGGCCTCCGACAGCAGCGGGTCGGTGTCGGATGCGAGCACGTCGAGGCGGGTCTCGTCGCGCGAGACGTGGGTCGAGAACTCGCTGAAGTCCTTGATCGCGGCGGCGTGGGTGACGATGTCGCGCACTGTCGACCGGGTCTGCTTGGCGACGCGTTCGGCGAGGGTGCCCCGGTCGGGATTCGCGTCGACCGCGATGATGCGATCTTCGCGCACATCCGACAACGCCATGCCCAGCAGGGTCGTCACCGTGGTCTTGCCGACGCCGCCCTTGCGGGTGAGCACGGGCACGTAGCGCGTGCCGCCCTCGAAGCGCTTGGCGATGCGTGCGTCGAGCGCCTTGCGTTCGCGCACCTTGGCCGAGTCGCCGAGGTTCACGAGATGCAGGGTGCTCGCGTACACGAACGACGGCCAGGCGCCCTCGGGCGCGTGACGGTTGCGCTTGGGCTCGAGGAGGCGGTCGGCCGTGAGCATCGCGGCCGGCTCGGGCGAGGCGGTCGCACCGCGCTTGCGATCCCGGCGCGAGTAGAGCTCGTCGTCGGCGGGGAGCGGCACGACTGGCGTCTCGAGGGTCGGCTCGGCCTCTTCGTCGGCCACGTGGGTCATGTCGGACACGACCTCGATCGACACGGTCCCCACGGATGCCGGGGTCACCGGAGCCACGGCGGCGGGCGTCGCGACGACCGCGCCGAGCGTCACCTGCTCCTCGTCCTCCGGGGGCTCGTACTGCTCGGCCGGCAGCTCGATCGAGACGGTGAGGCTCTCAGGAAGCGCCGCGGCGAGGGCCGCATCCCCCTCGTCGGAGAGGGCGCCCTCATGCTCGGGGTCCTGCCCCGCCGTGTTCCGCACCATGGTGTGACCTTACTCGACCACGACCAGCAGGTCTCCGGCGTCGACCTGCCGTGTGGAGGGGATCGCGAGGCGCTTCACGGTGCCAGCGACGGGGCTCGTGATGGCCGCCTCCATCTTCATCGCCTCGATGGTCGCGACGGGCGTGCCCGCGTCGACGCGATCGCCCTCCTCGACCTTCAGGGTCACGACCCCCGAGAAGGGCGCCGCGACGTGGCCGGGCTTGCTCGGATCCGCCTTCTCGGCGCTCGCGGTCTCGACGGCGATCGAGCGGTCGCGCACGAACACGGGGCGCAGCTGGCCGTTGAGGGTCGTCATGACGGTGCGCATGCCCTTGTCGTCGGCCTCGCCGATGGCCTCGAGTCCGACGAAGAGACTCACGCCCGGGCCGATCTGCACGGTGTGCTCGGCACCCGACTTGAGGCCGTAGAGGTAGTCGACCGTGTCGAGGGTCGACAGGTCGCCGTACTGCTCGCGCACGTCCTGGAACTGCTGGGTCGGGCCTGCGAAGAGCAGGCGGTTGAGCGTGGCGCGTCGCTCCGCGGTGTCGCCGGCCAGCCCGGCCTTCTCCTCCGCGGTGAGCGACTCAAGGCCGACCTTGACCTCGCGGCCCTTCAGGACCTTGCTGCGGAACGGCTCCGGCCATCCGCCCGGCAGGTCGCCGAGCTCGCCCGCCATGAAGCCGATGACCGAGTCGGGGATGTCGTACGTCTCGGGGTTCTGCTCGAAGTCGGCCGGGTCGGCGTTCGTGGCCGCGAGCTGCAGCGCGAGGTCGCCCACGACCTTCGACGACGGCGTGACCTTGGTGGGGCGGCCCAGGATGCGGTTGGCCGCCGCGTACCAGTCCTCCACCTTCTCGAACTGGTCGCCGAGGCCGAGCGCGATCGCCTGCTGGCGCAGGTTGGAGAGCTGACCGCCCGGGATCTCGTGGTGGTACACGCGACCGGTGGGGCCGGGCAGGCCCGACTCGAACGGCTTGTAGGCGCGGCGCACGGCCTCCCAGTAGGGCTCCAGGTCGCTCACGGCCTCGAGCGAGAGGCCGGTGTGACGCTCGGTGTGGGCGGTCGCCGCCACGAGCGCCGAGAGGCTCGGCTGGCTCGTGGTGCCCGCCATGGGCGCGCTCGCCGCATCGACCGCATCCGCGCCGGCACGGCTGGCCGCGAGCAGGGTCGCGAGCTGGCCGCCCGCGGTGTCGTGGGTGTGCACGTGCACGGGAAGGTCGAACCGCTCGCGCAGGGCCGCGACGAGCTTCTCGGCTGCGCCCGCGCGCAGCAGACCCGCCATGTCCTTGATCGCGAGGATGTGGGCGCCCGCATCGACGATCTGCTCGGCGAGCCGCAGGTAGTAGTCGAGCGTGTAGAGGTCTTCCGCCGGGTCGAGCAGGTCGCCCGTGTAGCAGAGCGCGACCTCGGCGACGGTCGTGTCGGTCGCGAGCACGGCGTCGATCGCGGGGCGCATCTGGTCGACGTCGTTGAGGGCGTCGAAGATGCGGAAGATATCGACACCCGTCGCCGCGGCCTCCTGCACGAAGGCCTCGGTGACCTCGGTCGGGTAGGGCGTATAGCCGACGGTGTTGCGGCCACGCAGCAGCATCTGGATGGCGATGTTGGGCAGCGCTTCGCGCATCTTGGCGAGACGCTCCCAGGGGTCTTCGCCGAGGAAGCGCAGCGCGACGTCGTAGGTGGCGCCGCCCCAGGCCTCGACCGAGAACAGCTCGGGCGTGAGTCGCGCGACGTGCGGCATGACGGCCACCAGGTCCTTGGTGCGCACGCGCGTCGCGAGCAGCGACTGGTGGGCGTCGCGGAACGTCGTCTCGGTCACGGCAAGGGTCGTCTGGGCGCGCAGCGCGGACGCGAACCCGACGGGTCCGAGTTCGAGCAGACGCTGGCGCGACCCGGCGGGCGCCGGATGCGTGAGGTCGACCTCGGGCAGCTTGCGGGCCGGGTCGATCGCTCCCCCGCCGTCGCCGTTGGGCTGGTTGACCGTCACGTCGGCGAGCCAGTTGAGGATCTTGGTGCCGCGGTCACGCGACTCGCGGCCGCGCACGAGCCACGGGCGCTCCTCGATGAACGCCGTCGACACGTCTCCCGCGAGGAAGTCGGGGTCGTCGAACACGGCCTGCAGGAACGGGATGTTGGTGGCCACTCCGCGCAGCCGGAACTCGGCGAGGCCGCGGCGCGCACGACGCACGGCGGACGGGAAGTCCCGCCCGCGGCAGATCATCTTCACGAGCATCGAGTCGAAGTACGGCGAGACCTGCGCGCCTGCCGCGACCGTGCCGCCGTCGAGTCGGATCCCGGCGCCGCCCGGCGAGCGATAGGTCGTGATCTTGCCGGTGTCGGGTCGGAAGCCCGCGGCCGGGTCCTCGGTCGTGATGCGGCATTGGATGGCGTAGCCGCGCGGCTGCAGCTCCTCCTGACGCAGGTCGAGGTCGGCGAGCGTCTCCCCCGCCGCGATCCGCATCTGCGACTGCACGAGGTCGACATCCGTCACCTCCTCCGTGACGGTGTGCTCGACCTGGATGCGGGGGTTCATCTCGATGAAGACGTGCTGTCCGGCGCGCTCCCCCGCGGTGTCGAGCAGGAACTCGACGGTGCCCGCGTTGACGTAGCCGATCGACTTGGCGAAGGCCACGGCATCCCGGTGCATCGCCTGTCGGATCGACTCGTCGAGGTGGGGTGCCGGCGCGATCTCGACGACCTTCTGGTGGCGGCGCTGCACGGAGCAGTCGCGCTCGAACAGGTGGATCGTCGACCCCTCGCCGTCGGCGAGGATCTGCACCTCGATGTGGCGCGGGCGCACCACGGCCTGCTCGATGAACATGGTGGGGTCGCCGAAGGCCGAGTCGGCCTCGCGCATGGCGGCCTCGAGCGCCGGGCGCAGCTCGTCCCGCGTGTCGACGCGTCGCATCCCGCGCCCGCCGCCGCCCGCGACGGCCTTCGCGAACACCGGGAACCCGATCTCGTCGGCGCCGCGCAGCAGCTCGTCGATGTCGGTCGTCGCCGGCGTCGACTTCAGCACGGGCACGCCCGCCGAGATCGCGTGCTCCTTCGCGGTGACCTTGTTGCCGGCCATCTCGAGCACATGCTCACCGGGGCCGATGAAGGTGATGCCGTTGGCGGCGGCGGCCGCTGCGAGCTCCGGGTTCTCGGAGAGGAACCCGTAGCCCGGGTAGATCGCGTCGGCGCCCGACTCCTTGGCCACCCGGATGATCTCGGAGACGTCGAGATAGGCCCGCACGGGGTGCCCCTTCTCGCCGATCTGGTACGCCTCGTCCGCCTTCAGGCGGTGCATCGAGTTGCGATCCTCCCAGGGGTACACGGCAACCGTGCGAGCCCCCAACTCATACGCTGCGCGGAACGCGCGGATCGCGATTTCACCTCGGTTGGCGACCAGGATCTTCGAGAACATGCGGTCCTTCCTGCCGGCGAAGCCGGACGAGAGGGGGTTTGGATTCTTTCAGACTAGTGAAGGTAGGGTGGCTTCTCGTGCACGTTCTGAGCGTCAGCTCCCTCAAGGGGGCGTGGGAAAGACCACGGTGACGCTGGGCCTGGCATCCGCCGCATTCGCCCGCGGAGTCTCGACGCTCGTGGTCGACCTCGACCCGCAATCGGATGTCTCGACCGGCATGGACATCAACGTCGCCGGTCACCTGAACATCGCGGATGTGCTCGCCTCGCCCAAGGAGAAGATCGTGCGTGCCGCGATCGCCCCTCGGGGTGGACACGCGGACGCTCCGGCACGATCGACGTGCTCATCGGCTCGCCGTCGGCGATCAACTTCGACGGACCGCATCCGTCGATCCGCGACATCTGGAAGCTCGAGGAGGCGCTCGCGCACGTCGAGAAGGAGTACGACCTCGTGCTCATCGACTGCGCACCCTCGCTCAACGCGCTCACCCGCACGGCGTGGGCGGCATCCGACCGCGTCGTCGTCGTGACGGAGCCCGGGCTGTTCTCGGTCGCCGCGGCCGACCGTGCCTTGCGGGCCATCGAGGAGATCCGTCGCGGCATCTCGCCGCGGCTGCAGCCGCTCGGCATCATCGTCAACCGCGCACGCGTGCAGTCGCTCGAGCACCAGTTCCGCATCAAGGAGCTGCGCGACATGTTCGGACCGCTCGTGCTGGCCCCGCAGCTGCCCGAGCGCACCTCGCTGCAGCAGGCGCAGGGAGCGGCCAAGCCCCTGCACGTGTGGCCGGGTGAGGGCGCGCAGGAGATGGCTCACAACTTCGACGTGCTGCTCGAGCGCGTGCTGCGCACCGGCCGCCTCGGCGAGCCGGGCGACATCCAGCCGAGCGCCTGAGCGGGGTGCGGGGCGCCGCGCGGGTTTCGAGACGCCGCTTCGCGGCTCCTCAACCCGCTGACAGCTCAGATGGTTGAGGAGCGCCCGCTAAGCGGACGCGTCTCGAAACCACCGCCGTAGCTAGCTCGCGGCGCGCTTGGCGCGACGGGCGGCGAGCTCGTCGGAGGGGTCGACGCTCGCCGAGTCGAGTTCGACGAGGCTCGTCTCGACCTCGCGCAGCACCTTGCCGACCGCGATGCCGAAGACGCCCTGGCCGCGGCTCACGAGGTCGATGACCTCGTCGTCGGACGTGCAGAGGTAGACGCTCGCGCCGTCCGACATGAGCGTCGTCTGGGCGAGGTCGTTGACGCCCGCCTCGCGCAGCTGGTTGACGGCCGTGCGGATCTGCTGCAGCGAGATGCCGGTGTCGAGCAGTCGCTTCACGAGCTTGAGCACGAGGATGTCGCGGAAACCGTAGAGGCGTTGCGTACCGGAGCCCGCGGCTCCGCGGATGGTGGGCTCGACGAGCTCGGTGCGGGCCCAGTAGTCGAGCTGGCGGTAGCTGATGCCTGCCGCGCGTGCCGCGACGGTGCCGCGGTAGCCGGCCGTGTCGTCGAGGTCGGGCAGCCCGTCGGTGAACAGGAGGCCGAGGTCGTAGCGCGGCCCGGTCTCGCGGGCGCTCTGCTCGCCGGTGTCGCTCATGTCGACCGTCCTCCCTCGCGAGCTCTAACCCTCAGGTTGAAGTTGAACTTCAAACTCGCCGTCGTGTCCCACGGTACCCACCCGAGGGTGTGCCTTCAATGACATCCGCACGAGCGCTCGGCGTGTCGTGCGGAAAATCTTTCGCGGAGCCTCAGAGCCGACCGAGCGCCGAGCGGATCAGGCTCGACCGCACGACCTCGAGCTGGCCGGCGATCTCGCGGGCGAGCTCCTGCGCCTTGGCTCGACTCGAGGCGTCCTTGCGGCGCGCGATCGGGATGAGGGCGGACTCGATGAGACCGAGCTCACGCTCCGCGGCGGCGCGGAACCCGCGCAGATGACGCGGCTCGATGCCCGAGCGCTGCAGCTCGACGAGCGACTTGAGCACCGCGAGGGCGTCGTCACCGTAGTGGTCGGCCGGCACGATGAGCGAGGCCGACACCGCGTCCTGCAGCAGCATCGCGTTCCCGCCCGCCTCACGGATGAGCTCGTCGCGCGTGAGGCGCCGCTCGCTCGGCAGCATCGAGGGGGCGGTGACCTTGGCACCCCGGGCAGCACCGGCTCGCGCCCCGCATCCAGTTCGGCGAGGTAGCTGTTGATGACCTTGAGCGGCACGAAGTAATCGCGCTGGATGGAGAGGATGAGGCGCAGCCGCTCGACGTCGGCGCCCGAGAACTTGCGATAGCCCGACTCCGTGCGGGCCGGGTTCACGAGACCCTTCTCCTCGAGGAAGCGCAGCTTCGACGGGCTCAGGTCGGGGAACTCCGGATTCAGGCGCGCGAGCACCTGTCCGATGCTGAGGAGTTGGGGCCCGCTCTGCGAGCGGGCCGCCGAGGTGGCCGCCGCCATCAGCGGGTCGGCACGCGGTCGGCGCGTGAAGCGTAGAACGTGAGTCGGAACTTGCCCACCTGCACCTCGGCACCATCGCTCAGCAGGGCCGAGTCGATGCGCACGCCGTCGAAGTAGGTGCCGTTGAGCGAGCCGAGATCGCGCACCTGGAACGCGGTGCCCGTGCGCACGAACTCGGCATGACGACGCGAGACCGTCACGTCGTCGAGGAAGATGTCGGCATCCGGATGCCGTCCCGCGACGGTGACGTCGCCGTCGAGCAGGAAGCGCGCCCCGACGTTCGGCCCACGCCGCACGACGAGCAACGCGGATCCCGAGGAAGCGCCGCGATGGCGTCCTTCTCCTCGGGGCTGACGCCTGCCTCCATGGCCGCGAGCTGCGACCGGAAGTCCTCGGTGAAGTGGGCGGTGGTGTCGTTCGAAACCGGGCCGGGCGCGGCGGGCGTGTTCACCGCATCCGGCTGCCCCGTGCCTGCGGAACGATCAGTGGCGTCGTCGACCATGGCGCCCTCCTTCAGTTCCCCAGAGTATCTGATCCGGCCCCGCGCGCTACCCGGTCTTCACGCACAAGTCGCACGGTCTCGCGCAGATAGATCGCACCCGCCCACCAGTACAAGAAGGTGCCCCACAGCGCGAGCGCCCACCCCGCCGGATCGCTGTAGGCGGCGATGGCCGGGAAGGCCGCGCCGAGCACGAGGGTGGGCAGTGCGAACAGCAACGCGAAGGTGGCCACCTTGCCCAGGTGGTGCACCGGGAGCGGCCCGTAGCCGTGCGTGGCGAGCACCGGTCCCATCGCGAGCAGGCCGACATCGCGCAGCACGATGAGGATCACGAGCCACCACGGCAGGAAGTGCTGCCAGGCGAGTCCGATGAGCGTCGAGAAGATGAAGAGGCGGTCGACGGCCGGATCCAGCACCTGGCCCAGTCGGGTCACCTGGTTGAAGCGCCGCGCGATGAAGCCGTCGACGAAGTCGGTGAGGCTCGAGATCACGATCACCACGAGCGCCCAGCCGTACTGCGCAGAGCCGAGCAACCAGAGGAACAGCGGGATGAGCGCGAGACGCACGGCGCTGAGCACGTTCGGAACCGTCACGACACGTGAGCTGACCGCCTGCATCCGTCCTCCTCCGGGCGAGTCTAGCCATGCGTAGGATGCCGCCATGTCCCCGCTCACGCTCGTCTTCATCGTCGCCGGCGCCGTCTCGGCGGCGTGCTGGATCGCCTCGCTCATCACGCGCGACACCTCGTGGGTCGACCGCATCTGGTCGGTCGTGCCGGTGGCGTACGTCTGGATCTTCGCGGGCGCGACCGACTTCACCGACATCCGCCTGCTCGTCATGGCCGGGCTTGTGACCCTGTGGGGTGCGCGGCTCACCTTCAACTTCGCGCGCAAGGGCGGCTACACGGGCGTCGAAGACTATCGCTGGGCGGTACTGCGCGCCCGGATGAGTCCCGCGGCGTTCCAGGTGTTCAACCTGCTGTTCATCGTGCTGTTCCAGAACGCGCTGCTCGCCCTCATCACCCTGCCCGCGCTCACCGCGCTCGAGAATCCGGTGCCGTACGGACCGTGGGATGCGGTGCTCACGGCGCTCTTCCTCGCCGCCTTGGTCGGTGAGACGGTCGCCGATCAGCAGCAGTGGAACTTCCACCGGTGGAAGGCGGCCGAGACGGCGGCCGGGCGCGAAGCCCGGCCGCGTTTCCTGCAGACGGGGCTGTGGAGGACGTCGCGGCATCCCAACTTCTTCTTCGAGCAGGCGCAGTGGTGGATCTTCTTCCTCATGGGCGCGGTGGCGGCCGGATCCGTGCTCGTGTGGACGGTCGCCGGCGCGGTGCTGCTGACGTGCCTCTTCATCGGCTCGACGGCGTTCACCGAGTCGATCACGCGCGGCAAGTACCCGGAGTACGCCGAGTACCAGGCGCGCGTCTCCCCGATCGTGCCGTGGTGGCCGCGACGCCGGACGGCGGGCGCGCGCGTCGCCTGAGCTCGGATCGAGCAGCCGGGCGGTACCCCCGAGCGGTACCCCCGAACGGGTACCCCCAGAACGGGGGTATCGGATGAGAAATCATTGCGGCTGCACCCTTGCCTGACTAGATTTTCACCATCCTTCGCCGACCCGAGGCGAAGTCACACCGCAGCACCGCCTCCCCCACCGGCTTCCCGAGCCGGCGAACCAACCCCCACATCGCCCATCACGACAGCTCCCTGCGAGCCTGCCTGTTCCTCCCCCTAGCAGGTACCCGTGCACCCCACCACCTCCCGCGTTCCCGCGTTCCCGCCCACCCCTGACGCGCCCGTTCGGTCGCGCCACGCGAACCCCGTGCTCGAGCGATGAGCAGCGCCGCGCATCCTTGGGTCGGGGCAACCGACCCCCGCCTCGCTCTCGCGGTCGCCCCCGCGCGCTCGCACGCTCAGGCCAGCCCCGGCCGCCGCGCGATGCAGCGCTATCGCGCCGCGCTGGCGTTCCTCGACGGCCTCATCGTCGCCGCCTCGGTCTCGTCGGCACTGCTCGCACGCTTCGGCACGGGTACTCCCGAGATCGACGTCGTGGGCGTCGCGACCGACTACTGGTGGATCGGCACCGGCATCGCGGTCGCCTGGTTCCTCGGCCTCGGCGGCTACCGGTCCCGTGACGTGCGCATCATCGGGTCCGGTCCGGTCGAGTACCGCAAGGTCACGGCGGCCACCACGACAGTGTTCGGTGTGACCGCGATCATCCTGCTCCTGCTCAAGGTCGACGTGGCCCGCGGGTTCTTCCTGCTCGCATTCCCGCTCGGCCTGCTCGGCCTTCTGCTCGGGCGCTGGCTCGCGCGCCGCGTGCTCCGCCAGCTGCGTCGTGCCGGGATCGGCACGAACGCCACCGTCATCGTCGGCCGGCGCGGGGAGGTGCAGCGCGTCCTCGCGACGATCGCCCGCGATCCCGCCTCGGCGTATCGCCCGATCGGCGTCGTGCTGAGTCGCTCCGGAAGCTCGCACGAGGTGCCGATCCCCGGGCAGGGCAGGATCCCCGTGCTCGGCTCACTCGAGGGGATCGGCGAGACGATCCGGCGGCACCGCGTCGACACGGTCATCATCGCGGGGCAGCCTCGCGGAGGCGGCGACTTCATCCGCACCGTGGGGTGGGAGCTCGAGCGCACCGACGCCGAGCTCATGATCGCCTCGCGCCTGACCGACGTCGCGGGCCCGCGCATCCACTTCCGCCCCGCAGAGGGCATGCCCCTCATGCACGTCGAACTGCCCAACTACGAGGGCGGCAAGCATGTCGTGAAGCGGGTGTTCGATTTCGTCGTGGCAGCCGGAGCGCTCGTCGCTCTCGCGCCTGTCTTCGCGGCGATCGCGATCGTCATCAAACGCGACGACGGCGGGCCCGTGTTCTTCCGTCAGGAGCGCGTGGGCCGCAACGGCCGAACCTTCCTGATGTACAAGTTCCGTTCGATGACGCTCGACGCCGAGGCGCGCCTGGCCGAACTCGAGGCCCTCAACGAGGGGAACGGGGTGCTCTTCAAGCTGCGGGATGACCCGCGCGTCACGCGACCCGGCCGCATCCTGCGCCGGTACTCGCTCGACGAACTCCCGCAGCTGTGGAACATCCTCATGGGGCACATGAGCCTCGTCGGGCCGCGGCCTCCGCTGCTGAGCGAGGTCGAGCGCTACGAGGATCACGTGCTGCGCCGGCTGTACATCAAGCCCGGCCTCACCGGCATGTGGCAGATCAACGGCCGGTCCGACCTGAGTTGGCAGGACAGCGTGCGCCTCGACCTCTATTACGTCGAGAACTGGTCGCTCACGGGCGATCTGCTCATCCTGTGGCGCACCCTGCGCATCGTGCTGCGTCCGTCGGGAGCCTACTGATGGCCGCCGCGGGCGTGCTCGAGAACGCGCGTCGTCCCGGGTTCCGCGAGACGCTCGGCCGGATGTCGGCGGCGCAGAAGCCCGGGCGCGGCGCACCACCGTACTCGCGATGGATCAACCGCCGGATGGGGCGCGTCATCGCCGCCGCCGCATTCACGGTGGGGGCGACCCCGAATGCCGTGACCGGGGTGAGCGCGCTGTTCACGGCATCCGCGATCGCGATCATCGCCCTCGTCTCGCCGGTGTGGTGGCTCGGCCTGCTCGTGGCGGCGCTGCTCGTGCTCGGCTACGCCTTCGACGCGGCCGACGGGCAGCTGGCGCGCGTGCGCGGCGGTGGCAGCCGCGCGGGTGAATGGCTCGACCACATGGTGGATGTCACCAAGACCTGCCTGCTGCACATCGCGGTGCTGGTCTCGCTCGCTCGCTTCGGCGGGGCGCCTGGCGAGGCGTTCCTGCTCGTGCCGCTCGGCTACCTCACCGTGTCGGTCGTGCTGTTCTTCGGGATGATGCTCGTCGACCAGCTGCGGCGCTCGGTCGCCGAGTCGGTTGCGGCGCAGCCGCGCTCCGGGTCGGGCCTGCTGCAGACCCTCGTGGCGCTGCCCACCGACTACGGCATCGTGTGCCTCGCCTTCGTGCTGTTCGGCTGGCGCGATGCGTTCCTGGTGGCGTACACCCTGCTGTTCGCGGCGCACACCCTCGTGCTGCTCGCGGTGCTCGCCAAGTGGTGGCGAGAACTGCGCGCACTCGACGCGCGGAGTGCCGCAGCGCGGAAGGCGTGACGGTGGCCGAGCTGCGCGTGCTGCTCGACAGCTACTGGTGGTTCGACGGTCCGACCTCGTGCCGCAACGTCGTGCGCAGCATCGTGCGCACCTGGGCGGAGGACTACCCCGACGATCGGCTCACGCTCACCGCGCGCCCACGTGACGTCGCACGCCTCGAGTCGGTGCTCGACGGCCTCGGCATCCGCGCCGAGGTGCGCGCCGTGCCCCGTTGGGCCCGCATCCACGCCCTCGCCGCGGTGTCGCTCAGTCGCGAGGCGCGAGGGCACGACCTGCTGCTCGCGCAGAACTTCTCGGCCCGCGGGCGGGCGCCCTCTCGTGCACCTTCGTGCACGACGCGATGTTCGTCGAACACCCCGAGTGGTTCCTGCCGATCGAACGGGCCTACCTCGCCGGCATCCGGCCGCTGCTGCGACGCGCGGACGTGGTGTTCACGAGCTCCGCCACCGAGGCGCGACGCATCCAGCGATGCTGGCCCGAGACGGCGGGGCGCGTGAAGGCCGTCGGGCTGCACACCCCGCGAGATCTGCTCGAGGCGGGCGAGCGACGACCCGTGGGCGTCGACGACACTCCCTTCCTGCTCGTCGTGGGCCGGTTGAATGTGCGCAAGAACCTCGCGCGGCTCGTGGAGGCGTTTCTCGCCTCGCCGCAGTCGGCGAGCACACGTCTGCTCGTGGTCGGACAGCCCGACGGGCTCGGCGAGCTCGTGCCCGCCGACGATGCGCGCGTGGCGGTGCTCTCGCACATCGACGACGCCGAGCTCGCGTGGCTGTATCGCCACGCGCGCGCGTTCGTCTTTCCCTCTCTCGACGAGGGCTTCGGGCTTCCGCTCGTCGAGGCGCGCACCATGGGCGCGCACATCATCGCGAGCGACATCCCGGTGTTCCGCGAGCTCGGCCTCGCCGACGGCTACTTCGACCCGCGATCCGTCTCCGACATCCGGCGCGCGCTCGACGAGCTGCCCGTCGTCGCGCCGGCGCACGCTCCCGTCACGACGTCGTGGAGCGACACGGTCGCCGGCATCCGCACTGCCGCACTCGAGCGCCTCGCGGCCCCTGCGCGACGCTGAACGACCCGCCCTGCGCCTCGCTGCTCAGGTGCGGGCGGGGAACAGCTCCTCCACGAGCGCACGCGTCGCCTGGATGTTGGCACGGCTCGAGGCGCCGAACACCATCGACTCGATACCGGGCTGTCGGGCGATCCACTCGATCGCCTCGCGAGGAGGATGGCACCCGAGGCGAACACCGACATCGCGACCGCCCGGAACGGCCGTTCGTCGAGCGCCTGCCGGTAGGCCTGGATGCCGCCCGACATCCGAAAGCCGATCTTGTTGATGTTCGCGCAGACGAGCGGGTTCTCGATCCCGGAGGCGGCGAGCACGGGCAGCAGCATCGGCAGATTCATCGTGATGAAGCCCGGCTCCGCCCCGTAGCGCTGGCGCACGTGGTCGGCGAAGATGCGGAATGCGTCAGTGAACCCGAGGCCGAGCAGCAGGTCGACCACGACGTTCTGGAGCCACACGACGGGCGTGCGGAGCCCGCGGAACATTGCCATCTCGGCGTCGACGAGCAACGTGATGATGCCCTCGACGTCTTTCGTAGCCAGCGACTTGCCGCCGCGCATCACGGCGTTCAGCAGGCCCTCCTCGGGCATGAAGCGACGGAGGGCACCGACCATGCCGCTCTCGGTCACCGCATCCGCGTACTTGTGCGCGTAGGGCATGCAGGGGAAGAAGGTGAAATCCGGATAACGATCGGGCGCCGCGCGCACGTGGTCGGCGATCTCGGCGACGCGGTCGTGGGTCGTGCACATGAAGGTCGTGATGCCCTCGTCGTAGGCCGCATCGAGCACCTCGATGACCGCACCCAGGTGCTGGAAGCGCATCGCCTGGGCGCGCGCCTTCTCCTCCGACATGTGATTGACGCCGAAGAACTGGTTGTCTCCGAACAGCAGACGGTCCATCAGCCCCTCCTCCCCCGCCGGGCGCGGCGCGCATCGGGTGCAGCGACGACCGCCTCATCTGTCGTGACCGGGCCGCGGGCGGCGTCGATCGTCAAGAGCTCGAGCACACGGTCGGTGACCGCCGCGCTCGCGAAGGAGTTGAGGCCCTCGACGTCGTGGCCCCCGACGCGCCGCACGAAGTGATCCAGTTGCGCGCTGTACTCCTCGCCGCGCAGATAGAACCAGACAGGGTCCGTCAACTCGGTCGTGTACTTGACGTTCCAGCCTGCCTGGTAGCCCTCGATCGCGGGCGCGGTGTCGCGCAGATAGACGCGGATCTCCTGACGGTCGGCCTCGATCCGACCGGCCGTGCCGGTCGCCGTGACGCGGGTCGTCATCTTGCGGAACGACTCATCCGACCAGTTCACCGACAGCTGCGCGTGCATTCCGGATGGGTAATACAAGGTCGCGAAGACCTCGTCCTCGGTGTCCTCGGAGAACACCGAGCCGAGGATCGTGCCGCCCACCGCGCTCGGCGCGCCGGCGTACCACGAGAGCAGATCGAGCGGATGCGCGGCATAGTCGTACAGGCACCCGCCGCCTTCGGTGCGTCTGCTGCGCCACGTCGAGCCCTTCGCCCGCAGCACGACCGGCCCGTATGCCTCTGCCTGCATGTGTGTGACGCGGCCGATGGCCCCCGGTCGAGAAGCCGCTTGACCTCGCGGAAGGCCGCGACGAATCGGTTGTGATAGCCCACCTGGGTGACGACGCCCGCCGCGTCGGCGAGGGCGGCAAGCTCTGCCGACTCGGCGGCCGAGAGGGTCAGCGGCTTCTCGCAGAAGACGCTCACCCCGCGCGCGAGGCTGCTGCGCACGAGGGGCGCGTGGAAGCGCGTGGGGGTCGCGATGATGACGGCGTCGACCTCGACCGCATCCAGTGCGGCGTCGAGATCGGGGAAGGTGCGCATCCCGGTGTACTTGCCCAGCACGTCGAGGATGTAGCCGGTCGCGTCGACGATGGCCTCCACCGACACCTGCGGGTGCGCGCGGATCATCGAGAGGTGCGAGAGGCCCATCTTGCCGAGCCCGACCACGGCGACACGGATCATGTGTGTGCTCCCATCTGCGCTGCCCGCGCCATGACATCCAGGAGCAGCTGCTCGTACTGTCCCGCGACGTGCTCCCACGTGAACTCCTCCTCGTGGCGTGCACGAGCCGCGGCGGCGAGCCGCGCGCGAAGCGTCGCGTCGGCGAGGAGGGCGTCGATCGCCGTGGTGGCCTCGGGGATGTCCCGGAAGTACAGGCCCGCCTGACCCGCGACCCAGCGGTTGTAGGGGTTGTCGTGGGCGACGACGGGGTTGCCTGCGGCGAGAGCCTCGACGAGCGAGGGATTCGTGCCACCCACGGTGTGCCCGTGCAGGTAGCCGATGCCGTGGAAGCGCAGCGCTGCGAGCTCGACCGGGTCGTAGATCGAGCCGAGGAACACCACCTCGTCGCTCGCCGCGTCCACGACGGCGCGATGGTAGTCGTCCTGGTCGGGCAGATAGTCGCCCACCATCGCGAGCCGCACGCCCCGCGGCCGCGCGGAGAACGCCGTCACGAGCTCCAGGATCGAGTTCTCGGGAATCGGACGGCACACGAGCGTCACATAGCCGCCCGCGTCGAGCCCGCGGGAACGCACAGGCTCGAGGGCGCCGCCGCCACCCGGTGGGCGCCGTAGGTGATCGTGGTGATCTTCTCGCGGCGCGCCTTGCGCGAGAGGTAGCGCTCGATCTCGGGGTGGTCGGCGATGAGCGCATCCCCGACCCAGCACGCGATGCGCTCGTTGGCGTAGAGGATCGCCTGACGCAGCGGGCCCCATCGCGCACGTGACCACTCGATCCCGTCCATGTTGATGACGTTCGGGATGCCACGACGGCGCTGCGCGAGATTGAAGATCGCCGTGTTGTAGCCGAAGGTCAGACAGGGTTCGCCCGTGGCGACCGCGTGACGGATGGAACGGCGGTCGAACTCCGCGGTGCCGAGCCAGCCCTCGCGGGCCACGGGAATGCGCACCCGCTCGATCCCGCGCCAGACGTCGGTCGTGATCGGCCCCTCGCCCTGCTCCTGGCAGTAGACGATGACGCGCCAACCATGCTCCACGAGGTGCAGGGCGACGTTCTCGGCGGCGGTCTCGAATCCGCCATAGCCCGCGGGCACGCCATGGGTGCCGAGGATGCGCACGGTGGGAGGCGATCCGGCTGCAGGGAGGACGACGTCGGGAGCCATCGGTACCGGTTTTCGGGGACGAGCGGACGCCGGGACGTCCGATCGCGGGGGCGGGAGGGGATGCCAGCTTACTGACGAGCGCCGCTCGCATCCAGAAGTTTTTTCACGGAGCACTCACGACGACGACGGGTTCTGTGCGGAGCGGTGCCCGAGTAGTGTGAGCGCACCCGAACCCCCGCAAGGAGCGACATGACCTCCGATCCGCCCCGCCCGTCGGCGGCAACGTCCCGTCGAAACCTCATCCTCGCGGGCGCCTCCACGGCCCTCGTGATCATCGCCGCGGTCGCGCTCGCGCTCACCCTTCCCGCCGGATCGCCGGGCGCGAGTTCCCCCACGACTCCGTCGGCGACGACACCGGCCTCCGACGCGCCGACCCCGGTGCCGAGCGAGTCGCCGACGCCCGTCACGCAGCCGCCCGCCGGCGACCCCGTGCCGATCGATACGCCGGCCGAGGTCGTCACGGGGCTCACCGCGAGCATCAGCGGGATCGAGGCGGTCGACGGGGTGGCGAAGGGCCCCGGCGAGGTCTCCGGTCCGTCGATCCGCTTCACGGTCACGATCGCGAACGCGACGGGCGCCCCCGTCGACCTCACCGGCACCGTCGTCACCGTCGACTACGGTGCCGACCGCACCCCGCGGGGCAGCTCTACGAGCCGGGCGCCGTCCCCCTGGCCACCTCTGTGGCGACGGGGGCACAGCATCCGGGGTCTTCGTGTTCGCGATTCCGCGCGAGTCGCGGGGCCTCGTGCACATCACCGTCGACTACGCGGTCGATGTGGCGCCGCTCGTGTTCGCGGGCGCCACTCCGTGACGGGTGCTCGGTAGCGGGCTCTCTGACGCGGGGGCTATCGCGAGGGGGCGGTGGCGCCGTACGATTCCGGCAGGCCGTGCCGCCTCCTCCCCCTGTCCCGTCCGCGCGCCTCTCACCGAGAGCGATGTGGCATGCGCAACGACGGCCGGAACCCCTCTGCACCCGCTGCGCCGCGCGCGCGCGCGCGATCGCCGCCGGCATCGCGATCGTTCTCGCCGCGGCGGTCATGGTGGCCACCGAACAGAGCCCGGCGCACGCCGACTCGGCACCCCCGAGCTCCGCGATCCCGGCGACCGTGTCAAGCGATCCGCTGCCGACGCCCCAGATCGACGGCGTGGTCTGGGATCAGGAGATCGTGGGCGACACCGTGTTCGTCGGCGGCAGCTTCTCCACCGCACGTCCTGCGGGTGCCGCTCCCGGCGCCTCGACCGTTCCGCGCACGTTCCTGCTGTCCTACCGCCTGAGCACGGGGGTGCTGACGAACTGGGCACCCGTGCTCAACGGCCAGGTGAACGCGATCGACGCCTCGCCGGATGGGTCGCGCATCTACGTGGGAGGCGCGTTCACCCAGGTGAACGGCTCCACGCGCAACCGGATCGTCGCGTTCGACGCAGCGACGGGAGCCGTCATCCCGACCTTCGCGGCCTCGGCGAACGGCGAGGTCTTCGCGGTCGACTCGACGGCGAGCACGGTGTACTTCGCGGGCAACTTCAGCCAGTCGGCCGGCGTCTCCCGGCCGGGGCGTGCGGCCGCCGCGAGTGCGGCGACGGGTGCCACCACCGCGTGGGCTCCCGTGATCGCGCAGGGTCGAGCGTACGGGCTCGTGGTGTCGCCCGACGGCAGCAAGGTCGTGATCGGGGGCAGCTTCACGACCCTCAACGGATCGGGCAATCCCGGATACGGTCTGGGCGCGGTCACCTCCACGACGGGCACCTCGCTCCCCTTCGCCGCGAACTCCACGGTGCGCAACGCGGGCACCGACTCGGCGATCTTCAGCCTGTCCGCCGACGGCGACAGCATCTACGGAACGGGGTACATCTTCGGCACCGGAGGCAACCTCGAGGGGACGTTCCGGGCGAGCTGGGACGGGTCACTCGTCTGGGCGGAGGACTGCCACGGCGACACCTACTCGGCCGCCGCCGCGAACGGCGTCGTCTACACCGCGGGGCACGCCCACTACTGCGGCAACCTCGGCGGGTTCCCCGAGCGCTCACCCCGGCTGCACCAGCACGCCGTCGCCTTCACCAAGGTGGCCACCGGCGTCGCGACGCGCGACGTCAACGGCTACCCGTCGTGGACCGGGGTCGCGAGCCCGAGCGTGCTCACCTGGTTCCCCGAGTTCTCCATGGGCAGCTACACCGGCATGTACCAGGGCCCGTGGAGCGTGCAAACCGACGGCCGCTACGTCGTGTACGGGGGCGAGTTCCCCCGCGTGAACGGCGCGGGGCAGCAGGGGCTCGTGCGCTTCGCCATCCCCACGATCGCCCCGAACCGGGACGGTCCCCGGCTGTCGGGATCGAGCTGGCCGATCAGTGCGGTCTCCCGCGGATCCGGAGAGGTCGCGATCACCTGGCCGGCCAACTACGACCGCGACAACGGCGCGTTGCGCTACCTCGTGATCCGCGGCGGCGATGTGCAGAACCCCATCGCACAACGCACCTCGGTGTCGAACGGCTGGGACCGTGGAGGCCTCGGCTTCGTGGATCGCGGCCTCACCCCGGGCTCGACGCAGAGCTACCGCATCCGCGCCGTCGACCCGTTCGGCAACGTCGCCGACTCGGCCACCGTGCAGGTGACGGTGTCGGGATCGGGCAGCCTCGGCGAGTACGCCCGCACCATCATCGGCAGCAACCCGACGTGGTACTACCGCCTGGGCGAGTCGAGCGGCAACGCGATCAACGTCGCGGGCCCCGTGGCGAACGTCAATCGCAGCGGCGCGACCGCGGTCGTGAACGCGAGCGTGGGCTCGGGCGCCACCCGCGGTCGCCCCGGCGCCATCGCGGGCGATGCCGATCGCGCGATGGCCTTCGGCGGGTCGTCGTCGTCGCGCATCGTCAGTTCGGCGTCGACCTGGGGGATGACTCGCTCACGGTCGAGGCGTGGTTCCGCAGCAGCTCCTCGAGCGGCAAGATCGTGGGCTTCGGAGACAGTGGTTCGGCCTCGACCTCCGGAACCGTCGATCGCCATCTCTTCCTCGACGGCGGGCGCGTCGCGTGGGGGTCAACGACGGATCGAATCGCATCGTGCGCAGCGGAACGGGGTACGCCAACGGGGCCTGGCACCACGCGGTCGGCACGGTCGGGCCCGACGGGCAGAAGCTCTACGTCGACGGCGCGCTCGTCGCGCAGGACCCGGCCGTCGTGAAGGGCTGGCGCTACTGGGGCTACGTGCACATCGGCGGTGACCGTGCCTGGGCGGGGTCGACTGACTTCACGGGCGACATCGACGAGGTCGCGATCTACTCCGATGTGCTCGCCGCCGACGCCGTGCTGCAGCACTACCGGATCGGCACCGGCGCCGGGGCGTCGAATCTGCCGCCCACGGCCTCGCTCACCACGAGCACCACGGGACTCACCGTGGCGGTCGACGCGCGCGCATCCACCGACTCGGATGGCACGATCGCCTCCTACGCCTGGAACTTCGGTGACGGCGCCACGGCGAGCGGCGCGACCGCGAGTCACAGCTACGCGACGGCCGGCACCTACACGGTGACGCTCCGGGTGACCGACGACGACGGGGCCACAGCCACGACGACACGACAGGTGACGGTCGCCGCGACTCCTCCGCCTCCCCCACCGCCCGGCAGCATCGCCGAGGACGACTTCACGCGCACCGTCGCATCCGGATGGGGGTCCGCGTCGGTGGGCGGGTCGTGGTCGGCCAGCGGCGCGAACTACGCCGTCACAGGGGACGTCGCCACGGCGCTGCACACTCCGGGAGCCACCCGGCGGGCCGTGCTGTCGAACGTCGCCACCACGACGGTCGACGTGCAGCTCGTCGTCGCCGTCGACAAGGCCCCGACGGGCGGTGCGTGCGTGGTCGGCGTCGTCGGACGCCAGGTGGGTTCCGCGTTCTACCAGGCGCGGTTGCGCATCACCCCGGACGGCGTCACCCGCCTCGAGCTCGTGAACGGGAGCACGACGGTGCTCGCCTGGCAGAACCTGACAAACGGGCCGTACACGGCGGGGCGCCAGTACACCATCCGCATGGTCGCGACCGGCACGCAACCCACGACGCTCCGCGCGAAGGCGTGGCCCACCGGCACCACCGAGCCCGCCGCGTGGCAGCTCACGACCACGGATGCCACGGCCGGGCTTCAGACGGCAGGATCGGTCGGCGTCGAGAGCTACCTGTCGGGTTCGGCGAGTAACGCCCCCGTGGCGGTGCGCTTCGACGCATTCCGGGCGGTCACGGCGCAGTAACGGGACCGGTCGACGCGTACCCCCATTTGGGGGGTACGCGGAGGAATCGTCGGATGGGTAGGGTGAGCCCACTCGGCACATGCACTGCCCCCCGACGTGCCGCTACCCCCACCCCGAGGTCATGATGGGTCACCCAGAACCCACGAGGCATTGGCGTACCCGCGCCGCCGCCATCGTCGCCGCTCTCCCGCTCGCACTTTCCGCCCTCGTCGCCTTCCCTGTGCTCGAGGTCGCACCCGCCCTCGCGGCGGAGGATCCGCCTCCCCCGCCCGAGACGGTCAGCAGCGATCCCCTTCCCGCGCCGCAGATCAACGGCGTCGTCTGGGCACAGGTGATCGTCGGCACCACGGTCTACGTGGGCGGCGAGTTCACCACCGCACGCCCGGCAGGATCCGCGCCCGGCGCTAACGAGGTCACCCGCACCCATCTGCTCGCGTTCGACGTGACGACGGGAACCCTGTTGCCGTGGGCGCCGACCCTCAACGCGAAGGTGCGCACGCTCGCGGCCTCGCCCGACGGCACGCGCCTGTACGTGGGTGGAGACTTCACCCAGGTAAACGGCGCCACCCGCAATCGCGTCGTCGCCTTCTCCACCGCGACCGGCGCCGTCGTGAACTCGTTCGCCGCGAACGCGAACAACTACGTCAGCGCACTCGCCGCCACCAACTCGACCGTCTTCCTGGGCGGGGTGTTCAGCCGCATCAGCGGCGTCGACCGGGTGTTCCTCGGTGCGGTCGACGCATCCGACGGTCAGACGACCGCGTGGGCGCCCGTGACCACCGGCGGCCGCCCGTACGCCATCGAGGTGAATCCCGACGGCACGCGCGTCGCGGTCGGGGGCGACTTCCTCACCGCGAACGGCAGCGACAACCCCGGCTACGGTCTCGTGCTCGTCGACTCCACCGTCGGCTCCTCGCTCCTCCCGCTCAACACGGCGGTACGGAACGCCGGCGTGGACGCCGCGATCTTCGACCTGGCGTCCGATGGCGACAGCTTCTACGGCTCCGGCTACGTGTTCGGCTCCGGCGGCAACCTCGAGGGCGCCTTCCGCGCCAGCTGGGCGACCGGCGAGCTCGTCTGGGTGGATGACTGCCACGGCGACACCTACTCGGTCGCCCCGATCGGCGACATCGTGTACTCGGCCTCGCACAAGCACTACTGCGGCAACCTCGAGGGCCCGCCGCAGTACGACCCGTGGCAGTTCAACCGTGCCACCGCCACCACGAAGGCGGCCACGCAGGTGGCCTCGGCCGACCCGCACGGCTACTACAACTGGCAGAACACCCCCGCCCCGTCGATGCTCAACTGGTTCCCGAGCATCAATTCGGGCACCTACACCGGCATGTACCAGGGGCCGTGGTCGGTCACCGGCAACGAGCAGTACGTCGTGTTCGGCGGCGAGTTCACCCGGGTCAACAACCGCGACTTCCAGGGCATCGTGCGCTTCGCGAACCGGTCGATCGCGCCCAACACCGACGGGCCGCGGCTCACCGGCGACGACCTGGCTCCCCAACTCGACTCGCCCGCCGCGGGCGTCATGCGGGTGTCGTGGCTGGCCGACTGGGATCGCGACGACGCCACGCTGCAGTACCAGGTCATCCGTGACGGTCGCACCGCGAGCCCGGTCTATACGACCGAGGTCGAGGCACGCTCGTGGGATCGCCCGACCATCACCTTCCTCGACACCGGGCTCGACCCGGGCTCGACGCACACCTACCGCATCCGGGCGATCGACCCCTCAGGCAACAACGGCTGGGGTTCCACGGTCAGCGGCACCGTCGCCACGACGGGAACCCTGAGCGCGTACGCCGCCGGCGTGCTCACCGACAACCCGAGCTACTACTGGCGTCTCGGTGAGCAGTCGGGCACGGTGCTGAAGGACTCGACGGGCATCAATGACGGAACGACCGGAAGCGGCGTCACCTGGGGTGCCGCGGGCGCCATCATCGGCGACTCCGACACGGCGGCGCGCTTCAGCGGCACGACGAACGGCCGCGCGTCCGGCTCCACGAAGCTCTGGCGCGACAACACCTTCTCGATCGAGGCGTGGGTCAGGACGACCTCGACCCAGGGCGGCAAGATCGTCGGATTCGGATCGTCGGCCAGCGGCAACTCGAGCAACTACGACCGGCACGTGTACATGAACGCCTCGGGCCAGATCCTGTTCGGCGTCTACCCGAACGCCTCCCGCACGATCAGCGGCCCCAAGGCGTACAACGACGGCCAATGGCACCACGTCGTCGCGACGATGGGATCGGCCGGCATGGCGCTGTACGTCGACGGAGTGCGCGTCGCGCGCAATACGACGGTCACCTACGGCCAGAACTACTGGGGTTATTGGCGGATCGGCGGTGACAACACCTGGAGCGGAGCGCCGTACCTCAACGGATGGATCGACGAGGTCGCGATCTACACGCAACCGCTGAGCGCGGCGCAGGTGCAATCGCACTACACGCTGTCGGGACGCACCTCCACGGTGCCGCCCGCCCCCACCGACGTCTACGGCGCGGCCGTGTACGCCAGCGAGCCGTTCCTGTACTGGCGGCTCGGCGAGACCACCGGTACCGTCGCGGCGGATGCGAGCGCGGCCGGCTCGCCCGGTGGCTACCGCGGAACGCCGACACGAGGCGTGCCCGGTGTGCTCGATGAGATCCCCGACACCGCCGTGCGCTTCGGCAGCACCAACGCGATCGTGAGCTCCGCCGGCGCGTGGACGAACCCGACCGTCTACTCGCAGGAGGCGTGGTTCAAGACCACCACGACCTCCGGCGGCAAGATCATGGGGTTCGGCAACCGGCAGACCGGCACCTCGACGAGCTATGACCGCCACGTCTACATGCAGGACGACGGCAAGCTCGTGTTCGGCACCTGGACGGGCCAGACCAACGTGATCACCTCGTCCGTCGCCTACAACGACGGTCTCTGGCACCACGTCGTGGCCAGCCAAGGCGCCGACGGCATGAAGCTCTACCTCGACGGCGCGCTCGTCGGCACCAATCCGCAGACCGGAGCCGAGGACTACACCGGGTACTGGCGCGTGGGCGGAGACACCACGTGGGGCTCCTCGAGCCCCTGGTTCGACGGCGTCATCGACGAGTACGCCGTGTACGACATCGCACTGAGCCCCGCCACGATCTCGCAGCACTACGTGCTGGGCGCGCCGCCGCTGCCGAACCTCACCCCCTCGGCCGCCTTCACCTTCGAGACGCTCGGCAAGCTCGCGAGCTTCGACGCGAGCGGCTCGAGCGATGTCGACGGCACGATCGCGAGCTACGCGTGGGACTTCGGCGACGGCACGAGCGGCACGGGTGCGACGCCCACGCACAGCTACACGGCGAGCGGCACCTACCCGGTCACGCTCACGGTGACGGATGACGACGGCGCGTTCGCGGTGCGCACGCACGATGTCGAGGTCACCGTGGTGGTGATCCCGCCGACCGCGGCGTTCACGAGCTCGGTCGACGGTCTCGACGCGAGCTTCGATGCCAGCGGATCGAGTGACCCGGACGGCGAGGTCGTGAGCTACAGCTGGGACTTCGGCGACGGAACCCCGGCCGCCTCGGGGGCCACGCCCACGCACCACTTCGCGACGGGCGGCGACCACGCGGTCACGCTCACGGTGACGGATGACGACGGCGCGACCGGCACGGTCACCCACACCGTCCAGGCCACGATGCCCAACCAGGCGCCCATCGCGTCGTTCACGCACACGGTGGACGAGCGCACGGTGTCGGTCACCTCGACGTCGAGCGATTCCGACGGAACCCTCGTGTCGTACTCCTGGAATTGGGGTGACGGCACCGCGGCCGGCAGCGGCGCGACGGCGACGCACGCCTACGCGACCGGCGGCGACTACACGGTGACCCTCACGGTCACCGACGACGACGGCGCGACGGCCACCTCGACGGCCACGGTGACGACCGTCAACCCGCCCAGCACGACGCTGGCGTCGGATGTGTTCGCGCGGGCGGTGGCGACGGGTTGGGGTTCTGCTGCGGTCGGTGGTGCCTGGACGGTGTCCTCGACGTCGAACTTCTCGGTCTCGGATGACGCCGGCAAGGTCGTGCACGCCGCGGGAAGCACCCGCCGCGCGACGCTGGGTCAGACCCCGATCACCGACGCCGACCTCACCGTGCAGTTCTCCGCCGACAAGCCCACCACCGTGGGCCACATCGTCGCCGGCATCACGGCCCGACAGGTCTCCAGCAGCGACTACTACCAGGCCCGGGTGCGACTGCTCCCCGGCGGCACCGTCGCCCTGCAGATCACCAGGACCAGCTCCTCCACGGTGCTGGCCAACGCCACCATCGCCGGACTCGACTACACCCCCGGCGACCAGCTCCAGATCCGCTTCCAACTCGAGGGCACCAGCCCCACCACCCTCAAGGCGAAGGTCTGGCGCGTCGGAACCACCGAGCCCACCACCTGGCAGCTCACCACCACCGACACCACCGCATCCCTCCAGACGGCAGGCACCATCGGACTCGAAAGCTACATCTCCGCATCCGCCACCAACGCCCCCGTCACCATCACCTACGACAACCTCAACGCCATGACGCTCGGGGAGCCCGCCGAGAACCAGGCGCCGACAGCCGCCTTCACGGCCTCGGCGACCGACCTCTCGGTCGCGGTCGACGCATCCGGGTCCTCCGACCCCGACGGCGCCATCGTGTCGTACTCGTGGAACTGGGGCGATGGAACGGCCGCGGGCAGCGGTGCCACCGCAAGCCACAGCTACGCCGCGGCCGGTGACTACACCGTGACGCTGACGGTGACCGACGATCGGGGCGCCACCGCGACCACGACGCACTCGGTCACCGCGACGACGCCCGCACCCGCCACCGAGCTGGCGTCGGATGTGTTCGCGCGGGCGGTGGCGACGGGTTGGGGTTCTGCTGCGGTCGGTGGTGCCTGGACGGTGTCCTCGACGTCGAACTTCTCGGTCTCGGATGACGCCGGCAAGGTCGTGCACGCCGCGGGAAGCACCCGCCGCGCGACGCTGGGTCAGACCCCGATCACCGACGCCGACCTCACCGTGCAGTTCTCCGCCGACAAGCCCACCACCGTGGGCCACATCGTCGCCGGCATCACGGCCCGACAGGTCTCCAGCAGCGACTACTACCAGGCCCGGGTGCGACTGCTCCCCGGCGGCACCGTCGCCCTGCAGATCACCAGGACCAGCTCCTCCACGGTGCTGGCCAACGCCACCATCGCCGGACTCGACTACACCCCCGGCGACCAGCTCCAGCTCCGCTTCCAACTCGAGGGCACCAGCCCCACCACCCTCAAGGCGAAGGTCTGGCGCGTCGGAACCACCGAGCCCACCACCTGGCAGCTCACCACCACCGACACCACCGCATCCCTCCAGACGGCAGGCACCATCGGACTCGAAAGCTACATCTCCGCATCCGCCACCAACGCCCCCGTCACCATCACCTACGACAACCTCAACGCCACACAGCTCCCCTGAGCGGCGGGGCCGTCTGGCACGGGAGGCGGAGACGGCTCCGTCTCAGGGGAGAGAGATGAACGACAGGACCACGGCAGGGTGATCTCGCGCGCTCTCGGTGCGCTCCTGGCCCAGGGGGCGCAGGCCGGCGTCAGCTTCGTGCTGCAGGTGCTCGTGGCGCGGCTGCTGGGCATCGAGGAGCTGGGGCGGTTCGCGATCCTCTACGGCGTGATCGTGATCGCCACGGGCATCGTGAGCGGCGTCGTGGGCGACTCGCTCGTGGTGCTCGACCGAGGCGACGGGGTCGTGCGCTGGGCGCTTCAGGCCACCACGCTCACGCTGTCGGCTGCGGCGGGCGGCATGGGCGCCGTCGTCTTCCTCGCGATCGGCCTGATCACGCCGCTCGAGGCGCTGCTGTTCGCGACCGCGACGGCCGCATTCACCTGCGAGGAGGTGCTGCGCCGGCTGCTCATGGCGCATTTCGGGTTCCTCCGGGTCGTCGCCGCCGACCTCGGGGGTTCGCCCTCGGCCTCGCGCTCATCCTCATCGTCACCATCACCGCCTCACCGTCGCTCGCGCTCGTGCTGGGCGGCATCACCCTCGGCCAGCTCGTGGCCCTCGTGCTCGCTGTGCTGCTGCTGCCGCGCGTCGAGCGGAGCCTCGCGCCTCCCCGGCCAGGCGGTCTGGGCACCGTCCTCGCCTACGGCACCTGGCGCGGCCTCCAGCAACTGCTCCGACCGGGTCTGTTGACGGCCATGCGCCTCCTCGTCGGCGTCGCGGCGGGACTCGCTGCGGTCGGCCTGCTCGAGGCGGCGCGCGTCTATGTCGCACCCGCACTGCTCGCGGTGAGCGGGCTCACCTCGTTCCTGTTCGTGCGCTACGCACGGGACCGTGACCATCCCCTCGGTGCGGTGCTGCGCCGTGCGGATCTGACGGTCGGCGCGCTCGTGGCGGGCACCGTCGTGATGGGCGTCATCGGCGTCGCACTGCTGCCCTGGCTGGGGCCGCTGCTGTTCGGCGTGCATCCGGATGCCGGGGTCGTGATCGGATGGCTCGCGTTCACCGTCGCCGTCGCGGCGACGACGCCCTACGGCTCGCTCGCGGCCGTGCACGGGGGCCAGCGCCGGGTGTTCGCGATCCGGCTCGGCGACTCGCTGCTCTCGCTCGCGGGGATCGCGCTCGTGCTGCTGCTCGGCGCCTCGCCAGGCTGGGTGCCCTATGTGCTCGCGGGGGCGCGCTGCTCGGCGGCCTCGCGATCCGCTTCCTCGTGCTCGTGCCGCGTGCGCGCCGCGACCGGGGCGACGGGCTCCCTGAGGGCGCCGGGGCATAGGGCACGAGCGCGCCGGGCGTCGCCACCACGTCGGGGCCCAGTAAAACCGCCACGTCGTCGGGCACGACCGGCGCCGAACGGCTCGCCGAGAGAACCGCCTCGGTCGGTGCGAAGTCCGACGCGACCGGCGAGGCGCCCTCGAGCCCCGCGTTGCCCGAGGCCGAGCGCGCATCCGCCTGCCAGCTCGCGACGTCGTCGTACGAGACCGTCGTGCGGCCCTGCTGCCAGAGCACGAGGGGCGCCCCGGATGCTGCCTGCAGCACGTTGCCCGCGATCCGGTCGACGAGGTCGTCGGCAGAGAACTCCCCGAGTAGTCGTGCACCCAGATGGGGGCGGCCGGCTGCGAGTCGGAGTCGCGGGAGGAACCGCCCACCTCGCCCACGATGCTGTCGGCGATGACCGTGCCCGCGGCGACCCAGCTCATGTCGGGGTCGTCGGGATGACGCTCGTCGTGGCCGGGAACCGTCGCGTCGCTCGCGCGACGGTCGTCCTGCAGCACGGCGATGCCGAGCCCGTTGCCGACGATGGTCGATCTCCACACCTGCACGCGGCTCGCGTCGTTGATCTTCACGCCGATGCGCCCGTTGCCCGCGATCACGAGATCGACGAGCAGCACACTGTCGGAGATCTCGGCGAACACCCCGTGCCCGGCGTTGGAGAGCACATCGCTCGCCGAGACCGTCGCGTGCTTGACCGACTGATCGAGCCAGATGCCGGGCCCTGCATTGCCGCGCACGACGCTCGCAGCGATCGCGACGTCGCGCGAGCGGGTGACCTTGATCCCGCCCGAGACGGGCGCCTGGTTGAAGCCCTCGGCGTTGTTGTGCTCGATGAGCGAGCCGGTCACCGTGAACCCGTCGGCGAAGTTCGCCGCGACCCCGATCATGCCGCTCCGGCGCACGGTGACACGGTCGAGCACCGTACCGTGCCCCGTCACGAAGACCCCCGTCGTGGACGAGTCCTCCACGACCACCTCGCTCAGCCGGGCACGGTCACCCTCGATCACGAGGGCGCCGAGCGTCGGAACCGACGGGGCGAATCGACGGAACCCGATGCCCGTGATCGTGCTGTCGGCGGAGCGGAGGTTCACCGCACGTTGGCGCACGCTCGCCTCCACGACCCGGTCCGCGGGATCCTCGCCCAGAACCAGCTCGTGCGTTGCGGTGTCGACCGCGAAGGAACCCGGGCCGACCTCGTCGACGGCCACCTGTTCGAGCGGCGACCCGTCGAGCCAGAGCTGCTCCGGATGCGCGGCGAACGGATGGTCCTCGTTCAGGAAGCGCCAGGTCGGCTCGGTGCCGTCCTCGCCGCCCGTGTAGCTCGGGGCCGAGGAGAACTCGTGCGACCAGGGCGCGCGCCAGGTCTCCCCGTCGCGCACCCAGCCCTCGATCGCATCCGCACCGTCGAACCACACGACCTCGCCGGGGTAGGCGCGCAGCTCGATGCTCTTGCTCTTGCCGACGAAGAGCTCTTCACGGTAGACGCCCGCGCGCAGCACGATCGTGCCGGTGCCCTGCACACGGTCCAGAGCCTCGCTGACGTGCGCGTACGGACGCTCGAGGGACCCGTTGCCGCCTTCCGCCGCACCGGCCTGCACGATGAACGCTCCCGGAGGCACCGGTCGAGCCTCGCTGCCGAGGTCGGGCGCGCCCGGGTCGATGCGCGCCGTGAGCTCCTGTTCACGCCAGGGGATCTCATCCCGCGTGCTCATCCTCACGACGACCGCGGTGACGCCCACGGCGACCACGAGCGCCCCGGCGGCGAGCGCCACGAACCGTCCGACGCGACGACGCCGTGGGCGCGCTTCGGATGCGACCGACGGCATCGGGTCTCCCCTCGGATGGTGCTCTCATTCTGCCTGCAGATCAGGCCTACCGGTGATCGTTTCTCACGTGGATAATAGAGGCCTCCCCCGTGCTACTGGAGGTTTCCCATGGAGACCCCGCATTACCCTTCCGCATACCGCGAGCGTTGGTACGTCGTGGTGCTCGCGGCGCTGCTCGGACTGCTCGCGGCGGCCGCCATCTCGGCCGTGCTGCCGCGCAGCTACGAGGCGACGTCGACCCTCTTCCTGCGGGTCGACTCCCCGATTCGAGCCTCGTCGAGCGCTCCCAGTTCGCCGTGGCGCGCGTGAAGTCCTACCCGGACCTCGTCGTGAGTCCGCGCGTGCTGCGCGCGACGATCGATCAGCTCGACCTCGACCTCGAGCCCCGCGAGCTCGCTCAGCGCCTGAGCGCAAGCAATCCGCGCGACACCGTGCTCCTCACGGTGACCGCGTCGGCGGGTGACCCCGAGCTCTCCGCACGCATCTCCGACGCCGTCGCGCGTAACGTGTCGGATCTCGTGGGCGAGCTCGAGAGCGACGTCGATCTCGAACTCACCATCCCCGCGATCGCACCGACCTCGCCCGCCTCGCCGCAGACACTCGTGCTCGCCGGCCTCGGGCTCCTCGCGGGTCTCGCCCTCGGCGGCATCGCGGTCGCCGTGCTCGGCCGCCTCGATCCCCGCGCACGCTCGGTCGCCGAGATCCGGCGGCTCACCGGCCTCCCCGTCGTCGGACAGCTGCCCCCTGCCGCCGGGCGTGACGGGCGCGCCCACCACCCC
Organism: Homoserinibacter gongjuensis; assembly: GCF_030161875.1. Classification (GTDB taxonomy): domain Bacteria; phylum Actinomycetota; class Actinomycetes; order Actinomycetales; family Microbacteriaceae; genus Homoserinibacter; species Homoserinibacter gongjuensis. Next base: position 2,933,566 of record NZ_BSVA01000001.1, read on the forward strand.
GCGGCCGACACCGCCACACGGGCGTTGCTCGTGAACGAACGGCTCCTCACCGGGGACCGGCCGCGCCGCCTCGTCGTGCTCGTGCCGGCCACCGGGATGCGGGCGCCGCTCGTCACGCACACGGCGCTCACGCTCGGGCATGGCATCCGCGACTCCGGGCACACGGTGGCGCTCATCTGCGCCGAGCCGCCCGCCCCGAGCAGGGCGCACGCCGCGTTGCTGCGCCTACGTGATCGCTTGCCGAACGGCGCCGGCGAACGCGCTCCCCTCGACACGGTGACGATCGCCCCGGCACACAGCCCCGAACGGCAGCACGAGTTGCTCAAGGCCACAGCAACCGCCGTCACGCGCCACGACGTCGTCATCGTGGTGGCCGATGCCCCGAGTGATGTCTTCGCCCTCGGCAGCATGGCGGGTGCCGAGGTGCTCGTGCTCAGCGATGGGCGGCGTACGACTCGCACCCAACTGGTCGAGACGGTCACCTCACTCGATTTCGCGGGCAGCCGCGCGCTGGGCGTGCTCGTGACCAACGTCGGCGGGCACGACCACATGGACCTCCCGGCGACCTGGATGGAGGCGGACCGCGTCGAACTTCCCACGCTCGCGGTCAGCGCGCCACCAGCTCGCCGCGCGCGCTCCACCCGGCACCGTCGTCCCGCAGCGAATCGCACCCAGGCACACGCCACGCCGACGGCCGGCACGGGCGCGGCACGCGAGCCGGGCGACGCGGCGGAGACAGCTGACGACACGGAGCCGGAGCCCGCGGCGACGGCCGAGTCGGGCCCCGAACCGGAGACGCTCCCCGGGCTCGAGCTGGTCTTCGACGAGGCCGACACCCTTTCTCCCGAACCGGAGCCTGAGCCGGTATGACACTCGCCCCGCACACCACCACCACACCGCGGGGCAGCGGGTACGAGCGCACGACCACCCCCGAGGTCAGCGGCACGCACGTGGTCGCCGTCGCGGCGATCGCACTCGTGACGGTTGTGAGCGTGGTGTCGTGGCGCACGGGCGCGATCTTCGACGGCGGAATCGACGGGGTCGTCGTCGCCAAGGCGGCACTCTCGGCGCTCGCTCTGGGCGGAGCGGTCGCGACGCGCCTTCTGAGTCGTGCCCGCTACGCGCTCGGCGTACGGTCGACGTTCCTGCTGCTGCTCGCGCTCGGCGTCTCCTCGTCGGCGCGCTCGCCTCCGGAAACCTGGTGCCGAGCGGCATCGTCGCCGTCCGGATCGCGATGCTCGCCGCGATCGTGCTCGTACTGCTCTCCTGCACGCCCTGGCGTATCGTGCTGACGGCGATGCTCACCGCGATGGGCGTCGTCGCCGTCGTCGCTGCCGCGACCGGCGTGGCCAGCTATCGCGCGACCGGACGACTGGCCGGCGGCATCCCGGAGGTGCAGGAGAACGAACTCGCGGGACTCGCGGTGCTCCCCTGCTCGGACTCTTCGTATTGCTCGTGCGCAAGGGGTGCGATGGTGGATCATCGCGCCCGCGGCCGTGCTCGGCACCATCCTGTGGGCGACCCAATCACGCACGGCCCTGGTCGCCCTCGCCCTCGCCGTCGTGCTCGCCTTCATCGTGGCTCCGCGCGTGCATTGGAGCGCCATCGTGCTCGTGCTGGCGGCCGTGCCCGTCGGCTACGCGGTGCTCGCCTTCACCTCGCTCGTCGAGGACCTGCTCGTGCGCGACCAGACGGCGGCCGAGATCGCATCGCTGAGCGCACGCACGGATGCCTGGAAGGTCGTGCTCGAGTGGGCCCCCGCGAGCTGGGAGCGCTGGATCGGACTCGGGCTCTCGGTCAAGCAGATCGACGTCGATCTGCCGTTCCGTGAGGTGCAGGTCTTCGACAGCAGCTGGGTGTCGCTGCTGGCCCAGGCGGGTCTCATCGGTACCGCGGTCGTCGTCTGCTGGATGCTGCTCACCGTGCGCGACGCCGCCGATCGCGAGGTGCGCTCGCTCGCGATCCCCCTGCTCACGCTGCTGCTTGTGCGCGGCCTCACCGAGAACGGCTTGCTCGACGCGAGTGCCGCGTTCCTCGTCGTGTTCTGCCTCGCGATCGGGGTCGACCCCGCCTCCCGTCGCGGGCCCGTGCCGAGCACGCCACCTCGGGAGGCGGCCTATCTGAGGTCTCCCGAACGCTTCGCCCCCCACCATCCGCCCCTCATCCCCCAGGGAGCCACGCCATGACCCGAGTCGGCTACGCCGCAGGCGCCTACGACCTGTTCCACATCGGTCACCTCAACATCCTCAAGCATGCCCGGAGCGCGTGCGACCACCTCATCGCGGGCGTCGTCTCGGATGAGATGCTCGTGGCCGCGAAGGGCCGCGCGCCCGTGATCCCGCTTGCCGAGCGCCTCGAGATCGTGCGCAGCGTGCGCTACGTCGACGAGGCGGTCGCGGAGGTGCTGCCCGACAAGCTCGACACCTGGCGGGAGCTGCGTTTCGACGTCTTCTTCAAGGGCGACGACTGGCGCGGAACCGAGAAGGGCCTGCGTCTCGAGCGCGAGTTCGCCGAGGTGGGTGTCGAGGTCGTCTACTTCCCCTACACCGTGACCACCTCCAGCACGGCCCTGCGGCGCACGCTCGACATCCTCATGGCAGGCGCCGACGCGGTCGAGGCGGACAGCCCCGTGGGCTAGCCCCCAGTTCGGGGGCGAGTTGCCGAGATCCCGCCCACCGATGCCGGAACGATCTATCCTGGTCTGGAGACACCGGCCGAGGGATGGGGGGAACGGTGAATCGGAACACGGCTCGTCGCGCCCGCGTCATCGCGCTGCGTGTGCTCGCCTACCGCGCATGGTCGGACGACCCCGCTGCCGGCGAGATCCCGTCGATCGACATCCTGAGCGATCCGCGCCTGCATCGCCGTGAGCACGAGCGCGAACTGCGTCGCGCCCAGAACGGCACCTTCGCCGCGCCGGTTCGTCACCACGAGCCGGGGCTCCGCCGCGTCGCCTGACCCGGCGTCCGAGAGGCCTCACGCGTCTTAGCGCCTCGGCACAGCCCACGTCAAGGGGATTTCGGCACGCGGACTCCTGCGGTTGTCTGTTGTCATGCGGAGCACAACTGCCCCGCGTGAAACCGCTCCCGAACCCCGGGCGCGGAGAAGGAGACGCCACCATGAACGCCCTCGGAATCATCCTCGCGATCATCGCCATCATCCTGCTCTTCACGGGCGGGTTCGTGCAGACGCTCAACTTCCTGCTGTGGGTCGGGATCGTCCTGCTCGTGATCGCTGCGATCGTCTTCCTGATGCGCTTCATCAGCGGTCGCCGCGTCTAAGCGACAGCGGCACCGACGCCTGCGCCGGATGCGGACTCGCCGTCACTTTCGACGGCACCGCATCCGGCGCAGGCGTACGTTGGGGGTATGTCGTGCATCCGCTTCAACACCCCGCGCAGCGTGCGCAGATGGCGGCGCTGGCTCCGAGCATGCTGACCCCGGATGAGGTCGCTGCCCAGCACCCGGCTCCTCCTGTCACGGAGTCGAAGATCCGCCGATTGCGGGTCCTCGCGACGAACACGAACCCGAAGATCCGAGAAGCGGCGGCGAGCTCGTACAACACGCCGGAGGATCTGTTCGAGGTTCTGGCTCGCGACCCCGAGGAGAGCGTGCGTGCCTGCGTGGCCCGCAACACCGCCACTCCGTGCGACGTGCTGCGCGAACTCGCCCACGACGAGTCCCCGACCGTGCGCGGTTGGGTCGCCGTGAACTACTTCGTTCCGGCCGACGTCATGACCGAACTCGCGGACGACGATGATCCGGTCGTGCGGGGACTCGTGGAGTGGAAGGCGTCGCTCGCCGCCGAACACGACGACACCCGCGCGCTCCAGTTCGTGCAGACCCGGTAACCCACGGGGCCACCCGGCCGGAGCTTCAGCCGCGGATCGCGCGCGCCAGCTCGCCGTCGAACTCGGCGAGTCGCTCGCGCCACCCCGGCCAACCCGCCTCGACGCCCGGATGCAGGGGCAGCGCCGCGACGTCGGCGAACGGCACCCAGCGCAGCGACACCGACTCGGCATCGCCGATCACGGGCTCGAACACGCGCCGTGCGCGCGCCAAGACGGTCGTGTAGCTCCAGTAGCCGAGGTCGAGCACCGACTCGGTGAGCACGTCCACGAGCTCGGGCGGCACGCCTGCCTCTTCCGCCGCTTCGCGGAGGGCGCCATCCCGTGCCGACTCGTGCTCGTCGTGACGGGCGCCGCCCGGCAGCCCCCAGGTGCCGCCGAGGTGGCTCCACTCCGCACGGAGTTGCAGCAGCACGCCGGCATCCGGGTGCGCGAGCAGCAGACCCGCGGCGCCGAAGCGGCCCCAGTAGCGCCCCTGAGGTCCGTCGACCCACGCGTCGCCCGGGCCGTGCGGCCGTCGGGCTCGAGGATCGTGCGGAGCCCGGGTCATGGTGCCAGCCTACGTCGCGCGGCCGCGTGTCGACCGGGATGAGACGCCACGTGAAGCCGCCCCTGGCGCTCTCGGGGGTGCCGCGTAGGCTCCCCGTCATGGTCTGCAGCATCGTCCCGCCGTACCTGCTCGCCCGGCTCGCTCAGGCCGACCCCGAGCGCTACCCCGTCGCGACGGCGGCGGCGCAGCGCACCATCCGCATGGACGCGCCCCGCAAGTCGGCCAGGCTCACGCTCAGCATCGAGGGCGGCGCGCTCGTCGCCGAGCTCTCGGATGCGCCCGATCGCGAGATCGCGGATGCCGGGGCCGCGAGCAGCTGCCCGGTCGCGTCGTGCGCCGCGAGGGGCAGCCGCCGAGCGGCGATGTCGCAGCCGACGAGGCGTACGAGGGGCTCGGATCGACCTTCGACCTGTACTCCGAGGTCTTCGCGCGCAACTCGATCGACGGTGCCGGCCTGCCGCTGCGTGCGACGGTGCACTACGGCCACCTCTACGACAACGCGTTCTGGGACGGCGAGCGCATGGTGTGCGGCGACGGCGACGGCGAGGTGTTCGGCCGGTTCACGAGGTCGCTCTCGGTGATCGGGCACGAGCTCACGCACGGCGTGACGCAGTTCGCATCCGGCCTCGTCTATCGGGGACAGTCGGGAGCGCTCAACGAGTCGGTCTCCGATGTGTTCGGCGCCCTCGTGGAGCAGTACGCCGCGGGCCAGACGAGCGATCAGGCGACCTGGCTCATCGGCGCAGGCCTGTTCACGCCCGAGGTGCAGGGCGAGGCGCTTCGCTCGATGCGGCATCCGGGCATGGCGTACGACGACGACGTGCTCGGGCGCGACCCCCAACCGGCTCATTTCGACGACTACATCCAAACGGATGAGGACGACGGCGGCGTGCACCTGAACTCGGGGATCCCCAATCGGGCGTTCGTGCTCGTGGCGGACGCCCTCGGCGGGCACGCCTGGGAGCGCGCGGGACGCATCTGGTACGACGCCATGACGACGCGCCTGCCCGCGGATGTCGACTTCGCGGGTTTCGCGCTCGCGACGGCGCACGCGGCATCCGCGCGTTACGGTGAGGTGTCGGCCGAGCTCGACGCGGTGCGCGCCGGCTGGCACGGCGTAGGAGTGACGATCGATGGCAGAGCCGGCTGAGGTGCGAATCCAGGTGACGCGCTCCGGCGGCGTCGCGGGCATCCGGCGCGGATGGTGCGTCGAATCGCAGGAGGCCGACGCCTGGGAGCCGCTCGTCGCGGCGTGCCCGTGGGATGCCGAGCCCGAGTCGGTCGGGGCGGATCGTTTCGTGTGGCTCATCGAGGTCGCTGCTCCCCCGCCCGTCCGCACCGCGCGACTTCCCGAGGGGGCCGTACACGGACCGTGGCGCGAGCTCGTGGAGCGCGTGCGCGAGCAGGGCGAGCCCGTGCGCCCCGCGCGCAGGCACGGACGGCGGTCTGAGCATGGCTGAGGCGGTGCGCATCGACGCCTGGCTGTGGGCGGTGCGTGTGACGAAGTCGCGGTCCGCCGCGACGGCACTGTGCAAGGCCGGCCATGTGAAGGTCGGCAGCGAGACGGCCAAGCCCTCGCAGCTCGTGCGCCCCGGCGTCGAGGTGCGCGTCGTGACGCCGCACGGGGCACGCACGCTCGTCGTGCGGCAGCTGCTCGTCAAGCGCGTGAGCGCGGCCCTCGCGGCCGCCGCCTTCGACGATCTGACGCCGGCTCCCCCGCCTCGCGAGGAGCGCACCGTGTTCGCACAGCGCGACCGCGGCGCGGGGCGCCCCACCAAGCGCGAACGTCGCGAGATCGAGCGACTGCGGGGCTATTGATGTTCACCGATCGCGTGGATGCCGGGCGCCGGCTGGGCGCGCGGGTGCGGGAGGTGCTCGGGCCCTCGCCCGATCGGCTCGTGCTGGGTCTGCCGCGGGGCGGAGTGCCCGTTGCGGCCGAGGTGGCGCGCGAGCTCGGGGCGAGCCTCGACGTGCTCGTCGTGCGCAAGCTCGGCGCCCCGTCCCAGCCCGAGGTCGCGATCGGCGCGATCGGTCCGGATGGTGCGGTGCTGCTGCACGACCACGGTCGCGCGCTCGACCCCGAGACGCTCGACGGCATCCGGCGCCGCGAACTGGCCGAACTCGAACGCCGGGTGCGCACCTACCGCGGCAGTCGCGGTCCCCTCGTGCTCGAGGGGCGCCGTGTCGTGCTCGTCGACGACGGCATCGCGACCGGTGCGACGGCGCTCGTGGCGGTGCAGGCCGCCCGCGCCCACGGAGCCGCCGAGGTCGTCGTGGCCGCACCCGTCGCCGCGCCGGACGCGCGCGATGCGGTGGCGGCGGTCGCGGATCGGGTGATCGTGCTCGCGGCGCCGGAGCGCTTCTGGGCGGTCGGCGAGTGGTACGAGGACTTCCGGCAGACCGACGACGCCGAGGTCATGCGCCTGCTCGGGAGCTGATAGCGGGTCAGGCGGGCAGCGCCTGCTCGATGGCCTCGATGACGGCCGGGTCGTCGGGCTGGGTGCTCGGGCGGAAGCGCGAGACCGTGCCGTCGGGCGCGATGAGGAACTTCTCGAAGTTCCACTTCACCCGACCGGCGTGCCCCTCGGCATCCGGAACCTGCGTGAGCTGCGCGTAGAGCGGGTGCTTGTGCCAGCCGTTCACGTGCGTCTTCTCCATGAGCGGGAAGGTCACCCCGTAGGTCGTCGAGCAGAACTCCTTGATCTCCTCGGCCGTGCCGGGCTCCTGCCCCAGGAACTGGTTGCAGGGAAACCCGAGCACGGTGAACCCGCGGTCCGCGTACTGCTTCTGCAGCTCCTCGAGCTTCTCGTATTGCGGGGTGTTGCCGCAGCGGGAGGCCACGTTCACCACCATCACGGCCTTCTCGCCGAACTCGGCGAGCGTCGTCGTGCTGCCGTCGATCGTGGTCAGGGGGATGTCGCGGATGCTCACGCTCTCAGCGTACGAGCAGGAGTGTGCCTACGCTGGCGGTATGGGTATCGAGCTGGCACATGAACCCGACGCGTATCGCTACACGCTGCGGCGCGACGGCGCGATCGTGAGCGTGCTCGAGTATCGCGACCAGGGGCCGAGCGTCGTGTTCCATCACACGGTGACGGTTCCGAACCAGCGGGGGCACGGCTACGCCGCGCGGCTCGTCGAGTTCGCGGTCGACGACGTGGAGCGCTCCGGCCGCAGCATCACGCCGACCTGCTGGTACGTCGCGGAGTGGTTCGACGAGCACCCCGAGCGCGCAGGAGTGCTCGCGCGCTGAGTCGAGCGGTTCAGCGCGGCACGAGGTGGAAGATGCGCAGCTGTCGACCCGAGCTGCGCTCGTAGCCGCGGTAGCCCGGCCAGTTCTGCTCGAGGATGGCCCACACGCGCTCGCGGTCGTCATCGGGCACCGCTTTCGCGCGCACGGCGCGACGCTCGCCGCGGAACTCGATCTCGGCATCCGGATGCGCCAGCAGGTTCCAGGTCCAGGCCGGATGCTCGGGGCGTGCGAAGTTCGACCCCGTGATGTAGATCGTGCCGTCGTCCTGTGGGCAGCACATGAGCAGCGTCTCGCGCGGCTGCCCCGACCTGGCCCCGATCGTGTGCAGGATGAGGGAGGGCACGACGACGCCGCTGATCGGACCACGGCGACCGCCCGTGAGCCGCGAGGCGAATCGCTCGAGCGGGGGCATCATCCGCGGGCCGTAGCGGCGGAAGAAGCGCGTGCGGCTGCCCCACGCCACGACGGCGCGCACGGGTCGGACGGCAGCCACGTCGGCCACCCTAGCCCGCGCGGAGCCGCCGGGGTGGATATGCCTCCCCGAGGCTCTCGCGCATCCAGACGAGTCCCGTGCGTCGTTTCTCCTCGCGGCTCGTGAAGCGGTAGTGCCACACCGTCGCCCGCACCCAGCGCGGCCGCTCGCCGTGGAACGGGTCGACCCGCAACAGCCGCAGAGTGCGCGGGTCGGCCTCGAGCAGACGGCGCAGGAACGCGTCGAACCAGCCGGTATCGGGCGAGCCGAGGGCGAGGAACCACATGAGCCAGTCGAGTCGCAGGTGGTACGGCGCGAACTGCCGCGGGATGCGGCGCGGATCCCCCGGTTTGCCGGGGAACTCGTACGCGCGCCAGTCGGCCGACTCGTCCGGGAACTCGGCGTCGGTGCCCTCCACGATGATCTCGTAGCGGGTCTGGGTGACCGATCCGAAGGCACCGTACGCGTTCACCAGGTGCCAGCGGTTGAAGCTGGCGTTCATGAGCTGCCGCTTGGCCACGAGGTTACGGGCCGGGAACCAGCTGAGCGCCACGAGCAGCGCCGTGACCGCGAGCACGGGCACGCCGAACCAGATCGGCATCCCCTCCGGCCCGGCGCCTGCAGGCCATGCCGCGATGAGCGCGTGCACCGTCGCATCGTCGATCGCGGCGAAGGCGAGCACGATCGTGAGCCAGTTGAGCCACGCGAAGTTGCCGGTGACCACGAGCCACAGCTGGGTGAGCACGATCACCGCGGCGGCAGCGGATGCGACAGGTTGCGGCGCGAACAGCAGCCACGGCACCACGAGTTGCGCGAAATGGTTGCCGAGCACCTCGAGGCGGTGCAGCGGCTTCGGCAGCAGGTGCGCCTGCCTGCTGAGCGGTCCCGGCATCGGCTGGGTCTCGTGGTGGTAGTAGAGCGCCGTGAGGTCGCGCCACGAGCGGTCGCCGCGCAGCTTGATCATGCCCGCGCCGAACTCGAGACGGAACACGAGCCAGCGCAGGAACCAGATCACGGGGATGGGGGTGGCCGTCTCGCTCGACCCGAGCCACGCGACGATGAAGCCCGCCTCGAGCAGCAGCGACTCCCATCCGAAGCCGTAGAAGGTCTGCCCCATGGTGACGACCGAGAGATAGAGCCCCCACAGCACGAGGAAGCAGAGGGTCGGCACCCACGCGGGGCCGAGCTGCGGCACGCCCACGACGAGCGCGAGACCGACCCCGATGCCACCTGCGCACACCAGCCGCAGCATCCGGTCGGAGTAGTGCCAGCGGAAGATCGTCGGCTGCTTCCGAGCGTATGCGTACTCGAGGAAGCGCGGCACCGGAAGGAGGCCCCGCTCGCCGAGCAGGGCGGGGAACTGCTGCAGGGTCGAGAGGAACGCGACCACGAAGATCGCCGCAACGCCCCGCTGCAGCACCTCGCGGGCGAGGTCGTAGTCGGTCGTGCCGAGCCACTCCATGCCAGCACGCTAACCCCGCGCCCCCGGCTGCGGCGATACCGTTGCGTATGGCCACGCGACGCGCGATCATCGTCGGTTCGGGACCGAACGGTCTCGCCGCTGCGGTGACGCTCGCCCGCGCCGGAATCGAGGTGACGGTGCGCGAGCGCTCCGCCACGATCGGCGGCGGCACGGCCACCCACGAGCTCACACTGCCTGGCTACCGCCACGACGTGTGCTCGGCCGTTCATCCGATGGCGGCGGCGAGCGGGTTCTTCCGGAGCTTCGAGCTCGCCTCGCGCGTCGAGCTGCTGACGCCCGAGATCTCCTACGCGCAGCCGCTCGCACCCGGCCGCTCGGCCCTCGCCTATCGTTCCCTCGGCCGAACCGTCGAAGGGCTCGGGGCGGATGGCGCGGCGTGGCAGCGCCTGTTCGCACCGCTCGTGGAGCGCGCGGCCGAACTCAGCGCGATCGCCGGCTCCCCGTGCTGCCACCCCGCCACCTCGCGACGCTCATCCAGCTGGGGTTGCGCATCCTGCACCAGGGCACTCCCGCCTGGAACCTCGGGTTCCGCGGTGAGGAGGCCCCCGCGCTGCTGACAGGCGTCATGGCCCACGCGATCCAGCGCCTGCCGGGCCTCGGAGCCACCGCGCCCGGGCTCGTGCTCGCCACCCTCGCCCACACGGTCGGCTGGCCCATCGTGCGCGGCGGCAGCGGCGCCATCGCCGATGCCCTCGCCGACGACCTGGCCGCACACGGGGGTCTCATCGAGACGGATGCCGAGGTGCGTGATCTCGCCGAACTGGACGCCGACCTCGTGATGCTCGATGTGACGCCGCGCGCCCTCCTGAAGCTTGCGGGGTCGAAGCTGCCCGGCGGGTACGCACGGATGCTGCGCCGCTTCCGCTACGGAGACGGCGTGGCGAAGATCGACCTCGCGCTCGACGGACCGGTGCCGTGGGCGGATCCCGCCCTCGCCGAGGTCGTCACGCTGCACCTCGGGGGAACGCGCGCCGAGGTCGCGCGGGGCGAGGCGGAAGTCGCCGCGGGACGGCATCCCGAGCGCCCCTACGTGCTCGTGACCCAACCGAGCGTGCTGGATACGACGCGTGCCCCCGATGGACACCAGGTGCTGTGGGCCTACACGCACGTGCCGCGCGGCTCGACCCTCAACCGCTCGGAGGCGGTCATCGCCGAACTCGAGCGGCTCGCGCCGGGAGTGCGCGATCGCATCCTCGCCGTATCGTCACGCAGCGCCGCCGAGGTGGAACGGCACGACGTGAATGACATCGGTGGCGACATCGCGGCGGGTGCCGCGTCGTTCCGGCAACTCGTGGCGCGCCCGCGGCTCTCCCCCACGCCCTGGCGCACGCCGCTGCCGGGCGTCTGGCTGTGCTCGGCCTCCACCGCGCCGGGTCCCGGCGTGCACGGCCAGAGCGGCTGGCTCGCGGCGCGAGCCGCGTTGCGCGAGCTCGGGATTCCCGAGCCGGCGCTCGGCATCCGCTGAGCCCGTCGACGGCGGCCGCGCTCACCCTGCCGGGATCGGCGTCTGCTGGTAGAGCGCGAGTCGCCAGCGCGCGTCACGGCGCACGTAGACACTCGACATGAGCGCCTCGAACGCGGGCTCGCCGTCGCGCCAGGCCCGGCCCGTGTAGACAAGCGCGGTCGCGTCATCGTCCAGCGCGACGAGACGCGGATCGCGGATCTCGTAGCCCACCCACGGCGGAGCATCGCCGAGGGACGCGACCACGGCATCCCGTCCCAACGCGAAGCCGTGAGCGAGCACCATGACCCCGTCGTCGGTCATGAGCCCACCGTAGAACTCGCCGCCGGTGCCGTCACAGAGAGAGTCCCATCCTCGTCGTTCGAGGGTCAGCAGTTCGTCGATCTCCATGCGAGCGAGGGTACGCGGGGCCGCCGATCGCGTGCGGCGATACGCTCGAGGGGTGGACGGCATTCGAGGCATCGCGCGTGGTGACCGCGACCTGGCGACCCTCGCCGTGCTCGCGCTGCTGTCGACGGGACCGCGGCATCCGTACGACATCCACCGGATGCTGATCGAGACCGGCAAGGTCTTCGTGACGGGCCTGCCGCGCAGCCTGTACCACGCGGTCGACAAGCTCGAGCGCGACGGGTTGATCGAAGCGATGGGCACCGAGCGCCAGGCTGGGCGCCCGGAGCGCACCGTGTACGCCCTCACCGATTCGGGTCGTCGCGAGGTGCGGCGCCGCGTCGAGACCCTGCTGGCCACGCCGACCCCCGACGCCGACCTGAGCTACGCCGCGCTGTCGTTCGTCGCGGTGCTCGAGAAGGAGCAGGCGATCGCGGCGGTGCGGGAGCGGTGCGCGGCCCTCGAGGCCACCATCGCGCAGCTCGAGGCGGCGCTCGCCGCCGCATCCGAGGTGGAACCGCTGCTGCTCGTGGAGTCGGAGTTCGAACTGGCGCGCGTGCGCGCGGAGCGAGTCTGGATGACAGAGCTCGTCGATCGGGTCGAGTCAGGTCGCCTCACCTGGCTAGACGCGTTCGCGGCCGCGACAGCTCGTTGAGTCAGCTCGTCGGTGCGAGGAGTGCCGGACGCAGGAGTCCGTACGCCAGCGCAGAGAACAGCGGGATCATCACGAGATTCCGCACGCCGAAGCTCCACGCCGCGGCCACGCGCGGATCGGTGCTGAACTGCCGCACGACAGCCTCGACGACGGGCCCGCCGAGCAGATTGAGCACGAGCCCCGCGATGAGCGCCGCCACGAGCAGTCGCCCGCCATCGTGTCGCACATAGTCGACGAGCGCGCCGAGCACCCGGCCGACCGAGTCGACCTCGGGGCGGCGCAGCGCGGCATCCGCTCGCCAGCCGAGCCAGAAGACGACGACGATCGCGGCGATCCGCAGCAGGCCCACGAGCGCCTCGACGGGCCAGGCGTACACGCGCGGGTCATCGGGGTGCAGCGCGGCGAAGATCCGCTGGGCGGCCGGAAGCGCCGACAGCAGAACGATCACCCATGCAAAGCGCGCGAAGAAGCCGAGCGACCAGAGCACGTCACCCGCGCCGGAGGCGACGGTGGTCACGAGGTGCGTGCTCCCGTGACCTCGATCGCCTCACGGCGCAGGCCGTCATCCTCCACGATGTCGAGCAGGGTCGCGGCGAGATCCGCGCGCGTGAGCTCATGAGCGCCGCCGTCGAAATCGGCGCCGTCCGGCATCCGCACCACCGCGCCGACTGCGGGCTTGTCGACGAGACGGTTCGCGCGCACGATGCGCCAGTCGAGGTCCGACCGCTGCAGCACGGCCTCCATGTTGCGCGCGTCGGCGTACGAGTGGCGAAGAACCATCCGGATGAAGGCGACCGCGAGCCGGGGTCGGGTCGCGACGAGCGCGTGGCTGCTCGTGACCACGATGCGGTGCACCCCGTGCTCCCCATCGACTGCACGAGGTTGCGGATGATCTGCTCCGACACCGTGGTGGCCTTGAGATCGGGCGCCGCCACGATCGACAGCACGGCGTCATGGCCGGCGAGCTGTGCGAGGTCGGCCGGCACGAGCGCGTCACCCTCCGCCACCCGAAGCCGCGGATGCTCGAAGCCCACGGCCTCGGGCCGACGCGTGAAAGCGGTGACCTCGTGCCCGCGCTCGAGTGCCTGACGCACGACGAGACCCCCGGTGCGACCCGTCGAACCGACGACGAACAACTTCATGATGCATTCCTCTCGCTTATGGCGGAATGCACTATAGCATCATGCGACATGACATCGCGAGGCCCTCACTCCTCGATGGGCTCGTAGCAGTCGAAGGTCTCGATCTCGACGATGCGGCCGTCGCGAAAGCGCACGAACTGGGCGATGTGCGCCGTCAGTCGCGCTCCGGCACGGAACGGCCCGACATCCGCCGCGATCACGCCCGACCAGTGCAGGCGTGCCGCCACGACGCCGTCGTCGAGCTCGTCGAGCGAGCGCACCTCGTAGTGCTGGCTCGCCAGCATGCCGGCGCCCGCCGTCGACGCCGCGAGCATCGCGTCGCGATCGCTCACCCGCCCCTGAGGCATGAGCGCGCTGGGACGCTCGATGGTGCACACATCCGGATGCAGGAAGGAGCTGAGCGCGTCGCCGTGGCGCCCGGCCTCAATGGCGGCATAGAAGGAACGGAGGGTCTCGGAGGACATGGACATTCGCGAGTTCGAGGATGAGCTACGCGGCGCCGTCGACGGCGCCGCCCTCGTCACGGCACGCGAGGTGCTCGCGTCGCTGCTCGACATCACGGGCGGCGCACACCCCGTGCGCGAGCGTGCCGTTCCCGCGCCCGAGCAGTAGCCGCGTGCCTCAGGCCGCCTCCGGGGTCTCCGCGAAGAACTCCCCGCAGGAGGGCGTGCTGTCTCACGGCGGAGAACTCCGGCGCGCTCGAGCGGCCCATGGACGCCTCCTCTCCCCTGATCATCACGCACCGCCGCTACTGGCGCGACCCGATTTCGGTGAGGGGCGCACTGCGCATGACACCCCGGGTGGCGAGCGCGAGCGCGATCACGCCGATGATGCTCAACGAGCCGACGATCGCGGCGCTCTCGATCAGCGAGATCTTCGGGAGCGGTTGCCCCGAGATGCCGACGCTGATCCCGACGAGCGGAGCTGCCGCCACGAGCACGCCGAGCACAGCTGCAAGCACGACCGCCACGAGCGATTCGATGCGCATCATCGCCCGCACCTGCCGTCGGGTCGACCCGACGAACTGCATCAGGGCGAACTCACGACGCCGCTCACCCGTGGCCAGCACGAGCGTGTTCACCACCGCGATGGCGATATAGCCGAGGATGACAGCCAGCGCGATCAGATTGACGAGCGAGTTCGCCTCCCGCGCGCCGTCGCCCGCCGCACGCAGCGCCCGATGATCGAGCACCGTGAAGCCGGCCGCCCCCAACGATTCCTGCACGCTCGCCGACATCCCCGACTCCGTGCTCACCAACGCGTAGTCGCTGAGGCCGGACGTCGTGTGCGCCCGCAGGGCCGCGTTCGTCATCGTGACGTCGCCGAAGCCCAGCCCGCGGGTGTAGGTGGCGACCACGGTCGCGGTGATCACCGCGCCGTCGCCGAGATGGCCGGTGACGGAGTCGCCGAGCTGTGCGCCGGTCGCGAGCGCAGCATCCGAACTCAGGGCGATGGTGTGATCGTCGGTCACGTCGTCGAGCGTTCCCGACACGACCCCGAGATCCATGGTGGTGCCGAGGGCAGCCGGATCGATCCCCTGGATCGGATACTGCTCGGATGTCGGATCCCCGAGTTGCACGAAGCTGACGATGATCTGGCTGACCACCACCGGATTCACCGCCTCGACACCCGGCGTCCTCACGATCGTTCCGACTGCCGCATCGGACAGCCCGGACGGGCCGCCCGTCACCATCAGGTCGGCGGTCACGCCCGCGCGGGATTGCGCGGTCGCCTCCGCCGCGACGATCGACTGGGTGCCCACCTGCACGAGCCCGAGACCGATGCCGAGGGCCAGCGGAACGATCGCCGCCGCGAGTCGACGCGAGTTGCTGCGCGCGTTCGTCGCCGCGAGGAACGCCGAGGCCGACCCGAGGTGGCGAAGCGGCGCACCGAGCACGGCGATCGCGATGCGCACCAGACGCGGTCCGAGCAATCCGACGGCCACGATGAGCAGCAGGGCGGCCGCGACGGGCCCCGCGATCGCGATCGTGCCGGGAACGACCAGGGGAACGGCCGAGGCGGCCAGGCCGAGCACGCCCAGAACGACGCCCACGATCGTGCGCGCCCGCCCCACGCGGGCCGGTGTCGTCGATGCCTCCTGCAAGGCTTCGATCGGGCTGATACGCGCAGACCTCCGCGCAGCCACCGCCGCGGCGAGCTGCGACGCCGCCACCATCGCCACGACGGCGATCAGCGGAGGAATCGGCCCGAAGGTGAGCGCGAAGTCCGAGGGGATGACTCCGGCCTGCGCGAAGCCGAAGCGCATGACCGCCGCGAGAAGGAGGCCGGGGATCACTCCGAGGATCGCTCCCACGCCTGCCACGATGAGCACCTCCTGCGCGACGAGCCGATGGATCTGCAGCGGCGTCGCGCCGATGGCCCGCAGGAGGGCGAACTCCCGCCGTCGCCGCTGGATCGACAACGACAGCGTGCTCGTGACGACGAACAGGGCGATGAGGATCGCGGTGCCGGCGAACGAGGAACCGATCGCGACGAGGGTTGCTCGCGCGGCCCCCGCATCCAGGAACTCGCCCGCGCCGCGATCGCGCCCGGTGTAGGTGGCGACCTCAGGCACCTGCGCGTGGATCTCGCGCGCCAGCTCGCTCGGCGAGACGCCGTCGCGTGCGAACACGCCCACCACGGTGGCCCCTCCATGCGGCATCCACGCGGATGCTGTCGCATCGGTCACGAAGACGTGCGCCGCGCGCGAGGGTTGGTCGCCGTCCGCGGCCGCGATGCCGACCACCCGATACTCCGCGTCGATGCCTCCGTGGCCGAGCGTGATGGTGGCACCGAGTTCCGTGCGAGCAGCGAGGATGCCGTCGACGACGACCTCATCCGCCGCCCGTGGGGCGCGTCCCTCCGTGATCGAGTACGGCGTGAGGGTCGCGGCGCTCCAGCCGTGCGCCTCGATCGCCGTGCCACCCCACGACAGAGGCACCGTGGTGTCGGCGACCACGGCCGCCGCATCCGGAAGCACGCGAATCGCGTCAAGCGCGTCGGCGGGCACAGGGACGCGCTCGGGAAGCGCGTAGCTCGCGTCCTCGGGGCTCACGAAGGTCTGGGTACCGCCGACGATCACGTCGGCGGCGGCGTAGCGTTCCGGATCGAGCCCTCCGCGAGCGCCCGATTCGATCAGCACGCCGAGGCCGGTCGCCAGCATGGTCGCCGTGAGCACCGCCACGAGCATGCCGATGAGGGTGCCCCGGTTCTGGCGGATGCCCGCCCGCACGAGCGCGTTCACCATGTCCCCAATCCGGTCATGCGGTCGACGATCTGCTGCGTCGTCGCGCCCTCCAGCGCGCCGACGAGTGCACCGTCGGCGAGGAAGATCACCCGCTCGGCTCGTGCCGCGACCATCGGGTCGTGCGTCACCATGACGACCGTCTGGTTCAGCTCGTGGGTCATCTGCACCAGGAGGTCGAGCACCTGCTTGCCCGCTCGCGAATCCAGAGCGCCGGTCGGCTCATCGGCGAACACCGCATCCGGTCGCGTGATGAGCGCCCGCGCGATGGCCACCCGCTGCTGCTGGCCACCCGAGAGCTCTGCCGGGCGTCGCCCCCGGAGGTCGTCCAGGCCCACGGAGTGGATCATGCGGTCGCGCCAGGGCTTGTCCACGCCGCGGCCCGCCAGGCGAAGCGGCAGCGTCACGTTCTCCTCGACCGACAACGCGGGCAGGAGGTTGTAGGCCTGGAAGACGAAGCCGACATGCTCCCGCCGGAACTTGGCGAGCCGGGTGGCCCGCAGGTGCGAGATCTCGGTGTCGCCGATCCACACCGAGCCGCTCGTGGGCGTGTCGAGGCCGGCTGCCGTGTGCAAGAACGTGCTCTTGCCCGAGCCCGACGGCCCCATGATCGCCGTGAACGACCCGCGCGCGAGGCTCAGATCGATGCCCCGCAACGCCATCACGGCGGATGTGCCGGTGCCGTACTGCTTCACGACACCCTGGAGGCGGATGGCGGATCCCGTCGCCGGGGACCCGGCGGTCGCCCGCGCGGGTCCCCGGTGATCGACGGTGGTCACCGCCGTGTCGAGGCGCGACATGGCTATGCCGCCACCCGGGTGTCGACCGCGAGCGCGATGTTGAACCCGAGGCCCGTGCGGGCCAGACCCATCTCGAGCAGGCTCGCGCTCTCGAGCCAGTGCGCCATGCTCAGATCCCCGCGTCGCGCGGGCGAAGTCCGAGGCTCGTGATGAAGGTGGCCAGGCTCTGCTTGGCCTTCGGGTCATCGCCCGCCAGGAACACGTCCACCGGGTTGCCCGAGGCGAGCACGTGGCTGAAGAGCGTGTTGAACGCCTTGATCACGTGGGTGCTCTCCGGGGCCGCCTCCGCGATCTGCGTCGCGACGGACGTGCCGGCCGGAACGGCCAGCCCGGTGGCGTCGGGTGTGAACGGGTTCGTGATGTCGACCACGATCTTGCCGGCGAGCGCCTCGCCGAAGTCGCGGACGACGGGCACGGCCCCGGCGAACAGCACGGCGAGGATGACGATGTCACCCGTCGGCCGCGTGCCCCAGGTTCCCGTCGTGGTGTCCCCGCCGAGAACTCGGGCGAGGGCTGCGGACTTATCCGGGTTGCGCCCGATGATCTCGACGGTGTTCCCGCCGGCGACTGCCCGACTGCCGATGGCGCGGGCCATGTTGCCCGAGCCGATGATGCTGATGCGTGCCATGAGATGCTCCTTCTTCGGTGTCTTCTGATTCACCGCGGGCGTTCATCTGGCGTCGAGTCGATCGTCAAGGTGAGGCACCCCTCCGGTTGCGGGATATAACCGGAGGGTTGCCTCACCTATTCCGCCCGCCGCGAAGTTTTTCGTCAGTGCTCGACCGAGCGACGAAGAATCGGAGGGCCCCTCCGCTTCGGCGTAGAATCGCGGTGTGACGATCACCGCAACGAGTCGGACGCGTCGACCGCGTCGTCGGGACGCTCAGGAGCGCTACGACAGGATCCTGGCGACGGCGCAGCGCGAGTTCGCCGTGCGCGGTGTGGATGCCTCACTGGAAGGGATCGCTCGCGAGGCGGGCGTCGCGATCGGCACGCTGTATCGCCACTTCCCGACCCGGCTGGATCTGCTGCTCGCGGCCCTCGAGCCGCGCCTCGCCGAGCTCCTCGACGAATCAGAGCGCGTCATGGGGATCGACGACCCGTGGAGGGCATTCGCCTCCTACCTGGAGAACCTCTTCCGGCTCCAGGCGGGCGACCGGGGGTTCAACGACTTCCTCTCCCGGCGCTTCCCCGGCAGCGCCGAGACCGAGCGCCTCCACGACCAGATCTGCGAGCACATCGACGAGGTGCTCATCCGCGCCCAAGACGCGGGCGTCGTGCGCCCCGACATCGCGCGCGGCGACATCGTCACGCTCATCTGGTCGAGCAGCCGCATGATCGACGCCACGAGCGTCACCGCGCCGAACGCCTGGCGTCGGCAGCTCGCGCTCATGCTCGACGCCTATCGGGCACCCCGCGCGCATCCGCTTCCCGAGCCGCCGCTCACCGACGAGCAGCTCTACGACGCCATGGTGCGCCTCAACGCCGCCGACTGAGTCCTCGCGCCCTGTTGCGCGCCGTCAGACGAGCGGGTGCGTCTGGGGCGGCAGCGCGGCCACCAGCGAGTGATCGAAGTCGTAGACGCCGACCTTCGCCGCGCCACCGGGCGAGCCGATCTCTGCGAAGAACTCGGCGTTGGCCACCGTGTAGTCGCGCCACTCGTCGGGCACGTCGTCTTCGTAGTAGATCGCCTCGACCGGGCACACCGGTTCGCACGCACCGCAGTCCACGCACTCGTCCGGGTGGATGTACAGCATCCGCTCGCCCTCGTAGATGCAATCGACGGGGCACTCGTCCACGCAGGCCCGGTCTTTGACATCCACACAGGGCAGAGCGATCACGTAGGTCACGTCGACCACTCCCTCTCGACCACTGTCGATGCGGTCAACCTCACGCTAATATCTAAAGTGAACTTGAGGTCAAGCCGAGAGGAGGCGACATGTCGCCCGTTGAGCCCGACCCGGACGACCTGCTCTCGATCGGCGAGATGAGTCGACGCACGGGCGTGGCCGTCTCCGCGCTGCGCTACTACGAGAGCCTCGGCCTCATCGTCTCGGTGCGCACCGAGGGCAACCAGCGTCGTTTCGCGCGCCACATGCTGCGCCGGGTGTCGCTCATCTCGGTCGCGCGCAACCTCGGCGTCTCGCTCGAGAGCGTGCAGGATGTATTCGACACGGTGCCGCTGGATCGCACGCCGAGCCATGAGGACTGGCAGCGCGCCTCCCGAGCGTGGAAGAAGCAGCTCGAGGAGCGCCGGCATCGACTCGAGCGACTCGAGCACGAGTTGACCGGCTGCATCGGGTGCGGATGCCTCTCGATGAAGGCCTGCCCCGTGCTCAACCCGGGCGACGCGCTTGCCTCCACCGGGGCGGGCGCCCGCCGCTTGGAGGACTACTCCGACGCGTGAGCGCGCATCGCGATCACGCTTTGACCTGAAGTGCAGTTGAGGTTCTACCGTGAAGGTGTTCCTCGCGAAAGGACGCCATGACCCACGACCTCGCTCCCCTGAGAGTCGCCGTGGTGGGCGCCGGTCCCGCGGGAATCTTCACCGCCCAGCTGCTCCGCCACGATGCGCCCGACACCCAGGTCGACATCTTCGAGCGGCTGCCGGTGCCGTTCGGCCTCGTGCGCTACGGGGTGGCACCCGACCACCCCCGCATCAAGGGCGTGGTCGACACCCTGCACGAGGTGCTCGATCGGCGGGATGTGCGGCTCGTGGCCGGCATCGAGGTGGGAACGGATGTGAGCGTGTCGCGGTTGCGCGCAGCCTACGACGCCGTGATCTTCGCGACCGGCGCTGACCGGGACGCGCCGCTCGCCCTCCCCGGAATCGAGCTGCCCAGGTCCTTCGGCGCGGCCGAGTTCGTCTCCTGGTACAACGCGCACCCCGAGGCCCCCACCGCGTGGCCGCTCGACGCTGAGCACGTCGGCGTGATCGGGGCGGGGAATGTGGCCCTGGATGTCGCACGGATGCTGGCGAAGCATCCGCGCGAGCTGACCGCGACCGAGATCCCCGATCACGTCGCCGAGGCGCTTGCGGCCAGTCGGATCACCGACGTGCACGTGTTCGCGCGCCGCGGTCCCGCCGAGGCCCAGTTCACGCCACTCGAGTTGCGCGACCTGGGCGAGCTGTCCGACGTGGATATCGTGGTGGACCCCGCGGATGTGGTGCTCGCGCGTTCCTCGGAGGCGCTCGTACGCAGCTCCCACCAGCGGAGCATCGTGGTGCGCACCATCCAGGAGTGGGCGGGGCGCGATCCCTCGACCTTCACGGCCTCGCGTCGCATCCACCTGCACTTCATGCAGGCCCCCGTGAGCGTCGAGGGTGACGGCCGGGTGGAGGCACTGACGCTCGAGCGCACCCGCCACCTGGTGAACGGCGCGGTGGAGGGCACAGGCGAGCTGCGTCGACATCCGCTCGGCCAGCTGTACCGGGCCATCGGATACGCCTCGCGCCCGATCCCCGGCGTGCCGTTCGATGCGGCGCGGCGCACGATCCCGCACGACACGGGCCGCGTGATCGGCAACGACGGCGCCCCCGTGCCCGGCCTCTACGTGAGCGGCTGGATCAAGCGCGGTCCCACCGGCCTGATCGGCTCGACCAAGATGGACGCGCAGCAGACCGTCACCCAGTTGCTCGACGACCTGGCCCCGGGCCGCGTCCGCCGCGTCGGCAGCGACCCCCTGCCTGCACTGCTCGAGGAGATCGGCCGCCCGGGCATCGACTGGAGCGGATGGCTGCGTGTCGACGAGCACGAGCGCGCCCTCGGCGAGGAGCAGGGCCGCGCACGCGTCAAGGTGCACTCGCTCGCGGACCTGACGGCGATCGCGCTCGAGGCCCACGTGACGAACTGAGGCGCCCGCATTGCGCGCGACTCGACAAGGGCCACGGACGCCGGGTGTCACGAGCGGTCGAGGCGGATGACCCGGCGGCCGCGCCGTTGCCGAGCGCGGTGCGGGTGCACGAGAACCATGTGGTGGGGCGGGCCAGGCTCCGTATGCTGCTGTGCGTGACAACGGCACACGTCGCGCTCTTGCGTGGCATCAACGTCGGCGGCCGAAATGCTGTCCGCATGCCTGAGCTCGTGGAGCTCTTCCGCGAACTCGGGTACCAGAACGTGCGCACCCATCTGCAGAGCGGAAATGTGCTCTTCGAGACTGACCGCACGGAACGCGCGAAGTTGGAGACGACGCTCGACGATCACCTCTCGTCACGCGTTGGATTCGTCGTTCCCGCCATCGTGAGGTCACGGGAGGATCTGGCGGAGACCATTGCCTCCGCTCCGCCGCGGCACGGCTCATCAGAGTTGCGCAGTGATGTGTTCTTCCTCAAGCAGCCGTTGTCCGTTCGCGAGGTGATGGATCAGGTGCCCGAACTGCGGACGGGCGTCGACACGATCACCCCGGGACCGGATGCCGTCTACTTCTCGCGGGATGCCGCGCACGCGCGGAAGACGCGGATCACGAAGTTCATGGGATTACCGATCTTCCAGCAGATCACGGTCCGCTCCTGGAGTACGACGACTCGCCTGCTTGAGCTTCTGGTTAACACCTCGAGCGCATCAGTTCTGGAAATGAAAGCCGAGCTCCTCACTAATCGCGCCTCCGAACGCCGCTACGCCGCGGAGCCCCTCGATGGCGGGCCTACCAGCTCGCAGATCAGTTCTCACCGCTGGAGACAACGAAAAAGAGGGCCGCCTTCGGCGACCCTCTTCTTCGTTCCGGCGGGCTGACAGGATTTGAACTTGCGACCCCTTGGATGGGATCGTCACTTTGGTACTGAATGACCGCGGAAACCGCCGGATCCCTTATGTTTACTGGGGAGTCGTACAGCCGTCCGGTTCCGCGTCCAGCGGGTCGATTCGGGATGTTTCGGGGTCAATGTGATGAGTAGGTGAGGACTCAACCGGAGCACACTTGCAGCATTCACACTGACAACCTGGCACTTCGCCAGCATCAACTGGGACCTGGACTCTACTTCTTCTTGCGCCCGCGGCCAATCAATCGCTTCAGAGGGTTTCGCGACTCCAGGATGCCGGCCGTCTCGAGGGACGAGCGAACGGTGCCGGAGATCCTGACATTCGGCCACATCGCCAGCGCGGTCTTTGCTCGGGTCTTCTGCACGCTGGTGAGCACGCTGGCCACCGTAGCGAGGATCTCGTGCGCAAGGGGTCCGTCGACGCCACGGGCTTTCCCCTGGAGTGTCGCGAGCGCTTCCATCGCGACACGGGCCTTATCAGGGGTGGTCGGCAGCGTCCCGAAGTCGGTGAGGCCCGCGCGCCGGGCGCCGATAGAGGCGCCAACGGTGAGCTGCTTGGCCACCTGATCATAGAGATCGGCGGAGGGACCGTCGGCGATGATCAGAGTGAGGGTAGTGGCCGGAAGGCCAGTGTTGGAGGACAGCCTCCAGGCGACGGCCCGATCGGCCGGGGTGACCAGCTTCGACCAGGCAGACCAGTCCGCATTCGTGATGATCGAGAGCGCGATGACGTCGGCGGCCGCCTCCACTTCGTCGGCGGCGGGTCCGGTGCGCAACCACTCCGGCGCAATTGAATCAAGCGCGGTCGTCGGGATCGTTTCGGCAACGTCGACCCAGGCAAGGTGGTCGATGGCGATGCCGCGGGCGACCTGCCGCAGCTGGAGCCGGATCATGGCACGCACCTCCGGGGCGGTGAGGTTGCGCTCGTTGCGCTCGACGCCCAGGCGGGCGGCGAGCAGGTCAACGCGGCTATCCGCAGCGGAGTCGATCAATTCGATCGCAGGTTGAAGTGCGGCTTCAGGGGTCGCGGTCGCAAGTGCCCACTGGACGAGTCCCGCCCAGTGAGCGGCGGCGTCGACGGCAGGAAGACCGTCGAGGGCGTCGACCAGGGCGATCCTGGCTCCGAGGGCGGCCTCGGTGAAGGTCTTCGCCTCGGTCGGCTCGACGGCGGCGGCGACCTCGGCGGGGGTAGCCTCACCGGTCAGCGGCGACGGGCAGGCGGCGCGAATGGCCATGACGATAGTGACGGCATCGTCCAGGAGTCCGTCGGCCTCCGGCTCCTCCAGGGCCCAGGCGACGGTCGCAGCGATCGCGGCGCCACTGCGCGCCCTGTCGAGGCCGACCCCCGCGGGTAGCAGGTCGAGCCAGCGCACCTCGGCGAGTTCGGGCAGATCGATGATCGCGTCGAGGGCCTCATCGCCGGCGACCTCGGCAGCGACGGTGTCGCGGTCGTGGACGAGTCTCGCGTCGTGGAGGTCGAGCGCCCAGGCACTGTCTGGGTCGACGCGGCGCAGGGCGCTGAGCAGGGCGCCCCGCAATTGCCGGCCGGTCGGCAGCGCGTCCCAGTCGGCGATGAGGTCGGCGAAGTCTTCGGCAGCCTGCTCGTTGTGCGCGTCCCGTGCGGCCTGGAGCTGCGCCTCGCGCTCGGCGGTGACGGCGCGGCTAGGGGTGCCGGAGGCTCCTCGGCGGGTTCATCCGGCGGCGAGTAGGCGAGTGCGAGTCGCTCAATCTGCGCCTCGGTGAGGCTCGCGCGGGTCTCGGTGCCAATCCGGGCGTGTCGGGAATGCCGAGAGCGACCCCGGCCGGGGTTCCCGTGTTGATCACGTCGCCCGGGTAGAGCACCATGAACTGGCTCAGATACCAGACGAGGTGCGCCACCGGGAAGATCATGTCGGCGGTCGTCCCCTCCTGGCGGACCACCCCGTTCACGACGAGCCGCAGGGCGAGAGCCTGCGGATCCTCGATCTCGTCGACGGTAACGAGCGTCGGCCCGAAAGGGTTGAAGGTCTCGCAGCTCTTGCCCTTGCCCCACTGACCGCCGCGCTCGAGCTGGAACTCCCGCTCCGACACGTCGTGCGACACCGCGTATCCGGCAACGTGGCGGATCGCCTCCTCAGGGGAGGCGGCGTACCGCACCTCCGACCCGATCACGACCCCCAGCTCGACCTCCCAGTCGGTCTTCGTCGAACCCCGCGGGATGCGCACCTCGTCGTAGGCACCCACGAGGGTCATCGGATCCTTCAGGAACACGATGGGTTCCGCGGGGAGGTCGGCCCCCGTCTCGGCCGCGTGGTCGCGGTAGTTGAGGCCGATGCAGACGACCTTCCCGGGTCGTGCGATCGGGGCGCCCACCCGGAGGCTCATCGCATCCGGAAGCTCTGCCAGGGCTCCGACCCCATGGGCCTCGCGGACGAGGGCGGTACCCCCGCGGGCGAAGAACGCCCCGTCGAGGTCGTCGGTGATGCTGCGCAGGTCGAAGACCGTGCCTCCGGCGTGCAGCACGGGGATCTCCGTGCCCCGCTCCCCCAGTCGTCCCAGTCTCATCCGTGTTCTCCTTCTGTTTCGAGTACCGCGTTCCACAGTCCCTCGGCATCCCCCTGAGCTTCTGCGGCGCGCACATTGGCCCGCACCTGATCGGCCGACTCGGCACCCAGAACGACAGAGGCGACGGGGGCCGGGTGCCGCGCGAACGCGATCGCCGCCTGCGGCAGGGTGTAGCCGAAGCGTGCGCTCAGCTGAGCGAGTTCGCCCGCCCGCTCGACGACCGCATCCGGCGCGACCGTGTAGTCGAAGCGACCCCCGGCGGCGGGGTGCGGTGTGGCCAAGATCCCGCTGTTGAAGACGCCGACGTTCAGGATCTGCACGCCGCGGTGTTCGCACAACGGCACCAGTTCATCGAGGGCGGAATGGTCGAGCATGGTCAGCCTGCCTGCCACCATCACCACATCGACGTCGGTCTCGCGCACGAATCGCACGAGGCTCGGCAGATGTCTGCTGCCGACCCCGATCGCGTCGACGATGCCCGCGGAACGCATCCGCTCGAGTTCGGGGTAGGCGGCGGTCAGCGCCTCGTCGAGGTGCCCCTCCGGGTCGTGCACGAGTGCCGTGTCGACACTGTCGAGGCCGAGCCGCCGGAGCGAGCTCATGAGAGAGGTGCGCACGCCGTCGGCCGAGAAATCCCAGGTGCGGGTTCTGCCGCCGTCGATGTCGACGATGAGGCGCCCGACTTTCGTGCTGAGCCGGTACTGCTCGCGGGGTCGGTGGCGCAGCGCCGTACCGAGGCGCTCCTCGGCGAGCCCCAGACCGTAGTGGGGCGCCGTGTCGAAGAGGCGGATGTCGCACGCCCAGGCGGCGTCGACTATCGCCGTCGCAGTGTGCTGGTCGAGCGGTTCGAAGAGGTCGCCGAGTTGGGCGGTACCCAGGCCGAGATCGGTGCCCATCATGCGGCGATCCCGTACACGCGTGCGGCGGTGCCCCCGAGCAGGAGCGCGCGCTCGTCGCGGCTCCCGGGCGACGTCGCCTCGACCAGCCGCCGCCACGCCCCACCGCCGTGCAGGGTCGAGACGGGCCAGTCGGATCCGGCCATGAGACGTGACGGGCCGAAGGCGTCGCCGACGGTGGCCAGCATTTCGGGGAGATCGGCCGCGAAGACGGCATCCCCCGACACCTTCAGGTGCGCCCCGTCGACCGCCGCCAGCTCGCGGATACCGGTGCGCCAGCAATCCCGGAGCCCGCCCGGGGTGGGGCCGCCCAAGTGGTCGACGACGACCGTCAACCCCGGAACGGCGCGGCCGACCGCGGCGAGCGCCGGCAGCGCCCCCTCGTCGGCGAGCACCTCGACCACGAGGCCGAGATCGCGCAGCGCGGCGAACGCGGTCGTCACGTCGCGACTCGCCCACCCCTCGGCGTCGGCACCGACCGCCGAGACGCGCACGCCGCGCAGCAGTTCGCCGCCCGGTGCGTTACGCAGCAGGGCGACTCTCTCCTGCGCTCCGGGGGCGAACGGGTCCACACTCCCCACCACCGCACCGATCCGTTCCGACCGCGAAGCCACTTCGAGCAGGCGGCGGTCTCCCGCGGCCGTCTCCTCGGCCGCGACGAGAACCGCCCTGTCGACACCTGCCAGGTCGAGTTCGTGCTCGAGCTGCTGGATGCCGAACGGTCGCCGGATGCCGGCGGCGGCATCTGCCCGCAGCCAGGGCGCGTCGAGCAGTTCGTGGCCCCAGACGTGCGTGTGCGCGTCGACGAGCATGGTCAGGCGAGCGGTAGGCGACCGGCGTCGCGCCACGCCTCGTACTCGGCGCGGCTGTCGGGGCTGAGCGGGTAGTAGTCCGAGAGTCGCGCGCCCTGGTCGAGGCGCATCCGGCTGAACTCCTCCCAGTTCTCGTGATCCTCGGCCGACTGCACCAACTCGAGCGCCTTGCCCGCGGGCACGATCACGGCGCCGTCGTCGTCGGCCACCACCACATCCCCGGGGAGGCACAGCACGCCTCCCGCGGCGACCGGCACGTCGTACGCCCACGGGAACTGGTCGGTCTGCGATGCGTAGTGGGGCGTCGTGCCGGTGCACCAGATCGGCACCCCGAGTTCGCGCACCCGCGCGGCGTCGCGGATGCGGCCGTCGACGACGATGCCCGCGCCTCCGCGACGCTTGAAGTAGCGCACCAGCATGTCTCCGAAGCACCCGGTGAAGGGGCTGCCGTTCGCCTGGACGACGAGAACGTCGCCCTCCTGCACCGTCTCGAGCACGGCCCACAGCGCCGTATGCCGTTCGACGTACTCCTGGCCGAGACCGGTGGCCACGTCTTCCCGCTGCGGCATGAACTGCAGCGTGAGCGCGGAGCCGACGACGCGGCTTCCCCGTTCGAGTGCGACGGGGCCCTCCACGTACGAGCGGCTGATCCCCATCCCCTGCAGCTTGGCGCACGCGGTCGCGGCGCTCACCGCCTCCATCCGCTGCAGGATGTCGGCGTCGGCGCGGTCGAAGCTGCCGCCGCGCACGGGCAGCGGCCACACGGCCGACGGGGATTCGAGGACGGTGTTCATGCTTTCTCCTGTTTCGTGGGGATATAGGTCTGGTGGGCCGCGACGTTCGCGCGGCGGGTGATGGTGAGTTGGAGGGCGATGCGCGTTCGAGGCGGCAGTACGACCTCGAGGCGGGATGAACCGATCCGATGCGTGCTCGAGGACGGAACCGTGGGCGGGATGGCGTAGCTGTGCGGGTCGCCGGGGTATCCGGGTGCCGCGCCGCTGTAGGTGACCTCGTCGATCGTGTCCTCGCCGAAGGCACCGGCCGTCAGCACGACGACACGTTCGGTGTCGCCGGTGTTGACGAGTTCCGCGGTGACGTCGTCTCCCCGGATTCCACTGACGAGCATCGCGACGCCCGGCGGCAGGCCGGGGCGCGACCGGTCGGCGTCGCCGACGGCGAGCCGGGCGAAGGTCAGGCCGCCGTAGTAGACGGCCGGTGGCGCGCCGGTTACGAGTTGCGTGAGCACCTCGGTAACCACCGGGTTGAGGCGCTGCCAGAAGTGGATGTCGCCGTCCTCGGGTGCATCGGGCGCCTCGGCGATGAGGGCTCGCTGCCGCAGCACCTGGCCGATCGCCATCTCGAGCGCGCGCTCGGGGTAGTCGATGTTGCGGCCTTCGAGGTACTCATGCCAGGGCGCCTCATGCCCCTGCTCCTCCTTGTCGCGGAACCACCGCACGGCGCTCCAGTCCGATTCGGACGCCGCGTGCACGCGGGCGACGCGATCGCGATCGGTCTCGGCATCCGACACCCATCCGAGCCAGAGCAGGGGCGACAGCGGCACGGGGTGGAAGTCGAACCAGCCGTCGGGGCCGTGACGGTACGGCACCAGCAGCTCGCGGGTGTCGGGGGTCGCGCCGAGCTTCTCGGCCCATCCGGGGCCGAGGTTGCCGCGTTCCGCGATGCGATCCGACACCTCGGCATGGCCGAGCACGGTGTCGAGCGGATCCCGGGCCAGATCGAGCCGGTCGAGCTCGCCGGTGAGTACCACCGCGTTGAGCGACGCGACAGTCGCCGCGGCGCCGATCGAGTGCAGCCCGTGCGGCCACGTCCAGCCGTAGTGGCCACCCCACCACGCGCCGCCGTGAAGTTCGCCGACGGCACCCGTGGGGCCCACGTTGTCGGGCAGTGCTCCCCTGTTCGCGGCCGCACGCTCGCGCCACGCGTCGATGTACTCGAGCGCCCACTCGGCGAACGCCGGCTCGTGGTCGTACAGCCAGGCGTTCACCGCGAGCGTCGTCGCGGCCAGGTTCACCACGGTGTCTCCACGCCCCATCCGGGTCTGCATCGCGGCACCCATCGCTGAGGCGGCCCCGGGGACGCGGAGGTCATCCCAGCTTCTGATGCCGTCGACATCGTGCAACGGCAACCCGTAGGGCTCCATGCCCGGCTGCTCGGCTGAGTATCGGTCCCAGTCCTCGCCGACACCCCAGCGGGGTCCCTGCGATCCGGTGTGGGGGCCACGATCGTGCGGGTCGCGGCGTCGTAGTTACCGGTCGGCGAACCCGGCAGGTAGTAGCCCGCGAAGCGCCGAGCCCGGTCGCGGAACACCGCATCCGCCGGGTCCGCCGCGCAGATGCCCAGCAGCAGGCCGAGCGACTCCGCCTGATGGAACCAGTCGTAGCCGACCTCGTACTCGTCGGCGACGAACCCGAACTCGGTGAGCTGGAGGGTGACGCCCTCCCAGTGGTGCTTCGCTGCGGCGAGCAGCTCGTCGGAGCCGCCCAGCCGGTAGAGCGCCGGCCAGTTGAAGAACGGTTCGTAGAAGTCGTCGACACCGTCCCGCCCGTGCATCCGGCCGCCGTAGCGCAGCCTGCCATCCAGCTCGCAGAAGCGCCGCTCGAACTCGCGCCACCCCTCCTCGAGCAGGTCGAACAGCGTACGCTCCAGCACCGCCCATCGGGGAAGCTCCCGCAGCGGCTCGGATGCGCGCAGGCGGGTCATCCCTTGACCGCCCCCGAGGTGAGGCCGCCGATGATGCGCTTCTGCAGCAGCACGTAGAAGATGATCACGGGCGCGACCGCGAGCAGCATGTTCGAGTACACGATCGTGAAGTCGGTCGAGTACTTGCTGATCGCCGAGTAGACGCCCGTCGTCACCGTGTAGATGCCGGAGCCGGGGCCCAGGATGATGCGCGGGTTGACAAAGTCCGACCACACGCCCACCGCGTTCAGCACCACCGCGGTGGCGACCGCCGGCCGCATGAGCGGGAAGATCACCCGCCAGAAGGTGCCGAGGCGCGAGGCGCCGTCGATGCGGGCCGCCTCGTCGAGTTCGCGCGGAATGCTCTGCACGAAGGCGGTGAACAGGAACAGCGTCGTTGGGATGGTGAGGGCCGTCTGGAAGAGCACGAGCCCGGGCAGGGTGCCCATCAACCCGAGGGTCTTCAGCACGTAGATGACGGGGATCACGATCGTCTGGCTGGGGATGAACAGGCCCGCCAGCATCACGAGCAGCACGATGCGGTGCCCGCGGCGCACACCCCGCGCGATCGCGTACGAGGCGGGGCCGGCGACCAGCACCGACAGCACATTGACGACGATGACGAGCAGCGCCGTGGTGCCGTAGGCCCCCACCACGTTGAAGTCGGTGGAGGTGGCGGCGCGCCACAGGTTGTCGAGCGTGAAGCCGTCGTCGGGCCAGCCGAACGGCGAGCCCACGATGTCCTGCTGGGTTTTGAAGGCGTTGGTGACCAGCAGGTACAGCGGCGCGAGCATCGCGACGCCGATCAGCACGAAGGCGGCGGTTCGCAGCGTGCGGCGCGCGATCATGCCGACACCGCCAGTTCGCTGCGGCGACGCAACTGGGTGAGCACGACGGTGACCGTGATGATGACGACCATCAGAACGACCGACTGCGCAGCCCCGTAGCCGAGCTGCGAGCGGCTGAACGAGGTGGTCAGGATGTTGAACACGACCGTTTGGGTCGTCCCCGCGGGCCCGCCCGCGGTGAGCGCCAGCACGATTTCGTAGACGCGCAGCAGGCCGATCGCGGCGAGCACCACGTTGAGGGTGACGGTCGGGGCGAGCACCGGCAGCTTCACGCGCCAGAACGTCTGCCAGGGGCTGGCGCCGTCGATGACGGCCGCCTCGATGAGCGAGTCGTCGAGGGTCTGCAGACCCGCCAGGTAGAGCACGACGTTGACGCCGAAGCTCGCCCAGATGATGACGAGGAGGGTGGTGACCATCGCCCACGTCGGGTCGGCGAGGAAGGGCAGACGCTCGGCACCCAGGTTGGTGAGCACCGAGTTGATGGCGCCGTTGCTGCCGAGGATCGACGACCAGAGGAACCCGAGGATGATCGGGCCGATCACGTAGGGAGAGAAGACGAGCACACGCATGACCGTGTTGACCCGCGTGTTGCGGTTCAGCAGCACCGCAATGCCGAGCCCGAGCGCGTTGCAGGCGATCGTACCGACCACCGCGATCACAGCGGTGAACGCTGCAGCCCGCAGCACATCCGGGTCCTGGAACAGGCGCGTGTAGTTGCGCGCGCCGATCCAGTCGGGCGGGATGGTGAAGCCGTCCCAGTCGGTGAAGCTGAGGTACACGGCGATGCCGATGGGGATCAGCACGAACGCCACGACGAGGGCGAAGGCGGGCCCGATCATGACCGCGTCGGTCATGAGGTCGGTGCGCGCGGCGCGACGCCGCCGGGATGAGGTGGCCGGGGCCGGCGGGGCGGCCGAAGCCACCCCGCCGACTCCGACCGGTGCGTTACTGCGCGGCATTCAGATCCCACCACGAGTCGAGCGCAGCCGCGGCGTCCGCGGGGCTCGTTCCGACGTACAGCGCCTGCACCTGCTTGTTGACCTCGTCGCCGAAGCCGCCGGGGATGCCGGGGCCGGACGTGCCGAGCACGAGACCCGGCGACGCGTCGAGGATCGCCGCGACCTCCGTGTTGAGCGCGCTGCCCTCGTACGAGACGCCCTGACGGAAGTTGCCCTCGGATGCGAGAGAGGTGGCGATCGCCTCCGGGTCGGACACGAGGTACTCGACCAGGTCGAGCGCGAGCTCGTGGTGCTTCGAGCCCTGCATGATCGAGTACGGCTGCGCCGGCCCGCTCAGCTGGCCGGTGGGCGAACCGTCGAGCGACGGGGTCGCGAAGACGCCCACCTCGAAGTCGGTCGCCGCCTCGTCGAGTGTCGGCACGATCCAGTTACCGATGATGTAGCTGGCGGCAGCACCGGAGGTGAAGCCGTCGATCGAGTCCTGGTACTTGAATCCCAGGGCGGCCGGGTCGACGAGGCCATCGGCGATCCAGCCCGAGTAGGCCTCGAGGTAGTCGGCGTAGGCGCTGTCGGCGAAGGTCGCGTCCCCTGCCGTGCGCTCGGCGTAGAAGTCGCCGTCGGCGAGCAGTTCGGGGTTGGCGAGCATCGCGAACTGCGCGCCCGTCACCCACTCGCCGGCGGTCTGCAGCGGCAGGTAGCCGGCATCCTTCAGCTTCTGCAGGTCGGCGGTGAAGTCGTCGAGGCTGGTCGGCAGCTCGTCGATGCCCGCGGCGGCGTAGGCGTCCTTGTTGTAGAAGACGAGCGACTGGATCTGGGCGCCCGTGGCGACCTGCCAGATCTTGCCGTCGACGCGGTTCTGCTCGGCGAGCGGGGTGTCGAGCACCCAGTCTTCTTCGGGGAAGGCGAGCAACTGGGGGCCACGACGGGGTCGAGGTTGCTGGCGACGACGTCGGGCACGTCGCCGGATGCGAGCTCCTGCTGCAGGGTCGCCTGCACGTTCTCGGCGCTCGGCACCTCGATCGTGATGGTGACGTTCTCGTGCTCGTCGAGCCAGGGCTGAACGAGCTCCTCGTAGTACTCCTTCGTGAGAACGGGGGTGATGTTGGCGAGGATGCGGAGCTCGGTCGTCTCCGACCCGCCCCCATCCGCCGCGCATCCCGTCAGCAGGCCGGCCGTGAGGGCGGTGCTGGCGAGGACGGCGGCTGCGCCTCGGGTGCTGTGTCGCATGAATCCTCCTTGATCTGGACAATCGCCTATCGATAGGCGATTGGAACACTAACGCGCCGACGCCGAGACGGCAAGTTCAGCGCGCGTCGTCGCTGTCGAGGCCACCGGACGCATGCTCGGCGAACATCGCCGCCGCCGCATCCGGGTCTCCCGCGAGCAGGGCATCGACCAGCTCGATGTGCCACGCGACCACGCGTCGGCGGTCCCCTAGATAGGCGGGGTCGCCGATCGCCCGCTGGCTGACGAGCACCGGCTCGAGCGTGTCCCACATGCGTGCGAGCACCGCCAGTCCGGTCGACGCGATCACCGAGCGGTGGAACTCCACGTCGAGCGTCCGGAAGGTCGCCCAGTCGTCGGCGTCGACCGCCTGCTGCATGCGGGTGGTGATCGAGCGCAGCATCGCGATCTCCGCCGACCCGACCTTGCCGGCCGCGAGGTGGGCGCCCTTCGCCTCGAGGGTTGCCCGCATCTCGCGCGCGATCGCGAACTCCTCGGGCGAGATCTCGGTGACGTAGCTGCCGTGCCGCGCAACCGACACGACGAGCCCGGCATGCACGAGCCGCTTCACCGCCTCGCGCACCGGCGCCTGACTGATGCCCAGCTGCCGGGCGATCTCCGACTCGACCACCCGCGAACCAGGCGCCCTGCTCCCATCGAGGATCGACGCGAGGATCAGGTCGTACACCTGATCCGAGAGCAGCCCCTGCTGATTGACTCGGCCATCGTCGCCCCTTCGCCTGTATATGCTGCGAGCAACACTAGCGATAGTCGATTGGGAGCTTTCGTGGGCACGGTCATCGAGGGGTTCCGCACCCGGCTGAGGCCGGGCGCGGCCGACGACTACAGGCGCGTCCACGCCAGCATCCCCGAGCCGCTCGCCGCCGCCCTCGAAGAGTGTGGGCTCGTGAGCTGGCGCATCTGGATCGACGGCGAGACCCTGTTCCACGCGATCGAGACCCGCGACGGCCGAGAGACGATGGTGGAGCGGATGATGCGGCTGCCGCCGGTCGACCCCGAATGGGACGCACTCATCGACACCCTCGTCGACCCCGCGCCCGAGTCGGCATCCGCTCTGGATTCGGTGTGGGAGTTCGTTGCCCGTTGACGCGACCGCGGTCGGGCCGTAGCGTGTGGTCATTGTTTTCGATAATCGATTAGTGATTGGGTCAATGATGATCTTCACCGCTCGCCGCATCCGAGTCGTCGCCGTGGCTGTCGCCGCCGCCTTGCTGTGCACCCTGCTCCCCCAGACCCCCGCCTACGCGACGGGCGGCGCCACCTACTACGTGAGCACCAGCGGCTCCGACACCAACGCGGGGACCAGCACCGGAGCCGCGTTCCGCAACGTGCAGAAATGCGCCACCGTGATGATCGCCGGCGACACCTGCCAGATCGCTGCCGGCACCTACCGCGAGAAGGTCGCGCCCACCGCGAACGGCACCGCCACCAACCGGATCACCTACGTCGCGGCGCCCGGCGCCCGTGTCGTCATCGACGGCAGCGACGTCGTCACCGGATGGTCGGCGGTGACGGCGGGGCAGCTCGCCACCCTCCAGACCGCCGACTCGACACTCGTCGGCTCTGAGTTCGCAATCGCCGTGGGGGCCGGACGCGTCTACCGCGCATCCGTCTCCCCCACCGCCGGGCTGCCCGGTCTGCAGGTGTTCGTCGACGATGCGATGCAGCCCGAGGCTGCCTGGCCCCACGCCGGAAACAACCCGGCAGAGCCTGTGCTCGCGTCGGCTCAGTCGGGCACCACCACCTCGCTCTCCGACTCCGCGCTCACGCAGCCGGCCGGCTGGTGGGTGGGGGCCCGACTCACGTCGCACAACTGGTTCGTCAGCGAAACCGGCACGGTCACCAGCTCGAGCGTCGGCACCGTCACCGCGAGCAGCCTCCCCGCCTGCGTGGGCCTCAGCCCCAACCAGACCAACCGCTACTCGCTTTCGAACAAGCTCGCCCTGCTCGGCAGGGCCGGCGAATGGCACTACCGCGCAGCCGATGGCTACCTCTACGCGTGGATGCCCGACGGGGCCAGCCCCTCGGGCCACGTTGTCGAGCTTAAGAAGCGCGACATCGCCTTCGACCTCTCGGGGCGCTCGTACACGACAGTGCTCGGCCTGGGCCTGAAAGCCGCCACCATCACCACCTCGTCGACCTCGCACCACCTCGTGCTCGACGGCCTCACCGCCCGCTACGTGTCCGCCTACAGCGACCTCACCATCGACCCGAACAAGGTCACAGGCCCGGACGCGTGCGATGTGCTCACCGCGGGTGAGACCACGAGCGGCATCCAACTGCGCGGGTCGGCGAACACCCTGCGCAACAGCACCATCGACTGGAGCGCCGGCAACGGCGTGATGGTCGCCGGCTCGGGGAACACCGTCACCAATAACCGCATCACCAACGCCAACTACATGGGCAGCTACGCCGCCAGCATCAACCTGCTCGGCGACGGCCACCTCATCAGCCACAACACGGCGTGGGGCAGCGGACGCAGCAACCTCAACATCGACAACAAGGTCGCCGGCACCACCTCGGCCAACCACCTCATCCGCTACAACGACTTCGGCGACTACGGCAAGCTCGTGAACGACGTCGGCGCCATCTACGTCTGCTGCCGCGTCAACATGGCCGGAACGGTCATCGACCACAACGCGCTCCATGACGCCGCACCTGGCGTCGCCGCCGAGGGCCCGCTCCCGGTGTCTACCTCGACCTCGAGACCTACAACGCGACCGTCGCCGACAACGTCGCCTGGAACCGCACCACCTACGGCGTCGTGCTGATCAACCCGAACGGCGGCACCAGCTCGGGCAACAAGATCTACGGCAACACGAGTGGAACCGATTCGAAAGCGGTGAGCCTGTTCGGCGGCACGTACTCGACCTCCGAGATCAAGAACAACATCGGCACCGTCGACACCGCATCCGGGGTGACCGTGAGCAACAACCTGCCCAACACGACGAACCCGCAGTTCACCAACGCCGCTGCCCTCGACTTCACTGTCGGGTCGGGCTCGCCCGCACGCAACGCCGCGGCCGTGCTCAGCCCGTGGACGGATGGCTCCACCGATGCGACGCCGACCATCGGCGCGTACCAGTACGGAGCCCCGAAATGGGTCGCCGGTGCGCGCAGCGTCGGCAGCACGATCCAGGCGGAGTCGTACGCCTCCTCCTCGGGGGTCACCACCCGCTCGGCGGGCACCGGCACCGTGTTCGGCAGTTTCGATGGAGGCGACTGGGTGCGGTACGCGGGCGTGCAGTTCGGCAACGGCCGCACCATGTTCGAGGCCACCCTCGCCACTGAGGTGAACTACGCCGGCCAGCGGTTCCAGATCCGCATCGACTCGGCCACCGGCCCCGTCATCGGCACGGCCACCGTCGACTCGACGGGCAGCTTCAACCGCTTCACCACCCAGTACACGCCGATCGTGCCGACCAGCGGCACCCACGACGTGTACCTGATTGCCCTCGGGAGCGGACCAGGCGTCGGCGACGTCGACACGATCGCCTTCACCCGCACGCCCGCGAAGGTGGATGCGGAACGCGCGGATGCGAGTTCCGGCACGACCACCGCATCCGGCGCCACCGGCGCGTTCGTCGGATCGTTCGACGGGGGCGACAGCCTCACCTTCCGCTCGCTCGACTTCGGCATCGGCCGCACCTCGCTCGCGGTGGCTCTCGCCGTCGACCCCGCCTACGCCGGTCAGACGTTCGCGGTGCGACTCGACAGCGCCTCGGGCACCACAATCGGGACGATGACGGCAGCCTCCACCGGGTCGTGGACCCGCTTCCTGACTCAGACGCTGCCCATCACGTCGACGACCGGCATGCACGACGTGTTCATCGTCGCGACCGGTGGTGCGGGCATCGCCAACATCGACTGGATCTCGCTCGAGTAGCGACGGGCGGGAACCGCTCACACCCCGTTCCCGTGGCGCAGTATCTCGGGATGGAGGCGAATCCACACCACGCTCACCAGTGGCCCGTTGAAATCCACGGTGATCAGTGCGGCGGCTTCGCCGTCGCGGGTGAGAAGGAGACCCGCCTGACTGTTGACCGACCGTGGAGTGATCTTGAGACCCGCACGTTTGCCCATCCCGTGTACAAGCAAAGTTGTCGCGTCCTTCACGCCGTACGTGACCCTCGCGCCGGACGCGCGCACGTCCTGCGACTCCACGACGACAGCGACTTTGGGATCCAGGATCTCTGAGAGCCGGTGCTCGTCGCCACTCTCTGCGGCGAGCCAGAGTTCTCGCACCGCACGAGAGTGAATCGGGCGAGCGAGCCATTCCCATGCGACCGACCACGCTCGATGCACAGTCGGCAACCGGTCCTGGGAAGTCGATCTCGATGCAACTGACATTTGAGTTTCACCTCCACCAATGAAGACCATCCGAAGGCGGCAACTGTGACTAGATCCGCAGCGCAGCTGACAGAATCTCTCGACGCTGCGTCGTGTCCGACGTCGAAGCCACCGGTCGGTGCTCGCGGACTTTCCAAGAGAAGGGGCTGCTGTCTGAGTGGTGCTGATGTCGGGCCGGTGTCGCAGAGCGGTCACTGCCGTTGGTGGCCAGCGGCGGCGTTGCAGTACGCAACGATGTCGGCGGGCAGCTTTCCGTCGGCGTAGCCCTTTCTCAGCCACGAGAGGGTCCGCAGCTCGCGTGACTCGGCGGGGTCGCCGGAGCCGTATCGCGGCTGTCGCTCGTGCGCGAATGGCGCTGGGATCAGAAGGATCCAGCGCAACGATTCGACGGCGACCCGTGCGCGCCGCGTCGGTTGCTGATGGGTTCTGGATCAGGTACCAAGCGCGAAGCCGAGTGGAGTCCCGCATAGTGGTGTAACTGCACGGTGGTCGTCGAGGTCGTTGCCGACGTAGACGCGGTCACCGTGTGATCCTTCGAGAAAGCTCTCTACTTCTCACTCGAAAGGTGTCATCACGATGACCGCTCCCCATATTGTCGACCCCGCGACCGTGCTCGGTGAAGTGCTCGCCGACGCGTCTCCGGATTTGATGCGGCATCTGCTGCAGACGATGATCAACGCCCTGCTGTCCGCCGACGCGGATGCGGTGGTCGGCGCTGAGTGGGGTCAGCCGTCCCCTGCCCGCACGACGCATCGCAACGGCTACCGCCACCGCGAGCTGGACACCCGCGCCGGCACGATCGATGTCGCGATCCCGAAGCTGCGCTCGGGCACCTACTTCCCGGAGTGGCTGCTCGAGCGGCGGAAGCGGTCCGAGGCGGCGTTGATCACGGTGATCGCCGACTGCTACCTCGCCGGCGTCTCCACCCGCCGGATGGACAAGCTCGTCAAGACCCTCGGCATCCATGCGCTGTCGAAGTCGCAGGTGTCGCGGATGGCGACCGAGCTCGACGAGCACATCGCCCAGTTCCGGCACCGGTCGCTCGCGGAAGCTGGCCCGTTCACGTTCGTCGCCGCCGACGCCCTCACGATGAAGGTCCGCGAAGGCGGCCGGGTGGTCAGCACGGTGGTGCTGATCGCCACCGGCGTCAACGGCGACGGCCGCCGCGAGGTCCTCGGCCTCACGGTCGCCACGAGCGAGACCGGCCCGGCCTGGAACGCGTTCTTCGCCGACCTCGTCGCCCGCGGCCTCACCGGCGTCCAACTCGTCACCAGCGACGCACACGCAGGGTTGAAGGACGCGATCACCGCAAACCTCCCCGGCACCACCTGGCAACGCTGCCGCACCCACTATGCCGCGAACCTCATGTCCGTGACACCGAAGAGCATGTGGCCCGCGGTCAAAGCGATGCTGCACTCCGTCTATGACCAGCCCACCGCCGCCGACGTCCACGCCCAGTTCGACCGCACCCTGGACTACGTCACCGACCGGCTGCCCGCGGTCGCCGAGCACCTCGAGACCGCCAGGACCGACATCCTCGCGTTCACCGACTTCCCGAGAGACGTCTGGGCGCAGATCTGGTCCAACAACCCCAACGAGCGGCTCGACCGCGAGATCCGCCGCCGCACCGACTCCGTCGGCATCTTCCCCAACCGCGACGCGATCATCCGCCTCGTCGGCGGCGTCCTCGCCGAGCAAACCGACGAATGGGCAGAAGGCCGCCGCTACCTCGGACTCGACGTCCTCACACGCTCCCGCATGCGCGCACTCCCCAACAACGAAAGCGAGGCGACCACCGACACCATCATCGCGCTCAGCGCCTAACCGAAGGACCAGCCGTTACACCACCCCCAGGGACTTGACCAAGGTCACTCGGTAGTGGCGAACGGTCTCCCACTTTCCACTGTCACGCAGTTGCGCTTCCGGGGCGCCTCGCTTCGCGGCGCCGA
Organism: Homoserinibacter gongjuensis; assembly: GCF_030161875.1. Taxonomy (GTDB): domain Bacteria; phylum Actinomycetota; class Actinomycetes; order Actinomycetales; family Microbacteriaceae; genus Homoserinibacter; species Homoserinibacter gongjuensis. The sequence continues at coordinate 2,971,923 of NZ_BSVA01000001.1, forward strand.
GCGTCTTGCTGCCCGGCTCCTGGCTCGGCGTCCATCCCTGCGCGATAAGCACACGTGCGGTATCGCCTCCGATGTCCAGAGCTTGCTTCTGTCAGGTAGTCCCTTCGGTGGGGTGAAGGTGTGAATCCGGTGATGCGGGCGCAGAACGAGTTCGAGAGAGGCACTCGTGTACTCGGTCGGCCGCGTCGGATCGACGGTCGATGCGTAGGCGAGCGTGATCTGGAGTTGCGTGTCGGTGCCGGCCGGTACGCCGCTTAGCGCCGACGGCGCCCTCGCCAGCGGGGGCCCACCTGCTCGCAGGTGCAGTTCTACCGGCTCGAGACAACGAAGAAGAGGGCCGCCTTCGGCGACCCTCTTCTTCGTTACGTTACGTCGGGCTGACAGGATTTGAACCTGCGACCCCTTGACCCCCAGTCAAGTGCGCTACCAAGCTGCGCCACAGCCCGTGGCTTGTGCCGCATCCGAGGATCCGGCACGGCTCCTTACATTACCTTGTCGGCGGCACGGCTCGTGACCAGCGCGCGTCAGGCGAGCTGCGCCTTCACGTACGCGACGATCGCGCTCGCGTGGCCGTGCCCCAGGCCGTGCGCCGACTTCAGCCAGTCGACGACCTGCATGTGCGGATGCTCGGCGAGGCGGTCGGCGGCCAGATCGAGCCAGTGCTGGATCGGGTGACCGTAGGTCTTCTCGATGCTGGGAAAGTACGAGGCCGGGCCGGCGAGCTTCTCCCCGGCTTCACGGATGGTGCGGTCACGCGCGACATGCCGTCAGCGTAACCGAGGCGCACACTGGAGTCATGGCCGAACTCATCGTCGTGCATCGCGACATCACCGAACAGCGTGTCGACGCGATCGTCAACGCCGCGAACAATGCGATGCGCGGCGGCGGCGGGGTCGACGGCGCGATCCACCGGGCGGGCGGCCCCGACATCCTGCGCGACTGCATCGAGCGCTTCCCCGAGGGCCTGGCCACCGGGGATGCCGGATGGACCACCGCCGGACGCCTGCCCGCACAGTGGGTCATCCACACGGTCGGCCCGAATCACGCGGCAGGCCAGCGCGACCGCACACTGCTCGTCTCGTGCTACCGGCGCGCGCTCGAGGTCGCCGACGAGCTGGGGGCTCGCAGCATCGCGTTTCCCCTCATCAGCGCCGGCATCTACGGCTGGCCGCTCGAGGATGCGATCCAGGTCGCCGTCGGCACGATCGCGGACGCGTCCACACGCGTGAGCGAGGCACGGATCGTGGCGCGGGATGCTGAGATCGTCGAGCGGGTGCGGGCGGTCGTCGAGGGGCGCGGGTGACGCCGATTTCGAGACGCGTCGCGCTGCGCGCGCCGCTCCTCAACCAGCTGACAGCAGGAGCGGGGGCTGACGCCGTCGGACCACCGACGTAGGATCGTGCGCGCAGGGGCCGGCCTGCTCTCGACGAGGGAGCACCATGGTCATCAACGCCGACCCGCAAGACGGGCTCGACGCTGCCGAACGCGCGCGGTCCGGCTATCGGGGCGAATGGCATCCGCTGCTCGCCGCCGTCGAGGGGCCCGTCGGCACCTGGACCATGACGGCACCCGACGGCTGGCCGTACGGCATCATCCGGCTGCTCGAGCTCGGCGGCGAGCAGGGCTACCGCGCCGTCACGTGGGCCGAGCGCTCGGCAGACCGCCAGCTCGTCGGCTACTACCGCACGCTCCGTGCCGCTGCCATGGCGGCGCATCGCCGCTACCTCGCGGGCCACGGTCCTCGGCAGCACGGTCGCGAGGCGCAGTCGGCACGCGGGCCGCGTAGCCTGGGCGGGTGACCGACGCCGCCGCGCACCTGCACCGCCTCATCCGCACCATCCCCGACTTTCCCGAGCCCGGCATCCAGTTCCGCGACCTCACCCCCGTGCTCGCGGACGGCGAGGCGTTCGCGACGGTCACGGATGCGCTCGTCGCGCCCTTTGCGGGCCGCTACGACGTCGTGGCGGGCGTGGAGGCACGCGGGTTCGCCCTTGCCGCGGCGGCCGCGGCGCGTTCGCGGCACGGGCTGCTGCTGATCCGCAAGGCGGGCAAGCTGCCCGGCACGACCCTCGGCGAGAGCTACACGCTCGAGTACGGCCAGGCGACGCTCGAGCTGCACGCCGAGCAGCTGCCGGCCGGCACCCGGGTGCTGCTCGTCGACGACGTGCTCGCCACGGGGGCACCCTCGCGGCATCGCAACGCCTCATCGAACGGGCCGGATGGCAGCTCGTCGGCACGACCGTCGTGCTCGAACTCGAGGGCCTCGGCGGGCGCGACAGGCTCGCGCCGCGCGAGGTGCACGCGCTCACCCGGCTCTGACGAGCCCCGGGCCCAGAGATGGTCACAAGTCGGTAACAACCGTCGAGCGGCCGGTGGATGCGACCCGATTCGCCCCCGTTTCGGCCAGCGGATGTCGGTGGCTCGCGATGGTCTCGATTCATGGAAGAACGACTCGATGCCATCGCCCAGGCGGATGCCGCACTGAGCCGTGTCATCGAGGTGCAGGCGCAGATCGACGCGCTCATGGCGGTGCGCACCGAGGCCCTCGTCGCGTTCGATGAAGCCTTCACGGCGGCCTACCCGACCGACCGGTCGGCGCTCAGAGAACGGGCACGCAACGCGGAACTCGCCTGCGGGTTGCGGATGCCGGAGCAGAGCGTGCAACGTCTCTGCGGTGAGGCGCAGATTCTGACGCGCGACCTGCCGGCGACACTCGCCGGACTCGCCGAGGGGCGCTACTCGTACCGGCACGCGCAGGCGCTCGTCGACGAGACCGCGGGCCTCGACGCGGACGACCGCGCGGCCGTCGAACGCGTCGCGCTCGGTACCGCGGCGACGACGACCGCGGCGCAGTTCCGGCGGCGCGTGCGCAAGCTCCGTGAGAAGCGCCGACCCGAGACCATGCCGCAACGTGCCGCGGAGGCGCGCACACGGCGCTCGGTGACCATGGATCCTCTGGCCGACGGCATGGGGTGCCTGATGCTGTACACGGGCGCGGTCGAGGTGGCTGCGATCTATGAGCGCGTCTGCGAGGCCGCAGCGCGCGAAAAGGCCGACGGAGACCCGCGCACGATCACCCAACTGCGCGCCGATCTCATGGTCGACGCGCTGCTCGAGCGTCAGAGTGCGCTCGGCCTCTCCCGCACGCAGCTGCAAGCCCTCGACCTCACCGCTGAGGAAGCGGCGCACATCCAGGAGACCGAGCTGGGCAGCTTCTCCGGCATCGTGCCGACCGTCCTGGTGACGGTGCCCGTCATGACGCTGCTCGGTGGCACCGAGCCCGGCATGCTCGAAGGGGTCGGCCCGATCGACGCGGTCACCGCCCGCCGGCTCACCGCCGAAGCTCCCACCCTCTACCGGGTGCTCACCGATCCCGAGACCGGCATCTCGCTCTCGATGTCGAGAACCAGCTATCGGGTACCCGACCCACTGCGACGATGGTTGCGATTGCGCGACGACACCTGCACCTTCGCGATGTGCGGCATCAGCGCTCGCCGATGCGACATCGACCACACCCGCGATTGGCACGCGCACGACGGGCCTACCGACCACGACAACCTCGCCCACCTCTCGCGCGGCCACCACACCCTCAAGCACCACGGCGGATGGCGCGTGCGACAAGACAAGCCGGGGCACCTTACCTGGACGAGCTACCTCGGCCGGGAGTATGCCGTCGCGCCCGCCAGCGCGTGACCGGGCAGGGCGGTCCGTCGGAATCGATCAGGATTGAGGAAGCCCGCTGTCCGCGTCGGCCGGTAGCGTCTCTCGCATGACGCAGCAGCCTGCCGACCACATCGCCGACAGCCACGACCTCATCCGCGTACGCGGGGCGCGAGAGAACAACCTCAAGAACGTGAGCCTCGACATCCCGAAGCGCCGCCTCACGGTATTCACCGGCGTGTCGGGCTCCGGCAAGAGCTCGCTCGTGTTCGGCACGATCGCGGCCGAATCGCAACGCATGATCAACGAGACCTACCCGGCCTTCGTGCAGGGCTTCATGGCGAGCCTCGCCCGCCCCGACGTCGACCGGCTCGAAGGCCTCACGACCGCGATCATCGTCGACCAGGAGCGCCTCGGCTCCAACTCCCGCTCCACGGTCGGCACGGTCACCGACGCCAACGCGCTGCTGCGCATCCTCTTCAGCCGCCTCGGTCAGCCGCACATCGGCTCACCGCAGGCGTTCTCCTTCAATATCCCCTCGGTGCACGGTTCGGGCGCGATCACGATCGAGAAGGGCGACGGCACCACCAAGGTCGTGCGCGACTTCGCCCAGCTCGGCGGCATGTGCCCGCGCTGCGAGGGCATGGGCACCGTCAACGACATCGATCTCACCCAGCTCTACGACGCATCCAAGTCGCTCAATGGGGGCGCGATCACCATCCCCGGCTTCACCGCCGACGGCTGGGCCACGCGCATGTACTCCGAGTCGGGCTTCTTCGACCCCGACAAGCCCATCCGCGACTTCACCGACACCGAGTTGCACGACCTGCTCTACAAAGAGCTCGTCAAGGTCAAGATCAGCGGCATCAACATCAGCTACGAGGGTCTCGTGCCCAAGATCCAGAAGTCGATGCTCTCCAAAGACCCGGATGCCATGCAGCCGCACATCCGCGCCTTCGTCGAGCGGGCGGTCACCTTCCAACCCTGCCCCGAGTGCCACGGAACACGACTCAACGAGGGGGCGCGGTCGTCGAAGGTGGCCGGCATCTCGATCGCCGACGCGTGTGCGATGCAGATCAGCGACCTCGCCGCCTGGGCGCGCGGCATCGACGAACCGAGCGCCGCTCCCCTGCTCGAGACCCTGCGGCAGCTGCTCGACTCCTTCGTCGACATCGGCCTCGGCTACCTCTCGCTCGACCGCGCATCCGGAACCCTCTCGGGTGGCGAGGCGCAACGCACCAAGATGATCCGGCACCTGCGCTCGGCGCTCACCGACGTCACCTACGTGTTTGACGAGCCCACGGTCGGGCTGCACCCGCACGACATCCAGCGCATGAACGAGCTGCTCGTGCAGTTGCGCGACAAGGGCAACACGGTGCTCGTCGTCGAGCACAAGCCCGAGGCGATCGCGATCGCCGACCACGTCGTCGACCTGGGGCCGCGCGCGGGGTCGGCGGGCGGCGAGATCGTGTTCGAGGGCACGGTCGACGAGCTGCGGCGCGCCGACACCCTCACCGGTCGCCACCTCGACGACCGCGCCCACCTCAAGCAGACGGTGCGCACGCCCACGGGCACGCTCGAGATCCGCGGTGCGTCGACCCACAACCTGCAGAACGTCGACGTCGATCTGCCCCTCGGGGTGCTCGCGGTGATCACGGGCGTCGCCGGTTCCGGCAAGAGTTCGCTCATCCACGGTTCCGTCTCCGGGCGCGACGGAGTCGTCACGGTCGACCAGGGCGCCATCCGCGGGTCGCGACGCAGCAACCCCGCCACCTACACCGGCATGCTCGAGCCGATCCGCAAGGCGTTCGCGAAGGCCAACGGCGTGAAGCCCGCGCTCTTCAGCGCCAACTCCGAGGGCGCGTGCCCGAACTGCAACGGCGCCGGCTTCATCTACGTCGACCTGGGTGTCATGGCGGGCGTCGAGACGCTCTGCGAGGTCTGCGAGGGCCGCCGCTTCGACTCCTCGGTGCTCGAGTACAAGCTTGGCGGTCGTGACATCAGCGAGGTGCTCGCGATGCCGGTCTCCGAGGCCCTCACCTTCTTCGCCGAGGGTGAGTCGCGCATCCCTGCGGCGCACGCCATCCTGCAGCGGTTGAGTGACGTCGGTCTCGGCTACCTCGGCATCGGCCAGCCGCTCTCGACCCTGTCGGGCGGCGAACGGCAGCGGCTCAAGCTCGCCGTCAACATGGCCGAGCAGGGCGGCATCTACGTGCTCGACGAGCCCACGACGGGTCTGCACCTCGCGGATGTCGAAGCGCTGCTCGGCCTGCTCGACCGGCTCGTCGACTCGGGCAAGTCGGTCATCGTGATCGAGCACCATCAGGCCGTCATGGCGCATGCCGACTGGATCGTCGACATCGGTCCGGGCGCGGGACACGACGGCGGACGCGTCGTGTTCGAGGGCACCCCCGCCGAGCTCGTCGCCGACGAGTCGACCCTCACCGGACAGCACCTGGCGCGTTACGTCGGAGGCTGAAAACATGGGGTCATGCCCACCTTGCACCTCACCGGCGAACCGGATGCCGATCGCCTGCTCTCCGAGAGCCCCCTCGCCCTGCTGATCGGGATGCTGCTCGACCAGCAGGTGCCGATGGAGACCGCATTCGCCGGCCCCGAGAAGCTGCGCACCCGGATGGGCGGCACCCTCGACGCGGCGGCGATCGCCGACGCCGATCCGGAGGCCATCGCGGAACTCTTCAAGGAGTCCCCCGCCATCCATCGCTTCCCCGGATCCATGGCTGCCCGCACGCAGACGCTCTGCCGCACCGTCGTCGACGACTGGCACGGGGACGCCGCAGCGGTCTGGCGCGAGGGCGACCCCGACGGTGCCGAGGTGCTGAAACGCCTGAAGACGCTGCCGGGCTTCGGCGACCAGAAGGCCCGCATCTTCCTCGCGCTGCTCGGCAAGCAGTACGGACTCGACGCCGAGGGGTGGCAGCGGGCTGCAGGCGACTACGCCGAGCCCGGCAGCTACCGCTCCGTCGCCGACATCGTGGATGCCGAGTCGCTCGCCAAGGTGCGCGCCACCAAGCAAGCCGCGAAGGCGGCAGCCAAAGCCGCGAAGGCCTGAGCGGCGCACCGTGCGTCGTCTGCTGCGTCTGGCCAGGCGGTACTGGGCCGTCAGCGCGACCCTCGTCGTGGGCGCGCTCGGCATCGTGCTCGCCCTCGCCGGGGCAGGCGCCCTCGTGCCCTGGATCTTCGGCGGCTACGCGCTCGCGATCGCGGCGTGGCAGGCAGTGGGCATGGTGCGACAGCTTCTGCGCCGCGAGTTCGGCCTCGATGTGCTCGCCATCACCGCGATCATCGCGACGGTGCTCGTGGGCGAGTTCATCGCCGCGCTCGTCGTCGTGCTCATGCTCACCGGCGGCGAGGCGCTTGAGGACTACGCCAACCGCCGCGCCAAGCGCGAACTCGATGCTCTGCTCGCGCGCGCTCCGCAGCGGGCCCGCGTGCAGCGCGACGGCGGTTTCGCGGATGTCGCGGTCGACGAGGTGGTGGTCGGCGACGTCGTGCTCATCCGACCGTCCGAGGTCGTTCCCGTCGACGGAGTGCTGCTCTCACCTACGACGACCGTCGACGAGTCCTCGCTCACCGGCGAGAGCATCCCCGTGGAGAAGGTCGCAGGAGACACCCTGCTCTCCGGCTCGGTCAACGGTGTGCAGGCGGTGGAGCTGCGAGCGAGTGCGACGGCATCCGCGAGTCAATACCAGCAGATCGTCGCGCTCGTCGCCGCGGCCTCCGAGAGCCGCGCTCCCGTCGTGCGGCTCGCCGACCGCTACGCCGTTCCCTTCACGGCGTTCTCGCTCGCCCTCGCCGCAGTGGCGTGGCTCGTCTCGGGCGAGCCCAACCGCTTCGCCGAGGTACTCGTGCTGGCCACGCCGTGCCCGCTGCTCATCGCCGCCCCGGTCGCTTTCGTGGGCGGCATGAGCCGGGCCGCCCGCAACGGGCTCATCGTGAAGGGTGGCGCCGTGCTCGAGCAGCTCGCCCGCGCGCGCACCGTCGCCTTCGACAAGACGGGCACCCTCACCCGCGGCACCCCCGAGATCACCGAGATCCGCCCGAGCGGCGGCATCTCCTCCGACGAGCTGCTCACCGCGGTCGCCGAAGCCGAGGAGTACTCCTCGCACGTGCTCGCCGCATCCTTCCTCCGCGCCGCCGACGCCCGCGGACTCGTCAGGCGGGGAGCCGAGAGCGCCCGCGAGGTCGCCACCAACGGCGTCGAAGCCGTCGTCGCGGGCCGCCGCATCGTCGTCGGCAAATTCGCCTTCGTGGCCGAGCACGCGCCGGATGCGGTGCGCACCCCGATCGCACCCGGCGAGCTCGCCGTCTACGCCGCCATCGACGGCCGGTACGCGGGAGCGATCCTCGCGAGCGACGTCGTGCGCCCGGAGGCTCCCGGCATGCTGGCGCGCCTGGACGCCCTCGGCATCCGTCACACCCTCATGCTCACCGGCGACGCGCGCGAGACGGCCGAGCACGTGGCGGCCGCACTCGGCATCAGTGAGGTGCAGGCCGAGTGCCTCCCCGCCGACAAGGTCGCGGCCATCCAGCATCTCGACGAACGCCCCGTGGTCATGGTCGGCGACGGCGTCAACGACGCCCCCGTGCTCGCGGCAGCCGAGGTGGGCGTCGCGATGGGTGCCAAGGGCGCGACCGCGGCGAGCGAATCGGCGGATGTCGTGGTGCTGGTCGACGACATCTCGCGCGTCGCCGATGCGATCACCATCGGCCGCCGCACCGTGCGGGTCGCGCTGCAGAGCATCTGGATCGGCATCGGTGTCTCGGTCGCGCTCATGATCGTCGCGAGCTTCGGCCTCATCCCGGCCACGGTCGGGGCGCTGCTCCAAGAGCTCGTCGACCTCGTGACGATCCTCGCCGCGCTGCGCGCCGTCGGCTCACGCCGCGACGACGCCCCAGGGTCGCGTGCACCGAACGCACCGCAGCAGGTGCCGGTGGGCTGAGCGCCTCAATCGATCCCGAGTGCCTCGAGCGACGCGCGGATGGCGCCCGCCGACGTCCGCAACCGCTCGCGCTCCTCGTCGGCGAGCGGCACCTCGATCACGCGACGCACACCCGAGGCATCCACGACGCTCGGCACCGACAGGGCGACACCGCTGATGCCGTGGTAGCCCTCGAGCACGCTCGAGACGGGCAGCACCGCACCCTCATCCCGCAGCACCGCCTCCACGATGCGCGCCCCCGAGAGCCCGATCGCATAGTTCGTGGCACCTTTGCCCGCGATCACCGTGTAGGCCGCGTTCATGACCTCCTCGGCGATGCTGTCGAGCTCCGCGCGCGCGAGGGGCCGTCGCCGGCATCCCAATGATCCAGCGGCACCGGCCCGATGCGCGCCTGCGACCACAGCGCGAACTCCGAGTCGCCGTGCTCGCCGATGATCATGGCGTGCACGCTCGACGGGGCGATCTCGAGTCGGTCGGCGAGCCGTCGTCGTAGGCGCGCCGAGTCGAGCACCGTGCCCGAGGCGAACACCCGCGAGGTCGGCAGGCCCGAGAAGCGTTGGGCGGCCACGGCGAGTACGTCGCACGGGTTCGAGACGATCACGAACACCGCGTTCGGCGCACGCTCCACGAGCTGCGGCATGAGGTCGCGGATGATGCCCGCATTGACACCCGCAAGCTCCCGACGCGTCTGCCCCGGCTTCTGCTTGGCACCCGCGGTGACGACGACGACGTTCGAGTCGGCCACGACATCCAGCTCCGCCCCACCCGTGATGCGCGAGGCGCCGGTGAACGGCGTGCCGTGCGCGAGGTCGAGTACCTCGGCCTCGACGCGGCGGGCGTCGATGTCGTAGAGCGCGACCTCGCGCGCCGACTCGCGGATGAGCGCCGCGTAGGCGAGAGAGGTGCCCACCGCCCCGGCGCCGATGATGCTGAGCTTCGCGTTCTCGATGCCGGCCATGCTCCGATCCTGGCGGATGCGGTGGCCGCGCGACAGGTCCGAGGTCCCGATCAGTCGTCCGGGCCCGGCACCGGGCGCACGAGGGGCAGGAACACGTCGTCGACGATCGAGACGAGGTCCTCTTCCGGCACCTTCCCGAGGCGCAGGATCGCCTCGGAGCGGAACAGATCGAAGGGCACCCGCAGCACGCGCTCGGGAAGATCGGGGCGCGCCTCGCCGCGTTCCACGGCGCGCTTGATCGCCGCGCGGAAGGGGATGGCGCGTCGCCGATCATGTCGAGGCGCAGTTGCGCCGGGGTGATGCCGGTCTCGGCATAGAAGCCCGCCAGCTGCACGCTCAGCACGACCCACATGCCCAGTCGCGTCTCGTTCGAGTACCGCAGCGTCGTGAGCACGTCCTCACGGAGGCTCCCGGTGTCCGGGCTGATGCGCGGCGCACGCGCCCCCAGATGGCGCACCGCGGCGCGCACGAGAGCCTCGCGCGTGGGCCAGCGGCGGTACAGCACGGCCCGGCTCGTGCGGGCACGGGCGGCCACCGCCTCGTAGGTGAGTCCGCCGTAACCCTGCTCGGTCAGCTGGTCCCAGACTGCCTCCAGGATCGCGTTCTCGAGTTCGGCGCCGCGTCGTCGCGTCGCCTTCGGAGCGGGGTTTTCAAGATCCACTTGCGTATCTTATCGCACAAGCGTATCTTCCCAAGAGTCACTTCTGTCTCTTATCCGACTCCACTCCGAGGACTCCCCCATGACCGGCTCACCCGCATCCGCTCCTGCCGACACCCCGCGCCTGCCACCGGGCGTCATGACCACCGCCTGGGTGCTCATCATCGGCGGGTTCGCCGCCATCCTCGACTCCACGATCGTGGCGATCGCCATCGACACGCTCGCGCGCGAGTTCGACGAGCCGGTCTCGACGATCCAGTGGGTCTCCACCGGCTACCTGCTCGCCCTCGCCGTCGCCATCCCGCTCACCGGCTGGGCGCAGGCTCGCTTCGGCGGCAAACGACTCTGGATCGCAGCCCTCGCGCTCTTCCTGCTCGGCTCGGTGCTGTGCGCCTTCGCGTGGGACGCCACGAGCCTCATCGCCTTCCGCATCGTGCAGGGCCTCGGCGGCGGCATCATGTTCCCGCTCATGCAATCGCTCGCCGTACAGGCCGCGGGCGGGCGCACCAAGGGCCTGGGACGGATGATGGCCGTCGTGACGGTGCCCATCGCACTCGGGCCGATCGTCGGTCCGGTCATCGGCGGCGCCATCCTCGACGGGCTCAGCTGGCAGTGGATGTTCCTCGTGAACGTGCCGGTCGTGCTCGTGGGCATCGCCCTCGCGGCGTGGCGTCTGCCGGACGACTCGGCTCGCCGTCGCCCCGCCAAGCTCGACATCGTGGGGCTCGTGCTGCTCGCCCCCGGGCTCGCGCTCATTCTGCTCGGGCTCTCGAATGTGGAGTCCGGAGGCGGGGTGGTCCGCTCCGAGGTGCTGCTGCCGCTCATCGCAGGCACCGCCCTCACGGTCGGCTTTGTGTTCTGGTCGATCACGCGGCGCGAGCGCGCGCTCGTGCACCTGCGGATGCTGGGGCGTCGCACCCTGGCGAGCGCATCGCTCGTGCTGTGGCTGGCCGGCGCCGCCCTCTACGGCGCCATGCTGCTGCTGCCGCTCTACTGGCAGGCGCTGCGCGGCGAGACAGTGCTCGCGGCCGCGCTGCTGCTCATCCCCCAGGGAGTGGGTTCGCTCGCGGCGCGTCCCCTCGCCGGCATCCTGCTCGACCGGATCGGCGCCCGCGCGCTCACCGTGATCGGCTTCGCCCTCATCGCGATCGGCACCGTGCCCTTCGCCCTCGCCGACGCCGACACCTCGAACGTGTGGCTGTCAGCCGTACTCGTCGTGCGCGGGCTCGGGCTCGGCACCGTGCTCATCCCCCTCATGACCGTGTCGATGACGGGACTCAGCCACGATGAGATCCCGCAGGCCACGATGATCACGCGCATCTCCCAGCAGATCGGCGGAGCGTTCGGCACCGCCGTGCTCGCCGTCGTTCTCACCGAGCTCACGACGGGCGCGGCGAGCCCCGCGGATGCCGTGAACGCCTTCCACGTGACGTTCTGGGTCGCAACCGGGGTCGCGGTGCTGGCACTGCTCGCGAGCCTGCTCCTGCCGGGCCGGGAGCCCGACGAGCCCACCATCGAGGAAGCCGAGGTGGCCGAGGCGGCGGTGTAGGGGGCGCCGGTTTCGAGACGCGTCCGGCTTCGCCGGGCGCTCCTCAACCAGCTGACCGTCGAGGTGGTTGAGGAGCCGCCGCAGGCGGCGTCTCGAAACCCCGACGCCCTAGCGGCGGCGCTTCTCCCGCATCCGCCCGCCTTAACGGCGGCGCTTCTCCCGTACGCGCATATTCACCACGATCGGGGTGCCCTCGAAACCGTAGACCTCGCGCAGCCGCCGCTGGATGAATCGGCGATACTGCGGGTCGAGGAAGCCGGTGGTGAACAGCACGAACGTCGGCGGGCGCGTCGAGGCCTGGGTGCCGAACAGGATGCGCGGCTGCTTGCCGCCGCGCACGGGGTGCGGGTGCTCGGCCGTGAGCTCGGCGAGCAGGGCGTTGAACTTGCCGGTGGGAATGCGCGTGTCCCAACTGTCGAGAGCCGTCTCGAGGGCGGGCACGAGCTTCTCAAGGTGGCGACCGGTGCGCGCTGAGATGTTCACGCGCGGCGCCCACGAGACGTGGCCGAGGTCCTGCTCGATCTCCCGCTCGAGGTAGCGACGGCGGTCGTCGTCGAGCAGGTCCCACTTGTTGTAGGCGAGCACGAGCGCACGCCCTGACTCGAGCACGAGGTCGACGATCCGAAGATCCTGCGTCGAGATGGGCTCCGTGACGTCGATCACGACCACCGCGACCTCGGCCTTCTCGAGCGCCGCTGCGGTGCGCAGCGAGGCGTAGAAGTCGGCGCCCTGCTGGAGGTGCACCCGCTTGCGGATGCCGGCCGTGTCGACGAAGGTCCAGATGCGCCCCGCGAGCTCGATCTGCTCGTCGACCGGGTCGCGCGTGGTGCCGGCGAGCTCGTTGACGACGACGCGCTCCTCGCCCGCGGCCTTGTTGAGCAGCGAGCTCTTGCCGACGTTGGGACGTCCGAGGATGGCGACACGTCGCGGTCCGCCGATCTCCTGCTTGGCGACCGTCGACACCTCCGGCAGCACCGTCATGACGTGGTCGAGCAGGTCGGCGACGCCACGCCCATGCAGCGCCGAGACGGGCCACGGCTCCCCGAGGCCGAGCGCCCAGAGCTCGGCCGCCTGCGGGTCCTTGATGGCGTCGTCGGCCTTGTTCGCCACGAGGATCACGGGCTTCTTCGCCGCGCGCAGCATCCGCACGACGTGCTCGTCGGTCGCGGTCGCGCCCACGTTGATGTCGACGACGAAGAGCACGGCGTCGGCGAGATCGACGGCGACCTCCGCCTGGGCCGCGACCGAGGCGTTGATGCCCGAGGCATCCGGCTCCCAGCCGCCCGTGTCGACGACCGTGAAACGGCGCCCGAGCCACTCCGACTTGTACGAGACGCGGTCGCGCGTGACGCCCGGCACATCCTCGACGACGGCCTCACGGCGGCCCAGGATGCGGTTCACGAGCGCCGACTTGCCCACGTTCGGTCGCCCGACGATCGCGAGCACCGGCAGCGCCGGCAGGTAGGTGATGCCGTCGGGGCCGGCCTCGGAGCCCTCGAGCAGTTCGAGGTCCTCGTCGTCGAGCTCGTAGTCGCCGAGCCCCGCGCGCAGGGATGCCGCACGCTGCTCGGCGAGATCGTCGTCCAGTTCCGCGAGGCGGTCGCTCAGGCCGGGATCGATGTCGCCGAAGGCGTCGGCGTCGTCGGGCGTCTCACCCGAACGGTCGATGTCGGACATGCTCTCCTCCTCGTGCACCGGACGATCTGCCGGCACGGCCTCTTATTCTGTCAGCCGCCGGCCGGGAGGATCATCCGAGCGTTCCCCAGATGAGCAACGCCCCTCCGGCGGCGACCGCCCAGCTCGTGAGGCTGCCCACGAGGAAGGTCTCGGCGTTGGCGCCGGTGCCGCGATCTGCCGAGATCTCGGGGAAGCGCACGACCCCCTTGGCCGCCACGAGTGCTGCGATGACGGCGGCTCCCCGGCCAGCCCGAGGCCGATGAGCAGCAGACGCTCGATGGGCCCGATCACCCGTCCGCCGACCAGCTGCGGTGCGCCCCGCCCCGATGCCGCGACCCGTTCGACATCCGCCACCGGCCGGCGTCCGATCCGCACCCGCCAGCCCTCCGCCCCGGAGGGCAGCGACGGGCGGCCCGCCACCTCGGCAGCACTCGAGGCGCGGGCAGCGGCACGCGAGTTGATGGCCGCGCGCACGAGCAGGTTGGTGCTGCGCAACAGGAACAGCACGACGCCGAGCGTGACGAGGGCTGTGGTCCAGGCGATGCCGGCCTCGCCGGGGGCGGTCGTGGCGTACCAGGCGGTGATGGCCGGATGCGGTGCACCCGTGGGCGGCAACCCCGCGGCCGCGATCGCCGCCGCCACGAGCACGACGAGCGCGGGCCAGATCCGTTCGGGCTCGTCGCCCGGTTCGGGCGTCATCGCCCAGAGCCAGAGTGCGAGCAGCACGACGACGACCACCGCCGCCCAGGTCGCCGCGCCCGCGAGTACGGCACCGAGCACCGCGACGGCGGTACCCACGAGCGCACCCAGCACGATGCTCGGCACTCGTCGCGCGACGAGTGCCCGCACCAGGTCGGCGGCTCCGACCGCGGCGAGCAGGATGGCGGCTTCGATCATCGGGGACTCCCTCCCGTGAGGTCGACGGTCGCGAGCAGAGCGGATCCGCCCGACCGTTCGAGGCGTTGCGAAATGGCGGACTGACTGATGCCGTGTCGGCGCGCGAGTTCAACTTGGGTCTCGCCTGCGAGCTGGCCGAAGGTGAGCTCACGGTCGAGGCGCTTCATGCGCGACACGACGTGGTCGCGCATCACGAGGTAGGCGTTGACGGTCGCGACGGTGTCGTCGGATGCCGGGCCGGCCGCGTCGGCGACGTACCAGGTGCGCACCGTCGTGCGCCCGGCATCCATGCGTCGGTGGGCCGTCTCGATCGCCTCGCGCGCGCGCCACCAGGCCGAACCGTCACGGATGTCGTCGGGGCGGCTGCTGCTGACCTCGCGCGAGTCGCCGAGGCCGAGGCCGAAGCGGCAGTCGACCCCGTCGGGGAACGCGAGGCGCGCCGCGAGAGTGGCGCGCAGAGCCGCCGGGATGTCAGCGGCGACGGCCTGGAACTCATCTCCCACGGTGGGGAGGAAGGGCTCGAGCAGGGGCGCCACCTCGTGCTGCCGGGCGAAGGCGCGCTCGAGTTCGAGCTGCGCCGCGTTTCGATCGTCGAGCTCCCGGGAGCCCACGATGTCGGCGATGATCGCGACGACCTGATCCATGCGGCAATTTTAGCTTATATCGGTGTGATATTAGCTTTTTCTTGAGATCGGACCAGATCGACGACGGCTGCGACCGTCTCGTCGAAGTTCAGATGGGTGGAATCGATCGTCGTCACACCCGGCGCCGCCGCCATGAAGTCCACCACCTGCGCGTCGCGGCGGTCGCGCTCGCGCAGCTGCTCGGCCGTCGACGCCGCTGCGGGAGCGAGCTCAGCCGAGCGGCGCGCGATGCGCACCTTCTCATCCGCGGTCAGCAGGATCCGCACCGGCGCATCCGGGGCCACCACGGTCGTGATGTCGCGCCCCTCCACGACGATGCCGGGCGCAGCGGATGCCGCGATCAGTCGGCGGAACGCGTCGTTCAACGCGGTGCGCACCTCGGGCACCCGCGCGACGTCGCTCACGACAGCCGACACCCGCGGTTCGCGTATCGCGGTCGTGACGTCCGCGTCGCCCACCCGCACGTGCGTACCACGGTCGTCGACCTCCGTGGCATACGCGAAGTCGTCGAGCAGGGCCACGACCGCCGCGGCATCGGCGGTGTCGATGCCGTGCTCGAGCGCGAGCCAGGTGAGCGCGCGATACGCCGCCCCCGTGTCGAGGAACGCGAAGCCCAGCGCGCGCGAGGCCGCCTTGCTCACGCTCGACTTGCCCGAGCCCGCGGGGCCGTCGACGGCGACGACCACGGGGCCGGTGGCGCGACCGGCGTCGGACGTCATCGCTCGGCCTCCATGAGGGTCCAACCGCGCTGCTCGAGCGCCGCCGCGAGCGGCTGCAGGGCCTCAGGCAGCACCGAGATCTCGGCGAAGCCCACGCGCGTGTCGGGCGAGTGCTCGAGCCGCAGATCCTCCATGTTGACGCCCTCCTCGCCGATCTCGGTGAGCAGGCGGGCGAGCTCGCCGGGCTTGTCGTCGATCTTCACCACGAGCGAGGCGAAACGCTTGTCTTGGCCGTGCTTGCCGGGGATGCGGGCGACGCCCTCGTTGCCCGCGACGAGTGCTTCGGCGATCGCCCGGCGCGAGGCGGGGGCCTCCGGATCGTCGAGAGCCGCGATGAGGGAATCGAGCTCGTCGCGCAGCGGCCGCAGCACGGCGGCCACCTCTGCGGCGTTCGCCCCCAGGATCTGCACCCACAGTTCCGGGTTGCTCCCCGCGATCCGCGTGGTGTCGCGAAGCCCCTGGCCCGCGAGTCCGAGCGCCGTCCCCGAGCCATCGCGCAGGCGGCTCGCGAGCAGGCTCGCGACGAGCTGCGGCGCGTGCGAGACGAGCGCGACGCTGCGGTCGTGCACCGCGGCATCCATCTCGACCGGCACGGCGCCCAGGTCGAGTGCCATGTGCTCGATCGCCGCGGCGCGGCGGTAGCTGATGCCCTCGTGGCCCGCGAGAATCCACGGGCGACCCACGAACAGGTCGGCGCGTGCCGAAACGGCTCCCCCGCGCTCGCGTCCCGCCATCGGATGCGAGCCCAGGTAGCGTGACAGGTCGGCTCCGCGAGCGCGCAACTGCTCGAGAGGCGCGAGCTTGACACTCGCGACATCCGTGACGAGCGCCTCCGGGAACCTCTCGAGCTCGGCGGCCACGACATCCGCCACGACGTCCGGCGGCACCGCGACGACGATGAGACCCGGGGTGTCGTCGGCGGCGGGCGCGCGACCCGCGCCGTAGGCGATCGCGAGACTGCGGGTCGAGGGCGAGGCGTCATCGACGATCACCTCGGCACCCTTCGCCGAGAGTCCCAGTCCGATGCTCGCGCCGAGCAGTCCGGAGCCGACGACGCGCACCTGCTCGGTCAGACGGCGGTCTGCAGCGGAGCGGTCAGTCATCGGGGTCCTGTCGTGAGGCGTCGGCGTCGCGCACGAGCGACAGCAGCGCGCCGACCTCCACTTTAGTGAGTTCGCGCATCCGGCCGACGCCGAGCGAACCGAGTCGCAGCGGGCCGAACTGGCGGCGTACGAGCTCGATCACGGGGTGCCCCACGGCCGCGAGCATGCGGCGCACGATGCGGTTGCGCCCGGAGTGCAAGGTGATCTCCACGATCGTGCGGCCGCCTGAGGGCTCGCCCACGATGCGCGCCCGATCGGCGACGATCAGGCCGTCGTCGAGCTCGACGCCCTGCCGCAGACGACGCAGCGTCTCGGCCTTGACGACGCCGCGCACGGTCGCGAGATACGTCTTCTCGACCCCGAACGACGGATGCGCGAGCACGTGCGCGAGTTCGCCATCGTTGGTGAGCACGAGCAGTCCGGTGGTCTCGGCGTCGAGCCGGCCGACGTTGTAGACCCGCTCGCCCGCCTGCTCGGCGTACCGGGCCAGATCGGGCCGGCCACCCTCATCCGACATCGAGCTCACGACGCCGCGCGGCTTGTTGAGCATGAGGTAGCGCTTGGCCGTGTCGAGCTGCACGGGCGTGCCGTCGACCTCCACCCGGTCGGTCTGCGGATGGATGCGGGTGCCGAGCTCGGTCACGACGCGTCCGTTGACGCGCACGCGGCCCGCGACGATGTACTGCTCGCACACGCGACGGGACGCGACCCCGCGGCCGCGAGCACCTTCTGGAGGCGCTCGCCCTGAGCTGACGATGGGCTGACGCCCTGGGCCGACGCGTCGTTCCGGTCGGTCATCGAGCTCCGAGCTCCTCGAAGCCCTCGGCACCGTCGGGCAGCAGGGGCGAGATGGGCGGCAGCTCGTCGAGCGAGTTGATGCCGAGCTGCGTGAGCAGCAGGGGCGTCGTCTCGTAGTGGATCGCGCCGGTCTCGGCGTCGGTGAACGACTCGGTGATGAGGCCGCGTCCGAGCAGCGTGCGCACGACCGAGTCGACGTTGACCGCACGGATGGCGGCGATGGAGCTGCGGGCGATCGGCTGCTTGTAGGCGATCACCGCGAGCGTCTCGAGCGCGGCCTGCGAGAGCTTCGTGGGGCTCTGGGTGAGCACGAAGTCGCGCACGATGTCGTCGTGCTCGGCGCGCACGTAGAGACGCCATCCGCCCCCACCTCGCGCAACTCGAAACCGCGACGCGGGCCGCCCGACGGTGTTCCCTCGGGGGTGAGGCCGTCGTAGTCGGCCACGAGTCGCTCGATCGACTGCCGCACCGCGGGCACGGGCGCGCCGAGTGCCGTCGCGAGCGTCACGAGCGGCAGCGGCTCGTCGGCCACGAGCATGATCGCCTCGAGTCGCCGCTCGAGCTCAGTCTCATCGGTCATAGTCGGCCCCCAGGGTCGCGAGTTGGTCGTCGTTCCAGTGCGCCGCGGTCCAGCGCAGGGTGATCTCGCCGAGCGGTTCGAGCTGCTCGAAGGCGATCGCGGCGTGCCGATAGAGCTCGAGCACGGCCAGGAAGCGCGCGACCACGACTCCGCGCTGCTCGGCGCCCGCCACGAGTTGGCGGAAGGTCGTCGCCTGCCCCGAGCGCAGCAGCGTCACGACGACGGCCGCCTGCTCCCGGATGCTGACGAGCGGCGCGTGCAGATGGTCCAGCCCCACGACGGGGATCTCGCGCGGCGCCATCGCGAGGGCGGCGAGTGCCGCGAAGTCGTGCAGGCTGAGCGTCCAGACGAGCTCGGGGTCTGCCGACGGTACTTCTCCTCGAGCCGCACCGAGCGCGCGTGCCGACCAGACTCCGCGTCGAGGTGCCCCTCGAACCAGCGAGCGGCCTCCTTGAAGGCGCGGTACTGCAGCAGTCGCGCGAACAGCAGGTCGCGCGCCTCGAGCAGCGCGACGTCTTCGGCATCCACGAGCTCGCCCTGGGGCAGCAACCCCGCGACCTTGAGGTCGAGCAGCGTCGCGGCGACCACGAGGAACTCGCTCGCCTGGTCGAGCTCGTCGGCGCTGTCGAGCCCCTTCAGGTAGGAGATGAACTCGTCGGTGACCTTCGAGAGCGAGACCTCGGTGATGTCGAGCTCGTGCTTCGTGATGAGCGAGAGCAGCAGATCGAACGGCCCGTCGAAGTTGCTGAGCGTCAGCCGGAACCCGGGCGTCTCGTCGACCGCCTCGACAGTCTCCGCCGCCTCCCGCATAGCCGCGAGTCTAGTTTGTCGCCAAACGCTGCAGCGTCTGCCCAGGTGACCCAGTCATCCGTGGCGCGCGCGGCCGAACGCTGCAGCGTTTGGCAGAGAACGACCGGGGGTCAGGCCACGGCGTGGCGGTGCACGAGCTCGCGCGCGAGCTGGCGGTACTGCTCGGCCGCGTGGTGATCGGGCGCGAACGCGGTGATCGGGGTCGCGGCGACCGAGGCATCCGGGAACTTGACCGTGCGGTTGATGACCGTCTCGAGCACCTTCTCGCCGAAGGCCTCGACGACGCGCTCGAGCACCTCGCGCGAGTGCAGCGTGCGCGGGTCGTACATCGTGGCCAGGATGCCGTCGAGCTCGATCGCCGGGTTGAGCCGATCGCGCACCTTGTCGATCGTCTCGACGAGCAGCGCCACCCCGCGCAGCGCGAAGAACTCGCACTCGAGCGGGATGAGCACGCCATGGGCCGCGGTGAGCGCGTTGACCGTGAGCAGCCCGAGCGAGGGCTGACAGTCGATGAGCACGACGTCGTAGTCGGCGGTGACCTGACGCAGCACGCGCGCGAGGATCTGCTCGCGCGCGACCTCGTTCACGAGGTGCACCTCGGCGGCCGAGAGGTCGATGTTGGCCGGGATGACGTCGAGGTTCGGCGTGTTGGTGGGACGGATCGCGGCCGCGACATCCTTCGTCGACCCGAGCAGCAGGTCGTAGATCGTCGGCACGTCGTGGGTCTGCACCCCGAGACCCGCCGAGAGCGCGCCCTGCGGGTCGAAGTCGACGGCGAGCACGCGCCGACCGTAGCCCGCGAGCGCGGCGCCGAGGCTGATCGTGGTCGTGGTCTTGCCCACGCCGCCCTTCTGATTGCAGAGCGCGATCACCCGCGCCGGGCCGTGGGTTTTCAGAGCCGGGGGCTCGGGGAACACGGTGAGCGGTCGGCCGGTGGGTCCCAGCTCGACGCCCAGGTCTTCGAGCCCGGCGAGTTCAGTGGCCTCCCGCTGCGCTGTCATGCGGCGAGTCTACGTCCGGCCTCGCGACGCTCCCGGCGGCGACAGGCGGCCCCGCGCGGTTCACCTCACCCTCAACCAGAAGTTGAATTACGGCTCCCGCGCGCGAGGTCTGGGGTCAGCGCGCGCGGGGTGGGACTGCTGGTAAGCGTCGCGCAGGCTGTCGATGCTCACGTGCGTGTACAGCTGCGTCGTGGCGACGGATGCGTGGCCGAGCAGCTCCTGCACGACCCGCACATCCGCTCCCCCGCCAGCAGGTGGGTCGCGAAGGAGTGCCGCAGACTGTGCGGCGACACCTCGACCGTGATGCCGGCGCGCTCGGCGGCGGAACGGATGATGAGCCACGCGTTCTGGCGGCTCAGCCGCGCACCGCGAGCACCCAGGAACAGCGCCGGGGTCGAACGCCGACCCGCGGCGAGCAGCGGCCGCGCCCGCACGAGGTAGGCCTCGACAGCGGCCCGCGCGAACGATCCGACCGGAACGATGCGCTGCTTGTCGCCCTTGCCGATCACGCGGATGAGCTCGGGCGTGCCGTCGGCACCCACGAGGTCGTCGACGTCCAGAGCCACCGCCTCCGACACGCGCGCCCCCGTCGCGTAGAGCAGCTCGAGCAGCGCCTTGTCGCGCATCCGCACGGCGTCGTCGCCATCGGTCGCCGCCAGCAGCGCCTCGACCTGCGCGTGACTCAGCGCCTTCGGCAGACGCTTGGGCTGCTTGGGCGCGGTGAGTGCTTCGGCCGGATCGCGAGCGATCACGTTCTCCTCGACGAGGAATCGCGTCAGCCCGCGGATCGACGAGATGACCCGCGCGGTCGAGCTCGGCGACAACGGGGTCGGCCGGTCGCGCAGGCTCACGACGTACCCGTGCACGACGTCCGCATCGAGCGCGGCGGCATCCGTGATCCCGCGCGCGGCGAGCGCAGCGAGAAAGGCGGTCAGATCGCGCCGGTACGCCGCAACGGTGTTCGCCGAGAGCCCGCGCTCGATCGACAGGTGGCGCAGGTAGCGGTCGAGGTGCCGCTCGAGCTCAACCGCGGGCATGAGCGGCGAGCACCGCGACGAGCAGGATCGAATTGTGGATGCGGCCCGCGAGCGCGGCCTCCACCACCTCGGCGAGCGGCACCCAGCGCAGCACGAGCTCCGCCTCCTCCTCGGTGCGTGCGAACGCCTCGGCGGTCGCCGACACGCCGCGGGCCTCGTAGACGCGGATCGTCTCGTCGCTGCCACCCGGCGACGTCGCGAAGGTCAGCAACTCGCTCCACTCGGCCGCCTCGAGATCGGCCTCCTCGGCGAGCTCGCGCTGGGCCGCGGCGAGCGGATCCTCGTGTTCCACATCCAGCAGCCCCGCGGGCAGTTCCCAGTCACGCGAGCGGATCGGATGCCGGTACTGGTTGATCAGCAGCACCCGGTCGTCCGCGTCGCGCGCGAGCACCGCGACCGCGCCCGTGTGATCGACGTAGTCGCGCTCGATCTCCGCGCCGCCGAAGCGGAAGCGGTCGCGGCGCACATCCCAGACGCGTCCCTCGTAGACGACATCGGACGCCACCACCTCGGCAGCGTCGGCGAGGTCGGCGAGCGGAGCCGTGAGCAGTGCCGCGCGCTCGGCGGGCGTCACCGGCTCAGACCTCGGCGGGCTCGGCCACGACAGCCGTCTCGCCCGCGCCCTCGCCCGCACCCTCGACCTCGAACAGGCGGGTCGCGTTCTGGCGATCGAGGGCGGCGCCCACGAGCCCACGGAACAGCGGATGCGCACGGTTCGGTCGCGAGCGCAGCTCCGGGTGCGCCTGGGTGCCCACGTAGAACGGGTGCACCTCGCGCGGCAGCTCCACGAACTCCACGAGCCCGTGCTCGGGGTTCGTGCCCGAGAACACGAGCCCGGCCTCGGCGATCCGCTCGGTGTAGTGGTTGTTCACCTCGTAGCGGTGGCGGTGGCGCTCGTGCACCACGTCGGTGCCGTAGGCCTCCGCGACGATCGAACCGGGCTCGAGGCGCGCTTCGTAGAGGCCGAGGCGCATCGTGCCGCCCAGATCGCCCTTCTCGAGGATGTCGATCTGCTCGGCCATCGTGGCGATCACGGGGTACTCGGTGTCGGGGTCGAACTCCGACGAGCTCGCGCCGGTGAGCCCCACGACATCCCGCGCGTACTCGATCACCATGCACTGCAGGCCGAGGCACAGGCCGAGCACCGGCACGCCGTTCTCGCGCGCGAAGCGGAGTGCGCCGAGCTTGCCCTCGATGCCACGCACCCCGAAACCACCGGGTACGCAGATGCCGTCGACGTCGGCGAGCATCTTGGCGGCACCCTCGGGTGTCTCGCACTCATCCGAGGGAACCCAGCGCACCGCCACCTTGCTCTGGTGGGCGAACCCGCCCGCGCGCAGCGCCTCGGTGACCGAGAGGTAGGCGTCGGGCAGGTCGATGTACTTGCCGACGAGGGCGATGGTCACCTCGTGGCGGGGTTCGTGCACGGCCGTCAGCAGCTGCGACCAGCCGCTCCAGTCGACCTCGCCTGCCTTCGCCTCGAGCCCGAGCTCCTCGATGATGTAGTCGTCGAGTCCCTGCTCGTTGAGCATCGTCGGGATGTCGTAGATCGAGGGTACGTCGATCGCGTTCACGACGGCGCGCTCGGCGACGTCGCACATGAGCGCGATCTTGCGCTTGTTGGACTCGGAGACGGGCCGGTCGCTGCGCAGCACGAGCGCATCCGGCTGGATGCCGATCGAACGCAGCGCCGCGACCGAGTGCTGCGTGGGCTTGGTCTTCTGCTCGCCTGAGGCGCCCATGTACGGCACGAGCGACACATGCACGAAGAAGACGTTGTGGCGCCCGAGCTCGTGGCGCACCTGGCGCGCGGCCTCGATGAAGGGCTGCGACTCGATGTCGCCGACCGTACCGCCGATCTCGGTGATGATGACGTCGGGCGCCGGCTGCTCGGTGGCCTGGAGACGCATGCGCCGCTTGATCTCGTCGGTGATGTGCGGAATCACCTGCACGGTGTCACCGAGGTACTCGCCGCGACGCTCCTTGGCGATGACGGTCGAGTAGATCTGGCCCGTCGTGACGTTCGCGGCCTGGCTCAACTCGATGTCGAGGAAGCGCTCGTAGTGGCCGATGTCGAGGTCGGTTTCGGCGCCGTCGTCGGTCACGAAGACCTCGCCGTGCTGGAAGGGGTTCATCGTGCCCGGATCGACGTTCAGATACGGGTCGAGCTTCTGCATCACGACGTGCAGACCGCGTGCGGTGAGCAGATTACCGAGACTCGCGGCGGTGAGGCCCTTACCCAACGAGGAGACGACGCCCCCGGTGACGAAGATGTGCTTGGTAACGGCTGATCCGGGATTGTTCACCACGGGGTTTCAGCATATGTCACGAACCCGGGTGCGCGCTGCGACACTCCCATTCACGGGCTCGCGAGGTGGAGCGCTCGGCGTGTCGCGTCAGCTGTGCGCCAACTCGAGCAGCTCGCGGGCGTGCTCGAGGCCCGTCGAGGAATCCGGCAGACCCGACAGCAGACGCGCCATCTCGGCGACCCGCGCGTCGTCGTCGACACGACGCACGCTCGACGCGGTCACGCGTCCGTTGCTGTCCTTCTCGACCACGAGGTGGTTGCCCGCGAACGCCGCCACCTGCGCGAGGTGGGTGACGACGATCACCTGGGCGGTCTCGGCGAGGCGTGCCAGCCGCCGCCCGATCTCGATCGCGGCGGCCCCGCCCACGCCGGCATCCACCTCGTCGAAGACGAAGGTCGGCACGACGCCGCCCGCCGCGAGCACGACCTCGAGCGCGAGCATCACGCGCGAGAGCTCACCGCCCGACGCTCCCTTGGCGAGCGGGCGCGGCTCGGCACCCGGATGCGGGCGCAGCAGGAAGGCGATACGGTCGCGCCCGTGGGCTCCGAGCTCGGTGTCGTCGACCTCGACCACGAGCTGGGCATCGGGCATCGCGAGCGCGGCGAGCTCGGCCGACACGCGGTCGGCGAGCGTCTCTGCCGCGGCGCGACGTCCTGCCGTGACGCGCTCTGCGAGCTGCTCCACACGCTGCAGCGCCTCCTCCACCTCCGTCTCGAGGCTGCGGATGCGGTCGTCGTCGCCGTCGAGCTCGATGAGCCGAAGGCCGGCCTGGTCGAGCGTCGCGATCACCTCGTCGAGCGGGGCGGCGTGCTTGCGCGTGAAGGCGGCGAGGGCGGCACGGCGCTCCTGCACGAGTTCGAGTTCGCGCGCGCCGTCGACATCGAGGCCGCCGAGGTAGCGCGAGAGCTCCCCCGACACCTCCGCGAGCTGGAACGAGACCGCATCGAGCCCGTCGCGTGCCGGCACGAGGGCGGGATCATGGTCGACGACGCGGGCGAGCGCGCGGCGCGCCTCCTCGACGAGCCCCACGGCATCCGGGTGGTCCTCCCCGACTGGGCCGAGACCGCCTCCTGCGCGAGCGTCGCCGCCTGCCGCAGATCCTCCAGGTTGCCGAGGCGCTCGGCGCGCGCCAGGAGCTCCTCGTCTTCGCCCGGCTGAGGGGCGAGTTCCGCGTACTCCTCGAGGTCCTGGCGCAGCTGCTCGGCCTCGCGCGCTCGCGTCTCCCGGTCGAGCGAGAGCACCTCGAGCTCGGAGGCGAGCGCACGCCAGTTCTGGTAAGCCTCGGCGTAGCTCCCGAGCAGCGCTGCATGGTCGGGTCCCGCGGATGCGTCGAGCGCGTCGCGCTGAGCCGTCGCCGATCGCAAGCGCAACTGGTCGGATTGGCCGTGCACCACGACGAGCTGACCGCCCAGTTCGGCGAGCACGCCGACGGGGGTCGAGCGTCCGCCGACCACGCCACGGCTGCGTCCCTCGGCGGAGACGGTGCGGGCGAGGATGAGCTCCGCGCGGCCATCCCCGATCGGGTCCAGCTCGCCGCCGGCCTCGCGCACACGCTCCGCCACGCTGCCGGTGTCGGGAACGAGCCAGCGCCCCTCGACCCCGGCCTGCGCGCTGCCTGCGCGAATCGCGCCGGCATCCGCTCGCTCGCCGAGCAGCAGCGCGAGCGCCGTCACGACCATCGTCTTGCCGGCGCCCGTCTCGCCCGTGACCGCCGTGAACCCGGGCCCGAGCGGCAGGCGGGCCTCGCCGATCACCCCGAGGTCGCGGATGGAGAGCTCCTCGATCACGCGCGGCCCCGCTCCTCCGCGGCGGCCGACTCGGAGGCCGGGCCCCGCCATCCGTCCACCGGAAGTGCGAACTTGTTCACGAGCCGGTCCACGAAGGGACGCGGCGTCAACCGCGCGAGTCGCACGGGCTTGGACGAGCGCCGGATGACGACACGCGCCCCCGGCGGAAGCTCGAAGGTGCGTCGACCGTCGCACCACAGCACCCCGCTGCCCTGCGAGCGGTCGAGCAGCTCGATCGCGACGGGCGAGTCGGGGGCGACGACGAGCGGCCGCGCGAAGAGCGCGTGCGCGGCGAGCGGCACCACGAGGATCGCCTCCAGGCCCGGCCACAACACGGGGCCGCCGCCCGAGAAGGCGTACGCCGTCGAGCCGGTGGGCGTCGACATCACGAGGCCGTCGCAGCCGAACGTCGACAGCGGGCGCTGATCGACCTCGACGACGACCTCGAGCGAGCGTTCACGGCTCGCCTTCTCGACCGTCGCCTCGTTGAGCGCCCAGGTCTCGTAGGCCACCTCGCGGCCGCGCTTGACGCGCACGGAGAGCGCCATGCGCTCCTCGACCACGTAGTCGCCGTCGAGCGCCCGCTGCACGGTCTCATCGAGGTCTTCGCGCTCGGCCTCGGCCAGGAATCCGACATGTCCGAGGTTCACGCCCAGCAGCGGCGCATCGCAGCCCCGCGCGAGCTCCGCGGCGCGCAGGATCGTGCCGTCGCCGCCCAGCACGATCACGAGCTCGAGCGCCGACGGTGGAACGTCCACGCCGAGCAGCGCGAGCGGCTGCAGGTCGGGGGCCGCCTCGCGCAGGTCGGCGAGCTCGTCATCCGAGACCACCGGCGTGATTCCGGCCGCGATGAGGCGGCGGCACACGTGGATGCCCGCCTCGAGCGAGTCGGCGCGGCCGGTATGGGCGACCACCAGCAGGTGTCGCGCGTCGTCGGTCATGCCCCCATTCTGTCGGATACCCCCGTCGTCTCGCCGCGCTCATGCACAACCGGCGGGATGGATGCCGACGGAATGCCGGTGGGGCTCAGGCGAGCGCGGTCACGGCGTCGCGGAGCGTCGAGGGGTCGGGCCCGCCACGGCGAAGGTGCACGAGGTACTCCCGATTGCCGCTGCCGCCGGCGATCGGGCTGTCGATGATGCCGCGAGCACCGAGCCCCAGGTCCCAGGCCGCCCACAACACGGTGGATGCGGCGTCGTGGCGCAGGGCGCGGTCGCGCACGATGCCCTCCCGCACGCCGCCACGGCCCACCTCGAACTGCGGCTTCACGAGCAACAACAGTTCGGCATCCGGGTCCGCCAAGCGCATGAGGGGCTCGAGCACGTGGGTGAGCGAGATGAAGCTCAGGTCGCCCACCACGAGACTCGGCCACCCCGAGGCCTCGAGCTCACCCCGGTATGTCGAAAATGCAGGAGAATCGCGCGTCAGGTGCCGCAGATTCAGGCCCTCCAGGTTCGCCACGCGCGGATTCTCCTGCATTTTCGACACGAGCTGGCCGTGGCCGACGTCGACGGCGAACACGCGAGCCGCGCCGCGCTCGAGCAGCACCTGGGTGAACCCGCCGGTCGAGGCTCCCGCGTCGAGGGCGACGCGGCCCGCCGGATCCACGCCGAAGGCGTCGAGGGCGGCGATGAGCTTGTGGGCACCGCGACTTACGTAGTGATCGGCACCCGCGATCTCGAGCACGGCATCGGGCCCCACCTGCAGGGAGGGCTTGCGCGCGGGTTCGCCGTCGACCGTCACGAGCCCTTCGGTGATCGCGGCGACCGCGACAGCGCGCGACCGCGCGAGACCACGACGCACGAGTTCGGCGTCGAGCCGTGCGCCGGATGCCGTGGTCTCAGGCATGCGCGCGCGGCGCGTCTCCCGATTCGAGCCGCGCCCGCAGCTCGTCGTGCACCTGGGCGAGGGCATCGGCCCGATCGCCGAGCGGCTGGTCTTCGATCACGCGCAGCCGCGACACGAGGGCGCTCGGCTCGTCGTCGGAGCTCGCGGGCGTCGGGTTCTCGGATGCCTGATCGGTCACGTCACGAATATAGTTCGGGCGCCACGTCGAGCGCGTAGATCGGCACGCCCGCGCCCCACACCGCGTGCGCCGCGGCGCGGATGCGGTTGATCGGCGAACCGGGTGTCTCGAGCCGGAGCGCGGAGCCGCGGTGCAGCACGACGGCATCGCCGACCCGCACGCGGCGGTCACCGCGCGCATCCGTCTCGTCGACCAGCTGCGGATAGGGCTCGGCGAGCCCGCGGAGGTCGGCGAGCACGAAGTCGGGGCGCGAGTCGGCGGCCGCCGCCAGCAGCTGCTTCGGGCCGTCGATTCCTGTGAGCACGAGCACGGACGGCATGCCGGCGCGCCGCGCCCCAGGATGTCGGTGTCGAGGCGATCGCCGATGAACAGCGGATGCTGCGCACCGAAGCGCGCGGTCGCCACGTCGAAGAGCGCGCGCTCGGGCTTGCCTGCCACGACCGGCAGGCGCCCGACGGCGGTGTGCACGGCCGAGACGAGGGTGCCGTTGCCGGGGGCGGTGCCGCGGGCCTGCGGGATCGTCCAGTCGGTGTTGGTCGCGACCCACGGGATGCCGGCCTCGCCACCCTTGAGCGCGAAGGCGGCCTCCGCGAGATCCGTCCAGGCGACCTCGGGGGCGAACCCCTGCACGACCGCTGCCGGCGATTCATCCGCCGAGCGGGTGACGCGGAACCCGGCGCCCGCGACCGCCTCGATGAGCCCGGCGCCCCCGACCACGAGCACGGTCGCCCCCTCCGGCACGAGGTCGCGCAACAGCACGACCGCAGCCTGAGGCGACGAGACGACGTCGTCGGGGTCGGCCGCGAGACCGAGTTCGCGCAGCTGGGCGGCGACCGCCTCCGAGGTGCGCGACGCGTTGTTGGTGAGGTAGCCGAGCCGGCGACCGGATGCGGCGGCGGCGTTCAACGCCTCCACGGCGTGCGGGATGGCGGCGTGGCTCGCGTAGACGACGCCGTCGAGATCGGCGAGTACGACGTCGACACCATCGAGCGGGGCCGCGCCGACGGCGCCGCTCACGCCTCGGTGCCTTCGGCTGCGCTCGAAGGCGGGTCAGCGGGATCCGCGGCCGGTTCGTCGGCGGGCTCGGCCACAGCTTCTTCGACGGGCTCGTCGAGAATCTCCTCGATCACCTCGACGGTGTCCTGACCGTCGGGAACCGCCGCTTCGTCGAGCGCCGCCGAGGCACGCTCCGACCGCTCCCACCATTCCTCGGCCTCGGCCGTGCGGCCGAGTTCGTCGAGCACCGTGGCGTAGGCATCGAACAGCGCCGGGCTGTAGGAGAAGGCGACCTCCGGGTCCAGTTGCGGAATCTCGAGCTCGGTGAGCGCGAGCTCCGGCTGCCCCAGGTCGAGGCGCGCACCCGACATGGCAATCGCAAGCGAAGCCTGCACGGCGGGGTCGAGGGTGGCCCGATCCACAGAACGGCCCAGCTCGAGCGCCTGCTGGGGTCGGCCGACGCCTCGCTCGGAATCGACCATGAGCGGCAGCTGATCGTCGCGACCGGTGATGCGCCGGTAGGTGCGCAGCTCGCGGAGGGCGAGCGCGAAGTCACCCGTCGCGTACGCCGTGATCGCCGTGGTCTCACGCACGACGCCGATTCGACCCGCGCGGCGCGCGGCGGCGAGAGCGTGACGGTGCGCGAGGGCCGCGTCGGTGTCGATGAGCCGCCCCGCCATCACGAGATGACGCGCGACCCAGTCGGCGTTGTCTTTACTGAGCGTCTTCAACTCGATGCGTGCGGCGCGATCGAGTTGATTCGCGGCGACGTCGTCGGGGATGACGGGGTCGTCGTGCCGCGGACGCGCGTCGTCGTCGCGGGGTCGATCGGTGCGCGGCGGCCGAGGGCCGCCAGCACGCGCTCCCGGCTTCGCGTCGTCGCGCTTCTTCCACGCCGGCTTCCCGGCCGCGTCGTCGCGCTTCTTCCACTGGGGCTTACCCGGCGCGTCGCCGTCACGCTTCCACGCGGGCTTCCCGGCCTCGTCATCACGCTTCTTCCACGCGGGCTTACCCGGCGCATCGCCGTCACGCTTCTTCCACGCGGGCTTGCCGCCGTCGGACCGAGCCGATCCGGGCTTGCCGTTGACACCGCCGGATCGCGGCTTGCCGCCGCGGGCCTGACCGGAAGACGGCCTCCGAGAGTCACGCGAGGCTCCGCGGTCGCCGCGTGCTCCGTCGCCACCACGCTCGTCGCGCGGCCGCTTGTCATCCTCAGCCATCGTTCTCCCTGATCGGCTCATGCTACGGCCCGCCGGCGATCCGGCCGCCCTCTTCGCTCCGTCAGCATTGCAGCGCCTCGACGCCGCGGTGCTTAAACGACGAAGGCCCACCCGGTGTACGGGTGGGCCTCCTCGAAAGAAGTCCGGCGGTGTCCTACTCTCCCACGAGGTCACCCTCGCAGTACCATCGGCGCTGTAGGTCTTAGCTTCCGGGTTCGGAATGTAACCGGGCGTTTCCCCTACGCTATGGCCGCCGAAACACTATTGATTTCTCAGTCAAAGTGCTTCGAACAGTGTTCGAAGCAGTTCCCGACCGTCAATCGGGAACTACAAAGTGGACGCAAGCAACACGATTCAAAGAACTCATGTGTTGTCAAGTTATCGGCTTATTAGTACCGGTCAGCTCCATGGGTCTTTAGTCCCCACTTCCACATCCGGCCTATCAACGCAGTAGTCTAGCTGCGAGCCTCTCCCCTAAGGGATGGAAATCTCATCTTGAAGCTGGCTTCCCGCTTAGATGCTTTCAGCGGTTATCCATTCCGAACGTAGCTAATCAGCGGTGCTCTTGGCAGAACAACTGACACA
The DNA here is from genome assembly GCF_030161875.1 of Homoserinibacter gongjuensis. Classification (GTDB taxonomy): domain Bacteria; phylum Actinomycetota; class Actinomycetes; order Actinomycetales; family Microbacteriaceae; genus Homoserinibacter; species Homoserinibacter gongjuensis. The sequence goes on from NZ_BSVA01000001.1 coordinate 3,001,901, forward strand.
CCAGAGGTTCGTCCATCCCGGTCCTCTCGTACTAGGGATAGATCTTCTCAAATTTCCTACGCGCGCAGCGGATAGGGACCGAACTGTCTCACGACGTTCTAAACCCAGCTCGCGTACCGCTTTAATGGGCGAACAGCCCAACCCTTGGGACCTACTCCAGCCCCAGGATGCGACGAGCCGACATCGAGGTGCCAAACCATGCCGTCGATATGGACTCTTGGGCAAGATCAGCCTGTTATCCCCGAGGTACCTTTTATCCGTTGAGCGACAGCGCTTCCACAAGCCACTGCCGGATCACTAGTCCCGACTTTCGTCCCTGCTCGAGCCGTCACTCTCACAGTCAAGCTCCCTTGTGCACTTACACTCGACACCTGATTGCCAACCAGGTTGAGGGAACCTTTGGGCGCCTCCGTTACTTTTTGGGAGGCAACCGCCCCAGTTAAACTACCCACCAGGCACTGTCCCAGAACCGGATTACGGTTCGTAGTTAGACATCCAGAGTGACCAGAGTGGTATTTCAACAACGACTCCACCGACACTAGCGTGCCAGCTTCATAGTCTCCCACCTATCCTACACAAGCCACACCGAACACCAATACCAAGCTGTAGTAAAGGTCACGGGGTCTTTCCGTCCTGCTGCGCGTAACGAGCATCTTTACTCGTAGTGCAATTTCGCCGAGTTCGCGGTTGAGACAGCTGGGAAGTCGTTACGCCATTCGTGCAGGTCGGAACTTACCCGACAAGGAATTTCGCTACCTTAGGATGGTTATAGTTACCACCGCCGTTTACTGGGGCTTAAATTCAGAGCTTCGCCGAAGCTAACCCTTCCTCTTAACCTTCCAGCACCGGGCAGGCGTCAGTCCGTATACATCGTCTTGCGACTTCGCACGGACCTGTGTTTTTAGTAAACAGTCGCTTCCCACTGGTCTCTGCGGCCCTGCAGCGCTTCCGGAGCAAGTCCGTACACGCCTTAGGCCCCCTTCTCCCGAAGTTACGGGGGCATTTTGCCGAGTTCCTTAACCACGATTCTCTCGATCTCCTTGGTATTCTCTACCTGACCACCTGAGTCGGTTTGGGGTACGGGCGGCTAGAACCTCGCGTCGATGCTTTTCTCGGCAGCATAGGATCACCGAATTCCCCCGTGAGGGGTATGCGTCAGATCTCAGGCTATGTGAGAGACGGATTTGCCTATCTCTCGCCCTACATCCTTACACCAGGACAACCATCGCCTGGCTCGGCTACCTTCCTGCGTCACACCTGTTAATACGCTAGCCGCACCAGCATGGGGTCGAGCGTTAGGCCGGCCGCTTCACCCCGAAGGGATCCGTCAGCCGGATTAGGACTCTTAGCACCACTGGATTAGCTTGGGCGGTTCTTCGCCGGTACGGGAATATCAACCCGTTGTCCATCGACTACGCCTGTCGGCCTCGCCTTAGGTCCCGACTTACCCAGGGAAGATTAGCTTGACCCTGGAACCCTTGGTCTTTCGGAGGACGTGTTTCTCACACGTCTTTCGCTACTCATGCCTGCATTCTCACTCGTGTGGCGTCCACGGCTGGGTTACCCCGCCGCTTCACTCGCCACACGACGCTCTCCTACCGATCCGCACGGCTGGACCACGAAGGCCTACCTATAATGCGAATCCTACGACTTCGGCGGTGTGCTTGAGCCCCGTTACATTGTCGGCGCGGAATCACTTGACCAGTGAGCTATTACGCACTCTTTCAAGGGTGGCTGCTTCTAAGCCAACCTCCTGGTTGTCTCTGCAACTCCACATCCTTTCCCACTTAGCACACGCTTAGGGGCCTTAGTCGGTAGTCTGGGTTGTTTCCCTCTCGACGATGAAGCTTATCCCCCACCGTCTCACTGCTGCGCTCTCACTTACCGGCATTCGGAGTTTGGCTGACGTCAGTAACCTTGTAGGGCCCATCGGCCATCCAGTAGCTCTACCTCCGGCAAGAAACACGCAACGCTGCACCTAAATGCATTTCGGAGAGAACCAGCTATCACGAAGTTTGATTGGCCTTTCACCCCTATCCACAGCTCATCCCCTCGGTTTTCAACCCAAGTGGGTTCGGTCCTCCACGCGCTCTTACACGCGCTTCAACCTGGCCATGGATAGATCACTTCGCTTCGGGTCTAGGGCATGCGACTGAATCGCTCTATTCGAACTCGCTTTCGCTACGGCTTCCCCTCACGGGTTAACCTCGCCACATACCACTAACTCGCAGGCTCATTCTTCAAAAGGCACGCTGTCAGGGCTACTAGGGCCCCTCCAACGGTTTGTAAGCAGACGGTTTCAGGTACTATTTCACTCCCCTCCCGGGGTACTTTTCACCTTTCCCTCACGGTACTTGTCCGCTATCGGTCATCTGGGAGTATTTAGGCTTACCAGGTGGTCCTGGCGGATTCACACGGGATTTCTCGGGCCCCGTGCTACTTGGGATCCCTTCCGCCTCTGCTCGACATTTCGGTTACGGGACTGGCACCCTCTGTGGTCAGCCTTTCAATGCTGTTCACCTATATCGAGCACGTCGACGTGTACTTCGGCAGAAGTACGTGAAGGTCCCACAACCCCGACCATGCAACGCCTGCCGGCTATCACACATGATCGGTTTGGCCTGTTCCGGTTTCGCTCGCCACTACTAACGGAATCGCGGTTGCTTTCTCTTCCTGTGGGTACTGAGATGTTTCACTTCCCCACGTTCCCTCTACCCGCCCTATATATTCAGGCGGGAGTCATCAGGTCGTGTTGCCACGCCTGACGGGGTTTCCCCATTCGGAAATCCTCGGATCAAAGCTCTGTTATCAGCTCCCCGAGGCTTATCGCAGATTCATACGTCCTTCTTCGGCTCCAGATGCCAAGGCATCCACCGTCTGCTCTTAGAAACTTGACTACATGAGTTTTTAGAATCGATCGGCCGCACCTTCGTGCGGCAGATTGACCAATGATCTATCGGAGACACTCCGAAGAGTGTCCCTATTTGATCATCTTGTAGATCGGAACCCGAAGGTCCCGTTCTAAGATGCTCGCGTCCACTGTGTAGTTCTCAAATGACGGGCGGTACTCGAACCCGTTCGAAACTCTGCCGAACGTGAATCGAGTCCTGAGGTCGTCACGGCGATCCGAAGACCGCCGGCCCGGTCCCTCAGGACCCAACAGCGTGCACGCACCGAGCGTCCGCTTCCGATCCGTTCCTGTCGCAAGCGACGTACTGAGATCTCGAGGTTCTACTCGGTGCCTATGTCAATGTTCCACCCATGAGCTCCGGTCGAGCACATTCGGCTCGAATCCGGCTCTGTCACGACCATGCTCCGAAGAACAGGTGTGCAGTGCTCCTTAGAAAGGAGGTGATCCAGCCGCACCTTCCGGTACGGCTACCTTGTTACGACTTAGTCCTAATCACCGATCCCACCTTCGACGGCTCCCTCCACAAGGGTTGGGCCACCGGCTTCGGGTGTTACCGACTTTCATGACTTGACGGGCGGTGTGTACAAGGCCCGGGAACGTATTCACCGCAGCGTTGCTGATCTGCGATTACTAGCGACTCCGACTTCATGAGGTCGAGTTGCAGACCTCAATCCGAACTGAGACCGGCTTTTTGGGATTCGCTCCACCTTACGGTATTGCAGCCCTTTGTACCGGCCATTGTAGCATGCGTGAAGCCCAAGACATAAGGGGCATGATGATTTGACGTCATCCCCACCTTCCTCCGAGTTGACCCCGGCAGTCTCCTATGAGTTCCCGGCCGAACCGCTGGCAACATAGAACGAGGGTTGCGCTCGTTGCGGGACTTAACCAACATCTCACGACACGAGCTGACGACAACCATGCACCACCTGTATACGAGTGTCCAAAGAGTTCTCTATTTCTAGAGCGTTCTCGTATATGTCAAGCCTTGGTAAGGTTCTTCGCGTTGCATCGAATTAATCCGCATGCTCCGCCGCTTGTGCGGGCCCCCGTCAATTCCTTTGAGTTTTAGCCTTGCGGCCGTACTCCCCAGGCGGGGCGCTTAATGCGTTAGCTGCGACACGGAGACCGTGGAATGGTCCCCACATCTAGCGCCCAACGTTTACGGCATGGACTACCAGGGTATCTAATCCTGTTCGCTCCCCATGCTTTCGCTCCTCAGCGTCAGTTACGGCCCAGAGATCTGCCTTCGCCATCGGTGTTCCTCCTGATATCTGCGCATTCCACCGCTACACCAGGAATTCCAATCTCCCCTACCGCACTCTAGTCTGCCCGTACCCACTGCAGGCCCGAGGTTGAGCCTCGGGTTTTCACAGCAGACGCGACAAACCGCCTACGAGCTCTTTACGCCCAATAATTCCGGATAACGCTTGCACCCTACGTATTACCGCGGCTGCTGGCACGTAGTTAGCCGGTGCTTTTTCTGCAGGTACCGTCACTTTCGCTTCTTCCCTACTAAAAGAGGTTTACAACCCGAAGGCCGTCGTCCCTCACGCGGCGTTGCTGCATCAGGCTTTCGCCCATTGTGCAATATTCCCCACTGCTGCCTCCCGTAGGAGTCTGGGCCGTGTCTCAGTCCCAGTGTGGCCGGTCACCCTCTCAGGCCGGCTACCCGTCGTCGCCTTGGTGAGCCGTTACCTCACCAACAAGCTGATAGGCCGCGAGTCCATCCTTGACCGAAGTTCTTTCCACCCCTGGAGATGCCTCCGAGGGTCGTATCCGGTATTAGACGTCGTTTCCAACGCTTATCCCAGAGTCAAGGGCAGGTTACTCACGTGTTACTCACCCGTTCGCCACTGATCCGGAGGAGCAAGCTCCCTCGTTCACCGTTCGACTTGCATGTGTTAAACACGCCGCCAGCGTTCATCCTGAGCCAGGATCAAACTCTCCGTAAAGGTTTGGTAGCACGAGCGCGAACGCTCGGCAGAACCGTTGCCGGCCATCCGGGGAAAACCGGACGACCAAGCGAGTTGATCTGACTGAAAGGATCGTCTACTGACAATCCGTCAATCCAAAGGAATCTCAGTCTGACCCGAAGGTCAAACGTCGAGGTTTTTGGCATTTGACATAGTGCACGCTGTTGAGTTCTCAAGGATCGGGCGCACCTGATGCTCGCCGTCTCCGGCTTGCCGTCAGGGCAACTTCTCCATCCTAGCCCTCCCGTTCCGTCTGTCAAATCGACGCGCCGGGAGCCTGAGCTCCGGGCTACGATCGACGACCGCGGTCTCCGAGAGGAGGATTCCCATCCTAGACCATGTGGTCACACGGATGCTTGATCCGATTCAGATGGGGTTTGGTTCTCCGCTTGAGGGGGCGGGGCCGGTGGTTGACTCAACCTTCTGGCCGCTTCGCTCTTCCCTTTGGGGCGAACAGGTAAGACATTACGTGGATTCGGCGGCACCGCCAAATTCCGGCCGCATCCCGGGCGTGTCGCGCCTATTGCGGGGTCAGCACGACGCCGGCGAGGGTCTTCTTGCCCCGCCGGAGCACGGCGCGACCCCCGGCAAGAGCGGCACCTTCGAGCGTGGCGCCCTCGTCGTCGATCTTCACGTTGTTGAGGTAGACGCCCCCTGCGCCACGGCACGTCGCGCCTCGGAGAGGCTCGAGGTGAGCTCGGTGTCGACGAGCGCCTGCACGACGAGAGCGCTCGCCGGCAACTGCGCGTTGGGCAGCTCGGCCACCGCCGCCGCAAGTGTCGCGGCGTCGAGATTCGTCAGGTCGCCCTGCCCGAAGAGCGCCTGGGATGCGGCGATCACGGCATCGGTCGCCTGCGGCCCGTGCACGAGGGTCGTGACCTCGCGTGCGAGAGTGCGTTGCGCCTCTCGCCGGAACGGCTCCGCCCGCACCTGCTCGTCGAGCGCCTCGATCTCAGCCCGGGTCAGGAAGGTGAACACCTTCAGCCGGTCGATGACGTCGCCGTCGTCGGTGTTGAGCCAGAACTGGTAGAAGCGGTACGGGCTGCACATCTCGGCGTCGAGCCAGATCGCGTTGCCCTCGCTCTTGCCGAACTTGGTGCCGTCCGAGTTGGTGATGAGCGGTGTGCCGATCGCGTGCACACTCGTGCCCTCGACACGGTGGATGAGATCGGTGCCGCTCGTGAGATTGCCCCACTGGTCCGACCCGCCGGTCTGCAGCACGCATCCGTACGCCCGGTAGAGCTCGAGGAAGTCCATGCCCTGCAGGATCTGGTAGCTGAACTCGGTGTAGCTGATGCCCGCGTCGGAGTTGAGGCGCGCGGCGACGGCGTCCTTCTTGAGCATCGTGCCGACCCGGAAGTGCTTGCCGATCTCGCGGAGGAAGTCGATGGCGGAAAGCGGCGCGGTCCAGTCGAGGTTGTTGACCATGCGCGCGGCGTTATCACCCTCGAACGACAGGAACGGCTCGATCTGGCGCCGGAGGCGGTCGACCCATTCGGCGACCGTGTCGCGTTCGTTGAGCGTGCGCTCGGCGCTCGGACGCGGGTCGCCGATGAGCCCGGTGGAGCCCCCGACAAGGCCGAGCGGCCGATGCCCGGCGAGCTGTAGGCGACGCAGCACGAGGATCTGCACGAGGTTGCCGAGGTGCAGGCTCGGCGCCGTCGGGTCGAAGCCGCAGTAGTACACGATCGGCGGTCCCGCGAGCAGCTTCTTGAGCTCGGCGGCGTCGGTCGACACGTGCACGAGCCCGCGCCAGTTCAGCTCCTCCCAGACATCGGGGAACGTGGGGTCGTTGCGCTGAGCGTTGAGGATCTCGGATGTTGCCGGCACCCGGTCAGGCTACCGTCTTCACCCGCGAGGCTCGGCTCGCGTGCCGCTGCTCGCGCGGTCGGGGCGACTCGCCCGCTGTCGGCTCCTCGACGGCATCCGCCACGTCATCCGCGGCGCTTTCGATCGACAAGCGCGGCGGGTACACCCACGTGACGAGCACGACCGAGACGATCATGAGCAGGAACCACGACCCGACCTTCGCGATCGAGACAGGCTCCCATCCGTGCACCTGATCCGGGTAGCTCCACGCCCCCGCCCAGGTGCTCACGTTCTCGGCGATCCAGATCACGACCGCGACGCCCGCGAAGGGAAGCAGGATCGGCAGGTCGATGCTCGTGCGCAGCACTCGCGCGCGCATCATGGTGGGCCACCACGCGATGAGCACGAGCGCGATGAGCGCCCAGCGCACGTCGGGCAGCACGTGGTGCGCGAAGAAGTTCACGTAGACGCCCGCCGCGATGAGCGCGGTCATCCACCGGCGCGGGTAGCGGTCGAAGCGCAGGTCGAAGAGCCGGTAGACGCGCACCATGTACGAGCCGACCGCCGCGTACATGAAGCCCGAGAACAGCGGCACGGCGCCGATCCGCAGCAGGCCCTCGGGGTCGTACTGCCACGACCCCGCCGCCGTCTTGAAAAGCTCCATGACAGTACCTGCCACATGGAAGAGCAGCACGACCCGCAGTTCGCCGATCGTCTCGAGCCGCGTCGCGAGCATGAGCACCTGGATGGCGACCGCCGCGAGGGTGAGCGCATCGTTGCGGGCCAGCCAGGCATCGTCGGGGTACCAGAGGCGCGCCGCGACGATGACCGCGAGCAGCAGGAACCCGAAGACGCACGCCCAGGCCTGCTTCGCCACGAACACCGCGAACTCGACGAGCCCGGCGCGTGCCCCGCGCAGCTCGGCACGATCGATGAGGGCGTGCGCGGCGCGGTCGATGCGCTGCTCGATCGCCGTGTAGCCCGCCATGACTCCAGTTCAGCGGATGCGGTGCGAGCGCGCGTCCGCCCAGCGGACGATCTCAGCGGTGCTTCTTGGGCGTGTGCGCCCGGTACACCGACACGGTCGGATCGCCGGGGATCCAGAACCGCAGCGGGAACGCATCCGTGCCTCCGTCGCCCGAGACGCCGACCCGCGGACCGGTGGCGAACGGCGTCGGATGCGGTGGTGGTTCGAGCGTGAAGGGGGCACCACCGAGGGCGGCCGTGTCGTCGGCGAGCTCGATGCCGAGCGCCTTCGTGAGGTGCGCCGGGCCGCGAGCGAGCTCGGCATCCGTCTTCGCGGTGGGACGCCGCTCCCGCGCGAGCTCGAGACCGTCGACGACCTCGCCGGCGCGTAACAGCACGGCGCTCGCCGTTCCTTCCGGCGAACAGACGACGTTGGCGCACACGTGCATGCCGTAGCTGAAGTAGACGTAGAGGTGGCCCGGCTCGCCGAACATCGTGCGGGTGCGCGGTGTGAGCCCGCGGAAGGCGTGCGAACCGGGGTCGGCTTCGCCGAGGTACGCCTCGACCTCGGTGAGGCGCACGGTGACGCCGCGGCCCGTGAGGTGGGCGCCGAGGAGCAGGGGCGCCACCTCGTCGGCGGGGCGGGTGAGGAGGTCGAGGAGGGCGGGGGCGGGTTTCGACACGCGACGCGCCTGCGGCACATCGCTGCTCAACCCACGGGGGTCGCGACGCGCCTGCGGCACGTCGCTGCTCAACCCACGGGGGCCGCCGTGAGGGCGGCGACACGGGCGGTGAGGGTCGCGAGCTGCTCGGCGACACGCTCCGGGGCGGTGCCCCCACGCCCGAGCGGCTCGCGAGCGAGCCCTCGACCGTGAGCACGTCGCGCACCTCGGGCGTGAGGCGCGGGTCGATCGCCGCGTACTGCTCATCGCTCGGCTCGTGGAGCTCGAGACCCTCCGCCTCGCAGAACCGCACGAGGGCGCCCGAGATCTCGTGCGCCTCGCGGAACGGCACGCCCTGGCGCACGAGGTGGTCGGCTACATCCGTCGCGAGCGAGAACCCCTGCGGCGCGAGCTCGGCCATCCGCTCGGTGTCGAACTCGAGAGTCGCGACCATGCCCGCGAACGCGGGCAGCAGCACCTCGAGAGTCTGCACCGAGTCGAAGATCGGCTCCTTGTCTTCCTGCAGGTCGCGGTTGTACGCGAGCGGCAGGCCCTTGAGGGTCGCGAGCAGTCCCGTGAGGTTGCCGATGAGGCGCCCCGACTTGCCGCGCGCGAGCTCGGCGATGTCGGGGTTCTTCTTCTGCGGCATGATCGACGACCCCGTCGAGTAGCCGTCGTGCAGGCGCACGAACCCGAACTCGCGGGTGTTCCAGATGATGACGTCCTCGGCGAGGCGCGACAGGTCGACACCCAGCTGCGCGGCGATGTAGGCGAACTCGGCCACGACATCCCGACTGGCCGTCGCGTCGATCGAGTTCGGCATCGGATGAGCGAGCCCGAGCTCGGCCGCGATCGTCCCGGGGTCGAGACCGAGCGCTCCCCGGCGACGGCACCCGCGCCGTACGGCGACTCGGTGGCGCGCGCCCGCCAATCGCGCAGCCGCTCGAGATCACGCACGAGGGCCAGGCGTGCGCCATCAGATGATGGGCCAACAGCACGGGTTGCGCGTGCTGCAGGTGCGTACGGCCCGGCATCACGGCGCCGAGGTGCGCCTCGGCCTGCGCCGCGAGCGCGTCGATGAGCTGCACGACCAGATGCCCGATGCGGGCGGCATGGTCGAGCAGGTACAACCGGATGAGCGTCGCGATCTGGTCGTTGCGGCTGCGGCCCGCACGCAGCTTGCCGCCGAGCTCGGCGCCGACGGTCGCGACGAGCTCGCGCTCGAGGGCGAAGTGCACGTCCTCGTCTTCGGGAAGCGGACGGATGACGCCGTCGCGCACACCGCGATCGATCACCTCGAGCCCCTCGAGCATCCGCTGCAGCTCGTCGTCGTTGAGGAACCCCGCGGCCGCGAGCGCCCGCGCGTGGGCACGTGAGCCCTGCAGGTCGTAGGGGGCCAGCTGCCAGTCGAACTGCGTCGAGCGGCTCAGCGCCTGCAGCTCGGGCGAGGGACCGCTCGCGAAGCGGCCGCCCCAGAGGCTGGCGCCGCCAGCCCGATCCTGCGCGCCGTCGGTCGTGTGGCCAGATGCCATGTTCTTCAGGTCTCCTCGTGTCATGTGCAGTCTAGAAGCGGGGTCGGGCCGATAAAGTGTGCGCATGTCTGACGCCCCGCCGCCGTCCGTTCCGCCCACTCCCGACCCCGGTCAGCAGGCCACCCCGGCCGTGCCGCCCGTCGAGGGGAGTCCGGCCCCGCGATTCGGCGAGTTCGCCCCGGTCGAATCGGCGCAGGCGCCCGCCGCTGCCGCGCCCGGCCAGCCAGTCATGTATTCGGGCACCACGACGCCCGGTGCACCCGCCGCGGGCTACGACGCCCCGAGCGCGCCCGCGCAGCAGAACCCCGGGTATCCGGCCGCCGGCTACCCGCAGGCACAGTCCGGCTATCCGCAGCAGCAGGGCTATCCGCAGCAACGGGGCTATCCGCAGCAGCCCGGCTACTCCCAGCCCGGCTACCCCCAGCAGGGCTACCCTCAGGCCGCGTACCCGCAGGTCGCCCCGGTCTACGGTCAGCCCGGGTTCGGCAGCACGCCCGCGCCCAAGCGGCGCACCTGGGATGTCGTGCTCACGATCATCCTGCTCGTGCTCGGCCTCGGCGGCACCCTGCTCGGTGTGCTCTACGGCATCATCTTCAGCTCGCCCGAACTGATCGACGACGCATTCCGCCAGCAGGGGCTCGGCGGCTTCGACGGTGAGGTCGGCGCCACGCCGCTCGTGCTCATCGTGAGTCATGTCGTGCTCTACCTCGTGGCCGCGGGCCTGTCGATCCTGCTGCTCGTGAAGAAGAAGATCGCGTTCTACATCCCGCTCATCGCGGGCGTCGTCGCGGCCGTCATCTTCTGGGCTGCACTCATCATGCTCATGCTGAGCGATCCGGACTTCGCCGCGACATACGGCCGCTGAGCAGCGCGCCGTCACGCGGCAGCGCGCTCCAGCAACCACACCAACAGCGCCTTCTGGGCATGCAGGCGATTCTCCGCCTCGTCCCAGATGACGCTCTGCGGGCCGTCGATGACACCCGGCGCCACCTCGTAGCCGCGGTCGGCGGGCAGGCAGTGCAGGAAGATCGCGTCGCGCGCGGCGAGCGTCATGAGCTCCTCGGTCACCTGATAGCCGCCGAAGGTCGCGACGCGGTGCGCCTTCTCGTCCTCCTTGCCCATCGACACCCAGGTGTCGGTGACGACGACGTCGGCGCCGGCCACCGCCTCGAGCGGATCGGTGTAGAGCGTGACCGAGCCGCCGGTCTCGACAGCGCGGCGATCGGCATCCGCGACCACGGCATCCGCGGGGCTGAACTCCTCGGGGGATGCGATGCGCACGTGCATGCCTGCCGTCGCGCCCGCGAGCAGGTAGCTCTGGGCCATGTTGCTCGCGCCGTCACCCAGGAAGGTGACGGTGAGGCCGGCGAGGGTGCCCTTGTGCTCGCGGATGGTGAGCAGGTCGGCGAGCAGCTGACACGGGTGGAAGTCGTCGGAGAGCGCATTGACCACCGGAACCCGCGTGCCGGCGGCCATCTCCTCGAGGCCCGACTGGGCGTAGGTGCGCCAGACGATGGCCGACACCATCCGCTCGAGCACGCGCGCCGTGTCCGACGGCGTCTCCTTGCCGCCGAGCTGGCTGTTCGCGGTCGAGATGATGAGCGGGCTGCCCCCGAGGTCGGCGATGCCGACCGCGAAGCTCACGCGCGTGCGCGTGGAGGACTTGTCGAAGATCACGGCGACCGTCTGCGGCCCGGCGAGCGGCGTGCGACCCCAGCGGTCGGCCTTGATGGCCGCGGCCAGGTCGAGAACCTCCGCCTGCTCGGCGGGGCTCAGGTCGTCGTCGCGCAGGAAGTGGCGGGTCATGCGGTGTCTCCCGGATCGGTGTGGAGGTAGTTCGATGGCACAGCCTGGAGCGCCTCGGCGAACAGGCGGGTGAACTCGTGCAGTTCCTCGTCGCCGATGATGAGCGGCGGCGCGAGGCGGATGCGGTACTCGTTGGCCGCGTTGATGATGAGCCCGCGGTCGAGGGCGCGGCTCGCGACGATGCCCGCGACGGGCTCGGCGAGCCCGACCCCGAGCAGCAAGCCGCGGCCCTGGATGTCGGTGACGAGCGGAGAGCCGATGAGCTCGATGCGTGCCCGCAGCTCGGCGCCCCGGGTGCGGGCGTTGCCCACGAGATCCGCCCGCTCGATCTCGCCGAGCACGGCGTTCGCGGCGCTTGCCGCGAGCGGGTTGCCGCCGAACGTCGAGCCGTGGTGACCGGGCCCGAAGAGCTCGGATGCGGCACCGAAGGTCATCAACGCGCCGATCGGGAAACCGCCGCCGATGCCCTTCGCGAGCGCGATGGCATCCGGAACGATTCCCTCATGTTGGAAGGCGAACCAGTCGCCCGTGCGGCCCGCACCCGTCTGGATCTCGTCGAGGATGAGCAGCGCCCCGTGACGTGTGGTGAGCTCGCGAGCCGCGCGCAGGTAGCCCTCGGGCAGTTCGACGACGCCCGCCTCGCCCTTGATCGGCTCGACCACGAGCGCGGCCACGTCACCGGCGACGAGCGCCGCCTCGAGCGCCTCGATGCTCGACGGAAGGTGCTCGACCCCCGGCAGCAGCGGCTGGAAGGGCGTGCGCAGCGCGGGCTTGCCGGTGAGGCTGAGCGAACCCATCGTGCGCCCGTGGAAGCCGTTCTCGAGTGCCAGGATGCGGGGCTTGCCCGTGAGGCGTGCGAGCTTGACGGCCGCCTCGATCGCCTCGGTGCCCGAATTGCACAGGAACACGCGGTCGCCACCGGAGAGCCGCGTGAGCCGATCGGCGAGCTCGAGTTGCGGCTCTGTCGCGAAGTAGTTGGAGACGTGCGCGAGCCGGGCAGCCTGACGGCTCACGGCATCCACGAACACCGGATGCGCGTGGCCGAGAGCGTTGACGGCGATGCCGGCGAGGAAGTCGAGGTATTCGGTGCCGTCGACATCCCACACGCGCGCGCCCTCGCCACGCGCGAGCACGGCGAGCGGGGCCGGGGCCGACTTCATCATCACGCGGGAGAAGAGCTCCTGGTAGTCGGTCATGCGGGCACCACCTCCGTGCCGATACCGGCATCCGTGAAGATCTCGAGCAGGATCGAGTGCGGTCGCCGGCCGTCGATGATGGCGGCCTTGGCCACTCCCCGTCGACGGCCTCGAGGCACGCCGTCATCTTGGGGATCATGCCCGACTCGAGGCTCGGCAGCAGCTCGGCGAGCTCGTCGCGGGTGATCTGCGAGACGAGCGAGTCGCGGTTCGGCCAGTCGCGGTAGAGGCCGGCGACGTCGGTGAGCACGACGAGCTTCTCGGCACCCAGCGCGACGGCGAGCGCCGCGGCGGCCGAGTCGGCGTTGACGTTGAGCGACTGCCCCGGCACATCGGCGTCGGGAGCGATCGAGGAGATGACGGGGATGCGCCCGGCTGCGATCGCGCCCAGCACGGCGGCGGGATCGACCGCGACGACGTCGCCCACGAGCCCGACATCGACGCTCTCGCCGTCGATCACCACCGCGCGGCGACGCCCCGTGAACAGGCCCGCGTCCTCTCCGGAGATCGCCGAGGCGAGCGGACCGTGCTGATTGATGAGGGTCACGAGTTCGCGGCTCACCTGGCCCGTGAGCACCATCCGCACGACGTCCATCGCCTCAGGTGTCGTCACGCGGTAGCCGCCGCGGAACTCGCTCGGGATGCCGAGTCGGTCGAGCATGGCCGAGATCTGCGGACCGCCGCCGTGCACGACGACGGGCTTCAGCCCCACCGTGCGCAGGTAGACCATGTCTTCGGCGAAGGCGCGCTGCAGCTCCTCATCCACCATCGCGTTGCCGCCGAACTTGACCACGACGATGCGGCCCGCGAACTGCCGCAGCCACGGGAGCGACTGGATGAGGGTGTCGGCCTTGACCGCCGCGTCGGCGGTGCGGGCGTCGGCGTCTTCGAGGGTGTCTGGTTCATGAGGCGTATGCGCTGTTCTCGTGCACGTAGTCGTGCGTGAGGTCGTTGGTGAGGATCGTGGCGCTCGCGCCGCCCGCGTGCAGGTCGATGAGCACGTGCACGTCGCGGGGGCGCAGGTCGACCTCGGTGCGCGGCCGATCGGGGCCGCCCGCCGAGCACACCCGCACGCCGTTCATCGCGACGTCGACCTCGTAGGGGTCGAAGGTGGCATCCGTCGTGCCGATCGCCGCGAGCACGCGGCCCCAGTTGGGGTCGTTGCCGAACACCGCGGCCTTGAACAGGTTGCTGCGGGCGACGGCACGGCCCACCGTCACGGCGTCGTCCTCCGACGCAGCGCCGACCACCTCGATCGCGATGTCATGGCTCGCGCCCTCGGCATCCGCCTGGAGCTGTCGCGCGAGATCGTGGCAGAGCTCGACGAGGGCGGCCGTGAACGCGGCCGGCTCGGGCTCGATACCGGATGCGCCGCTCGCGAGCAGCGTCACCTGGTCGTTGGTCGACATGCAGCCGTCGGAGTCGAGCCGGTCGAAGCTCACGCGCGTCGCCGCCCGCAACGCCGCATCGAGCTCCGCGGGCAGCAGCACGGCATCCGTGGTGAGCACGACGAGCATCGTGGCGAGCCCCGGCGCGAGCATGCCCGCCCCTTGGCCATGCCGCCGATGGTCCAGCCGTCACGCCGCACGACGGCGGTCTTGGGCTTCGTATCGGTCGTCATGATGGCCTCGGCGGCGTGTGTGCCCCCGCGCTCGTCACGCGCCACCGCCGCCTCGTGCGCGCCCGCGACGAGCTTCTCGCGATCGAGCTGCTCGCCGATGAGCCCCGTCGAGCACACGAGCACGTCGCCGGCCGAGATCTCGAGCGCCTCGGCGACAGCCTCGGCGGTGGCGTGCGTGGTCTGGAATCCTCCGACCCGGTGAAGCAGTTGGCTCCCCCGGAGTTGAGGATGATGGCGCTCACCGTGCCGTCGCTCATGACCTGCTGCGACCAGAGCACGGGGTTGGCCTTCGCGCGGTTGCTCGTGAAGACCGCGGCGGCACTGCGCAGCGGTCCCTCGTTGACGACGAGCGCGAGGTCGCGCTTGCCGAAGCCTTTGAGACCGGCCGCGACGCCCGCCGCGGTGAATCCGGATGCGGCGGTGACGCTCACGGGGCGACTCCGTTCACGGGAAGGCCCGCATGCTCGGGCAGGCCGAGTGCGAGGTTGGCGGACTGGATGGCGGCACCCGCGGTGCCCTTGACGAGGTTGTCGATCGCCGAGACGACGACCACGCGTCCCGCGTTCTCGTCGACGGCGATCCCCATGAGCGCGGTGTTCGCGCCCGTCGTGTCGTTCGTGCGCGGGAAGTAGCCCTCGGGCAGCACTCGCACGAAGCGCTCGCCCGCGTAGGCGCCCTCCCAGGCCTCGCGCACATCCGCGACCGAGACACCGGGCGCGAGCCGCGCCGTCGAGGTCGCCAGGATGCCGCGCGACATCGGCACGAGCATGGGGGTGAACGAGATGCTGACGCCCTCGCCCCCGCTGCCCGCAGGTTCTGGATGATCTCGGGCGTGTGCCGATGGATGCCGCCCACGGCATAGGCGGATGCCGAGCCCATGATCTCGCTCGCAAGCAGATCGGTGCGCAGCGACTTGCCCGCACCCGAGGTGCCGACCGCGAGCACCGAGACGAGGTCGTGGGCCTCGATGACGCCCGAGGCGATACCGGGCGCGAGGCCGAGCGTGATGGCGGTGACGTTGCAGCCGGGCACGGCGATGCGCGTGGCGCCTGCGAGGTTCGCGCGCTGCTTGGCGGCTCCCCGTCGATCAGCAGTTCCGGCATCCCGTAGCTCCAGGCGCCGTGGTACTCGCCGCCGTAGAAAGCTGCCCAGGCGGCCTCGTCGGTGAGCCGGTGGTCGGCGCCGCAGTCGACCGCGAGCACGTCATCGGGAAGCTCGGCCGCGATCGCACCCGAGGCGCCGTGGGGCAGGGCGAAGAACACGACATCGGCATCGGCGAGCACGCGTGCCTCGGTGGGCTGCAGTTCGAGCTCGGCGTGACTCACAAGATGCGGGTGGACGGCGCCGAGGCGCTGACCGGCGTTGCTGTGAGCGGTGACGACGCGCACGTCGAACTCGGGATGATTCGCGAGCAGCCGCAGCAGCTCGCCTCCCGCGTATCCGCTCGCGCCCGCGACGGCGACGGAGATGGGCATGGGTTCAACCTTATTGACTCGAGGGACGGGGCCGAGGCGGCGACGTCACGCGAGAGGCTGAGAGCGGTCAGCGCTGCGACGTCGCCGAGATTCGGCGCACGCGGCGGACGCGACGGAGCATGGTGCTCTCGAAGGCGATCCGCTGACCCATGGGCACGAGATTAGCAGAGTCATCCGACGCGTCCCGCGCGCTACAGTGAGCCCACCACGCCCCGACGGAGAGGAAGCACCTCATGGCCCAGTACGACGACCTCCTGGCTCAGATCCCCATCGGAGACATCGCGAAGCAGCTCGGCATCGACGAGGACGTCGCCGAGGACGCCGTCAAGCAGGTGCTCCCCGGTCTGGTGGGCGGCCTCAAGGCGAACGCGGATGAGGGCGGGCAGGCCTCGCTCGAGAGGGCCCTGCAGAAGCACCAGGGGGCGAAGCTGCGTGGCGTGTCGGATGTCGACACGGCCGACGGCGAGAAGATCGTGAAGCACGTCTTCGGCGACAAGGAGGACGCGGTCGTCTCGACGCTCGCGGGCTCGTCGGCGAAGTCGGAGGTGACCGACGTCATCATCAAGAAGGTGCTGCCGATCGTCGCCCCCATCGTGCTCGCCTGGCTCGCGAACAAGTTCCTCGGCGGCTCGTCCGAGAGCTCCTCGAAGGGCTCCTCCGGCGGCGGCCTCGGCGACCTCCTGGGTGGACTGCTCGGCGGCGGCGGCTCCTCGAAGTCGTCGAACTCGGGCGGTCCCGACCTCGGCGATCTGCTCGGCGGACTCGGCGGATTGCTCGGCGGCGGCACGAAGTAGCGGCGCCCCGCCTCTTTGCTCGCGCAACGTCGCTCGGCAGCTTCGCCGACGTGCGCCATGTCGGCGAAACGAGGACGCGCCCTCCTAAGCCAAGGGAGCGGGCGGCTGAAACCTGGGAGCCGGCCCCTTGAGGTGCGTCAGGAGCTGGAGGAAGCGGAAGCTCGCGTCGCCGTACTGCTTGGTTCCGCCTGCAGCTAGCGCAGCGAGTTCGTTGACGCGACCTGTGAACCCCTCGTTGACTACGAACTCCACGCCCGGGATCGACAGCTTGTCGAGAAGCCCGCTCGGGACCGTTGGCGCCCAGAACTCAACCGTGGGGTGATCGTTCTGATAGATCTCTCGCGAGTATGCAAGTGCGGTTGCGATCTTCGTCTCGATTTTCTTGGCCGTCTCCGCGTAGCTTCCGTAGTTCAGTCCGTCCAGGTGGATTGCCACCTCGGCAATCCAGACCTGCTGGTCAGAGCCGTTCCCCGAGATACCGATGACATCGATTTCCCCTGCTTGCCGGGAATGAACTGATTGAACGCGATCGTGTGACAGTTGCGCTTGTGACGCATGTATGCGCCAACCAGCGACTCCCCGATATCCATGCCGTCATAGTTGCATGCGCATGTCTACGTCTGGCCTCCGCGCCGATTCCGACGGAGTGTCCGATGCGCGGACTTGTCAGCTCCAGAGCCGCGTCGCGCAGAGGTGCTGGGGGTTTCGATACGCGCACGCCTGACGGCGACGCGCGACTCAACCAGCGGAAAAGCGGGCCGACCGCGGCGGGACGCTCGACCGGAATAGCCGCGCTCTGCCCTGCGGCTACTCCCGGAGGGTCGCGCCGTAGCGTTCGGCGGCACGCTCCACGCCCGCGAGCTTGGCCTCGGTCGCCTCTGCGGCGGTCAGCGTGCGGTCGGATGCGCGGAACCGGAGCGCGAAGGTCAGCGACTTGTGGCCCTCGGGCACGCCCTGACCGCGGTAGTCGTCGACGAGCCGGATGTGCTCGAGCAGCGCGCCCGCACCCTCCGCGACGGCAGCCTGCACCTCGCCTGCGGCAACCGCTGAGGGCACCACGAGCGACAGGTCCTGCGTCGCCGCGGGCAGCGTGCCGATCGGCGTCGCCTGTCGGTCGTACGCGCCGAGCGCGACGAGCGCATCGAGGTCGAGTTCGTACACGGCGACGACACGCGGCAGGTCCGACTCGAGCGCGATGGCGGGCAGCAGTTCACCGGCGACGCCGACGACAGCGTCGCCGACCCGGAGCTCGGCCGTGCGTCCCGGGTGCAGCGCGGGGTTCGATCCCTGCACCGCACGGAGGTCGACCCCGAGCGCGAGCCCGACCTGACGCGCCGCATCGAGTGCGTCGCCGAGGCCGGCGGGCACCGCATCCGCACCCGGCTGCTTGGGCAGCGCCTCGCCGAGGAACAGTCCCGCGACGTGGCGGGACTGCGGCGGGATGCCGGCGCCGAGCCGCGCGAGCGTGTCATCTCCGGGACGCTCAGCGCCGAGCGGGATGAACTCGGTGCCGTAGGCGACACCCGGCTCGGGGAGGAAGACGGTTCCGATCTCGAACAGCGCCAGATCGGTGAGGCCGCGCGAGAGATTGCGATGGGCGATGTCGACGAGCCCGGGCAGCAGCGTGCGGCGCAGCAGCGACACGTGCGGGTCGAGCGCGTTCTGCAGGCGTACCGATGCGGCACCGGGGGTATAGCGTTCGGCCACGGCATCCGCGACGAACGGGTAGGCGAGCACCTCGGTCGAGCCCGCGGCGGCGAGCGTCTGGGCGACGCGGCGGCGGGCGGACTGCTCACGCGTGAGGCCACGCCCGACGGGCGCGATCGGCAGGTGGGCCGGGATGCGGTCGTAGCCCGTGAT
The DNA here is from genome assembly GCF_030161875.1 of Homoserinibacter gongjuensis. Taxonomy (GTDB): domain Bacteria; phylum Actinomycetota; class Actinomycetes; order Actinomycetales; family Microbacteriaceae; genus Homoserinibacter; species Homoserinibacter gongjuensis. The sequence goes on from NZ_BSVA01000001.1 coordinate 3,020,509, forward strand.
GCGCGCGATCTCCTCGATGAGCGAGACATCGTCGACGAGATCGGGGCGCCAGCTCGGCGGCGTGACGGTGAGCACATCGCCGTCGGCCTCGACGCGCGCGCCGATGAGTTCGAGCGTGCCCACGATCTCGTCGCGCGTGTACGAGACGCCGACGACGGCGCCCGCGCGCTCGAGCGGCAGGCGGATCGCGGCGAGCGCCACGGATTCGTCGTAGAGCGCGCCGAGCTCGTCGAGCGTCCCGCCCGCGAGTTCGACGAGCAGCTGCGCGACGCGCGCCGTCGCGAGCGGCGCCATCCGCGGGTCGACGCCGCGCTCGTTGCGCTTGGCCGCCTCGCTCGGCAGCTTGTGGCGGCGCACACTGCGCGCGACGGTCACCGGGTCCCAGATCGCGGCCTCGATGAGCACGTCGCGCGTGTCGTCGGAGATCTCCGAGTAGGCCCCGCCCATGACGCCCGCGATGCCGAGGGCGCGCTGAGCGTCGGCCACCACGAGGTCCTCCGCATCGAGGGTGCGCACCTTGCCGTCGAGGGTCTCGAGCTGCTCGCCCGGTGTCGCGCGACGCACGACGAGCCCGTCCGCGTCGACCTTCGCGAGGTCGTAAGCATGGTTGGGTGCGCCGAGCTCGAGCATGACGTAGTTCGAGATGTCGACCGCGAGCGAGATGGAGCGGATGCCGGCGAGCCGCAAGCGGGACGCCATCCACGGCGGGGTGGGACGCGTGGGGTCGATGCCGCGCACGACCCGCACCGAGAACACCGCGCACCCGGCGCGCCCGCGCACGGGAGCGGCATCCGTGATCTGCAGGGGGTATCCGGATGCCGGGGGCGCCTCGACCGCGTCGGCGGGGTCGCGGAAGGTGGCCCCCGTCGAGTGGGAGTACTCGCGCGCGATGCCGCGGATCGAGAAGGCGTAGCCACGGTCGGGTGTGACGTTGACCTCGACGGCCGCGTCGTCGAGCCCGAGCAGCGCGATCGCATCCGTCCCGGGCTCGGGGTCGAGGCCGAGGTCGGCGAGTCGCAGGATGCCGTCGTGCTCCTCGCCCATGCCGAGCTCACGCGCGGAGGCGATCATGCCATCCGACACGTGGCCGTAGGTCTTGCGGGCCGCGATCGGGAAGGGCCCCGGCAGCACGGCACCCGGCAGCGTCACGACGACCTTGTCACCCGGGCCGAAGTTGTGCGCACCGCAGACGATGCCGCGCGGCTCACCGGCGCCGACATCCACCTGGCACCAGTTGATGGTCTTGCCGTTCGACTGCGGTTCCGGCGAGACCTCGAGCACGCGCCCGACGACGATGGGGCCCGTGAGGGCGACACCGTGGGTGTCCTCCTCCTCGAGCCCGACCTTCACGAGCGCCGCATGCAGGTGCTCGAGGGTGACATCCTCCGGAAGATCGACCCACTCGCCCAGCCAGCTGATCGGGACGCGCATCACACCACCATCCCGAACTGCTGCGAGAAGCGCACATCGCCCTCGACCATGTCGCGCATGTCGTTCATGTCGTTGCGGAACTGCAGGGTGCGCTCGATGCCCATGCCGAAGGCGAAGCCCTGGTACTCCTCGGGGTCGATGCCGGCCGACCGCAGCACGTTGGGGTTGACCATGCCGCAGCCGCCCCATTCGACCCAGCGCGCGCCGCCCTTGGCGTTCGGCTGCCAGACGTCCATCTCGGCGCTCGGCTCGGTGAACGGGAAGTAGTTGGGGCGCAGGCGGATCTGCGCACCCTCGCCGAACATCGCCCGCGCGAGGTGCTCGAGCGTGCCGCGCAGGTGCGCCATGGTGAGGCCCTTGTCGATCGCGATGCCCTCGATCTGGTGGAAGACGGGGGTGTGCGTCGCATCCAGTTCGTCCGTGCGGTAGACGCGCCCGACCGCAGCCACGTAGACGGGAAGCGGGCGCGACAGCAGCGAACGGATCTGCACGGGGCTCGTGTGCGTGCGCATCACGAGGTGCCGCTCGGCGGGCTCCACGAAGAAGGTGTCCTGCATCGCGCGGGCGGGGTGGTCCTCGTCGAAGTTGAGGGCGTCGAAATTGAACCACTCGTGCTCGAGCTCGGGACCTTCGCCGATCTCCCAGCCCATCGCGACGAAGAGGTCGCTCATCTCCTCCATGAGCAGGGAGAGCGGATGCCGGGCCCCGCGGTTCCAGCGCGAGGGCACCGCCGTCACGTCCACCGTCTCGGCCTCGAGCCGGGCCTGCTCCTCGGCGACGACGATGCGCTCCTCGGCTGCCGCGAGCGCCTGCGTCACCTGCCCGCGCGCCTGACCGACGAGCTTGCCGGCCGCAGCCTTCTGGTCGCCGGGGAGGTCGCGGATCTGTGCGTTGAGCTGTGCGAGCGGGGAGTTCTCACCGGCGTGCGCGGCGCGCGCGGCCTTGAGGCTCGCGGAATCGCCCGCCTCGCCGATCGCGGCGAGCGCAGCCTCGACGGCAGCGGTGACCGCGGAATCGGTGATGGGGTTCGACACGAGGATCGAGTCTATCCGCGCGGCGGTGTGCGGCCCGCCGGTGCACGGCACAGCAGGTCACGGTTTCGTCAAAGACCGCGCTGGCGCCCCCGCATCCGGGGGTAGACCCGTAAGGTGCTTTTATGGCGACGGATGCCGGCAATGCTGCCGAACACCACTCACGTACTCCTGGGGGCCGCGGCGAGCCGCTCGTGGTGCTCTCCGATGTGCAGAAGCACTACGGCGACTTCCAGGCGCTCAGCGACATCGATCTGACGGTCAACCGCGGCGAGGTCGTCGTCGTGATCGGCCCGTCGGGCTCGGGCAAGTCCACCCTGTGCCGCACGATCAACCGCCTCGAGACGATCACGAGCGGCAGCATCACGATCGACGGCAAGGAGCTGCCCAAGGAGGGGCGCGGACTCGCGAACCTGCGTGCCGACGTGGGCATGGTGTTCCAGTCGTTCAACCTCTTCGCCCACCTGACGGTGCTCGAGAATGTGACGCTCGGGCCGATCAAGGTGCGGAACATGAAGAAGGCCGACGCCGAGCGTGAGGCGCACGTGCTGCTCGAGCGGGTCGGTGTGGCCCAGCAGGCATCCAAGCTGCCCGCGCAGCTCTCGGGTGGCCAGCAGCAACGCGTCGCGATCGCGCGCGCGCTCGCCATGAACCCGAAGGTCATGCTGTTCGACGAGCCGACGAGCGCGCTCGACCCCGAGATGATCAACGAGGTGCTGGATGTCATGGTCGCCCTCGCGCAGGACGGCATGACGATGATCGTCGTCACCCACGAGATGGGCTTCGCCCGCAAGGCGGCCGACCGCGTCGTGTTCATGTCCGACGGCCGCATCGTCGAGGAGGCGACGCCCGAGGAGTTCTTCACGCACCCGAAGAGCGATCGAGCCCGCGACTTCCTGTCGAAGCTCATCACCCACTGACCCGTATCGACCCAACCCGAGGGCCCACGAGGCACGACGGACCACCAAGAAAATGAGGAGGAACCCCATGAGGCGCACGAGAATGTTGGCGGGAGTCAGCATCGCGGCGGCCGCCCTGCTGGCGCTGACCGCGTGCAACAGCGGAACGCCCAGCAACCCCGGCGGCAACGGAGGCGATGACGACACGGGGGACGGCGTCCCCTGGACGGTCGCCACCGACGTCTCGCTCGACGGCTCGCCCACCTTCGACGCGATGACCGAGCGCGGCAAGGTCATCATCGGTGTCAAGGAGGACCAGCCGAACCTGGGCTACCTCGACGCGACGACGAACGAGCGCACCGGCTTCGACGTCGACATCGCGCGGTGGATCGCGGCGTCGCTCGGCTTCGACGAGGGCGACATCGAGTTCAAGGCCATCGCATCCGCGAACCGCGAGCAGTCGATCGTGAACGGCGACATCGACTACTACGTCGGCACCTACTCGATCACCGACAAGCGCAAGGAGCAGATCGACTTCGCGGGGCCGTACTTCATCACGGGCCAGGGCATCCTGGTGCGCGCAGATGACGACACGATCTCGAGCGAGGCCGACCTCAACGCCGACACGACCGTGTGCTCGGCGACCGGTTCGACGCCCATCCAGAACATCCGCGAGAACTACCCGGATGTGCCGACCGTCGAGTTCGACCTCTACTCCGCGTGTGTCGAGGCGCTCATCAACGGTGACGTGGATGCGGTGACGACCGACCAGGCGATCCTGATCGGCTACGCGGCGCTCTACTCGGGCGAGATCAAGGTGGTCGGTGAGCCCTTCACCGAGGAGCGCTACGGCGTCGGCCTCCCGAAGGGTGATGACGCGCTGCGCGCGCACATCAACGACCTCTTCGAGGACGGCGGCGACGTCTGGCAGGCGATCTTCGATCGCAACCTCGGTGACTCCGGCACCAAGGTCGACCAGCCGGAAGTCGACCGCTACTGATCCCCTGACAGTTCCTGGTGGGGTCGGGTGACCGGCCCCACCAGGAAGTCCCCGAGACGGAGGCTCCGTGGGCGTCATCTTCGACAACTTCGACCTGTGGTCGGAGGCGCTCGGCAACACGCTGTTGCTGTTCGTCGCCGGCGGTGGCATCGCACTCGTGCTCGGACTGCTCGTGGGCGCCATGCGGGTCTCCCCGTGCCGATCGCCCGCGGTGTCGGCACGGTCTACGTCAACATGGTGCGCAACACCCCGCTCACCCTCGTCTTCTTCTTCTTCGCCTTCGGCTATCCCCAGCTGCTGCCGAGCCCCGGCTTCACGGTGCTCGCGATCTGGGCGCTCGGGATCTACACCGCGACCTACGTGGCGGAGGTCGTGCGCGCGGGTGTCAACACGGTGCCGGTGGGGCAGGCCGAGGCGGCGCGCGCGATCGGTCTCACCTTCGGACAGGTGATGTCGCTCATCGTTCTGCCGCAAGCCGTTCGCTCGGTCGTGCCGCCCATGATGAGCGTGCTCATCGCCCTGCTCAAGAACACGACAGTCGCCGCCGGCTTCTCGGTGCTCGAGCTCGGCGCCGTGCGCGCCTACCTCAGCGAGCGGGGGAGAACGCCCTCGTCGTCTTGCTCTGGGTTGCCGTGATCTTCGTGGCGCTCGTATTCGTCTTGAGCTTCGTGCAACGCCGACTCGAGACCGTCTGGAGGATCGCACGATGACATCCGTTCTCTACGATGTGCCTGGGCCGCGGGCGATCCTGCGCAACCGCATCCTCGCGGTGCTCACCGTGCTGCTCGTGCTGGGCGGGCTCGCCTTCGTGATCTACCGCTTCGCCGACACGGGGCAGTTCACCGCCGAGAAGTGGTACGTCTTCAGCTTCGGCGCGGTGTGGGTGGGCATCGGTCAGGCCCTCGGTGCGACCCTCGCCGCCTTCGGAGCCGCCGCGGTCGGCAGTCTCATCCTCGGGTTCGTGCTGGCGATCGGGCGGGTGTCCGATCACGCGGGCGTGCGCGTGCCGGTGGCGGGTGTCACCGAGGTCTTCCGCGCGGTGCCGGTGCTCGTCTTCATGATGCTGCTGTTCTACGGTCTGCCCACGATCGGGCTGCGGATGCCGCCGTACTGGGCCGTGGTCATCGCTCTGATCGTCTACAACGGCTCGGTTCTCGCCGAGGTGCTCCGCGCCGGCATCGAGTCCCTCCCGCGCGGGCAGCGCGAGGCGGCATACGCCATCGGACTCCGCAAGAGCGGGGTGCTGCGCCTCGTGCTGCTGCCGCAGGCCGTGCGTGCCATGCTGCCGGTCATCGTCGCCCAGCTCGTCGTCACGCTCAAGGACACGGCGCTCGGCTTCATCATCACCTATCCCGAGTTGCTCTACTACGCGAAGCGACTCATGGTCCAGTCGGGCCGACCGATCCTGCCGTCGATCATCATCATCGGTGCGATCTACATCGCCATGTGCCTCGTGCTCTCGGGCATCGCGAAGTGGCTCGAGATCCGCACCCGCCATTCCCCCGCGGGGGTGTGCCTCCCACGATCACGCGGGCGGACGCCGCCGCACACGACATCACGACGACCCAACTCATCGCGACGCAGAAGACCAGCCCCGGCCGCGACGGCTTCGGCACGATCTTCCGACCGTGAGGCGCTAAGCGTCGGCTGCGGTGAGTTCCTCCGCTCGCGCCGCGGGCGCGTCGAACGCGCCGCGGTAGGCGGCCGCCGGGTGACGCTCGTTGAGCCGCGGGTACCCGAAGAGCTTCTCGCGCAGGGTGCCGGGCGCGTACTCGGTCTGGGCGAGGCCACGCCGCTGCAGCACGGGGGTGACCTTTTCGGCGAACTCGGCGAACGATCCGGGGATCACCCAGTTGATGACGTTGATGCCGTCGACGCCCGCGGCCTGCCACTCCTCGATGCGGTCGGCGATCTGCTCGGGGGTGCCGACGACGCGCGTAGAACCCGATGACATCCGCGCGAGATCCCGCACCGTGGGCTCGCGGTCGGTGATCGCCGCCCGGGTCCACTCGAGGAAGCCCTTCGCGGTGTTCGTCTCGACGTCCTTGAGCAGGGTCTCGGGCGGGTAGACGCGGCCATCTGGATCCACGACGGCGCTGTGGGCGAGGTAGCCGTCGACGCTGATGAAGCGCTCGTACTCGGCGGCCTTGGCCTGCGCCTCCTCCTCGGTGTCGCCGATCACGAAGCTCAGCCCCTGGTAGAAGGTGATGTCGCCGGGCTCACGACCCGCCTCCACGGCGCGCCGACGGGTGTCGGCGATCTGCGCGGCCGCGACGTCCGGGTTCGGCGCGATGATGAAGGTCGCCTCGGCGTGCTGAGCTGCGAAGTCGCGTCCCGAGGTGGAGGAGCCGGCCTGGAAGAGCACCGGCGTGCGCTGCGGCGACGGCGCGGGCAGGTGGGGCCCCTCGACCCGGTAACGCTCGCCGACGTGGTGGATCTTGTGCACCTTCGTGGGGTCCGAGAACCACCCGTCTTTGTCCTGCAGCAGGGCGTCGTCTTCCCACGAGCCCTCCCAGAGCTTGTAGGCGACATCCACGTACTCCGCCGCCCAGCGATAGCGCTCGGCGTGGTCGGTGAGCCGGTCGAGGCCGAAGTTGCGGGCGCCGTTGTCTTGCACGCCCGTCACGATGTTCCACGCGACGCGGCCGCGCGAGAGGTGGTCGAGCGTCGACACCTGCCGCGCGAAGTGGAACGGATGCGATTGCGCCACGTTCGAGGTGAGCGCGAGCCCGATGTCGCTCGTCGACACCGCGAGCGCCCCGAGCAGCACGGTCGGATCGTTGCTCGGGATCTGCAGCCCCTCGCGCACGTACACCGACCAGTCGCCGTCGGCGTCGCCGTAGAGCCCCGTGACATCCGCGAAGAACATCGCGTCGAACTTGGCCGCTTCGAGCAGCTGCGCGAGCTCGATCCAGAGTCGCACGTCGGCGAACTCGTGCTGCCGCGCGTCCGGACGCCGCCATTGCCCGTGGTGGATGTGGGATGCGGTGTTCATGACGAAGGCGTTGAAGCGCAGGGGCGTGGTCATGCGGTCTCTCCTGAGGGGTGGGTGGCGGATTCGGTGGCGGGCACGTCGAGGCGCCCGAGCGCTCCGATCAGCTCGCGGGTGTACGGATGCCGGGGTGCGCGGAAGATCGCCTCCGGGTCGCCGCGCTCGACGATGACGCCGTCTTTCATGACGAGCACCTCGTCGCTCATGTGGTGGATGACCCCGAGGTCGTGCGAGATGAACAGGTAGGCCACCCCGAGCGCGCGTTGCAGGGCGACGAGCAGATCCAGGATCTGCGCCTGCACCGACACGTCGAGGGCCGACACCGCCTCGTCGAGCACGATGAGCGCGGGCTGCCGGGCGAGTGCCCGCGCGATCGCGACGCGCTGACGCTGGCCGCCCGAGAGGGTGAGCGGCAGGCGCCCGAGCACCTCGTCGTCCAGCGCGACGAGCCCCAGCAGGTGCCGGATGCGGGCCGTGCGCGCGGGGCACGCAGCGCGCCGTCGAGGGCGTCGCGCAGGATCTGCTCGACGGTCCACCGCGGGTCGAACGAGCTCAGCGGGTCCTGCGAGACGACGGCGATGCGGTGCCGCTCGGGGCGCCGACGCGACTCCTGAAGGCCCGTCCACGGCCGACCGGCGAGGCGTACCTCGCCTGCGTCGGGGTGTTCCAGTGCCAGCACGAGCCGTGCCGTCGTCGACTTGCCCGAGCCCGACTCCCCCACGATACCGAGGGTGCGACCGCGCGGGAGGGTGAACGAGACGTCGTCGACCGCAACATGGCGAGCGCCCCCGGGGCCGCTGTAGCTCTTCCGCAACCCGGCAGCCTCGACGAGGGCGACCCCGTCATCCGGAACCGCTGCCCGGTCGGGGAAGGCGGGCAGAACGAACTCGGGGGCGAGGCGCGTGTCACGGGTGTGGCCGCCCGGCACCGCGGCGATGAGGGCACGCGTGTAGGTGTGCTGCGGAGCGGCGAGCACGTCGCGCACGGGACCGTACTCCACGACCTCGCCCTGGCGCATCACGAGGATGTCATCGGCGAGATGAGCCACGACGGCGAGGTCGTGCGAGATGAGCACGAGCGAGACGCCCCGCCGCTTCATGTCCGCGAGTTGCGCGAGCACCTGCGCCTGCACGGAGACGTCGAGTGCCGTCGTGGGCTCGTCGGCGATCACGATCTCGGGGTCGAGCGCGATCGCCGAGGCGATGAGCGCGCGCTGCCGCAGGCCCCCGGAGAGCTCGCCCGGGCGCTGCCGCGCGCGACGCTCGGGTTCGGGCACCCCCACCGTCTCGAGCAGTTCGGTCACCCGGCGGCGACGCGCGCGCCGGTCACCCCAGCCGTGCAGCCGCAACGCCTCCTCGATCTCCGCGCCGACGGGCCGCAGCGGGTCGAGGGAGACGAGGGCATCCTGCAGCACGACGCCGATGCGCCGGCCGCGCACCTCACGCCAGCGCCGCTCGGTGAAGCCACGCAGGTCGTCGCCGTCGAGGGAGAGCTCTGTCGCATCGACCCGCGCCCCGCGTCCGGTGAGCCCCACGAGCGTGCGGGCCGTCACCGACTTGCCCGAGCCCGACTCCCCCACGATCGCGAGGCAGCGGCCGCTGGACAGGTCGAACGAGAGGTCGCGCACGATCTCGCGATGGCCCGCCGAGGTCGTGAAGCCGACCGTGAGGTCACGCACCCGGATGCGGGGTTCGGTCTCGCGGGTCGGCGCGTCTGCGGGGCGCTCCGTCGTGAGGGTCATGCCTTCTCTCCCGTCTCGAGAGCCATGCGCAGGCGGCCGCCGAGGCTCGTCGCGGCGAGCGCGAGAGCGACGATCACGAGCCCCGGGATCACCACGAGCCACGGCGCGCGCGTGATGTAGGCGCGGCCCGCATCCAACAGGGCACCCCACTCGGACGACGGCGGCGCGACGCCGAGACCGAGGAACGCGAGGCTCGATGCCCACACGATCGACTGGCCGATCGAGAGCGCGAAGATCGCGACGAGAGGTCGCAGCGCGTTCGGCAGGATCTGCCGCAGCACGATGCGCGTGCGCGGGTGCCCGAGCGCCACGGCGGCCTCGACGAACGCCGAGGATCGCGCCGCGAGCACCTGGGCACGGACGATGCGCGCGTAGCCGGGCGCGGTGCCGATGCCGACCGCGAGCACCTGGGTCCACGCCGACGGCCCGAGGATCGCCACGAACAGCAGCGCGAGCAGGAGCGCCGGGAAGGCGAACGCCACTTCGAGCACGAAGCCGACCGCACCCGAGAGCAGCCGTCCGCCGAGCGCGGCCGCGGTGCCCAGGAGCACGGCGAGGGTCAGACTCACGGTCGCGGCCCCCACTCCGATGAGCAGCGACTCGCGCGTGCCCCACACGACGCGGCTGTACAGGTCGCGGCCCGCCTCATCCGTTCCGAACCAGTGGGCGAACGACGGTGCCTCCAGGGCCGCGGCGAAGTCGTTGGCCGTCGGCGAATGGGTGGCGAGCACGGCCGGCCAGGCGGCGGCGAGCAACAGCAACGCGACGAGCGCGAGGGCGGCCACGAGCCCCGCGGCCGGTCGGCGGCGACGCGGTGCGATCGACGCGGATGGCGTGGGGGCGGGGCGCAGCGCGGTCATGCGATCCTCACTCTCGGGTCGACGACGGTGTAGAGCACGTCGACGAGCAGGTTCGTGACGACGTAGACGGCCGCGATCAGCACGACGATGCCGGTCACCACCGGGATGTCCTGCGAGCCGACCGCCGTCACGAGCACACGGCCGATGCCGGGCCGGTTGAAGATGCTCTCGACCACGACGGCGCCCGAGATCGTCGCCCCGAGGGCCCAGCCGCTCAAGGTCACCGCGGGCAGCACGGCGTGGCGCAGCACATGCCGCAGCCGCAGCGCGGTCTCCCCATGCCCCGCATCCGCGCCGAGACGACGAAGGGCTGCTCGAGCGCGCGCTCGAACTCGGTGCGCGTGGCCTGGCCCATGAATCCGGCGAGCGGAATCGCGAGCGTGAGTGCGGGCAGCAGCAGCCCGTCGGGGCCGCTGCCGCCCATGACGGGCGCCCAGTGCAAGGTGAGGGCGAACACGAGCAGCAGCACGATTCCGAGCCAGTAGTGCGGCAGGCCGGCCGCGACCGTGTCGACGGTCTGGCCGAGGGATCGGATGCGCGGCCCGCGCCCGGCTGTCGCGACGACCCACGCGACCATCAGCAGCCAGGCCAGCGCGATCGCGGTGAGCGAGAGCACGAGGGTCGCTGCCACCTGCTCTCCGATGATGTCCCACACCGGACGGAACTGCTGATACGAGCTGCCGAGGTCACCGCGCACGAGCCCGCCGAGGTAGTCGAGGTACTGCCGCACCACCGGACGATCGAGTCCGAACTGCGCGACGATCGGCGCGAGCTCCTCGGGGGTGCGCGTGACGGCCTGCCCGCTGCGGATGTTGAGGATCGTCGTCGCGCGGTCCCCCGGCAGTGCGAGCTGCGCAAGGAACGCGGCCGTCGCGGCGCCGAGCAGCACGGCGAGCGCCGAGACCAGGCGCCGTAGCGCCTCAGCCGACGAGGTACGCGTCATGGAAGACCGGCCCTCCTGCGAGTGCTCCTGCCAGACGTCGTGGAGGCTGCCGCTCACGGCCAGCGTCGAGAGCCGGTCGTACACGCCGATCGCGAGCGCGTGATCCGCGATGTACTCCTGGGCGCGCTGATAGGCGGCGTTCTGTGCGTCGACGTCGGCGGCCGAGTTGCCCTCGAGGATGTCGGCATCCAGGTGCGGATCGGCGGAGAAGCTGTCGTTCCAGTAGTTGGGGTGCTCCTCGGTGCCACTACGCCAGGTGATGTACAGGATGCCGGCGGTCACCGCGGTCCAGTAGCCCACCGAGATGTCCTTCTCCTCCGGGCTCGAGTAGGCGCCCGCGAAGAGCTCGCTCTGCGGCACCGGGATCAACTGCACGTCGAAGCCGACGGCGGAGGCCTGCTCCTGCAACGCCTGGAGGATCGCCGCACCGTCGGTGTTGATGATCGATCCCGCGCCGTACGGGAGCACCGCGGTGAGCCGCTCGCCGCCCTTGGTGCGCGTGCCGTCGTCATCGCGCCCTGTCCAGCCCGCCTCGTCGAGCAACGCATTCGCCTGCTCGGGGTCGTAGCTGTAGCGAGCTGCGGCGGCCTCGCTGTAGCCCGGCGTCGACTGGCTGACGCTGCCGTTCCCCTCATAGGGGATGAGGCCCTGCCCGATCGTCTCGACCGCCGCCTCACGGTCGAGGCTGTAGGCGAAGGCCTGCCGCACCCGTTCGTCGACGAACACGCCACGAGAGGTGTTGAAGGTCAGCTGCTGGGGACGCCCGGCCGTGACGTACCGCTCGAGCTCATAACCCTCGTCACCGAGGGGGCCCACTCCACGGCGGGCACGTCGTAGATCGCCTGCACCTCGCCGCTGCGCAGCGCCGCGACACGGGTGGTGGCATCCGCGACGAACTTCCATTCGACACGATCCACGATCGCGGGCCCCTGGTGGCGGGCGTTCGCCGGCCACGAGGTGTAGTGCGGGTTGCGCACGAGCACGATCTCGGATCCGCGGCTCCACGACTCCACCGTGAACGCGCCCGTCCCCACCGGCGCCTCGCAGTTCTGCTCGTCGCTCCGCGTTTCGAGCGCCTGCTGCGACTGGATGCCGAAGTAGCCCTGGGTGAGCGTCTCGGCGAGGCGCGGGTACGGTGCGGAGAGGTGCACGACGAGCGTGAGATCGTCGACGGCCTCGGCGGAGGAGTAGTAGCCGTCGAGCCACACCTGGGCCGTCGAGTTGCCGCCCGCGACCCAGTAGTCGAAGTTGTACGCAACGACCGCCGCGGTGAGCGCGGTGCCGTCGGTGAAGGTCACGCCCTCCTTGAGGTGGAAGGTCCAGGCCAGTCGGTCGTCGGAGACCTCATAGCTCTCGGCGAGCCAGGGCACGGCCGCGCCGTCGTCATCGAGCGAGAGCAGGCTGTCGAGCACCTGGTACGAGAGGTACGCCTGCTCGATCCAGCCTCCGAAGACGCACGCCGGCTCCTGCTGGTGCGCGTAGACGATCGTGCCGCCCTCGAGCGGCGCGCTGTCGCCCCCTGAGGCGCTGCTCGGGGCGCACCCCGCGAGCGCGAGCATCGCGCCGACCGCACCGAGGGCGGCGAGGGGACGGAGGGTTCGGGCAGTGGGGGCATCGGCGGTCGGCTCCTGTACGGGACGCGCCTTCGGTCGAAGGCGACCCGGGAACTGTAGAAAGCCGAGAGGCGGTGCGTCGAACCGACGCGTCACACGCGGACCGCTGCCGTCGCGAGCCGTCGCGAGCCGTCGTGACGCGTCACATGGCGTCACGCCGAAGCCGGGAGGATCGCAGTCAGGAGCGCTGGGAGAATGCCGACTGGTACAGGCACACCGATGCCGCTGTCGCGAGGTTCATCGACTCCGCGTGCCCGTAGATCGGCACGCGCACGGCGCGATCGGCGAGGGCGAGCTGCTCGTCTGCCAAGCCATGGGCCTCGTTGCCGAACAGCCACGCGGTCGGCTCCGGCAAGCGCTCCCGCAGCGTCGGCAGCTCCTCGCCGGAGATGTCGGCCGCGAAAACCTGCATCCCCGCCGCCTTCACGAGGTGCAGGGCGTTCTCCAGGGTGCCGCCCTGCGCGAGCGGCAGGTGGAAGATCGAGCCCGTCGTGGAACGCACGACCTTCGGATTGAAGGCGTCGACGCTCTTGCCCGTGAGAATCACGCCATCGGCACCCGCGGCATCCGCGGCTCGGATGATGGTGCCCGCGTTGCCGGGGTCACGCACCTCTTCGAGGATCGCGACGAGCCGCGCGCCCTGCGCCAACAGGTCCCTGATCGTCACCGGGAACTGCCGGGCGACGGCGACGACCCCTTGCGGGGTGACGGTATCGGCCATCGCCTCGAGCACGGCATCCGACACGGGCTCGGGCTCGATCCCGGCGGCGGCGAGGCTGCGGCCGAGTTCCGGATGCCGGTCGAAGACACCCTTGGCGGCGTAGACGTCGACGAGCAGCTCGGGGTGGAAGGTCAGCGCCTCACGCAGCGCCTGCGGTCCCTCGACGAGGAACAACCCGGTCTCTTCACGGGCGGCGCGCTTGGCGAGCTTCGCCACAGCGCGCACACGCGGGGAGCGGGGGTTGTCGATCATGATGCCGATGGTAGGAAGAAGACGGCACGCGCCGGGAGGCGCGCACCGTCTTCTTCGGAAACTGCTGGTGACCGCGAGGTTACGCGGCGCTCTTGGGAGCGTTCACGTCCTTCGGGAGCGCGGCCTTCGCCGCGGCCACGAGGCCGGTGAAGGTCGCCGGCTCGTTCACCGCGAGGTCCGCGAGGATGCGACGGTCGACCTCGATACCCGCGAGCCCGAGGCCCTGGATGAGGCGGTTGTAGGTGATGCCGTTGGCGCGGGCAGCGGCGTTGATGCGCTGGATCCACAGGCGACGGAACTCACCCTTCTTGGCGTGGCGGTCACGGTAGGCGTAGACGAGCGAGTGGGTGACCTGCTCCTTCGCCTTGCGGTAGAGACGCGAACGCTGACCCCGGTAGCCCTGGGCGCGCTCGAGCGTGGTGCGGCGCTTCTTGGCGGCGTTGACCGCCCTCTTGACACGTGCCATTTCTTCAGTCCTTCTGCTGTATCCGGGCCGGGCTTACTTGCCCAGGAGTCCCTTGATGACCTTGGCGTCCTGCGGGGACAGGATGACGTCGCGGTTGAGACGACGCGTCACCTTCGAGGACTTGCCCTCGAGGTTGTGGCGCATACCCGCGCCCTGCTTCTTGACCTTGCCGCTGCCGGTGATCTTGAAGCGCTTCTTCGCACCGGAGTGCGTCTTCTGCTTGGGCATTACTCTTCCTCTGTCTTGTCGGCAGGTGCCGCTTCGGCGGCGGATGCGTTGGCATCCGTCGGGTTCTGGGAGCGCGTCTTGTTCGCCGCGCGCTTGGCGTTCTGCTCGGCCTTGGCATCGACCTTGCTCTTGTGCGGGCCGATGATCATGACCATGTTGCGACCGTCGATGGTCGGGGTGGACTCGACGGTGCCGAACTCGGCGACATCCTCGGCGAAGCGCTGCAGCAGGCGTACGCCCTGCTCGGGGCGGGACTGCTCGCGACCGCGGAACAGGATCATGGCCTTGACCTTGTCTCCGGCGGCGAGGAAGCCCTCGGCGCGCTTGCGCTTGGTCTCGTAGTCGTGCTTGTCGATCTTCAGGCGGAACCGCACCTCCTTGAGGATGGTGTTCGCCTGGTTACGCCGGGCTTCCTTGACCTTCTGAGCCTGTTCGTACTTGAACTTGCCGTAGTCCATGATCTTCACCACGGGAGGCTTGGAGTTGGGCGCCACCTCGACCAGATCCAGGTCGGCCTCCTGCGCGAGACGCAGGGCGTCTTCGATGCGGACGACGCCGACCTGCTCTCCGCCGGGGCCCACGAGGCGGACCTCGGGAACGCGGATGCGGTCGTTGGTTCTGGGATCGCTGATGCGGGTCTCCTTCATTCTGCGGTGTCGATGCGCCGGGGCGCAGCACGCACGTGAAGAGATCCGCACCCGTGCAACCGGTCGACCCGAAGGTGCTGCCGGCGGAGTGCGCCACCGCTCCCGCACCCTTTCGGGCACGATCTCGGTTGCCTACTCGAACCCGATAACCTGAAGAGGCGGTCGGCGGGTGGGATTGCTCCACTTGCGTTTCCGGGGAGATGGCCCCGGAGCCCGCCTAAGAATAGCAGAGGAACCCCGTGAGCACCGAGCCCGAGTCCGCCCCCGTCTCCGACGACATCGCCCCCGTGGGCGCAGAGGATGTCGGCGAGGAGATCCGCGACATCGCGGACGTTCCCGCGGTCGAGGTGATCAACACCGTCGCGGTGCACCTCATGAGCGCCGCCGCGGTCAAGGTGGGCCTCGCCGATGATCCCGACACCCAGCTCGACCTCGACGAGGCGCGCAAGCTCATCGACGCCCTCGCAGGGCTCGTGACGGCGGCCGCTCCCGCGGTCGGCGATCATCACGCGCGCGCGCTGCGCGACGGCCTCCGCACCGTTCAGCTCGCGTTCCGCGAAGCATCCGCGTTCCCCGACGAGCACGGCAAGGGCCCGGGCGAGAAGTGGACGGGGCCCGTCAGCTGACGTCCGCGCGAGGCGCCTCTCGGGGTCGCTCGAGGGCAGGCGCCTGCGAGCTGAACGGACGCCTCAGGATGTGGTGCGCACGGCGATCGAGTCGACGCGGGTCGCGATGAGCTCGTCGGCGGCCCAGCGCTCCTGAAGCCGCGCGAGCAGGGTCCGACGCGCGTCGTCGGTGGCGTCGGATGCGAGGCGCAGCAGCACGATGAGTTCGGGGCCGGCGAGGCGTGCCTCCGGGTCGCCGGCCGCCAGGCCGATCGCCTCGACGACCGGCTCGTCGGCGACCGACGCGCCGAACGCATCCGCGACCTCGGCATCCTCGAAGGCGGGCGTCCACCCTCCCCTGTCGCGAGCGCGCGGAAGGCGGGCGCACGCACGACCGTCTGGGTGTCGGAGCCCGGGTCGACCACGATGAGCGGCGTGCCTTCCGAGGCCGCCGCGAGGGCGATGCGACTCGCCTGGATCGGGATCGGACGCGCGACGGCATCCCAGCTCTGCATGGCCGCGACCGAGGTGAAGGCAGGAAGCACCGCACGACCGTCCGGGGCCGCGACCGTCACGATCGAGAGCTCCTGGGTCTTGTCGACGGTCTGCCCGTACGGACCCGTGCCGTGGTCGCCCGCGACCGCGACGAGCGGCACGAGCAGACGTTCGGGGTGCAGCGCCGCGACCACCTGCTGGATGCCGAGTTCACCGGCACGCAGCCGCCGGATCGCCTCGATCACGCTCTCGGGCGCTGAGCCGTCGTCGGCCGCGAGCGGGTTCTCGTGGAACCGGCGCCCCTCGAACGGGATGCCCGCGCTGTCGGCGTGCCGATCCATTCCGGAGTCGCCGGTCAGTCGCTCGCGACGTCGATGGCCTCGGCGAGCGTGAAGGCGCCCGTGTAGAGGGCCTTGCCGACGATCGCACCCTCGAGCCCCTGCGGCACGAGAGTGCGCAGGGCCGCGATGTCGTCGAGCGAGGCGACACCGCCGGATGCGATGACCGGCTTGGGCGTGCGCGCCATGACCTCGGAGAGCAGCTCGAGGTTCGGGCCCCGCAGGGTGCCGTCCTTGGTGACGTCGGTGACGACGTAGCGCGCGCATCCGGCGTCCTCGAGACGGTCGAGCACGGCCCAGAGGTCGCCGCCCTCCTTGGTCCACCCGCGTGCCGCGAGGGTCGTGCCGCGCACGTCGAGCCCGACGGCGATCGCCTCGCCGTACTCGGCGATCACGTGCGCCGCCCACTCGGGGTTCTCGAGCGCGGCCGTACCGAGATTGATGCGCTTGGCACCCGTCGAGAGTGCCGACTCGAGGCTCGCATCGTCGCGGATGCCGCCCGAGAGCTCGATGTTGATCTTGCGCGGCGTGTTCTTGATGACCTTCTTGATGACAGCGTGGTTGCTGCCGCGGCCGAAGGCCGCATCGAGGTCGACGAGGTGGATCCACTCGGCGCCCTGGTCGGCCCACGTCTGCGCGGCGTCGACCGGGTCTCCGAAGCTGGTCTCGGTGCCTGCCTCACCCTGGGTGAGCCGCACGGCCTTCCCGTCGGCGACGTCGACCGCGGGCAACAGGGTCAGGGCGGGCGAAGTATTGAACTCGGTCATCTCCGGGGGCTTTCCGCGGGACGAATGCCCGCACACAAGGTTCAGATACTAGCCCAGCCGCTCCGTGGCGCCGATTCTCTCGGGACACGCAACGCGATCCGTGACTTTTCCGTGACGTCGGGCGAGCGCTCAGAGCGTCGCGAGCCAGTTGCGGAGCAGGCGGATGCCGGCCTCGCCCGATTTCTCGGGGTGGAACTGGGTGGCAGCGAGCGGGCCGTTCTCGACCGCCGCCACGAAGCGTTCGCCATGCTGCGCCCAGGTGACCCGGGGCTGGGCGAATGCGCCGATGGCTTCGAGCGACCAGTCGCGCGCACCATACGAGTGGAGGAAGTAGAAACGCTCGTCGTGCAGACCCGCGAAGAGCGCCGAATCATCCGGTGCTTCGACGGTGTTCCACCCCATGTGCGGCAGCACGGGGGCGCGCAGCTCGTCGACGACACCGGGCCATTGCCCGAGGCCCTCGGTCTCGACGCCTCGCTCCACACCTCGGTCGAACATGACCTGCATGCCGACGCAGATGCCGAGCACCTTGCGTCCGCCCGCGAGGCGACGCTCGATGAGCTCGGCGCCGCGGGCGCGACCCAGTGCCTCCATGACGGCCGCGAAGGCGCCGACGCCCGGCACGAGCAGCCCGTCCGCTTGCATGACGCGGTCGCGGTCGGCGCTGAGCTCCACGCTCGCGCCGGCTCGCTCGAGCGCCTTGACGGCCGAGTGCACGTTGCCCGAGCCGTAGTCGAGCACGACGACGGATGGGCTCGTCATGCTCAGAGTGCGCCCTTCGTGGACGGCACGCCGCTCACCCGATCGTCCCGGGCGACGGCCTGACGGAAGGCGCGCGCGAAGGCCTTGAACTCCGCCTCGGCGATGTGGTGCGGATCGCGGCCCGCGAGCAGCGTGAGGTGCACGGTGAGACCCGCGTTGAAGGTGATGGCTTCGAAGACGTGCCGCACCATCGATCCCGTGAAGTGGCCGCCGATGAGGTGGAACTCGAACCCCGCGGGCTCCCCGAGTGCACGAGGTACGGGCGCCCCGAGATGTCGACGACCGCCTGCGCCAGCGACTCGTCGAGCGGCACGAGCGCGTCGCCGAAGCGCGCGATGCCGCGCTTGTCGCCGAGTGCCTGCTTGATCGCCGTGCCGAGCACGATGCCGGTGTCCTCGACGGTGTGGTGTACGTCGATCTGGGTGTCACCCTCGGCGCGCACGGTGAGGTCGACGAGCGCGTGCTTGGCGAAGGCGGTGAGCAGGTGGTCGAAGAACGGCACCGTGGTCTGGATGTCGCTCGTGCCGGTGCCGTCGAGGTCGAGCGTCAGCTCGATGCTCGACTCGCTCGTCTGTCGGCTGAGACGCGCGGTGCGGTGGGTGCTCATGGCCCCAGCCTATCGAGCCCCGCCGGGCCCGAGCTCGGCGAGGCTGCGCAGGAAGAACTCGGTCTCAGCCGCCGTGCCCGCGGTCACCCGCAAGGCGTTCGAGATGCCGACGTCGCGGATCAGGATGTCGCGCTCGAGCAGGGCGTTGAAGGTCGCCTGTGGGTCGTCGACCCCGTCGAAGAGCACGAAGTTCGCCTCACTCGCCCACGGGCGATAGCCGAGTTCGGGGAGTTCGGCGATGATCCGGTCGCGCTGGCCGATGATGTCGTCGACCATGGCGAGCATCTCGGGCGTGTGTGCGAGCGCGGCGACCGCCGCCGCCTGCGTGAGAGCCGAGAGGTGGTACGGCAGGCGCACGAGCCTGAGCGCATCCGCGATCACGGGGTCTGCGGCGAGGTAACCCACGCGCACGCCCGCGAAGGCGAACGCCTTGCTCATCGTGCGCGAGACCACCAGCCGTTCACGGCCGGGCAGCAAGGTGAGCGCAGTCGGGCGGTCCTTGGGCATGAACTCCGCGTAGGCCTCGTCGACGAACACGATCCCGTCGGTCGCGTCGTACGCGGCCGCGATGGTCTCGAGGCTCAGGCCCGTTCCCGTGGGGTTGTTGGGCGCGCACAGGAACACGAGATCGGGCGTGTGCCGCTCGATCGCCCGCACCGCGGTCTCGGGGCCGATCTCGAAGTCGGCGTCCCGCTCCGCGGTGACCCAGGTGCTGCCCACCCCCGCGGTGATGATGGGGTGCATCGAGTAGGTGGGCGGAAACCCGAGCACGCGCCGTCCGGGACCGCCGAAGGCCTGCAGGAGCTGCTGGATGATCTCGTTCGAGCCGTTGGCGGCCCACACGTGCTCGCGAGTGAGGCCGTGACCGAGGTAGTCGGCCAACGACTCGCGGAGCGCCGTGAACTCGCGGTCGGGGTAGCGGTTCGCCGTGAGCACGGCGTGCGCGAGCGAGGTGACGATGTCGCGCGCGACGGCCTCGGGGATCGGGTGCGTGTTCTCGTTGACGTTGAGGGCGTAGCGCACGTGCTTCTGCGGCGCCCCGTAGGGGGTCAGCCCCCTCAGGTCGTCACGGATCGGCAGGTCGGAGAGGGAGGCCACCCCGCGATTCTACTGAGCACGGATGCGGCTCCCGCGGGCCGCGAAAACACGGGTGGCGCCCCGCGCCGAGGAGCAGTACGGCGCGCGGCTACTCCGAGTACTGCAGCGGGATGGCCAGGCGCTGACCCGGCTGCACCTCGGTCGTGGACAGCTGATTGAGGGCGACCAGATCCGAGACGACCTGACGCGGATCGGCCTCGGGCGCGATCCATGCCGCGAGCTCCCACAGGGACTCCCCCGCGGCGACCGTGACGTGCTCGAAACTCGCCGTGGATACCGTCGACCCCGCCTCGGCCGGCGGGCTGCCGAGCGTCGAGACGGCGAGGGCGATCGCGAGAGGGGCGGCGAGCAGCACACCCAGCACCGCGCGACCCCGGCGGGTGATGCGCAGCCGCGGCATCGGGCGCACGGCGGCATCCGCAGAACGCGCGGCGAACGTGGTGGGGGTGAAGGCGATGGTGCTCATCTGGATCCTCCTGCTGGTGGACAGCCACCGCATCCGGCCTCGGCCGGGAGGCCGGATGCGAAGCTGTGTTCCGAATGTATCTTCGATCGAACGTATGTTCAAGTCATTTCGCGAGATTCGTGGGAATCCGGTGAATCACGGGGATTCATCTCGCGACACACTCGAACGGATGTTTGCCGGCACCCGCCGAAGCGGATACAGTTTCGATCGACGGGATGCATTCGATCACCAACCACCGACATCGCCTCCCGCACCGGCACCAGGCCGGCGACACCGAGCCCCGCGGGAGATCAGATGAGCGAGATCGAGCAGACCGACGAACGCCCCGCGACGCGCCGTCGCAAGAGCCTCAGCGAGAAGCAGCT
Source organism: Homoserinibacter gongjuensis (assembly GCF_030161875.1). Lineage (GTDB taxonomy): Bacteria > Actinomycetota > Actinomycetes > Actinomycetales > Microbacteriaceae > Homoserinibacter > Homoserinibacter gongjuensis. The sequence goes on from NZ_BSVA01000001.1 coordinate 3,040,836, forward strand.
CGCGATCCTCGAGGTGATCCAGCGCTCGGTCTCGAGCCGCGGCTACCCGCCGAGCATGCGCGAGATCGGCGACGCCGTGGGCCTCGCCTCCCTCTCGAGCGTGACGCACCAGCTCAACCAGCTCGAGCTCGCCGGGTATCTGCGCCGCGATCCGAACCGGCCGCGCGCGCTCGAGGTGCTCATCGACATCCCCGTGGCCGACGACCCGAACGCGAGCACCCCCGTCGGCGACGCCGCCATGGTGCCGCTCGTGGGACGGATCGCGGCCGGCGTGCCGATCACGGCGGAGCAGCAGGTGGAAGAGATCTTCCCGCTCCCCCGGCAGCTGGTCGGCAAGGGCGAGCTCTTCATGCTCAAGGTCTCGGGCGACTCGATGATCGACGCGGCCATCTGCGACGGCGACTGGGTCGTCGTACGGTCGCAGCACACCGCCGAGAACGGCGAGATCGTCGCCGCGATGCTCGACGGAGAGGCGACCGTCAAGGTGTTCCGTCAGCGCGACGGCCACACGTGGCTACTGCCGCGCAACACGGCATTCGAGCCGATCCTCGGAGATCAGGCCGAGGTGCTCGGCAAGGTCGTAGCGGTGCTGCGCTCGGTCTGAGCGCGCGCGAGCCACTCCTCGATCACGCGCATGAAGCGCGTGTGATCGTCGCGGAACACCGTGTGCCCCGCGCCCGCGACCGTCTCGACGGTCATGCCGAGCCGACGCAGGGCCGCAGCGGCGACATCCGTGATGAGCAGGCTCTTCTCGGCGAGCACGACGAGGCTCGGCGCCACGAGATGCAGCGGCGGCACGATCGGCCGGCTGTCGGCGAAGCCGAGGATGGTGCGCTTGTCCCAGTCGCGCAGGGTCGCGAGCTCGATCTCGACGTCTTCGGTGCTCCAGCGCGGGTTCCAGCGCACGAGAGCAGCGCGACGCGGCCGGGGCGCGAGGGCGAAGGCGAGCTTGAACAGCATCCCCCGGACGCCGCGCGGAAACGCGAACGCTGGGTCGACGTAGATGGCGGCGCGCGGCGCGAGTCGGTCGGCAGCGAGCGAGGCGACGAGGCCGCCCAGCGAGTGGCCCATCACGAGATCCGGCGGCCCCGACAGCAGCGGGGTGACCGTCTCGACGACGTCGTCGGCCCAGCCGCGCGGCGTGTACCGGTGGGAACGGGGCGAGGCGCCATGACCGGCGAGGTCGACGGCGAGCACGCGGAACCCCTTGGCCTGCAGTTCGGCGCTCACGCGATGCCAGGCCCGGTGATCCGACATGATGCCGTGGATGAGGATCGCGGTGCGGGGTCCCGATCCGGACGTGTGAACTGCCAACTGCACGCCACGAGGCTACGACCGGGGCCTGGGCAGAAACCCCGACATGGCTGACGAACGCCCGCGAGTTCGGGGATAGGCTGCGAATGCCGACAGGCAGCGTGGCCCGTACCTCGTGTCGTGGCGCCCGCCCGCCGGAGCACAACATGAGAGAGGTCACACCATGCGCACCAAGTACGCGATGCCCGCCATCGTGGCCGCAGCAGCCCTGCTGCTCGTCGGCTGCGTCGACAACAGCACGACCGATCCGGGCGGCGGAGGCGACTCGCCCGCCGTCGGTGTCGACGAGGCAGCCGTCGCGCTGCTTCCCGACGACATCAAGGAGTCGGGCAAGCTCGTGATCGGCATCGACGCCACCTACCCGCCGAACGAGTACAAGGACGACGCCGGCGAGCCGATCGGATGGTCGGTCGACCTCGGCAACGCGATGGCGGCGAAGCTCGGGCTCGAGCCCGAGTACCAGATCTCGTCGTTCGACAAGATCCTGCCGAGCATCACCGGCGGCACCTACGACATCGGGCTCTCCTCCTTCACCGACAACGAGGAACGCGAGAAGGTCGTCGACTTCGTGAACTACTACGAGGCCGGCATCCAGTGGGCTCAAGCCATCGGCGGCAGCGTCGACCCGGCGAACGCGTGCGGTCTCACCGTCGCGGTTCAGGCGACCACCTACGAGGAGACGGATGAGCTGCCCGCCAAGTCGGATGAGTGCGTGAGCGCCGGCAAGGAGCCGATCAACATCCTCAAGTACGAGAAGCAGGATGAGGCCAGCAACGCGCTCGCCCTCGGCCAGGCGGATGCCATGTCGGCCGATTCGCCGATCACGCAGTACGCGGTCTCGAAGCTCAAGGACAAGATCGAGCTCGCCGGTGACGCCTTCGACGTCGCGCCCTACGGCATCGCCGTCGACAAGGGCTCGCCGCTCGCGCAGGCCATCCAGGCCGCGCTGCAGTCGCTCATCGACGACGGCACCTACCTGGACATCCTGACCGAGTGGGGCGTCGACGCCGGCGCCGTCGACTCGATCACGATCAACGCGGCGACCGCCGGCTGACCTCGTGTCGTCGCCTCAACCGCACCGTCCGGCGGCACGGACCACCGTGCCGCCGGGAGGTGCGGATACCGCCGAGCCCATCCGCGCCATCCGGCTGAAGCATCCGGGCCGCATCGTCTTCGCGGCCGTGCTGCTGCTCATGCTCGCGCTGTTCGTCATCGACGCGGCACAACGCGAGGCCTACGGCTGGGACAACTTAGCGAAGTACATCTTCGACAAGCGCATCTCGCAGGCCGCCCTCAACACCCTGCTGCTGACGATCTACTCGATGGCGATCGCGATCGTGCTCGGTGTCGTGCTGTCGGTCATGCGGCTCTCCGACAACCCCGTCGTGAAGGGCGTCGCGTGGCTGTACCTCTGGGTGTTCCGCGGCACCCCGGTGTACGTGCAGCTCGCGTTCTGGGGACTCATCGCGACCATCTACTCGACGATCGACATCGGCATCCCGTTCATGGAGCCGTGGCTCTCGTTCGAGACAAAGAACGTCATCGACGTGTTCTGGCTCGCCGTGATCGGTCTCGCCCTCAACGAGGCCGCCTACATGGCCGAGATCGTGCGCGCCGGCATCCTCTCGGTCGACAAGGGCCAGGAAGAGGCCGCGACGGCACTCGGCATGGGGTGGCTGCTCACGATGCGGCGCGTCGTGCTGCCGCAGGCGATGCGCATCATCATCCCGCCGACGGGCAACGAGGTCATCTCGATGCTCAAGACGACCTCGCTCGTCGCGGCCGTGCCGTTCAGCTTCGACCTCTACGGTCGGGCGCGTGACATCGCGGTCGAGATCTTCGACCCCGTGCCGCTCCTGCTGGTCGCCTCCGCGTGGTATCTGCTGTTCACCTCGATCCTCATGATCGGGCAGTACTTCCTCGAGCGGCGCTTCTCGCGCGGGGTCGGGCAGGCGCGCGACACCCGCCGGGTGGGCACCGCGACGGATGTCATCCCGACCGTCACCGGCTCGGTCACGACCGCCGACAAGGCCGAAGGAGACGGACGATGACCGGCACGCCGACATCCGAGGTGCCGATGGTGCACGCCGACCGCGTCTCGAAGAGCTTCGGCTCGCTCGAGGTGCTCAAGTCGATCTCGCTCACCGTGAATCGCGGCGAGGTACTCTGCCTCGTAGGTCCCAGCGGCTCGGGCAAGTCCACCTTCCTGCGCTGCATCAACCACCTCGAGCGTGTCGACGCGGGCCGACTCATCGTCGACGGCGAGCTCATCGGCTACGTCGAGCGCGGCGACAGGCTCTATGAGATGCACCCGCGCGAGGCCGCCCGACAGCGACGCGACATCGGCATGGTGTTTCAGCGCTTCAACCTCTTCCCGCATATGACGGCCGTCGAGAACGTCGCCGAGGCACCCATCCGGGTCAAGGGCATGAAGAAGGATGACGCGTATGCACGGGCGCGCGAACTGCTCGCCCGGGTGGGCCTCGCATCCCGTGCCGACGCCTACCCCGCACACCTCTCAGGCGGTCAGCAGCAGCGCGTCGCGATCGCCCGCGCGCTCGCGATGGAGCCCAAGCTCATGCTGTTCGACGAGCCGACCTCGGCCCTCGACCCGGAGCTGGTCGGCGAGGTGCTGCAGGTCATGAAGCAACTCGCCGAATCGGGCATGACGATGATCGTCGTGACGCACGAGATGGGCTTCGCACGCGAGGTGGCCGACTCGCTCGTCTTCATGGACGGCGGCGTCGTCGTGGAGTCGGGTGATCCGCGCGAGGTGCTCAGCAATCCGCAGCACCAGCGCACGCGCTCGTTCCTGTCGAAGGTGCTGTAGCCGCCTCAGCGGGCCGTCGCCGCCGCACTCTCGAGCTGGTGCGCGACGGCCTCGCTCGCCTGCACCCGCATCCGGGTCCCGCCCTCTTCGTAGTGGGTCTCGAGTACGCGGCCGCGGTCGTGCGCGAGCGTCACGAGGTCGCCGCGGTCGTACGGGATGAGCACGTCGAGCTCCACGTCGGGCAGCGGCAGCCGACGCCCGATCTCCTCGAGAAGCTCCTCGAGACCCTCGCCCGTGCGGGCTGAGACGAACACCGAGTCGGGCTCGAGGCCACGCAGGAGGAGGCGACGGTCGGCGTCGACGAGGTCGCCCTTGGTGAACACGATGAGCTCGGGAACATCGCGCGCGCCCGCCTCGCCGAGCACGTCGCGCACCGTCGCGATCTGGGATGCCGGGTCGGGGTGCGAGCCGTCGACGACGTGCAGCACGAGGTCCGAGCTCGCGACCTCCTCGAGCGTCGAGCGGAACGCCTCCACGAGCTGGTGCGGCAGGTTGCGCACGAAGCCCACGGTGTCGGCGATCGTGAAGAGCCGCCCATCCGGCGTGCGGCTGCGGCGCACCGTGGGGTCGAGGGTCGCGAACAGCGTGTTCTCGACGAGCACACCCGCGCGTGTGATGCGGTTCAGCAGGCTCGACTTGCCCGCGTTGGTGTAGCCGGCGATGGCGACGGCCGGCACTTGGAAACGGTCACGATTGGCGCGCTTCGCCTCACGGGCGGGCGCGAAGCCCTTGATCTGCTTACGCAGCTTCGCCATGCGGGAGTGGATGCGGCGACGGTCGAGCTCGATCTTCGTCTCACCGGGGCCACGGGAGCCCATGCCCTGACCGCCCGCCGCCTGACCGCCGGCCTGGCGCGACATCGACTCACCCCACCCACGCAGACGCGGCAGCAGGTATTCGAGCTGCGCGAGCTCGACCTGCGCCTTGCCTTCGCGCGACTTGGCGTGCTGGCTGAAGATGTCGAGGATCACGGCCGTGCGGTCGATCACCTTGACCTTCACCGCGTCCTCGAGGGCACGGCGCTGGCTCGGCGAGAGCTCCGTATCGGCGACGACGGTGTCGGCACCGAGGGCCGCCACGATGTCGGCGAGCTCCTGCACCTTGCCGCGGCCGAGGTATGTCGCGGGATCCGGATGCGGTCGGCGCTGCAGCACGCCGTCGAGCACGACGGCACCCGCCGTCTCGGCGAGGGCCGCGAGCTCACGCAACGAGTTCTCGGCATCCTCGAGCGACTCCGACGGCGTGTACACGCCGATCAGCACGACGTTCTCGAGACGCACCTGCCGGTACTCGACCTCGGTGACATCCGCGAGTTCGGTCGAGAGCCCGCCCACACGGCGCAGCGCCGCACGCTCCTCACGGTCGAACTGCTCGCCGTCTCGCTCGCCGCCGAAGGCAGTGGCGTCGTCTTGGAGCGCGACTGCACGACCACCGAACACGCGCACGCCGGCGTGCGCCTCCTCGGTCGCGAGGATGCGCTCGAGCGCGTCGCGCGCGTCGTCGTCGCGCTGCGCTTCGAAACTCTCGGGGATTGGCTCATGTTCCGGTTAACCCTAGTCACTTGTTTTCGGTAGGTTCTGTGCATGTCGTCCGAGCATTACTTCTCGACATCGCCGTCGAGCGACCCCGTGCTGCGGACCATCTCGGTGCGGCTCGCCGGCCGCACCTTCGAGGTCACGACCGCCAACGGGATCTTCAGCCCCGAGCGCATCGACACCGGCACCCAGGTGCTGCTCAATCACACGCCCGCACCGCCTCCGGGGGTCACTTCCTCGATCTGGGATGCGGATGGGGGCCCATCGCACTCACGCTCGCCCTCGAGTCGCCCCGGGCGACCGTGTGGGCCGTCGATGTCAACGAGCGTTCCCGGGAACTCACCCGCCGCAACGCCGATGCGCTCGGCCTCGAGAATGTGAACGTCTGCCGGCCTGAGGATGTTCCCGACGACGTGGAGTTCCGCACGATCTGGTCGAACCCGCCCATCCGCGTCGGCAAGAACGAGCTGCACGCGATGCTCGCGCACTGGCTGCCGCGGCTCGGCGCGGGATCGGACGGATGGCTCGTCGTTGCTCGCAACCTCGGCTCGGATTCGCTGCACCGCTGGCTGCAGGGTGCGCTGCCGCGTGACTTCGCGGTGCTCCGCGCGGCCACGAGCAAGGGCTATCGCGTGTTGCGCGTGCGCCACCGCTCCGGCACGGGAACGACGGAGTCGATCGACGTCATCGGCTGACGCGGTCCTCGAGCGTCACGCTGCCGTCGAAGACGAGCTCGGCCGGCCCGCTCAGGAACACGTGGAGGCCCTCAGCGGTGTCGGCGACCCGCACGCCCAGCTCGCCGCCCGGCACCTGCACGCGCCACGCATCCGGTGCCCCCGCCCCCGCCCAGGAACGCGTCGCGAGCGCCGCAGCCGCAGCCCCGGTGCCGCAGGAGAGCGTCTCGCCGCTTCCGCGTTCGTGCACCCGCATGCGGATGCGGCCGAGCTCGCCCGAGATCGCGCCCGGCACGACGAACTCGACGTTCGCCCCGTCCGGCGGCGCGGGCGTCACCTCCGGCGCCTCGCCCAGATCGAGCGCATCCAGCTCGGCATCGTCGGCGAGAGCCACCACCACGTGCGGGTTCCCGACGCCGACCGCGAGACCCGGACGGGCGACATCCAAGCGGCGTGCCGACACCATGGCCTCCCCCGCCACCACGAACGGGCCGAGGTCGACCTCGAACCCGTCGCCCGTGCGGCTGAGCTGACGCACGCCGCCGCGCGTGCCGATCGCGACCGTCTCGCCGACGGCGAGGTCGAGCAAGCCTTCGGCGAGCAGGTAGGCGCCGAACACGCGGATGCCGTTGCCGCACATCTCGGCGGCGCTGCCGTCGGCGTTGTGGTAGTCCATGAACCACTCGGCGCTCGCGTCGTCGGCGAGCACGGCCGCGCCCTCCGGCAGCCTCTCCGAACGCACCGCGCGGATCACGCCGTCGCCGCCGACGCCGAAGCGTCGATCCGCGAGGGCGGCGATCTGCGCATCCGCGAGCGTCACCTCACCGTCGGGGTCGGAGAACAGCACGAAGTCGTTGCCGGTTCCGTGTCCCTTGGTGAAGGCGATGTCGATGCTCACCGCTCGATGTTATCCGGCGGTGTCGCCCCTCGCCTTTGCCCCCTGCCGCGTGGGCGGTCACGACGCCCGCCATACCGCCGAGACGAAGCCCCACAGCCCCGCCCCCGGAACTCCCCGCCGATGCCGCTGCCGGCACAGGTGAACCCCAACTGCGCCTCGCCGGCGAGTTCGATCACACCGAAGCCCGTCGTGCCCGACTTCCGGAAGACGGTAAACGTGGGGCCCGACTGGAGGATGTCGAACTCGACCACCGGCATCGAGGCCACACGGGCGAGTGAGGCGAACGCACCTCCCGAGAGCGTCCCGATGTGGCATTCGATGACGTCTGGGGACGGGCCTGCCGGATATTCGGCCTGGATCGAGGTCCACGAGACGGACACGAGGTACCTCCCCGGCCCGAGGGGTGCGTGCAGAGCCGTGCTGGGGGCTCCACCTCCCGCGCTCACAATCGAGAAGCTGACGGCCGAGATCAGTGCATCGTCGCCGGCCGGTCCCGATGGGCCCGTTGCCCCGCTCGCTCCCGGCGCGCCGGCTGCTCCTGGCGGGCCGGTGGCGCCGGTGGCACCCGTGGCGCCGTCGGCCCCGTCGGCGCCGTCCCGGCCGTCGAGTCCGTCTGCGCCGTCACGCCCTGCCGCACCGGTGGGCCCGGGCGACCCCATGGCGCCGGCCGCGCCGGCAGCGCCGTCCGCACCGTCCCGACCGTCGACGCCGTCCCGACCGTCCACGCCGTCCCGTCCGTCCGCGCCCGCGCGTCCGTCGGCGCCCGGGGCGCCTGCGGACGGATGCGAGCCTGCATCCGCGGGGGCGGTGACGGCGACGAGGCCGAGCGACAGCACCACGGCGATGACGACGCCGAGGCCGGCACTCACGAGGGCGGCGGGCCAGGGCGAGGGATGAGAGGACATGGTGGTGCTCCTTGTACGGGTATCTCCACATTGTGCTGGACACAATCGGCCATCACCCTGTCTGATTGAAGTCATGTCATATATCGGCCATCGCGCGGCTCGCTCTCCCGCCGCCCCCTCCCTCGCACTGCTTGAGCTCGCCCTGCGCGCGAGGCCGGCGACCGTCGCCGAGCTCGCGGAGATCTCGCGACAGGATCAGACGAGCCTGCGGGCGCAACTCGCCGAGCTCGCCGAGCTCGAGCTCATCTCGCTGACGGGCGACAGCGTGGGCTACCGGCCGCCGGCGCAGACGATCACTGCGCTCGGCACCCGGATGCTCGACGACGCCGTCCAGGAGCTGCACACGCGCGTGGCGGACGCGGGCGCGCTGCTCGCCGCCCTCCCCTCTCGTGGCGAGCGCTGCGGTGGGGGCCGCCGACGGCTCCGACCTCGGCGGCGAGCTCTTCCACGGCCCCGCCGCGGCGCACGAGCTGTGGCGCAGCATCGCCGTGCACCAGGCAGCGCCCCGCTCGGCGTGCATGTTCCCGGATGCGGCGCCCCTGTTCGTCGCCGACACCCCGCTGAGCGACACCTGGCGCTCCTCACTCGATCAGACCGACGCACAGGTGCGCGCGATCATCTCGACCCCCGACCTGGCGAACCCCGAGTCACGGCCCCTCATCGAGCTCGCCGGGGCATCCGGCGTCGAGTTCCGTGCGATGCAGTGCCCTCCGAGCTGGTTCTGGCTCACGGACGAGGTCGTGGGCCTGCCGCTGCGCTGGGGCGATCCCTGGCCGACGAGTGCGATCGCCCTGCGCAACGAGGCGGTCGTCTCGCTCATGCACGGGCTGTTCGACACCTGGTGGCGGCAGGCGGTGGCGATCCACACCACGGAACATCCCTGGGATGCGATCGTCGCCCTCATGGCCGACGGCGCGACGCTCGAGACCGCGGCTCACGCCGTCGGGGTCTCCGCACGCACGGGCCGCCGCCGGATCGAGGCCGCGATGGACCACTTCGGCGTGGACGGTGCTGTCGCCCTCGGGGCCGCCTGGCAGCGCGAGCGGTCGCTCAGGACGTGACCGCCGCGAATGCGGCGTCCGCGCGGTCCGGATCGTCCGCTTCCAGCCAGACGGTGTCGCGCGCGCGTCCGAACCACGACACCTGGCGCCGCGCATAGCGACGCGTGAGCGCCTGCGTATCGGCGATCGCGTCCGCCTCATCGAGTTCGCCACCGAGCTGGCGAAGCGCCTGCGCGTAGCCGATCGCACGGCCGGCGGTCGTGCCGAATCCGGCGGGGCGGAGTGCCGCGACCTCGTCGACGAGCCCCGCCTCCCACATCCGCTGGACGCGTTCGTCGAGCCGGCGGACGAGCTTCTCACGGTGAAGACGGAGTCCGATCATGACGGTCGGACGCCAGGTGCCGGACTCGTCAGGAAGCCCCGCACCGAACGGCTCCCCCGTGAGTTCGATGACCTCGAGTGCGCGCACGATGCGCCGGCCGTTGTGCGGCCCGATCGCTTCGGCGGCGTGCGGATCGCGCTGCACTAGTCGCTCGAACAGCACCCCCGGCCCGTGGGCGGCGAGCTCGGACTCGAGACGTGAGCGGATGCCGTCGTCCGTTCCTGGAAAACGGAAGTCGTACACGACGCTCGAGACGTACAGTCCGCTGCCGCCGACGAGGATCGGGGTCGCGCCCCGCGAGATCACGTCATCGATCACCCCGCGCGCCGCGGCCTGGTAGCGCGCAACGCTCGCCTCCTGTATCGGATCGAGCACGTCGATGAGGTGATGCGGGATGCCGCGGCGCTCGGCCGGCGTCAGCTTCGCGGTGCCGATGTCCATGCCGCGGTACAGCTGCATGGCATCCGCGTTGACGATCTCGGCGGGGGTGCCGACATCGGCCAGGCGTCCGGCAAGGTCGAGCGACAACTCGCTCTTGCCGGTGCCTGTGGCCCCGACGATCGCGACGAGTCGGCTCACGCCGGGCGCAGGCCCGGCAGGCCGAGGTTGACCGTGCGGGCTCCGACGGACGACGGCTCCGGCACCGCGCACGAGGCGGCTTCGGCGCGATCCCAGGCATCTCCCGCGCGGGTGCGCCGGATCGGCAGCACGTCGGCCGCGGGCGAGGCGATCAGGTAGTGCGGGGTCGCGCGCGTCACCACGACGCTCACGACGTCGCCCGGGCGGGGCGCGGCCCCCCGGCACGTCGAAGTGCACGAGGCGGTTGTCCTCGGCCCGGCCCGACATGCGACGGTTCTGCTCGTCGCGACGGCCCTCCCCGGTGGCGACGAGCACCTCGACGGGCGTGCCGACGAGCTTCTGCGCCTCCTCCTCGGAGATGCGCTCCTGCAGCGCGGTCAGGCGCTCGTAGCGCTCCTGCACGACGTGCTTGGGCAGCTGGTCGGGCATGGTCGCCGCGGGTGTGCCGGGGCGGATCGAGTACTGGAAGGTGAAGGCGGATGCGAAGCGCGCCTGTTCGACCACACGCAGGGTCTGCTCGAAGTCGTCGTCGGTCTCACCCGGGAAGCCGACGATAATGTCGGTCGAGATGGCGGCATTCGGGATGCGGGCGCGCACCCGGTCGAGGATGCCGAGGAAGCGCTCGGAGCGGTACGAGCGGCGCATCGCCTTCAAGACCCGGTCGGATCCCGACTGCAGCGGCATGTGCAACTGCGGCATCACGTTGGGGGTCTCGGCCATCGCCTCGATCACGTCGTCGGTGAAGGCGGCGGGATGCGGGCTCGTGAAGCGGATGCGTTCGAGGCCCGCGATCTCGCCGGCCGCCCGCAGCAGCTTGCTGAACGCCTGCCGGTCGCCGAACTCGACGCCGTAGGAGTTGACGTTCTGGCCGAGCAGGGTGACCTCGATCGCGCCGTCGTCGACGAGCGCCTGGATCTCGGCGAGGATGTCACCGGGCCGGCGATCCTTCTCCTTGCCGCGCAGCGAGGGCACGATGCAGAAGGTGCAGGTGTTGTTGCAGCCGACGGAGATCGAGACCCACCCCGAGTAGGTGTTCTCGCGACGCGTCGGGAGCGTGGAGGGGAATACCTCGAGCGACTCCAGGATCTCGAGCTGCGCCTCGCCGTTGTGGCGTGCGCGTTCGAGCAGGGCCGGGAGAGAGCCCATGTTGTGGGTTCCGAAGACCACATCGACCCATGGCGCCTTCTCGAGGATGACGTTCTTGTCTTTCTGGGCGAGGCATCCGCCCACGGCGATCTGCATGCCCTCGTGGTCGCGCTTGGTGCTCGCCAGGTGGCCGAGCGTGCCATAGAGCTTGTTGTCGGCGTTCTCGCGGACCGCGCAGGTGTTGATCACCACGATGTCGGCTTCGCCGTCGGCCTCGGCCCGCACATAGCCGGCGGCCTCGAGCGAACCGGAGAGGCGCTCCGAGTCGTGCACGTTCATCTGGCAGCCGAAAGTGCGCACCTCGTAGGTGCGCGGAGAGGTCTGCCGGTTCTCCGGGGCGGCGTCGAGCAGCGTCATGGTGCCGACAGTCTACGTCGGGCGCGGCGTGCCGAGGGGCGCTACCGGAAGGCGTCGGGACGCGTCACGTGCGCGACGTTCCTCGCCACTTGGCGTTGCTAGCGGAAGCGGACGGATCCGGTGGACCGCTGCGCGAGCGCCTCGTCGACGGCCGCGCGGACCGTGCTGCCCGAGTAGCCCCGGCGAGCGAGGTAGCCGCTGAGCCGACGTACGGCCGCCTCGCGGTCCACGCCCGTCAGCTGGCTCGCCCGCTTGCGCGCGAGTTCGCGGGCACGGGCCAGCTCGTCACCCGTGTCGACCAGATCGAGGGCGTACTCGATCGCCGACGGCGCCAGCAGCCGCCGGGTGAGCTCGGCAGCGATCGCCGTGCGGCCGAGCGCCTTGCGTTCCTGAAGCGTCGCCACCAGGTTCTGCGCGAGGGCGGTGTCGTCGATGAGCCCGACCCGCGCGAGGCGGTCGCACTCGCGCGCGATACCCGGCTCGTCGATCCCGCCGTCCCGCAGCAGACGCTCGATCTCGCGACGGGAGTGCGCACGACGCCCGAGCGCCTTCATCGAGATGCGCTCCGCGTCGGCGGCGAGGTCGCGCTCCGCGTCGCTCAGGCGCGCGCAGCTGTCATCGACCTCCGAGCCCCACGCGTCATTCCACTCCAGCTCGTGGGCCTCGGCGACATCGGTCGAATCGTCGTTGCCGGAGGCGGACGAGGCCGACGGCCGTGCGCCGAACAGGTAGCTGACAGGCGCGAGCCGACCGTCGGTCTCATCCATGGGGGTCTCCTTCGAGAGTCCTACTCGCCCGAGGCCTTGCGGGCGGCGAGCTTGTCTCCCAGCGACTCGACGTTCGCGGCCGCGGACTCGGCGGCCTTCGCTGCCGCACCGATGCCGAGCTTCATGAGGATCTTCTGCTCGATCTCGTTCGCGATGTCAGGGTTCTGCAACAGGAACGAGCGGGCGTTCTCCTTGCCCTGCCCGAGCTGGTCACCGTCGTAGGTGTACCAGGCGCCCGACTTGCGCACGATCTCGTGCTCGACGCCGTAGTCGATGAGGCTGCCCTCGCGCGAGATGCCGACACCGTAGAGGATGTCGAACTCGGCCTGCTTGAACGGCGGCGCCATCTTGTTCTTGACGACCTTCACGCGCGTGCGGTTGCCCACCGCATCCGTGCCGTCCTTGAGGGTCTCGATGCGGCGGATGTCGAGACGCACCGAGGCGTAGAACTTGAGCGCCTTACCGCCCGCGGTCGTCTCGGGGCTGCCGAAGAAGACACCGATCTTCTCGCGCAGCTGGTTGATGAAGATCATCGTGGTCTGGGTCTGGTTGAGCCCACCCGTGAGCTTGCGGAGCGCCTGCGACATCAGGCGGGCCTGCAGGCCCACGTGGCTGTCACCCATCTCGCCCTCGATCTCGGCCTTGGGCACGAGGGCCGCGACGGAGTCGACGACGATGAGGTCGATCGAGCCCGAACGCACGAGCATGTCGGCGATCTCGAGCGCCTGCTCCCCCGTGTCGGGCTGCGAGACGAGCAGCGCGTCGATGTCGACGCCGAGCTTCTTGGCGTACTCGGGGTCGAGCGCGTGCTCGGCGTCGATGAACGCGGCGATGCCGCCGCCGCGCTGGGCGTTCGCGATCGCGTGGAGCGTGAGCGTCGTCTTACCCGAGGACTCCGGGCCGTAGATCTCGACGATGCGGCCGCGGGGCAGACCCCCGATGCCGAGGGCGACGTCGAGTGCGATGGAACCTGTGGGGATGACGGCGACGGGCGCGCGCTCGTCGCTGCCGAGCCGCATGACGGTTCCCTTACCGAATTGGCGGTCGATCTGAGCGAGGGCGGCCTCGAGGGCCTTCTCGCGGTCTGCGGCTGTAGGCATGTGCCCGGTCTCCTTCAGTGTCGTGTTCCATGCGCCCATCGGCTGTCGGCCCTTCGCTGACCGGTGAAGCAAGGTCCGCGCTCTCGCGACAGGGCTGGTGTCTCCATCGGGGAGACGAGGCCGACGTTACGCCCGCCCTCCGACATCCGGATGGAGCGACGGGCGGAACCGTCGACAACTGCTCTTCGATGGATCCTGTGGAGGACACTACCGATTATCGAACCGATGTTCGATACCTCGGGCGGCGTGTCGAGCGGGATCGGGTCGAACGCTGCAGCCCCTGGCAACAGGCCGCAGTGATCGCTGCCGCGCAGGGGTCAGCGCTACAGCGTTCGGCCCGGATTCAGGAGCGGGGGTCGGGGAGGCCGACGCCGTGCCAGCGTTCGCGGGGCACGTTCTGGACGGCGCAGAGCGCGAGCCAGACCTCGCGCGCGGGCACGCCGGCCTCAAGTGCCGCCTCCGCCGTGCGGTTGCCGAGCGCGACCACGACCGTGTCGCGAACGAGCACGCGCCCGAAGGGCCCGAACTCGTCAGCGACGGCGCGATGGAATTCGCTGACCTTCACGCAGGGCGACTCAGCGCATCGCGAGGTCGGCGTCGAACTCCGCGACCAGCTCGTCGGGCAGCGTGTCGGGCACCGCGGTGACGCCCTCGACGACCGCCAGGCGATCGCCCACTTCGCGCATGATCACCGAGACCGGCGTGTCGAGCGCATCCGCCACCGAGGCGAGGATCTCGGAGCTGGCTTCCTTCTGGCCGCGCTCCACCTCGCTCAGGTAGCCGAGCGCGACACTCGCACGGCTCGCGACCTGGCGCAACGTCATCGCCTTCTGAAGGCGGAAGTCGCGGAGGACATCGCCGAGTTCCTGTCGTACGAGAACCATGGTGTCCCTCCTTGTCACAAGCAGCGGGTGCGGGTCGGGTGGCTCAGGCTACCCGCTGCGTTGCAGAAACTCTAATCGTTGCTCCCGCAGATTCGCCGTGAAGCCACCAGGTGTAACGAGAACGATGCATTGTTATTCCCGGATGCCGAGGCGGCGGGCGAGGAGGGCGAGCGCCGCGTCGACCGTCGCGTGGCGGATCGCGTCGCGACCACCCGCGAGCTGCAGCAGCTCCGCGGTCGCCCCCGCGGCATCCGCGTAGCCGATCCAGACGGTGCCGGGCGCCTGACCATCCTGCGGGTCGGGACCGGCGACTCCCGTCGTGGCGAGCGCGTAGTCGACAACGAAGTCGCGGTGCGGAACCCGCTCGCGCACCCCGCTCGCCATCTGCCGCGCCACCTCCGGATCGACGGCTCCACGCTCGTCGAGCAGTGCCTGGTCGACGCCGAGGAGGTGCGCCTTGAAGACCGTGGAATAGGCCACCACCCCTCCGCCGAACACGGCGGATGCGCCCGGCACATCGACGAACGCCGACGCCAACAGGCCGCCGGTGAGCGACTCCGCCACCGCGACGCGCTCCCCGCGCCGCGTCAGCTCCGCGACGATCCGCTCGGCGAGCGGACTCGGCGTCATCGCGCCGCCTTGGCCGCGCGCGTCACCCGCCACGCGTCCCACAGGTACTGCAGGCCGCTCACGACCGTGAGCACGAGCGCGGCACCCATGAGGGTCCAGTTGACCCACAGCACCCAGTCGCCGAGCACGGTCCACAACGGAACGAGGGCGAACGACACGGCGACCGCCTGGATGACGGTCTTGAGCTTGCCGAGGAAGCCCGCGGGGATCACGTGGTCGCGAAGCATGAAGAAGCGGAAGATCGTGATGCCGAACTCGCGCACCAGGATCACGATCGTGACCCACCACCAGAGCTCGTCGAGCACGGAGAGGGTGACGAGCGCCGCACCCACCAGGATCTTGTCGGCGATCGGGTCGACGAGCTTGCCGAAGTCGGTCACCAGGTTGCGGCTGCGGGCCAGGAAGCCGTCGACCGAGTCGGTCGTGATCGACACGATGAACAGGGCTCCGGCGATCCAGCGCCACAGCCCCAGCTCTCCGCCGTCGAGCACCATGAGCCACACGAAGACGGGCGCGAGCAGGATGCGCACGACGGTGATGATGTTCGCGATGTTGCCCATGCTCGCGGGTGTCTCCCCCGCGCTCACGACGCGACCGCGCATCGGGTTGGAGCGCGTCGGGGTGGGGTCGACGGGGTCCGGAACGGGATCGGTCACGGACACGCGTCACTCCCTGCCGGTCAGCCCCCAGGCGTCCTCGTCCGAGTCGCCCTCTTCCACAGGATAGCCGTCGAATTGAGCCTCGACGGCGTCGACGGGACCGGCGCCCGCGCTCGCGTCGGAGGTTCCGGATGCCGTGGGCGCCGCCGCCGCGTCGCCTCCGGCTGGCGCGGGCGCCGGTTCGCCGCGCAGCTGTGCGAGCACTCCGGGCAACTGGTCCGGGGTCACGAGCACGTCGCGTGCCTTCGACCCCTCCGACGGTCCGACGATGTCGCGCGACTCGAGCAGGTCCATGAGGCGCCCCGCCTTCGCGAAGCCGACGCGCAGCTTGCGCTGCAGCATCGAGGTGGACCCGAACTGCGTGTTGACCACGAGCGCCGCCGCCTCGAGCAGCAGTTCGAGGTCGTCGCCGATGTCGGCATCCACCTCGCGCTTCTCGACGACGGCCGCGACATCCTCGCGGTATTCCGGCCGCGCCTGATCGGTGACGTGCTTGACGACGGCGTGGATCTCGTCTTCCGTCACCCAGGCGCCCTGCACGCGGATCGCCTTCGAGGCGCCCATCGGCAGGAAGAGTCCGTCACCCTGGCCGATGAGCTTGTCGGCACCGGGCTGGTCGAGGATGACACGGCTGTCGGTCATCGATGACACCGCGAACGCGAGACGCGAGGGCACGTTGGCCTTGATGAGCCCCGTCACGACATCCACCGAGGGCCGCTGCGTCGCGAGCACGAGATGGATGCCGGAGGCGCGCGCGAGCTGCGTGATGCGCACGATCGAGTCCTCGACGTCGCGCGGGGCGACCATCATGAGATCGGCGAGCTCGTCGACGACGACGAGCAGGTACGGATACGGCTGCAGCACCCGCTCGGAGCCGGCAGGCAGCTGGATCTCGTTCGCGAGCACGGCGCGGTTGAAGTCGTCGATGTGGCGGAAGCCGAACGACGCGAGGTCGTCGTACCGCATGTCCATCTCCTTCACGACCCACTGCAGCGCCTCGGCGGCCTTCTTGGGGTTCGTGATGATGGGCGTGATGAGGTGCGGCACGCCCTGGTAGGCGGCCAGTTCCACGCGCTTCGGGTCGACCAGCACCATCCGCACCTCGGCGGGCTTCGCGCGCATGAGCACCGAGCTGATCATCGAGTTGATGAAGCTCGACTTACCCGACCCGGTCGAGCCGGCTACCAGGAGATGCGGCATCTTGGCGAGGTTCGCGACGACGAAGCCGCCCTCGACGTCCTTGCCGAGGCCGATCGTGAGGGGGTGGTTGCTCTTGGAGGCCGGGCCCGAGCGCAGCACGTCGCCGAGCGACACGATCTCGCGGTCGCGGTTGGGGATCTCGACGCCGATCGCGCTCTTGCCGGGGATGGGCGAGAGGATGTTGACCTCGTTCGAGGCGACGGCATACGACAGGTTGCGGCTGAGCGCCGTGACGCGCTCGACCTTCACGCCGTGGCCGAGCTCGATCTCGTAGCGCGTGACCGAGGGGCCGCGTGTGAACCCGGTGACCTTCGCGTCGACCTGAAACTGGCTGAGCACGCTCGTGATCGCCGCGATCATCTCGTCGTTGACCGCGGTGCGGGCCTTGGGCGGGGTTCCTGCGGCGAGCAGGGATGCGGCGGGCAGCCGATACGGACGCGCGGCGGGCGTGGCGCGCTTGGCTGCCGCGGGCGCAGCATCCGCGGACGCCGCGAACTCCCCCGCCTCGCCGCGCTCGCTCGCCGACGCCGGGAAGCCCGGCAGCAGACCCGAGTCGTCGCGTAGGCCGGTGGCGCCCGTGTCGACCTCGCCCGTGAAACGCTTGACGGCATCCTCGGCGCGCACGAGCTCCTCGAGCAGCTCGACGTCGAAGTCGGGAGCCGGGTCGACGATCTCGGTCTCGAGCTCCCGCCCGAGCACGGGCGTGTCGAAGGCGGGCGACTCGTCCTTGGGCTTGCTGCGGCGCCACCAGGGCATCGAGTCGGGGTTGTCGGGCTCGAGGCCGAGGTCGGACAGCGTGCCGAACTCGGCGGTGCCGGTGTCGCCCGCGCCCTTCTTCGCCTTCGCCGGCTTGTCGGCGGGCTCGGGCAGCTCGGCGCCGAACAGGTACGCGTAGAGCTCGCGCAGGCGCTGCCCGACGCGGTTCGGCGGGGTCTTGGTGAGGATGAAGAGCGAGAGCGCGAGCACACCGAAGGCGATGAGCCCGGCGAGCCACGTCATACCGATCGTCACGAGCGGCCACGTCACGACCCAGCCGATGACGCCACCCCCGGCGGCCAGGGCGGCCGCTCCGTCGGAGGGCGCGGGCAGGCCGCCGAACACCTGGCACAGGGCGGCGAGGCTCGTGAGCAAAAGCACCAGGCCGACGCCGATGCGCCCGTTGTCGTGCACGCTCGACGGGTGCCGGAAGAGCCACACCGCGAGGATGAGCAAGATGACCGGGAGCGCGAAGGCGAGTCTCCCGAGCAGACCGCCGAAGCCGAAGTTGTCGAGGGCACGCGCGACGTCGCTCGTGGGCGCGAACCATTCCACGATCGCCGTGACGATCGCGAGCAGGAAGAAGAGGAACGGCACGCCGTCACGACGCTCGTGCTTCTGGAGGTCTTCCTTGCCGAAGAGCCGCGCCGCACCGCCCACGACGTGGGCGAGGCCCATCCAGGCGGCCGTCAACAGTCCCGGCTTCTGCTCCGCGACCGGGAGCTTCTTGGTGCCCTGCGGCCCGCGCGATGACGAACGCGACGACGAGCCGCGCGAGCTGCTGCTCGTGCGTGCGCGCGACGACGTCGACCGTGTTGTGGCCATGTGTTCACGGTATCCGCGGCATCCGACCCCGCCCGGCAGCGACACCCGCCGCACGCTACTCAGCCACGTCGGCCGGGCGCCGCGGTGCATCGCGGATGACCGCGACCTCCTGCGACACAGCCGCGGCGCAGGACGTCACAACCTGATCGCGTCGATCACCTTCACGCGCACGGCGATGAGTGCGGGCATGAGGCCGGCGAGCGCCCCCACGACCGTCGAGGCCACGAGTCCGATCACGACCGCCTCCCAGGGGAAGGCGGGAGTGTCCTGTGCACCCTGCAGCAGGTACTCGCGCACGATGTCGAGGCGGCTCAGCAGCACCGCGGCGAGCACGCCGACTCCGCCCGCGACGAGGGTCGCGACGACCGACTCCATCATGACCGAGAAGAACACCCGACCCCCGGTGGCTCCGAAGCTGCGCCGGATGCCGATCTCGCGGATGCGGTAGCGCACGGTCACGAGCGAGATGGTCAGCAGCCCGAGCGCCCCCAAGAGCAGCACGAGCGCGGCGACGCCCCCACCATGAGCTTGAGCGGCAACAGCGGGTCGTAGTCGCCACCCCAGGCGAGGTAGTCGTTGCGATTCACGTCGGTCTGCCAGCCCTCGCCGAGTGAGCCGGCGATGTCGGCACGCAGCAGGTCGCTCAGCTGGTCGGCCAGCTCGGGCGGCACCCACGCCTCATACAGCGGCGGCCCCCACATCTGCAGGTCCTCGGGGGTCATCCGCTCGGCGTAGGCGTTCCAGAGCACGTACATCGTGGGGTAGGTGTCCCACTCGGCCGATGGCGTGACCCCGATGACGACACCCGTGGCGGGGCGGTCTCCCGGCAGGGGGATGGTCGGATGCGTGGCGAGCGGGGGCGAGCCCAGCTGCTTCCACATCGCCTCGTTGATGACGACGGCCGGGGCCAGCCGCAGTTCGTCGCGATCGGTGAACCACGACCCGTGTGCGAGTTGCACGCGGTGCATCGTGCCGTAGTCCGGATCCACGGCCTGGATCTGCACGTCGGTGACCCCACCGGGCAGCTGTACCTGCCAGTTGTTGTACGCCATCCGGCTCGTGTACTCGATCTGGTATCGCTCGGCCGCCGCGGCGAAGGCGCTGTCGAGCACCTGCGGGTCCGGGCTCTGCCCGGTTTCCGGGTTGTATGCCGAGACGCTCAGCATCGCCGGTCGACCTCCCTGGCGCTCGAAGGTCTCGGTCTGCGACTGCTGCACCATGCCGCCGAGCGCGGCGACGAGCGTGAGCGCCGCGATCGCGATGCCGACGCCGACGAGGCTCAGCAACACGCGCGTGCGATGGATGCGCAGCTCGGTCCACGCCTCGACGAGGGCCCCGGCGAATCCGGCGAGAATCCTCACGCGGGCACCCCCTCGGCCTGCGTGGAGGCCGGCGTGGAGACGGGGGTCAGCACTCCGGCGTCGAGACGGTAGTGACGTCGCGCGAGGGCGGCCACGTTCGGATCGTGGGTGATCGTGATGAGTGCGGCGCCGGATTGTTCGGCGATGTCGTCGAGCAGCCCCATCACGCGACCGCCGGTCTCCACGTCGAGAGCACCGGTCGGCTCATCGGCGAGGATCAGACGCGGACCGCGCACGAGCGCCCGGGCGATGGCGACACGCTGCTGCTCGCCGCCGGAGAGCTGGGTGGGAAGCGAGTGCAGGCGATCGCCGAGTCCGACCCGCTGCAGCATCTCGGTGGCGAGCCGCTCGCGACGCCAGAAACTGCCGTCATGTGCGTAGAGCAGCGGCGTGGCGACGTTCTCGAGAGCGGTTCGGCCGGGCAGCAGGTTGAACTGCTGGAAGATGAAGCCGATGTCGCGGCCCCGCCGACGGTCGCGGGCGGCACCGCGGAGCTTCTCGAGCGGCACCTCGTCGAAGAACAGTCGGCCCGCCGTCGGCGCGTCGAGTAGACCGAGCAGATTCAGCAGCGTCGACTTGCCCGATCCCGAGCGACCCACGATCGACACGTGGTCGCCGACCTCCACCTCGAGGTCGATCGAGCGCAGGATCTCGAGGGTCGTGAAGTCCGGCAGCTGGACGCTGCGTGCCACGCCCTCGAGGCGGAGGAGCGTCATCCGGTCACCCCTCGACGCTGAAGCCGGCGTCGGTGCCGGGATCCGCGAGCGCGCCCGGCACGAACTGCAGCACGAGGTCGCCCTCCTCCACTCCCCGGTGATCTCGACGGTGATGCCGTCGCTGAGTCCGAGCGTGACGGGGGTCTCCACGGTCTCGCCATCGGAGCCGATGAGGTACACGACGCCGGTTCCCGCGGCGCCCTCGACAGCCGTCGCGGGCAGGGTGAGCACGTTCTCCGCGAGCCCACCCGCGATGGTGACCTTCGCCGTGAGGCCGGCGAACACCTGCACATCGGTGGGCACGGCGCAGCGCACGACGGTGCCGGATGTCGCCTCGCCTCCGCCTCCGCCGTCACCGTTCGAGCCGGTGGTTCCCGTCGTGATGACGAGACCCGTGCAGGTGAAGGGCGCCGGCCCGCCGTTGATGGTGACCTCCGCCTCGGTGGGCTTCTGCAGGAGGCGGTACTGCTGCTCGGGCGCGAGAGTGGCGGTCACGCTGAAGGTTCCGGGCGACACCTGCGCGAGCGCGTCGCCGAGACCGACCTGCTGGCCCACGAGCAGCTCGAACGAGGTCAGCGTGCCCGAGATGGGGGCGCGCAGGATCGACCAGCGGTTGGTGCCGTCGTCGTTCATGCCCCGGATCTGAGCGAGCTCGGCGCCCTCCTCGACCTGCTGGCCCACCGTGGCCGAGACCTTGCGCACCTCACCGGAGATCGCCGAACGGGCGGCTACCGCGGCATCCGGTCCGATCGTGGCGTCGAGCACGACGTCATTGCGGATCGTGCCGATCGACACGGGCACCTGGGGCTCGACGACCTGGCCCGTCGGCTCGAGGCCGTCGGATCCGGTCGCCGCGGAATCGGGGAAGAACGCGATCTTCACCAGTGCGGCCCCGATGACGGCGAAGATGACCATCCAGATGATGGGGAACACCCATCGGCGCGCGATGCTCACGCTGCCCCTCTCGTCGGCGTGCAGAGGCCGTGTCCGACGACACGGCCTCTCCTAGCGAATCAGCGACACGGGACGACGGCATCCCAACGTTTCGGGTGCTTCGAGCGTCGCTCACGACTGAGGCTACGGGATCGCTCGCCCCGCCGACGTCATCCTCGGGGACGATTCGGGGGCGTGTCAGGGTTACCCCCGACGACCGCGTCAGGCCTCGATGACGACCGGGATGATCATGGGGCGGCGCCGGTGCTGCGTGTTGACCCAGCGTCCCACCGTGCGGCGGACCGCCTGGCTGTAGCCATGCTGATCGGTCACGCCGTTTCGGGACGCCTCCGCGATCGCCGCCACGATCTGCGGGAGCACGTCGTCGAAGACCGATTCGTCCTCGGCGAAGCCGCGCGCCTGGATCTCCGGGCCGACGATGACCTTGCCGCTCTGACGGTCGATCGCGAGGAAGATCGAGATGAACCCCTCCTCGGCGAGGATCCGGCGGTCCTTGAGGTCGGCATCCGTGATCTCGCCCACCGTCGATCCGTCGACGTACACGTAACCCACGTCGAGCTGGCCCGCGACGCGCGCGATGCCGTTCGCCAGATCGATGACGACGCCGTTCTCACCCACGATCGTGCGATCGCGCGGCACCCCGGTCTCCGCCGCCAACTCGGCGGACGCCGTGAGCTGGCGGTACTCGCCGTGCACCGGGAAGACGTTCTTCGGCTTCAGGATGTTGTAGCAGTACAGCAGTTCGCCCGCCGCCGCGTGACCCGAGACGTGCACCTTCGCATTGCCCTTGTGCACGACGTTGGCGCCGAGCTTGGTGAGCCCGTTGATGACGCGGTAGACGGCGTTCTCGTTGCCGGGGATGAGGCTCGAGGCGAGCACGACGGTGTCGCCATGTCCGACCTCGATGCGGTGATCGCCGTTCGCCATGCGCGCGAGCACCGCCATCGGCTCGCCCTGCGAACCGGTGCTCATGAAGACGACCCGGTCATCCGGCAGATCGAGCGCCGTCTTGAGGTCGACGAGCACGCCCTCGGGCACCTTGAGGTAGCCGAGATCGGCCGCGATGCCCATGTTGCGCACCATGGAGCGGCCCACCAACGCCACCACGCGCTCGTTCGCGGCGGCCGCTTCGAGCACCTGCTGCACGCGGTGCACGTGGCTCGAGAAACTCGCCACGATGACGCGCTTGCCCGCCTTCGCGATGACGCGCTCGATGACGGGGCCGATGTCGCGCTCGAGCGGGGTGAAGCCCGGCACGTCGGCGTTGGTCGAGTCGGGCAGGAACAGGTCGACGCCCTCGTCGCCCAAGCGGGCGAAGGCGCGCAGGTCGGTGATGCGCGCGTCCATCGGGAGCTGATCCATCTTGAAGTCGCCCGTGTGCAGCACGAGGCCGGCGCTCGTGCGGATCACGACGGCGAGCGCATCCGGGATGGAGTGGTTGACGGCCACGAACTCGAGCGCGAAGGGGCCGAGGGTCGTGGTTCCGCCCTCCTTCACCACGTTCGTGACCGGCGCGATGCGGTGCTCCTTGAGCTTGGCCTCCACGAGGGCGAGCGTGAGCTTCGAGCCGTACAGCGGGATGTCGCCGCGGAGCTTCAGCAGGTAGGGCACGGCTCCGATGTGGTCCTCGTGGCCGTGCGTGAGCACGACGCCGAGCACGTCATCGAGACGATCCCGGATGGGGTCGAAATCGGGCAGGATCAGGTCGACGCCGGGGTGGTTCTCTTCCGGGAACAGTACCCCGACATCCACGATCAGCAGCTTGCCGTCGAGTTCGTAGACCGTCATGTTGCGGCCGATCTCGCCCACGCCGCCGAGCGGGATGACACGAAGGGTGCCGGGCGCGAGCTCCGGCGGGGCGACGACGTCGATTGCCACGACGGACTCCTCTGGTCTAGCGGGTGGTGCCGGCGACCTTGGGCAGCGCGCCACCGGCGGCTGCGTTGCGGTCGGGGCGGAAATTGCTGAAATCGACGCCGTCGATGTGGTTCACGAGCGCGATCTCGTCCTCGATGAGGGCGGCCTCCGACTCCTCGGGACCCACGAGCGGCAGGCGCACGCGCGGACTCGAGATGCGGCCGAGGCCGTGCAGGATGTACTTGGTCGCGACGGTGCCGGGCACGTGCGTCATGGTGGCGCGCACGAGCGGCTCGAGCGCACGGTGCGCCGCCGTCGCGGTCGCGAGGTCGTTGGCGTTCACCGCGTCGATCATCGTGCGGTACGGGGCGGGCGCGATGTTCGCCGTGACGCCCACGAGGCCGGTGCCTCCGATCGCGAGAGTCGGCAGCACGTTCGCGTCGTCGCCCGAGAAGTAGAGCATGTCGGTCTGGTTCATGACGCGACTGACTTCGCTCAAGTCGCCCTTGGCATCCTTCATCGCGACGATGTTCGGGTGCTTCGCGGCGCGCAGGATCGTCTCGTACTTGATCGGCACCCCCGTGCGGCCCGGGATGTCGTAGAGGATCACCGGCAGATCGGTCGCGTCCGCGATCATGCGGAAGTGCGTGAGGATGCCCGCCTGAGTGGGCTTGTTGTAGTACGGGGTGACGATCATGACGCCGTCGGCTCCCGCCTTCTCGCTCTTCTGGTAGAGCTCGATCGCGTGCGCGGTCTCGTTGGACCCGCCACCGGTGATGATCTTCGCGCGGCCGCCCGCGACATCCTTCGCGACCTCGACCAGGCGCACCTTCTCGGGGTCGGTGAGCGTGCTCGTCTCACCCGTCGTGCCGGTGACGACGATGCCGTCGGCGCCCTGGCTGACCACATGGTCGACGTGCTTCTCGACGTCGGACCAGTCCACCTCACCGTCGGCCGTGAACGGGGTCACGAGCGCGACGAGCACCTGTCCGAAGGGGTTCTCTGGCGTCGACACGATTTACAGGCTAGCGGGTTCACCCCTGTCCCCCGCGTTGGGCGCTGTTGTGCAGGAGTTCCGCTGTTGTGCAGGAGTTCCCATCCGAGGCCGGCGACCGGCCCCCGGATATCCGGCGAAGCCGCGGATAGTTCCTGCACAACAGAACGCGCGTTCCTGCAGAACAGCGCCGATCAGGCAGCGCAGTGGTCTCTGCGCGCGATCGCGGCGCGAATGGCGCGCAGCACCGCAGGCGAGTCATAGACGATCTGCGAGTACATGAAGCGCAGGGTGCGATATCCCTGTTCGCTCGCCGCGGCATCTCGTCGTCGATCACGCGTCGGGTCAGAATGGTGGGCCTTGCTGTCTGCTTCGACGATGAGGCGATCACCGATCACGAAGTCCACGAACCCCACGCCGTGGATGTACACCTGCTGACGGAATGGAATGCCTGCACGCGTCAGAAGCAGGGCCAGCAACGATTCCGAGCCCGTGTCGGAAAGGTTGCCCGCCGACTCCAACACCGCCCGAGCGGCGCGGGGAAGCCGAGGGGCGATGGACTTCACGTCACGAGCGCCCGCTCGCCCCTTGCGGCGCGCGGATTCGAGCACGGCAAAGCCGACGTCACGTCCCAGGCACTTCACGATGCAGCCCACGGCGGCCTCGATGGACGCCACCAACTCGTAGGACGCCGTACGCTCGGCGACCCAATGCACGACCACATCCGGCCCATCGAGGCGGAGGCGTTCATGGTGATCGTGAGGGCTTCGCAGTCGGGATGCGTGGCGAGCGACCGCGACGTGCAGGCGGTCGTCGTCGGGAACCCATAGGCCGTGGTGCCGGGCTGCCGAAACGCACGTCAGCACTCCGCCGACGCGTGATGCGCGGACGACATCCGGTGCGAGCTCGAAGACCGCGTACCAGCCCTTCCGGAATCGGAGAATCGCACGGTCCTCCACCGCCATCCGCAAGCGGTCCGCATCGACTCCGGCGGCCACGAGGTCGCGAGCGGGTGCGAGGCCGCCGAGTGCCGCAAGCACAGAGCGGATATGAGCGTGGTCGGTATCTCGACGCATGCGATCAGATTGGCGCGCTGCGCAACCGCACGGGCGCCTGAGGCTCGGATCCAGGCACGGCTGCTTCGGGTCGCGGTTGTGCAGGAGCGGTCGGCCGCACCGGCGTGCCGCTGTTGTGCAGGAGTTTCCGCCATCGACTCCGCCAGCAAGCCCGAAAAATCAGGCCAGTTCTCGCGTGTTCCTGCACAACAGAACGCGACTTCCTGCACAACAGAAAAACTCCTGCACAACAGCCGGACGGCCTAGGGTGAGCAGCAGCATCCGAGAGGAGCACCGCCATGGAGACCACTCCGCGCCTGCTGCAGGCGGGTCCGTTCCGATTCGGCTTCATCATGGCGACTGGCGTGCTGCTCGCCCTCGCCCTCGGGTTCGCGATCGCCTCGCTGGCCCAGGCGCTCACGCTCATCTTCCTGGCGCTGTTCGTCTCGCTCGGGCTCCGTCCGATCGTGGCCAGGCTCGAGCGTCGTGGGGTCTCGAGGGTCGTCGCGCTGCTCATCGTGATGGTCGGCTTCCTCGCGCTTGTGGCCCTGCTCGTGTGGCTCGTGGTGCCGGTCGTCGTCGATGAGCTCGGCAAGCTCATCGCCTATCTGCCTGCGGGTCTCGACCAGATCGAAGACCAGGACTGGTTCATCTCGCTCAACGAGAGCTTCGGCGGCACCCTCACGGGCTTCGTCGAGCTGCTTCAGGAGACCCTGGCCGATCCGACCTTCTGGCTCACGGTCGGAGGGTGCGTTGCGGGTCGGGCTCGGGATCGTCAACGGCGTGTTCTCGGTGATCTTCGTCGTCGCCTTGACCCTGTACTTCGTCGTCGGGCATGACCAGATGAAGGAGGCGCTCGTGCGCCTCGTGCCCGCGAGCAAGCGCACGGGCTTTCGCGACATCGCGGAGCAGATCATCACCTCGGTGGGCAAGTACCTGAACGGCATGGTGCTGCTCGCGGTGATGAACGCCCTCTTCACCTTCATCGTGCTGACCGCCGCCGGCGTACGCTACGCGGGTCTGCTGGCCGCCCTCGCCCTGCCGATCACCTTCATCCCGCTCGTGGGGTCAGTGATCTCGACGATCCTGTGCACCTCGGTGGCGCTTTTCACCTCACCGACCGCCGGCCTCATCACCCTCACCGCGCTGCTGGCCTACATGCAGGTCGAGGCGTACGTGCTCACCCCGCGCATCGTGGGCAAGGCGATCCAGATCCCCGGTTCGCTCGTGCTCATCGGGGCCCTCATCGGAGGAACGCTGCTCGGGCTGCTCGGCGCGCTCGTCGCGTGCCCCGTGTCGGCATCCCTCGTGCTCATCGTGAAGAAGGTCGTGATGCCCGCGCAGGACGCGCGGTGAGCGGCGAGAGCATCACGCTCCTCGCGATCGCGGCGCATGCACTCGTCGTGCTCGCGGCCGCCGTCTACATCTCGGCCAGGCGGATGCCGTCGGCGGCGATCGCCTGGATCCTCGCGATCGCCTTCGTGCCGTTGCTCGGCATCGCCTGGTTCCTGCTGGTCGGCGCCGGGCGGCTGCCCCGTCGGCGGCGGGATCAGCAGCGCGACGTCAATCGCGCCGTGCTCGAGCGCGCGCCGGGCGAGTGGGAGGTCGGCCACGGCGAGGAATGGCCCGAGGCGCTCGCCTCCGCCGCCCGTCTCAACCGCGAGCTCGGTGCCCTGCCGATCGTCGGCGGCACGCGCGCCTCGCTCGAGGGCGACTACGCCGACACCTTCCGGCGGATGATCGCCGACATCGACACCGCGACCTCGAGCGTGCACGTGGAGTTCTTCATCCTCGTGCTCGACGACACGACCCGGCCGTTCATCGAGGCCCTCGCCCGGGCCCACGCCCGGGGCGTCGCCGTGCGTGTGCTCTCCGACCACCTCTCCGGCTTCCTCTACCCGCATCGCGGCGCCACACGGGCTGCGCTGCGGGATGCGGGGGCCGAGTGGCACGCCATGTTGCCGCTGCGACCCTTTCGCGGCCAGTGGCAGCGCGCCGATCTGCGCAACCACCGAAAGCTCGTGACCGTGGACGGGCGGGTCGGCTGGACGGGCTCGCTCAACCTCATCGACTCCAGCTATCTCAAGCGTGGCAACCTGCGTCGCGGCCTGCGCTGGAAAGAGCTCATGGTGCGCGTCGAGGGACCGGTCGTGCGGGAACTCGATGCCGTGTTCATCACCGATTGGTACGGCGAGACCGACGAGCTGCTGCCGCTCGACGCGAGCGTCGTATCCGTACCGAAGGCCGCCGCCGCCGAGCTGCTCGACGCGCAGGTCGTGCCGAGCGGACCGAGCTTCGAGAACGACAACAATCTCAAGCTCTTCGTCTACCTGCTGCAGAACGCGCGCGATCGGGTGTCGATCACGAGCCCGTATTTCGTGCCGGACGAGTCGACCCAGCTGGCGATCGTGACCGCGGCATCGCGCGGCATCGCGGTGGAACTGTTCGTGTCGGAGATCGGCGACCAGGTCATGGTGCACCACGCGCAGCGCTCGTATTACGAGACGCTGCTCCGGGCCGGGGTGCGCATCCACCTGTACCGTCCGCCGACCGTGCTGCACTCCAAGCACTTCTCGATCGACGACGACATCGCGGTGATCGGGTCGTCGAACATGGACATCCGCTCGTTCAGCCTCAACATGGAGGTGTCGCTGCTCGTGCACGGTCGCGCCTTCGTCGATGAGCTGCGTCGAGTGGAAGACGCCTACCGCGCGGCCTCTCGCGAGCTCCTGCTCGAGGAGTGGCTGCGTCGCCCGGCGCGCACGCGCGTGCTCGACTCGCTCATGCGGCTGACGTCGGCGCTGCAGTAGACGCGCCGACGGCGCAGCGGATGCGGACTACGGCGCCACGCGGCCGCCGGCCTGGAAGGCGGCGTGGGTGAGCGGCATGAGCTCGGCCCAGAACGACTCCATCTGCTCGGCGACCATCTCGATCTCGCGCTGCGGGAACGAGGGGAAGTGCGAGTCGGCGTGCTTGGTGCGCAGCGAGAGGAAGTTCATGAGCGAGCGGGCGTTCATCGTGACGTACATCGACGAGTAGGTCGACACCGGAAGCACACCGCGGGCGACCTCGCGCGCGATCCCTGCCGCCAGCATCCGCTGATAGGCGTCGTAGGCGAACTGCGCGGCCGCCTTCGACTCGGCGACGGCGACCTCGGTTTGCTCGGTCGTGCCCTCGACGAAGTCGTAGGCGCCCGGCTTGCCCACCTGCACGAGGCGTCGCTCGGGACCGGGCACATAGAACACGGGGCGCAGCTCGCGGTAGCGGCCCGACTCCTCGTTGTAGGAGGCGATGCGGTGCCGCATGAACTCGCGGAACACGAAGATCGGCGCCTGCACGTAGAACGTCATCGAGTTGTGCTCGAAGGGCGAGCCGTGGCGGTCGCGCATGAGGAAGTTGATGAGACCGCGGTCGCGGTCCGACGCCTCGGCACCGGATGCCGCCGCCTCGAGCGTCTTCTCGCCCTGCGTCGAGACGCGGGCCGCGAACAAGACGTCGGAGTCATGAGCGCTCGCGCGCACGAGCTCGACCGTCATGTCGGAACGGAACTGGATGGGGATCTGATCGCTCGTGGTCTCCGGCACGGCCTTCACGATATCCGGGGGCGCCGACGCGCGCGCACCGGCACGCCGCATCCGGTGCCGCCTCCCGAACCTCGACCCGCTCGGGGCGGCGACCTAGAGTGGAGAGAATCGGGGCGGCGGTGCCCCGCGAGCTGAGGAGACCCCCATGGCAGTCACGAGCGAAGCGACCACCCTCTGGTTCGGCGACCTGATGAGCGGGTCGGGCACGACCTCGCTCGACTCGAGCGACGCCGCCGAGTTCCCCGTCACTTGGAACGCGCGCGCCGAAGGCGAAGCCGGGCGCACCAACCCCGAGGAGCTGCTGGGGGCTGCGCACTCGGCGTGCTACTCGATGGCGTTCGCGCACGCGCTCGCCGGCGAGGGCCACGCTCCCGAGAGCCTGCAGGTGACGGCCGCGGTGACGTTCGCACCCGGTGAGGGCATCACGGGCAGCCACCTGCTGGTGAGCGCGAAGGTGCCCGGGATCTCGGAGGCGGACTTCGAGCGGATCGCGGAAGACGCGAAAGCGAACTGCCCGGTCTCGAAGGCGCTCGCGGGTGTGCCGATCACGCTGGAGGCGAGTCTGGCGTAAAGGGCGGATTGGGGGGTTTCGAGACGCGTCCGCTGCGCGGGCGCTCCTCAACCAGCTGGGTGCGTCCGCTGCGCGGGCGCTCCTCAACCAGCTGGGTGCAGTCCGCTACGCGGGCGCTCCTCAACCGGCGGAGCCGTGCGTGCGCTCGAGGCGGATCGCCTCGCGCGTGGCCCAGCGCGCCCGCCGGCGATCGCCCGCCGCGTCATAGGCGAGTGCGAGCCGGAACCAGGCACGCCAATCCTCCGGTGCGCTCTCAGCGGCCTCGCGGTAGCGCGGGAACAGCTCGGCGGCGGCCGCGCGATCGACACGTCCACTCGGAAGCGCAGGAAGCACCTCGGTGGGCAGCCCGCCGCCGGTCTCGAGACGGCGGGCGAGGCGCTCGGCCCGCACCCCGAACACGAGTTCGGCCGCGATGAAGGCGGCCCCGAGCAGGGCGAGCAGCAGCAGCCCGATCCCCATCCCGACGGCAACCGGCGAACCGGTGCCGAACAGCACGGTCGCGTAGTAGACGGAGAAGATGAGGTAGAGGGCGAGAAGCAGCGTCATGACGATGGCGCCGATACGGGTGATCACGGGCGGCCGTCGATGCCGAGCAGGGTGTCGAGTCCGACGACGAGTCCCCGGGTGTCGGGCAACGCGCGCAAGGCGAGCAGGATGCCGGCCTCGTAGGAGGCATCCGACACCGTCTGATGACTCACCCGCAGCGTCTCACCCACGCCTCCGAAGATCACCTGCTGCTCGGCGAGCACGCCGTCGAGGCGGAGGCTGTGCACGGGGATGCTGCCCACCTGTTGGCCGCGGGCGCGCTGGTCGGCGTGCGGCGCCGCGACCGGGCCGCGCTCACCCCGTGATTCCGCCATGAGCTCTGCGGTGCGGATCGCGGTGCCCGACGGAGAATCGGACTTGCCGGCGTGATGCGCCTCGATGATCTCGATCGACTCGAACCAGGGCGCGGCGAGGGCGGCCAGGCGGGTGGCGAGCACCGAGCCGAGCGAGAAGTTCGGCACGACGATGACGCCGAGCTGCGGGTCGTCGCCGAGCTGAGTGCGCACGCGTCCGAGTCGCTCGGAGGTCCACCCCGAGGTGCCGACGAGCGCCGGGATGCCCCGCTCGATCGCCGCCGACACGACGTCTGGCGACACCGCGGGCAGGGTGAGGTCGAGCAGGAGGTCGGCGCCCTGCATGGCGTCGAGGGGGTCGCGTGAGCCGATACGGGCGTGGACCGTGAAGTCGCCGCTCGCCTCGATGAGTCGTGTCGCGAGGGTCCCCATCCTGCCCGTCGCACCGACGACGGCGACCGAGTGCACCATGCCCCTCAGCCTATCTAGGCTGGGTGGGTGCTCCCCGCCTTCCGCGTCGCCGCCGTCACCGATCCCGACGCGCACGAGCTGCTCAGCGAGTACTTCGCGATGCGCGCCGCCGGTTTCGACCCCGCAGCCGGCAGCTACCACGCGGTCTTCCCCGACCCGGCCCGGTTCACCGAACCCGCAGGGGTCTTCCTCGTCGTCGACGACGCAGGCTCCCCGATCGGCTGTGGTGGCATCCGGATGCTCGACGCGCACCGCGCGGAGGTGAAGCACCTCTACCTGCGCGACGCCGTGCGCGGCCGCGGGTGGGGACGGATGCTGCTGGCCGAGCTCGAACGACGAGCGCGTGAACTCGGCGCGACGCAGGCCGTGCTCGACACCAACATCGCGCTCGAGGCCGCGGGCTCGCTCTACCGCGCGAGCGGCTACGTCGAGATCGAGCCGTACAACGACAACCCCAACGCGACGTTGTGGTTCTGCAAAGAGTTCGCGCGCGAGAGGTAGTGCAGCGCTCAGTACGGCTGTTCGACCGAGAGGCCGGTGCGGAGTTCCGGCAGCAGGTGGCCGAGGTCGTTGTGGGTCACGAGCACGGGCGGCTTGGCGCTGCGCACCCGGATGATGGTGAGACCGCAGTTGGCCTGATTGATGCCCAGCCAGCGCCAGCTCGCGGCGCCGAACACCTCGCGCACGAACCAGCCGATCACGAAGTTGTGGGTGATGAGCAGATCGTGCCGATCGTCGCGGGTGGAAGCGAGCCATTCGGCCGTCGCGTCGGCCATCTGTGCTTCGCCCGCCTCGATCTCCTCGCGCGTGACCGGGCCGAAGAAGTGCTCCCAGGCGTGCGGTAGGTCGGGCGTCGGCCCTGAGGGGATGCAGTCCATGAGCAGCGCAGAGGGTTCCGGCTCGATCGCCGGCATGCGCTCGGTCATGATGCGGGCCGTCTCCTGGGCGCGCTGCAGGGGAGGTCCAGGCGCCCGTGAAGGGCACGCCGCCGAGCCGCTCTGCGATCGCGTGCGCCTGCCGCACGCCCCGCGCCGAGAGCGGGCCGTCGGGCAGACCGTGTTCAGCATCCTGCTGCTCGCCATGGCGCACGAGATAGAGGAAACGCGACATCAACTACTCCCTACGCGGCCGCGGGCTCGCCATCGAGCCCGGCGAACGCCGACGGTGCGACAGGTCCGACGGCCGCAGCCGACAGCGGACGATCGACGAGTTCGGCGGCGAGTTCGCGCACGTCCTCGGCGGTGACGGCGTCGATGCGCCGCAACGTCTCGTCGAGGTCGGCGAACTCGCCGAGAGTGAGCTCGCTGCGGCCGAGTCGACTCATGCGGGTGTCGGAGTCCTCGAGGGCGAGTGCCGACGCGCCGCCGAGCTGCCCGCGCGCGCGGCCGAGCTCCTCGTCGGTGATGCCGTCGGATGCGACACGGCGGAACTCCGCGACCATGAGTTCGGCGACATCGGATGCGCGCTTCGGCGAGCACCCGGCGTACAGGCCCATGATGCCCGCGTCGGAGTAGCTCGAGGCGAAGGAGTACACCGAGTAGGCAAGGCCCCGCTTCTCGCGCACCTCCTGGAACAGCCGCGAGCTCATGCCGCCGCCCAGCACGGAGTTGAGCACGGTGAGCGCGGGACGCCGAGGGTCCGCAGCAGCGAGGCCCGCGACGCCGAGATAGAGGTTGACCTGCTCGAGCGCACGCTCCACGACCGCGAGGGGCGCACCGCGCTCGATGAGACCCGCGGCGGGGTCGCGGCGCTCGACGGGCCGCGCGACGGTGTCGAGGTCCCAGCCCGCTTCGCGCAGTGCCACGCGAGCGACCTCGACGAGGTGGTCGTGGTCGACGGCCCCCGCGGCCGTGATGACGAGATCGCGCGGCCCGTAATTCGCTCGGTAGTGCTGCCAGACGGCGTCGCGCGTGACCGCACCGATCGACTCCGGGTTGCCGCCGATCGGGCGCCCGAGCGGATGATCACCGAAGACCGTCTCGAAGAAGCGCTCCCCCGCGACGTCACCGGGGTCGTCATCCGCCATCGCGAGTTCCTCGAGGATCACCCCGCGCTCGTTCTCGAAGTCGTCGTCGTCGAGAGTGGACGAAGCGAACATGTCGGCGAGCACCCGCACGGCCATGTCGAGGTCGCGGTCGCGCACCTTGGCGTAGTAGCAGGTGTGCTCCTTGGCCGTGAGCGCGTTGTTCTCGCCGCCGACCGAGTCGAAGGCCACTGCGATGTCGAGCGCGCTCCGGGTCGCGGTGCCCTTGAACAGCAGATGCTCGAGGAAATGGGTCGAACCATAGGTCGCGGGCTGCTCGTCGCGCGACCCCACGGCGACCCAGAATCCGACGGTCGCGCTCTGTGAACCCGGCACCTGCTCGGTCAGCACCCGTACTCCGCTCGGGAGCACCGACCGCCTCACGAGGGTTCCCCCGGATGCGTCGATACGGATGTCCGCCAGGTCGAGAGGGAGCTGCACCGCGCCGTTCATCGGTCCGAGCCTACGCCATACGAACTCTCGACCCCGGGACCGTCACCCCCGGACTGGGGGAAGCCATGAGGACAAACAGACAAGTCTGTCTGTCCTCATCGTGGTACGGTGATCGCGCGGAAATCGAACGGACCCGAACCGATCGGCACTTCCCAGCCGGGAACCCGCCTCCCGGGCCGCCATGGGCGGCAGCTGATAATCGAGACCCGACTCGACCGCGCCGCGACCGCCCCGCCCGGCGGTCGCGGCCCGGGTCCGCATCATCACCCCGACACAAAGGAGCCCGGGTTGCCGATCGACATCGCGAAGCCGCCCAAGCGTCACACCCTCGCACCCGCCAAGCAGCGCATCCTGGATACGGCCGACAAGCTCTTCTACGACGAAGGCATCCGCGCCGTGGGGATCGACCGCCTCATCTCGACCTCCTCGGTGACCAAGGCCACCTTCTATAAGCACTACGGATCGAAGGACCGTCTGATCCTCGATTACATCGCGTACCGGCACCTGCAGGTCGCCGAGGTGATCGACACCGCGGCGCAGGCCACCGACGACCCCGAGGAGCTGCTGCGCGAACTCGCGCGCATCCAGAGCCGATTCATCGGCACCTCTGGCTTCCGGGGCTGCCCGTTCCTCAACGCCGCCACCGAGTTCACCGACCCCGCGCATCCCGTGCGTCGCGCCGTCGAACAGCATCGCGAATGGTTCCACGACATCCTCGAGACGCTCTTGCGCGCCATGGGGCACCCGCTACCCGGCGACGCGGCCGACGACCTCGTGCTGGCGCGCGACGGCGCCATGGCGGGTGGGTACGCGGGGACACGATCGCCGCGGCGGCCTCGATGATGCGCGTCTACGACATCGTCATTCAACGGGCAGCCGAACGCACCGCCGCCTGATCCGGCGCCCGCCGCTCAGGCACTCGCGCGGTCGAGCTCCGCGAGCTGGTGCCGCGTGAGGCGCAGGTCGGGCGCGGCCATGACGTCGAAGAGCTGATCCGCCGTGCGCACCGAGACCACCGGGGCGACGACGCCCTGCCGGGTCAGGAGCCAGGCGAGCGCGACCGTCGCCATCGACGACTCCTGCTCCTCGCCACCCGCTGAACGGCGGCGAGCACGCGACGCCCGCGTCGGCTCAGGTGCGGAGCGATGTAGGCGGCCGCCGGAGTCGTGGCCAGGTCGCCGCGCGCGCGGTAGTTGCCGGCGAGGAAACCGCCGGCCAGTGGGAATCGAGCCATGACGGCGAGGCCCTGCTGCTCGGCGACACGCGCCAGATCACCCTCGTATCCGCCGCGATGCACGAGGCTGTACTCGTTCTGCAGTGCCGCCATGGGGGCGACGCCGAGCAAGGCGCACGCGACGCGCGCCGCCAGCAGGCGGGTGCCCGTGTGATCCGAGAGCCCGAACGCACGCACCTTGCCGCGTCGGATGAGCTCGTCTACCGCGAGCAGCGTCTCCTCGAACGGCACCTCGGTGTCGTCGACGTGAAGGTAGAGCAGGTCGATCCGGTCGGTGCCGAGCCGCCCGAGCGACGCGTCGACCGCGGAGGAGATGGCGGAGGCCGAAAGCCCGGGATGGGCGAGCGACTTGCCGACCTTGGTCGACACGACCATCCGGTCGCGGTTGCCGCGGCGCCGCATCCACTCCCCACGAGCCGCTCGCTGCGCCCCTCGCCGTAGGAGTCGGCCGTGTCGAGGAAGTTGCCGCCGAGCGCGGCGTAGGCGTCGAGGATCTCGCTGACGCCCGTGTCGGAGACCGCGCCTCCGAAGCGCTTGCCGCTCATCGCGAGCGGAAAGACCGCGAGGTCGGTGCCGCCGATCGCCCGGCGCTCGGGGCTCGGTCGGCCGACGATCGCGGCCGTCTCGAGCGTGGTGGGCACGGGCGACGCGGTGGGCTGCGTCATCCGGGTCTCCATGCCCTGCCTCCTCGGGTTTCAGCGAGGCTAACCCCGCCGCGGCCGACAAACCGGCGGCTCGACCGGATCGTTATGGATCGTCACCAATTTGTGACACTCGACGCACGCGTGCCCGCGTGGCAACGTGGGGCGTAGGCGACTCAGGAGGACGACGATGACGAACAATCCGATGTGGCGATTGGCCGACGTGGCACCGCTCGAGGTGCGCAGCCCGGACTTCGATGACGGCGCCGCCCTCCCCGAGTGGGCTCGTGCGCGCGACGCCGGCGGGCACGACCAGTCGCCGGAGTTGCGCTGGATCGGTGCACCGGAGGCCACCCGCAGCTTCGTCGTGCGGGTGTTCGATCCCGACGCGCCCACCATGAGCGGCTTCTGGCACTGGGCGGTCTACGACCTGCCGGCGGCGACCGACCATCTTCCACGCGGCGCGGGAACGCCGGCATCCGGGTTGCTGCCGGCCGGTGCCGTGACGGTCGCGAACGAGGCGCGCGGCGAGGAGTACACCGGTGCCGCCCCGCCCTCGGGTCACGGCGAGCATCGCTACTTCTTCGTGGTGAGCGCTCTCGACGTCGACCACCTCGAGGTGCCGGCCGGTGCGACCCCCGCTGTGCTCGGGTTCCTGCTGCGCGCGCACGAGCTCGCGCGCGGCATGACGGTCGGCACGAGCATCACGCCGTAGGGCGCGAACGGCGGATGCCCGCCCCGCGTGTGCGGGACGGGCATCCGGATGGTGCGTGATGCGAGGCGATCAGCCCTCGGCGGGAGCCTCGGGGTTCTCGGCCGTCGCGGCGGAGCTGTCGGTGTCGGCAGACTCGGTCTCCTCGACCACCGGCGCGAGCGACAGCTTGCCGCGGTCGTCCATCTTGGTGATCTCGACCATGATCTTCTGGCCCACCGAGAGCACGTCCTCGACGTTCTCGACGCGCTTGCCCCCGGCGAGCTTGCGCACCTCGGAGATGTGCAGCAGGCCGTCCTTGCCGGGCAGCAGCGAGACGAACGCGCCGAAGGTCGCGATCTTCACGACCGTGCCGAGGAACCGCTCGCCGACCTCGGGGTTGACCGGGTTGCCGATGGCGAGCACCTGGGCACGCGCCGCCTCAGCCGAGGGGCCGTCGACCGCGCCGATGTAGACGGTGCCGTCTTCCTCGATCGAGATCTCGGCGCCGGTCTCGTCCTGGATCGCGTTGATCGTCTTGCCCTTGGGGCCGATGAGCTCGCCGATCTTGTCGACCGGGATGTTCACGCTGATCACGCGCGGAGCCGTCGGAGCCATCTCGTCGGGCCCGTCGATCGCCTGGTTGATGACCGCGAGGATCGCGGTGCGCGCCTCCTTGGCCTGCGCGAGCGCGCCCGCGAGCACATCCGAGGGGATGCCGTCGAGCTTCGTGTCGAGCTGGATCGCGGTCACGAACTCCGAGGTGCCTGCGACCTTGAAGTCCATGTCGCCCAGCGCGTCCTCGGCGCCCAGGATGTCGGTGAGCGCCGCGTAGCGCGTCTCGCCGTTCACCGTGTCGGACACGAGGCCCATCGCGATGCCCGCGACGGGAGCCTTGAGCGGCACACCGGCGTTGAGCAGCGAGAGCGTCGAGGCGCACACGGACCCCATCGAGGTGGATCCGTTGGAGCCGAGGGCCTCGGAGACCTGGCGGATCGCGTACGGGAACTCCTCGCGGCTCGGCAGCACGGGCACGAGGGCGCGCTCGGCGAGGAAGCCGTGCCCGATCTCGCGACGCTTCGGGCTGCCCACGCGGCCGGTCTCACCGGTCGAGTAGGGCGGGAAGTTGTAGTGGTGCAGGTAGCGCTTCTTCGTCACGGGCGAGAGCGAGTCGATCTGCTGCTCCAGCTTGAGCATGTTGAGCGTCGTGACGCCCAGGATCTGGGTCTCGCCGCGCTGGAAGATCGCGGAGCCGTGCACGCGCGGGATGACCTGCACCTCGGCGTCGAGTGCGCGGATGTCGGTGAGACCACGTCCGTCGATGCGCACGCCCTCGGTCAGGATGCGACCGCGCACGATCTTCTTCGTGACGGCCTTGTACGCGGCCGACACCATCGGCGGCACGTCGCCACCGAGCTCTCCCGCAGCCACCTTCTCGTTGATCGCGAGCTTGACGCGCTCCTTGAGGGCGTCGTCGGCGTTCTGCCGCTCGACCTTGTCCGCGATCTGATAGATGCCGGCGAGCTCGTCATGCGCGAGCGCGTCGACGGCGTCGAAGGCCTCCTGCGAGTAGTCGAGGAAGATCGGGTACTCCTTGATCTCCTTCGCCGACTGGGCCGCGAGCTGCTCCTGCGCCTTCACGAGCTGCGCGATGAACGGCTTGGCCGCCTCGAGCCCCTCGGCCACGACGGCCTCGTTGGGCTTGATCGCGCCGCCCTGAATGAGCTCCCAGCTGTGCTCGGTGGCCTCGGCCTCGACCATCATGATGGCCACGTCTTCGCTGCCATCGGCGTTCTTCACGACGCGACCGGCGACGACGAGGTCGAACACCGCATCCGCGAGCTGCGAGAACTTGGGGAACGCGACCCACTGGCCGCTGCGCATGAGCGCGAGGCGCACACCGGCGATGGGGCCGGAGAACGGCAGACCCGAGATCTGCGTCGACGCGGAGGCCGCGTTGATCGCGAGCGCGTCGTAGAACTCGTCGGGTGCGATCGAGAGCACCGTGATGACGACCTGCACCTCGTTGCGGATGCCGTCGGCGAACGACGGACGCAGCGGGCGGTCGATGAGACGGCAGACGAGGATCGCCTCCGTCGAGGGACGACCCTCGCGACGGAAGAACGAGCCGGGGATCTTGCCGGCGGCGTAGGAACGCTCCTCGACGTCGACCGTCAGGGGAAGAAGTCGAAGCCGTCACGCGGGTTCTTCGACACGCTCGTCGCGGAGAGCAGCATCGTCTCCTCGTCGAGGTAGGCCGCGACGGCGCCCTGCGCCTGCTGAGCCAGACGTCCGGTTTCGAACCGGACGGTGCGGGTGCCGTAAGAACCGTTGTCCAGAACGGCTTCGGCGAACTTGATCTCGGGACCTTCCACGAGGTCTCTCTCCTTGCTGCCGCGATACGCGCGGCGAATGCATCGGAACAGGAGCGGGCAGGAAGGACCTGGGCACGCACAGCGATGCGCACCGACCGTCTGGATCTGGTCAACAGTAGAAGGGCTCCGACTCGACCCCGCACGAACGCGGGTGTTCGGAGAACCACCACCGGTGACCAGCTTCGTGCCGGCCTGCTCCGGATCAGCCCCTCGGCGCTTCGCCTCAGGACAGCCGTCGGAAGACGGCCGGGGTTCATGCTACCAGTAGACCCCCTCTGCGGCGAGGAAGGGCGGCACCGGGTCGCAGCTGAGACGCGCGTCGAGCATCTGCTCGAAGTCGAGATCGTCGTCATCGATCCAGTCGTGGGTGGAGAGCAGGAACCACCAGACCTCGTGGGGATGGAGGAAGTGCTCGACATCCGGGATGTCGAACTCGTACCCGTGCGCGCGGAGGCACGGGGCTTGCCATCTCGCCGTCCATTCGTAGAGCAGAAGTCGCTCCGCGGAGGTGCCCTCGCGGTAGGTGCGCGGCGCGGGGGCCAGCCGATGTGCGCTCAGACAGCTGTTGATCGCCTGGGAGGCCGCGTCGTCGACGACCGCATTGCCGTTCTCATCGGTGAGCGGCGTTCCATAGGGCGCGTCGGGGTCGAGCATGCCGACGGAGATGTCGACGACCCCATCCTCGTTGTAGCCCATGCTGACGAGCGGCCTGCGGATGTCGACCCCGCACGAGGCCACCCACGGCCAGAACAGGTCCTCGGGCACGCGGTCGTCGGCGGATGCGGGCGTCACCGCGTGCGGTGCGTGGCCCGCCAAGCCCACTGCCACCGCGAGTGCGACAGCCGCGACGACCACCGCCCCGGCGACCGCCCTCATCCGTTCGCTGTGTCGCATCCGCTCATCTTGTCGAGAATTCGCCGTGGGGCTGGAGGGGGCCGGTTCCGGGGCCGCACGTGTAACGCACCTCGAGCAGCTCGTCGAAGTCATCACGTGAGGTCGGGCTGTAGTAGTTGCTCCAGGGCGCGCCTTCGGGCTTGGCGAAGTCACTGAAGCTGGGGATGTGCGACGGGAGTCGGTCGTGACCGGCTAGGCACGGAAGCATCCATCGCCACGCGTAGTCGTAGGCGATGAGCCGATCGACGCTCGACGACACGACGTCGCGGTACGCGAAGGGGGCGGACTCGAAGGTGAAGCCCGTCATGCAGGAGTTGATCGCTGCGGTGTACGCGTCGGCCGCCTCGGGGTCGGACCCGCCACCGAGCGCCGAGAACTCGACGTGACCGGTGGCGTCCATGCTGATCGCGAACCCGCCCTCCCCGTTCCACGGCGGCATGCAGGAGTGGAACGCCGCCATCGTGAGGTCAGCCGGCACCACATCAGGGTGCTGAGGACGCGCCACCGCTCGGCTTCCGTGCACGACGAGAACCGTCGTGACCCCGCAGGCGGCCACCGCCAGGAGCACCGCCCCGAGGCAGGCGACCATGCGTTCGCGCCGTCGCATGAACCCATTGTCGCGCGTGCAGCGCCGGATGCGATGGCGCGGTCGCGCCGCCTATGCTGACGGCATGAGTTCCGACGACAAGCCGGGTGCCGCTTCCGAAGAGACCAAGCGCAAGTTCCGCGAGGCGCTCGAGCGCAAGAAGCAGCAAGCCCAGGATCGCCCGGGGCACCTCGACGGCGAAGGCACGGTGCATGAAGCTCACGGCCGGGCCGAGAAGAAGCGCGAGTTCCGCCGCAAGTCCGGCTAGGCCGGCCACCCGTCGGGTCCTGTCGACCCCGCCGGGTACTCCTCGAGCGGCACGTCGCCGCGCCTCCAGGCCTCCTGCACGGGAGCGATGATGCGCCAGCACTGCTCAGCGGCGTCACCGCGCACGGCCAGCGTCGGATCGGTGTCGAGGATGCCGGCGAGCACCTCCGCGTAGGCGCGCTGCGCTCCGAGACCGAGGTCGGCCTCGAGCACGGCGCGGTGCAGGGCGAAGGGATCCGCGCCGCCGTTGACGTTGAGTTCGACGGCGAGCCGGTCGGGCCCGAGCGAGAACCGCAACACGGTGCCCGGCGCGTCGCCGGTCAGCCCCGTGGGCACGTGCCGCACGGGCTTGATCCGCACGACGATCTCCCGCGCGGGATCCCCGAGTGCCTTCCCCGAGCGCAGGGTGATGGGAACGCCCGCCCAGCGGGCCGTGCGCACCTCGCACACGATCTCGGCGAGCGTCTCGGTGCCACGCGAGGCATCCACGCCGGGCTCGTCGACGTACGACGGCATCCGGCGCTCCCCCACCGTGCCCGCCGTGTAGCGTGCGCGACGCGACGAGGCAGCGGGGTCGTCCTTCCAGATATGGGTCGCACGCAGCACTGCGGCCGTCGCGTCGCGCAGGTCGATCTCATCGAGTGTTGCGGGAGGCTCCATCGCCACGATCGCGAGCACCTGCAACAAGTGGCTCTGGATCATGTCGACGAGCGCGCCCGCGCCGTCGTAGTACCCCGCTCGCCCCTCCAGTCCGAGCGACTCGTCGTAGCGGATGCTGATCGACTCGATGTCACGATGCGACCAGATGGGTTCGAAGATGCGGTTCGCCGTGCGCGACCCGATCACGTTGAGCACGGTGGAACGTCCGAGGAAGTGGTCGACCCGGAAGATCTGCGACTCGGGAACGAGCCGGCGCAGCGTGTCGTTGAGCTCGCGCGCGCTCCGCTCGTCGGTGCCGAAGGGCTTCTCGAGCGCGAGCATCGTGCCCGCGGGCAGGTCGGAGGGGTCGATCGCGGCGCACGCCGAGGCCGTCACCGCGGGCGGCAGCGCGAAGTAGAGGACGAGCGGGCCCTCGGATGCCGCATCCACGATCGTGCGGATGCCCTCCGCTTTCGACGCGTCGATGACGAGAAACGGCCCGAGTGTCACCCGATCAAGCGCATCCTCGGCGCCGACCGAACTGAAGGTGTCGGTCACCCGTTGCCGCCAGGCGCCGTCGTCCATCGCCGTGCTCCCGGCCCCGATCAGGTGCACCGTGCGGTCCCGCTCCTCCATGAGGAGCTCGCCGAGGGCGGGCAGCAGCAGACGCCCGGCGAGATCGCCCGACGCACCGAGAATGGCCAGTGTCGTCTCCGCGTTCATGTCGGCGACGCTACTCTCCCGGTTTTCAGCCTCACCTGTGAGAATGGGTCGAATGGCTTCACCGATCGAGGACTACGCCCTTCTCAGCGACTCGCGCACGGCCGCTCTCGTCTCACGTGATGGTTCGATCGACTGGCTCTGCCTGCCCCGATTCGACTCGCCCTCCGCCTTCGGCGCCCTGCTGGGCGACGAGGAGCACGGATGCTGGCAGTTGCGACCCAGCGACCCCCAGGCCCGCGCGACGCGCGCCTACGACGACGGCACCTTCACGCTCGTGACCCGGTGGGAGTGCGCCGACGGCGTGGCCGAGGTGCACGAGCTGCTCACCGTCACCGACGAACGCCGCGCGGGAT
Organism: Homoserinibacter gongjuensis; assembly: GCF_030161875.1. Lineage (GTDB taxonomy): Bacteria > Actinomycetota > Actinomycetes > Actinomycetales > Microbacteriaceae > Homoserinibacter > Homoserinibacter gongjuensis. Next base: position 3,082,559 of record NZ_BSVA01000001.1, read on the forward strand.
CGCGAACCTCCGACCTGGTGCGGCACATCGTGGGCATCTCGGGAACCGTGGAGTTCACTCACAGCATCCGCTTCCGCTTCGCCTACGCACGTTCCGTTCCCTGGGTGCGGCAGCGACGCGGGACCGCGGTGCCCGAGATCATCGCGATCGCCGGTCCGGATGCGATATCGGTGCGTGGTGCCGCGCTGAAGGCCGACGACCACGTGCACCGCGGCACCTGCACCGTCGGCGAGGGCGACACGGTCGACCTCGTGCTCAGCTGGCATCCCTCGGCAGAGCCCTCGCCCCCGCCACTCGACGTCGACGACGCGATCGAGCAGACCCGGGTGTGGTGGCAGAGCTGGGCCGATCGCATCGATGCGCCACCCGAGTACCGCGAGCAGGTCATGCGGTCGCTGCTCATCCTGCGGGCCCTCACGCACCGCGACACGGGAGGCATCGTCGCGGCGGCGACGACCTCGCTGCCCGAGCAGTTCGGCGGCGTGCGCAATTGGGACTACCGCTTCGTGTGGCTGCGGGATGCCGCCCTGACGCTCGAGGCGTTCCTCGCGCACGGCTTCCTCGGCATCGCCGAGCACTGGCGGATGTGGCTGCTGCGCGCCGTCGCGGGCGACCCGGGTCAGTTGCAGATCGTCTACGGCATCGCGGGCGAGCGTGACCTGTGGGAGCGGGAGCTCGAGTCGCTTCCCGGCTATCAGGGCGCCTCCCCGGTGCGCATCGGCAATGATGCGGCGCGCCAGTACCAGGCCGACGTGATCGGCGAGGTGCTCGTGGCGCTCGACGTGGCGCGCGAGGCGGGGCTCGAGGAGACCGAATTCTCCTGGCCCCTGCAGCGTTCGCTGCTGCAGAAGGCGCTCGACCGCATCGACGATCCCGACAACGGCATCTGGGAGATCCGCGGCGAACCGCGCATGTTCACCCACTCCCGGGCCATGATGTGGGCCGCGTTCGACCGCGGCGTGCGCGCCGTGCAGCGACACGGCCTCGACGGCCCCGTCGAGCTCTGGGAGAAGACCCGCGACCGCCTGCGCGACGAGATCGATGCGCACGGCGTCTCGGCGGAAGGCTACTTCACGCAGAGCTACGGCTCCGACGAGGTGGATGCGTCGTTGCTCGTGCTGCCCATGGTGGGCTTCTGCGACGCCGAAGACCCTCGGATGCTCGCGACGGTCGCCGAGATCGAACGCACCCTGGTGCGCGACGGGCTGGTGCACCGCTACCGCACGAGTTCGGGAGTCGACGGCCTGCCGGGCGACGAGCATCCGTTCCTCGCCTGCTCGTTCTGGCTCGTCGAGCAGTACGCGGCGAGCGGGCGGCGCGACGATGCGATCGCGCTCATGGACCGCGTGTGCGCACTCGCCAACGACGTCGGGATGCTCTCGGAGGAGTACGACGTGGAGGAGCGTCGCCATGTCGGGAACACGCCGCAGGCGCTCTCCCACCTCGCACTCGTGCAGGCGGCCGACTCGCTCGTGGGCAGCGGCTCCCCCAGCCGCCACGCACCTCGGCTCGCCCGAAGCCGAGCTGATCGTTCTCGCGAAGCCTCGGCTACTCGCCGGCCAGACCGCCCAGCAGGTGGCCGAACGAGCGTCCCTCGCCGAGGAACGCATCCGGGTCGAACGGGTCGACGACCGCACGCGGCTCGCGAGCCGCGATCGCTGCCGCAAACTCCCGCGCACCCCGCTCGACGCGGGCACCGAGCGGCTTCACGTCATCCGCCTGGGCACCCCAGTCGCTCGACGCCGCGAAGACGCCGGTCGCGACGGGCTCGGCGTGCAGGTAGGCGAACAGCGGACGGATCGCGTAGTCGATCGCGAGCGAATGCCGCGCGGTTCCCGCGTTGGCGCCGATCAGCACGGGCATGCCCGTGAGCGCGTCGGGGTCGATCACGTCGATGAACGACTTGAACAGGCCCGAATAGCTCGTCGAGAAGATCGGGGTGACGACGATGAGCCCGTCGGCCGACACGACCCGGTTGATGGCGTCCTCGAGGGCGGGCGGCGCGAAGCCGGCGAGCAGGTTGTTCGTGATGTCGTGCGCGAGATCGCGCAGCTCCACCACGTCGACGGTCGCCTCGATCCCGCGCTCACGCAGTTCGGCCACGGTGGCCGACGACAAGCGGTCGGCGAGCATGCGGGTCGACGAGGGGTTCGAGAGCCCTGCGCTCACCACGGCGATGCGCCGGGTCATGACACGGTCTCCTTCCGAGTTGCGGCGACGCCGAAGGCGGAGCCACGAGGTTCCTGCGTGGCGACGCCCGCGGGAGTGTCCTGGTACGGGCCGCCGACGGTCAGGTTGTTGCCGCCGGCGGAGGTGGGCCGAGCCTGGCGGGTCCGACCGTCACCGTAGACCGCGGCGACGCGCGCGGCATGGGTGGGCGCGTCCGGCACCTCGGCCGGGCGGTTCTCGGCGAGCTCCTTGCGGAGCACCGGCACGACCTCCGAACCCAGCAGGTCGAGCTGCTCGAGCACGGTCTTGAGCGGCAGACCCGCGTGGTCCATGAGGAAGAGCTGGCGCTGGTAGTCGCCGTAGTGCTCGCGCATGGCGGCGTAGCGGTCGATCACCTGCTGAGGCGAGCCGACCGTCAGCGGCGTGAGCTCCTGGAACTCCTCGAGCGAGGGGCCGTGGCCGTACACGGGCGCATTGTCGAAGTACGGACGGAACGCGGTGACCGCATCCTGCGAGTTCTTCGCGATGAACGCCTGCCCGCCCAGGCCCACGATCGCCTGCTCGGGCGTGCCGTGTCCGTAGTGGGCGAAGCGCTGACGGTAGAGCGTGATGAGACGCTGGTAGTGCTCCTTCGGCCAGAAGATGTTGTTGGCGAAGAAGCCGTCACCGTAGAACGCGGCCTGCTCGGCGATCTCGGGCGTGCGGATCGAGCCGTGCCACACGAACGGCGGCACGCCGTCGAGGGGACGCGGGGTCGAGGTGAAGCCGTTGAGCGGGGTGCGGAACTTGCCCTCCCAGTCGACGACGTCCTTCTCCCACAGCTCACGCAGGAGCGCGTAGTTCTCGATGGCGAGCGGCAGGCCCTGCCGGATGTCCTGACCGAACCACGGGTAGACGGGACCCGTGTTGCCGCGGCCCATCACGAGGTCGACGCGACCACCCGTGAGGTGCTGCAGCATCGCGTAGTCCTCGGCGATCTTCACCGGGTCGTTGGTGGTGATGAGCGTCGTGGCCGTCGACAGGATGAGGTTCGTCGTCTGGGCCCCGATGTAGGCCAGCGTCGTGGTCGGCGAGCTCGAGAAGAACGGCGGGTTGTGGTGCTCGCCGATGGCGAAGACATCCATGCCCACCTCCTCGACATGCTTGGCGATCGTGACGATGTCGCGGATGCGCTGGGCCTCGCTCGGTGTCTCGCCGGTCGTCGGATCGCGCGTGATGTCGCTCACGCTGAAGATGCCGAACTGCATCTGGCTCATGGGGTTCCGTCCACTCCTGTTTTTCCATGCGTTTGCATTGATACCCGATGAAACCGGAGAGCGCCCGCGAGTATTCCCGGCATCCAGCGCACGTCCCGCTGCTCCCCTAGCCTGGAATCATGGCGACCGTCGAACTCACCCGCAGCACCTTCGAGAACACCGTCTTGGAGGGCGACATCGTGCTCGTCGACTTCTGGGCGGCCTGGTGCGGACCGTGCCAGGCGTTCGGCCCGGTCTTCGAGGCCTCGAGCGAGAAGCACCCCGACATCACCTTCGCGAAGGTCGACACGGATGCGGAGCAGGAGCTCTCCGGTGCGCTCAACATCCGCTCCATCCCCACGCTCATGGCGTTCCGTGACGGTATCGGCGTGTTCTCGCAGGCCGGGGCGCTGCCGGGTCACGTGCTCGAAGACCTCATCGGGCAGATCCGTGCCCTCGACATGGATGAGGTGCGCGCGCAGATCGCGGCCGCCGAGTCGGAGCTCGCCGAGTAGCTACTTGAGCGCGCCCATCAGCAGCACCACGCGGTAGCCCTCGCGCTTCTGCTCGATCCGCGCCGGGATGCGCGCCTTGAGCCCCTTGTCGTCCAGACGACGCAGGTTCTCGTCGATCACCGACTCGAGGCCGCGTGGCACCATCCCGACGGGGCCGCTCACTCGGCGCCCCGTGAACAACCGCACCTCGATGGGGGCGTCCTGCCCCTCGGCCTGCAGCGTGCGCGGGGAGATCGCGGTCTCGATACTCGTCTCGCCCGACGCTGCGAGTTCGCGCAGCTCGTCCTGGTAGGGGTTCGAGTTCGCCAACACGATGGTGACGCGCTTGTTGCGCGGTGCGAGGTTGTATACGTAGTCGTCGAAGCTGCCGAAGCCGCGGTCCTCGCGTGGAAGGCTCGTGTCGACTCCCCGGCGGCGGAACAATCCCATGACGGGATGCTATCCCGCCGCGGGCGTCGACTCGGCACGCGTGCGGGTCTCCACGACGAGCGAGATGACGACCGTCACCGACAGCCAGAGCAGCCCGAGCACGACAAACTGGCCGTCGTCGTACAGGCTCGGGATCGCGATCGCGGTCAGTGTGATCGCGAGCAGTTGCGCCGCCGAGGCCCCGAGCAGGCCGATGCCGCGCTGGGCCGGATCGGAGCTCGGCGGCGGCAGGAAGAGCAGCAGCGCGGCAAGGATGCCGAGCACGAGCAGCCACCTGCCGACCCCTGACCACGCGACCGGCAGCAGCCACCCCGCGTGCACGGCGATGAGCGGCACGATCGCCAACCGCAGGATGAGCGCGGAGCTCGCGAGACCGGGGCGCACGAAGACCGCGCCGGCGAGGCCGGTGGCGAACACGACGAGCAGGAGCATGATCTGCACGGGCGTCGCCGGGAACCCCGCGATTCCCGGCGGAAGCTCGACCCCGGCGGCCAGCAGCGCCCCCTGACCCGTCGCCGGCAGCAGGTAGACCGCGGTGACGGCCGCGAGCACGCGCGCCGATGTTCCCCGCAGCCACGGAAGCAGCGCCACGAGCGCGAGCACGAGCACGCCGGCCGCCTTGATCGCGGGCACCGCATCGATCCACGCGAGGGGGAACGAGGCGGTTCCGGCCGCGACTGCTACGAGGAACACGCCGAGGATCACCGCGGATCCGATCACGAGTTCGGCGTTTCCGACCGCGGCGAGCCCCGCCGCGATGCGCCGCTCGCCCAAGCGACGCAGCGGTCGTCGACTCGAGGCCGCCCCGACGGCCGCGATGAGGCCGGCCACGATCGCCGCGTGCAACCACGACAGGGGCGACTCCTTCGCGAACGGACTCCACAGTGTCGGATCGGGCTCGGCGAAGAGCTCCCGCAGCACGGTGAGGCGCAGCACCACGACCGCGACGACCACGAGCGTCAGCGCGAGCACGGCGCCGCGCGGCATCCGGGTGTCGAAGAGGAACGAGACGGCCCGCGTGCGCGACTCGGCGGCCCGCTGGATGCCGTAGTAGCTTCCGAAGGCGGCGAACGCCGCGGCGAGCCCGAACAGCACCGTCCACGACCAGTCGTAGGCGACATCCGCGAACTGGGTCACGGCGATCACGAGCCAGCAGACGAAGGCGAGGGCGCCGCTCAGCGCGGCGCGGCGACGGGAAGGGCGCCCGAGGTGTGCCACGAACTCGAGAGCGACGAAGGCGGCGCCCGCGAGCAGGGCCGGCACCACGACACGGTCGGCGGTGAGCGCGAGCGCCGGGAACACCGAGACCGCCAATGCCACCTCGCGACGCACACGCGAGGTGTCGTCCGTGCTCGCCGCCTGACGCAGCAAGGCGAGCACCGCGCTCGAGGCCGCGAACATCCCCGCGGCCACGAGCAGCAGCGCGCGCAGCCAGGCCGGAGCGAGGAATCGGTCGAGGATGCGAGCGGCCTCCCCAGGCTCCACCGCCACCTCGTCCGCGAGGCCGGGCACGAGCAACACGACGGCGACGACGCCCGTCAGCACCCAGCAGCACACGATCCACGGACGCACCGCCACCGGCACGCGAGCCAGGCGAACGCGGTCCACACGCTCGTGCGCGAACTCCGCCACGCGAGCCCTGGCTCGCGACGCATCCGCGCTCATGCGGGTGAGATTAGCGGGGAACGGCTCCGCCCGCGACGGCGAGTTCCGGCCCGGGCGGAGGTGCCTGTTGCGCCGCCGTGGCCTCGAGCTCGAGCTGAGCCACGGCGCGGCAGCACACGGCGCAGACCGCCGCGATGAGGCCGTGCCGACACTCCTCCATGTGATGAGTGTGCGCGGGGGATGGGAACGTGACCATCCCCAAGAGGGTGCCCCGCGCGACGGGGGTAACGCGCGGGGGAACGACGAAGGCCGCCACCTCTCGGTGACGGCCTTCGAAGAAGAAGTTCGCGTTGTCGATCGACGCTTTCGCCGTTGTTACCGGCGAAGCCCCAGTCGCTCGATCAGCGAGCGGTAGCGCGCGATGTCGATGTCCTGGAGGTAGCCGAGCAGCCGGCGACGCTGGCCCACGAGCAGCAGGAGCCCACGACGCGAGTGGTGGTCGTGCTTGTGCTCCTTGAGGTGCTCGGTGAGGTCCTTGATCCGCTTGGTGAGGATCGCGACCTGCACCTCGGGGGATCCGGTGTCTCCGGGGTGGGTGGCGTACTCGTCGATGATCGCCTTCTTGACGTCTGCATCCAGTGCCATAGAGGGATCCCCTTTCTCTCGTTGCGCGGTGCTCCCCACCCGATGCGGGGGCTCTCTCGATCCGCGGCCGTTTGACGGCAACCTGCCAATCCTAGCAGAGCGGATGCGCGCTCAGCGCAGGGCGAGCACGAGCGTCAGCGCGAACGAGAGGGTCACCAGCAGTGCGAAACACGCCGAGATCGCGATGCCGGCAACCGCCCACCCACGCCGCCGCAGCATCCCGTCGGCGGTGTCGCGGATGCCGCGCACGCCGAAGCGGATCGACGCGGTCGCGAGCGCGCCGACCGCGATGAGCTTGATGGCCTCGAGGAAGAGCGCGGCGTCGATCAGCCGAGCCGCGTCCGAGACGACGAACACGGCGGCGAAGGTGAGCCCGCCGACCACGACGTTCGCCGCGATCACCAGGAAGGCGAACTGCAGGCTACGGGTGGCCGCCACATCCGCGGGGCGACGTCCGGCACGCGCACCGATCACGACCCGTGCTCCACAGTGCGCGCAGAACGGCTCGTCGAGACTCGACGGGGCCCGGCATGCCGGGCAGGCGAGGCCGCCGCGCACGCGCTCGACCGTCGTGCCGAAGGGCAGACGGGCCGTGGGGGCAGCAGCCGTCATGCCCCCCATTGTGGGGGCACGAGGTCATGGGAGGCAAGCCGTCTGGGCGAACGCTCAGCGGCCTCCGTCCCGCGCGTCCCGGCGGCGCATCGGAGGTGTTTGTCAGACTGGAGCGCGTGATCGCTGCCCGCCTGCTCGACGTCCTGCTCGTGCTCGTGCTGCTCGTGTACCTCGGCGAGGGATGGCGCAACGGCATCCTGCGCAGCGTGAGCGCGATTCTCGGGGTGGCCGCCGGGGGCATCGCGGCGTTCTTCGCGGTTCCCCTGTTGGCGGCAGCGATCCCCTCCCCGACTGGCGCATCGGGATCTCGATCGCACTCTCGGTGCTGCTGCTCATCGGCGGACACCTGCTCGGCGTCACGATCGGCGCGGCGTTGCGGGGGCGGCATCCCGAGAATCCGCGACGCGACCGAGATCTCTCGACGCCTGAACGGCTTCTCGGGGCGGTGGCCAACCTGCTCGCCGCGGCTCTCGTGGTGACGCTCGTGGCCAGCAGCGTCGCCCAGCTGGGTGTTCCCGTGCTCTCACAGGCCGTCAAGCGCTCGATCGTCATCAGCACGATCGACCGGCTGACGCCGACCCCCATCGCCGAGGGGATCGCGCGCGTGCGTGCGACGATCCTCGAGTACGAGATCCCGACGATCGATGAGAACCTCGGCGGTGTAGCGCAGGGACAGAACCCGCCCCAGGTCGACACCTCCACGAACCCGCTCGCGGATGCCGCGCGTTCGGTGGCGCGCATCAGCGGAACCGCCTACGCCTGCGGCCAGAACCAGTCGGGCAGCGGATTCGTCGTCGCGCCCGAGCGCGTGGTCACCAACGCGCACGTCGTGGCGGGCGTCGACAGCCCGATCGTCGAACTCCCGGACGGACAGGCGCTCGACGCGCGCGTCGTGTGGTTCGATCCGAACGCCGACGTCGCGATCCTCACGGTGCCAGGGCTCGAAGCCGCTCCGCTCGCCCTCGCAGATGTGGGGATCGGCGACGAGGGCGTCGTGGACGGCTATCCGCACGGCGGCCCCTTCATCTCGACGCCCGCCGAGGTGCTCGCGATCTCGAACGAGCGCGTGGCCGATATCTACGGCGAGACCTCGAACGTTCGCGAAGTGGCGACCCTCGCGGCCGATGTGCAGCCGGGCAACTCGGGTGGGCCGCTCATCACGCTCGACGGGCGCGTGGCGGGCCTCGTCTTCGCGCGCAACTCCGAACACGCGAACCTGGGCTATGCCACGACGATCACGCAACTCGAGCCACTGCTCGACGACGCCCGCAGCCTCACCACCCCGGTGAAGCCCGGTCACTGCGTCGTGGGGTGACTTAGGCGGACTCGCGTCGCCGCATGTACCACTCGGTGAAGTGGCGCGCGCGTCCATCAGGCTCCAGCTCGATGAACCAGATGTTGTCGTACAGCCGCCCCTCGGTGTAGTCGACGGTCAGACGGACGATGCCCAGATCGCCGTCGACGGCGACGACGCGACTCGTGTAGCTGGTCTCGCCGGGTTGGTCGGCGTTCTCGATCCACTGCGACACGATCTCGTCGTGGCCGCGCCAGGGCGGCTCCGACGGCGCCGTGTAGTACTCGGCGTCGGGCGTGAAGAGTGCGCGGATGTCGTCGGGGTCGTTCGATTCCCACGCCGTGCGATAGCGGGCGACCCACTGTTCGATGCTCGTGCGATCGGTCATGCGCCCTGTCTAGTCTCATCCGCCGACATCCGCGAGGGTTGACGCCCGGCGCGACCGGGTGCACCCTGGAGGTAGATCAACTCATCGCCCAGAAGAGCCGGAGTCATCGACCCGCCACTGGGCGATGAGTCTGTCGGGCGGCATCCGGTTCAATGGGGTGATGACCGCCACCACGAGCTGGAACCTGACGCCTCTGACCGAGCCGTTGAGCCGCGAGCAGGTGCGTGCCTGGCGCCGGGAGCACCGCGCGGTGCGGTTCTCCGCCTCCCCTGGGCGGCACTCGTCGTGGTGCCGATCGCGCTGATCGCCGGCGGGATCCTCGCGATCACGACGCGTGGGTTCACGGCGCTGCCCGCAGGGTCGTTCTTCTCGATCCTCGCACCGCTGTTCATGCTCGTGGTCGCGGTCGTCGTGATCGCGACGACCGCGCGGAGCGGACGGGGCAGCTCGGAGCGGCTCATGCGGCTGGTCAGGTTCGCCGAGCTCAACGGCTTCACGTTCTCGACGCGCGACGCCGAGCCGAACTACCCGGGCATGATCTTCCGCATCGGACGCGGACGACAGGCTCTCGACCACATCGTGCGCCCGGCGCCGCGCTTCCTCGACATCGGCAACTTCCGCTACACGACAGGTTCGGGCAAGAACAAGAAGACCCGCACCTGGGGCTTCATGGCGCTGCACCTCGACCGCCGGGTGCCGCACATGCTGCTCGACGCGAAGGCCAACAACTTCCTCGGCAGCAACCTGCCCGCGCATTTCTCACGCGACCAGGTGCTGTCGCTCGAGGGCGACTTCGACCGTCACTTCACGCTGTACTGCCCGCGTGAGTACGAACGGGATGCCCTGTACGTCTTCACTCCCGACCTCATGGCGCTGCTCATCGACGAGGCGGGAGCGTTCGATGTCGAGGTGGTCGACGACTGGATGTTCGTCTACGCCTCGGCTCCGTTCCGGATGGGCGATGGGCCGCAGCTGCAACGCATGCTGCGCATCGTCGACACCGTGGGCGCGAAGACCGTCGACCGCACCGACTTCTATGCCGACGAGCGCATCGGCGACCGGCGCATCAACCTCGTGGCGCCTCAGGGAGCGCGCCTGCGTCGAGGCATCCCGTGGGCGACCATCCTCATCACGGCGATCGTCGTGGCGGTGTGGTTCGGGATGTCGTTGGTGCGCTGACGCCGCCCTCGCTCACACTCCGGCCGGGCGTGTGGCCGACATGAGTGCCTGACGCGACGCCGTGAGCTTGGCGAGCAGCTCCCGCTCGTCGGACTGCGCCCCCACCTGGTCACGGCCGGACACGATGCGCTGACGGGTGAACGCGAGCCGCGTGGCGTCACGGATGTAGCTCTTCATGAGGATCGCGTGCCCGTTGCTCTTCGCCCAGGTCATCGCCTGCTTCCGACCCGCGCCGGTGCCGAGAGTGGCCACCTCATCCGGGCTGATCCATCCCGCCGCCGCGTACTCGGCGAGGCGCTCCTGGGTGAGCTGGGCCTCCCGCTTGCGCAGCTTCACGACGAGCACGATCGCCCCCGCGAAGAGCGGCACCTGCACGACGACGTAGAGCAGGAACCAGCCGATGAGGCCGAGGTACGAGGTGCCGTTCCACAGCGCGTGCAGCGCCATGGCGCCGATGAGTCCCACGAAGAAGCCGCCGACGCCTCCCCCGACGCTCTTGCGCCCCCACCAGCCGATGAAGAGGCCCGTGACGGCGGTGAACATCACGTGCGCGAAGGGCGACATGACCCCGCGCACGAAGAAGGTCAGGGCGATGTCGGTCGACACGATCCCGCCCGAGGCCATCGACTGCGCGAAGTAGAGGATGTTCTCGGTGAAGGCGAAGCCGCCCGCGATCGTGGCGGCGTAGACGATGCCGTCGACGGGACCGTCGAAGTACTTGCGTGCGATGAGGAAGATGAGCAGCACGCCGAGACCCTTGGCCAGCTCCTCGACGACAGGTGCCTGCACGACGGTGCCGAGCACATCCCCGACATCCGGGCTGATGCCGAGCATGTAGTCGGTGAACTGCGCCGCGATGTCGACGATGAGCGCGATCGCGACCGACATGATCGCGCCCCAGAGGAATCCGAAGACCAGCAGGCCCCGGGGTTCGGGCTCCCAGCGGTCGATCCACAGCACACCGAAGGCCACGGCGACGAGCGGTAGCAGCGCGAGGAAGCCGCCCGCGATGAGAAGCACCGGGCCGAGCGCGAGGAACAGGTAGCCGAGCAGCGCGATGCCGAAGATGCCGATCACCACGAAGCCCGCGATCGCCCATCCGAACAAGGCGTTGCGTGGCCGGGCCGGCTGCTGGAAGGCGGGCTGCGGCGGCAGCTGCGTCTGCGCCTGCACCTCGGCGGGTGCCGCGGCGGGCTGGGGGCGTACGGGTTCGTGGTGGATGGCAACGACATGCGGACACCCTACCGATCCGCGCGGTCCGATCGAGGCAGGCGGTTACTTCTGCTGTTCGCGCAGAATCGCGAGTGCGCGCGTGACCCGATCGCGCAGCCCCGGCACGTTCTTGCGCTGCGGGATGCGGGCGCGTTCGAGAAGGGCGACCACCTCGGCTCGCTGAGCGGCGCGCACCGCGTCGATGGCCTCCTGACGCACGACCGAGGCCCGCACCGCGACGATGAACGCGGCGATCGCGAGGCCCGCACCGACGATGGCCAGCACGGCGAAGGCGATCTCGCCGTCGGCGAAGGCGGCGATCGACGCGGCGACCCCGATGCCGAGCACCGCGAGCAGTGCCACCAGCCGCAGCGTGGGCGCGGCGGCCGAGCGCCGGGCGAGGGAGCGATCGGCCTCGGCGAGCCGCGTGTCGAACTCGGCGAGCTCCTCCGCCTCGAGCTGCAGGATGGCGCGGTCGCGCAGATCGCGGCGGATGCGGGCGTAGGTGGGCCGGTTCTGACGCACGACCGCGAGCACCGACACCGTACCGATCGCGAAGGCGATGAGCGCGATCACGAAGAGCAGCGCGAACGCGGCCCCCGGGCGCGCGAGGTCGAACAGCGCGCGGGCCGCGGCATCCACTCCGAAAGCGACGAGCACGGCCGAGATCGCCGTGACGGCCATCGTCCAGGTCAGCTCGCGCACGCTCGAGCGCGTGATCGTCTCGGGGTCATCCGTGTCGCGCACGCGACGCGCGTCGATGAAACCGGTGATCGCGTCGCCCACCTGGAGGGCGAGGATGGCGGCCTGGAGGATGAGAGCGACGACGAGCAGCGGAACGAGATCCACCCTGCGACCCTAACGCAGCCGACATTCCGCTCGGCGTTCGCACCGACGCGGCGGGCCGCGTGGCCCTACGCCGTCGGCGCGTCGATCGCGCCGCCGAAGCGACGCGTGCGCTGCCCGTAGACCTCGATCGCCCGCCACAGCTGCTCGCGGCTGAAGTCGGGCCAGAGCGTGTCGAGGAACACCATCTCGGCGTAGGCGCTCTGCCACAGCAGGAAGTTGCTCGTGCGCTGCTCGCCCGAGCTGCGCACGAACAGGTCGACGTCGGGCATATCGGGGATGTACAGGTGCCGCGCGATCGTCTTCTCGCTGATGCGATCGGGGCTGAGCCGCCCGGCGGCGACCTCGCGCGCGATGCCGCGCACGGCATCCTGCAGTTCTGTGCGCCCCCGTAGTTGACGCACATCGTGAGGGTGAGCGTGTTGTTGTGCGCGGTGAGCTGCTCGGCGAAGCGCAGCTCATCGATCACCGAGCGCCAAAGACGCGGAGTGCGGCCCGCCCAGCGCACCCGCACGCCCCACTCGTTGAGCTGGTCGCGGCGTCGGTGCAGCACGTCGCGGTTGAACCCCATGAGGAAGCGCACCTCGTCGGGGCTGCGCTTCCAGTTCTCGGTCGAGAAGGCGTAGACCGAGAGGTGCTTCACGCCGATCTGGATCGCGCCGGCCACGACATCCAGCAGCGCCGCCTCGCCCGCCTTGTGCCCCTCGATGCGCGTGAGGCCCTGGCGGTTGGCCCAGCGGCCATTGCCGTCCATGACGATCGCGACGTGCGCGGGAACCGCGGATGCCGGCATGGCGGGCGGGTGCTTGCCTGTCCAGTCGAGCGGGACGAAGTCGACCGCGTCGCGGTGGGTCTTCTCGACGGGGGCCACACGACGACCCTACGGCGTCTGCGCGGGGTCGGCACTGCCGACTCTGGGCAGTGGGCCATCGGCGGGAGCAGCCGCCCCAGCGGTGGGAGCAGCGGCGGGCTCGGGCGGCGAAGCGATCACGCGGCGGGAGCAGCCGCACCATCGGCGGGAGGAGCCGCGAGCGCGGACGGCGAAGCGATCACGCGGCGGGAGAAGTTGCTCCCGCCGCCTCCCCGGTTCGCCGCCCGGTGATCGCGCGACGGGTGCGACCGTCGGCCGCCGCCTCGTCGCCCCTCACGTGAGGTACCCGGGAATCGTGCAAGTTGGTCGAAATCCGGGCCCGATTCGATCAAGTCGCACGATTCTGCGGCACCTCCTCGAACTCGGTGCTGTTGTGCAGGAGTTCGCCGTTGTGCAGGACATCTCGGTCTGTTCTGCAGGAACGGACGTGGCGAAGCCCGGTATTCCGGCGCACGCGAATCTCTGTCGCGCGGGGTTTCCTGCACAACAGCAGGGTTCCTGCACAACAGCAGGGGGCCCGCGGCGGCGGCTACGCGATGGTGCGGTCGACGTGTTCGAGGGAGCGCAGGCCGCGCTCGAGATGGAACTGCGTGTAGGCGGCTGCGACGCCGGATGCCTGGGCGCGCGTGCGCTCGTCGGCGGCATCCGCGGTGGCCCAGTCGCCCGCGAGGAGCGCCGCGAGCAGTGCCAGGGTGGAGGGATCCAGGCGCGGTGACCCGGGAGGCGCTGCGGCATCCGACACCACTCCCCGAGCTGCACGACGAATGCCGAGTGCGGGCCGGGTTCGCCCGTGACGGCGCAGTCGACGAAGCTCGGCGCCCATCCGGCGATCGACAGGGCACGCAGCAGGTAGGAGTCGAGGGTGAGCCCGGGTGCGTGCTCCCCACGGCTCAACGAGCGCAACGCCCCCACGAGCAGGAGGTAGTGCTGCAGCCCCGCCTCGTGCTCGGTGAGGCGGTCGGCGGTCTCGACCATGGCATTCGCGGCCGTGAAGCGCGCGTAGTCGCCGGCGATGTCGCCGCCGTACGAGCCGAGCATCTCGGCCTGCTGCACGATGTCGAGGCTGCGGCCGATGTAGCACTGCACGTCGACGACCATGAACGGCTCGAGCCGAGCACCGAACCGCGAGCCCGTGCGCCGCACGCCCTTCGCGACGGCGCGCAGCTTGCCGTGCTGCCGGCTCAGCATCGTGACGATACGGTCGGCCTCACCCAGCTTGTGGGTGCGCAGCACGACGGCTTCGTCACGGTAAACAGGCACGCTCCATTGTGCCCCGCAGGTCTGACATCCGGCCGGATGTCAGCGGCGACGCGCGCATTCCGCAGCCACAAGCAACCAGATCCAACCGGCGAACCACGCGACGGCGAGTGCGAAGAACAGGATGGCACTCCACGGAGCGGACGCAGCCGCCGGAATGAGCGGATTGGGGTTGTCGCCTGACCCTGAGGTCGTCACCGTCGCCACGGAGTAGAAGGGCACCAGCATGAGGAACACGCCGCCCGAACCGAGCGCCGTCAGCAGGGTGCCGACCACCTTGTGCCGCAACTGCCAGTTCGCGGCCATCCACAACATGACGAGTCCGATGATCGAGCCGAGCACCGGAATGAGGAAGCCGCCGATCGAACCGAGCACTACCGTCGCCACCGAGTACCACGCGGGGTCGTTTCGGCGGGCGGCCTTCGGTTGCGACAACTCCGCACGAGCGCTCGCAGCCACGAAGGCGGGGGCGCCGATCGCACGCAACCTCTCGGCGGCATCCGCGTCGCTCATTCCGGCGAGTTCCTCGCGGATGCCGTTCACAAGGCCGTCGCGGATCGCGGGGTCGACGTCGAGGAGCAACTCGTCGAGTTCGGTCAGATACTTCTCGATCGCGGTCACGATGTCTCCTCCGGGGTGATGTATCGCTCGACGGAGGTGGTGAACAGGATCCACTCTCCGCGGAAGATCTGCAGAGTGCGCCGGCCGGCATCCGTCAGTTCGTAGTAGCGGCGCGGCGGGCCCGACTCCGACGGGACCTCGTAGCTCGTGACCTCGCCGCGCTCGCGCAGTCGCGCGAGCACGGGATAGAGCGTGCCGATGCTGGCGATGATCGCGCCATCGGTGATGAGGCGGTCTGCGAGCTGCCAGCCGTACATGGGCTCGCGCGCAAGCAGCCCGAGGATGCAGGCCTCGACCACGCCGCGCCGCAGTTGCGTCGCCTGGTCACTTGCCGCTGTCATGCGTCACATGCTACTGGCTGACTAACATGCAGCGCAAGATAGCTAGGTGGGTCGCCCCACTGAGATCCGCCGGATGTCAGCGGCGACGCGCGCATTCGGACAGGATGGACGCATGGTGCCGGACACCGCCCTCGCGACCTTCGAGAGCGTGCGACCGCGCCTGTTCGGGATCGCGTATCGGATGATGGGCACGGTCGCCGAGGCCGAGGACCTCGTGCAGGAGGCCTGGCTGCGCTGGCAGGGCGCCGACCACGAGCGCGTCCGCGAGCCGGCGGCGTTCCTCGCGACCACGGTGACCCGGCTCGCTCTGACCGAACTCGATTCGGCACGCGCCCGCCGCGAGCGCTACGTCGGCTCGTGGCTGCCCGAGCCCGTCGACACCTCCGCGGATCCGGCGCTCGGAGCCGAGCGCGCCGAGGCGCTCTCGTTCGCGGTGCTCCTGCTGCTCGAGCGCCTCACGCCCACCGAGCGCGCGGCGTACGTGCTGCATGAGGCCTTCGACTACCCGTACCGACGCATCGCCGAGGTGCTCGAGACGAGCGAAGCGAACGCGCGGCAGTGGGGCTCGCGGGCGCGCGCCCATCTCGAGCGCGCACGCGCGGCATCCGTCACCGACGCGCAGCGGGAGCGCCTGCTCGCCGCATTCCTCGCGGCCGCTCAGCAGGGCGACCTCGAAGCTCTCGAGGCCGTGCTCGCCGACGACATCGTCGCGGTCTCCGACGGCGGCGGCGTGGTGCAGGCCGCTCGCAGACCTGTCGCAGGGCGGCACAACGTCGCGCGGTACCTGCTCGGCGTGCTCGAGAAGTTCGCGGCCGACCTCGAGAACGTGCCGGCGCTCTACAACGGGGAGCTCGCCTTCGTGAGCCTGCGCGGCGAACAGCCGATCGCCGTGTGGACCCTCGACATCGCGGCCGACGGCATCCGCGGCTTCTACAACGTCATGAATCCGGCGAAGCTGTCACGAATCGAGGTGCCATCCGGTCACAGGGGGTGAAGCCCGAGAAAGGACCCTCATGCTCATCCTCGTCACCGGCGGCACCGGCCGCCTCGGCCGCCCCACCGTCGAAGCGCTCTGCACCCGCGGGCACGACGTGCGCGTGTTCAGCCGCCGACCCGGCGACGGCCACGCGGTCGGCGACCTCACGACGGGCGCGGGACTCGCCGACGCGTTGGTGGGTGTCGACGCGGTCGTGCACCTCGCCACCACGCGCCGAAAGGACATCGGCCAGACGCGGATGCTGCTGGATGCGATGGCCGGCACCGGCGCACACCTCGTGTTCATCTCGATCGTCGGTGTCGACCAGGTGCCCTACGCGTACTACCGCGACAAGCTGGCGAGCGAGCAGGCGATCGAGTCGTCCGGCATCCCGCACACGATCATCCGGGTGACGCAGTTCCACGGGTTCGTCGCGGAGTTCCTCGACGCGCAGCGACGCCTGCCGGTGACGTTCGTCGTGCCCGCCTGGGTGCAGACGGTTCACATGCCCGAGGTGGCCGAGCGCCTCGCCGAGCTCGCCGAGGCAGCCCCGTCGGGGCGCGCAGCCGACTTCGGCGGACCCGAACTGCTGTCGCTGCGGCAGCACGCCGAGCAGTGGCAGCGCGCGCACGGCATCCGGCGCCCCATCTGGTCAGTGCGACTCCCTGGCGCATTCGCCCGCGCGGTGCGCGAGGGCAAGCTCGCGAGCGGCCTGCCGGGCGCTGGTCGCGTCACCTTCCGCGAGTACCTCGCCCTGGAGCACCCCGAGCGTGCTACGAATGGGGCGTGACCGACGCCTTCGTGATCCCGTTGTGGATGGACCTCGTCGCGGTCGCGATCGGCAGTCTGCAGGGGGCGGCGTTCGCAGCCCAGTTCCGTGACCGGCGGCTCGACCTGCTGGGCGTCGCGATCGTAGGCATCGCGACCGGCTTCGGCGGCGGCATCCTGCGCGACCTGCTGTTGAACCAGGTGCCGCTGGCCCTGCAGAGCAACTGGTACCTGCCGGTGGCGACGGTCTCCGCGTTGCTCGGGATGCTGCTGCAGCGGCTCGTGCACCGGCTGAGCGTGACGATCAACGTGCTCGACGCCGTGATGCTCGGCCTGTTCGGCGCGCTCGGCACGACGAAGGCGCTCGCGTTCGGGCTGCCGGTGGTTCCGGCGATCTTCGTGGGCGCCGTGGCGGCCGTCGGCGGCGGCATCCTGCGCGATCTGCTGCTGAACCTGCCCATCTCGATCATGCAGGTGGGCTCGCTCTACGCCGTCGCCGCGATCGTCGGGGCGACGACGCTCGCGGTGCTCGACGGCTTCGGTGTCAATGCACTCGTGGCCGGCATCGTGTGCGTCGTCGTGACCTTCGGGGTGCGCGTGCTCGCGGTGGCGTTCCACTGGACCCTGCCCGAACAACGGCACCTGCCGACGGGCGCCATCCGCATCGTACGCAGGCCACGGAAGGATGCCGACTGAGGTGGCGGATGGGGCCCCTTCCGCGAGCGTGAGGGGGCCGCTGCTGCACCTCAGCTCACGCCCACGCGTGCGTGACTGACCGCGAGAGTACGTGCTTCGGGGCCCTTGTGGGGCCGTCTTCGCGCAGAAGCACGTACCCTCGCGGATTCGGTGCCTTCGGGAGGACGACGCGCCGCCGACGCGCCCTCGTGGGGCGCGGGCACGGCGGGCCGTCCTCCCGAAGGAGCTGGAGGGCCGCTCAGACGGCGGCGAGTTCGCGGTCGCCGGTCTCGGTGCGCACGGCGCGGTTCACGGCAGACACGACGGCCTTGAGCGACGCGGTCGAGATGTCGGCGTCGATTCCCACGCCCCACAGGCGCTTGTCGCCCACCTGCAACTCGACGTAGGCCGCGGCCTGCGCGTCGCCGGATGCGCTGAGGGTGTGCTCGACGTAGTCGTACAGCTTGATGCCGTGCCCCTGCGTCTCGAGGATGCCGAGGAACGCCGCGATCGGACCGTTGCCCTCGCCGTGCGTCTCGGTGACCTCGTCACCGACGCGCCAGCGGATGTCGAGGCTCACGGTGCCGGTCAGCTCGCTCGCCGTGCGGGTCGAGAGCAGTTCATAGCGACCCCACTTGTCGTCGTGGGCGTCCGCCGGCAGGTATTCGTCCTGGAAGACCTCCCAGATCTGCTCGCTCGTGACCTCGCCGCCCTCGGCATCCGTCTTGGCCTGCACGACCTGGCTGAACTCGATCTGCAGCTTGCGCGGCAGGTCGAGGGCGTGGTCGGTCTTCAGCAGGTAGGCGACGCCGCCCTTGCCCGACTGCGAGTTCACGCGCACGACGGCCTCGTAGCCGCGACCCAGATCCTTCGGGTCGACGGGCAGGTACGGCACCGCCCACTCCAGGTCGGCCACCGGCGTTCCGGTCTCGGCCGCGCGGGCATCCATCGCCTCGAAGCCCTTCTTGATGGCGTCCTGATGCGAACCCGAGAACGCCGTGTAGACCAGGTCACCCGCCCACGGGCTGCGCTCGTGCACCTTCAGCTGGTTGCAGTACTCGGCGGTCACGCGGATGCTGTCGAGGTCGGAGAAGTCGATCTGCGGATCGATGCCCTGGGTGAACAGGTTGATGCCGAGCGCGACGAGGTCGACGTTGCCGGTGCGCTCGCCGTTGCCGAAGAGGCAGCCCTCGATGCGGTCGGCGCCGGCCTGGTAGCCGAGTTCGGCCGCCGCGATCGCGGTGCCGCGGTCGTTGTGCGGGTGCAGACTCAGGATGACGTTCTCGCGGTGGTTCAGGTGGCGGCTCATCCACTCGATCGAGTCGGCGTAGACGTTCGGCGTCGCCATCTCGACGGTGGAGGGCAGGTTGATGATGACCTTGCGCTCGGGGGTGGGCTCGAACACCTCGAGCACCTGGTTGCAGACGTCGACGGCGAACTCGAGCTCGGTGCCCGTGTAGCTCTCGGGCGAGTACTCGTAGTAGACGTTCGTGCCGGGAACGGTGCTCTCCAGCTCGCGACACTTACGGGCGCCGGCGAGGGCGATGTCGATGACGCCCTGCTTGTCGGTGCGGAACACGACGTCGCGCTGCAGCACGCTCGTGGAGTTGTACAGGTGCACGATGACGTTCGCAGCGCCGCGGATCGACTCATAGGTGCGCTCGATGAGATGGTCGCGCGCCTGGGTCAGCACCTGGATGGTGACGTCGTCCGGGATGAGCTGCTCCTCGATGAGCTGCCGCACGAAGTCGAAGTCGGTCTGGCTCGCCGAGGGGAAACCCACCTCGATCTGCTTGTAGCCCATGCGCACGAGCAGGTCGAACATGATGCGCTTGCGCTCGGGGCTCATCGGATCGATGAGGGCCTGGTTTCCGTCGCGCAGATCGACCGCGCACCACATGGGTGCCTTCTCGATGTGCGTGTCGGGCCAGGTGCGATCTGGCAGCTCGACGCGGAATTGCTCGTGATACGGGCGATACCGGTGGATCGGCATCGACGAGGGCTTCTGGGTGTTCTTCATGTCTCTGGTTCTTCCGTCTGGGAATGGTCAGCCAACGACAGACTCCGCGACGGGGAAGGCCTGAGAGTTAGGCCCCGTCGCGGCAGCTAAGAAGAAGCAGGCCGAAGCGCACGGAATCAGGGTAGCACCGCGCCCATCCGGCATGCGACGAGACGCCCGAATGAGGGGCACCGCACCTGAGCATTCGGCGCTAATCTGACGCCACCACCACCGGAGGACCTGTGCACCGTCGCCTCACCGCCGCCCTCGCGGGCGTCGCCCTGCTCACCCTGTTGAGCGGATGCGCGCTGCCGCTGCCGATCCCGAAGGGGCCGGTCGAGGTTCCGGAACCGATCCCTGCCGATGCGGCCGTCGAGGTCGGCTCCTGCTATGCCGCCTTGACGGTGCGCGCGCTCGACCAGGACGACCGCGTCTCGTGCGGTGCCGCGCACTATGTCGACATCATCGGGTTCGTGGAGTGGCCCGAGATGGAATCCCTTGTGGCCGAGGGCAACGCGCGCCAGGTGTGGGAGGAGCTCTCGGGCTACTACGGCATCGCGGGCGACGCCCACCGCTACGACCTCTGGACGCGCGACGCCTGCGGCGACGCGATGCGCGAACTGCTCGGGTGGGATGGCATGCAGGTGAGCGGCGTGGCGGCACACGACCTCCGGCTGCTCCCCGGAGGCAACTTCACGGTCGAATCGGTGCTCGCGGACTCCGCGGGCTTTCGCGGCGGGGACCACCGCGTGCGGTGCGTCGTGAGCTGGTTCGACCCGGTCACCTATCCTCGCTCCGACCTCACGATCGCGAGCCTCTTCGATCGCGACTTCCCCGCGCGCGCACGCGACTGCTACACCGCCGATGAGGAGGGCTACCTCGACATCACTCCGTGCGACCGGCCCCACACCGACCAGACCATGCTCACCTTCGACGCCCTCGGCCTGTTCGACGAGGACTTCGTGCTGCGCGCGGCCGATCTGGATGACGACGCGTTCGCCGAGGCGAGCCGCTTCTGCGAGGCGGCGGTTCGCGTGGCCTACGGCTCCTGGAACGCGAACGACTACTTCGCGTGGGGAACGAGCTACGGATCGGAGGACTGGACGGTGCTCCGCGACGACGTCGATCCCGAGGGCTACTACCCCTTCGGCTGCCTGCTCTCGACGACCGCGGGCGTCACGATCGATGACCTCGTGGAAGGCGGGGGCGGCGTCGGCTCCTGACGTCGGCCGACACCCGGCGACAGCGCGCGACAGCGGCGTGACAGCGCCCGCGGCGCATCCTCGGATGCATGACCACTTACGCCATCGAGGCCCACGGCCTCACCAAGAGCTTCGGCTCGACCCAGGCGCTCGCCGGTGTCGACCTCGAGGTGCCACCGGGGCGCGTTCTCGGGGTGCTCGGACCCAACGGGGCCGGCAAGACCACCGCTGTGCGCATCCTCGCGACCCTGCTGCGCCCCGACTCGGGAACCGCGCGGGTCGGCGGCCACGATGTGCTCGCCGACCCCGCCGCGGTGCGCCGCACGATCGGTCTCACCGGTCAGTACGCGAGCGTCGACGAGGATCTCACCGGGGTCGAGAACCTCGTGATGATCGGCCGCCTGCTGCAGTTGAGCTCACGCGACGCGAAGGCCCGCGCCGCCGAGTTGCTCGAGCGCTTCGAGCTCTCGGATGCCGCACGTCGCCTCGCGAAGACCTACTCGGGCGGCATGCGTCGTCGGCTCGATCTCGCCGCGAGCCTCGTCGGGCACCCGAGCGTCGTCTACCTCGACGAGCCCACCACCGGCCTCGACCCCGCCAAGCGCGACGACGTCTGGTCGATGGTGCGGCAGCTCGTGGCCGACGGCACGGCCGTGCTGCTCACGACGCAATACCTCGAGGAGGCCGACGCCCTCGCCCACGAGATCACCGTGATCGACCACGGGCGGGTCATCGCCCACGACACTCCTCTGGGCCTCAAGTCGCAGCTCGGCGGGCAGACCCTCGTGGTGCGCCCCGAGGATGCCGCCCAGCTGCCGCGCGTGACCGCGCTGCTGGCGGAGGTCGGCACCCGCGCACCCGAGCATCCGTCCGACGACCAGGTTTCAGTGCCCGTCGCCGGAGACGACGCCCTCGTGCGCACCGTCGCCCGTCTCGCCGAGGAAGGCATCGCCGTGACCGAGCTCGCGCTGCGGCTGCCGAGCCTCGACGAGGTCTTCTACGCCCTCACCGGCCGCGTCGAGACCACCGACGCGTCCCTCGAAACGGAAGGAGCGGCCGCCTGATGGACGCCGTCATCCTCGCTCGCCGCACCGTCACCAAGATGGTGCGCAACCCGGAGCAGTTCATCGACGTGACGCTGCAGCCGGTGCTCATGACGGTGATCTTCGTGTTCATCTTCGGCGGCGCGATCGCCGGAGGCACCGAGCAGTACCTGCTCTTCACGCTGCCCGCGATCATCGTGCAGACGATCATGTTCACCTCGATGACGATCGGCGTGAATCTCAACACCGACCTCAAGAACGGCGTCTTCGACCGCTTCCGCTCCCTGCCGATCTCGCGTTCCGCACCCTCATCGGTGCGGTGCTCGGCGACATCGTGCGGCATGCGATCGCGGTCGGCGTCAGCCTCGCGTTCGGCGCCCTCATCGGCTTCCGGTTCCACACCTCGGCGCTCGAGGTGCTGCTGGCCATCGCGCTCATGATCGTGTTCGCCGTGAGCCTGTGCTGGATCTCGGTCTTCGTCGGCATGCTCGCCCGCAGCTCGGGTGCCGTGCAGGGCATCTCGTTCCTCGTGGTGTTCCCGCTGACCTTCGGGTCGTCGGCCTTCGTACCCGCTGACACCCTGCCGGACTGGATGCAGGGCTGGATCGCCATCAACCCCGTGAACCACGTGATCGAGGCGATGCGCGGCCTGCTCGTGGGGCCTGAGTTCATGGCGGGCGATACGACCGTCGCCGGCCAGGTGCTGTGGGTGCTCGCGAGCTGCGTCGTGCTGGTGGCGGTGTTCTTCCCCCTCGCGACCTGGGCCTACCGCCGCAAGATCTGACGGATGCGCGCGGTCTCGGCCGCGAACTCCCCGGCGGTGCCCGGCTCGTCCGAGTCGGGTGCCGCCGACAGGCGTTCCCGCAGAGTGTGTTCGAGCGGATCCGACAGATCCGGAGCACCGCGCAGGGTCTCCGCGATCTCGATGGCGTCGCGAGCCCCGGCCGCATCCCCGCTCGCCCAGGCGAGCTCGGCGAGGGCGACGGCGACGGATGCCATGACGGGCTGGTCGGCACTCAGTACGGCGGCGCTCGCGGCACCATCGAGGGCCGCGACGGCATCCGCGAAGCGCCCGGTAGCGATCGCGAGGCGGCCGGATGCGGTCGCGACGAGTGCGGTCATCTGCGGTGGCGCTGACTGCCAGTCGGCGGCCGCCTGCTCGGCAAGTGCGAACTGCTCCTCCGCGACGTCGAGCTCCCCGAGCGTGAGAGCGAGCATCGTGGCGTTCAGGCGGGCGAACAGCAGCGCCCGCGACGAGCCCGTCACGTGCGCCTCGTCGAGCAACTGGGTCGCCCGCTCGCGCGCCTCGTCGATGCGCCCCATCCGCACGAGGAGGGTCACCGCGAGGCCCTGCTGCTGCTGCAGATCCCACGCCGAGGTGATCGCCCGCAGATGCACGGTCGCCTCCTCGGCGGCGTCGAGCGCCTCCTCGAATCGTCCCGCGAGAGCGAGCCACTGCGAGCGCATCTGGCGTGCGAGCGCCAGGCCCCACAGATCGCCCAGCTGCGCGAACAGCTCGACGGCCTCCGCGCTCGAACGTTCGAGCACCGCCGTGTCGCCGACGTTGTGGGCGAGAGCGGCCCGCACGGCGGCGAGCATGGCGCGCGGCCAGGGGCGGAGGGCGCGGCTGTCGTCGGCGGTGAGATCGAGCTTCGTGGGCAACGGATCGCCCGCGAGCGAGGCGGCGAAGGTGCGCATGAGCGGCGGCATCACCTGCAACAGGTCGTTCTCGCTGTGCTGTGCGAGTTCGGCGAGCCGGTCGAGCTCGCTCTGCAGGTCCACCCCGAGGGCGAGGCCGCTCGCATCCTCCACGCCCGCGAGGGCCCCCACCATGAGCGAGACGGCGCGGATGATGAGCGCGTCGTCGCTCTCGCCCTGCGCGGCGAGCGGCGCCACCTGTCGCAGCCAGCCCACGGCGTCTTCGTTGCGGTCGCGGATGATCCAGTACCAGGCCGCCCCCGCGACGATCCGCATCGCCTGCGCGTCGAGGCCCGCGGCGAGTGCGTAGCGCAGCACGCTCGCGAGGTTGTCGTCCTCCTCGTCGAACCAGCGGAGGGCGCCGTGGATCTCGGGGCCGCGCAGCCGCAGATCGTGGCGCGCCACGGCATCCGCGAGGCGCACCGCCTGCTCGCGCCGTCGCGCGTCGAGCCTGCCGCTCTCGCCGAGCCTCTCCAGGCCGTACTCGCGGATCGTCTCGAGCGCCTGATACCGGCCCCGCGAGCGGTACAGCAGCGACTTGTCGACGA
The DNA here is from genome assembly GCF_030161875.1 of Homoserinibacter gongjuensis. GTDB lineage: Bacteria > Actinomycetota > Actinomycetes > Actinomycetales > Microbacteriaceae > Homoserinibacter > Homoserinibacter gongjuensis. The sequence continues at coordinate 3,106,687 of NZ_BSVA01000001.1, forward strand.
GGCCGTCGAAGGTCGCCTCGGGCACACTGTGCGCGGCAGCGACCTCGGCGGCGTCGAGCGTCGCGACGCCCGCCGGGTACAACGCGGATGCCATGACCAGCTCGCGCTCGTCGTCATCGAGCAGCGTCCAGCTCCAGTCGATGAGAGCCCGCAGGGTCTGGTGTCGCGGCAGGGCGGTGCGCAGGCCGCCCGAGAGCAGCGCGAAGCGGTCGTCGAGCCCTGCGGCGAGTTCGTGCAGGGTGAGGGTGCGCGCTTTCGCGGCGGCGAGCTCGAGCGCGAGCGGCAGGCCGTCGAGACGTTCCCGGATCCGGCGGGCGGCGTCGGCCTCGTCGGTCTCGATGGCGCGCCCCCGCGCGGCGCGCACGCGGTCGGCGAAGAGGCGTTCGGCGTCCGCGTCGCCGAGCGGTCCGAGCGGCACGAAGGCCTCGCCGGGAACGCCGAGCGGCTCACGGCTCGTCGTGAGGATGCGCAGCCGAACCTCGGCCGTCAGCAGTTCGGCGGCCAACTCGGCGGCGGTCTCGATGACGTGCTCGCAGTTGTCGAGCACGAGCAGCAGCTCGCGTCCGCGTACGGCATCGACGACACGCTCCCGCACGCTCGCCGCGGCGCCCGCATCCGTGCCCGACGCCGTGCGGATATCGCGACCGAGCGCGCCGAGCACGGCCTGCCACACCTCGTCGGGACCCGCGGGCGCGAGCTCGACGAACACCGCGGGCGGATGCTGGCTCCCGGCCTCGAGAGAGAGCCGCGTCTTGCCCGCCCCGCCTGGGCCGAGGATCGTCACGAGCCGCGAGAGCTCGAGCTGGGCCGCCACGCTCTCCAGCTCCGACGCGCGCCCGATGAGCTCGGTGAGCGGGGCGGGCAGCCGCGCGAACTGCCGGTCATCGCTCGGGCGGCCCGCGCGGGCGGATGCCGCAGCATGATCGCGCGACAGATCGCGTTCGAACCAGTCGTAGCCGGCATCCGGAGTCCACGGCGCGCCCTGCCAGAGCTCCAGCGCCTCGCTCGCCAACCGCGTGGACTCCCCCGCGTCGTCGGATGCGGTGGCCGCCGCCACGAGGTCCTGGAACCGCACGGCGTCGATCGCCTCGCGCGGCAACTCGAGGCGGTAGCCGCCCGGGGTCGAGGCGACGACGTCCACGGGCAGCTGCGCCCGGAGCCGCGAGACGAGCGATTGCAGCGCGGCGCGCGGGTTCTCGGGCGGGTCGTCGGGCCAGACGTCTTCGGCGATCGCGCGATAGCCGAGGTGCGCCTGCGGCTCGAGGGCGAGTCGGAACAGCAGCGCACGCTGCCGGTCCCCCGTGATCTCGACGGGCTCGCCCGCGTGCTCGACGGCCCAGCCGCCCAACATCCGAATCCGCACCGGTCCACCCTAGAACCGCGGCGGGGTGGCTACTCCACCGCGAGCGCCGTGATGGGGCTCACGCGGGTCGCGCGGCGCGACGGGGTCACGGTTGCGACGAGCGTCAGCACCGCGGCGGCGACCACCACGATCGCCACGATCACCCACGGCACGCCCGGCAGTACGATGCCCGGCATCCCCTTCGCGGAACCCAGCAGCGACTGCGCGCCCACCCACCCGTAGAAGGTGCCCAGCACGAGGCCCACGAGTACGGCGGTGCCGGTCAGCTGCACGCTCTCGGCGAGGATCATGCGACGCAGCTGCCCGCGCGAGAACCCGAGAGCCCGCAGCAGACCGAGTTCGCGGGTGCGCTGCAGCACGCTCAGCGAGAGCGCGTTGACGAGTCCGACCGCCGCGATGAGCGCCGAGACGCCGATGAGCACCGAGAACACGGCGGTGATGCTCGTGAGCAGGTCCTGCGTGCCCGCGTACACCTCCGGCTCGTTGGCGCTGGCCTCCTGGATCAGCTGGCGGAAGCTCGCCATCGTGACCCCGAACATCGTCACGAGGGTCACACCGATGACGACGCCGATGGTCGTGCGCGAGGCGCGTTCGGGGTAGCGCACCGCGTTCGCGGCGGCGAGCCGTGCCGACGGGCTGCGGCCCAGCATCCGCCCGACGAGCCGGAGAGCCGGCGGCACGATGAGGTGCGCCGCGAGCACCACGCCCGTGAACGACAGAATGCCGCCGACGACGCCGATGAGCACGGCGAACGGGGTGACCAGGCCCAGCAGCATCGAGAGCACGAGGATGCCGGTGCCGATCACGATGAGGGTGATCGCGAGCGCATTGCGACCGGGGCGTGCGCGCAGTTCCTCGTGCGAAAGCGGCTGCGCTCCCCGATGGCCTGCAGGGGCGTCACGGTGAGCACGCGGCGGGAGCCGACCCAGGCCGCGATCCAGGTGGTGAGCACGACCGTCACGATCGGGGCAGCGAGTCCTGGATCGGCCCAGTCGTGCGGTACCTCGGGAAGCCACCCGACCCACACCGCGATGCGTTCGAGCAGCACGGCCAACCCGGTGCCGACGGCGGCGCCGGCGATCGCCCCGATGATCCCGACGACGAGACCCTCCCGAGCCACCGCGCGGCGCTGCTGCCGGGCGCTCGACCCGATCAAGCGCAGGAGCGCGATCATGCGGGCACGGCCGGCCACGATCGTGGCGAAGGTGTTGACGGTCACGACCGAGCCGACATAGATCGCGATCGCGATGAAGACCCACGCGACGACCATGAGCATGAGGTGCACCGTGGGGCTCCCGCCCGTGACCGGGTCGGCTCCGATCACATCCGCGAGCACCCCGGTGACCTGCAGCAGCGCGACGCCGAACGCGGAGGAGAGCAGCGCGACGAGGATCGACGAGCCGTGCTCGCGCAACCCCGTCGAGGTCGAACCGGCGGCCATCACGCCACCTGCTCGATCGAGAGCATGAACGACGCGATCTCGGACGCATCCATCTGGGTGCGGTCGGCGACCACCCGACCGTCGGCCAGGAACACCACGCGATCCGCGAAGCTCGCCGCGATCGGGTCGTGGGTGACCATGGCGATCGACTGACCGTAGCTGCGCGTCGCCGTCTGCAGCACCTGCAGCACCTCGCGGCCGGTACGGGAGTCGAGGTTGCCGGTGGGTTCGTCGGCGAACACGAGTTCGGGGCGCGTCACAAGGGCTCGCGCGATCGCCACGCGCTGCTGCTGCCCACCGGAGAGTTCGTGCGGGCGGTGCGTGAGGCGCGGGTCGAGCCCGAGCACGGTCTCGAGCTCGTCGATCCACTCGCGTTCGCGCGCGCTCGGCGTGCGTCCGTCGAGCTCGAACGGCAACAGCAGGTTGCCCTCCACATCGAGCGTCGGAACGAGGTTGAAGGCCTGGAACACGAAGCCGATGCGACGACGGCGCAACAGAGTCAGCTGCTCGTCGCCGAGACCCCCGATCTCGGTGTCTCCGAGCCAGACCCGGCCGGAGCTGGACGAATCGAGTCCCGCCATGATGTGCATGAGCGTCGACTTGCCGGAGCCCGAGGGGCCCATGATGGCCGTGAACTCGCCTCGCCGGATGCCGAGGGTCACCTCGCGCAGCGCGTCGACGCGCGCCCCGTGGGCGCCGTAGCTCTTGGTGAGGTTCTCGACGCGAGCGACGAGGCTCGCGCGCGCGGTTTCCGCGCCGACGGTCGGGATGGTCGTGGTGATGTCCATGCCTCGACGCTACGGAGCGCGCGACGGCCTCCGCGTCGGGCGGGAGACGCATCCGTGTACGCCGGAAGGATGATGGTCAAACGCTGTAGCGCTTGGCCGGGCGCACCAGTCAATGCCGGTTCGGTGGGTCAAGTGCTACAGCGTTTGGCCCATCGGCGGGGGCCTATAGCAGGCGGTTCTCGAAGGCGTACACGACGAGTTGCACGCGGTCGCGCAGGCCGAGCTTGGCGAGGATGCGCGAGATGTGAGTCTTCACCGTCGCCTCGGACACGTACTCGCTGCGCGCGATCTCGGAGTTCGACATGCCCCGCCCGGCGAGCAGGAACACCTCCCGTTCGCGCGAGGTGAGGCTCCCGAACTCGGGCGGCTCCTCGGCGCTGCCGTTCCGGGAGTCGAAGTGCTCGAAGAGCTCGCGCGTGGCCGAGGGCGCGATCACCGCGGTTCCGGCGTGAACGGTGCGAATCGCCGCCAGCAGGAACTCGGGGTCGGAGTCCTTCAGCAGGAACCCGCTCGCCCCGGCACGGATGGCCCGCGCCGCCGCCTCGTCGAGGTCGAAGGTCGTGAGCACGATGACCCGCGTCGCGCGACCCGCCGCGTCGGATGCCGCGAGGATCCGCTCCGTCGACTCGATGCCGTCCATGACGGGCATGCGGATGTCCATGAGCACGACGTCAGGCTCGGTGCGCGCCGCGAGCGCCACCCCCTCGAGGCCGTCGCCCGCCTCGCCCACGAACGCGAGGTCGGGCTGGGAGCTCACGAGCATCCGGATGCCCGTGCGGAACAGCGCCTGGTCGTCGACGAGGGCGACGCGGATCGACTCGGTCATCTGGCGGGTTCCTCCTGGCTGGGGGCGACGATGGGCGCATGAGAGCCCGAGGGCTGGTACGGCAACCACGCCGTCACGACGAAGCGCCCCTGGTCGGGGCCGGCACGCAGCCAGCCTCCCCGAGCGCGGCGCGCTCGGTCATGCCGGCTATGCCGTGGCCGGTCGATGCGGTCGCGACCGGGATCATCCCGGTTCGACTCTTCACCTCGGGCAGGAAGCTCACGACAGCGAGTTCGAGGCCGTGCGAGCTCCAGCTGAACCGCACCCGCACCTCGCGGTCGGTGTCGGCGTGCCGCAGGGCGTTGGTGAGCGACTCCTGCACGATCCGGTACACGGCGATCTGCTGCGAGGTGCCGAGCGGCAGCGGATCGCCGCGATCGTCGCGCACGAGCTGCAGCCCGGATGCGCGCAACTGCTCGAGGAGCGGATCGAGGTCGTTGAGCGTCGGCTGGGGCGCGTCCTCCTGCCGGTGACGCAACTGGGCGAGCAGCACCCGCACGTCACCGAGGGCTTCCCGCGCCGTCGCGGCGATCGTGCCGAGGGCCTCCTCGGCCGCGGCCGGATCGGTGCGCGCCGCGTAGCGGGCGCCGTCTGCCTGGGCGACCACGACCGCGAGCGAGTGGGCGACCACGTCGTGCATGTCCCGTGCGATGCGCGTGCGCTCCTGCTCGGCCGCGACCTCCTGCTCGGCCGCAAGCATGGCGGCTCTGCTCTGCCCCGCCCGGATGCGGGTGCGCACGAGCTGGCCCGTCGCCCAGGCCAGCAGATACGCGAACGCGAACGCGACGAACCATCCGGCTCCGCGTTGGGCGAGGTCGGGCACGTAACTCGCGCAGTACGCGTACTGGAACTGCACGCACATGGCGAGCTCGCCGATCCCCTGGGTGAACAGGATGTAACCCGTGATCGCCGCCGGGGCCACGACAGCGGATGCCAGCGACAGCCACCGGGTGAGCGAGGTCCCGTAGGCGGCCGCCGTGTAGACCACCGCGAAGGTGGCGACGTCGGCCGGGTTCGGCACGACCTGCGCGGCCATCTGCACGATCGCGATGACCCACGCCGCCGCGAGCGCTGCGCCGGGCGCGAGACGGCGCACGGTGAGGGCGATCGACATCCCGAGCACCACGACGATCAGCCAGCCCGTGCTGGCCCCGCCACCCCACGCCGCCGCCGAACATGACGAGGCTGCACAGCACGAAGAAGAGCGCTCCGACCACGATGTCGACCGCGAGCTGCGGGGCCGTGAGTGTGCGGAACATGCCCCTCACGGTACGCGGCGCGGGCCGCGGGGCGGGCACCGGTGTGAGGAAATCATCCGGGCGATGTATCCGCCGGCCGCCGTCAGAAGCCGAGGCGCGACAGGTGCTTGGGGTCGCGCTGCCAGTTGGGCGCCACCTTGACGCGCAGCGAGAGGAACACCTGCGAGCCGATGAGCGGCTCGATGCCTGCCCGGGCGCGGGCGCCGACCTCTTGCAGGCGGGCACCGCCCTTGCCGATGATGATGCCCTTCTGGCTGTCGCGCTCGACCCAGAGGTTGGCGTAGACCTCGACGAGCTCCTTGTCGTCGCGCTCCACGATGTCGTCGATCGTCACCGCGAGCGAGTGCGGCAGCTCGTCGGAGACGCCCTCGAGGGCCGCCTCGCGGATGAGCTCGGCGATGCGATGCTCGAGGGTCTCGTCGGTGGTCGCGTCGTCGGGATACAGCGGCGGCGACTCGGGCATGAGGCCGATGAGCTGCGTCGTGAGGGTGTCGAGCTGGATGCTGTCGGTCGCCGACACCGGGATGATCGCCTCCCACTCGCGCAGCTCGCTCACGGCGAGCAGCTGCTGCGCCACCGCGGGGCGCGACACCGCGTCGATCTTGGTGACGATGGCGACCTTCTTGGCGCGCGGGAACGCGTCGAGCTGCTCGTTGATGAACCGGTCGCCGGGCCCGATCCTCTCGTCGGCGGGCACGCAGAACCCGATCACGTCGACGTCGCCGAGGATCGAGGTGACGACCGCGTTGAGCCGTTCGCCCAGCAGGGTGCGCGGGCGGTGGATGCCGGGGGTGTCGACGATCACGAGCTGCCCGGCCTCGATGTGCACGATGCCGCGGATCGCCGAGCGCGTCGTCTGGGGCTTGGGTGAGGTGATCGCCACCTTCTCCCCCACGAGCGCGTTCGTGAGCGTCGACTTGCCGACGTTCGGGCGGCCCACGAAGGTCACGAACCCGGCACGGAACCCGGATGCTGCGTTCACCGCTGCTCCTCGCTGTCGAAAGCCTGCTCCGCGTCGATGAGCGCGGCATCCCGTTCCACCACGACCGTCGAGAGCCGCTTGCGGCGGCCCTCGGTGCGCTCCGCGGTCAGCACGAGACCGGAGACGCTCGCCGAGGAGCCGGGAACCGGTAGGCGGCCGAGCGTCTTGGCGAGCAGGCCGCCCACCGAATCCACGTCGTCGTCGTCGAGCTCGATGCCGAACAGGTCGCCGAGCTCGTCGGTGGGCAGCCGCGCGCTCACGCGGTACATGCCCTCGCCGAGCTGCACGACATCCGGAGTCTCACGGTCGTACTCGTCGGAGATGTCGCCGACGAGCTCCTCGATGAGGTCTTCGAGCGTCACGAGGCCCGCGATACCGCCGTACTCGTCGACGACCATCGCCAGATGCGTGGAGTCACGCTGCATCTGGCGCAGGGTGTCGTCGGCCTTCTTCGACTCGGGCACGAACGCGGCCGGGCGCGCGATGTCGCGCACCGCGATCGAGGCGGCATCGAGCGGCTGCTCGTGACTGATGCGCGCGACGTCACGCAGGTAGAGCACGCCGAGCACCTCGTCGGTGTCGCGGCCGATCACGGGGATACGCGAGACGCCGGTGCGGAAGAACTGGCCGAGCGCGGAGCCGATCGAGGCATCCGCCTCGATCGTGACCATGTCGGTGCGCGGCACCATCACCTCGCGCACGACCGTGTCGCCCCACTCGAAGATCGAGTGGATGAGTTCCCGGTCGTCCTCTTCGAGCACCTCGAGTTCGGTGGCCTCGTCGACCATCGAGAGCAGCTGCTCCTCACTCGAGAAGCTCACGGCCGCCTTGGGGCGGCCAGGGGTCACCCGGTTGCCGAGCGCGACGAGCCCGGAGGCGAGCGGCCCGAGGCCCACCCGGATGGCACGCACGATGAGCGCGGAGAAGATCACGACGCCCTTCGCGTGCGCGCGTCCGACGCTGCGCGGGCTCGAGCCCACGAGCACGAACGAGATACCCGTGACGACGACGACCGAGGCGAGCAGCACCCACCACCAGTCGTCGAAGACGGAGGCGAAGGTGAGTGTCACGAGCACCGCCGCGAGCGCCTCCGAGAAGACGCGCACGAAGTTGACGGCGTTGACGTGCGCGCCGAGGTCGGCGGAGATCGCGAGCAGCGACTTCTTGGCACGGTGATGGGATGCCAGATCTGTCAGGTCGCTGCGCGAGAGCACCGAGAGGGCCGCGTCGACCGCCGCGAGCAGGCCGCCGAAGGCGACGGCGAGAACGGCGACGGCGATGAACAGCGCGAGCATGACCTGACCTGTCAGCGTCGTCGTTCGGAGTGCGCGAACCCGATGAGGATGTCGCGCTGGAGCCCGAACATCTCGCGCTCCTCGTCGGGCTCGGCGTGGTCGAACCCGAGCAGGTGCAGCAGGCCGTGGGCCGTGAGCAGCTGGAGTTCGTCCTGGGTCGAGTGGCCGGCGCCCTTGGCCTGCTCGATCGCCACCTGGGGGCACAGCACGATGTCGCCGAGCAGCCCTGCGGGGTCACCTCGTCTTCGCTGCCGGGACGCAACTCATCCATCGGGAAGCTCAGCACATCGGTGGGGCCCGGCTCGTCCATCCACTGCACGTGGAGCTGCTCCATGGCGGCCTCGTCGACCAGCACGATCGCGAGATCGGCATCCGGGTGCACGTGCAGGAAATCGAGGGCGAACGCCGACAGCCGTACGAGGGCCGCCTCGTCGACCGCGACACCCGACTCGTTGTTGATCTCGATCGACATCCGCTATCTCCTGCCCATACCCTTGCGGCGCTCGGCGCGGTTGGCGAACTCGGCCGCTTCACGCCGCTCGTGGGCACGCGCCTGCTTCTCGGCGTCGTACTTCGTGTAGGCGTCGACGATGCGGCCGACGAGGGTGTGCCGCACGACATCGTCGCTCGTGAGGCGCGAGAAGTGGATGTCGTCGATGCCCTCGAGCACGCGCGTCACGAGCTGCAGGCCCGACGCCGCGGTCGGCAGGTCGATCTGCGTGATGTCGCCCGTGACCACCATCCGCGTTCCGAAGCCGAGCCGGGTGAGGAACATCTTCATCTGCTCGGGCGTCGTGTTCTGCGCCTCGTCGAGCACGACGAAGGAGTTGTTGAGCGTGCGGCCGCGCATGTAGGCGAGGGGGCGACCTCGACCGTGCCGCTCGCGAGCAGCTTCGGCACGAGCTCCGGGTCCATCATCTCGTTGAGCGCGTCGTAGAGCGGCCGCAGGTAGGGTCGATCTTGTCGGTGAGCGTGCCCGGCAGGAAGCCCAGCCGTTCGCCCGCCTCGATGGCCGGGCGGCTCAGGATGATGCGCTCAACCTCCTTGCGCTGCAGCGCCTGCACGGCCTTCGCCATCGCGAGGTAGGTCTTGCCGGTGCCGGCGGGGCCGATGCCGAAGGTGATCGTGTTCTCGTCGATCGCGTCGACGTACGCCTTCTGCCCGAGGGTCTTCGGACGGATGGCCTTGCCGCGTGCCGTGAGGATCGCCTGGCTCAGCACCTCGGCGGGCGCGCCGCCGTTCTCGAGGATGCGGCGCGAGGTCGTGACCTCGGCCGGCCCCAGGTCGACTCCCTTGCGCACGAGCTCGACGAGCTCGGCGACGAGCTTGCTCGCGGCCTGCACCTGATCGGCGGGACCGACGAGGTTCACGCGGTTGCCGCGCACGAGCACCTCGACCTCGGGGTACTGATGCTCGAGGGTCGTCAGCAGGCGATCCTGGGGGCCGAGCAGCCGCACCATGGCGACGCCGTCGACCTCGAGTTCCGCATGCCCCTGCTCTGCACGGGGCGAGGAGCCGTTCGGTTCGAGTCCGTCAGCCAAGAGAGCCTTCCGTGAGTCCTCCGGCGAGCACGTGGGCGTGCACGTGGAAGACGGTCTGTCCGGCGTTCGCGCCGGAGTTGAATACGAGCCGGTAGTCGCCGTCGGCGTGCTCGGCGGCGAGACGCTTCGCGACCTCGACGACGTACGCCAGCAGGCCGGGGTCGGCGGCCGCGAGCGCGGCGACATCCGCGTACTCCGCCGTCTTCGGCACCACGAGCAGGTGCACAGGCGCCTGCGGCGCGATGTCGCGGAACGCGATCACACGCTCATCCTCGTAGACGATGTCGGCGGGGATCTCGCGCGCGATGATCCGCTCGAAGATCGAAGGGGCATCCGGCATGGGGTCCATCCTACGGAACCCTGGCCACGAGCCGCCGGGCGCGATGATGTCAGAGCTCGGGTGCGTTCCAGAGCGCGCGGTAGAAGCGGATGCGGTCCGCATCCGGGCGCACCCCGTACGCCGCGAAGAACTCGGGCTGCCAGCCCTCGCCGAAGTTCCAGTCGAGACTCATGCTCGCCACCGCGAGGTCGGCCCAGCGGTCGGCGAGCCCGAGGGTGCCGAGGTCGACGTGGGCGGTCCAGCGCCCGTCGTCGGCGAGCAGGGTGTTCGGGGCGCACGCGTCGCCGTGGCACACGACCAGCTGCTCGACGGGCGGCGGCGCGCCGAGTTCGGCGCGGGCGTCGGGGGTGCGGCGTGCGAGGCGCTCCTCGGCCGCCCAGCTGAACGGGCAGGTCTCGCGTGGGAGGTGCTCGTGCAGGGCGCGGAGGCCCTCACCGATGGCGCGGGCGGCGGTGCGCGGTTCGGCGCGCCAGCGCTCCGCGACCGCGGACTCCCCGGGGAGGGCGCGGGTGACGAGCAGTTCTCCGGCTTTGTCGGCCGCGTAGTCGAGCACCTCGGGAACCGGATGGCGCGGTCGCGCCCACGCGAGGCGGTCGCGCTCAGCGGCGAGCGAGATCGCGGTGCCGCTCGGGTTCCATTTGGCGATGAGTCCGCGCTCCCGGTCGCGGAAGGTCAGCCCGCCCTCCTCGTTGCGCCAGATCGGCTGCGGGTTGCGGATGCGAGCCCGCACGGCATCCGGAACCGTCACTGGGGCCCGGGGTGGCCCCGCGAGCGGGGTCACCAGCGCCCGATCCGCGCGTTGAGCACCGCGAGCGCCGCGGGGCCCGCGGTCGAGGTACGCAGCACCTCGGTGCCGAGGCGCGCCAGCACGGCGCCGGATTGCCGGAGTCTGTCGAGCTCACGCGGTGCGACGCCGCCCTCGGGCCCGACGACGAGCGTCACCCGCTCCGCGTCGTCGAGCGCGACCGCGGTGAGCGGCACGGATGCCGTCGGCTCGAGCACGATGACGAGGCCCGGGAGCGCGGCGAGTTGCGCGATCGTCGCGAGCGGTGCGACCTCGGGAACCCGAGGACGGATGGCCTGCTTGGATGCCTCGCGCACGATCGTGCGCCAGCGCTGCTCGTTGCGGGCGACCTTGGCACCCTCCCAGCGGGTCACCGAACGTTCGGCGGCCCAGGGGATGACCCCGCGGCACCCAGCTCGGTCGCGGCCTGGACCGCGAGCTCGTCGCGGTCGCCCTTCGCAAGCGCCTGGGCGAGCCACAGGGCGGGGCGGCGCTCCGGCTCGTGCACGACCTCGTCGACCTCGAGTGCGAGCACACCCGGGGCGGCCTCGGCGACCACCCCGTGCACGATCGTTCCGCGCCCGTCGCCCACCGCGATCCGCTCGCCCGGACGCACGCGCGCCACCTGCAGCGCGTGCCGCGCCTCCTCGCCGGTGACCTCGATGCGGCCCCCGGCACCGGTGCGCCGAGTTCGTCGCTCAGGTAGAGGCTCGCCATGGCTCCACTCTCCCACTGATGCTGTTGTGCAGGAGTTCGGCTGTTGTGCAGGAGTTCTGCTGCATCGCTCTTCCCTGCAGCGCGCAGCCGTTCTGCTGTTGTGCAGGAATTCTCGGCCCAAGACTCCGCGCCGCTCGCGAAAATCCCTGGTCAGGGCAATCCGGCGCGAGGGCAGGGCCCGCAAAGTCCTGCATAACAGCAGAACGCGTGCACGACCGGCTGAGGGGCGCAACCGCCGAACTCCTGCACAACAGCGGAACTCCTGCACAACAGGGTGGGGCGGTCGGCTCGGGGGCACCCAGCTGAGGGAGGGGCAGCCACGGAAGCGGCGGGTCAGCCACGGATGCGGCGGTCAGCCACGGAAGCGGGTCAGCCGAGGAACCGGTCGCGCAGCTTCGCGAAGAGGCCCTGTTGGAACTTCGAGAACTGGGGCTTCGCGGGCGGGCGCTTCGAGGCGAACTGCTTGATGAGCTCGAGCTCGCTCGAGTTGAGCCGCACGGGCGTCTGCACGTGCACGCCGACCTTCAGGTCGCCGCGGCCGCCGCCGCGCAGACGCGTGATGCCGCGCTCCTTCACGGTCACGACATCCGCCGACTGCGTGCCCGGCTTGATCTCGATCGACACCGGACCATCGAGCGAGTCGAGCGTGACCGCGGCGCCGAGGATCGCATCCGTCATCTGCACCTCGAGGGTGGCGAGCAGGTCGTCGCCCGACCGGCTGAAGATCTCGTGGTGGCGCACCTTGACCTCGAGGTAGAGGTCGCCGTTGGGGCCGCCCGCGGGACCGGCCTCCCCTCGGCCGGCAGGTGCAGCCGCATCCCCGTGTCGACCCCGGCCGGCACGTCGACCGCGACCTTGCGCTTGGCACGCACGCGGCCCTGGCCGGCGCACGTCGGGCACGGGTTCGGGATGATGGTGCCGTAGCCGCGGCACGTGCCGCACGGGCTCGAGGTCATGACGTTGCCGAGCAGCGAGCGCACGGAGCGCTGGATCTGGCCGGTTCCGCCGCAGATGTCGCAGCGCGCGATCGAGGTGCCGGGCGCGCAGCAGGAGCCCTCGCACGCCTTGCACAGCACGGCCGTGTCGATCTCGAGCTCGTGCTTGGTGCCGAAGACGACCTCGTCGAGGTCGATCTCGATGCGCAGCAGCGCATCCTGTCCGCGCTCGGTGCGCGACCGTGGGCCGGCCGTGCGGCCCTGCGCGGCGCCGAAGAAGCTGTCGAAGATGTCGCCGAACCCGAACCCGCCGCCACCGAACCCGCCGGAGCCGCCCATGTCGTAACGCTCGCGCTGCTCGGCGTCGCTCAGCACATCGTAGGCGTGCGTGACGAGCTTGAAGCGCTCGGCGGCCTCGTCCGAGGGGTTCACATCGGGATGCAGTTCGCGGGCGAGACGGCGGTAGGCCTTCTTGATCTCCTCGGGGGATGCGGTGCGCTCGACCCCGAGGACCTCGTAGTGATCTGTCAACGTTCCTCGAATCAGTTCTCGTCGCCCAGCAGGCGCGACAGGTAGCGGGCGACGGCGCGCACGGCGACCATGTTGCCCGAATAGTCCATGCGTGTCGGCCCCAGCACCCCGAGCCGGGCGACCGAACCGCCCTGCGCCGTGTAGCCGGATGCCAGCACACTCGTCTCGGAGAGCCCGTAGTCGGCGTTCTCGCGGCCGATGCGCGCGCTCACCTCGTCGGCGTCGAGATCCATCTCGCCGAACAGGCGCAGGATCGTCACCTGCTCCTCGATCGCCTCGAGCACCGGGAAGATCGAGCCGGTGAAGTCGCGTTCGGTTCGCGCGAGGTTGGCGGCACCCGCCATCACGAGACGGTCGTGGCGGTTCGCCGCGACCTGCTCGGCCAGGGCCTCCACGAGGGGGCCGCGAGGGCGCGATCATCCGGCTCGATGCGCTCGAGGATGCCGCCGAACGCCGTCGCCGCATCCGCGAGCGCCACCCCGCCGAGTTCGGCGTTGACGCGCTCACGCAAGCGCGCGAGCTGCTCGGGGTCGACACCCCGGGCACCTCCACGATGCGCTGGTCGACACGACCCGTGTCGGTGATGAGCACCGCCATCACGCGATGTGACGCGAGTGCGACGAGCTCGACGTGCCGCACCCGGGCCGAGCCGAACGACGGGTACTGCGCGAGCGCGACCTGGTTGGTGAGCTGCGAGAGCAACCGCACCGTGCGGCCGAGCACCTCGTCGAGATCGGTGCTCTCGCCGAGGAACGTCTCGATCGCGCTGCGTTGCGCCGAACTGAGCGGCCGCAGCTCGCTCAGCTGATCGACGAAGACGCGGTAGCCCTTGTCGGTGGGGATGCGGCCCGACGAGGTGTGCGGCGCCGTGATGAGGCCGTCTTCCTCGAGCTGAGCCATGTCGTTGCGGATGGTCGCACTCGACACCCCGAAGGAGTGTCGTTCGACGATCGACTTGGAGCCGACCGGCTCACTCGACGACACGTAGTCCTGCACGATGACGCGCAGCACGGCGAGGCTTCTCTCCGAGACCATGAGCACCACCTTCCGCGGGAGCCCGGATGTCGGAAGCGTTCCTGTGTGGGCGCACTGGCACTCCGGGTACGTGACTGCCAATACTACCGCCCAGGCAGCGGTCGGACCGGTTGCCGCACGTGCGGATTGCCCCTTTGCGCGGCGGGCGATACCTTGAGTCTGCTCCCCCAAGTCTGCTCAATAGAGAGAAAGGCACCACCACCATGACCGATCCCGCGCAGCCCGCCCAGTCGCAGCCGCAACCGGCCGCCCCGCTCACCGAGGCGGAAGACAAGCAGTGGGCATCGTTCGCCCACCTCGGCGGCATCATCTGGATCCTCCCGGCGCTCATCATCTGGCTCGTCTTCAAGGACCGCGGGCCCCGCACGAACGTCGAGGCGAAGGAAGCCCTGAACTTCCAGATCACCGTCGGCATCGCCCAGGTGGCGGTGTTCATCATCAACACCATCCTCACGACCGTGACCCTCGGGTTCTGGGCTCTCATCGGATGGCTGCTGCCGCTCGGCATCTGGGTCGCCTCGTTGATCTTCTCGATCATGGGCTTCTCCAAGGTCAACGCGGGAGGCAGCTATCGCTACCCGATCAACATCCGTTTCATCAAGTAACTGACGACAAGCACGGTGCGCCGGACCTCTCAGGTCCGGCGCACTTGCTTAATAGCCGACATGACTGCCACTCCTCCGCCCCCGCCGCAGAACCCCGGCTACGCACCCACCACCGAGATGAGCCCTGCCGACCAGCGACTGTGGTCGACGCTCACCCACGTGGGCGGCATCCTCTTCGGCTTCATCGCCCCGCTCATCACCTACCTGGTGCTCAAGGACCGCGGCGCCTTCGTGCGCGCGCACACCGCCACGGCGCTCAACTTCCAGCTGACGCTGCTCATCGCCTACGTCGTGGGCTACATCCTGCTCTTCATCCTCATCGGAGGGCTCGTGCTGCTCGCCGCGTGGGTCGCGTCGATCGTCTTCGGCATCATCGCCGCGATCGCCGCCAACAAGGGCGAGTTCTACACCTACCCGGTGGCCATCAAGTTCGTGAGCTGAGGGTTTCGATACGCCGCTTCGCAGCTACTCAACCCGCGGGGAACGCCGCTTCGCGGCTACTCAACCCGCAGGGGTGGTCAGGGCAGCAGGCGCCTGACCACCGCATCCGCCAACAGCCGGCCGCGTCGTGTGAGCACGATGCGGCCGGCTATCGCGTTCCGCCCCTCGATGAGGTCGTCGGCGATGAGGCCCGCGACGGCGGCACGCGCGTCGGCATCGAGCACCTCGATCGGCAGCCCGTCGACGATGCGGCTGCGCAGCAGCACGTCCTCCACATGGCGCGTCTCGGCGTCGAGCGTCTCGCGACCCACCGCGGGCGAGACACCGCGGGCGAGCCGCTCGGCGTAGGCGGCCGGATGCTTCGCGTTCCACCAGCGCACCCCGCCGACGTGGCTGTGTGCGCCGGGCCCGATGCCCCACCAGTCCTGTCCCGTCCAGTAGGCGAGGTTGTGCCGGGAACGGTGCGCGGCATCCGTGGCCCAGTTGCTCACCTCGTACCAGCCGTAGCCCGCGGCGGCGAGCAGCTCGTCGGCGAGCTCATACTGGTCGGCCTGCAGCTCCTCGTCGGGCTGCGCCACCTCGCCGCGGGAGATCTGGCGCGCGAGCTTCGTGCCCTGCTCGACGATAAGCGCGTAGGCCGAGAGGTGGTCGGGATGCTGCGCGAGCGCGAGCTCGAGCGAGCGGCGCCAGTCGTCGAGGCTCTCGCCCGGCGTTCCGTAGATGAGGTCGAGGCTCACCTGGAGACCCGCGTCGCGCGCCCACCGCACGACGAGCGGGATGCGCGCCGGGTCGTGCGTGCGCTCGAGCGTCGCGAGCACGTGCGGCACGGCCGACTGCATGCCGAAGCTCACGCGCGTGAAGCCCGCCGCCGCGAGCTCGGCGAGGCTCTCGGGCGTGACCGAGTCCGGGTTGGCCTCGGTCGTGACCTCGGCGCCCGGCGCGAGCCCCCACGCGTCGCGCACCGCGTTGAGCATGCGGATGAGGTCGGCGGCCGGAAGCAGGGTCGGGGTGCCGCCACCGAAGAACACGGTCGAGGCCTCGCGGGCCGCGAGCCCCGCATCCGCGAGCACTCCGCGCGCGAAGGCCACCTCGGCGGAGGCCTGCTCGGCATAGTCGCTCTGCTTGACCCCGCGGATCTCGGATGCCGTGTAGGTGTTGAAGTCGCAGTACCCGCAGCGCACGCGACAGAACGGCACGTGCAGATACACACCGAGGTCGCGCTCGGCCGATCCCTCGGCCGCTGATGCCGGAAGCGCACCGTCGGCGGGGGCGGGATCGCCTACGGGGAGCGTGCTCGGCATCCGTCCATTCTCCCCCGCTGCGGCGGGCGCCGCTCGCGCGCTCAGGCGTCGCGCAGCGCGCGCAGGTAGCGGCGGGTGTAGATCGTCTGCATGAGCAGCACGGCGGGATAGGCGATCCCGAACAGCCAGGTCGCGGGCTTCGAGAACGCTCGGATGCGCAGCACGACGGAGTCATCGTCACGGTGCTCCACGAGGAACGCCTCCTCACCGCTCTCGGGATGTCCGGGAAGCGTGCCGTAGGCGAAGCCCGCCCGACGGGGCTCGTCGACGACGTAGACGACACGGCAGGGCACGTCGCGCGGCCACAGCGGCACCCGCATGACGACGGTGTCACCCGCGCGCAGCGGGCGGCCGCGCGCCTCGTCGACGACGCGGACCCGGATGCCGGATCCGGTCTGGATGCCCCACGCGAGAGTCGCGGCGCGGGCACGCGTGAACAGTTCGGGCCCGCGCCCGAGGAGGGCCACCCGCTCCACGCGGCGGTAGCCGGCAGGCAGTTCGCCGCGCGTCGCGGCGTGTTCCTGATAGCTGAGGGCGGCCAGCTCGGCGGACATGGACCCATTCTGTCGCCGACGAAGCGTTCGCGGGGTTTGGTGTTGCACGTCAGGTAGTTGATCAGATACAGTACTCGACATGGTTGAAGACTCCGACGCGTTCGCCGCAGACCTGCTCCGCGGCCATACCGACACGATCGTGCTCGGTGTGCTGCGGCGCGGCGAGAGCTACGGCTTCGAGATCTACAAGACGATCCGCGACGCCACCGGCGGCGCGCACGAGATCAAGGAGGCCACCCTCTACGCCACCTACCGCCGCCTCGAGAAGGACGGGCTCGTCGAGTCGTTCTGGGGCGACGAGACCCAGGGCGGCCGCCGCAAGTACTACCGCATCACCGATGCGGGCCGGAGTGTCTACCGCCGCAACGTCGCCGCCTGGAGGGCGACGCGCGACATCATCGACTCCTCCTCGACGCGCAGGCGTCAGAAAGGCACCACCCATGAACACCCAGCCCTCCCGCCCGGGCGGCACCGCCGTCCACCGCCTGCTCGACGAACTCTTCGCGGAGCTCCCCACCACGCCCGACGCGCTCGACCTGAAAGAGGAGATCCGCGCCAACCTCGTGGCGCGCGCCTCCGAACTCGAGGCGCAGGGCGCGAGCCCCGAGAGCGCCGCGCGCACCGCGGTCGACGAGCTCGGCGACGTGCGCGAGCTGCTCGCTGACGCTCCTGCCGAGCGCACGACCGCCGAAGTCGCCGCCGCGAACCGCGTGCGCCACCGCCCCGGCTTCGTGGTGCGCACCGTGCTCATCGCCATCGCCTCCGGACTCTCCCTCGTCGCGCTGTGGTTCGGCAGTTGGGATGTCTTCCCGCTCTCACTCGGCGGCGCGCTCACGCTCGCGGGTGTCGCATCCGTGGGTCTCGGGTTCATCATCGGCGACGCCCTGCACCAGGAGACCTCGGTGCACCACCCGATGCCCGCTCGACGCTCGTTGCTGTTCGGCCTCGCCGGCGGGCTCGTGATCGCGGGCATCACGCTCGGATTCGCCTTGCTCACCCAGGCGATCGACCCCACCTGGCTCATCGCTCCCGCCGCGGCCGCGATCGCCGGCATCGCGCTGTTCAGCTACCTCGGGGCGACGCAGACCAACCGCACCAAGGCCTGGGCACTCGAGCGCAGTCGCCCGCAGGGCGAGAGCTATCCGGGCGATCGCTTCGAGAAGGACCCGAAGGCCGCTGCCCGCTTCGGCATCTATACGATGATGATCTGGGTCTCGGCGTTCCTCGTCTCGATCGTGGTCTACTCCCTGACCGGATGGCAGTGGGCGTGGGTGCCGTACGTCGTGGGCTTCCTCGGCATGATGCTGCTGCTCACCCGGATGCTGTTCGGCGACCACGAGGAACGCACGGTGCGCGGCCCCGAGGCTCGCAGCGACCGCGAGGGTGGTGCACGATGAGCGCCGCCGCGATCGAGGCCGAGAACATCACCAAGACCTACCGCACGGGTCGTCACCGCAGCATCGAAGCCCTGCGCGGGCTGAGCTTCGAGGTGCCCGCCGGCTCGGTCTTCGGGCTGCTCGGGCCCAACGGCGCCGGCAAGTCGACGACCACCAAGATCCTCACGACGCTCTCGCTTCCGAGCTCGGGCACGGCCCGAGTGACGGGTGCCGACGTCGTGCGGGATGCCGCGACCGTACGCACGCGCATCGGCTACGTCTCGCAGGGGGCGAGCACCGATCCGCTGCTCACCGTGCGCGAGAACCTCGAACTCGCGGCACGCCTGCGCGGCATGCCGCGGAGTGAGGCGGCCCGGCGGGCCACCCGGCTCGTCGACGAGTTCGGACTGCGCGAGAACGTCGACCGCGCGGCGGGCAAGCTCTCCGGCGGCACACGCCGCCGGCTCGACGTGGCCACCGCCCTCGTGCACGCGCCGCGGGTGCTGTTCCTCGACGAGCCCACGACGGGTCTCGACCCCGAGTCGCGCGCGGCGATGTGGGGCGAGATCCGCCGCCTCGCCGGTCAGGAGTCGCTCACCGTCGTGCTCACGACCCACTACCTCGAAGAGGCTGACCGCCTCGCCGACCGCATCATGATCGTCGATCACGGCACGAAGGTCGTCGAGGGCACCCCCGCCAGCTCAAGGCGTCGCTCGCCGGAGACGGGGTGCGCGTCGAGCTCTTCGAACCGGATGCCGAACGCGCGCGCCGTGCTGCCGCATCCGTGCTGGGCCTGCGCGAGGTGCTCGTCGAGGTCTCGGGGCCGACGGCCGTGCTCATCGCACGCGCCGACGACGGCTCGGCCGCGCTCGGCCCGCTCATCCAGGCGCTCGATGCGGCGGGGCTCGCCGTAGGGGCCGCATCCGTGTCGGGTCCGACACTCGACGACGTCTATCTGCACCACGTGGGCCACAGCTTCGGCGGCGCCCACCCGATCGAAGGAGCCGCAGCATGACCACGCTCGCGCCCGCATCCGTTCCCGCTCCCCGCGCCCCGCGCGCGCATCCTGGGCCACCCAGACCGGCCAGGTGTTCCGCCGCTGGATCGTCGCCACCTGGCGGCAGGTCTGGGGTCCCGCCATGTCGCTGCTGCAGCCCGTGATCTGGATCGTGCTGTTCGGCCAGGTGTACACCGCGCTCGGCAGCCTGCCGGTGTTCGCCGACGGCGGCTACATCGCCTACCTCGTGCCCGGCATCCTCATGATGACGGTGCTGTACTCGGGCGCCTGGGCGGGCACCGGCTACATCGACGACATGAACTCGGGCGTCATGGATCAGCTGCTGAGCGCGCCGATCTCGCGCAGCGCGATCATCACGGGGCAGCTGCTGCAGCAGCTCGTCATCAACGTGCTGCAGTCGGCGATCGTGCTCGGCATCGGCGCTCTCGCGGGCGCGCGCTACCCCGGCGGCGTCGTCGGCATCCTGTTCGCACTCGTGGCGGCGACACTGCTCGCCACCGTGTTCTGCTGCGCGTCGACGGCTGTGGCTCTCATCACGCGCAACCAGGTGGCGCTCATCGGGCTCTCGCAGATGATCGTGCTTCCGGCGACCTTCCTCTCGACCACGATGATGCCGGCGGCGCTGCTGCCCGACTGGGTGCAGGCCGTCGCGCGCTGGAACCCGATGACCTGGGCGGTCGAGTTGGCCCGCACGGGGCTCGACGGCACGCTCTTCAACGGATCAGCGGATGCGGGGCTGCTGCTGGCACAGGGCGGCGCCCTGCTGGGGCTCGCCGCGCTCGCCTTCGCCTGGACGCTGCGCGCGATCCGCGGGTATCAGCGCTCGCTCTGAGCCTGGTCAGCGCGGGGTCGGCAGCGGCCCGAGCAGTTCGTGCAGGTAGCGCCGTACGAGCCACGCCTGCACGAGCCGCAGCGCGGGCCGTACGGCGCTCCAGAAGCCGCCGGCCGGCCTCGAGAAGATGCGCACCGTGAGCCACACCGAGTCGTCGTCGCGGCGCTCCACCACGAAGAGCTCCTCGCCCGCGAGCGGATGTCCGGGGAGGGTTCCGAAGGCGGCGCCGCGTCGGTCGGGCTCGTCGAGCACGTAGACGACACGCACCGGGAACGCGCGCGGCCAGAGCGGCGGCTTCAGCATCCCGGTGTCACCGGCGCGCACGAGCGCGTCGCCCTCGGGCGTGTAGAGCACCTCGGACTCGGCGCCCACGGTGGCGGGTTTGACGGGATTGCCCTCGGCGTCGAACGAGACGGGCAGGTAGCTGGCCTCGGTGGCCTCGGCAGGCGCCTCGATCGGGGTGACCCGGAACCCGGCGCCGCGTTGGATGCCCCAGCTCATGACGCGCGTCCACGCGTACTCCCAGCGTTCGGGACCGTGGCCGACGCGGATGCGGCGCTCGAGCGGGCGGTACCCGCGCGGCGGATACTGCAGCAGATCGGCAGCCTGCGTCGCCCCGACGGCGCCGTAGGTGACCGGCACGCGCCACAGCTCGGCGGGGTCACCGGCAGCGGTCGACGCGGGTGCTGTCGACCGTCGAGGGGCGTCGCCGGGGGCGCGGACGCGCTGGTCACCGGTCGATTCTTCCAGAAAACGTCGAATCCGCCCCTCGGCGCCGGCTTACGACGCCGAGGGACGGGGTTCCGGGCGAGGATGCGGCGCCGGGGCTCCTCGGAGCGGCCGGCACCGCTGCCTCAGAATCCGGCGGTGATGCGGGTGAACTCCCAGTCCGCCTGTGCGATGCCGCTGCAGGCGGACTGCACACCGCCACCCGCGCATCCGCGGTCACGGTTGACCGACCAGAAGGTGAAGCGCGCGAGGTCCTTCGACTGCGCCCAGTCGCGGATGCGCGTCCAGGTGTCGGGGGTCGTGAGCTCCTGCTGATCGGAGAGCCCGTTCATGCCCGAGATGCCGATGTGCTGGTAGGCGGTGGCCTCACTCCAGCCGTAGACCGCCCGCAGGTGCGCGTTGAGCCCCTGCGTCGCCCCGACCGTCGCTGCGTACATGTCGCCGCCTCCGAAGTCGAACGGCATCTGCGTGAAGACGTCGATCGGAACGCCCAGGTCCTTGGCGCGCTGCACGAGCCGCTTGCCGTAGTAGTTCGGCCCGGTCGGCGAGGTTCCGAAGGTGACGATCGTCGTGATGCCGGGGTTGTTCTGCTCGATGATCCCCAGCGCCCCCAGGATGCGATCCTGCACGACCTCGTTCTCGAACTCGTCGGAGTTCTCGATGTCGATGTCGATCGCGGTCAGGTCGAACGCGTCGATGACCTTCTGGTAGGCACCGGCGAGCGACGCCGCATCCGGGCAGTTCGGCCCGAGCTTGTTGCCCGACCAGCCGCCGAAGGACGGGATGATGCTGCCGCCGGCCGCGTAGATCTGCTGGATGTACTGCGCGTGCACCCCGCCCGTGATGCCGCTCTCGCCGTCCCAGGCCGGGCTGCAGCCGTTGGCGAGCACGAAGGCGAGGGTGAAGGTGCGGATGCCGGTGGCGTTCATGACGGTCGACGGCGCCGGCGGGTTACCCCAGCCCGGGTAGACGTAGGGTGCCGCGGCCTGTTCGGTATTGACCGGCGGATCGGTGGGATCCGTCGGGTCGGTGGGATCCGTCGGATCTTCCCCGTCGCCGCACACGCCCTCACCGGCCCAGACATCCCATTGACCACTGTGGGTGGCGGGGTTCTCGTTCTGGGTCCACCACTTCGCGCGGTAGTTGTGCCCGTCGTACGAGGCATGATCGTCACCCCAGTACACGGTGCTCGGCGACCACGCGGGGTAGCAGTCGGCGGCGCTCGCCGCACTCGCCGGCACCACGACGCCCGCAAGTGCCACGGCGGCGACCGCGAACACGGCGAACAGGGAGCGACGCCCCCGCTTCCTCTGAGTTGCTGAATTGCGCTTCATCGCGCTCTCTCCTCTCGTGTCACCCTGACCACCGAGAGAGGGACGACTTCGGGCCCCGCCGCCGCTCCGATTAGTTAGTACTCCTTACTAATTGGTGACGAGTGCTAGCTTTCCGCGAATCGAGTGACACGAGTCAGCATTCCCAGGTGATTGCCAGGAATCCACTCGTAGCTGTTGCCGCCTACTCCTCGCGGAGCTCCCACGGCACGTCATCGGCGTCGAGTTCGATCGGTACGGCGGGCGGCTTGTCAAACGGGCCCGGCTCCGGTCCCATCCCGTAACCGAGCTTCGCGATACCTTCGACCCCCGACGGACCGCCGCCGACCATACGGCGACGCAGGCGTCGTAATCCCCCGAGCGGCGCATCCGTCTCGGTCACCAGCCGCACCGCGCTGCGCGCGTAGGCACGCTGGAAATACGGCTGCAGCATCCGGATGCCGGGCCACAACACGAGCCACCACCCGCCCGAGATGCGCGACACGGTGCGCGTGACGAACCAGATCGAGCCGTCGGGGTCGCGTTCGACGAGGAAGCACTCCTCCCCCGTGATTGGATGCCCGGGCCGCGTTCCGTAGCCGAAGCCACGCCGGTCGGGCTCGTCGGCCACCCAGATGACGCGCACCGGCTCGTGCACCCGCATCCAGCCGTAGCGCGTCTCGTAGTCTCGCCCCTCGACGACGACCGGGTCGTCAGGCGTCACCGTGAAGCCGATCGCCTGCTTGATCGCCCACCCCGAGACGACCTCCACGGCGCGTCGCCAGATCCGCTCGCCCTCACCGAGCGGCACGCGCTGCTCGCGCAGACGCAACCCCGGCGGCACCGCCGCGCCCGGCCGCGCGGCGCGGGGTGCGTCGTAGCTCAGGCCGTCGGCCGACATCCGCTACTTCTTCTCTTTCGCCTTCTCGGTGTCGCCTGAGAGCGCGGCGATGAACGCCTCCTGGGGCACCTCCACGCGTCCGACCATCTTCATGCGCTTCTTGCCCTCCTTCTGCTTCTCGAGCAGCTTGCGCTTGCGGGTGATGTCACCGCCGTAGCACTTGGCGAGCACGTCCTTGCGCATCGCGCGGATGTTCTCGCGCGCGATGATGCGAGCCCCGATCGCGGCCTGGATAGGCACCTCGAACTGCTGGCGCGGGATGAGCTCGCGCAGGCGCGTGGCCATCATGGTTCCGTAGGCGTAGGCCTTGTCCTTATGCACGATGGCACTGAAGGCATCCACGGTCTCGCCCTGCAGCAGGATGTCGACCTTCACGAGCTCGCCGGGCGCCTCCCCCGCGGGCTCGTAGTCGAGCGACGCGTAGCCCTGCGTCTTCGACTTCAGCTGGTCGAAGAAGTCGAACACGATCTCGCCGAGCGGCAGGGTGTACTTCAGCTCCACCCGGTCTTCGCCGAGATAGTCCATCGACTTCATCGTGCCGCGCCGCGACTGGCACAGCTCCATGATCGCGCCCACGTAGTCCTTCGGCGCGAGGATCGACGCCGAGACCATCGGCTCGAGCACCTCGGCGATCTTGGTGCCGGTCGGGTACTCGGATGGGTTGGTGACGGTCACGGTCTTGCCGTCGTCGGTCGTCACCTGGTACGGCACACTCGGCGCGGTCGTGATGAGGTCGAGGCCGAACTCGCGGCTGAGGCGCTCGGTGATGATCTCGAGGTGCAGGAGCCCGAGGAACCCGCAGCGGAAGCCGAAGCCGAGCGCGACCGAGGTCTCCGGCTCGTACTGCAGGGCGGCATCCGACAGCTTCAGCTTGTCGAGAGCCTCGCGCAGCTCGGGGTAGTCACTGCCGTCGATCGGGTAGATGCCCGAGAACACCATGGGCAACGGGTCGGTGTAGCCGGGAAGCGGATCGGGTGCGGGCTTCGCCGCGGACGTCACGGTGTCGCCCACCTTCGACTGGCGCACGTCCTTCACGCCCGTGATGAGGTAGCCCACCTCGCCGACCCCGAGGCCCTTCGACGGCACCGGCTCGGGCGAGCTCACGCCGATCTCGAGGATCTCGTGCGTGGCCTTCGTCGACATCATCTGCACGCGCTCGCGCGGGTTCAGCTGCCCGTCGACCATGCGCACGTAGGTGACCACGCCGCGGTAGGAGTCGTAGACGGAGTCGAAGATCATGGCGCGGGCCGGCGCGTCCGCGACGCCGACAGGCGCGGGAATGCGCTCGACGACCCGGTCGAGCAGCTCCTCGACGCCCATGCCGGTCTTGCCCGACACGCGCAGCACGTCATCCGGGTCGCCGCCGATCAGCTGGGCGAGCTCCTTCGCGTACTTCTCAGGGTCGGCCGCCGGCAGGTCGATCTTGTTGAGCACGGGGATGATCTCGAGGTCGTTCTCGAGGGCCAGGTACAGGTTCGCGAGCGTCTGCGCCTCGATGCCCTGTGCCGCATCCACCAGCAGAATGGCTCCTCGCACGCCGCGAGGCTGCGGCTCACCTCGTAGGTGAAGTCGACGTGGCCGGGGGTGTCGATCATGTTGAGGGCGTAGGTGTCGGCGCCCGCCTGCCACGGCATCCGCACCGCCTGGCTCTTGATGGTGATGCCACGCTCGCGCTCGATGTCCATGCGGTCGAGGTACTGCGCGCGCATGTCGCGGTCGGAGACGACTCCGGTGATCTGCAGCATGCGGTCGGCGAGCGTCGACTTGCCGTGGTCGATGTGCGCGATGATGCAGAAATTCCGGATGCGCGACGGATCGGTCGCAGCAGGCGGCAGGGGCTTCAGGGCGCGGGGTGACATATCCGGACGATTCTCCCATGAGCGGGGGCGACGCGTTGCCCGAACGGAGCACGGTCGGCGGGAGCAACCGCATCACCGGGCGGCGAAACGCGGATGCGGCGGGAGCAACTGCCCCCGCCGCATTGCAGCTATGCCGCCCGCGCTTCTCAGAAGACGTCGAAGAAGTCGGGGCCCCAGCCGAAGCCCATGCCCCAGAGGGCGAAGGGCGCGGCGATCGCGAAGCCGAGGATCGCGACGACGAGCCAGCCGAAGGTGCCGACGAAGCCGAGCACGATGCCCCACGTCGACATCGTGCGGCCCTGCGGCTCGCGCGAACGGGCGAGGAAGCCGAACACGATCGCGAGGATGCCGGCGATCGCCCAGCCCGTCGGGATGGAGGCGATGCCGAGCACGAGGCTCGCGATGCTGAATCCGTTGCTGGCGGATGCGGGGGCGCTCGACTCGGTGCGCGGTGCGGCGTACGGGTTCTCGGGCGCGGCGGTGGCGGAGGGCTGCTCCGCGGTGGGGGTGGAGGTTGTATCGGTCATGCATCCAGCGTCGCGTCGCCGCCGTGCACGCGGTATCCGGGCAACCCCGGATGCGCTGGCGGTCACCCGTCGCCGCGGAGGGCGGCTCGCTGCCGCGTTGGCGGGTGCCCATGTGAACTGGTAACGTAGACCTTTGGATTTCGACCTGTGTCGCTTCGCGGCGCTGTTCGATCTATCAGTTTCCGCGTGACCCACAACACGCGATTCGCCGGGATGCGCCCCTCTACCGCAGACGGCACTCACCATCCGTTCCACAACGAAAGAGATCCATGGCGAACATCAAGTCGCAGATCAAGCGCATCGGCACCAACAAGAAGGCCGAGGAGCGCAACAAGGCTGTCAAGAGCGAGCTCAAGACGGCCGTGCGTCGCACGCGCGAGGCCATCGCCGCGGGCGACAAGGCCAAGGCCGAGGCCGCTCTGGCCACCGCCACCAAGAAGCTCGACAAGGCTGTGAGCAAGGGCGTCATCCACAAGAACCAGGCGGCGAACCGCAAGTCGTCGATCGCCTCGCAGGTCTCCGCGCTCTAAGCTGAGTTCTCGCGTCACGGGCCTCGCACCTTCGGGTGCGGGGCCCGTTTCCGTTGCGGCGGGGCGGCATCCGCTTCCCAACTCAAGGAGCTGCGCGGCCCAAATCAAGGAACCGCTGAGGCTGCTGCGACCTGCTGAGGCGGATGTTGGCGTTTCGGCACCGGTGGTCCTTGATTTGGGCTGCCCGGTTCCTTGATTCGGGAGCCTGGCTCCTTGATTTGGGATGCGAGGAATCGCGCGACCGGCCGGCGCGCGCGCGTGGCCAACGGGTCAGGCGCCGCGGGAGGCGATGACGGTGACCATGCGCTCGAGTGCGTAGACGGGGTCGCGGCCGGCCCCCTTCACCTGGGCGTCGGCGGCGGCGAGCGCCTCGATCGCACGGGCGAGGCCCTCATCCGTCCATCCCTGCAGGTCGCGGCGAGCCCGGTCGACCTGCCAGCCCTGCAGCCCGAACTGGCGCGCGAGGTCGTTGGACGAGCCGCGGGCGCCCGCGAGCTTCGCCATGGTGCGCACCTTCATGGCGAAGGCGGCCACCATCGGCACGGGGTCGGATCCGGATGCGAGGGCGTGCCGCAGCAGGCCGAGCGCCTCGCCGGGGCGGCCGGCAATGGCGGCATCTGCAACCGCGAAGGCGGTGACCTCGGCGCGACCCGCGTAGTAGCGGTCGACGGTCTGCTCGGTGATGTCGCCGTCGGTGTCGGAGATCAGTTGACGGCAGGCGGCAGCCAGCTCGGCGAGGTCGTCGGTGAAGGCCGACACGAGCGCGCGCACGGCTCCGGGGTGGCCTTGCGCTTGGCGGCACGGAACTCGGCCGCAGCGAAGTCGATCTTGTCGCCCTCGCGCTTGAGCTCGGCGCACACCACCTCGACGCCGCCTCCGCTACCGCCGCGGATCGCGTCGAGCAGCTTCTTGCCGCGCACCCCTCCCCGTGCCGCAGCACGAGCACGGTGTCGTCGGCCGGGGCGTTGAGGTAGCCGAGGGTCTCTTCGAGGAACGCGTCGGTGGCCTTCTCGACCTGGCTCACCCGGATGAGGCGCGGCTCGGCGAACAGCGACGGGCTCGCGAGGGTGAGTAGCTCACCCGGCGCGTAGGCACCCGCGTCGATGTCGGAGACCTCGAGACTCGGATCGGCATCGCGCATCTTCTCGCGGATCGCGCGGATCGCGCGCTCGGCGAGCAACTGCTCCGGGCCCGTCACCAGCACGACGGGCGCCGGATCCACGCTGTGCCACGCGAGCTGCGGGATGGCGGTCTTCGTGCTCTTCGTGGGAGTGCGTGCCGCCATACGGCCAGCCTAACGAGGGCCGGTGACGCCGGCCGCCACCGCTGCGCGACGCCAGGCGACGAACCAGGCGAGCACGCCGAGGAACGGCACAGCGGTCAGGCCAGAGCGGGAATCCAGGCGACAAGGGGATAGGAGAGCAGGAGACTCACCGCGAGGAGAACGACTCCCACGACCGCGATGCGACCAAAACCCGGAGTGCGTGCGAGGAGCGCGATGATCGTGGTCGCGACGGCAAGCACGACGACGAGAACCGTCACGAGGGTTCCCATCGCTGCGCGATCTGATTCGAAACAATTGCGCGCCGGCGGGTAGATCGCCGTGCAGACCTCTGGGCCGAGGGGAACCGCCACCGCCCAGATGAGCACGAGAGACGCCGCCGCGAGCAGCACAGCGAGGGCCGTGAGCAGCCACGACCGCATCGGCACCGCGACGCGAGGCGAACCCGCTTCCGTCATGGGGCCACCCTAGCGAGCCGTCCAGACCCGCGGCGGGTCGCCCGGCTCGGCGGGCGGGGCCACCAGGATGAGGCCGTCGAGGTCGGTGCGGAACGCGGCGGTGCCGGATGCGGAGAGCGCCTCCAGCGCGCGGTCGGTCGGGTGGCCGTAGTCGTTGTCGGCACCCACGCCGATGAGACCCACGGATGCCGCCGCACGCGCGTAGAGCTGCTCGCTGAAGTCGCGGGAGCCGTGGTGCGCGACCTTCAGCACATCGACCGACGGCGGGTGCGCGAGGCTCGACATGCGCTGCTGCGACTCCTCATCGAGATCGCCCAGCAGGAGCGCGCTGAGGCATGCGTCGCATCCGACGCCGGGGGTCGTCAGCAGCGTGACGCTCGCCGGATTGCCCGGCTCGACACCGCGCGGTGGCGGCCAGAGCGTCTGCCACTCGAGTGCACCGATGCGCCCCGACATGCCCTCCTGCCCCTGCACCAGCTGGGCGCCGCCCGCGCGCAACTCGTCACGCAGCCGCTCGTCGTCGCTCTCCCCCACCGGACCGACGAGGGCGATGTCGACCCGGCCGAGCACGGCATCCGTTCCTCCGACGTGGTCATGGTCGTAGTGGGTGAGCACGAGCAGGTCGATGTGCGCGATGCCGAGGTCGTCGAGACAGGCGGCGAGCAGTGCGGGGTCGGGTCCGGTGTCGACGAGCGCCACGACGCCCTCGGAGCGGACGAGCGTCGCATCGCCCTGACCGACGTCGCACATGGCGTACTGCCAGTCGGCGGGGCGCGAGGCGATGGCCGCGATGCGGATGCCGGCGACCGCCCCGAGGTAGCCCAGCATCCCGACGCACACGACCCCGGCGGCGATCCGGCGCAGCCGTGAGCCGGGCGGGCCCAGCACCGCGGCGAGGGTCGCCACGCTCAACGCGACCAGCACGAGCACCCCGACCAGGTCACCCGGCCACGGCAGGCGCGCGCCCGGCAGCTCGGATGCGACGCTGGCGACCGCGGCGACCCACGACGCGGGAAGCCAGGCGATCGCGGCGAACCCCTGCGCGAGCGGCGGCGAGAGGGGCGCCACGAGACACGCGACGAGCCCCACCACAGTCGCGAGAGGTGCAGCGGGGCCCGCCAGCAGGTTCGCGGGCACTCCCCACAGCGGCAGCGTCGGGCTGAGCAGCAACAACACCGGCTGGCACGCGAGCTGCGCCGCTGTCGGCACGGCGAGGGCGAGCGCGAGCGGCCGCGGCATCCACCGCCCGAGCACGACCGCGAGGGGCCCGGCGAGCAGCAGCAGTCCCGCCGTCGCGAGCACCGAAAGCGCGAAGCCATACGATCGCGCGAGCCAGGGGTCGACCACCAGCAGCACGATCACGGCGAGACACAGAGCCGGCACCCCGCGCGCGCCGCGCCCGAGGGCGAAGGCGAGCAGCACGATGCCGCCCATCACCGCCGCCCGCAGCACGCTCGGCTCGGGTGTCACGAGCACCACGAAGCCGCCGAGCGCGGCGAGCGACACCGCCACGCGCCACGCTCGCGAAAGCCCGATGAGGGCGCACAGTGCGAAAGCCGCCCCCGTCACGAGCACGCAGTTGGCACCGGATACCGCGGTCAGGTGGGTGAGGGATGCCGCCTTCATCGCGGCATCCAAGGGCTCGTCGACCCGGCTCGTGTCACCCACCGCGAGGCCCGGCAGTAGACGCGCGCCGTCGCCCGGCAGCTGCTCACTTACTGCGACGAGGCCGGCTCGCAGCGCCGAGGCCGCGACCAACGCCGGAGGCGCGCGCCCGACCCGCGTCGCATCCCCCTCTGCGAAGGCGAGGAACGCGATCTCGTCGCCGGGCTCGGCCGTGACCACCCGGGCACGCACGCGCCAGGTCTCGCCGAGCTGCGGAGCCGCCGCCGACTCGAGGAACAGCAGCACGGATGCCGCCCCCGCCCCCGGCGCGTCGCTCAGCACCGCGCGCCCCGGCAGGCGACCCTCGCGCAGGCCACCCGTCGCGGTGACCTCGAGTTCGACGGACGCACCGCCCGCCGCGTCGACGAAGGCGGAAGGCGTGCGCGCGGGAGCCTGCGTGGCGACCACGGTTGCGACCAGTGCGGCTGCGGTGAGCGCGATCGAGGCCGCGACGAGGAAGCGGAGCCCGGTCGCGGCCACCACCGAGAGGGCGGCGGCGGCCCAGAGGATGGCTGCCACGACGCCGAGCGGCGCGTCGGGGGCGAGGCCGATGAGCACGCCGCCCGTGGCCCAGGCGGCGAGCGCCGCGGGCAGGAGACGGAGGTCGGAGCGCCGCTCCTCACCCACCCTGCACCACCAGGGGCGCAGGGCCTCGACAGTCTTGGAGCCGATGCCGCTCACGGCCAGCAGATCGTCGACCGAGCTGATCGGACCGTTGGTCTCCCGCCAGTCGATGATGCGCTGCGCCATCGCGGGGCCGATGCGCGGCAGAGTCTCGAGGGTTGCGGCGTCGGCGGTGTTGAGATCGACGCGGCCATCGGCAGCCGTGCCGGGCGCCGACGCCACCGCCTCCCCGATGGCGGGCACCGCGAACTGCTCCCCGTCGCTCAACGGCCGGGCGAGGTTCACTCCGCCCTGATCGGCCGCGTCCGTCATGCCTCCCGCGGCCGCGATCGCATCCACGACCCGATCGCCCTCGCGCAGCTCGTAGAGCCCGGGCCGCGCGACCTCGCCGAGCACGTGCACGAAGATGGGCGAGGTCGCACCGACGACCGGTCCCGCGTCGCTCGGCGGCGAGGACGACACCAGTTCCCGCTCGGCGCCACGAGGCGTCACCACCGTGATGAACACGGCGATTGCCGCCCCCGCGAGCAGCACGATGAGCGCCGCCCCGACCCCACGTCGCACCCGGGCGCGGGAGGTGCCGGGGTCGGGGCGGGCGCTCACCTGGGAAGGCTAGGCGGGCGCGCCCGACCCCGAGGGGGCACGGATGCCGATCGGTGGAGTACTAGCGGCGGGTCGCGATGTTGACGACACGAGGGGCACGCACGATGACGTTCACCACCTCGCGCGCGCCGACCGCACGCTGCACGGCATCCGAGGCACGTGCGAGCGCCTCGAGCTCGTCGGGCGCGATCTGCGGCGACACCTCGAGCCGATCGCGCACCTTGCCGTCGACCTGCACGATCGCGGTCACCGACTCCTCGACGAGCAGTCGCGGGTCGGCCTTCGGCAGGGTCTGCAGCGCCACCGTCGGCTCGTGTCCGAGTGTCGCCCACATGTCCTCGGCCGTGTACGGCGAGAACAGCGACAGCAGGATCGCGAGCACCTCGGCGGCCTCCCGCACCGCGGGGTCAGCCCCGCCGACGCCCGAGTCGATCGCCTTGCGCATCACGTTGACGTGCTCCATGAGCCGCGCCACGAGCACGTTGAACTTGAACGACTCGACCAGCCCCGGCACGTCCGCGAGCAGGTGGTGCGTCGCGCGGCGCAGGGCGACATCCCCCGAGCCGAACGCGACACCGGGCTCCGAGGTCACATCGTTCGCCACGCGCCACGCGCGCGCCAGGAACTTCGCCGACCCGGCGGGCGACACATCCGCCCAGTCGATGTCGTCTTCGGGAGGACCCGCGAACGCCATCGTGAGGCGCACCGCGTCGACACCGAACTCGTCGAGCTGGTCGGAGAGCCGCACGAGATTGCCGCGGCTCTTCGACATGGCCGAGCCGTCCATGAGCACCATGCCCTGGTTGAGCAGTGCCGAGAAGGGCTCCGTGAAGTTCACATAGCCCAGGTCGAACAGCACCTTCGTGATAAAGCGCGCATAGAGCAGGTGCAGGATCGCGTGCGTCACGCCGCCCACGTACTGGTCGACGGGGGCCCACTTCTCGGCCATCGCGGTGTCGAAGGCCTGATCCTCATCGTTCGGCGACAGGAACCGCAGGAAGTACCACGAGCTGTCGACGAAGGTGTCCATCGTGTCGGGATCGCGGCGGGCGACGGTGCCGTCGGGCAGCGTCACGTTCACCCAGTCGGATGCGGCCCCCAGCGGCGAGGTGCCCTTCGGCTGCAGGTCGAGGCCTTCCGACGGCGGCAGGGCCACCGGCAGCTCCGACTCGTCGACCGGGATCTCGCGGCCGTCGTCGGTGTGCAGGATCGGGATCGGGGTGCCCCAGTAGCGCTGGCGGGAGATCAGCCAGTCGCGCAGCCGGTAGGTCTTGGCGGCACGGCCGGTGCCGGCCTCTTCTAGCAGCTCGATCACGCGACGGATGGCGTGCTGCTTGCTGAGCCCGTCGAGCGGACCCGAGTTGATCATGCGCCCGTCGCCCGCAAGCGCCTCGCCCGTGACCGACGGGTCGATCGAGGCCAGGTCGCGCACGGCATCCGGGTTCTCGAGCATCTCGGGGGTGACCACCGGAATCGCGCCCGTGATGGGTGCCGTCACGTCGACGACGACCTTCACCGGCAGCCCGAACGTGCGCGCGAAGTCGAGGTCGCGCTGATCGTGCGCGGGCACGGCCATGACCGCACCGTGCCCGTAGTCGGCCAGCACGTAGTCGGCGGTCCACACCGGGATGCGCTCGCCGTTCACGGGGTTGATCGCGTAACGCTCCAGCGGGATGCCGGTCTTCTCGCGTGCCGCATCCTGGCGCTCGATCTCGGTCGACTTCTGCACCTGGGCGAGGTAGTCGGCGAACGCCACCTGCACCTCGGGCGTCGAGCCGGCAGCCAGCTCGGCGGCCAGCTCCGAGTCCGGGGCGACGACCATGAAGGTCGCGCCGAACAGCGTGTCGGGGCGCGTCGTGAACACCGTGACGGGCTCGTCGCGACCCTCGATCGTGAAGTCGACGTCGGCACCCACCGAGCGCCCGATCCAGTTGCGCTGCATCGCGATGACCTTGCTCGGCCAGCGCCCCTCGAGCTGGTTCAGGTCATCCAGCAGCCGGTCGGCGTAGTCGGTGATCTTGAAGTACCACTGGGTGAGCTTCTTCTTGACCACGACGTTGTCGCACCGCTCACAGCGCCCGTCGACCACCTGCTCGTTCGCGAGCACGGTCTGATCGAAGGGGCACCAGTTCACCCAGCTCGCCTTGCGGTAGGCCAGGCCCTTCTCGTAGAGCTTCAGGAACAGCCACTGGTTCCACCGGTAGTACTCCGGGTCGGAGGTGTGGATGACGCGGTCCCAGTCGAAGCTCGTCGCGTAGCGCCGCATCGAGCTGCGCTGCTGCGCGATGTTGTCGTAGGTCCACTCGCGCGGGTCGATTCCGCGCTTGATCGCGGCGCCCTCGGCGGGCAGGCCGAAGGAGTCCCAACCGATGGGGTGCAGCACGTTGAAGCCCTGCAGGCGCCAGTAGCGCGCGATGATGTCGCCCAAGGCATACGCCTCGGCGTGGCCCATGTGCAGGTCGCCCGAGGGGTACGGGAACATGTCGAGCACGTACTTGCGGGGGCGCGTGTCGTCGGAGGTGTCCGTCGAGAAGGGCTTCATCTGGTCCCAGAGCGGCAGCCAGCGCTCCTGGATGCGGCGGAAGTCGTATCCCGACGTCTCGGACTGCTCGTGCTGGCTCACTGACCCTCTACCTCTCACGCATTACTGCAACCTTTACAGCGTAGTCAACGTTCCCAGGGGCGCTGGTTTCGAGACGCGTCGCCCGCTGCGCGGTCGGCGCTCCTCAACCCGCGGGGCACGCGTCGCCCGCTGCGCGGTCGGCGTCAGCCGGCAGAGAGGGCATCGAGCAGGGCGGCGGCCTTGAGACGGGCCTCGTCGAGCTCGGCCCGCGGGTCGGACCCCGAAGTGATGCCGCCGCCGGTGCCCACGGATGCGCCGTCGGGGTCGAGCACGATCGTGCGGATGGTCATGGCCAGATCGGCGGAGCCGTCGGCCGCGAGGTACCCGAACGCACCCGCGTAGGGTCCCCGGGCGCGCTGCTCGAGCCCGTCGAGCACCTCGATCGCGCGGAGCTTGGGCGCCCCCGTCATGGAGCCCGCCGGGAAGCACGCGGCGATCGCATCCACGACCCCGGCATCCGGCAGCAGCCGCCCCTCGATGGTCGAGACGAGCTGGTGCACGTGCGGGTAGGACTCGACCTCGAGCAGGCCCGTCACCGCGACGGTGCCGAGCTCGCACACGCGCGAGAGATCGTTGCGCATGAGGTCGACGATCATGAGGTTCTCGGCCCGCTCCTTCTCGCTCGCCACGAGCTCCTCGCGCAGCCGGGCGTCGTGCTCGGGCACCGGGTCGCGGCGGCGGGTGCCCTTGATGGGGCTCGTGCGCACGAGGCCATCCGGGGTGACCTGCAGGAAGCGCTCCGGAGAGGCGGCGACGAGCGTCGTCTCGCCGATGCGCAGGATGCCGCCGTGGTGCGTCGCGCTCGAGGCACGCACCGCGTCGAACACCTCGAGGGCGTCGAAAGCGCCTGCGACGCGCGCCTCCGTCGTGAGGCACAGCTGGTAGGCCTCGCCCTCGTGGATCGCGGCACGGCAGGCGTCGATGTGGGCGAGGTAGCGGGCGGGGGTGTCGTGCCAGATGACGGGCGCGGTGACGGGCGCGGTGGCGACGCCGGTTTCGAGACGCGTACCGCCTGCGGCGGTGCGCTCCTCAACCAGCTGAGTGGCGCGATCCCCATTCGGACCCTCAACCAGTTGCCTCGAAACCGCCGTCGCGAGCGTGGAGACGGTGCGATCCCGCCACGCCGCGAGCTCACCCTCCCATTCGGTGCCGAGCGCGAACAGCGTCGCCGAGCCGTCCCCCTCGACCGCCACGAGCCGATCCACCCGCAGGAACGCCGCATCCGGATGCCGCCCCCGCACACGCACCGCCGCGCCCGTCGTCTCGCCGCGCAGCTCGTAGCCGAGCCACCCGACGAGGCCCAGGGGAGGCCCTCGAGCGGTGCATCGAGGTGCAGGTCCGCGAGCTCGCGACGCAGCGTGGACAGCACCTCGCCCGCGGGCAGCGCCACCCGGTTCCCCGTGCCGAGGAAAGCCCGGCCACCGGGCCCCGAGTCGAGCCAGAAGGCGTCGCCGCTCGAGTGGAGAGAGGCGAAGACGGTGCGCGCGTCGAATCCGTCGCCAAGCGGATGCCGCAGGAGCCGGAGACGCATAGCCTGATCCTATGAGCGCGCCTGCCACCGCCCCGGCGGCCACGACCTCGTTGTGGCGCCGCGGCGAACTCGAGCCTCGTGACGACTGCGACGTCGCGCCCGCGATCGTCGAGGTCGCCGACTCCTGGCTCGTCGAGCAGGGCACCGCGCGCGGCCTCGAGCTGCACCGCGAACGCTTCGTGACCTCGATCCCGCGCTCCCGCGTGCGCGAGCTGGGCGCCGACGACCACGGCCTCGATGCGTTCTGGGATGCGGCGATCGCGAGCATCCCGCGTGAGGGCGCGTGGTTCCCGCGCGTCGAACTGCGCGAGCAACTCGGGATGCCGCAACTGCTGTTCCGCCTGCGCGAGGCGCCCGCGCTGCAGCGGTCGGTGATCCTCACGACGCACACCGGGCGCGACCCGCGCACCGCGCCGCTCATCAAGGGACCCGATCTCGGGTCGATGGTGCGCCTGCGCACCGAGGCGCAGCGGCGCGGAGCCGACGAGGCGGTGCTCGTGAGCCCCGACGGTCACATCGTCGAGGGCTCCACCACGAGCATCCTGTGGTGGGAGGGCGGCACGCTCTGCATCGTCGATCGTTCGCTGCCGCGCATCCTCGATCACCGAGCGCACGATCGTGGCCCTGGCCACGGCACTCGGCATCGAGGTCGAGGAGCGCCGCGCGCACCCCGAAGACCTCGACGGGCGCGAGGTGTGGGCGGCCAACGCGCTGCACGGCATCCGCATCGTGACCGCGTGGCACGCCGGGCCCCTCTCGACCGCCGAGGAGCCCGGCCGACTCTCGCGCTGGCGGCTGCGCATGGACGCGTTGCGCCGCCCGCTCCCCGGGCAGGCTCGGGATGCTGCCCCTCCCCGGTGGTCCGGCGGACGGCCCCATCGCGTGAACTGGTTCAACGACGTCCTGACCGCGCTGCTCGACGCCGTGCAAGCGGTCGACCCTGTGCTGCGCACGCTGCTCGCCGGTGTCGGCATCTTCCTCGAGACCTCGGTGCTCATCGGCCTCATCGTGCCGGGCGACACCATCGTGATCGTCGCGGCGACGGCCGTCGACAGCCCGGCGGAGTTCCTCGCCCTCGTGGTGGTCGTGATCGTCGGAGCCCTCGGCGGCGAGTCGGTCGGTTTCGCCCTCGGGCGCTTCTTCGGTCCACGCATCCGGCACTCGAGACTCGGGCGGCGGCTCGGCGAGCACAACTGGCGACGCGCCGAGTACTACGTCGACCGGCGGGGCGGCATCGCCGTCTTCGTCTCACGGTTTCTGCCAGTGCTGCACTCGCTCGTTCCGCTCACGGTCGGCATGAGCACGATGCGCTACCGCCGCTTCATCGCCTGGACGCTGCCGGCGTGCGTGCTCTGGGCGAGCGCCTACGTGTCGGTGGGCGCACTCGCGGCCGGGTCCTACCGCGAGCTCGCGGATCGCCTGCACGGAGCCGGCTACATCTTCGTCGCGATCATCGCGGTGTTCGTCGTGGCGGTCGTCATCGCCAAGAAGCTGCTCGAGCGCTCGCAGGCACGTCACTGGATGCGTGCGGGTGACGGGGACGCCAACACACGCGAGGACGCGGAGGACTGAGAGACCCCGGAACCTCGGGGATGAGGCTCCGGGGTCTCGAGACGCCGCCTTCGGCGGCTCCTCGACCAGCGGGCGAGCGCGCCGGCGACTCCTCGACCAGCGGGCGAGCGCGCGGTTAGATGAGCCCCTGCTCCGTGAGCCACGCCTTCGCGAGGTCAGACGGCGACTTCTGGTCGACCGTCGACTGCACGTTCAGGTCGACGAGGCCCTCGGGGGTGAGCTTCGCGCTCACGGCGTTGATGACATCCGCGATCTCGTCCGCGATGTCGACGTTCACGAGCGGCACGACGTTCGAGGCGAGGAACAGGCCCTCGGGGTCGTCGAGCGTCACGAGGTCATCGGTCTGGATGCGAGGGTCGGCGCTGTAGACGTCGGCGAGGTTGATGGTTCCCGCGACGAGGTCTTCCACGGTCGTGTCGCCGGTGGCCTGGAACTGCACGGTCACGCCGTAGAGGTCCTTCAGCCCGCTCGGACCGTAGGGGCGCTGTTCGAGCTCGGGCGCGCCACCGAGCACGACCGGAACGTCGACCGAGGCGAGGTCGGCGATGCTCGTCAGCCCGTACTGATCGGCGAAGGACTTCGTGACGTTGTACGAGTCCTGGTCGGTCGCGGGCGACTGGTCGAGCACCGTGAGCCCGTCGGGCAGGGCGTCCTTCAGCTCGGCGTAGACATCATCCGGGGTGGTCGCGGTGGTGTCGGGCGCGTAGAACTGCAGCAGGTTGCCCGTGTACTCCGGGAAGAGATCGATCGATCCGTTCTCGATGGCGGGGATGTAGGCGTCGCGCTGGCCGATGTTGAAGTTGCGCTCCACGGTGTAGCCCGCGTTCTCGAGCGCCTGGGCGTAGATCTCGGCGATGATCTCGTTCGAGTAGTAGGCCTGCGAGCCGATCACGATGGTGTCGCTGGAGCCATCCCCGGGATTCGAGCTGCCCGAGTCGAGCGGGTCGCCGGAAGCACACCCTGAAAGGGCCAATGCCGCCCCAACCACGACCGCACCGAGTGCGAGCCGGCCCTTGTTCCGTGCTGTGAACATGCTGTTCTCTCTTCTCTTATTTGGTGACGGCTGCCACCGCCGCGCGGCGCCGGGACGGCGTCTCACGGAGTTCTGATACGCGCCCGACGGCGACACCGCGCGGCACGACGAGGTGTTGCACGATGGCGAAGACGCCGTCGAGCACGAGCGCGAGGGCGAGCACGACGATCGCGCCGCCTAGGATCTGGGTGAAGTCCCGAAGCGGCAGGCCCTGGATGATGTAGTAGCCCACACCGCCGAGGTTCACGTAGGCGGCGATCGTCACGGTCGCGACGACCTGCAGTGTGGCCGAGCGCAGCCCGCCGATGAGCAGCGGCAGCCCGAGCGGCACCTCGATGCGCCAGAGGATCTGCCACTCGGTCATGCCCATCGAGCGCCCCGCGTCGATCACCCGGCGGTCGATCGCCTCGAAGCCCGTATACGCGCCCGCGAGGATCGAGGGGATCGCGAGCAGCACGAACGAGGTGACGGCGGCCTCCGGCTTGTGCAGCACCCCGAAGACGAGCACGAGCAGCACGAGCAGGCCGAAGGAGGGCAGGGCGCGCGCGGCCCCGAGATCGCCACCGCGACCTCGCGCCCGCGGCCGGTGTGACCGATCCACCAGCCGAGTGGTACCGCGATGGCGGCCGCGATGACGACCGAGACGAAGGTGTAGAACAGGTGCTGGCCGATCGCGAGGGGAAGCGGCAGCGAGCCCG
The DNA here is from genome assembly GCF_030161875.1 of Homoserinibacter gongjuensis. GTDB lineage: Bacteria > Actinomycetota > Actinomycetes > Actinomycetales > Microbacteriaceae > Homoserinibacter > Homoserinibacter gongjuensis. The sequence goes on from NZ_BSVA01000001.1 coordinate 3,144,596, forward strand.
TGAGCCGCTCGGGCGAGAAGATCCACGCGAACGCGTCGAGGAAGAGGTTCATCCCGCGCCTCCCACTCGGAGCGGAATCCGCTCGATCGGCGTGCGCGCCGTGCGCCGGGGCGCCCACGGCATGAGGAGCCGCCCCGCGAGCACGAGCAGCAGGTCGATCACGAGCGCGATCACCATCACGGCGACGACGCCCGCGAACACCTCGACGAGGATGCGGCGTTGCAGCCCGTTCGTGAACAGGTACCCGAGGTTGTCGACGCCGATCAGGATGCCGACGGTCGCGAGCGCGATGGTCGATACGGCCGTCACCCGCAGCCCCGCGAGCACGACGGGGCCGGCGAGCGGGAACTCGACGCCCCAGAATCGCCGCCACGGGCCGTAGCCGACCGCCACGGCGGCCCGCCGCACGTCCGGATCGACCGAGCCCAAGGCATCCGCGACCGAACGCGTCATGATCGCGACGGCATAGATCGTGAGCGCGATCACGAGATTCGCCTCGGAGATGTAGAGAACCCCGAACACGCTCGGCAGGATCGCGAAGAGCGCGAGCGACGGGATCGTGTAGAGCAGCCCGGTAACCGTGAGCACGAGCCCGCGGGTGAGCCTGAAGCGGAAGGCGACCCAGCCGAGCGGGATCGAGATGAGCAGGCCGATCGCGATGGGCAGCAGACTCTGCCGCAGGTGGTCGAGGGTGAGACCTGCGATGAGCTCGAGGTTGTCGAGCACCCAGCTCATGCGCCGCCCTCGACGAGCACGCCCTGGGTGCGGCCCACGGCATCCACGAGCACCGTGCCCCGCGCGGTCTGCTTGGCACGCAGCGCGCGGGCCCCCGCTCCACGCCGATGAAGGAGGCGACGAAGTCGTTCGCCGGCGCTTCGATGATCTCGGATGGCGATCCCACCTGGGCGATGCGCGCACCCTCCTCGAGAATCACGACCTGGTCGCCCAGCAGGAAGGCCTCATCGACGTCGTGCGTGACGAAGACGACGGTCTTCTCGAGATCGCGCTGCAGGCGGATCGTCTCCTGCTGCAGTTCGGCACGCACGATGGGGTCGACGGCGCCGAACGGCTCGTCCATGAGCAGGATGTTGGGGTCGGCCGCGAGGGCCCGCGCCACCCCGACGCGCTGCTGCTGGCCGCCCGAGAGCTGACTCGGATAGCGGGCGGCGAGCGAGCGGTCGAGCCCGACGGTGTCGAGCAGCTCGAGGGCCCGCTCGCGGGCGGCCGCGCGCCGCACCCCGTCAACACGGGAACCGTCGCGACGTTGTCGATGACCGTGACGTGCGGCAGCAGACCGCCGTTCTGCATGACATAGCCGATGCTGCGCCGCAACTGCACCGGCTCGCGGTCGCGGATGCTCTCGCCGTCGATCTCGATGTCGCCCGAGCTCGGGTCGACCATGCGGTTGATCATGCGCAGCAGGGTGGTCTTGCCGCTGCCGGAGGAGCCCACCAGCACGGTCGTCTTGCGTGCCGGGATCACAAGACTGAAGTCGTCGACCGCGACGGTGCCGTCGGCAAACTCCTTGGTGACCGAACGGAACTCGATCATGCTCGCCCCTCGCCGGGTCGGCTCAGGGGTGACCGACCCACATCCACCCAAGCGTATGGAGAGCCTCCGACGCTGGCAGATGACGAAAAAAACGGGGTCAGTTCTCCGGGAAGGCCACGTACTCGCTGAGGATGGCGCGCACGGCCGAACGCGCCGCCTCGAGGCGCTCGGCGTCACCGTCGGCATCGCGCGCGAAGGCACGGGCCACGAGGGCGTCGGCCGCCTCGAACGCGACCTCGAAAGCGAGACGCACGCGTGCCTCGTCGGGGAAGTCGAAACGCGCCACCACGGCGTCGACCGCGGCACCCGCGAGCACGCTGTTGCGCGGCGTGGTCTCCCGGGGCGCAGATCCAGCACGTCGCCGAGGCGCAGCGAGGCGAACCCGGTCTCGGTGCGGAAGAAGTCGACGTAGACCTCGAACGCCGCTTCGAGCGCCTGTGCCCAGTTCTCGTGCTTCGCGTCGGAGACGGCGGCGACGAGACGCTCGGTCACGCGCTCCTCGTTGCGGGCCGCGAGACTCTGCAGCACGGCGATCCGGTCGGGAAAGTAACGGTAGACGGTGCCGATCGACGCGCCGGCGCCCTCGGCCACCATCGCGGTCGTCAGACGCTCGTAGCCGATCTCGGCGACGACGGCTGCGGCGGCGTCGAGGAGGGCCGCGAGACGCGCGGTGCTGCGAGCCTGCATCGGTTCGTTGCGGATCAGGCTCGCGTGAATGTCACGGGCTGCGGTCAGGGTGTCGGGCACGGGTCACTCCTCGTTGTTCCGGCGATTGTAACGCGTTCGGCGGCGAGATCGGCCACAAGATCGACGTGACACACTGGTGCGATGGAGCCCCCGCCGAGGCCTCGTCGAGCGAGGCGGAAACGGTCTCTCGGGTCCACTTTGCGGCGCGTCTGGAAGACGCGATTCACCGCTTCCGTGAGCGGCGCGGGAGGCGCCGTGGACTCATCCCCACCATCGTGCCGTTCCCGGGCTACGGAGGCGACGGCTGGCTGCGCGTGCTCGGTCGCGCGGTGCTCGTCAAGCCCGGGCGGCGGGCCCCGGATCGCTACACCAACATCCGCGGCTGGCGCAGTTTCACGAGCATCCCGGTGCGCGATGCCGAGATCCACGTGCGCGTCGGCGATGTCGAGCACGTGATCCACGCCGACCGCGGCGGCGTCATCGACGCGCGGGTCGACGCGCCGCTCCCGCCCGGCTGGGGCAGCGCGCTGCTCACCCTCGAAGGTGCGGATGCGATCGAACAGCCCGTCTTCGTGGTCGCCGACGACGTGGAGTTCGGTCTCGTCTCCGACATCGACGACACCGTCATGGTGACGGCGCTGCCGCATCCGTTCCTCGCCGCCTGGAACACCTTCGTGCTGGGCGAGCACGCGCGCCGCGCCGTGCCCGGCATGGCCGTGCTCTACGACCGGCTCGCGGCCGCGCATCCCGGCAGTCCCGTCATCTACCTCTCGACCGGGGCGTGGAACATCGTGCCGACGTTCAACCGATTCCTCTCGCGGCACCTGTTCCCCCGCGGCACCTTCCTGCTGACCGACTGGGGCCCGACGCCCGAGCGCTGGTTCCGCTCCGGCCAGGAGCACAAGAAGGCGAGCCTCGCGCGGCTCGCCGCCGAGTTCCCGCGCGTGCGCTGGCTGCTCGTGGGCGACGACGGGCAGCACGACGAGGAGCGCTACCGCGAGTTCGTGGAGGCGCACCCGGAGTCGGTGGCGGCCGTGGCCATCCGCAAGCTGACGCCAGGTGAGGCGGTGCTCGCGGGAGGCCGTTCGCAGCGCGAGGTGCACGGCGGAGCCGCCCCTGGGTGTACGGCGTCGACGGGGCGGAGCTGGCCGACGCGCTCAGCGCGCTCGGACTGCTGAACACGCCGCGGGCGTAGCCACCCAGCTGGTTGAGGAGCCGCGCAGCGGCGTCTCGAAACCAGCGTCAGTGCCTCACGGCAGACTGACCGCGTGACGTCCCGTCCCGCGCCCCGCGACCGCCGCCTGCTCACCGCACTGCGCCTCGCCGCGCAGGGCATCGCGCACCCGACGCTCGAGAGTCCCGTCGAGGTGGTGCGCAGCATGCTCGCCATGCAGGCGCAGGACTACCTCGGCACGCTGTGGTCGGTCGGGCTCCGCACGCGCGCGGCGACCGAGGCCGACGTCGAGGCGACCCACGCCTCCGGCACGATCGTGCGCTCGTGGCCGCAGCGCGGCACGCTGCACCTCGTGGCGGCGGAGGATCTCGGATGGATGCTGTCGCTCACGGGCGAGCGCATGCTGCGATCGGCCGCGGCCCGGAACCGGGAGTTGGGGCTCGACGCCGACATCTTCGCTCGAGCCGCCGCGATCGCCCGCGAGCGTCTTGCGGGCGCTGGGCGCGCCGACCGTGCCGAGTTGCTCGCCGCGTTCGCCGCCGGCGGGATCGCGGTCGAGGGGCAGCGCGGGTCGCACCTGCTCGGCAACCTCGCCTTCACGGGCCTCGTCGTGCTGTGCGGGCGCACCGAGTACGCCCTGCTCGACGAGCACGTGCCCGAACCCCGCCGCCTCGACCCCGATGCGGCGGCCGAGGAGCTCGCGCTGCGCTACTTCACCGCGCACGGGCCCGCCACCCTGCGCGACCTCGCGTGGTGGTCGGGGCTGCCACTCACCTTCGTGCGCGACGCGACGGCGCGCGTGCGAGACCGGCTCGACGCGATCGAGCTCGGCGGCGTCGAATACCTCATGCGCCCGGGGCTCGAGCCCGACGGCGACGGCGTGCACGCGCTTCCGGGGTTCGACGAGTATCTGCTCGGCTACGGCGACCGCTCAGCGGCCCTCGCGCCCGAGCACGCCGACACGATCGTGCCGGGCGGCAACGGCATGTTCCTGCCGACGATCGTCGCGCGCGGTGAGGTGGTGGGCACCTGGAAGCGCACGCGGACGACCCGGGTGGTGCGCGTCACGACGGGCCCGTTCGCGCCGCTGTCGGGGGTCGCCGAGCGCGGGTTCGCCTCCGCGATGCGGCGGTACGGGCGGTTCCTCGGGAGCCCCGTCGAGATCGGCTGAGGGCGGTTTCGAGACGCCGCTCCGCGGCTCCTCAACCAGCGGGTCGCTGAGGTGGTCGAGGAGCGCCGCCCGCAGGGCGAGGTGTCTCGAAACCGACGTCGCTCACGACACCGCGTCCGCACACACCCCCACGCACCGCACGTACGACGCATCCGAGTCGGCGACCGAACGACGCAGCTCGAGCACCCGCCGCGCCGCATCCGCGAGCCGCTGCGCCGGGATCTCGCCCGACGCCACGGCATCCGCGATCCGCGCCGCGAGCGCCCCCGTGTCGACGGGCCCCACGTAGAGCAGCAGGTCGGCACCGGCCGCGAGCGCCGCGACTCCGTTCGCGGCCGGATCGGCGAGCGCCGCCTCGCCGCTCGCCTGCAACATGCTCAGGTCGTCGGTGACGGCCACGCCGTCGAAGCCGAGCTCGTCGCGCAGGATGCCGTACCAGGCGGTCGAGAGCGACGCGGGTGCGGAATCGACCGCTGTGTAGCGCAGGTGCCCCATCATCACGAGCTCGGCGCCCGCGTCGACACCCGCCTGGAAAGGCGGCGCCTGCGTCGCGCGCCACTCGTCGAGGCTCATCGCGGTCTCCGGGATGAGGGCGTGCGAGTCGCCGGGCGCTCCCCCGTGACCCGGGAAGTGCTTGAGGGTCGAGAGCACGATGCCGCGCTCCCCCGTGACCGCGGCGGCGACCCGCGGGGCGGCGGATGCGGCATCCGTTCCGAGGATCCGCTGCGCGAGGAAGGAGGCGGGGTCGGGGGTCACATCCGCGACGATGCCGAAGTTGATGTCGATGCCGGCAGACGCCACGAGCTCGGCGCGCGCGGCGAAGGCGGCACGGGCCGCGTCGGCGGGCTCGCTCGCGAGCTGGCGGGCGCTCGGACCCGCATCGGGCAACCGGGCGACGATCCCGCCCTCCTGGTCGACCGCCGTGAGCGGCGGCAGGGCCGGGTCGACCGTGAGGGCCGAGGTGAGCGCGGCCGAGGCCGCGACCGAGTACTGGGTGTCGCCGCCCATCAGGATCACGCCGCCCACCCCCGACGCCGCGACCGCCGCACGGGCGGTCTGCGGATCGGGGCTCGGCACCCGGATCATGAGAACGCTCGCGGCCCGTTCGAGCGTCGACATGTCGGCAAGGCGCGCCTCCACGTACGCGGCATCCGCATCCACCGGCGCCGGGTCGGTGGCGGGCGCCCACGGATGCGGCGGTGCGGCCGACACGGGCGGTGCCGCAGCCGTGCACCCAGCGAGCAGCGCGAGCGCGGTGGCGAGCACAACTGCCGCCCCGGTTCGCACACGCATGCGTCGAGGCTAGTGGGGCTATCCCTTCACCGCTCCGCCGAGCCCCGCACCGCGCAGGAACACCCGCTGGAAGAGCAGGAACAACACGACAGGGATGATCGTCGAGATCGCGAGGGCCGCGAGCGTCACATCGAGCTCGGTCTGCGACTGGATGTTCGGCAGCCGCACCCCGAGCGGTTGCACCGCGGGGTCGGGCAGCACGAGCTTCGGCCACAGGTAGTCCTTGAGCGAGGCGATGATGATGAACACCGAGACGACACCCACGATCGGCTTCGACATGGGCAGCACGAGCGAGACGAACATCCGCACCGGCCCCGCCCCATCCGTGCGCGCCGCCTCGAACACCTCGCGCGGCAGTGAGTCGAAGAAGCGTTTGACGACGATGATGTTGAACGCGTTCGCGGCCGTCGGCAGCCACACCCCGAGGAAGGTGTTGAGCAGGCTCGGCCCGAACGCCGGCCGCGCGACGGTGATGAACAGCGGCACGAGCAGCACGACCGAGGGCACGAAGAGCGTCGCGAGCACGGCCGCCTCAAGCACGCGCGCGTACGCGGGGCGCAGGATCGAGAGCACGTAGGCGCCCGTCGTGGCGACGATGAGGCCGATCACCCACTGGCCCGCGGCGAGCGCGATCGTGTTGAAGAAGTACTTGCCCACCTCGACCTCCACCCAGGCCTGCTCGAGGTTGGCCCAGTCGATGCCGCTCGGCCACAGGGCGAAGGGCTGCTGGATGGTGTCCTGCGTCGTCGAGATCGCCGCCTTGCCCAGCCACAGCAGTGGCCCGAGGCCCACGACCACGAGGCCCACCATGAGGAAGACGTGCGAAGCCACCTGCCCGGCGCGCACCGGGCGACGACGCCGGTCGTGCAGCGAGAGGATGCCGCGCTCGACGTCCGGTTCGCGGCTCTCCGCGGGGCGACGGCCGCGCGGGCGCGGCACCTTCAGTGTCGTGCTCATCAGTCGGTGCTCCACTTCTGGGTGGCCTTGAAGTACAGGAAGGATGCCGCGGCGAGGAACAGGGCGAGCATCACCGAGAGGGCGGTCGCCTCGCCGTACTTGCCGCCGAGGCTGTTCTCGAACGCGTAGCGGTAGATGAGCAGCAGCACGGTGACGGTCGAGTTGTTGGGGCCCCCGCCGGTGAAGAGGAAGGGCTCGAGGAACACCTGCGCCGTCGCGATCACCTGCAGGATCAGCATGATGAAGATCACGCCGCGCAGCTGCGGCAGGGTGACGTGCCAGATCTTGTGCCAGATCGAGGCGCCGTCCACCTCGGCCGCGTCGTAGAGTTCCGGCGGCACCGAAAGCAGGGCTGCCAGGTAGATGATGATCGAGCCTCCGGCGCCGGCCCAGGTCGCTTCGAGTACAAGCGACGGCATCGCCTGCACAGCATCCTGGATCCACGGCTGCGGCGGGATGCCCACCCAGCCGAGCACGGTGTTGAAGACTCCGGTGGGAGACGCCTTGTAGAAGAACTGCCAGAGCAGGATCGCCACGACCGGCGGCACGACGACGGGCAGGTAGGCGAGCGCCGAGTAGAAGCCCTTCAGGCGCTTCACCTCGCTCATGAGCACCGCCATGAAGATCGGCAGCGGGAAGCCGAAGATGAGGGCGAGCAGCGCGAAGTAGAGGGTGTTGACGACCGCGCGACCGAGCACGGGATCGGTCAGCACGTTCACGAAGTTGTCGAGACCGACGAACTGGTAGGTGATCAGGTTCGTCTTCTGAAAGCTCATCCAGAGCGATTGCAGGATGGGCCACCAGCTGTAGACCGTGAACACGAAGATCATCGGCGCGGCGAAGAGCAGTGTGACGAGTCCGCCACGGCGCACCCATCCGCGGAGGGAGCGGTCACGGCGACGCGGCGCCGGCACTGCGGCCGGGCGGGGGCGCGGGCGCTGCGGGCTCGCGCGCCGTTCGTCGAGGGCGGTCATTTTCGGGTTCCTGTCCTGCGAGGTGGCTGAGGAGCGGCGAGTGTGAGAAGTGAGGGGGCCGCCGGATACGCACACCCGGCGGCCCCCGGACGTCAGCCCAGCAGGGCCTGGGCGTCGGTGTCGGCCTGGGCGAGGAGAGCGTCGATGTCGGCGTTCTCGTCGGTCAGCACGGCTTGCACCACGGGGTCGAGCAGGGCGTAGATCTCCTGCGTGTGGCTCTTCGGCTCGCCCACCGGGGTCTGCTCGAAGATGTGGTCGATGAAGCCCTGCATCTGCTCGCGCGGCACGTTCACGTACGGCTCGATCCAGGTGAGCGACTCCTCGTAGGTGGCCTGGTCGAGCACCGGCAGCACGGGCGTTCCGACGGCCTGACCGGAGTCGGCGAGCGCCTTGGCGTCCGCGGCAGCGGCATCCTCGTTCAGCAGCTTCTGCATGTAGTACCAGTCGACCCACTTGACCGCGGCATCCTTCGTCGCGTCGTCGAGCGACGGCGGGAGCACCGCGATGTCGCCTCCGCCGAGCACCTTGCCGCCGTCCTCCATGGGGATGGTGGTGAGGCCGTAGACGGCGGGGTCGAGCGAGAAGTCGCGCACCAGGGCGGTGTACAGGTCGGAACCCGAGGTGTACATGCCGATGTTGCCTGCCGCGAACTCCTGGTTGATCGAACCCCAGTCGAGCAGGAAGTTGTCTCCCATCGAGTGGTCCTCCCAGCGGAGGTCGTGGAAGAACTGCAGGGTCGCCTTCACGCCGTCGTTCGCGATCGTCGAGGTCGTGCCGTCGTCGGACTGCAGGAACCCGCCACGCGAGGCCGCCTGCGCGGTGAGCTGCCATCCGCCTGTGTTGTTCTGGGTCATGGTGGCGTAGCCCGCCTTGCCGGTCTTCTCGGCGATCTGCTTGGCGTACTCGCGCACCTCGTCCCACGTGGTGGGCGGCGAGTTCGGGTCGAGGCCCGCCTGCTCGAACAGGTCGCGGTTGTACTGCAGGCCGAGCGCGTAGGCCTGCCGCGGGAACCCGAAGAGGTGCCCGTCGGCGTCCTTCACGGCGTCCAGGATGATGGGGTTGAACTTGTCGGCGTAGCCCAGCTTCTCGATCTCCTCCGTGACGTCGGCGAGCTGGCCGTTCTCGAGCAAGGTCTTGGCATCCGTGAAGGGAACCGTGAAGACGTCCGGCAGGCTGCCTGCCGCGAGCTGAGCGGTGAAGGTCGGGCCCTCCCACTCGTACTCGACGCCGATGATGTCGATGTTCGGGTACTTCTTCTCGAACTGGGCTTCCTGGGTCGCGAACGCGTCGTACGCGGCCTGGTCGGCGCCGGGCGGGAAGGTGGCGACACGCAGCTCGATCTTGCCGTCGGATGCGCCTCCGCCACTGCAGGCGGCGAGCGACGCGACCGTGGCGAACGCCGCGGCGATCGCGATCACCTTGGTGGGTGACTTCATTGTCTTGCCTTTCATCGTTGGGTGATGGTGTGGGTTTCTCCTGGCTCGTGCTGTGGTCGTAGCCATGCCGTGGAGTTCGTGGGGAGGACGCCGTCGACGACCTCGGTGCTCGCGAGCAGCACCTCGCGATGGGGTGGGAGCTCGACGGGGGCGTCGAAGCTCGTGATGCTCACGACGTCGTCACCGCGGCGGAAGGCGAGCGCATCCGGTCCGAGGTCGAGCCAGGCGAAGTCGCCGTCGACGAGCGCGGGTTCGCTGCGGCGGATGCGGAGGGCCGCCCGGTAGAGGCTGAGCATCGAGCCCGGGTCGGACTCCTGCGCCTCCACCGAGTACAGCGCCCATTGGCGCGGCTGCGGCAGCCAGGGCGTGCCCGTGGCGTGCGGCGAGCTGAAGCCGAACGGCGCACGCGTGCCCGACCAGGGAAGCGGCACGCGGCATCCGTCCCGCCCGGGGTCCACGCCGCCGGAGCGGTAGTGCATGGGGTCCTGGATGAGCTCGCGCGGGATGTCCTCGACCTCGGGCAGACCGAGCTCGTCGCCCTGGTAGATGTAGAGCGAGCCGGGAAGCGCGGCCGTGAGCAGGGCGGCGGCACGGGCGCGACGCGTGCCGAGGGAGAGGTCGGTGGGAGTGCCGAAGCGCTTGGCGAGGAAGGCGAAGGAGCTGTCGGCGCGGCCGTAGCGGGTGACCGGACGCGTGACGTCGTGGTTGGAGAGCACCCACGTCGACGGGGCGCCGACCGGGGCGTGCGCACCGAGCGTCAGGTCGATCGAGGCGCGCAGCTCGCCGGGCTCCCAGGGGCGTGCGAGGAAGTCGAAGTTGAACGCCGTGTGCATCTCGTCGGGGCGCAGGTACTTCACGAAGCGGTCGAGCTCGGGCAGCCAGATCTCGCCGACGAGCACGCGCGTGCCGGGGTAGCTGTCGGCGACGGCGCGCCAGCTGCGATAGACCTCGTGCAGCTCGTCGCGGTCCTGGGTGGGGTGCTCGCCGGGGCCCGGGTTCTCGGGCACCTCGCCGAGCTCGGGGTCTTTGATGAGCAGGGCCGCGGAGTCGATGCGCACGCCGGCGACACCGCGATCGAACCAGAACCGCAGGATCTCTTCGTGCTCGCGGCGCACATCCGGGTGGTTCCAATTGAGGTCGGGCTGCTCGGGCGTGAACAGGTGCAGGTACCACTGGCCGGGGGTGCCGTCGGGGTTCGTGGTGCGCGTCCAGGTGTCGCCGGCGAAAGGCGAGACCCAGTGGGTGGGCAGCTCGTCGGAGTCGACGAACCAGAAGCGCTCGCGCTCGGGGCTTCCCGGGCCGGCGGCCAGGGCGGCTTGGAACCAGGGTGCGCGGCCGAGACATGATTCGGCACGACGTCGATGATCGTGCGGATGCCGAGGGCGAGCGCCTCGCGGATCAGCAGCTCCGCCTCGACGAGCGTGCCGAAGTCGGGGTGGATGGCGCGGTAGTCGCTCACGTCGTAGCCGCCGTCGGCGAGCGGGCTCGCGTACCAGGGGTGAACCAGATCGCGTCGACACCGAGGGCCTTGAGGTAGCCGAGCCGACTGCGCACACCCGCGAGGTCACCCGTGCCGTCGCCGTTGCCGTCGGCGAAGCTGCGCGGGTAGATCTGGTAGATCACGGCGGAGCGCCACCAGTCGGGGTCGTCGGTCGACGGTGCGGGGGCTCCGGATGCGGTGGCGGTCGCGGTGATCGGGAGGACGTCTGCGTCCACGCGGATGGTTCCTTCGGGTCTCGCGGCACCCGAGTCGGCACCGACAGGCCGAATGTACGAAACCCCACAGAATGACGCAAGAACTAAACAACCTGCAAGAAACTTGCGACCTCTTGCACCCGCCCTCCCCGGGCGGCGGCGGTTTCGAGACGCGTCGCGCTTGCGGCGCGGCGCTCCTCAACCCCTGAGCCGAGCGGGGCGCCGCCACCCCTGTCGAGCGAAGCGGGGGCGGCCGGTCGGTCTCGCGACGCTGGCATCGGGACTGGCGGGAGCGCATCGCCGCCAGGCGATCCGCGGGGGCATGCGTCGCGAGACCGATCGGCCGCTCCCGCGTAGCGTCGAGAGAGGGGCTACCGGGCGCGGGCCGTCGACCCCCGCACGACGAGCTCCGGCTCGAACAGGTACTCCTCCGCCGACGCCCGCCCGCCGCCGAGCTGCGCCACGAGCAGCTCGATGACGAGCCGACCCATGGGCTCGATCGGCTGCCGCACCGTGGTGAGCGCCGGATCGGTCGCGTTCATGAGGGCCGAGTCGTCGTAGCCGACGATCGATACGTCATCCGGCACCTGCAGCCCGGCGCGGCGCACGGCTCGCACCGCGCCGAGCGCGAGGGGTCGGACGCGCACAGGATGCCGGTCACACCCGCCTGCAGCAGACGGGTGGCGGCGGCCTGGCCGGCCTCGAGCGTGTAGTGCGAGTGGGCGGTCTCGATCCCGATGCCGGCGGCGGCCGCGAGTCGCTGGGCCGCCTCGAGCTTGCGCTGCGAGGGCACGTGGTCGTCGGGGCCGAGCACGAGGCCGATGCGGTCGTGGCCGAGCTGGCGCAGATGGTTCCAGCCGAGTTCGACGGCCACGGCATCGTCGGTCGAGACGGTGGGGAAGGCGAGTTCGGGCACGCGCGCGTTCACGAGCACGGTCGGGATGCCGAGCTCGGTGAGCCGGTCGTAGTGCGCGTGCGAGGCGGCGGCTTGCGAGTACTGCCCGCCGACGAACACGACGCCCGACACCCGCTGTTCGAGCAGCAGCTCGATGTAGTCGCCTTCGCTGATGCCGCCCGCGGTCTGGGTGCAGAGCACGGGCGTGTAGCCCTGTTGCACGAGGCCGCCGCCGACGAGCTCGCCGAAGGCGGGGAAGATCGGGTTGGTCAGTTCGGGCAGGAACAGCCCCACGAGGCGGGCGCGTTCACCGCGCAGTTTGCTGGGCCGTTCGTAGCCGAGCACGTCGAGGGCGGTGAGCACCGCCTGGCGGGTGGATTCGCTCACGCCGGGCTTGCCGTTCAGCACCCGGCTGACGGTGGCTTCGCTGACTCCGACCTTTTTGGCGACTTCGGCAAGACGACTCGACATGCTCGGAACTCTACGCAATCAACGCAATTTCTTGCATCCTTCGGGCGCGGGTGCGGCATCCGGGTGCCGAATCTGCCCGCCGCCGCGACCGAATCGTTATGCGGCGTCGCCCGAAGTGGGGTCACCCGTGCGCTCGAGGACCACCTTGGCGGGCTCGACGACGCGCCGGATGCCGATCCACGAGACCACGCCGCCCGCTGCCATGAGCGCGGCGATCACCCACAGCGAGCGGTGGAAGCCGCTCAGATCGAGCACTCCCCGGTGATCATGCCGAGCATCGCGACGGCGAGCAGACCCGCGATCCGTGCGACGGCGTTGTTGACGGCCGAGGCGATGCCCGAGTGGGAGGGGTCGATGGCTCCGAGGATCGCGGCGGTGAGCGGCGAGACCGTCACCGTGAGCCCCACGCCGAACAGCAGGATGCCGGGAAGCAGCTGGGTCCAGTAGTTGAACGGCTCGGTGACGAACAGCATGAGCAGCGACGCCGCGCCCATGAGCAGCGGCCCCACCGTCATCGGCACGCGCGGGCCGATGCGCCCCGCGAGCGAACCCGCCCACGACGAGCCGATCGTCATGAGGATCGAGATCGGCAGGCTCGCGAGCCCGGCGAGCGTGGCCGGCAGCCCGGCGCCCTGCTGCAGGTACACGCCGATCACGAAGGAGTTGAGCCCGAGCGCGCCGTAGACGAAGAAGGTGGCGAGGTTGCCCCAGCCGAAGTTGCGGATGCGGTACAGCACGAGCGGCATCATCGGCTGGGCGGCGAGCCGCTGCCGCACGAGGAACCCGGCGAAGGCGAGCACCCCGCACACGGCGGCGAGCACGACGCCGACGTTCCAGCCGAGTCGCGGCTGCTCGATGAGGGCGAAGACGATGCCACCCAGCCCCACCGCGCACAGCAGCGCGCCGGGCAGGTCGATCGTCGCATCCGGCCGCCGCACATCCCGCTGGCCGAGCACGGCGAGCAACCACAGCACGAGCGCGATCGGCACGACGTTGATCACGAAGGCCCAGCGCCACGAGAGCAGGTCGACGAAGATCCCGCCCACGAGGGGCCCAGCGAGCAGCGCCGCTGAGGTGAGGGCTGTCCACATGCCGATCGCCTTGGCCTGCAGCGACCCCGACATGTTCGAGGTGATGAGCGCGAGCGAGCTCGGCACGAGCAGCGCGCCCCCGATGCCTTGCACGCCGCGGGCGAGGATGAGCACCAGCGGGTCGGGGGCGAGTGCGATCGCGAGCGACGCGACGCCGAACAGCACGATGCCCACACGCAGCACGCGGATGCGGCCGTAGACGTCGCTCACGGCACCCGCCACGAGGATGAGCGAGCCGAGCGTGAGCAGGTAGGCGTCGACGATCCACTGCTGCGCGGCGAGACCGCCACCGAGCTCACGCTCGATCGCCGGCAGCGCGACGTTGACGACCGTCGAGTCGAGGAACGCGACCACCGTGGCGAGCACGGCGATCGCGAGCACGAGTCGTTGTTCGCGGGTCATGTGGTGGTCTCCTCCCGTTCGACCTCGTCGACGACGAGCTGGGGCAGGCGCTCATCGAGCAGGATGCGGAAGTGGCCGACGACGGGCAGTGTGACGTTGCGAGCGCCCTCGAGGCGCGAGGTCTCGGGGATGTGCGGATCCCACTCCGGGGCGATCGAGGTGATGCGACTGTTGACGGATCGCTCCACGAGCAGGGACGCGACGACCGGGTCGTCGGGGCGGAAGGCACGTACCGCGCGCGGGATCGCGTAGTACGCCATCCGTGACCCCGAGAACGGCGTCGCGATCGCGACGACGCGCCGCACACGCCCCTCCGTGTCGTCGTGGGCGAGCAGGTGCTTGCCGATGAGCCCGCCCTTGGAGTGCGCGACGATCGTGACCTCGCGGAGGTCGAGCGCGCGCAGGCACTCCCACACCTGCCGTGCCGAGTCGGGGATCGGGCGGTGGTTGAAGCCGAGCGTCGTCACGATGTGCACGGGGTGCCCCGCGACGTTGAGCGCCTCGGCGACGGGCCGCAGGTAGTGCCAGGTCTCGTACACGCCCGGCAGGATCACCACCGGATGCTTGCTGCCGCGGGCGAATCCATCGGGCACCGCCCAGTCGCGCGCGGCCCGGGCGCGGAACCGCATCGCGTTAGGGAAGTCGCGGGCGATCGCGGCGGCCGTTCGCGCGAAGGAACGCTGCGTCTGCCCGGCCATGCCCACCTCCGTGCCTCAGGCTACGCGCGCCCGCCGACGCCGTGCAGGAGGATGGCGTTCGCCACCGCATCCGGAGCCGTGTACATCACGACGTGCGGGCCGGGCACCTCGACGAGCGCGCCCGCCGCCCGGTCGGCGAGCAACCGCGCCCACGGGCTCGACACGATCGGATCCCGCGTGCCGCGCACCACGAGCATGGGGATGTCGACGCCCGCGATGCGCTCGTCCAGGGCATCGTCGAGCACGAGCGGCAGCTGTCGGATGGTGTACGGCGGACCGGCGCGGAACACGTAGTCGGTGAACACGATGAGGTTGACGGCGGGCGGCTCGCGCGTGCCGTCGAGCAGCAGCCGACCGATCGCCTGGAATGCCGTGCGGCGGCCCGGTTCCATCGTGGGGCCGACGAGCACGAGCCGCTCGATGAGGCCCGGATGCCGTTCGGCGAGCGTCACGGCGACCTGCGCACCCATGGAGTGGCCGACGAGCACGACCTCGGATGCCGCGATCGAGCGCACGAAGGATGCCACCGCATCCGCGTGCCCGTCGAGGGTGACCTCGGTGCGGGGATCGGGAGCTGCGCCGTAGCCCGGCAGGTCGACGAGGAAGACGCTGCCGTGTTTCGCGAGCTCGATCGCGAGCGGGCGGAAGTAGCGGGAGGAGACGCCGATGCCGTGGACGAGCACGAACGCGGGACCCGCAACGACCGGGCCCGGCATGCGCGTGATGGCGACCGTCAGACGCTCGTGCTGCTCGCGCGTCGTGGCGAAGAGCGTGCCGCGGAAGCGGCGGCGGCGCGGGAAGCGCATGTGTTGATTCTGGTGCCCCGCCACCCAGGTGGTTGAGGAGCGCCCGCAGGGCGCGTCTCGAAACCCCGCCGCCGCGCGGCAACTCAGGTGGTTGAGGAGCGCCCGCAGGGCGCGTCTCGAAACCGCCGCCGAGGTGCACACGGCGCTGGTTTCGAGACGCCGCTCCGCGGCTCCTCAACCAGCCGGGTGTTGCCGCTCCGCGGCTCCTCAACCGGCGGGCGGCTCCTCAGCCAGCGGTGGGAGCGGCAGGCGCCGACTCGCCGAGCAGCTCCCGCACCCGCGGCACCACGACGCCGCCGTAGAGCTCGATCGCGTGCATGAGGTTCTCGTGCGGCACGGTTCCGGATGCGTACTTGAAGTCGAACCGCTGCACGCCGAGCGTGCGCACGGTCGCCGCGATCTTCTGCGCGACGGTCTCGGGTGAGCCGACGTACTGCGAGCCGTGCTGCACCTCGAGTTCGAAGGAGTCGCGCGTGATCGGGCCCCAGCCCCGCTCGCGCCCGATGCGCTCGGCCATCGTGCGGTAGTGCGGCCAGGCGATGTCGCGCGCCTCGTCATCGGTGTCGGCGATGAAGCCCGGCGAGTGCACGCCGACGGGCAGGTCGTCGACACCGAGCTGGGCGAGCGCCCGGTGGTAGAGCTCGACGTACGGCGCGAATCGCGCCGGGTCGCCGCCGATGATGGCGAGCGCGAGCGGGAATCCGTACCGCGCCGCACGCACCACCGACTCGGGACTGCCGCCCACGCCGACCCAGGTGCGGATGGGGCCGCCCTCGGTCTTGGGGAAGACATCCGCATCGACGAGCGGCGCCCGCGTGGTGCCCTGCCAGGTGACGGGCTGCTCCTTGAGCAGCTCCGCGAGAAGGTCGATCTTCTCCTCGAAGAGCACCTCGTAGTCGTGCAGGTCGAAGCCGAACAGCGGGAACGACTCGGTGAAGGAGCCGCGGCCGATCGTGATCTCGGCGCGGCCGTTCGAGATCGCGTGCAGCGTCGAGAAGCGTTCGAACACGCGCACCGGGTCGTCGGATGACAGCACGGTCACCGCGGTCGAGAGCTTGATGCGCTCGGTGCGCGCGGCGATCGCGGCGAGCAGCATCTCCGGAGACGAGACCGCGAAGTCGTCGCGGTGGTGCTCCCCGATGCCGAACACGTCGACGCCGAGCGAGTCGGCGAGCACACCCTGCTCGACGACGTTGCGGATCACCTGCGCGTACGGGAGGCGGTTGCCCTCGGCGTCGACGGTCACGTCGCCGAAGGTGTCGAGTCCGAGTTCGAGCTGCTGGGTCATGGTCGATGCAACCGCATGGACTCCGGGGTCATTCCCCGGATGCCGACGGGCCGTCGCCGTGCTCGAGGATGTCGATGTACAGCTCGTGCGGCCCTTCGGCGTGGTAGCCCACGTCGAGCTTGCGGCCGCCGAGCGTGACGGCATGGGCATCCGCCCACGCGTAGATGCGGGCGAAGCCGTCGGCGATCCGCGTCAGCTCACCGGCGTGCACGAGCCGCGCGTAGCGACCCGCGGGAACGAGCACCGGCACGTGCCCCGCCGGCACGGCCACGGCATCCACGTCGCGCAACGCGCCCACCACCTCGACGTAGCCGGACTCGGTGGTGAAACTCGCCTCGGCGAGCGCGGCGCCGTGTGCCACGCCGCTCGCAGTGAACCGCCGCCACGCCGCCGGCACTTCCACGTGGAGGCGGTCGAAGGGTGCCGCGACGAGCTCTCCGACCACGACCCGCGTCGGCAGCTCGACGATCTCGACGGACTCGGCAGGCGCGGGGGTGCTCACACTGCGTGAGGGTAGCGCACGGCCGGCGTGGGCACGTCGCCCGTCGACACCGGCAGTTCGCTGCGCAGCTGGTGGCTCGCCACCTGCAGTTCGAGTTCGTCGGTGACGAGTGCCGCGAGGTCGAGGAGCGATGCGAGCTGCTCTTCGGTGAGCGTGCGCGTCGTGAAGTCGACGACCGAGATGACGCCCACGTTGTAGCCCTCGGGCGAGCGGATGGGCACCCCCGCGTAGAAGCGCATGCCGAAGTCCCCCGTGACGAGGTCGTTCTCCGACGAGCGCGGGTCGAGCAGGCAGTTCTCGATCACCCAGGCCTCGTCGTGCGCCACGATCGAGGAGCACAGCCCGTCTTCACGTGCGAGGCCCGTGAGCTCGGTGCCCGGATGTGCGAGGAAGCGGATCTCGTCGTGCTCGATCATGCTCACGATCGCCACCGGGGTGTCGGCCACCCGACGCGCCAGGTTGGCGACCCGCTCGAAGACCTCGTCTCCCGGCCCGACGTAGCTCTCGTAGCGGCGCACGGCGTTCATGCGCGCGGTCTCCTCGATGGGCACCGGAGCGGGACGGTTGCGGTGCCGGCCCGCCTCGTCGACCACGATCTGCCGCAGCGCGAGCAATACGTCGCGCATCGGCGGGCGTTGCGCCGGGTCGCGCTGCAGCATCGCGGTGAGCAGGCTGCGCCAGGCCGAGCTCAGGTCGGCCGGCACGATCGGGTCGGACTTGAGCCGCGACACCGCGGATGCCGACGGGTCACCGGGGAACTCGATGTGGCGCGTGAAGCACTCCAGCAGCACGAGGCCGAGCGCGTAGACATCGGATGCCGGGCCCACGAGGTCGCGCAGCACCTGCTCGGGGCTGAGGTAGGCGGCTGTTCCCGTGGTGTTGGTCTCCTCGGGCCCGAGGGCCGCGGCGGCGTCGAAGGCGATGCCGAAGTCGGTGAGGCGCGCCCGCATCCGCACCTCCGTGGTGCCGTATTGCGCGAGCAGCACGTTCGAGGGCTTGAGGTCGCGGTGCACGATGCCGCGCGCGTGCACGTATTCGAGCGCCTCGGCGAGGTCGTAGCCGATCTCGGCGATCGCGCGCGGGGTGAGGTCGCCGGCGCGGATGGCCTGCTCGAGGTTGGGGCCCGTCACG
Source organism: Homoserinibacter gongjuensis (assembly GCF_030161875.1). Taxonomy (GTDB): domain Bacteria; phylum Actinomycetota; class Actinomycetes; order Actinomycetales; family Microbacteriaceae; genus Homoserinibacter; species Homoserinibacter gongjuensis. The sequence goes on from NZ_BSVA01000001.1 coordinate 3,162,818, forward strand.
AGCTCCATGATGAGGAACGGATGCGGCTCGTCGGGCACCGAATCGTCGATGCCGGCGTCGAGCAGGGTGACGATGCCGTGGTGATTGAGCGAGGCGAGCATGCGCAGTTCCGCGGTGAAGACGGGGGTCGCCTCCGACCCCGCGGGGATCGCGCCGAAGAGCTTGAGCGCCACGTCGCGACCGAGCTGCTCGTCGCGTGCGAGGTACACCTTCGCCATGCCGCCGTGCCCGATGACCGAGCCCGGTCGGTAGCGCTGCTTGAGCAGCACATCGGCATATGAGCCGTACGGACGATCCATGCCATCACCCCCTCCGATATGAGAATCGTACCGGTCAGGGGGCGTTTTCAACCTGTTTGTCTACCCCGGACGCGCGGCGACACGTGTTCGATGCAAACGCATGCGATGAACGGTAGGGGTACAGCGCCGAGCGGTGGGGGTACAGGCTGCGTCAGCCCAGGCCGACGGCGAGCTCCGCGAACAGCTCCCCCGCATCCGCGTGACGAGCGAGCGGCGCCGCCTGCCCCGCCCACAGCGAGAGCAGCTCGCCCTCGTCGTGCCGTCCCGCTTCTGCACGGAACGCACCCGTGGCCCAGTTCTGCGCCGGGAACGGCGCGATGCTGCCGCCCTGCTCGATCGTGCGCACGGCGCGGTTCGGGATGCCGCGCGCGAGTCGCCCGCTCAGGGCGCGCGTGAGCACGGTGCCGTCGTCGCTGGCCTCGGCGATCGCGCGGCGATGGGCGGACGTCGCAGCGGACTGCCGGGTGGCGAGGAACGCCGTGCCGACGAGCACGCCCTCGGCGCCGAGCGCGAGCGCCGCTGCGACCCCGCGCCGGTCGGCGATGCCGCCCGCGGCGATCACCGGCACGTCGACCGCATCGACGACCTGCGGCACGAGCGCGAGCGTGCCGACAAGGGAATCCTCGGCGTCGCGCAGGAACGACACGCGGTGGCCCGCCGCCTCCGCCCCGCTCGCGATCACGGCATCCACGCCACCCACGGCGAGCGCACGCGCCTCGGCCACCGTCGTGGCGGTGCCGATCACCCGGATGCCGTGCTCGCGCGCGGCCGCGACGAGCTCGGCTGACGGCACGCCGTACACGACGCTCAGCACGGCGGGGCGCGCCTCGAGCACGGCCTCGAGCTGCTCCTCGAAGGGCGGCAGGAACGCGGCGGGCGCGGCAGGCGCATCCATGCCGACTTCGGCATAGAACGGGGCGAGGGGCGCCGTGACGGCGCCGAGGTCGACGCTCTCGGGCGTCACCTCGTCGCCGGTGGGTAGCCACAGGTTGAGGCCGAATGGGGCATCGGTGACGGTGCGCAGGGCGGCGACCGTGTCGTGGATGCGCGTGGCGCTGTAGCCGTAGAGGCCGTACTGTCCGAGGCCGCCCGCGTCGCTCACCGCGGCCGTGAGCTCGATGCTCGAGAGTCCACCGAAGGCGCCGAGCAGGATCGGGTGCCGGATGCCGAGCAGCCGCTCGATGCGTGCGCTCACCTTTCCGCCTCCGGCATCTCGGCGCCGCAGCGCGGGCATACCTCGGCGGGGTGAGGCGATTCGTCGAGACCGCCGCACTCGGGGCACACGCGGCCCAGCCAGCATGCGGCGTCGCCGACCGGCTCGGGAATGCGGATGATGCCGTCGGTCACGCTTCGACGGTACTCCTGCGGCGCGGCGCCGGGGTCGGTGGTTTCGAGACGTCGCTGCGCGGCTCCTCAACCCCCAGGAGGGGGCGCGGCGCCGAGGTGGTTGAGGAGCGACGCGAAGCGGCGCGTCTCGAAACCACCACCGACCGTGGCACCCCCGTTCGGGGCCGCATGTTGACACCGGGAGCGCTCCCGGTATAGCTTCTCGGCCATCACCGGGAGCGCTCCCGGTCCATAACCCCGAGCGCCCCGGCCAACCCGCACTGACACAAAGGAGTGACCATGAGGACGACCCTGCGCGCACGCACCGCGCTCGGCATCGCCACCATCACGGGCGTCGCGCTCATCGCGAGCGGCTGCGCGTCCGGGGGCGACAACACGGGTGACGAGGGCGGTGAGATCACGCTCACGATCGCGAGCTTCAACGACTTCGGCTACACCGACGAGCTGCTCGCCGAGTACACCGCCGAGAACCCGAACGTGAAGATCGTGCACAACCGCGCCGCCACCAGCAACGACGCGCGCGCGAACTTCTTCCAGAAGCTGGGCGCCGGATCCGGGCTCGCCGACGTCGAGGCCATCGAAGTCGACTGGCTGCCCGAGATGATGCAGTACTCGAACAAGCTCTACGACCTCTCCGACCCCGCGGTCGACGGCCGCTGGCTCGACTGGAAGGCCGCCGCGGCGACCGACGCCGACGGCCGTCTCGTCGGCTACGGCACCGACATCGGCCCCGAGGCCATCTGCTACCGCTCCGACCTGTTCGCCGAGGCGGGCCTGCCCACCGACCGAGCCGAGGTCGCCGCCTACCTCGAGGGCGACTGGGATCGCTACTTCGAGGTCGGACACGAGTACGTCGCCAAGACCGGCAAGGCCTGGTACGACTCGGCCGGGGCCACCTACCAGGGCATGAGCAACCAGTTCTCGAACTTCTACGAGAAGAACGACGGCACGATCATCGCGACCGAGAACGCGGATGTCGAGAAGACGTTCCGCACGGTGCTCGAGGAGTCGGCCGACCTGTCGGCCAAGCTCGGCCAGTGGTCGGACGACTGGTTCGGCGCCCTCTCGACCGGCGGCTACGCCACGATGCTCTGCCCGGGCTGGATGCTCGGCGTGATCTCGGGCAATGCGGCCGACACCACCGGCTGGGACATCGCGGATGTCTTCCCCGGTGGCGGCGGCAACTGGGGCGGTTCGTACCTGACCGTTCCCGCGCAGGGCAAGCACACCGAGGAGGCGAAGAAGTTCGCCGCCTGGCTGACCGCACCCGAGCAGCAGATCAAGGCGTTCCAGAACGCCGGCACCTTCCCGAGCCAGGTCGCGGCCTACGACGACTCGGCGCTCACCGGAGCTGTCAACGAGTACTTCAACAACGCCCCCGTCGGCGAGATCCTGATCAACCGCGCCAACGCGGTCGACCCGACCCCGCCGTTCAAGGGACCGAACTACTTCAAGATCAACGACGCGGCGCAGCAGGCGCTCACCCGTGTCGAAGAGGGACAGCAGTCCATCGACGAGTCGTGGGCGCAGTTCGTGAGTGAGGTCGAGGCGCTCGGCTGAGCTGAGCACCTGACCTCCTGCGGGGGCGGGCCACTGGATGGGACGGCCCGCCCCCGCACACTCGCTCACGCGCACACCAGCCGCCCGCATCCGTCGCCCCAGACCCGTCGCACCAGACCTGTCGCACCGCACCCGTCGCACCCGAGGACCTGACATGACCACGACATCCGCCGCACCGTCGCGGCGACCACGCAGCCGCGCGCCGCTCACCGGCCGCCAGCGGTTCGCCAACTTCAGCTACCGGGCAACGCCCTACGTCTACATCTCGCCGTTCTTCATCCTGTTCGCGGTGGTGGGGCTCTTCCCGCTCGTCTACACCGCCTACGTGTCGCTGCACGAGTGGAGCCTCGTGGGCGGGGATGCCGGCTGGAACGGGCTCGACAACTACGCCTCGGTGCTGGGAGATCGCAAGTTCTGGATCGCGCTGCGCAACTCGGTGAGCATCTTCCTGCTGAGCTCGGTGCCGCAGATCATCTTCGCGCTGCTGATCGCATCCGCTCTCGACACCAACCTGCGGGCCAAGACCTTCTGGCGGATGGGCGTGCTGCTGCCCTACGTCGTGGCGCCCGTGGCGGTGGCCCTCATCTTCGGCCAGCTGTTCGCCGACCAGTTCGGCGCGATCAACAACCTGCTGGGCACCTTCGGGATCCCGCCCGTGCGTTGGCACGTCGACCCGCTCTCCAGCCACGTCGCGATCGCGACCATGGTGAACTTCCGCTGGACCGGCTACAACTCGCTCGTGCTGCTCGCCGCGATGCAAGCGATCCCCCGCGACTACTACGAGGCGGCCGTGATCGACGGGGCCGGGCGCATCCGGCAGTTCCTGTCGGTCACGATCCCCGGCATCCGTCCCACCCTCATCTTCGTGATCATCACCTCGACGATCGGCGGCCTGCAGATCTTCGACGAGCCGCGCCTCTACGACCAGTTCGGTCAGGGCGGGTCGGACTCGCAGTGGCTCACCCTCACGCTCTACCTCTACAACCTCGGGTGGGATCGCTTCGACTTCGGCAAGGCGTCGGCGGTGGCGTGGCTGCTGTTCCTCGTGATCGCCATCTTCGGCCTCATCAACCTGCTGCTCTCGCGCCGCATCTCCACAGAAGGGACGCGCTGATGACCACCGGCCCCGCCCCCATCCCGCTGCTCTCCCCCGCGCAGGCGGCCCGCAACCGTCGGCGTCGGATGCGGCGGCTCACCGTCGCGCAACGCAAGCCCGGCATCCTGGGCTACGCGTTCCTCGGAGTGGTGCTGCTGCTCAGCATCCTGCCGCTGTACTGGTCGCTGCTGGTGGCATCCGGCGACTCGACCTCGGCGCGCGACCCGAACCTGTCGTGGATTCCGGGCGTGCACTTCATCGAGAACGCCTACGCCGCCATGACCAACCCGGCCGTGAACTTCTGGAAGGCGCTCGGCAACTCGCTGCTGGTCTCGACGACCGTGTCGGCATCCGTGGTGTTCTTCTCTACGCTCGCCGGCTACGCCTTCGCGAAGCTCAAGTTCAAGGGCCGCGGACCGCTGCTCGTGTTCATCGTTGCGACGATGGCCGTACCGACGCAGCTCGGCGTCGTGCCGCTGTACCTGCTCATGGCGCAGTACGGCTGGATCGACACCATGCAGGCGATCATCGTGCCCGCGCTCGTGAACGCCTTCGGCGTGTTCTGGATGACGCAGTACGTGCAGCAGGCGATCCCCGACGAGATCATCGAGGCGGCGCGCGTCGACGGGGCGAGCTCCTTCCGCTCGTTCTGGTCGATCGCCCTGCCGATCGCCCGCCCCGCGGCGACGATGCTCGCCCTGTTCACCTTCGTGGCGACCTGGACGAACTTCTTCTGGCCCTTCATCGTGCTCACCCCGCAGAACCCGACGCTGCCGGTGGCGCTGTCGCTCTTGCAGGCGAACTACTTCGTGGACTACTCGGTCGTGCTCGCGGGCACGCTCGTGGCAACGGTTCCGCTCATCATCCTGTTCGTGGTTGCCGGCAAGCAGCTCGTGTCGGGCATCATGCAGGGTGCGGTGAAGGCGTGAGGCAGCTTCCGCCCGGGTTCGTGTTCGGGGCGGCCACCGCCGCCTACCAGATCGAGGGCGCGGCCCTCACAGATGGCCGCCGCGACTCGATCTGGGACGCCTTCTGCCGCGTGCCCGGCGCGGTCGTGGCGGGCGACAACGGTTTGGTCGCGTGCGACCACTACCACCGCTACCCGCAGGATGTCGCGCTCATGGCCTCGCTCGGGCTCGACGCGTACCGCTTCTCGATCTCGTGGGCGCGCGTGGTTCCGGATGACGCGGCCGTGAATCCGGCGGGGCTCGCGTTCTACGACCGGCTGGTCGACGCGCTGCTCGAGGCCGGCATCCGTCCGTGGCCGACGCTGTACCACTGGGACCTGCCGCAGGCACGGGAGGAGCTCGGCGGCTGGCCCGCACGCGAGACCGCGGAGCGCTTCGTGGAGTACGCGTTGGCGGTGCACGGCGCGCTCGGCGACCGGCTCGACACCTGGACGACGTTCAACGAGCCGTGGTGCTCGTCGTTCCTGTCGTACACGGCGGGCGCGCACGCGCCGGGGCGCATGTCGCCCTCCGACGGGGTCGCGGCGGGGCATCACCTGCTGCTCGCGCACGGGCTCGCGGCGCGTGAGCTGAAGGCGGCGGGAGCCGCGCAGGTGGGCATCACGCTCAACCTCGCGCCGGTGCGGGCGTTGCGGCCCGCGGATCCGGGCGATGCCGATGCGGCTCGGCGCATCGACGGGCAGTTCAACCGGTTCTTCCTCGACCCGCTGTTCCGCGGGGAGTACGCGGATGATCTGCGCACCGATCTCGCGCCGTTCGGGCTGGACGAGGTGGTGCTGCCGGGTGACCTGGAGCTCATCCGGGGTTCCGCCGACTTCCTGGGCGTCAACTACTACCACGGTGAGACCGTGTCGGTGCTGCCGCCCGAGGTGCCGCTCAGCCAGGAGGCGCCCACCACGCGCGCGACCCGCTCCCCATACCCGGCGGCGGACGGCATCCACTGGCATCCGACCGGGGCGGCGACCACCGCGATGGGGTGGGAGATCGAGCCCGCGGGGCTCACCGAGCTGCTCGGGCGGCTGCAGCGCGAGTACGCGGGGCCGGCGGGCATCCCGATGTACGTGACCGAGAACGGGGCCGCGTTCGAGGATGCGGTGGCGGATGATGGGTCGGTTGCAGATGCCGAGCGCGCGTCGTTCCTCGTGGCGCACCTGGATGCGGTGGCGGATGCGATCGAGGCCGGGGCCGATGTGCGGGGCTACTTCTATTGGTCGCTGCTCGACAACTTCGAGTGGGCGTGGGGGTACGAGAAGAGGTTCGGGTTGGTGCGGGTGGACTATGCGACGCAGGCACGCACGCTGAAGGATTCGGCGCTCGCGTATCGGGATGCGATCGCGGCGGCCCGGCGTGCAGGCGCGGGCGCGGCACCTGCTGGGTCGATGCCCGACGCGTCGCTACGCTGATCCGGTGGCCAGGCCGACATCCTCCCCCACGCGGCGCCCCACTCTCGAGATGGTGGCGGCCGAGGCGGGGGTGACCCGTTCCACGGTGTCGCGCGCCCTCAACGGCGAGCCGGATGTGTCGCAGGCGACCATCCAGCACGTGCGCGAGGTGGCGTCCCGCATGGGCTACGTGCCGAACCGGGCGGCGCGCTCGCTCGCCTCCGCCCGGTCGATGGCGATCGCGCTCGTGATCCCGGAGCCGGGGCAGCTGGCTCTCGCCGACCCGCACCTCATCTCGATCATGGCGGGGGTGTCGCGCCGCATCGAGGCGTCGGATTACCTGCTGAACCTCATGGTGTCGTCGGATGGCTCGAGCGGTGGCGGGGCGAGTTCGAAGCTGCAGCGCTACCTCGCGAGCGGCGTGGTCGACGGCGTGCTCGTGGCCTCCCAGCACACCCGCGACGAGTGGCTGCTGCACCTGCACGACACCCTGCCGGTGGTGTTCGGCGGTCGCCCGTCGGAGCTCACCGACCCGCCGAACTACTTCATCGACGTCGACAACCGGGGAGCCGCATCCGCTGCCGTGCAGTTCCTGATCGACTCGGGTCGGCGCCGCATCGCCACGATCACCGGTCCCGCCGACATGTCGGCTGCCTGGGACCGCACCGAGGGCTGGCGCGACGCGCTGGTGGAGGCGGGGCTGTCGACGGCCCTCGAGGTGCCGGGCGACTTCACCGCCGACTCGGGCGCCGCGGGCATGCGGCAGCTGCTGGATGCGCACCCGGATGTGGATGCCGTCTTCGCCGCGAACGACGTGATGGCGGCCGCCGCGGTGTCGGTGCTGCTGGATGCGGGGCGCCAGGTGCCGGCGGATGTCGCGGTGGTCGGCTTCGACGACTCGTCCGCCGCGCTGACCGCCCACGTTCCGCTCACCACCGTGAACCAGCCCTCGGAGCGCATGGGTGAGCTCATGGCCGACACGCTGCTGCGCATCCTCGCGGGCGACGACGTGCCCGTCTCGACCGTGGTGGAGTCGCGCCTGGTGCGCCGCGCGTCGGCCTAGGCCCAGCCGAGGTGGTTGAGGAGCGCCGCGCGCAGCGCGACGCGTCTCGAAACCGCCGCCCCACCGCGCAGACTCAGGTGGTTGAGGAGCGCCGCGCGCAGCGCGACGCGTCTCGAAACCGCCGCCCCCACACAACACTCACGCCGTCCGCAACGGCCGTATCCGCTCCAGCTCTCCCGCGATCCGATCACGTTCAACCTCGAGGTCGTAGTGGCTCTGCAGGTTGATCCAGAACTGCGCCGTCGTGCCGAAGTACCGCGCGAGTCGTAGGGCCGTGTCGGCGCTGATGCGCCGCTGTCCGTGCACGATCTCGTTGATGCGCCGCGGCGGCACCCCGATGGCCACGGCCACCTTGTGCTGGCTGACCCCGAGCGGCAAAAGGAAGTCCTCCATGAGCACTTCGCCCGGGTAGACGGGCGACAGTCCATCCGCTGCACGCTCAGTGGTAGTCGACGATTTCGACATGGTCGGGCCCCTTTCGTTCCAGATGAAGCAGATGCGCCACTGGTCATTGATCCGGATGCTGTGCTGTCCCGCGCGATCACCTTTCAACGCCTCGAGGCGGTTGCCCGGCGGCATTCGCAGGTCTTCGAGTGTCACCGCAGCGTCCAGGATTGCGAGCTTCCGCAAAGCCGTCCTCACGATTCGCGGATCGTATTCTCGAGCCGATTCCCGCAACCACAGCCTCTCGGTGCGACGGTCGGCAAACGACCCGATCACGATTCCAGGCTATAACGCGTCGCGTTATTAACGCAATACGTTATGCGCGGCGGGCGTGGGCTCATGGCATGTCTCCAGACCTATCGGCGGCACGACGCGGTCAGGCTATGAGAAGCCGCCGACTCAGCTCCACCCACCGCCACCCCGCTGGTTGAGGAGCGCCGCAGGCGCGTCTCGAAACCAGCCCGTCAGCTACTCGGCACCCGCCCCCGAGCGAACCGCACCACGACCGCCGCGAGCAGCACCACGACCGCGACCACGATCGCCGTGACCCCGATCCCGGTGCTCAGGGGCTCCACCGACAGCCGCCCCACCGCGAGCCAGCTGAGCCCCCACGCGAGTGCGAGCGCCGGCGCGATCCTTCCGCGACTGAACCATGCGATCGCCACCCCGATGAGCCCGACCACGACGAGCACCACGATGCCCACAGGCGTCGCCGCATCACCCCACGACGCGGGCGCCACATCCGTGAGGAACGCTGTCGTGTTGGCCACGGTCGCAAGCGTCACCCACCCCAGGTGCAGCCCGTTGGCCCCGTCGATGAGCAGCGAGTCGAGCACTCCCCGCCGGTCTCGCGGGTGCGCACCGCGATGCGGAAGATCACGCACAGCACGACGAGCAGCGCCACGATGCCGATCACGGTGAGCAGCAGCGTCGCGAGCTGCGCGAGCACGAGCCACAGCCCCCCCCCCATCCGGCATACTGTCCGCATGTCCGCTGGCCTCTCTGTGCGCATCCTGCAGACGCATGACGCTGCGGGCCGCCCGGCCGCGGCGGAGTACCTCGCGCCTATTCCCGACTCGCCGTCGCTCGAGCTCGCGGTGGCGACCGTGCTCGCACCGTTCGAGCTGCATCCGACGGACCGTGCCGGGGTTTACACCTACCGCGACCTCTCCCGCGGCTCGGGCTGGCTGGAGTTGCTCGGGTTCACGCCCGGCGGCCTGCAGCGGGCAGCGGATGCGGTGCTCATGGTGCGCGTGGAGCGCGAGCTCGGTGGGGGCATGGCGCCATTCCGCAACGAAGACGTGCACGTGCCGCGCACCTCCCGGTCGCAGAACCCGTGGCTGCGGATCGTGTTCGGCACCGTCGGCATCCTGCTCGGCGCGTGGGTGGTGCTGACGGGCGTGACCGCGTCGGAGCTGCCGCTCGCGATCACGTGCTGGGTGATGGGGCCGCTGCTGGTCGCCGCGTTCGGGTGGCTGCTCGTGTCGGGCATCCGCCAGGTGCGCTGGTGGCATGCGGCCCGGGCGAATGCGCTGCGCCTGGAGGGCCGGGTTCCGGATCGCTTGACGACGTGAGGGCGGGCGGCGCCGCTCGCGCCGGGCTGCCCGCGCCCGTGACCGAACTGAGACTTGCGCGCATCCCGGGCGTGTCGCTATCGTCGCAACCCTGCCCATCCGGGCGAACCGACACCCAGGAGCCGATCGTGCGCACGAACACTGAGACCTACGCGGGCACCCGCGGGCTCGTCTGCGCACAGCCGACGGCGTTCGCGGATTCGCCCCAGCGCCAGCACTAGACCCGGCGACCCGAGCGGTCGCCACACGAGGTGATCCGAGCGGCCAGAGGCTGTAGCCCACCTGGTTCCGCGCATCCGGATGCCACCAGCGCAGGACTGTATATCCCGCTCCATTGGTAATGCCGTTCGAATCGGCAGGGTGCCTGCCCCGCGAGTTCGGCGACGGTTCGCTTTGCGCGTTCGGTACGCGGTTCGCCGCCTTCCGCATCGCCCGCGACCGCCGCTGCGCGGGGCGGGCGCCCACATCCTGCACCTCCCGCTGGGCGCCTCCCCCGCTGGCCGCCCCTCCCGCTGGTCGAGTGGCCGCGAAGCGGCGTGTCGAGACCCCCACCCCTGCCCACCCCCACACACAGAAAGGAAATCCCCATGTCCACCCGCACCATCTCCATCGGCCGGCGCGCGCTCGTGCAGCCGTGGGAGCGCGCCCTGGTCGTGCGCTCCGGCACGGTCGACCGCGTGGTCGGCCCGGGCCGGCACCGCCGTCGCCTGCGCGAGTCGTGGCGCATCGTCGACACGCGCGCCCGCTGGCTGGCGCTGGCGACCCAGGATGTGCTGACCGCGGACGGCATGCAGGTGCGCGTGACGCCGCTGGTGCGGTTCCGCATCGGCGACGTGCGCGCCTGGCTGACCGAGGCCGACATCCCGGCGGATGCCGTGTACGTGCTCGCCCAGCTGGCCGTGCGCGAGGCGATCGCCGGCCGCACGCTCGACGAGGTGCTCGCCACCCGCGTCGACCTCCTGGCCGGCGTGCGCGACGCGTTCACCTCGGCGGCCGCGACCGTCGGTGCCGAGGTGCTCGAGTTCGCGATGCGTGACGTGACGCTCTCCGCCGAGCTGCGTCACGCCCTCGCCGAGACGGCTCTGGCTCGCGAGCAGGGTCGGGCCAAGCTCGAGCGTGCGCGAGCGGATGCTGCGGCGCTGCGGTCGCTTGCGAACGTCGCGCAGGTGCTCGAGGCGCACCCTGCCCTGCTGCAGCTGCGCACCCTCGAGGCCGCGGCCGCGAGCGGGCAGTTCATCGTGCGCGTCGGCAACCCCGGCACGGGCGAGTGATGTGGTGGGCGGGTTCTTCGGAGCCCGCCCACTGCGGTCGCTCGGGGCGGCGTCTCACCCTCGGTCTCGTCTTGCTTCAGCAGCCGCTTCGACACATCGCCCGCGAACCGACCGATCCCACGGCGCACATTATCGACCGCCTCCCCGCCGACACGCACCGTGACCCGCACGCCTTCAGCACCCTTCGCGATCGCGTCGTCGCGGATGTCGACCGCGGCTTCCGTCCAGCGCTTCGCCTCCAGAGCTTGGCGCTCCACAGGGACGCCCAGCACACCGTGGAAACGTGCGATGTCAGCCCCCGTGCGCTCGACCGACTGTGTGACAGTTCTTGAGCTGAACGGGTTGCGCAGGATCTCACCGTCTGTCAGATCGGCGATCGCGTCGATGCGGGCGAGCAACCGAGTGGTGGTGTTCACGATCAGATCGCGTCGGTTCTCTCGCGCGGTCTTCAACCCGATGCGGTGACGATCGAGCTCGTCGGGCGCCGCGTCGAGCACGCGATCCAGCTCGAGCACCGCGAGCGCGTCGTGCAGCTGGAAGCAACGCGCCAAGACCGCGAGCCACTCGTGCACCGTGCGCGCCGCCTTGCCCGACGTCTTCGCAAGGCCGTCGACGTGCGATTCACCTTCCAGCTTCTCCGCGAGCGCGTCGAGCTGACGCAGCGCATATGCCTGCGTCTTGGCGATCGAGAGCCCCGTCGCCTGCACCTTCGACCAGGTCACCTCGGAGACGCGGCCGACCTGTTGCCGCACGGTCATGGCCTCATCGAGCATCAGGCCGACGCCGATCATCTCGGCGAGCGCGGCATCTTTCTGCGCCCGCAGGATGTCGTCGACCTTCTTGTCGATGACCGCGAGGTACTCCTGAATGTCGTCGATGGCTTTCTGCATGGCCAGCTGCGACATGATGCCGCCGACGCCGGCGAGCACCGCCGGATTGGCGAGTATGGATCCGCCCTTCACGATCTCGAGGATCGCGGTGGTGCGGTTGCCTTTCGCGTTCGTCGCGATCGCCCGAACGAGGTTATCGGCGGACCCCTTCATCATGTGGCTCGTCTTGAGCACCTGTGCCGACTTCTCCGAGAGCTGTACCCAGCGGCCGGCGTTCGCGGCGATATGCGAGCCGACATTGATCGCGGCACCTGCCTTGTTCACCGTGCTTGCGGACGGCAGGAATCGTGCGAGGTCGATGCTGTTCGACTCGAGGTCATGCTCGGCGAAGAAGAGGTCAACCGCCGCGGAGTCACCAATGATGGCGACGCCGTCGCCATCGGTGATGAGTTCGAGTTCGTCGGTCATCAGCGGGTCTCGAGACGCGGAGGGGTGCTCACACTCCCATGGTTGCGGGCACCGGCAACATCGGCATCCCCCAACTCGGGGCGACTTGCCGTCGGCCGAGATCACCATCGCCCGCAGCCGCCCGCAGCGCCGATCAACGATCAGCACGCTCACTTGTCGGACGTCAATTGGTAGCGTCAAAGCGCCCATGCCGCCCGTGGCTATGTGGGCAGCATCCGTCGAAAGGTTGTTACGTGTCGATTCCTACCTGGCATGAGTTCATGGCTCCGATCCTGCGCGTCATGAGCGACGGCACCGTTCGAGACCGGAGCGAGATTACGGAGGCCGCAGCGGATGACGTCCATCTCACAGAGGCCGACCGCACTGTCACGCTGACCACTGGTCAGCCGATGTACGCGAACCGCGTCGGGTGGGCAATCTCGCACCTGACAAAGTCCGGCGCGCTGTCTCGACCCGAGCGTGGCCGTTACGTCGTCAACGACCTGGGACGGTCTCTCCTCCTGGCGCACCCGGCAGTAACGCGGGCGGACGTCGAAGCGGTCACCGGCTACCGCCGGGCCCGAAGCACCCAGACCACCGCACCCGAAGTGATCGAGAATGTCGACTCGCTGAACCCGGCTGAACTCATCGATCAGGGCATCAAGCAGATCCACGCCGACGTGAAGGCCGAGTTGCTCAGTCGTCTTATGACGAAATCACCGGCATTCTTCGAACAGACCGTTGTCGACCTTCTCGTCGCGATGGGTTACGGCGGGGCGGACGGGCAGGCTCGTGTCACCGCCGCGACGAATGATGGTGGTATCGACGGCGTCATCGATCAGGACACCCTGGGGCTGAACCGCGTCTACGTGCAGGCGAAGCGGTACGCAGCGGACAACGCCGTGAATCGACCCGAGGTGCAGGGATTCGTCGGAGCGCTGAGCGGCAAAGCCGATGGCGGAGTATTCATCACAACCGGACGCTTTTCTCCGGGTGCGCGCGACTACGCGGAGGTCGTACCAACCAGAATCATCTTGATCGACGGCGAAAGACTCACCTCGCTCATGATTCGCTTCGGCATCGGAGTGCAGACCAAGCAGACAGTGAGCATCGTCGAGATCGACGAGGACTTCTTCGAGTAAGCGCGCCGCGTAGTTCATCCGTCATACCCCCGTACTCGGCATACCGCCGCCCCCGCGCTTTCGCGACAATCGTTCGAGTACCACCCGAGGGGATCACGCATGACGGCCGGCGGATCTGCTGAGCTCGAAGCCGAGCGGCAGCTGGCGCTCGCGAGCGCACACGAAGCGGAGGCGCTTGCGGCGCGCGAGCGTGCCGAGAACTTCATGGCGGCGAGCAAGAGCGAGCGCCGCACGGTGCAAGCGCTCGCCCCGCTCGTGGCGCACGGCTACCACCTCATCCCCGACCGTCAGTGGCCAGGCAGTCGGCGCGCACAGGTTGACCTCGTGGTGGTCGGCCCGTCGGGCGTGCACATCGTCGACTCGAAGGCGTGGCACGAGGTGACGATCGCCGCCGGTCACATCTACCGCGGGCAGGCGGATGTGACCGACGAGTTCGACGGACTGGCCGAGCTGGCATGGAAGACGGAGGCCGCACTCGCCGAAGTCGGTTTAGCGCCGGGCGAGGTGCGCGCGGTCGCCGTCTTCACCGGCAAGAAGGGCATCAGCGAGTCGGTCAACACGGTCGAACTGGTCGGGGATGCCGACATCGCCCGTCACATCGCCCGACGCGGTCAGCGTCTCACCCCCGCGATGGTCGAGAAGGTGCTCAAGGCGGTGCTCGACTTCTTCCCACACGTGAGCTCGCCGGCCCCCGTGGCTCTCACCATTCCCGAGCCGGTTCTCGAAAGCCGCCCCGTCGAACTCGATATCGCCGAGCTGCCGAGCGCCGATGAGATCCAGGCCCAGCTGCTCGAAACGCTCCTCGCTCCGCCCATCGAGGAGTGGATGGCGTTCCTCCACCCCGACCAGGCGAAGCTCGTGCGCCGCAACTTCAGCGGCCCCGCTCGCATCCGTGGCGCCGCAGGCACCGGCAAGACGGTGGTCGGCCTGCATCGTGCGGCGTACCTGGCTCGTTCGCGCCCGGGCAAGGTGCTCGTCACCACGTACGTGCGAACACTGCCGGTCGTGCTCGGCAATCTGCTGAAGCGGATGGCACCCGAGGTGGCCGACCGCGTGGAGTTCGTCGGTGTGCACGCGCTCGCCAAGCGCATCCTCGATGAGCGCGGCGTGATGGTGCGCCTCGACGGCCGCAAGGCGACCGAGCTGTTCAACGCGGCGTGGGTCGCTGCCGCCCCGCGCCTCTCCCCCATCGAGCCGGAGCGCGACTACTGGAAGGAGGAGGTGGAGAGCGTCATCAAGGGGCGCGGCTTCACCCGCTTCGAGCAGTACGCCGACTGCGCCCGCGTCGGCCGCCGCCGCGCGCTCGGCGTCGACCAGCGGCGGGCTGTGTGGGACCTCTTCGTCGACTACGAGGCGCGCCTGCGGGCGGCCCGCGTGCACGACTTCGCCGACCTCGTGCTGCTGGCCGAGCAGGAGCTCGCCCGCAAGCCGCTCGAGGGCTACAGCGCGGTGGTCGTCGACGAGGCGCAAGATCTGTCGTGCGCGATGGTGCGGATGCTGTGGTCGATCGGCGGCGACGGCACGGATGCGTTCACCCTCATCGGCGACGGCCAGCAGACCATCTACCCCGGCGGCTACACCCTCGCCGAGGCGGGGCTCTCGGTGGCGGGACGCGGCGTGATCCTCGACACCAACTACCGCAACACCGCCGAGATCCTGGAGGCGGCCGCGACGATCGTGGCCTCCGACCAGTACACCGACATCGAGGATGCAGCTGCGCTGCGCTACGAGGCCTCGCGTCCGGTGGAACGCCACGGCAAGCGCCCGATCCGCGCGGCGTTCGCAACGCGCGCAGAGCACGATGCCGCCCTCGTCTCCCACGTGAGGGCGGTGATCACCTCGATCGACACAGGCCTCGGCGATGTGGGCGTGCTGTGCACGAACAACGGCGACGCGAAGCGCGCCGCCATACTGCTCGAGCGCGCCGGCATCCCGACCGTGGACCTGCTCGACTACAACGGCGTGCCCGTTGAGAAGGTAAAGGTCGGCACTATCCAGCGCGCGAAGGGCCTCGAGTTCAAGCAGGTGCTGCTGCCGTGGACGGATGCGACGCTGCTCGCGCCGCGCAGGTCGGCGGATGGAGACGCGGCGTCACGCGACGAGAAGGCCGAGCGAGAGCGACGAGTGCTATACGTCGGGATGACGCGCGCGCGGGATGGGCTGTGGGTCGGGTCAGTCGGGAATGTCGACGCTGGCACCACCCCAAGGCATCAGTAAGTTCATCGGGACTGACAGCGCTGGCACGCCGCGACGACGAAGACGACCCCGCTGGTGACCACAGCGTTGCGGATGGGCTTGTGGCGCCGCGACCGGGCCGGTCACCAGGTCCAGGACGGGCTGATCCATCACAGCGACGCCGGGTCTCAGTTCACGAGCGTGTCATTCGCCGAGACCCTCGCGCTGGAAGGCATCGCCGCCTCAATCGGATCCATCGGCGACGCCTACGACAACGCCCTAGCCGAATCCACAATCGGGCTGTTCAAGAACGAGGCCATCCCCGACGGCTCCCCGTTCCGGCACGGACCGCTGCGCGCCATAGACGACGTCGAGTGGGTCACCACCGGCTGGGTCGACTGGTACAACGCCAGACGGCTCCACTCGACGCTCGGCGACGTCCCGCCCGACGAGTTCGAGGCCGCGTACTACGCTGACCACGAAACGCCATCCCACCCGGTGCTGGCACCCGCATAGGAGCGGCAAAGAACCGGGGACGGTTCACTTCACCGCGGCCGCACCGAACCGCCGATGGGTCGTCGACTTCACCTATGTCAGAACGTGGGCAGGGTTCGCGGGGCGATCTCTCGACCTGTAAGTGGAGAGTTCGTGGCGGGTAGCTCGAGAACGACTCCGCACGGTGAGAATTCTCGGGCAAGGTCGCACCGCTTCATCCGTCGACACGAAGGCGCGTTGCGGGCGCCATCACCTTGTTCACGTATCCAAGCCGATTCACCTCACGCACGCCGGTTGAGTAGATGTCAACATCCGGAGCCAACGCTCGGAACGACACAATTGCAAACACCCGCTGCTCCTGGTGCGCTTCGTCATCGACCCGCTCCGTCATAGAGAGGCGCAATGCCCACGTCCCTCGTCCCGTACCTTGCGGATAGCGCTTCCGATGACTCTTGAGCGGGGACCATTTGCCGTCAGCAACCTGCTGTGACTCCCAATACCCGCCGACTACCTCTTGCGGTGTTATCGAACGGAAGCGGGAACGACCTTCGGGGGTCTGAGTCATATAGCCGAATGCACCGGATACGTCCGTCCTGACTGCCTCGGAACCAAACGCGGGATTGATGGGCGGCGCGTAGGAGAGCGTAAGAAGTACCTCCCCATGGAACTTTCCTTCGGGAGTCAGTAGTTGGGTAGGAACCGGGAACGGCTGCTTGTACCAATCGCTTCCCGGCGTGAGCACAACCTCGTGCACAGTTGTGAAGATGTGCGGGTCGCCACCCAACACCAGCGCGCTCGAAGGCGGGGTTCCCCACCCGAAATAATTGCGATGGTCAGAGTCGATGCCAGTCTGATCGTGGAGCAGCGCGGAATGGACGATGAGACCCTTCACGAGTTCCGGACGCGGCGCTGTCGCGTTGCTCGTAGCCAGCGCGTCCCACACATTGGCCGCGATCGAACTGACGATCGGCGTCGCGAACGAAGTTCCCACAGATTCGGCAGACATTCCCGAGGGCACTATCGACTTGACGCCGTGGCCACCAAGTGAGCCGGACTGGTTCATGTCACCTGCCCAATGAGACACATCGGGCTTGACATGAAGCGCGAAGCTCGGACCGCGCCGCGAATAGGACGACGGCATTTCCTGAGGCACATAACCTCCGTTGTGCGCCCTAGCCCCGACTGCCATGGAGCGGATGGCCTCGGCTGGCGATGCAAGGTCATCTCCGATGGCGACGGCCGGAGTTGGTGGCCATGTACGGAGGTTAGGAAAATTACCTGCGGCTTGGACGAAGAGCACACCTAGATCATCTGAAAGGGCGTCGAGATCCTGGGCCAGGGTGCCATACTCGATATTTCCCAAAGGCGCAGCGCCGAAGGAACAATTCCATACGTGCACTTCCGGATGGGCACGAACGACCTCGGAAATCCGTTCGAAAAGCAAGTGTTCCGGAAGCCCGCCGGCAGGCATGACCTCGGCATCGAACACCAGCGCAACATCAAGCGGGAACCGCTGGTCGTCGTCGTTGAACCAGCGCGCGCTCATCACCAACCCGGAGACGAAGGTGCCATGCCAAGGGTCTCGATCTGCCGGGACATTGAAGGTCTCGCGCCCGATGATCCCCGGCTCCAACATCGCGCTGTCCACGCCCGAGTCGAGAACTCCGACGACAACTGCTTCACCAGCCGGAACAGGGACTTGCTGGCTCTCTAGCGATGCAAGCTCGATGTATGGCTGGGAAGCTGGGTCAACGACCGAGTAAATGGGCTCAAGACTCACCGACCGCACACTCTTGTGATCCCTGAAGTAATCGACGGTGAGCTCCGCAGTTGGCTCGAGGTATGCGACCGGACGATCCGTGGACGCGTTGGCTGTCCGTACCTCCAAGCCGAGCGCTTGTTCAAACGTCGCCAGCAGACTCGGGCGATCGGGGCCTTGGCCGATGGCGCCCTGCGGCGTCGCGAGCCGCTGCACCATTGTCGAGAACCAGGGGAAGAAGGTTACCTTTACGAAAGCACCTCGATCGCGAGCTGCTTGAAGCAAGGCGGCTGCTTCGGCTTCAGTCGAGACTCCGAAAATATCGGACACTCCCCATGCTGAGAACACTGTAAGCGTGGAGATATGGAAGATGTCCTCTTTACTCGTTCCGGTCTGGATCGCCGAGGCCAACGCAGTAAGCCGGTCGCTGGTGCCACCGACAATCAGCTCACCGGGTCGCTCAACAGCAATCACCGGCAACGCAGCGTTCTTCAGGAACTTGTATGGGCGACTCGACTTCGCCAGAGCGCGTTCGTGAAGTACGACCTTGACGGGGAGCGGATTCGAAGCAGAGGCGCGCGTACGGGCGGCCATCTCGGCCAACTGAAGGACCTGAGTGGAGAGTTCCCTGCGGAGGGTGTCGGTGATCGGCACCAGTGGCTCATGCGTCCTTCCTCCGCCCGGTTTGCGGGTCAGCTCGGTTCGCTCATATGGCAGGAGGAGTATGGGTTGGAAGTCCACCATGATGCTCCTTCAGATGGTTCGTCACCTGACGAGTGCTGATACCGAAAAGGTCCGCAAGGTTGCGGTAGGTGAAGATGTCGGGCGCCCAGGTCCGGAGTGCAAGTATTTCCGAGTCACTGTCAAAGCTGCCAGACCTCGAAAGGGTGTCAGGCAGCATGAATCGCGCTAGTCGTCGTGCCGCGGCGGCGAGGTGGAGCGACTCTGATTCGGCGAGCACTTCCGCACGGGCTATGTCGGATGCCGCCGCACGGACGCCAGCGCCCGATAGGCCGTCGGCGAGTTGGGCAAGGCGATGGATGTCCTTGTCATTCGGGGCAAGGAATCCAAGAACATCTCGGAAGATGGCCTCGCGTTGAGATTCGCCCGGCGACTCAGTTTGGATGACATGGTCGAATCGCCGCCATACAGCTGTGTCGAGCAATTGCGGGTGGTTTGTCGCAGCGACAAGTACGCCAGCGCTCTCAAACGCGTCCATATTCTGGAGCAAGGCGATAACCACACGCTGGAGTTCCCCCACCTCACGCGTGTCGGCACGGCTCTTTCCGAGAGCATCGAACTCGTCAAGAAACAGCACACATGGCCACCGCGAGGCGTACTCGAAGACCTCACGAATGTTGCGACTGGTCTGTCCGAGAAGCGAAGACACAAGCGCATCACTTCGCGTGGTCACCAGAGGAAGGCCGAGGCGGGCAGCGATGGCACGTGCGATAGATGACTTGCCCGTTCCGGGCTCACCGTGAAGGAGCAACCGAGGGCGGATGTCGATGCCGCGGTGTTGCAGCACATCGCGCTTCTCGATCGAGGAGGCAAAGTCCTCGATCTGAGCCAACACCCGGGTTGAGAGGTGCAGCCATGGCTCGCCACCATCTGCTGGATAGCTCACATCAACAGTCGCAAGCTTGCTGTCTTCATCCCGCGGGCGTCGCGGGACGACGTCGAGACTGGCTCCGTCGGCGTTCCGGGCCGGCGCCTTGCGGATGACGTTTCGGATAAGTGTCGCCTGTCGAGTGTTCCCGGTCCGCTCTAGCTTGTCGGCGAGCAGGGCTCCATAGCTGATGGCCTGCTCCGGGTCGTGACGAATCGCACCCTCAAGGATCTTCGCCACTTCCGACACATGTTCCACCGACAAGTCCCTCCACGCTGAACGGCCACGATCACCTGTTTCGATCTAACCATAGTCTGTAACGGTTTCTGGCCTTGGTGTTCCGAAAGTTAGCCACTTGGTCCCGATTCGGCACGGTATCAGCAGTTGTAGGCCAGCGGCCGGGCGGGATCGACGTCCTGCTTGGCCGGGTCAGTCCTCTAGCCCCACAACGGTGTCGTAGAGCCCGTAGCGCCGCAGCCCTGCGTGCGACTCGATGCCGGTGTACGAGAGCGAAGCATCTTCGTAGCGCCGGAACGCGAAGACCGCCTGGTTCATATGAGCAGCGTTGAAGACGCCGAGCGAGACGAGCAGGTCGAAATCCTCGACGGTCAGCCCGGTCACCGCGCGAAAGAGGCCAGGCTCGAGCTTGGTGATGACGTCCTTTAGGGTGTTCTCCCGGTAGTCGGTCAGATACATGAACGCGGGGATGCGCGTTGCGAACTTGATCAGCTTTTCCTGGATTTGCTTCCGCTTGGACTTGTACTCTTTCTCCTCGTCAGAGAGCTCCTTCTTCTCTTTCGGAGTGAGCGCGTCGCCCTTCGCCTTCTTGGTGCCTTTGACCAGTTCGGACTTGTTGATGACGGTCTCGAAGACGTCGCTTCCGAGAGCGCGGAAGCCTTCGATGTTCATCACGGCGGCCATCGCGCGCTCGCTACCCATGATCTTCTTGAGCGTGTCGTTGTCGACATTGACGAGGATCGCTGACTCCCACTTGCGGGCGAGGAGAGTGGCAGAGGTACCGGCCATGGCAATGTCGAGGATGCCCCCGGCGTCGACCTGCGTCATGTTTGCACCGTCATAGGCGAGCACCGGCAGGAACGACACCAACTCCTCGACAGCGCGCTCCGGGTTCGGCTCGTCCGACGAGAGGCCGATGCCATATTCGGAGAGCTGCCGTAGTGCCCGCGTCGGCGCAAAGTCGAAGACGAAGCAGACCGGCTTGAGCACCTCCTCCGCGTTCGGGTCGTCACCGTTCGGATTCTTGATGGACCACGGCGACTGCACTCGGAAAGCGGCCTGGAAGTAGGTCTCCGGCGACTTGAGGTTGCGGAGCATGAGGATCGACGCCCACTGAGGGACGGTGACCCCCGTCGTCAGCTTGCCGCAGGACAGGGTGATCGTCTTCGTGTCGACCCCATTGCCGATCGCTTTGCGCACCGGCGGCAGCGCCTCGAGCCCGATCCCCGCGCCGGGACCAGCGACGTTGAGCACCTGGTACTGACCCCAATAGGGCACGTTCTGTTTTTCCGCCAGCAGATTCGCCATCGCGTGGCAGGCGGCGACGTTCGGTAGGAACCAGAACGAGTGCTGGAGGTACGGCAGCAGTCGCACGTCGGAGTACGGGAACGGGGGCCGCGTGCCGCTCTTCAGCGCGTCAACCTGGGTGGGCAGGTGCTGGCCGCGAATGATGTCGAGCCATTTCTGCACATCGTCCTTGTGCTTGAACGCCGCATTCGAGCCGACGCCGGTTGCGGCGAAGAAGGCGTTCAAATCAAACTCGTCGAACTCGCCCGCGCTAGCGACCTTCAGTAGCTCGTCCGGCATCTGGTAGGTCAGCAGCCGCAGCTCCGGAAGCGCCCCGTACGGGTTCAGCTTGTCCGGGTGATTCTTGGCGTACTCGGCCTTCGCGCGCTGCTCGTCGGTATAGGTCCAGTTGAAAATCTGCTCCTCGATGAACTCGCCGGTCGCCAGCGCCTTGAACGGCGTGCCGGAGAGGTAGAGGTAGGCGCGGGTCGTGATCGGCAGGAAGTCCTTCTCGTCGCTGCCGAGCTCGTCGAGCTCCTCGTCGAAGGCTTCCAGCGCCTCGCCATACTCCCCAGCGAGCTCCTTCTTCGCTTCCTTCTCGTCCTCGCCCTCGAAGAGCTCCTTCGCACTGTCGCGCCAGGCGCCATAGTGGTACTCGTCGAAGATCACGAGATCCCAGTTGATCGCGTGGATCCACTCGTTCTTTGGCTTCATGAGTCCGGTCGCCTTGTCGCGACCGAGCAAATCCTGGAACGAGCCGAAGTAGACGAGCGGCTTTTTCTTGTCGACGGTAGACGGATCGATCCCGGAGGACTTGGAGACGTATTGCCATCCGTCGAAGTCCTTGTGAGAAAGCAGGTCAGTCGCCCAGGCGTCCTCGACAGCCGGCTTGAAGGTGAGTACGAGGACGCGAGTCGCGCCGAGGGACTTCGCTAGCTGGTAGCTCGTGAAGGTCTTGCCGAAGCGCATCTTCGCATTCCAGAGAAACCGCGGAACCGCGTGCATGTCCTCTTTCCAGATCGAGTGGAAATAGTCGTGCGTCTTCTCCACCGCGCGCTTCTGCTCCGGACGCATCGAAAACGTCTCGTGATGCGTGCCGCTGACCTCCTGCCCAGTGCGGAGCTCGGTGAACGCTGTCAGCACATCGGCAACTGTGCACTCCATCCATTCCAGCGTCGGATTCGCGAAGCCTTTCGCCTTCAGTCGCTCGCGCATGTCGAAGTCGCGGATGAACGTGCCGTCGTCGCGGAGCGCCGACTCGTCGACCTCGATCGTGTAGTTGGTGACCGCCGCGGTCTTCACCTGCTGCGCGACCCGTGCCTTCACGTCCTGCGTCGTCTGCCCAACCTTCAGCCAGCCCAGGTGCTGCTCGTCGTGAATCGCGTACGCATAGATGCGGAGGTGCCCCTCCGGGCGCTCCGGCATCAGTTCATCGAGCGACTTAGTCATCGGCGCTTTCGTCGATCACATCGTCCGGTGCACCGTTGAGGTCCATCGGGCGGACGATCGACTCGATGAACGCGATCTCATCGTCCGAAAGACCGTACTTCGCATACAGATCCTCATCGGTCCAGAGCTTCGACCAGTCTTGCGTCGGAACGAACGTGTAGACCTTGCGAGTCGTGTCTTGCGACGGCTTGTGAAGAAGAATCAGCAGCCGAGTGAGCTTGCAGGAAAGATATGAGAGGACGCTCTCAGCCTCCGTCTGGGACGCCAAGGGGCCAATGCACAGGTACGTTTCGGAGGAGATGCTGCCCGGTCCACCGATGAACGGCGTGCTGATGATCTTGTGTGGGTAGGTATCTCGGTTTCCAGTCCCCGGTGCCGCCCTGCCCGTATAGACCTTCCAGTAGTC
The DNA here is from genome assembly GCF_030161875.1 of Homoserinibacter gongjuensis. Taxonomy (GTDB): domain Bacteria; phylum Actinomycetota; class Actinomycetes; order Actinomycetales; family Microbacteriaceae; genus Homoserinibacter; species Homoserinibacter gongjuensis. Next base: position 3,185,658 of record NZ_BSVA01000001.1, read on the forward strand.
GATGAGGTCTGTGCCGAGGCGAACCTTGTCCCGCGAGACGTAACCTGTCCCACCGTTCTGATAGATCAGGAGGTCTCCAGGGCTGGCGCGCACCTTGCCCTTGAAGGTTGTCTCAAGCCCGAACGGTTTTCGTGCGCTAACAAGACGATCGAATCGCTTTGCGTCAGGGAGTGCGACTGAGCCAGGCTTACCACCCTCAGCCTCAGCCACCTTCTTCAGGATCGACACGCCTTCGTTGAAACGGATGAATGTATCGGCGCCTACTTCGAGGAGCGGACGACGTGCAGTCGTTGTCGGCCAGTCCTTGAAGTGAGTAGTGACCTGGACATCCCCCGGAGAGTCTCTGTCCCATAGGAAGACACAAATACCGCCCTTGAGCCCGACGCCGGGAAACACGTCCGCTGCGCTCAGATAGTCCTCGATCACGCGGAGCCGGCCGTCGCCAAGCATCGACTCGCGGAAGTCGTCGAGTCCCTTGCCTCCGGAAAACCAGCGGGCCGGAATGATCATCGTGAGTAGACGCGGGTCTAGCTTCTTCGCCTGTTCTACGAAGAGCTGGTAGATCGGGGCCGCGCTCGTGCCGAAGCCGCCGTCGCTCAGCTGATACGGCGGGTTCCCGATGATGACGTCGAAGTGCATGTCGGCTCCAAACAGCTGCGCGATCTGCGCCTTGATGTCGGTCGTGTGGATAAAGGCGTAGGCGTGGGACTCGAGCTCTTCGCCGCGCGCGTACTCGGCCTCGTTCGCCCCGCAGAACTCGCAGCGGCCGGTTCCGGCGAGCTCAACCGTGATCTCGCCGCCCTTGGTCGGGTCAACTTGTCGATCGCGCTTCCGATTGGCCCAGGTGTGCTCGGTGCGCCCGAACCAGATGTTGCCGTCCTCGGTGGTGAATGATTTCGCGATCGAGTGCTTGCCATTCGCCCACTTCGAGCAGTAGAGACTCCGGCGGGCGAGCATCGCGGTCAGCTGTGTGATCCCGATACCGAAGACCTGCTTCGTGAGGATGTGGTCGACGCGCTCCCGAAGGTCGGGAATCGTCGTCGCGAGTCCGTCGGTCAGTCGCGATGTAATCTCGCGGAGGAACACCCCCGACTTCGTGAACGGGTCGAGGAAGGTCACTTCCGGGTCGGCCCAGATGCTCGCGCCGCCGTGCGATTCCGCCCACGCGGTTTCCAGTGTGTCGAGCATTCGGTTTGCGAACTCCGGCGGAGTGAACACTTCGTCGTTCGACAGGTTCGCGATGCAAGTGAGCACATCTGGGTTGCGACCCCGGAGCGCAAAGGTCGCCTGGGTCATGCCGCGATCTCCTCGACGGTCATCGCCGGGTACTCCTTCGTCGGTGTGAAGATCTCGTGCTCCTCCAAGTGATCCCAGAGCGTGCCCTGAAAGGAGGCACGCTGGGTGAGGTTGTCGTAGCGGAAATCACGGCGCTGATACTTGCCTTTCCCGAGGTAGCTCCACTCCGGAAAGACGATCGGCTGGCCGTCGGACGCCGTCATGGTCAGGGCGTCGCCCTGGACGATGTTTGCGGCAAGAACCCGCTCTGCCGCTCGATACCAGGCGTCGGCCGGCTTCGCGCCAACGTAGTCGGCGAACACCTCAATAAGGTTCTCACGGCACTCGGCAGCGTTGTCTGCGAGCAATTCGATCCCGTAGATGCACATCAGGGCGAGGAGCGCGTGGTGTCGACGCTCGAAGTCCGACTTGCCGTAGCGGACTTTCACAGTGGCGAGCTTGCGCCGGAGCACCGGAACGAGAAAGTTTCCCGAGCCGCAGGCCGGCTCCAGCACACGCGAGTCGATGCGCTCGGACTCCGCCTTGACGAGATCGAGCATGTCGTCGACCATCCAACCGGGGGTGAACACCTCGCCGTGGTCCGCGACTCGTTGCTTCGACTTGACGAGAGGCGCGGAGGACTGGTCCTGTGACAAGTGTTCCTCCTCTCTGCCCAGCCCTCCAAGCGTAGTGACCGGCTCGGACGCTGCTGGGGCGACGAGCCAGGCGATGCTCAATGCACCTAAGCGGCAGACGGCCCAAACCAGGGGTGCCGTCAAACTCGTGCCGTTCACTCGACATTGACATATGCACCGGACGCGACTCGGGCAGCTCCTCTGGGACAAACTTGTCGTCCTCGGGGTGATGAAAGAGCCACTCGCTCGCGCTCACCACGGTGTTGTAGTTGATGAACTTCTCCAGCTTGGTCGTACCGAGTTGAATCATGTCCGCATTCCCGGCATGGACCTTCTCAACCGGGATCCGCAGGTCGATGAGCGCCTGTGGGTCGCTCATGATCAGGCCGAGTTTCCGGCTTAGCGGAAATGTGATGCCCCAGGCCGTCATGAAGCCGACACCCTGCCAGGGCTCGTCCTCGGGGTCAGGTACCAGCCCTACTGGTGCATCTGAGGTGATGAGCGATCGGCGGTCGAACCTTACGAGTGTCCAGGGCCGGCCGACGATGAACTTCACGATCTCCTCGGCAAGCTCCAGCATCTGCTGAAGGTGCTCCACCTGAGGCCGCGAGAACGGTGCGCCCTCGGGGCGAGTGAACATCTCCCAGACGCGCTCAACGGTCTCGTCGGTCACCTCGCCGCCTTGCCTCTCGAGCTGCTTGCGCAGTCCGGGCTTGCCGCCAGCGCCGATCTGGAGACGCATCATCTGGCGGGCAACATGGTCCATCGTGCGACGCTGCACCGGGACGCGGGTGGCCTGGAGGGCGACGAAATAGCCGAGGGCCATCCGTTCCTCGGTCGCTAGGGGCCAAGCTCCCTGCTCAATCCGCTTCAGCACCTTCGCTGTCGCGCCCTCGACTTCGGAGAGCGCCTTCTCCAGCACATCAGCACCGTCTTCGTGCCCTTCGACCGAGTAGAAGTTCTTCGCGACAGAGGCGTCGTTGACGGACTGTACGAATCGTTGCTCGCCTGGAAGCCGTACCGTCGCCAGACGATCACCGTCGGTGAATCCGCGCAGGTAGAACTGCGGCACGGTGTGATGCCGCTTCGCCACCGGACGGGGTGTTGCCTCCATGCGTCAATTGTCCGCCTCAGCGCTGACATCTTGCTTCGCCGCGCCCGCCGCCAGCGGCGTCAATGGGCGCGCGCTACGCCGGCGTCATCATCGGGACCGACCTGCGGCTCGACACCGCGTCCGGGCGCATCGTCGCCGACCGCGAGAACCACCGCGACAAGAAGGGCAAGGTTGACAACCACATCCTCGGACACAAGTAGACCGACGACGATCTGCTGCGGTACATCGTCAACGTATACGCAGTGTTGCTCACGCGCGGTATTCGCGGCACATGTGCCAATGTCGTGGACGATCGGTTGAGGGAGCACCTGCGAAGGTCTTTCGGCTGACCCGTCTCGAGCCGGCTATACACTACCCCGGACCAGCCGTCAGGCTTGTTGCACGGCCCCCGGCGGCCGCAAATCGATCGTCGGCAGCTCCTCCGCATCCCCACCGGACCGCGCGAGCATCTCGATCATGTCCTCCTGGCGGGGCTGCCCGAGGGTGAGCCGGTAGAGCGTGAGCGCCGAGCGCAGACGCTCATAGCGGTCGATGTCGCGGCTCAGTGGGTAGGTCGCGAGCACGCGGTGAATGCGCGCCGATCCCGGGTACACCCACCAAGGCGAGAACTCGCTCGCCACATTGCGCGACGCCGCGTCGAAGGCCGCCTGCCAGGCGTGCGGGTCGCCCGACGCGAGCACGTCGTTCCAGTGCCGCTCCCCCACGTTCTTGCGCACCGCATGCCCCGCGTAGCGGTTTACCCGCCCCTCGCGCTGCTCGAAGTCGACAGGGTTGCTCGGCAGGTTCCAGTGGATCACCGAATGGCTCCACCAGTGGAAATCGATGCCCTCCTGCCCCACACTCGTCGAGGCGAGCACGAACGGCGCGAACGGGCTGTTGAATGCCGCCCGCACCTCGCTCTGGCGCACGCCGCCCTGCTCATCGGCATCCGTGGCGTGCTTACCGCCGTAGCGCAAGGCGAAACGCGCCATGAGTGGAATCTCCGCGCGATCGGGCGACGTGTCACGGGCTTCGTAACGCGCCGGCCGCAGGCTCATCGCGCCGACCGCACGGTGTGCGAGATCCATCAGGCCGGCGTCGTCGAGCTCCACCCCGCCCGTCTCGCTCCACAGCTGATAGAGGTACTCGTCGAGCACAGCCTGCAGGTTGCCGTCGGCACAGTACGCGAGCACGCTCTGCCAGTAGTGACGCTCGTCGCCATACAGCGTCGTGAGCAGGGCGATGCTCTCGGTGCGGTTGAACAAGGTGCGGATGCCGTCAGCCAGTTCGAAGGCGGCGCGCCAGAGCCCCTCCTCGGTCGCGGAATGCCCAGCGACACTGCGCAAGGCACGCCACGCGATGTTCCCAGGCGCGTGCACGGCGAGGGACGCGAGCTCCGGGTGTGCATGCGGCATCTCGGATGCGGTCTCGAGCGCGAGACGGATGTGCTCGATGAGGCCCGCCGAGCCCTCCCCGTCGCTGGCTGCCAGCTGCTCCGGCGACGCGTCAGCGAGCGACGCCGGCAACGCACCCGGTGTCGCGAAGCTCGCCTCCCACGCCTGCGCGGCATCCGGTGCGGAGAAGAAATGGGCGCCCACCTCAGCCTCCAGGGCACCAGTCGTGACGACTCCGCCTGCCCGACGCGCCGCGGTAAGGGGATCACCGAGCCGGGCGAGCACCGGGTGCGGCCAGAACAGCGCGAGGGTCGACATCGCCGCCGGCCGGCCCTCGTCGAGCGGGTACAGCAGGCGCGCGCGCACCGCCTTGCGCGCATCCGGCGTATTGGCGGTGAGCACCTTGCGTTTCCCGGCCGCAAGGCGATCCGCCTCGTAGCTCAGCAGCGCCGCAACCGCCGTCGGCACCCCCGACCACGCCGAGAAGATCACCTGCTTCGTGACGCGCTGATCGGCGAACTCGCGGAACACCGGGCCGGGCTCGAGATACGGCAGCGTCGGCGGCACCCACAACAGCTTCCACCAGCCGTCGCCGACGGTCTGCGCGGCAAGGGCACGCAGGTGACCATTGCCGAGGTCGATCTCATCGAAGCGCTCGATGGTGGCTCGGTCGAGTGAACGGGCTCCGGCGAGCGCCTCGGCAACGGCCGCATCCCCGTTCGCGAGCGCGGCATCCACACGCCGCGCGAGCTGGTAGCCGTCCATGAAGTTCGCGAAGAACGGGATCGACTTCCAGTACTCGATGTCGACAGGTGATCCGGCAGCGTTGCCTAGCTTGCGCAGCGCCGCCCACCCACGGATGTCGTCGGTCGACGGTGACGCCGTCGGAAGGTGGCGAACCGTCACCAGGTCCTCGCGCTCCGCCACCGGCGGCCGCTCCGAGCGTGACATCAGCGGAGTCAGCTGTTCCTGCACGCGAAGGGCGGCAGCCGCAGCACCCCGCCGGTGACGAGAGCACGCCGGTATTCGTCGAGGGCCCCCGCGACCCTCGACACCGCATCCGCGTCGCCGCCCGCGAGAAACCTCACCGTCGCGAGGAAGTCGCGGTAGTGATCGTCGTCGGCATCGTCGCTGTTGGTGAACGGCTTGTAGGGGTCGCCGACAGCAGCAGCACCTTGGCCGCGGGGTGATCGAACAGCGCGTGCGCGAGTTCTGCCGCCTCGCCCGACTCGGGATCGAGCAGGTTCCGGAAGCGCTGGAACTCGTCGAGGATGATGAGGTCGGGCTCGAGCGTGTCGACACCCGCCTTCGCGAGTGACTGGCGCAGGCGCGCGGTGAGGTTCGCTGCTCGATGCCTCAGCTCATCCGAGAGCTTCGACTTCCCGCGCGCCTCGTCGCGCAACTCGAGGAACGCGCCGAGGGTTCCGTCGGATTCGACCATGCGACGGAAGGCGCCCACGATGCGGGGATCGGGCTCGCCGCGCAGCTCCGACCGCAGTCGATCGACGCTCGCGGTGAACCGGCCGAGGGTAGAGACGGTCGCCTGCATCAAGAGACGCGTCGTGCGGCGATCGGATGGCGTCTCATTCACGAGACCGTCGAGGATTACCGTGAGCATCGCCCGCTCGGGCGCTGAGCCCGTTTGGCGTCCACCTTCTGCGAACGAGGTACCGGGCGTGAACGACACGAGGTTGACTTTCTTGCCCGTCGACGTCGTCGGCTCGGCCAAGCGGTGGCTCTCCTCGCCAGCATCGTGAGGCGCGTGGCCATGCCGATGTGCTTCTCGCCAGTCACGTTGAGGCGAACGAGATTCTGGGTGGCGAGGTCAGCGTTGCTGCAGACGTAGACGACATCGATGCGGTCGACGCCGTCATCTGTCTGCAGCTGCTCGATGGCGCGTGCGATCACTCCTCGCGCGACGATGCTCTTGCCGAGCCCCGTTTCGTCGGCCACCAGGAACCGGCCCGAGCCGTTCTCGGCGCCGGCGCCGTAGAAGCGGTCGACGACGTGATCGACCGTCGCCCGCTGGAAGCCCTTCAGCCCAGCGAGCACTGCCTCCACATCCGCGCCGCTCACGACACACCTCCGAGCTCGAGGTGCGCCGCCCACGCCCGCTGCCAGAGCTCGTCGAAACCGTCGGGCAGCACCTGGTGCTCGTCTCCCTGCTGGCGCACGAAATCGACGATGCGGCGCACGTCAGCGAGCCCCGCATGCCCGTCGCCGACGGCACGCATGAGCGCCTCGAACAAGCCGGCCCCGGTGCCCGGCCCGCTCGCACCGAAGAAGCCTGCTGATGCTCCTGCGCCAGCCTCGAGCGTGACGCCCGCCAACTCGAGCATCAAAGTCAACAACCGGATGAACGCCGCACGATCCGTGAGCTGGCGCGCGACGATCGCATCCCGGCGAGTGTCGACATCATCGAGCAGCTGCGCAAGCTGGATCGCGGACTGCTGACGCCCCTCGGCGTCGCGCACGACGAGCACGACGAACGGGGTCACATCCGTGAGGGGAAGGCCCTGCAGCTCGGTGCCCTGCTGCTCGCCGGCGCCCAGCGCCGCGCCGCCGTGGTCGCGTCGCGTCAGCAGATGCCAGCTGAGCTGGATGCCTCGCTCATCGAGGCTCCGTTGGATGGGGACGATGCGCTCGTCGGCCCAGACGCGCATGCCGTATGGCTCGGCGGGAAGCAGGCGCGCCCAGAGCGGCACGGCAGCCAACCGGCGCAGGAAGCCCTCGAGGGCACGATGGGCCTCCTCATCCGCATCCGCTTGCTCGCCGCCCACGGCCGGATATGGCTCTTTGAGCTCGCCCAGCGCGTTGAGGGTCGCCTCGACTCCGAACTTGTGCAGCGACCCGACGAGCTCGACCATGAACTCGACGTTGCCGTTCCATGCGGCGCCTGTTGCGTTGGCCGAGCCCAGCAGCACATGGCTGCCGTCGTGGCGATCCACGACGATCGCCTTCGCGTGCAAGCCGCTGAGACGCTCGGCCTGGGGCACGGCCGCGTCGGTGTCGGCGTCTGCCAACTGCGTCGCCGCGTCGTCGAGCAGGTAGCCCGTGAGGCGATTGTCGAGCGACGCAGGCGAGAGCCGATCGAAACTCTCCGCGCGCGAGAGCACATGTGTCTCGGTGCGCACGTTCTGGCGCAGCAGAGCGAGTCCGTCATCCGAGAGGAACGGCGACACGATGAGGGCGCGCTTGCCCGAGAGGTCGGGACGCGCGGCGCCCGGCACGCCGAACGGATGGAAGGCGAGCCCGCGCATCTCGTCGGGCGTCTCCCATGCGATCGACAGCGTGCGTTCGGCGAGCGCCCGGATGCGGTCGCGGCGCGCGCTCGAGAGCGGGTGCAGTGCCAACTCGGGCAGCGTCTGCAGGAACGAGCGGAGCGGCGGGTTGGTCGCCGCCGCGTCGTCGCGGTAGCGCTCATCGGCTGGCCACCCGTCGAGCCGCACCACGACATCCCAGCTGCGATCGGCGGTGAGGTTGCGGCTTGCGCAGATGAAGCGGTAGCGCGTCTCGTCGCCCGCGCGGTATTCGAGCAGCCACACCTTCGGGTGGAAGAGGCCGGTCGCGACGCTGACCGGGTGGATCATCGGCTCGAGGAACGCGGCCAGGTCAGACGGCGCGCCCATCGAAATGGCGCCGGCCTGGGCAAAGATGTCGATGCGGTCGGCCGAGCGCCGCACCGCGTCGAGCACGCCGATGGGATCGGTGTGGTCTGCAACGCGGTGCGCGGCGAACGACAGCGGCACCGTCAAGGCCGTGGTGAGGTCGAGGGTGAACGTCGTGCCGACCGCGTGCACGAGCTCGAACCCGCTCGGGGGACTCAGTTGTTCGCTCAGCGCGGCGCGCGTCTGCGGCTCAAGCATCCGTCGTCTCCGCCCGAGCGAGGCCCTCGTGAATGTCGAGCAGGATGCGGCGCACGGTTGGCCAGCGGAACACCAGTTCGCCGGCGCCCGAGCCGCCACCCCATCCGCCGAGCCTGCGCGGATTGCCGAGCCGCTTCTGCGCGCCCTTGTTGAGTTTCTCGCGCTGGCGGATCAGCCCCCGCGCGGCGTCATTGGCGGGCAGGCCGTCGGCGGCACTCCCCCGCAGCAGCTCCAGCCACGCGCCGACGAACCGCCGTGTCGACGGATGCACGGGCGAGCCGCGGTCGACCTCGATGCGCGCCAGCAACTCGTCGAACGACCATGCACGAACGTCGACCTGACCGTCGAGGCGATCCGCCCACTCCGCGAGCTCGTCGCGGTAGTGGGAGACCGGGTCGACCACCGTCTCGAGGCCGGCCGCCTCGTACTCCTCGGCGATCATCAGGTTGTAGAGCAGCTGTGCGCCGTGCATCACGACCGAGAACGACTGGGCGTGCGCGAGGAGGTCGCGCACCTCGGGGCTGGCGTCGAGGGATGCGGGGTCGGCCCACGGCGCGGGGCTGTGGTCATCGGGTGCGTACTGCGCGAGGTGCGCGAGGTAGCTGCCCGGCGCGGTGTCGAGGATGCGGTCGCGCAGCCACGCAGCCTCGTCGGGCCGCAGGCCGAAGCCGCCTTCGACCTCGCGCGGAAAGTCGTCGGGCGGCTCGGGCATCGTCGTCGACCAGACGCTGAGGTTGCGCGGCCCGTCGCCTTCGGCGTCGCTGTCGGCGACCCGCCCGTCGAACATCAGGGCGTCTTCACGTGAGAGCGTCGGGTCGCGCAGGATGCGGTAGTGGCGCAGCATCGTCCAGTACACCGACGAGGGCAGCGTCTTGAGCGTGATGCCGGCCTGCGTACCGAGCAGGCCCGCGTTGTCGACGGATCGCTTGAGCGGTTCGATCAGTTCGCGCTCGAGTCGATCGGCTTTCGCGACCGGCGCACTCGAACGGGCCGCCTGCTGATAGATCCACGGCACGAACAGCAGATACCGCGCACGGGTGAGCAGGGTGGAGGTCCCGGGGAAGAGCGCGTCAGAGATGCCGTCGCGCAACTGCCCGATGCCGAGCTCGTCGCGGCTCTCACGGTCGGAGAACAGTCGGATCACGTCGCGCATCCGTCGCTGCTCCTCGGCCGAAGCGTCCAGCCACGCGATCAGCGAAGGCATGAGTCGTGCACCTCCGGAAACGAGCGCCGCCCGGGCAGCGGGCAAGCCCACGCTAGCCGGGCGGTGCGACATCGGTGAGCCCCACAGCTGGGGGCGAGGAGCGCTGGTCTCTGCAATCAGCAGCCGTGGAGAGTTTCGACCAATGCCTGACGGTCGCTCCGCGGTATCGAGAGCGAATACTTGCCGAGCACCGAGACGAATGCGGCCGCGTAGTGACATTCGAACGCATCACTCGGTGGCAGCCACTCCGCGGGCCCCAAGTCCGACTTGCTCATGTTGGTCGGTCCATCTACCGCGAGCAGGTTGTCTGGGTCATTGGCGAACTCAACACGCCTCTTTTCATCCCATGCGTAGGCGCCGTTCCGCCACGCCCACGCGAGCGGCACGATGTGGTCGATCTGCACGGCCTCCGACGTCACATTCCCGCGCACGAAATGGATCGTCATGCCGGTATAAGGGTCGAGAAGGGTCCCGCTGGTCACCACGCAGTCGTGGGTACCTGGACGGAACATCACGTCGGCGAGATCCCGGGCGAGGATGTCATTTCGGGTGTCGCACCCGTTGCGGTCAGGGTCGCGCCAGCCGGCGCCGAACGCTGACCGCAGGTAGCCGGTCGCCTGATCAGTTGCGTCGGGGAGTTCCTCGAGAACCGCCAGTGCCTCATCGAGCTGAACCGTTGTCGGGGTCGCCTCGATGTCAGCCGGCGCGCTGGGCGTCGGGTCTGACGAATGTCCGCTTGCCTGCTCTGAATATCGCGCCGTCGCAGGCGATGGGCTCACCGTTTCAGCGGTCGCCGAACCGTACCAACCCACAGCTAGCGAGAACACGACCAGAGGTATCCCGAGCGCTCCAACCGGAGCCCTCCATCGCCCCGAAGTCACCGTTATATCCCAGAACGTTCGGGTTCCTCGGGAGCCGCAGCGGTCGCCGTCCGCGGTCCCCCAAGGGCGTAGATCGCGTCGAGAGGTACGGGCCCGACGACATCGATGCGCACGAGCGAGTCAAAGCCCTCCCTGGAATCGAGTCCGGTTGGCCTCATGACGAGCGCTTCGCGCTGAGGTGCTACTTCGAGCACCGCATCGGGCGCCACCACATACGACGACACTCCTTCATGGTGGGCTCTCTGAACCTGGTGGCTCGCGATCCCCAAGGCGCTCAGCGGCGTCGGAGTCGACGGGCTCTTGACCACCGGCTCAAGAAGGAACTCGCTCCAGCCTTGACTGTCGTCTTCGCCACGCTTTCGGCGGAATGTGGAAAGCGCGTCCGTGCGAGCGATCGGGGCTACCCGGATGCGCTCCCCCGACTGCAAGTCGTCCTGCAAGCCGTCGGCGATCGCAGCAAGCTGGCGCTCCGCAACCGACTCGAGCACGTCGGACTCCGACATGTACCGACGGACGAGCGCTCGGGAGTTGTTCGGCGCCTCCGGCAGGTCGGAATCCAGCGCCTCGAGGCCGAGCTTGGTGTCGTCCAGGCCAAGTCGTCCTGCGATCTCCCCCAGCAGATTTCGGAACGCAGCGTCGCGCCAGCCCTTACGAATCAACTCCGCTGCGGCGTCCCGCGTGATGCGGTCAGAGCCCGTGCCACTCCCTCCACAGCCTCACCTATGCCCATTGCGAACGGCATACGCGAGGCGTCAAGGCCTGATGAACTCGCCTCACGCCATTCACGCGGGATCTCCCACGGATCGAACAGCGCGGTCGAGACGAGGTCGACCCACTGCTCTGCCTGCTCGTGCAGCGATTCGAGACGTTGCATTTCGCCGCGCAGAGCCCGCGCCCGTAGAGCGCGTGTGGCCACCGCGAAATCAGCCAACTGGACGCGTCGAGCAAACACGGACCAGCCGCGGTAATAGGCGACCAACAGGAAGATCAGGATAACGAGGAGAAGACCCAACCCCACGAGCACGACCGCCCACCAATCGGGATAGTCCCCCTGCTCGAAAGCCTCACGAACACGACCACTCAGTTCAGGCTTGAGGCGGCCGAGCTCCGACATAGCGATCGACGGTAACGCGATTACGAAACCCATCACGACGCCGATGACAAGGGAAGCGACGAGCACCCCGCGATGGAAAGCCTTTCGAAGGCGAACGAGCTCACGCAGTTCCGGCAGATCGGTTCCAGCTCTCTCCGCGAGCGCGAGTTCGAGAGCCGCCGCCTCACGGGCTGCCCCCATCCGGTTCGACAGCCGTGCCGTGAAAGTCGCGGCCTGCTCGGCGACCCAATCATCGAACGATGCCAGGTGCGCCGTGGCCTGTTCGACTTCGAGAGTTGCGTTGTTGAAGCGAGATGCGGCCGACTCGACCTCTGCGGATGCAGCCTTCATGCGCGCCTGCAATCCCTGCCATTCACGGACCGCAGCGCTGTGCGCGGCGGCTACTTCTGTCGACGCATCCTTGGCTGGCTTGGCCGCGACAACGCGGCCGTCGCTTCGCGCCTTGAGCATTCCCTCGCCGAGCAGATCGGCCTGCACAGTCGCCAGGTCCGACTTGATCGCTTCAGCAGCAGATGCTGCTTGCGCATGTTCGACCCGCGCCGCGTCACGCCTCGCAGCCGCGGCCTGTACCACCGCAAGAAGCCGATTGCGAAGTGAATCATCCCGGCGAATATCTGCCCAGGTCACACGCGCAGGAAATCCACGAGGTGGCGACGGATGCTCCCATCCGCCACGCGGATCCGGAGCTATGGGGTCGAGCGAGTCAAACACGGGCACTCGCCCGTCGATGGGGCTGAACGTTTCATCAAGATTCGCGCTGCCGTCCACGGCAGAGAAAATCAGCTTGCGAAGCCCCGCCCACAGGCGTGGAGCGACATGGTCGGTGGGCGCCATAACCGAGAGAGGGGCACCCGTCGGAGTTGCAGGCGCCTGCAGCCTCTCGATCGACAGCAGAAGTCTCCGGTCCATCGCGTCCGGTTCCTGATCGAGCAACAACGCTACCTGCCGGTAACCGTCCGCGCCTTGGAGTTCCTTCGCGACTCCTCGCGCGAAGAGGTCGTGGAACCACAGCCATGTCCAGTGCGGGATGCGAGCCAACTTCCCGCCCGAGAAGCGCGCGAACATGCCGAGTTGCTGCCAAACACCGACAGACTCGCGATCTGGCTCGCGATCGATCTGCGGAGGCCGGAAGGCCAGAGCGGAATCATCGAGTGAGACGGCCGCCTCAAGCATCTTGTCTATGTAAAGAGGCACACGTTCCGCCGGGATCACTGCGGTGCCTTGAGGAGTGACCGTTACCCCCGCCGCAGCGACCGAACCCCGATGCTCGATGAGCCGTTCGAGCACCTCAGCTGCGGCACGGCGGGCGATGCCCTTGGTGAGTACACCTCTGACGAAGACGCGCTGGATCCAAATACTCTGGGCCGCTGAGCTTTCGCGCTCAAACATCTCCAGCGTGCCGATCGGCGTACCCCGCCAGAGGCCCGCCAGAGTCGCCACGTGCATGAGCACGAAGCCGTCAAATCGCTCGTTCTCACGCACGAACGCGTCACCCGCACTGGGCGTGGCTCGGTCCTCAGGCGAGGCGACCACCACGACGCTCGAGTCGTTCTCTGCACCACGCAGCCGCTCATCGAGCTGCACCTGCGTCGGCGTGCAGATCAGACTCATGCGGATGAGTTCGACAGCGTCGGTCGAGTTCGATGCACTCGGGTGCAACTGCGGAATCGAGTGAGCGACATATCTGCTGACGATGTCAGATGCGTCGTCCTGTTGCTCATCAGCGTGCGAGTCTTGGGCTGGCGAGCGGAGCTTCACCAGTCGCACCCTCGAGATCGACTCTACGGCGAGCATCTCGAAGAGGTCGACCTCGTCCTCCAGCAGCTCGCCATCGTCGTCCACGTCCATCAGGGCGGCGGTCACCCGTGGAGGTCCGTCCCCCGTTCGATCTGATCCGGGTATACCCATGCCGCCGGGCCGAGGAGACCGTGCCGCGTCCATTCCCGCGCGAGGTCGAGAACTTGTTCACCCTGCTCGCGCGTCGAGAACAGCACGATGCTCACTGCATCGTCTCGCCACATCGACATGATCAAATGCCCGTCGAGTCCGGCTTGGTCTCCAGCACGCCGTCACGAAGCTCCCGCAGTCCACCCTGGATCGTGTCGCGGATCTCCCAGCTCACCGGGTATGCGAATACAGAGGTCTCGGTGTTCTGCTTTTCCACCTCGTCGCGGAAGTCGCTGAGTTCCTTGTCGAGGTGCTCCCGTACCGCCGTCTGTCGCTCAGAGAGCGTGCCAGCCGCGGTGCCTGCGCGTTCGGCGGCTGGTGTCGGGCTTCCCTGCGGCATGAAACCATCGCGAAGCCAATCCGTGAGCACTGGCGAGAGCACGTTGCGCTGCCCGCCGAGGCGCATGAGTACCTGATATGCCCGGAGCGGAGCCAGAGACCCCTCAGAATTGCACAGGGCGAGTGCGATGATGAGCGACTCCATGATGACACCCGGGTAGTCGTACGCTGGTGCCGCTCCCGGATAGAGCAACGGATGCGGGAAGCTTGCGAACTCGCGACGCTCCGCGTCCCAGATGGAGAGCTTCGGACCACGATCCAGATCAGAACGGTCGACATCGAGTTGCCCGAGCACCTTCGCGACGTACCAGCCGCGCACCATCGAGTCGAACACTTCCGGGTCAGCGGGTACCGCTTCCCGGAGAAGGCGCGCGCGCTTCCACTTCCAGAAGGCAGCGCGCGCCTCGGTGGTCGTCGAGTCGGTCAGCCATCCACGCGCGATGGGGCCCATCACGGAGTCCATGACGATCGGTTCATACGGATAACCAGACATCGCAAAGACTTCGATCCGGTCGACCTTCGAGTCCTTGAACCATCCCTTTGAGATGTTCTCGTCCCAGACCCCGGCGCTCGTCAAGACGGACTTGGTGACCTCGTACATCTCGGTGCCCTCCGCGAACGGGATGGCGCTGAAGACAAGCCGGTTCTGCTCGCCAACGGCCTTGCCGTGCACCTCGGAGAGAAGCGCCGGGTTCAGCTTGACGAGGGGCTCGCTTGCCCCGAGCGCCGCAGTCAACCCTTCGCGGAAAACGTCGCGACGCTGCTTGAGGCGGTCTGGGTCGATCTCTTCGGCGTTGAAATAGCTGTCGAGATTCTCCGAGATGTAGCCGAAGAAGGGGAACCCCTTACGCAGCATCCAATATCGAGCACGGTCCTGGTACACATCGATGTCGTTGGCGACGAAGAACTTCGGAGATTCGTGATTGGCCGTGCGTTGCGCGGGGTTGCCCGTCGTGGCCGGCTTCCAACCACGGCGAATATCAATGAAGGACCAGCGCTTCCCTGCTTCGATCCCGTCATCCGCCCCGGGTCCGCGAACCATGTCCGAGATCACATCCAGTACCGCCTCCTGGTAGCGGCGGCGCTCGTATGTGTTCTCCACGAGACGCTCGAATTCGGCGGGGTACTCGGTGTGCGGCACCAACAGCCGCTCGTTCGGGGCCGGCTTGTACTTGCGCGGAACCGTCGAGTCGATGCGCTGGGGCCAGCTGTCGTAGGGGTTCTCGCGACCATCCGATTGGACGCGATCGGTTACACGCGATAGCAGCGCCTGGCGCGCCGAGGACAGGTAGTCGGCGAGAGGCTCGATGAAGTCCTTCCGCAGTTCCTCGAGAAGCTTCGAGGCAACTTCGCGCAAATTGGCCTCGGACTCCCAGCCGAAGGAGTCCTCGATGTCGTCGAGTGCTTGCTCCACGACATCCTGTTCGGGGCGGATGGAGTCCGCATTCGCCGCTGCACCCAGCGCCTCGCTCACGCGTCCCGACACGCGCGTCAACCAGCCACGACGTTGATCCGCTTCTTTCGCGAGGTTCTCCGATGCCGCACGCAAGACACGCGAGAGTTCCCGCATGAGTTCCACCACGACGGCAAGCCCGTGACGTGCGATGAAGCGTTCGATTGTGTCGACAATGTGCTCTGGTGCCTCTGCCACCCAGCGCGCCACCAGTTGTTCCACTTCCGCGGTGTCACGCGCGAGGTACCCGCCGACGAGGTCTTCACGAGCGGCGGTCAGGCGATAGTGCCAATCGTTCAGGTCGAGGCCACCCGTCTTGTCGAAGCCGTGGGCGCTCTTGTCGAATACCTGCTGCCGAAACTCCAACGCGAGAGAAGCGCGCGCCTGCTCTGGCCGCAGCTTGTTGATGACGTCGTCCCGCCCGTCGAGTTCCTCGTCGAGCTCGAGGTCCCGGATGAAAGCTTCCAGTGCTTGCGACTTTCGATACTCGATCCACTCGTTCTCAGTGCGCTGCTCGAACCGCGGATCCTCTTCCCCGTGTGCGTAGAGGATGCGGTCGAGCACGGATCGCGCGAGCCGCTCCGAGGCGTAGTCGAGGAACTTCTCGCGCCCGAGGGTGACGCGTCCGAATCCGAGCGATGAGAAAGGCGGGGCTTGGTCCAACGGCCTCATCAGCTTCGTGGCATCGGGAAGAACGGAGGCCGCAACACTTGCGCTCCAGTTTCCCGTGACGTACTCGTCGATGTCCCCTTGCACCTTGTCGTCTGCCATCCATGCCGAGATGCTGGTGGACACTGCGGAGTAGACGTCGCCCTGATTGTCGAAGGCCACGCGTGAGTTCTGGCGACCGATGATGAAGGGATATGCGGCGCCGACACGATCGCGAGCGGACCCATACGAGGGGCTCACGCCCTTGCTGCGGTAGAGCTCGAGGCTCGCCTTCGACGGCGTCTGCGCCCAAAAGCCAGCCATGGTCTCTGCGACGGTCGCCAGTGCGTTGCTCGCGATACCCGCGGAACCCTTGATCTGGTCGAACACATCGGGCGCGTAGAGAAGCGCAAAGAACTGATGAGCCCAAGGTTCGTTGCGCACCACCGACTTCACTGCTTCGATCACGTCCAGGTACTGACCCGCGCCGGAACCTCCCGCGATCGAGGAAACCACGATGACCGTCGGGTTGGCGTTCTTTCCGCCTTCGGTCCGTGCTCCGAGGTGCTCACCCAGAGACTGGAGTTCCCCGAGTGCGGTCGCATCCTGCATGCGGTTGATAGCGTTCGCGGCCGCTCGAGAGATGTCAGCGAGCTTCGACACCGCGACCGCACGCCCGACCGCTCGGAATTGACCCGCACCCTTCGTGACATCGACACTCACACGCGCGGGATCAGGGAGCATCCGGTACACATCGTTCGTGACATCTGCGGGGATGCCCTGCGCCACGATCGACGCGTGCACTCCGTCATACGAGGCTCCGCTCGCGACAAGCCCCTTGTAGTCGGTTGCGGGGATGAACGGCATCACGTAGTCCGTTCCGTCTTGCTTCAGCGGCGTGTCGAAGTGGATCATCTGCCACGCCGCCGGGATCCCTCGCTTCCACCCTGCCTGCTCTAGTCGCAACTCCAGGGCATGGCGCAGCCCACGGATCGTCTTGCCACCGGAGCCGCCAACGCCCACGATCAGGAAGGGTCGCAACATCTCGATACCTCGTCTCTACTCAGTCTCAAATGGTCTGGTGCACTGCCGCTCAGCGCGACCGTCGTGGAGGGTCGTCGTCGCCCGTGCGCGGTTCGCGACGCGGAGGTTCATCGCGGCCTGTACCTGAACGGCGAGGAGGCGCACCCGAGTCGGTGGCAGGACCGGATGAGCGACTGGGGGCTCGACCGTCTTGCTTCCGCTGGGTCGATGCGAATCTGACGGTCGCGAGGAGGCACCGCGCTGCGGCGGTTCGTTCTGCGTATTGCGAGGTTCGTTTCGTCTCGGCGGTTCACCATCGGTTCTCGCCGATGGCGTGTGGTTCTCCGTGACGGTGGGCCTCGACCCCCGAGCTGCGCTCACGCGTGACTCCGTCGAACGTTGACGCGCGGTCCGGGCACTCACCTCGGCGAGCGCGTCGCGAGCGGCTGCCAGTTGCTTGACCAATCCGCCGTAGCCCGCAATCTCCCGCATGCGGTCTTGATACACCGCCGATTCCCCCGTGGGGTTGCGCACGAACACAACAAGTCGGGCTGATATCGGCTCGTCGCGCGATGCGGCCAAACTCGTCTCTCGCACCACAAGCGCCCAAACGCGGCCAAGGTCCCCGTGCACCCCGAGTATTCGACCCTGCACACCAAGAGATCGCTGACGCGGCGGAAGGTAGGCACTCGGCCCGAAGACCACGTGGCCATCGCGCGCCTCGAGCTGATACCACGGCCTCCCGAACGGGTTCAGACCCACCCGAGCCCGGAAGTTGCCGAGATCCGGATCAGCGAACTTGCGTCCGTCGGGACGCTGCGGCTCGAATCGGAATTGATCAAGCCCCCAACGTGCGGATTCCAAAGCAGTGCCGTCGTCGGTAGTGATCCGACCGTCTTGCGCGATGCGCACGGGAACGGAAGCGCGGAGCAATTCACGCCCCCGCGTGATCCGGGTGAACCACCATCCAAACAGCCACAACAGCGCCAGCGGAACGAGCAGCCCGACCGCCAGCAGCACGAAAGCGAGAATGCTGAACGCCGCCGCGTTGACAGGTCGAGTACTCGTGAACGCAATCGGCACCGTGCCCGACAGCGGCTCACCCGATGCGGAACGGTACTCGACGGCGAGGTGGGCTGCGACAACGCTATTGGCGGCCGTCGCATTGGAGGCGCTCAGGTGAACCAGCGCTGTAGCCCCCGGACTGAGGTCAATGCAATCCGACTCGAGATCCGAGGACCACGTCCACCCGTCCTCACGTTGTGCGGCATCCGAGTCGATGACCGGTGCGATTCCGTCCGGGAAGCAGACGATGCCCGCGGTCCCGTCGGCCGGCGCGAGCAGCGTCAGCGCGCCCGCGGCGACTCCTTCGGTTCCCCGTAGTTCAGACAACTGCACGGGCACCGGAGTCACGGTCGGGTAGTTGTCGGGAAGCGTGATCGTGGCATCCTGCCGAGCTGCGACATCCGCTAACGGAATGCCCGAAGGCACGGTGCTGACACTCTCGAGGAAGCCTGCAGCGTGACGACCCCTGACGCATCGGTGGCCAGGTAGTGGAAGGTGAACTCGCCATCCTCCTCGTCAAGGTCGATGCGGTCAGCGTTCACCTCAGACACGCCCGCAGGCGTCACCACGCTCAAGCTCAGCTCATACCGGTAGTCCGTGAGATTCGCACGGTCCGAGCCATCGCGCAGCACCCTCCCGCTGAGTTCGTTGTCGGCACCAGCGAGAAAGGTCTTGGGCTCGTCAAGTTGCATCCGGAGACCGCTTGCGTAGTACAGCGTGTCGGCCTCGCGCGATGCCGATTCCCAACGCCAAGTCCCGACATCTCGGGCTTCGATCAGTGGCGAGATGAGGCGAGCCGCGCCACCCGAACGTTCCAGCCGGAAGCCGGAATCCTCGGCGGTCGACGCATCTATCGCGCGACCCTGAGGTGAGTGCAGGGTCCACTCCGGCGAACTCGTCACAATCGAGAAGGAAGCTATGCCTGCATCGACGGGGAAGGTGCCGTCGGCAGCGAACGGCGACTCGGTTCCGCCTCCCACGAGTGCCCCAAGTCGAAGAAAGACGACCGCGAGGTCGTCGGCACTTGACGCCTCGAGATAGACACCGTGAGCGAACCGTTCCGGGATCGGGTGCTCGCCACAGGTCACCGGCGATCCGGCCACCTCGCCCTCGCCCTCCACAAGCGGGCGCATGTAGGGCACGTACTCGATCTGTGAGTCCTTGACGCCGTTGTCTCGGAGCATCACGCCGAAGACAACCGTGCCCGCCTGTCGCAACTCGTTGAACACGCCACCAGCTCCCGCGACGGGAGGAGCACCGTCGGCACGAATCGGCATTCCACAGAGTTGGTTGAGCGCGGTGGCGTTGGTTTCGGGAGTGTTATTTCCCACACTGATACCGCCATCTGTCAACCAGATGAGCGCCTTGCACCCGTCGCGGCCGGAGCTCTGCAGTTCCGTCTGCGCTCCCGCGATCGCGCTCTGCCAGTCCGTGCCGCCGCTAGCGGGCTGCGCGCGCACAGCATCCGTGACTCGATCCGTCTCCTGAGAGATCGACCCAGCTGTCACAGCCGTCCAAGGAATCGACGCCGTGAACCGAGACGAGAAGAATCCGAGCGAGTATGAAACATTGACGTCCTCACTGAGCGACGCCAACTCGCGAAGGCTATTGGCCAAGAGTTCGGCCCGCAGGATGCCTGGGTCGGTCTTCTTCATACTGCCCGAACTGTCGACGAGGTAATACGCGTCGAGAGTGTCCGACGAAGCAAGACATGCGCGAAGGTCGTCAATGCCCTGTTCTCCGAGGGAGCTCAGGAGATCCCCTTGGCCTAGTCTGACCGCGTTCGCCGGCTGCACTCCCGCTGCCCCGGCCGCCGCGATCATCAGGCCGGCAAGAAGTACGCGAACCCCCGCCTCATGCGCCGCTCAATCCGTAGGCGATGTTGAGCACATGCCAGGCAGCGAGCAGCATGCCTGCACCCGCCAACCACTGAAGCGTCACGGTGTATTGCGGCTTAAGCCCGAAGTTCCGGTCTCGAAGCCCCAAACGTTGAGCGAGCCGATCCCACACGAGCGCTCCGAAGACGACTACGGGGGTCAGCACGTATCCGCCAACACTGAGCCCGAGAGTCGAGATGTCGGCAAACGGCAAGCTCAGTCCCCCCACGAAGGGCTGCGCGCTCGCGGTCGTCGCAGTCCATACCGCCAGGACCAAGCTCAGCGAGATGGCCAAGAGCCCCATGACGAGTGGCCACCTCGACGCCACTGCTGCGGACGTGGTACGTGCGCGGCCCGGGCGCGCCTGACTCATCGAAACTCACCGTCCACGACGACGTCATCTCCGTTCCTTGTGCGCACCCCATGTCGGATCGGGTATCCGCCAGGTCGCACAACGGGCAACGCATTGCACCTGCATTCGAGGTTAGAACTCGAAGCGCGCTCAGTCAGCCGAGATCTCCGCCGCTGACACCCCCACTTCGCGGGCGACGACGACGCGACAACATGGTGCTGCGTCGGCAGGTTCGGGGCAGTGTGCATTCGGGCGCATCCTCCGGCCAGGTGGGATAGAGGAAAGGTAGTGCTCTCCGCCGACACCGCGCACCCTCTGGTCACGATCGTTTCTGATTCAGTTTCCACGTGGGCCGTGCAGGCTGCGTCCGCGTCACTCGCAGCCGACGCCATCCCCGTCCCGATCGAGCTTCCGCGAATACCCGGGATCTCCCACATGAATCGGCGCGGCCACCGGCGATGGCTGTGCAGGCTCGGGAGCGGGCTCCGGCGCTGCAGCGACCGGTGCGGCCGGAGCGAAGGCCGACGTGACGGCTGGCTCATTCGGGCAGCTCGCCAGGATACGCGCGATCGCGTCGTGCTCCGCCTGCGTGACCCACAGGCCGTACGTCGCCTTCACCGACACCTGCCGCGCAACGTAGGCGCAGCGGAAAGACTTCTTCGGCGGCAGCCAGGTCACTGCATCCCCGGCGCCCTTGCGCGAGTTGGTGGGCCCGTCGACCGCCAGCAGACCGAAATCACCGGACTCATCAACGAAGATGCTGAGTTCCCGCACAACTGGAGTGCCTCCAGAAAGGCTTTAGGCGGGGATGTCTCCGCCTAAAGGGTGGACCAGGGCCTTACGGCCAGCCCAGGCCTTCAGCTTACCATGCGCCCGTGTGAGCATATTTGGGTCGTGGTGGCTCTCCACACTATGCCTGACCGGCCGATGATGAACTCCGCGAACTCGCCGCCGCAGATCGCACCGTAGGGATCGATCCCGTGCGCAACCCGCTCAGACCGCTGCCCGCGCCTCAGGCGCCCACCCCCACCAGCCCGATCGGCGCCGTCGGCGGCTCCCGATCCGCCCGCACCGCATCCGCACCCCGCACCACCGCGGCCCGCGCCACCGCCCGCGCCGCCAGCAGCCGCCGGATCCGCCAAGCCGCGAACAACGCCGCCAAGCTGATCGCGATGTGCAGCCAGAGGAACGCATCCACGAGCCCCGCGCCCAGCAACACCCCCGCCACGAGCGGACCAGCCGCCGAGAACGCTGTCTGCAGCGCCGCCACCGTGCCGAGGGTCTGCCCCACCATGCCGCGCGGCGCGAGCGACGCCGTCAGCGGGTTGAGCACCGGGCTGTACATCGTCTCGCCCACCGCGAAGATGCCGTACGTGGTGATGAACACCACCGCCGCGATGCCAGGCGTGAAGTGCGCCACCGACAGCAGCACCCACGAGAACACCCAGATGCTCGCCACCACCATCAGCAGGCTCGCCGCGTTGCGCTTCGCGGTGAGCTTCACCACCAGCACCTGCAGCGCCACGATCACCAGGCAGTTCACGGCCGCCGCCGTGCCGATCACCGACGGGTCAACCGCGAGCACCGTGATCGCATACGCCGGCAACCCCGACTCGAACTGGGCGTAGAAGCCCAGCGCGAGCGTCGTGGTGAGCACCGCGATCCAGCGCAGCGCCGGGTCGGCGAAGATCGTGCGCAGCGCTCCGCGCTGGCGACGTGAAGCGGATGCGGTGTCGATCACCGCGATCGCCCCCGTCTCGGCGTCGAGACCGGCGGATGCCGCCGCGGCCCCGTCGCCGAAGCCACCGTCGTCGACGCCGCGGTCGTCGAGGCGCACGCCGTCCGCGCCGAGCGCGGCAGCATCCGCCACTCCCCGCGCACGCGCCCCGCGAACCCGATGATCACCGACGACAGCACGAACCCGCCCGCCGCCATGAGGAACCCGACGTTGAGTCCGTCGGCGCGCTCGAGGTTCACCACGAGCCCCGCCAGGAACGCACCCGCGGCCATGCCGAGCGACTCTCCCGTGAACTTGTAGGCGAAGATCTTGCGGCGATCCCCGCTGGATGACCACTGCAGCGCGAGCACCTGCTTGGCGGGCACAGCGCCAGCGAGTCCCAGGCCGAAGACGAGCATGCCGACAAGGAACATCGCGGCATCCCCCACGAACACGAGCAGGCCCACGGCCACCGCGCCGATCAGCTGCGACACCACCGCGACCAGCACGGGGTCGAAGCGGTCGGCGAGTCGGCCCGCGATCGGGGCGGCCACGAGGGCACCGAGCGAGAACAGGGATGCCGCGGCCGCCGCCAAGAACAGGCCCCATCCGCGGGTCTCGGCCGCGTAGGCGAACTGGTACGGCAGCACCGCGCCCCAGCCGAGCGAGCCGATCGAGGAGCCGAGCACGAGCAGTTTGGCGCGCATATGTGTCTCCCTCGTCGAATGCCTGAACCCCGGTCTTCGACGTCGAAGACTTTGATGTCGAAATATTAGCAGTCGAAACGCGGCGTGACACAATCAGCGCATGCCCCGCGCCACGCAAAGCACCCAAGAGCAGTACCGCCGCGCCGTCGCCACCTACGTGAAGGCCGGCGGCGAGGAGTCGGTGCAGCGCGTCATCACCGCCGTGCAGAGCCTCAACCGCAAACTCGACCAGTGGTACGCCCGCCAACTCGCCGACCTCGACCTCGCCGCGGGCGAGTGGGGCGTCGTCACGACCCTCGCCAAGGCGGGCGAGCCGCTCACCCCCAGCCAGCTCGCCGACCTTACGAGCGTGGCCCCGTCATCCATGACCCACCGCCTCGACAAGCTCGCCGAGCGCGGCCTCGTCGAGCGAACCCCGGATGCCACCAACCGCACGCGGGTGTTCGTGAGCCTCACCGACGAGGGGTGGCAGCTGTTCTCGCTCGCCATCCGGGGCTCGGATGTCGTGGAGTCAGACGTGCTGCAAGACCTGAGCGACGCCGAACGTGGCGAGCTCGCGCGCATGCTCGAGGTCGTGATCGCCCGCCTCGACGACGTCGACGCGTAGGCGCCCGCCCACCCCGCCGGTTGAGGAGCCCGCGCAGCGGGCCACCCCCGCGGGTTGAGGAGCCCGCGCAGCGGGCGTCTCGAAACCAGCGGCCACAGTCCACTTGCGCCGCACTGAACAAGCGTTTAGCCTACTGAACATGCGTTCAGCATCCGCCTCGCCCGGCCCCGACGACATCACCGCGACCGCCCGCATCCGCGACGCCGCCGTGCGGCTCTTCGGCGAGCGCGGCTACGACCGCACAAGCGTGCGCGACATCGCGACCGCGGCGGGCGTCAGCCCCGCGCTCGTGATCCACCACTTCGGCTCGAAAGACGGCCTGCGCGACGAGTGCGACCGCTGGATGCTCGCGCAGCTCAGCGACAAGCGCGCGGACGCGCTCGGCGCGCAGGCGGGCGCCACGATCCAGCAGTGGCTTGCCGAGCCGGAGCAGTTCCGTCCGCTCGTCGACTACCTCGCGATGATGCTCACCGACGGCGGCGAGCACGGGCGCACGGTCTTCGACCTCCTGCTCGCCGAGACCGGCGCCATGCTCGACGCGAGCGTCGCCGACGGCACGATGCGCGCGAGCTCCGACCCCGAGGCACGCGCCCTGCTCGTGACGCTGCACGGTCTCGCGCCGGTCATCCTGCGCGGCCACCTCGAGCGCGCACTCGGCGGCGATATCCTCTCGAGCGCCGTGCTCGCGCGCCTCACCCTCCCCTCGCTCGAGCTCTACACCGACGGGCTCTACAGCGACAGCACCATGCTCGACGCCGCCCGCGCGGCGATCGACGCCCAGAACGAGCAGCTATGACCAACCCGGCCCTCCGCATCCGCGGCCTCGAGAAGCGCTACGGATCGCACACCGCCCTGCGCGGCATCGACCTCGACGTGCCGCCCGGCGCCGTGTACGGCGTGATCGGCCCGAACGGGGCCGGCAAGACCACCACGATGCGCATCCTGCTCGACCTCGTGCGGCCCACCGCCGGCGAAGTGCGGGTGCTCGGGCAGGAACCGCGGGCAGGCGGCGCCGACCTCAGGGCCCGCGTCGGCTACCTTCCGGGCGAGCTTCGCCTCTCGGCGCGGATGTCGGGCCGCGCCTTCCTCGCCCACCACGCCGCGATCTCGGGCACGGTGGCGCGCGGCACCGCCGACGCCTACGCCGAACGACTCGGCATCGATCTCAGCCGCCCCGTGCGCAGCCTCTCGAAGGGCAACAAGCAGAAGCTCGGGCTCATCCAGGCCTTCCAGCACTCCCCGAACTGCTCGTGCTCGACGAGCCCACGAGCGGTCTCGACCCCTCGTGCAGCGCGAGTTCCACGCCATGCTCGGCGAGGCGCGCGACCGCGGCGCCACCGTGTTCCTCAGCTCGCACGTGCTGAGCGAGGTGCAGCTCACCGCCGACCGCGTCGCGATCCTGCGCGAGGGCCGCATCATGACAGTCGCCACCGTCAGCGCCCTGCGCGAGAGCGCCGTGCGGCAGGCGCGCATCACCGTCAGCACAGCGGATGCCGCCCCGCTCGCCGCGGCGCTCGAACGTGTCGAGGGGGTCACCCTCGACGGCAGCACCGACACCGCCGATCGCACGACCGTCACCGCCACCGTCGACACCCACGTCGACGCGTTCGTGAAGGCGCTCGCGGGGGTGCCGCTGCTCGATCTGACGGTCGAGGAGCCCGACCTGGAGGCCGCCGTGCTGCGGTACTACGACGGCGACGGGCCGGGGGCGACGGGCGCCGCGACCGGGCCGACCGCATCCGCACCCGCCGCATCCGCATCCGCAACCCCCGCACCCGCAACCCCCGCACCCGCCGAGGAGGCCACCCGATGAACGCGCCCCCTCACCCGCCGCCTGCTCGCCGACAGCTGGCGCGGCCTCATCGGCTGGACCGTCGCGATCATCGCCGTGCTCGCGCTCTACCTGCCGCTCTACCCCTCGATCGCCGGGAGCGGGCAGCTCGAAGACCTGCTTGCCTCGATGCCGCCCTCGCTCGTCAACTCGCTCGGGTTCGCGAGCATCGCATCCGGCACCGGCTACGCGCAGGCCACCTACTTCGGCCTGCTCGGCTTCGCCCTGCCCGCAATCGCCGGCATCGGCTGGGGCGCCGCGGCTCTCGCGGGCGACGAGGAAGACGGCCGCCTCGAACTCACCCTCGCCCACGCCGTCACGCGCAGTCGCGTGCTGCTCGAGCGGGCGCTCGCGATCATGCTCAAGTTCGTGCTGATGCTGGGCGTCGGGTTCCTCATGGTGCTCGCGCTCAACGGACCCGGCGAGCTCGAGATCGAGCCCGCCCACCTCGTGGCAACCGTGGTGGCCCAACTCGGGCTCGCCGCGCTCACCTTCGCCACCGCGTTCGCGGTCGGGGCCGCCACGGGTCGCCGCAGCTGGGCGATCCTCGCCGGAGCACTCGTGGCGGTCGGCGCCTACCTGCTGAACGCGGTGGGCGCGCAATCGCCCGACGTGGAGTGGCTGCGGGGTTCTCGCCGCTGTGGTGGGCGTATGGCAGCGACCCGCTCGCCAACGGATGGGATGCCGGAATCGCCTGGCCGTGGGCCGTTGCGGTCGCGCTCTTCGCGGCTGGTTGGGCTGTGTTCACGCGCCGCGATGTGACGGGCTGAGGCGCGCCGGCCACCGTTCGGCGGTTTTCCACAGCGGGCGGATCCGGCAGTTCTCCACAGATCGGCCACCTCGGCCCCCACGGCGCTCGCCGGGCCAGCATCCTGGCCGCATGACGCTCACCGAACCGACCATCCTGCGCACCACCACCGCCGCCGACTTCCTCGCCACGGTGCCGGCGGTCACCGGGTTCACCGCGCGCAACAGCATCGTGGCGGTTCTCTTCCGAGACAAACGCTCGTGCGGGGCGGTCCGCATGGACCTGCCGAGGGACGAACGCACGAGCAGCTACCGCGCCGTCGGCACCTGGCTCGCCGCCAACCTCGGCAAGCTGCCGTCGCGCACCGGCGCGCGCGTCGACGGCGTGGCCATCGTGATCTACACCGACGAGACCTTCGCCGAGCGTCAGGGCACTCCGCACCTCGAACTGTGGCGTGCCGTCGAGCCCAAGCTCCGGCGCGCGGGTGTCACCATCAAGGAGGCCGCGTGCGTGGCGGCCGATGCGTGGGCGAGTTACCTCGATCCGGGGCGCCCGCGCGCAGGTCGCCCCCTGGCGGAGATCACCGAGAGCAGCGCGGCGCTCGAGGCCGCCTTCCACTCCGGCGTGCTTCCGGATGTCAGCGGCTGGTCGGAACTGCCGCCCACCGATCCGGAGCTCGCCGAGCGCGTGCACGCGAAGATCACCGAACTGCTCGCATACGGCAACCGTCTCGACTCGTTCGGCATCGCGCGCGAGGCGAGTTTCGACCCCGTCGCGCTTGCGGAGCGGCTCGTCGCGGCCGGCGAGCGGGGTGAGAACATCGGGCCCGGCGAGCTCGCGGAACTCAACCTGATCGCCCACTCCCCGGCGTCACGCGATGTGCTGCTCATCGCCCTGGCGGCCGGTGCCGAGCACGGCGAACTCGCGTTGCAGCAGCAGCTCGAGTATCTGGATCGGCAGGCCGAGACGGGTGAGACCTTCGACGAGTTGGCCGAGAGATCGCTCGCCGAGCGGCCGCCGAGCGACGACGACCTCTTCCTGCTGGGCCGCTCGCGGGTGCGTCCCGACCACGACCGGCTCGTCACCGCGATCGAGGTGCTGCGCCGCGCCGCGGCCCACGCGCCGGCATCGTGCCGGGCGGGCACCCTGTGCATCCTGACCTGGATGCTGTGGGCGCGCGGGTCGCAGTCGGCTGCAGCGCGGATGCACGAACTCGCGGCGCAATGCGATCCGAACCTCCTCATGGTGGAGACCCTCGGCTGGCTCCTCGACAGCGGCTACCCCGCGTGGGCGTTCGGCCAGCCTGAGCCCGCACAGAAGTGATTCGGCTCGGTGCGGATTCAGGGGTGACGGAGATCGGGGCGGTCACGCTCGACCAGGTGACGTGCGCCATCGGCGAGCTGCGACGGCCTCACCCGATACCGCGGTGGCCGGCCCAACGTTCGGCGGCACGGGTAGCCGCGGCCTCGATGAGGGCGTGCAGCTCAGGCCGGTCGGGCACGGTGAACGACACGTAGCCGCCGCGACCCCCGGCCACCGGGCGGCCGTAGGCCTTCGCGGCGAGGGAGTCGTCGGGCAGCAGGCGCACCGTGATCGACTGCAGCACGAACTCCTCGCCACGGCGGGTGTCGGTCCATTGCAGTTCGGTGGGCACCGGAACGTTAAGGGCGAGCGCGGCGACGTCGACGGAAGACATAGCGCCCAGTCTGGCGCATGAACGCCGTGCTATTTTCAGCAAATGGTGAAAATAGCGACCCTCCGCCGCCCCGGCGCGACCCTGAGCTACCTCGAGGTCGAGGGGCCGAAGCGACCGCTCGTGCTGGTGCACGGCGCGGGCGTCGACCGCGGCATGTACGCCCCCAGGTCGAGGCGCTCGCTGCGGCCGGGCATCACGTCATCGCCGTCGATCTGCGCGGGCACGGGGACTCGACGCTCGACGACGGCATCCGGGTCACCGCATCCGATCTGCTCGACGATCTCGTGGCGCTGCTGGAACACCTCGACCTGCCGAGCGCGGTGCTCGTCGGGCACTCGCTCGGCGGCAACCTTGCGCAAGAGCTCGTGCGGCGGCATCCGCAGCTCGTCGGCGGCCTCGTCGCGATCGACTGCACGTGGAACACCGGGCCGCTCTCGGCCATCGAGCGCTTCGCGCTGCGCCTTGCGGCACCGAGCCTCGCCCTCATCCCGGCGAGACGGCTGCCGCGGCTCATGGCGTCGGCATCCGCCGTCACGCCCGCGGCCGTCGAGGCGCTCGAGGCGGCGTTCGCGCGGATGCCGAAGGCCCGCTTTCTCGACGTCTGG
This sequence comes from Homoserinibacter gongjuensis, assembly GCF_030161875.1. Taxonomy (GTDB): domain Bacteria; phylum Actinomycetota; class Actinomycetes; order Actinomycetales; family Microbacteriaceae; genus Homoserinibacter; species Homoserinibacter gongjuensis. Next base: position 3,213,735 of record NZ_BSVA01000001.1, read on the forward strand.
CGGGCGACCACCGCCCTCGTGGCGCCCGATCCCGGCTACCGCACGCCCGTGCCGCTCACGCTCATCCGCGGCGAACGCGACCGCACGGGCAACATCGCCACCGCGATGCCGGACTGGGCGCGCGCCGAAGGTGTCGCCGAGCACGTGATCCCGAATGCCGGGCATGTGCCGAGCCTCGACGCGCCCGAGGCCGTCTCGGCTGTTCTGCTCGAGGCGGCGCGATGAGTGGCGGTGGCGCGGTGAGTCAGGGTGGTGCGGAGAGTCGGGGTGGTGCGACCGGGCGACGCGATCCCGAGCGGCGTGAGGCGGGGCGCGACTCCGACGCGCGCGAAGGTGCGCCGCGCGACACCGAACGGCGCTCCGAGCAGCGCGAGGTGGAGCGCGATCCCGAGCGGCGCGAGGTGGCAGGACGCGATCCCGACGAGCGCGACGCCGACGAGCGCGACGAGCGCCAGCAGTTCATCGATGCCCTCGGCGACGTGCTCGCATCCTGGAATCTGCCCCGTTCCACCGGTCGCGTGTATGGAGCGCTGCTGCTGCACGCCGAACCGGTGACCTTCGACCACCTCCGCGCCGAACTGCAGCTCAGCGCGGGCGCGGTGAGCACCGGGGTGCGGGAACTCGTGAGTTGGGGACTCGCGCGCACCATCCCGCAAGCCGGAAGCCGCCGCCTCCTCGTGGAGGCCGCGGGCGGCTTCGAGCAACTGCTCGCGGCGAGCCACGAGCGCACGCGCACGTTCATCCGGGTGCTGGACGCCGGGGCGGCCCTCGTCGACGGGCCGCGGGCAGGCGAGCGCCTCGCCGACGTCACCGCGCTGTTCGAGGGCTACGTGGATGCGGGCGAGCGGATGCTGCGGGCACGCGCCCGGGCCGCGAGAGGTTCGCGGTGAACGCCCGGCGGAGCCGGCGGAGTCCGACGGGAATCCATGTACGACGATTGTCCCAAGTTCCCTCCGATCTATTCGTATCTCTGTTCGATTTCTGATAGGCTAGCAGCATCCCTAGATCGAAGGTGTGTACGTGTTGTTCTCCGAGCAGACCATGAGGGCCGCGACCCTCATCGAGTCGCTCGTGCCTGCACCCTTCGACAGCGCTGCGGCGATGGACACATCCCAGTTCCTCGACGCGCTGCGCACCCTCGGTGATCTTGCTCGCAGCGTCGACAGGCTCGGTGCGGTGCTCACGGCCGAGTTGACGCGGCGCGTTCAGACGGATGCCGACTTCCGCCGCGAGGCACTCGGCGGCGACGTGGGTGGCCGCTTCGGCGACGAACTGCTGCGCGAGCTGCTGCGCATCGACGAAGGCATCATCCGCGACTGGGATCGCGTGGGCGAGGCGATCGCGCCGCGCGCGTCGCTGCAGGGTGAAGTGCTCCCCTGCCGGCATGAGCCTCTCGCCGCCGCGGTGCTCGACGGTGCCATCGGCGCACGTGCGGCATCCATCGTCGCGCGCGGCATCGACGCGGTCGCCGACCACGCCGACCTTGAGACTCTCAACACCGTCGAGACGACCCTCGTGCAGTGCGCGCCCTCACTGACCACGCGCGAACTCGCTCGCGTCACTCGCACCCTGCCCGACCGCTTCGACCCCGATGGTGCCGAACCCCGCGAAGATCAGCTGCGAGCCCGCGCGAAAGTCACCATGCGCAAACTCCCCAGCGGCATCATCCGGTTCATCGCCGACATGCACCCCGAGGGCGCCGGTTTCGTGTGCGCCGCCCTCGACGCCCACACGGCGCCCCGGCGGCAGGTCGCTTTCACGGCAGACGCCAGCTCGAGCCCTGACGGATGCACGTGCGGCGTCTGCGACAGCCTCGCCGACGGCGAAGGGTCGCGTGCCTACGTCCTCACCGAGTGGGGATTCGTGCTGGTGGAGGCGCCCGGCGAGCTCGCAGGCGATATGGAGGGCGCAGACTGCGACTGCCCGCCCACCTCGAACGACGAAGTCGACACCCGCCCCCTGAGCCAGCGACGCGTCGATGCGCTTATCGCCGTGTGCCGCGAGTCACTCGCGAACGACAAAGGCACCCTGGCCGGCACGAGCGTCACCATGCTCGTGACCGTGCCGCTCGAAGTCCTGCAAACCGGCGTCGGCACCGCCGCCATCGCCGGGGTCGACGAGCCCATCTGCGCCGGCACTGCCCGCCGCCTCGCTGCCGACGCGGAACTCATCCCCGTCGTTCTCGGCACCGACTCCGAAGTTCTCGACCTCGGACGCTCCGCCCGGCTCTTCACCCCCGCCCAGCGGCGCGCACTCGCGGCCCGAGACGGCGGATGCATCTGGCCCGGCTGCACCATGCCACCCGCCTGGTGTGAAGTCGCCCACCTTCTCGCGTGGGCACTCGGAGGCGAAACCGACCTCGAGAACGGGGCACTCATGTGCCCCCACCATCACCGAAGGTTCGACCACGACGGCTGGGCACTCCGACGAGAACACGGAACGCCCTACCTCATCCCGCCCGTCTGGCTCGACCCCCAGCAGACGCCCCGCCGCGCCGGCCGCTACGAACTCATCGCCTGACCCCGGCGCGTCCAGTCCAGCGCGCTCAGGACTCCGGCCAGCCCTCAGGCACCCCCGCAGTCACGCGCTCCAGCACCCGGTCGGTGCGCTCGCTCGTCAGCCGCGTCCTCAGCCGCACCGACAGTCCACCCGCGACGGCCCAGCTCAGAGCAGAGAGCCCAGCCACAGCCCCGCACCCGCGAGCGCCGTCGCCACAACGAGCTGCAGCAAACCGTTCACCAGCCCCGCCGTCCAGCGGCGCTGCTGCAGCATCCGCACCGTCTCAAAGCTCGCCGTCGAGAAGGTCGTGTAGCCGCCGAGGAACCCCGAACCGAGCGCCCACTGCCACTCGTCCCCGAGCGCACCCGCACCCACGGCGCCGACCAACACACCCAGCAGCAGCGAGCCCGACAGGTTGATCGCAAGAGTTCCCCACGGCAGCGCGGTACCCAACCGTCGCCGCGCGGTGGTCGAGTGGATCACCGAATCCAGCGCGAAGCGGGCCGCGGCCCCCACGCCCCCAGCCAGGGCGACCACCAGGAACAGCAACGGGCTCATGCCGCCGCTTCCGCATCCACACGGCGACGATGCACGGCAGCCGCGAGCAGGATCCCCGCCACCGTTGCGAGCGCACCGACCAGCAGGGTGCCGAGCGAGTAGACCGTGGCCAGCCCCGCGGCTCCCGACCCCCAGAGCACGGCGGTGTCGGTGACGAGTGCACTGTAGGTCGTGAAGCCGCCGAGGAAGCCCGTGCCGAGAAGGAGCCGCAGCGTGCGGCGTGCGCCGTGATCGGCGCCACGTCGCACGAGCGCCTCGAGCAGCACCCCGAGCGCGAAAGCACCTAGGAGGTTCGCCGCGAGCACTGCCCACGGCACCCCACCGCTCGGCGGGATGAGCAACGTGAGCGCCTCGCGCCCCGCGGTGCCGAAGGTGCCCCCCACGAACACCAGCGCGAGGGATGCGAGGTGCAGCGGACCGGGAACTGGCGGGCCGACGGGTACGTCGACGACGTCGGTGTCGGGGTCGGAGGGGAGCTCCGCAGCGGGGTCGGATGTGGGAGCGGCCATCGGGACGATGCTAGTGGGACTACCCCTACCGCCGCAGGGTCGGCGTCCAGCACCGCGTCGTCACGCCGATCGCGTTCCATACGTTGATCGTGACGATGAGCGACACGAGCGCCGCGAGTTGCTGCTCGCTGAAGTGGGCGCGGGCCTCGGCGACCACGGCATCCGGAACGTGCGTCTCCGAGAGTCGCGTGATCGACTCGGTCAGCTCGAACGCCGCCCGTTCGGCGGCCGTGAAGAAGGGCGAGTCCCGCCAGATCACGACGGCCTGCACCCGCTGGGCGCTCACGCCGCGCTTCTCGGCGTCGCGGCTGTGCAGGTCGACGCAGTAGGCGCATCCGTTGAGCTGCGAGGCGCGCAGGCGCACGAGCTCACGCAGGCCCGGGTCGATGCCGGCGCGGTCGGTCTCACCGATCGCGGCATCGTCGAGCGCACTCACGGCGCGTGAGAACACGGGGGCGAGCGCGTCGAAGTCGAGACGCTGCGGGATGCCGACGAGGGGCGTGGAGGTTGCGGTGTCTGTCATACCGTTCACGCTAGAAGCCGGATGGCCCGCTGCTATGGTCCATTTCCATGACGGATGACTGGGCCGATTTCGGCATCGACCTGCACCTCGCGCTCGACCCGCGCGACAAGGCCGCGTCGCTGGCCGACGGCATCCGCGACGCCATCCGCGCCGGCCGCCTCCCACCCGGCACGCGGCTACCGGCCTCGCGCGGACTCGCCGCCGACCTCGGCATCGCGCGCAACACGGTCGCCGAGGTCTACGCCCTGCTCGCCGCCGAGGGATGGCTCGCCGCACGCACGGGTGCCGGCACCTGGGTCGCGGCGCGTTCGGCACCCGTTCCCGCGCGCCGTCGCGAGGGCCGACCGACCGCGGGGCGCCTCGACCTGCGCGGCGGCATCCCCGACGCCTCGAACTTCCCGCGTGCCGAGTGGGCGGCATCCGTGCGGCGCGCCACGCAGACCGCACCCGCCGACGCCCTCGGCTACGTTCCGCCGCTCGGACTTCCGCAGCTGCAGACCGTGCTCGCCGACTACCTCGCGCGGGCCCGCGGGGTGATCCTCGACCCCGAGCACGTGGTGGCGGGGCGCGGCTTCGCCGACCTGCTCACGCTCGTGGCCCGGCACCTCGTCGCCCAGGGCGCCCGCACGATCGCCGTCGAGCAGTACGGCCATGCGACCCACCGCGGCGTGCTCGCGGCCGCGGGGCTGCGGCTCGTGCCGATCCCGGTCGACGACGAGGGAGCCGACATCGCCGCCCTCGAGGCATCCCCCGCGGATGCCGTGCTGCTGACACCCGCCCACCAGTTCCCGACCGGAGTGCCGCTCTCCCCGCGCGCCGCGTCGCCGTCACGGCGTGGGCGCGGCGCACGGGCGCCCTCGTACTCGAAGACGACTACGACGGCGAGTTCCGCTACGACCGCCGCGCAATCGGCGCCCTGCAGGCGCTCGACCCCGAGCACGTGATCTACCTCGGCACCGCCAGCAAGTCGCTGGCGCCGGCGGTCGGACTCGCGTGGGCCGTCGCGCCGTCGCGAATGCTGCCGGGCCTGCTCGAGACCCGGCGCACCCTGGGTGCGGGCGCCGACGCGCTCTCACAGCTCGCGCTCGCCGACTTCATCGCGAGCCACCGTTACGACCGCCACCTGCGCCGCCTGCGAGCCGGCTACCGTCGTCGGCGTGAGACGCTCGACGCCTCCGTCGCGGCGTTCGCGGATGCCGAGCTCCGGGTGAGCGGCCTCGCCGCGGGGCTGCATTGCCTGCTCGACCTGCCGCCGGGCGTGACCGAGGAGGCCGTGGTGACATCCGCGGCCGCGCGTGGGGTGGCGGTCGAAGGGCTCGGCGACTATGCCGCCGGCGATGCCGGCGACACGCGCGCGGCGATCGTCGTGGGTTACGGCGCACCGCCCGAACGGCTGGCGGACGAGGCATTGCGCGAGCTGCTCGCGGCGGTAGCGGGCGCCGAGCGCTCATCGTCCGCCGCCACCCCTGCCTGAACTGCCGCGAGCCGCCGTCAGAGGTAACCCGTAGCATCCCCGCATGGGCCGCATCCGCTTCGACACCGCCGTGACCCTCAACGGCTTCCTCGCCGACGAGCATCACTCCCTCTCCTGGCTCTTCGCCGTGCCGGGCTCCGACGACGCCGAGCGCGACATCCCGACGCCCGACGCGGCCGTCGACGTCATGGGCTCGCACACCTACGAGTGGCTGCTGCGCGAACTCGACATGCTCGAGCATCCCGAGAAGTGGACGGAGTTCTTCGGCAGCACGCCCGTCTACGTCTTCACGAGCCGGATGCTCCCCGTACCGGCAGGGGTCGAGATCCGGTTCGTCGACGGCTCGGTGGCGACCGCGCTGCCGGGCATCCGCGAGGCGGCGGGCGACGGCGACATCTGGGTGATGGGCGGCGGAGAGCTCGTCGGACAGTTCCTCGACGCGGGGGCGCTCGACGAGATCGCCGTGACGATCGCGCCCGTCACGCTCGAGGGCGGGGCGCCGCTGCTGCCCCGCCGGCTCGAGTCCGACCGGATGCGGCTGGTCGAGGCCCGCCCGGTCGGCCAGTTCGTGCGCGCGGTGTACGAGGTGCGACCCGCGGCGTCCTAGCCTGAGCGCGAACCCCTCATCGCCAACGACTCAGCGCCTCCCGCGCTCCCGGATGCCGTGAGCACGGTACGAAGGGCGTCGACAACTCGCGTCGCGCGGTGATCGTCGATCGCCTCCATCCGGTTGGTCACGAACGCGAACCCGACCTCGTGCGCACGGTCCGCGAACGCGACCTGCCCGCCCGCCCCGTCGTGACCGAAGCTCGTCGGCCCCAGATACCGCCGTGCCTCCGAGTCGAGCTGGAAGCCCATGCCCCAGCGCGACCATGGCGGCGGCACCGCGAACACCGGCTCCCCCTGCGAGACCACCTCGATGCCCCGAGTGACCGTCTCGTCGTCAAGGAGCCGCACGCCGTCGGTCTCCACGACGGTCGCCGACCACACGGCGGCGAGCCCGCGCGCCGTCGCAATGCCGCCGGCTCCCGGGATCAACGCCGCGCGCACCGCCGGGGCGTTGAACCCTTCTCCCGGCGCGACCAGCTCGGGCGGGAACGCATCGCCGAGGGTCATCGCGCGATTCGGCCAATCGATCGCACCGGGTCGTCGAGCCTCAGCCTGCTCACGCGTCAGCCGGGCCAGGCCGTCGCCGACGATCGAATCGGAGATCTCGATGGCCGCGTCCTGCGGAACCCCCAGGAGCACCTGCGCCCCGAGGGGCTCCGCGAGCTCCCGCGCGAGCATCTCCCCCGGCGGCAGTCCCGTCACGCGGCACAGCAGCTCCCCCACCAACCAGCCGTGCGTCAGCGCGTGATAGGCGTGGCCCGAGCCCGGTTCCCACAAGGGCTCCTGCTCGGCGAGCAGCCGCGTCATCGCATCCCACTCGAGCGCGGTCGCGAGGTCGACGGCCTCGCGCGGGGCCGACAGTCCGGCTCGATGCGCCAGCAGATCCCGCACGCGGGTCGCGGCCTTCCCCGCCTGGGCGAACTCCGGCCAGTAGGCGGCCACCGGGCGTTCGTAGTCGAGCAGCCCCGCTGCCACGGCGCGCGCCGCGAGGATCGACATGAGTCCCTTGGTGCAGGAGAAGACCGTCGTGTGGGTATCGCGGGTCCACGTCGTGCCGCGCACCGGATCCGCCACGCCGCCCCAGAGGTCCACCACCACCGCACCGCGATGCCGCACGGCGAGCGCCGCCCCGGTGTCGGTGACCTCGAAGGCCGCCCGGAACGCGTCGGCCACCGGTTCGAATCCCGGCGCGACGATTCCCTCGATCGTGACCGGGCTCATCCCTTCACCGCGCCCTGGAGCAGCGCGCGGATGAACTGCCGTTGGAAGATCAGGAAGACCACGATGGCGGGCGTGATGATGATGAGCGCGCCCGCGTTCAGTAACGGGATGCTCGAGTAGTACTGCCCCTGGAAGAAGGTCAGCGCGCCGGCCACCGTGCGATCGAGCGGGTTCGCGACGAGCACGACGGGCAGCAGGAACTGGTTCCAGGTCCACAGGAACAGCAGGATCGCGAGCGCCGACAGTGCCGGTGTCGCCAACGGCAACTGGATGCGACGGAACTCCTGCCAGATGTTCGCCCCGTCGACACGGGCCGCCTCCGAGAGCTCCGGTGGGACGTTCACGAAGTGGGCACGCATCCAGAAGACGCTGAAGGGCATGAACAGACCGATGAGCGGGAAGATGATCGCCCACTGGGTGTTGAGGGTGCCCATCGCCTGCGCTTGGTAATAGAGCGGGATGATGAGCGCCTCGAACGGGATCGTCAGCCCGAGCACGAAGAAGATGAGAACGCCACGGCCGCCCCGCACCCGCAGCGCACCGAGCGCGTAGCCGGCGAGTGTCGCGAACAGCAGGCTCACGGGCACGACGCCGAGCACGATGAGCACGCTCGACCCCATGAGCCGCCACACATGGCCGACTTCGAAGGCGGTCACGAAGTTGCCCCACTGCGGATCGGTGGGCCAGCTGAGCCCTGTCGGGTTCCGGTCGGCGGGTTGGAGCGCCGCCGAGAGCATGCTGACCAGCGGTGCGACGGTGAGCACGATCGCCACCACGAGCAGCACGCGCCCGAGCAGCAGTTCGGTGCGACTGGTTCTCATCGGTCGGCCGCCCTCGAGAGTCGTTGGATAGGCAGCACGACGGCGAGCACCAGCAGCATGAGCACGATGCCGAACGCGGATGCCTGACCTACGTCGCTCTGCGTGAACCCGATCCGGTAGATGAGCAGGCCCGGCACCATGGTCGCGCGCCCCGGCCCGCCCTGGGTGGAGGTGTAGATGATGTCGAAGCTCGAGAGCGCCGCGATCACGGTGAGCGTCACGAGCACCGCGATCTCCTGCCGGAGCCCGGGGAGGGTGATCGTGAAGAACTCGCGCCACCATCCGGCGCCGTCGATGCGGATCGCCTCATACAGCGAGGTGTCGATCTTGCCGATCCCGGTGAGGAGCAGCACGGTGCACAAGCCCGTCAGCACCCACGATCCGATGAGTCCGACGGCGGGCAGGGCTGTGCCGTAGTCAGCCAGCCACGGCCGGGCGAGGAAGCCGAGGCCCAGCCAGCCGAACACCTGGTTGACGGTGCCGGTCTGGGCGTACATCCACGCCCACGCGATGCCGGCCGCCGCGAGCGGGATGATCTGCGGCAGGAAGAGCACCGTCTGGGAGAGGTTCGAGAACCACCCGGCACGCAACGAGCGGATGAGCGTGGCGAGCACGAGCCCCACGCCCACCGGGATGATCGTGAAGAACGCGATGAGGATGAACGCGTTGGTGATCGACCCCAGCAGCGCCTGGTCGGCGAACACCTTGAGGTAGTTCTCGACGCCGACCCAGGTGGCGACGCCCACCCCGTTCCAGTCGTAGAACGAGTACTGCACACCGAGCGCCAGCGGCCACACGACGAACCCGAGGTAGGCCGCGAGCGCCGGCACGAGCAGCCCCCAGCCGATCAGGGTGACCCGCCGGGCCGCCGCACGTGCGGTGGCCCGGCGGGCGACGGGGTGGGACATCAGCCGCCGATCTCGCTCTCGTAGAACTTCTGAACGCGCTCCACGAACTCCTTGCCGGTGATCTGGCTGGTCACGAGCAGTTGCGACTCGGGAATGATCGAACCCGCGTAGATGCCCGCCGTCGTGTTCGCCATGAAGTCGACCTGGCCGTTCTCGGCACCGATCGTGGCGCTCATCTCGAGCGCCTGCTCGATGAGCGACCCCGGCTTCACCGACGGCTGCGGCAGCGACGGGTCGCCTCCCGGCGAGGCGCCCGTGACGTCGACGATGATCTGGCGCGCGGCCGGATCGGTGTGGATCCAGTTCAGGAAGTACACGATCTCGTTGAGGTGCTTCGACTTCGCGGCGACCGAGAACGAGTTGGCAGCGCCCATCGCCACGTGACCCGCACCCTCCTTCGCGGGCGGCGCGAGGAAGAACGTCACGTCATCCCCGAGAGCGTCCTGGTAGCTCTGCGCGGCCCAGTTGCCGTTGAAGGTGAACAGGCCCTCCCCTCCGCGAAGCGGCTGACGAAGGTGGCGTAGTCGATGGCGTTGATATCCGACGGGAAGTAGCCCGCATCCGCCCATTTGCGGATGAGTTCGGCACCCTCGACGGTGCCCGGCTGGTCGTAGCGTGCGCCGGGCTCGTTGAACATCCACTTCATGAACTCGCCTGGATCGACGTACTGGTTCATGGCCGCCTGAACGACGAAGTTGACCACGCCGTCCTTGTCGCCCGCCATGATCGGCAGCACGCCGGCGGCCTTCGCCGTGGCGAGGTCGGCCTCGAGCTCAGCGATCGTTGAGGGCGGGGCGTCGATGCCCAGCTCGGCGGCGATCTTCGTGTTCATGAAGATGCCGGTGACCGAGTAGCCGAGACCCAGCTGGTAGAGCGAGCCCGAACCGCGGATGCCGTCGTCGCCCATCCGCAGCGGTGCGAGCTGTGAGGCGGGCCAGGCATCCCATCCGTAGGCGTCGAAGTACGGGTCGAGGTTGGCCAGCAGGCCGTCCTTCACCGTGTCGCCGATGGTGGGGAGCCGGATGAGGTCGGGCGGCGTCGAGCTCGCGAGCAGCTTGGGTGCGTTCGCCGTGAGGTTCTGGAACGTGTCGCGCGTGATCTCGAAAGTGATGTTCGGGTGCTGCTTGGTGAACTCCTCGGTCAGCTTGTCGGTGACCGGGAAGCCGGTCTCGTCGGCGATCACGAGCTTGACGTTCTCGCTCGTGAGCTCGGTGCTGACCTTGGTCGTGTTCGTGTCGGTGGGCGCGCTGCCGCCGGGGGCGCAGCCGGCCAATGCGACCGCCGTGGCCGCGACCAGTGCGGCGGCCGAGAGGCTCGCACCGCGCATCCGGCGCGAACCTCGGTTCGTGATTGCCATGTCGACTCCTTCGTCGTGGGGGTGACCCGCTGAACCGAACTCCATTCGATCATGGGATCGCGTGGCCTCTGATGGTGCTAAATGGGTTCAGCACGGATAAGCTCGCATTTCGAAGCCGAGGTGTCAAGTCCTTGCGGCGGGTCGGCGTCGTCGCCCCCGCTACCATCGGCTCGCGAAAGGAGTCGCGATGGCGCGCAAGAGGGTCACGCTCGCGGATGTGGCGGCCCGCTCGGGTATGTCGATCGCGGCGGCCTCGATGATCCTCAACGGCCGTCCCGACACGCGGCTCTCCCAAGACGCGCACGACCGCGTGCACGCGGCAGCCCGCGAGCTGGGCTACCGGCCCAATGTCGCGGCCCGCGGCCTTCGCACCGCCAAGACGCACACCATCGGCTTCGTCTCGGATGTCGTGGCCACCACCCGCTTCGCGAGCGGTCTCATCCGCGGGGCGCTCGCCGCCGCCGAAGCGGCGGGGCACGTCGTGCTCGTCGCCGAGACGGGCGGGGAGTCCGCGCGCGAGGCCGAAGCGATCGAGGCCCTCCTCGACCGGCAGGTCGACGGCATCATCTTCGCGACGATGCGCGCCCGCGAGGTGTTCCTTCCCGAGCTGCCCGACGGCACGCCCGCCGTGATGCTGAACGCCACCAACACCCGCTACCCGCGTTCGGTCCTCCCCGACGAGGAGGCCGGCGGGCGCGCCGCCATCGAACTGCTCGCGCAGGCGGGCCACCGGCACGACATCGTGCTCGTCGGCCAGAACGACGAGGTCGAACGCGACCTCTTCCGGTCCGCCACGGTGGCCAGGCGCGTCGCCGGCATCCGGGGGCGATGGCTCAGCACGGGCTCAAGTTCGCGCGCGAGGAGTCGATCTGGGAGTGGGAGCCCGAGAACGGCTACGACGCCGTCTGCCGCCTGCTCGACGACGGGGTCATGCCCCGCGCCCTCGTCTGCATGAACGACCGTGTCGCCTTCGGTGCCTACCAGGCGCTCGGCGAGCGTGGCATCCGGATCCCCGAGCAGGTGTCGATCGTCTCGTTCGACAACGACGAGGTCGCGTCGTACCTGCGTCCCGGCCTCTCGACCATCGCGCTGCCGCACGAGGCCATGGGTCGTGCCGCGGTCGAGTTGCTGCTCTCGGGCGACGAGCGGCCACGTGAGATGCTGGTGCCCATGCCGGTGATCTCGCGCGCCTCGATCGGCGCTCCGGCGAGGTCGCTCCCGTGAGGTGGCACGCGTGAGCGCACGCGTGGTGGTGATCGGCGACGCCCTCATCGACGAGCTCGTCGGCGACGAGGGCACCACGCATCAGGTGGGTGGCTCGGCGCTCAACGTGGCGGTGGGCCTCAGCATCCTGGGGGTGCCGGCGAGGCTCGTGGCGATGATCGGCGACGACGTCGACGGTGCGCTCATCCGAGGGCACCTCGCCGACTTCGGAGTCGAGCTGCTCCCCACCATCACACCCCTCGGCACGGGCGTCGCCCGCTCCGAACGGGCCGACGGCGAGGCCCATCCGAGCTTCAGCGATTCCCTCGTGGGCCGCCGCATCGACTTCGACGACACCCAGCGTGCCGCCATCGCGGAGGCCGACGTCGTCGCGGTCAGCGGCTTCCCCTTCGATGCCCCTGCCCAGGTGGAGTTGCTCGAGCGCGCAGTCGCGGGTCGTCCGCACGTGGCTGTCGACCCGAACCCCCGCCTCGGTCTGCTGCGCGATGCCGACGCGTTCCGGCGCGCCCTCGAGGGCTTCGGCGGCCTCGCGCAGCTCATCAAGCTGAGCGACGACGACATCGAGCTGTTGTGGGGCGAACCGGTGGCCGAGGTCGCCCCCGCCTCCTCGCCCGCTATCCCTACGTCTTCACGACCGAGGGCGGGGCGGGCGCGAGCATCCGCATCGGCGATGCACGCTGGCGCCAGCCGAGCCTCGTGACCCCGGATGCGGTCGTCGACACCACGGGCGCGGGAGACGCCGTCTTCGCGGCCGTGCTGTCCGAGATCGCGACGCTCGGCATCCGCGACATCGACTGGTTCGACGCACTCGAGCACGCCATGCGCGTCGCCGCCGCGACCGTCGCGCATCCGGGGGCGCTGCTGCGCCCCGCGTGAGCTGATGCCGCGCGCACCCATGTTGCGGTTTCGGCGCAATGTGCGCGGCGCGCCAGCCACACCGCGCCGAAACCGCAACATCGAGGGGAATGATCCATGCATCCGCATACGTTGGAGCAGACATGAAGAAGATCGGGTTCCTCTCCTTCGGCCACTGGTCGGCCTCGCCGGGATCGAGCGCGCGCAGCGCCTCGGATGTGCTGCTGCAGTCGATCGATCTCGCGGTGGCCGCGGAGGAACTCGGCGCCGATGGCGCGTACTTCCGCGTGCACCACTACGCCACGCAGCTCGGCAGCCCGTTCCCGCTGCTCGCGGCGGCAGGCGCCAAGACGAGCCGCATCGAGCTCGGCACGGGCGTCATCGACATGCGTTACGAGAACCCGCTGTACATGGCTGAGGATGCCGGCGCCGCCGACCTGATCTCCGGCGGCCGCCTGCAGCTCGGCGTGAGCCGCGGCTCACCCGAGTCGGTGATCGACGGCTGGCGCTACTTCGGTTACGACGCCCCCGAGGGGATGACGATGGCCGACGTCGCCCGGTCCAACACCGAGGTGTTCCTCAAGGTGATCGACGGCGCGCGCTTCGCGGAACCGAACCCGCGCCCGATGTTCCCGAACCCGCATCCGGGGCCCCTCGGCATCCAGCCGCAGTCGCCCGGGCTGCGCGACCGCATCTGGTGGGGTGCAGGCTCCGACTCGACCGCCGTGTGGGCCGCCGAGCAGGGCATGAACCTCATGAGCTCGACCCTCAAGGAGGACGAGTCGGGCGAGCCCTTCCACGTGCAGCAGCGCAAGCAGATCGAGAAGTTCCACGAGGCCTGGAAGGCCGCCGGCCACGAGCGCACGCCGCGCACCTCCGTGAGCCGCTCGATCTTCGCTCTCGTCGACGACCGCGATCGTATGTACTTCGGCGGCGGACAGCGCGATGAGGACGACCAGTTCGGTCAGCTCGACGACTACCGCGCCGTCTTCGGCCGCAGCTATGCCGCCGAGCCCGACCGGCTCGTGGAGCAGCTGCGCGGGGATGAGGCGATCGCCGCCGCCGATACCCTGCTGCTCACGATCCCCAACCAGCTGGGCGTCGACTACAACGCGCACGTGCTCGAGTCGATCCTCACCCACGTGGCGCCCGAGCTCGGCTGGCGCTGAGCCGCCGCGGTTCGTGACGCGGCGAGTCGGCGCACGTGAGGAAGATGCGCTAGGGTCGCTGCACCGGAAGTAAAAACACGGCATCGGCCGTGCTCGCAGGCTCCGTCAGGTCGCCACTTCTCCTACCTCAGAGGAGTGGCATGAGCCACGACACGCACCTTCCCACGTCTCCGACGGCTCGGGCGCCGCGCTCAGCCGCACGCCGGCCGCAGACCCTGCGGGCTGCCGGACTCGCGCTCGCGGGGCTGTCGGCCGTGTTCCTGTTCGAGATGCTCGACAACTCGGTGCTGAACGTGGCCCTGCCCACGATCGGCCGTGAGCTCGGCGCATCCACGACCGCGTTGCAGTGGGTGACCAGCTCCTACGCGATCGTGTTCGGCGGGCTCATGATCGCGCTCAGCGCCGTGGCCGATCGCTTCGGCCGTCGCCGGGTGATGATCATCGGGCTCGTGCTGCTCGCCCTGGCGAGTTCGGCGGTTCTGTTCGTCACCACCGTCGACGAGCTCATCGCCCTGCGCGCCGTGATGGGCGTCGCGGCTGCCATGACGACACCCGGCGCCCTCGCGCTCGCGTTCCGGCTCTTCGATGACGAGCAGCTCAGGGTGCGCGCCATCACCCTGATCTCGACCGTCGGCCTCGTCGGCCTTGCGCTCGGCCCCACCGCCGGGGGTGTCGTGCTGAGCTTCGCCCCCTGGCAGGTGCTCCTGCTCGTGAACGTGCCGGTCGCCCTGCTCGCCCTGGTGTTCATCCGTCTCGGTGTACCGGCCGATTCCGGCGGGGACCGGCATCCGCATCCCATCGATGTGCCCGGAGCGCTCTCGGGGACCCTCACGGTCGTGTTCGCACTGGTCGCCCCCACCCTCTTCATCGAGGAGGGCGCCGCGTCGTGGACCGCATGGCTGGCCGCCGCCGGAGCCGCGGCGCTCGCGGTGGTCTTCGTGCTGCGGCAACGCGTGGCGGCGCATCCGCTGCTCGACCTCGCCCTCATCGCCCGACCCCTCGTCTCGAGTGGGCTCGCTTTCAAGGCGGCCGCGGGGCTCGCCATCGCGGGGCTGAGCTATCTGGTCACGCTGCAGCTGCAGCTGGACTGGGGATGGGCGCCCGCGCAGGCGGCGCTCGGCATGCTGCCACAGGTGATCACGCTGATCGCCGGGGGCGCCCTCATCTCGCCGCTCATCCGGCGCACCGGCTTGGCCACAGCGGCCTGGGTGAGCGCCGTCGTCGTGGTGGCGGGCTTGGGCGTCTACGCCGCGTTCGGCCAGTTCGGGTACGGCTGGGTCGCCGTCTCGCTCGTGCTCGTGGCCGCCGGGATGCGGATCGTCGGGGTGGTCGCGGGCAACAACGTGATGCACGGGCTCCCGGAGGATCGCACCACGATCGGCGCGGCACTCATCGACACGGCGAGCCAGCTCACCACCGGCCTCGGCATCGCGGTCTCGGGCACGATCATCGCGGCCGGTTTCACCGGGAGCATCACGGCATCCGCGTGGACCGACGAGCAGACCATCCAGTTCCGCGGCGCGATCACGATCGCCGCGCTCGCCCTGACGCTGCTCGCCGCGCTGCTCGTCGGCGCCGGGATGTGGTGGGCCCGCCGGGGTGTGCACGAGGTGCACGCACAGGAATAGCGTGTGCTCGTGACGCTCGTGCTGATCGGGCTCGTCGGCGGGTTGCTGACGGGGATCTCGCCGTGCATTCTGCCGGTGCTGCCGGTGGTCTTCCTCGGCGGCGCCTCGCGCGGGGTGGGCACCGCTTCCGGTGGGGTCGACTCGGATGCCGTGCCCAGTCGCGCGCGCCCGGTGCTGATCGTGGTGGGCCTCACGATCAGCTTCTCGATCTTCACCCTCGTGGGCACTGCCCTGCTGTCGCTGCTGCACCTGCCGGCCGATCTCATCCGCTGGGCGGGGCTCGTCGTGCTCGTGCTGCTCGGCGTCTCGATGATCGTGCCCGCGATCGGCCACCTCGTCGAGAAGCCGTTCGCCTGGATCCCGCAGCGCCACGTCGACCCCGACCGCGGCGGGCTGCTGCTCGGCCTCGCCCTCGGCGCAGTATTCGTGCCGTGCGCGGGGCCCGTGCTCGCCGCCATCACGGTCGCCGGCGCGACCGGTGATCTCGGCCCCGACACGATCATCCTCACGCTCGCGTTCGCGGTCGGATGCGCGATTCCACTGCTCGTGTTCGCGCTCGCCGGGCGGCAGCTCGTCGCCCGCATCGCAGCCTTCCGCAGGCATCGCCGCGCGGTGCAGATCGTGAGCGGCTCGGTCATGATCGCGCTCGCGATCGGTCTCACCTTCAACGTGACCGACCTCATCCAGCGCACCATCCCGAACTACACGGAGGCTCTCGCGGGCGCCGCCGGGCGCGACGCGTCGCAGATCCTCAGCGGCGGCGCGAACCGCGACGACTATGACGACAAGCTGCTGTACTGCCAGCTGCAGGCCAACTACGACGTGATCGACGGCGACGACTGCGGCCCGGCACCCGAGTTCACCGGCATCGAGCGCTGGCTCAACACCCCCGGCGACGAGCCTCTCAGCCTCCCGCGACTGCGCGGTCAGGTGGTGCTCGTCGACTTCTGGGCGTACTCGTGCATCAACTGCCAGCGGGAGTTGCCGCACGTGGAGGCCTGGGCGAACGCCTACGCCTCGGCGGGCCTCACCGTCGTCGGCGTGCACACTCCCGAGTACGCCTTCGAGCACGTGATCGACAACGTACGAGCGGGCGCCGACCGCATCGGCGTCACCTTCCCGATCGCGATCGACAACGACTACGGCACCTGGAACGCGTACGGCAACACCGTGTGGCCCGCGACCTACCTCATCGACGCGACCGGTCGCGTGCGGTACGTGCTCTACGGCGAGGGCTCGTACACCCACGAGGAGAAACTCATCCGCGGCCTGCTGACCGAGGCGGACCCGGATGTCGTGCTGCCGGCATCCGTGCAGCTCCCGAACACGACACCCACCGACCCGAAGCAGAGCCGCGAGACCTACCTGGGCGCCGATCGGATGCAGTTCTACGCGGGCGACGGCGACTACACAGAGGGCACACACGACTTCACCGACGCGCGAGCGCTGCCCGCCGGCGGGTTCGAGCTGAGCGGCAGCTGGACCATCGGGCACGAGTCGCTTCTCGCCGGCGCCGGCGCCCGCATCCGCCTCGACTACCACGCGTCGAAGGTGTACCTGAACGTGGGCGGCACCGGCACCATCACGGTCACCGCCGACGGGCGTGAGCGCACGATCCGGGTGTCGGGCGCCCCCAACATCTACACGGTCGCTTCGGCGCCCGACCCCGAGCACGACGAGGTCGAGCTGGAGCTCTCGCCGGGGCTGGAGGCGTACTCGTTCACCTTCGGGTGAGGGCCGCGCCGGGCCCGCTCCATCCCGCGTGCCCCGGAACTGGGCGCGTGCCGACCCTTCGCCAAGCGATCCCACCCTGTCATGCTCACAGTCGTGGAACAGACGACGGAGACCGACCGCGAGATGAACCTGCGCTTCGCGGGGGTGTGCACGGTCTGCGGCGAGGAGATCCCGAAGGGTGCCCGAGCCGTCTACAGTCCATCGAGCCGGAGCGTGCACCACACCGCGTGCCCCGGGCTCGAGCTGGGCGCAGCGGGAGCATCGGCGAGGCGCGAATTCGAGCGACGCAAAGCCCGGGATGACGCCCGCATCGAGGCGCGAAAGGCCAATGTGCGCGCCACCTTCGGCGACGGGTTCATCGGCAAGGTCGCGACCTTCCTCGCGGTCGACGACAGCCCGCGGCGGAGCACGAGCGTCTGGGCACAGGGGGCGGTCGGTGAAGAACGCGTGGCGGCGCAACTGGACGCCCTCGCCGAGGTGGGCGTGATCGCGCTCCACGACCGCCGCATCCCGGGCACCAAGGCCAACATCGATCACATCGCGGTGACCCCCTGGGGCGTCTGGGTGATCGACGCCAAGCGCTACCTCAACAAGCGCCCCGATCTGGTGACCGAGGGCGGCTTCTTGGGCATCGGCGGAACCGACCGCCTGACGGTCGGCGGCCGCAAGCAGGACAAGCTCGTCGACGGCATGCTCTGGCAGCTCGAGAAGGTGCAGGCCGTGCTCGGCGAGACGGCATCCGCCCGTGGGATCCTCTGCTTCGTCGATGCGGATTGGCCGCTCATCGGCGGTCACTTCAGCGTGCGCGGCGTGCGGGTGGTGTGGCCGCGGCGGCTGCCGAAGGAGCTGCTGCAGACGGTTCCGCCGACGATCGATCCCGACGCGGTGGGCAGGGTGCTCGCCTCCGCGTTCCCGCCGGCCTAACGCGCGAGTTCGGCGCGGATGCTCGCCGCCATGCGCTCGGCATCGGCGTCGCTCGCGTAGGGTGCCGCGGGCCGAGCCAGAAACGCAGGCCGTCGCCCTTGCTGCGCGGGATCACGTGCAGGTGCAGGTGCGGCACGCTCTGGCTGACGATGTTGTTGATGATCATGAGCGAGCCCTCGCTCGCCGTGGCGCGCTCGACCGCGCGCTGCAGGCGCTGCGAGAGGTCGACCCACGCGGAGGCGAGCTCGAGCGGCAGGGCGTCGTAGGTGACGACGTGGCGGGTCGGCACGAGCAGGGTGTGCCCCGCGAAGAGTGGGCGGATGTCGAGGAACGCCACGAAGTCGTCGGTGCGCAGCACCTCGAACGCGAGCGAGCGCTGCGCGACGACCTCGCAGAACGCGCATGGCTTGCTCGCGGCGGACGGCGGCGTCATGCTCAGGCCTGGCCGTCCCGGTCGCCGGGCACGACGAGCCCCGACTCGTAGGCGAGCACGACGGCGTGCACGCGGTCGCGCAGCCCGAGTTTGGTGAGGATGCGGCTCACATGGCTCTTGGTGGTCTGCTCGGCGATGAAGAGCCGCTCGGCGATCTCGGTGTTGCTGAAGCCTGCCGCCATGAGCAGCAGCACCTCGCGTTCGCGGTCGGTGAGTTCCGCGAACGCCGTCGACGGCGGCGTGCGCCGCGCGGGCGTGCCCACGAACTCCGCGACCAGGGTGCGCGTGACGCGCGGCGAGAGCAGCGCATCCCCGGCGTGCACGGTGCGCACCGCCGCGACCAGCTCCTCGGGCGTGGCGTCTTTGAGCAGGAACCCGCTCGCGCCCGCGCGCAACGCCGCGAAGACGTAGTCGTCGATGTCGAAGGTCGTGAGCATCACGATCCGCGGCCGATGCGCCGAGACCTCGTCGCCGAGGATCGCCGCCGTCGCGTCGATGCCGTTGAGGTTCGGCATGCGCACGTCCATGAGCACGACATCCGGTCTCAGGCTGCGCACCTTCGCAAGGGCCGCTGCGCCGTCATCCGCCTCACCCACGACCTCGATGTCGGGCTGCGCCGCGAGGATCGCCACGAGCCCCACCCGGAACATCTGCTGGTCGTCGACCACCAGAACCCGGATGCTCACGCGGCACCCTCCCTGCCCGCTGTACCGTCACCCGAGGTCAGCGGATGCGGCGCCCGCGCCACGACGCGATAGCCGCCGCCCGGCACGGTGCCGTGATCGAGCGACCCGCCCACCGATGCCATGCGTTCCATCATGCCCCGGATGCCGTGGCCGCCCTGGTCGGATGCGGCGCCCACCTCCGTCTCGCCGTCGCGTGGCGCCCCGTTCTCGACGGTCAGCCACAGTTCGGGCCCGACTCGCTCGAGCCCGACGAACACCTCGGCACCGCGGGCGTGCCGCACGACGTTGCTGAGCGACTCCTGCGCCACCCGGTAGAGCGCGAGCTGCAGCGAGGCGGGCGGCTCGACCTCGGTGACCTCGGGCGGAAGCGACGCCGTGATGGCGACACCGGCATCGCGGGTCGCCTCGAGCAGCGCGGGCAGGTCGGCGAGCCCCGGCTGCGGAGCATCGAGCACACCGTCGCCCTCGCGCAGCACGCCGAGCAGTCCGCGCATCTCGCGCAGCGCCGCACGCGCCTGCTCCGCGATGCCGTCGAACTCGGCCACCGCATCCGTTCCGAGGCCGTCGAGCCGGTATCGCGCCGAGGTGGCGCGCATGTGCACTATCGACATGCTGTGCGCCACCACGTCGTGCATCTCGCGCGCGATGCGGGCACGCTCCTGCTGCCAGAGCACGTGCGCGCGCTCGATCTCGGTCTGCTCGCGCGCCTCGCGCACCTCGACGCGCGCGTCGAGCAGCTGCGCGACGACGGCCGCCGCGAACAGCCCTAGGGCGGTCGTGCTGGCCGTCACGATGAGGTCGGAGAGCGCCTCGTCGGCGACGGGCCGGAACGCCCCCGTGACGAGCGCCGAGAAGATGAGCAGCACGATCGCCGCAAGCCAGGTGACAGCTCCCACACCCCAGTAGCCGTGCAGGCCGAGCGCCACGAGCACGCCGCCGAGCGCGATCATGCCGAGCACCGGCATCGGCCACGGCCCGCCGGTGGCATCCGCCGCGGCCACGAAGCCCACGACGGCCGCGAGCTGCGCCGCAGCCCCCACCACGGACGCAGCGCGGCGAGCAGCACGCTGCCGCCCTGCAGGATGCCGAGCACGAACGCGATCGGCACGAAGACGTCGTAGAGCACCGCGAGCGTCGGCACGCTCACGGCGGTGATGCCGAAGGAGATGAGGCTCCAGGTGACCCAGCCGGGGGTGCTGAGCCGCCCGCTCGTGGCGCGGGCTCCGGCTCCGAAGCCGTCCCGCAGCATCTCGCGCATCCGATCCACGACGCCAAGCTACGCGAGCCGGTCACCCGGTTCATCCCTCGCGCGTGGCGAATGCCGCCGGCGGCGCCCCTACCGCGGTACGGGTGCCGTCGAACCCTCAGCGTGATGTGCCGCCCCCGACCCCGGCACCAAGCTCGTGCTACCCGCGACAGGGCCAGAAGGGATCGAATCATGACGACGCTCATCGAGCCGACGACCGGCGCACGCCTCACGGCCACCAGCGCCCCGGCATCCCCCGCGCCCGCGCCCAGCACCCTGAGCACCCGCACCGCCCGCGACGCCTCGATCGACGTGGCCCGCGCGTGGTGCCTCGTGGTGGTCGTCGCCTTGCACTCCTTCATGGTGGGCGTGAGCATGGCGGGCGGCGCGCCGCTGCTCGAGAACGCCATGGACGGCTGGGGCGGCTTCGCCGCGCTCACCTGGTTCGTGCAGATCATGCCGCTGTTCTTCGTGCTGGGCGGCTTCTCGAGCGTCACGCAGTGGAGTCGCCTGCGCACGCGCGGCGTGTCGGCCTCCGACTATCTGGCGTTGCGGATGCGACGGCTGCTGCCGCCCGCGCTCGGTGCGATGGGCGTCACCGCGGTGGTGCTGCTCGTGCTGAGCCTGAGCGGCGTGCCGGCCGACATGGTGGCCGTCGCCGGTTTCCGCATGAGCCAGCCACTGTGGTTCCTCGGCGTCTACCTGCTGTGCACGGCGCTCGTGCCGCTCATGACCGCGGCGCACCGTGCCGCCCCGCGCGTCGCGGTGGCCGCCCTCGCCGCGCTCGTCGTCGCGGTCGATGCGACACGCATCACCACCGGCATCGAGGCGCTCGGCTTCGCCAACCTGCTGTTCGTGTGGCTGCTGCTGCAGCAGCTCGGCTTCCACCTCGCCGACGGCCGCGTGTCGACGAACCGCCGCACGCTGCTCGCGGTCGCGGCCGTCGCACTCGGAACACTCGCGGCGCTCTGCGTCAACGGCGTGTACTCCTTCGACCTGTTCGACAACCTCAACCCGCCGACCGCGGCCCTCGTGCTGCTCGGCGTCGCGCAGCTGTGCCTGTTCCAGCTCGCGCGTCCCGCCCTGCGGCGGCTGCACGGCATCCGCGGGGTCGCGACGGCGGTGTCCGCCATCGGCGCCCGCGCCATGACGATCTACTCCTGGCACATGCTCGTGCTCATCGGCCTCGCGGGTGTGCTGCTCGTGACGGTCGGCGACGAACTGCCTGCCCCGCTCACCGAGGCCTGGTGGCTCACGCGGCCGGTGTGGATCGCGAGCGTGCTCGTCGTCGTGGCCCTGCTCGTCGCGGTCGTGGGACGCCGCGAGGCCGCCGCCGACCCCGGGCGCCCCACGACGCCTGCGCACCCCGCCACTGCCGTCACCGCGGTGCTGCTCGCAGCCGTCGGCGTGGTGCTCGTCCTCGTGTTCGGCGCGAGCGCGGCGGCGTGGTTCGCCGGTGCGCTGCTGCTGGTCGGGGCGCTCCGGCTCGCCACCCCTTGACGTCGACGCGGTTGCCGGCGCCCCTAGGGTGAACACGTGACCACCGCGCTCGACCAGCTCGCCGCCACCCGTGACCTGCGCTCCTTCGCCGCCGCCAACGGCTGGCGCTATGACGAGACGGCCGCCCCGCCGGCATCCGTAGGCCTGTGGGAGCAGGTGTCGTCGGGAGTGGGACGCGATCGCGTGACGGGCGAAGGCTGGGAGGCCGGTCGTATCACGGGCGGCAACCGCTCGGCATCGAGGACCGAGCGGCGCGGCGGCTGGACGGTCACCACGACGATGAGCGTGTCGACCCCCGAGCGCAGTCTCGAACTCGGCTACCTCGCGATCACCCTGCCCCGCCGGGTCCCCACATGGTGCTCGATGCCCGCAGCAACGACCGCGGGCCCTTCTCGAGCCTGCTGCGCCGCCCGGCGGCGAACCAGCATCTCTCGCTCGAGGGCGACTTCGACAGCCGGTTCCGCCTGTACGCGCCCTCCGGCTACGAACGCGACGCGCTCTACGTCTTCACGCCCGACCTGATGGCGCTGCTCATCGACGAGACGGGCGACCTCGACGTCGAGCTGCGCGACGATCGGCTCATCGTCTACAAGCCCGGCGGCTTCGACCTCACCGACCCTGCGGTCTGGCAGCGCTTCGCACACATCCGCGCCACGGTGGGGGCGAAGACCTGGGACCGCACGGATCTCTACGCCGACGAGCGCGCCGCCCCAGACCTGCAGTTCGACGCCGCGGGAACCGTCGCCCCCGACGGAGCCCGTCTGCGTGGGCGGATGCCGCGGATGGTGTGGGGGCTCATCGCGGGCGCTGTCGCCTTCGTCACGATCTTCGTGGGCATCTTCGTGATCGTGATCGTGAACGTCGCGAACGCCTTCTCGAGCTGATCGGGGGCGGGTCGCCCCGCCCCCGATCAACTGCCGCGGCTACTGCGGGTCGCCGCCGAGCTGGCCGACCGCGGGAATGGGCCCGCCGTCGTCGGCGCCCGTCTTGCGCACCCGCGCGATGAGGTTGCCGAGGTGGTAGATCACGAGCGCGGCGGCCGTGGCGAGCACGATCGCGCCGAGGGTGAAGTCGCCCCAGCTCATCGAGAAGCCGGCGATCGCCATGACCAGGGCCACGGCGCCGGTGTACTGGTTGACGGGCCGCGAGAAGTCCACGCGGTTGTCGACCCAGATCTTGATGCCGATGATGCCGATGAGCCCGTAGAGGGCCGTGGTCACGCCGCCGAGCACGCCCGCAGGGATCGAGTTGAACAGCGCACCGATCTTGGGCGAGAGGCTCAGCAGGATCGCCGTGGCACCGGCCACCCAGTAGGCGGCCGTCGAGTACACACGGGTGGCCGCCATGACGCCGATGTTCTCGCCGTAGGTGGTGGTACCGGATCCGCCGAAGAAACCGGCGAGCGTCGTGGCGACACCGTCGGCGATGAGCGCCTTGCCCGTGGAGGCGTTGACCGACTTGTCGGTCATGGCCGCGACGGCGCGCACGTGGCCGACGTTCTCGGCGATGAGCACGAGCACGACCGGCAGGAACATCGCGATCGCCGACCAGGTGCCCGCGGATGCGAAGTCGGCCAGGTGGAAGGTCGGCAGCCCGATCCAGTCGGCCTTCTCGACGGCCGAGAGGTCGAGCTCACCCAGCAGCGCCGCCGCGATGTAGCCCACGACGACACCCAGGAAGATCGAGATCCGCCCGAGGAAGCCGCGGAACAGCACGCTGAACAGCACGACCGCGGTGAGGGTGATGGCGGCCACGAGCGGGCCCTGCTCGAAGTTCGACCACGCGACGGGCGCGAGGTTGAACCCGATGAGCGCGACGATCGCCCCGGCCACGACGGGCGGCATGAGCTTGTCGATCCAGCCGGTGCCCGTGACGTTCGCGATGACGCCGACGATCGCCAGCAGGATGCCGACCGCCACGATGCCCGCGAGCGCCGACCCCATGCCCGCGCTCGCCGTCGCGGCCGTGACCGGCGCGATGAAGGCGAACGACGATCCGAGGTAGCTCGGCAGCTTGTTGCGCGTGATGATCAGGAACAGCAGGGTTCCGACGCCCGAGAACAAGAGGGTGGTGGGCACCGGGAAGCCGGTGAGCACCGGCACCAGGAATGTGGCTCCGAACATGGCGACGACGTGCTGCACGCCGATCGCGATCGTCGCCGGCCAGTTCAACCGCTCCGAGGGAGCGACGACCTCACCGGGGGCGACCGACTTGCCGTCGCCGTGGAGGGACCAGATCTTCATAGGATTCCTCTCACCGGCCCGCGCGTGTCGGGTACGGGGCCGGATGGTGGTTGAGACGCGTGGCCCGCGTCGGCATGCCGCCGCGCCGTTGCGGTGACATGCCCAGATGCTAGCGGGCGGCGGCGCCCTCGGGGTCGTCCGACTCTCCGGGGCGGCGTCCGCCACCTCGATCGCGTCGGGGCCGTCGGCGTGGGCGAAGGGCGCGTCGCTCCATTCACCCTCGGTCGTGATGCTGAGCTGATCGAGGAAGCGGATGACGATCTCACGCTCCTCGGGAGCGAGGGCCGCCGCGACGCGGAAGCGGCGGGCGTGCTCGCGCCCGACGGTGGCCTCGGCGGCCGCCCGCGTCTCGGGGTCGACCACGACGGCGAGCGCCCGGCGGTCGGTGGGATGCGGCGTGCGCCGGATGTGGCCTCCGGCTTCGAGCCGGTCGAGCAGCTTGGTCGTCGACGCGCTCGAGATGTTCAGGTGACGGGCGATGTCGCGCGCCGTGACGTGCTCGTTCTTGTCGGACATCACGATCGCGAAGCGCAGGGCCTTC
Source organism: Homoserinibacter gongjuensis (assembly GCF_030161875.1). Taxonomy (GTDB): domain Bacteria; phylum Actinomycetota; class Actinomycetes; order Actinomycetales; family Microbacteriaceae; genus Homoserinibacter; species Homoserinibacter gongjuensis. The sequence goes on from NZ_BSVA01000001.1 coordinate 3,238,397, forward strand.
ATGTCGTTGTCGCCGAGCCGCATGTAGCGGCGCGACGCGGCGCTCACCCGCTGCTCCGCCTCGCGCCACCGGAACATGGCATCCATCACGCGCACGATCTGGCCGAGCTCGTTCTCGTCGATGCCCTGGAGCTGCAGCAGTCGACCCGCACGGTCGATGACGCGGGGATCGTGCAGACGCATCGCGACCTCGGGCGGGGTCTCTTGCGTGCTCATGAACAGTACGCTAGCCTTTCGCGAAGTATTTAGCTACGCTGAATACTTACTTGGCTAGCTAACCTGGGAAAACGCTTGGAGGACGAGATGGACGACGTGGTACTGCTCTCCCCGAGGGGGCCGAGATCGGCCGGGTGGCCAAAGACGCCGTACACGGCGCCGACACTCCGCTCCACCTCGCGTTCTCCTGCTATCTGCTCGACGGCGCGGGCCGTCTGCTCGTCACGCGCCGCGCGCTTTCGAAGCGCAGCTGGCCGGGGGTCTGGACGAACTCGTTCTGCGGCCACCCGCTGCCCGGCGAACCGGTGGCCGACGCCGTGCGGCGCCACGGCATACGCGAACTGGGGGTGCAACTGACCGAGCTGAGGCTCGAACTGCCCCTGTTCCGCTACCGCGCCACCGACCCCGCCGGCGTCGTCGAGCACGAGGTATGCCCCGTCTACACGGCCCGCATCGCCTCCGAACTGCAGCCGTCCCCCGCGGAGGTCATGGACCACGTGTGGGTGCACCCCGACGAACTCGCCGCGTCGGCCCGCGCCACGCCGTGGGCGTTCAGCCCCTGGATGGTGCTGCAGGTCGAGCTGCTCGAGCTCTTCACGAAGGCGCGCGCCGCGTGACCCCCGAGGAACGCACGGTCGCCGCCCTCGGCGAGGTCGAGGTGCGGCTGCACGATTTCGTGAACCGCGGAGCGGCCCGTGCGACACGACACTCGCCGCACTACGCGGAGCTGTGGCGCACCATGCGCACGGCCGTCTCGGGCGGCAAGCGCGTGCGCCCCCAGCTGCTGCTGTCGAGCTACACGCAGCTCACCAACGCGCACGACGAACCCGCCATCCAGCTCGCCGTCGCGATCGAGCTGCTGCACACGGCTCTGCTCGTGCACGACGACATCATCGACGGCGACGACGAGCGCCGGGGCGCCCCGAACCTCGTCGGCGCCTTCCGCAACGGCGGCCTAGCGGCGGGGCTCGGGCCCGTCGCCGCCGAGCGGTGGGGCGAGACCGCCGGCATCCTCGCGGGCGACCTGCTGCTCATGTCGGCGCTGCGCATGGGCGTGCTCCCCGACCTCGACCGTCGACGCGCCGACCGCATCGCCGAGCTGCTCGACGAGAGCATCTTCCGGGCCGCCGCGGGCGAGCTCGCCGACGTGGCCTACGCGGTCGGACTCACGACCCCGAGTGTGGGCGACATCCGCGACATGATGGCCGACAAGACCGCCCACTACTCGCTCGAGCTGCCGCTGCGCGCGGCGGCGGTGCTCGCGGATGCCGGGGTCGAGATCGAGGAGCGCCTCGGCGCGGTCGGGCGCTCACTCGGCATCCTGTTCCAGATGCAAGACGACCTGCTAGGCGTCTTCGGCGACCCCGAGCGCACCGGCAAGAGCGCGAGCGGTGACCTGCGCGAGGGCAAGCAGACCCTGCTCGTCGCGTTCGCGCGCGACACCGAACCGTGGCGCTCGGCGGCCGCCGGCTTCGGGGATCCGGGGCTCGACGAGCGCGGCGCGGACGCCCTGCGGCACGCGCTCGAGACCTCGGGAGCCCGCGCGAGTTTCGAGGCCGAGATCCGCCGCGAGCGCGACCACGCGGTGCGTCTCATCCACACCGCAGGGCTGCCCGCCCAGCTCGAGCACGCGCTGTGCCGCGCCGCCGATCAGGCGATGGAGCGGCACGCATGAAGCGACGGAGCCCGCTCGAGCTCTACACCGACACGGCACGCCGCGCGGCGGCCCCGGTGATCCGCAGCTACTCGACCTCGTTCGGCCTGGCGACCCGCATGTTCCCGGCCCGCTGCCGCACCGACATCGGCACGATCTACGCGCTCGTGCGGGTGGCCGACGAGATCGTGGACGGCACCGCGGGCGAGGCGGGCCTCGACGCGTCCACCCAGCGCCGGGCCCTCGACGAGCTCGAGGCCGAGACCGAGCGCGCGGTCGCGAGCGGCTTCAGCGCCAACCTCGTCGTTCACGCCTTCGCCGAGGTGGCCCGGCGGGCGCGGATCGAGCCCGAGCTCACGCGGGACTTCTTCGCCTCGATGCGGCGCGACCTCGACGAGGTGGCCTTCGACGAGGAGGAGTACCGTCGCTACGTGCACGGATCGGCGGAGGTCGTCGGCCTCATGTGCCTGCGGGTGTTCCTCGCCGGTCGCGCCCCCACCCCGGATGCCGAGGCCGTGCTCGAGGAGGGCGCCGCGCGCCTGGGGGCGGCGTTCCAGAAGGTGAACTTCCTGCGGGACCTCGGTCACGATCGCGCCGAGCTCTCGCGGTCGTACCTGCCCGAGCTGCGCGAGCACGGACTCACCGAGGCGAGCAAGGCGGCCGTCGTGGCCGACATCCGCTCCGACCTCGACGCCGCGCGTGCCGCCGTACGCGTGCTGCCCGGCGACTGCCGGCGCCCGGTGCTGCTCGCCACCGCATTCTTCGCCGAGCTGCTGCGGCGCATCGAACGCACCCCCGCCGAGCAACTCGCCGCGCGGCGCATCTCGGTGCCGAACGCCGTCAAGCTCGCGCTCGCGGCGCGGTGGCGACTGCTGCCGGTGGGCGGACGCCGATGACCGCGCGCGACGCGATCGTGGTGGGCGGCGGCATCTCGGGGCTCGCGAGCGCCGCCCTGCTGGCCGCCGACGGACACCGCGTGACGCTGTTCGAGGCGCGCGACGCGCTCGGCGGTCGTGCCGGGTCGTGGGAGCGCGACGGTTTCCGCTTCGACACCGGGCCCTCATGGTTCCTCATGCCCGAGGTCTTCGAGCACTTCTATCGGCTGCTCGGCACCTCGATGGCCGAGCAGCTCGAGCTGCGCACACTCGACCCCGGCTACCGGGCGTACTTCGAGGGCGACGCCACCCCTTCGATCTGCCCGCGGGGTCCGTGCCCGCGCGCGCCGCCCTCATGGCGCTCGATCCGGCATCCGAGCGCGACCTCGCGCGGTATCTCGACTCCGCGGGCGCCACCTACGACCTCGCGTTGCGGCGCTTCCTCTACAGCTCCTTCGACTCGATGCGCCCCTTCCTCGCCCGTGAGGTGCTCGGCGGCCTGCCACGGCTGGCACGCATGCTGCTGCGCTCGCTCGACGGTGAGATCCGCGCCCACACGCGGGAGTCCCGCCTCCGCCGGCTGCTCGGCTACCCGGCCGTGTTCCTCGGCGGCTCTCCCCTGCGGGTGCCGGGCATGTACCACCTCATGAGCCACCTCGACGTCGACGAGGGCGTGCTGTATCCGATGGGCGGCTTCGCGGCCGTCGTGCAGAGCTTCGTGCGTCTGGCCGAGGCCGCGGGTGCCGAGCTGCACACCGGGGCGCGCGTCGAGAGCATCATGACGGTCGACGGGCGCGCCCGCGGGGTGCGCTATCGGGATGCGGACGGCGCGCTGCGCACCCAGCTCGCCGACCTCGTCGTGACGACGGCCGATCTGCACCACGTCGACACGCAGCTGCTCGACGCACGCCACCGAGAGCGCGACGAGCGCTGGTGGGCGCGGCGGGATCCCGGTCCCGGTGCCGTGCTCGCGATGCTCGGTGTGCGCGGGCGGCTGCCGCAGCTCGCACACCACACGCTGCTGCTCGCCGACGACTGGGAGGGAGCGTTCGTCTCGGTGGCCTCGACCGCCACCGGGTTCCCGACGAACCCGTCGCTCTACATCGGCAAGCCGAGCGAGACGGATCCGGATGTCGCTCCGCCCGATCACGAGAACCTGTTCGTGCTCGTGCCGGTCGCCGCCGACACCACGACGGGCCACGGCGGGATCGACGGAGCGGGCGACCCCCGCGTCGAGCGCTTCGTCGACGGCGTCATCGCCCAGATCGCCTCCTGGACGGGAGCGAACGACCTCGCCGACCGCATCGTGGTGCGCCGCACGGTCACACCCGCCGACTTCGCGGGCGAGCTGAGCTCCTGGCGTGGCAGCGCACTGGGACCCGCCCATACTCTGCGGCAGAGCGCGTTCTTCCGCGCCCCCAACGCATCCCGGCGCACCGCAGGTCTGCTGCACGCCGGCGGCAGCACGATCCCCGGCATCGGCGTTCCGATGTGCCTCATCAGCGCCGAGCTCGTGCTCAAGCGCGTGCGCGGTGACCGCAGTGCCTCCCCCGTCGCCGAGCCGGTCGGGGCGCGCGCATGAGCCCGATCTATCTGCTGTGCCTGCTGGCCGCGAGCGCGTGCATGGTGCTCGTGGATCGACGCTGGAGGCTGTTCTTCTGGCGGGACGCGCGCCGTGCGGCGTGGGTGCTCGTGATCGGCGTCGCCCTGCTGCTCGTGGCCGACGTGGTGGGCATCGCGCTCGGGGTGTTCTCGCGCGCGCCGACCTGGGCCATGACGGGCATCTTGCTGGGGCCGGAGCTCCCGCTCGAGGAGCCGCTGTTCCTCGCGTTCCTGACGTACCTCACGATGAACCTCGTGGCGATCTTCGAACGCCTGCCGCGACGGGAGCGCGCGCGATGAGCTACCTGCTGCTCGTGGCCGGGTTGCTCGCGATCGCGATCGTGCTGCGCGTCGCGGGAGCCGCCGCTGCCCGCCGGCGCGGGGAAGGCATCCCAACTCTCCCGACTGTGCTCGCGGGGGTCGTGCTCGTCGCCCTGACCCTCGTGTTCGACAACATCATGATCGCCGCCGGGTTGTTCGCCTACGCAGACGCGCACATCTCCGGGCTGCGCATCGGGCTCGTGCCGATCGAAGACCTCTCCTACCCGCTCGCCCTCGCCATCGCCCTCCCGGGCGTCTGGCAGCTCATCCCCCGCGGGAGGCGCCGTGACGAGGCGTGACCGGATGCTGCCGCGCTTGCTGCTCGCCTCGCGGCCGCTCAGCTGGGTCAACACCGCCTACCCCTTCGGGGCCGCCTACCTGCTGGCGGGCGGCGGTGTCGATGCGCTGTTCGTGGTGGGGGCGATCTTCTTCCTCGTGCCGTACAACCTCGCGATGTACGGCATCAACGACGTGTTCGACTACGCCTCCGACGCCGTCAACCCGCGCAAAGGCGGCAGCGAAGGGCCCTGCTGCCGCCGCGCACGCATCGTCGGGTGCTGCTCGCCGCGATCCTCGGCTGCGTTCCGTTCGTGGTGGCGCTCGTGGTGCTCGGCCCGCCCGCATCGTGGGCCGTGCTCGCCGTGTCGCTCTTCGCCGTCGCCGCCTACTCGATGCCGGGGCTCCGGTTCAAAGAGGTGCCGGTGCTCGACTCGCTCACCTCGAGCACCCACTTCACGAGCCCCGCCGTCTACGGTCTCGTCGCCGCGGACGCGGCGTGGGATGCCCGCACGGTGATCGTGCTCGTGGCGTTCTTCCTGTGGGGCATGGCGAGCCACGCGTTCGGTGCCGTGCAAGACATCGTGCCGGATCGCGCGGGGGCATCGCCTCGATCGCGACGGTGCTGGGGGCCGCGTCGACCGTGCGCCTCGCGATCGGCCTGTGGACCGCCGCGGGGCTCCTCATGCTGCTCACCCCGTTCCCCGCGACGCTCTCGGCGATCCTCGCCGCCCCGTACATCGCGCTCGCCTGGCCGTTCCGCTCGGTGCCGGATGCCGCATCCGCGTCCGCGAACCGCGGCTGGCGTCGCTTCCTGCTCGTCAACTACCTCGCCGGCTTCGCCGCGACCCTCATCATCATCGCGATCATGCTCGGCGTCCGCTGACCTCGCCCCACCTGAAACGGAGAACCATGTCTCACGCCGCCCCGTCCCGCACTCGACGCACGCTGCGCATCCTCATCCCCGCGCTGCTCGTGCTGGTGTGGCTCACCGTCGCGGCGATCGGCGGACCGTACTTCGGCAAGGTGAGCGAGGTCTCCTCCAACGACCCGACCGCCTACCTGCCGACAACCGCGGAGGCGACCCAGGTGCAGGAGCGCCTGTCGGACTTCCTCGGCACGGATGCGATTCCCGCCGTCGTGCTCGTGCTCGGCAATGGCACGCTCAGCGACGCCCAGCTCCAGGAGCTGGAGGCGTGGCCAGACGAACTCGCCGAGCTCGACGGGGTCGTCGGCGAGGTGAGTCCCGCGATCCCCTCCGAGGATGGCGTGGCCGTGCAGCTCTTCGTACCGATCGACTCGACGGCGAACGTCGGGGAGACGATCGACGGACTGCGCGCCGACCTCGCCGAGCTCGCGCCGGCGGGCACCGAGGTGTATGTGACGGGACCCGCCGGGTTCACGGGCGACCTCGTCTCGGCGTTCGCGGGCATCGACGGGATCCTGCTGCTCGTGGCGCTGCTCGCGGTCTTCGTGATCCTCGTGATCGTCTACCGCTCACCCCTGCTCCCCCTCATCGTGCTCTCGACGAGCCTCTTCGCGTTGTGCGCGGCGCTCCTGACGGTGTGGTGGATCGCCAAGGCGGGCGTCTTCCCACTCAGCGGGCAGACGCAGGGCATCCTGTTCATCCTCGTGATCGGCGCGGCGACCGACTACTCGCTGCTCTACATCGCGCGGTATCGAGAAGCGCTGCGCCATCACGAGACGCGGGCGCAGGCGACGCGCGCCGCGGTCCGGGGATCCCTCGAGCCGATCCTCGCCTCGGGGGGCACCGTGATCGCGGGCCTGCTCATGCTGCTCCTGAGCGAGCTCGAGTCGAACCGGGCACTCGGTCCGATCGCCTCGATCGGCATCGTGTTCGCCATCCTCGCGGCGCTCACGCTGCTTCCGGCCCTGCTCGCCCTCGTCGGCCGTGTGGCGTTCTGGCCGCTCATGCCGCGCTACGACACCGCCGACGTGAACGCCGACCCCACCCCCACCAGGGGCATCTGGGCGCGGGTGCCGCGCTTCGTCGAGCGCCGCGCGCGCCCCATCTGGATCATCTCGGTGCTCGCCCTGCTGCTCGCGAGCCTCGGCGTGCTGCAGCTCAAGGCCGACGGCGTGCCGCAGAGCGAGCTCGTGCTCGGCGGCTCGGAGGCGCGCACCGGTCAGCAGCTGCTGAGCGAGCACTTCCCGGGCGGCTCGGGCAGCCCCGTGTACGTGATCACCGACGAGAGTCGGCTGCAGGAGGTGGCCGACCTCATCCTCGCCGACTCCCGTATCGAGTCGGTCGCCGTCTCGAGCGAGGACTCCCCCAGCGGCAGCGTGCCGGTGACGGATGACGGGGTGCAGCCGCTCTTCCCGGGTGCCCCGGCATCCGATCCGACGGTGAGCGACGGTGAGGTGCTGTTGCAGGGAACCCTCGCGGTGGCACCCGACTCGGCCGAGGCCGAAGACACGGTGCGGGAGCTGCGCACGGCCGTCGGCGACGAGGCGCTCGTCGGCGGCACGACGGCCACCGCGGTCGACACCGAGGCGGCCTCGATCCGGGATCGCACGCTCATCATCCCGCTCGTGCTGCTCGTGATCCTCGTGATCCTCATGCTGCTGCTGCGGGCGATCGTCGCCCCGCTGCTGCTCGTCGGCACCGTCGTGCTGTCGTTCGCGGCGACGATGGGCGTCGCGGCGCTCGTGTTCAACCACGTGTTCCAGATGCCGGGAGCGGACCCCGCGGTGCCCCTCTTCGGATTCGTGTTCCTCGTGGCGCTCGGCATCGACTACAACATCTTCCTCATGACGCGCGTGCGCGAGGAGGCCCTCAAGGTCGGCGCGCGCGCCGGCATGTCGCGCGGTCTCGGCATCACCGGCGGTGTCATCACCTCGGCGGGCGTCGTGCTCGCGACGACCTTCGCGGCGCTCTCGGTGATCCCGATCCTGTTCCTGCTGCAGCTCGCCTTCATCGTGGCGTTCGGGGTGCTGCTCGACACGATCCTCGTGCGTTCGCTGCTCGTGCCGGCGCTCGGCCATGAGCTCGGCCGCGCGATGTGGTGGCCCGCACGCAAGATCCGCTCCTAGGGGGTCGCACATGAGGCTCTGGTCGCTGCACCCGCGGTTCCTCGATCGGCAGGGCCTCACGGCGTGCTGGCGCGAGGCCCTGCTCGCCCAAGCCGTGCTCGCGGGCACGACGCGCGGCTACACGCGGCATCCGCAGCTCGAGCGGTTCCGCGAGCACCCCGATGCGCTCGGGCTGGTGGGTGCGTACCTCTCAGGCGTCGCGGATGAGGCGACCGCGCGCGGCTACCGCTTCGACCGCGACCGCATCCGGATGCCCGCGGATGCTGTGGGGCGCCTCGAGGTGACCGACGGGCAGCTGGCCCTCGAATGGCGCCATCTGCTCGCCAAGCTCGAGATGCGCAGCCCCGGACTCGCGGAACGGGTGCAGCACGCGGAGCCCGCACCGCATCCGCTCTTCCGCGTCGTGCCGGGTCCCGTCGCTGCCTGGGAACGGGCCGGAGACTAGGGCGCCAGGAGGCGGCACAGGGAGTCGACGACCCCCGCCGGAACCGCTCCGTACAGGCGATGGTGCAACTCGACGCCCTCCACATGGGAGAACACGATGCCGGCGAGCTCGTCGACGCTGAGATCGCGGCGCACCATGCCGCGCGCATCGAGCGCGTTCACGAAACTGCGCAGTTCGGCGAGCCACGCGGGGTAGAGCGCGGCGAGTTGCGCGGGGTAGTCCCCTTGCCGTTGAGCGACTGCACGAATTCGACGATGAGCGCGAGCCAGAGCGCGGTGCCCCCGTCGGCGCGCATCGCGAGTACGCGCAGCGCCGCGCCGATGACCTCGGCGAGCGTCACGTGCGCCGGATCCTCGGCGACGGTCCACCAGTCGTCGCGGGCCTCTCGGCGGTGGCGCAGCACGGCGAGGAAGAAGTCCTCCTTGCCGGAGAAATGGAAATAGAACGCGCCGCGCGTCAGCCCGCTGTCGCGGACGATGTCTTCGACGGTCGTGGCCGCGTAGCCCTTGATCGGGAAGCGCTCCACCCCGAGCCGCAGCAGCTCCCGACGTGTCGCCTCCCGACGGAGGTCGAACTTGGTGGGAGCGTCACGGCCCCGCGCTGCGGTCATGCCTCCACTGTAGGCGCGAGCCGCGAGCTTTCGACGGACCCGATACTCGGCAGCCGGATGGGCGTGCGCACCTCTTCGGCGGTGATGCCTCGACTCACGAAATGGTGGATCTGAGGGGACTCGAACCCCTGACCCCCTGCATGCCATGCAGGTGCGCTACCAGCTGCGCCACAGACCCGCGCTGACCTCCGTCGCCGGAGACAACTCGACAAGATTACTACACTTCCGACGGCTCCACAGACGGCTGCGCGGGCGTCAGATCGATCGGGATGACCGGCGCGTCCTTCCAGAGTCGCTCGAGCGAGTAGTACTGACGGTCTTCCTGGTGGAAGACGTGCACGACGAGATCGCCGAAGTCGAGCAGCACCCAGCGGCCCTCGCTGCGCCCCTCGCGACGCAGCGGCTTCGCGCCCGCCTCGAGGAGCGCATCCTCGATGCCGCCCGCGATCGCGAGCACGTTGCGCTCGTTGTCGCCCGTCGCGAGCAGGAATGCGTCGGTCAGCGGCAGCGGCCCGGACACGTCGAGCGCGACGAGATCCTCGGCCTTCTTGTCGTCGGCAGCGCGCGCAGCGATGGCGACGAGTTCACGGGCACGGTCGGATGCGGTCACAGGCTCTTCCGGGTCAGGTTCAGGGGGTCGGCGTCTGGGGTGTCACGGTCACGAGTGTCAGTTCAGCACGCCCTGCGTGAGCGCCACCACGAGCAACGTCACGACGACGACAGCCATTCCGGCGGCCGACACGATGAGCACGGTCAGCGCGCGGTTGCTGCGCTTGGGCTTGATGTTGCCGATGATCTCGCGCGAGGAGGTGTGCGTGCTGACGGCGCGCATCGCTCGGACGGGCTGCGAGTCGGTCGACACGACCTGCTGGTCGCCCGGGTCGAGCAGGTTGTCGAGATCCGACTCGTCCAGCTGGGCGGGCAGCGCACCGGTGGATGCGAGGCTCGCGGGCAGCGAGATCGTTCCGGTCACGATGACCTCGCCCGTGCTGCGCACGGTGCCCATGATGAGGTCCGAGTTGGGCACCTCGGGCAGCACGAGCGCGTTGGCGGTGGCCGAGCCCACACCCACGTCGCGCGTGAGCGACCCCGTGGGGGCTGCGCCTCGTCGTCGAGCTCCGCCTGCCGCGACCAGTGGTTGCGCGGGCGCTCACCGACGGGGGCTGCGACGTGCTCGCGGCCGCCTCGGGTTGCTGCGGGGCGGGCGGCGCCCAGGACGGGTCGGGCGGAAGCGGAACCGAGGCGGGCGCGTCGGTGGCGGTCGGCGGCGCAGCGACGGGCGGAGGGCTCACCGGCTCGGGCGCGATGGGCTCGGGCGCGACGGGCTCGGAGGCGATCGGCTGGGCCGCGATGGGCTCGGCCGCGATCGGCTCAGGCGCGATCGGCTCGGCCGCGATGGGCCACTGCGGTGCCGGAGCATCCTGCGGGGCGTCCACGGGGGCGCCGAGAGCAGCGATGTGAAGTCGGTGGGGGCCGCGGGCTCCGGCGTCGCCACCTCGGGCGCGGGAACGGGTGCGGCCGAGCCGGTCGCCTGTCCGCCGGGGGTCAGGCCGCCCCACGGCGGAAGCACGGGCTCGGACGGCTCGGGCGCCGCCGTGCCCCAGGCGGGCGGCGGGGGCGTCGCGGGAGCGGGAGGCGCGGTATGCGCCGCGTCGTCGGGCGGGGCGGCGGGAGCCGGACGCTCGAACACCGGCGGCTCGGGAGTCGGATCGGAGACGACCGGCACGGCACCGCTCTGCGCACGGAAGAACGCTTCGAGGCTCGCCACGGCATCCGTCTCGGGCGCCTCCGGCTCGACGAGCGGTGGCGGCGTTGCGGGCGTCGCCTGGGCGGCGGGCGGCGCGGATGCGACGGGCGGAGCGGACGCGGCCTGCTGCGGCACGAACGGTGCGAGCCACGAGGGGGCCGCCTCGGGTGCCTGCTCGGCGAGAGGGGGCGCGGCGGCAGGGGGTGCGCCCGTCGGAGGCGCGGCAACTGGAGGTGCGGATGCTTGCGGGGGCACGGGTGTCACGGGAGCCTGCGATGCCTGCTGCTCGCGCTCCTGCTGCTCGCGCAAGGCGCGCAGTTCGCGACGGCTCATCGTGCCCTCGGGGTGCGCCGTCACGGGCGGCGCCGACGCAACGGGCGGCGCCGACGCAACAGGCGGCGCGGACGCAGGGGCCGCGTACGCCGGCGACGCGGAGCCGAGCGGAGGCGAGACCACGGGCGGACGGTACTCGGGAGGCGCCGAGGCAGCGGGCTCGGGGACGGGAGCCGAGGACGGCGTCTGGTCGGGCCTGTTCTGCGTGCGGTAGTCGAGATCGGCCGGCTCTGCGGCGGGGGCCACGGGTGACGCGCGGCGCGCCGACCCTCGGGGCTGAAGTCGCGGTAGCGGAAGCCCGCCTCGGCCTCCTGCGCGGTGGCGGGCGGCGTCGTCGGCTGTGCAACCGGCGTGTCGTAGTGCGGAAGCGGGGCGCGGCCCTGCGTGACGTAGTTCAGCGGCTCGGGGGCGGCATCCGGGGCCACGGGGGCGTTCGAGTCGCCGCTCGCCTGCTGATCGTGCGACGCGGCGGCCTCCGCGGCGCGCGCAGCCTCGGCTTCGCGCTCCCGGATCTCACGCCGGGAAAGCGGCTGATCCTGGTAGGTCGTCATGTCGTAGAACTCCGATAGAGGTGGTGCTTGGAGATGTACTGCACAACACCGTCGGGGACCAAGTACCACACCGGGTAACCCCGGCCGACTCGCTCACGGCATTCCGTGGAGGAGATCGCCAGGGCGGGCACTTCGAGCGAGCTTACGCCAGCCTCCGGCAATCCGCGAACGTCCAGGGCATGTCCTGGGCGAGATACCGCCACAAAATGTGCCAATTCCCAGAGTTCTCCCACGTCCTTCCACTGCACGATCTGCGCCACGGCATCCGCGCCCGTGATGAAGAACAACTCGGCGTCGGGACGTTGAGCCCGCAGGTCGCGCAGCGTGTCGATCGTGTAGGTGGGGCCGTCGCGGTCGATGTCGACCCGGCTGACGGTGAATCGCGGGTTGGATGCGGTGGCCACGACCGTCATCAGGTACCGGTGCTCGGCCTCGGTGACGTCGGCCTTCATCCACGGCTCACCGGTCGGCACGAAGACGACCTCGTCGAGGTCGAAGGTCTGCTGCACCTCGCTCGCGGCCACGAGGTGGCCGTTGTGCACGGGGTCGAAGGTGCCACCCATCACCCCGATACGCGGTCGGCGGGCGGCTCCTTCGCTCACAGGCGTGAGCCTAGTGGGCCGCGCCGCTCGGTCCGTGGCTGACGTGGCCGTGGTCGTTCGGGTCCTGGTTGATGGTCTTGTCGCCGTGGCGGTTGGTGACGTCGCGGTAGCTGTAGGTCACGAAGGCGAGCACGAGGAAGATCGCAGCGGCGATCGCGGCGAACACCCACGGCGGCGCGACGAGGGGCGCGAGTTCTTCGTGGGTCTCAGCGAGGAGCGTGCTCAGCATGCCACCGAGTCTAGCCGGATACGGGGCCTCAGCCCCTCACCTGGCCCTCGCCGCGCACGATCCATTTGGTGCTCGTGAGCTCGGGCAGTCCCATGGGGCCGCGCGCATGCAGCTTCTGCGTCGAGATGCCCACCTCGGCGCCGAAGCCGAACTCGCCGCCGTCGGTGAATCGGGTCGACGCGTTCACCATCACGACCGCCGAATCCACCTCGGCGAGGAACCGGTTGGCGGTCGCCATGTCGTTCGTGACGATCGACTCGGTGTGGTGCGTCGAGTAGCGGCGAATGTGGTCGAGCGCGTCGTCGAGGTCGTCGACGACCTTGACGTTCAGATCGAGGCTCATGTGCTCGAGCGCCCAGTCCTCGTCGCTCGTCGGCAGCGCCTCGGGGTAGAGCTCGCGCGTGCGCTCGTCGCCGTGGATCGTGACGCCGTTCTCGGTGAGCGCCTTCAGCACGGGCGGCAGCAGCCGCTCGGCGGCATCCGTGTCGACCAGGAGCGTCTCGAGGGCGTTGCACACGCTCGGCCGCTGCACCTTCGAGTTGACGGCGATCTCGGCCGCCATCTCGGCATCCGCGGTCCTGTCGAGGAAGACGTGCACGACGCCCGCGCCCGTCTCGATCACCGGCACCTTCGACTCGCGCACGACCGTGTCGATCAGCTGCGCGGAGCCGCGCGGGATGAGCACGTCGACGAAGCCACGCGCCTGCATGAGCTGCGTCGCACCCTCGCGACCGAACTCGTCGATCGTCTGCACGGCATCCGCGGGCAGCCCCACCGAGGCCAGCGCCTCCTGGATGAGCGCCACGAGCACGCGGTTGGTGTTCTCGGCCGCCGACCCGCCGCGCAGCACGACGGCGTTGCCCGACTTGAGGGCGAGCGCGGCGATGTCGATCGTCACGTTGGGGCGGGCCTCGTAGATGGCGCCGACGACACCGAAGGGCACGCGCACCTGGGTGAGCTGCAGACCGTTCGGCAGTGTCGACCCGCGCAGCACGGTGCCCACGGGGTCGGGGAGCGCGATGACCTCGCGCGTCGCGGCTGCGAGTCCGGCGAGCCGGTCGGGGTCGAGACGCAGGCGGTCCTGCAGACCCTGCGACATGCCGCTCTCGCGTCCGTTCGCGAGGTCGAGCTCGTTCGCGGGGAGGATGCGGTCGGCGGCGGTTCCGACCGCCTGGGCGATGGCTTCGAGTCCGGCGTTCTTCTGCGAGGTGGAGGCCTGCGCGAGCGCGATGGATGCCGTGCGCGCGGCGACGAGTTTGTCGTCGAGGCTGAGCTTCTCCGAGGGAGCGGTCGTGGCGGGCATGCGCCGAGTCTACCGAGGTCCCCGACGGGCGTCCGGGACGAGCCCGCCCTCCTCATCTGGGCCAAACGCTGTAGCGTCTGCCGGGGTGCGTCAGCAATAGCTGTCGCCGGGGGCCAAAGGGTGGCGCTCGACGGAACGGGCGCCGACCGCGGCTGCAGCATCCACATCCACCCGCTGCCGCGCACGGCGCCGCCCTGCCAGGCACACGCGCTACACCTTTTGGTCAGGCGCGACCGTAATCACCGGCGCTCGGGGCCAAGCGCTACAGCGTTTGGCACAGGACGCCGAGGCGAGAGGGCGCGCGGCCGACTGGCGGTCAGACCCGCGGGGTCGGCTCGAACCAGGTGCCTGTCGGCTGGCCCGTGAGAGCCGCCGCCACGTTCGACGTCGAGGCGAGCAGCACGGCGGTTCCGGATGCGGCGGCGAGCTTCGCGGCCGCGATCTTGGTGCCCGCTCCCCCGGTGCCGACGCCCGCCGCACCGATGTCGCCGAGTTCGACGCCCGCGAGGTCGTCATCCGCCGCGACGTAGCCGATGGGCTCGGCGCCGGGCTCCTGCGGCGGCTTGGTGTAGAGGGCATCCACATCCGAGAGCAGCACGAGCAGGTCGGCGCCGATGAGTTCCGACACGAGAGCGGCGAGGCGGTCGTTGTCGCCGAAGCGGATCTCGTGCGTCGCCACGGTGTCGTTCTCGTTGACGATCGGCATGATGCGCAGCTTCAGCAGCCGCTCCATGGCGCGCTGCGCGTTGGAGCGATGCGTGGGGTTCTCGAGGTCACCCGCGGTCAGCAGCACCTGCCCCGCGACGATCGCATATCGGCGCAGCGACTCCTGATAGCGGTAGATGAGGATGTTCTGCCCCACCGCCGCGGCCGCCTGCTGCGTCGCGAGGTCGGTGGGCCGGGCGTCGAGCAGCAGGTACGGGATGCCCGTCGCGATGGCCCCCGACGACACGAGCACGACCTCGGTGCCGCGCTCGTGCGCCGCCGCGAGGGCGTCGACGAGCGGCTCGATCTGCCCGACGTTGGGGCCCGAGATGGAACTCGACCCGACCTTCACGACGACGCGTCGCGCATCCGCCACCGCGGCCCGCAGCGACTCAGGACTCACCGCCCCTCCCCCGGGTTGATCACATCGACGTCGCCGTCCTCCGGCGCGCCCTCTTCCTCACCGTCGGCCCACAGGCCGGCCTCGCGCTCGGCGTCGAGCTCGGCACGCGCTGCCGCCTTGGCATCCATGCGGGCGTGGTACTCCTCGCGGCGCTGGTTGCGGGTGGCGCGACGGTTCTCATCGAGACGCGCATCCGTGCCACGCGGCGAGGTGATGAGCTCGGCGGTCGAGGTGAGCGTGGGCTCCCAGTCGAAGACCATCTCGCCGATCTCGACGGTCGAGCCGGGCACCGCACCCTTCTGGAAGAGCTGCTCCTCCACCCCGAGCTTCGCGAGACGGTCGGCGAGGAAGCCGACGGCCTCGTCGTTGGTGAAGTCGGTCTGCTCGACCCACCGCTCGGGCTTGGCACCGACGACCCGGTAGACCGGCTCCGTTCCGCCGAGCACCTGCACCTCGAAGTCCGCCTCGTCGACGGCGCGCGGACGGATGACGATGCGCGCGGGCGGCGGCGTCTCGGCCTTGGCCTTGCGGTCGGCCTCCACGAGCTCGGCGAGGGCGAACGACAACTGACGCAGCCCCTCGTGGCTCACGGCCGACACCTCGAACACGCGGTACCCGCGCTGCTCGAGCTCGGGTCGCACGAAGTCGGCGAGCTCCTTGCCGTCGGGCACGTCGACCTTGTTGAGCGCCACGAGCTGCGGTCGATCGAGCAGGGGCGTCTGACCCTCCGGAACGGGGTAGGCGGCGAGCTCGGTCAGGATGATGTCGAGGTCGGAGAGCGGATCGCGCCCCGGTTCGAGCGTGGCGCAGTCGAGCACGTGCAGCAGCGCCGAGCACCGCTCGACGTGTCGCAGGAACTCGAGACCGAGACCCTTGCCCTCGCTCGCACCCTCGATGAGGCCGGGAACGTCGGCGATCGTGTAGCGGGTCTCGCCCGCCTCGACGACCCCGAGGTTCGGGTGCAGCGTCGTGAAGGGGTAGTCGGCGATCTTCGGCTTGGCCGCCGAGAGCGCGGCGATGAGGCTCGACTTGCCCGCGCTCGGGTAGCCGACGAGGGCGACATCCGCGACCGTTTTGAGCTCGAGCACGACGTCGCCCTCGAAGCCCTGGGTGCCGAGCAGCGCGAAGCCCGGCGCCTTGCGCTTGGTGGTGGCGAGCGCCGCGTTGCCGAGGCCGCCCTGGCCGCCGCCCGCCGCGACGAACCGCATGCCGGGTTCGACGAGGTCGACGAGCTGCTCGCCGTCGGGCGTCGAGACGACCGTGCCGACGGGTACGGGCAGCACGAGCTCCTCGCCCTGGTAGCCCGAGCGGTGATCGCCCATGCCCGGTCCGCCGTTGCCGCTCGAGCGGTGCGGGGCGCGGTGGTAGTTCAGCAGGGTCGTGACCTGCGGGTCGGCGACGAGCACGATGTCGCCCCCGTGCCCGCCGTTGCCGCCGTCGGGGCCCGCGAGCGGCTTGAACTTCTCGCGCCGCACCGACACGCAGCCGTTGCCGCCGTGGCCCGCGCGCAGGTGCAGCGTCACCTGGTCGACGAAGGACGCCATCCGGTGCTCCTCTCCTGCTCCTGCGGACCGGTATATCCCTGAACAAACAGCGAAGGGCGAGCCTCAGCCCGCCCTTCGCAGATGAAAATCTCTGTCGCGCGGCGCCTACGCCGGGACGACGATGTTGACGACCTTACGGCCGCCCTTGGTGCCGAACTCCACGGCGCCCGCCTCGAGGGCGAACAGCGTGTCGTCGCCACCGCGCCCGACGTTGGCGCCGGGGTGGAAGTGGGTGCCGCGCTGGCGGACGATGATCTCGCCGGCCTTGACGACCTGGCCGCCGAAGCGCTTGACGCCGAGGCGCTGCGCGTTCGAGTCGCGACCGTTACGGGTGGACGATGCGCCCTTCTTGTGTGCCATGTCTTCAGCCCCTGCTTACTTGATGCCGGTGATCTTGACGCGGGTGAGCTCGGAGCGGTGGCCCTGACGCTTCTTGTACCCGGTCTTGTTCTTGAACTTCTGGATGACGATCTTCTTGCCCCGCTCGTGGCCGATGACCTCGGCGGTCACCTTGACCTTGGCCAGCGCCTTCTCGTCGTGCGTGATCGTGTCACCGTCGACGTAGAGAACGGGGGTGAGCTCGATCTTGCCGCCCTGCTCGGCCTGGACGCGGTCGAGCACGACGACCGTGCCCACCTCGACCTTCTCCTGCCGACCACCGGCGCGCACAACTGCGTAAACCACGGGATGTCCTTACGTTGGAATGAAGTCTGCCGCTTCATCGGAGCCGCGAAGGCCCGGGAAGCGTGGGGTATCGAATGCGGGCGGGAAACCCACAGACACCAAGGATCAAGAATAGCCGACGCGGAGGCATCCGGCAAACACGGTGAGGGGTGTGCTCACAGGCGCGCGCCGCGGCGGATCACCCACTGCGCGAGCACCACGAGCATCACGAGCGGGGCGAGCATGACCACCGACGACACGATGCCCGCGAAGGGGTGTACGGAAGCGCGCCAGCATCCGAGAAACGCACTCCGTAGACGACCACGGTGTAGACGAACCCGACGAGGGCGGCCAGCACGCACGCCGCTGCCGCTGCCACGAGGGCCTTCACGAGCACCATGACCACCCGATCCTCCACGCGCGCCGGCCACAGCCAGAGCACGACGAGGATGCCGACCGCCTTGGGCACGATATCCACGAGCAACTGCGGTAGGGCGATCCCGAGCAAGAAGTCGCGGGACCCGGACCCGAACGCGAAGGACTCGAGGAAGCTGACGAGCAGGTCGAGCACGAGAACGGCGGCGACGATGAGGGCGACCAGCAGAGCCGACCGGGCATCGCGGTCGACGCTCGTGCTGTGGGTTACCGGGGCGGTCTCAGTCATGCGGGCTCCTATGATCGCGAGAGCGTCTTCATGCGAGCCTACGCCGGAACGGAGGGAATCTCGATGATCCTCATCGACGAGGCGATCTGGCCGAACCACGGCACGGTGTGGGGGCACCTCGTCTCGGATGTCTCACTCGATGAGCTGCACGCCTTCGCGCGCCGCGCCGGAATGCCGGAGCGCGGCTTCGACCACGACCACTACGACTACCCGCTCGAGCGTCGCGAGCAGCTCATCGCGCTCGGTGCCGAGCCCGTGACCGGGCGCGAGCTGCTGCGGCGGCTACAGGCCTCGGGACTGCGCGTGCGTCAGCGCGACAAGCACTAACGGCAGGTCGAGGTGGCTGAGGAGCGCCCGCGCAGCGGACGCGTCTCGAAGCCGCCGTCGGTGACGCAGGTTTCGAGACGCGTCGCGCCTTCGGCGCGGCGCTCCTCAACCAGCTGAGTCGTCAGGCAGCGGCGGCGCGGCGCTCCTCAACCAGCTGAGCTCCCGCGTCAGCCCGCGTCGGGGGAACCCGCGGCCGAGGAGGCGCGGCGCGAGCGACGGCCGCGGCCCTGACCGGGCTTCTTCGGTTCGGGCAGGGCGTCCAGCACCGAGCCGAGCACCGCATCCGGATCGACCACGGGGCGCGCCTTCTCGACCCGAACGGGCTCGATCGGAATGTCGAGGATCTCCACGGGCGCCGCGGCGACCGCATCCGCGATCTGCTCGGGCGCGGCCTCCGACGGGGCGTCAGACGACACCTCCTGGTGAACCGTCTTCGCCGCGATCTTGGCGAGCGCATTGCGCACGTCGTCGGTGATCTCGTGCGTCGTGGTCTTCGGAGCGGATGCGGCCTGGTTGCCACCGCCGTTGCCGCCACCGCCACCGCCGTTGCCCCCGCGCCCGCGACGTCCGCGCGATGAACTCTGCTGGGGCTCGGCCTGCTGGCCGCGGTGCTTGAACACCGGGTCGTGGTGCACGATGAGCCCGCGGCCCGCGCACACGTCGCACGTCTCGCTGAACGACTCGAGAAGCCCCAAGCCGAGCTTCTTACGCGTCATCTGCACGAGGCCGAGCGAGGTGACCTCGGCCACCTGGTGCTTCGTGCGGTCGCGCGAGAGGCACTCGACGAGGCGGCGCAGCACGAGGTCGCGGTTGGACTCGAGCACCATGTCGATGAAGTCCACGACGATGATGCCGCCGATGTCGCGCAGCCGCAGCTGGCGCACGATCTCTTCGGCCGCCTCGAGGTTGTTCTTGGTGACGGTCTCTTCGAGGTTGCCGCCCGAGCCGACGAACTTGCCGGTGTTGACGTCGACGACCGTCATCGCCTCGGTGCGGTCGATGATGAGCGAGCCGCCCGACGGCAGCCACACCTTGCGGTCGAGAGCCTTCTCGATCTGCTCGGTGATGCGGAACTTGTCGAAGCTGTCGACCTCGTCGGCGTAGATCTCGACGCGGTCGAGCAGGTCGGGCGCGACGGCCGTCAGGTACTTCTCGATCGTGGCGCGCGCGTCGTCGCCGGCGATCACGAGCTTCTGGAAGTCCTCGTTGAACACGTCGCGCACGATCTTGAGCAGCAGATCGGGCTCCGAGTGCAGCAGCGCCGGGGCCTGCTGCGTCTCGACAGCGCGCTCGATCTCGGCCCACTGCGCGGTGAGCCGCTGCACGTCGAGCGTCAACTGCTCCTCGGTGGCGCCCTCGGCGGCGGTGCGCACGATGACGCCCGCGTCATCCGGCAGCACCTCCTTGAGGATCTTCTTGAGGCGCGCGCGCTCGGTGTCGGGGAGCTTGCGGCTGATGCCGTTCATCGAGCCGCCGGGCACGTACACGAGGTAGCGGCCGGGCAGGCTGATCTGGCTCGTCAGGCGGGCACCCTTGTGGCCCACCGGGTCCTTGGTGACCTGCACGAGCACGCGGTCGCCCGGCTTGAGCGCGAGCTCGATCTTGCGAGCCTGATTCTTTTCGCGGCCCGCCTCTTCGGCGGCAGCGGCGGCGGCCTCCCAGTCGACCTCGCCCGAGTAGAGCACCGCGTTGCGGCCGCGACCGATGTCGACGAAGGCCGCCTCCATGCTCGGCAGCACGTTCTGCACGCGCCCCAGGTAGACGTTGCCGATGAGGCTCGCGTCCTGCGCACGCGCGACGTAGTGCTCGACGAGCACGCCGTCTTCGAGAACGCCGATCTGGATGCGGCCGAACTTCGAGCGCACGATCATCTGCCGGTCGACGCTCTCGCGGCGGGCCAGGAACTCGGCCTCGGTGATGACCGGGCGGCGGCGACCGGCGTCCCGCCCGTCGCGGCGGCGCTGCTTCTTGGCCTCGAGGCGCGTGGAGCCCTTGACCTTCTGCGGCTCGGTGATGGGTTCCGGCTGCTTGCGCGGCTGGCGAACCTTGACGGTCGTGCCGGGCGCGTCGTCGCCGTCGCGCGGCGCCTCACCCGAACGGCGGCGGCTGCGGCGACGGGACGAGCCGCTGGACTCGGCCTCGTCGTCGTCGGGAAGCGCCGGCGTGCCCGACCCGGGTGGCGGCGGCGGGGGTGCCTGGAACAGCAGCGAGAAGGGCGAGGCGGGCGCGGATGCGATGCTCGCCTCGGCGGTCTCGCTCGCGGGCGGCTGGCCCGGCTCCGCTGAATCGGCCGCTGTCGCTTCGACCGATGCGGCTTCGTTCGCTGCGGCTTCGTTGGCCGCGGCTCCGTCGGATGACCCCGGTGTCTCGACTGATCCCGACGGAGTGTCGGCCGGATCGCTGGAAAGGTCCTGCTTCTTCTTCACCATCGCTGGTGTGCTCCTTGGCGGGGCGGCCGCGCCGGCCTCCGGGTACTCTCGTGCGATCCCGCGGAGCGGGACGCCAATCCTTCATCTGGGTTCGCGGTCTCACCTCGCTCTGCGGCGGTGATCCGCTCGCGCCCTCTCACGGCGCCCGTGCCCTCTCACGGCACGGAACGGAACTGGCTATCCGTCTGGGTGCGGTCCCGACGCGGCGGGAGCATCCACTGGCCCGGTATGCCCGGTCAAGCTTTTGTCGTATCGCCCATCGGGGGCGACTGCCTCGATTATCGCATGAGATACCGTTTGCGGCATTTCCTCATCCGCGGCGTGGCAAGATCGAGCCCATGACCGAGGTCGCCGACGACACCGCCACCGAGCTCGAACCCGGCGACGAGTTCGACGAAACCGCTGACGCACCGGCACGCACCGCATCCCGCCCGTGGGTCTTCGGCATCTGGCTCATCGTCGCGGGCATCCTCGGTGAGATCGCGGCGTTCGCGCTCACGATGGAGAAGTTCCACGTGCTGCAGAACCCGGATGCCGTGCTCAGTTGCGACTTCAGCGTGTTCGTGCAGTGCGGCAAGAACCTCGACTCGTGGCAGGGAGCCGTGTTCGGCTTCCCGAACCCGATCATCGGCCTCATCGGCTGGATGGCGCCCATCATCGTGGGCGTCTCGGTGCTCGCGGGTGCGCGCTTCCCGCGCTGGTATTGGGCGGTCTTCAACGTCGGCGTCGCCGGTGCCATGGTGTTCGTGCTGTGGCTCGCGAGCCAGTCGATCTTCGACCCCTTCATCCGCACGCTGTGCCCCTACTGCGTGCTGACCTGGGCCGTCACCTACCCCGTCTTCTTCGCCGTCACCTTCCGCAACATGGCCGAAGGCGTCTTCGGGGCGGGGGCGCGCCGCGCCGGCCGCGCACTGCTGCCGTGGGTCGCCCCCATCAGCATCGTGCTGCTGCTCATCGTGTTCGGCATCGCGCAGAGCCAGTTCCCGGTGATCCAGAGCCTGTTCTGAAACCCCTCTAGACTGACTCCGAGCTTTTCAGCATCCTCTTATCCCGACCCGTCAGGATCCACCCGTGACCAATGCGCCCCGGCCCACCAAGAACCAGCGCCGTGAGGAGGCCCGCGAGGCCGCCCGCGTCGCCCGTGAGAAGGCCCTGAAGCGTCAGAAGCTGCTCAAGTGGCTCATCCCGACCATCGCATCCGTCGCGATCCTCGCGATCGTCGGTGGCGTGGTGTGGGCCGTCGTCGCGTTCCAGCCGCCGCCCAAGAAGGAGGCCGGCCCCGCGAACATGATCAGCGACGGCATCGTCTTCGAAGCGGATGGCGACGGCGGCGTGCAGTACGTGCCGACCGCCGCGATCAAGAAGGGCGGCGACCCGGTCCCGACCGAGCAGCGCGAGGGCCTGCTGAACATCGTCACCTACGTCGACTTCTCCTGCCCCGCCTGCAAGCAGTTCGAGGAGGCGTACTCGGCTTCGATCCAGTCGATGGTCGCGCAGGGCGCCGCCACGCTCGAGGTGAAGCCCATCGCGATCCTCGACTACCGCGGGTACACGACCGATTACTCGACGCGCTCCAACAACGTCGGCGCGTGCGTCGCCAACTACGCGCCCGAGAGCTTCCTCGACGTCATGGCGGCCATGTACGCCCAGCAGCCGTCGGAAGGCGGCCCGGGTCTCGGCAACAACGCCCTCGTCGACGTGGTGAAGAGCGCGGGGCTCGACAACGACGATGTGAACGAGTGCATCACGGGCGAGAGCTTCCAGCCCTGGGTGAGCGCGGCCACCGCTCGCTCCTCGCAGGCCGGCGTTCGCAGCACACCGACGATCATCATCAACGGCACCCCGTGGGACCGCAACGCCTTCGGCAACTTCGAGGACTTCGTGAACGCCGAGCTCGCGAAGCTGCCGGTCGGCGACAGCGCGCAGAGCGAGTAGTCGCCCGCGGCTGACGCGGGTTTCGAGACGCGTCGGGCCTCCGGCCCGGCGCTCCTCAACCAGCTGAGTTGGCCGGGCTCAGGTGGCTGAGGAGCGCCGCGCAGCGACGCGTCTCGAAGACTCCTCCGTCGTGGCGGCCGCTACTCGAGGAGCCGCTCGCGGAGGTGATCCTGCTCGGCGTGCGAGATGCCGAGCGCGACCGTGAAGTACTGCTCGATCGTGCCGTACTCGGCGCGCATGGTGGCGAACGAGGTGTCGAGGTAGCTGCGGTCGACGCCGAGCACGGGCACGAGCAGCTCGCGCGGGGCCCCGTGCGCCTCGAAGCGCCGGAAGAGCGGCTCGAGCGCCGGCAGCAGTTGCTCGTTCGTGAGCAGGTACTCGCGGTAGACGTCGTCCTCCGACACCCCGAGCAGCGTCAACAGCGCCGCGGTCGCCCAGCCCGTGCGGTCCTTGCCCGTCGTGCAGTGGTAGAGCACCGGCAGGTCGTCGTCGTGAAGCAGCAGGCGGTAGAAGGTCGCCAGTCCCCGACGCGCGCTCGGCAGCGAGATGAACTCGCGGTAGGCCGCGCGCATCGCGTCGTCGCCACGACCGCTTTCGAGGAAGGCGAGCGCCTTCGCCGGCTCCCGGAAGAACGCCGCCATCTGCGCGGGAACCGCGATCTCGGAGTCGGCGAGCACATCCTCGAGCAGGCGACGCACGCCCTCGAGCACGCGATCGGGCTGGCTCTCGCGTTCGAGCGAGGTGCGGAAGTCGACGACGCTGCGGATGCCGAGCGCGACGACGGCATCCGCATCCGCTTCATCCAGCCGATCGAGCGCCGTCGAGCGGAACAGCACCCCGGTGCGCACGCGGCGCCCGTCGGTGGTCGGCCAGCCGCCCGCGTCGCGCAGGTTCGGCAGGGTCGCGAGAACGATGGCCTCGCCCGGCCCCGACAGCTCGGGCATCAGCCGCGCGGGAACCAGAGGCCGAGCTCGCGAGCCGCCGACTCGGGCGAGTCGGAGCCGTGCACGAGGTTCTGCTGCACCTTGAGACCCCAGTCGCGCCCCAGGTCGCCGCGGATGGTGCCGGGCGCCGCGCTTGTCGGATCGGTCGTGCCGGCGAGGGCGCGGAAGCCCTCGATGACCCGGTTGCCCGCGACGCGCATCGCCACGACGGGCCCCGACTGCATGAACTCGACGAGCGGCTCATAGAACGGCTTGCCCTCGTGCTCCTCGTAGTGCGCGGCGAGCAGCTCGCGGTCGGCCTGCAGCAGGCGGATGTCGACGAGCTGGTAGCCCTTCGCCTCGATGCGGCGCAGGATCTCGCCCGTGAGGCCGCGGGCGACACCATCCGGCTTCACGATCACGAGGGTCTCTTCGATGTCGGTCACGGGGTGTCTCCTTCTGGCGAGGTTGCGGGTGAGGGGGTTCCGGATGCCTGAGCGGCCAGCCAGGCCGCCTTCTGGCGGTCGATCTGGCGGCCGCGCACGAAGCAGTACACCCAGAGGGCGAGGAAGGCGGCGCCGACCAGGAACATCATCGGCTCGAGCAGGCCGGTCGCGATGATCGCGAGCTGCAGCACCGCGCCGAACCAGACGCCCCAGGTGTAGCGCTGGAGGGCCGCCGCGATCACGAGCACGACGATGAACATCGCGCCGTAGACGAGCGCGAGCCAGTCGGGATCGAGGCGGTCAAGGCCGAACACCACGAGCGACGCGAAGAACATCATGGCCGCTTCGAGACCGAGGGTGATCGAGAGGAGCGTCTCGGTGAGACTGCGCTCGCGCCGCACGCGGCCGGGTCGTCGGGCGTCGGTCATGGCTTCCACCCCTCGGCGGCGGCGAGCGTGAGCGCCTCCCCCACGAGCGTGATCGAACCCGTCACGACGACCGCGCGGCGCGGCGACTCGGCTGCCCAGGCGCGTGCGGCGTCCATGGCATCCGCGAACTCCTCGTGCACGAGCACGGCGTCGGGCTCGACGTCGTCGCGCACGAGCTCGGCGAGTTCCTCGGCCGGGATCGCGCGCTCCGAGCTCGACCGGGTTACGTCGACACGGGCGGCCACCGAGGCGAGTTCGCGCACGATGCCGTGGGCGTCCTTGTCGGCGAGCACGCCGAGCACGATCACGTACTCGTCGAAGTCGAAGTACTCGCGCAGCGCGGCCGCGAGTGCGGCTGCTCCGTGCGGATTGTGGGCGGCGTCGACGAGCACCGTCGGCTCGATGCCCACGAGCTGCAGGCGACCGGGGGACGTGACCTGCCCGAGTCCCTCGGCCACGACATCCTGATCGAGCGCCACCGTGCCGTCGCCCAGGAACGACTCCACAGCGGCGATCGCGACGGCGGCGTTCTGCGCCTGGTGGTCGCCGTAGAGCGGCAGGAAGACGTCGCGGTAGCGCCCCACCCGCCCGCGGATGTCGACGAGCTGCCCGCCGACGGCGACGGTCGTCGATTCGAGGGCGAAGTCGACGCGCTCGATCGCGAGGCTCGCCTCGTCCATGCGGGCGGCCTCGCGCAGTTCGTCGAGCGCCTCGATCGGCTGGATCGCCGTGACGACCGACGCCGAGGGCTTGATGATGCCGGCCTTGGTGCGCGCGATCTCGGTGATCGTCGACCCGAGTCGTTGCGTGTGATCGAGCGCGATGGGCGTGAACACGGCCACCTGCCCGTCGGCGACGTTCGTGGAATCCCACTCGCCGCCCATGCCCACCTCGAGCACGATGACGTCGACGGGTGCGTCGGCGAAGCACGCGAAGGCGAGCACGGTGAGGGCCTCGAAGAAGGTGAGGGTCTCCTCGCCGTCGGCGGCGAGCTCGGCGTCGACGATGAGCAGGAACGGACGGATGTCGTCCCAGTTGCGCGCGAACGCCTCGTCGCTGATCGGCTCGCCGTCGATCATGATGCGCTCCGTCACGCGCTCGAGGTGCGGGCTCGTGAGCAGTCCCGTGCGCAGCCCGGTGGCACGCAGGAGCGACTCGATCATGCGGCTCGTGGAGGTCTTGCCGTTGGTGCCCGTGATGTGCACGACGGGCGCGGCCCGGTGCACATCGCCCAGCAGCTCGACGGCGCGTCGGGTCGGCTCGAGGCGCGGCTGCGGTGCCGACTCCCCCACGCGCCCGAGCAGCTCCTCGTAGGCGGCATCGGCCGCGCGACGGAACTCCGCCGCCTCGGCCTCCTCGTAGGGGTCCGGCTCGTCGGCACTCATGCGCGCTCCAGCTCGATCGTCACGGTGGAGGCATCGCCGACCGGCGTCGCTCCCCCACCAGCCTCACCCGACACCAGGCTGGTGGCAAGCGTCTCGGCCGCGATCAGCTCGCGGTGCGCCTCGATCGCGGCCACGGCATCCGCGTCGCCCGTGAGCGTGAGCCGGATGCGGTCGCTCACCTCGAGCCCGGCGTCCTTGCGGGCCTGCTGCACGGCGCGCACGACGTCGCGCGCGAGCCCCTCGGCGGCGAGCTCCGGCGTGACCACGGTGTCGAGCACGACGTAACCATCGCCACTCAGGAAATGGATCGCGAGGTTCGCATCGCTCGACGTAAGTTCAAGTTCGTATTCACCGGGCTCGAGAGCAAAGCCCGCCACCACGGGACTCCCGTCACCGGTGATTTCCCAGTCCCCCGCCTTCGAAGCTCGGATGACCGTCTGAACGTCCTTCCCGAGTCGCGGCCCCAAGGCACGGGCGTTCACTACCAGGCGCCGAGAGACGATGTTGTCCTGGTCCTCATCCTCGCCGCGCGCGCTGTCATTGAAGATAACTCGCCTGACATTGAGCTCTTCGCAGAGAACATCCGAGAACGGACGAATGTCGGGCCCGTGCACCCCCGTTAGTGTGATCGAGTCAAGTGGCAGACGTACGCGCAAACCATGCGCCTTGCGCAACGCGAGTCCCGCCGAGGCGACCTCGCGCACGCGATCCATCGTGCGCACGAGCTCGGTGTCGATCGGGAACTCGGCGGGGTCGGGCCAGTCGGTCAGGTGCACGCTCCGCCCGCCGGTGAGGCCGCGCCAGATCTCCTCGGTCACGAGCGGCAGCAGGGGCGCCGCGAGCCGCGTGTAGGTCTCGAGCACCGTGAAGAGGGTGTCGAAGGCGTCGCGGTCGTCTCCCACCCAGAACCGGTCGCGGCTGCGCCGCACGTACCAGTTGGTGAGCACCTCGGCGAAGTCGCGCAGCGCCGCGGCGGCGAGCGGTGTGTCGAAGTCGTCGAGGTGCCGCGTGACCTCCTGGATGAGCTCGCGCGTCTTCGCGAGCAGGTAGCGGTCGAGCGGATGCGAGGAGTCGGTGCGGCGGGCGGCCTCGTAGTCGGCGCTGTTGGCGTAGAGCGTGAAGAAGTAGTAGCTCGACCACAGCGGCAGCATGACCTCGCGCACGCCCTGGCGGATGCCCTCCTCCGTCACGATGAGGTTGCCGCCGCGGATCACCGAGCCCGACAGCAGGAACCAGCGCATGGCATCCGCGCCGTCGCGATCGAAGACCTCCGAGACATCCGGGTAATTGCGCAGCGACTTCGACATCTTCTGCCCGTCGGAGCCGAGCACGATGCCGTGGCTCAGCACGTTCTTGTAGGCCGGGCGGTCGAAGAGCGCTGTCGCGAGCACGTGCATCACGTAGAACCAGCCGCGCGTCTGCCCGATGTACTCGACGATGAAGTCGGCCGGGTTGTGCCCCGGTTCTCCGTCGACACCGTCGAACCACTCGCGGTTCTCGAACGGGTAGTGCACCTGCGCGAACGGCATCGACCCCGAGTCGAACCACACGTCGAGCA
This sequence comes from Homoserinibacter gongjuensis, assembly GCF_030161875.1. Classification (GTDB taxonomy): domain Bacteria; phylum Actinomycetota; class Actinomycetes; order Actinomycetales; family Microbacteriaceae; genus Homoserinibacter; species Homoserinibacter gongjuensis. Next base: position 3,265,624 of record NZ_BSVA01000001.1, read on the forward strand.
CGTCCTCGATGCGGCGCATCCTCGAGCGGCCGGTCGGGTCGTCGGGGTTGGGGCGCGTCAGCTCGTCGATGTAGGGGCGGTGCAGGTTCGGCTCGCCCTTCTCGTCGCGCGGCAGCATGCCGAAGTCGCGCTCGAGCTCCGCGAGCGAGCCGTACACGTCGATGCGCGGGTAGGCGTCGTCATCCGACTTCCACACCGGGATGGGGCTGCCCCAGTAGCGGTTGCGGCTGATCGACCAGTCGCGCGCGTTCGCCACCCACTTGCCGAACTGGCCGTCCTTGACGTTCTCGGGAACCCAGTTGATCTGCTGGTTGAGCTCGCCCATCCGCTCCTTGATGTCGGGCACGCGCACGAACCAGCTCGAGACCGCCTTGTAGATGAGCGGGTTGCGGCAACGCCAGCAGTGCGGATAGCTGTGCTCGTAGCTCTTGACCTGCAACAGCCGCTTCTCGGCGCGCAGCTTCTGCACGAGCGGCTTGTTCGCCTCGTCCCAGCGCAGTCCGGCGACATCCGGCACCTGCGGCAGGAAGCGTCCGCCGTCGTCGAGGGAGAGCACCACCGGGATGCCGGCGGCGGCACTCGTGACCTGGTCGTCTTCACCGTAGGCGGGCGCCTGGTGCACGATGCCCGTGCCCTCGCCCGTGGCGACGTAGTCGGCCACGAGCAGCTGGAAGGCCTCCGGGCCGTAAGCGTCGAGATAGTAGTCCCAGAGCTGGTCGTAGCGGATGCCGCCGAGCTCGGCCCCGGTGAAGCGGCGCGGCTCGATCGCGGCGAGCGCGGCAGCGGCATCCGGGTAACCGAGGTCCTTGGCGTAGGAGGCGACCGTGTCGGCCGCGAGCAGGAACCGGGCGGAGTCGCCCTCCAGACCGTTCGCGGCGCCGGCCGGGCCCGCGGGAACCACGACGTACTCGATCGCGGGGCCCACGGCGAGCGCGGCGTTCGTCGGCAGGGTCCACGGGGTCGTCGTCCAGGCGAGCGCGTTCACGGCCGTGAGCCCGAGCGCCTCCGCCTTCTCCCCCACGAGCGGGAAGGTAACGGTGACCGACTGGTCCTGTCGCATCCGGTACACGTCGTCGTCCATGCGCAGCTCGTGGTTCGAGAGCGGGGTCTCGTCGTTCCAGCAGTACGGCAGCACCCGGAAGCCCTCGTAGGCGAGGCCCTTCTTGTACAGCTCGGAGAAGGCCCAGATGACCGACTCCATGAAGGTCACATCGAGCGTCTTGTAGTCGTTCTCGAAGTCGACCCAGCGCGCCTGGCGGGTGACGTAGTCCTGCCACTCCTGCGTGTAGTGCAGCACCGACTCGCGCGCCTTCGCGTTGAAGGCGCCGATGCCCATCGCCTCGATCTGGCCCTTGGTCGTGATGCCGAGCTGGCGCATGGCCTCGAGCTCGGCGGGCAGGCCGTGGGTGTCCCAGCCGAAGCGGCGATGCACCTGCTTGCCGCGCATCGTCTGGTAGCGCGGGAAGACGTCCTTGGCGTAGCCGGTGAGCAGGTGGCCGTAGTGCGGCAGGCCGTTGGCGAACGGCGGGCCGTCGTAGAAGACCCACTCGGGCGCTCCCTCGCGCGCCTCGACGGACGCCGCGAAGGTGTCGTCGGTCTTCCAGTGCTCGAGGATGCGCTTCTCGATCTCGGGGAAGCGTGGGGATGCGGGCACGCCCTCTCCGGCGTTCTCACCGGGGGCCGCGTTGCGGGGGTAGCTCATCCGATCCGTCCGTGTCGTGCGTGGAAATGTCACACGAGGACGACGGATGCCGCGGTACCACCTCGCTTGCCGCATCCGCTCTCCGAGGAGGCGTGTGCGACCGCTCATTCACGCGGTGACGGGCGCACCCGCTCGGGTCTACTGCCTCGCTCCTGGGTTTCGAGACGGCGCTGCGCGCCTCCTCAACCAGCGGAGAGGGGTTTCTTCCGAGGACTCCCCGGTGATGGCCGGATCGATGTCGGTTCGTCGATTCTAGCGGTGAATCGCGAGCGCTACCCGTTTCCGCGAGCGCTACCGGTCTGCGGGCCGCGCTCGCGGATTTCGGTAGCGCTCGCGGTGTACGCCGCGAGCAGGGCGGCGCCCGTCTCGGCGTCGTCGACGGTGACCACGAAGCGCCGTCCGTCGCGGCGTCGCACCTCGATCGCCTCGCCGCCACGCGTCACCACGCCGAAGCCGTTGCCGGGCGCCCAGCGCCACCCCCAGCCGCCGAAATCGGCGAGCGGCTCGATATGGGCCGTCTGCACGCGGTCGATGTCGGCGGAGCGGATGCGCACCCGCGGCCAGCCGAAGGGAAGGGAGCGTACGAGCAGTCCCGTGGCATCCACGCGCACCCGCCACACGGTGGCGATCGAGGCGAGGGCGAGCAGCAGCAGGGGCGCGATCGCGATGGGCCACAGCGCTCCGTCGCTGATGGCGATCGCGAATACGGCAGCGGCGAGCACGACGCCGAGGCCGCCGAGGATCGCGGCGAGCGCACCGGTGGGCACCCGCGTCGTCGCGATCCAGACGCTGCGCTCGCCGGGCACGAGCGTCAACGGCCGGGCGGGGGTCGCATCCGTTCCCGGGCGCACGGCCTTCGGCAGCACGAACCAGGCGGCCACCCCGACCAGCACGGAGCCGATGAGGGCGAGGCCGAGCCAGCCGTCGATGCCGGGGGCGTCACGGGCGTCGTCGAGTCCGCGCTGTACGGCGACGGATGCGGTGACGGTGCCGCCGACGAAGAGCGCGGTCACGAACGAGAGCACCGCGAGCAGCTTGTGGGTGACGGTCGGAGCCGCGCCGCGTGCCGTCGCCAGGAACGCCGCGAACATCGCCGTGAGACCCCCGGCGAGGCCGGCGGTGAGCGCGAGGGACGACCACGGGGCGCCGAATCCGTCGGGGCCGTCCGGCCCCCAGTGGATGGCGATCGGATCGGGCAGCTGCGGCAGCCAGGCGAGCTGGAGCGCGACGGCGACCGCTCCCGCGATGAGCGGAAGTCCGACGGCCACCACCCAGTACGAGAGGGGCAGGCGGGCGCGAGGCGGGCGGTCGGAGGCGGTCATGCGGGGTACTCCTCGCGGATCAGGGTGAGCAGGGTCTGGGGCGGAACCCCGGTGCGTCGTGCGTCGGCCACGAGGGCGCGCACGGCATCCAGCAGTTCCGAGCCGCGAGCGGCGGCGTCGGTGACGACGGCACCGCGGCCACGGCGCAGGTCGATGAGCCCTTCGTCGCGCAGCTGCTGGTAGGCCCGCAGCACGGTGTGCACGTTGACCTCGAGCGCCTCGGCGAGTTCGCGGGCGGCGGGAAGTCGGTCGCCCGGCCGCAGCGTGCCGCGGCTCGCGTCGGCACGCACGGATGCCGCGATCTGGTCGAAGATCGCCACCCCCGAGCCCGGGTCGATACGGATGAGCACGAGGCGATTCTATAGTTCTAGTTCATCTATAACAAGTCGGCTGCCCCGGGCTACCGTTCTCTCAGTGAATCGGCAGCGACGAGGCGAGGCCGCCGCTCTAGGCTGACCTGCAGAACACCGAGCGGGCGGAGCATCCATGAGCGACGACACCCCCACCCAGCGTTACCCCGACGGCTTCCCGCCGCCCGGGGGTCGGCCTCCGGGCGAGTCGGGTCAGCCGGACGCGGCACCCACCGGGCCGACGCAGCCGCTCGTGCCAGCGGAGTCCGGGCCGGAGTCGCTGCCGCCCGAACCGGCGCCGCCCGCCGCGTCACCCCTCGCCGATGCACCCACCGAGCGCTTCGCCTCGCCGGATGCGTTCGCCGCCGCGTCCGTGCCACCCGCCGTCGTGCCTCCCGCGGGCACGCCGCCGCCCGGCGGACGCACGAGCGACGACGAGCGCCGGAGCCGCGGCCTCATCATCGGGCTCGCGATCGCGGGCGGCGTGCTGCTGCTCGCGCTCATCGCGCTGCTCATCTGGCTCGCGACGTCGCAAGCGCCCACCGCCGAACCGACCGAATCGCCGACGCCCTCCGCGAGCTCCTCCGAGACTCCCACCCCGACCCCGACGCCGACCGAGACAGAGGAGCCACCCCCGCCTCCGCCGCCGGCCGACGCGATCGCGACCTTCACCGCATCCGCCGAGCAGGTCGACTGCACGGCCGCGGGAGGCACCTCCGTGCCGGTCACCTTCAGTTGGGCGGCAACGGGCAACCTTCTGTGGTTCGGCATCGGTACCGACGACGCAAGTGTGAATCCGTACGAGAGTGATCTGCCCCTCAATTACACGATGGACGTCGACTACCAGTGCGGCCAGCCCGGCCAACAGCAGCGCTACACGATCACCGTCGAACGCACCGACGGCACCCACGAGTCGAAGACGCTCATCATCCGCGAGATCTGATCCGCGCCGGTAGGATCACAGGGATTGCCACACTCAGGCACCCCGTGACGCGGTGCCGCATATATCGAACCGGAGTACCGCGATGACCGACGTGTCAGCCATCCCTGAGAAGCCCGCACTCGAAGGGCTCGAAGCGAAGTGGCGGGACGTGTGGGACGCGGAGGGCACCTTCCGATTCGATCGGGATGCCGCGCTCGCCGCCGGCAAGACCGCGGTCTTCAGCGTCGACACCCCGCCGCCCACGGCATCCGGCAGCCTGCACATCGGGCACGTGTTCAGCTACACGCACATGGACCTCATGGCCCGGTTCCAGCGCATGCGCGGCAAGCACCTGTTCTTCCCGATGGGCTGGGACGACAACGGCCTGCCCACCGAGCGCCGCGTGCAGAACTACTACGGCGTGCGCTGCGACCCTCCCTCCCCTACGTGCACGATTTCGTGCCGCCGCAGGAAGGCGGCGAGGGCAGCTCCGGCAAGGCTGCCGATCAGCTGCCCATCTCGCGCCGCAACTTCGTGGAGCTGTGCGAGCGCCTCACCGCCGAAGACGAGGTGCAGTTCGAGGAGCTCTGGCGCACCCTCGGCCTCTCGGTCGACTGGTCGCTCACCTACCGCACGATCGGCGACGAGGCGCAGCGCGCCGCCCAGCGCGCGTTCCTGCGCAACCTCGCGCGCGGCGAGGCGTACCAGGCGGATGCGCCGACGCTGTGGGATGTGACGTTCCGCACCGCGGTGGCCCAGGCCGAACTCGAAGACAAGGAGCAGCCGGCCGCCTACCACCGGGTGTCGTTCCACAAGGCAGACGGCGGCACGATCGAGATCGAGACGACCCGCCCCGAGCTGCTGCCGGCCTGTGTGGCTCTCGTGGCGCATCCGGACGACGAGCGCTACCAGCCGCTCTTCGGCACGACCGTCACGACCCCCATCTTCGGCGTCGAGGTGCCCGTGGTCGCCCACCACCTCGCCCAGCAGGACAAGGAAGCGGCATCGCCATGATCTGCACCTTCGGCGACGTGACCGACGTCGTGTGGTGGCGCGAACTCGGGCTGCCGAACCGCACCATCCTGGGCTTCGACGGCCGCATCCTGGCCGAGGCGCCCGCCGAGGAGCTGTTCACGGATGCCGGGCGCGCCGCCTACGCGGAGCTCGCGGGCAAGACCGTGTTCAGTGCCAAGGCCCGCATGGTGGAGCTGCTCGCCGAGTCGGGCGACCTCATCGGCGAACCGCGCAAGATCACCCACCCCGTGAAGTTCTTCGAGAAGGGCGACAAGCCGCTCGAGATCGTCTCGACCCGCCAGTGGTACATCACCAACGGCGCGCGCGACGAGAAGCTGCGCGACGAACTGCTCGCGGCCGGGCAGGAGCTGGCGTTCCACCCCGACTTCATGCGGGTGCGCTACGAGAACTGGGTGGGCGGCTTGACCGGCGACTGGCTCATCTCGCGCCAGCGCTTCTTCGGCGTGCCGATCCCCGTGTGGTACCCGCTCGATGCCGACGGCGAGCCGGTTCGCTCGCAGCCGATCGTGCCGTCCGAGGATCAGCTGCCCGTCGACCCCTCGTCGGATGCCGCCCCCGGCTACGACGAGAGCCGGCGCGGCGTGCCCGGCGGCTTCGTGGGCGAGCACGACATCATGGACACCTGGGCCACCTCGAGCCTCACCCCGCAGATCGCGGGCGGCTGGGAGACCGACCCGGAGCTCTTCGACCTCGTGTTCCCCTACGCACTGCGCTCGCAGGGGCAGGACATCATCCGCACCTGGCTCTTCTCGACCGTGCTGCGCGCCCGTCTCGAGCACGGCCAGACCCCGTGGCGGCACGCGGGTATCTCGGGCTTCATCGTCGACCCCGACCGCAAGAAGATGTCGAAGTCGAAGGGCAACGTCGTGACCCCGCAGGGCCTGCTCGACGAGCACGGTTCGGATGCGGTGCGCTACTGGGCGGCGTCGTCGAAGCTCGGAACGGATGCGGCCTTCGATCCGCAGAACCCGAAGCAGATCAAGATCGGCCGCCGCCTCGCCATCAAGGTGCTCAACGCGGCGAAGTTCGTGTACTCGTTCCCCGGTGCGACGCCCGCCCCGGTGGTTGAGGAGCGTCGCGAAGCGACGCGTCTCGAAACCACCGCCATCACGAACCCTCTCGACCTCGACATGCTCGCCGAGCTCGCGCGTGTCGTTACGGAGTCGACGCGCGCCTACGAGGCCTTCGACCACGCTCGCGCGCTCGAAGTGACCGAGCAGTTCTTCTGGACCTTCTGCGACGACTACCTCGAACTCGTCAAGGAGCGCGCCTACACGGGCGAGGGAGCCGCTCAGGCCTCGGCCGTCGCGGCGCTGCGTCTTGCGATCGACGTCATGCTGCGACTGCTTGCGCCCGTGATCCCCTTCGCCACGGAGGAGGTGTGGAGCTGGACGCACGACGGTTCCGTGCACACCGCCGCCTGGCCGACCGTCGAGGAGCTGCCCGCCACCGAGCCCCGCGGCCTGCTCGCGGCCACGAGCGCGGCGCTCATCGGCATCCGCCGCGCCAAGACGGATGCCAAGGCCTCGCAGAAGACGCCCGTCACGTCGGCTGTGCTGGCGGGGCCCGCGATCCTCGCCGAGGCGGCCGACGACCTCCGGGCCGTGGGACGCATCGCGCGCCTGGACCTGACCGAAGCGGACGAGGTCGCGGTGAGCGACGTCGTGCTCGCCGAGCTGCCGGAGGGATGACCATGCCCACGACCGTCCGTCCGCTCGCCGAGGGCGACGCCGCGCGCTGGCGCGAGCTGTTCCACGCCTACGGCGTCTTCTACGAGACCGAGTTCTCGAACGAACTGCTCGAGCGGGTCTGGGCGCTCATGATCGAGCCGGGCTCGGGCATCGACGCGCTCGTGGCCGAGCATGACGGGCAGGTCGTGGGCATCGCGCACTACCGCTCGCATCCCGACACCTTCTCGGGCGGCCGCGACTGGTACCTCGACGACCTCTTCGTCGACCCCGCCGCGCGCGGTGCCGGCGCCGGGCGCGCGCTCATCGAGCACATCGCCGAGCTGTCGGCGGGCACCGGTGGTTCGTTGCGCTGGATCACGGCCGACACCAACGAGACGGCTCAAGCCCTGTACGACAAGGTCGCGACCCGCACGCGCTGGGTCACCTACGAGATGAGGCGCTGATGCAGCTCGGAACCCGCTGGCCGGTGGGAGGCGCGGTGCCGCCCCGCCTGCCCGAGGAGCTCGTGGCCCGCATCCGCGAGGTCGAGGCGCGTCTCGATCCCGCGGATGCTGCCCGCATGCGCTGGACCCTCACCTGGCTCGAGGGCCGCCCCGTCGCCGAGCTCGACGACGGCACGATCCTGCGCGGCTGAGCTCCCGACGGCGGTTTTCGAGACGCCGCTGCGCGGCTCCTCAACCGCCTCGACACCGCACTACCCCCGCGCGAGGATCTCGCCGTGCGGGAACACCATCCAGGCGTTCGGGTCCTCGGCCCAGTGGGCCCAGGCCGTGCTGATGGCCTGCAGGTCGGCACGCGTCGCGAAGCCCTTGCCGATCGCGTCGTCGGCGAAGGCCGAGGCGAGCACGCGGTCGCGCCACATGCCGCCCCACCAGGTGCGCTCGCCGTCGTCGGAGAAGCACCACACGGATGCCGTCGAGGTCACCTCGGTGAACCCCGCCGCGCGCGCCCACTGCTTGAGCCGCCGCCCCGCATCCGGCTCGCCCCCGTTGCTGCGGTGCACGCGCTGATAGAGCCGCTCCCACGACTCGAGGCCGAGGGTGAGCGGATGCAGCACCACGCCCGCGTAGTCGCACTCGCGCACGGCGACGAGCCCGTCGGGGCCCACCACCCGGCGCCACTCGGCGAGCGCCGCGACGGGGCGCGCCACGTGCTGCAGCACCTGATGCGCGTGCACCACGTCGAACTCGCCGTCGGCATACGGGAGCGCATAGGCGTCGGCCACCACGAACTCGACGTTCGTCACCCCGCGCTCGGCGGCGTGGGCGCGCGCCTGCTCCACGACCTCGGGTGAGGCGTCGACCCCCACCACGCGGCCGGGCGCGACGAGCTCGGCGAGGTCGACCGTGATCGTTCCGGGGCCCGCGCCGACGTCGAGGATCGACATGCCGGGTCGCAGCTGCGGCAGCAGGTAGGCGGCGGAGTTGAGTGCGGTGCGCCAGATGTGCGACCGCAGAACGCTCTCGTGGTGCCCGTGCGTGTAGTGCTCCATGGTGCCAATCTAGGCTGGCGAGGTGACCAATCCCTTCCTCGCCGAGAGCACCCTCCCGTTCCAGTTGCCGGATTTCGCCGCCGTGCGCGAGGAGCACTTCCGGGAGGCGTTCGAGCTCGGCATGACCGAGCAACTCGCCGAGGTCGCCGCGATCACCGCGGATGCGGCATCCCCGACTTCACCAACACGATCGAAGCGCTCGAGCGCTCGGGCCGCGTGCTCGACCGGGTGGCGACCGTGTTCTTCACGCTCGCGTCCTCCGACACGACCGACGGCATCCAGGCACTCGAGGAGGAGCTCGCGCCCCGGCTCGCCGCGCACCACGATGCGATCGTGCTCGACCCCGCGCTCTTCGCACGCGTCGACGCCGTGCACGCCGCTCGCGAGAGCCTCGATGCCGAGCAGCGCTACCTCGTCGAGCGCCGGCACATCGAGATGGTGCTCGCGGGCGCGGCCCTCGACGACGCCGCGAAGGAGCGCCTGCGCGAGCTCAACCAGCAGATCTCGACCCTCATGACGCGCTTCGAGAAGAACCTGCTGAACGACACGAACGAACTCGCGGTGCACGTGACGGATGCGGCCGAACTCGCGGGCCTCGCGCCGTCCGAACTCTCGGCCGCCCTCGAGGCGGCCGCCGCGCGCGGGCTCGAGGGCTGGCTCGTGACCCTCGTGCTGCCGACCGGCCACCCCTGGCTCGCCTCGATCGAGGTGCCCGCGACGCGCGCCCGCATCATGCAGGCGTCGCGCTCTCGCGGTACCCGCGGGGGCGACTTCGACAATCGCGAACTCGTGCTCGAGCTCGTGCGGGCACGGGCCGAGCGGGCCCGGCTGCTGGGCTTCCGCGATCACGCCTCGGCAGTCACCGCGGATGAGACGGCCGGCTCCCCCGCCGCCGTCGCCGAACTGCTCGGTCGCCTGGCGCCCGCCGCCGCCCGCAATGCCACAGCGGAGCGCGAGGAGCTGTCGGCGAGTCTCGGCTCGCCCGTCACCGCATCCGATTGGGCCTTCGCCGCGGATGCCGTGCGCCGTGAGCGCTACGACCTCGACACCGCGGCCCTGCGCGCGTGGTTCGAGGCCGAACGGGTGCTGCACGATGGCGTGTTCTTCGCGGCCGAGCGCCTCTACGGTCTGCGCTTCGTCGAGCGACCCGAGCTGCGCGGGTGGAACGACGAGGTGCGCGTGTTCGAGGTGAGCGACGACGACGGCCCTGTGGGGCTCTACCTGCTCGACCTGTACACGCGCGACTCCAAGCGCGGGGGCGCGTGGATGAACTCGCTCGTGTCGCGCAACGAGCTGCTCGACCAGCCCGCGGTCGTCACCAACAACCTCAACGTGCCGCGTCCCGCCGCGGGCGAGCCGACGCTGCTCACGCTCGACGAGGTCGAGACCTTCTTCCACGAGTTCGGGCACGCGCTGCACGGGCTGTTCGCGCACGCGCGCTATCCGAGCCTGGCCGGCACCAACGTGTTCCGCGATTTCGTCGAGTTCCCGAGCCAGGTGAACGAGATGTGGGCCATGTGGCCCGAGGTGCTCGCGAATTACGCACGGCACCACGAGACCGGCGAGCCGCTGGATCCGGCCATCGCCGAGCGGCTGCGCGAGGCCGAACGGTTCGGCCAGGGCTTCGGCACGAGCGAGTACCTTCAGGCAGCGCTGCTCGATCAGGCGTGGCACACGCTCGACGTCGAGGCGGCGGAGGCCCTGACGGATGCCGCCACCTTCGAGCGGAACGCGCTTGCGGCGGCGGGGCTCGCGGATGACGCCGTGCCGCCGCGCTACGCGACCACGTACTTCGCGCACGTGTTCTCGGGCGGCTACGACGCGGGCTACTACTCCTACATCTGGAGCGAGGTGCTCGACGCCGACACCGTCGAGTGGTTCCGCGAGAACGGCGGTCTCACCCGGGAGAACGGCGAGCGGTTCCGTCGACTGCTGCTGCAGGCCGCGGGCACGCGCGATCCGCTCGAGGCCTTCCGCGACTTCCGCGGGCGCGACGCCGCGCTCGAGCCGCTGCTCGTGCGGCGCGGTCTCGGGTAGCGGTCTCGAATCACCGCCCCACGTTGACAGCGCGGCACCGCACGTGGTTAGGATTGCCTAACCTCACTTCGAGGTCTCCTCCCACTCGAAAGGACCCTCGTTGCGCGCGCTCCGCTGCCTTCCCCTCGTTCTCGCCGCTGCGGTCGCCTTGACGGCATGCGCCGGCCCGACCGCCGACACCGCGGCCGAGGGGCCCCGCGACGACGCGGCGTTTCCGGTGACGATCGAGCACGCCTTCGGCGAGACGACGATCTCGCAGAAGCCCGTGCGGGTCGCGACCGTGTCGTGGTCGAACCAGGAGGTGCCGCTCGCACTCGGAGTCGTGCCTGTCGGCATGGCCGCGGTCAGCTGGGGCGACGACGACGGAGACGGCGTGCTGCCGTGGGTCGAGGACAGGCTCGCCGAGCTCGGCGCCGACACCCCGGTGCTCTTCGACGAGACCGACGGCATCGACTTCGAGGCGGTCAACGACACACGACCGGATGTGATCCTCGCCGGCTACTCCGGTCTCACCCAGGAGGAGTACGACACGCTCTCGAAGATCGCGCCGGTCGTCGCCTATCCCCAGGTCGCCTGGGGCACCTCGCTCGAGGACATGATCCGCATCGACGCGAAGGCGCTCGGGCTGGATGCCGAGGCCGACGCGTTCATCGACGAGCTCCACGGTGAGATCGACGCCGCCCTCGAGGCCAACGCGGTCATCCGTGACAAGAAGATCCTGTTCTCCTTCATCGACCCCTCGGACTTCAGCCAGATCGGCTTCTACACCTCCCTCGACACCCGCCCCGGCTTCCTCGCGGGTCTCGGCCTTCCCGAGCCGAGCATCGTCCAAGAGGAGTCGGCCGGAAGCGACGCCTTCTACACCTCGGTGAGCGCCGAGCAGGCCGAGCGCTTCGCCGACGTCGACATCTTCGTCACCTACGGAGATCCCGACGGCGACCTCGTCGAGCGGATGCAGGCCGACCCGTTGCTCTCGAAGATCCCCGCGATCGCGGCCGGGCACGTCGTGATCCTGCCGGACTCGACCCCGCTCGCCGCCGCCGCGAACCCCTCGCCGCTCTCGATCGGTTACAACATCGGCGACTACCTGGCGCTGTTCGCCGCCCAGGTCGGGTGAGCGTCTTCACCGCGCCCCTCACGCCGCCGGATGTCGCGATCCTGCGGCGCCCGGCGGCGATCCGTGTCACCTGGCTCATCGTCGCGCTCGTCGCGCTGCTCGCCCTCAGCATCGCCTCGCTCGCGATCGGCACCCGCACCGTCTCGGTCGAGGAGGTGCTCGCCGCCCTCACCGGCGACAGCTCGAGCATCGGCGCCGCGGCGGTGACCGCACGCATCCCGCGCACCGTGCTCGCCCTGCTCGTCGGCGCCGCACTCGCGCTCTCGGGAGCGACCCTGCAGGCCGTCACCCGCAATCCGCTCGCCGACCCCGGCATCCTGGGTCTCTCGATGGGCGCCTCGCTCGCGGTCGTGTGCGGCATCGCGTTCTTCGGCATGGCCGACCCGGTGGCGACGCTCGTGGTGGCGATCGTCGGATCGAGCGCCACCGGAGTGCTCGTCTACGCGATCGGCTCGCTCGGCCGCGACGGCGCGACTCCGCTCAAGCTCGCGCTCGCCGGTGCCGCCACCGCGGCAGCGCTCGGCTCGCTCGTGAGCGCCATCATGCTGCCCCGCGCGCAGTCGCTCACGAGCTTCCGGTTCTGGCAGATCGGGGGCGTCGGCGGTGCGGTCTGGGATCGCATCCTGCTCGTGCTGCCCGCGCTCGTGCTCGGCGCCATCCTCGTGCACGTGTGCGCGCGCGGCATGAACTCGCTCGCCCTCGGCGACGACATCGCCGTCGGCCTCGGCGAGAACGTCGCGCGCACCCGCATCGTCTCGGCGGCGGGTGCCCTCATCCTGTGCGGTGCGGCCACCGCGATCGCAGGCCCCATCGGCTTCGTCGGCCTCATCGTGCCGCACCTCTGCCGGCTGCTGGTCGGCACCGACCACCGCTGGCTGCTGCCCGTCACCGCCGTCGTCGGTGCGGGGCTGCTGACCGCAGCGGATGTCGTGGGGCGCGTCATCGCGCGCCCGGACGAGGTCGAGGTGGGGATCGTCACGGCCCTCATCGGCGCACCGGTCTTCATCGCGCTCGTGCGCCGCCGGAAGATGCGTGAGCTGTGAGCACCGCGACCCTGGCTACGGCATCCTCGCCCCGCACACCCCGGGCGAGCTCGCCGCCGGCCGTCGACGCCGTGCCCGGCGCCGCGCCGTGCGGGTCGCAGCCCTCGCGGTGCTCGTCGCGGCGGCCTTCGCCGTCACGCTCATGATCGGCAAGACCTTCTACGGGCCCGAGGACGTGATCCGGGTGATCCTCGGCCAGCAGGTGCCCGGAGCCTCGTTCACGGTGGGCGAGCTGCGTCTGCCGCGTGCCTCGCTCGGGATCCTCGCCGGCTTCGCCTTCGGGGTCGCGGGGGTGACCTTCCAGACCATGCTGCGCAACCCGCTCGCCTCGCCCGACATCATCGGCATCACCTGGGGCGCGAGCGCCGCGGCCGTCGTCGGCATCGTCGTGCTGTCGCTCGGCGATACGGCCGTTTCGGCCCTCGCCCTCGCGGGCGGGCTCGTCACGGCGCTCGCGATCTATCTGCTCGCGTTCCGCCGTGGCTTCTCGGGTGCCCGACTCATCCTGATCGGCATCGGCGTGGCGGCGATGCTGCAGAGCGTCGTGGCGTGGGTGCTCTCGCGCGCCTCCGACTGGGATGTGCCTGCCGCGATGCAGTGGCTCGCGGGCAGCCTCAACGGGGCGGCGTGGGAGCGGGTGGCCCCGCTCGCGCTCGCGAGCCTCGTGCTGCTGCCCGTCATGTTCGGCCTCTCGCGCGACCTCGGTGTGCTCCGCCTCGGCGACGACGCGGCGGCCGCGCTCGGCGTGCGAGTTCCCCTGGCGCGGCTCGTGCTCATCCTGGGTGCCGTCGCCCTGCTCGCGATGGCCACCGCCGCCACCGGCCCCATCGCCTTCGTGGCCTTCATGGCGGGCCCCATCGCGGGGCGCCTGCTCGGGCCGGGTGCGTCGCTGCTGCTGCCCGCGGGTCTCGTGGGCGCGCTGCTCGTGCTCGTCGCGGATGCCGTGGGCCAGTTCGCCTTCGACACCCGCTTTCCGGTGGGGGTCGTCACGGGCGCCCTCGGCGCCCCGTTCCTCATCTCCCTGCTCGCCCGCACCGCCCGCCACGGAGGCACGCTGTGACGCTCGACCACCGCCTCGAGGCACGCGAGGTGACGCTCTCCTACGGCGACCGCACCGTCGTCGAGAACCTCGACCTCGACATCTCGCCCGGCCGCATCACCGCGATCGTCGGGGCCAATGGATGCGGCAAGTCGACGCTGCTGCGCGCACTCGCCCGGCTCATGGCGCCCGCGCAGGGTCGCATCCTGCTCGACGGCGAGCCGATCCGCTCGCGCGCCTCGAAGGAGGTCGCGCGGGTCGTCGGCCTGCTGCCGCAGAGCCCGCTTGCGCCCGACGGCATCACGGTGGCCGACCTCGTGGGCCGCGGGCGGCATCCGCACCAGCGCCTGCTCGCGCGCTGGAACGCCCAGGACTACGAGGCGGTCGCCGACGCACTCACGGCCACCCACGCCACCGACCTGGCCGAGCGCAGCGTCGACGAGCTCTCCGGCGGGCAACGTCAGCGCGTGTGGGTCGCGATGGCGCTCGCGCAGCAGACCGACATCCTGCTGCTCGACGAGCCCACGACCTTCCTCGACGTCGCCCACCAGATCGAGGTGCTCGATCTGCTCGCCGAGCTCGGACGCACGCGCGGCACGACGATCGTCATGGTGCTGCACGACCTCAACCTCGCCGCGCGCTACGCCGACGAGCTCGTCGCCATGTGCGAGGGACGCGTCGTCGCGTGCGGAGCGCCCTCGGAGGTGCTCGACGCCGAGCTCGTGCAGCAGGTGTTCGGCATCCGCAGCCACGTCATCGACGACCCGGTGTCGGGCAGTCCCCTCGTCGTCCCGATCGGAAGGCATCATGTCGCCTGAGTCCCTGACCGCAGCGGTGCTGACCGGCCCCGTGGTGACCCCGCGCCGCCTCGCGAGCGAGCCCTGGGTCTTCGCCCGCGTGGCCGTCGAGCGCATCGTGGATGTCTCCCCCACCTTCCGGCGGTTCGTGTTGCGCCCCGACGAGCCGGGCGTGCTCGCCGACCCGGGCTTCGATCAGCGCATCAAGCTCGTGCCGCCGAGCCCACAGGGCATCGAGCGCATGCCGACGGATCCCGACTGGTATGCCGCGTGGCGCGCGCTCCCGCAGCACGAACGGCCGCCGTTCCGCACCTACACCGTGCGCGGCGTCGACGACGGGGCCCTGCTCGTGGACTTCGCTCTGCACGGCCCGGACGGCCCGGCCGCGCGCTGGGCCACGGACGCGGCCCTCGGTGACGAGCTGCTCGTGCTCGGGCCGCACGCCGCGCACCCGGGTCCGCACGGCGGCGTCGACTTCGTGCCCCCGGCGCGCACGGCTCACCACCTGCTCGCGGGCGACGAGACCGCGGCCCCGGCGATCGCGCGGATCCTCGAGCAGCTGCCGGCGGATGCGCGTGGCACCGCCGTCGTGGAGCTGCCGCGCGCGGGCGACGCCGACTACCTGCCCCGGCATCCGGGCTTCACCGTGCACGCGCTCACCCGCGAGGGAACCGGGCACGGCGAGCTGCTCGTGGAGCACGTCGCGCGCATCGCGACCGAGCTCGTCGAGGCGCATCCGGGGGTCGAGCCCGAGCCGATCGACATCGATCACGAGCTGCTCTGGGAGGTGCCGCGCAGCGCCGCGGCGGGGCGGCGCTCGCGAGTGCGCCGCTGTATGCGTGGCTCGCGGGTGAGGCGGGGGCGATCACCCGCATCCGCCGTCACCTCGTGAAGGAGCTCGGCGTGGATCGGCGAGCCGTCGCCTTCATGGGCTACTGGCGGCACGGACGCGCCGAGAACTCCTGACGCCGGTTCAGCCGGCGCGCGCCGCGCGGTGGGCGATGATCGTCACCCCGGCGGCGGCGAGCAGGAACATCGCGGCGAGCAGGAACCAGCCGAGGAGCCCGAGGCTGATCGCGGTCCACGTGATGATGAGCGGGCCCACCATCGAGGCCAGCGCGAACGCCATCGAGTACATGCCCTGGTAGGCGCCCGGGCGTCGCGCGTCGGCGAGCTCGTAGCTGAGCCCCCACGCCCCGGCCTGCGAGAGCACCTCGGAGAGCGCGTGCAGCACGGAGGCCGCGATGAGCAGCACCACGGCACCCAGCACCGGGATGCCGGCCGAGGCCCCGTAGAGCACGCAGCCGAGGGCCATGAGCACGCCCGCGACCGCCGTCACGTTGCCCGCGCGCCGCAGGTCGTGGGTGCCCCGCGAGAGCGGCACCTGCAGGGCGATCACGAGCACGGTGTTGACGATGAACATGATCGAGACGAGGTACTCGGGTGCCGTGGTGTCGTGGGCGACCCACAGGGGATGCCGATGTTGAGCACCACGAACTGGATGGCGAAGACCGCCGCGAAGATCGAGAAGGCCAGGTAGCGCGGGTCGCGCCACGGGCTGCGGCCGACCTCGGGGGCGGCCTCGGCATCCGCGTCGTCCCCGCGCGCCCGGCGGGGTGCGTCGACGCTCGACGGCAGGCGCAGCAGCAGCACCGCGCTGCTCGCGTAGGCGAGGCCACCCACCACGAGGATCACGCGATACGCCTCGGGGGTTCCGAGGGCGAGCGCGATCGCTCCCACGCCGGTGCCGACGGAGATGCCGATGTTGGTGACGGTGCGCAGCACCGCGCGATTGGTCACGCGGCTCTCGGGGTCGAAGGCGCGCGCGATGATCGCCGAGCGCACCGAGCCGTTGGTGCCGAGGGCGATGGAGATGAGCGCCTCGGCGACGATCGCCGCCCAGAACTCGGTGACGAAGGCGTAGGAGGCCAGCGCGAGCCCGGCGAGCACGACACCGCCCACGAGCAGCGCACGCGCCGAGATCGTGTCGGCCAGGTGCCCGCCGAAGTACGACGCCGCGACACCGACGCCCGAGCCGACGGCGAACACGAGCGCAACCTGCTCGGCCGGCAGCCGCGCGATGAGCGAGAGGTAGAGCACGACGAGCGTGAGCGCGACCCCGCGGCCGACGGTGCTGATGAGCGTCGCGATCGTGAGCGAGCGCAGCACGGGGTCGGCGAAGGTGCCCCGCAGGCGCGCGCCGACCGGCACGCGCATGCGGGGGCGTCGGTCATCGCTCGTCCTCCCGAGGTCAACGTGCGCCGAACCGGCACCGTCGTCCAGGCTAACCCGCACGTGGGACGCCGATGACCGGTCATCGATCGACACATTGCGGTGTCGCGTCGCGCCGCGACCGCGCATGGCGCTACTCTGACGCGAACGCCCCACCGCATCCCGAACCCGGAGGCCGATCTGTTCTCTCTCACCCGGATGCGGCAGCACGCGGGCGTGTTCGGCTCCCTGCTCGTGGTCGCGGCGATCGTCAGCGGTCTTGCGCTCGGTGTGCTCGCCCTCATCGACCGCGCCGCGGCCGCGGGCGTGCGCGGCGAGCTGGCGACGCACACGGGCGAGGACGCGGCACTGCGCCTGTCGCTGCTGCTCACGACCGAGGAGACGGCCGCGGATGCCGCGGTGCGCGGGCTGCTCGCCGACGCGTTCCAGCGCGACGGCGCGCCGATCCCGGTGAGCGTGCAGCACGAGGTGCGCACGACGCTCGGGGTGCCCGTGGAGCGCCTCGACACGACGGGGCTCGAGGGAGAGGATGCGACGGCGAGCATCGTCGCGGCGACCATCCCCGATCTCGCATCCGCGGCGACGCTCGTCGCGGGCGCCTGGGGCGACGGCGCGGACGAGGCCACGCTGCAGGCCGACGCCGCGGCCGCTCTGGGACTCGCGGTCGGCGACCGCCTCGAGCTGGCCGGACGCGAGCTCACGCTCGTGGGCATCTGGCGCGTCACCGACGGCCTCGCGGCGCGCTGGGTCGGCGATGCGCTCACCATCCGCGGCACCGACGACGCACGCCTGCCGTCGTTCGGGCTGCTCATCGTCGACGACGCCGTCTGGCCGAGTCTCGCCGAGGAACGCCGCGACGTCTGGACGATCGTGCCGGGCACCGACCTCGAGGCCGCCGACCTCGCGCCCGTCGTGGTGGCCTGGGAGGGCATCGAGGCCGGCGTCAAGGGGCTCGGAGTCGGTCGGAGCTTCGAGAAGAGCGGCCACTTCGCCCTCACGGCGCGCGAACTCGACCGGAACGTGCGCGCGCTCGACGCGATCGGTCCGGCGTCGCTGCTGCTCGTCGCGATGATCGCACTCGTGACGTTCATCGAGCTCGGCCGCCTGCTCACCGAGGTGCGCACCCGCGAACTCGGTCTGCTGTGGGCCCGGGGGCGACGCCGCGCGAAGTGGCCGTCGCGACTGCCGCCGAGACGGCGTTCACCGCGCTGCTCGGCGTCGGCATCGGGGCCGGCGCCGCGGCGGCCCTGGTGGCTCTCGGCGATCCGAACGGGTTCGCACGGCTGGGTGCGAGTTGGTGGGCGATCCCGGCAGGAGTCGCGGCGGCCGCCGTGCTCGCGGTCGCGGTGCAGTCCTTCCTCGGCACCCGCCGCGCCTCCCGCCCCGACGATCCGGCACGCGCCGGGCGGGGTCAACGGATCGCGGGCGCGGGCGTCGCGGTGCTCGTGGTGCTCGGCGCGGTGCTCGCCACCTGGCAGTTGCGGCTCTACGGCTCTCCCGTCACCCCCGACGCGGCGGGGGGCAGCTCAGTCGACGCGATCGCCGTGAGCGCCCCGGCCCTCGTCGTCGTCTCGCTCGTGCTGGGCGCACTGCTGCTGTTCCCGCGCATCGCGTCGCTCGCCGAGCGTGGGGTCGCCCGCCGTCCGCAGACGGGCGTGCTCGCGGCCCGCAGCGTGGCGCGCCGCCTCGCGCTCGCGGCGACCCCCATCGCGCTCGTCGCCCTCGCGGCATCGCAGCTCATCATCGCGGCCGGCTTCGCCGGGTCGTGGGAGCGCTCCCAAGCCCAGTCTCATGCGCTCCGCTCGGGAAGCGAGCTGCGCGTGGACGCTGGCCCCTCGGGCTTCAGCGAGAGCCAGCTCACCGCGCTCTCGGGGGTCGTGGGCGTGACGCGGCTCGCCGCGGTGGCCTCCGACACGCTCGACATGGGAGATGCCGACGTGCGCCTCCTCGGGGTATCCGCCGAGGCGGTGGGCGACCTCACGCTGGCCGGAGACGGCACGATCGATCCCGCGGCGCTCGCCGACGGCATCCGCGTCGACCCGCTCGGCGCACTGCTGCCCAGCGGCGGGCACGCCCTCACCCTTCGGCTCGTGCCGGACCAGCCGCTCGTGCTGGACGACGTGGCGGTCTGGGTGCAGACCGACGACGGTGTGCTGCGCCGATCCGCGGCCACGGCCGATGCCGGCGACAGCTACACGGCGCCCCTGCCTGCGGCCCCCTCAGGCGCCGCCTGGCGGATCGTCGCCATCGACCTCACCGTGCCGTTCGTGCCCGACAAGGACGACGAGCCCGACGGCATCCAGGTGAGCCTCGCCACGGCAGCGGTCGACGGCACGCCCGTCGAGCTCGTCGGCTGGCGCGGCGTCGAGATCGCCGAGCGCGTGCCGCTCATCGCGGTCGGCACGAGCGGCGCGGTCGTCGACCCCGGCACCTCCGCACGGCTCCTGACGCCGACGGGAGTGGCCGCAGCTCGCGTCGTGGTCTCGCGGGTGCTCGCCGAGACGATGAGCGCCGGGATCGGCTCCGAGCTGAGCCTGCCGCTGCGGAACGTGAACCTGCGCGTGACGATCTCGGCGATCGTCGACGGCATCCCGGGGTCCGACCGCAGCGACGCGGTGCTGATCGATGCCCGCGCTCTCGAACTCGAGCTGTTGCGCAGCGAGGTGCAGCCGGCACCCGCCGAGCTCGCCTGGATCGGGGCGCAGGACCCCGCGGCTGCGGGACGCGCGATCGTCGCGGCCCTCGACGGCTCCGTGCGCGCCGAGGTGGCCTCGCACGATCCGCTGGGCGAGATGCTCGCGACCTCGTCGCTCGTGCTGTGGGTGACGGCGATCGGCTCGGTCGTGCTCGCGCTCGCCGCGCTCGGCGCCGTGGTCGGCGCCCAATTGCGCTCGCGTCGTGACGAGACGGCCGTGCTGCGCGCGCTCGGGTTCTCGGCCCGCCAGCAGGGTGCCCTGCGGCGGCGCGAGCTGCTCGCGGTCGTGGGATTCGGCGCGCTCGCAGGCCTCGTGGCGGGCGCCCTCGTGGTGATCGTCGTGATCGCCGTCTTCGTGCGCGCCGCCGTGCCGGGCTCCTATCTGGGCATCCCCACCGAGGTCGCCCTCGACATCCCGCTGCTCGGGGGCGCCCTCGTCTGCTTCGCGGCCCTCGTGCTCGCCTTCGTCGCCGGCTACGGGGCGCTCGTGACACGGCAGGGCCGCATCGCCCGCGTTCCGGAGGATGCCAGATGAGCGCGCTCTCCACCGCCGGGCTGCTGCGCGCGCACCTCCGTTCCGGACTCGGGGCCGCGGCGCTCACGGCAACGCTCGTCGCCGTCACGGTGTTCGTCGCGGCGGCCGTGCCGAGCGCCCTCGCGGCCCTCACGACGGCGCAGTTGCAGCATGCGGCATCCGAGCTCTCGACGGCGCGCCGTGACCTCACGGCATCGGGGCCCTCGGGCCCCGCTTCGCCGAGCTGGTCACCGCGACCAACACGATCGCCGACATCACCGACCAGGTCGAGATCTTCCCGCGCCAATACGGCGAGCCGCTCGAGAGCGTGCTCGGTGCGGGCGAGTGGGTGGGGGTGACGCGCCTGTTCACCGCGAACCCGGAGGACCCCGCCCCGGGGGCGCCGTCGATCTCGGTGAACCTCGCGATCGACCCTGCGTGGCAGCAGCGCGTGCGCATCGTCGAGGAAGCGCCCCGGAGGCGTGGAGCGGCACGCTCGGCTCCCGCGACGAACCGCGCCCGCCGGTGCCTGTCGCCGTCTCCGCCGGCTTCGTGAAGAACGCGGGAGTCGCCCTGGGCGACCTGCTCGACTACAACGGCGAACGACTCGAGATCGCGGCGGTCTACGAGCCACTCGACGCCGACGCAGGCTACTGGGCCCACGCTCCGCTGCTGGGCGCGCCCATCGTGACGCCCCCACCGGGCTATTCCGTCACGGCGTCGCTGTATGTCGACCCGGGCACCGTGCAGGGTCTCTCCACATGGTTCAACTCGGCGAGCGTCACTGCCTGGTGGCCATCGCGGGTCGGCACCGTGACGGCCGCCAACGCGAGCGAGATCGTCCGGGCATTCCACGACACCCCGTCCTACGGGCGCGTCGTCATCTCCCAGACCGAGCTCACGCTCACGAGCGATCTGCCGCATGCCCTCGAGGTGGCATCCGCACGGATGCAGTTCGTGCTCGCGCTGCTCGCCCTCGTGGCAGCCGGGCCGCTGGGTGTCGTCTTCGCCGTCGACGCGCAGGCGGCGCAAGCGGTGCTCACCCGGCGACGGCCCGCCCTCGCGCTCGCGTCGGCGCGCGGCGCCTCCGGTCGGCAGCTGCGCACGGCGATGGCGATCGAGGGGCTGCTCATCGGCCTGCCCGCCGCCGGGATCGCCTACCTCGCCACGAGGCTGCTCTTCCCGGGGGACTTCACCGCGGCGGGGCTCGCACTCGCGATCGTGTTCGGGCTCGCTCCCGCCGTGCTGCTCGCCGCTCTCACCCCCACGCGCCTGGGCCGCGGCGAGCGCACGGATGTCTCCCTGCGGTCCCGCAGCGGCGTGCGCTGGGTCGTCGAGGTCGCGGCGGTGGGCCTCGCGGCCCTCGCCGTCTTCCTGCTGTTCCGACGCGGGTTCGCCGAGGCATCCGCCGAGGTGGGCATCGACCCGCTGCTGGCCGCCGTGCCCCTGCTGCTGGCGATCGCCGGATGCGTCATCGCGTTGCGCATCTACCCCGCGCTCCTGCTGCTCGTGCACCGCATCGCGCGCACGACCGCGCACGCCGTTCCCCTGCTCGGGGCCGCGCGCGCGGTGCGCACTCCCGCGCTGGGGTTCGCCACCGGCTTCTCCTCCTCGTGGGGGTGTCGATCTCGGTGTTCTCGACGGGCATCGCCACGACGATCCGTGCGGCGATCGCGCAGGCACTGCTGCTGCCCTCCGCCGACAACGAGACGTTCCTCTCGCTCACCCAGCAGCCCGTCATGACGGGACTCACCGTCATGCTGCTGCTCGCCGCGATCGTCGCCACCCTGCTCGGCGCGCTCGCCGTCGTGCTCGGCTCGATCGCGGCATCCGAACCCCGCAACCGCCTGCTGGGAGTCGCGCGCGTGCTCGGCTTCTCGCCGCGTCAGCTCGGGGCGCTCGTCGGATGGGAGCTCGCCCCTCTCGCGATCGTCGCGATCGCGGTGGGCGCGGTCGTCGGCGCCGCCGAGTTGCAGCTCGTTCTCGGTGCGCTCGACCTGCGGCCGTTCCTCGGCACGACCGATGCCGTCGCCCCCGTTCTCGACCCGCTGTGGGTCGCCGGCGTGATCGCCGTCTTCACCGTCGTCGTGCTCGTGGCGGGTTTCGTCACGGCCGCGATCGCTCGCCGGATGAGCCCCGTGAGCAGCATCAAGATGGGAGCCGAATGACCGCGCAGATCCGATGCGCCGACCTGGTGCGCATCTACACCGCCGTCGGCGTCGAGGTGCAGGCCCTTCAGGGCCTCACGCTCGACGTTGAGAAGGGTGAGCTGACCGCCATCGTCGGGGCCTCCGGCTCCGGCAAGTCGACGCTGCTCGGCATCCTCTCGGGGCTCGACACGCCCACCGCAGGCCGCGCCCAGGTGGCCGACCACGACCTGCTCACCATGACGGGTCGCGAGCGCACGCGCTACCGCCGCGAGACCGTCGGCTTCGTGTTCCAGCAGACGGCCCGCAACCTGCTGCCGTACTACACGGCGGCGCAGAACATCGCCCTCGCGCTCGCGCTCGCCCACCGTCCGCGCCGCGGTCGCGCCGAGCGGGTCGACGAACTGCTCGGGCTGCTCGGCATCGCCGAGGTGCGCGACCGCCGGCCCGCCGAGATGTCGGGGGCCAGCAGCAGCGCGTGGCGATCGCCGTCGCGCTCGCCAACGAGCCCGAGGTGCTGCTGGCCGACGAGCCGACGGGCGAGCTCGACGAGGCCAACTCGGTGCTCGTGCTCGAAACCCTGCGCGACATCAACGAGCGCCTCGGCGTGACAGTGCTGATCGTCACCCACGACGACACCGTGTCGCAGCATGTGCGGCGCACGGTGCAGATCCGCGACGGGCGCACCTCGACCGAGGTGCTGCGCCACACCCGCACCGACGAGAGCGGCACCGAGCACCAGATCGAACGCGAGTACGCCGTGCTCGACCGCGTCGGACGGCTGCAGCTGCCGCACGACTACCTCGAACGGCTCGACATGCGCGACCGCGTGCGGCTCGAGCTCGAACACGACCACGTGCAGGTGCACCCGACGACCGAGGAGGATGCGCGATGACCGACCCGACACAGCCCGCGTTGCGCGCCGAGGGGCTGACGCGCACCTACGGGGCGGGCGAGACGGCCGTGCACGCGCTCGTCGACGCCTCGCTCGAGCTGCACTCCGGTGAACTCGTCGTCGTGCGCGGGGCGTCAGGGTCGGGCAAGACGACCCTGCTCAACCTGCTCGGTGGTCTCGACACCCCCACCGCCGGCCGGGTGCAGCTCGGCGAGATCGACCTGACCACCGCATCCGAGGCGCAGCTCGTCGATGTGCGGCGACGCCGCGTCTCGTACGTCTTCCAGTCGTTCGCCCTGCTGCCTGCCCTCTCCGCCGCCGAGAACGTCGAGCTGCCGCTGCGGCTGCTCGCGACGCCGCCCGAGCAGCGTGACGCGCGCGTGGCGGAGCTGCTCGAGCTCGTCGGCCTCGAGGCCCATGCCAACCAACGCCCGGCGGAGCTCTCCGGCGGGCAGCAACAGCGCGTCGCGCTCGCCCGCGCCCTCGCCAACCGCCCCGATGTGCTCATCGCCGACGAGCCGACCGGTCAGCTCGATTCCCGCACGGCCGACGCCATGATGATGCTCATCGCCGAGCTCGTCCACGATCAGAAGGTCGCCGCGATCATGACGACGCACGATCCGAAGATGGTGGCCGCGGCCGACCGCGTGCTCGAGATGCACGACGGGCGGCTCACCCAGACCCTCGCCCGCGGGCGGCACCGGGCCTGAGCGCTACGGCGTGGCGAGCTCGCGGCGCCGTCGGGGTCGCCAGCCGAGCCAGAGCATCGCGATCCCACCCACGACGAGACCCCAGAACGCCGAGCCGATGCCGGCCACCGACACCTGCGAGGCGACCACGAGGAAGGTCACGACCGCGACGACCCGTGTCGCCGGCTCCTCGAGTGCGCCCGTGGTGGCCGTCGCCAACGCGCCGAAGAGGGCGAGCCCGGCGACAGCCGTGATGAGCAGCGGCGGGGTGACGGTGACGAGCGCGGTGGCGGCGCCGGATCCGAGACCGAGCACGAGGTAGCAGACACCGCCCGCGACGCTCGCAACCCAGCGGCGATCGCGATCCGGATGCGCATCCGGCCCCGCCATCATCGCCGCCGTGATCGCCGCGAGATTGAGGGTGTAGGCGCCGAGCACCGACCCGACGACGGTCGCGGCACCGGTGCTCGCGAGGACCACGCGCGCGGGCGGATGCGGATAGCCGAAGGTCTTCAGCACCTCGAAGCCCGGCACGTTCTGCCCCGCCATCGTCACGACGTAGAGCGGCAGCCCGAGGCTCACGAGCACGAGCGGGTCGAACACGGGCCAGGTCACGCTGAGCACGGGCGCGAGCGGGGTCGCCGCGAGCTCAGCCCCCTCACCGGACGCCAGCACCACGACGACCGTCGCGAGCACGGCGGCGGGCACCGCCCAGCGCGGCGCGATCCGGGCGAACAGCAACCACACGATCACGACCGGCAGCCCGAGCGCGGGCAACTGCACGGCGGCGAGAACGGGCGCGATGCAGATCGGGAACAGGATGCCCGCGAGCATCGCGCTCGCGATGGGCTTCGGGATGCGGGTCACGGCACGCGCGAGCGCGGGCCAGAGGCCGGTCACGAGCAGCAGCACACCGCACAGCACGAACGCGCCGACCGCGGCCCGGAAGTCGCCCGTCGTCGCCTCCGCCGCCACGAGCACCGCGGCACCGGGGTCGACCAGGCGAAGCTCAGCGGCATCCGGAACCACAGGCCGAGCCCGATCGCGAGCACGCCCTGCAGCACGCACAGCATGAGCAACCCGGATGCCGTGTCGGCGGGCGAGGCGCCGACGGCCTGCAGACCCGCGACGACGAGCGCGAAGGGCTCGCGAATCCGGTGACGGCGCCGACGAGGCCGGCACCGATCGGCT